>NZ_AP027365.1:0-2400000 GCF_030295995.1 Thalassotalea hakodatensis | reverse complement strand
TAACCTGTCATTGCAATAATTGGCACATGGCTATCAATGTTACGTATAGCTTCAATTAGTTGCATACCCTCAGAGCCAGAAGTGGTGTCTTGGGTATAATTTAAATCAAGCAATAAGCAAGAAAACTGTTTGCGCGATAAAAGGGTGATTACCTGATGAGGTGTTGTTGCCTTGTTTATTTGATAATTTTCACACTTTAACGCAAGCGTCAATGCTGAAAGCACGTTTTCATCGTCATCGGCGATTAAAATACTCGGTTTTGAATGGTTCATTATATTTTCAATCACTTTACTGCTTGTTGCTAAAGACATTGTTAACAATAGAAAGGCGGTCAATGACCGCCATTTTTAAGTATTACTACTTTTTATTAATCATAATGTAATGCGTCGCTTGGTTCCAATCGCAAAATTGAACGCGATGGAATATAGGTAGCTATTATCACCATAAATGTAATTAATAATGGAATTCCAACCAGCGCTATACCATAGCTTTCAGGATTGATCACAATGGTATTAGACATATAATCTGTTAGTACAATAGATAGAGTAATACCTAATGCTAATCCAATAAATAATTGTGTTGCAGCCTGCTTTAAAAACATAAGCATAATTTTTTTGTCAGGTGCACCAATCGCACGACGAACACCGATTTCCTGTGTTCGAGTCAATATGCTGTTTGAAGCCATCGCATATATTCCGCTTGCCGCCAAAATCACAGCTACAATACCACAGAACAAAAATATTTTACTGACCGAGAGTAACAATTTCATCGGCTGTTGGATCAAATTATCGTAAGTTTGAATATGATAGATACCGACATCAGAATCAACACTTGCAATGGCTTGCATTAGGGCTTCGGTCGCTGTTCTTTGATCACCGGTGTAATGTACGGCAATGTACTGTCTCATTGGTCCTATGTTGTCCATAGAGTGATACGAGTTATATGAAGCACTTGACGAGCTCATTGTTGAACCATGGAAGGTATCAGACACTACACCAACAATAGTAAACCAATCACCACGCTGGCCATTTCTACCGGCGCGTCTTACTCGTTTTCCTACGGCATCACCATCAGGGAAGAAAGCGCTTGCGATTGATTGATTAATAATAATACTAAGCGCACCATTTTCGGCATCACGGTGATCAAAGTCTCGTCCTTGAATGACTTTCATACCCAAGGCTCGCCAAGAGTCACTGGCTATTAATTCATTATTACTGTAAGGATTTTCATTATAAATAGCGGCAGCTCTACCTTCAATTTCAAAGAAACTAGTACCTTCACCTGTACCAGGCAATTGAGTCATCATGGCACTTGCATTAATGTTAGGCATGGCGTCTATGGCGCTTTTAATTCGATAAAAAACTTGTGAGCGATTGATACGGTCTTGATAATCATGCTCGGTATCACGTCTTACCGGATATTTTTCTGGAGGCAACTGTAACTGAGCAGTTAAACGTGAAGTCGTTTCAACGCCGTAGTCAGCTTTACTTGCAAAATAGCCAGTTGATAATAAAACGGTTGCCATTACGAGCACCACACAAGATAAAACAATTTCAGAAATGACCAAAGCTTTACCAACATTAGCTGCTTTTTTACCTAATGCACCGCGCGTACCGTCACGTATTACTGCATTAAAATCACTTTTTAATGCTTTATAAGCAGGGAAAAGACCAGTAATTAACACCATAGCTATAATTGAGAATACTAAAATGACCACAGCCTGACTATCAATAGTTAATGTCCACCAAAAAGGTTTTTCATGATTAATGGCAAACGCTTGGTTGAACATATTGTTGGTAAGTTCAATACCGTATGCAGCAAATAGCAGGGCGAGTAAACCACCAATGGTACAAATAAACACACTTTCCCAAAGCATTTGTACCATGAGTTTTTTACGTGGAATGCCCAGCGCTAAACGAATAGCTACTTCTTTAATTCTTTCATTCACGCGAGCGAGTAATAAATTACTCACGTTAATACATGCAAGTAAGAGAATGAGAAATACAACAATTAATAAGGCGATAAAAATGTTGTAATACTGGGTAATACTTGCTTGTTTGTAAGGCAACACATTTAAGTATCTACCATCATCTGGGATACGAAAATTGAAGTCTTCTTTTATGGAAGATGCAATTTGTTGATTTATCGTATCTAAACCAGCTTGCGCTTCTTTTATGGTGACTCCTTCAGCTAAACGGGCAAATGCCAAATAACTACTAAAAGTTGCCTCTACGGGGTTAACAATACGTTCATTTAATGGTTGCCATATTTGTGCTTTATCAGGAAAAGAAAACCCTTCAGGCATCACACCAATTATTCTACCTGGCATCGCATCAAGAGCAACTTGTTGGTTAATGACTTTTGGATCTGCATTAAAGTACTGTTGCCATACGTTATAGCTAAGTACCACCACAGGCTCTGCACCATCAACAAAGTCATCTTGAATAAAGCCTCTTCCATGTAATGGTTGTATACCTGTCATGTCGAAAATGTTGACACTGGTATAGCTGGCGTTCATTTTTTTGGCTGTAAAGAGTGCTGAATACTGGCTAGAGTTTCCACCAATGAAGGTAGTACCCTCAGTAAAAAAACCATGATTTTCAAAAATGCCCAGTTGTTTTGCCGCTAAATTAATGTGATATGGATCAGCTGCACGGCGCGATAAATGGTTGTGATCAAACTGTGCTTCTATGGCGACGATTTGTTTTTCACCATTTAAATAAAGTGGTTTGAAGACCAAGCCGTTTAATAATGAAAAAGTATAAACGGTTAAACCGAGTCCTATGGCAACGATTAAAATAGTTAATGAAGTAAACAACGGCTTTTTTAGCAACATGCGCATTGAATACTTAAATTCTATAGATAAACTCATATTTATATCCTCAGCCCACTAAATGGCGATAGCGCTTGGGGTTTCTGATGGACGGTCGGCCACTACTTTGCCGTCGAAAATTTCAATGATTCTATCGGCGCGGCTTGCAGAGCGAGGATCATGAGTAACCATGCAAATAGTCGCGCCATTAGCATGAAGTTTATCCAGTAACTCCATGACAGCTCCTGCATTTTTTGAGTCTAAATTACCGGTTGGTTCATCGGCAAGAATAATAGCTGGTTTACCGGCAATGGCTCGTGCTACTGCAACACGTTGTTGCTGCCCCCCTGATAATTGTGAGGGAAAATGATTGGCACGGTGTTGCATATCGACTTGTTTTAAAGCATCAGTTACCAGTTGTTGGCGCTCGCTTTTGCTAATATCTGAGCGATAAGATAAAGGAAGCTCTACATTTTCTTGAACAGTTAAATCACTAATTAAATTAAAGGCTTGGAAAATAAAGCCAATTTTTTCATTTCGGATCAGTGCACGTTCGTCTTTATCTAAACTCGTCACGTCGTGTCCTGATAACTGGTAATTACCATTAGTAGGCGTATCTAATAAACCTAAAATAGATAATAAGGTAGATTTACCACAACCCGATGGGCCGGCAATCGATATAAATTCACCTTGGTGAATGGTTAAATTAATACCTTCTAATGCATGTGTTTCTACATCATCGGTATAAAATATTTTGTCTAAGGCATTCAAGGTCACGAGAGTCTTTGCTTGGTTTTGCATTGTGCTTTCCTTATTATTGTTAACTATTGTATCGCGTTAATTTGTTTGTCTTTCCATGACGATACGTTTGATACTACAACGTTTTCGCCAGCAGAAAGACCAGAAATAATTTCAATGTGAGTTTGCGATGAGCGGCCAAAGGTTACGTCACGTAAAGCCACGCTGTTATTTTCCGTGTTTACGACATATACAGCACTTGATTCATTCGCTTTAGCATACATAGGACGCTTTACATAAAGAGTGTTTGTTAGATGGGCAACATGAATAATGCCGTCAACACTGAGCTCAGGCCTTGCTTCTTTGGGTAATTTTCCTGTGATAGCTACATCAACTTGCACGGAACCGTTAACAACGGATGGGTCAATACGAATGACTTCGCCACTTACTTTGCTGGTTTTCGTGTCAAGGGTTACTGCTTGAGTTAAGCCGATTTGATAAATTTGTTTTTCAGGCACACGAATTTCTGCGATAAATTCATCATTACGGGCTAGTCGTGCCACATTCGTACCAGCCGTTATTTGTTGTCCTAATTCTAATGGCATTTCTTGCACTATGCTGTCGATTGAAGCACGTATGTCTAAGCTGTTCACCAAGTGCTGAATTCTTGCTGTACCACGTTCCATACGTTTTAAACGCGCGTTAAATGCACGCTTTTGCGCTACTAAATTCTCTTGTGCTTTAGCGTAGCGCTTTTTTTCTAATTGCCATCGTTGTAATAATTGCTCCACTTCAATTTTAACTTCTTCATGCTCCACTTTTGAAATGGCAACGATACCTTGATTTAATAATGTTTTTTGAGCATTAAGCGTAAGCAGGGCGCTTTCATAATTTAATTGACTGTTGATCACTAGCGTTTCTTGATCTAACACTTGTGATTCAAGCGCAACGCGCTGTGCGTTAAGTTGTGCTTTTGTTTCTTCAAGCTCCCATTGGCTTTCTTCTAACTGTTGGGTAAGAGATGAGTTCTTCATTGAAATGATTAAATCATCTTTTTTAACGGCAGCCCCTGCTTTCTTATAGACTTTGTCAACACGGCCATTTACTTCGGTAGCCACCCAGTACACTTCTTTTGGTACTAATACGCCAATGCCTCTAACGTCAAGGGTAAGTTCGCCAGATTGCACCGCATCAAGCAGCACATTGTTGGCTGACACTTTATGACCACTATTACTGGCATACGTTAATGCCCATATACATGAGATAATAACGACGGTAATAACGGCCCACTTTATGACAGGGGTGAAATTTTTTTGTTTTTTTCTAACGATATCCATCGTATTCCTTTTTACATCAACGAAAGCGAGCAGGGCGCTTTAAGTTCAGTGAACGGTTTGTCACCTAGATAAAGCTAAGACAATGCCAAATATAAAATATATTTAAAATTCAATCTGTTAAGTTTTATTTTTAGATGAGAGGCTTTATTAATCTCGATATCGAGACGTGAAAATAGGGCGTAAAATGTCGAAATCGAGACGATCACTCAAGATCAACCTGAAAATGTGTTCGATGACTATAAGGACATAGCCTACTTGAAAAATAACAGTTGACCCCCCATACATAGCGATGTTGCGACGCTAACGCTTAACAAGGTATCCATGACAAAATGTTGTAAGATAGCGTGCTTTTTTATGAGCAAAGCATAGTGAATTCTTGTGTTAAAACGCGGTTTCCTTTACTATGCGCGCGCAAATATTTTTTTCAATAAAATGAATGTTAATTTTACATTTACGGGTTTTTATTCATTTTATTGCATACTCGCTGAAAATAACTAGGAACAAAAATGACTACAGAATCATCTAAAATCATTTATACCATTACTGATGAAGCGCCAGCATTAGCGACGCATTCATTACTCCCGATTATTCAAGCTTTCACAGCTTCTTCTGATATTGGCGTTGAAACACGCGATATTTCATTAGCGGGTCGTATTATTGCTAATTTTCCACAATACTTAAAAGAAGAACAACGCATTGGTGATGCATTAGCAGAATTAGGTGATATTGCGAAAACACCAGAAGCAAATATCATTAAATTACCGAACATTTCAGCATCTATCCCACAATTACAAGCTGCAATTAAAGAATTGCAAGCTAAAGGTTATGCATTACCTGATTATCCAGCAGAGCCAAAAAATGAAGCTGAAGAGTCAATTAAATTAACTTACGCTAAAGTGTTAGGTTCGGCGGTAAACCCTGTATTACGTGAAGGTAATTCTGACCGTCGTGCTCCTACTGCTGTTAAAAACTATGCAAAGAAAAATCCACACTCAATGGGTGCTTGGTCAAAAGACTCAAAGTCTCATGTAGCTCATATGGAGTCGGGTGACTTCTACGGCAGTGAAAAATCGATGACGGTAGATGGTGCAACTGATATGCGTATCGAATACGTAGATACTGCTGGCAGCATTACTGTTTTAAAAGAGAAAGTCGCCTTAGAAGATAAAGAAGTGATTGATGCATCAGTGATGAGCAAAAAAGCACTGGTTGAATTTTTTGAAGCAGAAACACAAAAAGCAAAAGACGAAGATGTTTTACTTTCTCTTCACATGAAAGCAACGATGATGAAAGTATCTGACCCTGTGATTTTTGGTCACGCGGTAAAAGTATACTACAAAGATGTGTTTGCTAAGCACGCAGCTACTTTCGAACAATTAGGTGTTGATGTTAACAATGGTATTGGTGATGTTTACGCTAAAATTGAACGTTTACCTGCGGAACAAAAGGCAGAAATTGAAGCAGATTTAAATGCTGTATATGATGTTCAGCCTCCACTTGCTATGGTTGATTCTGACCGCGGCATTACTAACTTACATGTGCCAAGTGACGTTATTATTGATGCGTCAATGCCGGCTGCGCTTCGTGCTTCTGGTCAAATGTGGGGCCCAGACGGTAAGCAAAAAGATACTAAGTTTATGATCCCTGATCGTAACTATGCTGGTGTTTTCTCTGCTGTTGTTGATTACTGCCGTGAAAATGGTGCATTTGATCCAACAACAATGGGTACTGTTCCTAATGTTGGTTTAATGGCGAAAAAAGCCGAAGAATACGGTTCACACGACAAAACGTTCATGGCAAAAGGTGAAGGTGTTATTCGTGCGGTAAATATTGCAACAGGTGATGTGTTACTTTCTCAAGATGTTGAAGAAGGTGATATTTTCCGTATGTGTCAAACGAAAGATGCACCCATTCAAGATTGGGTGAAACTAGCCGTTACACGTGCGCGTTTATCAAATACTCCAGCAGTATTTTGGTTAGATGAGAATCGCGCGCACGATGCTGAAATGATCAAAAAAATTAACACTTATTTACCAGAGCACGATACAGACGGTTTAGACCTACGAATTCTTGCGCCTACACAAGCATGTGAATTTACCTTAGCGCGTTGTGGTAAAGGTGAAGATACAATTTCTGTAACAGGTAATGTATTACGTGATTACAACACTGATTTATTCCCAATTTTAGAGCTTGGCACGTCAGCAAAAATGCTTTCAATTGTGCCATTAATGAATGGCGGTGGTTTATTTGAAACCGGTGCCGGTGGTTCAGCGCCTAAGCATGTTCAACAATTTGAGAAAGAAAACCACTTACGTTGGGATTCTTTAGGTGAATTTTTAGCGCTTGCAGCTTCTTTAGAGCATTTAAGCAATACAACGGGAAATGCTAAAGCACAAGTATTAGCAAACACGTTGGACGCCGCTACAGGTAAATTCTTAGATGAGAATAGATCGCCTTCTCGTAAAGTAGGTGAGTTAGACAACCGTGGTTCTCACTTCTACTTAGCGACATATTGGGCGCAAGAGCTTGCAGCACAAAATGAAGACGAAACGTTAAAATCAGCATTTACTGCTGTGGCGCAAGCGTTAACCAAGCAAGAAGATAAAATTGTTGCAGAGTTAAATGAAGCACAAGGACCAGCGCAAAATATCGGTGGTTACTTCCAACCAGCTGATGACTTAGCGACTAAGGCAATGCGCCCAAGTGAAACATTAAATACGATTCTTTCTAGCCTTTTATAAGCGTTTAAAGAAGTAGCAATTTTGAAAGCCCAGCCTTAGCGCTGGGTTTTTTCTGTTTGTCTATTTGTTAATGAACCGCACGGGTAAACTTAATATAAGTCTGACAATGGACTTCTCACACCATTTGCACCTCTTTCAATAACATGGGTATAGATTTGTGTGGTTCGCACATCAGTATGGCCTAATTGTTCCTGAACGGTACGAATGTCAGCCCCGCGTTGTAGTAAATGCGTAGCAAATGAGTGCCGTAAGGTATGGCAACTAATAGGTTTCTTTAATAACGCCTTTTTCGCGGCACGTTTTATCACTTTTCTTAACATAGTTTCATGAATATGGTGCCTGCGTAGCAAGCCTACTTCTGGATCTTCGCTTAATCTGTGAGATGGAAATAAGTAATGCCAGCCTTCTTCTTTATTCGCGTTAGGGTATTTACGGGCTAATGCAAAAGGCAAATAAACTCCAGAATAACTCGGGTTTCTTATATCTCGCTTAAAATGGATGCTAGCAAACTTTACTTGGCTTTTTAGATCATTGACTAATTCAGGGGCTAGGGTAACACGACGATGTTTTCCACCTTTAGCAAACCAAACACTAATACAATGAAAATTAAAGTCTATATCGTGTATTCGTAAACGAACTACCTCCATTACTCGTAAACCGCTGCCATACATTAATGCGCAGGGAAGCCTGTAATCATTATCAATGTATTTAAATAACGTTTTTATTTTTGTTGGTGTTAATACCACCGGTAACTTAGGTTGTACACGAGATTTATTGTAATTTAGTGCTAGTGACAAAGGTTTAGATAAATACTCTTTGTAAAGAAAGTTTACTGCGTTTAATGCAACGGCTTGAGTTTTAGGTGCAACATTTTCTTGGTTTGCAAGATAATTAAGAAATCGTTCAACGTCTTTATTATGACAATCTAAAGGGTGCTTCTGTTTATTAAAGTTTATGTAGTATTTGATCCAATATAAATAGGTTTCAATCGTTCTTTTAGCGTAACGACGCGTCCACATAAACTCTTTGATAGCGGCTAAAAAAGGTGAGGCCATGTTGATAATCCTTCATCAAAATTAATTTTACCACATACTGTATGAATGTACAGTTTAGTTGTTTTCTTGTTTTTAGCAAGAAATCGAGAATGATTCTTGTATTAATCGTAGAAAGCGAGAATGTGAAGTACTATCTCATTGATTTAGTTAAAAAGAAGTGGTAATTTAAATTTTCAATTTTATGAACATAGGAGCAGCCCGTCGTGTTACTTGCGAGAATGGTTCCTATGAATAAGCTGTTGAACTAAGCCGCTACGCGGAGAGTGCAACTGCTAGAATTTGGCTCACACTTACCTTGGGGTTATTCCATCACTTGGAGGTAAGTCATGAACCCACTCATTGAACAAGTTAAAACTGAAATAGCCTTTCGAGGTTATTCGCAAAATACCTGTAAAAGCTACTGTGATCATCTACTCAAACTCAGCCATTACTTTAATAAACCGCTTGATTCGATTACTGATAGTGAACTTAATGCGTTTTTTAAAGATCCTGCTATTCGTAAACTCTCTAGAGCAAGCCAGAAAATACAAATAAACAGTATTTGGTTCTTATTTAAAAATGTCCTTCACCGTCCACTGAAATTAGATATTTCACTACCCAAAGCCAAGTCTCGCGCCCCTGCGTATTTATCACGCGACGATATACTGCGGCTAATAGAAAGCTGCGCTGATGATATGCGATTGAAAACGTTAATCATGGTGTGTTACGGGTGTGGTCTCCGAATCGGTGAGCTTTTACGTATAAAAGTACAAGACATTGATGGGCAGCGAAGAACTATTTTAATTGAACAGGGCAAAGGCGATAAATCGCGTTATGTGGTTGTCTCTGATAGTGTGCTAAATCAATTACGTTGCTATTGGACAATGTATCACCCAACAGGGTGGATGTTTTACTCGCGATGGTTAATGGATAAACCGATGTCACCATCGAGTTTCAGGAAAGCATTGAAGAAACATGCACAGATGTGTGGTTTAACACAGTGTAATCCACATGCCTTACGTCATGCTTATGCTACACATCAACTAGAATCAGGTATGCCATTACACCAACTTCAGCACCAGCTTGGTCATAGTGACATTAAAACGACACAAAGCTACTTACATTGGCTGCCCGAATTGGGGCATGGCGGTATTGATTTACTCGCGGGTTGGCGTACAAAATGAGCGCCTTACACCTAGCTGATATATTAAATGTGAGTCTTGGGCATTATCGGCAACATCATAAAATGAGTTACCAGCAATTACGCGTTTGTCAGCATATTCAATCCTGCAGAACGGGACAGCTCGGTTATCAATCATGGCAATGTGATAACTGTGGTGAGTCGCAGCAGCTAGGGTGTAGCTGCCGAGACCGCCACTGTCCACGGTGTGGAGGGATAGCAACGGCAACATGGATACAAAAGCAGCAAGAAAACTTATTATCATGCCGCTATTTCCACCTTGTTTTTACGCTTCCTCATGAGCTTAATATCATTGCCCACTATACCCCCAATGTCTTATATCATTGTTTATTCAAGGCAGCATGGCAAACCTTGAATAAATTTGCTAAACGAAAAGGGCATGGTCAATTGGGGATGACAAGTGTTTTACATACTTGGGGGCAAACCTTAAGTCAGCATATTCACTTACATTGCTTAATTCCTGCGGGAACGCTCAACAAGACGCATTGGTATGAGATAGAAAAAGGCTATTTATACCCAGTAAAGGCGTTATCAAGCGTATTTAGAGGAAAAATGCTTGCAGCGCTAAATGAAAGTGATAGCTCATTGACGAAAATAAGCACGCCAACCAAGTGGTGTGTTTATAGCAAAGCCTGTTTAACGTACAGTGAAAAGCTAGTCAGTTATCTAGCACGTTATACCCGAAAAGGCGTGATGTCAGAATCACGTTTAGTGTCGATGGATACGCACTCGGTGAGTTTTAGATACCGAGATTACGCAGATAATTATCGTGAAAAAGTGATGACGCTAAGCAATGATGAGTTTTTACGGCGTTATTTACAGCATGTACTGCCAAAAGGGTTTATGCGTATTCGTCACTATGGTTTTTTAGCTAATGCGTGTCGCAAACGAAAATTAGCGTTGATAAGGTCACAGGCGTCGCACGTTCGCAAAGCAGAGAGGTGAAGGTAGAGAGCCCGCCTCGGATAGCACACTGGCCTTGTCAGCACTGTAAGGTAGGTAACTTGCGGTTTATTGGCGTGTTTAACTTGGAGTTAGTGGCGGCTAATACAGAGCGAACGAGTTAGCAGCCTTGCTTGCTGCATCAAATCAATGAGTTAACCTGCTTAACTGCTCAGGCTAATAGCCTTTTTGCGTGAAAAATATAGTTGCTTATCTAGCCAAACTTAGGTGTAATGAAGCACATAATAAATACTGAGTAGCGCAGGGATAGCTTAGATACGATAGGCACGTCAATTAAATTGGCTAGATATCGCTTAGGTCATAAAAAGCAAATTCCCATAGCATAAAGAACACCAACTCTGACACACCGAGCAGGTAGCGCCTCAGTCCAACAAGCGATTATGCAACACAAACTGCGTGTCGCATAAATACTAAATTGTTACACACCATTTTGGGGACAAGGAATGAAAAATTTATTTATAGTTATTGCCGCTTTGATCGCAGGAGGCTGTAATAAAATGGAGTCGAAAAATGACTCTCCAGAAATTGTAGTAGCTAGGATTATGAGTAAAGGGGATAAGAGCATTTTGGATGACGTTCAACTTTATCTTTCTAATAAGCAAGCATACAAAGCAAAACACAAAGACGGACTAGAAGAATCTGGATTTGATGGCGCTTTTGAAGATTCATTTGACTTTACATTTGTAATTACCGAAAGCCTCAAAAGTATTAACCGTGTAGCAGTTGTAGATTGGAGAGAAGATGCACAATATGTCTTTAATTTGTTGAACGATATATCTGAGAATACACTTTCTAAATGCAGCATATCGAAAGAGTTAGCGTCCGATATGCAGAAAACTCAGTCAAATATATCTTACTATTTGGAATCTCACGAATCTGGTTTTTTGTTCTCAACGTGTGCAAAAAACGTTGGGTTAGAAATAATTGGAATCGACAATGGCACAGATTCGTTCGTCTTGTCTTTAGTGCCAAGTCGCAATGTGACTCAGCTTAAAGAGTATTCGCAGCAACTGAAGTTAAAAATAAACATCTACGGTAACGGTGTGTAACAAGTTAAAGCAGCGGAAAACCACTCGCTACGCTCGCGTTTTCCGCTGTTTAAAGCGTTAGGGTGAATAACTCATTTAATTATCGTTTGTTAAGTTTAGTGTTTAACAACTTGATTTGTTTTCGACTCAACTATTGTGATTCTGGTGTTTAAAAAGTAGCGGCTTGGTTTAGTGTTATCGGCAATCTAGTTTTCTTTAAGTTTTACACACTGCCTGTAGCTTAGTTCAGGTTTAACTTCTGGGGTTAAACAATCAGGCTCAGCAGTGAATCGAACCACTTGCTAAATAACTGATGCTCAAGTAAATTCACCTAACAAAAAATTCAAATCGGACTTAAAAAGCTTGTTTCGTTTTTTGCAAGGTGCAAAAAAGCAAACCAATCATTTTAAGCCGTTTAATATAAGCGTTAGCAGTAAAAGGAGTTTTCAAACCGTGAAATATTTAATTTTATCTCTAGTTATTCTTATGGCGGGTTGTGCCCAAAACTCAGGCATAATCCCAATGGGGGGAGATACTTATATGGTTTCTCGTCAAGCAGCTACAGGTTTTTCTGGTATGGGCACGCTTAAAGCCGAAGCTATGAAAGAAGCGTATGCACAATGTCAAAAGTCACAAAAAATAGTTAAGGTTATAGAAACCATAGACGCGAAACCTCCATATATTTTTGGTAACTTCCCTAAAACTGAAATTCGTTTTAAGTGCGTAAAAGAATCTTAACTAGTAATTTACTGCTAACACATATGAACCTTCTTCCGTCAAATAGGCAATAGTGTTTTTTTTAGCTGCCGCTAGGCAGCTAATTGTTAATCAATCAGCAAAATAATCTACTTCGTTCTGTCACTGTGACCGTTAAAATTGTTTACGGCAAACACATATTGAGGCTCTCTTATGTGAACTCAATCACTGCCTGAATCTGTCAGTCCTTTAGTTGTTCAGGGGAGTAATAATCTAGACACCCACAATTAACTTGTAAAATTCCAGTGTTTGTCTAATCTTTGAGTCATTGTAAATCAATCGCAAGGAAGCGAAATGACTATCGCCAGAAGTCGTCAAGTATGTTTGGCGGCTACACCTTATTATCATTGTATTTCCCGTTGTGTTCGCCGTGCTTTTTTGTGTGGCAAAGATGTCGTTACTAGAAAAAGTTATGAGCACCGAAGACAATGGGTGGAAAATAGACTGTTTCAACTTAGTGACGTATTTGCCATTGATGTGTGTGCTTATGCGGTGATGAGTAACCATGTACATTTGGTTTTGTTTGTTGATGAAGAAACAGCAAACAGTTGGTCGATGGATGAGGTGCTAAAGCGTTGGCATCAATTGTTTAAGGGTACATTACTTACACAAAAGTATTTACGCGGTGAAGAGCTTTTAGCTCCCATGATAGATATCGTTAGGCAAACGGCTGAGCAATACCGTAAACGACTCATGGACATTAGTTGGTTGATGCGGTTATTAAATGAGTCTATTGCCAGACAAGCCAATCGAGAAGACAATTGCAAAGGCAGATTTTGGGAAGGGCGGTTTAGCTCTCAAGCACTACTTGATGAAAAAGCACTTGCCGCTTGTATGGCTTATGTAGACTTAAACCCCATTCGAGCTAATATCGCCAAAACACCAGAAACTTCAGACTTTACAAGCATCAAACTACGCATCAAGGCGGCTATTCAAGGCAAACAGCCTGAAAAGTTACCACCATTTGTTGGTAATCCGAGCAAAGGTAGCCCTGCAGGCTTACCGTTTTGTTTAACAGATTACCTTGAGCTTGTGGAATTAACTGGGCGTTGTATCAGAGAAGATAAAAAAGGCTATATAGCACAGCACCAACCTAAACTACTGACTCGCCTGAATATCAGTGCCGGTAACTGGGTTACACTAAGCCAACAGTTTAGTCGCTGCTTTAGAGGTGCTGTAGGCGATGTTGATAGCTTAACGAAATACTGCCAACACCAACACCGAAAACGGCGAAGCAATCTTGCTAATTGTGAAAAGCTATTAGCGTAAACACCTAGTTATCCTTATCGAGTCTAACAATTCCTTGTATGGAAGAGGTTTGTTTGACCTAGATTTGATAATTACTCTGCAGAAATACTAAATTTCACTTGTTTGACTCGTTGAAGGCGATTTATTACCGATTTTTATGCACTTTAATCAAGTTTAGATATTCAGTTACTTCTTGGCAGTGGTATAGTGGATGTCTAATTAAGTTTCTATAGTGGGTGTCTAATTAAGTTTTAGTGGGTGTCTAATTAAGTTTTAAGTTTTAAGTTCTAATTAAGTTCTTGGCAAAGAGTAAAAAGAGATTATTTATATGGACTTTCTGCTTAACATTCTAATGGCATTAGGATTAGTTCCAGCAAAGGGCTTAACAGATTCGATGCAAAAATCAAAAGCCTTAACCGTTATGGTCATAATTGGGCTTATTTTGCTTGGTGCTTTTGTACTCTTTCTGTTTTATATGGCAGCTAAGCAATAACCACTGTATGAGGTAGTAATCAGCTAACACGAAAATATAAAAGAAAAAACAGTTGGTTTTTGCATCTTCGTCGCTTATTTCTACCAACTATTTTATTGTCCATTCAACGGGCGCTAGGCTTCAAAACCACAACCCAAAGGAGCTGTAAAAAATTGGAAGCTTCAACAACCATTAGAAAGATGATGGCGGGCAACAAAATTGTCGTGCCTTCATATCAGCGTGCATACTCTTGGGATACTCCGGTGGAGAAATCAGACAAAAACACGCAAACAGATGTATTCGCGTCAGATTTAGAAGAATATAGCAGAAGCAATGCAATTAACCCTTATTATTTCGGCCACTTCCTTTTTGAGGAAAAAGCACAATCTTTCAACGTAATAGATGGCCAACAACGCTTAACTACCATTGTCATTTTTTTATCTGCTCTGTTTGCCAAGCTGAAATCCATAAGGGCTTTATCTGAGGAAGAAGAAATTTGCTTTGAAGATATGGTGAAGAGGCGAAGCGCAATTCGCTTTTGGACTGTTGATTACGATAATCAAATATTCGTTGACTATGTAATAGATCAAAATAAGTTTGACCATAATGGTCTTGAAACAGAGTCGTCACGCCGAATTGTCAGAGCATTCGATTTTTTCAAAAAACATCTTTCTAACAAGTCAGAAGGGTATCTGACCAAAATGTTGTCTATCGTTGGTGATGCAACCTGTACCACGCATCCGGTTCAAAATGAATCAGAGGCGATACAGATGTTTATCTTTCAAAACAGCCGTGGAAAGCGACCGTCAAACCTTGAAATAGTCAAAGCTCAATTCATGCATCAAGTTCACTTGCACGGCAAGGGTAGCGACGAAGTGGAATTGTTAATTGATGAAATAAAAGGGCGTTTTGAGAAAATCTACAAATCTATTTCATCGATTGAATACAGAATTAATGAAGATGATGTATTGCTCTATACTTTGCGGGTTTACTTTAATTCGCTCTGGGAAAAAAATTCTTTAGACAAAATTAATAAGATGTTGGCTAATGAAAAACCACTCGATTTTATCAAGTCTTTCTCTAGGTCACTCTCGACAAGCTTTGAACATTTATCACAGTTTTTTGGCCGAAATGAGAGAGAAAGCTTTGCCATTCATTCCCTCATTTCTCTTGGCGGAATAGCGGTCGCGATTCCATTTGTCATTAAGGCGTACCGATATGGCTTGCCGCTTGATGAAATTGGAAAACTTTGCTCGTCATTGGAATCTTTGGTACTTAGGCATCGTCTGATAGGAACGCGGGCTGATATTACTTCAAGAATTAATGATGTATTTGAGAAATTCACCGAAAGCAAAAAAGATATTTCACCAATAATTGAACGCATTGAGTGGATGAAAACCACAACGGACTGGTGGTGGGGTTATTGGAACAATGAAAGATTTAACGAATCTCTACAAGGAAGTATCAACCATTCGGTTGCAAAATATTTACTCTGGAAATATGAAATTTATCTAGAGCAACAAGGAAAGGCCGGTTATTCACAAACTCGGTTCGATAGAGTTATTAGTCCAGAACTTGAACATATTGCGCCTACCACTGAGCCAAAAAGCAAGCCTCATGGCTATGACAACTATGACGAAGAATTTAGGAATCAATTTTTGAACTGTCTGGGAAATTATTTGTTGTTGTCAAAGTCGCATAATTGCGCTGTGGGTAATATTCCTCTGACTAAAAAGCTAGAAACATATATTCACAATGAACAGCAACGTGAAGTAAAAGGACTTGTGCCTGAAAACGGAATTTGGAGCAGGGTAATTATTCAACAGCGAAAAGATAAGATCATTAATGTAATTATGAGCAATTGCTAACAAAATATAATAATAGCATGCACTCGTACACTAAAAAGCGCTGCTCATATATTGCCCTGTTTGTGCAGAAGATGATGTGAGGCGAAGCGATAAAAGATAAGGAGAGTCTCATTAAGTATTTAATTCTAGCATACATCATTGCATTATCAGGTTGTGCGTTCAGCCCAGAGAATACACCTGAACCAAAAATTATCACTAAAACTAAATTGGTCACAGTTGAAAAAGAATATACACCTCAGCTGTGGTCACATCATAAGTTATTAAAAGAAACACCTGAATTATGTGCAGTGAAAGGAGTGTCTATTTTATCGTCCTTAGGCTTTAAATCTATTGTTAAAAATGGCAACTATGTTTATGGTAATTTCAGCAGTAACCGAGCGGCAATAAAGTGTGTAAGCGTTAATAAACAAACTTTTGTGTATACGGCTGTTGCAGGGGCTGATGTTAAACTGGTTGAAAAACTAAGAAATGAAATTGCTTGGAAGTTGTAATTGTTGTCTCACAAGCGCGTAAAGCATAGGGCTGCTAAAGAGGCTCAATTCGGCTTGGTTTGACATAACCACCAACTTTTATCCGTTTAAGTTTGTGGTTATGAACTATTGCAAAAAAAAGCTGGGGTTAAAGCATTTAAGTAACCAAAGCTTGAAGCATTTACTTCGATAAATTTTTTAATGTTAATAACGTTTTTGAAAATAAATATAGGAATACTCCTCATTAAAAGGAAAATTAAACGATGCGATATACAGCTGTAATAATCAGTCTTTTAGTGTTATTAAGTTTTAATGTTGTAAGTCGTGAAAGTAATGTCTTACAGACAACTAAAACACAGATAAACCACTCTAAAATTAAAGTCCTTAATTTTGGTACTTTTCATTTTGGACCAACGCCTGATGCAAATAGCACCGAATTTGACGAAGAAAACAAAAGTTTACATAAAGAAGTAAGAGCAATCTCTAAAATGATTGCGAAATTTCGACCAACTATTATTTGTGTGGAGTCAGTTCCAGAAAAAAATGAGCAACTTAATTTATTATATCAACAATTTTTAAAGCATCAGTCTGAGTTAATTACGTCAAGCGGTGAAACCAGTATGATCGCATTTGATGTTGCGAGATTAAACAACATTGAAAAAATTTATGGCATAGATAATCACATGGGATATAACTATAGCGTAGGTGACTTTATTGAAAATAGCCCCGAACTAACCAATTCGATAGATCCTAAAACCTATTTAGCGATCACCAATACGCCATTTAAACATTATCCTGAACTTGCCGCATTAGATAAAAAATACAAGTCACTTTCGTTACTTGAGAAATTAAAGTTTATAAACCATCCGATAAACTTGGACGCTTCAATAAATGCTAATGCAGATAAACTGTTATATGTGGGTTTAGATGATAACTTTGAAGGTGCAGACAATGCGGCTCTCTTTTACCACAGAAACATGAAGATTTATTCTAACCTTAACAGGATTAAAATGAATAAAAGCGATCGAGTATTTATTCTAATGGGAGCGGCACATACAGCTTTTTTAAGAGAGTTTATAAAGCGAAGCCCTAAATTTGAAATGGTTGATACTTTAGAGTATTTAAAAACGGAATAATTAAATATGATGATTAATAATTACTTGCGATGCTACCTTTTTAGGTTGCTAATTGTGAATGAAATGTCTTAGGTGAAATAAATCGCGTGTAGCACCTTGTTACCGCGTTCGTCAAGGATAAAAACATATAAAAGTCATGCGTGTAGCTCGATTCTACAATAAAATTGATGAAACGGAGTAGAGAATTTCGTAGAGCTTTCTCCTTTGTGTTTAGTCGCCTTGCAGTTTAGTCAAAAGCTTGGCCCATCATAGTCACTTTAAGAAAAATAACAGTTGGTTTTTGCTTCTTTGTCGTTTATTTTAACCAAGCACTTATGCGGCCATTTGTGAAGTGTTAGGCATTCCAAAATTAAGTAGGTTATGGAGAACTCATGGGAAAGTATAAATATAAAATTGTAGATTCTAAGGATGTTGATTCAGCGGGATTATTTAAAGGTAAAAAACGCGAAGACGTAGAAGCTTACCTTAATAAACTTGGAACAGAAGGTTGGGAACTCGTGAATGCAGATTTTCGTGAACTCGAAGGCCGGTTAGAATTTTCTGGAATTATGAAAAAAGAAATATAAAACCGCTGGGTATATCAAATGCCTAACAAGGTTTTTCAAGTTGAATACGTAACAGTTTGCTCGGCTTTGTTTGGCTACACAATGTTAGTAAACTTATAAAAAGCCCTTACGTGGGCGTTTTAGCGAAGCTAACGAACCACATGTAAATCACAAATAATTGATAAAGTAGCGAACGGTGGCTGACTTTACTATCACTACATTTGATTGGGTTCCGGAATTTCCTCGTGGATATGTGCGTGACCTTCGTGCACGATGGGCATTAGAAGAAGCAGGCTTAAGTTATGATGTTCATAGTGTCCCATTTCATGAACGTAGTTCTAATCATTTTGAGCATCAACCCTTTGGACAGGTACCTTGGCTAACAAAAGGAGATATTTCAATCTTCGAAAGCGGGGCGATCTTGCTGCATATTGGTGAGTATAGCGAGACTTTACTACCCACCGAGCCACGAGAACGCGCGCGGGTTCAAGAATGGCTATTTGCCGCATTAAATTCAGTCGAAATGGCTAGTTTACCTTGGTTCATTTTTAAGTTTACTGGCGGTGACAGTGAGTCACCAGAGCAAAAACGTATAGGAGCGTTTCTTCATTCTCGCCTTCAGCATATGGAGGCAACGTTGAAGCAGAAAGAGTGGCTTGCACAGTCTTTTTCAATTGCAGACATAGCGATGACTGATGTATTGCGGCTTATTCATCGATTTGATGGTCTTTACGATTATCCAAATTGTCGTGAGTATGTGATTCGGGCGACGTCTCGTCCTAAGTTTGAGAAAGCACACGCAGATCAACTTGCTCACTTTGCAAAGGCACAATAACCTTGCTTCATTTTGAAACAACATGCAACACAATGTGGTAGGCAATCAATATCTCATTGCTTAGACAAACCTTAATCAATGATTGAAACTAAAGAACCCGAGCTTAGGTTAAATCACTTAGCTACAGCATAAGTGTAGTGCTGCTCTTATGCCGTAGCTTTAATAGTTTTTGGTTTAATGTTTGTCTAATGCATTAATTGGCATGCTTGGCGACGCTTTTTTCCCTTCTATCCAATAATCAAAAATAATAGACAAAGTACCGTTTTGTTTTTTCATTGCAATCCAATTGGCCATAAATTGTTCAAAATCATGGTCATACCTATTAATAGGGAAGGCCATAAATATTGGTGGTCTAACAGGCTTAGGAACAACTACAGTGTAGTCTGGGTGTAATAACGTCCAACCCGAAGCAGCGGCTGCACCAAATAACATTGCATCAATATGTTGATATTTTTCTTTAAAAAATAAACGTGGTGTAGAAATTTCCCATGCCGTGGTGGTGACAAAACTCTGCTGAACTTTGTCTTTATAAAAAAATGTTTCAGGAATGCCGATAATGAGTTTGTTATTATCGAGAATTTTTTGCCAATGGGTAAACTCTTCACGGCGTTCTGATTTGACAAGTAACGCTATAGGTTGCGTTGAATAAGGTTTAGTTAACGTGAATTGCTTCATATTGTCGGGAATAACTGGAATGCCAGTGGTTATATCTAAATAACCAGAAGCAAGGAGTGACTTTGTTTGGTGATGAAAAATTCTGACGTATTCAATATCAACATTTAAATCTGCCGCGAGTAAATTGATTATCTCAATATCGTGGCCTACAAGTTTGCCTTTGTCGTTGTGAAAAGAGTATGGTAAATCATCGCGAAAATAGCCAACGCGAATAAAGCCCCTTTGTTGTATGCGAGTTAAAACATCACTTGATGATGCTGTGTCACTAATGTTTTCTTCAGGTTCGGTAAGGTAACGAGAAGGTGTGGTTGTAAAAATTAAATCACGTTGAATAAACTTATCGTATCCTTGATATTGCAAACTTAACTGCTCAAAGCTCACTTTTAATACCATAAAACTGGCGATTGCTATCAAGGGAATTACAATTGAGTTTCGAATTAAATAACGCCACTTTATTTGATTTCTTTTGGCGAAATGACAAGCAATAATTAAAGGAAAACAAACTGCAAAACTCACGGAAAGTAGGGCACTTAAACGGCCAATAATTAAATTTTCAGCGACTAAGAACAACTCAAACATAGCACTAGAGACATTAAATAATTCTAGTAAGCTCGGTATGGCAACTGTTGCATTACTAAAAAGCTGTGGAACACCAAAAATAATGAGGTTGAAGTAATCGTCGGTTGAAATGTATGCGCCCGATAACCAAGCTGAAAACAAAGTAAACAATAATGCCAATAGCTTGCCGCCAACGGGCAAGCTAAATACAATGGGTACAATAATACCAGGAATTTTAGCTACCTCAGGTGGGCAACCTTCTAATTCTGCTAGTGCTTTTTTTGTGTGTTCGATAATAGCCGGTAACACCGCAAAAAAACTACCCGTAGCAAAGGCAGTGATCATCGCTACACGGCAAATATTCACGGTTTGCCGATAACTAAATGGTGTGATAATAGCGACAGTAGCTGGAAAAATAATAAAGCCTAACAGTATCACTAAGATAACGGTTGTAACGATATATACGGTCAAGCCTTCTAGTAATGAAGGGTCTAGTGTTGCTGCTGCACGATACCCAATACAAAAAATACCGATTGGTGCTAATTTCATCACTAAACTAGCAATGTTGGCTAAAGACGTTTGAAGACTGGTTAAAACCAATAAAGTATGGCGTTTGCCTTTTATGGTCATTAATCCTACACCCACTAATAAACTGAATAAAACTACCGCAGGGATCACACCATTGGCAAAGGCGCTAAAAGGGTTAGCGGGTATAAATAGTTCAACGAAGCTGAATTCTGGTTGTGGCTTTATGGTACTCGCACTGTAAAACGAGGCATTTTCCCAGTCAGGAAAAGCAATAGAGGTTAATAAAATAAAGAAAACACTGATTGAAATGAACCCTAAAAGTACTAACACACTAAAACGTAAGGTTGATTTTGCCTTGGCAGGTGATAAGCCACCAATCCCCACTATCAGGGCTAATGCAATATAAGGTAAGGCTGTCATTTGTAATAGCATGACGAAGCCATTGGCGATTGAGTCAATACTGGTGTGCATGGTGTATTGGCTACCAAAGGCTAATCCAAGAAACATCGCGATTAATATTTTCGCAGCTAAAGGTAGTTTAAGAGGGTTGAGCACGTGTTAATTGTCCTTAATGGAATTGACTTTAGGGAGAATAGATATGAATTGAGAATCAATGGACCAGATTTTATTCATCTCAATTATCACTGTGGTAAAGGATAAATGATTGAACGGAGTCTGTAAATTTGATCTAATGAATCAATATAATTTCGAATAACAGGTTTTTGTTCGTAATAGTTCTACAATGGCTAATAATACTCACCGTTTGCCATTTAATAATGAGGAGTTAGTTAGATGAAAGATAAGCAATTTAAAGCATGGGGGGTTACACGCTCAAAAGGAAAATTGAATTTTATCTTGATCAGCGGTGTTTTATCTTATGGCTTACCAATGTTTATCATGATGGCCTTTGTGACTAAACCTTTTGCCGAGGGCTTTTTGTCTAAAGCGGCCATCATCCACTATATTGCTTGGCCTGTTGCAGGTTTTTTATTTGGTGTTATCGTATGGTATGTAACTGAATACAAATATAAAAAAGCGTTAGCTAGTCGTACAAAACCTTAATGCTTTTTGAGATGACTTTTCTTGGCGAAGTTAGCGCTTTTTTAAGATAAACCGTATTTTTTACTGATTAATACAAGTAAAGTAGCCTCTGAAATTTAATAACAGTGTAAAGTTGATAGGTACAGAAGATAGCGCCTTTCGGAATGAGTGTATTCAAGTGAAATATAATGTTTTTCGCAAGTGACGAGAAAAAGGGGGGGTAAATGAATATTAAAATCCACCGCATTTATGAAGATGAATTTCCACAAGGCTTTTATGCCCTTATTGACCGTCTATGGCCTCGCGGCATATCGAAAGATAAAGCACAACTTGATGATCATTGGAAAAGCTTAGCTCCTAGTAGTGAGCTACGAAAATGGTTTGACCATGAACCAGAAAAATGGAACGACTTTAGAAAAAAATACATGAGCGAGTTAAGTGAAAACAAAGAGCATGCGAAAGAGTGCTTAGAAAAAGTGAGCCATAAAAATCTCATTTTATTGTATGGTGCAAAAGATAAAAAATATAGTCATGCTCATGTTTTAAAAGAATATTTAGAAAAGTTAATTTAAGGTTAATACTCCTTTAATATTATTTGGCGTTAAAAGCACTGACAACGTGAAGACAATCAAAAATATAACCGCAGATATTGTTTCTGTCGCAATGAGATAGCATGAATAGAACAAAAGTCGTCGCGTTAAGCGGGGCATCTGGCTCTGGCAAAACAGCTTTGGTAACACAATTAGCAAATAAACTTGGTTGCCCTTATTTACTGTTTGATGAACATACAGACACAAAAACATATCCTGACAATATGAAGCAATGGCTAAAAAGTGGCGCAGATGTCTCACTGATTAAAACACCAACGTTAGTCAGTTCGCTGGAACAGTTACTTTCAATCAATAACAGCCGTTATATTTTTCTTGAAGAACCTTTTGGTAAGCAACGTGATGCTATTTCAAAATTAATTGATTACGTTGTTTTATTAGAGCCCCCGTTAGAACTTTGTTTAGCGCGTATTATAAAAAGGCATACTGAGCATTCACATTCAACAGAAACTATTTTAGCGTATCTTAATAAATATGAAGATCATTTAAGGGATATCTATATAACGGTAACAAATCAAGTAAGAAACAATGCTGATTTGATCGTTGATGAAATAGCGTCAATAAATGATATTTGTGATCTTATTAGCAACTGGTTGGGCGAGAAAGAGCGAAAAAAGTAACGAAATCTTAGTTTTTATTGTTGTCAATTGGCCTAGTTTGTAAAGCTGAACCCCATAAATGCTACTTATGTTGCCATGCTATTTTGATATTTAGACACTAACACATTGACATTATTATAATCATTGAACATTATTACCATATGAATATAGACAATCATCAGATAGATCAAATTATTATCATCATTCCTTAGGGATGGTGGCTCTTTGATGTATTTAATTTTATCAAACCCGCCTATAAGGCGGGTTTGTTGCTTCTGCCTTATAGAGTAAACCCTATTTGTGGAGGCAATATGAACAAAGTGGCTATTTTTGGTAAGCCAGGTAGTGGTAAGTCTACGTTGAGTAAAAATTTATCTCGAACAACAGGTATATCATTGCACCAACTCGATTCTATGACATATAAACCTAATGGTGACCTGGTCGAAAGCCATATTTATGAAAGCGAACATGAGAAAATATTATGTTCAGATAGTTGGATTATCGATGGTTTAGGTTCGATGAATTCGTTTTACAGGCGATTAGAAACTGCTGATACTTTGATTTATATAGACTTACCTTACAGGGTTAGTTATTGGTATGTAACGAAGCGACTGTTAAAAGGTCTATTTATTAAGCCAGAAGGTTGGCCAGAAGGAAGTTCAATTATAAAGGGCACGATTAAAAGTTATCAGGTGTTACAGCGTTGCCCTAATTTTTGGAATGATAACTTTGCAAAACATTTAGCGACACTTTCAGAGAGTAAATCAATTTTTATTATTCATTCAGTTGCAGAATTAAATACGTTTATTCATAAAAAGCAACTCCTCTGATTGGTAATGTTACGGCCTCCTGCTCTTTGTTACTTGAATTAACCATAGAATGACTATGCAATAATCCAAGTGCCGCGATCAGAAGGCATTTAATTTGAACAAAACTTAAACAACAAAGATCAACACGCTCTAGTGAATGACAAATAATATCAAAGTGGAAAGTCAACGTTGGCTATGTATTTTTACGTTGAATTTGATATGGTACTGTATGATTTTTAAGCGAACTTTAAATAAAAGCTAAAACATAAATATAATAATTAAGGAGAGACTTATCAAAACTATATTGAGTTTTCTATTTAGTGCGGTATGTTGGGCCGGTTTTGCAGCTGATAATTCGTTTCAGCAATTGGCAAATTTTACGAGCCAACAATTAACGGACCATTTGTTCGTAGTTAAATCTAATAATTCAAACACCAATGTCGGGGTATATATTGGTGATGCGTATACTGTGTTAATTGATCCTGTGGTTGGTAAATCTCATAATAAAATACTAGTGAATGCGATCAATAAAATTTCAACAAAACCCATTAAGTATGTTCTAAATACACATAGTCATAGGGATCATACCGGTGCAAATACGTTCTATATTGAGCTTGGTGCTACGGTAATTTCAAATAAAAACGGTGCCATTTATGAAAATAACACGCGTTTAACGATGGACAAAAAATACTCCCTAGAGTTAGGAGCTGACACAATAGATTTATACCCTTTTATATCACATACCGAAGATGACATTCTTATTCATTTTCGTAACAGTAATGCAATTTTCATGGGCGATACGTATATGCATAATACTTATCCACATGCTTATGTTGGTGGTAGTAAAGGACAGTTTAGCGTTATCAATAAAGCCCTCTTATTAGCAAATAAATCAACTAATATCGTTACCGCACATGGGCGTTTGACAGCACAAAAATCAGAGCTTTCAAACTTTAAACAAAAAGCAACTTTGTGGTATAACAAAATAGCCGAGTTAAGTGCGCAAGGTGTATCGGTTGATGCTATTTTAAATAACGAAGAACTAAAAGAAATTAGTAAAAAGTTTAGGCCATTTTCTGTCGGTTTTTTTAATCAGCAAGTGAAAAAAACAATAAAAGCTGAACAGGCAGTGTCGAAATGATCATTTATACTAACCGTTGTATTTTGTGTGCTAATGACTGCTTTTAATGCATCCAAACGTATTTGGTAGCACAACGTTAAATACATTGGTATTTTAGTGTTATTGCGTTAAGGCAAGTTTTGCAAATATAGACACTAAAACCCTAAGCGATTTTTTGTTAAGTAGCATTAGCTATTCAAATTGTAGTTATTGTTTAACTCATATTAAATCTAAGTGAGTTTAAAGAAGGATTACGTATGAAAACAATTGGCCTTTTAGGTGGTATGAGCTGGGAAAGCACAGTTGGCTATTATAAAGCGATTAACGAAGGGGTTAGAGCGGAACTGTGTGGTTTACATTCGGCAAAAATTGCAATGTATAGTGTTGATTTCGCACCGATTGAAAAGCTACAGCACAGTGGTGACTGGCAAGGTACTGCCGACATACTTGTTGATGCCGCAAGAAAAGTTGAATCTGCAGGTGCTGATTTTTTACTAATTTGCACTAATACTATGCATAAAGTGGCGCCACAAATAGAAGCATCAATAACTATTCCATTATTACATATTGCTGATGCAACCGCTGAGGTTCTTGTTGCAAAAGGTATCAAAAAAGTGGGTTTGTTGGGCACAGCCTTCACAATGGAACAACCTTTTTACAAAGGGCGGTTAAGTGAAAAATACGGTTTATCAGTAGTGGTACCCGATGAAAACGACAGACAGATTGTTCATAACGTTATTTATACAGAGCTATGTTTTGGCGAATGCTTGTCAGCGTCTAAGGCGGAATATCTAAGAATTATTAATTCCTTGGCTGAACAAGGCGCAGAGGCTGTAATATTAGGGTGTACTGAAATCGGTATGTTGGTTCAACAACCAGATACGAGTGTTACGCTGTTAGACACCACGTCAATTCACGCCGAAAAAGCGGTGAAAGCCGCGATATAATTTTATAAGTATAAGCTTTGATATTACTAATTTGGGTAAGCTGCCTTTTTATGCTAGCCTTTCGATTAATCAATACACGATATATTCCTCAGTGAATACGATGTATATCGTCAATATTGAAAATTGAATTCAATGTGTATTTTCTGCCGTTTATAGGTGGACTTACGATTTATTAAAAGGAGTTATGATGAAAAAGTTACTGTTCATATTATCTTTATGCTTTACCGTGCCAGTTTTGGCTAATGAACCATTAAACGCGGGAAAAGCGTGGTTAAATATTATTGATAAAGCAAATTATACGAAAAGCTGGCAAGAGGCAGATCCTACATTTAAAGATCAACTTACCAAACAAAAATGGGATGAGGCACTTAAGAGCGTTCGTACTCCTTTAGGTCATGTGAACTCACGTGAAGTTTTAATTCATAAAGAATATGATTCATTACCCAATATGCCTAAAGGTGATTATGTCGTTATCCAATATAAAACGAATTTTTCCAATAAAAAGGAAGCGGTTGAAACGATAACATTAAGTAAAAGCAGTGGGCAGTGGCGTGCGCTTGGCTACTTCATTAAATAATAATAAAGAACTTAAGTTACGTTGTATAAGCGCTAATACAACGTAACGTTGTTGGATTTTATTCTATATATTTACTGTGTTATTGAGTATGCGATAACGCATGAAAATTTGATTTTCTCGCTAGCACAACGTTATTGGTTTTAGCATCCTTAAGAATAAAATTAAAAGGTTTTACTACCGTATTGTAGTCAACAGGGGACTTAATCACGAGAGTCTTTTGATAACTTTGTTGACTCATTAAGGTAATACTATTACCGCCACTGATTGAAAAAGTATTCTCTAAAGTTGTGTTTAGTGTAAGCGTTATTGGTTGCATAGACTTATTGATAAACTTTAGTTGAAATACATTTTCAATTTGACCAGTAGAAAGTTGACGATATAACGTATTTCTATCTTTAATAACGGTTAACTCAATTGGACTTCGGTATGATAACCAAACTGAAAAGGCAATCGCTAACGCTATAATTGTAAGAGTGTAAAAAATAACTGCAGTGTTTTTTGTCTGCCTAACCGTTTTTGCGAAACTTATTAGTCGCTCTTTATAGCCGAACCTAGCCATCACTTGGTCACAGGCGTCGATACAAAGCCCACAACTGATGCACTGATATTGAAGGCCCTCTCGAATATCAATACCAACAGGACAAACATGCACACATAAGTTGCAGTCAACACAATCGCCTAAGTGTGCGGGCTTTGAATGTTTTAATTTTCGTGCACCTCGTTGTTCGCCACGCTCATTGTTATAAGTAACAATACTGGTACTTTCGTTAAACATTACCGATTGAAAGCGTGAGTATGGGCACATATGTTCGCACATTTTTTCACGTATCCAGCCAGCGTTGATATAAGTACACACTAAGAAAAAGAATGTCCAGTTTAAGAAAGTACTGGATAAGTTTCCGGTAACTAGATCAGTATACAAGGACATTACAGGATTAAAGTAAGACATAAAAACTAAACTAGTGAGTGCCGAAATTAAAAGCCATATAAAATGCTTAGTGGTTTTTAACATTATTTTTTTAATCGTTAATGGCGTACTATCTAGCGCAATTCTTTGTGCTCGATTGCCTTCAATTCTATGCTCTACCCAAACAAACAATAAGGTCCAAATTGTTTGAGGACACGTAAACCCGCACCAAACACGACCATATTTTTTAGATACAACAAATAACAAGAACGCTGCAATGATAAAAATAAACACAAAAAGCAAGAGATCATGCGGGTAAAAAATGAATGAGAAGAAATGCAACTTTTGTGATGTTAAGTCAAAGAGGACAGCCTGTTGCCCTTGATATTGAAAAAATGGAATAACAATAAATAAACAAAGTAACATTGAAGATAAAAGCCTTCTGACCCGTTGATAATGACCTTTTTGTTCTTTTATATAAATGGGACTATCGATATGTGTTGTCTGAAAAATTACTTGATCTTGCTTTGGTTGAGACATGAACATTAGCTCTAATACTACTTAATAGTAGAATTTTAGAATGTTACGTTTATTGGTTACAGATACAGAATTTTTAATTACAATGGGTACAGAATAATAATTTTATTGAAAACATGCATAAATATAAAGTATTAGCAAAGATGCTAACGCGACAAATTAACCAACATCAATGGTTAAATGGTGAAAAATTACCGTCGATCCGGGAACTGTCTTCAAAGTATGGGTATTCGATAAATACCGTCGTGCACGCATTACGTGAATTAGAGGCTCAATCAATCGTTGAAGCGTCGTTTAAGCGTGGTTATTTCGTGAAAAACAAAGTGGCCCAACATCAGCAAACAATGACATTGTCACATGATCTAGCCTTAGTGAAAGTAAATTTACCTGTGTTGTTTTATGATGTGATGGCAACGGGTGCGGCTTTCGATATTTTACCAAAAAGTGAACAGATAAGTGCTGATAATGCAATTGTAGCGCTAAACCGCACAATCAATCGTGTAACACGTAATCAACCTAATGACTTCGCAATGTATTACGATCAACCTCTTGGTGAGCCCATGCTAAGACAGCAACTTAGTCTGAGGTATCGGCATCGCGGTGCTTCGATTACGGAAGAGCAGTTTTGTATTACTTCGGGCTGTCAGCATGCCTTATTTTTATCACTATTATGTACAACTAAGCCAGGAGACAATGTAGCTGTTGAAAGCCCAGCATTTTATGGTGTTTTGCAAGCTCTTGAACAATTAAACCTCAATATTATTGAAATTCCATCTTGCTCAGAAACAGGACTCAAGGTTGATGCCTTAGAAGAAGCTTTGATGAAATGGCAAGTTAAAGTGTGTGTCGTTACTCCTAACTTTGCAACCCCTACAGGTGCTTGTATGCCAATAAAGCATCAGTTGAAATTATTAGCGTTAGCTAATGAATACCACTTTACAATCATCGAAGATGACATTTATGGAGATATGTCATTTTCTCATCTACGTAGTCCATTAAAAGCGCTTGATGAAAACAATCATGTTATTTTATGTGGTTCAATGTCAAAAGCGCTTTCAAAAGATTTACGTATTGGGTGGGTAGTTGGTGGTCAGTTTCAATCTCAACTCGTTCGTTTAAAGCTGGCAACGAGCTTGGCAACGAGTCGTGCACAACAACAAGGTTTAGCAATATTCATGTCCGATGGGGGCTATCGCCGACACTTACAAAAATTAATGGTAAACTTAGCTCATCAAAAGCAACAACTGATCAGTGCTATCAATAAACATTTACCTAGTAGCGTACTTTATACAAACCCTGAAGGTGGTAATAGTTTGTGGGTTGCTTTGCCTGAAACTGTGGATAGTCATCAATTATATTTAAAGGCAAAAGCATTTGGTATTACTTTAACGCCAGGGCAACTGTTTTCTGTGTCTGAGCATTATCCACATTATCTGAGAATGAGTTTTAATCATTCAATGACAAGTAAGCGATTAGTAGCATTAAAAACGTTAGGCGCGTTAATCACTGAGGTTGAAAGCCAGAGTTAACTTATCAGCGTAAAATCAAAAAGCTTATTGTTTAACCCATGCAGCAGCGTTTGTATTTTTTACCACTTTCACAGGGGCATGGAGAGTTTCGTGTTAATTTTGCAATCTCAATTTGCTCTATAACGTCGCCTGATTCATATCGCCATTGGTTATCTTCAACAGTAAAGTGTGACTTCTCAGATATCTGGCAATATACATTATCAACGATAAAAAATGCAGAAAAGGTCACTGTTGGTAAAGGCGAGGACTGAGCGTTAAACGCTCGTTGCATGAACTCTTCTCGTGAAATGTTTTCAGCATCATGTATCACGAGCTTTAACCATTGAGTTTGTTGGCACCATGCTGAAATATCAGCCTTCAAACTTGCCACCTTTTGAGGTGAAGTATATGTATTACATAAGTAGTCAACATTTTTCACAGCATAACTGTAATATCTAGAACGCATTAGCTGTTCTGGGAAGTTTGCGACTCGACTGCCTTCAACGATAGGCTTACAACACGCGTTTTCGTTTTGTTTACTGCCACAAAGACAAAGCATCATTATTCCCAAAAATAGTATTGAGCGCTATTTTATGGTGATTCGAGATATTTGCAACCAACCTAGTGTTAATGGATCGTTTTATTGTTTGTTAATACCACACATTCTGTTTTACCTAAACGTGCATATTTTTGTAACTCTGCAATTTCTTGTTGTTTTAAGCAAGGGTTGCATAGCACGACAGCCGAGCAGTTTCCTTTGCATAATGCAGATTTAATATTGTCAAAACTGACAGGCGTTTTGGTGGTATTTACTTTCAATATTTTGCTTTTATCTAAATGAGGTAGGTCATTTAATGCTGCAATCGCTTCACCTTCTGGATTTACCAAGAGTACCCACTTTTTGTCAAGCGCATGTCGTTTGCATATATCCACATATTGCAATGATGCTTGGCTAATCTCTTGAATTGATTTTACATTAAGCCAGTGAATTGGACGTTTAGCTGTTGTTGAAACGGTTGTTAAATTGTTCATACTGTTTACCTGTACATATACTGTATAAAGCAACAGTATATGTATTTTTAACGTAAATCAAGAAAAAAATACCAATATTTTTGATGATCAAAGACAGCTTGCGTGTAAATAATTCAACTTTATGTTCAGAGAGATAAACAATTGTATAAAATATCATTTCAGATCAATTGCTTTTAGATTATTTTTGCAATTAGTTGGGAAACTTCTAGGTGATGAGACATAGGTTTTTTAAAGATTATTGCGTGGTTTAATCGAATTTACATTATGCTTATTTTTACATTGCATAGTAGGAAGGACGCATAGAAATCAAATTAAATGTGTTATCAATTAACGCTAGTGGCACTTGTGTGCCACTAATGCGAGGGGGATATTATGAAGAATGCAAGAGCAAATTATGAAAAATTGACGGCTTAGTTAAGACGACTAAGTTCTTTAATACGGCTTTGCGTTAACAAGATATAGCACTTTTTGTAGGCAGAAGCCGCTTTTTTGTCTGGTGAAATATGTAAATACTGCCATCGACAGTTATTCTCGCGGTAAGTAATAAAGTTACGTTGTGAACGCTTAAACATATTTAATGCTGCTCTTCGACCAGTAACGATAGAAAACTCTTCCAATACAAATGTTTGGTTATTAATCCACGTTTGCATTTCTTTATCTACGTTTTCTTTTACGCTGTCAAAACACATTGAAAGCTCGTCAACCTTGTTATAGTTTTGCTCACAAACTTCAATTGTTTTTTCATTCACGGCACTTGCTTGATAACTGATGATGCTTGCAATGCATAGCAGTGAATAATGTGTATATTTACGTATTAGCTTCATTACGCAGGTAATACCTTTTTGTAAGGTTTAACGGTAACATTTTTATACACGCCAGCATCAATGTAAGGGTCGTCATTTGCCCATGTTTGTGCAGCTTCAAGGCTATCAAAGGCAGCAATGATTAATGAACCAGTAAAACCAGCGTCTCCTGGGTTTTCACTATCAATCGCAGGGCAAGGACCTGCGACTAATAATCGGCCTTGTTCTTGTAGCAAAGATAATCGCGCTAAATGTTTATCTCGAACGGTCATTCTTAATGCTAAGCTGTTTTCTATATCTTCACTATAGATCAAATAATACATTTATTATCTCTTATTTTGGATCTTTTGGGGATTCTGATTCTTCTTGAGGTAAATATTTATAAATAGCAAAAATGGTTGATATGGCAAAAACAAACGTCATGCCCATTAAACCAAATACTTTAAAATTCACCCAAAATTCTTGAGAATAATTATACGCGATATATAAGTTTAGTATCGCACAAAGAGCAAAAAATATTGCCCAAGAGAGGTTTAATTTTTTCCAAATATTTTCAGGAAGTGCTAAAGACTCACCCATGAGTTGTTTGATCAAGTTTTTACCAAAAAAGGTATCACTGATAATGAGTACACTGGCAAATAAGCCATTAATGATTGTTACCTTCCATTTTAGAAATTGGTCGTTTTGGAAAAAAATCGTTAGGCCACCAAAAATAGCGATAAGCCCGAAGAAAATCCATTGTCTTTTAGGGATTGGTTGTTTTCGAATAACAAACGATAAAAGATGAATGGCTGAGGCGATAATTAACGCACCTGTTGCCCAATAAATGCCGGCTATTTTCCAAACAATAAAGAAAACAATAAGAGGAAGGTATTCTAAAAATGCGTGCATACGAAAGTTTGTTGTTGACTGATAATAAAGATTCTATCTAAAAGCGGGCTAGATCTCCAAACTTTAATTGTAGAAATAAAACCCGCTTATTTACTCTATAACGTCTTTGATATATTAAAACGCATTTATTCTTCGTTTTGTGGATATCCAAATGGGTTATTTATACTGTATGCAGGTTCTGTAAACCATCTAGCCCCTTGCTCTGTCATGTAAAAGTGATCTTCTAAACGAATGCCAAACTCTTGTGGAAACACCAACATAGGTTCATTAGAAAAACACATACCACGGGCTAGTGGTGTTTGTTCACTTCGAACTAAATAAGGCCATTCATGAATATCCAAACCAATACCGTGACCTGTACGATGAGGACAACCGGGTGTTTGATAATCAGGACCTAAACCTTGGCTTGTAAGGAAGTCACGAGCAGCTATATCAACAACACCGCAAGGCTTACCGATCTGCGCGGCATTAAAGGCTGCAATCTGAGCATCCTTTTCTACTTGCCACATTTTTCGTTGCTTGTCAGTTGCTTCACCAAACACATAAGATCTTGTGATATCGGAATTATAGCCGTGAAGCTGATAACCAGTATCAATCAATACCATATCATTGTGTTCAAGGTTTTTAGGGGTTTTAACGCCATGAGGGTAAGAAGAGTCTTGTCCAAATAACACGATACAAAAATAAGAGCCGTTCGTTGCGCCAACGGCTCGATGAGCTTGATCAATAAATGCTTCTACTTCTTGTGTTGAAATACCAACACGAAGAATTTTTGCAACAGCTTTATGCACTTCTAATGTCATGTTCATTGCTGTTTGTAAAATTGCTATTTCATGATCAGATTTTTGCATGCGGCAACCAGCGGTAACTGGTTTTGCATCAATAAGTTCAAGGTTTTTGGCAACCTTTTGAATACCATTTGCGATAAAAAAAGCGGTAGATTCGTCAATGGCTAATGTTTGGCAATGAGGCGCTATATCACTAAGCGTGTCTATACAACATTGAAAAGGGCTTTCATGTTCATGCCATCCTTGAACGTCGCCTTCAATCACCATGTGTTGGCGTAATGTATCAATTTCAAAATGGGGTGCTATGTAAGTTACAGCTCCATTTTTAGTTAAAAGGGCACCAACTAAGCGTTCGCTCGCATACCATTTCGTACCTGTGAAATAGTGGAGATTTGTTCCAGCGTTTAAGTAAACAGCGTCAATATTGTTAGCTGACATTAGTTCAGTCGCTTTATTTATTCGTGCTTGGTACTCTTCAATGGAAATACCTGGCATAGTAGGCGCAAGGCTTTTAAGCTTTTCTAATTCAATTTCGGCTGTTGAGCCGCCAATTCCAATTGTCATGATTTTTAACTCTACATTGTCGATTTAAGCAAGGGCAGAATTATGACACGATAGTCTTTATAATGAAATATCGTATACAGTATAAAATAATTCATTGTTTTATAACTGCATCATTGAAGAGCATTTACATTAACAATGTGAATCTTCTTGTTATATTGTTGTTAATAGATTGCTATTTAATAGCTATATTAGCCGTAAACTTGCGATATCCAGATTTTATTATATCTTTCAAAGTAATGAGAAAAATATGTAAGGAAGCGCTAGTGTTTACATTACCTAATGATTTAACAATCGCTCAAGTAGAAGCATGTAGAGAGCAATATTTAGCATATATTGAAGCGCATGACGACATAGAGCTTGACGATAGTGACGTTAACCGAATCGATACTGTTGGCGTTCAACTATTGCTTGCGATGGTTCTTCATAGTGTAGCGTTAAAGAAGTCTCTTACCTGGCAAAACAAATCCTCTGTTGTAAACTCTAGCGTTAAACAGCTTGGAATTCATGATCCCTCATTACTTCATAATCTTGATTAAAAAAAATTTTAGAAGGAAAAAAGTATGCCAAAAATCCTAGTTGTAGATGACTCTAACTCTATACGCGATATGGTTAGCTTTACTCTGAAAAGTGCGGGCTATGACACCGTAGAAGCTAAAGACGGTCAAGAAGGATTAACACGCGCTCAAGCGGGTAGTTTCGATTTAGTGATTTCAGATGTCAATATGCCGATTATGGATGGTATTACCTTATGTCAGGAGTTACGAAAATTAGCCCCATTTAAGTTCACGCCAATTCTTATGTTAACGACTGAAAGTTCCGGTGACATGAAAATGCGTGGTAAAGCTGCAGGCGCAACGGGATGGCTAGTAAAGCCGTTCAATCCTGAAAAGTTATTAGCGACAATTAAACGCGTAGTTAGGTAACTTGCCATGAGCGTAGATCTTTCTCAGTTTATCCCTAATTTTTTAGCTGAAAGTTTCGAAGGGCTTGAGTTAATGGAATCAAGTTTATTGAATCTAGAGCAAGATGATGACGAAACAATCAATGCAATTTTTAGAGCTGCCCACTCAATAAAAGGGGGGGCGGGTACATTCGGTTTTGATCACGTAACTGAATTTACTCATTTAGTTGAAACATTGTTAGATGAAATGAGAAATGGTCAACGAGCAATAAAGCAGGATGATGTTGAATTGCTGCTGGTATCTGTTGATTGTATGAAAATGTTGATCGAAGCAATCCGTGATGAGAGTGATTACGACAAAGATAAGATCGATGAAACCTATCAACTCTTGCTTGTGGCGTTAAACGGCAAAGAGCCAGATTTACTTGAAATACCGAGTAAAAGCACGGATACAACAACTACAAGCAAAGATGGTATGTTGGAATGGAAAATAACCTTTATTCCTGAGCATCACCTAGTTCAAACAGGCAATGATCCTTTATTACTGTTTAACGCGTTAGCGGAACTCGGTGAGTTGACAGTAGAAGCCAACAGCAGCAATTTACCTTCGATATTAGATGCAGATCCACAAGAGCTTTACCTTAGCTGGAACTTAACGTTGAGATCAGAAAATGCAACGGAAGAACTTATAAGAGAAGTATTTGAATGGGTTGAAGATGAATGTGAACTGACAATCACGCAGAATAAGCCAATTGAATGTGAAGGCCACTCAACAGGTACGGCAGAAAATAATCCCTCAACCCAACCTGTTGAAGCTACTAAAGAAAGTATTGCAATAGATACTGTTACAGAAAATGCTCAACTAGAAAAGCCAGTTGTAAAAGCGGCAGCTAAACCAGCTACTAAAAGTAAGGTTGATGTTGGCTCAATTCGTGTTGGCGTTGATAAGGTTGATAGCTTAATCAATCTTGTTGGCGAATTGGTGATCACGCAGTCTATGCTATCAGAGTTAGGTACTGATTTTGATATTTCGAAAGTTGAACGATTAACCTCCGGATTAGAACAATTATTGCAAAATACCAAAGAACTGCAAGAAAGTGTGATGCGTATCCGAATGTTGCCTATTAGCTTCGCCTTTAACCGTTTTCCAAGACTCATTCACGATCTCGGTAATAAAACAGGTAAAGATATTGAGTTAGTGCTAAAAGGCGAGCAAACCGAACTCGATAAAACAGTGATGGAGCAAATTAGCGATCCGTTAGTTCATCTTGTTCGAAATGCAGTCGATCATGGTATAGAGCCTGCCAATGTTAGAGTGGCTAATGGAAAGACAGCAAAAGGCACAATTACTCTCAATGCATATCACCAAGGCGGGAGTATTGTTATTGAAATTAAGGATGACGGTGGCGGTATTAATAGAGATGCAGTTTATAATAAAGCCGTTGAAAAAGGTATTGTTGATGCTGGCGCTTCACTTACTGATAACCAAGTATTTGAATTGATTTTTGAAGCAGGCTTTTCTACTGCTCAAGAAATTAGTGATATTTCTGGGCGCGGTGTAGGCATGGATGTTGTTAAAAAGAATATTCAAGCATTAGGTGGACGAATTCAAATTGATTCTACACCAGGAGAAGGTTCAACGTTTAAAGTCAATTTACCCTTAACATTAGCAATTCTTGATGGTCAACTCGTCAAAGTAGGCTCTGAAACCTACATTGTACCGCTAATTACCATTGTAGAATCATTACAAACGAAAGCGGAATTAATCAACCGTGTTTCTGGTGATATGGTGCTTTATCGCTTACGAGAAGACAATGTTCCTATCATTCCTATTTATGAACTTTTTGGTATTGAAAGCGACGCAAAAGCGAACACTTTGGAAGAAGCGTTACTCGTTGTTGTAGAAGCTGATGGTCAAAAAGTCGGTTTACTTGTCGACGATTTACTTGCGCAGCAGCAAGTGGTTATAAAAAGTTTAGATGAAAACTACCAACAAGTTGAAGGAATATCTGGCGCAACAATTTTAGGTGATGGCTCTGTTGCGATGATTTTAGATATTCCAGGGTTGATTGAATTAGCAATGCAAAATGCCAATCAACGTCTTTCATCTAAACTGCAAAGTATAGGTACTGAAGGAGCTATGATCTAATGGACATTCAAGAGCTTGTTGGTGAGATACCTATTGAGGGAGAGTACTCACTTGAAGGTATTGATTTTATTACCAGTGGTGAACAATACCTTACCTTTACACTGGCTAACGAGCAATACGCTGTAGATATTCTATGTGTCGAAGAAATTCGTAGTTGGGAAAAACCGACGATTATTCCGAACTCTCCCTCGCATGTTTGCGGTGTGATCAATATGCGGGGCGTAATTGTTCCTATTATAGATTTACGACTGAAATTTACCATTGGTGAAGCCGTTTACACAGATACAACCGTTGTCATTGTTTTATCAATAGACAGCGATGGCTGCTCAAAAACGATTGGTTTTGTTGTTGATGCTGTTTCAGATGTGTTGAATGCTGAAGACACCGACATAAAAAGTGCCCCAGCATTTGGGGGGTGTGTACCACAGCACTTTATAGCGGGTCTTGTAAATGTTGGTGACAATGTTGTTACCTTACTTAATGTTGAAGCACTTAAACAATTAGAGTCACACCAGTTGAAAGCAAGGGGGGAGCAATGGATCAAGAATACCTAACCTTTATGCTAAATGGTGAAGAGTATGGCGTTGATATTCTTTGTGTTCAAGAGATCAGAGTTTGGTCAAGTGTGACTGAATTACCAAACAAGCCTGACTATTTAAAAGGCGTGATAAACCTGCGTGGTGTCATCATACCTATTATTGATTTAAGACAACGTTTTGGTTTGCAACCACTAGAGTATGACGAACAGACCGTTACGATTATTTTAAAAAGTCAATCAACAGAGCAGTCCATGGTTGTGGGTATCGTCGTTGATGCTGTTTCTGAAGTATATAAGTTTGACCTTAACGCGATTAGAACACCGCCAAAATTTGGCAGTAAGGTTGATGATTGCTTTTTAAAAGGGTTAGCAAATATAGAGAATAAACTCATTATTCTTTTAGATACCAAGACATTATTAGATCAAGATGAGCTCTACAGTTTATCACCAACCTCTAAAACTAAAGAGCCTAATCAGTCAGTAAGCGAATGCCAAGCAGCTGAGTAAAGGAGCAATACATATGACACCAAAGCAAATTAGTCTGGTACAGGAAAGTTGGAAAAATGTGTTACCAATTGCCCCTCAGGCAGCTGAAATTTTTTACAGCAATCTATTTGAGTTAGACCCGTCGTTGAAGCCGATGTTTAAAAACGATATGAAAGCACAAGGTAAAAAATTAATGGCGATGCTAGATACCGCTGTAAAACTTTTGAATGAACCCGATAAATTAATACCATCGGTAGAAAAATTAGGTGTAGGCCACGTTAAGTACGGTGTAAAACCAGAGCATTATGACACGGTTGGAGAAGCGCTTATTAAAACGCTAGAAATTGGCTTAGGTGACGATTTTAAAGCACCAGTTAAGCGAGCTTGGCTCGCTGTGTATAAAAAACTATCTACAACCATGATTGCGGCTGCGAATGCAGCAGATATAAAAGATAACTCGACAAGGAACACTAAAGCTATGAACAGTAAAACTGACGACCAAGGGCTATTTATTAGTGCTGCGATAGAGCAGTCTGGCACTGCTTTTATGATGATAGATCGAGACTTCATTGTTAACTACGTTAATGAATCAACGATGAAATTATTGAAAAAGCACGAAGCTGTATTTCAACAGAAATGGCCAAGTTTTAGAGCAGAAAAAGATAAAATTTTAGGTACATGCATTGATGTCTTTCATGTTAAACCTGAGCATCAACGTAAAATGTTGTCTGATCCCAGCAATCTACCTTATGTTACTGATATTAACATTGAGCACCTTATTATAGAATTGAATGTAACGGCGATTAATGATGCAGACGGCAATTATATTGGCAACTCCCTGGAGTGGAGTGATGTAACAGCAACAAGGGCTGCTGAAGATAAAGCGGCACAACTACAAGGTGCGATAGATCAATCAGTTACCCCCAGTATGCTAATTGACCGTGATTTTATCATTACCTATGCCAATTACGCGACATTAGACCTATTGAAAAAGCATGAAGCAACCTTTGCAAATAAGTGGCCAGGATTTAAAGCTGATGAAGAATCAATCTTAGGCACCTGTATTGACGGTTTCCATAAAAACCCAGCACACCAACGTGAGTTATTGAGTGATCCAAGTAACTTACCATTTAAAACGGATATTCGAATTGAACATCTGATTTTTGAATTGAATGTTACTGCAGTGTTGGATTTACGTGGTAACTACATAGGTAATAGTCTTGAATGGCAAGATGTAACCGTTGCGCGAGCAAAATCAGTTGAAGTGGGGCGATTAACATCTGCAGTAGAGGGGATGTCAACTAACTTAATGATGGCTGATTTAAAAGGTAATATTGTATATGCGAACCCCGCAGTGAAGGCTATGCTTAAGAGGCGTGAAGCGCGGTTAAGAACTGTTTTACCTTCGTTCAGTGTAGATACCATGATAGGAACAAACTTTGATAGCTTTCATCAAAACCCCGCACATCAGCAAAACTTACTTGGTAACCCTGAAAATTTGCCCTATAAAGCTGAAATATCGGTTGCAGGGTTAACCTTTGAACTTATCGCAATTGCGTTAAAAGATGAAGATGGCAATCATGTAGGAACTGCGGTGCAATGGCTAGATCTCACCGAAGAAAGGGATGCTCAAAATCAAGTCGAGAAACTCATTAATGATGCAATATCAGGAAAATTAGATAGTCGAATTGCTACAGAAGAATATTCTGGCTTCATGAAAGGCTTAGGTGAATCAATTAATAATTTAATGAATGCAATTGTCGAACCCATTACCGAAGCAATTAATGTTGCCCAAGCGCTTTCTGATGGTGATCTTTCTCAAACAATGGATGGTGAATATGCAGGTGAGTTTTTAGCGCTATCCAATGCAATGAATGGCTCAATTAATAATCTAAACAATATGGTGGAAGCTATTAGAGCCGCTTCTACTAACGTATTTGATTCTGCACGAGAGATAGCAGAAGGCAATAATGAGTTAAGTCATCGTACAGAATCACAAGCCTCTAGTCTTGAAGAAACAGCATCGGCAATGGAAGAAATCACCAGTACTGTGCAACAAAATGCCGATAATGCAACTGAGGCAAGAAAGCTATCGGTTGATGTGATGGATAAAGCAACAAATGGCGGTGCTGTGGTTAAAAATGCCATTACGGCAATGAGCGATATTAATAAGTCGAGTAAGAAAATTGCCGATATTATAAGCGTTATTGATGAAATCGCCTTTCAAACGAACTTGTTGGCACTAAATGCCGCCGTTGAAGCTGCAAGAGCTGGCGAGCAAGGTAGAGGATTTGCCGTTGTAGCGGCCGAAGTGCGTAACTTAGCACAGCGCTCGGCAGGCGCCGCTAAAGAGATTAAAGGCTTAATCAACGATAGTGTTGATGCAGTAGGCCAAGGTACCAAACTTGTAGATGAAACAGGGCAAACATTTACAGAACTAGTGGCATCCATCGAAGAAGTTGGAAAAATGATCGGTGACATTGATAGTGCCGGTAAAGAGCAAGCTGCGGGTATTGGTGAAGTGAGTGCTGCCGTCAGTCAAATGGATGAAATGACGCAGCAAAATGCAGCGTTGGTTGAAGAAGCAGCTGCATCAAGTAAATCAATGGAAGACCAAGCACAAAGTTTATTAGAACAGGTTTCATTTTTTAACAATGGTGAACACGAAGCCGCACCAGCGAGTGTTGCTCCTGTAACGCGTATTACACGAAAAGCAATAGATAAACCCATTAGTAAAGCGAGAGTAAGACGTGAGCCAATCGCATCAGATCAAGAGTGGGAAGAGTTTTAAGCGTTACTTATGAGTCAAATCAGGGAGAAGGCTTTTAGATTGACAGATAAAGAATTCAGCTTTATCTGTCAATTCGTCTACCAAAGTACTGGCATTGTACTAAACAATAGTAAGCGTGAAATGGTTTATCGTCGTTTAACGCGAATTGTACGCGAACGAAAGCTATCCTCTTTTAGTGAGTATTGTTGTTTACTCAGAGATAACAGTGAGCAAGAGACACCATTTTTTATTAACGCGATCACAACAAATTTAACAAGTTTTTTTAGAGAGAAGCATCACTTTGACTATTTGTTGTCTCATGAATTGCCGCAGTTGATTTTGAAAAATGCGAACAGGAAAAGAATACGTGCTTGGTCTTCTGCGTGTTCTACTGGAGAGGAGCCATATAGCATTGCTATTACCTTATATAAAGCGTTGAAACCTTATCTTTCTTCGTGGGATATAAAAGTACTTGCTACAGATATTGATAGTGAAGTATTAGCAAAAGCAAAATCTGGTATTTATGCACAAAATCGTATCGAAGATTTACCTGAAGACTATAAGAAGCGCTTTTTTCACCGCGGAATAGGGAAAAATAGCGACAACGTTAAAGTTGATAGTTCCATTCGACAACTCATCACATTTAAGCAACTAAACTTATTAAATGGTTGGCCTATGTCGGGACCATTTGATGTGATTTTCTGTCGTAATGTCATTATTTATTTTGATAAACCAACGCAGCTTGAATTGTTTGAACGTTATTACGAAATGTTAGCACCTGGCGGCTTACTAATACTTGGTCACAGTGAAAACTTGGGAAGCTATCAGAAATATTTTATTAATGTTGGTCGAACTATATTTCGTAAACCGGAGTAGCAACAATGTATATGGGCAATACTTATGAGCTTAGTTAGCCATCAACATGAAGTACAACAATGTGTCATACACTGTTTACCTGAGTTTGAGCATATTAATCATTATTGGGATAAACACCGGCAAACGGTCGTTGCAAAAATATTACCCGGTGAGTTTTATATGACCCAAGACAACGTCATGATTGCGACGACATTAGGCTCCTGCATTTCTGCTTGTATTTGGGACAATAAAGTTGGTTTAGGAGGCATGAATCATTTTATGTTGCCGTTGACCGATAAAGAAGCCCATGAAGTAGATTGGGGACAAAGGGGGCAAACGAGTGATGCAACAAGGTATGGTAATTTTGCCATGGAACACCTTGTTAATACCATTTTAAAAAACGGTGGCAGAAGAATAAATTTGCGCGCGAAGGTGTTTGGTGGCGGCAAGGTATTAAAGCAAATGTCTGATGTCGGACAAAAAAATATAACCTTTGTTTTGGAATATCTTGAAAAAGAAAACATAAAAATAATGGGGTCAGATATCGGCTCTTATTATCCAAGAAAAGTGTTGTTTGACCCGAAAAGTGGCCGTGCGCTTGTGAAGAAACTTGATAATTTGCACAACGATACTATTGCCAAACGCGAAACTAATTATAGATCGAGTATTGATACTCAACAGGTTGATGGCGAAATTGAACTCTTTTAAAGGTTGTCTCAATGAATAAAATCAAAGTTTTTGTTATTGATGATTCGTCTGTAATACGCAATATAGTGACCGAGATTCTTAACCAAGATGAGTTAATTGAGGTTGTAGGTGAAGCAAAAGATCCCTTTGAAGCTCGAGAAAAAATTAAACAATTAAACCCTGATGTACTAACACTTGATGTAGAAATGCCGAAAATGGATGGCATAACGTTTTTAAGTAACTTAATGCGGTTAAGGCCTATGCCTGTTGTTATGCTGTCTACTTTAACCACACATGGTGCTGATATAACACTGGAAGCCCTTGAATTAGGTGCTGTAGACTTTATTGCTAAACCTAGTTTTGAAGACTTATTGAGTACCAAAGACAGCTTTGAATCGGTGTTGCTTGAAAAGGTTAAATCAGCGGTAGCGATAGATCAAAAAAATTATGCTTTAGCAAAAGCGTCATTGAAGCGAGAAGGGCATACTGCGATTCGCTTTACTGGTTCTAAAAGAGCAAATCACCTCGTCGCAATTGGCGCCTCTACCGGTGGCACTGAAGCCATTAAACAGGTATTAATATCTATGCCTTCCAACGCCCCTGGTATTGTTATCACCCAGCATATTCCTAAAACGTTCAGTGAAAGGTTTGCCAATCGTTTAAATGCGTGTTGTGAGATACAAGTACAAGAAGCAAAACATGGACAAAAGATTAAAAGTGGTAATGCCTATATATCGCCAGGTGACATGCACTTAACAGTCGCGCATAAAGGTGGTGGGTTATTTTGTGTTTTAGACGATTCACCACCGGTGAACCGTCATAAACCATCTGTTGATGTACTTTTTTATTCGTTACAAGAGGTAGCTGACAACGTACAAGCGGTATTACTTACAGGAATGGGGCAGGATGGTGCGAAAGGAATGTTGTGTTTAAAAGAGCTGGGTGCAAGAACCGTCATTCAAGATAGACAAAGTAGTCTAATTTGGGGGATGCCAGGTAGTGCACATCGCTTAAATGCTCAGTGCGAAGAGTTTGATTTAACTAACATAGCAGGGCAGCTTCTAAAATATGCAGGTTTAGAGCGAACAAAAATGCGGGAGGTTTACCTGAATGGTCAATAGAGAACAGTTATTTATTGCATTGTTACTCTCAACAATATTGTTGAGCATTAATATGCTGCTATTGAACTGGGCAGCGCTTAGCATAATATGCTTAGTTGCAAACTTTGTTTGTTTAATTGGTGTGTTTTGGCTCGAGAAACACAAGGGAAATGTTACGTCAACGCAGAAGGTAGAGCGAAATATAAACCAAGACCCTGCGATTAAAGATACTTTAAGTCAAATTGAAAAAGTTATTGAATTACAAGTAAATGTGATAGAAAAAGAAATAAGTCGCACGAAAACATTGGTAAAAGATGCGGTGGCTGGCATTTCAGATAGTTTCCAATATTTACAGAGTCTCAGCGTTGAGCAACAACAAATGATTAACGCTGTTATTGAGAATAGCCAAGGTATTGGTGAGGATCACTCAACAACGTTAGAAGAGTTTGTACTTGATTCAGGTAAAACCTTAGAAAGCTTTGTCGATGTGATTGTTAATACGAGTAAGCAAAGTCTACAAACGATGTCATATACTGATGACATGGTAGAACAGTTTGACGGTATTTTTAATTTAATCAGTCAGGTTGAAAATCTGGCAAGCCAAACTAATTTGTTAGCGCTTAATGCTGCGATAGAAGCTGCACGTGCGGGTGATGCTGGCAGAGGGTTTGCTGTAGTTGCTAATGAAGTCAGGACGTTATCTGTTAGCTCAACCGAACTAAATAATGACATACGTATTCAGATTAGTGATGCAAAAACCATTATTCAAAAATTACGAGACGCTGTTGAGCAAATGGCCTCAGCTGATATGACATCTACATTAGAAGCTAAAAATAATGTCAGTATCATGATGCAACAAGTGCAAGATATGAATGAACAAAGTGCACATATTGTTGAAGAACTTGCCACAATTTCACCAAAAATATCTGAGACAGTAGGCATAGCGGTTAGATCATTACAGTTTGAAGATTTGACCTATCAATCCTTATCGTCTCTTGAACATAATCTAGATAGTTTAAAACAATTATCTACGCGTATTGTTCAATTTGATACGCAAGATAAGGGTGCTTCCAAGCAGCTTAAAGCGTTAGCAAATGATTGCCAAAACATCATAGACAGAACCCATGATATGGATAGTAAACGCAGTGTTTCCCAGTCTTCAATGGATGAAGGCGATGTGGAATTATTTTAAGTAACCGATTTAGGAATAAAAATGAACGTAAAAAAACAAGTATCAGCAGATGATAAAACAGTCACCATTTCGATTAATGATCGCTTTGACTTTTCTTCGCATCAAAAATTTAAAGAAGCTTATGTTGAGGCTAATACGTTAGGTACTTCATTTATACTCGATTTGTCTCATACTTCATATATGGATAGCTCAGCGTTAGGGATGATTTTGCTGTTAAAAGATCATGCAGAAAATGTGTCTGGACATTTAAAAATTGTAAACCCGAATGATGCGGTAAATAAAATATTAGAAATAGCGCAGTTTCATCGCTTAATGACCATAGAGCACTAATATGAATAAAACAATCGGTAACGAAAAACTTGCCTTAGTTGTTGACGATTCGGATATGCAATGCAAAGTGCTAGGAGTATTGTTAAAGGAAGAAGGCTATCGCGTACAATGCGCAAGTGATGGTGCTCAAGGCGTTTCAATGTATATCAAATATCAACCAGATTTGGTATTGATGGATATAAATATGCCTATCATGGATGGTTATGAAGCGGCAAGACAAATAAAAGCGTTGTCTAAAGATAATAGCCTTTGTCCATTAATATTCATAACGAGTATGTCGACTGAACAGGCGTATATCGACAGTATTGAAGCTGGCGGAGATGGTATTTTAGTCAGGCCATTTTCCCCAACAGTGTTTAAAGCAAAAATAAAATCAATTCAACGTATTAGTGATTTAATATTAAAAAATAAAGCACTGCAACAAGCCCAGCAAAAAGATGCAGAACTGGCTGAACAGTTGATGTCAGGTGTCATTGAAGCGAGGAATTATGCACGAGATAAAATTGGTATTCTTAAAAAGGCAGCAGCTTTATTTAGTGGTGATATTCAACTGACAGCATTAGGTCCAAATGGTGATGTTAATGTTATGTTAGGCGATTTTACTGGTCATGGCTTACGTTCATCAATTGGTGCAATACCTTTAGCTGAAACGTTTAGAACAATGACAAGAAAAGGATTTTCTTTAATTGATATTATTAGCCAAGTTAATCAGCAGTTACATCAGCTGTTACCGCCAGATCTTTTTTTAGCGGCGGCTTTTGTCACGGTGTCTAGCCATGATAATACGGTATATATCTTTAATGCCGGTCTCCCTGATGTTTATATTTTTGGTCAATCAGGCAATATCAAGCATCGAATTTCATCAAATCATCCTCCAATAGGTGTAATGCCTGCCTTACTTAAAGATGCAAGGTTAAGTGTTTTTACGGTCGAAGAAACTGACCGAGTAGTGCTGATCAGTGATGGCATTGTCGAAGCGCGAAATTCACAAGGTGAAATGTATGAATTTGAACGATTTGAACAAGCTGCCGCCACGGGTATTTTACGCGATAACATTAAAAACGAAGTGTCAACGAGTGTTGAAAAGTTTTGTCAAAATATGCCACAAGAAGATGACATTTCACTCATTGATATCCCTTGCCAGGGCTGGCAACAAACCCTTGCGGTTAGTGCTGCTCCGTTACTAGATAAAGAAAGCGACTCTTTATTTGATGTTGAAGCTACTTGGCAATGGCGACTTAAATTAGTAGGCAGCAAGTTATCTCATGTTAACCCTATTCCCTTAGCGATGAGCCAAATCCAAGAAATTGAAGGTAATAAAGACCACTTGCAAAGCTTGTTTACTATTTTAACAGAGCTTTTCGTTAATTCACTTGATCATGGTGTGTTGGGTCTAGACTCAACGATGAAATCTTGCGCGGATGGGTTTGCAGAGTACTTTATGGAAAGAGAGCGCCGTTTAAAAGTGATTACAGGTGGCTTTGTAGAGATCAATTTAAGCTTCTATCCTAATTTTTCAGGTGGTCGTGTTGTTATTGGTATTGCAGATAGTGGCAATGGCTTTAATGTTAAAAAATACAATGACATGATTATTAAACATCAAATGAATAAAGCTGAAGAAACGACAAAATTAAGTGGTAGAGGTATTCGATTAGTGAGTCAATTATGCGAGTCATTAGAATATGTTGACCGAGGAAACCAAGTACAAGCAAGTTATGTATGGAATTAGTGGCATGCTATCAATGTAAACAATTTAAATTGACTATACTGAGGTAACGTAAGGTTCAGTAAATAGTCCTGTAAATTATGTGTTTATCGCTTATTTTTACTTTAATGCCAGTGAATAAAAAGGGAGTTTTAAAATGTCTAAGCCTACAGTGTTAGTTATTGACGACGACATCAATTATTTGGAATTATTAGCAGAGGCACTTGAAGGTACCTTTCAAGTTTCAATTGCCGCTACGCTGACTCAGGCGGAATCAATTATTAAAGACCATCATGTATTTGATATAGCTCTTGTCGATGAAAACATAGGTGAGGAGAAAGGTTCTGCATGGATTAAAAATCACACCGCATCAGGTAATGTCGCTCGCTCCTTTGTTCTGTATTCGGGGTTAGCTACTGAAGAAGCCATTTTAAAAGGTCTGGAGTGCGGCGCAGATGATTTTTTAGCAAAACCTATTTCTTTGTTAGCGCTGACCAATAAGCTTGAGAAATTGATCACCTATCAACAGCAAATTAGCCGATTTGAGCACGAGATATCATCAAAGGAACATGTGATTAATGTGTCTATGGCGCAAGCATCAAAATACGGTGCTTGTATGCAACTTACCTCTCGATTAAATAGCTGTTTTTCAATCGAAAAAATTCGTGATGAAATCTTTTCTTTTTTTTATACCATGTCATTAAAAGGCTGTATTGCCTTTTATCCTCTTAATAAAGAGGCTGAATACTTTAACTCAACCAATGGTTTTTGCTCCCCTGTTGAAAAGAGCGTGATGGAGCTATTGAAGATAAAACCTAGGTTACATCGGTTTGGTAATCGAACCATATTTAATCATCCTTTAGTGTCTATCCTCGTATTAAACCTAGAAGAAGATAGTATAGACACTGACATTTATGTTGATGCTTTTGCTTCTGTTATTGAATGTGTTGGTGCTCGAATGGAGTTCCTCATTTACAAGGAGTCGCTTATCAACGTGCAAGAACAAATCCAGCAGGCGGTGTCAAAAACAAAGAAAATGATTCAAGTCTCTAAACACCATAACCAAGAAGTGATGAATGAAATAGTACAAAGTATTGGTTTGAGTTTTCATGTCTTAGATATGACCATTGAACAAGAAGAGTATTTAACTGACCTTGTTCATAATGCGTTGAAAAAACATACGCAAGACGATGTGAATTTTTTCGAAGTGACAAATTTGCTGGATGGCGCATTAGAAAAGGTTGATGAGTTAAAAGCGCTTAATCGTTCAGAAGAAGAGGAAGAAGTTCACAACGAATTTAATGATGAGGATGTGTTGTTCTAATGACACAGCTGAATCTAGAAAGTATTCCGTATGCTGTTATTCGTGTTAACACTCAAGCACGCATTATTGAGTGTAATCATGTTGCTGAAAAATTAACTGGCTATGCTTCGCAAGAAATAGAAGGGCTTTATATAGAGCAATTTGTTCAAAGCGGTTTTGATAACCTAGAGCAATTATTGAATGGCGATTTAGAAAAGAACGCTGATCAAGATCCAACAATTGCTATTATCAACAAAAATACGCAATCGGTAAGCTGTTCGATTAAAGTGACACATAGCGAAATTGACGCAATTCTTTATCTAACTAAGATCTTACCAGTTTCTAATAATCGTGTTCCAACGCGGCAAAGTAGTTATTTACAGTTATCTGAAAAACTCTTTAGGTCGGGACATTGGCGTCTAGACCTAAATAAACAGCAGGTATATTGGTCTGACGGTATCTATGAAATACATGGCGTTAACAAACAAGAGTATTCTCCGACTTTAGCGACAGCTATAGATTTTTACGAGATAAGCGAACGTCCAAAAGTTGAGCACTTTATTAATCAAGCTATTCAAGGCAAATGTGGCTTTCATTTCAAAAGTTCGATAATTCACACACTTGGTAAAAAAGTAAAGGTAGAAGTGATTGGTGACATTGAAACAAATGAAAAAGGTGACGTCGTTGCGATATATGGCGTTTTTAGAGACATTACCAAAAATGAAGAAGTTTTTGAAAAGCTTAAACTATTAGCGCTTGTCAACTATACCATTACCGTACCTATCTTTTTTATCGATGATAAAGACAATGTTGTTTATCAAGACTTATCTCCACAAATGGGTAATCAAAATGCAGTGCTGTTTAACTATATTAATTTCAGTATCAAAGACTATTTATACTATAAACGGTTAGCGAAGGAAAAAGGTCAAGTTATAGAAAAAGATATTAGTTTTGATAAATATAATTCCGTCTTTTCCCTGTCAGTAACCTATGAACCCGATGAAGGCATTTATATTTGGATAGTAGAAAATACAACGGAGAAGTTTCGCCAAGACCAACAGCAATTTATTAGTAATAGGTTAGCATTATTAGGTAACACTTTTGGTAATGTTTCACACGATATAAATAATGTTCTTGGTGTTGCGCTCGGAGCAACAGAAATGTTGGAGTTAAAAGCGGCAAAAGGTGAGGGTGATATATCAAAATATATTGATCGCGTAAAAAATGCGATTGATAAAGGTAAAACGGTAACAGAACGGTTACTCGCATTTACACGAAAACCTACCGTTAAAGTTGTTGAATTTGATCCAATTAAAGAAATTGAAGATAACTTATACCTCTTCAAGCAATTATTATTAAATACGATTACGTTTAATGTTGAACATAGCGACATTAAGTGCGTTGTGATGTTTCCTCAAGGAGAGTTTATTAACATTTTGTTAAATGTAGTATTAAATGCACAAGATGCGATAAGAGAGAAAAGCCCTAATGGAGAAATTCAGTTATCCGTAAACATAATCGATAATAATAAACTGCGCATTCGTGTAAAAGATAGTGGTGTAGGTATTAAGCAAGAAAATTTATCTAAAATTTTTGATCCTTTTTATAGCAGTAAATCTGTAAATAAAGGCAACGGAATTGGTTTAGCAAATGTTTATAGCACCATGTATAAATATGATGGTGAAGTACAGGTAGCTGGTGAGTGTGATTTAGGAGGTGCAGAGTTCTCCTTATTATTTCCTTGTAAATTTTTAGATGGGAAAAACAACCTTGTTAAAGAGGATCAAAATGATATAGGAATCGAAGGAAAATCAATTCTGATATTAGATGATGAAGTGAGTATTGCAGAGTTTGTTGCCTTATTTTTAGAGGACGAAGGAGCAAACACTGAATTTGTTACCAACAAGGTTGAATTAGAAGCAAAACTAAACGATAAACGACGATATGATATTTTTATTACCGATATGATCCTACCAGATTTATCAGGTAGAGAAGCGGTTGACATGGTAGCAACAATTTACCCTGATATTAAAGTCTATTCGATGAGTGGTTATATCGCAGAGGAAAATAACGAGTGGCATTACCCAGTATTAAGAAAGCCATTTAACGCTAAAGAACTTGCTAGTTTTCTCAAAGAGCATAGGTAACAACGAGGTGCATGGCCATTTCATACTTTAAATTATTACAGATGACATTCGTGTTGTGTAAAGCGAAACACTGTTGGATATATTACCTTGTTAATTGTGTTGAAAAGTGAAGATGATGAGTCCAAAATCACAATCAGATGTAGCTGAAAAAATTGAAATTGGAGAAGTGAAGTACCCGTTAACGATTAAGTTACCTTTGGTAGGTTTTTGTTTTGTTTTGTTTATTTCTTTAGCGAGTAGTTTAGTCTTCTACTTTGAAAGCCGAAATGTATTAATAGAACAAGAAATGGACGAACTTGCACTGAAAGTTAACGTTATTTCACCATTAATACTTCAGTTGTTTAAACAAGCAGAACAGGATGTGACTTTTATTTCATCAATAGATGCAACAACGAATATCACTAAAAACTCTTTTAGTGAGCCAATAAAAGCAGTAGAACGCGATCAGCATTACTTATCCAACTTAATGATACAACGTCTGGATACTTATGATTATTATAAGAAAATTTCAATACTTCAAGTGGGCGAAAGTGTAAATGTCATATTGAGTGCTTTACGTGATGAAGACCGTGTCAGGATTATCCCCCAAGCAGAACTTGCCAACAATTTAGAACTTGATGCCTTAAAAGACGTTTTAGACATGAATACTCAAGAGCTGTTTTTTTCCCATGTAGAATTTGATGGGCAACATAGAAATAATCGATTGGCCTATTTCTATGTTGCTATGCCGATTTTTGGCGAGTCTAATAGGTTAATAGGCATAGTCGTTATCGACATCGAATTTTCAGGATATATCAAAACGCTTAAAAAGGATATTCTCGCTGAAATCCCTATGTATTTAGCTGATAATAATGGAAGATTAATAAATTCATACACAAAAAATGCGTCGCAGTTTACTGCATTCCCAATTAATGATTATGAACAACGGATGTTAACTAATCAATTTGAAATTCACGAATATCACCAAGAGAATAGCGATGCTAGTGTGGCGTATTATTCGCCGATAACGCTGTCAACGTACCCTAATTTACCGCCATTGCATCTGTTATTGGAGAACCGAAATGAACATTACCTAAACCGCATTAACCAGATTAAAAACCATGCAATTTTTCTCTCATTAGGGTTAGCTTGCCTGGGGTTTATTGTCGCTTTTTACCTGAGTAAAAAGTTAAGTAAACCACTCACCGAAATGACTAATTACGCAAAGTCGTTTCGTCAACAGCAAGTAGATGGTCATTTACCTATTTCTGAACAAGATGAACTCGGTGTTTTAGCGAGAAGTTTTCATAATTTAGTTGTAACTGCAGAAGAACAAGATCAGCGTCAATACAGCCTTATGGTCGAGTCAAAGAATACATCATTGCGCTTACAAGCGATATTAAATTCAATTATTGACGCGGTTATCACGATAGATGATAAAGGCCTAATACTCTCTTTTAATTATGCTGCAGAGAAAATGTTTGGTTACACAGAAAATGAAGTGATCTACGAAAATATTTCAATGTTAATGCCAGAGGAATACGCACATTCACATGATGAGCACTTATCGCGGTATGCTCGTGCTAATATTGCGCACATCATCGGTATAGGTAGAGAGCTTCCAGCACTGAGGAAAGATGGTGAAATCTTTCCCATGCACTTGAGTGTTAATGAAGTAAAGACTGAACACGGTGCAATTTATACCGGCTTGATTCGAGATATTACTGAAGTAAAAATAATTGATGCTGAGAGAAAACGAATGTTATCGGAAACTAAGAACGCGGTTTGGCGGCTTAATTTTGCGTTATCAGCACCTAAAATAGGGGTATGGGAGCTTGACTTAATTTCCGGGCAATTGCATTGGGATGATCGCATGTATCAATTATTTGATATTGACCCCACTAAGTATCAATCAGCTAGAGTCGCATGGTACAAACGAGTGCACACTGATGACATTGCAACGGTCGACCGAATGTTGGAAAACCTGTCCAATGAAGGGCAGGAATTACACTATAGGCATCGAATAGTATTGGATAATGGCGAAGAAAAGTATATTGAAGGTCATGCTCAGGTATTTTTCGATGCGAAAGGTGTACGCTCTCATATTGTTGGCACTAATCAAGATAATACTGAGCAAGTTAAACTTCAACAATTAAAACAAACTGCGTTAGAAACAGCAGAAAGCTCATTACGACTAAAATCCGAATTTTTAGCAACGATGAGTCATGAAATCAGAACACCGATGAATGGTGTATTAGGCATGTTAGGCTTGCTTGAAAATAGTGAATTGTCGACCAAGCAAAAACATTATGTAACGCTAGCCTTATCAAGCGCACAATCGTTATTAACCTTGATTAATGATATTTTGGATTTTTCTAAAATTGAAGCGGGTAAATTAGAATTAGAGCTTGTTGATTTTGATTTACGCAACCAATTAGGGGAATTTGCTGAATCAATGGCATTTAAGGCAGAAGAAAAAGGGATTGAATTAATTCTTGATTTGATGCATGTGGAGCATTCGGTTGTAATAGGTGATCCCAGTAGATTGCGACAAATTTTAACGAACTTAGTCGGTAATGCGATCAAATTTACGAATAAAGGTGAAGTTGTGATTCGCGCCTCTATTAAAGATGATGTTAAAGGGCTAATGTTACACTGTGATATTAAAGATACTGGTATTGGTATTCCATCTGAAAAAGTATCTTCGCTTTTTGATTCTTTTACTCAGGTAGATGCATCCACGACAAGAAAATATGGCGGAACGGGTTTAGGTTTAGCAATCGTTAAACAACTGTGTGAATTAATGGGAGGTAGTGTAAGTGTAAAGACTGTTGAAGGTCGGGGGAGCACATTTTCTTTCAGTATTAGCTTAGCGAAAAGCAACAAATCAACCATTGTTTTACCTGATAAAGATATTTCCGATAAAAAAATATTAATTGTTGATGACAATACAACTAACTTAGTCGTATTGAAAGGGCAATTAGAGCAATGGGGCGCTACTGTTATTGAAGCGACCAGTGGAAAACAAGCATTATCTATAGTGGCGAAAACTGCTAAAGGCTATTTTTCAGCGGCAATACTCGATGGTCAAATGCCAGAAATGGATGGCGCAATGCTTGGTAAAAAATTAAAGCAAGACCCAATAGGTGAGGATATTCCACTCATTATGATGACCTCAATGAGTGAGCTAGGCGATGCAGCATACTTTAGTCAGTTAGGCTTCGCTGCGTATTTTCCAAAACCGGCCACCACAGCAGACTTGTTTAACGTGTTAGCAATTGTTACGAATGATAAAGCCAACGTAAAGGAAACCGAAATTATCACACAAACAAAATTACTTGGTATGCATAAAACGTCATTGGAGGTTAGCCAGCCTAGACAAGCCAGAATTATGGTGGTTGAAGATAACCGTATCAATCAGGTTGTTCTTAAAGGGATGTTATCGAATATAAACTTAACAGCCGACATAGCGGGTAATGGTGAAGAAGCGTTAGATTTATTACGGCATTGCCCAGATGATGCTCCTTATGAAGTCATTATTATGGACTGTCAAATGCCGGTTTTAGACGGTTATAAGACAACTGCCGCTATTAGACACGGCGAAGCGGGAGACCATTATCGAGAGATTGTGATTATTGCCATGACCGCAAATGCTATGAAAGGCGATATGGAAAAATGTATAGCCGCGGGTATGAATGATTATGCTGCAAAGCCCGTTGATGCTGAATTACTGCAAGAAAAGCTTTGCCATTGGCTAGGTGTAGAAGATCAAAAAATACGACTTACGGTGAATACCTTAGAGAATAACGCTGTAAATCAACTTGCTGATAAGAGCCAAAAAGAAGTAGAAGACGCGAATGAGAGTGATGAAGTATGGGCGAAATCTCAATTTTATGCTCGGGTTCGGCACAATACTAGCTTGGCAGAGCAACTGATTAGTTTATTTTTAGCTGAAGCTCCTAATTTAATTAGTGAGATTTACCACGCGGCCAAAGCTAAAGATTTTGATAAATTGAAAGGATTAGCTCACAAGCTTAAAGGAAGTAGTTTTAATTTAAGCGCGAATAAACTTGGTAAACTTGCGACAGTCATTGAATCAGAGGCTGAGCAAAAGGATATCCAAAAAATTAACACGCTTGTCGATACTTTAGCAAACGAATATAAAGTACTGTGCGAGCAACTAAATGATAAGTAAGTTAATATTAGACAATGATATACGTTGTAGTATTATTGAAATTAAAAGTTATTGCACATAGCTAAAGGATCAAATGTGAGTAAAGATGATCAATATACGATTTTAACGGTGGATGATGCCAAAGACACTTTAATGCTTTTAGCCTTTGATTTGTCTGAATCCGGGTATGAAGTGTTAACAGCAGAGTCTGGTGAGCAAGCGTTATCATTATTGGAAGAGTTAAATGTTGATCTCATTTTATTAGATATGCACATGCCAGCAATGTCAGGGCTAACGTTTTTAGAAACACTTAAAAATAGCCGCGCTTTTAAAAATATCCCTGTGATTATGTTATCTGCCTCAGGCCAAGAAGAAGCGATAGTTTCATCATTAGAGAATGGTGCTGACGACTATGTAACAAAGCCATATATTCCAAGCGTGTTACTTGCACGAATTAGAAACTCATTACGCTTTATGGAAAAAACTAAGCAGCTTGAGCAATTGGCGAGAACTGATAGTTTAACGGGAGTGCATAATAGAGGTAGCTTTAAGGAATTGGTAAGTTCAGTGATCAGTCAAGCAAAACGTAAGCATCAGCCAATTTCCCTTGCAATGTTTGATCTTGATTATTTTAAAAAGGTTAATGATACTTACGGTCATGAAGCTGGCGATATTGCACTTAAAGAGTTTGCTACTATTCTCAAAGATTGTTTTCGTGATTATGATATTGTCGGTAGGGTAGGCGGTGAAGAGTTCGCAGTATGTATGCCAGGCACAGAAATTGATGATGCCTACCTTGCATGTGAGCGATGTAGAACGATGCTAGAAAAATACCCAATGAAAGTTGAGTATAAAGACGGCATCAAAGAATTTACACTTACGGTAAGCATTGGAGTTACTTGCCAAAACATACAGTCTATGACATTCGATGAGTTATTACATGTGGCGGATAACGCATTATATAACGCTAAACAATCTGGCAGAAACCAAACCATTTTAGACGAAAATATAGAAGGTGATACAAATACCATGATGATTGATGATACAAGCGATGAATTGTCAGCTTCTAATTCAGCAACCAGTGATACTGAGCAAGGGAAATACCCAGGGATTGAATATGAAGTTGGTGTGAATAATGTTTTAGGTGACGAAGAACTGTTTGAAGAGATTTTGGTGATGTTTTGTCAAGATCATGGCAAAGATAAAGAAAAGATCGCGCAGGCCATTGAAAATAACGACTACGAATTACTAAAGTCACTTGTACATACGTTAAAAGGGGTTTCGTGTTCAATAGGTGCAATGAGCTTATATGAGTATTGTAAACACCTAGATGTGGCGATTAATGAACATAATTCTGATGAGTATAACGCTTTATTTTCACCGGTAGCGGATCAACTCGATATTGTTGTTGGCGGTATATCTGCTAAGTTAGGCGATAAATTTTAATCAATTTCAATTTCAATGTTACTAGCAGGGATACAACAACAGGGAAGAATTTCGTTGTCACCAACAAAGGCTAAAGGTTCTCCTTGAGGGTATAACACTTGGCCTTTTTTTAATGTCACTCGACATGCACCACAAAAGCCATCTCTACAGTGATAATGTACTTCAACATCGTGTTTTTCTAGGCAATTTAACAGGGTTTTATCTTGATCTTGATATTCAATGTTTTGTTGATTTGCAGTAACGATTTTAGCAGGAGGCTTAGACATATTAAAAGTAGGGCAGTTCGCCATAGCAAAGAAAGCTATGGCGTATTAGAGATATGTTACAAATCAAAATCATCAAAATCATCACTTGAAACAGCCGAATCTATTTGGCCAACTAAGTAACTTGAGATTTCAGTTTCTTGTGGTGCAACCTGCACGTTGTCACTAACAAGATAAGCATTCATCCAGGGTAGTGGATTGCTTTTAATAGAGAATGGCATATCGTAGCCAATGGCGGCTAAACGTTGATTACTAATATACTCAATATATTGATTTAATATTTGAGCATTCAACCCGATCATTGAGCCATCTTTGAAAAGGTATTGCGCCCATTCTTTTTCCTGTTCTACAACATCTAAAAATATTTGCAATCCCTCATCTTTTAATGCATGAGCAATTTCTTTCATTTCTGGATCGTCTTTGCCAGAAAACCAATTATTTAAAATATGCTGTGTGCCAGTTAAATGTAACGCTTCATCTCGAGCTATAAGCTTGATTATTTTAGCGTTTCCTTCAAGAAGTTCACGTTCTGCAAATGCAAAAGAGCAGGCAAAACTCACATAAAAGCGAATGGCTTCAAGCGCGTTTACTGAACAAATAGCAAGAAATAAGCGTTCTTTTAACTTACGCATGCTTACTTCTAATTGCTTGCCTTCAACCTCGTAGGTTCCTTCACCTTGCGCTTGCATTAATTGCGTTGTCACAATGACATGATCGAAATACTTTGCAATGCTAGAAGCACGTTTTAATATTGCGGGGTTAACAACAATATCGTCGAATACTTCACTTGGGTCGGTAAATAAATTGCGTAAAATATGTGTGTATGATCGAGAGTGAATGGTTTCACTAAAGGCCCACGTTTCAATCCAAGTTTCTAATTCAGGTAAAGAGACAATCGGTAATAATACCGCGTTAACTGAGCGAGCGGCTACGCTATCAAGTAACGTTTGATATTTAAGGTTGGAAATAAAGATATGCTTTTCTGAATCGGTCAATCCTTGCCAATCAGAGCGGTCTTTAGATACATCAATTTCCTCTGGACGCCAAAAGAATGAAAGTTGTTTTTCAATCAGTTTTTCAAACGCGGAAAACTTTTGCTGATCATAGCGTGCAACATTAACACTGTTACCCAGAAACATTGGTTCTAGCAATGGGTTATTGGGAACTTGGTTAAAGGTACTATAGGTCATTTATTGCTCCTTGAAGCAGCTTTTAGTGTTATTGTTCAGTAAGCTGCTTCGTTAAATTCTTCAGAAATATTACCGTTAAATAATCGCCACATTGCTTGTGGCTATTAAAACTTAGATTTTACACGCACCGCCTTCACAGTCATCGTCTTCTGCTTCTACCTGACCATCAGCTGCGCCGTCTCTGGTATTGTGGTAGTAAAGTGTCTTAACACCTAATTTATAAGCAGTTAATAAATCCTTGATGATTTGTTTAACAGGCACTTTACCACCTTCATATTTAGAAGGGTCGTAATTCGTGTTAGCAGAGATAGTTTGATCAATAAACTTCTGCATAATACCAACAAGCTGTAAATAACCTTCGTTGTTTGGAATCTTCCAAAGTAATTCATAATTATCTTTTAACGTGGCGTACTCAGGTACAACTTGTTTTAAAATGCCGTCTTTACTTGCTTTAATACTGATCAAACCTCGCGGTGGTTCAATGCCATTAGTCGCATTAGATATTTGAGAGGATGTTTCAGAAGGCATTAAGGCTGATAACGTTGAGTTTCTCACACCATATTGCTTAATGTTCTCACGTAGCGTTTCCCAGTCTAGCTGTAACGGCTCATTGGTGATTTTATCGATCTCTTTTTTGTAAGTGTCAATGGGCAAAATGCCTTGAGATAAGCGTGTTTCATTAAACTTAGGACAAGCACCTTGCTCTTTTGCAAGCTTATTCGATGCTTGCAATAAATAAAATTGAATCGCTTCAAAAGTACGGTGAGTTAGGTTATTTGCACTGCCATTTGAATAGTACACGCCATTTTTAGCGAGATAATAAGCATAGTTAATGACACCTATACCAAGTGTTCTTCGACCCATGGTTGCATTGTATGCAGCTGGAACAGGATAATCTTGGTAATCTAATAAGCTGTCTAATGCTCGTACTGCTAAATCAGCAAGTTCTTCTAGCTCATCTAAACTATCAATAGCACCTAAATTAAATGCTGATAACGTACATAATGCAATTTCACCTTCAGGATCATTAATATCCTTTAAAGGTTTCGTGGGTAAGGCAATTTCAAGACACAAGTTACTCTGGCGAATAGGTGCTTGGCTTGGTTCAAACGGGCTGTGTGTATTACAGTGATCCACATTTTGTAAATAGATACGGCCGGTACTTGCACGTTCTTGAGCAAATAAGCTAAACAGTTCAATGGCTTGAATACGTTTTTTGCGAATTGACTCATCTGCTTCATATTTTACATATAACGCTTCAAATTCATCTTGATCTGCGAAAAAGGCATCGTACAAACCAGGTACGTCGCTTGGACTAAACAACGTAATGTGTTCACCCTTTATTAAACGTTGGTACATCAATTTGTTGAATTGAACACCGTAGTCAAGATGACGCACGCGGTTCTCATCAACACCACGGTTATTTTTTAATACCAGTAAACTTTCAACTTCTAAGTGCCATAAAGGATAAAATAGCGTAGCTGCTCCGCCGCGAACGCCGCCTTGTGAACAGCTTTTTACGGCTGTTTGAAAGTGTTTGTAAAACGGTATACAACCTGTATGGAATGCTTCACCGTTTCTTATTGCGCTACCTAGTGCTCTAATATTGCCAGCATTAATACCAATACCTGCGCGTTGTGATACATATTTCACAATGGCACTAGAAGAGGCATTTATAGAATCTAAGCTATCATCGCATTCAATCAATACACATGAAGAAAACTGACGAGTAGGTGTACGTACACCAGCCATTATTGGGGTAGGTAATGAAATTTTAAAGGTAGAAATGGCGTTGTAAAAGCCTTCTATGTAACTCAGTCTTGTTTCGGCAGGGTATTTTGCAAATAAACATGCGGCCACTAATACATATAAGAATTGTGCACTTTCGTAAATTTCTCCGGTAACGCGATTCTGTACTAAATACTTACCTTCAAGTTGTTTAACAGCAGCGTAACTAAAGTTTAAATCACGACGATGATCAATGAATTGCTCCATTGCTTCGAATTCTTCTGGGGTATAATCAGCTAATATGTGTTGATCATAACGACCAGACTCAACAAGTTTCACCACATGTTCGTATAATTTTGGTGGCTCAAATTGCCCATAGGCTTTTTTACGTAAATGGAAGATAGCTAACCGAGCGGCCAAATATTGGTAATCGGGTGTTTCTTCAGAAATTAAATCTGCGGCAGATTTTATGATGGTTTCATGAATATCTTCCGTTTTAATACCATCATAAAATTGGATATGAGATTTCAGTTCGACCTGTGAAACAGAGACATTTTCTAAATTCTCAGCAGCCCAGGCAATTACCTTGTGAATTTTCTCTAAATCGATGGGTTCTTTCTTACCGTTGCGCTTGGTGACAAAAAGGTTGTTGTTCATGAAAAACCTGTATATGTGTTTTGTTTTTTTAATTTTTTAGACTGTAAGCTCACAACGGTGCATCAAAATACTCAATACACAATATCTAGGGGGTGAGCACTAAACTAATCACAAGATAATGAGGTTTGAGCTTCATTGCAAGCATAAAAAAAACATAAATTTACTTGATAAATTTTGACAAATTCTTTTGTTAGTAACAACTAACTTAGTAAGAGTAATTGATTTGCTTTTTTGTAAAAGGCAATCTTTATTTTTGTTTTTTTTATCCAATAGATTTATTTTAGGTTTTATAGTTATTCCCATATTACAAAAAGTAATATAGAAATAACTTATCAATAAAAACAATTAGTTACATTAGTTGTTTTTTTCTTGAACAGGTTGTCTGTTATATAATCGATAATAATTTTTCAGGGGATGCGCTAATGTATTTAGCTTGCCAAGTAGCAAGGTTATCTTGTTCTTTTATATACCCCCATTGAGCAATTGCTGTTGACATGTTTGCAGCGTTGCCTGCTTGAATATCTCTTAATGCATCACCAACGTACAAACATTGTTCAGGTGCAACACCTATATGCTCTGCAGCGTGTAATAGTGGCAATGGATGAGGCTTTCGTTCCGCAAGGCTATCACCGCCTATCATGACTTTACTGTGTGTAAATTCTGTAAAGTTAGGTAACAATAGTGTGGTTAAGTATTCTGGCTTATTGGTAACGATTCCCCACGGAATATCACGCTCATTAAGCGCTTGAAGTAACTCTGGTACCTCAGGGTACAAACATGTTTCAGCGGCTAAATTTTCTTCATAATAATCTAAGAACATACGACGAAGGGCTGGCTGATCATATTCAGTGATTTTATCTGCAAACCCTAATGCAAGTAGACCTTGAGCACCATCAGAAGCAACGGGTCTAAATACCTGCTTTTCTACTGTGGGTAAGTCAAATTGTGATAACACATAATTTAATGCCGCGCCTAAATCATTCGCGGTGTCTAATAACGTACCATCTAAATCAAAAAGTACGCCTTGGTATTTATTGTTTTTCATTCACTCACCTTTTGACAGCATAGAATGTAGTTTACGTCTAATGAATCAATTAATTTATGATTTTCAGTGATAGGGTTGTAATGGATACCTGCAGCATCGAGGCATGTTAACTCATGTGATTCAGCCCAATCAATTAATGTCGAAGGACGAATAAATTTGTCATGCTCATGTGTGCCATCAGGGACTATTTTTAATATTTTTTCAGCCGCTAAAATGGCTAATAAATAAGCTTTTGTTGTTTTGTTTAACGTTGAAAAGAAAACAAAACCCTTTGGTTTAACCATTTTTGCACAGGCGGCAATGACAGAAGCCGGATCAGGCACATGCTCTAACATTTCCATGCAAGTCACAATATCATATTGTGCTGTATGTTTAGCGGCGTGCTCTTCTGCAGTACTTTTTAAATATTCGACATTAATACCTGATTCAAGTGCATGCAACTTTGCAACATTAAGAGGTTCATCGCCCATATCAATACCTGTTACGTTTGCGCCTAACTTTGCTAGGCTTTCCGCTAAAATTCCGCCGCCACAGCCGACATCGATCACCTTTTTATCGAATAGGTTTTGCGCATGCTGAATGATAAATTGACGTCTAATGGGATTTATTTGATGTAACGGCTTGAAGTCACCTTCGAGATCCCACCAAAATTGCGCAACCTTTTCAAATTTGGCTATTTCATCTTGGTTTACATTAATAGAGTTGGTCATAGTGTCGTTTTTTTATTTACAATTGCTGACTATGTTAAACCATACCAGATAAAAGCGGCAGTAAAAATTCACCATACTAAGTTGACCTAATAATGCATTAATTATAATTTAGTACATATGTATAATTATTAGGTGCTATCATGAAATCGTTAACTACGCAGCTTTCAACGTATAAAAGTGTGCATTTAAATCACAAAAATATATGGACACATGTGGTAGGCATTCCATTGATCATTTGGGCTGCAGCATTAATGTTATCTTCTATAGAGTTTACGGTAACGTTTACCGGTACAGATATTAAGGTAAACCTGTTAACAATTATTTCATTAATGATCTTGGGGTATTATTTTATCTTGTCACCGACATTAGCTTTGGTGGCTTTTTTGTTATTCGGGTCGCTTATTTATAGTGCTCTTGCTCTTTCGTCGATGGATCATAAGTGGTTTGTAGCAATTGGTGCTTTTGCTATCGGTTGGATATTTCAATTTATTGGTCATGGGTATGAGAAGGCAAAGCCTGCATTTGTTGATGACTTAAATCAGTTGTTAATTGGCCCACTCTTTTTACTGGCTGAACTTTGTTTTGCGTGTGGAAAACTGTCTGATTTAAACAAAGAAGTGACACGTTTGGCGATTGAAAAGCGACAAGTTTTCGAGAAAGATAAAATACCCGGTTAGGGTTTAGTTGCTTCAGGCTATTAAATATTCGTGATGAAAAACCGATATTAGCCTATCGTATGTACTGCTTTAGAGAAAGCGATGTTCAAATAAACGACGGTGTTGTTATAAAATGTATAACTGTTCAAATGTTGTACAGTATACTGCGTGGATAATGCATTAATATTCAATATGTTAGTTAAAAAGAGATTCAATTAAAATAATCACTTGAAATACGGCGTTAACCAGAGCAAAATGTCAGGTTATATGGCCGTATACTGTCCACTAGTTACTAGCGTATACGTATTGCCTTTATAAAATAATAATTTCCAAAAATACATTTAGGGATACTGTCAATTTATGACCGATCTGGCAAAAGAAATACTTCCAGTCAATATCGAGGATGAGCTTAAGAGTTCCTACTTAGATTACGCGATGAGCGTAATAGTAGGGCGCGCACTTCCTGATGTTAGAGATGGTTTAAAACCCGTGCATCGACGCGTACTTTATGCGATGAATGTATTGGGTAATGACTACAACAAGCCTTACAAAAAATCAGCACGTGTGGTTGGTGATGTAATCGGTAAGTATCACCCACATGGTGACACTGCTGTTTATGACACGATTGTACGTATGGCCCAGCCTTTCTCGCTGCGTTATATGTTGGTAGATGGTCAAGGTAACTTTGGTTCTGTCGATGGTGACTCAGCAGCGGCGATGCGTTATACGGAAATCCGTATGGCAAAAATTTCGCATTCAATCCTTGCTGACTTAGACAAAGAAACCGTTGACTTTGTACCTAACTATGACGGTACGGAGATTATTCCCGCGGTTATGCCGACGCGTATTCCTAATTTATTAGTGAATGGTACTTCAGGTATTGCGGTAGGTATGGCAACAAATATTCCGCCACATAATTTAACGGAAGTTATCGATGGTTGTTTGGCGTTAATAGAAAATGATGACATCACCATTGATGAACTTATTGAACATATTCCTGGTCCAGATTTTCCAACCGCAGGTATTATTAGTGGCCGCGCTGGTATTGTTGAAGCTTACAAAACTGGCCGAGGTAAAATAAAAATTCGTGCGCGCGCTGAGATTGAAGTTGACGAAAAGTCAGGTAAAGAAACAATCGTTGTTCATGAGTTACCCTACCAAGTTAATAAAGCTCGCTTAATTGAAAAAATGGCTGAGCTAGTAAAAGAAAAGCGCTTAGAAGGTATTTCAGCCCTACGTGATGAGTCTGATAAAGACGGTATGCGTATGGTGGTTGAAGTGAAACGCGGCGAAGTAGGCGAGGTTGTGTTAAATAACCTGTATAAGCTTACGCAAATGCAGGTGTCTTTTGGTTTTAATATGGTTGCCTTAATCGAAGGTCAGCCAAAATTATTTAACATTAAAGAAATGCTCGAAGCGTTTATTCTTCACCGCAGAGAGGTAGTTACACGTCGCACTATTTTCGAACTAAGAAAAGCGCGTGAACGTGCACATATTTTAGAAGGCTTATCGATTGCCTTAGCTAACATTGATGAAATCATTGAACTTATTAAAACTTCTCCTTCAAGAAAAGAAGCGGAAGAAAAGTTAATGGCGCAAGGTTGGACACTTGGCAACGTTGGTGAGTTACTCGCTCGCGCTGGAAATGATGCTGCGCGCCCAGAGTGGTTAGAAGACCACTTTGGCATCCGAGACAATCAATACTTCCTGACTGAACAACAAGCACAAGCAATACTCGATCTTCGCTTGCATAAACTTACTGGTTTAGAACATGAGAAAATTCTAAGTGAGTACAAAGAGTTATTAGACATCATTGCAGAATTGTTGCACATTTTAGAAAACCCATCGCGTTTGATGGAAGTCATAAAAGAAGAGCTTGAAGTGATTCGTAATGATTTCGGTGATGAGCGTCGTACCGAGATTACTGATGCTTCTCATGATTTATCGTTAGAAGACTTAATTAACGAAGAAGATGTTGTAGTCACGTTATCAAGCGAAGGATATGTTAAATATCAAGCGTTGACTGACTATCAAGCACAGCGTCGTGGTGGTAAAGGTAAATCTGCTACACGCATGAAAGAAGAAGACTTCATCGAGCGCTTGTTGGTGGCCAACACTCATGACACGATTTTGTGTTTCTCTAACCGTGGTAAATTGTATTGGTTAAAAGTGTATCAACTACCGCTTGCAAGTCGAACAGCGCGTGGTCGACCGATAGTGAATTTATTACCGCTTGAAAATGATGAACGTATCACTGCTATTTTACCTGTACGCGAGTACGAAGAAGGTAAATATATCGTCATGGCTACGGCGTCTGGTACGGTTAAGAAAACGCCATTAACGGCATACTCGAATCAACGCGCTAACGGTATTATTGCCCTGAACTTACGTGATGATGACACGTTAATTGGTGTTGATATTACAGATGGCACAAATGACATTATGTTGTTTTCTGATGAGGGTAAAGTGGTACGTTTCAATGAACTTGCTCGCGATAGTGAAACAGGTGAAGTGAAAAAAGACCCTGAAACAGGTGAACCAGTACAAGCACTTCGTGCCATGGGTAGAACGGCAACAGGTGTTCGTGGTATCAAACTTGAAGGTGAGCAGCGAGTTGTTTCTTTAATTGTGCCGAAGAACGATGGTGCAGTATTAACCATTACTGAAAATGGTTATGGTAAACGAACTGAACTTGATGAATACCCTGCAAAAAGTCGTGCAACTAAAGGTGTAGTGTCAATTAAAGTAAGTGACAGAAACGGCAAGGTTGTTGGTGCGATACAAGTTGAAGATAACGACGAAACCATGCTTATTACCAATAATGGTACGCTAGTAAGAACGCGCGTTAATGAAGTAAGCATTATCGGTCGTAACACCCAAGGTGTTCGTATTATCAGAACAGGTGATGAAGAACAAGTGGTGGCATTACAACGCATTGATGAAGTAGAAGATGTAGAATTACTTGCAGAAGCTACTGAAAAAGGTGCAGAAGTTGAGGGTGCTACATCTGAAAGTGAAGTTTCTTCAGAAACAGAACAAAAGCCAGAAGGTCTCGACCAAGGCGATGATGAATAATCACCGCTAAAACGGATTGGAAATAGGCGGTTATTTAACCGCCTATTTTTTTGATAAAATTTTACAAAAGGTATTACAAAGCATGTCAGCGGTTTACAACTTTTGTGCAGGACCCGCAATGTTACCCACAGCGGTAATGAGCAAGGCACAACAAGAATTTATTAATTGGCAGAATACAGGGTGTTCTGTCATGGAATTAAGCCATCGTAGTAAAGAATTTATGGCGTTAGCAACGAAAGCAGAGGCTGACTTGCGACAATTAATGAATATTCCGGTAAATTATCGCGTGCTTTTCTGTCATGGCGGCGGTCGTGGGCAATTTTCAGCCATCCCGATGAACCTTTTACCCGTTGGTGGTCATGCAGAGTATATTGTTTCTGGATCGTGGTCGAAAGCGGCAGCGAAAGAAGCGGAAAACTTTGGTGAAATACGTCAACAATCTGTTGTTGAAGAGCATGACGGCATTAAAACCATTAAACCTTTTGACCAGTGGAAAATTTCACCTGATGCTGCTTATGTTCACTATTGCCCCAATGAAACAGTAGATGGTTTAGAACTATTTGATATCCCAAAATTTGGAAATATTCCAATTGTCGCAGATATGTCTTCGACCATCTTGTCACATGATATAGATGTTAATAAGTTTGGCTTGATTTACGCAGGCGCACAGAAAAATATCGGACCGTCAGGCTTAACCATTGTTATTATTCGAGAAGACTTGCTAGGCAATGCTCGTAAAGATACGCCTTGTATTATGAATTACACAACTTCAGCTGAAAACGACTCTATGTATAATACCCCGCCAACTTATGCTTGGTATTTGGCAGGGTTAGTATTTGAATGGTTAAAAGGTATTGGTGGTGTAAGTGCGATTGAAAACGTTAATAAACGTAAAGCTAAATTGCTTTATGACTATGTTGATAGTAGTAGCTTTTACCAAAACCATATTGATGAAATGTTCAGAAGTAGAATGAACATACCTTTTTGGCTTAAAGACGAGTCATTAAATGATGCGTTTTTATCAGCAGCGAAAGAAAATGGATTAGTAGCACTAAAAGGTCACCGTATGGTGGGTGGCATGCGTGCAAGTATATACAATGCTATGCCGTTAGAAGGTGTAGAAAAATTAGTAGATTTTATGAAAACGTTTGAACAGAGGAATAGTTAAGTGGAGCAATTAACAGTACAGCCCATCGGTAAAATTAATGGCGAAGTATTCTTACCGGGATCAAAAAGCTTGTCTAATCGCGCTTTGTTAATTGCTGCATTAGCTAATGGTACAACCAAAATCACAAACTTATTAGTGAGTGATGATATTAAGCATATGTTAAATGCGTTAACCACATTAGGCGTAGAATTTACCTTAAGTGATTGTGGTACAGAATGTACAGTGATCGGTAACGGAGGTTTCTTTAAGGCTCAAGATAAGCTTGAGTTATACCTCGGAAATGCAGGTACGGCAATGCGCCCTTTATGTGCTGCACTTGCAGCGAGTGAAGGCGAATTTGTGCTTACCGGTGAACCCCGCATGAAAGAGCGTCCAATAGGGCATTTAGTTGATGCATTAACGCAACTAAATGCTGATATCGAATACCTTGAGACTAAAGATTATCCACCGGTTAATATTCGTGGTAAGGCGTTATCAGGTAACTCTGTGACCATTGACGGTTCGATTTCAAGCCAGTTTTTAACCGCTATTTTAATGATCACACCATTATTAGCTAGCGATACCCATATTAATATTGACGGTGAACTTGTATCAAAGCCTTACATTGATATCACGTTAGATATTATGAAACGATTTGGTGTTACGGTACAAAACAATGATTATCAATCTTTTCAGGTTACTGGTAATCAATCATATCAAGCCGTTGAAAAATATATGGTAGAAGGTGACGCTTCATCAGCCTCGTATTTTTTAGCTGCAGGCGCTATTAAAGGTGGAGAAATTACCGTACACGGAGTAGGTACGTTAAGTGTGCAAGGTGATAAACACTTTGCCGATGTGTTAGAAAAAATGGGCGCAGAAGTTACCTGGCAAGATGAATCAATCACGGTTAAAGGACAACCACTAACAGCCGTTGATATGGACATGAATCATATTCCTGATGCAGCGATGACAATAGCAACGACTGCGCTTTTTGCCAAAGGCACTACTACCATCCGTAATATCTATAATTGGCGTGTTAAAGAAACTGATCGCTTAACCGCGATGGCCACTGAACTTAGAAAAGTTGGTGCTGAAGTTGTTGAAGGGGAGGATTATATTTCAATCACGCCACCTAAAACATTAAACCATGCTGACATAGACACTTATAACGACCACCGTGTTGCAATGTGTTTTTCATTAGTGGCATTAAGTCAGACGCCTATCACGATAAATGATCCTAAATGTACAGCGAAAACGTTTCCTGATTATTTTACAAAATTAGCTGATGTGTCTTGTTAATCTGTAAAATTTCGCAATTTTTACGCGATTTTACGCGCTAAATCTCGTATACTTCTGCCGATTTTCGACATTAGGAGAAAAATGTATGCAGGAAAGCATCCCAGTGATCACAATTGATGGCCCTAGTGGTGCTGGTAAAGGAACTGCAGCACGCTTAGTTGCTGAACAGTTAGGTTGGCATTTACTTGACAGTGGTGCAATTTATCGTGTTCTAGCTGTTGCAACGCAATATCATCATCTTGATATCAGTGATGAAGAGGCACTTATTCCTATTGCAGCACACTTAGATGTGCAATTTGACATTAGCAGTGAAGAGCAAAGCAAAGTTATCTTAGAAGGCGAAGATGTTACTGACACTATTCGTACGGAAGAAATTGGTGCTATTGCCTCAAAAGTTGCAGCATTTCCACGTGTTAGAGAAGCGTTATTACGGCGACAACGAGCATTTCGTGTCTCTCCTGGTTTAGTTGCTGATGGCCGAGACATGGGCACCGTTGTTTTTATTGATGCGCCTGTTAAAGTGTTTTTAACGGCAAGTGCAGAAGAACGCGCGCACCGTAGATATAATCAGTTGAAAGACAAAGGTTATGATGTTAAAATCGGGCGCCTTTTGGATGACATACGTCAGCGTGATGAGCGAGATCAGAATCGTTCGGTTGCGCCACTCGTGCCTGCTAAAGGGGCTTTTGTTATTGATTCTACTGAACTTTCTATAGATCAGGCCGTCGATAAAATACTTTCATTTACGAATGAAAAATTAACACAATCATCAGAGCTTTAATAAAAAGCTTTGATGAAGCTGCCTAAAAGTATGGATGCTTAAGGCGTTTTTAATAACCCCATGACACATGAATGTGGATTGGATAAATTATATAGAGCTCATATAACTATTATGACTGAAAATTTTGCACAACTTTTTGAAGAAAGTTTAAAAGAAATCGAAACACGCCCAGGTTCAATTATCAAAGGAACCGTAGTAGCTATCAACAAAGACAACGTTTTAGTTGATGCAGGCCTAAAATCTGAATCTGTTATTTCAATTGACCAATTTAAAAGCTCAACGGGTGAAGTTGAAATTAATGTTGGCGATGAAGTTGATGTTGCATTAGATGCAACAGATGATGGTTTCGGTGAGACAATTCTTTCTCGTGAAAAAGCAAAACGTCACGAAGCTTGGCAAGTTCTTGAAAAAGCTTATGAAGAAAAAGAAACTGTTATCGGTGTTATCAACGGTAAAGTTAAAGGTGGTTTCACGGTTGAAGTTAGCAACATTCGTGCTTTCTTACCGGGTTCATTAGTAGATGTACGCCCAGTTCGCGACACTGCTCACCTTGAAGGTAAAGATTTAGAATTCAAAGTTATTAAGCTTGACCAAAAGCGTAATAACGTTGTTGTATCTCGTCGTGCTGTTATCGAATCAGAAAGCAGTGTTGAACGTGATGCTCTTCTTGAGTCACTTGCTGAAGGTATTGAAGTTAAAGGTATCGTTAAGAACCTTACAGACTACGGTGCATTTGTTGACTTAGGTGGCATTGACGGTCTTTTACACATCACTGATATGGCTTGGAAGCGTGTTAAGCACCCAAGTGAAATTGTAAATGTTGGTGACGAGATCCAAGTTAAAGTATTAAAGTTTGATCGTGAACGCACTCGTGTTTCATTAGGTATGAAGCAACTTGGCGAAGATCCATGGGTAGCAATTGCTAACCGTTACCCAGAAGGCTCTAAACTTTCTGGACGCGTAACAAACTTAACAGACTACGGTTGTTTCGTTGAAATTCAAGAAGGCGTTGAAGGTTTAGTTCACGTTTCTGAAATGGATTGGACAAATAAAAACATCCACCCATCTAAAGTTGTTAACTTAGGTGATACTGTTGAAGTAATGGTATTAGAAATAGACGAAGAACGTCGTCGTATTTCTCTTGGTCTGAAACAATGTGTTCCAAATCCTTGGGAAGAATTTGCTAAGAACTTCAGCAAAGGCGATAAAGTATCTGGTAAGATCAAGTCAATCACTGACTTCGGTATCTTCATCGGTCTTGACGGTGGTATTGACGGTCTTGTTCACTTATCTGATATTTCATGGAATGGCGGTGATGAAGCTGTTCGTGAATATAAGAAAGGTGATGAAATCTCAGCTGTTGTACTTCAAGTTGACCCAGAGCGCGAACGTATTTCATTAGGCGTTAAGCAAACTGAAGACGATCCTTTCAATATGTATCTGACAGATAACAAAAAAGGTGCTATTGTTAAAGGTAAAGTAGTTGAAGTTGACGCAAAAGGTGCTAAAGTTGAATTAGCAGAAGGCGTTGAAGGTTACTTACGTGTTTCTGATATTTCACGTGACCGCATTGAAGATGCTACTACTGAATTATCTGTTGGTGATGACGTTGAAACTAAGTTCATGGGTGTAGATCGTAAGAACCGCACTATTAGCTTATCAATCAAAGCGAAAGATCAAGCAGACGAGCGTGAAGCTATGGATAACTTAAACCAACCAGAAGATACAGGTTTAAGTGCAATGGCTGAAGCGTTTAAAAACGCTAAGAGCTAATTTTAACCGGTAATATGGAGAGAAACGTTCTCTCCATTTTGTTACCTTTGTCGTGATGTAGGATGGACACTGGAGGGTCGAATGACCAAATCAGAACTCATTGAAAAGTTAGCTGATAAGTTAAATCACTTATCAGCAAAAGATGTCGAACAAGCTATTAAAGAAGTTCTTGAGATGATGGCGCAAACTTTGTCAAAAGGCGAGCGTATCGAAATTAGAGGTTTTGGTAGTTTTTCGTTGCATTACCGAGCACCACGCGTTGGTAGGAACCCAAAAACTGGTGAATCTGTTGATTTGGCTGGTAAATATGTTCCGCATTTCAAACCCGGTAAAGAATTACGCGAACGCGTAAATGCTTCAATAGCATAGCATTAAAAAATTGAAGAAACGGCATGCATTAGCATGCCGTTTTTGTTTTAATAAGACTAAATAGCTTGAATAGGACCATAGCCTGTGCGCTTATACATTACGGTAATTTTTATTGTCTTGCTTTTACTCATCGCGTTCGTATTTGGCAGTCAAAATAATCAAGACATTACCCTGAATTATTTAATTGCAAAACAAGAAATGACAGTGGCTTCAGCGGTTAGTTTATTTACCGTTATCGGCTTTTTCATTGGTATTTTATTTTCTGTGCTATGGAAGTTAACCATGGCAATGAGAAAGCGTCGCAAACACGTTGAGCAAATAAAATAAGGCTATTATTCAATAATGTTGGAACTTTTATTCCTTTTATTACCTGTTGCAATGGGCTATGGCTGGTTCATGGGGCGCAATAGCGTCAAACAAAGCCAGCAAACAGCAAAACAAGATCTTTCTATCAAGTATTCCACAGGTTTAAATTATCTGTTGTCTAACCAACAAGATAAAGCAATAGAATACTTATTAGAAACCCTTACACTAGAAGATGATACTGTTGAAGCGCACTTTGCCATGGCGAACTTATTTCGCAAGCGGGGCGAATTAGATCGAGCGCTTAAAGTGCATGAACATTTAGTACGTCAAAAGCATTTACCCACTCAGGCAAAACAACAAGCAGCATATGAGCTTGGTAAAGATTTTTTAAGTGCTGGTTTATATGATCGCGCTGAGTCAATGTTTCATGGCCTATTAAAAACCAAAGCGTTTGGTCTTAAATCACTTAATTATCTGTTGCAAATTTACCAATCTACCAATGATTGGCAGCAAGGCATTGCGTTAAAGAAAGTCATTGTAAAGTCAAAAGATAAAAAGCTACTTCATGTGTTGGCAAATTTTTATTGTGAGCTAGCTACAGTTGCCTTAGATAATGATCAATTTATTGATGTAATAGAACTGTTAGAAGAAGCGCTAAAGTATGATGAAAATTCTTGTCGTGCAAATTGGTTACTCGCACAAATATATGAAAAACATCAGCAGTATTATGAAGCTTGCCAATGTTACAAGGCAATCTACGGTCAAGATAGTGAGTTTTTCCCTGATGTTATTGATAGAATGTACTATTGCTTTAAAGAGCTAGGAGAGTTAGATAGTTTTTATAGCTTTATTAAAAAAGTCTATGATGAAACGGGTTCAAGTAGTGCGTTAATTGAATATCTCTCATATATCGAACAAAAACATAGTAATAAAAAAGCACAAGATTTCTTGCTGACAGCGTTAAAACGTAGACCAACGATCAAAGGGTTTAAGCATTTTATTAAAATGCAAATGCAAGACAAGTCTGCTGAGAATGACACTGAATCGTTAGAGATGATCAAACAACTTATTTCAGCCTATTTAAATGTTAAACAGCGTTATAATTGTCGTACATGTGGATTTAATAGTAGTACACATTATTGGTCATGCCCATCATGCCATGATTGGGAACAGCTTAAACCCGTGCGTGGCCTAGAAGGCGAATAACGCTTATATTCGTCATATAAAGGCACCGCTTTTGTCGATACTCATTTGCATTAGCAAACTGCGTCTCTCCGCTTCAATTAGTACCTTTCTATTTAGAATATAAGTCGTTATTTATTTATTGGTACTAAGTACGGTAAAATACTTCCAAGTTTATTTTAAGGATAATTCTATGAGCCATGCAAAAGTTGTTGTTGCATTAGATTTTAATAATCAGTCTGATGCGTTAGCGTTTGTTGATACTATTGACCCAACGACATGTCGATTAAAAGTAGGCAAAGAAATGTTTACTTACTTTGGACCTGAGTTTGTTAAAACATTGGTAGTTAAAGGCTTTGATGTATTCTTAGATCTTAAATTTCATGATATTCCTAATACGGTCGCAAAGGCAGTAACTGCAGCGGCTGAGTTGGGTGTATGGATGGTTAATGTACACACTTCTGGTGGTCTTGCCATGATGCAGAAAGCAAAAGAAGCGTTACTACCATATGGTGACAAAGCGCCATTACTTATTGGTGTTACGGTACTCACCAGTATGAGCCAAGATGATTTAATAACCCTTGGTATTAATAAAACGCCTGCTGAGCAAGTGCAATTTTTAGCGCAGCTTGCAAAAAAAGCAGGGCTTGATGGAGTCGTTTGTTCGGCTCAAGAAGCTAAATTATTAAAAGAGCAGCTTGGACAAGATTTCGCTTTGGTCACTCCTGGAATTCGTCCAAAAGGTGCAGCAAGTGATGATCAACAACGTATCGTGACGCCTGAACAAGCGGTGGCAGATGGTGTTGATTACCTCGTTATTGGGCGACCCATCACGAAATCAGAGCAACCAACAGAAGTATTAAACGCAATTAACGCGTCAATTAGCGAAGTTAATAAATGAAAAATTAAAGGGGCTAAATGTTAACATTTAGCCCCTTTATTAATGAATTTTCAGGATTAATATTCAGGTAATTTTTTACGCCGCCAATCAAAGAATATTAACAGCACTAAAATGAGTACGACGAGTTTGAGTAAACCTGACCAGTTCACGCTCTGTATTTGCTGGCTATTAAAACGAGGAAACTGGGGTAAGCTGTGCTGATTAATTTTATTTTCAGTATATAAATGCTGATATAAATACTCACGAATTTCCTGATGATAGTTATCAATACTTTTAAGGTAGTGTAAGTAACTTTCACCGTCGCTTCCAGCAAGGTGATTGACATTCAATTGTAATTGTAGACTAGGCGTCAACCAACTTAAGGCCTTTAAAGTCTCGAATCTACTTTCTGATTGTTGCAGATATTGCTGCCATTGATGATTTACTTGCACATCACTAAGGTGTTGTTGTGCGTAATACCATGGCCAAGAACCACTTGCATCAGGAAGTTCAAAGTTCTGGTATTGTGGGTACAGTTTAATAAATTGTTGAAATGCTTGTTGTGGCGGAGCATCCCAGCCATTATTCATTATCATTCGCTGTTCTAGTGTTGCCGCAAGTGCAGGGTGGTCTTGATACTGATGATTTAAATACAATTGTATACTTGCTGGCAGTAATATGGTTATCGCTAACCAAATAGCGACAAATGAGAAGGTATTAAATACGGAGTTTTTCCCCAAACATATGATCAGGGCAACCACTAAACTCCAAAAACAAAGATACAAGGCTAGCGCGCAAATTAACCACCAGAAAATTTCACTGATATTAAGGTTTAACCAAATCACGGCTAATACGAGTAAGCTATAACTGAGCCCTAATACCAACAAACCGCAAAGTATTAATCGCCGCCAGATTAATCCTGTACCTGCTTGAACTAAGGAATTAAGTATTCGCCACCGGTTTGCTTGTCGTTCATCACTTAATGTTGTTACCGCTAACGCTCCCAGTAATAAAGGCATTAAATATATGAACACAAAACCTAAATCTAAACGACCCGCTTTTTGTTGGTTTGGGTTCAACATTTCTTGCGTATAAATCTGTCCTTGTAATGCTAACGCTCTTACCGGCATATCAGCATAGGCGGTTTGACTTTGACCTATAAATAAAGCTGACCAAGGTGATAACTGCCACTGTGTTGCTCCAAATAAGTAATAACCTAAATGACCGGCAGTTGGGGGTGACGTTTGTTTTTGATATTGCGTCAGTGTTTGTTCAAATTTTGCCTGGCTTTGGGCCTGCGCTTGTTTTTGCTGTTGTAATGCATTATCACCGAATTTAATCGCGAATAACGCACATGTGATCACTAACAAAAGTGTCATTCTTGTGACAACGCTAGATAATAAGAGTTTAATTTCAAATTTAAGCCAATGCATAAATACTCCTACGTAAGATTTTGCTAAATAACAAACCACCAATGAGAAAAAAGCATATTAATGGCATAAACCAAACTTGCTTAAATGGTGCTAATGAGAAAGAGAGTGACGGTACTTGATATTCAAAGCGTTCAAAGTCTTGCCAGTGAGTTGAATCAGCTTTTGATGAACTATCATGTTCACGTTCGATATGTTCAGCATGTATTTTATTGAGTTTTGAAATTCTAGCAAAGCGATGTGCTTCTGTTTGCTGTTCAAAGTCATAAAAGTGCCATACATCAGTAGCAGATAGTGCCATTGATATATCACGTACTAATAAATAAGGATTGATCCAATACCAGTTAGCGAGCATCGATTGTTGCTTACGTAATTGTTCAACTTGCTGCTGATACAATCGCGTATAAATTTCAGAACTAATACGTTCGCCTTCTTGAATAACTAGTGCTCTATAATTAACGGGCAATTCTTCTATATGGTTTACACCATATTGTGCTAATACTTTTGTTTTGAAATCGTTAAAGTGTGGATCGTCTGGATTATGGCTATCACCTACTTGATTTATGGCTTGTTTAATTTGTTGGTTAAACGCATTACGGTTAAGTTGAGGGTAGCTTTCACCTGCAATATCCGCTAATAATCGCGGGCTTATAATGGTTAATAAAAACCAAATGGCGATCAAAATATTAAGTGCTTGTGAGGAGTACTTTACCACACTAGAAATGACTAAAATTAGCCCTATCCAAAAACCACAATACGCCAGATATAGCACGAACAATGTTAAAATACGCAATAATGTATCGACATTAGAGCCAAGACCACTAAACGTAATCAAACCAAATGTACAGATAAAAGTGGGAAAGATAAATAAAATAGATACAACAAAGTAAGCTAATCCTTTACCAATGAGTAAGCGTGTCAGAGGTATATTCATCGATAGAAGCTGACGTAATGTGCCAGTTTCTCGTTCAGTCACCATGCTGTTATAGGCAAGTGCTATCAGCAATAAGGGCCAACATAATAATAAAATATTAGCGACAGATAACTCAGAGAACCTTAATAGCACATCACTGTCTTGAATATTGGCAAAATTAGCACTGTTTTGTTTATGGGCTTCTATGTATATGGCATTACCAACAAAATGGTTAACGCCATTATCAAAAAAGCTTAATGAACTTGGTGGTCGGAAGGTAAAATGTCCAAAATGAGCAACGCGGTGTGGGTGACGTTCAGGTTGCTGTTGCCATTGCTGTTCAACGATGGTTTGAGCACTTTGTTGTTGATTTAGCGTATGTTTAAATTGTCCCCAGGCGGTTAGTAAGGCAATTAATAATAAAATTTGCATCGTGATAAACAATAAAATCAGCAGATCACTACGACGTTTTTGTTGCCACTCATGGATAAAAATAGCGCGAATTTGTTTCATCGTTTCACCTGCTATGCACTTAAATTAATGGGTTGAGGATAAATGGATTGTTGGTAGCGTTGATGAAGCGGGACGCTAGCAAGGTCTTTTTGACTAAACTGCTCTATGACTTCTCCTTCCTTTAGGATGGCAAACTTATCTCCTAATGTAGTGCTACACTCAAGATCATGAGTAACCATTAATACTGCAGCACCTTGTTGTGCAAGATTATCTATTATATGAATAAACTCTTGTGTAGCACTTGGATCAAGCCCAGAGGTTGGTTCGTCTAACAGTAATAGCTTTGCTTGGCGTAAAATAGCAAATGCGATACCGACTTTTTGTCGCATACCTTTTGAATAATCTTTTAGCGGCTTATGCCACATATTTTTAGCAAGGCCTGTTTGTGTTAATGCTTGCTCAAATTGCTCGTAGGCGGGTTTAATGCCACCTAAATTCGCTAAATATGCTAGATTCTCCATGGCATTAAACTGCGGATATAAATTTACTTGTTCTGGGATATACGCAATTTTATCTCTCGCTGTAGCAAGTGAATGTTTTTGATTTACATCCACAAGTTTTTCATCAATATAGATGTGTCCGCTGTCTGCTTTTAAAAAACCAAGTAACAGGTTGAGTGTTGTACTTTTACCGGCACCATTACTACCAAGTAGGCAATATATTTCACCTGGTTCAATGTTTAATGAAAGTTGTTGCAAAGCATAATTGTCATTAAATGCTTTCGTTAATTCTTCGATGCGTAACATAGGGTTATCCTTGAATTAAAATGTTTGACTAAAGCTAATGTTAACGGTGGGATCTCGATGACGTTGTGTCACTTGTAATTGTTGTAGGGCATCGTGACGAGAGGGGTGATATAATTTTCGTTGCCATTTCGTTTCGTCATCACCTATATTGCTGATATCAACTCGTATTTTTAAGTCGTTAAAGACTATCCCTTCAACATATACATGCCATCGCCCGTATGTGTGAAAATGGCTATATTCATTCACATAAAATTCTTTACGACGTTGGTAGTCTTGATAGCTGATCCCCCAAAAAATATGGTGTTGATTTATGTCTTGTCTAAAATCTACCGTAATGTCAGGGGTGGTTAATTCTGTTAACTGGCGGTTACGGTTAGTCACGGGATCAATAAAGGTTGAGTCAATAAAATTTGCTTGAAATGCTATTTGTGCTCCTTTGACCCATTGATGTAGCGGTAAATTTAAAGAGGATGTGATACCTTTAACTTCTGCTTTACCTGCATTGCCAAGTGCGTAGTCCCCTGAAGGTAAAATTATGTGCTCTAATACATGTTGTCGCCATTCATAATACAGTGCTATTGAGAATGCGCCTTTTTCAGCAAATCGTTGATCGAAAGCTAGAGTGGCTTTTGTTTTTGTTTCTGGGCGTAGGCGGGGATTACCTGAAATTTCACGATCGTTAACTAAATCAGCACTGGCAGCAAAATCACTAAAATCAAGTTGACCTACTGAACGACGCAGACTAATTCGATATTGGCGATTTTTATCGCTGTTATAAGCGAGCGCAAGTGAGGGTTTGAAAAAGAATAATGATTGTTCATCGCTATTATCGCCAGTCACGTTAAGTTGAGAGTATTCTGCAGCAATACCGGTATCTAATACTAATTTTTGCCATTGCCAGTTAAGGTTAGCAAAGGCTTCACCTCGTATTTCTTTCGCCTGTGAATAACGTTTATTCGTTAACTGCGGCGTTAATAAATCTTGTCGTTCAAGTGTCAACCAACTTTCTAAAGTACTGAAGGCGACTTCTAGCCCATATTCCTGCTGTTTTAGCATGCCTTGTTCTCCACCCGTTCTACTAAATACATTACGTAAAACATGTTCAGATCTATGTTCATCAAATCGTAAACGGGTGGCGTTTTTAATATCTTCATTAGGTGGCTTGTCGAATGAAAATGAATTAACAAACCAATTCTGCACGTTGTTAATGTTTAAAATTCGCCACTGCCAGTGTGGGGCAAGGATTTTTTGCCATTCTAGACCTAATTCGCCCGTATAAAATTGGCTATCACGATCATTTTGATATCGATTAATGATTTGATTTTGTTGCGGCTGTGTATAGCTTAAACGCTCGGTATCGGTAACAAACTGGCTCCAACCAACTCTCGCGTTGATACTAAAAGTATGTTGATTGAATTGTTTTTTGCTATCTCCTGAAATAAAAATATCGTTTAGCGTACTGGGCCGGGTTTCCTGCTGATAGCTGAGCAGCTCCATTGTGGGACCATAAGTTGAAATGTTAGCATCTCTAGGTGATTTTTGACTGATGGCATTAAACTTAAACGCGCTGTCCCATCCCTTTATGTGGTTAGATAAAACCCATTCAGTACTTGGTGAAAGCTCACCGTTACCTGTTTTTTCAAAGGCAAGTTTCCAATGCTTAGCTGCGCCTTGCTTCAATTTTACTACATTGGCAACAACGGCTTGACCTGCGGCGTCTGAGGAACCAGATGCACCGCGTAAAATTTCTATGTACGCGACTTGTGCAGCGGAAATACGTGAAAGAGTTTCGTTTATTCCACCTGATTTAGTGGTTGGGCGTCGACCATCAATCAATACATTACCAGCACCTGTAGTAAAGCCTCGTATATCATCGTCGGTTTCAATTAACGTAAAACCTGGTAATTGATTCACCATATCTAATGCTGTTAAAGGCGAATACTGATCAAAAAACGTCGTTGAATAAACTTCGTCTTTATGCTCAGCAGCTTTTACATTAAACGGTATGTTAGTAGCACATATAACAGATAAACTTAGCCAAAATAATGCATGATTGACGTTAAACATAATCATTCCTTTGCTTTTAGAATTGGTAATCAAACATCACACGTACATTACGTGGTGCACCGATTAATAATTCATTCGCATAAATAAAGCCTGGACTGTCTTGATGTAAATAAAACACATCAGACCAAGGTGCATATGCTTTATCAAAAAGGTTGTCTATGCGAGCCGTAACTCGATAGTTGTCGCCTTTATAAGAAGCAAAAATATTGGTCAAGGTATAGGCTTTTAAGGTAACGGTATTAGGATTGTCGCCATAACGGTCATCAACAAAATGTATTGATGCCCCAACTTCTATTGGTAAGTTGGCGATGTTATCGTAACTAGAATAAATATTAGCCGTTAGCTCAGGTACATTAGGCGGGGTGTTCCCTGCAAATAATTCAACATTTGCAGAACGTTCAAAGGTAGCCTCTGTATAGGCGGCATTCGCGCCAAGTCGCCAATTGTCACTTAATAGTAATGAGGTTGATGCTTCGATACCTTTTGAACTTCGACCACCAACATTGGTAACACTATCAAGAGCAAATCGTTCAAAAATATCATCACGTTCAATGTTAAAATAAGCAAGAGTAGTTTCTGCTTTACCTTGCATCCAACTGGCTTTTAGACCAACTTCAAATTGAGTTGCGTCTGTTAAGTCAAAGTTTTGATTGTTATTAACTAAAAAAATATTTGAATTGATAGGATCTTTAGCATTGCTATATTGGCCATATAGTACGGTATCATCAGTGAGTTTATAAACACTGCCAATACGCCAACTTATCCAGTTATAATCTCGTTTAAAGCCACTGTTTTCATTTTCACCTTCAGCATTAAAGTTTTCTCTTGTCAGTTTTAATGTTTCATAGCGAGCGCCTGTAACAAGGCTTAATTTATCGGTAAGTTGTAATGCATTACCAAAGAAAAATGCACGCGTTGTCATATCTGTTGGGCTGACACCTCGTAACTCTCGCTGACCATAAACGCCAGGTTGTGGGCTATATGGATCAAGGGCATCTGCGGGCGTTTGTTCAACTTGTCTACGAAAACCACGAGATCTAACAAAGTCTAATGATGTGGTTTCAAAGCCAGTCACCAGGCGACTTTCTATCTCGCCAAACGTCGAATTTACATTTAAGGTAATACGGTTACCTAAAACGTCTTGCTCATGATCTAATATAAAGTAACCATAATAGCGTTGTACCTCCCCGTAATTGTTACAAGTACCGGCTACTTCAGTACAATAAACATAACCTTCTGCATTTTGCCATGCGCGCGAAGCATCAAATTTAAACAGGGTATATTGTAATCGCATATCTTCATGTATGTGATAGTCGGCATCTAGCCTTAGGAACAATTGATCAGATTTTGCGTATGCGTCTGCAACATTATAATTGTTGTATCGCATAGCACCATCAAGTACTTCACCGCGTCCTGTTTCAATAATGCCCAACGGATCTTTAGCATCATTTGCTGGTATTAAAGGCGTTCCGTAATAACTACCTACATCATCCTCTAAATAATCGGCACTAAATTTCAAGGAAAGTTTGTCACTTGCTTGCCATAAAAGGCTGGTGGTGAAATTATTTGATTCTGAATTGGTGTTATCAACGTAACCGTCACTGGCATATCGGCTTACATCAAAGGTGTACCATAGGTTTTCATCTAATTCACCTTGACTACCTAAACCTAAATGATATGAATTATGGCTGCCATACCCGAGTTGTAAGTTTGTGCCATTGTTCATGCCAGCGTATGCTGTTTTAGTTATTGCATTTACCGTTCCTGCTACAGAACCGATACCATTTAACACGGATGCTGGGCCACGCAGTATTTCTACACGTTCAAGGTTAAAAGTATTTTGTGGCCGCATCACCATTGTGCTTGGTCCAATCCATAATCCATCACGCAATACGGTAATTTGTCCTCGACTAAAGCCTCGCATTGAAAATGTTGATGGTGAAGTAGGGTGCTCACCGGTTACAACACCTGGTAGATTTGCTAATGAATCAGATAACTTTGTATAACCTCGCGCACGCATTAGCTCGGCATCAACAATTTCAATTGTTGCAGGTGTTTCCATTGCATTTAAGCCTAGTCGGCTTGCTGTGCTTGATTCATTATTTAGGCCAAGGGTGCCAACGGGGCTACCCATGATCACTAATCGTTCGATTTGTTGTTCTTCAATGTCTTCGTTTTTAGCGGTCGTATCTGATACTTGCGCCTGAGTAACAAAAGCTATTGATAGTGCTGTACTTAATGCAGTAAAGCGTGACACATAGCGGTTGATACTATGCATAAAAATACTCCTAGTAGTATAAGTTAGTTCTTTGTTAATAAAGCTTAAAGGCTATATTGAGTTGTTTTTTGTTCAGTTAGCCGACAAACAGCACACAAAATGTAAATGCACTTGAGAAACCAGCTAAACAATAAAATGATGTGTAATAAATTGATCTCGTTATTAATCTTTTAATTCTATTTAAAGTTATGTTATAACATAACTAATATTGGTTGCAAGATATCAATAAACTATTAACAGGGCAATAACAAAGCGACAGGCTTGTAAGAGGAATTAACCAGAATGCTGTTAACTGCTAAAGATAGAGTTCACTCGACTAAACAGCGTATTGGTGCGCTAGATACCATGCGCGGCTTTGCATTATGTGGAATTATTTTTGCTAATTTGGTCAGCTTTACTGGTTTTTATTCACTTAACTTCAATGAAATTCAAGCATTACCATGGTGGGATCGCGGGGTTTTGTTTGTTATTGATTTTTTAATTGAAGGTAAATTTTATAGTGTTTTTGCCACATTACTTGGTGCTGGTTTTGCTCTTCAATACGCTAAATTGAAACGACAAAATAAAAATTTTACCGCCTTTTGGTTAAAACGAATGTTGGTTTTATTTGTCATGGGCATAAGCCATATGTATTTAATATGGCATGGTGATATTTTAACCCTATATAGTTTATTAGGTGTTTGTTTGTTGTATTTTAAGGATATCGACGATACGCGTTTATGCCGCTGGATTATTGTATTGTTGTGTGCACCACTTTTGATGCATCTATTATTATCGTTAACTTCACAATTAAATGGTTGGAATGCATTAACAGAAACTGTTTATAATTTGAGAAAAAGCTTAGGTTATCAAGAAGTCAGTTTGTTATCTTTACGCACTGCTCAAGAAGCGAAGGATGTTTTTTGGGGCAATATCTTTAGTGCCATTCCACGTCCTATGGCATATTTAAAAACGGGCCGGCCGTTTCAGGTGTTAGGGCAATTTTTACTTGGCGTATATTTAGCTCGCTTATATTTACGTGGACAAGTTCATGTGCCATCGAAGGATAACATTATAAAGTTATTTGTTGTTGGAGCAGGGTTTAGTTTTATTTATGCTTATATTAAAGCAATAACGGGCAGCCCATTTTCTACGGATTTGCTCGGTTTATTTCAAGGCTTAGTTTATCAGGTGGGTTGTATAATGATGGCGCTTGCTTATATGGCATTGCTTTATCGTTTATCGCATAACGGTGTTAACTTTTCAGGCTTATCGCAGCTTGGCCGTATGGCACTAACCATGTATTTGATGCAAACCACAGTTTGTGTTTTCTTATTTTATGGTTATGGTTTTGCGTGGATGGGGAAAGTGCCTTTTTATTCTATTATTGTTTTTGGCACTTGCATCATATCAATACAACTTCTATTTGCTCGCTTTTGGTTAAAGAAGTATCAACTTGGTCCATTAGAGTATGTTTGGCGACGATTTACTTAGGGGGTTACGTCGCCACCATTGTGCTATAACATTAACAATATCACACGATATTAAATTGCTTGTAGTACATGAAAGCCATGTTTTTCAAATAAATGTATGAGTTTTATCAACGGTAACCCGACTAAACTGTTTGGATCATCTCCCACTAACTTTTCAAATAAACAAATACCTAATCCTTCGCTTTTAAAACTTCCAGCACAATTAAGTGGCATTTCTGCATCAACGTAGCGCTCCACATCTGCTTTATTTAATGTTTTAAAGTAAACGTGGAAAGGTTCAACCACAGCATGGATCTGCCCACTATCGCTATCAAGTACACATAAGCCCGTATAGAATGTTACACGCTTACCGCTAAAGCTCATTAATTGTTTAATAGCATTTTCTTTGGTGTGTGGTTTACCTAGTATCTTTTCATTACAAAGAGCAACTTGATCAGAGCCAATGATCAGCGCATTATCGTGTAGCTTGGCTACTGCTTGTGCTTTTTCAATGGCGAGTCGCTCCACTAACTGAATAGCCGACTCATCAGGAAGGGCGGTTTCGTCGATATTAGGCTTATCACAAATGAATTCTATTTTTAGTTTATTAAGAATTTCTTTACGAAAGGGGGATGTTGACCCTAACACTATTTTTTTCATTGATATGACTCAAAATTTAATCGGTTTCTGCTAATATAAGGGCAATAAAGAATTTTTAAATCAAATTCGCTAATTTTCTTTTGACACACGGCTTGAACGGCTATATCATGCGCGCCTTATGCAGAATCTGAAACTTCCGATCACGATAGATCCCTATAAAAGCGCACAACGTCGGTTAGTGTGTGAAGGCTTTTTTGAGTCGTCGGAAATGAATAGATTGTTGGCTGCGTGCGAAAGCTGTAGTGAACAAATACATGTTAATGTTGCATTCGGAGTGGATGAACTGGGTTTGATAACTATATCAGGCAAAGGGTCGGTTCCTGCTACGTTAACATGTCAGCGGTGTACTGAGTCTTTAGAGTCAACATTATTAATTGACTTTGTTTTCAGTCCGGTGAAAAATCAGGAAGCTGCTGACGAATTGCCGTCATATTATGACGCAATAGAATTAGATGAAAATGGTGAAGTGAACCTGCGTGAGTTAGTTGAAGACGAGTTAATCCTTGCGATTCCACTAATTCCTAGGCATGATCAACAAGATTGTCAGTCTCCGGCTGATAGTGTTTGGGGAAAGTTGCCTGAAGAGCAAGAGAAGCCGAACCCATTTGACGTGTTAAAAAAACTTAAATAATTAATTGATTTTAGGAGTTAGGCAATGGCAGTTCAAAAGAGCAAGAAGTCTCGTTCAAGACGTGGCATGCGCCGTTCACATGACGCATTAACAGCTGAAAACTTATCAGTAGATCCAGTATCAGGTGAAACACACCGTCGTCATCACGTTACCGCTGATGGCTTTTATAAAGGTGTTAAAGTAGTCGCTAAATAGCGGATACTACATTGAGCGATTTAACCATCGCCATCGATGTTATGGGGGGCGATCAAGGCCCCCTTGTAACATTGCCAGCCGCAATGCTTGCCATAGAAAAATCTGCTGATCTTAAGTTGATTTTATGTGGTGACAACACACTTATTTCAAATTTTCTTCAACAGCATCAGCTAGAAGACCATCCTCGATTATCCATTAAACACACAACTGATGTGGTGACAATGGACGAAAAACCAAGTTCAGCATTACGAACCAAAAAAGATTCATCAATGCGTAAAGCGATTGATTTTGTGCATTCCGGTCAAGCTCATGCTTGTGTTAGTGCAGGCAATACAGGTGCATTGTTTTCAATAGCACATTTTGTGTTAAAAACACTACCTACTGTTGAGCGACCAGCACTTATTTCAGCGTTACCTACACACCACGATGATAAACATGTTTTTATGCTTGATCTTGGTGCTAATGTTTTTTGTGATTCATCGGTTTTATACCAGTTTGGCGTTATGGGCACGGTAATGGCAGAGCAAGTTGAAGCGATTAATAAGCCAAGGGTTGCTTTATTAAACATGGGCGTTGAAGAAATTAAAGGTAGCGATCATATTAAAATGGCCGCAACCTTATTAAGTGAGAACCCTGATATTAACTATATAGGCTTTATTGAAGGCAATGATATTTTTAATAACAAAGCTGATGTTATCGTTTGTGATGGCTTTGTTGGAAATGTGGCCCTAAAAACGTGTGAAGGCGTTGCTCGTTTGGTGTATCAAAAACTAAAAAGTGTGTTATCGCAACATATTTTTGCACGATTACTCGGTCGATTTTTCGCTCCAACCTTAAAAAAAATCTTTAAAGCCCTGAACCCCGACCAGTATAACGGCGCAAGTTTGATAGGATTGCGCGGCATTGTGATTAAAAGTCATGGCAATGCTGGTGTAACTGCGTTTACCAATGCAATTTTTGAAGCAATGAAAGAAGTTGAACGTCAAGTTCCTGAAAAAATAACGAAAAAACTTGAACATGGTATAACGAATACCCATTTATCATAAACAGATTACAGATTAATTGGTTGGAATAGCCAGTTAAAAGTCAATAGGTAACTCTATGCAACAAAATTTAGCGTTTATTTTCCCCGGACAAGGCTCACAAGCTGTAGGTATGTTAAAAGACTTTACTGATAATGAGATTGTTCAGCAGACCTTTAACGAAGCCTCTGAGGCATTAGATTATAATGTTTGGCAACTTGTTAATGAAGGTCCAGCAGAGAAGTTAAATCAAACTAACCATACACAGCCCGCTTTACTTACTGCAAGTGTTGCCCTTTGGCGTTTATGGCAAAGTCAATCTAACATTAAACCCGCTGTTCTCGCAGGGCATAGTTTAGGTGAATACTCTGCCTTAGTCTGTGCTGGTGTTCTTTCTTTATCAGATGCCGTTAAATTGGTAGAAAAACGAGGTGAATTTATGCAAGCTTCTGTCCCGGAGGGAATTGGAGCAATGTATGCAATTATCGGTTTAGCTGACGATAAAGTGATTGAAGCCTGTGCTCAGGCGGCAGACGGACAGGTAGTGTCTGCAGTGAACTTTAATTCACCTGGCCAAGTCGTCATTGCCGGTCATAAAGAGGCGGTTGAACGTGCAGGTATACTTTGTAAAGAGGCAGGTGCAAAGCGTGCCTTGCCACTACCAGTTAGCGTGCCTTCGCATTGCGCCTTGATGAAAGACGCGGCTGAGCAACTTGCTGAACAGTTTAAACAAGTCACGTTTAATACCCCTGAAATATCAGTCATTAATAATGTAGACGTGACTGTTGAATCAGATGTAGAAGCCATTAAAATGGCGTTAATTAAACAACTATATAGCCCTGTGCGCTGGACTGAAACCGTAGAAAAATTAGCCCAAGATGGTGTAGATACTGCGTTAGAAATAGGGCCAGGTAAAGTTTTACAAGGGTTAGTAAAAAGGATCAATAAATCAATTTCTTGTACTTCAATGAATGACAATGCGTCATTGGAACAAGCAAATAACTTATTACAATAGGAACATATATGTTTTCGTTAGAAGGTCAAGTTGCATTAGTGACAGGCGCTAGTCGTGGTATTGGTAAAGCTATTGCAGAACAACTTAAAGCATTAGGCGCAACCGTAGTAGGTACTGCAACGTCTGAACATGGTGCTGAAAAAATCAGCGAATATTTAGGTGCCGGTCAAGGTTTAGTCTTAAATGTTACTGATGATGAATCAATTAGCTCAATGTTTGAAACGATTAAACAAGAGTTTGGCGTTATTGATATTTTAGTGAATAATGCAGGTATTACGCGTGATAACTTATTTATGCGTATGAAAGACGATGAGTGGAATGATATCATCGATACGAACTTATCATCGGTATTTAAAATTAGTAAAGCCGTTATGCGCCCTATGATGAAGAAGCGCTTTGGTCGTATTATTAACATTGGTTCAGTTGTTGGAACAATGGGTAATGCAGGTCAAGTTAATTACGCTACAGCGAAAGCCGGCTTAATTGGCTTTACGAAATCGTTAGCAAGAGAAGTTGCATCACGTGGTATCACGGTTAATACTGTCTCTCCAGGTTTTATCGATACTGATATGACACAGACGCTAACAGACGAACAAAAGGAAGGTATTTTTTCACAAGTACCTGCAAATCGTTTAGGTAAGCCAGAAGAAATAGCAAAATCTGTTGCATTTTTAGCCTCTGATGCTGCAGGATACATAACAGGTGAAACATTACATGTTAATGGCGGCATGTACATGGTTTAAACAATGTTTATTTAACATATTGATAATATTTAATAAATAAGCATAATAGCATAACTGTCAACAGGTTAGACCAGCAATAAAAGCAAAACGATAAGCTTGCAAGCTAGCCTGTAGGCGAATACACTACACGCAATTTTGAAAAATTGTATTTTCTACTAAAGGAAAAAAAATGAGTACTATCGAAGAACGCGTAAAAAAAATTACTATTGAGCAATTAGGTGTGAGCGAAGATGAAGTAAAAGTTGAAGCTTCTTTCGTAGACGACTTAGGTGCTGATTCATTAGATACAGTAGAATTAGTAATGGCGTTAGAAGAAGAATTTGATACTGAGATCCCAGACGAAGAAGCAGAGAAAATTACTACTGTTCAAGCTGCGATCGATTACATCACTTCGAACCAGTAATAAGTAAAGTTTTCAGGCGGTAATTTTACCGCCTGAATTTTGTTAGATACGTTCTGCTGACGTATTCAAAAAATCAGCTCACCTTTCAACGATTCAATTCTATCGGAGGCAACTCTTCCCATGCGTCGTGTTGTAGTAACCGGTTTTGGTATGCTTTCCCCACTTGGTAATGATGCTCAAACAACTTGGCAACATTTACTTGCGGGTAAAAGTGGCATAGATACCATCGAACATTTTGATACTAGCAGCTTTCCCACTAAATTTGCCGGATTAGTAAAGGGCTTTAATGCTGAAGATTATGGTATTACAAAAAAAGATAGCCGCAAAATGGACATATTCATTCAATATGGTCTTGCAGCTGGCATCCAAGCCATGGATCACTCAGGCTTAACCGTTACAGAACAAAACGCTCACCGCATTGGTGTGGCTGTTGGTTCTGGTATCGGTGGATTAAGCCTTATCGAAGAAAACCATAGCAAGTATTTACAAGGTGGTGTAAGAAAGCTTTCACCATTTTTCTGTCCTTCTACTATTTTAAATATGGCAGCAGGGAACTTATCTATTCGTTTAGGCTTGAAAGGGCCAAATATATCTATTGTAACCGCCTGTACTTCTGGTGTTCATAATATTGGCCACGCTGTGCGTATGATCGCACATGGCGATGCTGATGCAATGATAGCTGGTGGTACTGAAAAAGCATCTACTGAACTTGGTATCGGTGGCTTTTGTTCCGCAAGAGCTTTATCAACCCGTAATGATGATCCACAAAGTGCAAGTCGCCCTTGGGATAAAGATCGTGATGGCTTTGTGTTAAGCGATGGTGCTGGCATGGTGGTTGTTGAAGAATACGAACATGCTAAAGCTCGTGGCGCTACAATGTATGCAGAAGTTGTTGGTTTTGGTATGAGTGGTGATGCTTATCATATGACGTCACCACCTGCTGATGGTGCCGGTGCGGCTTTAGCTATGACTAATGCCTTGCGAGATGCAGGAGTTACACCTGAAAAAATTGGTTATATTAATGCTCATGGTACTTCTACACCGGCAGGTGATATTGCTGAAATAAATGCTGTAAAAGCAATTTTTGGTGAACATGCCTACAAAACAATGGTTGGTTCAACTAAATCAATGACCGGACATTTATTAGGTGCAGCTGGTGCTGTTGAAACAATTTTTACAGCTCAGTCTCTATTTGAGCAAAAAGTAGCACCAACAATTAATCTTGAGAACCCTGATGACGGTTGTGATCTTGATTACATTCGAGATACCGCACGAGACGTATCACTTGAATATGCACTATGTAATTCATTTGGCTTTGGCGGCACTAATGGTTCATTAGTATTGAAAAGAATTTAGAAAACTTCTTGAATCTCAATGCATAAGCCTGAATACTGTCTATTCGGGCTTTTTTATATCTGATCATAAAAATTTCATGTTGTATTGTTCACTTAATGGTATTCGTACTGAAGACATTTCTATCACAGATCGAGGTTTAGCATACGGTGATGGGGTGTTTACTACGGCAAAAATTGTTGATGGTACAATCCTATTATTGATGGAGCATATTGAACGTCTAAAAGAAAGCTGCGCTCGCATTGCGTTATCGGATATTGACTGGCATGCATTAAAAGCTGAGCTTGTTAAACAATCAACAGCTTTTCCTCTAGCGGTATTAAAAGTTATGATCACTGCAGGAACAGGCGGCAGGGGATATTCTCGAATTGGCGTATCAAAGCCGAATGTGATTGTGATGGTTCATGAATTTCCAAAACATTATATCGACTGGCAACAGGCAGGCGTTAGCATAGGCATTGCAAAGACTCGATTAGGTATAAACCCCAACTTAGCAGGTATTAAACATTTAAACCGGTTGGAACAAGTGCTGATCAGAAAGGAACTTGATGAAAGTCAGTGGCAAGATTTAATCGTAACTGATGTGCAAAATAATATAGTAGAAACAAGCTGTGCAAATGTGTTTTGGATAAAAAATAACGATGTTTTTACGCCTGAACTTGGTAGTTCAGGCGTTTCTGGGTTATTGAGAAATCAAACAATAAGACAACTTTCTGAGATAAAGTTAATTAAAGAGCCGTTAGATTCTCTGGTAGATATTGATGCAATGATTATTTGTAATAGTGTGATGGGGTATGTGCCAGTTAAAAACTTTAATGGGCATACATTGTCATTGTCAGTGGCTTCTCGTTTTATTGGAAAGTTAGTATGCAATTCGTAAAATATCTCATCAAGAGTAAGTTCATTAACACGATATTTCTGTTGATTTTGCTCTGTGTGGTGAGTATTGCTGGTTTGTTAGGAATGACACAATATAAAATGGAGCGTCTGAACCCGCTTAACCAAGACACCATGATAGAAATAGAGCGAGGTATGAGTTTCAATCGCTTTGCTTACCAATTATCAACGCTAGGGATAGTTAATCAAACTCTTTGGTTAAAAGTTTATGGCAAACTTAATCCTTCATTCACGCAGATAAAAGCAGGCAATTATTTAATACGTAATGACCAACGCTTGAAAGATATATTATTGATGGTCAGCCAAGGACAAGAACATCAATTTAATATCACATTTGTTGAGGGCTCTACACTAGCGCAATGGCTAGTACAAATTGCTAAACATCCCAATATTACAAAAACGCTCGATTACCAAGAAACCAACTCTTTGTATCAACAAGTTGCTTCTGCATTAAATCTTGATACAACTCATCCGGAGGGATTGTTTTTTCCTGAAACTTATGCGTTTACTCATAAAACTAAAGACATTGATTTATTAAAACGTGCTTATCAGCAAATGCAAATTCACTTGAATAATGCTTGGCAACAAAAGCAAGGAAACCTACCATACGCTGACTCTTATGAAGCGTTAATCATGGCTTCAATTATAGAAAAAGAAAGTGGTCAACATTCCGAACATCAAATAATCGCATCGGTGTTCGTTAATCGTTTACAAAAAAACATGCGCTTGCAAACTGACCCTACAGTAATTTATGGCTTAGCTGATCGATACAAAGGCAATATTACTCGCAAACATTTAAGAGAGAAAACCCAATATAATACCTATCGAATAAACGGCTTACCTCCAACACCAATTGCAATGCCAGGTAAATCAGCGATTGTAGCCGCACTGCAACCTGCCCAAACGGATTATTATTATTTTGTTAGTGATGGAAAGGGTAAGCATATCTTTTCAACGAATTTAAAAGATCATAATCGTGCCGTCGCAAAATATCAATTAGGGCAATAACTTACTTTTTTAATATTGTAATCTAGCCGATCAATAGCGACATGCTTAATGTGCTTTTATTAGCGTTAAACTATCAGTAATGCCTTTCAATATTAAAAGTATTTAAAAGGCGAATTTCATCATAGTGCGCATTGGTAACATTAAGTATTATTTGCAGTAGAAGTTGCCACTAGATATTTCGGTTTTCTCATATCTCACGTTTCTTTTTATCTTACTTTAATGGCATAAACTGCTATAAAAAAGTTCATTTTCTTTAGTTGTTTTGCTGGTTACTGAAGGTTTCTTATTCTTTCGGTTGTTGATCTTTGTCTTTCCTTTTGTTACAAAATACACAGGGTTTCGTAATTAATACGTATTTTTGAAAGGGAATAAAAGATGAAAATAACAAAAAATAAGATAAGCTTAGCTTTAATGATGTGCACAAGCGTTGTAGGTGGGGTTTTAATCGGTTGTGGTAGTGGGGGAAGCTCTGAATCAAAACAAGAAACAGTTACTGAAGATGTTGTTGAAGTGCCAGACAACACAGAAGAGCCTGAACAATCAACATTGTCATTTGAAAAGCAATTTATTGTAACAGCAGCTGATCCTAACCTTTGTATCGATACTACGGCTGACAATAAAGTTACCTTAACAGATTGCCAAAACACTAAGCCTAGCCAGTTATGGCGTTATGATTTAGCAGATAAATTATTGATTAATGAATCAACAGATAAATGTGTAACCACCATTGATAGTGCTTTGGGACTTAATACGTGTCAAAATTCAGCTAACCAACAATGGGTATTTGAAGATAATATTTTCTCACAAGATGGACATTCTTTTGATGTTAATATGAGTGAGCTAAGCCTTATTGTTTATGCAACTCACGGCGGCATTAACCAGCAATGGTTTGTACCTTCTGTGGCCGCTGAATCAATTGATGAAAGCTATGTGAGTAACTTTCCTATTTCACGCTCTAATAAAAGCGCCTACACCATGGAACAAACCATGGATATCATCAACAGAAGAACCCCGATCGACGAAGCATTACCTTTTCCGCGAGATGTGAGTGAATTTCCTGGTAACGTTTCAGCTGATAAACCACGTATTACGAAGCAAGTCACTTTTAATCGATATTTCTATGAAGATACCACATCAGATACATTGGATAGACAGCATTGGATTAATACCGGCACTTACGCTGTTGCAGGTGAAATTATTGAAATTGATGTAACAGCAGAAGAAAATGTTGATGAGTTATACGCCATTATTAATGTACATACGGATGCATTAGGGTTAAATTCGGCCAATGTGGTTGCAGACAACAGTGTTAAACGTTTTCCTAGTGTTTCTACAAAAATTAGATTACACAATGGTAAGAACCAATTACGTAGCCAGTATGGCGGCCAAGTAGTGATCGCATCTAATATGTCAGATGATAGTGATGTGACAATTAGTGTGTCTAATGTGGTCGAAACTACCTATTTCAAACTTGGACGAGATAGCTTTAGTGATTGGTTATCAATTCGCGATAAAAGTGCGCCTTGGGGCGTATTAGAAGGCGAGCATGCGGTACTTGATTTATCTAAAGCTGAATTGCAAAAAGTTGATGACCCAGAAAAGTTATTAAAAACCTTCGATCAAACTGTAACCCTTGTACGCGATCTCGCTGGCTTTGAAGATGATGCTACGGGTGTGCATAAAATGCCAACATTAAAAGAGCGTTTTGTTTCTGATGTTCAAATCACCGCAGGTTTTGCCCATGCAGGTTTTCCCATTATGGCTAGCCCAGGCTGGAATTTATATTCACTAGATACCGCACAAAATAATGGTTGGGGTAACTGGCATGAAACTGGTCATAACTACCAGCAGTTCTGTTTATGGAGCAGCGCGTTTGGCACAGAATCAACCGTGAATTTATTTTCACTTTACGTACAAGAAAACGTCAATCAACCTTCTAGAATTCAAATAGAAAATAGATATACCAATGCGATTAATAAATTAAATGATAACTTTTCTTTTACAAACGATGCAGATGTCTGGGATAAATTAGTCTTTTTAATGCAAATTAAACATGCTCTACCTGATATCGGTTGGGATATGTTTAGACAATTAAATAGACGTTTTAGAGAGATGGATACTACGCAGCAAGCATCAGTATGCCAAAGTGATGAAGCTAGTTTTAGCATGACGTTTGAATTGCTTAGCGATATTACTGGCTATGACTTAACAACTCATTTTAAAACCTGGGGAGTTAATGTATCCGAAGCAAGTTATCAAAAAGTAGCGGATAAAAATTTACCTCAACCACCAGTAAATATTTCAGGTGTGAATCCACAGTAAATTCAGTGATGATAGAATGAAGAACAAGGCACAACTTATGTTGTGCCTTTTTTTGACCTTTAATTAATCGAATATTGATATTAAAGAAAGAATATATTGCAAACAAACTGCAAGGATTAAAAAGCATTAGCTGAATATTTTTCTTGATACGTATATCATGTATTCCATCAATAAAATGAATTCATTATTAAGAGTAAAGATGCAAAAAGGGTTAATGGTTGTATGCGATGGCAGTAATGGGGCAGGTAAAACAACGGTTATCGAAAAGTTAAAAGCGCATGTTATTCATCAAGGCTTAGAGGTTGTTTTAACGAGAGAACCGGGTGGTACACCGATAAGCGAAAAAATTAGAGAAATAATACTCGATAAGAATAACGCAGAAATGTTTGATATTACCGAATTGTTATTATTTGCAGCATCTAGAGCACAACACGTCAATGAAAAGATTCTTCCAGCAGTAGAACGCGGTGCCGTGGTTATTTGCGATCGGTTCGATGCCGCGACGTTTAGTTTTCAACACTATGCGAGAGGTATTGATTTAACCTTGATAAAAACCATTAATGACATTGCAAAAAATGGTTTCCAGCCTGATATGAATATTATTTTAGATCTTGATCCCGTTATTGGTTTATCGCGCGTATATGGCCGCGGTGATAAATTAGATAGGATGGAAGATGAAAAATTAGATTTCTTGATCAAAGCACGAGAAGGTTACCTTGCGCAGGCACGAGAGAATCCAGATACTTTTACCGTCATTGATGCTGCTAATACTAAACAACAGGTTGCTGACGATGCTATTCGCTGTTTAAATTCATTGCTTGTTGCTCGTGGTATTATTTAACGTTTTAGCTATGTTTTACTAAAATAACTAATGGTAAGATCAAGGTGTTAAATTCAAGCATATTCGATAGTGTAATTATCAAGTGTTTGTGCTGTTATTCGTTTTTTGCAATTCACAAGCAGAAGTTTCTCCAGCTTATCACAGGTTAATGTAATGACTACATCTTGGTTATCGTCACATAAGCAACTGCTTTTACAGCAGATAAAACAGCAAACATTACCGCATGCTTTAATGGTTACAGGCGTTACAGGTTCAGGAAAACTTGAATTAGTGAATTGGTTAGCACAAGCATTATTGTGCCAAGTTTCATTCGTAGATGAGACAAACGGCATTGTGCCTTGTCTACAATGTAAAGGTTGTCATTTAGTCAAACAAGCGTCTCACCCTGACTTATTACATGTTGAGTTAACCGGCAATAATGTTGGAGTTGATCAGGTAAGAGCATTAGGCCGATTTCTTGAAAAAACCGCGCAGTTTGGCCAACATCAAGTGGCAATTGTGCATCAAGCTGATAGACTTACGGAATCGGCTGGTAACGCGTTACTAAAAACACTGGAAGAGCCAACCAAAAATAGCTTTATTGTCTTGATTGCAAATGATGAACAACGTTTATTACCGACGTTAATTAGTCGATGCCGTGTCGTTGCTATTCGACCGCCTATCGGTGAGGATTTATTACAGGAATTAGGCGGCCAAAGTGATGACCCATTTGTAAATTTGTCACATTTACCTGAAATTACTGATCCAAAAATAATGGCACAGTTTCATCAAACACGTGAAAAGTTTCATTATTTTATCACGACAACTCATGGTCGAATGGCATTGCTTGAACTTTTAAAATCTAATGATAATAGTGCTCGTTGGCTAGAAAAAATAATAACTGATTTAGTTCGAGGGCAATCACAATGGTTGCATGTTGAACCAACAAACGTATCATTTACTAATGACCTAACAAAGCAGCAGTTTTGGCAAATATATAATATCATCAAACAATTTAATCAAAAAAGTGCAAAATTAAGCCAGTTTAATCGTGAATTTGGTTTAGAAAAACTACTGGTCGATATACAAATGATTTTGCAAAACAAGGAGAACGAATATGGAACCGCTCTATCTTGAGTTTGTAAGTGAAAGAGATTTATATCAATCATATATGCCGTTTGTAAAAAAAGGCGGTTTATTTGTGAGAACTACAGAAACGTTTGAGCTTGATACAGATATAGAATTACAGGTACTTTTGCCTGATTCATTAGAGCCTTCAACTATTGTCGGTAAAGTGTGTTGGATAACACCCGTAGGTGCTCAAAATGGCACGCCGGCAGGTATTGGGATCAGCTTTATTGAAGATCCTGAAAATACTCGAAGCCAAATAGAAAAATCGATAGGACGCTTGCTGAGTTCATCTGATCCTACACTTACCATGTAAATATTAAGGAATATTCGTTGTATATTGATTCTCACTGTCACTTAGATCGACTTGATTTATCAGAGTTTGATAATAATTTAGATAATGTTGTAGCAGCAGCAACTTCTGCTGGTGTGAGCCACTTATTGTGTGTTTGTGTGACGCTAAAAGACTTCCCCGCAATGGCTGAGAAAACTGCACATTTTGATAATGTATTATTATCTTGCGGTGCACACCCTTTAAACCAAGAAGATGCCATAGATGAAAAAAACCTTGCCCAGTTAGCGACGCATCCCCGTGTTATTGCTATAGGTGAAACAGGGTTAGATTATCATTACGCACCTGAAACTAAAGACCTACAATTAGATTCGTTTCGTAAGCATGTTCGTGTTGCTAGAGCATGTGATAAACCGCTTATTATTCATACTCGTGATGCTCAACAAGATACATTAACAATTCTACGTGATGAAAAAGCAAGTGATGTTGGTGGTATTTTACATTGCTTTACTGAAACTTGGGACATGGCTGAGCAAGCGATTGAATTAGGTTTTTATATTTCATTTTCAGGTATCGTGACGTTTAAAAATGCCAGTGCTTTAAGGGAAGTGGCTAAATTAGTGCCAGATGACCGTTTTTTAATTGAAACAGACTCTCCTTATTTAGCGCCGGTTCCTCATAGAGGGAAGCAAAATCAACCCGCTTATGTCGTGGAAGTAGCTAAGCACTTAGCAAGTATTCGTGGCCAATCTGTGGAAGATGTTGCTAGGCTATCCTCTGAAAATTACCGTCGGTTATTTAAACTTTAATTGATTTATTAGCCCCAAAAAATAGCCCGAAACGAGGAGTTTCGGGCTCAGGGGATGGCTCAAAATAAGAAATGAGCCGTGCGCTAATTAACAAGTTCTATCGCAAATCAATGAATAGGTAAGCGAGCATCATTGTTTAATATTTGAACTGTTAAAAGTAATTGTAGTGCATAAAAGTTGAATTGCTAGATAATTTTTTATTTATTTATAAGATATTGATAGTCAATGATAATTATCCAATGTATACGCTTGGTGATTGAAAGTTACCCTAAGGTTATAAACGGCATTGTCACACCTTATGCACAGAGTTATTAAGGCGTGTGAAAGTGTATGTGTTGCTTATGTGGTCTCCATTGGTAATATGCTTTTATTATGTCAAGATACCAACCAACTTTGATTGTAGATTTATACTGTGCTAAATAATATTTGGATTTCCTTTTTTGTTATTGCTTTTGCAAGTGCTTGTTATCAGTGGTTATTTCTCGATAATGCCGCTGTTTTCGCGCAAGTAATGGATGCCGTTTTTAATATGTCATCGGTCACAGTAGAAATTGCAATCGGTTTAATTGGTGTGTTGTCTTTTTGGTTAGGTGCCATGAAAATCGCTGAAAATGCCGGATTAATTCAAGCGATATCACGTGCTATTTCACCCTTATTTTGCCGCTTGATGCCAGAAGTACCAAAAGGCCATGCTGCTATGGGATCAATGACGATGAATTTATCGGCAAACGTCCTTGGCTTAGACAATGCTGCGACCCCTTTAGGGTTAAAAGCAATGCAGGATCTTCAACAATTAAACCCTAAAAAAGAGATTGCCTCTAACGCACAAATATTGTTTTTAGTGTTAAATACCTCTTCTATTACACTTTTTCCTGTAACGGTATTTGTTTACCGTGCTCAACAAGGTGCTGCTTCACCAACTGATGTGTTTATTCCTATTTTGTTAGCAACCTTTGCTTCTACTATCGCAGGCTTGCTTGTGGTTGCAATGGTTCAACGATTAAAATTATTTAATTTAGTTGTCTTTAGTTATTTCGCGTTAATGTTTGCGTGTTTGGCAGCTATTGTTACTTATTTTGCTACATTGTCGGCGAATTTAGTCGCCGAGCAATCTTCATTAATGGCCAACGTAGTTATTTTTTCATTGTTAATCGTTTTCATTATCACTGCTTATTTTCGTCGGGTTGATGTGTATCAAAGTTTTATAGAAGGGGCAAAAGAAGGCTTTAAAACCAGTATTAACATTATTCCTTATTTACTTGCTATGCTAGTTGCAATTGGGGTTTTTCGTGCAAGTGGTGCATTAGATGTGCTCATCAACGCTATTCGGCAAGTGGTGATTTATGTTGGGTTTGATACGCGCTTTGTCGATGCCTTGCCAACTGCTTTTATGAAACCGTTAAGCGGTTCTGGGGCTAGAGCTATGATGGTAGAGACCATGAATACTCATGGCGCTGACTCTTTTGCGGGTCGATTAGCTTCAATCATGCAGGGCTCAACTGAAACAACCTTTTATGTATTGGCAGTATATTTTGGCTCTGTGGGTATTCGTTATACACGACATGCCATTAGCTGTGGTTTAGTCGCCGATGTTGCTGGCATGTCAGCAGCTATAGCAGTGTGTTACTGGTTTTTCGGATAATAAGGCCGATTAGCTTAACATTAACTTTAATCCGTCTTTGTAGCGCCTAGATAAATTTAACCTTTTGCCTGATTGCATTTTTACTTCGCTATCGCCACTACTCAGCGGAGTAATAGATTCGATTGCATCTAACCTTACCGCATGAGAACGGTGAATTCGGCAAAACCCTTTGTTTTCCAATTTTGCTATTAATGCCGTTAAGGTCGAACGAATAGGGTACACACGCTCATCAATATGTAAATTTACATAGTTTCCTGAAGCTTCCATCCACTCTACATGTTCAATTTTTATAATAAACTCTTTGCCAAGTTTTTTAATTAATAGCCGATCAATGTTGGTAGTAAGTTGCTGGCTTTCAATTTGTGTCTCTCCTTCTTGAATAGGGTTTGCTTCACCCTGTAATCTACTGAGTATAAAACGGTAAGCGTGAATAAAGATCACAAAAAACACAAAAGACCAAATATCTTTTCTCAACTCATAGAGCATTTCGAAACTGATATTACCAAAATCATAGTGACGAGAATTTACTGCGTAGATAAATTTTCGCATAAGTACCATCAATAAGACATGACAGAATGAAAAGACAATTGCAGCGCTAAAATAGATAGCGAATGTACGCTTAATTTGTTGCCCGTTAAGAGGGACTCTATTGATTAAAGTGATGATTAATGGAAACAATAGAAGTGAGCTTAAAGCGCTAGTATATTCCCATGTAAAAGGCTCCCATAAACTAAAAGGCAAAGTGCCTCCGGTACGCTTGGCTTCCATCAGTACAGATGTTGCTAGTACTGTGGCATTAATGAAAAAATAACAAAATAAAAACAGCATTTCATAGCGCATTTTATTCCGCTGGTAATGCATTAATGTATCCACAACGATTTTTACCTTTTTTGTAATTAACCTTATCCCTAAACGCCACCGTTTATCCCTAACTATTGTTTATTAAGCCTTTTTCACAGTTTCCGTTAATAAACTCATTCATCATAACAGTATTTGAACACAAAGGAATATCAATACTATGAGTTACCCATTAATAAAGGATGTTATAAAAAAGGTTAACTTTCGACCTCAAGATCACTCACAGATGCCACAAAGACGTTATGATCTTGACTGGTTGAGAGTCATTTTATTTAGTTTATTAATTATTCATCATGTAGGTATGTTTTATGTACTCAATTGGGGGTTCCATGCAAAAAGCCAATACCGCTATGAATGGTTAGAAAGTGTGCTTTTAGTGGTTGAGCCCTGGCGTATGCCAGCCATTTGGTTTATTTCCGGTGTCGCTATCAGGTTTATTCTAATAAAAGTGACGATTTTATCTTTTATTTCACTACGCAGTTTACGACTGTTATTACCATTAGCCTTCGGGATCTTTATTGTCGTCCCTCCTCAATTATATATAGAAATGACGGCAAATGGCGATATTGTCATGGATTTTTGGCGATTTATGCAGGCGTTTTATGATCCACAATCAACATTATTTGAACAGTATCAGGCAGGTATATGGCCTCATATTGATGTGAACCATTTATGGTACTTACGATCGTTATGGTATTACTCATTAACGCTGGTATTTTTGTTACCCGCTTTAAACAGTAACATTATCGAAGGGCTTAAATCATGGCTAGCGAGTAAACATGGATTTTGGACGGTTTTATGCTTAATTGTCTGCGTTTTTGCTGTTCAAATAATATGGAGAAATGATGAGACACGTTATCCCATAGGCTTTCTGTTTTTAATGCTAGGTTATCTGGTCGGTTGGCATACGGTATTTTGGCAAAAACTGCTTACGGCTATAAGGCCATTATGCGCTAGTTTTATTGTGCTTTGTATTTGCTTTCTGATTGTCTATAACCTTTATTATCTTGATATGTATAAAGGAATTGAGCTTCCTTACTTAATTGAAGCGATTAGTTTATTTATTTATAGTGCGTTACGCATAGTAGGTTTATTTTTAGTGTTAGCGCTTAGCCATCGTTTTTTAACTAAAAAAACACAAAAACTCGCTTACTTCAACGACGCAGTTTATCCATTTTACCTTTTACATCAGTCTATTATTTTGGTGGTAGGCTATTACTTAACACAGTTATCGTTAGGCGGAGCGGTTGAATCATTGATACTGCTATTTATTACAACAGCCATGTGTTTTCTACTTTTTGAGCTGATCAAACGTATTGAGCTATTACGCCCATTCTTTGGCTTGAAAATGCAAGGTAGTTATCCTTCATGGAGTGTCTCACTAGGTTATATTATCGGCGGCCTGTTGATCAGCCCTTTAATTTATCAATTAATTTTTTAAGCAATCAAACGCAATATGTGATGATGTTTAAAACATGATTAGCGTCGCATCACAGCGTTTATTTTTTATTTTACACCTTAAGTGTCGACAATTATATTTATTGAACCCTTGAAATAGTTTTATTATCGGTTATGATCGCTGCAATATCTTTTAAATTGTCGACAATTTATGCCGAATAATAACCCAACACATCGCCAAGCAGTCACAACTGCAGATAAAGTATTTCAGCAATTACAATTTGCCATTGTTGAAGGTGAAATAGCAGCAGGTAGTAAAATTAGCGAGCCTGAACTGGCTAAACGCTTTGATGTCAGTCGAGCAACGCTTCGGGAAGCATTAAGTCGCCTAGAAAAGTGCCACTTAATTGTGCGAAAACCTAATGTGGGGGCGCGTGTTGTTGAATGCACTATTGAAGGATTATTAGAAATTTACCAAGTAAGGGAAGCACTTGAAGGTATGGCGTGTCGACTTGCTGCTGAAAATATGACAAAACAGGAAATTGTCGACATGCAAGCTATGCTTGATATGCATGCTAAGTCAAAAGCGTTGAAAGATGGCATTGCGTATTATCAAGAAGAAGGCGATCTCGACTTTCATTATAAAGTCATCTTAGCAAGTCATAATCAACAACTTATTGATTTGCTTTGTGGGCAACTGTACCACTTAGTCCGTATGTATCGCATTCAATTTGGCATGAACAGTCCAAGAGCCACAAAAGCGTTTAATGAGCATGCCAATATATTACAAGCCATAATCGACGGTGATGGTGAGTTAGCAGAAATTTTGATGCGCAGACACATTGGTGCGTCACGTAAAAATATCGAACAAAAAATTAAACAATTAGCGCATAACGCGCAATAAATAACATAATTCATATATAGCAAGTGAGGAGCTCACGATGTCTACACTTTTATCACCTGGCGCAAAGTTTCGTCAGGCCATTACAAAAAATAAGCCTTTGCAGGTAGTCGGCACAATCAATGCCTATTGCGCCATGATGGCGGAGCAGTTAGGCCATCAAGCCATCTATTTATCAGGTGGTGGGGTAGCAAATGCATCTTATGGTTTACCAGATCTGGGTATGACATCGCTGAATGACGTAATTGTTGATGTTCAGCGTATTACCTCAGCATCAAGTTTACCACTGTTAGTGGATATTGATACTGGTTGGGGTGGTGCATTTAACATCGCTAAAACGATTAAAGATATGGAAAAGGCAGGGGCAGCCGCTGTTCATTTAGAAGACCAAGTGGCGCAAAAACGTTGTGGTCATCGTCCAAATAAAGAAATTGTTTCTACAGAGGAAATGGTCGATCGCATTAAAGCAGCTGTTGATGCACGAACAGATGCTGACTTTTTTATAATGGCTAGAACCGATGCTTTCGCTCAAGAAGGTTTAGAAAAAGCACTTGAACGAGCGAAAGCTTATGTTGCTGCAGGTGCAGACGGTATTTTTGCTGAAGCGGTAAAAACAGAAGAACATTATCGTGCGTTTACTGAAGCGTTAGATGTGCCAGTGTTAGCCAATATTACTGAATTTGGACAAACAGAGCTTTGGAATAAAAAGCAACTGGGTGAGTGGGGATGCCAAATTGTGCTTTATCCATTGTCAGCATTTAGAGCAATGAATAAAGCGGCTGAATCTGTATATAAAACCTTGCTTGCTGAAGGCGATCAAAAAACAGAAATAGAGAACATGCAAACTCGCATGGAACTGTATGATTACCTTGGTTATCACGAATACGAAAAGAAACTTGATTCGTTATTTGCGAAAGGCAAAAACAAATAATAAAACAAAAGAATAAGTACGAAAGCACCTAAGAAAAGTGAGGAAAGAACATGGTTGATAAAAAGTTAAGTGGCGCAGGGCTACGTGGACAAAGTGCTGGAGAAACAGCTTTATGTACTGTTGGTAAAACAGGCGCAGGGTTAACCTACCGTGGTTATGATATTAACGACCTTGCTGAAAACGCACAATTTGAAGAAGTTGCGTATCTACTTTTATACGGAAAATTACCTAATCAAACAGAATTAACTAACTACAAAAAAAGATTAAAGACTATGCGTTCTTTGCCTGATGCACTTAAATCTGCATTAGAGCTGCTTCCTGCCACAGCACACCCTATGGACGTTATGAGAACCGGTTGTTCTATATTAGGCAACCTTGAAACTGAAAACAGTTTTGCAGAGCAACGAGATCATATAGATCGCCTATTAGCAATTTTCCCTGGGTTAATTAATTATTGGTATAACTTTAGCCATAACGGCATCCGCGTGAATGTTGAGACAGATGCAGATTCAATTGCTGAACAATTCTTATGGACTTTGCACGATAAAAAACCAGAGCCAATGCATGTTGATGTTATGCATGCATCATTGATTTTATATGCCGAGCATGAATTTAATGCTTCGACCTTTACCGCGCGTGTTTGTGCATCAACATTGTCTGATTTACATAGTTGCGTAACAGCAGCAATAGGCTCTTTAAGAGGGCCATTGCACGGTGGTGCGAACGAAGCGGCTATGGACATGATTGAACAATGGCAATCTGCTGATGAAGCAGAAGAAGCCATTATGGGAATGTTAGCGCGCAAAGATAAAATAATGGGCTTTGGTCACGCGGTCTATCGTGAACTAGATCCCCGAAATGCAATCATTAAAAAGTGGTCTGAGAAACTCGCGAAACTTGATGGTGATACACGCCTTTATGACGTTTCTGAACGTTGTGAAGCTGTGATGTGGCGAGAGAAAAAACTGTTCTGTAATGCTGATTTTTTTCACGCTTCAGCCTACAATTTTATGGGAATACCAACAAAGCTATTTACACCAATCTTCGTTTGTTCGCGTGTTTCTGGTTGGACAGCACATGTGATGGAGCAGCGCGAGAATAATCGCATTATTCGCCCATCTGCAGATTACACTGGCCCAGAATCTATGCCTTGGGTTGCAATTGCAGATCGCGATTAATCTTAACATTCTCGTTATGTTTAATTTCAATGGTGGCTAAATGGCCGCCATTTCACTTTTTGTGGACTACGTTATGAACTATGAATATCGCAAACCATTACCTAATTTCAAAATGGCAGGGATGCCTATTGATTTTTACGATACTCGCGCTGCAATAGAGGCGATAACACCGGGTAGTTACGCCAAGCTGCCTTATACATCGCGCGTTCTTGCCGAGCAACTTGTACGTAAATGTGACCCAAGTACCTTGCAGGATGCTTTAAAACAGATTATCGATGGAAAACGTGATTTAGACTTCCCTTGGTATCCTGCTCGTGTTGTTTGTCACGATATATTAGGTCAAACCGCATTAGTTGATTTAGCCGGTCTACGTGATGCTATTGCAGAGCAAGGCGGTGACCCAGCAAAAGTAAATCCAGTGGTACCAACTCAACTTATTGTTGATCACTCATTAGCGGTAGAAGCCGCGGGTTTTGATCCTGACGCTTTTGAAAAAAATCGTGCTATTGAAGATAGACGAAATGAAGATCGCTTTCATTTTATCGAATGGACGAAAACAGCGTTTAAAAATGTTGATGTTATTCCAGCAGGTAACGGCATCATGCATCAAATTAATCTTGAAAAGATGTCACCTGTTATACAGCTGCGAGACGGTGTGGCTTTTCCTGATACTTGCGTAGGTACAGATTCTCATACTCCTCACGTAGATGCTTTAGGCGTTATTGCCATTGGTGTTGGCGGCCTAGAGGCGGAAACTGTGATGCTAGGACGCCCATCTATGATGCGTTTACCGAACATCGTTGGAGTTGAATTAGTTGGACAAAGACAACCCGGTATTACTGCGACTGATATTGTTTTGGCTATTACTGAATTTTTACGTAATGAAAAAGTGGTAGGCACCTACCTTGAGTTTTTCGGTGAAGGCGCTCGTAGTTTATCCATTGGGGATCGTGCAACTATTTCTAATATGACGCCTGAGTATGGTGCTTCAGCCGGTATGTTCTATATTGATGAGCAAACTATCGATTACCTTAAAATTACAGGTCGCGAGCCAGAACAAGTCGAACTTGTTGAAGCCTATGCAAAGCATACGGGTTTATGGGCAGATGATTTAATAGGTGTACATTATGAACGTGTATTAACCTTTGATTTATCGTCCGTGGGCCGTAACATGGCAGGGCCATCAAATCCACATCGTCGTTTGGCGACTTCTGAGCTTGTATCGAAAGATATTGCAAAAAATTTAACCGATTGCCAAGCACAAGAGGCAAAAGGTGAAATGCCGGATGGCGCTGTAATTATCGCTGCAATTACTTCTTGTACAAATACGTCTAACCCAAGGAATGTGGTTGCTGCTGGTTTAGTCGCAAAACGTGCTAATGAACTTGGTTTAGTACGTAAACCATGGGTAAAAAGCTCTTTTGCTCCTGGTTCTAAAGTGGCGAAGTTATATTTGGAGGAAGCAGGACTACTATCTGAATTAGAAAAATTAGGCTTTGGTATTGTTGCTTATGCTTGTACGACTTGTAATGGTATGTCAGGCGCATTAGATCCTGATATTCAACAAGAGATCATTGATAAAGATTTATATGCAACAGCGGTGCTGTCAGGTAATCGAAATTTTGATGGTCGTATTCATCCATATGCTAAGCAAGCATTTCTAGCTTCTCCTCCTTTAGTAGTAGCGTATGCTATTGCAGGCACTATGCGCTTTGATATTGAGCAAGATATATTAGGCAAAGATCAAGCAGGTAATAACATTACCTTGAAAGATTTATGGCCAAGTGATGAAGAGATTGATGACATTGTTAAACGCTGTGTAAAACCTGAGCAGTTCAAAAAAATATATACGCCAATGTTTGATTTAGGCGCATTTGAGCCTGCTGAAAGTCCTCTTTATGACTGGCGCGAAAAGTCTACCTATATTAGGCGTCCACCCTATTGGGAAGGGGCGCTTGCTGGTGAACGAACAATGAAAAATATGCGGCCGCTTGCGGTACTAGGTGACAATATCACCACTGATCATTTGTCGCCATCTAATGCTATTATGTTAGACAGTGCAGCTGGTGCATATTTGGACAAAATGGGGTTGCCAGAAGAAGATTTTAACTCATATGCTACACACCGCGGTGACCATTTAACGGCACAGCGTGCAACATTTGCCAACCCTAAACTCTTTAATGAAATGGTACGAGATGAAAACGGTGATGTTATTCAAGGTTCTTTAGCGCGTATAGAACCTGAAGGAACTCAAAGTCGCATGTGGGAAGCGATAGAAACTTATATGGAACGGAAGCAACCGCTGATCATTGTGGCCGGCGCTGACTATGGCCAAGGCTCTTCACGTGACTGGGCTGCAAAAGGTGTTCGTCTCGCCGGTGTTGAGGTAATTATTGCTGAAGGGTTTGAGCGTATACATCGTACCAATTTAATTGGTATGGGAGTACTACCACTTGAATTTATTAACGGTGATACACGTAATACCTATGACATTGATGGTAGCGAAACGTTTGATGTGGTTGGTCAAACCTCCGCTGGCGGCCATATGAAGGTTATTATGGTAAGGGCAAACGGTGAAAAAGTTGAAATACCTGTTAAGTGTCGTCTAGATACAGGCGAAGAGGTTACTGTGCATCGTGCCGGCGGCGTTTTACAAAAATTTGCTACTGATTTTTTAGAGTCAAAAGTGTAATAGGTGATATGCCACATTACTGTTAGGCGGCTTATGTCGCCTTTTTTAACCATAATAATCACCTTACGACTGTAGATATAAATTGATGTAAGGTAGTAACGTTTTAGTTAAGGAAATTAAAATGTCTTTTGCAGCACAAATTAAAATACCCGCGACCTATATGCGGGGTGGAACATCTAAAGGTGTATTTTTTAATATGTCCGATCTTCCAAAAGCATGTCAAAAAGCAGGAACTGCGCGTGATAAGTTATTACTGCGTGTGATGGGAAGCCCAGATCCTTATGGCAAACATACAGATGGAATGGGTGGTGCAACGTCAAGTACTAGCAAAGCAGTGATATTGTCTAAATCAGAAGAAAAAGATCACGATGTTGATTATTTATTCGGTCAAGTTGCTATTGATAAACCGTTCGTTGATTGGTCTGGAAACTGCGGTAATTTAACGGCTGCCGTTGGTGCGTTTGCTATAACGTCTGGACTAGTAGATCAACGTAATATTCCAGACAATGGTTTTTGTACAGTGAGAATTTGGCAGAAAAACATTGCTAAAACAATAATTTCTAAGGTTCCCATTAATAATGGACAGGTGCAAGAAACTGGAGGCTTTGCCTTGGATGGCGTTACTTTTCCCGCAGCTGAAGTACCAGTAGAATTTCTTTCTCCGGTTGATCCTAATGACGCAATGTTTCCTACCGGTAATATTATTGATGATTTGGAAGTGCCGGGTATAGGCACATTTAAAGCGACTATGATTAATGCGGGTATTCCAACAATCTTCCTTCATGCTGAAGATATTGGTTATCTTGGTACAGAGCTACAAGGTGATATTAATGGTAGTGAAGTAGTCCTTCGCTATTTTGAGACTATACGTGCTTATGGTGCGATAAAAATGGGTTTGATCAAAACGGTAGCAGAGGCGCAAAGTAGACAACACACACCTAAAGTTGCTTTTGTTGGCAAGCCAGTAAGTTACCAAGCATCTAGTGGAAAACAGATCCAAGCCGATGACATCGATTTAAATGTGCGTGCGTTATCAATGGGGAAGTTACACCATGCTATGATGGGGACAGCGGCTGTTGCTATTGGTACAGCTGCAGCAATTCCCGGGACCGTTGTCAATATAGCCGCAGGTGGTGGTGAACGAGAAAGTGTTAATTTCGGCCACCCGTCGGGTACGTTAAAAGTAGGTGCAAGTGCGCGATATATTAACGATAAGTGGTTAGTTGAAAAAGTGACTATGAGTAGGAGTGCACGCGTGCTAATGGAAGGTTGGGTACGAATACCTGCTGATAGCTTTTAACGGAAATACACCTGCATGACTTTTCAGCGCTTTAGTTGAACCCAAAGAGCAGCGTTTTTTGTCATTTATACGTCGTTATTGCTTTTTCATGTGGAATAACCACAGATTAATCGCAATGCCTTGTCTAAATACCAATAAACGGAAAAGATCAACAGGGCTTAACTGTTGTTACTTTTGATTACAGTTATTGGCTTTGACTTCTGTAAACTAGACAACAACACTGATAAAGTCAGTGTTGTTGTCTTGAATTTACTTAAGGTCTATTACTTACCTTAGGTTATTTGCTAGGGTTAGTTTTATTCAAAGGAATTGATTATGGTTAAGAATTTCATTGTTAATTTGACTTTTTTGTACTTTGTGTCGGTACATGCCATTGCAAGTGAAATAAAAATACCGGCGAATATTAAAGTATTGCAAGTTAACGATACGCAATATACTGCAAGTTTTTTTGACCGAAGTACTTCATACGCTATTAGTATTGGTCTAAATGAATTGCACTTACAATTTAAAGAATTGGTTGAGGATGTTGAAAACGACGACCATACCATCATTTACTCTAAGCCATTCGTGATTATTTTCACGCTTAAAACAGCAAAAGACTTAACACTGCTTGTACCAGAGTTTAACTCTGAAACACAGGTAAGAGCCTACGCAAAGAAGCCAACCATTCTTTTAGTTGATCGAAACCAGCGAAACATCAATCACACATTATACGATGTTAAAGATTACAAATCACAACAAAGCAATCAATTTAATTTAACAATACATGATAAATCTACACGCCTGATAAGTCAGCAGGATGAAAAGCTACCTCAACAAGTTACAGAAAAAAGCCATTCAGATTCCATTCATCAATTTACCGATAAGATGCCGCTTGAAATGCTTCATTATTGGTGGAAAAAAGCATCTACTGAGCAAAAAGTCGAGTTTTTAGACAAAGTTAATCTAGAATCAAAGAAAGGAAAGTAATATGAAATTATTGATAAAAACGTGTGTAATTATAAGTCTCGTTTTGTCTAGTGCTGTAAGCGCAGATGAAGGCATAGAAGTAATAGGCAAAGCAGAAGTGAAAGCTCAGCCGGATCAATTTTCCTTAACAATTAGTATTAAAGAACGTGGCATCGCCGCTAGCAAAGTAAAGCAAATTGTTGATAAAAAAAGTGAACAGGTCGTCAGCATGTTTATCAAGCAAGGGGTGTCCGAGTCTCACATTGATTCGTCAATGTTACGTATGTATCCTATTTTTGAAAAACCAGAAGTTATGATAGAAAACGCTGAATTAGAACACCGCGCTAGTCACAATAATACAGTAAAATTTCCGTTACAAAAGCAAGAAAAGAAAGTACAAAAAATAAGACTTTTTGATGTTGCCCGTACTATTTCTGTAAAACTAAATTCGCTTGAGCAATACGACAGTGTTTTAGAACACTTGGTAAAAATAGGTGTCAGTAATATTTCCCCCATACAGCTAGGTTTTAGTGATCCTGATGCACTTTACCAACGTGCATTATTACAAGCTATTGATAATGCAAAAGCTAAAGCAAGGAATATTGCTAAGCAACTTGGTGTATCGGTAGGAAAAGTTATGTCAATTAAGGAGACTGGTTATCATGCACCTTCAGTGTATCGTATGGCAGCGATGGAATCTAAAGCCGGTTTTAACTCTCAAGCTACAGAACGTTCAGTTTCTGCACAAGTTGCGATAACATTTCAAATAATTTTGTAGAAATAAGGTTTATTTGGGCTGGCTCGCACATAAAGCTTTAATTTCAGCCTTTATCAAGGTATGTTATGCCAATTTTAAAGGCTGACGTGTTAGAATGTCAAAAATCGAACTTTATCAACAACTGAAGCTACAAGTTTCAGCGTTAATAAGCACCGAACATGATATGGTAGCTAATATGGCTAATATCAGTGCATTATTGTTTGAATACCTACCTGATGTTAATTGGGTAGGTTTTTATCGTTCAATCGAAGATGAATTAGTGCTAGGTCCTTTCCAAGGGAAAGTGGCGTGCATACGTATTCCTCTCGGTAAAGGTGTTTGCGGTACGGCTGCAAGTGAAGGAAAAACACAACGAATTGCTGATGTACATCAATTTAGTGGGCATATTGCCTGTGATGCAGCAAGTAATTCAGAAATTGTTATTCCTGTCTATCATCAAGAAAAAGTTATCGCGGTATTAGATATAGATAGCCCAATTAATGATAGGTTTGATGTAGAAGATCAACAAGGGCTGGAAAGCTTAGTGAAAGTGTTTGAACAAACCTTGTATTTAGAGCAACAAGCATTATGAAAGAGCTTGTTGTAATACATGATTACCTTGTTTCTGAAGAAGTCGTTGGTGACTGGGACGGCAATGAAGAACAAGCAACAGAAAACATAAATCAGCTTTATCATACGTTATATGATTACGCTGAGGAAGATATTGATCCAGCAGAATTAAGCGAGCTTTTAGAGCTAGTTTGGCAACATTGGATTGGGCAAGAGGCATTAGCAGAGTTAACACTTGATGACATCAGTGATTGGTGTCAACATTTACTAATGAATCGTGAACAGTATTTAAACGACGAATAAATTTATTAATTAAGTAGTTATTATGGAAACGAAAACAGAAACTGAAGCGGTTACAGAACAGCCGGCAGAAAAAGAAAACAAACGCACAAGTGCGAAAGAAATTATCGCGCATTTAGCGGAAAAATTTCCTGCATGCTTTTCGGTTGAAGGCCCAGCAAAACCTTTAAAAATAGGTGTATTTCAAGAGTTAGCTGCACGGCTTGAAGGTGATGAAATCGTGAGTAAAACACGGTTACGACAAGCCTTAAGACATTATACAAGTAGTTGGCGCTACTTAAAGGCTATCAAAGTTGGTGCTCAACGCATTGATATTGATGGAAACGAGGTTGCTGAGATTGATCAAGAGCAAGCTGATCATGCCGCAAAATCATTAAAAGAAAGCCAAGAAAAATTTGGTAACAAAAATCCTAAAGACAGTCAAAAGAAAAAGCCTTATAAAGGTAAGACGCCTGAAAATAAGGGTTCTCACGCAAAATCAAATGCTAAAGATAAAGCAAAATATAAAACTGTTAGTGCATCTAAACGTGCGCAATCTAAACCAGCGGCTAAACTTAAACCTGTCGATGCTAGCGCAGTAAACGTTGGCAAAGCCGTTAAAGTTCAACTAGGTAATGCACCGATGGACGCAGTAATTACTGAAATTTCAGGCAATGATATTTCGGTGCAACTAAGTTCAGGAATGGTTGTCAAAACACAGGTTAAGAACATATACATTGAATAATTTGGAGTAGCAAGCATGCTAAAAATTTGTCGTACCGCACTTGCCATATCATTAACGTTTTCTAGCGTTAATCTTTTCGCATTCTCTAATGACCAAGAGACTTCTCTGCCTATTTTAGCGCCAGAGAGTCAGCATGCTGTCTCCAGCAAAAGAATTGCTGCTAAGTTTTCGCGTTCACATTATAAGCCAGTAAAAATTAACGATGATTTGTCTGAACAAATTTTTGATCGTTATTTAAAGCAACTTGATTATGGTCGAAATGTTTTTCTTGCCAGTGATATCACTGAATTTGAACAACATAAAGATGATTTTGACACGGTTGTTGCTCGTGGAAAATTAGATATTCCGTATCATATCTTTAATGTTAACTTACAACGTAGGCTTGAACGTTATCAATTTGCGTTAAGCCTATTGGAAACACCTTTCGATTTCACTAAAGATGAAACCTATACTTTTGACCGCGAAGACGCAGAGTGGCCAACGTCTGAAGACGAGCTTAATGAATTGTGGCGTCAAAAAGTAAAGTATGATGCGCTAAATTTAACATTAACAGGTAAAGAGTGGGATAAAGTTAAAGAAATTTTAACGAAGCGATATAACTACGCGATTAAACGCTTAAAACAAAGCGAAAGCGAAGATGTTTTCCAATTAGTGATGAACAGCTTTGCGCGTGTAGTTGAACCTCACACATCGTATTTATCTCCGAGAAATGCAGAGCGTTTTCAAATGGAAATGAACCTATCTTTAGAAGGGATAGGTGCAGTGCTTCGAGCAGAAGAAGATTATACCGTTATTCAGAGTGTTGTTAGCGGTGGACCGGCGGATAAATCGAACCAATTAAAACCGAAAGATCGCATTGTTGGTGTTTCACAGGGTGATGAAAAGTTTGAAGATGTGATTGGTTGGCGACTAGACGATGTGGTTGATTTAATTAAAGGTCCTAAAGGGACGAAAGTTCGATTGCAGGTTTTGCCTGGTCAAGCAGTTGATGAATCAAGTATTAAAGTTGTATCAATTGTTCGTGATAAAATTGTCTTGGAAGACAGGGCAGCGAAATCAAAAGTAATCTACGAAAAGCCGGGTGATGAGAATAGTAAAAAGTTGGGTGTGATAGATATACCTAGTTTTTACAATGGCCTTTCTGCACATGTGAAAAAAGAAATTGATAAACTGAATGCCGAGAACGTAGAAGGGATTATTATTGATTTACGTGGCAATGGTGGTGGTTCGTTAACCGAATCAACATTGTTGACCGGGTTATTTATTGATCGTGGTCCGGTAGTGCAAATTCGAGATGGTGCAAATCGTATTTCTATCAATAGTGATAAAGATGGTGTTACATACTATGACGGGCCATTAACCGTTATGGTTGACCGTTATAGTGCATCCGCATCAGAAATTTTTTCTGCGGCAATTCAAGATTATGGTCGTGGGGTTATTATTGGTGAGCAGACTTTTGGTAAAGGGACTGTTCAACAGCACAGACCCATTGCTAGAATTTATGATATTAATGAAAACCCTTATGGCAGTATACAGTACACGATTGCTAAGTTTTACCGCATCAATGGTGGTAGTACGCAACATAAAGGTGTAGTGCCTGATATTGCATTTCCCACTGCGATTGACCCAGAAGATTGGGGTGAAAGCAAAGAGGAAAATGCATTACCGTGGGATATGGTACCTAAAGCTAACTTCAAATCATTAACGGATGTTTCAACTGATGTTGAATATTTAACGTCGTTGTATCAAGAACGCGTGAAATCTAATCGAGAGTTCAATTATCTGTTAGAAGACATTGCACGATATCAAGCAGAAAAAGACGACAAAACCGTGTCATTAAATTTAGCTAAACGTGAAGCTAAACGTGATGAAAGAAAGGCGAAACAACTGACAAGAACTAATGAACGTTTAGTGGCACTAGGTCTTGAAAAAGTAGAAAATTTAGATGATTTACCTGAAGAGCTCGAAGAGTTAGATCCATTGTTAGAGGAAACTGCACGCATCACCTTTGATTTTGTCTCATTGGGAAAAGTAGCAAAAAATAACAGTAAAGACTGAGTATAAGAAAGCCGCCATTTAGGCGGCTTTCTTATATGTAACCTCCTCAATGTACAACAATTGAGCAACAGTAAGAAAAATATCGCATTCTCACTGCTTTTCAGCACAAATTACTTGCACAATGTCTTAAGGCACGGCATGTTATGCTTGCTAACTTATAACTATAATTAAGTATTAAAAAGACATTTTATGACAAATCAAAATCCACCTAAAGCACCCTCAATGCTTGATTCATTTATTCCAATCGTAGTGCTCGTTATATTACTTTCTGCTGCGGTAACCTATTTTTCAGATAACTCTTCGTATGGACCAAACCAAATTGCTTTGATGATCAGTATGGGGGTTGCCATTATCATTGGTTTACGCAATGGCCATACTTGGAAATCTATGGAAGAAGCTATCGTTAAAGGGATATCTGTTTCCCTTGGTGCGGTATTAATTTTACTTGCCGTTGGTGCTCTCATAGGTACTTGGTTATTGTCAGGCACCGTACCGACATTAATTTATTATGGCTTACAAATTATTGATCCTAGCTGGTTTTATGCCGCCGCCTGTATTGTTTGTGGCATTGTAGCCATGAGTATTGGTAGTTCTTGGACAACAGCGGCTACTGTAGGTGTTGCTTTTATTGGGATTGCGGGTGGCTTTGAACTATCGACTGCGGTTACCGCTGGTGCGGTGATTTCTGGTGCATATTTTGGTGATAAGTTATCACCGCTTTCTGAAACAACAAATTTAGCACCAGCAGTGGCAGGCAGTGAGTTATTTGCCCATATTAAATATATGTTATGGACGACTATTCCTTCAATTTCCATCGCACTTATTTTATTTTTAATCATAGGCTTCAATCATTCATCGGTAGAAGCAGGTACTGCAGAAAATATTCAATTATTAACTGAAACGCTGCAATCAACTTATCATATTTCCCCCCTCAATTTAATTCCGTTATTTGTGCTATTAGCGTTAGCTTATAAAAAATTACCAGCTTTTCCTGCTGTTGGTATTGGTGCTTTAATTGGTGGTATTTGGGCTTTAGTTTTCCAACAAGAACTTATTCAAACAATTGCTGGTAATGACACCTCGGTAAGCACAGCAAATATTACGGTTATTTGGACTGCGTTTTTCGATGGTATTGTATTAAATACCGGTAATGATGAAGTGGATCAGCTACTTAGTCGTGGTGGTATGTCAAGTATGCTGAATACAATATGGCTTGTTATCTGTGCACTAAGTTTTGGTGCTGTTCTCGAGCATTTAGGCATGTTACGCAAGTTTGTTGAGTCTATTTTATCTGCGGTAAAATCAACAGGTAGTTTAATTGCAAGTACAGTAGCAACCTGTATAGGAACTAACCTGATCACATCAGATCAATACATCGCGATTGTCATGCCCGGTAGAATGTATAAAGAAGAATACCAGCGCAGGGGACTTTCGCCATTAGTGTTAAGCCGTACTTTAGAAGATTCTGGCACAATCACTTCCCCGTTAATTCCGTGGAATACTTGTGGTGCTTTTATGTTTGCGACACTAGCCCTGACCAATTATGAATTTATCATGTATTGTTTCTTTAATTTAATTAATCCATTCATTGCTATTGCATATGGTTATTTTGAATTTAAAATTAAAAGAATAACTGATGAATAACGATTAGCAGCTACAAAGATGAGCCTGTTAATTTTACTGAATTAACAGGCTTTTTCATTTACAGCAAAATAAAGGAAATTTTATGGCTTCCGCTCAAGCGCGCATTCTCGCGGATTATAGTCCCAGTAGTTTTACCATAAACCAAACAGATTTAACGTTTGATTTAGATGATCATCAATCTCTTGTGTCTAATGTGATGCATATTGAACGTATTGACCAGCATGCAACCTATTTAATGCTAGATGGTGAGCACCTTACCCTAAAAGCAATCAAGATTAATCAACAACCTGTACCTGCAAAAGACTATCAAATCACTGAATCTGGTTTACGTATTACAATTGCTCCACAATTAACGGAATTTGTACTATCAATTGATACACAGATTGATCCCGCAAATAACACCGCGTTAGAAGGGCTATATAAATCAGGTGATGCCTTTTGTACGCAATGTGAAGCCGAAGGGTTTAGACGGATCACGTATTATTTAGATCGCCCTGATATTATGTCAACGTTTACCACTACGGTGATTGCAGAACAAACTAAATACCCTTATTTATTATCCAATGGTAATAAAGTTGAGCAAGGAGAAAAGGGCAATAAACATTTTGTTGTTTGGCATGATCCTTTTCCTAAGCCCTGTTATTTATTCGCACTAGTTGCTGGTGATTTTGATCTTGTTGCTGATAGCTTTACCACAAACTCAGGTAAAGAAGTGGCACTTGAAATTTTTGTTGATAAAGGCAATGCCAACAAAGCAAGCCATGCAATGACCTCTTTAAAACATTCTATGCGCTGGGATGAACAAACCTTTGGCCTTGAATATGACTTAGATATATATATGATCGTCGCGGTAGATTTTTTCAATATGGGAGCGATGGAAAACAAAGGGTTAAATATCTTTAATAGCAAGTTTGTTTTAGCTGATCATGAAAGTGCGACTGACACTGACTACTTTAATATTGAAGCGGTGATTGCGCATGAATATTTTCATAACTGGACAGGTAACCGTGTTACTTGCCGTGATTGGTTTCAATTAAGCTTAAAAGAAGGCTTAACTGTCTTTCGTGATCAGCAATTTAGTGCAGATATGAATTCTGCATCGGTAACACGCATTGATAATGTAAGTCATCTGCGTGCGTTACAGTTCCCAGAAGACGAAAGCCCGATGGCACACCCCATACGACCGGAAAAAGTTGTAGAAATGAACAACTTTTATACCATGACAGTATACGAAAAAGGTGCTGAGGTGATCAGAATGATACACACCTTATTAGGAGAGGAGCATTTTCGAAATGGCATGGATTTATACTTTAGCCGCTTTGATGGAATGGCGGTCACTTGTGATGATTTTGTTGATGCAATGGCAGATGCATCGGGGATAGATTTAACACAATTTAAATATTGGTATAGTCAGTCAGGCACACCGGTACTACAAGTAACTGAATCATTTAATCAAAATACTGGCCAATTATCGTTAACAGTAAAACAAGTCAATCAACCAACCAGCACACAGCAAACAAAACATCATTTGCATATTCCCATTCGAATTGAGTTACTAAACGAAAAAGGAAGTCAGTCACACCTCTTAGGATTAACTGAAGAAAAGGGTACCTGGCATTTTGATGGCTATCAGAACAAACCTGTGGTTGGATTTTTATCTAATTTTTCTGCGCCAGTCAAAGTAGAATTTGAACAACCTGATGATGAGTTAATGTTCATCATGAGTAATGCCGTTGATGACTTTACTCGATGGGATGCTGGGCAAACGTTGTTGATAAGGTTCATCACTCGTTTAATAGACGATCCAACCTATGAGTTACCTAATAGTATAATTTTAACGTATCAGCAATTACTAGCATCAACGTTAGACCCTGCCTTAAAAGCAGCTTCGTTAACTTTGCCTTCGTTTGATGTGATTACTGCATACCTAGAGCAAATAGACCCACAAAAAGTCATTGTAGCCATTGAGCAGGTAGAAACTCATTTAGCACGGAGTTTGCAAGATTCATTACTTGAACAATATCAAAATTTCACTGGACAACCTTATGAAAATCACGGTACAGCAACCGCGAAACGTTCTCTTAAAAATCAATGTTTATATTATTTAAGTATGCTTGATGATTATCAGCCATTGTTGACAGAGCAATATCAACAGTCTGATAACATGACAGATACTTTAGCGAGCCTTGGGTCTGCGAGTAAGCACGCTATTTCTACTTTTGATAAATTAATGCAAGATTTTCACGATAAATGGCAAGATACTACGCTAGTGATGGATAAATGGTTCAGCTTACAGGCGCGAGCAGACCGTGAAAATATGTTCGATGTGTTAACAACAATGGAGCAACATCCGTTATTTTCGATGAGTAACCCAAACAGAGCAAGATCGCTTATTGGTGTGTTTAGTCAAAAAAACCCGAAGCATTTTCACCAAGCTGACGGTAAAGGATATGAGTTTCTTGCTAAACATATTAAACGTTTGAATGAAATCAATCCGCAAGTTGCCTCAAGGTTACTCACACCCTTAATTCAATACAAACGTTTTAATGATAAGCATAAAACGATGATGCGTGAAGCATTAAAGGATATTGCCTCAATCGAAAATTTATCACGTGATTTACAAGAAAAATTGGATTCCGTGAACTTATAATGCAAACGTACTATTTTTATATCAACCTTTCTACTCATGAATACTTACCTTATTATCAAGGGAAAGTGAAAGATATTATTGTTAGTTCATCAACCGGGAAACGCGTACAGTTTCCCGCTATGCATTTAAGATCTTTTTTAACAAGTTCAGGGGTAGAAGGGTATTTTTGCTTACAAACAGAAAATAATAAGTTTGTTTCGTTAAAAAAAATGACTAAATAGAGTTATTGCTTTAAACATGTGGTCTGACCATCGGATGTTTCATTGAAGCATCACAAAAATATCATAACCTTGTAAAAGTCATTGGTTGTAACAAAAAGTTTAGCTTTAAGTTTTGTGTTTTAAACGCTTGTTTAAAACATGTGCATGTAAATGTGGTTGAGATGTATACAAGTCTTTAAAATTAAGGCAATTATTCACCACTTTTACACTTGCCTCGGTGATAAAATGATGCAATTATTGTTTTATACTACACTCTTGAATGAAGTGAATTTTTATCATCAATTGTGAAATGTTGACCTATAATAAATTTACGTTAACACTCAAACATAAAGAATTTACATAAAAACAATAATAATGCCGTTTCGAGTCTGGGGAGAAAAAAATGAAACGAAGCCCTTTAAAACGCTTTTATAAAAAGCCGCTGGCGGTTGGAATTACTGCAGCGATCTTATCGTCTATTGCTAGTCAATCGTCTGCAGCTAATTTTGAATTAGGGGATTTTGACATTCGATTTACCTCTAAATTTTCTGTAGGTGCAAGTTGGCGTGTTGAAGATCGTAACTGGCGTGATAATGTAGGTATTTCAAATAATCTAAAAAATGGTTTAGATTTTTCTAACTACCATCCTATTTTAAATCCTACACCAAGTTCAAATACTATCTGGCAAGGCCAGGGTAGCTATTCAAATAATGGCGATTTAGGTAATTTGAACTATGATGCTGGAGAGATGTTTTCTCAGTTATTCAAAGGTACGCACGAATTAGAAATAAAGAAAGACAACTGGGGTGTTTTTCTACGCGGTATGTATTTCTACGATTTCGAAATGTCAGATGGTGATCGTCCGTGGACTAGCCCCGTATCGGGGAATCGTAATGATCCTTGCCGTGACAGCAAAGCAAAAGAACAAGTGTGCCAAGACGTAAGATTATTACACGCTTATTTCTTTGGTAATTATGACATCGGGGAAATGCCTTTTTCATTACGTATTGGTCAGCAAACTATCGGTTGGGGTGAAGGTCTTCTTATTTCACACGGTATTAGTGAAATTAACCCGATTGATATCTCGCGTGTGAAGGCACCTGGCGCTGAACTGACAGAAGCATTTATTCCGTTTGGGGCTGTTTGGGGCTCATTAGGCGTTACAGAAGATTTTAGTGTTGAAATGTTCTACCAATATGCATGGGAAGAAACCATTTTACCTGCGCCAGGCACTTACTTCTCTACCAATGATTTTGCCGGTGACGGTGGGCATTATAATAATGTACAACTAGGTTTTACTGGTAACCCAGATATGGATCTAGATTATGTTATTGCAGGTTTGAATGAAATTGGCGGTATGCTCAAATCAGGTGATCCGGCATTAATTGCAGCAGCAAGTGCAGGTTACCTTGCTTATCCAACAAAAATCACCTTAAAAGGGCCTGGTGATAAAGGTATTAATGCCCCTGAAGATGGCGGACAATATGGTCTTCGTTTGTCTTGGTTCTTACCTGAATTTGGTGATACTGAATTAAGCTTATATCACATTAATTATCATAGTCGACGCCCAGTTTTTAGTGGTATTACCGCTAATTTCACGACAGAAGCCGTGATGCAAGATCTTGCGACATTAAGTCAAACGACTATTACCGAAGATAACTATGCTGACTTACACGCATTTTCAAAGGTTCAATTAGATTACCCTGAAGACATTAAGCTTTATGGTTTAAGTTTCAACACGTCATATTCAGGGTTTGCCATTGCTGGTGAAATGTCTCATCGCCAAGATGAACCATTACAAATAGACGATGTTGAATTACTTTTCGCAGCGATGCCACAGCAATTAGCACATCCTGACTCAATTAGTTATCGCCCTGAGCTCGATGGTGTTTCGCAAATGCCTGTATTTGAACCAGGCCAAAAAGCCAATGGTTTTATCCTTGCAGATACCACACAAGCGCAATTAGTGCTGTCTAAGTTCTGGGGTCCTTCATTAGGCGCTGATCAGTTTACTTCGTTATTAGAAGTGGGCGGTATCCATATACATGATATGCCAAGTGAAGATGAACTTCGTTTAAATGGCCCTGGTACAGCTCGAAATGGTGGTATTGAAGGTAAAGAAGGCTTAGAAGTTGCACTACAAAATGGTATTGAAACTAATCCATTTCCTGATGATTTTGCTTGGGGTTACCGCATTGTTACCAAGCTAGATTACAACAATGTATTTGCTGGTGTAAATGTATCACCTAGAATTGTGTTTTCGCATGATGTCAGTGGTATAACCCCTGATCCATTGTTCTTGTTTGTTGAAGATAGAAAATCAATTAGCGCAGGTATCACGTTTGATTACCAAAGTCGCTGGTCTGCTAACATTTCCTATAACGGCTTTTGGGGCGGTGTAGGAACCACAAATAAGATGGAAGATCGAGATTACGTTTCTTTCAATGTTAAATATTCTTTATAAGGGCAAAATTAGATGAAAAAGATAACTTTATTATCTCTTGCTGTTAGCTTTGCATTTGCCACTGGAGCGCAAGCTAAAGTTGATGAACAACAAGTAAAAAAACTATCGAATGAATTAACACCATTTGGTGCTGTTCGCGGTGCAAATGCTGATGGAAGTATTCCAGCATGGAAAGGCGGTATTACAGCACCTCCAGCAGGTTATGAACCAGGTATGCATCATCTTGACCCATTTCCGCAAGATAAAGTGCTTTATACAGTAACTGCAGAAAACTTAGAGAAATATAAAAACGTATTAACGCCAGGTCAAATTAAATTATTTGAAACCTATCCTAGTACATTCAAAATGAACGTATATCAAACTCGCCGTACCGCATCTTACCCGCAACACGTTTATGATGAAACGTTAAAAAATGCTGCAAGAAGTGAGCTGATCCAACAAGGTAATGGCATTACCCAAGCAGCCGTTGGTATTCCATTTCCAATTCCTGCAAATGGCTTAGAAGCTATTTGGAATCATATTTTGCGCTATCGCGGTGAAGCCTTAACACGCGAAGGTGGACAGGTTATGCCTACATCTTCAGGCGATTACACCTATATTGGCTTTGATGAACAGTTGATGATCCCTTATGGTGTAAAAGGTGCCTCTCCTGAGAAGCTAGAAGAAAGTAATATTTTGTTCATGTTTAAGCAAAAAGTAACTGAGCCAGATTCGAGAGTGGGTACGGCATTACTTGTACACGAAACCATGGATCAAATTAAAACTGAACGTCAAGCATGGATTTATAACAAAGGTATTGGTCGTGAACAAAAAGCGCCAACAGTTGCATACGATGCCCCAGGTACAGCTTCAGATGGTTTAAGAACAACAGATGATTTTGATATGTTTAACGGTGCGCCAAATCGCTACACTTGGACACTAAAAGGTAAACAAGAACTGTTGATCCCATACAACGATTATCGTTTGCATAGTGATGAATTAACTTACGAACAAATTGTTCAAGCAGGTCATATAAACCCAGAATATGTTCGTTATGAAAAGCATCGTGTTTGGGTAGTTGAAGCTAACCTTAAAGAGAATACTCGTCATATCTATAAGAAACGTGTTTTCTTTATCGATGAAGATAGCTGGCAAATTGCAGTCACTGATATCTATGATGATCGTGATGAAATGTATCGTGTTGGTATGGCACATGGTATTAATTACTACGAAGTACCAACGCACTGGTCAACTTTAGATGTGTTCCATGATTTACAATCTAAACGCTATATTGCTATTGGTTTAGATAATGAGCACAAAATGTATGACTTTTCAGCTAAACTTAGAAAGTCGAAGTTTAGATCTAGAGCATTACGCATTGAGAATAGATAAGATATTTATCTAGTAATAAACGGCTGGCTTAATGCCAGCCTTTTTTGTAACAAGGGTTAAAGGTTTTTCATGATAAAAATTTTGGTGACAGTTTTCTTGTTGTTATCTGTTGTAGCTCATAGTGAGCAAGTCCCTAAACCGGCCATTATGTCATCAATGGCAGCTGACAAACTGTTGTTAGATATTACGGCTGTTGATAATGAATTTTTTGTCGCAGTAGGTGACCGTGGGCATATTATCCGCGGTGACTCTATTGATAATTTGCAACAAGTTCCATCACCTGTGCAGTCAACATTAACAGCTGTTGTTATGGTTAATCAATCTATCGGTTGGGCAGTAGGTCATGACAGCGTTATTTTACATACTGCAGATGGTGGTAAAAGCTGGAAAATTCAACAATATTTACCCGGTCAACAAAAGCCGTTAATGGATGTGGTATTTAAAAATGAACAAGAAGGTGTCGCGATTGGTTCTTATGGATTATTTTACCGAACGACTAACGCGGGTAAATCATGGCAACGTGAATACCATATTTCTTTACTACCCGATGAAGATAAAGAATACCTCAACGAATTAAAGCAAGAAGATGAACAAGCGTATTTAGATGAGCGCGCAAATATTTTACCGCACTTTAATCGTATATATCTTGACGGTCGTACCACGTATTTAGTTGGTGAATTGGGATTAATGGCTAAAAGCAATGATTTCGGTAAAACCTGGCAGCGACTAGAGAAAATTTATCAAGGCTCTTTTTACGATATAATTCGCACACAACAAGGTAATTTATTATCTGTTGGCTTGCGGGGAAATATTTTTAGAACACAACAAAATGGCGCACCGTGGCAATATACCAAGTCAGGTGAAACAGCGTTACTTAATGACATAGTGCTTACTGAAGAAAATACCATCTATATTTTAGGTAATAACGGAGTTTTACTTGAAAGCCAAGACGATGGTGTAAGCTTTACTAATAATGCTCAAATAGATGGTAAAGCAATGCTAGCAGGAATTATGTTTAATAATGAGTTGATCGTAGCTTCTGAAGTTGGGATTAAATTAATACAGGTATCTAAATAATATGAATGTAGATTCGCTTATCAATCGCATTGAAGTCGTTATATTTAGAAAACGTGGTGTAGTATTAGCGCTTTTTGCGATGATCACGGCGTTTCTTATTGTGCAAGCCTCACAAATTAAATTAGATGCTGCATTCACGAAAAATATCCCGTTAAATCATGAATACATGCAGACCTATCTCAAGCATCGAGAAAATTTTGGTGGTGCGAATAATGTCCTAATTTCGGTGTGCCACAAAGACGGTGATATTTTTAACCAAGAGTTTTTTACTGCCCTCAAAGGCGTTCATGATCAACTGTTTTTTATTCCTGGGGTGAATCGCACTCAAGTTCAATCACTGTTTTCTCCTAGCACGCGCTTCGTTGAAGTTGTAGAAGATGGCTTTGCTGGTGGTCCTGTGGTACCTGCAGACTTTCAACCAACGCCGGAGGGGTTGGCTATTGTTAAAGGCAATATAGAAAAAGCAGGCATTGTAGGCCGAATTATTGCTGACGACTACAGTTGTGCAATGGTTAAAGCAACGCTCATGGAGAATCACCCTGAAACAGGAGAAAAGCTTGATTCGATTGCGTTAGCTAATAAGCTCGAAAATGAAGTGAGAAAGCCTTTTGAAAAAGACAATATAACCGTACACATTATCGGCTTTACCAAAATGGTCGGTGATGTTGCAGACGGTGCGAAAGGAGTGGTGACCTTTTTTGCGGTAGCAATTGTTATCACGGCTATCATGGTATTTATTTTCTCCCGATCTCTATCGTTAACACTGTTACCCATTGCGTGTTCTATTGTTGCGGTTGTGTGGCAAATGGGACTACTATCAACATTAGGTTTTGGCTTAGATCCCATGTCTATTCTTGTGCCATTTCTAGTGTTTGCCATTGGTGTTAGTCACGGGGTACAGATGATCAATGCAGTAGGGAAACGCGTTGCACAAGGGTTTACAACGAAAGCTGCTGCTCAGTTCAGTTTCAAATCTTTGGTGGTACCTGGGGTTGCTGCATTACTTTCTGATACCGTTGGTTTTATCACATTATTATCGATTGATATCGGTATTATTCGAGAACTTGCAATCACTGCATCGTTAGGTGTTGCAGTAATCATTTTCACTAACTTATTGTTGTTGCCCATTGTTATTTCATTCCTTGATGTCAGCAAACATAATACTAAAGATAAAGATGAACGTAGTAGCAGTAATAACAATTGGCAGTGGTTAGCCAGTTTTAGTAAGCGTGGCCCTGCTACTATTATTCTTATTATTAGTGCCGTACTGTTTTCATTAGGCTTTTATTTTTCACAACAGCTGAAAATTGGCGAACTACATGCAGGTGCGCCGGCTCTACATGAAGAATCTCGTTATAATCAAGATACGTTTTTAATTACCGATCGTTATGCCATCAGTGTAGATTACATGTCGGTCTTAGTTGAAACGACAGAGAGCGCTTGTACCAATAGCGAAGTGTTAAAAACGATGGATGCCTTACAATGGCGTATGGAGAACGTTAATGGTGTGCAGTCAGCGGTAAGTTTAGCCTCAGTACTTAAGGTGATTAATGCTGGCTATTACGAAGGCAACTTAAAATGGCGTATTATTTCACCTAACCGTTACGCGATAGCCCAAGCACTCTCTAATATTCCAAGCTCTACTGGTCTATTAAATAATGAATGTTCTGTAATGCCGATAATTTTATTTTTAGAAGATCACAAGGCTGAAACAATTACTCGTGTGGTAGAGCAAGCTAAATTAGCGATTGATGAACTTAATAATGATTTACTCACATTTAAACTTGCTTCCGGACCAATAGGGGTTATGGCTGCCACTAATGAAGCGGTAGAAGCTGCACAAATGCCGATGATGATGTATGTCTACGGTGCGGTAATTTTACTTTGTTTAATTAGCTTTAGAAGTATTCGAGCAACTATCTCGGTGGTTTTACCTTTATTTATTGTCTCTACCCTCGCACAATGGTTAATGACAGTCTTAGATATCGGATTAACGGTGTCAACATTACCGGTTATTGCATTAGGTGTAGGTATTGGTGTTGATTATGGTATTTATATTCTGTCAACGATGAGCGTTCGTTTACGAGAAGGTATGACTGTTAATGAAGCCTATTTAAATGCACTTCAAGAAAGAGGCAGCGCAGTACTATTTACCGGTGTAACTTTAGCTATTGGAGTTTCAACGTGGTTTTTCTCAGATCTCAAATTCCAAATGGATATGGGAATATTACTTACTTTTATGTTTTTAGTGAACATGCTTGCCGCGATTACTATTTTACCCGCGATAGCGAGTTTCTTGTGGCGAGATAAAAGGCAAGAAAGCTAAATTTTTTATATAAATTAAACTGCATAAATAAACGAGAAAATGGCCGAAAGGCCATTTTCTATTTATAACAAGTGAATAAACAACTATCACTGCATATAAAGCTTTACGCTTACTTGTGAACTCTTAGTAAATATTAAAAAATATCTCTCGCAATCGCTTAAATTTATTAATAAAATTCATCAAATAGTCTATGCTCATAGACATAAATATAAAATTATACAAATTATTTCACACGTTTTATCCAAAAGGAAAACGGCATGGCGTTAGTAGATGGTTTACCCTCAGTGATACTTTCGAACGTAGCACAGTTAATACAGCAAAAAGTTCCTGCAGACACCGCTCCTTTAGTTGAGCAGTTTGCTGAACTGTTATATAACAATATTTCTCATAAAGATTTAGCGCATCGAAACGATAGCGATATGTACGGTGCAACATTAAGTCTTTGGAACTCTCTGAATGGGCATAAGGATAAAAAACCTGTTATTAAGGTGTTTAATCCTCAAGTGTCTAAAAATGGTTGGAAATCAAGCCATACCATTATTGAAATTATTGTCAGTGACATGCCTTTTTTGGTTGACTCTGTTCGTATTGCTCTTACCCGTTTAGGGTTATCGCCACACTTGATGATTAATAATCCAATTAAGCTAGTGAGAGATAAAAGCGGTAATATTACCAAGCTAAGCTCATCTTCAAATAAGCGTTTTAAAGCAACCTCGACAGAAACCGTTTTCTTTATTGAAATTGATAGACAAAGTGAGCAATCTGACCTTGATACTATTGCAGATGAATTACGATCAGTTGTCGACGATATTGTTATAACAGTTGCTGACTGGCAACCAATGACAACTAAACTTAAAGATGTTATTCAACGCACTGAAAAAGCCAAACTACCTTGTTCAGATGAAGAAAAGTCTGAAAGTTTGGCGTTTTTAAAATGGATTTTAGATAACAACTTTACCCTATTAGGTTATCGTTCCTATGATGTTAAATCCTTAAAAGGAGACATGGCGTTATCTGCTGATGATGAAACTAGTCTCGGCCTGATGAAAAACTCTAAAGGTACTAAAGAACGGCTGCTTTCAAAGTTAAGTGAATCTGCTCGTGAAATTGCTTTAGGTGATAACTTACTTATTTTAACCAAAACAAATTCTCGCTCACGAGTACATCGCCCAGCGTTGCTTGATTACATCGGTATCAAACGCTTCGATGCAAAAGGTAATGTAATAGGTGAAGAGCGCTTTCTTGGTTTATTTGGCTCTGCATACTATACCAATAGTGCGTTGGAGCTACCCTTAATTAAATCTAAAGTACAAGCAGTATGTGAAGACTCCGGTTATGCGAAAGATACACATGCTTATAAAACCTTGATTAATATTTTAGAAACATATCCACGAGATGAAATATTACAATCGCGCCCAGAAGAATTATTGAAAAACGTGTTAGGCATTTTTCAAATGCAAGAACGTGATTATTCAGGTTTGTTTATTCGAAGAGATGCATTCGATCGTTTTTATTCTTGTATGGTTTACGTGCGTAGAGAACGTTACAACACGGCATTACGTGTGCAAACTCAAAAACTTCTTCAAAAAGCCTTTGATAGTGATGAAGAAGTAGAGTTTACAACATTTTTCTCTGAGTCACCTCAGGCAAGAACACACTACACTGTGCGAGTCAATTCAACAAAAGCAGATATTAACGTGAAAGAACTTGAAAATAACTTGAATCAAGCAGCGCGTAGCTGGGATGATAAACTAGCTGATGCCTTAAATTCGCATAAAGGTGAAGAAAAAGGTAAAGCACTTAGCCGCAAATATGTCAGTTTTCCTCAAGCATATAAAGATGAAGTATTGCCAGGTTCTGCAATTGTTGATATTGAAAAACTAGAAGCAGTTTCAGGCAACAACAAGTTAGAAATGCTTTTTTACCAACCGCAAGAAGAAAAAGCAGACAGCAATTTTGTTAAACTAAAACTATTCCATACTGGTGAGCCATTGCACTTATCTGACGTGCTTCCAATGCTAGAAAACTTTGGTTTACGTGTGATTGGTGAAAGTCCGTATGCTGTTCGTGCAGCAGACGGTGAAATGTGTTGGATATTAGACTTTTCGATGTTATTAACAGGTGATGGTGCTTTTAGTTTAGAGAAAGTACAAACCTTGTTCCAAGATGCATTTTCAAAAGTGTGGACGGGTAAACTTGAAGATGACGGTTTTAACCGATTAATCTTAGGCGCACAATTGGCCGGTCGTGAAGTCTCTATTTTACGTGCCTATGCAAAGTATGAACGTCAAATTGGTGGTACGTTTAGCCAAAACTATATTGAAGATACGTTTGCGCGTTATCCAAATATAGCCGAGCTATTGCTTAAACTTTTCGAGTTGCGTTTTGAGCCTAAAGGTAAACAAAACCCTAAAACAATTGCTAAGTTATTAGAAGAAATTGAATCATCACTTGATAACGTTGCAAACTTAGATGATGACCGCATTATTCGTCGTTTCGTTGAAATGATCAATGCGACTATTCGAACTAATTACTTCCAACCTGATGATAATGGCGAAGAAAAACCTTACATTTCATTTAAAATTACACCAAGTGTTATTTCAGATATACCACAACCCGTACCTGCGTTTGAAATATTCGTATATTCTCCACAAGTAGAAGGTGTTCATTTACGAGGTGGTAAAGTAGCGCGTGGTGGCTTACGTTGGTCAGACAGACGTGAAGATTTCCGTACCGAAGTGCTGGGCTTAGTGAAAGCACAGCAAGTTAAAAATACTGTCATAGTTCCCGTGGGTGCAAAAGGTGGTTTTGTTTGTAAACAACTCCCTACAGGTGATCGAAATGAAATATTTGAAGCTGGTAAGGAATGTTACCGCACCTTTATCCGCGGCTTATTAGACATTACCGATAATATTATTCAAGGGGAAGTCATTCCTCCATCGAATGTTGTACGTCATGACGAAGATGACCCGTATTTAGTTGTTGCCGCTGATAAAGGCACAGCAACATTTTCTGACATTGCTAACGGTATTTCAGAAGAATATAACTTTTGGATGGGGGATGCTTTCGCTTCAGGTGGCAGTGTTGGTTACGACCATAAAGGCATGGGCATTACCGCTAGAGGCGCGTGGGAATCTGTTAAACGTCATTTCCGTGAAATGGATATTGACTGTCAAACAACAGATTTTACCGTCATTGGTGTAGGAGATATGGCTGGTGATGTGTTTGGTAATGGTATGTTGCTTTCTAAGCATATTCGATTACAAGCGGCCTTCAACCATATGCATATCTTTATAGATCCGTCACCTGATGCGGCAAGTTCATATAAAGAGCGTGAAAGATTATTTAATTTACCAGGTTGCACTTGGGAAGATTACAATAAGAAACTTATTTCAGAAGGTGGGGGGATTTTCAATCGCTCTGCTAAATCGATAAAGCTAACGCCACAAATTAAGAAAATGATAGGTACTCAAAAGCAGAGTATGTCGCCTATTGAGTTGATCCAAACCATTTTAAAAATGAAAGTAGATTTATTATGGAATGGTGGCATTGGTACCTATGTTAAGGGAAGTAAAGAGTCTCACATTGAAGTAGGTGATCGTGCAAATGATGGCTTACGTGTAGATGGTAATGAACTACGCGCTAAAGTAGTAGGAGAGGGTGGTAACCTTGGTTTAACCCAACTTGGTCGAATTGAATATGCTGCTAATGGTGGCCGTATTAACACTGACTCTGTCGATAATGTCGGTGGTGTTGATTGTTCAGATAACGAAGTTAACATTAAAATCTTATTAAATGGTTTAGTACAAAACGGTGATTTAACATTAAAGCAACGTAATCAATTGCTATTTGATATGACTGATGATGTATCTGACCTTGTTATTAAAGACTGTTACCGTCAAACACATTCAATCTCAATTACCGAAATGAGAGGTTCTACACAACTTAAAGAACAATCTCGTTTTATTAATGCACTGGAACGTACAGGCAAATTAAACCGCTCATTAGAGTTTATTCCAAATGACGAAGAAATTGCCGATCGTTTAGCACAAGGTAAAGGGTTAACAAGACCAGAGCTTTCAGTGTTACTTGCCTATAGTAAAATGGTGTTAAAAGAAGATCTTGTTTGTCCTGAGATCACTGAAAACCCGTATCATGATCGTTTATTAATTGAAGCATTTCCTGATGATTTACAAGATAAATATCGTGAACAAATGCAAGAGCATCCATTACGCGCTGAAATCATTGCGACTAATTTAGCGAATAATATCGGTAACGACATGGGCTTTAATTTTGTTCACCGTATGAGTGATGAAACGGGTGCATCTGTTGCTGAAATTGCAAATTGTTATACGATGGCCAGTGAAGTGTTTGAGCTTTCTTCTTATTGGGAACAAATTGGTAATTTAGATAATAAGATCTCTACCATGGTCCAAACTGAAATGCTTTTTCAGTTAAGAAGAACAGTACGTCGTGCAACCAGATGGTTTTTACGTCACCGCAATAAATCAATGGATATTGCTCAAACAATTAAATTTTTCCGTTCTACGTTTGATGTCATGTCAGAAAATTTAAATGACTTCTTAATTGAAGATGAAGTTGAGATGTTAAAACGTGTTGAAAACGACTTGGTCAATGCTGGAGCACCTAAAAATGTCGCTCGAAGAGTATCGCAATTAAGTACGTTATTCTCTGCGATGGACTTAGCTGATTTGATTGAACAAGACGGCAGACCAATTAGCTTAATTTCTCACTTATACTTTAAATTAGGTGCGCGTTTAGATTTACATTGGTTCTTAGATCAAATTAATAAACAGCCAGTTTCAAACCATTGGCAAGCACTAGCTCGAGCTTCATTTAGAGAAGAGCTAGATTGGCAGCAACGTGCTTTAACGGGTGTTATTTTACGTACTGATGAAAAATGTGAAGATGTTGAAGCTTTGTTAGATTCTTGGTTTGATGCTTATGAGCAACCATTATCTCGCTGGCAACACATTCTTGACGATTTCAGAATTGGGCAAACTCACGAGTTTGCAAAATTTTCAGTCGCGCTACGAGAGTTAATGCTACTTAGTTTAAATTGTGATCCAACGAAATAAAAAAAGATAAAAAATCCCCGCACTTGCGGGGATTTTTGTATTAAAATTACCTATATTCTTTTTTACACCGCAAAATGATTAGCTACTTTTGCTGGTGATTTTTTGTCAACACATGCAGAGGTACTATGTTTTATTCAGCGATCCGTAAAGTATTATTTCAAATGGACCCCGAAACAACACATGACTTTACGATTAAAGCACTGAAAAACACGGGTGCATCACTATTAAATTTTCCTTATAAACAAACAGTATCAGAAAAGCCGGTACAAGTGATGGGTATTCATTTTCCAAACCCTTGTGGCTTAGCCGCAGGCCTAGATAAAAATGGTGAGTGTATCCGTGCGTTTGATGATATGGGCTTTGGTTTTGTTGAAGTAGGCACGGTAACGCCTAGACCACAACCGGGTAATGAGAAACCAAGAATATTCAGACTTGAACAAGCAAATGCCATTATTAATCGTATGGGCTTTAATAACAAAGGCGTTGATTACTTAGTTGATCAAGTGAGAAAAGCTAAATTCCGTGGTGTTTTAGGCATTAATATTGGGAAAAATAAAGATACACCCGAAGAAAATGCGAAAGATGATTACATTCACTGTATGCGTAAAGTGTATAATTTTGCGACGTATATTACGGTAAACATTTCATCGCCTAACACGCCTGGGTTACGTGAACTTCAATATGGAGATGCGCTAAATGCCTTGTTATCAGCGTTAAAAGCGGAACAGTTATCATTGGCTCGTCAGTTTGATAAATATGTGCCTATCGCCGTTAAAATTGCTCCTGACTTAACTGAAGAAGAAATACATTCCATTGCTGAGTGTTTAATCGCCAATGAAATTGATGGTGTTATTGCTACCAACACCACACTCGCTCGTGAAGAAGTTTCTCATTTAGCACATGGCAACGAAGCAGGGGGGTTAAGTGGCACTCCTGTTAAAGACAAAAGCACAGAAGTCATTCGTATATTAGCAAAAGCGCTAGATAATAAATTACCCATAATAGGGGTTGGCGGCATTAGTAGTGGCCAAGATGCAAAAGATAAAATTGAAGCCGGTGCAAAGCTAGTACAAGTTTATACCGGTTTTATTTACCAAGGGCCAGAGCTTGTTAAAGATATTGTTCGCGAATTGTGAACAATATCTTAATTTATAATAAATAATGCCTAAAGGCATGGTTATGTTTACTTGCTTTGCCGTTTCTTCAGCACTCATGAGGTCAATGATAACTTCATATATGCCTATGATGAAAAATCGCTATTCCTTGTAATACGATGAAGGTGAAGGGTGAATTATGGTAGTTTTCGCATTCGTTGACGCTGAAATTATAATGTACGCTTGCCGTATAATACCTTTGATCAACTTAGCACTTCATTAGCGCGCTTAAAACACGCTAAATAATGTAAACATAGTTACTCTATGGTTTGATTATTTAGAGAAGTTATCAGGGAACTAATGAGTTCCCAAGGGCGAGTTTAAAAGGCTAATAGTCTATGTTATTGATTTTAACAAGGACGCTACAGGGATGTAGCTTATTAGAGAACGCAGGAGCATCTCCTGAACGACCATTCTTTGCAATCAATGCCTTGCCTCTAACCCTTTTAATTCTCGCTGAATGACCGAATATTTATGCGAATTGGTATAACTGATTTATATTGATGGATAAGTTAATTTCAAAGTAGTGAATATCGCAGTTAATTTGACCACTACATGTGCATGCTCTACACATTTTTACTTATGCCTCAGCATCGGAGCAAACCTACTTATTCATTTGCTATTGACATCAATTTAAGCTTCAGCCTTAATCCGTTGTGTCAATATTACTTATACCAATTGAATTAAAGGTTTGATCAACTTAGTGCTTCATTAGCGCGAATTGATCTTGGCTATACACTTTGCAGCGTTGTCTTTCGGATACATTAATTCGTACCAAATTTATATTCAAAAGAACAACATACCCTACATATCACTCTTACCACTATAAATAATATTTATAGTATAATTTATTGTATATTTTATATCTAAGTGTTAATTTAACGTTAATTAGATTATTGAAGATCTTTAAACAAAAAAATAAAAAGGATATAAGGTTGTGAATTTAAATAAAATTATCTTGTTAGTTTTATATTTTAGTTCGTTGCACACACTAGCAGCTACAATTGAAACTAATAATAAATTAACAAATAAAGTTAAAGAAAAGCCTCTTACGGTTAAAGAGGTGAGTCTTTCAAAGCAGTTGTCGAGTAAAAAACACAAAAAAAGATCAGCTTCTACTAATAAAGAAAATCTAACCTCACATCAAGTTTGTGCTATCGATGACAACGGGCAAGATTGGAATAAACTACAAACGCTTCTGAGTAAAGAACTTAAAAAAGAATCGTTGTCTAGAAAACTCAAGTCGAAGAAATTAAGATCTCTAGCAAATGTTTCCTATGATGACAACGGGGTAAACGGTCGCTATTACATTCCTGTTGTTTTCCATATTTATGGCGAAGAATTTAATTGTTCAGATGAAAGCCAAGCTTGCTTAACGGACGAAAAGATACAAGATGCGCTAAGACGAACGAATGAAGATTTTTTAGGGACTAATACGCAAGATGGACCTATTGATCCCTTATTTATGGCGATCAGAGGTTATCCAAATATTGAATTTGTTCTTGCTAAAAAAGATCCATCAGGTCAAGTATCTAACGGTATAGTTCGCCACTCACGAAATCAAAAAGGCTATGGCAACGGCTCCGGTTTTGATGCGGAAATAGCATCAGATGCTTGGGATAACTATAAATACATGAACGTGTATATCATGAAAGATTTATACGATGATGGCTCAACGAGTAATTCAGGTGTTGCCTGGTATCCGGAGTCATCTATGAGTGATAAGAACCTCTCTCGTGTTGTCTATAATGGATTATATGTCGGTGACAATACAGATGAAAATTTTCGCTCTGTGCTTACCCATGAATTTGGTCATTGGTTAAACCTTCCTCATACCTTTGCTGGTGACACTTGTTCATTAGAAAACGAAACGTTTTGTAGTCTTACAGGAGATAGAAGCTGTGATACTCCTCAAATGTCTCTTAGCTCTGACATGTATGATAACTCTTTAAATTGTTTAGGTAAAAAAACCAATACAGAGAATTTTATGCATTATACCAGTAACTATGCGATGTTTACTCAAGATCAGGTAAAACGTATAACAGCTGCACTTCATAGTCCAATGCGTAACACTCTATGGTCTAATAGCAATTTAGTTGCTACAGGGCTTGAACAGTTTACAAGTAACTCTGAGCGTTATTGGGATGGTGTATCAGGTATAGATACAGCACCAAGCGGCGATGTTATCGCGAGTCAGCATAACCTTTCAGGTATAAAAGGTGATGTTGATAATTATCAAATAAACATACCAACGGGTACAGAAGCTGTCGGCTTTTATCTATCTGGCTATAAAGAAGATCCAGATATGTATGCTTCGTTAGGTAAAGTCTCTGCAAAAGATAGTGATGGTAACTGGGATGCTGATTATATTTCATTCGAAGCAGCAGGTACTCCCGAATTTATTGGTGTTTTATCGCCGAGTACAACAAAACCTTATTATATCACTATTGATGCATTTTCTGATTACAACAATGCAAACTTAGACGCGATAGGTGTTGATGATCCACTATTAGCTGAAGGGAGTAAGCGCCATCATGTTTTTATACAACCTGATATTTGGTCACCAAAGGGAAAAGCGCCTAAACAGTTTTCTTTTCAGATCCCACAAAATGTAGAAAAGACAGTAATTGTATTAGCGGGTAAGTATGGTGGTGATCCTGATATGTACGTTAGTGTCGACAAGCCTGTTGTGATTAACCAAGAGTTAGATGATTGCGTACCATTTAGCGCTGCTAAACTAGCAGAATATTGTGAGTTTGATCGTGGTGGTAAAATGAATGTACTCATTGATCCTTTTGCAGAGTATTGGGAAAGTACATTACATGTTTATTATGAAACTAAGGATCAATCAAATCAGCCGCCTATAGCAATTACTCCGCCAAACTATAGAGCTGTGGTTGAGCATGAGGTTCACTTTAAAGGAAATAGCTCAATAGATGTTGACGGCAGTATTGAAAGCTATCTGTGGGATTTTGGTGATGGTCAAACGAGCACCGAAATTAATCCTATTCATAATTATGCAAATATTGGCGATTACTCGGTCAGTTTAACGATTACTGACAACGAAGGTATTTCTGCTTCCACGACATCGATAGCTAGCATCACGCTGTTAAATCCAGATGATGAGACTTTATGTGAAAATTGTAATCGTGTGTATTTAGCAGAAGAGATTGGCTTATCAGCAGAAGCAGGAGATGCGCCTAGACATTATCAATTTCTTATTCCTGATGCTGCGTCATTAGTTGCTATTGAGATTGTTGGTGGCTCTTCTGGAGATCCCGATTTACATGTTAGTAGAAACCAAGAGGTGTCGCTAACTAATTATGATTGTCGACCATGGGAAGGTCCAGGGGCTGCTGAGGTTTGTCATTTCAGAGAAGGTGGTGTGTATAATGTTATGATAGACCCTGCAGGTACCTATAGTGACGTTACTTTTAAAGCTTACTATGATATTCGCAATGATGCTGATAACTCTTTACCTAATCAATTACCTATCGCCAAAATTGAAAGTATTGGAGATGCTTATGCAGGTGGTTTAACCTCACTAATTGGTGATAGCTCTAGTGATCCTGATGGTAATATTGTTAGTTACTTATGGGACTTTGGTGACGGCAATACATCAACCGATGCAAACCCACAACACACTTACCAAGTCTTTGGAAAGTATCAGCCTATGTTAACTGTTAAAGATAATAATGGTGCTGAAGCGTCGACAAGTATTGATATTAACATTTTAGTTGCCGGCGATATGGATGCAGATGGTGATGTTGATAAAGTTGATTTACAAAATTTTATTCTTGCGTTGCGTCGAGGTGAAAACTTAGACCGTGCGTTTGACCTCAATAAAGATGGCCGCGTTAATAACAGAGATGTTCGCTATTTCAAAGCAATATGTTCATATGCAAATTGTTCTAATATTGCGCCTCAATCTCAGGAGCCTTTGGTTAATATAACACTACCCGATTCTGTGGTTGTTAATCAACACGCTAGCTTTAATAGTGAACAATCAATAGCGGATCCAAGCGATAGATACAGTTATATTGATAGCTATCAATGGAGCTTTGGTGATGGCGCGACAAGTTCAGATAAAAATCCGATTCATATCTTTAGTTCGGTTGGTAGTTATGATGTTTCGCTAACTTTAGTGAATAACAACGGACTAACTTCTACTCATATTGAAACTATACATGTAGCTTATCCACCACTAGAAGATAGCTGTAATGATCAGGTTCCTGCTGAGGGAAATACATTAGAAAACGGTGAAATAAGTTGCGTCACTGGTGATAAAACACGTTTTGACTTTACGATTCCAGAAAATGATCGTCATCAATCCTTAGCGTTAACTATTGGTTTCGCAGAAGGTGATTTTAAAGTGTATTACAAAAATGGTGGCTGGCCTTCGATTGGTTCAGAGATATATGATTCTATGCTTGAAGCGAATAAAAATGGATGTTTGTTCATCGATTTACAAGCAGGAATGAATTACTGGAGTTACATTCAGATCACTGGAGATGTCTCAGGGGCAACTATTGTAGCTGATTTTGATACCCAAGGTTGTCGATCTTTAGTTGAATAACGAAAAAAGGAGCGGATTTGCTAACAATCAGGTTCGCTTCCATATTAATGAATGAAAGGAAGTAAAAATGAAAAACTTTATAATATGTATTTTATTGCTGTTAAGTATGAATGCCAATGCTGGCTTGATCACAGTTAACATTAGTTCAGATACCGTAGCGACAGGTAGTGCCATAAATGTAGAGATTAATGGCTCAAATTTCGTTGAAAGTGATATGTTTTGGTTTGATTTTAACTTTGATAATACAATCTTTTCTTTTGACAGTGTAAGTATGAGCAGTGATCTATCATTGGTTGATAGTAGCTTGGGTGCGTTTGATGGATTAGAGGTAACCAGTGAAAGTTTTGGTTTAGGTTTCTTGTTTTCTGATGTATTTTCTCCTGTAACAGGTGATTTTACTATTGCGACATTTGATCTCGTTGCTGAAACGGAGGGAACCAGTTCTTTTGATATTTCAGGCCTCGATGGTTTTGCTATCGATTTTAATGTTACACCATCATATGATGTAAACTTTGCTAATGGTAATAGCGTAAATAGTGAAGCAGTATCAGTAGCTGAACCAAGCACTATATTTTTAGCATTAATGTTATTGGTACCGTTTTTATTGTCTGCCAATCGTAGAGTTCAGTAACAGAGATTAAATTTTTCAATTACTAAACCGATTAAACAGTGAGTTTACTTTTATTGTTAACTAAAAAGCTCCCTAGAAGGGAGCTTTGTCAAAATCCACCTACTATGCAGGTGGATTATTTACTCTTTAACCTGAGCCCGGGATAACAACTTATTTCTAGCAGCTGTTTTTCCTTATTACTGCGTTAAATTTATTTGCAATAGACAAGTTATTGACGCAAAAATTTGCCTTGCACTAAGAAAAAACTCCGTGCTAGAACAGTGTGATAAATAAAAAGCTCACCGTTTCAGTTGATTAGCTAACTTCTTATCCCGAGTTCAGGTTATTTAATGCTTACAAATGATTAATACCATATATGGACTCTCTCCGATTGCAAGATAGTAATTGATAGGGTTTCAAAGTTCATTGCTGCCATATATTCGGCTTTTTTATGAGCGGATTTATCCGCTCTAGCCCTGATGGATATCCGCCCCTATTACCTTATCAATCTCGACGGCTTCTAACAGCCCTTGGTATTATCAGGTTTTAATAGAGCGGCTCTGAACCGTTTTCCGTCAATATCTATCTTTGCAATTTTTGCTTTTGAATGTTATTCCGTTTTATCTGTGATTGTTTGCTTTAAGCAAACTTATAATCTTCTTCCTTAACAACCATAGCCCATGCCATTCTTGCCATCTTATTGGCTAAGGCCACTACCGCTTTATTAAACGGCAGTCGTTCACGTAGACTACTCGCCCACTGACTCACTTTATCGGTTTTATTCCCTGCTTTTACTAATGCAGCTCTGGCACCGTTAATGAGTTGGGTTCGTAAATAAGTATTCCCTCGTTTACTAATGCCTTTTAAGTTAGGATTATCCCCCGTTGTATGCTGTTTGGCCACTAAACCAAGCCATGCAGCAACATGACGGCCATTTTTAAACGCTTTTCCATCACCAACTGCACTATAAAAAGCCGTTGCGATGATAGCGCCTATCCCTGTCATTGTTTTTAATCTTTCGCATACTTTCTTTGTCTTACTAAGTGTACTTAGCTCTTTGTCTAATGCCTTGATTTGCTCATCGAGTCCAATTAATTCGTCATACAAATTGGATATATGTCTGCGTGATAACACGGTGAGTTTATTCTCTGCATCTTCTAAAATATCAGGTACAGCTTTTCTCACTTGATTTGCCCCTTGAGCGATACTTATACCGTACTCAGCTAATAACCCTCGAGTTTGATTGATTAATGCGGTTCTAAATTTTATTCGTCGTTCTCTGATTCGATGTAAAAGTTGAATATCTTGCTGCTCTACATTTTTTATCGGAACAAAGCGCATATTCACGCGTTGTGATGCTTCAGCTATCGCCTCCGCATCATTAAAGTCATTTTTATTACCTTTTCGATAAGGAACAACATATTGCGGTGCAATGACTTTAACTTCATGACCGTAACTTTTTATAGTTTGCGCCCAGTAATTAGTGGAGCCACAGGCTTCCATAACAACAATCGAAGACTCTAAATTAGCAAAGTACGCTTTAATATTCGCACGTTTCAGCTTTTTCTTTTTGAGCACCTTTCCCATGTTTGATAACCAAACTAAATGAAAAATGTTCTTGGCGATATCTAAACCTATTGTTACTTTATTCATGTGACTCTCTCTACTTTGTTTATGCGAAAACTTACCCCTAACTACTATGGCGCATTATGACGCCGATGGGGAGTGGAGAGAGTCCATTCCATTAATTCGCATAAATATTCGGTCATTCAGCGAGAATTAAACGCTTTAGAGGCACGGCGTTGATTGTAGAGAATGGTTATTCAGGAGAACGTGCTCCTGCGTTATCTAATACCAACTCAATTAAGTATTTAGCCACTTAGCGAGAAATAAAAGGGTTAGAGGCAAGGCATTGATTGCAAAGAATGGTTATTCAGGAGAACGTGCTCCTGTGTTCTCTAATAAGCTACATCCTTGTAGCGTCCTTTTCAAAATCAACAACACAGGCTATGAAGCGTTTAAACTCGTCCTTTGGGAGCGTGTTAGAGGCGCGATAATTGCGCAAAACGTGTTTGATGTAGAACTATACCTGCACACGTTTCGCTTATTCTCCCACCTCTGACATCGCTCTGAACTGACTTAATCTTTATGCGAATTGGTATAAAATAAGTAAAACCATAGAACATCAACGTACTGTGTAAGCTAATAGCTATATTGTTTGAAATTCCACATTTAAATACGTTTGTTGGTGTATTTCTACAAAAATAACACATAAGAATATGTAGTTAGTTGCGCGACGTTGGTAAATAGTGTTACGTCGCGCTTATAGGCTAATTGCTTTACTCATTAGCAGAAGGGATATTTGAACCGGGTGGAATGGTCACTGCTTTTTTATTTTCTAACGATTCAATTCGCTCTATCAACAGCTTAATTTGCATATCAAGTGAGTTAACATTGCTTGCTACTTCAATTTGTTGACTGTTTCTTCCTTGAATGTTTTGTTGAATAGCTGCCATATCATCACTTAGTTGATTGATTTCTTGCTTTAAAGTATTAGCTTGTTGTACTTGTTCAGAAAGTGCATCAACAGTAAATTCTGTAGCCGTTTGTTTTTCTGTAATATTACCAACAGATGCGGCTAACGTATTGACGGTATTTGTTACGTTGTTGTTAGCACTCGCTTGTTTTTTATTTTGTGCGCGTAGTTCTTTTATTTCACTTTGGTTTCTTCGCCATGCAGAAGCCCATAGCTTGTCCATTTCTGCCCAAAGCTTTTCGGTTTTTTCAGAAATAGCTTGTAACTTCGCTTTTAGGGCAACGGTAGACTCGCCCATTTCTTCGCCTGTAGCAGAGAGTTGATCTTCAAGCTGTTGAATACGTTGATCAGCTTCATTAATAGAGGTTTTTAATTGCTTATTTTGTTCAAAAAAATAATAACCTGTACCTGCCAGTGCGAGGTAAATAGCGACGGTAAAAAATATTGACACACCGGATGTTTTACTTGGGGAAGTTACCGTTTTAGTCGGTGTTGTGCTATTTGTATTCGTTGTTTTGGTTGATGACGGCTTAATATGATCATCATCTAACGTAATGTTTGGAATTTCTGGTTCTACGCGATTAGACAAAATAACGCCTTCTTTGTGGTTAACTAAAGTAAACCTCAACTTTAAATCAATTTGTGAGAAGTTTTAATAGTTTTGGGTAAATAAATTCACTAAAAGTATAAAACCGGCAAATATGCCGGTTTTTCATACACACTAGCGACAATTAATAGCTATCGTTGTGAATGTTTTGTACCGCACGGCCCGATGGATCAGCCATTTTGCTAAAGGCTTCATCCCACGCGAGTGCTTGTGGTGTACTACATGCAACCGATTTACCACCAGGTACACATTTTGCCGCCGACTCTAGCGGAAAGTGTTCTTCAAATATTGCCCGATAAAAATAGGCTTCTTTGGTGTCTGGCGTGTTATGAGGAAATTTAAATTTCGCATTAGCAAGTTGTTGATCAGTCACTTGTGACTCAACGTGCTCTTTTAACCCATCAATCCAAGAGTAACCTACACCGTCTGAAAATTGCTCTTTTTGACGCCATAAAATTTCATCAGGTAAATAACCTTCGAAAGAGGCACGTAAAACACCTTTTTCGATTTTACCGTTACCGCACATTTTATCTTCAGGATTAATGCGCATGGCAACATCCATAAAGTTTTTGTCTAAAAAGGGTACTCGCGCTTCAACGCCCCAAGCCGACATAGATTTGTTTGCACGTAAACAGTCGAACATATGCAGCTTGTCTAATTTACGTAGTAACTCCTCATGAAACTCTTGGGCGTTTGGTGCTTTATGGAAGTATAAATAACCGCCAAAAATTTCATCTGCACCCTCGCCAGAGAGTACCATTTTTATGCCCATGGCTTTAATTTTACGTGCCATTAAATACATTGGCGTTGAGGCACGTACTGTGGTTACATCGTACGTTTCTAAGTGGTAAATTACTTCTTTGAGTGCGTCAATACCTTCTTGTTCGGTAAATACCACACTGTGATGGATAGTACCAATGCTATCGGCGACTTTTTGCGCCGCAATTAAATCAGGTGAACCTTCTAATCCGCAGGCAAATGAATGCACTTTTGGCCACCAAGCTTCCGATAAGTCATTTTCTTCGATACGTCTAGCAGCAAACTTCTGCGTAATTGATGAAATTAATGAAGAATCTAGACCACCAGAAAGCAGTACGCCGTATGGCACATCTGTCATTAAGTGACTTTTAACTGATTCTTCAAGCGCTTCTCTTAACTTTGTTTTGCTGGTGAAGTTATCTTTAACTGCTGAATATTCCATCCAGTTTCGTTGATAATATTTAACTAATTTACCATCTTTACTGTCTAGTAGATGTCCAGGTGGAAATTCCTCAACCGTTTTACAAAGTGGCATTAACGCTTTCATTTCTGAAGACACATAAAAATTTCCGTCTTCATCACGGCCGGTATAAAGGGGGATAATCCCAATATGATCGCGAGCAATTAAATAACTATTGTCCTCTGCGTTATATAAGCAAAACGCAAACATTCCTTGTAATTTATCAACGAACTCAGTACCAAACTCTTGATATAGCGGCAAAATAACTTCGCAGTCTGAATGTGTTTTAAAGTGGTAATCTACGGTGAGTCTTTCTTCGAGCGTTTTATGGTTATAAATTTCACCATTTACTGCAAGAACGTGAGATTTGTCTTCATTATATAGTGGTTGAGCACCGTGCTCTGTATCTACGATGGCGAGACGTTCATGCACCAATATAGCATTATCATTGCTATAAACACCTGACCAATCAGGGCCGCGATGACGAAGTAAACGAGAACATTCTATTGCTTTAGGACGAAGGGCATCTGCCCCAGATTTTATTTCTAATATACCAAATATCGAACACATTGAAGCGCTACCTCTTGTATATGTAAACCAAATTGTGAATACAGCGATTGCTTGCTTGCGGAGAAGTTTATTGAGAAAGCTATCTTTGACAGGACAAATACAACAACTGTGCTGAACACTTTGCCATGAATAATTAAAAAAGCAATAGGTGTTTGTAATTTTATTACATTAATTGCAAAGATAGTTCTCGTTAAGAGTGAAACCTAAGTATTGTTATTAAGATAGTTTGTTACGATAAATCGCTTTCCTCATGTCATTTTTATGCTTATTATCGTTAGTAGGCGTTGATAAATTTTATTGCATTATAAAGGGATTAATATGAAAGGCTTCTTAGCAAAATATCTTATGGTTGCGTTATTTTCAGTGAGCCTGCCTTACTCGGTGTTTAGTCAACCTTTATATCAACCACAAAACGAAAAGCCAGATACCTTAGCTAACGCAAAAAATGTTTCGAACAATTCCATCATCGAAAAAAGTGTCGAAGAGCAACGAATTGTTGATGCGAAAACAGCAATGCCTAATGTGTTTAATGTACTTAAATCAAGAGTAGAAACTTTTGAACAACAAATTAAGCAAGCACGTAATGTTACGGCCTTAACGCAAGTTGTCATTCGTCACGCACGTTTATTGTGGCAGGAAGGTGTTACAAGTTTTGAACAAACTAAACGATTTGATGATAGAAGTCTTTATTGGGCTAGGTTATCAATGTCTGCTGCTTTACGTGCTGCTCCGGCTTTTAAAGAAGCACTTTATACACAGCAACAAGCATTAATGTGGAAGTTTGAATTGATTTCTAGAGGTCAGCAAGACATCTCTTTTAATAAAAATAGCGATAAAAAAATGTTAGTGACCGGGTTTGATCCATTTTTTTTAGATCGCAACATTCGTCAAAGTAATCCATCTGGCGTTGCAGCGTTAGCGCTTGATGATTTATTGATCAGTAAAGATGGTATAAGCGTGGAAATTGAAACGTTAATATTACCTGTAAGGTTTGCAGACTTTGATCAAGGCATGGTTGAAGCATTGTTATCTCCTTATTTTAATGAAGTTGATTATATAATAACGGTAAGTATGGGACGTACAGATTTTGATTTAGAACGCTTTCCAGGCCTACGACGTAGCGCACATGCGCCTGATAATCTAAATATGTTTACTGGCGCGACAAAAAAAGATCCAATGCTTCCGTCATTAAATAATCATCACCTAGACGGACCTGAATTTATTGAATTTAGTTTACCCGTCAAAGCGATGTCTAACGCTGCAGGTCCATTTGCAATAAATGATAACCGCAGTGTAACCACAGTGACAGGTCCACTTACGGTTGAGCATATTATGCAATTGCAAAAACGTACTTCAGTAGAAGGTTCAGGAGGTGGTTATCTTTCTAATGAAGTGTCGTATCGAAGCTTATTGTTACGTGATCAATTAAATCCAATGCTAGCGGTAGGGCATATTCATACACCAAGTATAAAAGGGTATGAGCCTCAAAAATCAAAATCTATTATTCAACAACTGAAAAAAATGCTGCAGTTAGCAATAACGGATAAATAAATCACCATTTTAAACGTTCGAAGCTTCTCTACTTGTTGTTCTGTAAAAGCAGGGTAAAATAGCGCGCAATTATCTTTGTACTAACTGTTTGAGCCTTATGTTTGAATTAAAATACCATACCCCATTTGAATGGACAGAAGCTGTGCTAGCAGACTTTGATACCTTTTTACAAGATCACGCAGCGGCAGAAAAAAAAGCGTCAGGAATGGCGGTGTCTATGTTATCTCATTATCCAGATAGAAAGACATTAGTACGTGCCATGACAGACTTAGCGATTGAAGAGTTGATTCACTTTAAGCAAGTGATCAAGCTAATGCAGGCACGTGATATACAACTTGGCAACGATGCGAAAGATGTGTACATCAAAAAAATACGCGGGTTATTTCGTCACGGTCAAGACGTATTCTTCTTAGATAGACTTTTGGTTGCAGGTGTTATTGAAGCGAGAGGTCATGAACGATTCTCTCTTGTTGCTGAAGCGCTTCCTGAAGGGAAAGAAAAAGATTTCTATGTCAGTATTGCTAAATCTGAAGAAAAGCATAAAAATCTCTTTGTAGAGTTAGCCTATGAATATTTTGATAAAGCTGAAGTTGACCAAAGGTTAGAAGAAATTTTGATAGCAGAAGCTGATATTTGTTCACAATTACCCTTTACAGCAGCGTTACATTAATCGCTGATGAACGTAATTGAAAAATATCTTCAGCGGTATGCTGAGCCTGAGGTGATGTTAATCGATAAATTGCCTTCAGGTTTACGTTATCACCACGTAGTGGTAATACCGGCCTATAAAGAGTGTACTGCTTTCTTAACACAATTTAATGAAAGCAGTTTACTTGAACAGGGTTTTTTAGTCATTCTTGTTGTAAATCAACCTGAAACAGATGAAGAGAATAGATTACAATTGGCGCTTCAAACTGCAGCGTTAGCGAGCGGGCCCTTGTTATGGCAAAACCAGAATCTCGCTTTAGTACAACTTGCTGATTCACCTTCAGCAATATTAGTGGTGGACAGATTCACAAAAGGCATTCCAGCAAAACAAGGGGTGGGACTGGCACGAAAAATTGGAGCAGATCTCGCTTGCCAATTAATGCAACAACAGGTGGTGCTTAGTCAATGGATTCATTCAACGGACGCTGACGCAACCTTGCCGACTGATTATTTTTCAGCAGTAAAAAGTTGCAATGAAGACGTGGCCATTGCTACCTATAATTTTACTCATCAATGTGATGATAAGAAGATTTATCAGGCAAATGCGCTATATGAACAAGCAATGCGTTACTACGTAGCAGGATTAACATATGCCAACTCCCCTTATAATTTTTATACTATAGGTAGCTTACTTGCGTTTAAAGCTCAACACTACGCCCAAGTTCGGGGTTTTCCTAAACGAAGTGCAGGTGAAGACTTTTATCTGATCAATAAACTTGCCAAACTTGGTAAGGTCTATTTTATTGAGCACAGTACGGTTATTTTAAAGGCGCGGCTTTCCGATAGAGTACCTTTTGGTACAGGGCCTGCGGTTGAAAAGATAATCACTAAAGCCGAACAAGGATTAGGATACTATTATTATCATCCGGCCATTTTTGATAATTTGAAAAATGTGTTAGATAACGTAGATACGCTATTTGAATTAAGATTTTCTTTAAACATATGGCTCGAACAATTATCAACGAAGAGTAAACATGCATTAATTGCTATCGGATTTACAAAGTTTGTTGAACAGCATTTAAGTGCTAAAAAAATACAGTTTGAGAAGCAATTTATCGTTTGGTTTGATGCCTTTAAAACGTTAAAGTTTATTCATCATATACGTGATAATGATGTTGAGAATATTTTGTTATCTTCTGCAATAGAGCAAGCATGCTTTATGCAATTAAGCGAGAATTAAAGGGGTCAGGTACATTTAAAGTTTTCTTATATATCCTGTAATCATAATCCTATCAAACAAGATGAAGTACAAAAAAGGTATAAAAAAACCCCTTTCAAATGAAAGAGGTTTTTAGAAACGTACTTATTTAGCTGTTATTCATGTGAAAGACTGTAAACATAAGCGCTAATAACATGTACTTTTTTCTCACCTAAGATATCTTTCCAAGCGGGCATTACACCAGCACGTCCGTGACGAATAGACTCTTGAATACCACGCTCTGAACTTGTATAAAGCCAAATGTTATCATTTAATCTAGGCGCGCCAAGGGCAATACCCATTGCTTCACTACCTTGACCTTCAGCCCCATGACAAGCTGCACACATAACAAATTTTTCTTTACCAGATTCAATGTTACCTTGCTTAGCTTCACGTCCGCTTAAGCTCAGCACATAGGCAGCTACATCCTTAACACCTTGTTCACCACCTAACATGGTTTCCCAAGCGATCATACCTTGTGCTTTACGGCCTTCCATAATGCTGTGTTTAATGTCAGCAGGAGTGCCTCCGTATAACCAATCTTTATCAACAAGATTAGGGAAACCGGTAGTACCGCGAGCATCAGAACCATGACACTGCGAACAGTTTTGCAAGAATAAACGTTTACCTACTTCAATCGCTTCTTTTCGTTGTAGCAATTGCTCTTGGGCTGGTGTTAGTTCTTGGTCAAGATCAAAATCAATTTCTTGATGTTTAGCACTCGCAATTTCTTCAATACTAAATGTTGCAAATTTATCGAAGATAGGGCCAAACCTTTGTTCTGCCGCTTTCATTTCCATATCGTATTCAACGATAAGTCCTTTTTCTCTAGCTTCGGCGGCTTGTTGTTTTGAGTCTTCCATGCTCACAATGCCTTGATTAGAGCTTGTCCAACCAAATAAGCCTTTAAAATTACCTAACCCTGGATACATTAATAAATAGCCAAAGCCCCAAATAATGGTGACCAAGAAAAATGTGCTCCACCATTTGGGTAAGGGGTTATTTAATTCTTCTATACCGTCGAAATCATGGCCAGTTGACTCGCCCTCAGGGACACCAACAAAGTTCTTTAAACACCAACGTAGTAGGAGAAAACAACCTACTAACGTTCCAAGTGTGAGAACAGTTATCCAAATACTCCAGAAACTAGACATTATTATTAGTCTCCTGTTTGTTATTTTCTTTTTTGTGTTCTTCTTCAAAAATAGAATTAGCAGCTTTGTCAAACGTTGACTTGCGCTTCTTGTTATATGACCAGATCACAATGATGATAAATAAAGCTAATATTAATAAAGCTATTACGCCTCTAAGCGTTCCATAATCCATGACGATTACTTCAATGCGTGACCAAGAGATTGTAAGTAAGCAATTAAGGCATCCATTTCAGTTTTGCCTTTTACTGCTAACTTAGCATTCTTGATATCTTCAGCTGAATATAATGGAATTGGATTACCATCTTCATCTTTATGGCTTCTATTTCTTGTTAAGAAATTAAACGTTTCCAATTTCTTTGCCGTTAAGTTGCCATCAAGTGTATTTTCGGCTAACCAAGGGAAGCCTGGCATATTAGATTCTGGTACCACTGAACGAGGATCGATCAAGTGCGCACGATGCCAGTCATCACTATATCGACCACCCACACGTGCTAGATCAGGACCAGTACGCTTAGAACCCCATAAAAATGGATGCTCCCATACATGCTCACCCGCAACAGAATAATGACCATAACGCTCTGTTTCCGCACGGAAAGGGCGGATCATTTGGCTATGACATACGTTACAACTTTCGCGGATATAGATGTCTCGTCCTTCGAGTTCTAATGCCGTATATGGACGTAAATTTTCTACTGGTTGCGTTGTTTCTTTTTGAAAGAAAAGTGGTGTTATTTCTACAAGACCACCAATGCTAATAGCGAAAATAGTAAAGATAAAGAACAAGCCTACACTTTTTTCGACTTTTTCATGTTTATTTTTCATGTTCAGCCCCCTTATACTTGTTCAACACGCCTAAGACCATTGTCTTCTGCGTAAATGGTTTTGAACATGTTGTAAGCCATTAATATAAAACCAGCTACAACTAAAACACCGCCTAAGAAACGGATAATATAGAAAGGGTATGAAGCGGTTAAGCTTTCTACAAAACTATACGTTAACGTACCGTCTGTATTGACAGCACGCCACATTAACCCTTGCATAACACCCGAAATCCACATTGCAACGATGTACAGAACTACACCTGCGGTGTGCATCCAAAAATGTACATTGATTAACTTAATGCTATACATACGGCCTTGGTTAAATAACACAGGGATCAAGTGATACATTGCACCAATTGAAATCATGGCAACCCAACCTAATGCACCTGAATGAACGTGTCCGATAGTCCAGTCAGTGTAATGTGATAATGCGTTTACTGATTTAATTGCCATCATAGGGCCTTCAAAAGTTGACATGCCATAGAAAGATAATGAAACAATTAAGAAGCGCAAAATTGGGTCGTAACGTAATTTATGCCAAGCACCTGAAAGGGTCATAATACCGTTGATCATACCGCCCCAAGATGGAAGGAATAGAACAATAGACATTACCATACCAACACTTTGCGCCCAGTCAGGTAATGCAGTGTAATGTAGATGGTGAGGGCCAGCCCAGATATAAAGTGATACTAATGCCCAAAAGTGAACAATAGAGAGGCGATAAGAGTAAATTGGACGTTCAGCTTGTTTAGGCACAAAGTAATACATCATCCCTAAGAAGCCAGCTGTTAATAAGAAACCTACTGCATTATGACCATACCACCACTGCATCATGGCATCGATAGCACCAGAGTAGATTGAATACGACTTCATCATCGATACCGGTATAACCATACTGTTACCAATGTGTAAAACAGCTACGGTAAGAATAAAACCGCCGAAGAACCAGTTAGCCACATAGATATGTGAAGTTTTTCTTTTTATTAATGTACCAAAAAAAACAATGATGTAAGACACCCACACGACCGCGATCAAAATATCGATTGGCCATTCTAATTCAGCATATTCTTTACTAGAAGTATAACCAAGGGGCAAGGTGATTACCGCGAGCACGATAACGAGTTGCCAGCCCCAGAAGGTAAATGCCGCAAGGGAGCCGCCAAAAAGGCTGGTTTTACACGTTCTTTGTACAACAAAATATGAAGTCGCAAATAACGCACTGGTACCAAAAGCAAAAATTACCGCATTGGTGTGAAGAGGACGTAATCGGGAATAGGTTAACCAAGGAGTATCAAAGTTTAACGCAGGCCATATGAGCTGCGCAGCAATAATAACACCAAGTAAAGTACCTACAATACCCCAAATTACAGTCATTACAGTAAACTGACGTACAACATTGTAGTTATAGTCAACTGCTGACGAATCATTTTGAGTCATGGTATGGTTTCCGCAGTTATAATTATAAAATAGTTTCAAATTGAAGAGTGATTTATAGTAATAGTTATAGCCTAAAAATTACTTAATCACACAGCGAGTCTTAAACCCGCGCGAATAATAGACATTTAGCACCAAAAAGTCACCTGTAGATAAGAGAAAATTTGTTTTAAATCAAAAAAAATCGTTAAAGTGTTTAATTTGTCAGCAATTCCCTGTAAATTCCACATTTTTAAAGACTTACCCTGAATAAAATGTACCGAAATTTTTTCTTAACTTTTCTTTTTTTGATGCTAATAAGCTGTACAGATCATAAACCTGAAAAGACAATAAATCCAATTTGTATCGATGGGCAAAGTGCTTGCGTTGTTGAGGTTTTAAACAACCAAGTTGATCTAAAGTTCAATCGACAAAGGTTAGTCGCAGAAACGCCTTTTATTATGCGAGTTGATTCAAGCAATAATAGCGAAATCATTAAAGTTACGGGCTATATGGAAGGAGAAAATATGTACATGGGTAAAATACCGTTAATGTTTAACGCTGATAAAGAAGGGTACTATGAAGCGCAAGGATTTGTTGGTAGTTGTGGTAATACAGGTATGCAGTGGCGTATATGGATAACAGTGACCAATAATGCTGAACAGTCTGAAACGTTTTCTATCACAGTACCTAGTTATTTGCGTTAACTCATTACTAGCCATATCGCGACAAAAAACATCAGTAACGCAGAAGTTTTATTGAGTATTTTTACATTTTCATGTTTAGCTAATAGCAGAGAAAGCCCTTTACCACCGTTGGCATAAATAAACATGCAAACAAACTCACAAATAAGAATAATAGTAACCAAAACAAATAATTGAGGTGGTAACGCGTAACTTTTTTTGATAAAGGGGGGTAATAAAGAAACCATAAATGCCCAACCTTTAGGGTTAGCGATGGCGGTGAAAAAGCCTTGTTTGAATAACGCGCTGATATCTGTCTGCTGAGACGTTGATACTTTACCATGTAAAGATAGCGTACCTTTACTACGCCACATTTGAATTGCTAGGTAACTTAAATAACAAGCCCCGATAACCTTGAACAGCAAGAATAATAAAGGGCTACTTAACATTAAGGTTGCCACGCCTAACACAGCAGAAATTGCTACAATAGCAACACCTAATAACTCACCATACATCATCCAACAGGTTTTTCTCACGCCAATACTCATGCCTAAACTGAGTGCTAGTGTCATGCACATGCCAGGCGTTAAACTGATCAAGAAGAAGGTCGATATAAAAAGAAGTATTGTTGAGAGATCCATAATGTCGCTTTAAAAGTAAAATTAAGTGTTATTTATCGTGATTTTTTGTCGTTTTATCGATGCTTGAGTTGTTATACGTAAAGCTATGTAAATACCATTGTGAGTTTATAATGGGTTAAGTAACATATTTAATAACAAAAAGTTTTTAATTAATTTGTATATATAGCGAAACAATAATGATTTTAGCTAAACCTTCAAACATCATAAGTTTAATTGTCAGCAGTGTATTATTTGCAGGGTGCAGCGCACCTTCAGCCATACACGAAAACACCCAAAACTTTACTGCGCCCGAAAAATGGCTTAGTGCCATGAGTGAGCAACAAACCCCTATTGTCAATAATTGGGTGAATAGCTTTCAAGATGAAACTTTGCTTACATTGATAGAACAGGCATTGAATAATAACCAAGAATATAAAAGTAATTATTATTCACTCTTGTTGGCAGAACAGCAAGTAACAATTGCAGGGGCAACTTTATTACCTGAATTAAGCTTAACCGCCGAGCAATCACGCAGAAAAACAACCAGTAATACCACGCAATCTTATAATAATACCGCTGATATTTCTTTACAGTTAAGCTATGAAATTGATTTATGGGGTAAATTATCAGCTCAGCAACGCCAAGCAAACTTGCAATACGCTGCAGCGAAAGCGCAACTAGAGCAACAGCGTTTGACATTAATCACTGAAGTAGCGAGTACGTGGTTTTCATTAGCAGAAGCTAATCAATTGCTTTCTCTGTATCAGGAGCGGGCAAAAAATTTATCTGATAACTTAGATATGATGGAGCGTTCATATCGATTAGGATTAAATCAAGCACTTGATGTCTATTTAGCTAAAAATGATGTCAGTAGCCAACTTGCTCGCGTAGCGGATCAACAACAACAAGTACGACAAATTCAACGACAACTATTTTTATTATTAGGATCGCCAGAGCAACCTATTGGCTTTAACACTCAAGAGTTACCAGTGTTGAACGAAAATATTGCAGTTGGAACTCCTTCAGAAATACTAGCTCGCCGACCTGATCTAAAAAGTAGTTGGTATGACTTACTTGCTGCAGATGCAGGTTTAGCCATTGCACACAAACAACGTTTTCCAAGCATTCAATTGCGTGCAAATATTGGTGATAGTGCCGATGATATCGGTAACTTATTAAGTGGGGACCCTTTAGCTTGGTCATTAATTGGTAGCTTAACTGCACCGATCTTTAATGCGGGTAAATTAGCGGCACAAGAAGAAATTTCTCGCATCACGGTTAAGCAAAAAGAACAACAATATTTGCAAAGCTTACACGCAAGTTTTGTTGAAGTTGAGAATGCTTTAAGCAATAGGCAAGCGCTTCAAGAAAGATATAGCCAATTTAATCAGTCGTTAGAAAATACCTTAGCGGCACAAAAGCTCGCCTTCGATCAATATATGAAGGGCTTAGTAACATATTCAACGGTACTTGAAGCACAACGACGAGCCTTTGATACCCAAACACAGCTAATACAGCTAACCAATCAAATATTACAAAATAAAATAACATTACATGCAGCCCTTGGTGGAAATACCAGTGAGTTGGCCAATGGTTTATGGAGCGATGAGTAACTACTATGAAAAAGCTTAAATTAACGTTTATTCTTCCTTTAATTGTGATTATCGCGTGTGTCGTAATCGCAATGTTTATTATCGGTAATCCACCACAGAGTAAAAGACAAGCACCAAAGCGTGTAGCGCAATTAGATGTAGATGTAAAAACCATCAATCCAACGAGCTTTACAGTCATTATTGAAAGTTATGGAACGGTAAAACCAAGAACGCAAAGCATTCTATATCCTCAAGTATCAGGCCAAATCGTGAGTATTTCTGAAAAGTTTCAAGCGGGTGGCTTCTTTGAAAAAGGAGATGAACTTGTTCGTCTTGATGACCGTGACTTAAAGGCAGAAGTTGCGATAGCGAAATCAAATTTATTGAACGCTCGTCAAACATATAGTGAAGAACAAGCAAGAGTAGAACAGGCTAAACAAGACTGGACGCGATTAGGTAATAACGAACAAGCGCCAGATCTTGTGATGAGAAAACCACAAATTCAAGCGGCGAAAGCAAATGTTGAATCAGCACAAGCAAGTTTGCATAAAGCTGAACTTGCATTAGAACGAACACGTATTATTGCACCTTTCTCTGGCAGAATATTGAGCAAAAATGTCGATGTGGGTCAGTTGGTATCTACAGGAACACAATTGGCTGAAATTTATGCGATTGATTATGTTGAAATTCGTTTACCGCTTAAAAATAAAGATTTACCTTATATCGATTTACCTGAAAATACGCGTTTATCACAAGCACAGGTGCAACCTGAGGTACGCTTTGAGTCTAGCTTGGTAAAGGAGCAATTTTGGCAAGGTAAGGTAGTACGCACAGAGGGCGCCTATGATGTTAACTCTCAGCAATTATATGTTGTAGCACAAATTACAGACCCTTATGGTGTTGAAGTTAACAATGGCATGCCGATAAAAATCGGTCAGTATGTTAGTGCTGAAATTACCGGTAAAACCGTTGAAGGTGCTATCACGATTCCGAACAGAGCTATTTACCAAGGAAGTTACGTCTATGTTGTTGAAGATAATGTGTTAATTCGTAAAGAAATCACCACGACATGGCAGAACGACAAGGTTGCTATTATTGATCAAGGTCTCGTTGAAGGTGATTTGCTTGTATTAACGCCGTTAGGTCAAGTCACTTCGGGTACACGTGTGGCGATAAACGAGCGTGATGGGCAAATTGCCAACAGCAATGATAAGCCTAAGCGAACGATGAAAAAAGACGGTAAAAAAGGCAATAAGTTAACTAACCAAGCTGCTCGCAAGCAACCTCAAGGAGGTGAGCTATGATCGCTTGGTTTGCTCGAAATCATGTAGCCGCTAATTTGTTGATGATCACCATCTTAATGATGGGTGTGATGTCAATAAAAAGTAATATTCCACTCGAAGTATTTCCTTCATTTGAATCAGACGTTGTCAACGTTTCAGTAAGTTTACGTGGAGCAACACCTGAAGATGTTGAAAAAGGGGTTGCGATCAGAATTGAAGAAGCTGTAGAAGACCTTGAAGGTATTGAAAAAATCAGCAGCACCTCAACTGAAGGCTCTGCAAGGGTGCGTATTGAAGCGGATTCTGGCTACGATGCACGAGAGCTTCTAAATGATGTTAAAAGCCGCGTTGATGCGATTAACACATTCCCTGGGGAAGCTGAAAAACCTGTCATTTCGTTACTACAACGTAAAAGAGAAGTTATTGCAGTCACTGTTGCTTCTGATTATAGCGAAAAAGAGATCAGAACCTTTGCGGAACAAGTGCGCGATGATTTATTAACGTTACCAGAAATTACACAAGTGTCGTTAGATGCGGTGCGTGACTATGAAATTAATATTGAAGTGAGCCAACAAAAATTACGTCAATATCAAATAAGCATTACTGATATTGCAACTGCTGTTCAAAACAGTTCATCTGATATGTCCGCAGGGAACATTCGTACTGATGGTGGTGATGTATTAGTGCGAAGTAAAGGGCAAGCATATCGCAAAGATGAATTTGAACAGATTGTGATCAAAACCAATGCTGATGGTTCTATTATTCATGTAAGTGATGTTGCTACCGTTAATGATGGTTTTGAAGAAACACCTATGCGTGCTAGGTTCAATGGTAAGCAAGGTGCGATGATTGAAGTTTATCGTATAGGTGATCAGAACGCGATAGATGTTGCTGATGCTGTAAAAGCATATATTGAAGATCGTCAATCTACCTTGCCCAAAGGGTTCGAACTTAGTTATTGGGATGATGACTCTGAAATCGTAAAGAGCCGCTTAAATACGCTTATCAGTAATGCACTACAAGGTGGCTTCCTCGTATTGATTTTATTGACATTATTTTTACGTCCAACCATTGCTTTTTGGGTATTTATTGGTATCCCTGTCAGTTTTATGGGCGCATTTATCATGATGCCGGTATTTGATATCTCAATTAATATTATGAGTTTATTTGGTTTTATATTAGTGCTGGGGATCGTGGTTGATGATGCCATAGTCACCGGTGAAAATATTTACCGGCATTCCCAAACGGCATCAAGTGGCTTAGAAGCTGCGGTAAAAGGCACTGAAGAGGTGGCTACTCCAGTTACCTTTGGTATTTTAACAACCGTTGCAGCATTTTTACCTTTAGCGTTTATTGACGGCATGCGCGGTGCGATTTTCGCACAAATTCCTGTCGTTGTGATACCGGTTTTATTGTTTTCCCTTATTGAGTCAAAGTTTGTTTTACCGTCGCATTTAAAACATTTAAAAATTCGTAATAAAGATACCGATAATTCGACCGGATCACGTTTTAGTCGTTGGCAGCAAAATTTTGCTGATGGCTTTGAAGGCGCAATTATTCGCTACTATAAACCCATTCTGGCGATTGCAACAAAGCATCGTCTAACTACGCTAAGTTTATTCATTGGGGTGTTCTTCATTATCATCGCATTTATTATGTCAGGCTGGACAAAGTTTGTCTTTTTCCCTCGTATAGCCAGTGAAACAGCTCGTGCAAACTTAACGATGCCAGTTGGAACTAATTATGACGTGGTAGATAGCTACGTCGTTAAAATGGCAAATGCAGCGAGAGAATTACAAGATAAATATCGTGATGAGAATGGCACCAGTATTATTTTAAATGTATTGGCTATCACACGTAACGAACAAGGACGTGTACGCTTTGAAATTACCCCCGCAGATGAAAATCATTCTGGTGTAGGTACCAGACAACTTGTGAATGAATGGCGAGAATTAATTGGAAAAGTGCCTGGTGCTGAAAGCTTAACCTTTAGAGCCGAAATAGGCCGTGGTGGTGATCCTATTGATATTCAATTAGCAGCTAATGATTTAGACACATTAAAAGAAGTGTCAGAACAAGTAAAAGAGCGGCTAAGAACCTATCCTACAGCATTTGAAATTTCAGATAGCTTGTCTAATGGTAAGCAAGAACTTGAGATTGAATTGACCGAACAGGGTCATGCATTGGGAATTTCCCGCACCACTATTACTCGTCAGGTTAGGAATGCATTCTTTGGTGCACAAATCCAGCGCATACAACGCGGAAGAGATGACGTCAGAGTGATGATCAAATTTCCACTATCTGAACGGCAGTCGGTTGCCAACTTAAATGAAATGCTGATTGCAACACCAAGCGGAGGGCAAGTTCCTTTGTCTCATGTTGCCACACTAAAAGCCGGTAAAAGTCCGTCTGCCATCAACCGTATAGATCGATATAGAACAGTGAATGTTACTGCAGATGTTGATAAAGAAAGTACCAATATGACGGTGCTAAATAATGATTTAAGGCCTTTTATGGAATCATTAGTGACTAAATATCCTGGGGTCTCGTTTACTATGGAAGGCGAAGCTAGAGAGCAAAGTGATTCATTCAGTAGCTTACAATTAGGTTTAACTTTTGTGTTTTTCATTATTTACTGCTTATTGGCAATCCCATTTAAGTCGTACATACAACCATTAATCGTAATGTCTGTGATACCGTTTGGTGCAATTGGCGCGGTTATTGGGCACTGGATCATGGGAATGGATCTCACAATAATGAGTTTACTCGGTATTATGGCGTTGATTGGCGTCGTGGTTAACGATAGCTTAGTACTCGTTGATTTTATTAATAAACGCCGTGCAGAAGGTATTGCTTTAATGGAAGCAGTATTAACAGCAGGACAATCAAGGTTCAGACCCGTAATGTTAACATCGTTAACGACGTTTATAGGTTTAATGCCACTATTATTTGAAAAAGCGACACAAGCGCAGTTCTTGATCCCAATGGCGGTATCGCTCGGTTTTGGTATTATTTTCGCCACGTTTATTACGCTAATTTTAATACCAGTTAACTATTTACTGGTAGAAGATGTCAAAAGGTTTGCTAAAATGACAAAAGCAAAACTTACCACTGCATAAGGTTTACTATGGCTGAAGAAACAATATTTTCAAAAATTGTTCGTCAAGAGATCCCAACGGATCTTTTATATCAAGATGAATTAGTGACGGCGTTTCGGGACATCTCACCGCAAGCAAGCACGCATATCTTGATCATACCGAATAAATTGATCCCAACGGTTAATGATATCGAAGTAGACGATGAGTTAATTATGGGACGCCTATTTACTGTCGCGAAAAAGTTAGCGAAAGAAGAAGGCATTGCAGAAGACGGTTTTCGTTTGATCATGAATTGTAATCAACATGGTGGACAAGAAGTTTATCACATTCATCTTCACTTACTTGGCGGGCAACCACTGGGTAAAATGTTATCGTTGCCTTAATCGTTAGAAGGCGGTATTCGCCGCCTTTTAAATTCCCTGTCAATCACGAAAGACAACAGACCTTAATAACCGCAAAGTTTGCCAAGCAAACGTAAAATGAGATAAGTCGTACATTTGTCACGACTAGCGGTAATGCGCCATGCCACTACGTCCATCATAATGATAAGTAACGGAGAAAAATAGGTTGTTTTTGTGAATTGGACGAAGTTAATAGAAGATAGAAACCGTTTATTTTGGTTAATGCACACTGCGGGCTGGTTTGGCTTTGCGCTTGTTCATTACCTTGGGTCATTATTGCACGATCTACGTGATATATTTACGGTGATTATCTTATTAAATGCCTATGCTGGTTGGTTGTTTACCATTCCGCTGCGTTATGTATATCGTAAAATATGGAACTTCACCCCGTTAAAAATAGCCTTGTATGTTCTGGCATGCTCATACATTACCGGCCTAATTTGGCAAGTAGTGCAAAATATTAACTATTGGGAAATTTATAAGCACGGTTATCGCCCTGATAATTTGATTTATTACGCAAGAAATACCACGTTTTCATTCTTTATTGTACTGAGTTGGAGCTTACTGTATTTCGGGACTAAATATTATCAAATGCTGCAAAAAGAAAAACAAAACGTGCTAAAAGCCAATACTGTTGCGCATGAAGCGCAATTAAAAATGCTTAGATATCAGTTAAACCCACATTTTTTGTTTAATACTTTAAATGCCATTTCTACCTTAATTTTAGTGAATGAAAATAATACCGCTAATAAAATGGTTACCAAACTGAGCGAATTTTTACGATATTCACTTGATAAAGATCCCATGAAGAAAGTAACGCTTGAAAGCGAGTTGCAAGCATTAAAGTTATATCTTGATATTGAAAAGGTACGGTTTGAAGAGCGGTTACAGGTTAATTTTACAGTCGATGCAAATTGTCAAAAAGCATTGGTGCCGAGCATGATCCTTCAACCGTTAGCTGAAAATTCAATTAAGCACGCTATTGCCGTACAAGAACAAGGTGGCGCGATAAATGTTAATGTGTCCAGTTTTGGTAATGATCTATTACTTGAGTTATCTGATAATGGTCCTGGCGCTGAAATATCAAATGGTAATTTATATCGAGAAAATGGAGTAGGGCTTGCCAATACAAGAGAGCGCTTACAAGCGCTTTATGATGTGAATTTTTCACTTGTTGTATCCAATAATACGCCAAATGGTGTTAAAGTGAACATCAGAATGCCATACGAAGTTGGGTAAATTAATGGGCAAAAAATTATCTACCATCATTGTTGATGATGAAGCACTAGCTAGAAAGGGTCTAGCTGTTAGATTACAGTCACATGATGATATCGACATTGTGATGGAGTGTAGTAACGGTAGAGAAGCGATTGAAGCGGTTAGAGCTTATCAACCTGATCTGATGTTTCTAGATATACAGATGCCAGGCTTAGATGGTTTTGAAGTAATGCAGGCATTGTTAGAGCAAGATTTGACCTTACCCGTAGTGGTGTTTGTTACTGCCTTTGATCAATACGCATTAAAAGCGTTTGATGTTCATGCTCAAGATTATTTAATGAAACCAGCAGATGAAGAGCGTCTTGCACAAACACTGGATAGAGTAAGAAGTAATTTATCAAGCTCAGAGCATGCCGTTCACATTGAAAAACTTGTCAAGCTTGTCAGTGATGTTACTGGCCACGATAGTCAAGATATTATAAATGATCTAGCAAACAATAACCCTGTTACCGTATCACATTTTTCAGACGTACTTGCTATAAAAGACGGCGGTGAAGTCAGCCGGGTACCCGTTAAAGAGATACTATGGATTGACGCTGCTGGTGATTATATGTGTGTTCACACAAATAGCGAGACACATATTTTACGTAAAACCATGAAGCAACTTGAAGAGAGTTTAGATCCGCGGTTATTTATTCGAAGCCATCGCTCAACCATTGTAAATAAAAATTATGTTGATAAATTTTGCAGTCAATTAAATGGAGAATATTATCTAGTGATGACTAATGGTAAAGAACTAAAGGTTAGTCGCAGCTATAAAGAAAAGGTTAAACAATCAATTACCTCCTGAAATGACATTGACTTAATCCAATTGAATGTTTTCTAAGTATCCGTTTGAGCAGTCATAGCTAAGATATTTTGTTGCGCATCAACTAATGACTGACTCACTTGTTTCTGATGGAGTGTTGTTTGAGTTAATGGTATGGACACCATGGCGTTATTTTGTTCGCCGATCATCACTTCCGTTTGTTGCTGCATAATTGCTTGAATAGCTGCTACGCCCATTTTTGTTGCCAATATTCTATCTTTAGCGACAGGTGAACCACCTCGTTGTATATAACCAAGTGTACAAAGTGTGCAATCGACTCCTGATAACGCTGAAAGTTCGTCAGCGAAAACTTGGCTGCCACCAGGCCATAAATTTTCAGCCATAACAATTAAATAACTGGCTTGATTGACAACAATAGACTGTTGAATGTTATCGGCTAGTTTATTTAGCGTTAATCGCTTTTCTGAGGGGTGAAAGTTTTCAAAAGATATCACTTGTTCAGCAGCACATGATATTCCAACATTAAAGGTAATATGGCCGCTTTTACGCCCCATTAGCTCAACAATGAAAACGCGATCAAATGCATTCGCGGTATCACGTATTTTATCTATGGCGTCAATTGCTGTATTCACTGCTGTTGAAAAGCCAATAGTGTAGTCTGTACCATCTATATCATTGTCGATGGTGCCAGGAATTCCAATTGTTTGTCCTTGCCAGTGCTTTTGAATAGCTTGTAATCCACAGAAAGAGCCGTCGCCACCGATAACGATTAAGGCGTCAATTTTATTTTGTTTCAACGTATCAACCGCTTTATCAACGCCGCTTTTTTCGGTCATGGCTTTGCAACGTGCACTTTTTAGAATAGTGCCACCTAACCGTATTATACCTTGAACATCATCAAGGCTCAGCAAGCTACATTCGTTATCTATTAAGCCGTTATATCCGTGGTGAAAACCGGTAACGTTAATGTTATTAGCGGCAGCAGCGAGTACAACCGCTCGTATTGCTGCATTCATGCCTGGAGCATCACCGCCGCTGGTAAGCAAACCAACATGTATTGTATTGCTTTTTTGTTTATTTATTGCAGACATGGGTGGTTACATTCATACTTTGCATTGATTTTTTAATACGTTAACCTAATTTTATACAAGATTCACAGGAAGAAAACTAAGATGCAATTAAAAGGTAAGATTTTTATTATTTTATTTGTTGGTTTATTAACAGGTTGTAGTACTACGTTTATGTATAACCACCTTGATTGGTGGGTAGGTTGGTATCTTGATGATTACGTGGATTTAACCCGAGATCAGCAAAGAAATTTCGATCTAAAATTTGAAGAACTACACCAGTGGCATCGTGATACACAGCTAAATCAGTATAAAGAGCAATTAACACAATTTAAATCACAAATATCCGCAGGTATTAGCAAAGAAGATTTAGCTGAACATCAAGAAAAAATAACGGGCCATTGGCAAGTGTTAATGCGAAAAGTCGCTCCTGAAGTTGCACAACTTTCTCTACAATTAAGCAAACAACAAAGAGAGTCGCTTGTTGATAATATTAAAAAGATCCGCCAAAAACGCATTGATGATCATGAAAATTTAAGTAGAGAAGAGTGGTTAGAAGCGAGAGAAAAGGAAAAAATTGCAGATCTAAAAGAGTGGGTAGGAAAACTAACAAGTACACAAAAGCAGAAAATTCACCAGTTAGTTAAAGGCTTTCAGAGTGAACGAGAGTATTGGTTAGCTTATCGAACCTCTTGGCAACAATCTTTTTTTACACTGTTAACACCTGAACAATTAGATCAAAGCTATGTAGACGCCTTTACTGATCTGATGATAAACGGGAGAAAACGTTTAAGGAGTGAAGAATTTCTTGAACTTAATAAACAAAATGATGCGATAAGTCATGAGATAACGGTACATGTATTGAACACGTTAACAGCTAAGCAGCGTAAGAAATTAACGAAAAAGCTAGATGATTTAATTGAAGATTTAACTGAATTAGTTGAAGATTAAGGCTCCAGACAATAAAAAAGGTAGCATTTTTGCTACCTTTCCAAATGTAATTAATGATTAATTAGCTTAATAAGGCTTTAGTAACCGTAAGAACTTTAAGCGTATTCGTGGCACCTACAGTTTCCATTAAATCGCCGTGAGTGAAAATAACTTTATCACCTTCGGTTAAATCTGAACGTTTTATCACTGCTTTTAACACATCATTTGAAAGGGAATCATTGTTACTTGATGTTGAATCAAATTCTAATGGATAAACACCGCGATAAATGGCACTTTTATTTAACGTTTTTTGATGGCGTGACAATGCATAAATAGGTAAGCCAGAGGTTATTCTCGACATTAATTTTGCGGTTTGTCCTGACTCTGTCAATGCAATAATCGCTTTAACACCATTTAAATGGTTAGCTGCATACATTGCTGATAGTGCAATTGTTTCAGATACTTCATTAAACATGAGTTCTAAACGATGCTTTGATGTATTTACCGAACGATGTTGTTCAGCACCAATACAAACATTTGACATTGCAGTAACGGTTTCCACAGGGTATTTACCCGCAGCTGTTTCCGCTGAGAGCATTACTGCATCAGTACCGTCTAATACGGCGTTAGACACATCCATCACCTCAGCACGCGTTGGCATTGGTTGTGTGATCATGGTTTCCATCATTTGCGTTGCAGTGATCACAGCACGGTTTAATTGGCGTGAACGGGCGATAATATGTTTTTGTTTTCCAACAAGGGCCGCGTCACCAATTTCAACACCTAAATCACCACGTGCAACCATTACTACATCTGAAGCTAATATAATATCATCTAAAGTTTTATCATTGTTTACAGCTTCAGCACGTTCAATTTTTGACACTAAACGGGCATTACAGTTTGCTTCTTGCGCTAATAAACGGGCTTCTCGCATATCTGATGCGTCACGCGGAAAAGAAACCGCTAAGAAGTCAACATCAATCTTTGCAGCTGTTTTAATATCGGCTTTATCTTTGTCAGTTAGTGCTGGTGCTGTTAAGCCACCGCCTTGACGATTTATACCTTTATTATTAGATAATGGGCCACCCACGGTAACTTCTGTGAATACCGAGTGCTCATTTACACTTAATACTTTCAGCTGAACACGGCCATCATCTAGTAATAAAATATCACCTTGGGTAACATCTTTCGGTAAATTTTTATAATCTATTCCGACTTTTTCCTGACAACCTTCACCTTTAGCTAACGTTGCATCAAGTTCGAATTTATCGCCAACGCTAAGTTCGATAGGACCATTTTTAAAAGTGGAAACACGAATTTTAGGCCCTTGTAAATCTCCTAAAATACCGACATAAATGCCTAACTCTTTTGCTAATTCTCGCACCGTATTAGCCCGCTGTATGTGATCATCAGCAGTACCATGAGAAAAGTTTAAACGAACAACGTTGACACCTGCAGCGAGCACTTTCTTCAACGTTTCTCTATCTTCAGTTGCAGGACCTAAGGTCGCAACAATTTTCGTTCTTCTAGGCATTTTAATCCTTATTAAATTGCATATAAATATAAACAGTAAAGGGTCTTTCGACCCTTATATATTAATGATTAACTGTTGTTAGTCTCTGCGCTCAAATCTTGAGCTTCTTAAACTATCTTTTACTTTCTTCAAGTTATCTCTAAATTTAGTACCACGGCGTAAAGTAAAGCCAGTAGCAAGAATATCGATTAACGCTAGCTGTGCGATGCGTGAAGACATAGGCATATATAAATCAGTGTCTTCAGCAACATCTACTGATAACACAATGCTACATTCTTTCGCTAGCGGAGTACCTTCTGTGGTAATGCCGATAACCGTTGCATCGTTTTCTTTCGCTAAGCTTGCTACTTCCACGAGAGATTTTGTTCTGCCAGTATGCGAAATCAAAACAACGACATCACCTTGCTGACTATTTATCGCACTCATTCGTTGCATTAATATGTCGTCGAAGTAAGCAACAGGCACATTGAAACGAAAAAACTTATTTAAAGCGTCGTGGGCAACAACCGCTGATGCGCCTAGGCCGAAGAATGAAATTTTGTTTGCTTGTGTTAATAAATCGACAGCTCTGTTTAACGTGCCGGTATTTAAACTTTTACGAGCAAGCTCTAAACTGGCCATGGTTGATTCAAAGATTTTTGCCGTGTATTCATCGGCACTGTCATTTTCATCAACATGTCGGTTTACATATGGCGTACCATTTGCCAAGCTTTGTGCTAAATGTAATTTGAAGTCTGGGTAACCTTTCGTATCTAAACGACGACAAAAGCGATTCACTGTAGGTTCACTAATGTTGGCTTGTTTAGCCAACGCTGCGATACTGGCGTGTATTACGGTGCTAGGAGAAGACAATATCACTTCAGCAACTTTACGTTCTGATTTACTGAATGTGTCTAGTTCATTGGTAATTTTTTCTAATATATTCATGTATTAGTACCCTAGATCTTTTAACATAGTACCCTAGATCTTTTTATTGGCTGTAATTAATTTTCTGTGTTGAAAACAGTAAATATGAAAATTTATTTCATTTTGCATTACAATATAAAACAAAATGGTAATTTTTTGCAAATGTTTAATACTATAAAACAGACTTTACTGATTGCAGCGCCTAAATATTTCGAACATTTTTAAATTTGTAGTAAAATTACAAAAAGTTCTTTACTGAGCGTTCAACAAACGCTAAATTATGAGCAAATGTAGTTTAGTTACAATGACAAGATAAAATTAGAGAATTATCCCTATGAAAAATACTGAACAACAGTCGGCTAGTGAAATTGTACTTTTCGGTGCGCTTGGCGACTTATCTCGCCGCAAACTATTACCTGCGCTATATCAATTAGATCACGTTGGCTTGTTAAATGATAAAAGTCGAATTGTCGGCGTTGCGCGACAAGATATTTCATTAACGGAGTTTAACGACTTTGTGTTGGAAAATTTAACCACTTTTGTCAAAGAGGGATTAGATGAAACCACGTTAGCAAGATTCAAAGCTCGCTTGGTTTATCAACAATTAGATTTTAAACAAACTGATAGTTACAGTGCACTTGCTGACACCTTATCTGGCGGTCATAAAACCCGTATTTACTACTTTTCAACGCCACCAGCGATTTATGGTGATATTACTGACGGACTCAAGAAAGCGGGCTTAGTAACAGAAGCAGATCGGGTTGTTATGGAAAAACCTATTGGCCATTGTCTTGAATCATCAAAGGTCATTAATGACCAAGTTTCTCGCTATTTTAATGAAAATCAAATTTACCGTATCGATCATTATCTTGGTAAAGAAACCGTTCTGAACTTATTGGTGCTTCGCTTTGCAAATTCTTTATTTACCACCAATTGGGATCGTAATTGTATTGATCACGTACAAATCACTGTTGCTGAAAGTGTCGGTATAGAAGGGCGCTGGGGCTTTTATGATGAAGCAGGGCAAATGCGTGATATGGTACAAAACCATTTATTACAAATTTTGTCATTATTAGCAATGGAACCACCGGCAGATTTAAGTGCCGATAGTATTCGTGATGAAAAACTCAAAGTCATTAAAGCGCTTGTGCCGATCTCTCGCCAAAACGTAAAAGATACAACGGTACGCGGCCAATATTCAGATGGCTTTTTAAATGGTGGCCCAGTACCGGGCTATTTAAACGAAGACGGTGCAAACGAAAACAGCAATACAGAAACATTTGTTGCCATTAAAGCTGAAATTGATAACTGGCGTTGGTCAGGCGTCCCTTTTTATCTTCGTACCGGCAAAAGAATGCCTGCGAAGCACAGTGAAATTGTTGTGCATTTTAAACCTCAGCCACATAACATTTTTAAAGAAAGCCATGCTGATTTACCGGCAAACAAGTTAACGATACGTCTTCAACCTGATGAAGGTGTTGAGTTACAAATGATGAATAAAATCCCTGGTATTGCATCACAACTTAATATCCATGAAAACAAGCTTGATTTGAGTTTCTCTAAAATTTACCAGGATCAACGTGTGGTTGATGCTTATGAACGTTTGATGCTTGAAGTGATTAACGGTAATCAATCATTATTCGTACGTCGTGATGAAGTAGAGGCTGCTTGGACATGGGCTGACGGTATTATCGAAGCGTGGCAGTCTACTAATGAGGCACCAAAACCCTATGCTGCGGGTTCTTGGGGACCAGTTTCTTCAATTTCATTGATCGCACGTGACGATCGCCAATGGGTAGAATAATGCATCAAATAAACGAATTTAATACAAGAGAAGAGTTAGACATCGCCCTTGCAAACAAAGTGGCGAATATTTTAGCGGATGCTGTAGCACTCAATGGTCGTGCAAGTATTGCAGTGTCTGGTGGTTCAACACCGAAAGGTTTTTTTCAAGCGTTATCTAATAAAGAGTTACCTTGGACAGATATCACCGTGACTCTCGCGGATGAACGATGGGTAAACATTGATAATGAATCAAGTAATACGCGGTTAGTGCATGAAAACTTACTGCAAAACAACGCGGTAAACGCTAAGTTTTTTCATTTGAAACAAGGTGAAAACTTAACACAAGAAACACTTGCTGATCTTAATTTAGCGGCGAAAAGTGCATTACTCCCACTTGATGTATTGATATTAGGTATGGGAGAAGATGGCCACACAGCCTCTTTGTTCCCGTGTAGTGAGCAGATTGATGAATGTTTATCGTCGACAACTGCACCACTATTGAAAGTAAAGCCTACGTCAGCACCTTATGAGCGTATTTCGTTTAGTTTCGCGTATTTAAAGCCAAGCAAAAATACTATTTTGCATATTAGTGGTTTAAATAAAAAATCGGTGTTGGAAAAAGCACTATCTGAGCAAGATAGACGTGAAATGCCAATTAGGGCATTTTTGCACGACCCAGAAATTAACACTCAAGTGTATTGGGCGGAGTAACTGATGAATAAACAAGTTTTAGCGATCACAGATCGTATTATTGAGCGCAGTAAAGAGACGCGTGCAGCCTATTTGAAAAAAATAGAACATGAGAAAGCTACCACGGTTCATCGTGCTAATTTATCTTGTGGTAATTTAGCACATGGTTTTGCTGCATGTAGCAAGCAAGAGAAAGATGTTTTACGTGGCATAAACCATTCTGATATTGCTATTGTGTCGGCATATAATGATATGCTTTCTGCTCACCAACCTTATGAAAAATACCCTGAGGTTATTAAAGAAGCGGTTGCTGAAACCGGTGGTGTTGCGCAATTTGCTGGTGGTGTACCTGCTATGTGCGATGGCGTTACCCAAGGTCAGCCAGGCATGGATCTAAGCTTGATGAGCCGTGACGTTATTGCAATGTCTAGCGCAGTTGCGTTATCGCATAATATGTTTGATGGCGCATTAATGCTGGGCATTTGCGATAAAATCGTACCCGGGTTATTAATTGCTTCAATGACGTTTGGTCACTTACCTACGGTATTTGTTCCAGCAGGTCCAATGCCTTCTGGTATTCCAAATAAAGAAAAAGCACGTGTACGTCAGCAATTTGCTAAAGGCGAAATTGGCGAAGACGAGTTACTTGAAGCTGAATCTGCGTCATATCATACCGCAGGTACTTGTACTTTCTTCGGTACAGCAAACTCTAATCAACTTGTTGTAGAAGTGATGGGGTTACATTTACCAGGAGCTTCTTTTATTCCGCCAAATACGCAATTACGTGAAGAATTAACAAAAGCTGCCGCTCGCCAAGTGACACGTTTGACTCAACAGTCAGGTAATTATATGCCTGTTGGCAAAATGATTAATGAAAAATCTATTGTTAATGCCATTGTTGCGTTATTAGCAACAGGTGGTTCAACAAACTTAACGATGCACATTATTGCTTTTGCACGCGCTGCGGGCATTATTATTAACTTCCAAGATTTTAATGACTTATCAAATGCAGTACCGTTAATAACGCGTATTTATCCAAATGGACATGCAGACGTTAATCACTTTCAACAATCAGGCGGTATGGCGTTATTGTTTAAAGAACTGTTAGGTGCGGGATTATTGCACCCTGATGTTGAAACCATTTGTGGACCGGGCTTAGAGCGTTACACCAAACAACCTGAAATAGTTGATGGTAAATTGCAATGGGTTGACAGCACTGATGTTTCAGGTGATCCAGAAGTCATTGCTACCACTAAAGCACCATTCAAACCGGATGGCGGTTTAAAAGTATTGAAAGGTAATTTAGGTACCTCTGTACTAAAAACTTCTTCATTACGTGAAGGTAGTTTTGTGATCAAAGCACCAGCGGTTGTATTTGAAGATCAGCATGAACTAGATGCTGCTTTCAAAGCGGGTGAACTTGAGAAAGACTTTGTTGCTGTTGTAAGGTTCCAAGGCCCTAAAGCTAGAGGTATGCCTGAGCTTCATAAATTAACACCACCTTTAGGTGTACTCCAAGATAAAGGTTTCAAAGTTGCGTTGGTTACTGATGGCCGTATGTCCGGTGCATCAGGTAAAGTTCCTGCCGCTATCCATTTATGCCCTGAGGCATTAGATGGTGGCACTATCGCTAAAATTCAAAATGGTGATATGTTGCTTGTTGACGGTGAAAAAGGTGAATTAACCTTATTAGTTGATGATGCCGAACTTACACAACGTGAAAACGCAACATTCCAAGTAAATGGCCATCACCAAGGTATGGGGCGTGAATTATTCGGCTTTATGCGTCGTAATTTAAGCACTGCTGATACAGGTGCTTGTTCATTATTTGATGAAGGTTCGACGTTATGAGTCAAGCGACCATTAATTTAGTTGCTGATATTGGTGGAACAAATATTCGTCTTGGCATTGCTAGGGCGAATGGAGAAGTTAATGAATTAACGGTTTACCAATGTCGTGAATTCAATAGTTTACAAGCGGTAGTTCGACACTATATTGAAGAAAACCATATCTCGAATAATACGATAAATGCATGTTTTGCTATTGCTTGTCCTGTAGATAAAGACATCATTCAGATGACTAACTTACCTTGGAAATTCTCGGTAAGTGAAATAAAACAAGAACTTAAGTTAAATAAACTCTTGTTAATTAATGATTATACGGCTATCGCATATGCGGTACCGTATTTGAATGATGAGCAAAAAATACAAATTGGCGAAGGCTCAGTTATTGCAAACAAACCCATTTCTATTTGTGGTCCGGGCACAGGGTTAGGCGTTTCTAATGTAGTTCCCGTTAATGATAATTGGTATGCCATTAGCGGCGAAGGCGGGCACGTTGACTTTGCTCCAATTGATGCAATTGAAGTACAAGTATTCGAATATCTTGATAAAAAATACTCTCATGTTTCTTATGAACAATTGTTATCAGGTTTGGGTATTGAACAAATTTATCAAGCATTAAATGAGATTCATCAATCAGGTTTACCTACTCGTTCTGCTAATCAAATATCTGAATTAGGACTTTCTGGTGACTGCCGAATATGTCATCAAACGTTACTACAGTTTTGCAAAATATTAGGAAGTTTTGCTGGTAATTTAGCCTTAACAATGTCGAGTTTTGGTGGCGTTTATATTGCTGGTGGAATTGTGCCACGTTTCATTGAATTTTTTAAACAAAGTGAGTTTAGAAGCCGGTTTGAGAGTAAAGGGCGCTTAAGCTCGTTTAATCACACAATACCAACCTTCGTGATCACTGAATCACAACCGGGAATTTTAGGCGCTTCAGCTTATCTTCGACAACATAATAAAGAGGAATTATGACGTTAGCTAAAAATTGGCAAATTCAGCCAAAAGATCTGTTTGCCCTTGGGCCTGTTGTACCAGTATTAGTGATCAAAAATGTTGAAGATGCATTACCAATCGCTGAAGCTTTATTAGCGGCAGATGTAAAAGTGTTAGAAGTGACACTTCGCACACCAGCAGCACTAGATGTAATAAAAACCATAGCAAAAGAGCTTCCAGAAGCCGTTGTTGGGGCTGGTACTGTAACAAACCGTGAGTTATTACAGCGCTCTGCTGATGCTGGTGCAAAGTTTGCCATCAGCCCAGGGTTAACGAAAGATTTATTACAGGCAGGTAACGAAGGTGATTGTGCGCTAATTCCTGGTATTTCATCTATTTCGGAACTTATGGACGGCATAGATTACGGTTATGATCACTTTAAATTCTTCCCTGCGGAAGCGTCGGGCGGTGTAAAAGCGATTCAATCTATCGGCGGTCCATTCCCTGACATTCGTTTTTGTCCAACAGGTGGCATTAATATCAATAACATTAATAACTACTTAGCGTTACAAAATGTGATGTGTTGTGGCGGTTCTTGGTTAGTGTCAGATGAAATTGTTGCGGCTAAAGATTGGGGTAAAATTACTCAACTGGCTAAAGAGGCATTAGCACACGTTAAGTAATTTAGTGATATATGACGCTAAAAAAAACCAGCAATTTGCTGGTTTTTTTACGTTTAAACTTTACTCAATAAAGCTCATTGCCGGAACGTTCACCCTTTAATAGGCACAGCAAATTATTGATCGTTGTTTTAGCGATGGTTTCAAGGGCTTCTTTAGTGAAAAACCCCTGATGACCTGTAATCAATACGTTTGGAAATGATAGTAAACGTTCAAAAATATCATCATCGATAATGGTTTCTGATAGATCTTCAAAAAATATTTCGCTTTCTAATTCATAGACATCAAGCCCAAGAAAACTGATTTTTTGTGATTTTAGCCCGCTGATCAATGCTCGGCTATCCATTAAAGCTCCACGACTGGTATTTATTAACATTACACCATTTTTCATTTGTGCGATGGTGTGTGTATTGATGAGGTGTTTTGTTTCCTCGTTTAATGGGCAATGTAAACTAATAATGTCAGCGTTGGTCAAAATTTCATTAAATGAGACATATTTTGCTCCTAATTGTGTTATTTCTTCACTAGGGCAAGGATCACAACATAATACCTGACAACCAAAACCTTTAAGTATCTTAATGGTGGCTTTTCCAATGTTACCTGTTCCTATAATACCAACGGTTTTCTGATGTAAATTGAACCCCATTAAACCATCTAAGGCAAAGTTACCTTCACGCACTCTATTGTAGGCTTTATGATACTTACGGCTTAACGTTAACATAAGCCCAACAGTGTGTTCAGCGACTGCTTCAGGCGAATATTCGGGAACCCTACACAAACTAAAGCCACGTTTTTTCGCACTGGCCAAGTCAATATTGTTAAAGCCTGCACACCTCAGTGCAATAATCTTTATACCCATGGTGTGTAATTTTTCTAATACCTTACTATCCATATCATCATTAACGAAAACACAAACAGCACTTGCACCTTTTGCTAATGATACTGTTTCTTGAGATAACGTAGATGCTATAAATTTAAAGGTAAGTTTATTATCAATATTGAATTTATTAAGGTACTCAATATCATATTTTTTAGTGCTGAAAACAGCTATTTGGTGCATGATTCTTCCTTGTGAATGTTTTAATACCAACTGATTACTACTTTACATCAGAGCAAAGGTTAATTCAGCCAATAGTCTGGTGTTCTAACTCGTTTGTGGCTAAGCTGAGCATTCAAACTCAACGATTAGGATAATAAGAGTGACGATAAAAATAAACACCATGATTGCCGCATGTATTCTCAGTTATTGTACCGTAAGTTATGCAAATGATGACTTCAATAAAGCATACCAATCTTTTGACGAAAAGGAGATAAAAGCAGATATTAAAATCTTATCTTCAGATGCTTTTGAGGGGCGTGAACCTTCTGGCGTTGGTGAAACACTAACAACAGAGATGTTAATAGAGCGTTTTAAATCGCTTGGCTTATCGCCTGGAAATGGTGATAAATATACGCAAGCAGTACCAATGGTAAGTATTACCAGTAAGCCTGAAACGTCGTTAAATATTGCAGATCTACGTTTTGAATTTCCTAAAAACTTTGTTGCAACCTCACGTAAAACACAAAAAAAGATACAGCTTAAAAACTCTGAACTGGTGTTTGTTGGTTATGGTATCAATGCACCAGAATATCAATGGAATGATTATAAAAATGTAGATGTTAAAGGAAAAACAGTCGTTGTTTTAGTCAATGATCCTGGTTTTGCCACGCAAGATCCTAAATTATTTGAAGGCAATACCATGACTTACTATGGTCGTTGGATTTATAAATATGAAGAAGCTGCACGGCAAGGAGCTGCTGGCGCAATAATTGTGCACGAAACAAAACCTGCAAGTTATGGATGGAATGTTATTGAAAGCAGTTGGACTGGTGCGCAATATCACTTACCAGCCAAAGAAGTTAACGAGCCAGCAATTGATGTAGAAATGTGGATCAGTATTGAAAAGGCAAAGGCGTTATTTGCCAAAGCAGGCAAAGACTTCACTGAAATGAAAAAGTACGCTTTGACTAAAAACTTTAAAGCAACGCCACTTAATTTAACAGCCAGTATTCGTTTAAAAAATGAGATTAAATCTTCTACATCAAATAACGTTATTGCAACACTTAAAGGCAGTGAACATCCAGAAGAACATGTACTTTATATGGGACATTGGGATCACTTAGGTAGCTATGTTGATAATGATGGCAAAAAAGTTATTTATAACGGAGCACATGATAATGCTACTGGTACAGCTGGTTTAATGCACATCGCTAAAGCTTATCAAGCATTAGGAAAAGCACCTAAACGTTCTATTACCTTTGCTGCGGTTACGGCGGAAGAACAAGGGCGCTTGGGTTCTCGTTACTTTGCTAACCATCCAACCATTCCGTTAAACCAAATAGTTGGCTTGATTAACATGGACAGTTTAGATGTAACAGGCAAGAAAAAAGACGTTACTGTTGTAGGTTATGGTAAATCTGAACTTGAGAGCTATTTATCTGAAGCAGCTAAAAGACAAGGCAGAACGTTGACTGCGGAACTTACGCCAGAAAGAGGCTATTATTATCGTTCAGATCACTTTAGTTTAGCGAAAAAGGGTGTACCAGCCCTTAGCGCAGGTGGTGGTTCGGTGTGGTTTAACGACTCTGAAAAGCAAATAGGTGACCGTGTTAAAGCCGAGGTAGCAAAATGTTACCATCAAGCCTGTGATGAATATAATGAAGCATGGGGTTGGCAAGGTTTAATCGCTGAGTTGCAATTGTTCTTTGAAACAGGTTATTTATTGGCAGAAACTACTGAATGGCCAAATTGGCGTGAAGGTACAGAGTTTAAAGCATATCGTGACAATATGATGAAATAAAAGTAACTTTTATAGAAAAAAGGGGTTAACAAATACGTTAATCCCTTTTTTTGTGTTTCAGCAGTTAAAACGTTACTTTTGTGCAGGCTTATTCTTGTACTTTTCAAACCAAGCTAAGGTATTTTCAATTTTTGCGATCATGCGTGAAGGCTTTCCTGCAATACCGTGAGGAGCACCAGGTACTTTTACCAACACAGTATCAATTTTTCGTAATTTAAGTGCCTGATAATATTGCTCAGTTTGTGCCATCGGGGTACGAAGATCTTCTTCACCTGTCATTAGTAAAGTAGGGGTTGTTACGTTGCCTACTAATGACATAGGTGAACGTTGCCAGTAATGTTCAACATGCTCCCATGGCATACCTGGAAACTGCGTGGGTATTTGTCGTAAACCACTATCTGCGGTTAATACTTTACTTAACCAGTTGATCACAGGTTTAACTACGGCTGCTGCGGCAAATCTGTCTGTTAAACCAATTGCATATGCTGTGGCAATCCCACCTGCTGAACCGCCTGCAATAAACAAATTGTTTTCATCAATAAAGCCTTTAGCGATCATGGCATCTACACCTGAATTATGATCGGCAAAGTCTTCTTTTGAGCTGTATTTATATTTAAGCAACATAGCAAAGCGTTCGCCGTACGAGCTACTACCACGGTGATTATCATAAAATACCACATAGCCTTGAGCAGCAAAGCGTTGTAGTTCTGCTGAAAAGTGAGGACCATAAGCTAAATGAGGCCCGCCATGAATCTCTAACAATAACGGATACTTCTTTTTAGGGTCAAAGTTTGGTGGAGTAATGTACCAACCTTGTATCTCTTCACCGTCAAACGATGATTTGTAATTGATTTCGTGTACCTTACCTAGGGTTTTATGGGCGAGTAAATCTTCGTTTAGCGCTGTAAGCTGCGAAACTTTACCTTTTGTATTTACCACAGCAACATCACTAGGGCGTTGACTTGTCCCCTTGGTAAAGACAATTTTTCCTGAATCATTGGTATGAAATTCACCACTGATGTAAGGGCGGCCTAATGTGGTTCCTGATAAACTGTCAGTTAGATCAGTAATTTTTCCTTTGGTGGTCATTGTAGCAACTTTTCGTTTGCCAAAATCATCATAGGCAAAAGCTAGCTTACTGTTTGATAGCCATTGTGGGCTTCTTATTGAACGATCAAAATCTTTAGCAACGATTTTCGCTTCTTTTGAAGACCAGTTCATGATGTTAAGTTTGGCATTACGGTATGGATTTAATGCATTCGATGTTGATAAAAATGCTAGCTTCTCTCCGTTATTAGAAAAGCTAGGACCATACTCTTTACCTGGCGCAGAGGTTAGCTGTGTTAAGTTGCCATCTTTTAAGGAAACTGAAAATAAATCTCCTTCTAAGCCTTTATATTCCCAGTCATCTCTTCTATTTGCTGAAAATACAATTTCGTCGCTGGCATCATTCCAAGCCAAGGTGCCTCTATGATGATAATTCCCTTGGGTAAGTTGTCTTGGTGTACCACCATCGGACGGGATAACAAAAATATGACTATAGCCGGGTTTGATTAAACCTCTACCGTCTGCTTGATAATAAGCTTTGTCGATCACAACGACTGGTTTCGCCCATTTAGCGCCTTTTGGTTTTTTCGGCATTTTTGCAAGCTTACTGTTTGGAGCATTTACTTTTTGACTAAACGCCAACCACTTACCGTCAGGTGACCACGTTAAGCTTGAGATGCCTGCCTGTAATTGACTAACCATCGCTGTACGGTTGCTTTCTAAGTAATGAATATGTATTTGGTACTTGCCGCTAATATTACTAATAAATGCTAACTTTTTACCATCAGGTGACCATCGTGGTTGTGAATATTGCTTATCATCAGAAAATAGTGGTTCGTGCATTCCTGATTTAATATTTAATAGCCATAAGTCTCGATTTTTACCATCGGTCATAATGTCATAGGCATTACGAACATATACTGCTGTTTTTCCATCAGGAGATATACGTGGATCAGATGCGTATTCTAATGAGAAAATATCTGTTGAAGTGAACACATCTGCTGCGATTGTCATAAATGGCGTTAACGCGGTAGCTAACAATAATTTGCTAAAGGTTGGCTTTAACATACAAGGTTCCATTATTAATTTTAGTATCTGTTCATTTTAGGGTAAGTTACTTTATTTACACTGTTATTTGTCGTTTTTATTGTTCACCTTACCGACTTTGTTACAATTTTGGTGTACTTAATTTAGTATCCGTGACTACAATTACCGTTTTGCAATTTCAAAAGTAAAGAAAATTTCTCGGTGCTCTTTAACAACTAGTAAGTGAATGTATGAAGATAACAATAAATAAAGCAACAGTGGACGATGCAAATAAAATCGCTCCTTTATTTGACTTATATCGACAATTTTACCAAGAAACCTCTGATATTAATCTCGCGATTGACTTTCTTACAACTCGTTTAAGCAAAGGTGAATCAACCATTTATTTTGCGATTGACGATGCAAACACGGTGCATGGTTTTACCCAGTTATTTCCAAGCTTTTCGTCAATATCTGCACAAGCAACATGGATCTTGAATGACTTATTTGTCATTGAAGAATCAAGAGGTATTGGCATAGGGAAACTGTTATTAGAACGCGCAGAAAAACTTGCGATTAACTCTCATGCCAAAGGAATAGGGCTTGAAACAACGACGGAGAATGTGTCTGCACAAAAATTATATGAATCATTAGGTTATGAAATAGCAGATGGCTATTTACAGTATTTTAAAACGCTATAGAGGATCTTTTAAGAAGTGGTGGGTGCGACTGGATTCGAACCAGCGACCTCTTGCATGTCAAGCAAGCGCTCTAACCAACTGAGCTACGCTCCCACTTTAGCGTTAAAGACGAAGGCTCGTCTTTAACGGAGCGCTATGTTAGCGATCTGATATTCGTCTTGCAAGCGTTTTTAAATGTTTTATCAGTATTTTGTCACTGTTTGCTTAACAATTGCTCATTTTAACACGTTAACTTGTTTGTTTAGCCTCAGTTGCAAACCGCGCCTGCACCACTTTTAAACGCCATCCTAATAAAATAGCAGCGGTTGTTAGTCCGGATATAATTCCAATCCAAAAACCGTAAGGGCCAATAGGTGCTATTATCCAATCAGTTATGCCCAGCACTAAACCTACACTTAAACCTACTATCCAATATGAAACGAAGGTTAAATATAAAATGGCTGTTGTGTCTTTATAGCCGCGTAACGCACCTGCTGCAATGACTTGAATAGCATCTGAAAACTGAAATAGTGTAGCTAATAACATTAAGCTTGCTGCTAATTCAATAACGACTAATTCGTGGCTGTATATTTCCGCAATTTGATACCGAAAAGCAAGTGTAAATAGTGCTGTAAACAAAGCGATTAACAAGCCAAGTGCTATAGAATAGCTACACACTTGCTTTGCTTGTTCAATTTTTTTATTGCCTATTGCTGTACCCACTAAAATAGTAACCGCCATCGCTAGGCTTAACGGGATCATAAAGATAAGACCCGAGAAGTTGATCACAATTTGATGACTTGCCACCGTTTCAGCGCCAAAAGGAGCAAGAATAATGGCAACCACACCAAATAAACTGACTTCAAATAACAAAGATAACGCGATAGGGACACCTAATATAAGGATATATTTAATTTCATGCCAGTTAGGTAAATACAGTTTGTCAAAAATAGGAGCATGCTTTAAATGTTTACTGAAAATGCAATATAAATACATGCTAATACACATTACCCAATAAACAATAGCAGTGGCAATACCACAACCCGCACCACCTAATGCTGGTATGTCTCCATAACCATAAATAAAAATGTAGTTTGCAGGAATGTTAATAATAAGACCAACAATGCTAACAATCATGGTAGGCCGTGTATGCGATAAACCTTCAGAATAATTCCTGAACACCAAATACAAACAAAAGCCTGGGCCGCCCCATACAACATATTCTAAATAATCAAATAACAATTGTTGAAGTTGGGGTTCTAAAGAAACATTTGCTTGAATATAGGGCGCTACACCGTAGTAAAGTGCAATAAGCGCCACTGACATGAAAAATGAAATCCATGCGGTTTGTTGGGTTGCTGCACCAATTTTTTTATAATCATTGGCACCTGATAATTGTGAAACAATAGCGGCAAGTGCCATCACCACACCAGAAATAGTTAAAATAATAGGCAACCAAATGCTACTAGCGACGGCAATTGCTGCCATATCGGTAGAACTTACACGGCCAGCCATAACCGTATCGGCAAAACCCATTAATGTTTGGATTAATTGAGCAATTAAAATAGGGTACGCTAAGGTCATCAACCTTTTAGTATTATCAATAAAGCCTTGAATATGCATTAGTTGTGGTACTTAAAATAACAGGGCGCTAAAATGCGGGAACTTTTATAACGTTGGATCATATATGTTTACTGGCATAGTGCAATCACAAGCTGAAATTATTTCATCAGATGTAAACCACAAGTTAATGAGGTTAATTGTTAAAGGTGAGCTTGAACTCATTGAACAGTTACAACTTGGAGCGAGTATTGCGGTTAATGGCTGCTGTTTAACTGTGGTGAAATTTTTCCAGCAGCAACACAACAGTATTATTCACTTTGATGTAATCGATGAAACGCTAAGATTTACCAATTTAGGTTATTTAAAAATAGGCGATAAAGTAAACATTGAACGTTCATTAAAAGTAGGGGATGAACTTGGCGGCCATATTGTTAGTGGTCATATTCATACCACCGCTTCTTTAAGTCATATCGAACAAACCGCCACCAATTGTTCAATGACATTTAAGTTACCTGTGCAGTGGAAAAAGTTTGTCTTAGCGAAAGGCTTTATCACCATTAATGGTATTAGTTTAACGGTAGGTGACGTTATCGATAATCACTTTACCGTTCACTTGATCCCAGAAACGTTGAGCAGAACAAATTTATCTAGCTTATCAATGGGGGCTTTGGTGAATATTGAATGTGATCAACAAACCATTACCATTGTTAATACCATCGAACGAATGAAGCTTTAACGGTACAAGTTTATTGTTCATCACTATTGATAGCTAATTCAATTTTTTGTCGGTACTCATCAATGTGCATATTCAAATGAATATCATTACAACAAGCTGAGCATTCGTCGTAATAATCTTGATCGCCGGATGTTGGATCAATCGTAACATAAACATGGTGTCCGCAATGAGGGCATTCTATTCGAAGATCTGACACTTTTTGTGGAAGAGAATCATGCGGCATTATATCCCCCCAGATGCTACGCATCGCTTTGTTTGTCTTACTTCTAAGTATGGTCATAAATTTGAAAACTGCTAACTTTCATCATTAGCTTTCTGCAACTTATTTATTAGCGTTTGAATTTACTCACAATTCAATTATTCAAGACAAAATCACGCCATTGATAATATTCGGTTTATACAGGCTTTTGCTTGTTCTACATATACACCACCGAAAATATTTGCATGGTTTAATACATGATATAAATTATAGACATGTTTACGTACACCATAGGCTTCAGGTAAGGGGTAAGTGTCATAATACCCATGATAGAAATCTTCTGGTAAAGCACCGAATAACTCTGTCATCGCTAAATCTGCTTCCCGATCACCATAATAGCTTGCAGGATCAAAAATAACGGGTTGTTCATTAGCAAATCCGATGTTACCTCGCCATAAGTCCCCGTGTAATAAACAAGGTTCAACGTGATGGTTTAAGAGTATTTGATGGCAAGCGTTGGTAATAAAATCAATATCACCAAAGACAATCGATTTTTCATTCAATAATTGTAATTGCCAACCAATGCGTTGCTCAGCAAAAAATTGCCGCCAATTACTGCTCCACCTATTAGGTTGTATAATACTGCCAATAACATTATCTTGCTGCCAGCCAAATTGACCATGGCTTGTTTGCTTATGCATGGTGGCTAATTGCTCACCTAGCCTACGCCAAAGTGCGTTGGACGGTTGATGGAAGTCAATGACATGTAGAACTAAAAAAGCCTTATCAGTCGTCACGCCGGTGGTAATGACAGAAGGACAAGCGATACACTCACTTTCTCTGATTTTATTTAAGTTGTATGCCTCAGCATCAAAATGTTCAAGCCTAGCTTTATCATTCACTTTTACAAAGTAACGTTGTTGTTCACCACTAATTAAAAAGCTTTCGTTGATATCACCGCCAGTAACAGCACTATACTTTTCTATTTTGAAAGAGCTTGATAATGCTTGTTCAATTGATTTAGCAATGCTGTTCCACATAGGCCCCCCCTGTTTACAATATACTTTCAGGGTAAGTATAGTTAACCTGTAAAATGCTGTTGTAACTTTTCGAGTGATTTCCACAAACTTTTTTTAGCCACTTTATTCGCTATCCATGTAGGAATATTACCATTGGCTGATGCTGAAAATTGATAGGTAACCTCTAGCGCTGTAGGTGACAGTTGTTTGATATGCCAACAACCAAAATGCAGTGTCATTAACACGGAACTTTCAGGTAAGGTAATAGGCGTTGGCTTGTTTTCAACCTTAATAACTATGTTGCGCTCAGTGTGTGTTGTGACTGTTGAAGTTGCCTGCATGACACGTGGACTAATAAAGAAACCTCCTGAAAAATAAGTGGTGATCATCGACTGGTTTTTTGCCACTTGAGTAATTTCAACATCTTCAGCGCGCGCTAACCACAATGCGACGCTTTCTTCATGATGTAAAAATTGATAAAAATGGTTAATTTTAGTGGGTAGGATAATCTTAGCTTGCAGTGCGATTGACTTGTTATTTGGCATTCTAGCGGTACTAACAGAGTAATTAGCATTGCTTTGCCAAAGCTGCCAATCTAGGCTGTAATGATAGCCACATGTACTTTGTGAAGAAGCTCCAACAAAAGTACAAAACAATAAGCTTAAACAGGTTAGTAACTTCATAATAATGATCTTAATACTAACACCACGAAAGGACGGGATAATTAATTATCCAAAGCACGATTATACGTTGCATTGTAAGAGATAATCGCCTATATTCACACGCTCATAAAAACAAGCGCTACGCGTGATTCTCTGAACCATATTATAGTTCTATAATAGTCCGTATGCTTGATTGATTTAATTTTTGTTAACACCACATGCGACGCTTGGTATGCGCCGCCACTGTAGAAAGGAAATTTCATGCCTGTTATTACTCTCCCTGACGGAAGTCAACGTTCATTTGAAAATGCGGTATCTGTAATGGATGTTGCGTTAGATATCGGCCCCGGATTAGCCAAAGCGACTATTGCAGGTCGTGTAAATGGTGAACTTGTTGATGCCTGTGAATTAATTGAAGCAGACGCTGAATTACAACTGATCACCAATAAAGACCAAGACGGCATAGAAATTATTCGTCATTCATGTGCGCATTTATTAGGCCATGCGATTAAACAATTATGGCCAAGCGCAAAAATGGCGATTGGCCCCGTCATTGAAAATGGCTTTTATTACGATATTGATCTAGACCATTCAATTAATGAAGACGATATTGCCAAACTTGAAAAGCGTATGCTTGAGTTGGCCAAAACAAATTATGATGTTGTTAAGAAAACTGTTTCTTGGCAAGAAGCTCGTGATGCTTTTGAAGAGCGTGGCGAACCTTACAAAATGGAAATTTTAGACGAGAACATTGAAAAAGATGATCGTCCAGGTTTATATCATCATGAAGAATATATCGATATGTGTCGTGGTCCACACGTACCAAACATGCGCCATTGTCATCATTTAAAATTGATGAAAGTAGCTGGCGCGTACTGGCGTGGTGATTCTGACAACAAAATGCTGCAGCGTATTTATGGCACGGCATGGGCGGATAAAAAACAGTTAAAAGCTTACATTCAACGATTAGCAGAAGCTGAAAAGCGCGACCACCGTAAAATCGGTAAAACACTTGATTTATTTCACTGGCAAGAAGAAGCGCCAGGCATGGTGTTTTGGCACAACGATGGTTGGACAATTTATACCGAACTTGAAAAGTTTGTTCGTGAAAAATTACACGAATATGATTACGACGAAGTAAAAGGGCCATTAATGATGGACCGCGTACTTTGGGAAAAATCAGGTCATTGGGACAAATATTCAGACGCGATGTTTACGACTGAGTCTGAAAAACGTGAATACGCAATTAAACCAATGAACTGCCCAGGCCACGTTCAAATTTTTAATCAAGGCTTAAAATCATACCGTGATTTACCTTTACGTATGGCTGAATTTGGTTGTTGTCACCGAAACGAACCATCGGGTGCGCTTCATGGTTTAATGCGTGTTCGTGGTTTTACACAAGATGACGCGCATATTTTCTGTACAGAAGACCAAGTGCAAAATGAAGTCACGAAATGTATTGAATTAGTTTACGATGTGTATCAAACCTTTGGCTTTGAAGACATTATTGTTAAGCTATCAACTCGCCCTGAAAAGCGTATTGGTACAGATGAAATGTGGGATAAAGCTGAGCTTGGTTTAGCTGAAGCAATGAAGTCGAAAGGTATTGAATTTGAGTACCTGCCGGGTGAAGGTGCTTTCTATGGTCCTAAAATTGAATTTACTTTACTCGATTGTTTAGGTCGTAACTGGCAGTGTGGTACGGTACAATTAGATTTCGCGTTACCAGAACGATTAGGTGCAACTTATGTCGGCGAAGATAATGAACGTTACATTCCGGTGATGATTCATCGTGCCATATTAGGTTCATTAGAAAGATTTATCGGTATTTTGATTGAAGAATACTCAGGTAAATTTCCAACGTGGTTATCACCAAATCAAGCAACAGTGATGAATATTACCGACAAACAGTCGGATTATTGTCAAAAAGTTGTAAAAAAACTAAAAGAAAGTGGATTTAGAGCAAAAGTAGACTTGAGAAATGAGAAGATAGGCTTTAAAATTCGCGAGCACACTTTGAAGCGTGTTCCATATCTTTTAGTCGTAGGTGACAAAGAAATGGAAAATGGCGAAATTGCCATTCGCACAAGAAGTGGGGAAGATTTAGGAAAAATGTCGGTTGACGACTTCATTACTAAACTAAGTGAAGAAGTAAGTTCACGGGCATAAATGCTGTTTGAGAATACTCTCAAACCTTTTGCTAAATTGTTTGTTTTAATGCTTGGAGGAATAAACTATCAAAGGTAGTTTAAAAGGCGGTCAAAAAGAACCGCAACACAAACTGAATGAAGCCATTACTGCGTCTGAAGTACGCTTAGTAGGCTTAGAGAACGAAGCACTAGGTGTTGTTTCACTTGATGAAGCTTTAGATGCAGCTGAACAAGCGGGGGTAGATTTAGTAGAAATCAGCCCTACGGCGAAACCACCAGTTTGTCGTGTAATGGACTACGGTAAGTTCCTTTACGAAAAAAGCAAACAGCAAAAAGAACAAAAGAAAAAGCAGAAACAAATTCAGGTTAAGGAAATTAAATTCCGTCCTGGTACTGATGAAGGTGACTATCAAGTTAAATTACGTAACTTGAAGCGCTTCGTAGAAGGTGGCGATAAAGTGAAAGTAACTTTACGTTTCCGCGGTCGTGAGATGGCCCACCAAGAACTGGGTATTGAGCTTTTAACGCGTGTTAAAAACGATTTAGAAGAACTTACTACAGTTGAGTCGTTCCCTCGTAGAGCGGAAGGACGTCAAATGGTGATGGTACTTGCACCGAAAAAATAATCAATAGCTGGTTTTAGCAAGTAGTAGAAAGCAATTTCTGCTCACCACTATTGTTTTTAACGGGTAACGTTAGGCCTACAAGTAAAACAGCGTTAAACACTGTTTTCGCCTGCGTTGCTAAATTTCAATGGCAATGTGGAGTTTACATCAATGCCTAAAATGAAAACTAACAAAGGTGCTGCAAAGCGCTTTAAAAGAACTGCGTCAGGCGGTTACAAATGCAAACAAGCTGGTCTTCGTCATATCTTGACTAAGCGTCGTACTAAAGTAAAACGTCATCTTCGTGCTAAAAGCATGGTTGCTGCTTCAGATGTGAAAGCAGTTGATAAATTACTTCGCAACGCTTAATTAAGAGGAGATTAGCACATGGCAAGAGTAAAACGCGGTGTAGTAGCACGTCGTTCTCACAAGAAAATTTTAAAGCAAGCGAAAGGTTACTACGGTGCTCGTAGTCGCGTATATCGCGTTGCTTTCCAAGCTGTAACTAAAGCTGGCCAATACGCATACCGTGACCGTCGTCAACGTAAGCGCCAATTCCGTCAACTTTGGATTGCTCGTATAAATGCAGCAGCTCGTCAAAATGGTTTATCTTACAGCCGTTTCATCAATGGCTTGAAAAAAGCATCGATTGAAATCGATCGTAAGATCCTAGCTGACATTGCAGTATATGACAAAGCAGCATTCTCTGTATTAGTTGAAAAAGCGCAAGCTTCTTTAGCTTAATTGAGACGTTGATATATGAAAAGGGCGCCCATGGGCGTCCTTTTTCTTTTAGACAGATAATTTTTATTGTTAATTTGCTCTAATAGCGTCGTCACTAATGCTCATTTACCTGCGTAAACTGCGCGTTAGTTCCTTGCTCTTAAATCAATTAACGGCAAAAATTTTCATCTAAATTGTTTAAGTGGTTTTAGGTATTAAGTTCCAAGTGCGTAATTTTTCCTTGAACTTTAACCTATGCTCTGCAAACTAAGCAGCTAGGTAGTCTTCTGATGGTGTATTCATCTAAATTGTTTAAGTGTTAAGTTACGAGTGCGTGGCTTCTTATTAAAGCTGAAAACTATGCAGCTAGGTTGTTTTATAAAAATTCGCGCGATTTTATTGTAGCATTTCAGATATAATTGCTAACCACAGTGAATACGTGAGAGAACTTATTCGTTTATCACCATCGGTTGATGTTAAACAAATAGATTCTTACTTATAAAAGGTTTAAACGATGAGTAATGCTAATGGCGTTTTAGCCGTCAATGACGATTTACCTATTCGTACTGATTTACCTGTTCATAGCGGTAAAGTTCGCTCTGTTTATTGGTTAACAGCACAAGACAGTGCGCGATTAATTAAAGAAAAAGGCTACAACGTACCTGCTGATACAGAACTTGCCATCATGGTTATTAGTGATCGTATTTCAGCGTTTGATTGTATTTGGCACGGAGAAGGCAATATGCGAGGCGTACCTGGTAAAGGCGCTGCGCTCAATGCAATATCAAATCATTGGTTTAAATTATTCAAAGAGCAAGGCTTAGCTGATAGCCATATTCTTGATATTCCGCATCCCTTTGTATGGATTGTTCAAAAAGCTAAACCCGTTATGATTGAAGCGATTTGCCGTAGTTATATTACTGGTTCTATGTGGCGCGCCTATGAAAAAGGCGAACGCGATTTTTGTGGTATTAAGTTGCCTGAAGGGCTACAGCGAGATACTAAATTAGCGAACTTGTTAATGACGCCGTCAACAAAAGGTATATTAAAGGGTATTCCAGGCGTGCTTGAAGCTGATGATGTAAACATTACGCGTGAGAACATTGTTGATAATTACCAAGCTTTTAATTTTCAATCAACGGATGATGTTGCTTTATATGAAAAGCTACTTACCGAAGGTTTTAATGTTATTTCAACGGCACTTGCAAAGCTTGACCAAATCTTTGTTGATACTAAATTCGAATTTGGTTATGTCAAAGATAGAGCAGGTAATGATAAATTAATTTACATGGATGAAGTAGGCACGCCAGATTCATCACGTATTTGGGATGGTGTATCTTATCGTAATGGTGAGGTTGTTGAGAACTCGAAAGAGGGCTTTAGGCAACTATTGCTGTCTCATTTTCCAGATCCTGATATTTTACTGAATAAAGAGCGAATGTTAGAGCGCACAGCACTTGCAGAGAGCAACGCGTTACCTGAGCGAGTACTAATGGCAGTATCTAAAACCTATATAGATATTGCTGAAAAGATTACCGGCGAAAAAATCGTTCTAAGTGACGACCCTAAAGCAGAAATTATTGCGGTGTTAAAAGAGCAATACCAGTTAATTGATTAATATCGCAACTTAAGGTTTAACACTTACTAAAGCCTCAACATCTGTTGGGGCTTATTTTACTGAATTAAAAAAATTTCCGCGATAGTTTAGTAATTGTACTGCATATATAAACAGTTCGTGCTTGTTCTTGTTTTTAACGGAAATACAAGAACCATTCTCGTTTTCAACGCAGAAAGCGAGAATCAATATTAGCATCTCGTTGATATAGTTGAGAAGAAGTGATAATTTAAATTTTCAATTTTATGAAATAAAGGGCTGTTCGTAGCGTTACTTGCGAGAATGGTTCTTATGAATAAGCTGTTATGTGTTTCAAGGAGGAAGCTTTTGAATTCGAATGATGCGCTAATAATTATTCTAGCAATTATTGGTTTGCCATTAATTATCTATTTGTTGATTGTTATGCCAAATGACAAGTATTGTAATGACTGTAATTCAGATCTTTCACCTCATCGTCAAAAAACATTTCATTGTAAAATCAATGGTGAAGATAAGGAAATTTGTAAACGTTGTTACTCTCGACGCTTTGGCCGTTCGTAATAAACACATAACAAGTCATTAAAGCAGGAAAATTTACAGTTGGCTGTTTTCACTGCGTTCAACATTTTAGCCAACTGAAAATTTCCTCTTAATGAGGCGTTAGGGTGAATAACTCATTTACTTATTGTTTGTTAAGTTTAGTGTTTAACTACGAGTATAGTGTTTAATTGAACCACCGTGATTCTGGTGTTTTAAACGTTGCGGCTTGGTTTGGTGTCATTGGCAGGGCCGTTTCTGTTATTTTTACTCACTGCTTGTTGCTTAGTTCAGGTTTAAGTTCTTGGGTTAAATAATCAGGTTCAGCAGTGAATCGAACCACTTGCTAAATAGCAGATGCTCAAGTAAATTCACCTAACAAAAAATTCAAATCGGACTTAAAAAACTTGTTTCGTTTTTTGCAAAGGGCAAAAAAGCAAACCAATCATTTTAAGCCGTTTAATATAAGCGTTATATGCACGGGGAAGCATGAGAAGTAATTGGAAAACTCAAAAGGGAGATGAGTGGTGCTACGAAGACGGCGCTATTAAGTCCATTGCTGATTTTGATTCGCATACTCAAATATTTACCATTAGAGATTTAAGCGGCGCCTCGACCAAGAGTAAATTGCTAGCTTTCATCAGGCTTACGCAATCTGGCTTTAGTAATGCAACTTTGGAGCTAAAGGTGAGTCGTTTCAGCCAAGATGTTGAGAGTCAGCTCCGCTTACTTCAATCTAGTGGAATTATTGAATTGGCTCCCCAACAGTTGGGTTCCAGCGTTGTTAAAATTAACTACGTTAAGCCAAAGAGTTGGTGGCAATTGTGGTAGTAGCATATAACAAGCAAATCATGTCGCAGCAAAGCTGCTGGGACCTCCGTTTCGGCGCTTCGCGCCTACACTACGGCCCCATATTTGGGCGTTATAGCTAAGGATGGATCATGGAATTATCCGCAGAAGATATTAAGAAACATCGTGCATTAATAAGATTGCAGCGAGGATATGAAATATCCACATTCATCGCATTCGGTGTTCTTTTTGCGTACTTCTTAGGCGGTTTGGAGTTAGATTTAGTGCTCATTATTATCGGCATTGAGCTTATGGGATTGTGTGTCGCTTATCTAATAAATCCAGTAAGCAAGGTGTATGGTAATCTACTTAGCTCGGTAATCAATAGCGACAAAGACAGCATAATCAATCAACATGATTCTAAATCGTAATCTGGCTATAACAAGGCTATCCACCGGAACAGCAGTCCTTCGTTGCAATTTATGCACTACGCTGCCGCTCCGTTAACATAAATTACAACTACAGCCCGCTGTCCAGTGATAGCGGCGTTAGCTATCTTCGGTGTAATCAGGGAGCAAGATGGAAACTGAATACTTTTGGTGGGATCTTGAAGAGTCAACATTCAAGGGCGTTCTTTATGACTCTATTAACATGTACTTCTTACATGACCACCCGTACAAAAATTGGGAAGAATTCAAAGCAGCAGATCCACATATGGCATACGCACATTTAACTTATGTCAGGTTTGATGCTTTAGAACAACAGTTTGTAGACTTACGGGTAATTCCTCAGATGTTAGGAGCAAAAGAAGTTCCTTTGCCTTCTACAGTTCAAAATATAAATAGATACGACTGGTTAAAATCTATCGTTGATTTAGCATTATTCCGATTTTCAAGTTTGAGGGATATTGCATTTCATTTTGTAAACGAAGTATTAGAAATTAATTTGCCTGACTATAAGCTAAATATTAAGCAATTGAGCAAAGTACTAAGGGAAAATTACCCCGAAATACTGGAGCACTTAAAAGTTATAGATCAAACAGGGGCTCCACTTCGCCAAGATCGCAATGAACGAGCTCATAAAGGCTTTTGTAATTTATATACTGAAGATGACCAAATGTTTAAAAATATGTCTTGGGCAGAATCACACAGTTCAAGTATCAGTGGCTACGATTTGGTCAAAACTTACGAAAAGTCACGAGACAAAATTTATGATGTTGTTGTAAAAGAGGTCAAAGAAGTTCTTCATGCGTGCGTTGAATTAGCAGATGAACTATACGTTTACTATCGCGATAGACACGATGTTTTATCTAAAAACTCTAAAAGTGGTGTTTCACATCATTTTCATGGCTACCACAGAGTAAAAGATAGCTAACAAGCGCCTCAACAAAGGACGTAAAAAGCTTGGCTTACGTCACTTCGTTCCTAATTTTAGCCAAGCTATTTACGCCTGTTAGGCGGGCGTTATGTGGCTTTAAAGGATTCAAGCATTGGAAATCACATTAGGTTATGGAATGGACTCAATTCTTTTTGGTCTTTCTGAACAACAAGTAATAGCTTCGTTGGGTAAACCTGACAAAATCTTCTTCACCGATGAAGAAAATAAACGATTGCAGTTTAATGAACTTTTACTTGAGTTATCCTTTGAAGCCGAAAACGATCATCGCCTTGGGTGGATTGAAGTTCACAATAATAACGTGACAATATTTGGGCATCGTCTTATTGGTAAAGCTATGACTGAAGTTATAGCCACTATTAGTTCTGAATTGGATTCAGAACCAATGATTGATGATTATGGCTCATTCGTATCAGTAACTTATGAAAAAGAATGGCTAGAACTTCAGTTCAGCTTCAATAAACTAACAAATATTAATTTTGGCGTGTTGTATGGCGAAAATGATGAGCCAGAGTGGCCAGCCACATAACAAGTCGTTAAAGCATGGACAAATAAAGCTTGGCTTTGTTCACTGCGTTCCAAATTATAGCCAAGCATTATTTGCCTCTTAACGAGGCGTTATGTTTTTAATGAACATCACCTAGCAGAGTCGTACTCTGATAGGTTGTGAGAAGAGCTATTAATTTATTCTTATTTGGCGGTGCTAAATAGTTTCATTAATAGGGCCACTCTTCGACGGTGACTTTGGTCGGTCACCTAATCCATCTGAAAGGCTGCAATCTTTCTTATGGCGTCACTGGCCTGTGACGTAAAGCTCAGGTGTTTAATTTTCCTGAGCCGGCTCGGGGTTTAATTTAGGAACTATCATGTTCACATTTAAAACTTCGAAAATCGAGGTTACTTTAGATGTAGCAGCTATCATTAAAGCATCTGCTTTTTTGATTTTGTTACTGATGTAATCTTTGGCGGGGTGACTTCATGTCGCCCTTGGCCTAAAAACATAACAAGTCATTTAAAAGGACAATGCACCTCCCCCGTTTTGGTGGACACCTCCTCATCATATTGAGGAGGCTACAATGCCCAAATATACACAACCTAGAAAAACATGGTTTTACCCAGTAAGTTTCAAAATCAAAGTAGTCAAACTAAGCTTAAAAGACAATGTCATGTCAAAGGATGTTGCTTTAGCATGATATTCACCCGTTTATGCTCAGTCGTTGGCGGAAGGAATACAGAGAAGGTAAATTCTCTAAGCATCAGCGCTACCAGGGCAGCAATGAAATAATGAGTAAAGTCCCCACCCAAAAAGAACTGTCTGCAATTCAAAAGCTTAAAAAGGAAAATGAGCGTCTGAAACTGGAGAACGACTTGCTAAAAAAGTGGCAACGGTATCTGGCGGAAGTACATCAGAGCGATTTGGATTCATCCACAAGTTCGGACAAATCTTAGGTGTGAAGTACCTTTGTGATTGGCTCAACGTTTCTCCCAGTGGTTTTTATGCTTGGCGTAATCGTCCTTTATCAGCCAAAGTGTTAAGAGATGCAGATTTATTGCAGCAAATAAAAGCCGTGTTTCATGCTAATCATCAGACGTATGGCAGCCCCCGTGTGTTTTATGCGTTGAAAAGATCAGGTATAAGAACAAGCAAGAAGCGGGTTGCAAGGTTAATGCAAGAGAGTGGCTTGAGAGCTAGAGCAATTAAGACATATAGCAAACCAGCTAAGGTTAAATTTTTCTATAAGGAAATTCAAAATAAGCGTAGAAATATAGACAAGCCGACAGCGACAAACCAGCAATGGTCGGGTGATATCACGTATCTTAAAGTTGGTGCACGTTGGCATTACCTTGCTGTCGTTATCGATTTATACTCTCGTCGTGTTATTGGCTGGGCCTTTGGTAAAAACAAATCAACTGAGCTGACGTTAAAAGCATTGCGGCTTGCCATTAAAAAACGCAAACCCACTGAAAGAGTATTATTTCATACTGACCGAGGTGCCGAATATCGAGCCCACAATGTTCAGCACTACTTAAAAATTCACAATATTAATGCCAGTATGAACCGGCCTGGATGCTGCACAGATAATGCGGAAGTGGAGTCGTTTTTTCACTCATTGAAAGCTGACATCATTCGAGGAAATCGTTTTGAAACAATGAGTAAGTTACATTCTAAACTAAAAGGTTATTTAAATTACTTTTACAATAGACAGCGATTGCATTCAAGTTTAGGATATCAACCACCAGTTGAGTTTGAATTGGCAGGAAAATAAAAGTGGAAGGTGTCCACTTTTGCGGGGGAAGATCACAAAAAACAGTTGGCTTTTGCTCCTTCGTCGCTAATTTTAGCCAACAATTTTTTGCCTCTTAATGAGGCGTTAGCTAGCTATAGACTAGAGTGGCATTTAAGGAAAGAATGAAGCTTTTAATTATTTCAATAATAAATGGATTTATCGCAAGTCTCATAAGCTGGTTGCTTATATTACCTGTAATTTGGGTAGTCACATTTTTCTTTTCCTTTGATATCAATGAGACAACGAATACTATTGTGAGTGTGTTCGATATAATTATAGTTATTGCTCTTATAGGTGCTTTATTTGAGATAATTAATCGAGTTTATATAGGTTTAAAACAAAATCGTATCGTTGGCATTATCCGCAAAAAAGAAGAACAGTGGTAAAGCAAGCTAACAAGAAAATTAAGTGGGACTGCTAACAGTTTGCTCGGTTCCGCTCCGCTTCACATTTTAGCAAACTATTAATCAGCCCCTTATTTGGGCGTTAGGGTGAATAACACATTTACTTATGGTTTATTAGGTTTAGTGTTTAACAACTTGATTTGTTTATATTTCAACACTGTGATTTTGGTGTTTAAAAAGTAGCGGCTTGGTTTGGTGTCATTGGCAGGGTAGCTGTCTTTTAGTTTTACACACTGCTTGTTTCTTGGTTCAGGTTTAACTTCTAGGTTAAACAATCAGGTTCAGCAGTGAATCGAACCACTTGCTAAATAGCAGATGCTCAAGTAAATTCACCTAACAAAAAATTCAAATCGGACTTAAAAAGCTTGTTTCGTTTTTTGCAAGGAGCAAAAAAGCAAACCAACCACTTTAAGCCGTTTAATATAAGCGTTAGGATGAATAACTCATTTACTTATGGTTTATTAGGTTTAGTGTTTAACAACTTGATTTGTTTTTATTCCAACACCGTGATTCTGGTGTTTAAAAAGTTGCGGCTTAGTTTGGAGTTATCGTCAATCTAGTTTTCTTTAATTTTTACACACTGCCTGTTGCTTAGTTCAGGTTTAAGTTCTTGGGTTAAATAATCAGGTTCAGCAGTGAATCGAACTACTTGCTAAATACCAGATGCTCAAGTAAATTCACCTAACAAAAAATTCAAATCGGACTTAAAAAGCTTGTCTCGTTTTTTGCAAGGCGCAAAAAAGCAAACCAATCATTTTAAGCCGTTTAATATAAGCGTTAGGGTGAATAACTCATTTAGTTATCGTTTGTTGGGTTTAGTGTTTAACAATTTGATTTGTTTTCAACTCAACTATTGTGATTCTGGTGTTTAAAAAGTTGCGGCTTGGTTTGGTGTCATTGGCAGGGCAGTTTCTGTTATTTTTACACACTGCTTGTTGCTTAGTTCAGGTTTAAGTTTTTGGGTTAAACAATCAGGCTCAGTAGAGAATCGAACCACTTGCTAAATAACTGATGCTCAAGTAAATTCACCTAACAAAAAATTCAGCAGGACAAATGGAGCTTGGCGTTTGTCACTGCGTTCCAAATTATAGCCAAGCACAATTTGCCTGCTAATATGGGCGTTAGGTCTATTTGCGGCGCATTGGCGGCTGTTGGCGGTAAAGTGTCGTATGGAAAGGATAAGGGATTTAGTAGGGTTCTCGTAGTACAAACCTACAGGAGTCTACGATGGAATATGAAATGAAAATATCACCTAATACAATACGTCGTTTGCGTTTAGATAGAGGCTGGCCTCAAGATCAGCTGGCTACAGCATCGGGCATAAGCTTGCGTACTATTCAGCGTGTTGAAGCAGAAGGTATAGCATCTATTAATACTGTTGTGAGTCTTGCCGCTACATTCAATGTTAATGTTAAGGACTTGCAAGAAGAAGAGAACGAATCTGTAAACCAGAGACCTATATTTTTATTTGGTTCGTTATTAATTGGCTTAATAATCATTACTGTTGCGGCGGTAAGTGAATCGGGTCGACTACCTAGCCCTCAATCAGATCTATTTGCCACCTTAAATATATTGGGGTTCATTATCGGGCTTATGGTTTCTGCTCCAGCCTTAGCTTATGCATTCAGGAACAAAAAGTATATTGAAACAGGGTTAATTGTTATCGGTGCGCCATTAATTACACTTTTTATTGCTGCGTGCATCTATTGGTTAGTTAATGGAATGTCTCCTTCTTTCTTATTGTTTATGTTTGGTGCTGGTGGTGCAGCCTTATTGATCATGGCGTATAAAGAACTACGGCATAACTTTGTGAAAGTATAGACCTAACAAGGCGCTCAAGAACGGACATGCACCTCCCCCGTTTTGGTGGACACCTCCTCATCATATTGAGGAGGCTACAATGCCCAAATATACACAACCTAGAAAAACATGGTTTTACCCAGTAAGTTTCAAAATCAAAGTAGTCAAACTAAGCTTAAAAGACAATGTCATGTCAAAGGATGTTGCTTTAGCACTTGATATTCACCCGTTTATGCTCAGTCGTTGGCGGAAGGAATACAGAGAAGGTAAATTCTCTAAGCATCAGCGCTACCAGGGCAGCAATGAAATAATGAGTAAAGTCCCCACCCAAAAAGAACTGTCTGCAATTCAAAAGCTTAAAAAGAAAATAAACTAGACACCCATTTTTAACTTGAACAAAAAATAATCTAGACACCCATATTTAACTTGAATAATTCCAACGTTTGTCTAATCTTTGAGTCATTGTAAATCAATCGCAAGGAAGCGAAATGACTATCGCCAGAAGTCGTCAAGTATGTTTGGCGGCTACACCTTATTATCATTGTATTTCCCGTTGTGTTCGCCGTGCGTTTTTGTGTGGCAAAGATGTCGTTACTAGAAAAAGTTATGAGCACCGAAGACAATGGGTGGAAAATAGACTGTTTCAACTTAGTGACGTATTTGCCATTGATGTGTGTGCTTATGCGGTGATGAGTAACCATGTACATTTGGTTTTGTTTGTTGATGAAGAAACAGCAAACAGTTGGTCGATGGATGAGGTGCTAAAGCGTTGGCATCAATTGTTTAAGGGTACATTACTTACACAAAAGTATTTACGCGGTGAAGAGCTTTTAGCTCCCATGATAGATATCGTTAGGCAAACGGCTGAGCAATACCGTAAACGACTCATGGACATTAGTTGGTTGATGCGGTTATTAAATGAGTCTATTGCCAGACAAGCCAATCGAGAAGACAATTGCAAAGGCAGATTTTGGGAAGGGCGGTTTAGCTCTCAAGCACTACTTGATGAAAAAGCACTTGCCGCTTGTATGGCTTATGTAGACTTAAACCCCATTCGAGCTAATATCGCCAAAACACCAGAAACTTCAGACTTTACAAGCATCAAACTACGCATCAAGGCGGCTATTCAAGGCAAACAGCCTGAAAAGTTACCACCATTTGTTGGTAATCCGAGCAAAGGTAGCCCTGCAGGCTTACCGTTTTGTTTAACAGATTACCTTGAGCTTGTGGAATTAACTGGGCGTTGTATCAGAGAAGATAAAAAAGGCTATATAGCACAGCACCAACCTAAACTACTGACTCGCCTGAATATCAGTGCCGGTAACTGGGTTACACTAAGCCAACAGTTTAGTCGCTGCTTTAGAGGTGCTGTAGGCGATGTTGATAGCTTAACTAAATACTGCCAACACCAACACCGAAAACGGCGAAGCAATCTTGCTAATTGTGAAAAGCTATTAGCGTAAACACCTAGTTATCCTTATCGAGTCTAACAATTCCTTGTATGGAAGAGGTTTGTTTGACCTAGATTTGATCATTACTCTGCAGAAATACTAAATTTCACTTGTTTGACTCGTTGAAGGCGATTTATTACCGATTTTTATGCACTTTAATCAAGTTTAGATATTCAGTTACTTCTTGGCAGTGGTATAGTGGATGTCTAATTAAGTTATTAAGTTATGGCAGTGGTATAGTGGATGTCTAATTAAGTTAATTAAGTTTTAATTAAGTTTTAATTAAGTTTTTGAATTCAAAAATAATAATAACGAGTTATTCTACAGGCTCGTTAGCTATTTAAATAATCTCACATGGAATTATTATGATTAAGGTATTATTACTCTCAATTTCTTTGTTTTCTTTTTCTTCATTGGCGGAGAGCAAAGTTCTAATAGAAAATGTCACTATAGTTTCATCTCACTTGCAAGTTCCAAAAACTCAGATGAATGTATTAATAAATGATGGACGAATTACCAAAATAACTAACAAAAAGATTACATCCTACGATCTTAAAATAAATGGTTCGGGAAAATTCTTAACGCCTGGTCTTATGGATAGCCATGCGCATGTTTCGTCAATTCCTGGTATGGGTTTTGGTGTTGAACCTGTGGCTATTAAGAACCCAAAACTCGTAAAGGCTTATTTTGAGCAACAACCAAGAAGCTTTTTATATTATGGGGTCACTCAAATACTTGATCCTAATCCGGGAGTGAGTTTCGACTATTTTACTTCGGCGCCTCATCACCCTGATTATTTTCGCTGTGAGGTATTAACATCAAAGAATACCTTTCCGTATGTAGAAAAAACAGATGATCTATCAAGATCAATGTTTACTTATTTAATTGATGAAAGTGCAGAGGCAACCGCAGTAAATTCAGTAGAAAGGTTAGTTGGTGAAATTGCCGATTCAGGTGCTTCATGTATAAAAATTTATTTTGAAGACGGTTATGGTAACGCTAGTCAATGGCAAACATTATCAACCAATACGCTAAAGCGAATTAAAATAGCGGCTGAAAAATTTAATTTACTTATAGTAGCTCATGCTAATGCCTTAGATATGCAACAATTAGCACTTGGCGCAGATGTTGATGTGATCGCTCATGGTATGTGGAATTGGGGGCAATATAATCGCGAGAAAGATATACCTAAGGAGATATCTAACACTCTGGATGTAATGATTAATAACAAAATAGGCTATATGCCTACACAAAGAGTGATTGCTGGCTTAGGTGAAGTAATGCTACCTGCTATTGTTAATTCTCCTGAATTTTCATCCATTACGCCTAAGTCACTTATAGATTGGTATAAAACGAGTGAGGCGCAGTGGTTCAAGGAGGAACTTCGAATTGGTTTTGATGGAATGCCTGATCAATCAATCTCAGATGCATTTTTATATGGGCGAATAGGAAAAGGTAATAAAGTCATTCAATATCTAAGAAGTTCTAACCATCCAATTTTATTGGCTTCGGACTTCCCTGGAAGTCCTAGTTTTGCCAATCAACCTGGACTGACAACTTACCAAGAAATGAAAGCTATGGTTGCCGCAGGGCTATCGCTGGAAGAAGTACTGGCGGCGGCAACCATTAATAATGCTAAACAATTCAGAATTGATAAAGATTATGGCACTTTAGAAGTTGGTAAAGTTGCTAACCTTCTGCTGCTTAAAACTAATCCTTTAGACTCTATAGAATCGTGGAACCGTATAGAAACGATTATCTTGCATGGAGACCCCATAGCTAGAGAGAATTTGATGGTTAATAAATAGCTAACAAGCTGTTAAACAAGGATGAAGTAATGAAAGAATCTTCTTTAGCATTAGAAACCGCTGAAAAATACCTTAAAGAAATGCTCGAAGCGGATGACACCTCGAATTTCGAGTTATACATCAAGCGTTACGAAGAAAAATATCTAGCAAATTTTTTTAAAGAAGATTTTTTAAACGACATCAAAAGTATGCATGAAAGAAATGGCATGAATACTGGCTACAAATTTCTAGGTTCGTTGAGAAACTCTAAATTTGATGGCTTAGATATTTTTAGATTCGTATGGAAAGGTATATACGAAAAGCGGGACGCAGTTATCGAAATGGGATTATATAAGAAGAACGGAAACTGGTACGTTATTAAATCTGCTGTTCACTAAGGTGTAAGATTGTAACCTTGAGTTAATGTGATACTATTGTGATACATTATTTGAATGTTTATATAAGATTTATCATGAGAGTTGAACTTGTAACAACACTTAAACGGCAAGCTACTAAAATTCTAGCTGACCTACATACATCAAAAGAACCCGTACTGATAACTGAACATGGTCAACCATCTGCTTACTTAGTTGATGTAGAAGATTATGAGTTTATGCAACAGAGATTGGCTATTCTTGAAGGTGTAGCACGCGGTGAGCAAGCAATTAAAAATGGTGAAACTTTCTCAAATCAAGAAGCAAAAGAGAAAATGAGTAAATGGCTGAAGTAATATGGACTTCCTCAGCCCTAGATGATTTAAACGAGATCGCTGAATATATTGCTTTAAGTAATCTTTCTGCTGCAAAAAAGTTGACTCAGAAAGTATTTGATAAAATATCTAGATTAGAAAATCATCCTGAATCTGGTAAAAGACCACATGAATTGATGAACTTAAATTATCGTGAAATGAATATTAATCCTTGTCGTATTTTTTATAAAGTGGATAGCGACAAAGTTTATATTTTACATGTTATGCGACAAGAACGCGATCTACGCAGGTTTCTTTTACAGAGTTAAAACGGCTAACAAAAATTTAAGCCGGACTGTTAACAGCTTAGGTGGTTCCGCTTTGCTACACAATTTGAACAAACTCGATATGGCTCTGCCTTTTTAAATTAGCGACTGTATTATAACTTGTCAAAATAATTTTTAGGTACTGTGGTGATTGTGATTAAAGATTTTAGATTTTTAACTATTCTACTGGATGTCCTATCTATTCTGCTTCTTCGTTGGTATTTATAACCATTTATAACCATTTATAAATTCATTGATAAACACTACATGTTCTGAGAAACGTTAAGCACTGGATGATAAATTAATCAATTTTCGTTCATTTGATTTAGTTTTACTTGCAGCAAACGTTAATTGGATCAATATAATTAATAGTATTTCAAAGGCTGTCACTAGAACCGAACCTTCTAAACCAAAGTTTCCTCCGGTAATTAACGAGTTTTCGTTACGAACAATCACTAGCCAACTTTCCATTTTATGACCGCTAACTTCGAAGCCCAAAACGGTACCTTGAAAAAAATTCCAAGTAAAGTGAAGCATAATGGGGAACCATAAATTTCTGGTGTGTAAATAATAAAGGCCAAAAGTAACACCTGCTAGTGCTAAGTTAATTAGCGATATTAATGTCCAATTATCATTACCTAAATGGAGTGCCATGAAAATCATTGAGGAAATAAATAAAGCTAAGTAGGGTGTCGTTGCCCTCATTAAAAGACCTTGGATAAATCCTCGGCATAAAATTTCTTCTAACATTGCTACTATTAAAAAAAGTGAACAACTTGCTAACCATGGTACAAGGTTAAATGGCCGAACTGTATATGAGATATAACCTTTGCTGACTAATAAAAAGAAACATGTTGCTATAATAATAATTCCCGCCAACGCGCCTAATATCGCATCAGTTTTATAACCATTTAGTTTAAAGCCTAAGGAACTGAAAGGGATGTTTTGGATGTAAAAAGCTATTTTTATACAAATTATAATAGCGATTAACTCGGCTAATAAAACAAATGATTCGCCAGCAGTGCCAAGTGCTTCACTATATTCACGTTGTGACAAATTAAACATATCAAGGGTTAACATGCCATTAATTAAGAGTGGTATAAGAAAAATAAACTGAATAAGCAGTGTTCCAATGAGTACTAAAAAGGTTATATATAGAGCTCCTAAAATACTGGGTTTATCTGTATTATCATCACTGCATTTAGAACGAGCCTTGAGTGAGTCGTCTGGCTTTTCTTGGATGCGCATTATGTGTTCCTGTTGATAAATATAGGCTTTAATTAAAAAGGACAAAACTTGAGGCTGCATATAAATAGCGCTGGGCTGTCTATTAACTTTGTGCTAATTAACGGCTTTTACTTCTTAATCAAGCACGATTAAATAATAAAAAACTTCACGTTAAACAACAAATCAATAAAAATACAAACAAGTAAATTATCTGTTAAGCCTTTGTTCTCATGTATTTATTTTTTTGTTGTATTTATATTGTAAAAAGGTAGTCCTCGAAAAAGGAGCCTTTTTAACTTAAATGATGATTATAAAGTGTCAAAGTCCACAAGTTTCTCACAAGCAAGAATCACTCGAGCGCAATAAATTATTTTGAGTGAACATTAATCAAAAAACATTAGTGGCAGCTAAAGTTAGGCACTCACTACACTGGAAGTATTATTATTTTGTGGGATATTATCTATACGATGAAAATTAAATGGGGCAAAAAACAGCTGACTTTTGCTCCAGTGTCGCTTATTTTGGCCAATATATTACTTGTCTTTAACATGTGTTATATACCAAGGAAGTAGGCAAGTTTTAAAGTGCATTATTTCTCAGCATAAAGAAATCATCTCAGCCATAATTGCAGTGGTCACTTCTTTAGATGGATAGCTATTAAATATCTTGCGTATTGCATATATGATACTAACGTTATTTTTCTGAAAGGTTTGATTAACATATGACTTGTATAACGAATATTATCCTTACTACCGCCATACAAGATGGGGCTTGGATGAACAGTGATTACGGTAGTATAGATACAATTAATGAATATTTATCTAAAAAATATCAAGGCACAAGGCTTAATTCAGTAGAAAATAGTGCTGGTGGCCACAAAACGATTAGTTGTGATATGTTTGTTGCTGCCGTAGATTATTTGGAGCTACATGAATTCATTGCTGTATTTGAAAAAATAAATTGGGATAAACCAGCCGAGGTGCATCTTCTTATTAAAGGTCATAATGACTTAACTTTTACGTCGTATTATCCAAAAACTTAGTAAATAGGTATAGTGCTAACTAGGTTAGTTATTCATCTATTCTTTCAATTTAGTTGGTTGATGTCGTTTAGTAAATTTTTAGTATACTAACAAATAGGGAGTGGGTTAGCGATTTCAAATCATTCGTAATGTTTGATAATTAATATATTGAGGTGTAATTTGATAAAACCAAAGGCAAAAAAAATATTCGGTTTTTCGCTTATTATTACGTCTATTTTTTCATTATATTTTGTGCCGTGGCTATTAGTAAAGGCATGGCTACTACCGTTACCTAATACAATACAACAACAATTAGATGAAGCCATAGAACATGGTTTTGACGGCATGATTGTATATATTAACCAAACAGGACAGCCAGCTCAGGTTTATACAGCAGGTTGGCATAATAAAGAAGCTAAAGTAGCTGCCAAACCTAAAGCGCTTTTCAAAATTGCCAGCATTAGCAAACTTTACGATGCTGTTGCAGTAGCAAAGTTAGTTAACGATGGAAAGCTTTCATTGAATAAAAGCCTTGCAGATTATTTACCAGAACTAGTCGGTCAAATTCAATATGCAGAAAGTATCACTCTAAAAATGATGGTAGAACATCGAAGTGGAATACCAAATTTTACCGATACAGAAAATTTCTGGGGTACTCCAACCGAAACTTACGAAGAAAGCTTAGCATTAATTTTAAATAAACCGGCTAATTTTAAACCCGGGGATGGTTATGAATATAGCAATACTAATTATCTGTTAATAAATAAAATAATGGATGAGGCCTTGGGTTACGATAATTTTCAATTTATTAAAGCACGAACTCTTACACCACTTAACTTAGTGAATACATATTCAGGCCTAGATGAAGTTACGCTTGAACAGGTAATGAGTGGTTATCATGTCGGACACCCTTTTGATTTAAAGGAAGACGAACATGGTATGCTCGCGACAGCTGAAGATGTTGGCCTTTTTGTAAAAGCATTAAACGACGGCTCTGTTTTTTCAGGGAAAGAGCAGGAAATATACTCTAGCATTTATAAGTTCGAACATGCTGGTTGGGTGCCTGGATATCAAAGTTTCGCTAATTATTACAAAGACCTAGATGCTGTGGTAATTCAATTCTATAGTACAACGGATCCTAAGTTGTATAATTGGAATTTATCAGAAATTATAAATAGTCGGATCGCTAAAATACTTACAAATCAAAAAAACACAAGCCCAAATTAATGTGTTCAAACAGTAAATAAGATTGCTTCAAACACATTAGCGGCATGGGAACTAGCTCTTTCTTTATATTTTAATTGGTATAAAGATCTTGATGTTTTCTCATTATTTAGCGGTTCTAGACGTTTAAATTTACCAAGCTGCACTAACTCTTCAGTTACAACATTTGGTAATAGGGCAACGCCTAAACCTTGTGCAACTGCTCTCGCAATGGCTTCATTGCTGCCTAGTTGCATTCTATTTATAATTTTAATATTTTTTTGTTCCAATAGCTGTTTTGAAATTTCTAGCGTACCTGAACCAGGCTCCCGTAAAAGCCAATGCTGATTGCTTAACCAGATTTTTATATTGACCGTTTTTATTCTTTTTATCCATTTGGCTCAACAAAAATAATACAAATGGGCATGAATCTCACATTGAGTTTCCTTGGTTTGCATTATTTTTTATTTTAGCAAGTGGTGTTCATTCAACTTCATGGATATCTTATGAAGTTTCTCAAAGCATTGCTTGGTTAGATAATATTTTATTAACTATTGCGATGGTCGCTTTAGGTTTACGTACCCACATAAGTGCGATACGTAACGCGGGGATCAAGCCATTGTTACTAGCTTTTTGTTTATTTTTGTTTCTCTGTATTGGTGGTTACGTGATTAATTTAGGGTTAATGAAGTTGTTTTGGCTATAATTTTTCAGCAGCGTAGTATTAAAATGCCGTGATGTTGTTATAGATAACTAAAGAAGCAATATTATAATTAATCCGTTTGAAACGATAAGCAATGAGTGTAAATTATAATATTTTTCAGATGAAAATGGTCGGGATAGCAGGACTTGAACCTGCGACCTCACGTCCCCCAGACGCACGCGCTACCAGACTGCGCTATATCCCGATAGCGCAGTATAATAGCGCTTTATATTTTTAATGCAATCAATAATATTGCTTTACAAACTAATTGGTTTTTTATTAATCACTCGAGCCATCTTTTTTATCTGATGTTTGACTGTATTGTTTGATAAAGTGAACACCATCAATCATTAACGGAAAGTCTCTATTGACCATAATGGGGGATTCAAGTTGACGAGAGTAACTTTGAAAATTACCGTTCTGATCAACTAAAACTGATTTATCTTTGCTAAATACCATGATGCCATTATCAACCGTATTGGCAATAATACGACTTTGATATAACGTTGTGATGTCTTTACCAACACTATGATTAATTCCTCTAAGAGGGCAGTTCAGCCAAGTAGTTAATATGGTTGGAACTAAATCAAAATGACTGGTTAAACGATTTGGTGCTTTAGCTTCACTTTTTGGGTTAATAAAGAGCGCGGGTTTAATATTTAAACCATTTTCAATTCGGTTATTACCAATGCCACTGATCCAAATAGTATCTTTTTCTTGTTTACTTCGTTGTGCAAGTAATAAAGCATCAACAAATAATTCAAACTGATACTGATCATTTTCTGCAAAGTAATAAATATGTAGTGCTTGTTTATTGGAAGATAGCTTTTTTCCGACAACAAAGTTTGAAATATTTTCAAAATAATTTACATGATCAAAAAGTCCTTGATATTCCAATAGACTTTCATCTTCTTTACTAGAGAATACGGTAAGGTTAGTGGTAAGATTTTTAGCCGCTAAAACTTGGAAAAGCACCGGTGGCTTTTGTTCTGCAATAATCGGTTTTTTATAAATGGTAGGTAGGCTATAAAGCAAATTAAACCAAGAGTTTTTTGGTAACGCGTTATCTATGTGTTTAACGAGCGGTAAGGCATTTTCACTAGCTCTTCGAGAAAATTGTGCAATTTGACGTTGAGATATATCGCTATTCGTCAATACTAAAATAGCGCTGTTTCTAGGGGAGAATTCAGTTTCACAAGCCTGCGTTATAATAGGGTATTTAGGTGTTTGTTTGCCAAATGATAACGGACTAGTACGTCTTGCCATATAATCGTTTTTATCAAACATTCCGTATTTAGTGAGTAACGTTTTTGCCGTAGCAGGGTACGATAATGGTAGTACCGTGTCTTGTCTTAACACGTCATATTCAAGGTTTGCATCTGCCCAGATATGAGTGATATGGCTAAAAAAGAAAGACGCTACTAAACCAAACACAACAAATTTTGCGTATGTATTTTTTTGTAATTGTCTTAAGTGTTTCCAGGCATAGTTACTCACCACTAATTCAAAGGTAAAAATAGCAAAAAATAATAATAAGCTAATAAACCAAAAAGCACGGCTATTTTGGCTGATTTGTGTTTGAATTAATGAGATTATTTGGTCGCTAGACGAAGCGTTTAAATGATAACCTAGTCGTGCATAAATAAAGGCATCAAGTAATAATAATAAAAGCCCAAAGGTAAACACAATTGATGCAGTAGCCCGAATGAAGCGTGTTTTAGGAATAATTAACGTTAATGGGAATATCAACAATACAAAACCAATGAAGGTTAAAAATCCCATATGGCTTAACCAAGTTGTGATTAAATACACTTTACCTAATAGCGTTTCAGGTATTGATTCGGTAAACAAATAAAACGTTGATAGTAAAATTGCCGCCAGAATATTGAAAAAAGTAAACCAATGACTCCAACTAACTAGAGGCATTAACCGTTTACTGTATGTTGATGATTTATTTGAAACCATTAAACTTTGTTACTCTTATTCGTGTTTATTGTTAAGGTGTATTTATTTGTTAATCGATTTTTTTAACGCGTTAGTAAAATTATCAACCATCGCTTGCTGTTGAGCTTCTTTTATATCATGCTCAATGATGCTGGTAACAACATTACCCAAACACATTAAGGCGAGATCAGCGGTTACTTTTTCGTCAACTAATACATTTTGTAGGTCTTGAATAATTTTTTCTACACGTTCGTTCGAATACTTAGATACAATAGGCATAATAATATTTAAAAATCTTTAATAATTGCGTTAAGTTTATCAAAAGCTTACTCAATATCATACTGACAATACTTATGAGTTTAATAATTTCTAACATAGCACTTCATTATATTACTAGAACTGGCGAAAACAGTGATGTTCAGGTAACGTTCGGCCCCGATCAGGTTGAGATCACACCTCGCATTGAAAATTTCGTTGATTCATTACATAACATATACAACGGAAAGGGCAGTAAAGCATATGGCCATTTCTCTAATGAGCCAACACCTTCTGATCACAAAAACTTTATTGAATTGATCACTGATTATCTTGATGAGTCAGAACCTTTCAATGATTTCAGTAAAAAATCAACAGCACTATTGAAGCTTGAACTAGAAAAGTACGACATAGAAGAAAATGGCTACTTGGTTTTTTGCCATTATGAATATATGGGCGGCAGATATTTGTTAGTAGCAGTTATTCCCGTATCAGAGCATTATTCTGTTGATGGTGACCTTACCATCTCGGCCAATAAACATTTAGATACTTCTAAACTACAGCTTGCTGCACGCATTGATTTATTTGATTTTCAGCAAAACGCTGAGGGTAATCGTTATATTTCGTTTATTAAAGGCCGAGCAGGTCGAAAGATTTCTGATTTTTTTCTTGATTTTTTATGCTGTCAAGAAGGTTTAGATGCGAAAGAGCAAACACAAACGTTAGTAAAAGCGGTGGAAGATTTTGTATCGGTGAATCAACTAGATGCAAATGAAAAACAAGATACTCGCAAGGAACTTTTATCGTATTGCAAAGATCAAAAAGCTTCTGCTCAAGATGTTTCTATTAAAGAGCTTGGTAATATGATATCTAAAGAAGGTGCCGAGCAAGACTTTTACTCTTTTTGCCAAGAAAATGACTATCCATTAGAAGAGTCATTTCCGCATGAGCAAGCTATTGTAAATAAAGTGACTAAATATTCAGGATACGGTGCAGGCATCAGTATCAGTTTCGAGCGCAGTCATTTTGGGCAAGATGTTGTGTATAATGCTGTTAACGATAGTTTAACCATTTATAAAATACCGCCTAATTTAAAAGAACAGTTACTTAAGCTGTTGCAAGATGAAGATAGAGCGGCGCAAACTAGCCAACCTTTCGAATAAACGCGTTGGCAATATATAGAACACAAGTAAAGGATATTCATGAATACATTAACGATTACTCGACCTGACGATTGGCATGTGCATTTACGTGATGGTGAGTTTTTAAGTACTACTGTAGCTGATATTAGCCGCTACTTTGGCCGTGCTATTGTGATGCCAAACTTAGTACCACCAATCACTAATAAAGAGATGGCCGAGGCTTATTACCAACGTATTATGGCGAACAATCCGTCATCAACATTTAAACCGTTAATGGTGTTATATCTTACTGATAATACAACAGCGCAAGATATCAAAGCAGCTAAAGAAAGTGGCATTGTGTATGCTGCAAAGCTTTATCCGGCAGGGGCTACAACAAACTCATCTTCAGGTGTAACCAATGTTGATAACATTGCCAGCGTTATTGCAGAGATGGAATCGCTTGATATGCCATTATTAATTCATGGCGAAGTAACCAGCGCAGATATTGATATTTTTGACCGTGAAGCCGTTTTTATTGACACCATTTTGAAACCATTAGTGGCTAAGCATCCTAACTTAAAAGTAGTACTTGAACACATTACTACTAAGAATGCGGTAGACTTTGTAAATAGTGCAAGTGAAAATGTTGCAGCTACCATTACAGCCCATCATTTATTATATAACCGCAATCATATGTTGGTTGGTGGTATAAGGCCGCATTATTTCTGTTTACCTATTCTTAAACGCAATATTCATCAGCAAGCATTAATTGCTGCAGCAACAAGTGGTAGCAATAAATTTTTCTTAGGAACAGATTCGGCGCCACATCCCAAAGGTGCTAAAGAATCAGCCTGCGGTTGTGCTGGTTCTTATACCGCTCATGCGGCTATCGAGTTATACGCTGAAGTGTTCGAACAAGAAAGCGCCTTAGATAAATTAGAAGGGTTTGCGAGTTTAAATGGCCCACGTTTTTATAATTTGCCTGTAAACTCAGACACCATTACCCTTGAAAAGTCAGCTTGGTCAGTTCCTGAAACGATGGCACTTGGTGACGATATAGTTGTTCCAATCAGAGCTGGTGAAGATATTCATTGGCGTGTTTTAGATAAATAGGTAAGTAATGCAATTATTTGTCAAAGATTTAACCGTTATTGATTTTTCCTATTGTTGCTCAGAACGAGGAATAGTAGGAGAGAGTTGGATTGTTGATGTACTGCTTGATGGTTCGTTAAACGATATGAAAATGGTGCTTGATTTTGCAGTAGTTAAAAAGCAGATCAAAGCGATTATTGATGATGCAGTCGATCATAAATTGTTGATCCCAGAGCAATGTTCATCGGTACAAGTGTCAGAATCTACCTTTCATAAGGATCATGAATTTATAGATTTATCTGCGAGCCGTGCACAATATTACTTGCAATCACCTGCATGCGCTTTTGCAAAGTTGCCGGCAAGTGAAATCACTATTTCCTCTGTCACTGATTATCTTACCACTATTATTTTAGCGCAATTACCTAATAATGTGGCTGGCTTAGAGTTAACGTTACGACCAGAAAAAATAGACAGTGATTTTTATCATTATACTCATGGCCTTAAATTGCATGATGGAAATTGTCAGCGAATTGCGCATGGTCACCGTTCAAAAATTGAATTGTTTCACAACGACAATCGTTCTACTGACTTAGAGCATTTTTGGTGTCATCGTTGGCAAGACATTTATATTGCCTCAGAAGATGATCGGGTATCAAAACAACATATTCAACTGTCTGAAAATGCACATTTAAAGTTATTAGATAGTCATCAATACTTTGCTTATCAAGCCCCACAAGGTCGATTTGATATTGCCGTTGAAACAAAGGTTCTTGAAGTTGTTGATTGTGACTCTACCGTGGAATTATTAGCTGATTACATTGCACGTCAATTGAAACTGCAACAGCCTCAAGATAATTTTACTGTAATTGCGTATGAGGGTGTTGGAAAAGGAGCCATTGCACATGCTTAACTACAGAAACTACGTTAGTTTGGCAGCAGGATTTCTACTATCTACATCGATAGCCATTTCTGCTTCTGCTCAGGAAGTAGTACTTAAAGGCGTTATCAAGCAGGGCGGTTTAATTATTGGCAAAACCATACCTAACAGTAAAGTCAGCTTAAATGGTGAACCACTTTTATTGTCTGATAACGGTGATTTTGTTTTCGGCTTTTCACGTGATGAAACAAAAACTAAAAAACTTGTGGTAGAAAAGCCAGATGGCACAGTTTACACAAAAATGTTAACACCTAAAAAGCAGCAATATAATATTCAACGGGTTGAAGGGATCGCAAAAAAAATAATGAATCCCGATCCGAACAACGTTAAACGGGCAAAAAAAGACGCTGAACAAGTTTACTTGGCTCGCAATAAAACCAGCCACCGATTAGACTTTACCCAAGGCTTTATTGCGCCTGCAACTGGCACAATCACAGGTGTTTATGGTAGCCAACGTTTTTATAATGGTAAACCTGGTAGACCACATTATGGTTTAGATTACGCTGGACCAACAGGAACACCTGTGATAGCACCTGCGTCAGGCATTGTGACTTTATATGTTCCTGATATGTTCTATTCAGGTGGTACGATGATCATCGATCACGGGCACGGCGTTACTTCAACCTTTTTACATTTAAGTGATAGTTATGTAAAAGAAGGGGATACGGTTAACAAAGGTGACAAAGTGGCGGCTATTGGTGCCACAGGGCGTGCCACAGGGCCGCACCTTGATTGGCGTATTAATTGGAAACATGTCAAACTTGACCCCACTTTAGCACTAAAAGCATTTGAATAATTCAATCTAATATAGGGAAGTGTTGTTGTGAATATTAAAATTTTTATTGCTATAACAGCAACTCTTTTATGCTTATCAAATGCATCTGCAAACACCAAATCAACCCTTGCGGTTGGTTGGGAGCTTTGGTATCCGTACCAATATCATAATAATCAACATGAATTAGTTGGCTTAGATATTGATATATTTAATAAAATTGTTAAAAAAGCCGGATACAATATTAATTACACTGAGTTACCGTGGAAGCGCCATTTACAATATATAAAAATGGGGAAAATGGACATTGCCATGGGCGCTTCGCTATCGAAAGACAGAACTGAATACGCATACTTCACCAAGCCTTATAGAAAAGAACAAGTTAAATTGTATGTAAGAAAAGGGACACGCCAAAACATTATTCTTAACTCTTTAGCTGATTTATCAAAAAGTAATTACATGATCGGTGTTGAAGGTGGTTATTATTACGGTAAATTGTATAAAAAACTGATCTTACAAGCTGAGTTCAGAGCACATATTAGTGAAGTAATTGACTTAGAAGAAAACGTAAAACAAACATTAAAAGGGCATTTAGATGGTTTTCTAGTTGATCCTGTGACCATGCGAGCCTTTGTTGAAAAATATAAGCTATTCAATGAGTTTGAAGAACACTCAGTAGAAATATATCAAGATGAAATTTATTTGATGTTAAGTAAATCTACGATGAATGAAGATGATTTAGCTCGATTTAATGATGCAATTAAGAGTTTACAACAATCAGGCGAGTTGTTTGAAATCAACCAACAATGGACAAGTTTACAAGCATCAAAAAGGTAGGGCTTTCGCCGCTTTATTTTTCGCAATATCTGCCCGTTTATCATAGTTTTTAGTGGTTTCAACAGAAGAATGGCCCATTAAATCTTGTACAACGAACACGTCTTCTCCATTTTCAAGTAATTTCGTTGCATACGTTCTGCGTAAATCATGCGGTGTTAAACGTTTTAAACCAGCTTCTTGATAACGTCTGATAATAATGTCGTAAATAGTTTGTCCGGATATCGGCGCATTAATGAGTTTATTTCCTTTGCGCGCTCTAAGAAATAAAGGACCTGGCTCAGTACCACGTTCTAATAACCACACATCTAAAATTTCTAAAATACGGTTATGTAAGGCATTAACACGTTCTTTATTTCCTTTACCTAATACCCGCAAGGTAGCTTCTGTTAAGTTTAAATCACTGAGCAATAGATTTGCCGCTTCATGGCGACGTAATCCAGCACCGTAAACTAACGCCACAACCGCAGCGTCGCGCATAGCAATTACACCATCTTGCATCATGCAGTAATCAATCAACTGATTAAGTTCATCTAGCGATAATGCGCGTCCTTTAACACTACGAGAGCCACGAACACGTCTGATTTCTTTGATGTGTTGATAGGTTTCTACATCTATTTCTTTTTTCCGCCAGGCTTCTTTAGCAACACCTTTAAGTGCAGATAAATACACGTTTATTGTTGCTGGAGATTTTCCTTGTGATGAAAGCTCAGAAAGAAAATAAAGAATATGCTCATAATGTAAAAAAGACCAATCAACATGTTGATGCGATTTCTTTTTTTGTAATTTAAAAGCAACAACATTTAACAATGACGCCATAGTCACACGGCTTTGTTCTGATTGTAGTGACATCAGATAAACTTCTGATGCGGATTTATTTGCAAACATTTAAAACCTACAAACGTGATGCGTTATTAACAAACTTATTTTATGTAAATAAAATAATGTGATTGAATATAAACAACATTAACGAACCCGATCACCAAAATAGGTTTTGAAGTATAAACCTATTAAATACAATGGTGATTGTACGTAAAAAAATAAGAGTTATTGGCTATCATAACAGCTAAATTTCACGTAGCGTAACGTATAAAACAATATATTTATGCTGAGAGTATCGGTTTTCATTGGGCTGTAGTGAAAAATACCTAGATATAAATGATAAGTAATCACAAAGCACAATGAATAAATTTGCACTCAACACAGGCTATAAAGCTAATGTAACACGATTTATCGTTTAAATAATAGATAATCTTTTAAAATCGTGATTTTAATAAGTAATAAATCACAACATTTCTGAAGGCTTTCTTTTGGAAGCTTGGTTGAAGTTTAATTTACTTTATGTAGGCTTAATAAATTCAAGATCAAATATCATTGATTAAAACCTTGAATCATTTTCACAAGGTATTCCGTCATTATCACCATCCATCTTTGTATTAGGACAATGTCTGGTAAAGAACTCAGCTTCTTCTCTAGATGTCATTTGACTACAATGCTGTCGTCCATCACAGGTAAAGTGCTGGGTTGGAGCAATGTTTGCTGGTATTGGCGTTGCTTTAAATTGTGATTGCGGTGTTTGATTACTTTGCCCTAAATCAAGGCGCTGAATGATAAATGCAGCGATTGCGATAATGACAGCAGCATAGATAACTTTATTGCCTGAACGAGTTTTATACGTTTTTGAAACTTTAAAGGGTGAATTTGCTTTTACGCCTTCAATACGAGCATTAGTCGCTCGAGCCTTCCCTTTATGTTGCTCAACATTAAAATGAATGAAGTCACCTTGCTTAGGCTTTCTACTCATATGTTTGAGTGCAGAGATATGTATGAAAGTATCTTGGTTTAATTGAGCAGAGTTTATAAAGCCAAAGCCTTTGGCATTGTCCCACTTAGTTAACTGACCTCGGTACATCACAATCCTTGTTTGTAATAATTGAGAAAAATATCAGGAGAAGTAAAGTTATACAGTATTGGTTTTTAATCGTCTAGTTGAAGTACGTAGTAACTTATTAAACCTTTCGCATTCGAAATGGTTTTCTTCAGGGCAAACCGCGGCATGTCGTAAGCCATCTCTCATTGATGTTAGTTGTATTATTTTTTGATCAATTTCATCTGCTTTTTGTTGTAGTTTTCTTCTATCTACTACAATTTTTCCTTTAGGTTCAAACATATTATTGATTTCATTGAGTGATAACCCTGCGAGTCTACCTAAGGAAATAAAAGATAGCTGGGTTAACACTGCGGGATCGTATTGTCGCCTAAGACCATGTCTTCCTATGGGGTTAATTAAGCCTTTTTCTTCATAATACCTTAATGTTGATGCCGGTATTCCTGACAACCTAACAACTTCTCCAATGTCTAAAATACTCATTATTTCCTCTTGACTTAAAGTTAACTTGAAGTGGCATGATAGTTTATCAAATGAAAATAAACAGACAAATGCTTATTTATTTGGCTGATTAATATTAAACAATATATCGCAAAGAGGTTAACAAATGATTGAATGGATAATTAACAGCGTGCTTATTGGTATTGGAGCTACCATAGTACTTGATTTATGGTCTTTATTTATAGAGAAGCTATTTAACGTGCCACCTCTTAACTGGCGCATGGTCGGTAGATGGGTAGGATTAATGAGTGACGGGAAGTTTTATCATCAAAATATATCACAGAGTAAAGCGGTTAATAATGAGCTACTTATTGGGTGGGTGACACATTATATAATTGGTGTAATATTTGCCGGTGCTTTTTTATTGATAGTTAATGAAAGCGTTACCCTCACTTCAGTTTCGTTTTTGTCGAGTGTTATCTTTGGAATGGTCACTGTCGTTTTCCCCTTTTGTATCATGCAGCCTTGTATGGGGCTTGGCTTTGTGGCATCAAAAGCCCCTAAGCCAAATATTGCACGCATACGAAGTTTGATAAATCATATGGTTTTTGGTGTTGGATTATACGTAGCTACCCTCACCTATATTACTGTTAATCAATCACTAACTTGAAAGTTATTGAGCAAGAGCGAGTTGCTCTCTGTGTTTTAAATTTTTGTTCAGCTTAGCCGCGGGTTAGGTCGAGGCATGAAGAGATATAAAGAAAAGGTAACAGGTTTACATTCCTGTTACCTATTTTAGTGCTAACCGTTAATTAAGAAGTGTACGTAGATACTGGCAACATAACCTAATGCTATTGCCCAACTCCATTTTAAATGACCAACAAATGAATATTTTCCTTTTGTTTGCCCCATTAACGCAACACCTGACGCTGAACCAACAGATAATAAACTTCCACCCACTCCTGCGGTCATTGTCACTAATAACCATTGCTGTATGTCCATTACCGGTTGCATACTTAATACGGCAAAAACTACGGGAATGTTATCAACAATGGCAGATAAAACGCCTACGGCTATATTTGCGTACGTCGGGCTCCAATTTGTGTATAGTAGTTCGGAGACTAAAGATAAATAGCCCATAAAACCTAGGCCTCCAACACACATCACAACACCATAAAAGAATAATAAGGTGTCCCATTCAGCTCTTGCTACTTTATCGAAAATATCAAATGGCACAATATTTCCTAAACGTTTTAGTGCCTTTTCATCTTTATTTATTTGTGCTTTAGTGCGTTTTTTATCTAAAGAGCGAGGTAAACTTTTTCGTAAATAAAAGCCAAGAAATTTTAAGTACCCTAACCCTAACATCATACCTAAAACGGGTGGCATCTGAATTAAGCTATGGCATAAAACCGCTGTGATAATCGTTAACACGAATAGTGCCACTATGCGCTTAGCGCCACGTTTTAATTGAAACTCATTATCAAATATTGGCGTAGATTTATGATTAGAAATGAAAAAGCTCATAATCAATGCTGGAATAAGAAAATTGACCAAAGAAGGTATTAATAAAACAAAGAATTGTTGAAACTGTAATAAACCTGCTTGCCAAATCATTAACGTTGTAATATCACCAAAGGGGCTAAACACCCCACCCGCATTTGAAGCTACCACAATATTAATACACGCAATATTAATAAACTTTAGGTTGTTTGGGGCGACTTTTAATACAATAGCGCACATCAACATGGCCGTTGTAAGATTATTAGCGAATGAAGAAATGGCGAATGCTAATATGCCTGTGGTCCAAAACAAGCTTCGTAAACTGAGCCCTTTTGATACCATCCAGATACGTAAACTTTCAAAAATACCACGTTCTTCCATGGCATTGATGTAGGTCATTGCAACTAATAAGAATAATAAAAGTTGCGCGTACTCTAGTAAATTATGATTGAATGCTTCTTCCGCTTGTTTGGCGATACCGTGTTGCGTATAAATATAACCAATCATTAACCAGATAATACCAGCAGCAACCAAGACAGGTTTAGATTTCCTTAAATGAATAAACTCTTCTCCAATGACTAATAAATAAGCAATTGAAAATATCACTATGGCAGTAATGCCAAAAACCGAACCTGTTAAATCAACGGTGCCAGCACCCGATGCATAACTAGGAAAAGAGAATAAAATACTGAAAAATACAAAGAGTAACTTAGTCAAAATAAAGTCCTTGCTTGTTTTTTATTACAATAATTAGCGGAAAGAGTTGCGGCATGATTTTAGAGTAATTTATCTAATAAAGCATCAAGTAAAATAATTAAATGACAAAGTTCAATAGGCCTTAACAAATTATTAGAAAAAGCAGTGTTTAATTTATGTTGATAAGATTAAGTTTCTGCTATCAAACCATGATGGTATATTTGTAAAATTAAATAATATAAATATTGACTTAACAGGTACACGTTGACTATTTTTAAAGAGAGGAGTTTATCAATTAAGGGATATGATAATGTTTAACGTATTAGTCGTTGACGATTCATCTATCGATATTATGTTACTGGAAGATATTGTTAAAACGTCTTTACCCTTTAGCCAAAATATTGATACTTACACTGATAGTTTACTTGCACTCGATGCTTTTCATAAAAATAATTATCAGTTGGTGATCACAGATATTGAAATGCCTTTATTAGATGGTTTTGAGTTTATAGAAAAAATTAAGCCCACCACGAAAGGTAATGTTATTGCAGTTTCTGGCTGCGAGGCTCCTGAAAATCCAAATGAGTCAATTTTAGATGCTGCTAACTGTTATGGTGCTGACTATGCCGTATCTAAAAAGAACTTATATGCTAATTTAAGTGCGCTGCTTACTAAGTTATATCATAAGCAGCATTAGCGCATTAAATTACACCTAACTCTTCACACCAAAGGCTTGCCTCCACAAATTTATTATGGATAAAATCAGCTTCTAATCCATATGCCTTTATCAAGTCTGATATGTTTTCACCATTGCCTGTAATATAGTTTGTTGTTAACACTAATAGCTCACCGAGTAAGCCGTCATGATCAACTAACGCTTTGGTAATAGGGTCTGCTAATGGCATTGTTTTGACAATTTCATCCATTGGCATACTTAAAATAACTTCTATTGCACTTAATAAACCTGTGATGAATGCAAAATCACTTATTTCTTTAAAGGCACTTTCTTTAGCAAGAGATGTCATTAACTTAGCGGTAATTAACGCTTGTTTTGATGCTTCATCGGTTTTATCTGTCGTCAATTTTGACAGCGCAAGTATCGTAACAAATTGTTTAAGTTTCTCTTCACCTAAATATGCCGTTGCTTGTTTTAATGAAGTAATTTCAACACGGGTACTTGTTGCGACATTATTTACCATTTTTAATAAGCCCACACTAAGGTTTACATCATGGCTGATAATTTTTGCAATTTTTCCGTAATCTAGTGGGGTATTGAACGTTTCGCTGATCAAATGCAGCATTTGCGCTTTTATTGGGGCTAGGGTTTGCCCTTCTATAATTTCAGGTTCGTGATAAAAATAGCCTTGATAAAAGTTAAAGCCTACTTCGGTTAACGATTGTAATTGAAATTTAGTTTCTACTTTTTCAGCAGTAAGCTTTATATCGTAATTTTTTAATCGTTTCACAATCGGTTGTAAGCACTTTGGATTATGCTTTTCGATGTCGACTTTTATCATCGATAAATAGGGAAATAAGGCATCCCAGCGATCATCTAAATCATATTCCGTGAGTGCAATTTTATAACCTTTCTCACAATAATATTTAACGATCTTTAACAGTCTATCAGTTGGTGATGTATGCCCTACTAGTTCAATTACAATTGAGTTTTTGTCAAACATCAACGGATATTTGTTAATTAAACACTTCTCTGTAAAGTTGATAAATGCCAATTTTCCAAGTGCAATCGCTTTTATGTCACCCTGTAAATGGTTTTGAATAATAAGCTTAGAACTTGCAACGTCTTGATCAATTTCTGGAAATTTATTGTCAGGGCTATCTCTAAACAAAAGTTCATAACCGATGGTATTAGAATTTCGATCTAAGATCGCTTGTCGAGCAATATAGGTACTATACATCTATTTATATATACTATTATCAGATTAAAATTACATCACCTATTCTAACCTTAAAAAGATAATATTAACAATCGAATAAAATGTACGTAACACTAATTTAAGGGGTGCGTTTAAAAAATGCTCGTATCACCTCTGAATGTTCAATATTTTGTAAAGATAACAATGAAGCAACTAAATGAAAAACATGTTTATTTTCTAACTTATCTATTTGGTGTCCTTGCTTAAATTGCGGCCCCAAAGCAATCATCATCGCATTTAAATCTTCGTTTTTTATAGGGTCGTACCCGTGAGTAGCAAAAGGTGTATGTTTTCCTTCTTTTACAAATATAGCAGGTGGAATTGCTTCAATAATCATATCAGGGGCTGTGTGTGTTCTTAGGTTTAACTGCCAATGCTTAGGAAAATCTGTAGCTAAATAGGTACGAAAATACTGTCGATTTTTATGTTTAGTTAATCGATTTCGTAGCCTTGTTAGTGCGACTTGGTTATCGTTATAAATATATAGTTGTGTTTGACCATTCACGACTATAGTGCCGGTTGGTGGAGTAAGTAAGTTATCAACGTTAAGCTTTTTACCATGCTTTACATCGATCATGCCGTGATCTGATACAATGATTATATTAGGTGTTAACGATGTACTTTGCTGTACTTTATTTACAAAGTCCTCAAGTAGCTTATCTACCTTACGAATTGCATTTTTAGTTTGTTCAGCCTTTGTTCCATGTGAGTGGCCAATGTCATCAATGGTTGAAATATAACTAATCAGTAACTGTGGACGCTCTGGTTCTGGTAACTGCAGCCAAGAGACAAGTTGAGCTAAACGTACTTCGTTAGGGGTATTATGTTGATACGCTTTAACATACGAAGGCAATATATTGTCTACTTTCGTTTCTGACTCAGGCCAAAAATACACGGCTGTTTTAATACCTTGCTGTTCAGCGATTGTCCATATTGGTTTCGCCGTTAACCAGGCACTGTTGTGTTTTCCGCTTCCTAACGTATAGTTTGTATTAAAACCTCGGTGATAAAAGCTATTATGTACAATACCATGTTCAGCTGGCGGCTTACCTGTCACCATCGTAAGATGATTTGGAAATGTTTTTGAAGGGTAAACGGGAATTAATGCATCGGTAAATACCCCTTTCTTTGCCATCGAAAGTAAATAAGGGGGTTGATATGTTGTTAAGTATTTACCCGCAAAACCATCGAGTGAAATGAGAATAACAGGGTTTTTGTTATTTACGCAATGTGCAAACGATGAAAAAGATACGACAAATAATAAAAAGGTAAGTTTAAACATAAAGTAATAAAAAAGCACAGTGTTATCACTATGCTTCATTAGTATTAGTGATTAGAGCGTATGATATGTATAACACAAATAATTCAACGCGCTCTAATGAATTTATTATGAAAATAATGACTTAATATTACGAAGGTCTGATTTTCCTTCAATGATTTCTTCAGGTGTTAAACCAGAAATTTCATGCGGAAATACCAACCATTCAGATGATTCGTGAACAAAGTAGTTGGGTTCAAAACCTACTTTATTATTTTCAGGTTTAAACCAAGGACAAGCAACTCTAACATCTGTAGGCATGTTATTGCGCATTTGCAGCTTTAGCTGTTTAATTAACGCATCTATGCTTCTACCTGAATCAAAAACGTCATCAACAATAAGTAAACTATCATCAGTATTGGCATTTTCTATTATGTAATGCAAACCATGCACTTTTATTTCTTTACTTTGCTGATTAATACCATAATAAGACGAAGTACGAACTGCAATATGATCTGTTTCTACATTTTTATAATCAAAATATTCTTGTACTGCGATACCAATTGGTGCCCCACCACGCCAAATACCAACGATATAATCGGGCTTAAATCCATCTTCAAAGACTTGATGGGCAACACGAAAAGAGTCTTCTAAAAGCTCTTGTGCTGAAATAAAGCGTTTTTGCATGTGTGCTCTCTTAACTATTTTTAATGTGAATATTATAAACAAAAATAGAAAGTTATTTAACTAGTTGGTCAACATTTTATTGGTATTATTTCCCCTAGCATTTTGTGAAGGTTATTCATTATGTTGTGTTATCACATTTAGCTTCGCAATATATTGATTTTCTGTTGACGGATATCGATTATAAGAAATCGCTTTTTTAATCGCATTTTCAGCTTTATCCGTTTCTTTTAGAGCAAAATATACTCTTGCAAGGCCGAAGTAAAACTCATGCCCTTTTTTTTCCAACCGTATTGCTTTTTTAAACAATCTTTTTGCTAATTGATACTCTCCGCGATATAACGCTTCATCGGCTAACATTGCATGATAAAATGGATTTTTATGCCGTTTTTCGTGAAGCATTTGCTTAATAGCTTCTACTCTTTTATTTTCTCCTTGGTGTGATAATACGATTGTTAAGTTTTCATATGCAGTTAAGTTATCATTATCTAAAGCAATTGCGGTGTTATAGCTTTTTTTTGCTAAATCGTATTGTTTAGTTAGCTTATATAAAACACCTAAATTACCCCAAGAAGAAGAGAATGCAGGGTTTGCAATAATCGCACTCTTAAAATAAGCATATGCTTTATCATAATTTTGTTGAACTAAGGCACCAGCGCCTTTATTGTTGTAAAACATTGCTAACATGTCTTGCTTGGTGATTGTTTTTTTAGGAAAAGAACGGCGATATACTTCGGGGTCAAAATCAATTTGCATTAATTCATCACCGTAAACAACAGCCACGTTAGAAGCACGCTTCTCACTAACTGATAAATTAACATGACCAGTTAGCATATTATGCTCACCATTTCGTACCCAGTACTCTGGCACTTTGATACTTTGAAATTTAACATTTAACCCCGCTTCAGTTGCTAATGCATATGCCATTATTGTCAGTGACATACAGTTAGCAGTTTGACTATGATAGGCTTGAGAAGCCGTTAAGTTAGCGTTATTTTGATAGGCAAGGTTGATATCTTCTTTTGAGAAAATATGTTTTAAGAGTTTTCTCGCTTTTCGTAAATAATTTTTTTCTGGAATTAATCTTTTTTCGACGAAATCTTCCATTTGCGCATCTAATGCAAACACTTCATCGAGCGATTCAATATTATGCTTTTTATATCCTGGGAATGCCTCGTCATTAAGTAATTGCTGGTAATTATTAGGAGCCGGCTTTCTAACTGTTTGGAAATTGCTGCAACCAATTAAGCACACCAATAAACTACCGATCAATACGTTTATCTTAATAGAAAACATAAATCCTCCAAATACTCTTAGCAGATTAAAGCAAGCGTTATTGACCTTGGTATTTATGCCGTTACTTAATACAAAAAAGTCATCTCGCTAAGTTAACTATAATATAAGACCATGCATTTCGTATAAAAATCACACAGCATTTAGAAGTTTTTACACTTTAATGACTAGCGGTAGTTATTGAGGGATAAGCGGTTATGTTATTCCTGTTGTTAACGAAAGCTCTTTATTTTTTGCAATTTAATATCTTAAAAAATTATCGTCACAGTACTTATTAATAACTCTAATAACTATTGAATGTTCTTATTTATCAACAATGATGGTTTCTCCCTTACGGATATTTTTCTCTCCATACATAGAAAGTTAAAACGTATGTAAATACTCACACCTTACTCCAAAAGAGTTGTTGGAGTTACATCCATCCATACCAATGGGGTTATTGGGGTTCCGTATATTTATTTTCAAGAGTTATCAGGGTCATCAGAAGGTTGACAATCAAGAGTTGTCAGGGTTATCATTAATTTTCTTTTTTAAAAGGATTAAGTGATGAATTATCCCGTAAAAATTCAGTACAGAACTGATGAAAATAACTGGTTATTAACCATTCCTGATATACAAGGTTGTACAGTAGAGGGGAAATCAATTAGCGACACGCTTAAACAAGCAGATCACGCAATCGCTGATCATTTAGCTATTTTGGCTGAGTATGGTGAAAAAATTCCTACTGCGAGTGATATTGAAAATTTTATATCTACATCCCCAATGGCAAATATTGTGTGGGCGGTAATTGATGTTGATATCGTGCCTTACTTAGGTAAAAGTCATAAAATAAATGTCACCTTGCCAGAATTACTGATTAAACAAATTGATGATCGGGTCAGTAAATCAGAGCAGTACAAAACACGCTCGGGATTTATTGCAACAGCTTGCATGACCGAACTTACCAACAAATAGATGAATAAAAGAGAGATTGATGAAAAACAGAGATTTATTATTACTCAGTAGTTCAAAGGTTGGAAATACGCCCTATTTGAGTCATGCATTGCAATGTATAGAACAACACCTAACGCAATCCAGTAACATCATTTTTATTCCTTATGCTGGTATTGGTATGAGTTACGATGAATACACAGAGAAGGTAAACCTTGCCCTACGTCCGATTAATAAATCAGTGACAGGTTTGCATACGTTTACTGATCAAAAAGAAGCGATTAAAAGTGCTGATGCTATCATTGTTGGCGGCGGTAATACTTTCTCACTGCTTAAGAAACTGTATGAAAGTGAACTTATTGAGGGGATAAAAACAGCAGTAAACGCACTTGGGGTGAAATATATTGGCTGGAGCGCTGGAGCCAATATTTCAGGGTTAAGCATAAAAACAACCAATGATATGCCCATTGAACAACCCTTTAGCTTCGAGGCATTAGCGCTAGTGAATTGCCAACTTAATCCACATTATAGTGAATATAAACCGCCGGGCTTTAATGGCGAAACACGAGAACAAAGGTTAGCGGAATTTATGATAGTCGAGCCAGAAACACTAGTAATTGGGCTTGTAGAAGGTTCTGCGTTACAGATAAATGGAGAAACTTATCAATATCTTACGGCTGATAACATTGACGAACCTATGTACTTATTTAAAGGAGGCATTAAACGTGCTGTATTAACTGCACCTGATAATTTAGATATTTAAAAATAACGACAGGTTAATAAAGGCGTACGGCAATGTGTGTTGTGTGTAACATTGCCGCATAACGTATATTAAATTGTTGAAAGATCAAGTAATTCAGAAACACTTTCAATATTAGGTTTATTATCAACAACACCAAGCAAAGGCATTGAAAAATATGAAAAAAGCTCATTAAGATTTTCATTAAGATATGCCATATCTTGTTGTACATTGGCTACCCAGCCTACACAGACTAAACCATCGTTCTTTATTGCTTCATATGTCAATATCGCGTGGTTTAAACAGCCAAGTTTCATATTTACCACAAGAATGACCTGTTGATCAGTTTGCTGTACAAATTCGGATAAAAACTTACCATTACCAAGTGGTAACCGCCAGCCACCAGCACCTTCTGTTATTGTCACTTCTGCATTAGTCTGACACATTTTTTTATGTGCCTGGGTGATCTCCTCTAATGAAATTGCGACTTGATTATTCTGAGCTGCGATGTGCGGTGCAATGGGCTCTGCAAATGCTATTGGGTTCACTTGCTCTATGGTTTGCTCACAATTGCTATAAGCCAACAAGTTTGCAGCATCTGCATTAATTAATTTGCCATCAACGAATTCACAGCCTGCGGATATTGGCTTAAAAACTTGTACTTTCTTGCCTTGTTTCACCAGCTTATTGACTATTGCACAGCCAATATGGGTTTTCCCGGCATCAGTATCTGTTGCTGTGATAAAATAATTTTTCATTTTACGCCTTTAATTTGACCATTAGGCCGGAAAATACGTGATAAGTTGCGGGGAAAATATTGTCTTGTTCTACAAACTGCGCGTAAGCAGTCATCATCTTTTGCCACTTTTCTTTACCAGCTAAACCACGATTCGATTTTTCAGGCACATGATTAGCGCCTAGCCCTTTCAACTCTCTAGCTAAATGAAGTACGTTTTCGTATTCAAGCACTACAGGTTTATCATGAAATTCCAATAATTTAGCATTCGGTATATCAAAACAATTTTTAAGCTCTTGTAATGATTTAAAATCAATAACATGGCGATCATTGTCGACAGCTTTCCAAGATGACTTTAACTCGTGTAATGTGCCATCTAATAAGGTGGAAAACACAAATAATCCACCAGGCTTTAACACCCGTAATACTTCTTTAAGTACTAATTCTAGCGGATCGCACCATTGGATCATTAAATTTGAATACACAAGATCAATAGATTGATCTGCAATAGGCAAATGATAAGCGTCACCTTCTAACCATGTGATCATTTTATTTCGGTTATTGTGTGCGTATGACAGCATCTTTGCAGAAATATCCACGCCAATAACATGTTGATACTTTGCCGCTAAAATATCGGTAAAAAATCCAGTACCGCAGCCTAAATCAAGCACCGTAATATCATGCCTTTTGGGTAACCAAGGCATTAAATTTTTACCACTAAAACGCTGTAATCTTGCAGAAATATCGTAAGACTGGCTTGCCGAACCAAATGATTTAGCTATATTATCGCGTTTACTTTTATCGATCATTTTTTCCTATAACCTTATTTACGCATTCTGCTAAGTATTTGATATCTTGTTCTTTATGGGATGAGGTTATGGTAACGCGTAACCTAGAGCTGCCCTTTGGAACCGTTGGTGGACGAATCGCACTTAGCCATATTCCGTATTGTTTTAATGTTTCAGCGCTTTGCATTGCTAATTGTTCACTACCCAGCACTAATGCATGAATTGAAGATGCCGTTGGCAACAATGTTATCTGCGTATTTAACGATTGCTTAAGTAGCTGACTTAAATGCGCTATCTTTTCCCTACGCCATGATTCACTGATCACTAACTCGATACTTTTTGCCGTTGCCCATGCAATAGCCGGAGACATCGCTGTCGAATAGATATAATGGCGAGAAACATTAACTAAATACTCGTATGTATAATTATCACAAGCGATAAATGCCCCACTTGTTGCTAAAGCCTTACCAAACGTTGCCATAATAATATCTATATCATTACTTACGCTGCTACTGCCTTGCCCTTCATTACCGGTAATACCGATACTGTGCGCATCATCAATATACAATTTAGCTTGATGTTGTTGAGCAACTTTTGCTAACGCGTTAATATCAGCACCATCACCATCCATGCTAAAAATACCTTCTGATACAATAAGGTGATCACGGTAAGAAGAGGTGTTTATTAAGTTATTCAGTTGCTGATAATCATTATGTAAAAAGCGCTTAACTTTCGCTTGTTGTGAAAAAGCGCCATCAAGTAATGAAGCATGAGACAGTTTATCTAACCAAATAGCAGCACTAGGCTGGGCAAATGCATTCAACGAGGCAAAGTTGGCCGAAAAACCACTATTAAACAACAAACATTTATCTTTGTTTTGCCACTGACAAATTACATTTTCGAGGTATTGATGGGCATAATTGAATCCAGTTAATAAGCTAGAACCACTGGAGCATACACCATATTTTTCAGCACCTTCATTTAATGCCGCATTGATTTTAGGGTGATGATTTAACCCCAAGTAATCATTCGATGAAAAGTTAAGATATTGTTTGCCGTTATGCACCAAATGTCGCGCATTTTGCTGTTCAATCAACACTCGTTGACGGTAAAGGTGCTGTTCCTTTCTTGTCGCTAAGTGCTGATCAATAAAATCGAATGCCATTTACGCTATTTCGCTGCGTTATAAAATAAACTGTCACTCTCTTGTTCAGCGACTTGCGCTTGTAATACTTGTGCTTCCACTTCTTCATCAACATTATTTGCGACTGTTTCAGTGTTGATACCAAGTTTATTAAATAGCGCAATATCAGCATTAGATTCAGGGTTACCAGCTGTTAGCAATTTACAACCATAGAAAATTGAATTAGCCCCTGCTAAAAAGCATAGTGATTGCATTTGTTCATTCATGGCATCACGGCCAGCAGATAAACGTACATGGCTATTTGGCATCATAATACGTGCAACCGCAATACAACGAATAAAATCAAAATTATCAAGATCTTCAACATCAGAAAGCGGTGTGCCATCAATTTTTACTAACATGTTAATGGGAACACTTTCTGGTTGCGGCGATAAATTAGCAAGTTGTGCTAATAACGATGCACGATCCGTTGCTTTTTCACCTAATCCAACAATACCGCCACTACACACCTTCATTCCAGCAGAACGAACATTACTCAATGTATCAAGCCTGTCTTGATAACTTCGAGTGGTGATTATTTGATTATAGTGTTCTGGTGAAGTATCAAGGTTGTGATTGTAATAATCTAACCCTGCTTCTTGTAATTCACTGGCTTGATCTGAAGAAAGCATGCCTAAAGTCATACAGGTCTCCATACCTAACTTCTTAACACCTTTTACCATTTCAACGACATAGGGCATATCACGTTCTTTAGGGTTTCGCCATGCCGCGCCCATACAGAAACGCGTTGACCCTTGCTCTTTTGCTTTTTCAGCAGCTTCCAGTACTTTTTCAACTTCCATTAATTTTTCTTTTTCAATGTCCGTTTTGTAACGGGCACTTTGCGAACAGTATTTACAATCTTCTGGGCATGCACCTGTTTTAATAGACAACAAGGTACTCACTTGTACTTCGTTTGGATTAAAATGTTGTCGATGAATACTTTGTGCGTAGAACATTAGATCGTTAAAAGGCAGATCAAATAACGCATTTACTTCAGCGTTTGACCAGTTATGCCTAAGTTGCCCTAATTCGAAATTAAGTGCCGAATTCGCTTTTATCATGAAAAATTGCCTGCTGTTGAGTGTTTGCAACGATAATTGAATACGGGTAGTCTATGCACCACCATGAACTTGTCAACAAATTCCTGCACACTACGTTTACTAATGATTAATAATTATACTGATCTTGTTACTTTTGATAAAAAACATGTATGGCACCCTTATACTTCGATGAGCAACCCACTACCTTCATACGTAGTAGAACGTGCTGAGGGTGTAAATATTCAACTAAAATCTGGTGAAACATTAATAGATGGCATGTCATCATGGTGGTCTGTTTTACATGGCTATAACCGACCAGAGCTAAATAAAGCGATAACCGAACAATTAGATAAAGTAGCCCATGTTATGTTTGGTGGTTTTACGCATGAACCCGCTATTACTCTAGTAGAAAAGTTGGTATCGCTGACACCTGATGGTCTAGAAAAAGTGTTTATTTCTGATAGTGGCTCTGTTGCGGTAGAAGTAGCAATAAAAATGTCGCTTCAGTATTGGCAAAGTAAGAAACAAGCAAACAAACATAAATTGATGACGGTACGTAATGGCTATCATGGTGATACATTTGCTGCTATGTCTGTGTGTGATCCTGTTACAGGTATGCATCAAATTTTTGATAAAGTATTGATGAAAAATATCTTTGCTCCTGCTCCTACCATTATGTTAAACGATTCATGGGATGATAAAGAGACTGAACAACTCGAATTTCTGTTTGCTAACCATCATCATGAATTAGCGGCATTTATTATTGAGCCTATTGTACAAGGTACGGGAGGCATGCGCTTTTATCACCCCAATTACCTCAAAAAAGTTCGACAATTATGTGATAAATACCAAGTACTGTTTATTGCTGACGAAATTGCGACTGGCTTGGGGCGCACCGGTAAACTATTTGCTTGTGAGTGGGCTGATATTTCACCTGATATTATGTGTTTAGGAAAAACCTTAACCGGTGGTTATTTATCGTTAGCAGCAACACTTTGCACCACTAACATCGCGGAAACAATTAGTAATGGTGAAGCAAGCTGTTTTATGCATGGGCCAACTTTTATGGGAAATCCACTGGCATGCAGCGTCGCCAATGTTAGCATTGATCTTCTATTGCAAAATAACTGGCAGGCGCAAGTTAAACAAATTGAGTCTTGGTTTAACCAAGCGATTAAGCCTCTAGGTGAAAATAAACGAGTCAAAAATGTACGAGTTTTAGGTTCAATAGCAGTAGTAGAAACACACCAAAGTGTTAATGTAGCAACAATACAACAACATTTTGTAGAGCAAGGTGTTTGGATCCGCCCTTTTGGCAAGCTGATTTATATGATGCCGCCACTTATTATTACTCAAGAACAAATAGAAACGCTAATCAATGCGATAGCATCGGCACTACCTCATGATAAGTTCTTTAACGACTAAGTTGGAAGACGATATACACTGTCCAAGCAATTGATACGATAAACAATAAAAAAATATTAAATCTTGTGTTATCGGATTTTCTTCTACTACGAAACTTATGGATGATAAGCGCGAAATAACTTAGTAAGGCGCTTATCCATAATAAAATATATAAATAACCCGTTAACGGCGTTAACCAAAACTTTCTGACTGATATCCCATGATAGCGTAAAACGCCAAATTCATTATCAGGGGCAGCGTAATATGAAACGATAAGGGCAACAATAAAAACAGCCCATGCAACTAAGGTTAATATCTGAATGGTTTTTAACCAAACATCTGAATGAACTCTTCGTTCTTGGCCTAAAAAACGACTCATTGGCTTATTATTTCCTTAAAACCATATGCTATAGCGATAAAATCGTGCCGTAGTGCAAGTTTTTACTTGTGAAACCTAATGATCACGGTAACATATCAGCCCTTAAATTAAGAACAAGTTTTTTACTCATAAAAGAGGTTTGATAAATGTCAGTTATCGCTATTTCTGATGTGTTAGCAGGTAAATTTCCTGTTGATAAAGAGATTTCTGTGCATGGTTGGATCCGTACCAGACGTGATTCTAAAGCAGGAATTTCATTTTTAGCCATCCATGATGGTTCATGTTTCGATGCTATTCAGGCTATAGCGCCAAATAATTTAGATAATTATCAAGATGAAGTTTTAAAATTAACCGCAGGTGCGGCTGTTAAAGTAACAGGAACTTTAGTGGAATCTCCGGGAGAAGGTCAATCATTTGAAATTCAAGCAACTCAAGTAGAAGTGCTAGGTTTAGTGGACGATCCAGATACCTACCCAATGGCTGCTAAACGTCATTCTATTGAATTTTTACGTGAGCATGCGCACTTACGTCCTCGTACGAATATTGGCGGTGCCGTTACCCGTGTAAGAAACTCGTTAGCACAAGCGGTTCATCGTTTTCTACATGAAAAAGGCTATATGTGGATCAGCACACCACTTATTACTGGTAGTGATTGTGAAGGTGCTGGCGAAATGTTCCGTGTTAGCACGCTTGATATGGAAAACCTACCTAGAACAGATAAAGGTGATATTGATTACGCTGAAGACTTCTTCGGTAAAGAAACCTTTCTAACTGTTTCTGGTCAGTTAAACGTTGAAACATACTGTTGCGCGTTATCAAAAGTGTATACCTTCGGTCCAACTTTTCGTGCTGAAAATTCCAATACTAGCCGACATTTAGCGGAATTTTGGATGGTTGAACCAGAAATTGCTTTTGCTGATTTAGCAGATGCAGCTACTTTAGCGGAAGAAATGTTAAAGTACGTGTTTAAAGCATTACTTGAAGAACGTGCTGATGATATGGCTTTCTTCCAACAACGCGTTGATAAAACCGTGATAGATCGTTTAAATGCTGTGATCAATAAAGACTTTGTTCGTATGGATTACACTGACGCAATTGATATTCTACAAAACTGCGGTAAAACCTTTGAAAACCCAGTTTCATGGGGTGTTGATTTAAATTCAGAGCATGAGCGCTATCTTGCAGAAGAACATGTGGGTGGCCCGGTAGTACTTCAAAATTATCCAAAAGATATTAAATCATTTTATATGCGTTTAAATGACGACGGAAAAACCGTTGCAGCAATGGATATTTTAGCACCAGGTATCGGTGAAATTATCGGTGGTAGTCAACGTGAAGAACGTTTAGATGTACTTGATAAACGTATGGGCGAAATGGATTTAGATCCAGCGGATTACAGTTGGTACAGAGATTTACGCCGTTATGGTACAGTACCTCATTCAGGTTTTGGTTTAGGGTTTGAGCGTTTAGTTGCTTATGCAACCGGCATGCAAAACGTAAGAGATGTAATCCCTTTCCCACGTACGCCTAACAACGCGTCTTATTAAGTTAGTTATTGTTCTATTGAAAAGCCACTTGTTAAACAAGTGGCTTTTTTTAGTTTCAAATAAAATATTAAGGGGTCATTAAGAAGATCACCATGAGTTTATCTTTCAAACATATCACCTAACAGTATTCTACCCATTAATTATTCGAACCCGATCTTCAAAATATCGTTCAGGTTTTACTGGCATGTCTTTGGCTTTCGTACCGATATAAAGAAAGCCTGCAATATCATTATGTAATGTAATATTGAGTGACGATTTAACATCGTTGTTAAACGCCAAATCTCCTGTACGCCACATTGCACCATATCCGAGTGAAAATGCTGCCATTTGCATTGCATGAACGACACAACCAGCGGTGATCAACTGCTCTTTTTCAGGTACCTTTTCATGAGGTTGGTAATCAGTACTAACCACAACAACCATCGGGGCACGAAAAGGCATTTTAGCTACTTTATCTATCTTAGCTTGCTCTGCTTTTTTTAATGTCATTGCCTTTACAAATGCACGACTAAGTTTACTAAGGCCTTCGTCGGTATACACAGAAATAGTGAACGGTTTTAACGCTCCATGATCAGGTATTCTCATGCCTGCCGTTAAAATAGTATGTAATTCATCATTGTTTGGTGCCGGCATTGTCAGTGATGGATCAGATTGACGGTTTAGTAGCAGCTCAATTGCATTCATAAAGTATTGTTCAACTGTAATTTAGGTTTGAGCCAGTAAGTATAAAGGTAATAGTCGGCACTAGTAAATCGTCCACCGCCAATAAATAGCAACGCAAGCAACATAATAAAATACGTAGCCGCCAGTTCTATGCCGTTATTCATTACGCCAATATTGCCTTTTTCAAATAACCAATCTGTATTGCCATTTTCTGCTAAAATTTCGCGCATTTTATTAAGTCGTACATATACTTGGTCGCTGTTTTCTAAACTTCTTTGAGCGGCATCAATACCTAGCCAGTCAAGCACATTCGCTGTACTTACCGCAGAATTACTGGGTGCAACGGCAAACCAACCATGTTCAAGGTGTACCGTGGTTGCCGCAACAACCATTGTAAACATTAGTGGAAGAGTAATAAGCCGAGTGAATAATCCGATAAGTAGCATCCATCCACCTAAAAACTCGGTCCATGCGGCAAGGTTGGCTAATACCTCAGCATATGGTAGCCCTAATCCCCATTCTGCGTTGCTGAACCAATTAACGACATTGTCACTTGCTAATAAAATTTCAAACCCTGTAACATCAGGATCAGACAAGTTTAACTTACTAAAACCTGCAATAATCATAATCGGTGCTAAAAACAGCCTCAATAACAGCGCTGGTATGCCATTAAACCAATATAACTTACTAATACTTTTTTGATAGAGCGCAATAATATTCATAATTTCTCACACAAATCTTTAATATTATATAGAACGTTTTTTATACTAAACCCTTTCATGCCTTATCCTCTTATATTCATATTAAAAGAAAAACATGAAAAACGGCGCTTTATTCAACATTATTTACAATTTGCACTACTTAAACGATAGATATTCTTATAGCATATAAACATGTATTGCATTATTTAAGATTAAATATTTATGAGTGATAAACACCCTAGCGCTATTGTTAGGATCAGCAAAAGCTTATTTCAGTTACTAAACATTTCCCGAAAAATTATCGTTAATGTTGTCTTCTTTTTAGTATTATTTATTGTTGTCATTATTTTCACCAATGATGAGGCTGAAGTTATTGTGCCTAGCAAAGCTGCATTAGTGTTAAATATAGAAGGCGATGTTGTTGAACAAAAAGTTGAAATTGATCCACTAGATGCCTTTTTAGCTGAGGCTACCGATCAACCTAATGATCGACCAGAGGTATTATTACAAGATGTATTAGATGCAATCTCTACCGCGAAAGAGGATGATCGTATTCAAATGATCGTCTTAAAATTAGCTAAAATGTCTAGTGCAAACATTACAAAAGCAAGAATGATTGCTAAATATATACAAGACTTTAAAACCACAAGTAAAAAGGTAATTGCTGTTGGTGATCAGTTCACTCAAGATCAATATTACTTAGCCAGTTACGCTGATGAAATTTGGATGAACCCTAATGGGTGGTTACTACTTGATGGTTACGGTCGCTATCAAACATATGTTAAATCAGCCTTTGATAAATTAGCAATTTCACAGCATGTATTTCGTGTTGGTACCTATAAATCTGCAGTGGAGCCTTTTATTCGTGATGATATGTCACAAGAAGCAAAAGAAGCCAATCGTCTGTGGTTATCGCAGTTATGGTCTCAATATAAAACAGACGTAGCAGCTCAACGAGAATTTAGCATTGATAACTTTGATGAATCTATTGATATTTTGCTTGATAAACTCGAAAAAGCCGATGGTAAAATTGCGCAATACGCACTAAATAATCACTGGGTAGATCAACTAAAAACTCACGATGAAATAAATGAAGCTCTACTAACTATGGTTGGCGGAAACTCACGCGGAAATTTCAATCAAATAGGCTTAAATCAATATCTTCGAGCAACAACATCAATGGTACCGATTGGACAAGGTAATACAGAAAAAGTCGCTGTTATTGTGGCTAAAGGGACCATTTTAGACGGTGAACAACCTCCTGGCACTATTGGTGGTGATACGTTAGCAAAATATTTGAAACAAGCGCGATTAAATCATCACGTTAAAGCTGTTGTACTCAGGGTTGATAGCCCAGGAGGCAGTGCATTTGCCTCTGATATAATACGCCATGAAATAGATCTACTTAAACAAGCAGGTAAAACCGTTGTAGCTTCGATGGGAGCTTATGCTGCATCTGGTGGCTACTGGATATCAGCGCCTGCTGATGCCATTGTTGCATCCCCTACTACTATTACCGGCTCTATTGGCATTTTTGGCTTTTTTATGACCTTTGAAAAGTCATTAGAAAAACTAGGCATTTTCACAGATGGTGTTGGCACAACTGATTTAGCAGGCTTTAGCATTGCTCGTCCTCTTAATGATAAAGTAGCTCAAGTTTTTCAACTCGGTATTGAACGAGGTTATCAAGATTTTATTGCCTTAGTCGCTAAACATAGAAATATGTCTTTACAAGAAGTTGATAAAATAGCACAAGGACGTGTATGGTCAGGTATACAAGCACAACAATTAGGCTTAGTTGATGCCCTTGGTGATTTAGACGATGCTATTTCACTTGCTGCTGAACTTGCAAATTTAACGAATTACGAAACAATGTTAATTGAAAAAGTAAGGTCAACAGAGGAACTTTTTTGGCAAAATATTTTTACTGAAACACGTGCTTTTTTACCTACACAAACCAAGCAAACACCTGATCAGCTACAAATATTATTAAACCATGTGAAGCAAGAACTAATGGCTGTTTCAACGTTAAACGATCCACAAGGTATTTATGCTAAATGCATAGCATGTGAGCTAAATTAGCCAATAAATTTACTTTACTATAATTAATGCCTCCGATATTTATTCTTTCACGGGGGCACTAACCATTGACGCACTCAACATTATGAAGAAAAAAATTTATATCGCCTATACTGGCGGCACCATTGGTATGAAGACAAGTGAACAAGGTTATATACCCGCTAAAGGGCATTTAATAGAGTCTATTCAAAATATGCCTGAATTTTATCGTGAGGAAATGCCAGAATTCACTTTAAAAGAATACCATCCTTTAATCGATTCATCGAATATGACACCAAGTGATTGGCAACGTATAGCTGATGATATTGCAGAGAAATATCAAGAATATGATGGTTTTGTTGTCTTACACGGTACTGACACCATGGCCTATACTAGCTCCGCTTTATCTTTCATGTTTGAAAATTTATCAAAGCCCGTTATTGTCACTGGTTCACAAATTCCGTTCAGTCAATTACGTTCAGATGGACAAGTGAATCTTTTGAATGCCCTTTACATTGCAGCAAACTACCCGATTAATGAAGTCGGCTTGTTTTTCAATAACCGGTTGTTTAGAGGAAACCGCGCTATAAAAGCTTACGCTGATGGCTTTAATGCTTTTGATTCCCCTAATATGCCTCCTTTACTAGAGGCTGGGATAAACATAAAAATTGTCGCCGGTAGCATTGCCTCTGGATCTACAGATACAGTAAAGATGACAAGGATCACTCCTCAGCCTATCGGTGTTGTACATTTATACCCGGGTATCAGTCATGAGTTAATCGCCAATGTGATACAACAACCAGTAAGAGCACTTATTGTTCGAAGTTATGGCGTAGGTAATGCTCCACAAGATGAGCGCTTACTAGCCCTACTTTCTGATGCCAATGAACGAGGCATTATTGTGGTTAATTGTAGTCAATGTATTAAAGGTCGAGTGAACATGGAAGGATATGCAACGGGATCAGCTTTAAGTCGATGCGGAGTTATCAGTGGACAAGACATGACATTAGAAGCAACGCTAACAAAATTACATTACTTGTTAAGTCAATCATTAACGAACGAGCAAATTAAAGGTTTATTCATTAAAAACCTACGTGGTGAATTAAGTGATTAATTCACCCATATTAATAAAATAGTAACCATACTAATACGTGAAACTACTGGTGCAATGAAGTTAAAATATGATGAAAAGAGAAGTCATAACTTGTCTTTTCATTATTGACTAACGAAAACAGAGAAAAATCTACCTGCCGCCAGTCTACCTTGTTAGTTAATACTTTGTATTGTTCAATATTATCACGTGTTATTGCTTCGAGATCGTAGGTTTTGCCGAGGTCGCCTGGTTTAAAAAAAGATTTGCCATTATGGTGATCGTAAAGCTTAATAAGCGCCCAGGCTGTTTGCATGAAATGACCTCCAACGCTAGCCGCAATACGCCCATTTTCAATTTCTTTCAAACCTTCTTCTGTCCAGTCTACCCCACCAATAATCATGTTAGTATTTAAGCCTTTGTAACCACTATCAATTGAATCTAAAACCCCCAATGCCATACCATCAGAAGCAGCCCATGCGATATCTATATGACCAAATCTAGCATTGAGTTGAAAGATAATATTTCTACTTCGTTCCCTACTCCAAATAGCAGGTACAACTTGGACTAAAGATACAAAGTCAGTTTCTGCAATTGCTAATTCTAATCCTTGTGTGCGTTCGTTCGACTCACCACTAAAACTTCCCGCTAAACCTATTGCGACAATGTTTTTGTTTGGCTGTTGTTTCTTTGCTGCTTTTATCAGCTCATCAGCGAGTAATCGCCCTGCAAACACATTGTCGTGAAACACTTCTCCAAGCCAATAAGAAAATTTTTGCTGGGGAAAGCCGATCATTGCTTGTTCATGTGTTTTTAAGGTTCGTTCGATGGTCACAAATGGAATTTTAGCATGTTCGAGGCGCTCAAATGTATTAACGGCATTGCCATCATAGGGCATGAAAATAAGATAATCTGGTTTGTTATCTGCCGCAATTACTTGTTCGATGGCTTTAAAATTATAGATGCGGTTATCTTTACCGTAAACAATTGTAAGGTTAATAGAAAGGTCTTCTGCCGCAGCTTTTGCTACGGCAGTCACTCTATCCCAAAATGGTGTGCCAGGTACTGAAGGGTTTACGAAAGTAACATTAATGGCAAAACAACTAAAATGAATCAGCCCGATGAAAAAGAGTAAAAACAATTTCATGCTATCTCCCCTTTAAACTCTTTTTAACTATAGCAGGAAAATAAGAGTTCAATGGGAAGGCAAGTTATTTAATCAGTATTGAATGTGCTGCTATTTAAAAAAGCTGGCTTGATACGAGTTAATAGTGGAACATCTTCTTCAATTAGTTTTCCAAGTGACAACCATTGGCTAAATAACAGCTCAATGTCAGTCATATTTTTTAATGTCATTTTTGCTTGCATAAGCGCAACTTGAGCTTGTAATTTTTGACTCGCATCAGCTTCTGCTGAATCGAGATCAGCCAGCACTTCAATAGCAAACGTTTTTTCTAAACGCTGTTCATTGTCGCGTTCAGTTGCAGTCACGCAAGTTGTTATTTTCTTTTTCCAACTATTAGTCAATGTCTCAAAAGTGTTGTTAGGCATTTCTTCACCTTTGGCAATAGCCGTTAGCAATTCAAATACTACTTGCCAATGTTCCTGTTGTTGGTGCTCTTTAATTTTTTCACGTTGCTTTGTTAATTGAGTAATAGCACTCTCTATTGAAGTACTTACTTTTTTAGCAATATTTTGTTGCTTAGACTCTTCAGCCAACAATGTAAGTTGTTTTATACCGGCGGTTATAGATGTAATTTCGTTACTACAGTGGTGAACGATAGCTTCAACTTGCTCCTTAATCTGATTAACTTGTTGTTTAGCTTGTTCATCAGCTTGGGCATTGTCAGCAGATTTGCGTGCAAATATTTCATCGTTTACTTGCCTAAACTGTTGCCATAATTTATTTTCTGCATCGTGACCACTAAAGCCAATTTTTTTCCATGAATTCTGTAAAGATTTTGCTTCATTAGCCGCTTGATTTATATCCGCTAAGTTTTGCAACTCTTTGGCTTTAGCAATCAACGTTAATTTGGCATGTTCATTGTTCTGATATTGTGAACTTAATGCTTGATTTAAAGGTGAAACTACACGGTTAAATTCACTGTTTAATTGCTTGTATTTTGCTCGCTCTACTTGACCAGCTTGACGCCATTTTTGCATTAATGTGCGTAATGAGCTTGCAACGGCTTTATCTATTTCAGCGTTTAAATCTGTTGCACTGACTAATTGCTTAGCTTGTTCAATGAAACTTAGTCGCGCAGCGTAGTTTCTTTCTCTTATCGCTTCTTGCTCTGCAAAATATGTACGGCATGGCTCGAATGCAAGCTCACAATATTCATTAAATTTTGTATTTAATGCTTGTTCTAGCGTGTCATCAGCATGCCCTAAACTATTCCATTGTTGACGAAACATTTTCACTTTATCAGCTTGTGCTTTTGGATTATCTAAAGGTTGTTTTGCCAGTTGTTCAACGTCTGATAATAGTGCTTGCTTTTTAGGGGTTGAAACATAATGTTCCCAATCATTTAGCTCGGCTAATTGCTCTTCAACAGTTAAATATAATTTTGATAAACGAGCTTGTTGCTTCTCCTGTAACTTTTCGAACATCGTTTTGGCACCTTTAAAAACACCAAAAGCAGCATTGTATTTACCTATGTGGATCAAGTGCTTTGTATCGTTCAGTTTTCGTTGTGTATGTCTAAAGTCAGATTCACGTTGTTTTTTAAACGGCGCAATTGCTTGTTGCCATTTAGTATTAATTTCTTGATAAGCTTCTGTGACATAATCAGGTAGATAATCAGATGCCTGTTGATAACATTTTTTCCAGTTAGCTAGCCAATCATAATATTGCGGCACAAGCGCATCGTATTGCATAATAGATTCAGGCACTGCCTTTTGTGAGAACGATGCTATTAGCTGTGTTGCCTGTGCGTTGGCTTCAATAATGTCTGAAATTCTGTCTAACCTTTGGCTAATCACTTGTAAATTTTGTTGCAAGGTTTTTTGTTGATTAATCGATAATTGACTGCTTTTTAATTCAGTAATTAACAACGCTGTTTGCTGTGTAATTTCTTCAACTTGTTCAGTGTTTTCATTTAAAATAACATCATGAAGCTGATTTTTTAATGTTTGAACTGCTTCTGAAAACGCTTTGTGCTCTGCAATGCGATTTAACTCTTGTTGTTTGATTATTTTCTGCTGCTCAAATGCTTCTGCATTCGCACGTTGTGCATGTATTACTTGTTGGCTGATTTCTTGGTATTTAGCAGCCAATACTTCTTGTTTCGCTGAAGATAAACAATCAAACTGTGCTCTTAAAGTTAACCATTGACCATCGTAGTCATGTTGTTTATCAAGAAGTAGTTGATATTCTTTTTCATCTTTAAGGGCTAAATATTTTGATAACAATAATTGGCAAGACTTTTCGAGTTTATTGGGGAGCTCTTGCTGAGCTTTTAGTGTTGATATACGTAAAGCAATCTTTTGCTCAATACCTTCGGTACAAGAATACTTAACCAGTTTTTCTAGTTGTTCAATGGTTAATTTATCATCAAGTAACGCTTGTTGTATTTTAGGCTGCTGATGATGTTTAAACACAGAGGTAAGTAATTGTGGCTTATCTATACGTTTAAAAAGTGTATTGATCATCTCTGGATCAGATTCAGTTTTTAACCAATGCTCCAAGATGCCTTTATTCATACGAACATCATTAATAAGTTGATGTTTGCATTCGATAGATAACGCGTTTGAAGACGACCCCATAAGTTGTTTCTCAAGTTGTGCTTGAGAAAACTTACGTATCGATGCCATATCATTATCATGTGCAGCAGCTAGATACACAAAAATATTATCTATTTTAAGTAAAGCTGTTCGTCTGACTAGGTCACTTGGATCTTGCTGAATAAGTGTATTTAGAATGTCATGTTCCGTGTCATTATCAACACTTAATTCATTTTCTATTGCTTGTATGCGTACATTAGCATTTTTATGTTGCCAATTCGCTTTGAAAAACCGATCAAATATCATTGTGTTTTAAACCTAGCAATTTCTAACTCGCTTTTATCACAAGATTGAATTTCTTGTGGTGAATACCCAGTAAACTCTTCTTTTAATTGGCGCTTTGTTTTATTGATAATTTGACCATCAGCCCCAACAGATAACATTTCACCAGAATTAAGATGCTTTGCTTGATATGCCATTGAAAGTTGTAATGCAGATTTTCGTTGCGCATCGTCTACAAGATTACCTTCAGGCCACTTACCTGTTTCTGCGGCATATCTGAGTCGTTCGTACATTTCAAATGGCATACTCTCTACAGCCGTCAAAATATCCATGATTACTTTCTTCTTCTTTTTAGCAAAATTAGTTGTATACGTGTTGCGATGTACATAAAAAAGCCGATGATAACGGCGCCAACAGAGATGTAAAACTCAGTAGTACCCAATTGAACATTTTGCGAGTAATAATATAAAAAACCACCACAAAACAGTAACATTGCGATGAACGAGTATGTCGTTATCCGCTGGGATTTTTTGATAAAATTTATCTTTTGCATAGTAGCAAATTTTTCTTGATCAAAGTCTTCTAGCTCTAAAGCGCAATGAGGACAAACTTTTGCTTTATCAGAAATTTTTTTATTACACTGTGGGCAGTTGATTACAGCCATTTTCTACTCCCTATATTTAATCTAAGGTATTCTACAAAAAAACGCCCCGAAAGGCGTTTTTTATTTTTAATTATCTTACTAATTTTAAGCGAATAAACAATTACTTTCTATTTTCCCAAAATTCAGCATTTTTGATGTCAAGTGCTTTTGGATCAAAGGTATATTTTTCTACACCCTCTTTTTGCTGTCTTTCGTAATCTCTTAATGCCTTTATCGCAGGTTTAGACATAAAGAAAATAATGATTATACCAACAATATTAAGCCATGCCATCAAGCCTACACCTATATCACCCATTCCCCAAGCAGCATTTGGTTCAGCGACGGTACCATAAAATACAGCGCACATAATAACGACTTTTAATAGAAAACGCAGTGCAGGCATTTTAACGGTGCGATTAATATATGACACATTGTTTTCAGCAATGAAGTAATAAGCAAGTACCGTAGTAAATGCGAAGAAAAACAATGCTAAAGCAATAAACGGTTTACCAATGCCTTGAAGCACGCTATCAACTGCTAACTGAGTAAAACCAGGGCCATTAATCACAACATCTGCTGAAACATTTTGTACGATAAACACACTGCTACCTTCCGGCATAACATTGTACTGTTGAGTAATTAAGATCATAAAGGCCGTTGCAGAACAAACAAACAATGTATCTATATAAACTGAAAATGCTTGTACTAAGCCTTGCTGTGCTGGGTGATCAACTTCAGCTGCAGCTGCAGCATGAGGACCTGTTCCTTGACCTGCTTCATTTGAGTAAACACCACGTTTTACCCCCCAACCAATTGCAGCACCAAAGCCAGCCATTGGTGTAAAAGCATCAGAAATAATACTCATAAAAATGCCAGGTAACATATCAATATTTAACGCAATAATTGAACATGCAATTAATATGTAGGCTAATGCCATGAACGGGACAACAATCTGTGTGAAACTTGCTATACGCTTAACACCACCAAAAATAATGAAACCAAGCATTAATACAATAAATACCGCGGCATATACTTTCGTTAATGGTAATTCGCCCATGAATGAGTTAACCGTGCCACCTTCGCCAAATACATTAACGAGTGAATCACCGATACCATTCGATTGCACAACAGGGAGCAATAAGCCACATGCAACAATTGTCGCTAACGCAAATATCCAAGCGTACCATTTTTGCCCCATCGCTTTTTCAAAGTAATAAGCTGGACCACCACGATAAACGCCGTTTTCTTCTTCTTTGAAAATTTGCGCGCTAGTTGACTCAACATATGCAGTCGCAGCGCCTAAGAAGGCAACAACCCACATCCAAAATACAGCACCTGGCCCGCCAAAACCTATAGCCGCTGCAACACCGGCAATATTACCAGTTCCCACGCGACCAGATAAGGATACTGCCAGTGCCTGGAAAGACGAGATCCCTTTTTCTGAACTTTTCCCTGACATTAATAAGCGCCACATTTCTCTAAAATGGCGTATCTGTGCAAAACGTGTTAACACTGAAAAGAAAATACCCGCACCTAAACATAAATAGATAAGGTAAGAACTCCAAATGTAACTGTTAAGCGTATTAACAAATTGTTCCACTGCAAACTCCTGAAATTATTATAATTATTAAATTTTTATTATCTTAAATCATCAACAAGATGATAGATAGCCGTTAATACATCTTTACCCAATATTCTACTACGGTTATCTGACCAGCCCATTTCTGTATCTGGTAGCAATATATTATCTTTAAAAGGCATTTCTAGTGTGTATGCTAAACAATTAAATTGCTCACCCACCCAGTTAGATCCTAAGCTTAAGTTCGCTTTTCCAGGTTCATCTTTTTCGTAACCTTTATCATCTTGAAACTCAGGTGTAATAGCAAGCAAGATATCTTTAAAGGAGTTTTCTAATTTTGCTAATCGCTCATCGTATGACGGAATGCCTTCACCACCTGCAACGAAGTTATAAGGTAGGGCTTCGTCACCATGTATATCTAAGTGCATATCAACGCCGGTAGCCAGCATTTTTTCACGGACTAGGTATACTTCTGGGCTATTTTCCATCGTTGGGTTGTCCCATTCACGATTTAGGTTTACCCCTGCAGCGTTCGTTCTTAAATGTCCTCTAACTGAACCATCAGGATTCATATTTGGTACAAGATAAAAAACAGCGGTATTTAATAGACTAACAGCTACACCATCATCAATGTCGAGCAGTCGTTCTATAAAGCCTTCCATGAACCATTCAGCCATGGTTTCGCCAGGATGTTGGCGAGCGGTTAACCAGATAACTGGCTTACCTTCTGCTTCTTGCCCTACTTTTAAAACACTAATATCTCGGCCATCAAGCGTATGACCAAGTAACTGTAACTGACAGGCGTCGCTCAATTGTGCGTTATGTATTAATGACTGGTGTCGGTCATAACTATATGGAGCAAAATACGCAAAATATGTGCTATCAAATTCTGGAGTAAAGGTGATGGTTAAATTTTGCCCATCAAATTGGGTTGGTACACGGAACCAATGCTCTCGGTCATAGGAGGCTACGGCTTGGTAATCTTGCCAGCCTTCAACATAAGCTGCTTGGCCTGCATTGGTAATATGAAAAATATGTTCGGTATGTTCATTATTATGAACGTTGAAATGAAACCATTGATAAAACTCAGAATGATTATCTTTTTTTATTGCCAACTTAATATCTTTAATATTGGTGGCATCAATAACGTCAATGTTTCCGCTATCGAAATGTGAAGAAATGTGCATCGTTCGATTTAGCTTTGTTGATTTTATGAAACCCTAAGTGTACACAATCAAGCGTAAGATCAGAAGAACTAAAGTGATCTAATATAAAGACCTATTTCCGTTGAATATCCCATTGATTTAGAAATAACAGTATTTTGTTCATCTATAATGTAATAACTTGGATATCCGAGCACTTTGTATGCTTTTTTAATAGATTCATTACCGTATGCAACGGGGAACGTTAGTTGATGACGACTGACAAAACGATCAACTTCCTCTTGTTCGATGAAGTCTAAACCAATTGCAATAACATCGATATGTGGATTTTTTTCATAAACGGCTTGAAGGTTGCCAATACTTGCGTGGCAAACACTGCACCAAGGAGCAAAGAAATAAAGTACTGTTTTTTTGGTAGGAGTTAACGAAACTGTTTGCCCTATTGTTGTTTCAAGTACAAATTGCTCCGATGCCATCGAGGTATCAGTAGAAAGCATATCAATTTGCTTGATAAACGACAAAAACTGAAAAATAAGAAAAAATACAATAATTTGTATAGCTATACTTTTCAAAAAAAACTCCAACCAAATATGTGTTAGGCTTAAGTAGACCTTGTATGCTGTAACATAATTTCTTTAAAAGCAAAAAAGGGGTCAGGTACATTTAATAAATTGTACCTGACCCCTTTTATAAAGTATCTCTTAGCCGATTTTGGTTGCGCCTTTCATGTATGGGCGCAGCACTTCTGGTATTTCAATGCTGCCGTCAGCTTGTTGATAGTTTTCAAGTACCGCTACCAGTGTACGTCCAACCGCTAACCCAGAGCCATTTAATGAATGCAACAATTCAGGCTTATTGGTTTCACTATTACGAAAACGTGCTTGCATTCTACGTGCTTGGAAATCTCCCATATTTGAACACGAAGAAATTTCACGATACGTATTTTGAGCCGGTAACCACACTTCAATGTCAAAGGTTTTCGTCGCACTAAAACCAATGTCTCCTGTACATAAAACGACTGTGCGAAAAGGTAAACCTAGTTTTTCCAGTATCTTTTCAGCATGGCCGGTTAATTCGTCTAACGCTTTCATAGACTCAGAAGGTTTTACAAGTTGCACCATTTCAACTTTATCGAATTGATGTTGACGGATCAAACCACGAATATCGCGACCTGATGATCCCGCTTCACTTCGAAAACAAGGTGTATGGGCACACATTTTAATCGGCAAGGTATTTTCGTCGACTATTTCATCACGAACTAAATTAGTAAGTGGTACTTCAGCTGTTGGGATCAATGAAAATTGTCTTGATGCTAAATCAGTATGGAATAAGTCTTCACCAAATTTAGGTAACTGCCCTGTTCCATATAATGAGTCATGATTAACTAAGTAAGGTACATACATTTCTTCGTAGCCATGTTCTTCAGTATGCACGTCTAACATAAATTGTGCTAATGCACGGTGTAACTTTGCAATACCGCCACGCATGACAGCGAAACGTGTACCGGCAAGCTTTGCACCACTTTCAAAATCTAAGCCTTTATCAAGTGCAGTTGCTAAATCAACATGATCTTTAACATCAAATTCGAACGTCTTAGGGGTTCCCCATTTGCGAACCTCAATATTATCGTCTTCACTTTCACCCATAGGTACTGATTCATCAGTTAAATTAGGTATCGCAGAAGCAATGTCATTAATTTGCGCCAATACCTTTTCTTGCTCTTGTTTCGCCGCTTCTAGTTCATCGCCAAGTTTACCAACCTCTGCTAATAAAGGCTGAATGTCTTCGCCGCGAGCTTTTGCTTGGCCAATGGACTTAGAACGGGTATTGCGTTGACTTTGTAATTCTTGTGTTTTGACTTGTATCGCTTTACGTTGTTCTTCTAACTGCGTTAATAAAGCGGTATCTAAAGTAAAACCACGTTTTGCTAATATAGCTGCTGTTGCCGCTACGTCTGTTCTTAAATATTTTGCATCAAGCATTGTTCATTCACGTCTAAAGTTTATTTGTGTAAAAGAGTAACTAAATACATACCTAAACCAGCTGCTAATATACATAAGCTGACATTAAGTAGTACATTGATTATGGCTTTCATTATTTCGCCTTGTTGCATTAAGAGCAAGGTATCGAGCGAAAATGTTGAAAATGTTGTGAAGGCTCCTAAAAAACCAATTCCGATAAGTGTGCGATAAACGCTCACTTCGATGACACCTTGTTCTATTAAACCGTATAAAGTGCCCATGATCAACGAACCGGAAATATTAACCGCCAACGTGGCAAAAGGGAATCCCTTTCCTAACCAATTAAAGATTAATTGCGAAAGAAAAAATCGGAAACTTGCACCAGCGGCACCACCTAATGCAACTAATGCGTATAAGGTGACTTGATTAATAGCGCTGGTCATCTGACTGCCCGTTTAATTGTTGTAAAAATGCTAACTTATCTTTTAATTGCTTTTCTAAACCACGATCAGTAGGTTGATAAAAACTCGTATGGCAAATTTCAGGTGGAAAATAATTCTCTCCGGCAGCAAATGCGTTCGGCTCATTATGCGCGTAGCGATATTCTTGCCCGTGACCAAGCTCTTTGGTAATGCTACTGGTTGAATTTTTTAAGTGTAAAGGAACATCTAATGAGCTGGTTTCTTTAGCCAACGATAATGCTTGTTTAAACGCGGAATATACTGCATTGCTTTTTGGTGCTAAAGCCATATATACGGTAGCTTGAGCGATTGCTCGTTCACCTTCAGCTGGACCCACTCGTTGAAAGGTATCCCAGGCATTAATTGCTAACTGCATTGCTCTTGGATCGGCGTTTCCAATATCTTCACTTGCTATCGCCAGTAATCTTCTTGCCACATATAACGCATCACCACCGCCAGTTAGAATACGAGCATACCAATACAAGGCTGCATCAGGGTCTGATCCTCGTACCGATTTATGAAATGCGCTGATCAAATCATAAAAGGCATCGCCACCTTTGTCATATAACGCAATTTTATTACCAGCAACTTGTTTTATGGTAGCTAGAGTGATCTCAATTGTATTTTTATTTGGCTCAGCTAGATCAATACAGTTTTCAAGCAAGTTTAATAACCTTCGCGCATCACCATCTGCTAATAGTACAAGTTGTTTTGCTGATTTTTCGGGTAATGAGACTGACAATGTTTTTGTTTGTAAAATATGTGCTAACGCACGTGATAACACTAATGAAAGTTCCTGCTCAGACAGTTTTTTTAAGTTGTATACGCGCGCCCGTGATAAAATGGCTTTATTGAGTTCAAAGGCTGGGTTTTCTGTTGTAGCGCCAATAAAAATAATAGTACCGTCTTCAATGAAGGGTAAAAAGGCGTCTTGCTGGCTTTTATTAAATCGATGAACTTCATCAACAAATAAAATAGTACGTTTATGCTGATGAATGGCTCTCGCTTTTGCATCATCAATAGCTTGTCTAATTTCTTTTATCCCACTCGTGACCGCAGAAACTCTAGCGATATCTGCATTTGCATGAGTTGCAATAATTTCAGCTAAGGTCGTTTTACCTGTCCCTGGCGGCCCCCAAAAAATTAAAGAATGACACTTACCTTGGCCAATAGCTTGATGAAGTGGCATTCGCGGAGCGAGAATATGTTGCTGGCCGACATATTCATCCAAAGTACGAGGACGAAGCTGTGCTGCTAGCGGCTGAAATTCATGTATTTTATCGTCAAAGCCGAGCGCTAACTCGCCATTAGCGTTGGTCATCTAAATACACACCTTCAGGCACTTTAAATTGAAAGAGTTCCGCGTCTATTTTACTCTGACTATCCACCTCTGACAGAACTATATCACTTACTTGCCCCGTGGCGTCAGTAATCGTGAATTGTTTAATATTGACGGATGTTGGTTCAAAGGTAATCGAAAGAGATTGTACTTGGGCATTATCGTCAATAGAAGATAGCGTAAAATGCATATCAGACTGCTTAATTACCTGATATTGAGCCCATAGTTGGTCATCATCACTGGTCAGTAACAAAATGGGTGTGTTGGCAATAGAATCTTGTAAACTATAAGCGGTGGCTTGCTCAATAAAAGGATCAAATAGCCACAATGATTCACCGTCAGAGACAATCAACGATTCTTCGGGTTGCTTCGTATGCCAATACACTAAATTAGGTTTTTGTACTGCAAGTTTACCTGTTGTACGTTGCAGTTCGGTACCTGCACCATCACTAACTTGTTGAGCAAAAGCTGCTGAAAAATGCTCTAGCTTCGCTAGACGTGTTTTTAGTAATTGTTTATCTGACATTTCACTGTGGGTATTTTTTATGACAACTGTTTGTTCTGCCACAACATAAGTACTGCCAGTAGAGAATAAGCTACCAGCAAGCACTAGGTTGATTAATGATTGATACTTCATAAAATTAATCCTTAATTGGAGGTGGTGCTAATACTTCACGCGCACCATTTTGGCCTGGCATACTCACTACGCCTTGCGCTTCCATATCTTCAACAATACGAGCCGCTCGGTTATAACCAATTCTAAATTTTCGTTGAATACTAGAAATCGACACGCGTCGGGTTTCTGTGACAAACGCTAATGCTTCATCATATAATGCATCAAGCTCTGCGTCTTCACTCGCTTCGGCTTGTTCACTCGGTAATAACACATCTTGCTCACCTTGACCTGATAGAATATCTTCTATGTAGTCTGGCTCTGCGCGTGATTTCCAGTCAGACACAACAGCGTGTACTTCATGGTCATCAACAAATGCACCATGAACACGCATAGGAATTGCTTCACCAGGGGGTAAATAAAACATATCACCCATACCAAGTAATTGTTCAGCACCTTGCTGATCTAAAATAATACGTGATTCAATTCTTGATTGAACCCTTAGCGCCATACGCGTAGGTATATTCGCTTTAATTAATCCTGTTATTACATCTGCTGAAGGACGCTGAGTAGCTAAAATTAAATGAATACCCGCAGCCCTTGCCTTTTGCGCAATACGTGCAATTAACTCTTCTACTTTTTTACCAACAATCATCATCATGTCAGCAAATTCATCAACAATGATAACAATAGAAGGCAGCTTTTCTAATGTCGGTGGAGTTTGTGTAAATGCATCGGTCGGTTGCCATAATGGGTCAATCATTGGCTCGCCAGCTTCTATTGCTTTACTTACTTTATCATTGAAGCCTTTAAGGTTTCTTACGCCTAACTTAGACATTAATTGATAACGACGCTCCATTTCACCAACACACCAACGCAAGGCGTTAGCGGCTTCTTTCATGTCAGTTACGACCTCAGAGAGTAAATGAGGTATTCCGTCATACACTGACAACTCTACTTGTTTTGGATCAATCATGATCATACGTACATCTTGTGGTGGTGACTTATACAAGATACTAACAATCATTGTATTAACGGCAACTGACTTACCTGAACCTGTTGTACCAGCAACTAATAAGTGTGGCATTTTAGCAAGATCAGCCACTACAGGGTTTCCTGAAATATCGCTTCCGATCCCCATCGCTAGGTTAGATTTAGATTTCTTAAACGCATCACAATGTAACACATCTGCAAAAAACACTGTTTCACGATATTTATTTGGTAACTCAATACCAATAACTGACTTACCTTCGATAACTTCAACTACCCGTACTGATTTAGCTGATAATGAACGAGCAATATCTTTGGAAAGGTTCGTTATTTTGCTTACTTTAACCCCTGGGGCTAAATCTAATTCAAAACGCGTGATCACAGGACCTGGTAATACGTCAACTACATCAGCTTTAACGCCAAACTCTAAAAGCTTCTCTTCTACTAAACGACTGACTTGATCAAGTTCATCTTGCGATATTGGGTGTTGTTTCTTATTAGGTTTATCTAATAACGATAAAGGTGGTAAACCAACATCTTTTACTTTGTTCGAGTGTTCGTCTACTTGATCAGTGGAGCTAGTAGGTTCTTCAACATGTATTTGATCTACTGGTTCTAATGCAGCGGTTATTTCTTCCGCACTAACGTGCTCTTGTACATTAATCGCGAGTGGTTCACCCATTAAGTCATCAATTGACACATAAGGTTCATTATCACGAAATGGTATGTCGTCTTTACTTTCAGCAAAAGGCTGTTCTGTGTTACTTGCTGTAATGCTGTCTAGATTAGCGAAAGGCTGAGATTCTTCTTCTGGCTCATTGTCGTATTCTTCAAGAGGTTGGTCTGTGGTTAATACAACAGAATTGTTATCTGAATAACTTACACCAGAAGTAGGCGTTTCTTGCATAGAAGCACTGAACTTGTCTTTTATCCAAGCGGGCAAATCAGCTAATGCAATTACCCCATTAATTGTGTGTTCACCTAACAAGTCAATTAAACGTATCAGAGATAAGCCAGTTAATAATACAAAACCCGTGGCTAAACACATTAAAAACAGTAACGTACTACCAACAAAAGATAAATAAGGTAAAACCCCTTGGCTTATTACATCACCAATGATGCCACCGGCAGAAAAGTAAAATACATCATCAAAATTCATGCTTGCGATGGCAGTTATACCAATAAAAAACATGATGAAGCCAATAAATTTAAGCCCTAAGGTTAGATAGTCAATCTGCATCAATTTATAATATTTTTGAAACGTTAGCCATCCAGTTAATGCAATGACAAAAGGCAAAATATAAGCAACGGCGCCAAATAAATTTAAAAATAAATCAGAAAGAAAAGCCCCTACTGCACCGCCTAAGTTACGTATATCATTCTGATACCCTGTTTGCGACCAACCAGGGTCTGCTGGGTCAAAACTGTATAACGCGATCATCATAAACATGGCAAAAACACACGACACCAACAACCCTGCTTCTAACAGTCGTTGAATACCATTTAGTTTACTGTTTGGCGCTACTTGATCTGACAATCTACTTTCCTTTTTACAAAACTTCTTTTTATAACCGCTAAAATACCAAACTAAACGAGCTAGATAAATGGTTTATCGCTTAATTGGTAGGATATTCGTCAATTTTACTTCTTCCATGACAACATAAGTTCTACTTTCACTGACAAATGGAAGTTTTAATAGTGTATCGCCAAGTAATTCTCGATAAGCTGCCATATCTGACACACGTGTTTTTAACAAAAAATCAAAATCACCTGAGACTAAATGACATTCTTGAATCACATCAATTTCTTGCACTGCCTTAGAGAAATCATCAAATACATCAGGACTGGTTCGTGTCAGGGTAATTTCGACAAACACTAATAAGGCTGCTTCTAACTTTTGTGGGTTAAGTGTTGCTTGGTAGCCGATAATATAATTGTCAGACTCTAATCGCTTAACCCTTTCCAAACATGGTGTAGGACTAAGGCCAACCCTTTTAGACAGTTCTACATTAGAAAGCCGACCATCTCTCTGTAATTCAGATAGAATGTTTTTGTCGATACGATCAAGTTTTTTCTCATTGTCAGCCATTTCTTTATATTTCTCTATTAAATTCTATTTATATAGTGATAAATTCTTAAAATACTCAAATAACGACAGGTTATTCTAAAGATTCGCAACTATACTAGCACCATATTTCAATAGAGCAAACTAAGAGCAAATAAATATGATTATTGGTGTACCAAAAGAAATAAAAAACCATGAGTATCGTGTTGGTATGGTTCCGGCTAGTGCAAGAGAGCTGATCGCTCATGGGCATCAAGTCGTGGTAGAAACCCAAGCGGGAAGTGGAATTGGTTTTACCGACCAAGATTACACAGACATTGGCGCAACTATCTTACCTACTGCTAGTGATGTTTTTGCACAAGCTGAGATGATTGTAAAAGTTAAAGAACCACAAGCAATTGAGCGTGCAATGTTACGCGAAGGTCAAATTCTATTTACTTACCTTCACCTAGCACCTGATTTACCTCAAACTCAAGATTTAGTAAAAAGTAAAGCAATCTGTATTGCTTATGAAACAGTAACCGATAATCAAGGTGGTTTACCTTTGTTAGCACCAATGTCAGAAGTTGCTGGTCGTATGTCAATTCAAGCTGGCGCACAAGCCCTTGAAAAATCAAACGCAGGCCAAGGCATGTTATTAGGTGGCGTACCGGGTGTTGAGCCAGCTAAGGTTGCTATCATTGGTGGCGGTATGGTTGGTGCTAATGCAGCGAAAATGGCTGTAGGTATGGGCGCTGATGTTGTTGTGTTGGATCGTAACGTTAATGTTTTACGTAAACTTGATGATCAATTCGGCAACCGTATCAAAGCTATTTATTCTACGGCCGATGCCTTAGAAAAGCATGTGCTTGAAGCAGACTTAGTCATTGGTGGAGTGTTAATTCCAGGTGCAGCTGCACCTAAGCTTGTGACCAAAGAACACATAAAAAACATGAAACCTGGTTCTGCTATTGTTGACGTTGCTATTGATCAAGGCGGTTGTATTGAAACTTCAAAACCTACAACTCATGCTGATCCAACCTTCATTGTTGATGATGTAGTGCATTATTGTGTTGCTAATATGCCGGGTGCAGTGCCAAGAACTTCGACATTTGCATTAAATAATGCAACATTACCGTACATCATTCAACTAGCCAATAAAGGCTATAAGCAAGCGTTAAATGATGACAAGCACTTATTAAACGGCTTGAATGTTATTGATGGTAAAGTGACTGTCAAAGAAGTTGCTGAAAACTTAGGTTTTGAATTTGTTGAGCCAGTAACAGCCTTAAACAGCTAATAAATCGTTAATTCGAAAAAAGCCGGTTTGCCGGCTTTTTTTATAGCTAAAAATTACTGATGGTTACCATTACCACAGATAACAACGTATAAAAACTATCAATAACAAACCAAGGTAAGTATACGCTACAGTAGGCCTAATAGACTGTTGTAGATATGTTTTTATCAGTGTTAATTGACTTGGTCGATTGGCTATAAATTCACGTTGAAATTGAAATGGATGAATTGAAGATGTTGCATCCATTATCGCCTGTTCAAGAATAATAATGCGTTGTTCAATCCGTGATTGAAAGGTTTTCCAAATCGCTTCTTGCCCCCACATTAATAAAATAAACAACACTAAATACATTGAAATTCCATTAAAAACAAATGCATTAAACAGCATAAAAACACATACAAGCTTGATGAGTAATGCATATTTTTCATAACTATCACATTGATTTTGTAATAGCTGCCATTCAGTATGCAATGCACTTTTATTCTCCGACATTGACCTTCCATTCCCTTTATTTTGAACATGATGACTAAAGAATCAGTATGAAATTATACCAACTCTGTTTTAGAAAAATGATGGCTTGCTATTACAAACCCTTCTCGTAGATAAAACTTGTGTGCAGAATACCGTTGAACGCCAGAATCTAGGTGTAATTGGCTACACCCCTGCTCTTTAGCAAATTCTTCTAACCAAGTTAAAATATCATGGCCAATCCCAGCTGAACGAAATGCTTCATTTGTTACTAAATCATCGACGTATAAATATTTACCCCATGCAAGCTTTTCGCCAATAACAAACCCTGCAACGGCCAAAACTTTGCCGTTATCTTTAACGTACACAATATTATAACCTGTTTGCTGCTGTTTCTTGATTTGTTCCGCTAATGTTTTTTTATTGTATTGTGGTCGTAGCTGTAACAACACTTCGAGCACGTGATCATAATCATCATTATTCGCAAGTAGCGTAATATCCATTCTTTTGCCTTACGTTATTTGTGGAGAGGTTAATTGATATTTTTTCCGTATTTGATCGACTAAACGATTACGTGAACTGTTAATTCTTTCGTGTGGAGCAAACAATGCGCTTGCACTATCTAATAAATTAACCGCCTTTTCTAAGCGCACTAAATCAGGGGATGTTTCATTTTCAGCAATTAACTCATTAATAGACGTAATAGCAAATTCTTTTCGAGCAATATCTTGTACTAATCCAGAAGCGGTACATAGACCATAAGTTCCATTTAAAAAATGCTGCCATTCTTGGGTAATATGTTCATCTATATTGGCATGTAGTTTTTCGTCATGACAAACAAAACCTTGTTGCTTTAACTGTTGAATTGTAAGTCGATAATTTTTATTAAAATATTGATAAATATCTGCCGGTTCAATTAACGCTTCAACAACACCCAACCACTTTACGTAACCTTTCGCATAATACTCTTGAACACTTTCTTCAGAATGGTCAGCTAAAAATGATTGGCAACTCGTTTGGATGGTTAAACGATAGGATGCTGTTGGCATCACCTTTTGCTGTTGCAGATACGCTAACTTATTAGCAGAGATATGGCTTAGCTGTAATAAAGTGTGTTTTGTATAAAAGCATTCATTTAGATAATTTATTAATTGCATATTTATTTCTCAGAAGTGACAACTACAGAACTTGTTTTATTAAAAATCATGGTTCTAAACTGTTCAGGAGGCACATTGTTTAACAACATAGGGCCTGTAGAGCCCGACATTAACTGACTAAAATTTTTTTCTCGTGATTCAAACTGTTCGTTATTCCGATAAGTCGTAATTAGCATCAGATGAAAAGGTGCTTGAGGCGTTGCAGGTACCTTAATTAACATGAAGGAATCAATAAAGCCTTTATTCATAGCTTTTTCACGTAGCACTTGCCAGTTATTTTCATAAAAATAAAGTGCTTCTTTGCTATAGGGGTTGTTAATTTTAATAAAATCGATTGTTGATATTTGTTGTGCCGCTTGGCTATGACCTATTAGTGAGAACAACATAATCAATATCACCGACGCAATTGTTTTTTGTATTTTCATCGCTATTTTCCTTATGAGGTTAACGCGTAAATAACCGTTTTTTTATTCGACTTAAACCTACAGGAGTAACGCCTAAATAGCTTGCCAAATCACTTTGTGTAACGTTTTGTAATAATGTGGGTGTCGATTCAATAAGCTTTGCATAGCGTTGTTCTGCTGTTAAACATAACAATTCATATTCTCGTGTTTCTTTTTTTAAGGCAAGTGTAAGTAACAGGTCATTTAACTCATTAGCAAAAATAATATCATGTTTCGCCTGCATTAAAATGGCTTTAAATGACAGTTTAATTAATACGGTGGGTGCTAAACTGATTAGACTAAAAGAGCTTGATTGACGCAAATAAAGTGCAGTTAAGCTACCAATAACATCATTGGCAGATAAAAACGACTTTATAGATTCTTTGCCTTGTTCTGAGGTGTAAAATGCTTTTAATAAACCTGACTGCACAAAATATATGGCATCTTCTTGATCGCCTTGATTAAAAACATATTGCCCCTTTTCTTTGCTAACCCGTTCTCCTTCCGTTTGCACATATTGAAAAAATGTTGTCACTGTTAACCTCGGTTAATGTGTTGTGAATATTACGACGATAAAATTTGCTACAGATTAACATATATTGAGATCAAACGATGGAACTTAAAAACAGACGCATTGTGATAACAGGTGGAACTTCAGGTATTGGTTATCAGCTCGTTAAACAACTTTTTTCTGATAATGAATTAATTGTTATCGCAAGAGATCAAACTAAACTTAATGCCTTGCGAGAGCAATTTTCAGGTATTACTACACTAAAAGCCGATTTATCCAAACCAAATGAAACCAAGGTTGTTGCTGAAAAAATTGTCAATGAATACCAATATATCGACTTACTTATTAACAATGCCGCTGTCCAGTATTGTCAGTTATTCATTGATGATACTTTTCTAACGCAGCACATTATAGATGAAGTTAATGTTAATTTAACCAGTGTTTGTCTGTTAACACATCAGTTGTTACCCACTCTATTACATCAAGAAAAATCTATCATATTAAATGTAAATTCAGGGCTTGCCTTAGCACCGAAAACTAGTTCTGCGGTTTACTGCGCTACTAAGGCCGCATTAAACAACTTTTCACAATCATTACGCTATCAATTAGCAAAGACAAATATACACGTACAACAAGTATTTTTACCGTTAGTCGATACACCAATGACAGCTGGAAGAGGCGTAAATAAACTCTCTTCCGAAAAAGCCGCTGAACAGATATTAAAAGGGCTTGAAACAAACACAATTGAACATGCTTTAGGAAAAGTAAAGCTCCTAAAACTATTACTACGCATTGCACCATCATTCGCTAAAAATATGATGAAAAAATATTAAGGATAACTTTATGAATATTAAACGATTACTTTTAACAATAATATTTACGGTAACGCCTATGTTAGTTAAAGCAAAAGAAGTAACCATTGAGGTGTTAAATATTGACGTAGTGCGGCAAGGAAACATCATCGTGATGATTTTTGCAAAAGAAGGATTTCCTAAGCAGCATCAACAAGCGCTGATGAGTCAAACTCAATTAGTCACTGATAAAACGCAACTTTTTACTTTTAACATCAAAGAAAAAGAATTTGCCATTAAAGTATTACATGATGAAAACCAAGATGGAAAAGTAACGAAAAATTGGACAGGTATTTATCCAAAAGAAGGTTTAGGGTTCTCAAATAAACAAAAAGTAGGGTTTACAGGGCCACCTGTATATAAGAAATCTAAGATGAGCCTGCATCAAGCGCCAAGCAATATTTCAATTTCGATAATTTACCCATAGGAGCCTAGATATGCTCGCATTATTAAAAGTGATGCTAATAATGGCAACATGTTTTGCATTAACGTTTTTGTTCATTAAATCAACAGGAATATTGTCTATCGAACAAATTAAACACTGGTTAATCATTGCTAAAAGTAGCCATCAAGGGTATGTGTTTAGTATCGTAGTAGCGCTACTATTCGCTGATTTGTTTATCGCTGTACCTACATTAACCATTATTTTATTAGCGGGGTATTTTCTTGGCTTTCATGTTGCCCTAATCGCTAGTTTAATGGGTATGACTTTAGCTGGATTTGTTGGCTATTGGTTAAGTTCACGCTATGGTGAATTCGTGCTACAAACAATAATAAAAGACAAAACAGAACGTGATAAAGCCAGTTCAACTTTTAAGCAACATGGGTTTATCTTTATTTTACTCTCTCGGGCCATGCCAATATTACCGGAAGTATCAGCTTGTTTAGCCGGCATTGCACAGATGCCCTTTCATCGGTTCTTTCTCGCTTGGGTACTAAGTACGGCTCCCTATGCAACAATTGCGTCGTATGCAGGTTCTGTAAGTTCGATATCAAACCCTAAGCCCGCTATTATTGCCGCCCTTGGAATTTCTGGTGTGTTATGGTGCAGTTGGTTTTTTTACCATCGGTATATCAGTAAACAACAATGGCCTAAGCAACCCTTATAAATAACAACGTTGCTAATTTGGTGATCGGGGATCATAACAAAGTACCAATATTTGGAAAGTAGAAAACAAGTGATACATTGGTTATTTATCTTCGATCACTTGTTGTCTTATTTTTTTATATTCTTTATGGCTTACTTGCTCAGCACGTAAGCATTCACGGTATTCAGACTCAGTCATAGCATGCTTTATGCAGGCATTCTTTTGTTGTTCCTGCCCTATTTGATAAAGCTGCTTCTGGCTACAACTCATACATGCTATAGCTATTAGGAACACTGAAAATTTCATAAAGCACCATTGCATTTTTTAGAAAATAAGTAGGGGCTATTGACCTTTCGAGATTAAATTTTGTTCGAACTAAACCCGAAAGATCAACAGACTCTAATCAAAGATAAACCCTTATTTAAATAAAAAGTAGTAGAAAAGTGTAAGAAAACTCATGAAAAACGTTAATAATTTTTGCTATTAGCCTCTTTCATACACTTATGACTACTGTTTCATCAGTGATAACAATGCTTGTTTGTAGGTCTCTTGAGGCTGTGCCCCAGTTAAAGCCGATGTACGATTAAAAATAACGGTAGGCACTCCAGATACTCCCATTGATTGCCATTGTGATTCAAGGGCTTTAACACGCTGCTTAATTTCATTATCTTCAAAAGCTGCGGTTGATTGTTCAGAGGTTATGCCTACTTCTTCAGCTTCCTTAGTAAGAACCGCTTTATTTGATATATCTTTATTTTCGCAAAAATAAGCGCTGAACAAACGCATTTTTAGCGCTGTTTGTAAACCAAGGGAATGCGCATAATCAAGCAGTAAGTGAACATTAAAAGTGTTCACAATTTTCATACCTTCAACATAATTGAAATGAAATCCATATTCAGCCGCTGCTTGGGTTATGTTTCTTCTGGCTTGCTCACTTTCTGCCTTTGATGAACCATATTTTCTTGCCATATGGGCGCTTAGCTCTTCACCTTCAGATGGCATATCAGGATTAAGTTCGAACGGTTGCCACTGTATTTCTACCTTATCTTGTATGTTTAACTCGGCAATTGCAGCTGCTAAATGCTTGTAACCCACAATACACCAAGGACAAACTACGTCTGAAATGATGTCAATGTTAATCTTTGCGGTCATATAAATCCTTGTGGAAAATAGGCTGAGTATTATTCATGCTTTAGCGCTAACACATTATCGATGTCTTGCGCACTGTGTCTATTTTTTAGCTGCTGCCACTTTTCTCCCCAGCTACGGTTTACAATTTGACCGCGTTGAAATGAAGGCAGTGATAGTAATTCTTTGGCCCAGCGCCGTACGTGGGTATAGTCTTTTACTTGCAAAAATTGTTCTGCATCATAAAGATTACCCAATACTAAGTTGCCATACCATGGCCAAATGGCAATATCAGCAATGGAAAGCGTATCACCGACTATAAAAGCTTTGTTTTCAAGTTGTTTATCTAATACATCTAACTGTCGTTTAATTTCCATGGTAAAACGATTGATTGGGTATTCAAATTTTTCAGGCGCATAAGCATAAAAGTGGCCAAACCCTCCACCTAAATAGGGCGCAGCACCCTGTAACCAAAATAACCAATTCATCACTGTTGTTCGCTCAATACCATTATTCGGTAATAACGCGTTAAATTTTTCAGCAAGATAAACTAAGATAGAAGCTGATTCGAATACCTTTACTTGTTTATTGTTTTCGCGATCCAGTAGCGCAGGAATTTTACTATTAGGGTTGATATCAACAAAACCAGACGAGAACTGTTCTCCTTCGCCTATATCAATATAGTGCGCGTCATAATCTGCGCCCTTCCCTTGTGCTAATAACTCCTCTAACATTATGGTGACTTTTTGCCCATTAGGTGTAGCCATAGAGTAAAGTTGTAAAGCATGCTCTCCTACAGGTAATGTTTTTTCATAAGTAGCACCTGATACTGGCCGATTGATACTCGCCCACTTTCCACCGCTTTCAGCATCTTGACTCCACACTTTCGGCGGTTGGTATTGATCACTCATTGCTAATACTCCTGCTAATGAATTTAGAAATGGCGTTAGTTTACTTCTTTTTTTGTCCACGTAAAGTCTTTGAACATAGCATCAACCGGTGTTTTTGCAACATGGTTCACATAATTGCTGATCACTTTTTGTGATAAGCCAAGAATAACTTCTAACACTTGTTTTTGACCATAGCCAGCTTGGTAAAAGGCATTAAGCGTTTCGGCTGAAACTTCGCCACGTTCACGCACCATGGCTAAAGTGAAATCATGAAGTGCTTGTAATTTAGCTGAAGGTAATTCAGTTTCATTACGCAGAGCCTCTGTGATAGCAGAATCAACCTTCATAGAGTTAGCAATTGCACTATGTGCAGGCACACAGTAATGGCACTCGTGCTCTACATTAATGGTTTGCCAAACAACCGTAAGCTCTTCAGCGTCAAAAGACGTTGCTTCGAATAAAGCATGTAATGCATTATAGCCTTTGTAGGTTTCAGGGGATTCAGCCATTACAGCATACAGCCCTGGAATACTCCCCATTTGTTTTTTAGCATCTTGAAGCATTTCTATACTTTTCTCAGGTGCGGTTTCTAACGTATGTAAAGTAAAGTCACTCATTTCTGTTTCTCCTAAGTTGTATCGTTAATAATGTTTTTTCGATAAACAGTTGCATTATTAGTATCTAATAGAATGTAACTGTTCATTTATTCGCTAATGCATGGGTAGACTATAGAACGTCATGAACGAACGTTCAAGTACATTTTGAACGATTGCTCAATACATACGTGACTTTTATCTTATGTTTTTGTTTTTTATTAATAATATAATTTAAAATAAATATTTATTAGTGATGAATCAGATAGAAACCAACAATTACCCTCTTTACCTAGTTGCCATAAAGCCATACAATTGAACGATTGTTCAATACTTGCTTAAAGAGTATGAGAAAATTATGGCAAATATAGCAAAGTTTGATCGTCAGGAAGTTATCAACAAAGCTACCAACCTGTATTGGAAAAAAGGTTTTCATGCAACGTCAATGCGAAATTTACAAGACGAAATTGACATGCGTCCTGGTAGCATTTATGCCGCTTTTGGTAGTAAAGATGGTTTATTTAAAGAAACATTAAGAAATTACACAGATTTAGGTATTGCTCAACTAGCTCATTATAAAGAACAGCATAGTTCACCGCTTGAAGCACTTCGAGCATTTGTTAAAAACTTGGTCATAGATTCACAAGACAATGCTCCTAATGGTATTTGCATGTTATCTAAAACAATTGGCGAACTAACCGATGAGAATCAAGACTTACTTAATGTGACAAAAGCGCATTTAGCCGAAATTTTACAACAATTCGTCGTGATTATCGAAGAAGCCCAACAAAAGGGAGAAGTTGAACAACATAAAAGTGCAGAAGAGCTCGCAAACCATGTACAAATTCAAATAGCAGGCTTACGCACCTTTGCAAAAATAAATAATGACAAGAACAACCTAAATAGATTAATTGATGATATTTTTACGCATTACCCTTTCTAGACAATACACATTTACTGCGAATATATATTGTCAGTGACAAAAGATCATTTAGCTAAACGTTGTTGTTGCAAGCTTAATCGTCGATGAGAGCTATATACATGTTGTAATTTTTTGTTGTTGTTTAACACTGCATCTATTTCTACTGACAACATTCTAGAAATAGGCAATATTTCTAACACACCGTGATCATCTAAACCTGTAGACAACAACGCTGTTTTGCCAAAAGCAAACAAACTACTATCTGTGTCTTTAATATTTCCATCAACATACAATTTCATTCCACCGAACCAATGGTTGATAACTTTAACTTTGCGCCCTTTTACATTGAATTCGAATATTTTACGCATGATATTCCCTACAACTACGGATAAATTACTTTTTAGTGTATCACTGTGGCAGTGATTTTCGAAAGGTAAAATATATTATAATATTGATTTTTATAAATAATTCTCTATGTTTTTTAGGTTGTCGCGCTCTCTAATAATGGCAGTTTTTTCATGCGCGACTAACGCATCACGTTCGTTTCTACTCATTGGTGATTTTGCCGCATGATAGCTCAATACCCTATTCGGCAGAACATGAGAAAAAACCAATAATGCACGTTCAAGGTGAAAGTCTGAAGTCACTAAAATAATGTGATCTATCTTATGTTGTTCTAAAATAGGCTTTGCCAGTAATGCATCTTCTAATGTGTAGCGGCTTAAGGCCGGCTGATAAAACACACTTCTAGCAACGCCCTTACTTTGTAAATATTGCTGGCAATAATGAGCATGTGGTTTAGTTGTGGTATTAAAGTGCTCTCCAAATCCACCTGTACAAAGGATATGGCAAGTCATATTCTGTTGAAAGACATCAAGCACTTTATCGCAACGGCTTTTCGCAATGACTGACAACTTGCCGGTATTATCATTGGGCGCGCCTAACAGTACAATTGCAGAATTAATAAATCACCTCACGTTGGCAAATTGTTCTTCTTTAGCACTTGAAGATAGAGTAATTGATTTAAATCAAAACACCATATTGATCACAATATTCGTTTTTACTCTTTACGTTTATATCCAATAAACAGGGTAATGTCGATTTGGATTTGTTGACATGTTATTAACAAATAAGGCAACTACTAGCAATAAAATACTCCCTAATAAAACAGGAGTGACAATAAACCAATAACCTAGTGCATAAATTTGTTCGCCACCAATCGTAGCAATTAATGCCGAAGCACCTCCTGGCGGGTGCAAAGTTCTAGTTAGGTGCATAAACATAATTGCAAGTGATACAGCTAATGCACTCGCTATCATAATATTTTCTGAAAAAACTAAACTGACACTTACACCAACAAAAGCTGAAATTACGTGACCACCAATTAAATTTCTTGGTTGTGAAAACTCAGCTAACGGAGCGCCATAAATGAGTACAGCAGAAGCACCAAAAGAGCCAATTAGCATCATTAAGCTTTTTTCATCGTAATGTAAAACCTCACCAACATAGGCGATAAGAAATATACCCAAAAACGACCCCACCCAAGACCAAACAATTTTTTTGAAAGGCTTTCTTGGCGGGCATTGCCCTTTCGTTTTCATACGCGAAAAATATATTCTCATGGCTAAAACCTTTAATACAAGATAAATAATATGTAATTAAAAAACGGAAACGCCCATCGTTATTAGCGTTGGGCGTTTCTTCTTACAGAATGTATATAAATTCGAACTTAACGTGATAAATGTAGAATAGGAAATGGTTTGCCTAAGTCATCAAGTGGCGAACGAGAAGTTACCTGAAAACCAAAGTGCTGATAAAAACCAACAGCGTTTGGATTTTGTTCGTTAACATCTACATACTTAACTGCATAGGTATCAATGGCGTATTGTAGCAATAATTTACCTATGCCTTTTCCTTGAGCGGCTTCTATGACAAAGAGCATTTCAATTTTGTTTTCATGTATTCCCACAAAACCAATAATGATATTGTCAATATTTTTAGCGTAATGAAGCGACACCGCAGGAAAAGCCTGCTCGATAATAATAGGCTTAAAAAACGCTATATCTTCTTCTGAAATAAAATCATGCGTAGCTCGGACTGAGTTTTCCCAAACATTTAGCAATTCTGCATAATGATGAGGGTGTGCTTTCTCTATTTTCATTCTGTTATCTCTATGAAAAATCATTGCATTGCACAGTCGCAGTGCGAATATAACAGGAATACTTACCGATATGAACAAAACAAATTATTAGCATTAAACCAAATCGCTATTGACCATAATCTTTAAACATAACCATAACTTCAAATAATAATGTTCCGTTTTGGTGCGCCAATAATCATATTTCACGAATAACGTTCAAAAAAGTTACGGGATGTTTAATTAAAATATTGAAGAATAAACGAATAAGCCAGAAAAATATGATTAATTCATTATCGAGTAATTTGAATAACAGTATACGAATTTAAGGAAAGACAGTGATATATACCATAGTAGATAGATTACAAAAGGCGAGAGAGTTTTTTTAGATGCCCCTTAAACGCAAAAGCCCTGCGTTGATTCAGGGCTTTTGTAATATTAATTTGTTAGCTGCTTGCTATTTTCTGCGAGAGAAACCTAAACCTACAAGTGCCAAACCAAGTATTGCAATTGTTGACGGTTCAGGAACTTGCACAGCGCTGTCTGCTACACGATACACTATCGTCTCATAATAAGACCCGCCATCTGCAACATCAAGAAATGACCAAAAACCATCTAAGCCGTTTTGAACATCAATGTGAGAATAGCTGTTAGAAAACCACCCCGCTGCTTTTGCATAATTCTTGCCGTTATAAGTTTGTGTATTACTTGACGAATAATCAACAACAAAGGTATCAGCACTAATACCTAAAGTATTAAATAGGTTAGACGTCATAATATTCCATCCATAACCTGCCTGTTCAGTGATATCCATAGCGCCGCAAGAATATTCTAAAACACCGTCAGAGCAAGGAGAAGCCCAAGCTAAATCAAACCCTGCAACCGTTACATAAGCATCTTCTGCAACTTCACCTGTTAACAGTGTTGCATTCGCTTGAACACAGATTAAACAACTTAATACTAAACCAATTAATTTTTTCATCGTTACTACCTTTGAAAATTTACTTATCTATAGAAAAGCAAACTTTAAGCCATATTGACAACCCATTGTTTTAATGAGAAAAATAAAAAAATCAATTATACCATGTGTTAAATAAGCTGACATAAACTTTTATTGTGAGCGGTATTGAACTCATGTAAAAATAAAACCAATATCTTTAAAGTCCTGAATATCTTCAGGGCTTAGTAAAACTATGAATATTATACGTTTTATTGATTACTATTGGGTGTTGGCTTTGCTGGGTGTATATATTTTTTCAATAAACCAGGCAACACCGTTAAATCTGTAATCACTGCTAACATCATGGCACAAGCTGTTAACAGGCCAAAATACACACTCGGTACGAAATCTGAAAATACAAACATACTAAAGCCGGTTGCGATTAAGGTAGAGGTGTACACAATCGCTAAGCCTGTATGTGAAAATGCATGTTGCATAGGTTTTCCATCCAACTTGCTTTTATAGGCATCAACAAAATGTATCGTATCATCAATCGCAATTCCCATCGCAATTGCCGCAATGGTAATAGTCATTAAATCTAACGGGATCCCAAGCCAACCAATAATACCTAAAATACCTAACGTATTAATGATATTGGGAACTAACGCTATTAACGCAATTTTTATCGAACGAAAAATGGCGAACAAGACTAACGCTAAAACCCCGTATACAATGCCTAATGTGGTAATTTGAGAATCAAAAAGTCTCGATAGAATATCTTGATACAAGACAAATAAGTTTGTTAACTCTACTTGGTCTTCTGATAAGCCTGCTGCGTTTAAATCTTTTGTTAATTTATCTAAAAATTCAGCGCGATTAAGCCCAGGTAAAGTATCTTGAATACGTGTTGAAATGCGCATCGTGTTTGAATCAGTATCAATGTAAGCACCGACCAAACTATCAATTGTCTCTTTATCAACCATTGAATAAATCACGTCTAATTCATATTCCGTGATCGGTGCTCCATCATTTAATTGTTTTGCTAATTTAGTAAAACTTATCAGTGAGGTAACATTACCTGTCGCATCAAAAGCATTAACAACTGCGTGGCCTAGGTGTAAAGTATTAACTTGCTTTGCAGTCATAAATAAATCAGATTTATTCGTTGCCTCATCATACGATATTACGATATCAAGAGGCGTTGACCCTCCAAACTGCTGATCAATAAAACTTAACTCTTGATACACTTTAGTGTCGGGGTGGAAGTAATCAATAAAACTGTTTTCAACATTTAACTGACTAATACCTACAGCGAGTATTCCCATAAAAACTAAAGGTATAATAATAAAAAAGCGAGGTGCTGATTTTATTTTATTCCCTAATTTAGCGAGAAAGTTGGACAACCAGGCATATTCTTTAGACTCTTTACTTGCTGAAAAATAACTCAACAAAACCGGGAACAATAACAAGGCAACACTCAGTGTTACAATATTTGAAATCAGCATCATAATGCCAAAGTCAATAATAGGTTGAATGCCACTAAAGATCAGAGAACCAAAGCCAACAGACGTGGTTAATGCGGCAAAAAAACAAGGCGCTAACTTTTCTTTGAGGGTATTAACTAGCCTTTGATGTTGTGTTAATTCAGGGTCTTCCCTACTCACTTCGCGATAACAGGTGATCAAATGAAGCATGATCGCAAGTGTTAAAATAAGTTGTAAAGCGACAAAATTAGCAGAAATAACCGTCGCTGGAAGATTTAGAAGTGCCAGTAAGCCCATGGTCAACAATATACTTGACGCACAAGCAAACATGGGAAAGAGAACCCATTTAATACTTCTAAAAAGCAGCATTAAAAGCAAGACGATTAATACACCAATACCTGAGCCAAAGTAGAGTAAATCTTGTTTAACGATTTCAATTAAGCGAATACCAACAATATAACTTCCGCCAATATAAACGGAACCATCAAGTTGTGCTTGTTCAACGATCTGTTCAATTTGAATAAGTTCTTGTTGACGTTGTTGCCCTATTTCACCTTCAATGATATCTGCTTGGCGTTTTAAGGATTCAAGTTTTTGATTTTCTTCTTCTGTGAGTTCTCGTGTCAGTAAATGTTTATTAATACTAAGAATTTCATCGTTTAATGTCTGCAATTCTTCATTTTTTTTAAAGACTATTTGAATTGCAGCAGCATCTTGCTTTTGATTAACGAGTAGATCTGTATAGATGGGATGATCGGTTAGCAGCGTGCGAAGTTCTTCTGGTGAATATTGCTGTTTTTCGTAAGTGAGATCACTGACATTACTATTCGAAAGTAATTGTGATTTACTTTGAATCAGAGGCACAGATAACATTGATTGAACTTTTGATACTCTCTCTATTCGAGCAAAGCTATCAGAAAGTTTACTCATACCTTCTATTGTTTTCGCAGTAAAAACGTCGCCACTATTCGGCTGATAAGCAACAAGAATAAACTCATCTGGCGAGAACTTCTGGTTTGCGAGTTGCGTTTTTATATACAACGCATTGTTTTTCGTTAGCAAGGTATCTGCAGAGGCATCAATTTTAAACTTTAGTGCATTACTTCCTAAAATAACAAACAGCGTAGTGAAAACAATAAGTATTAATATGCGTTGTTTTAAAATGATCTCGCCTATTTTTTCGATGATCGTCGCACTTTTATTACTCATTATTATTCTCATTCTCTTTTGTTACTTGATTCGTTTTAAGTTCAACAGTAGTTTCAGTGGTTATGGTTTCTTGTCTGGCATCTATTTCGTCACGATTTCTTGCCTGAATATATTGGTTTCTAAAATACACGTATGGATCATCAGCTTGTTCATATAACGTTTGGTAGAGTTCTGCTCTTTCAGAAAAATCGGTGAATCCACCAATAATTCGAGCATTTGTATCATCAGGGCTTGATAGCACGTACTTAGTTGGATGCACCAAGCCTTCTGTAATGATAGAAGCCGTGTTTCGTAGATCAGATTGTCCCAAAAACGGTAACACTAAATAAGCCCCACTCGATACGTTATGATGGCGCAGTAATTGTGCAACATTACGCGGTTGTGCTTTTATATCAAACCAGGCATCGGCAGGATCAAACAACCCGACTAAGCCAACCGTTGAGTTAATCAAAAATCGAGCAAAGTTATTACCTGCATGGCCAAACTCACCACTAAAAACGTTATTCACTAAGTTTAAAGGTTCACGTATGTTATCAAAAACATTAGCAACAGATTGTTTTACGGGATCTGGTAAAACAAAGTTATAACCTTTTGCCACAGGAATAAATAAGTAAGTATAGGTAAAGTGATTTAATTGAAAAATACTACGATTGAATGATTCAATAGGATCATAATAGTTAACTGAATCATCAAATGGTTGGTCTCCGTTAAGGGTAGAATCATCGGTAGCTACGATAGTCGGTTCAATTTCAATTTGGCCATTAGAGGTATTAATGGTGGTTACATTACTATCAGATAACTTTTCTACTTTAGTTTCTGCTGCTGGCTCAGGTGTTGGTGCTGAATTCGGTGAACTCGAACAAGCAGAGCATAACAGAGAAGTTGTTAGCAGAAATAAGGGTAATAATTTAGTCATTAATTTATTCTCATATTGATATCAGCTAATTTTACTGGTGCTCGCTAATACAGAACACCGGAAAACAGCTAACTTTTTATTATTACTTTGATTCTGGTACCGTATTTTCAACTTTTAAATCATATTCATTAATAAATGCATGATATAAAAGTGAGGTAAAAGCATCCCATTTAGAAATTTCTGTATCATTTATTGTTCCTTCAATGGGAACTTTAAAAGCAACCAAGCCTTTTTCATCACTTTCAAATATAGCGGCAAGACCGTCAATGATCCCCTCATAAATACCCGTGAATAAACCATCATTATCTTTCACGATATCTTCTCTCCATGTGAATATATTTGGATTATAAATACCCGCTTTCATGTAGCCATTCACTTTACCATTTAATGTATATAATTCTATAGCAGCATCGACAGTTCCTTGCTCGATATCTATCGGCGTATAAACTTCAATTAAGCCAGCAATCTTATCAACAGGTAACTTTTTCATACTAAAGTTAATATCAAATGTTGGATCTACTGTTTCAGGGTTAATAAACCCTTTTAACTGAACTTGCGCTTGCCCCATTAAATCACCAGTAAGGTGAAAATTTGCAACTGAACTGCCAGATAACTCACTACTATTAGTAATATTAGTGACTATCCCAAAAATATTACTTACATAATGCGCTTGTTGTTGCCCTTCAATCTCGTTTAATAGCCGGATTTTAGTTTCGCTAATGCGTATTTCATCTATATTGATAGGGCTGGCAAAATTAATCAAGGTTAACCAAGTATCAGGCTGTTTTGCTTTTGGATCAATTTTGTTCTGTTCTTTTGGTTCGTCGACAAAGGAAAATGTCGTTGAATTGATATGTACCTTGGCTACAACAACACCTTTGAAAAGAGCTGACCAAAGCATAGATATATCAATTTCGTCGGCAGATATCGTTGGTGTTGTTTTTATATTAGGCTGTAAATAAAGTTCTAATCCTTGAATTTGATAAGCCCCTCTAAATAAAGCTAAATCAATATCATCTATATGCCCTTTGATTCCTTTAGTATTAGCTAGCTTTTGATTTATCGAGTATTTAATAATATCAGGCGCAACAACACGCAACGCAAAAATCAAGCACAAAGCAATTAAACAATATACCGCTATATTGGATTTTTTTAACACGGTGGCCTCCTTTATTTCTTATGCGCTCTCTTTTTTTGACGCCTGTTTTTTTTGTAATGCACGGTAAAAGATATAAATAATGGTTGCCGCAATAATGAAAGTTATTGCCAAACTAGACGGATTTTTCATTATTTCTAATGCACCTTTACCAAAAACAACAGCACTAAGGCCTAAAGGAGCTATACCAAGAGTTGAACCTACCAAGTATTGGGTCGCGTTAATTTTTAATGTGCCACTAATAATACTTGTGACGGTAAAAGGCGGTGTTGGCGCTAACCGAAGTGCAAAAACAGCCCATCCGCCTTTATGGTCAAGCTTAGCTTCAATAGCATTTAAGGGCTTCTCTAAGAACGAACCTAATGCATTGACACCGATAAACCGGCCAATAAAATAACCTGACAAACTCGCAAGGGTAAAGCCAACAATAGCAATAGGAACAGCAAACCAAAGATCAAACACTAAACTGATTGAAAATGCCATCAGTGGAATGGGAATTAACAATGCCCCCCCTACAGCAAAGACTAATAAGAATATTAATGCGGTTGTCCAATCTTGCGGCACATCATTGGTTAATTCTTTAACTTTATCGACTGTTAAATAATCATTTATGGGCGTGAAGAAGTAAATCGCTACAAGTACGCCTATTGCAATTATTACCGCGAGCACTCTAAAGATATTTTTTTTATGTTTCATGATGACGCCTCATTAACTAACCAAGCAAAAATGGCACGATGGGTTTGCAAATAAGGTAAGTATTCAGGGTGCCACTGAACACCTAACACAGGACTGTTATCTTTTGCTTCAAGTACTTGAGCAATACCTGACTTTTCAATACCCGTTACGCGTAGGTTATTACCTGGTTTTGCAATTGCTTGAGAATGTATTGCATTAACAGATACAGGCGACTTACCAGCTATATCACGAATAAGAGAGTTCTTTCTGGTAACAAACACCTCTTTTCTTGGAAACACAGAACGAGCACGTACTTTTTCTTTTAGTACGTCTAAGGTGGAAGCATACAAGGTCCCGCCACAATGTGCGTTTAGTAATTGGTGTCCTCTACAGATACCTAGAATTGGAATATCATTTAGTAATGCATTTTTAATAAATTGCTTTTCCATTTCATCACGTTGTTTATCGTATTTCACCCCACCAAAACCCGCAATAAACTCCATTGGGTATAACATAGCCTCTTTTATTTTTGTGGTTAGGGTTCGAGGATAATGAGGCACATTCTCTATTTCTCTATTTTTTGGATGAATATCTGAGCCTCCGCCGATAATATAACCATCGAATGCTAAATCCCCATCAAACGAATTTGGGGTCACCCTAACAGGAGCTCCACCAGCAAGTTTGACGTTTAATGCGGTAAAGAGCCAAGCCATTAATCCACCCGAATTTGGCCCAGTGACTGCGATTTTTGGCTTTTTACTTTTCATATATTGCCTTATCCCGACTAAATATAACTAGATAAGCAAATAGCATTCCTAAAACAGAATATAAACTTAAACCACTGTTTTTAAATTAAATAAATATAAAACACATTTAAGTTAAAGAGCTGATGATTGTAACTATCACCCTATCAGTAAGTAATTTTTTCATGCCAAGTGTGATGCTAAAAATATAAACTGATTTAACGATTAATAGGCCTTGAAGAAGCGAGAAGTTGTGTGTGTATTCGTTGTTGATACCAGTTATTAAATACCAATTCAAATTGATTAAAGACGATAGAGCCGAAGTTTCGTTCTCTATTTGCTTGGCAAAGATCAAATAGCCTTTGGCTATCTGATATAGGTCGACAAAACCTAATTATACCAATTCGCATAAATATTCGGTCATTCAGCGAGAATTAAACGCTTTAGAGGCACGATAATTGCGCAAAACGTGTTTGATGTAGAACAACTATACCTGCACACGTTTCGCTTATTCTCCCACCTCTGACATCGCTCTGAACTGACTTAATCTTTATGCGAATTGGTATTGAACAATGTGCCGTAATTAACTTATATCTTGAATCAAACTGTCCACTTCCCCATTAATGACACAGTTCTAAATTAGAATTTTCCAGTTTTTCTCGGTAAGCTGCCGGCGGCAGGTTACCCAGACTCTCATGTGTTCTTTCTTCGTTATAATACAATCGCCAGAACCAAGCCATATCTCGCACTTGGCTGAGATTCTCAAACAAGTAGGCATCAAGAAACTCTCTGCGGAATGAACCGTTAAAGCGTTCAACAAAGCCATTTTGCTGTGGCTTACCTGGCTGGATATATACCAATTCAATATTATGGATCTCACACCAATCTGTTAGTGTCGCAGAGATAAGTTCTGGGCCATTGTCTACACGCAACTGTTTGGGCAACCCGCGCTCATCTTTTAACTGCTCTAACACGCGAACTACACGGCCAGCGGGCAACGAGGTGTCCACTTCTATAGCGAGGCATTCTCGCGTTCCTTCGTCCACCACATTCAACGTTCTGAATCGTTTACCGCAATACAATGTGTCATGCATAAAATCGAGCGCCCATTGGTGGTTGGCTTGCTCCTGCACTTCTAAAGGCTGAGCAATTCGCTTGGGTAGCACACGTTTAGTTCTTCGTTTTAGATTCAACCCCATCTGGCAATACACGCGATAAACGCGCTTATGGTTGAACGGAAAGCCTTTGAAGCGCATTCGGCCAAAACACTTCCAGAAGCCTGCTCGTGGCGACTTTTCAAGTACGGCATTGATAGCATCAATGACAGCAGCATCTGCTTTACGCCAGTCTCGTTCAGGGCGATAAAAGGTCGAACGGCCAATGCCAACAAACAGACAAGCCCTTACGATACTTAGCCCCGCACCAACCATTACGCTGACGCATTCTCGTTTATCCGCTGTCACCAGCCCTTTTTTGCGAAAAGCTCCTTAATCGCATGATTTTCTAGACTGACATCCGCAAACATCTTTTTAAGCTTGGCGTTTTCTTCTTCCAGCTCCTTCAACCGTTTGACGTCAGAGGCTTCCATCCCACCGTATTTGGACTTCCAGTTGTAATAGGTTGCACTACTGATACCGTGTTGACGGCACACTTCCTCGACTTTTCTACCAGCATCAACTTCTTTTAATACTGCGATGATCTGAGATTCTGTATAGCGTGATTTTTTCATAGTCGTCTCCTGCATTAATCATTACAGAAAACTCTAATTATGTCTGTCTCAGTTTAAGGGAAGTGGACAAAACGTTGCATTTGGAAACCCTTTAAATGCTTGTCTTAATTTTTTACGGGAAACCCTTGAATTACTATGCAACTTTCAGATGCTGTAACACCATTAAAGTTAATTGCTATAGGGGGACACTCTGCCATTACGTGATTAAATACCTTAATATAATCATCAACATTTATCGTAGATAAAGTAAAACCTTCAATACACGAAATAATCGAAAGAATTGTTACATGTAAATCAGTACGAGGGTAAAAATATTGTTCTGGTTCAATTTTGTTTACTGCGGTTAAAAATTTACTGATTTTATCAATGACTTGCTTGTTGTTTTTGTCAAGATAAGCAAGTGCAGTAATACCACGCCTCGTATCTTGTGTTGAATGTATTAAGGGATCTACGATTAAACGATTTGATTTTGCCGAATCAGTAAAGCGATCCCACATTTCATTATAAGTAGTAGAGATCACTTTTACTCCTTAACACGAATAAAATACATCGAAAGCGTAATTGAGCAATATAGAAGAGCTAATAAATATATTATGTTGGAATGTTATTAACCCACTGCCCTATGCCAAGCGCTTCCATTATAAATTCGACAGATAATGCAGCCAAAATCATGCCCATTATACGTGTTAATAACGAAGCACCACCCGTACCTATAACTCTAATAATTGCGCCAGAAAACAATAGTAGAACTAAGGTAACGAGTAATACCGACAACATAGTTATCGCTGAAACTACTTGTTGTTCGATAGAATAAATTGAATTATCAGTAATTAAAATAACAGCAAGAATAGCCCCTGGCGACGCAGTAGCAGGTATGGCTAAAGGGAAAACCGATATATCATGTTTTGCATCTACTTCATCTTCGTGAGTATCACTTGCAAAAATCATTTGAAGCCCGAACAAAAATAAAATCACACCGCCGGCTAATTGAAAAGACAACAAACTAATTCCCATCGCACTCAAAATAACTTGGCCAACAACAATCGCTCCTATTAAAATGAGCGCAGCATATAATATGGTTTTATAGGCTGTTTTTCTTCGCTCTTTTGCGGTGAGTTTTGCAGTGAGCCCGGCAAAAAGTGCCATAGTACCGATAGGGTCAACGGTAGCCCAAATAATTAAGAAGTCGTGTAATACATTATCTAACATAATTACCTACCCAAAAAGAAAAACAAAAATTGAACGGAGAAAGTGACGTTATAAAAACATTAAAACCAATAGCAAACCGTTCGGTAACTTTAGTCGCCAACTTAGGAAAATGATAATAACTAACCCGAGCTCAGGTTAAATAAGATATATACAGTAGTTGCAAGCAAAACAACCGATAATACTTAACGCTTATATAAACAACTATTTTTTCAATGTTTACAAATACTTTACCATAAAACACATAAAAAATCTTGATGAATTAAATAAAGAAAATCAATGATATTTACCACTAGTTTAAGATCTAATCGATAGCAAAATGATAATGATTTATGCTCTTCTACTTAATGAATTAACGTAGCTCACTAAATATTAACGACATAAGCACTGATAAAGCAAAATGTTGCAATAAGAAAACCTAAAAATGGCACTTTAAACCAATATTTTTTTGCTAATAATAAGTAAGCACCACTTACAAGGATAGGGAGACACATCAACCAAAGACTAGATTTCAAAAGTGACATATGTAAACAAATTAATGGTAAATAAATTAATGCAAACGTGATCAAGCCTACACTATGGCTTGCATTAAAACCTACCCACGCTTGCCAAAGAGTTGTTTCTTTTGTTATGACCGGCGAAGTACCTTTCATGGCTTCTGTTACTTCCGGTGCAAACGCATTAAATTTATTAGAATAAAAGGTATAAATAAGGTGCACGCTGCCTAATAAACCAAATATAGCAGCACCTATGATTAATAATATTTGAGAAAGCATGTCATCATTCCTTTTGTAAAATCTAAAGTATTATTTATCAATTTCAGGCTTAAAATTATCAATTGTGCTTTGAAAGCTGTTTCCATTGCTGGAAAGTGCCAATAAAGAATACTCCACCAATGAATAAACAAATAGATGAACTAACAAACCAAAACGTTTGGCTATTTTCAGGAAACACAGGCATTAGAAAAACAAAAGCACCTGCACGCAGTAAAAAAATGCTACTGATAATAATGAGCGCACACCTTAGAAACGGTAAAGGCTTTATCGCACCAGCGCCTGATAATCCATATAACGCCCAAAGACTCAACACAACAACAATAACAGAGGTAACTATTGTAGGATACCAGTGCCCCTGTTCAGCCATTAGAGCCATTTGCTCTCCTGCACCTAACATTCGATACCATTCGCTACCGAAAACAATACAGCCAATGTGCGCCAGAGCAGCCAATATACAGCAAGTTGCTGCTATCAAGAGTAATTTATTGCTGGCTTGATTCGTCATTGGTTATTCCTTTAAAAATTAGAATATTTAGGCTAGCAAAAATTATACGGTTATTACATGTTTAAAACGTTAGAAGGTGTAACAATCAGCAAGAATAAGATGTAGGGTTTAGTAGAAGATAAAAGAATTGTTGTGTTCAATAGCTCAGTCAAGCATTTCACCAGTATAAATTTACTGGTGAAACACATATAACGTTAGTCGCCTTGAAGGTCATTGGTATAATACGCTGCGTATGCCAGCGTGCTCAAAGAAAAGTACAAAGCAGCAAGTACAAATAACACTTTAAATAACAAAAGACCTGCTGACATAACAAAATTTACCGCGAGTACGGTAAACAACACTGCCCCTACGGCAGAAAATAACGCTCGAAATAAATTTTCATTTTCAATTAACAAATCGTTATTCGCATTTCCCATCTTCACTTCCCCTTCTAACTTGTTACAATTTTTCATTATTATTATGTAATAGGCTTTTTAGATGCCCAGATTATTATTTAAACATTTATTTAATATTTTTCAAGCGTAATGTTTGTTTTTTCAACAAAAATCATTTGTATAATGTGAATACTCCGAGTATTTAAACGTTTCAGGGCGGTAAAATAATACACTTCGCGTTACGGTTTTTATACCTAGCGTGAAGAATGCTCTTTAGCGCTCAAAAACCGATGATCACTTTCTGAGTTTGGTAGCTGGCATGTATCATATTGACCGAATAACGCATATCGATTAAGTGCTATACGATCATAAAGCCAATTTCTTATTCTTTTAGGAATAATTTTACCTACAGACAATATTCGCCACGGAAACCCAAGTTTGTTTATAACATGAAAAAATGCATCACTTTTATCGAAATAATGATTATCTTCAACATACAACATTGTATCAAAGTGAGCAGTTGCAAGATTGAAATGCGCTAGTATTTGCTGTCCTTCAGGTGATTGTACGCTGCATAATTTAAAATGCTGCTGTTTATCGTACTTGATAATAAATTGACACCAAGCATTACATAACTTGCAAACACCATCGAATAAAATCACACGATCATCGGCACCAATATTAGGAGGATATTTTTCAGCGTTCAAACTTTCTCCGTTATCTACTCATTGTTAAACTCGTCTTTTAACGCGTTAAGTATAATAAAACTAAAACCGATTAGAGCAATATTGGTGGTAACTGGATTAAATGCTTCAATAAGCAGTTGAGGCTGAAATATCGCAACAAAGATTAATAAGCCAGAAAGCCCAAGAATGTTTAATAACACTATATACTTATTACGGTAGTAAACAAAAAATACCATGCCAAAAATAACTTCGCTCACACCCGCTAATTTTGTCACTAAATAAGAAAGTTCATTTGACAGACCAATGCTTGCAGTCATGACTTTCTCTAAAGGGGATATATGCACAAGTTTTGGGAATATTCCATGATATAACCAACTAAACGTAATGATGAATCTTGCAATTTGTATTGATGTCAAAGCTAACCTCATTGTTTTAACAGAGTTAATTGGCTTTTAACCGCCAATGTATCCCATAATAAATGGCTGCGCCGATCAGTCCACTATACAGGCAAATCTTATGTAATATAGGCACTGACATTAAATCTAAAAAGGGGTTCGCGAGAATAATAGGAAAAAATGGCTCGACATCAATATGCATTATACTATCAAGTAAAACATGGCTAAAGCTGCCAATAAAAGCACTGAGGAATACAACCCACCAGACAATTGATATAGGATTTTCGTGTTTAGAGATCCTTAATATTTTTAAACCAAATTCAGATAGGTACTTTCCTGTTAGGGCAGAAAATATCGCAATCAATACCGCGCCAACATAAGTATGAGTGAAACCGTGTAAATGCCCTTCGCCGGTAATCATCACTATTAACGGTTGAATATCCATCACAATTTGAGTCCAACCAAAAACCATCAAACTAAAACTACTTTGTAAAATAGCTTTAATGAAAATTCCTGGCCCCATATGTATCGGTGTAAAAGGCATTATGAATACCTATTGTTGCGAAAAATTGAGGTTATTTTTTAATCATCATTGATATAAGCTTCCTTGGCTTTAATCGCAATATAACATGAGAAAGCCTAATGGTTAACAAAGTCAAAATTAATGATTATCGGTTATCTATTAAAAAGCGACTTTACTTGATAAAAAACAGACCTTTTTATAAGGTGACCGCATTAATCATTAAAGCATTGTGATAACGTGTTAAACGCTAGAAAGCAAAAAACCCGCTAAGCTTTCGCTCAACGGGTTTCTATATATGGCGGGAGGAATGGGACGAGTATGGGCACTGGTTTTATTCAATAAAATTGCCATTGGAATAAAAATTTAAACCTCAATATAAACTGTTGTAGTGCAACAGACTAATTGGTCTGTTGCAAAAACTTAAGAGTACTTCAGTCTTTGTCTTCTAGTCATTCCAGTATCGATGGTGGGGACTTTTTGTGGTCTTCTGGTTTTGGCGAGGTTTTTTACCAAGAACGGCTGGGAAATGTCGATGTAGCCCTTCAAGTTCAGGGGCGTTCATTTAACAAGACTTAAAATTTTAAATGTAACTAAACTATTGTTCTGCTTTACTTTAAAGAGTCCTTGTGACAACTATAGTACTTTTTTAACAACTCTAATTCTGTGTTATGAACTCCTTGAGTGCTTGAATACCATTTGTCTATTGCATCTAATTTGGCCTTAGCATTAGCTCTTAAAGTAATTTCATACTTCATTGCCCAGCAAGTTTTTAAATGGTTAGCTCCTTTGACCTTATGATCTAAATAGGGAATACCAAAGTAGCTAAGAAGAACTCTAGATTCACTTTCTTTATATAGCAATTGTTCTTGTTGATATGTATCTAACTTACTAATTTCTTTCGCTAATGTGTTTTCAAAATTGCTTTCATTTTGAACAAACTCATATGGATCACATACTTTGATCAATTTATCAAACGCTAGTTTTGACTTATGCAATGAGTTTGACTGAGCATCAAAGGCGACAGTAACTGCACACAGTACCAAAGCTAATCTTCCATACATATTGTTTTCAACTTACTATAATTAAAATTTTTAGCCTAATATATGTTATATGTTCTTTCGACTACTCACTACGAATTCGAATCATATAAAGGATTAACCAATGAATAAAAGTGTTTTTAGCGGCGTTGTTTTTTCTCTGCTTTTATCTTTATCTAGTTTTGCATCAAGCAGCCCAACAAGCACACATTGTAAAGCAGATGAAATAAAGCTTAGAATTATTCCAACTCGTTGGAGATTAGGACACCACGTTGAGCACTATAATAGTAGCAGTGAATTTGATGGATGGGTCACTTATGAATTTCAACTTAATGAAAATTATAGGCCAACAGCCATAGAGTTGGTTGACAGGTCTGAACTTGGGAAACATTTTGAATATATTTCAGAGAGAAATTTAAAAAAAGTACGATTTATTGATGAATGCAAAATCAATCAAAATATAGATAAGTACCTTGAAGATATATTTGACGGATGGTTCACGGGACATGGGCCAGATTATAGAAAAAATATGGAGCATCTAATTGGCAAAAAATACGAAATCACTTTTAATTATAAATATGACGTAACATTTGGCGATTTATCGGCTAGCGAGACAAGAAAATATTATGCGGACAACCTTTTTAAAATAAAAGTTATTGATTAAGCTGTATTTCGCTTGAGATGGGCCAGTGATCGGAGTGATTAGTTTTATGCGTTTGAAAGCCAGTGGTTCGACAACTTGGGCACTTTAAAAATATGCGATCCAAACGTTTACTGGATTCGAACGGAAATTTGGTTTCTTTGGCTAGTCCATTATTTTCAACATCGTAGGTTACTTCATTGGCTTGCTTACCTAAATCAATAAAGTCACTCAGTAAAAGTTCTTCATCATCGCCATCGGCAAAATTAAAGTCTCCTGCAATAATGACATTTGAAGCAAGCCCATCAAACGCTTTTATTTGTTTTAGCTGCTCCTTGCGAACACCTCAGTCCAAAATGCCGCTTTCCAAATGTACGTTGACTATAGAAAGATCATAGTCTTTAAACGTTATATATGGCGCTGAACGCCCCATATTCGTTTTCAGTTTAATATCACCAGCGGCAATAATTGGCAATGAAGTTAAAATAATATTGGTGTAACCACCTTGTTTATTTCCATGTTTGATAAAATACTTATTAAATCGAGGCTCTCTCGAAAGTAAACTTAAAAATGTAGGCGTGCATTCCTGAAGCAAAACAACATCATCACTTTGTTTTGCAATATAATTTAATATTGTTGGATAGCGTTCAGCACCTGTTTCATCATCAAAATAAACATTATAACTAAATATTTTTATTGGTTCAGGTTCTCCCCCATTTGCAAAACCAACAAACAAAAGTATTACTGAAAAAGCAATTTTAAGAAAATTCTTCACCATATCTAGTGTTACTTACCTTTAATACTCAGAGGAATTGTAGTATTTTTCAAAAATGTAGAATTATAACCAATCAAGTTAAAGCCTGCCGAGTGAGAAAAACCAAGACTTTTAATTGGTAGCCAACGTACTATTTCTATATCCGCTCCCAAAGCAGGGCACTTCATCAAGTAATCAACATATCTATTATAATACTTGGAATCATCTCCACCATTTTTGCAGTTTAGAACCTTTCCATCATTAAATGAAACTGCATAATTATCATCAAACTCTAAAATTAACTCGAATCGCAATAGCATTTCGTGGAAATACTTATCACGGTAGCTCTCAGAGTGTTTAACTTGTCCTTCTGAGGTTAGCAGCAATTCATAAACGGCATAATTTTCTTCTTTATTATAATCTTTGTATTTTACATCCAAGCCAAAATCATACCTAATATTTATGTATACATAATCTCCATCTCTGTAGTAATTGTGCAACCCTCTATCATAATATTGAGCCTCTCTTTTGAAGGTTAACCATGCACTATATGAATGCTGCCAATTCTTCAATTTAGAAACCGTTTCATCAAGTTTGCTTCGCCTATCAGATGCTACCTTACTCACTGACTCGCTATAATTCCCTTGAGGAAACCATTTTAAATATACTTGAAAGGCATCATCAGAATATAATTCTTTTACTCTATCAGCAGCCATATCATCAGCTATGTCAGTATAGCTACCACCTCCTTTTGCATATTGACCGTAAGCTGAAATAGTGTTTTTCTCTTTAGCGATAGCAAGGGCCAAACCATCAGGTATATGACAGTAATCATATTGATTTCTTTTAGCGTAAACCTCACAGTTCTTATAAATATCGATCAAATTTTCTATATTTTTATCTAAATAGCCTTTTTTTATATCAACCCAGTTGTCGCTAAAGGCTTTAAATTCACTTAAAAAATCCAATGCGCGTTTAAAATTTAACTTACTGGCTTGTCTGTCGGATAATCGAAATGCTTCCATTACATCTTCGATAAAATTAGATAAATCACTAATAACTTTTTTATTATTGTCATTAAAAGTTATGACGTCATTCTTGAAGGCATTAAGCTTTGCTTTATTTAACGCATAGTCGTGAATATCATCAGATACCGATGATATTTTTGTAAACGCAATTTTAGCTGAGTTGTATTCTTGAATCGCTTGTTTAAACTTCCCTGCTTTTAACAAAGCATCAGCAGTCGATTTTTGTTTTTGCCCTTCAATAAACTGGTCACTTGATGTGGACAGGTCCGCGAAAAGTTCATAAGCATTATTTGACGCTTCTGCTTCGACATTTGCTTGATTAAGCGAACTCGTTAATGATTCTTTTTCTTCCCCCTTCGCGGTGCGAAGGTAGGACTCTATGCGGTTTACTTCAGCCTTGGTTTCTTGTTTCTTTTCTTTAAGTTGTTTTTCTGATCGTTCTATTGCTTTACCTAATGTTTCAAGCTCTGCACTCAAAGCTATCGCTTCTTGCTCAATAGCAGGGTCTGGAAAAAAAGTTTCTTTAATTGAATCAATAAAGCTTGTTTCATCTGAGCCGCTAGAGGTATTCGCTGTGTTTGATGATGAAAAGTCTAAGTCTATCGAATTACCTGAGCCAAAAAAGAATGCTGAAAATGTAATCACAGTAATTCCTGCGCCCATTAGCCATTTAGTTGACAAACCACCAGACACACGGCCTTTACCTGCTAGTGCTTTACCAAAGCTTGCTACATCAGTAAATCGTTCATCCGCACTTGGCTCCATACCTTTCATAATGACGTTTGACAGCTTTTTAGGAATATCTTTTTTAAGTTCGTGAGGTTTTTTAACTGCGCCTGTTGGTAGCTCACCAATAAGAAGTTCATAACAAAGCACTGCTAAGGCATATTGGTCAGCTCTTGCATCAACCTTACCTTTAGCTTTTAATTGCTCTGGTGCCATGTAATAGGCCGTACCCAATGACATGCCTACTTTAGATGCGCGACTGAATGATTGTGCTTGGGCGATACCAAAGTCCATCAGTTTGATGGAGCCATCATCACAAATGAAGATATTCTCTGGTTTGATGTCGCGATGCACCATGCTCTGATGGGCATATTCCAAAGCTTTAACTACATCTTGGATAATACCGATAGCTTCTTCTTGGTCCATGCCTCGATGTTGGGCATCCATGTATTCTCGAAGGTTTTGCCCTTCAAGTAGCTCCATTGTTAAAAATGTTAAGTCGCCTGTGACTACAATATCAAACACATTAACAATATTAGGGTGAGATAATTCTGATGAGATTTGAGCTTCTTGGGTAAAACGCTCTTTCGCTGCTTCATTGGAAAATAAATCAGGAAGTAATACTTTAATGGCAATATCTTTATCGCGGTTCCTATCAAAGGCTTTAAATACCGCTCCCATGCCACCTGCACCAATACGTTCTTTGACTTCGTAACGTTCTGCTAACAAGGTTCCTGACTCAATGACTAGTCCTTCACCCGGTGCCTGACCATCAGGAGCTGGTGTATAGCTCGGTTTGGCCTGCGGCAGGTCATTGAGAAAATCGTTCTTGTCCATGTTAAAAGTCCTGCTATTACTGTACTGGTATTAAATAATATTAATTAAAAACTAAACATAATGTTTAGCATATTCTACAAGCTGCTTTTGCTCTTCAATCCATTCAGCATTTTCCATTTCTTTCGATAGGATTTTTTGCAACTCCTGTCCGCTACCCTCATCAGTAGCGGTAGCATGAACTATACCTTCGGTATCACAGTTCAAGGTTAATTTAATAGGCAAATTTTTCTTAGGGTTTAAAAATGGCCCAAATTTAAAGTAACCCAAGCTACTCGGCTGAATTTCATTATTACCTTTTTGGAGTATTTCAAAAACCAGATACTGTTGATCATTTCGCTGAGTAAAAAAAGTGCGTTCAACTTTTGCTGGCAATGGTGTATTTTGCGCTATCAGCTCTTCCATATCAGCTTCACCAGTTGTTTTATTGATGACACTTATACCAATAGCTTTACTTGTAGCGCCATATTGAAAGTTTGTATCAGCCACACCACCACCAATTTGCTCAGCGATAATAGCCGCTCCAAATGCTACCGCTTGATGAGGCTGGTTTTGAATTATTGTGCTAGCGTCTTTACCCGATACAGCGAGTATCTTTTCCTTAGCTAGTGCCAGCATACTGCTACCACCAACAAACAGAACCTCATCGATACTGCTCCAGTTCATTTTGGCAGCCGCTAAACACGACTCACAAACTACCAGTGTTTTATCGATAATTGGTTGTAATAGTTCTTCAAATTGACTTCTTGTGAGCAGAAACTCGAAGGCTCTACCTTGCAAAACAATTGATTTTTTTACTTGTCTAATGGTTGGCCGTGAAAAGCCTACTTTTATTTTTTCAGCCAGCTTTTGCACTTTCACTTGTGATTCTTGATCTTGGCTTATGTCTAAACCAAATTCTACTTTGAACTCAGAAAATACCAAGTTTTGGATCAATTCATCAATATCGTTACCACCTAAACTATTGCTACCATCCGAAGCAATAACTTTTGAGTTACCCGCGTTGACTTCCAATATAGAAGCGTCAAAGGTGCCACCACCAAAGTCATAAGTTAACACAGTAGATTTGGGAATATTGTTTACGCAGCCATAGAAAGTTGCCGCAGCCACTGGCTCTTCTACCAAAGACACTTTAAGTAGCCCTGCCATTTGAGCAGCTAACTTGGTTGCCTTTCGTTGTTCGGCATTGAAGTTGGCTGGTACGGTAATAACCACATGTTTAATACTTTCCGTTAAGTACATTTGGCAATCTGCTAGTACCTTCGAAATGACTACTGCCGATACTGATTCAGGCTTCCACGCCTTACCATCTATAGCTTGAAACAATTTATCACTGGCTAAATCGAGTTTGGCATTTCGCCATAGGTTTGAGGTTGTGTCTTCCTCACATAACTCATTAGCAGTATCTCCAACATGAACTCCGCTGTCATCAATCAACATGACTGATGGCGTTCTAAAGGCATTAGCGTCATATCTATCTGGCACTAGTGCAGGAATACCTTTTTCATTCATATAGGCGCATAAGGTAAATGTGGTGCCTAAATCAATTCCTATATTCATAAATTATTTCTTTAAAGGCATTAGCTGACGCCGAGTATCAGCCTCTTCTTTTTTAACCTCTTGGTAAATTGATTCAAGCTTGCGGCTGAGAGTTACCGATTCATCTAGTTTTTTATTGATGTTTCGCAGCAATGCTTCTGCTTTGTCTCGCACTGCTTTTTGCTGATTACTTTCTTGCTCAGATTTATTTTTAGTGGCATCAATAATTGATTGCAGAATGTGTTTTTTAAGCTTATCAAATTCAGTTTTAATCCACTGTGCACAATCTCTTTCAGCTTCTGAGATACATTGGCTCGCACTTCGTTTAATCGATTCTTTAGCGCGATCAATCTCTTTTTCTTCCGTTTCTTTATCTTCAGCTCGCCATGAACGGTAAGTAAATACAACTGAAAAGATAAAAGTTAAAAACAATGCCAAACCAATCAATTTATTTGATCGTAAGTTGGATAAACCAAACATAGTACCGCCAAGCGACACTACCATTAATAAACTAAAAACTGCTCGTCTACCTTCAGATAAACGTTTTAAAAAGCCTCTTTTCTTTAGCTCGCCAGAATAATCAGATTCAAATTCAAAAATGTATTGAGCAGTGTGCCAAAACTCACTTTCTTTTGGGTAGCTAAGCTCAAGGTTTGAGGCATTTACATCAGTTTTTGCAAGCTCTTCTTTAACTGATTTAAGTATTGATTCACCCAAGCTTTGATAAAGTTTTAAGCTTTGCTTTAATTGCTTTTCAAAGGCTCTATGCAACAAACCTTGTACATTTTCAATTAGCGACTCTTGAATAGTTAGTTTAAAGCCATTGTGTTTTTTCTCTCTCGCCAAATCAAATAAGGTAAATTTATCGACAACGGTGGAATTGAAACTATCAATAATATTTTTTTGTCTACTTTGTAATTTAAGCTCTTGTTCAAGCTTTGTTTGTGCTTGACTAAACTCATTGTTTACCAATGTATTTAATTTACTTTGCAAATCTGAGTTGGTAGAAAACCCACCACCAGAAATTGCAGTTAACTTTTGCTCTTCACGCTTTTTTTGTTTGGTTAACTTTTCAGTAGATGCGGAAGATTCGCCCCTAACAGCCTCTATAATCGAAGATAATTTTTTAGTTAATCTAATATTGTTAGCTACGTTTATTGGTTGTTGAATTGCTTTAATTTGAGATGGTTCAAACTTATCTAGTTTGATTACGTCAACATAAGGCAAAAACGCTAAATTAGAGCTAGCTTCGCCTTTATCATTAGCGCCTGAAGATAAAATAAAAGCACAATCAATATCACAAAATAACTCTTTAAGCGCTGATTGTTTATTAAGTAAACCCTTTGAAATGAAAACAGAGTTATTGTTCTTTAGGTTGCGAAGTAATGATGCATCAGAAAATAGGTTTTCTTTATCAAGGTTGCAAAACGTTATTGAATCAAACTTAGCACTGAAGTTAGATGGCAAGTTCAATCGGTAACTAACAATATCATCGTGCGGTTGTGTGTTGATAAAGTATTCTTTTAGTGCTTCTAAACTATTAAAGGCAGATGGTTCATCATGATCTTTAGTTAATGATATCGAGCTATCGCTAAAGTCAATTTTTGTAACATTCTTGCTTACTATCGAAGCTAAAACCTGAAAAACCTCATCACTCAATAACGTACTATAAAAACCTTTTTCCAATTCAAAGTCGCTAGAAATACAGATAACTGAAGTATTCTGTTCTTCAATTTGAGAAATAAGTGACAAAACCTCATCAGATATAGGTTGATGAGCTTGTCCTTTTTCGTATTCGAAGGTTTCTTGTCTAAATGCTAAAGCAACACCTTGTAATTGACTCAATTAAACTATCTCTCTATTTGATATTAGTACTAGACTCACAATAACCAAATGATTATTTGCTTTTTACTACTGCTTTTGGTGTTTTTCAATATCATAATGAATAACACCGTTTCTGAGGTTTAAATCATAATATTTATAAGATTGTCCCACTCTATCATCGGATGAACTAAATCGATAATTCGAATGTGAATAGTCATTGGTTTTAATAATAAACCTAACTGAAGATAGATCTATAAATCCATATTTCAATGAATCGTTTGTAAGTGTAAATTCACCTTCAAAATCTTTTTTTCGCCAAGCATATTTTGTATTCAAACTTTCGTCAAAATAGCACTGCTGGTATTCGGCATAGCTAGAATCCCAAGCTTTGTATAGCCATTTTTTGCTAAAATATTGAGAAATGATTTTAAATGTTATTTTATTGCCTTCGACGTTAATAGTCTTAGGAGAAATAACAAATACACGAGAACGGTATAATTCGAATCCACAATTACTGCGACGTTTAATCTCCCCAGCTTCTCTATAATACCCTCTAGTTGTTCCGTCGTTTTGTCTATTTCCGTATATACGTTTTTCGAACCTGTAAACTCCAGAAAGCTGATTGGCTAGACGATTTAAACTGGCACTAGTTTGAGCGTTTTTAGCTTCTAGTTCTGCTTTTTCTTTGTCTTTTCGAGCCTGTTCAGCTCGTTTGCTTTTTTCAATTTCTTTATCTCGTTTTTCAAACTGCTCATCCACCCAGTTAATAAACATTCCTTGAGGAAACCACTCTTTATAAACAGTCAACGCATCATAAGTTTTGAGAGAGTCCATACGTTTTCCACTCAACTCATCTGCTTGATCAGTATGCGCACCATTACTCTGTGCATATTGCCCGTATGCTGAAATACTGTTTTTTTCTTTCGCTATGGCAAAAGCTAAATCATCTGCGACACTGCATTCATCAAAGCTTTCATCACCAGACTCACTCGCTAAATCGCATTCGCTATAGATCTGAACTAACGATTCAACATTTTTAAGTACATATTGTTCTTTAATATCAGGGAATGTTTGCTGCAACAACTCAAAAACCAGTAATTTTTTTGATGCTTGTTCAAACCTTAACTTAGCAGCATCGCTATCAGCATTCCTCATTGCCGACATCACATTTTCAATAAAGTCCTTAATGTTTTTAATTGGTTTATTATTTGAAGTATTAAAAGATATGACGTCATTCTTGAAGGCATTAAGCTTTGCTTTATTTAACGCATAGTCGTGAATATCATCAGATACCGATGATATTTTTGTAAACGCAATTTTAGCTGAGTTGTATTCTTGAATCGCTTGTTTAAACTTCCCTGCTTTTAACAAAGCATCAGCAGTCGATTTTTGTTTTTGCCCTTCAATAAACTGGTCACTTGATGTGGACAGGTCCGCGAAAAGTTCATAAGCATTATTTGACGCTTCTGCTTCGACATTTGCTTGATTAAGCGAACTCGTTAATGATTCTTTTTCTTCCCCCTTCGCGGTGCGAAGGTAGGACTCTATGCGGTTTACTTCAGCCTTGGTTTCTTGTTTCTTTTCTTTAAGTTGTTTTTCTGATCGTTCTATTGCTTTACCTAATGTTTCAAGCTCTGCACTCAAAGCTATCGCTTCTTGCTCAATAGCAGGGTCTGGAAAAAAAGTTTCTTTAATTGAATCAATAAAGCTTGTTTCATCTGAGCCGCTAGAGGTATTCGCTGTGTTTGATGATGAAAAGTCTAAGTCTATCGAATTACCTGAGCCAAAAAAGAATGCTGAAAATGTAATCACAGTAATTCCTGCGCCCATTAGCCATTTAGTTGACAAACCACCAGACACACGGCCTTTACCTGCTAGTGCTTTACCAAAGCTTGCTACATCAGTAAATCGTTCATCCGCACTTGGCTCCATACCTTTCATAATGACGTTTGACAGCTTTTTAGGAATATCTTTTTTAAGTTCGTGAGGTTTTTTAACTGCGCCTGTTGGTAGCTCACCAATAAGAAGTTCATAACAAAGCACTGCTAAGGCATATTGGTCAGCTCTTGCATCAACCTTACCTTTAGCTTTTAATTGCTCTGGTGCCATGTAATAGGCCGTACCCAATGACATGCCTACTTTAGATGCGCGACTGAATGATTGTGCTTGGGCGATACCAAAGTCCATCAGTTTGATGGAGCCATCATCACAAATGAAGATATTCTCTGGTTTGATGTCGCGATGCACCATGCTCTGATGGGCATATTCCAAAGCTTTAACTACATCTTGGATAATACCGATAGCTTCTTCTTGGTCCATGCCTCGATGTTGGGCATCCATGTATTCTCGAAGGTTTTGCCCTTCAAGTAGCTCCATTGTTAAAAATGTTAAGTCGCCTGTGACTACAATATCAAACACATTAACAATATTAGGGTGAGATAATTCTGATGAGATTTGAGCTTCTTGGGTAAAACGCTCTTTCGCTGCTTCATTGGAAAATAAATCAGGAAGTAATACTTTAATGGCAATATCTTTATCGCGGTTCCTATCAAAGGCTTTAAATACCGCTCCCATGCCACCTGCACCAATACGTTCTTTGACTTCGTAACGTTCTGCTAACAAGGTTCCTGACTCAATGACTAGTCCTTTACCCGGTGCCTGACCATCAGGAGCTGGTGTATAGCTCGGTTTGGCCTGCGGCAGGTCATTGAGAAAATCGTTCTTGTCCATGTTAAAAGTCCTGTTACTTTTTTTTTAATTTTACTAACTTTGATTGTTATCTATAAATATTTACCGGGCACATCGAAAATAATGATAGTGACGTTATCTGGTGCACCGTTTCCTAATGCCGCATTTAGCAATAGCTCACCCGCTTTAGTAACCGATTTATTTTTTATAAGCTGCAATATTATTTCATCTTGTACAGCATCAGTTAAACCGTCAGAACAGAACAAAAATCGTTTTTTAGTTTTAAATGATACCTTCCCTTGACATGGTTTAAAAAATTTATCATTAGCGCTTAAACAAGATGTTAAGTGTGAAGAAATATTGCTCGTCTTAGCTTCTTCTTTTGTCAGTACTTTTCGATCAACGAAATCTTGCGCTATCGTATGATCTTTCGTTAACTGCACGAGTTTACAGCCTTTTAGCATATATAACCTAGAGTCACCTGACCATGAATACTCTATATACCCTCGTTTAAACCTCGCTATAACGGCTGTTGTTGCCATACCCTCATACTTCGGTTCAACTGCCTGCGTTTCTGTAATAGTTTGTTGAATTTTAGTTAGCAGTTCAACTAAAGGTTCTGTTTGTCCAGATTGGCTGACAACATCAACCGCGATTTTACTAGCTACCTCTCCAAATTTGGCGCCACCAACACCATCAAAAACCGCTGCAACGTTTTCTTCGTTGTAATAGAAAGCATCTTGATTGTTTGTTCGTACCAGCCCCTTGTGTGTAAGTCCAAATCCCTTCATAAGTGCTTATGTCACTATCTTTATTACAATGGTTAAGCAATGTTATTTATTTGCTTAGAAAGTAAATCGGAAGACTCATTTGAGCGTCTTTCAATATCACGAGTAAAATCTTTCGCCATCATTGACTGTTGTTCTATATCTCGCCTTGTATCCATAGCTGATGCTAATTCATCTTTAATCTGGTTGCGCATTGTTTCAGCTTCTTGACGAGCTGCTTGAGCTGCTTTTAATTCTGCTAACGCTTGTTGAAGAACACCTTGAATTTGAATAAGCGTACTATTGGCTTCTTCTTTAATCTGAGTGGACTCAACCAGTTGTCCATTTATATCGTTTACTAAGTCGGTAGCTGTAGACTGTAGATTCTTGGTTTCTTCGGCTGCAATTTCACTTGCTTGTGAAGCAGCTAACGCTGAACTCATTGCACCTTCACTAACTTCTTTATTGGCGTGAGTTTGCTGAGCTTCAGTTCTGGCCTCATTTGCAGATTGTGTTGCTAGGTTTTTTTCGTTTTCTGTTAAATTAGCTTGTTGATTGGCATGTGCACTATGGCGTTCAGCTTCTGATGCATTCGATCTTGATACATGCTCGGATTCTTCTGCATTTGCTCTGTGGCCTTCAGCATCACCAGATTTATTAGCCGTGTCCTCTGCTGATTTGGCAGAATCCAGACTTGCATCTTTTGATAATGAAGAATGATTTATCGAATCACTGCTGGCATCTCTACTTGTTTGTGAAAAGCTAACCGTACTATCTTTTGCTTCTTGAGCAAAACCTGAGTAACTATCAGCGGATCGAGCTGAATCAGATGCTATGTTTGAACTATCTTCACTTTGCCTAGAATGACCTTCAGAAAATTCGCTGTAAATCTTTGCTTCAGTGGAAAATGACTGCGCGTCATGACTGCTAGTTTTAGCATCGGAATTAAAATACTCTGCATCCATAGAAGAGGCTCGTGCTTCTTCTGAAAATTGATGAGCTTTTTGACTTTGCTCGACAGTTTGTTCACTTGCGGATTGCGCATTTTGGCTGTGTTCAGATGCTTGATTACTTGATGACTGAGCATTTTGAGAATAACTATCAGTAGCTTGAGATGCGTTGGCGGCATGACTTTCATGTTGTTGGCTAGTACTTAAGGCTTGCTCAGAAGCGTCAGTCGCCACTTTAGCTCTCGATTCACTTTGTTCTATCGATTGAGTACTTTCTGAAGCAGCGTTATTTATATTATTGATGTTGTTTGCACTTTCTTGAGAACGCTGAGATGCACTTTCAGAATCATTGGCGCTTGAACGCGTTTGAGCACTATAAGCGGAGCTTTCATCATACATTCCTCTTACGCCATTTAAGGAAGCTTGTGATTCATTTAAAGCTTGTTCTACCTGAACGTTTTTCGCTAAAATTTCTTGACGAATATTTTCAACATCACCACTTTGTTCAGCCATGTGGCTTCTATATGCATCACTGGGGGTTTGGTCTTGCTGCTTTTGTAACACAGCTCTATATGCTTCTTCACCTTGGCTGTATGCATCTAGCCTTTCGATAGACATTAAAGTTGCGCCCATTTCAGCGGCATCAGCTTCTCCTGATTCAACTTTCTCGATATAGCGCCCGTGGTGAACATTAGTTTCAGCCATACGCTCAGCATAAACTTTACTTTCTGCTGGATTAAGACCTGAATTTGAATTGATAATTTTTTGCTCTAATTCTGAAGTACTTAGCTGCTTAGCCTGCACAACATCACTTAACCATGTGTTATTTTGCTCAGCTTCTGTTGGTTGGTAGTCTTTTGGAAGGTAGCTTGCTCCGTACTTATCTTCATATGCGTCTAACCGTGTGTTTTGATCATGAGCAGGATCTGTTTTATCGTTTTCAATGCGCTGCTGTTCAGCTTCTATTGATTCACGCATTTCCTCAGCTTTTCTTTCAATGGCTCTCAATTTTATGTCATAGACAATAGGGTCATCCCACTGCAAACCTTCAGCATTGAGTTTTCTAGTTTCTTCTTCTACGAACTGCTCTGGCGATAAGTTAGACATCGATCTAATCCGCAATCTGACTTAAAGGATAAAATGTTAGCATCATTTGTATGATTTTCAAACTTACTTAACTATTAAACATGCTTGTAAATAATAATTCATTGACTTCAAATGATCGTTTTGCACTATACTATACAGCACCTCAACGATTAATTACTCACCATCCATGACACTAATAATGTACCAATCTTTTACCGTTGTGTTCATTACAATTTAGTGTCCTATTGCACATTATCCTTCCACGGTATTGCTCACTTTTCTAATAAGCAATCTTAGTGATCTGCTTTAATTAAACAGGACACTTTAATAATGGAATATAATCCAATTATTGAGGTGTTAAATGACAAAACGAACAAACAGAAGTTATACGACAGAATTTAAACAAGAAGCTGTCGCATTAGTAACCGAGCAAGGTTACAGCGTACCAAAGGCGGCTGCGTCTTTAGGTATTACAGATAAGTTACTTTATAACTGGAAAGCCAAGTTTGAATCTGAGCAATCAGGTGCCAGTTTAAACGCGGATGAACGAGCCGAGCTGCTAAAGCTACGCAAGGAAAATAAAGAGCTAAGGATGGAAAAAGAGATATTAAAAAAGGCCAACGCCCTCCTGCTAAAGGAAACCAAGTAACATTCAAAACAATTAAGCAGTTATCTTCGGTGTTTCCCGTGGTTAAGCTCTGCAAAGTAATGAAAGTAAGCCGAAGTGCTTATTACGCTTGGCTTAAACGACCAGCAAAAATTATTACCGCTGAGCAACTGAACTTATATCGAAAGGCCAAGTATTTCTTCGAGAAAAGCAGAAATAGCTTAGGTTATCGAGAGCTTAGAAAGAAATTACGCAGTGAGGGTTTTAACGTCAGTGATTATGACGTACAGAAATTAATGGCAACACTTGGTTTAGTTGTTACCCAACGAGTTACCTACAAGGTCACAACTAAACGCAAACATAGCGATGCGGTTGCTGATAACTTACTGAACCAAAACTTTAATCCTGTTGCACCTAATCAAGTATGGGCTGGTGATGTGACTTACTTAAGAACAGGCGAAGGCTGGATGTACTTAGCCATTGTCATGGACTTATATTCTCGTCGTATTGTAGGCTGGCACATTGATAAACGTATGACGACTGATTTAGTGAACAAGGCAATGATGAAAGCGTATAACTTACGTCAGCCACCAGAAGGCTTAGTATTTCACAGCGATAGAGGCTCACAATATACCAGTAAGCATTATCGTAAACTGTTAGCCAACTACGGAATTAGAGCGAGCATTGGCGATGTAGGTGCGTGTTAGGATAATGCAGTGGTTGAGAGGTTCTTCGGCAGCTTAAAACATGATTGGTTGCTGAAAGTACCGCAGCCAACTCGTGGGCATATGAGAAATGATGTAATGGCGTATATGCGTTATTACAACTTAGAACGACTTCATACAGCTAATGGTGATCTGTCGCCAGTAGAGTATGAACAAAGTTCCTTAAGAAAAGTGTCCTGATTTAGTTGCGCAGAACATTTTATGATGCGTCTAGATTTAGCCGTAAAGAAGCTATTAGATATAAAGCTGAAGATATTCTAGAAAAAAATGGGGTTGCAATATATTCATACTTAGATTGTATACCTGAAGATGTAGATGATGCTTTTATCATGAGAGGAATAAATGGCTTATTTGCTGAAAGCTTCAGTAGAAAAAATAGCAAAAAATCGGCTATTAAGTTAAATAGTATAGCAGAACAAGGATACTCTACTGGTGCTATCCCGCCATTTGGATATCAAACAATTGAAGCTCCCAATCTAGATGGGTGTAAAAAGCGTAAAGTGTATGCATTACATCCAGCAAATGCTGAAATTGTTGAAAAGATTTTTACACTAGCACTCAAAGGTGAATCAGGCTGTTCATATGGTGTAAAAAAAATTGCAGCGTATCTTAATAACAAAAACTTACTGAAAAACGGTAGCCGATGGACACCCAATTTAGTACATACAATTTTAACTAATACTACGTATTATGGAGAAAGACAGTACGGGAAAAAAGACTTAGAAAGGATTTACACACTGGCGTTGTTATAATCCCTGTTCCAGCGATAGTAAAAAAAGAAGATTTTGAAGAAATTCAAAAAATATTGAAAAGTAGAGCACCAAATAAATCGCAACCTTCAAACAAAGCAGTGAAATCCCCAAAGTTACTAACGAGCTTAATTAAGTGTGAACAATGCGGCTGTAATATGGTAATAAACACTGGTAAAGGTGGCCGTTATGATTATTACAAGTGTAGAGATAAAATTAAGCACTCAATTCACGTATGTAATACTCCAAATTTACCAAGGGAAAAAATAGAAAAAGCAGTACTTGATTCTCTCAAGAAAAAAATATTCACTAATGAATTTATTGAAGGTAATTACGAAGAACTAAAGTCATTATTAGCCTAAGAAAGAAAACGAAACTCTATAGAAAAAGCAAATTTACAACGTAAATGGAATCAAGTCGATAATCAAATTTCTACCGTTATAAGTAATTTAGCTGACAACAAATTATCTATATCAGGTGTAATACAAAGACATTTAAAAATTTATGAGGATAAATTAAGCTCAATCGAAGCCTCAATAAATACATTAGATAAAAAAACTGCTTTACCTATAATGCGTTTTGGGAAAGATCACATAGGACGATTCGTTGAATCATGTGACAAAATTTTATTAGGAAATAACATTGAAGCTACTAAAGCCCTACTTCTGGCTCTGGTTAAAGATATTAAAGTATATGAGGATAAGGTTGAAGTCAGAGGTGGTTATTTGCCGTTATTAGCTAACTTTGCAAACAACAAGGGTGGGCCCCCCGAAGGAGTGCCCAGTCTCATATCAATATGGCGGTGAGATAGGGATTTGAACCCTAGAAGGGCTACAAACCCTTGCCGGTTTTCAAGACCGGTGCTTTCGACCACTCAGCCATCTCACCAAATATTCGCTTTTATAAAAGCGGTGCGAATAGTAATAATTCGCTCGTCTGTTGTAAAGCATTTTTACATGTTTTTTTAAAGTAAAAAGCCTCGATTTCGCGAGGCTTTTATATATGGCGGTGAGATAGGGATTTGAACCCTAGAAGGGCTACAAACCCTTGCCGGTTTTCAAGACCGGTGCTTTCGACCACTCAGCCATCTCACCTGAAAAACATGTCTTGCTTAAAGACGGGGCGAATATTAAAGTGTCCCTACCCGCTTGTAAAGGGTTAATTTCACTAAGGTTGCTTGTTTGCTAAAAATTTAATCATTTTGCATAGCATTCAACCACAATACACAATTGAAGATAATAATAATGTCTGAAACACAACCACAATGTCGATGCCCTTGGCTCGATGAAACCAAACCTGATTACGTTGAATATCATGATAAAGAATGGGGTGTGCCTGTTTATGATGACGTTAAGTTATTTGAATACCTAACACTTGAGTCAGCGCAAGCAGGGCTTAGTTGGTACACTATTTTAAAACGCAGAGAGGGTTATCGAAAAGCATTTCACAATTTTGATGTGGTGCTTGTCGCTAAAATGAGCGAAGACGATGTTGATCGATTGGTGCAAGATACAAGCATTATTCGACACAGAAAAAAAATCGAAGCGACTATTAATAATGCTCAACGATTTATTGAGATTCAAGGCGAGTTTGGTAGCTTTAGTCAATATCAATGGCAATTTGTCAATCATAAAACCATTGTTAACTGCCCTATTACATTACAAGATTATGCCGCAACAACAGCAGAGTCTGATGCTTTTAGTAAAGATTTAAAAAAACGAGGGTTTAAATTTGTTGGTTCAACAATATGTTATGCTCATATGCAGGCATGCGGCATGATTAACGACCACAGTGTGAACTGTTATCGAAAGCAACAAATAATAGATAGCTTTGATCAGTAAAAAAGCGATAGCAATTTATAATTCGTATGTCATAATATGTCACAAGGTGTTAATAAGAAGATATTTAACTTGAACTTCTTAAATTTGGCCTTATCTTAAAATTACAATGTAAAAGTTCTTAGAGGAATATATATGAGACCTGATATGAGTTTTCAAACGGCGAGCAGAAGCTCTGCGATTGAAATCAACAAAGTGTTGAAGAACACCTACTTGTTATTGTCAATGACCTTAGCTTTTAGTGCCGTTACTGCCGGTGTTTCTATGGCCATGGGCTTGTCTCATATGGCTGGCTTAGTCATGACATTAGTTGCATTCGGTTTACTGTTTGTTGTTAATAAACAAGCTGACAAAGCAAGCGGTATCTTTTGGATATTTGCTTTTACAGGTTTAATGGGTGCCTCTTTAGGCCCTATCCTTAACTACTACCTGTCAATGGCAAATGGCGGTAGCATGATAATGCAAGCACTTGGTGGTACAGCCCTTATCTTCTTTGCTTTGTCTGGTTATGCATTAACAAGTAAGAAAGACTTCTCATTCATGGGCGGCTTCTTAATGGTTGGCCTACTTGTTGTTATTGTTGCAGCTATTGCAAATATCTTCTTTGCAATTCCTGCATTGTCATTAGCATTAAGTGCAGCCATTATTATGATAATGTCTGGTTTGATTTTATTTGATACCAGTAGAATTATTCACGGTGGCGAAACTAACTATATTCGTGCAACCGTAGGTTTATACCTTAATATATACAATATTTTCACTAGCCTATTACATTTATTAGGTGCATTTGGCGGCGACGATTAAATTTGTCTGAAAATTTGTTTATAATAAAAAGCCTCATTTAACGAGGCTTTTTTTATGAGGTTAATGTGAAAAAAATTGCGGTTATAATTACTACTCCACCAACAAGTCATTTAACTAAAACTGCATTGCAGTTTGTCAAAGATGCTGAAGAACAGTATAACGTGATAGGTGTATTTTTTTATCAATCTGGAGTGCTTAATGCTGCTCGCAATATCGACATTGCCAGTGATGAAGTTAATATAGCCGTTAGCTGGAGTACATTTGCTCAAGAAAGTAAAATTCCCATGCATTTATGTAGTACCGCCGCTGAGCGTTTTGGTTTAACCTGTTACCTTCAAAATGGCCAACCTGCAAAAGATACCCTACAAGATGGCTTCCAACCTTCTGGGCTCGGTGAATTAGTTTCGTTAATGAATAACGCTGATAAAGTAGTGCAATTATGACAAATAAAACATTAGCAATCCTTAACCAAACTGCACCATTTAGCCACTCTTCGGCAAAAGATTCGTTAGATATTGCATTGATTATGGGAAGTTATGAACAACCTACTTGTTTATATTTTCATGGAGATGGTGTTTGGCAGTTAGTTGATGGCACTCAACCCGAGATACTTGGCATTAAGAATTTTTTAAAAACGTTTGAGGCGTTTTCTTTTTACGATATCGAACACATTTATGTCTGCAAACAAAGTTTAGTACAGCGTGGATTAAAAGCGGTAAAAAGCTTAGCGGGTATAACACTATTAGATGAAGCAGAGTTTGCCGCGTCTTTAAAACAACACCACTTTATTTTGAATTTTTAATCTTATGTCGACATTACATTTAATTAGAGGATCTGCGTTAAATAACAATTTTGATCATTATCAATCACTCGTTAGTGTAGATGATGACGTTATTTTAATGGATGATGGCTGTTACAACGTTAATATCCTATGGTTAGTCACTCTTCCTACCAAGCGTATTTTCGTGGTGACAGAGCACATGCAAGCAAGAGGATTAACCGCACCAGAAGGCGTGATGGAAATAACCGCTAAACAACTACCAAAACAACTATTTAAGCATACAAACAATATTACCTGGAATTAGCAATGACAATTGAATTCAACGGCAAAGCAATTGATTTAGATAAACAAGGGTATTTATTAAATGTGCATGATTGGAATGAGAATATCGCGAGTCAATTAGCAATAAAAGATGGTGTTACTTTGTCTGAAAACCATTGGGAAGTCATACGTTTTGTACGTGAGTTTTACCTAACATACAACACATCACCAGCAATTCGTGCATTAACCAAAGCAATGAAGATTGAGTTTGGTGAAGAGAAAGCAAATAGTCGATATCTGTATCGGTTATTCCCGGATGGGCCAGCAAAACAAGCAACAAAGTATGCAGGCTTACCTAAACCTGCACGCTGTATTTAACGTAGAACGTTTATCATTTAAGCTTTAACATTGATATTATGGCCGCTATTTCCTACTGGTGTTTGCGTGTTGATGACGCTCGATTCAATTAATTTTAACGCCATTTGTCCTTCTAACGCTTGTTGATCATTTGCTTTCTTAGCCACAATAACGCCACCGCCTTTAGTGGTATTTTGTTGAACAGCATCAACCGTGTTTGAAATTGTTATTGACATAAAACCTCTCTTCTAACGACTACGTTTACTAACCATTTCTTTATCGACTGTAACTCAATTTTCTTGATTAAAAAAGGCGCAATTAAGCGCCTTTTTTAAAATCTATGACTATCAACTATTTACTCGGTAATGTAGGAACGTTGATCCCTGCCATTTCGTGCATTACACGAACAACCTGGCAGCTATAACCAAACTCATTATCATACCAAACATATAAAACTGCTCGGTCATCTTCAACAATCGTTGCTTGTGAATCAACCACACCAGCATAACGAGAGCCCACGAGATCAGTCGAAACAATTTCAGTTGAAGCGGTATAATCTACTTGGTTTTGTAGATCAGAATTTAAAGAAATATTACGTAAATAATCATTTAACTCTTCAGTTGTTGTTGTTTCTTTTAAATTTAGGTTCATTATCGCCATTGAAACATTTGGCGTAGGCACACGAATCGCATTACCTGTTAATAAACCTTTTAATTCTGGTAAAGCTTTAGCAACTGCTTTTGCTGCGCCCGTAGACGTGATCACCATGTTCAACGGCGCACTTCGGCCACGACGAGGTGATTTATGATAGTTATCGATTAAGTTTTGGTCATTAGTATAAGAGTGTACTGTTTCAACATGGCCATTTTTAATACCGAAACGATCATTTAGTGCTTTTAAAACAGGAGTTATTGCATTGGTTGTACAACTTGCTGCTGAAATAATTTTATCTTCCGCCAAGATCATATCTTGGTTTACACCGTAAACGATATTTTTGATATCACCTTTTGCAGGGGCTGTTAATAATACTTTTGAGGTACCCTTTGATTGCAAGTGTTGGCCAAGACCTTCTTCGTCACTCCAAATACCCGTGTTATCAACGACTAAAGCATTATTAATTCCATATTTAGTGTAGTCAATTTCAGCAGGTGATTTCGCATAAATCACTTGTATAAAAGCACCATTTGCCTTTATTACATTATGCTCTTCATCGATAGTAATACTGCCGTTGAATGCACCATGTACAGAATCACGGCGTAATAGACTTGCACGCTTTGCTAAATCACCATCTTTACCCGGACGAATAACAATAGCACGTAAACGTAGTTTAGAGCTTGGCCCCGTACGTTCTATTAATAAACGAGCAAGTAAACGACCAATACGGCCAAACCCGTAAAGTACAACATCACGTGGCTCTTCTTCTTGTACGTTTTTACAAATCTGAGTTAATTCTTTTTCAAGAAATTGTTCAATTGATACACCATTGGCCTCACCTTTAAATAAATACCGGTAAGCAAGTTTACCAACATCGATGCGGGCCGGTGCTAAAGACATTTTTGTTAATGCTTCTATAAAAGGAAAGCTTTCACGCAATCTAAGTTTGCTTTCTTCATGTAACGCTACCGACTTATGCGCTTTGATAATATCAATAGCAGAAGCATTTACCAAAGGACGACCATAAACGGTGATTTCTATACCTTTATTACGAAATAGCTGCCCTATAATAGGTTGCATGTTTTCCGCGAAAGTTTGGCGTTCTAGCCAACTTGTTTGATACTGTTCCTCTAAATGAGAAGTCATTGCTTAAACCTTTTTATTTCAGTCAATTGAACCACGTACTATTATTAATTATAGTGTTAATTAATAATAGTGAATTGCGGCGCGTATTGTAATCGAATATGAAAGTTTTCTCTATAGATTACATAATATTTGTCGCAACATAATGGATTTACCAATGATAATTCGTTACCTAGTTGTTTTTACAGCTTTTTTATATCTTTCCGCCTGTGATTCTGGCCCTAATTTTGCCACATTATGTAAAGAAAACCCTGAGATTTGTGAAGAGTTTACTGAAGATTCTTGGTGTAAACGTGAGCGAATTGCGGTAGGAGTCGCTAACGTGGAAGCAAAACTATCACCAAATAATGACTTACCAAAATTTAATCAACTAATTGCTTACGAAGGTTATGAGAAGTGTATTTCGCATGCAGCAAAAATTGAACATATAAAGTTAAAAGAAAAGAAAACACGCCGCATTAATAATATGATACTGGCGCGAGCAAGAATAGAAGAATTAACCCAAAGCACTAAAAGCTCAGAACACCCTCGCCTGTTATATTATCATTGGACAAGAGAGCTTGACGAACAAGCACTTGAAAAATTTTTAGCGTTAGAAGGAACTAAAGCGCTTGAAACATCAGAGTCTCAATATGAATTAGCCACGTATTATATAAAAAGAGATCCAACGAAAACATTACAACTACTGTTTCGATCACTAGAGCTTTTAGAAGATAGTACCGATATTAATGACGAGGTATTTAAATCATTATCATCAATTTTTGCGAAAAAAAATAAAGCTAAGCAAGCCTATATTTGGTTAAAGGTGCTGAGTCTTTATGACCCTGAAGATCCAGTGCTAAATCATAATGCACTAGAAAATTATATTGCAACCCATGATTTAGATTATGAATTTTTAGATCAGGTGGCTGAAGCAACTCTCAATAAAATTGAATCATTACAATTTATTGCGCCGAAGTTTTAACAGCAATAGGCAATTTTCGTTACTGATCAGCAATAAAGTTTAAACTTAATGAATTAACACAATAACGTTTGCCCGTTGGTTTTGGACCGTCTTCAAATACATGCCCTAAGTGTGACTGGCAATGTTTACACTGAATTTCGGTTCTGACCATATGATGTGTATGATCAGGTAAATAATTAACCTGATTTTCAATACTTTGGAAAAAGCTCGGCCAGCCGCAACCGGCATTAAATTTTGCCGTTGAGTCAAATAAAGGTTGTTCGCAGCAAGCACAATGATAAACACCTTTTTGCCAGTGATCATTATACTTGCCCGAAAAAGGCATTTCGGTCGCCCCTTGACGACAAACGTTAAAGGCTTCGGGTGATAGCTGCTTTTTATATTCGTCGTCAGTTTTCATATTATACCTTTATCATCTCTTTGGTATCAGTAGACCATTGCACATGATATTTCTTACCTTTAGGTTTATCTACTCTTTCAAAGGTATGTGCACCGAAATAATCACGCTGCCCTTGCAGTAAATTAGCTGGTAATACGTCAGATCGCATTGAATCGTAATAAGACAACGCAGAAGATAACGCCCCAGCAGGAATCCCCATTAAGGTAATATTCGCAATTGCATGACGCCAAGACTGCTGATTTTCATTAAGTTGTTTAGCAAAGAATTCATCTAATAATAAATTCTCTAAGTCATCATTGCGCTCGAATGCATCAGTAATAGATTGTAAAAATACTGCTCGAATAATACAGCCTGCACGCCATATTTTAGCTATACTGGCAAAATCTAACTTCCAACCGTGCTCTTTCTCAGCTTGTTTCATTAATTGAAAACCCTGCGCATATGCACAAATTTTAGCACAATATATTGCGTCATGAAGTTCATTAATAAAGGTTGCTTTTTCTTCATCAGAATAATGTTTTTGTACAGGCCCGGTTAAAATTTCACTTGCCTGTTCTCTCAGTGATTTGAAAGAAGATATTGAACGTGCATATACCGCTTGTGAAATTGTTGGTGCAGGTGCTCCTACTTGTAAACTACTAACAGCAGTCCAAAGTCCTGTTCCTTTTTGGCCGGCAGTATCCAAAATCAAATTAACTAAAGGTTCACCATCAACTTTGTGACGTAACACATCCACCGATATTTCCATTAAATAGCTATCTAACGGGCCCTGATTCCATTTTGCAAAAATATCCGCAATTTCTTCGGTAGGTAACGATAAACCATTACGAAGTACGTGATATGCCTCACAAATTATTTGCATGTCAGCGTATTCAATACCGTTATGTACCATTTTAACATAATGACCTGCTCCAGCAGGACCAATATACGCTGTACAAGGATCGCCTGATTCAACAATTTGTCCAGGCTTTGTTCTTTCTAAAGGTTTTCCTGTACTTGGATCAACTTTAGCGGCAATAGCTTCCCAAATAGGCTTGATTCGTGTCCAAGCATATGGTGAGCCACTTGGCATTAAAGATGGACCAAATCGTGCACCTTCTTCACCACCTGATACTGCTGAAGAAAACAAAATAAAATTATTTTTATACTTTTCTTCACGTGCAACTGTATCTACCCATAAGCTATTACCGGTATCTATTACTATGTCGTCTGGCTGTATGCCAGCTCCAATTAAGCTTTCTGAGACTTGATCAACAGGCTCACCTGCAGGTACAGATAGCACAATAAGATGCGGAGCCTTAAGTTTAGAAAGTAGTTCCGTATAAGAAAAGCAGCCCGTTACTCGTGCCACTTCAGAGGTGTTTTCTTCTTTATCAAGTGCGATAGCTTCTTTGACTTTTTCGTGGTCTAGGTCAAATGCAGCAATGCTATAACCATTATCAGCTAGGTTTAACACTAAGTTTTTACCCATTACGCCTAGCCCGATAAATCCTATATCGCAAAGTTGTTGTTCTTGTGTCATGTAATTTCCAGAGGGTCGCTAATATAAATGTTAAGAATCATTATTTTTTTATACTTTGCAGTACATTTTATCACGGTATTTTTAATAGTTCCTAGCCTATTTAGCGATATTTTTTAAAAATGTAGTATATTTTTATTTATCTGTAATTAAATTCACGTTAACCCGAGTTGTTTTTACTAAAATATAACTTTTTCTTGTTTTTTTTCTCAAATGATGTAATTTTACTACATTATCATTTTTTGGGAATTATTATGACGATTAAAGTAGGTATTAACGGTTTTGGCCGTATTGGCCGTTTCGTATTTAGAGCAGCAGCAGAGAGAAATGACATTGAAATAGTGGGTATCAACGACTTAATAGACGTTGAATACATGGCTTATATGTTAAAGTATGATTCTACGCATGGTCGCTTTAAGGGCACTGTTGATGTCGAAGGTGGCCAATTAATCGTTAATGGTAAAGCGGTTCGCGTAACAGCTGAGCGCAACCCAGCAGACTTAAAATGGGATGCGATTGGCGTAGATGTTGTTGTAGAATCAACAGGTTTATTTTTAACGGACGAAACAGCTCGCAAGCATATTGAAGCAGGCGCTAAAAAAGTAGTCATGTCTGCCCCGTCTAAAGATGCTACACCAATGTTTGTAATGGGTGTGAATAATGACAGTTACCAAGGACAAGACATTGTATCAAATGCGTCTTGCACAACAAATTGTTTAGCGCCAATTGCAAAAGTATTGAATGATAAATGGGGTATCACTGATGGCCTAATGACAACGGTACACGCAACAACAGCGACACAAAAAACCGTTGATGGACCTTCCGTTAAAGATTGGCGTGGTGGCCGTGGTGCCAGCCAAAATATTATTCCTTCTTCAACCGGCGCAGCTAAAGCTGTAGGTAAAGTTATTCCAGAATTAAATGGCAAACTAACAGGTATGTCTTTTAGAGTACCTACCCCAAATGTTTCAGTTGTAGACTTAACAGTTAACTTAGCAAAACCCGCTTCATATAAAGAAATTTGCCAAGCAATGAAAGATGCTGCAAACAACGAATTAAGTGGCGTGTTAGGTTATACAGAAGATCAAGTAGTATCTAACGATTTCATAGGTGAAACATGTACATCTGTCTTTGATGCAGGTGCTGGTATTGCCTTAACAGATACATTCGTTAAAGTTGTATCGTGGTATGATAATGAAATTGGTTATTCAACAAAAGTATTAGACTTAGTTGCTTTTATCTCTGAATAATTAAGCTTTTACGGCTTATATCATGATTTTGTATGATGTAGTAATGCTACATCATACAACGTAAATATTTCCTTCCTTGCACTATTTTAGATTTTCCTACCGTTCAACACTATAAACAATACTCAGCTATGCTAAGCGAAACAGTGACTTTTTTTATATGAAAAAGTGTTGACCGCTCTACATTAATTGTTATGAAGTTAAAAAGAATTAACAATAAACGCAAAAAGAGTTACTTATACCAATTCTATTAAATGCATTAAACGACAACCCGTAATTTCAACACCCTAGATAACCTTGACTGAGCACATGATTAAATTTTTGGACAAAAAAAGCGCTATCTAAATATAGCGCTTTTCACAACATTAAACATCAAACAATTACTTTTTAGTAAAGCGTCTTGCAAAGCCTAATAAACTTAACAGCATTAAACTGATAATGCCTGTACTTGCACCTTTACGTTCAACATCTTCAACGACTTTTGCACAATCTTCGACTTCACCAGCAATAGGTTGCATTTTAATCGCTCGTACAACATCTTCTGTCAATGCGTCACCATCTTCATCATACATTATGTTGCCTTTCGCATCTCGTCGTTCCACTTTTATTACAGCAGAGCCCGAAATTTCATTATTTTCATTAATATCTCTCACTTCAATAATGGTATATGGAGAGTCACATGATAATAATTCATTTAAATTCGTAAAGGTATCAGTATTAATATCGTACATAAAACCATGAGTTCGGCGAGGGTTTGATGAACTATCATTGTGTGTTTCTACTTCACCTTGACCTACTACAATGCCATGCTCATTAATTGCTCGAGCTGAACTAGATGAACCGGTAAAGAAATCTTGCGGTAGTACCATTTGAGGGCTTTCCTGATTGGTATCTACGTAATAGAATTTTTTTCGATAAGAGCCATTACTTAAAGTAGTTGCATGCCCGACTGCAATACCTGCATCATTAATATCATAAGCTCTTGAGTCAAAGTATTCCGTATGATCTTCAGTAAAGTCTTTTACTACACCATCTTTGAAAACTACGGCATATAGGCTTGTAGGTTCTAATTCGCTAGGGTTCATTTCTGTTTCATCTTGCCAACCCGTGGCATAGCCAACAGCTACACCGCTACTGTTTACAGCTTGTGCAATGCTTACATGTTGTCTTGGATCATCAGGATGTGGAGTCACTAAAAAGCCTAACGTCTCCTTTGAAATCTCGCCACTTTCATCTACGTACCATTTAAATGCCTCGTTGTTATACATGCCATTGGCACGTAATTGCACGCAAGCTTCAAAAGGTAAATCATCTAACACTTCTGGGTCTCGACACCCACCAGACTCATCTTCAATGACTTCCAGTACTTCTTCAACGATACTGGTACTTGCGTACCCTACCGCAATGCCGTTATTACTGATATCTAACACTGCAGACTCGCCACCATAAGTTGTTTCTGGCGGTAGTATAGGAATAATTGAGTTCCCACCATCAGTGGATAAGAAGCCACGCGTAGTGAACTCACTTAACCATAACGTTACTTCGTTATCATTTGAATCAGTAAAATCAACCGGTAAGAATGGCGCAGAGCCGTTGCCATACACCCAACCTTGATCAGTTATGCCATTAATATAATCAACGGTTGATCGCGTTAAGGTATCAGTACCATCAAAGTTGACATCAAAAACAGTAAACTCTGTGGACTCTTGGCCAGAATTTGTCATGGCAACAATATCGCCGTACTTTTGATAGAACAAACTGCTTTTTTGGGTGTCTTTTAAGTAATAAATCGCCCAAAACAAATCATTGGCTGTTGGGTTACCATTTCGTAAAGCAGTTTCATCTTCAATATCATTGATACCGCTGACTAATTCATGACTACGTTCTGCAGAAAGAACAATGTTATCGTAATCATTTTCGTCAAAATACTGAAACTGAACAGGAAAATTATAAGCATCTGTTGCTGATATAGCCATTTGGCCAACATTATTTTCTTGTTGAGAATACGTAAATTTAAATTTATCTGCAGCACCCTTATCAATAATTTTATAAGTGGCTGCTTGTGCCGTTGTTAGGGCTAATGCACTACTAATGCTGAGTGTTAAGACCGATCTTACCAATGTTTTCATGTAACTACTTAACTCTTTTGATTTCTATATTTCATCTAATTCTTGCCACCTTGCATAGGCAACTTCGAGTTTCGACTCATTTTCTTCAAGCTGGTTCAATATTTTCTGCGTGACGTTTTGTTCTTGCGTGAAAAAATCACCTTTATTCACTTGTGCTTGTAATTCTGTTATCTCATTTTCTAAATTATCGATAAGCTCGGGTAAAGCGTCGAGCTCTCTTGAATCTTTATACGATAACTTCTTTTTAACCGCTTGCTTTGGTTGTTCTTGCTGACTGTTATCTTTTGTAACGGAATGATGTGTATTATCTTCGTTGCCATGATGAGCTTTACGAGAAGCTTCAACACGTGCAACATAATGTTCAACATCATCATATCCTCCCACAATCTGGGTAATGTTGCCGGTACCATCAAAGTACAAACAAGCATTGACACAATTATCAACGAAATCGCGATCATGGCTGACTAAAATAACGGTTCCTGCATAATTTGCAACGACTTCTTCCAATAATTCCAAAGTTTCTATGTCTAAGTCATTGGTTGGTTCATCTAAAATCAACAAATTACTTGGTCTTAAAAATAACCGTGCAAGTAATAATCTATTTTTTTCGCCACCTGATAAAGCTCTAACTGGGGTTCTTGCCCGCTTAGGACTAAATAAAAAGTCTTGAAGGTAACCTAAAACATGTCGAGTTCGACCGTTAACCGTAACATCTTGCTTACCGTCTGCTACGGTATCTTGCACGGTTTTATCGGGATCTAACGCCTCGCGATGCTGATCAAAATAAGCAATGTCTAGATTAACACCGCTACGCATTTTTCCTTTAGTTGGCGTTAATTGCTCCATTAAACACTTGATCAGTGTTGATTTACCTGTGCCATTAGCACCAATGAACGCTAACCGATCGCCACGAGTAATTAATAAATCTAACTGATTAATAATCACTTTATCGTCAAAAGCAATGGTTAATTGCTCGGATTCAAACACTAACTTGCCCGAACGTTCACCTGTAGATATTTTCATATCACTTTGATGCGTTAATTCTCGGCGCTGCTTTCGAACGCTTCGAAGCTTTTCTAGTGCTCTAACCCTACCTTCGTTGCGAGTTCTTCTCGCTTTTATACCTTGTCTTATCCACACTTCTTCTTCAGCTAATTTTTTATCGAAAAGTGCATTTTGTTGTGCTTCAACCTGTAAATCATGCTGTTTTTGTTCAACATACACATCATAATTCCCTGGGTAGCTGGTGAGTTTACCACGATCTAAATCAACAATTCGTGTTGCTAAACGACGAATAAATGCTCGGTCATGGCTAATAAAAACAATAGTACCTTTAAACTCTTTTAAGAATTGCTCTAGCCATAACACACTGTTAATGTCTAAATGGTTGGTCGGCTCATCTAGTAATAATATTTCAGGATTTGATACTAACGCTTTTGCCAAAGCAAGTTTGCGTAACCATCCCCCTGATAGCTCACTGACTTTACTTTCAGCATTAAGAGCTAACGTTGTTAATACTTGCTCAATACGTTGCTCATCTTGCCAAGCATTGGCTTGTTCAAGTGCTTGTTGAATGACAGAAAGTTTTTCTAAGTTTGCTTCTGATGGTGATTCTGCAATAACCGCAATTAAATGATGATATTGCTGGATCAGCTCCGCATTTTCGGCAATACCTTGTGCAACATAGTCAAAAACCGACATATCACATGATTCAGGCGGATCTTGCTCAAGCATGGCGACACGAACATCATTTGATATAACAAATTCACCATCATCAAGTAATTGCGATTTATTAATAATTTTTAATAATGATGATTTACCAGCACCATTGCGGCCAACTAAACAAACACGTTCACCTTGCTTTATTCTTAGTTCAGCATGATCGAGTATGCTATCAGTACCAAAAGCTAATTCGCCTTGTGTAATTCTTATTAATTCCATTCTGTTATTAATTCATTTATTTGTTGTGGTGTAAATGGCCAGTAAAGTTTTTCGCCGTTATCTAATCGTTCTAAAACAGGAATATGAACCCCGTACTGTTCAACAAGTTCTTCTTGCTCAACAATATCAATCACACTTAGCTTTCCATTTGCAATAAAAGGGTTACACATCTGTAACGCTTGCTCACATAAATGACAGCCTTCACTACTATATAAATAATATTCAGCCTGCATTTATTTAGATGCTCGCGTAATTAGCCAACTGTTATGAATATGTTTATTACGCTGAAAATCTTTATCACGTGTTTGATCAGAAATATTCTTTGCAGTAAAACCTAATGCCGATAAGCCTTCGTGATCTATTTTAAAGTTGCGTTTATTATTGGTAAAAATAATTTCACCATTTTCACTTAAGCAATTAAGGGCATCGCGTATCACATCTACATGGTCTCGTTGTACGTCAAAACTGTCTTCCATACGTTTTGAATTTGAGAATGTTGGCGGATCGATAAAAATAACATCAAACGATTGTTTATTTTCTTTTAGCCAGGCTAAGCAGTCTGCTTGAACAAACTGGTACTGTTTACCCGATAAGTTATTAAGGCGAAAGTTCTCTTGTGCCCAAGATAAGTAAGTATTTGACATATCAACGGTTGTAATTGATTTAGCACCATGCAATGCCGCTTGAACAGACACAGAACCCGTGTAAGCAAACAAGTTTAACAATGATTTATTTTTTGCTTTTTCTGCAACAAGCTGGCGTGTTTTTCGGTGATCAAGAAAAAGCCCTGTATCAAGGTAATCCCATAGATTAATTGAAAATTTCGCACCATATTCAGTTAACGTAATGGCTTGTTTTTTCTGTGCTAATTTTTGATACTGATTAGTGCCCTTTTGTTTTTCTCTGGTTTTAATAACGACTTTATCAGCCGGTACATTGAGTGTTTTAGGGGCAAAGTAAAGCACTTCTTGCAACCGTTTTGCGGCTTTACTAGGATCAATATTTGCAGGTGCGGCATATTCTTGGATAACAAGATAATCACCATATACATCAACAGCTACATTGTATTCTGGAATATCAGCATCATAAAGGCGATAACATTCAACGTGTTCTTTTTTAAGCCAACTTTTTAGGTTCTTACGATTTTTTAATAAGCGATTAGCAAACGCTGAGTCTTTACCATCAAAATCAGATTGAGGCGTTATTTGATCTTTTTCTCGTTGTTTATCATTGATGTCATAACAAGCAAGTTGACAATCTAAAGGTCCATTTTTAAATTTATAGCGTTTTTTACTACTCAACTTTAATAGTGTTAGTAATTCCGTATTCGCAGTGAAAATTGCTATTTTCCACTGATCAAAATTTTCTTTAAATGACTGACCTAAATGAACAAATGTTTCAACAAGCTCGGGTAATTCACCTATCCGTTCACCATAAGGTGGATTGAATACAATATGTCCATCTTCACTAAATTTATTTGTTAAGTGGTTTGCATCTGCTTCGGTAAACTCGATAAAATCTGAAAACCCAGCGTTACGTGCATTTTGTTTTGCTGCTTTTAGAACACGCCCGTCTGAATCGTATCCATAAACTTTCCCATTAAACTGCTTAAGTGCTTCTTCCGTTGCTTCGTAAGCTTGGTCGTATTGTGTTTGCCATAATTGTTCATTATGTTGTAACCAATGCGCAAAGCCCCAGTTTTCACGACGAATATTTGCAGCACAACCAATGGCCATCGACACGGCTTCAATCAATAATGTGCCCGAACCACACATTGGATCAATCAAGGGTTTATTTTGATTGTCTAACCAACCACTTCTCGTGATAATTGCAGCGGCAAGATTTTCTTTAAGGGGTGCAGCACCCGTAGTTTCACGATAACCACGCTGGAACAATGAACGACTTGAAAAATCAAGATAAAAGCGCACCTGCCCTTTTAGCAATCTTGCTTGAATTCTTATCTCTGGCTGATACTTATCAACATTTGGACGAGCTAAGCCACTATCGCGAAAGTGATCTACAATGGCATCTTTGACCGTTAAACCACCAAATTGACTGTTTCTTATTTCACTACTTTTACCGACAAAATCAACTGCAAAACTTGTATCACTTTCAAAGACTTCTGACCAAGCAACTTCACTAGCAGCTTGATGCAATGTTTCTTTATTATCCGCATCACTAGAAGACAACTGTAATAATACTCTAGAAGCATATCGAGTCCATAAACATATATGGTAAGCCTGCGAAATTGACGTTGAAAAATAAACACCCTCAGGTTTTTGTACGACATTCTCTGCACCAAGTGAACTAAGCTCCTGCGCTAATAGTATTTCAATACCAGGTGACGTTAATGCTAAAAATTGTTGTGTAGAGTTGATTTCCATACAGGGTTCCAAATGAGAGTAGAGCGCAATTATAAACAATAAGCATAGATACGAATAGTGCTTTTCAGTTAAAGGGGGTGATAAAAGAAGAAAAAAAGAACGAGTTGCTTAACTAACGTACGAACAGAAAAAAAATTACGAAAACGCCTTGCATTCTCAACCAAGTATCACTAACATACGCCTCGCTTTCAACAAGGTTGGAAGATACAGGCGCGGGATGGAGCAGCCTGGTAGCTCGTCGGGCTCATAACCCGAAGGTCGTCAGTTCAAATCTGGCTCCCGCAACCAATTCTTTACTAAGTTTAGAATTAAAATAAAGCTTAAATGGGATGTACGACCTTAGGTCATCAGTTCACTCTCTTCAAAATAGTGGCTCCCGCAACCAATTCTTTACTAAGTTTAGAATTAAAATAAAGCTTAAACGGGATGTACGACCTTAGGTCGTCAGTTCCTTTCTTAAGTTTGAATCAAAACAACTTGGCTTTCCTACTTTTTGTAGGTCATTCGGACGCGGGATGGAGCAGCCTGGTAGCTCGTCGGGCTCATAACCCGAAGGTCGTCAGTTCAAATCTGGCTCCCGCAACCAATTCTTTACTAAGTTTAGAATTAAAATAAAGCTTAAACGGGATGTACGACCTTAGGTCGTCAGTTCCTTTCTTAAGTTTGAATCAAAACAACTTGGCTTTCCTACTTTTTGTAGGTCATTCGGACGCGGGATGGAGCAGCCTGGTAGCTCGTCGGGCTCATAACCCGAAGGTCGTTGGTTCAAATCCAGCTCCCGCAACCAAATTTTTCATAAAAATATCTAATACCAAAAGTAAAAGATATCCTGTCGCGGGATGGAGCAGCTTGGTAGCTCGTCGGGCTCATAACCCGAAGGTCGTTGGTTCAAATCCAGCTCCCGCAACCAATTTTACCACTTAAAATCAATCAATTAAAGAAACAAAGTTTATTGCACTACTCTACTTTTATCAAAATCAGTGTAATGTGACATAGAATTACGTCACGTAAAATAGATTACTAATTTAAATGTTTTGGTTAAATATTTTTCATTTTCCTTAGTTTTATTTATCTTTACAAAAAAAACAAAATACAGTTGAAAGCTCATTTGTGACCTCAGTGAGACATTTCGTCTCGTTTTGCACTTTTTACCTTTGCGTAAATCAATCAAAAAGTGCATAAATATGCAATTTTTGACCTTAGGGCTATTTATATTTCCAGCATTCCTCGTCACAAAAAAAACGTGACCTAGAGCGTTCTTAACATACCTAAACTTACATCAAGCATTCAATTAAACATTTATTATATTTTATTTAAAAACAGTTGGTTGTGGCTTAAGGGAATTCATATCTCTCTAAAAACTTCAAAATAATTTTGTGACATTTATGATCTTTTATTGAGTAAATAATTGACTTAACTTTTAGTTCAATATTTATTACGGGAATTAGCAATAACAGCTTGAAATAAAGGTAAGCGTGTAGGACAAAAGAAAGCATTTAAACTTGAAGAAATTTGGTTGATTAGGATTCGACTAGAAATTGAAAACAAACTTGAGCAACTAGTTTTCTTTAATTTAGCCATAGATAGTAAACTTAGATCTTGTGACTTAATAAGTTTAAAAGTTCGAGATTTATCATCCGCATCACTAGTTCAATCTTGTGCGATGATAGAGCAAGAAAAATTCATAAAGAAATTCAATTTGAAATAACACCCAAGACTCAACAATGCTTGAGAATCAATGGATTTGTACAAATGAACTATCTTTGTCTGATTTTTTATTTCCTAACTCAAGAAAATCAGGTCACCATATTTGTTATCACTATTATGCTAATATCGTAAAGAATTGGGTGTCAAAACTAGGCCTAGTTATAGCTCAGTATGACACACACTCTCTCAGTCATATCAAAGCATCATTGATTTACGCTTTAACAAAAAACTTAAGAGCGATACAGTTGCTTCTTGGGCATTCAAAACTACAGAATGCGGGTAATAACTATACGTTTATACGTTGAAATTGAAGATGCTATATCAATTTCAGAAGGTACAGAAACATGAAGATAAAAAGCGCCAACTAGTTATTTAACTAAACCTGTGTATTTTAGATTAAAGAATCGATGACGAATACGCCCCCACTATGAGCTAGGATTACTTATATTTTCATAAACCAATCGTATTCTGTTCTCGAATTCAATTTATGCGATAAATACAAACCTAATTCTTTCAGTTGTGCATTGTTTTGATAATTTATAATTATTGTTTTCAACTTATTCAAAGCTTGTTTACCCAGACCAGCGCCGTCTAACGCCAAAATATAAGTATAAGCGTATTGCGCATTGCTAGGCATCAAGAACATTGATTTATCCAAAAACACCAATGCCTTACCTAGTTTTTTCTGACGAACATAATATAAGGCATAAGCGTAATGTAAATCTGCTGATTTTGGGTTATATTTAATCCCTTTTTTCAAAATAGCATCGACTAGAAAAGGTTTCTGTTGAACACGATATAAATCCGCTAAGTTAATATAACTAGCTTCAAAATAAGGATCTATTTTAATCGACTGCTTAAACGATTTTTCCGCATCCATTAATTTGTTCCTTTCTATTGCTAAGACGCCTTGATTAGCCAAACCTTCACCACGCCAGCTATTGATATTATTCGCCTGAATTAACTCGTTAAATGCTTTATCAAAGTCTGGGCTATTATCATCAGAGTCATAGCTCGACGCTAATGTTCTTGCTGCCGCTACGCGAATAGATTTAAATTTATCCCCTAACAAAGGGCTAATATGTAGTTTCCTTTCCGTTGGTGAAAGTAACGCACCAACATTCACAGCACTTAACCTGAATAATGACTCCTGATGAGTTAAGTATGGCTTAAGTACTTCACCAGAAAGTGATGGTGTAGTAAAACTCAGCATCTGAAGTGCACTTGCTCTACTGATCACATCAAGGTCTTCATCAGCAATAATACTTAAGTGATCTTCAAGATTAATAGCTTGACCATTATTTAAAGCCATTAATAACTGCTTATTCTTAGATAGTGCATTTGGCTTACCGTGCCACTCTTCTAAACTTTCAACCGCCCATTGGTTAGTTTTTTCAATATGGCACTGTGTACATGCATTAGGGGTAGAAAATTGAATTGATAGATCTGGTCTTGGAATTTTGAAGCTATGATCACGCCTGTCATCTACCCCCATATACCGATTGGTTGGCATATGGCAATTTACACATTGTGCTCCCTCACTCATTTCTTCATGTTGATGATGAGATTTTGCGTTATAAGTTTCAGCTCCGTGACACTGCAGACAAGTGGTATTGCCTTCAAACTTAAGCTTCATAGTATGTTTGTCATGACAATCTAAACAATTAACACCTGCAGTGAACATTTTACTTTGTAAGAAAGAACCATAAACATAGACTTCTTCTTTTATTTGACCATCAGCATGATAATTTGGTGATGATAAAAGCTGAGGGGTAAATTGATCTAAAAAAGCTGCTTTAGGTGTAATCCCATCAGTCAATGACGTTCGTAATGAGTGACATGCAAAGCACCCATCCATAAAGCGATTATCACGCTTTTTACCTTCCCAATGAGCCGTTTTCTCACCAATACTTCGAAGCCATTTTCCTGTTGGATGTTTATTTGAAATAGTATCTGCCACAACATTACGATTAGTACTTTTATTAGCGTGCTCTGACATATCTCCGTGGCAAGATAAACAACCGACATTAATGTTATCAAACTGACTATTAAAACCATTCATTTCTGGATTATATTGTCGAATCAAACCATCTGAATGACAATCAGCACACATACCATTCCAGTTTTGTAACGGTTGACGCCAATGTAATCTGTCCTCTGGACGAATTTCTTCATGGCTATAATTGTGATACCAGCGTTGACCGCCCTCTTCTTTGGCTCTACTGTCCCATGCAAAAGGTAATACTTGCAGCTTTCCCTGCTCCGTTTCAACTAAATACTGCTGCAATGGAAAATGACCAAACGTGTATATTATTGGATAGGTAGTTATTTTATCATCATAAGAAATAGTTACCTGATAAAAACCACCCTTAACTAAGAAATGTGCTTTTTGGCCGTAGTGCTCTACTTTTACATTATCAAAATTAGCAAGCACCGTGGTTTTATCCGCTATAGCCATTGATTTAGCATGATCAGATTGATTCCAATCGTGTTGTGATTGCTTATGACACGAAATACATTGCTTGTTTGATAGATGAGTTTCTTTTTGAAAATCATGATTTACACTCTCTGTGGCGTATACAGAATAAACTGATAACAAACAAACAAGTGCAAGACTAATAAAGCGAACTGTATTCAAAATCAAAATCTCTCTTAACTTGCTTTTGAGTAAGGCACTTTATTACCTTGACGGTATCCACTTCTAAATTCACTTGGGGTTAAGCTTTTAATTTCTTGAAAACGGCGATTAAAATTAGATATATTTTGATATCCACACATATAAGCAATTTGGGTTACATCGTAATTTTCTCTAACTAATAAACGGCAAGCTTCATTTACTCTTAAGGTATTAACAAATTTTACAAATGTCAGACCTGTATATTTTTTAAAAAATCGACTGAACCCTTGAGTAGTCAGGCCTACTTTATTGGCAATTTCAGTTTGATTGATATCATCACCTAGATTTGCTCTGACATAACTATAAATAGTTTCTATTCGTCTTAAATTTGTATTATTAATATCAGAATGAAGATCGTATTCTGGTGTAGTTAACACTTTTACGTCATCTGAATTTGCAACCTGATCAAGAATTTTAATAAGACAGAGTAATCTATCTATACTTTGTTGTTGGTACAAAAAACTAAGCTGCTTTGCTATTTTTTCTGATGTTTCCCCAAATATTTCAAGGCCTTTACTTGCATTATCTAATAAACGACTAATTAAACCCGCTTCAGGTAACTGCAAAAAACCGTCACCAAAACAACTTGGTTTAAACTGAATAACCAATAATTCTGATTCTTTATGACCTTTATTTGTACTACTTTGCCAACAATGAGGTACGTTTGGGCCAATGAGAATCATATCTCCTGGTAGATAAGTATCGACACTATCGCCTACAAAGCGCGTACCTTCACCACTAATGTTCCAGACAAGTTCATACTCAGGGTGAAAGTGCCAACTATGATCTTCGTTTAAATCATGACATTTAACCTTGAAGCAACAAAATGAGCTTCCCTCATTAGTCTGTACATTTTCAAAAGTAGGTTCCATAACTAACTCCCTGCAATGTTAAAGCGTTCGATATTCACCATATAAGTTAGTCTATTCAGTCAAACTGAATTCTACCTGAAATGCCCTATTCAGGCTTATTTAAGCTTTGTAGGGTTATCTATAGGGTACAAACTATTATTTCGGAATTTAATTGCTAACATGACGAATCAACAAGATAACCAGAGTTCAGGCTACATCACACTATTAACATTAGTAGCAGCCCTTGGGGGCATGCTATTCGGCTGGGATACCGCTGTAATCTCAGGAACAGTTAGCTCCCTTGATGCCTTTTTTATTGCTCCTTTAGGCTTAGCTGAATACGAAGCTAACTCACTGCTGGGTACATTGGTATCAAGCGCATTAATTGGCTGTGTCATTGGTGGAGCAATTGCCGGAGTACTTAGTCAAAAGTATGGCCGTAAGAAAATGTTAATTGTTAGTGCTGCATTATTTTTTATTTCCGCCTTAGGCTCAGCGATACCTGAAATGGGTTTTTATGCCATTGGTAGTTCAGAAGCTAATCAAGCCTTACCTCAGTTCATTTTTTATCGTATTTTGGGTGGTGTTGGCGTAGGTATGGCATCAATGCTTTCGCCGCTCTATATTGCAGAAATTGCACCGGCAAAAATTCGTGGACGTTTAGTTTCATTTAACCAAATGGCTATTGTTACAGGTATTATTGTCGTTTACTTTGTTAACTACCTTATCGCATTACAAGGTGGTGAGTCATGGATACAAACGTTAGGATGGCGCTATATGTTCGCCTCTGAAATGCTACCAGCAGCCCTTTTCTTTTTCTTATTATTTACGGTTCCTGAAAGTCCTCGTTGGCATGCAATAAATGGTCATGATAAAGAAGCAAGAAATACGCTAGCTAAATTACATGGGCCAAAAGAAGCTGAACTTGAATTTTCTGAAATTAAAGAATCATTGAGTCATCATACTTCAGGTAAATTATTCTCTTTTGGATTAATGGTGCTTGTTGTTGGTATTTTGCTGTCAATGTTTCAACAGCTCATTGGTATAAATGCCGTGCTTTATTATGCGCCTGAAATATTTAAGAATATGGGTTCAGGTACTAATGCAGCAATGCTACAAACCATTATTGTTGGCGCCTTTAATGTGATATTCACTTTGGTAGCTATTTTCACCGTAGACAAATTTGGTCGAAAACCACTAATGATCATTGGTGCGCTCGGCATGTGCGTTGCAATGACGGCACTAGGATTTAGCTTCTATACCGAGAGCATGGGTATTTCTGTTTTAATCGCCATGTTAGCTTACGTCGCCTTCTTTTCTCTATCATGGGGACCAGTATGTTGGGTGTTACTGTCTGAAATTTTCCCGAATAAAATTCGTAGTTTAGCAATGTCTGTCGCGGTAGCTGCACAATGGATCACCAATTATTTAGTGTCATGGAGCTTCCCACTAATGAACAACAATACCTATTTAACAGAGCAATTTAATCATGGTTTTGCTTATTGGATTTACGGCGGTATGAGTTTATTGGCGGCATTATTTGTTTGGAAGTTTGTTCCTGAAACAAAAGGAAAATCCTTAGAAGAAATGGAGAAGTTATGGGACAACGACACCAGTTCAGAAAATGTTGTTGCTAAGAAATCTTTAGCCTAATAATGAATTAAGACGATAAACAACAGAGCTCCTTTATGGGGCTCTTTTTTTTAAGATACACTTCAGTTTGCCATGACATGATAACAATACATAATTAACAACAGGCTTCAATATGTATAAGTTTATCATCGGACTTGCCGTCACTTTAATCAGTTTATTTGCATACTTTTTTTTCGGTGCTTCGGATGAGGTACTTCCAAAAGAAAAATCATTTATCGTAAATAGTCGTGTTATTCAGCCACTAAATAACCAATGGCAATTTAGCAAAACCTCGCCTGTCATAGCGCATAGTATTGCTAAAGAAAATTGGCAAACAGTTAATTTACCGCATACTTGGAACGCAAAAGATGGCCAAGACGGTGGTGGCGATTATTACCGCGGCACAGGCACATACAAACGTACATTCACCTTAGATGAAAAGTTTACCAATAAAAAAATCTACCTGCATTTTGATGGCGCAACCACCACGGCAACTGTTTATGTTAATGGCAAAGAAGTCGGTCAACATAAAGGTAACTATGCCGCATTTCGTTTTGACATTACTAAGCAGGTAAAACTTGGCCAAGATAATATCGTGGTGGTAACCGTTAACAATGAAGTAGACGACACCGTTGCCCCGCTTTCTGCTGACTTTACTTTTTTTGGCGGTTTGTATCGCAAGGTTCGTTTAATTGCCAGTAATAACATCCACATAGACAATTTAGACTATGCCTCAAGTGGCGTTTATTGGTCACAAACTAATATAAGCAATGAAAAGGCTGAACTCGATGTACGTACTAAACTTTTTAATGAAAATAGTGAAGCTGCAACCATTACTATTACCAACTTATTGCGTGATGCTAACAATACTATTGTTGCCAAAACCAGTGAACAACTTCAGATAAAGGCGCAAGCATCTGTTGAATATACTAGCCAAATTGCGCTTGAAAACCCTCATTTATGGCATGGTTTAGACGATCCTTATTTATACCAAGGAGAAACCACAATCAGTCATAACGGCAAAGTGGTTGATCAAATTAATCAACAATTGGGCTTACGTTATTTCCGTGTCGATAAAGACCAAGGGTTTATTTTAAACGGTAAACCTTATCCGCTTTACGGCATAAACCGTATGGCTGATTTCCCGAAAAAAGGCACAGCAATTAATCAAGAAGATCACGAACGAGATATTCAGCTAATGTTGGAGTTAGGCGCTACAGGTGTACGTTTAGGCCACCAACAACGTGATGATTATGTTTATCAGCGCGCTGATGAAATAGGCTTAGTAATATGGGCAGAAGTGCCATTGATTAACCGCATTAACACTAATCAAGCCTTTACTGATAACGTAAAACAGCAAGCTTTAGAGCTGGTCAGACAAAACTATAACCACAGTTCGATAATGTTTTGGGGGTTGTTCAACGAAATCACCTTAAAACCAGGGCCTGATCCAAGACCAATCGTAAAAGAGCTAAATACTTTAGTAAAAGCTGAAGATCCTAATCGCCTTACCACAGCAGCCGTTGCGGCAAGCGGCGAAAAGGCATTACAAGATCCGCTGGCGACAACAACGGATATCACCTCATTTAATCGCTACTATGCTTGGTATTACGGCAGTTTTAGTGATTTTACCAAATTTATGGATCATGCCCGTGAAAGCGCGCCCGATTTATCTATCGCGCTGAGTGAATTTGGCGCCGGAGCCAGTGACAAAATTCACACTGATACGCCAACCATGCAAGATCACAGTGAAGAATATCAAGCCATTTTTCATGAACACTATTGGCAAGACTTACAAGATAGAGACTATGTTTGGGGCAAATTCTTGTGGGTATTGGCTGACTTTGCCGTTGATAACCGTGATGAAGGTGATACACCCGGTCGTAATGATAAAGGCTTGGTCACCTTTGATAGAAAAGTAAAAAAGGATGCCTTCTTTTGGTATAAAGCTAACTGGGCAAAAGAGCCTGTTACTCATATAACTGGTCGCCGCTTTTCAACTCGAACCCAAGCGCTAATAGACATTAAAGTGTACAGTAACCAAGCTGAACTTGAGTTGTTCGTTAATAAACAATCTCTTGGTAAGCTTGAGCTTAATGGCAATAAAAAAATTATTTGGCCACAAGTTGAGCTAACACTTGGTGATAACCTTATTGAAGTGGCAAACAATCAAGGAAAGATCGTTGATAGCATTCACTTAACACGCGTGAACAGCACTGATACCAAAATTAGCGCTAAGCTTTTGGGCATAGATACCGTAAATGGGAAAATTTATAACTTACCTCATGGCATCAGTTTTTCAACTTTACCTACTGTGCTTGAATATCCGCGCGATAGCAGCGTCGAATTGATAAAAGGTCAACATGAACTTGCTCTTAATAGTGGCGATATCATTAAAGTAACGGCGCAAGATGGCAAAACCAGCCAAGAATATACATTTGATAGTGCAGCCCTATCGGCTTTTAAACCAACATCTGCCAGTGCTGAAATAGCTGCTAACTTATCTATTGGGCCAATTGATATTCCTATCATGAGTGCAGCCAAAGCAAACGATAACATCATTACCGGTATGGTTGATGATATGGAAGACGTTAATATTTGGAATGCTATGGGCAAAGCACCGCACTGGTGGAAAGTCGACTTAGGCGCCGAATATTATATTGATCGCGTTGAAATTGTCTGGCCACAACATATCGACATGCTCAACGTTGGCCCTATGGCGTATAGCATCGAAAGTGCAAAAGATTTCAAACAAACTTTTGATGTATTTTCTGAGAGCTACCAAGTAGCTGTTAACCAAGAGAGCAATACGGTTATTGGCACCACCAGCGATAGTATAGCAAAAACGGCTCGTTTTATTCGTGTCAAGTTACTAAAAACCCAAACCTTTGCCGATGCGCCTATTGTCGGGAAATATCCAATATACGGAGCGGAAGAAATATCTGTTATTGGTGGATTACTTAAATCTGACACCATCGACATTAACTACAAGAATAAAACAATTAGTGCAGAAAAACTGCATACAGTTGCAGATGCTTTAAAACTAATTCAACCGATTACAGGTGGATCGATAAAAGTTGTTAATGCTAATAATACAATCTTAAGCAATGAAGCTATGCTTGATAAGCATAGCCAGCTAATTGTTACCGATAAATCAAATACACTATCTGAGCGCTATTTTTTCGCTAACTAAATTATTTTTTAATCAAATAAAAACCCATTACATTTGCTCTAATTAATCTTCCTTCTATTATAAAAGGAAGATTAATTATTTTAGGTAACCCTGATGGCAAAATCACTAAGGTTAAGATTGTTGCTATTTTCTTTCTTAACTACGTTAAGTTCTAATTGCCTTGCCATTAATAACAAGTCCGAACAAAGTACGACAACCACTACATCGACAAAGAAAACACTTACCTTTGCTGTACCTGAATCTCTAAGGCTTGAAGTAAAGAAGCATGCTTACTGTCTGATGAATAAAACTTTCGAGAATATGGGCTATTTGCTTAAAGAAATTGAACATCCAATAATGAGGGCATTTACCGAAACAAGAAATGGTAATATGGCACTGGCTTTAATTGGTTTACCTAACTTTAAAACAACTGTCAAACCCAAAACAAGCTCACAAGGTCTAGCCTTAACCTCCACCCCTTTTGTAACAGTACCCATTTCTTTTTACAGCAGAAAAGACATCAATATAGAGATGAACAGCCCCAACTGGCGTGCCAATTATCGAATTGGATTGGTTAGAAACATATATACCCATGATGTGAAAAAATTTACTGTAGAAGGCAGAGAAAATTATCATTTTTATATTAATTCGCTTTCTGCCTTTAGGCCTTACTCAAAAATAGAATTGATATCGTCATTGCATCAGAGCTTGACTACTTATCTGCTAGCATCAATCTAAATAGTCAGGATGAAATAAAAAGTATAATAACCTTAGGAACAGCAAGTATGTACCCTGGCTTTTCTCATCAATACTTTGGGAAAGAAAAGGCTAAAATATTAGCAAATCTTTATGATTTTGAACGAACAAAACTGAACGACGAAGAAAATGTACAATGCTATAAAATCAATAAAGATTGATTCAAACTTCTACTACTAATTCTTCTTTATTTTCAGCTCTACTTCAGGCGCCCCCCCTATTATTGACCACTCATTTACCACTAACAATACCTTCTTAAGAGGTCTCGATGACATTGCGATTATTCACATTAATCACCACCCTACTTTTATCTGCATGCGCTTATAAAAGCTCAACAAACCATAAGGTTTATATCAACCCAGACATTCAACAGTCTATTAAAGCACAAGGTGAATTAAAGCAACGCATTATACTATTAGGCGACGCTGGTTTATCGTCGATTAAGCCCTTACAAGCAAGTCTTCAGAAAGCAGTTGAACATGCAGAAAAATCTCCCGAAAAAACGGCAGTGATCATGTTAGGTGATAATATTTACCCATCAGGTTTTCCCAATAAACTTCCTGAGCAGCAAGTATTTACCAGCAAGCAATTGAAACACATCAGTTTTTTAGAAGCACAACTTCAAATAGCGAAACAAAGTGGCGCTGAAATGTTCATCGTTCCCGGCAACCATGACTGGTATGCAACACAGGTCGACACACAAGCGGAATATATAGAAAACTATGCTAGCACCAACAAACTATCAGCCATGTTTGTTCCTTATCAAGAAGCTTCATCTCCTCTACCTCAAATGATATTACGTGACGGTGTCAGCTTAGTTTTTTTAGATACCATGTGGTTAATAAAGGCTAGTCAAAACGACTTTAACAAGGCCCTGGAACATTTATCGTCATTGCTAACCAAGAGCTACCAAGCGTTTCCTGACAATATCATTGTATTAAATGGCCATCACCCGATTGAAACCATGGGGCCTCATGGCGGTTACTATTCGAGCTTAGGCTATCAACTTTACGTCAGCATTGTGACATTTTTTAATAACAACCAACAAGATGTAGATAGCCTAAAGTACCAGCGTTTAATAAATGGCATGAACTCCCAGCTTATTCCTTATCCCAAAACAATTTTTGCTGCAGGACATGATCACAGTTTGCAGGTGTTTGAACAAAAAGATGAAAATAAAACGCACTACAACCTAGTCAGCGGCGCAGCCAATAGCGCAAAACTTAGCGGCGTAAGTTATAACGAGCAAACGCAATTTGCTACATCGCAAGAAGGTTTTATCGAAATAGATGTACTTGAGCAAGGCGTATTACTGAAAGTATTTACCATTAATCAAGCATCACCAATTTATCAGCAGTGGTTATGGTAAGAATAAAGCAAACACATCAACAAAAAGCAAAGTCAGATTCTGATTGAGCTTTAGTTAATAATGGTTTGTTATAATTGGAAATTAAGTGGCCTTCTCATCGGATAATGAAAAGGCCTTGAGGGAACTAAACGCAAAAGTTAACGCGTTAGGATATTCCCTTACTGCTTGTATGACAAACCGTGACCAAAGTTGAATAACGGATCAACGGAGTCAAAAGGCACATCTTCAAACTGCGCTTCAACGGCCGCCATAGAACTTGGCATTTCAAATGGCAATTTGCCGGTTGGGTTAAAATCACCAAATAAAACATCTAACATCGCCTCATCAGTGGCACCAAATTCCGCTAATATACCAACAGCGTTTTCAGCGATTTCTGGAATAACTGATGGGCGTTCTAAATAAATCACCACAACGGTTGGTTTAGTTGCCATCACTTTTTTGATATGCGCTAACTCTTCACCTTTAAAATCAAGATCACCTTGGTTTAATATGGTTTCGATAATATTTTCACCAAAGCCTAAATCAGTTCTTGGCGGACGGTGTGGCGCTTTAACATGTAAAATAGCAACATCGGCATCATCTAAATTATCGACCACTTGCGCATATTTGCTGGTTGACTCTTTACTAAGACCTTCAATATAGACCTTAATATTTTTAGCTAATGGCAAAGCATATTCTTTATTTTGAATACTGCTTTGTGAAGTACTTTGTGCAACGGTCTCTTTTTGGTTCTTCAGCAACACTAAAGATTTACGTTGTGCCAAGGCGCCTGCTTTCATAAACTCGTCTGTGCCAGTTATTTTATCCGCCATTGCCATATCGACATAAGGGTCGTCAAATAGTCCTAAGCGGAATTTGTCTTTTAAGATACGACGAATAGAGGTATTTATACGCCCTTCAGAAACTTGTCCAGATTCGACTAGATCAACAATGAATTCAGGTAATTCTTCACCGCCAAATTGGTCAACACCAGCATCAAGTGCTTTTTTAAAGCGATCAGACTCAGATAAACCTTCTAAGCCCCAAGCTCTTGCGCGCATGGCAACTACAGGGCCCGCCATTTTTGAAGTAACAATACCCCAATCTGTACAAACAACACCGTCAAAACCAAAATCACCACGCAGCATATCGGTGATAATCTCTTTGTTGTAACTCATAGCAACATCTTCTGATGTTTGGCCATTAGGAATGCCGTAATAAGGCATAACTTGAGCAGCGCCTACATCAAATGCTGCTTGAAAAGGTTTCAAGTGATAATCAAAGTTATCACCAGGGTATGCTTGCTCTGCGCCGTAGAATTGATGCGCATCTAAACCGTCACGTTGTGGGCCTCCACCTGGAAAGTGTTTAACCATAGTTAACACACTTGATTTGCCAATGTTAGCGCCTTGAAAACCTTTTATATAACCAGCAACCAATTTAGACGATAATTCTGCTTCTTCACCAAAGGTACCTATACCCCGAGCCCAACGCGGCTCTGTGGCTAAATCTGCCATTGGGTGCAGTGCTAAACGAATACCTACAGCGCGGTATTCAATGTTGGCTATACGGCCAAACTCTTCGGCGACTTTTTCATCACCTATCGCACCAAAACCAATAGGCTCAGGCCATAATGAAAAACCTTCAGTGCGTACTGAGGTTGCACTTTTGCCATCACGCAAACTGTGGCGAGGATCCGTTGAGATGGTAATTGGAATACCTAAACGGGTTTGCTCGGCAAGCTTTTGAATATCGTTGTGCCAGCGAGCCATTTCTTTTATTGGCGCTGAGCCCATTAAATTGAAATGGTTAATTAAACGAGAATTAATAACATCGTAGGTACCGTAGCCAATTGAAAAATTCATTCCTTCAATAATTTCAGCATTTTCACCAAACGTTATTGGCGGTTGAAACATTAGGCCCGCTTTTTCTTCAATGTTCATTTGATCAATCAAATCACTGACACGACGGTCAATGGGTTGACGTGAGTCTTCATAGACATCTAATTGACCATTTTTATTTAGATCGCGATAAGTATAGCCATTAGCAGTTAATGTTGGTGCTTCAGGGCCAATATCACTTTTTGCTAAAAGCGTATCTAGCCAAAAGATCTTAGCTGCACCTAATGCCGCTAACCCCACGGGAACTGCAACAGCAATTGCAGAATATTTGAGCCATTTATTCATAATAATTTACCTAGTTTGAAGATTTTTGTGTTGATGACTTGATACGGCGATAACCACGTCTAAGCAATTTAAATACACCATAAATAATACCGACAAGAATGATTAATGAAATCAGTGCCATGATTGCCATTGTAGTGAAAAATGGCCCATAACCTTTTTTATCACTCGCTGTGCCGCCCATTAATAACCATCGTTGCTCTGGTTTAATTGATTGATGCTTTGCAATAATTTCTTTTAATTCAGCAACCTTTTCTGGGTATTGGTCTGCTAAATTATCACTTTCAAAAGGGTCTTTTGATAAGTCGATTAGTAATAATGGATGACTGTATGCAGTCATATTGGCGATAATACCGTTACCTGTATAAATATTTAACCCCAAGCCATGAGCGAGCTTTAATTTAAAGTTTCCTTTACGCACCGCTTGAACTTGTTTATTGAGGCGATCGAAATAAACATAAACGCCCTCTTGGTTGTCGCTTTCTCCGCTGAGTACACGGGTAATGTTATTACCATCAATTTCGCGATCGGTTGGCAATGAGCCGCCACTCAGTTCAACAAAGGTAGGAAACCAATCAAGCATAGATAACACGCCGTCATATTGACGAGGCTCAATACCAGCAGGCCAGTGAGCAACCGTTGGTACGCGGTGACCACCATCAAAGGTTGTCATTTTGCCATTACGTAATTCACCTGCTGAGCCACCGTCTTCGCCCATCATTAGCCATGGCCCGTTATCACTTGAAAAGACTAATAAAGTATTTTCCCATAACCCTTTAGCTTTTAAGGTCTTGATTATTTCACCAACAGACCAATCAAGCTCTTGCACCACATCGCCATATAAACCTCGTTCACTACTGCCTTGAAATTCAGGTGAAGCATAAAGCGGCACATGCGGCATGCTATGGGCAAGGTACAAAAAGAACGGTTGATGTTGATGACGGTCGATAAAGTCGATCGCTTTGTCGGTATAACGTTTAGTGAGATATTGTTGGTCAATTTCGGTATAGGTTACCTCTTGGTTCTCATACCAGAAGAAATTTGACATGTCGTTACTAAAAGGAACACCATAAAACTCTTCAAAACCCTGATTCCAAGGCATGAAACGGTCATGATGGCCAAGGTGCCACTTGCCAACCATACCGGTTTTGTAACCTTGTGGCTTTAACGCTTCAGCAATAGTAATTTCACTTAACGGCATACCTTCAGGGCTGCTTTCAGCGAAAACGGCTGAGATCCCCATGCGTACCGAGTGACGACCTGTTAATAGCGAAGCTCGTGACGGTGTACAAATATTGGCAGCGGAATAAAAGTTGGTAAACTTGATTCCTTGCTCGCCTATTTGGTCAATATTGGGCGTGTTAATATCGGTTGCACCAAATGAACTGATATCGCCATAGCCTAAATCATCCGCGAAAATGAAAATAATGTTAGGTTTAGTTTGTACTTCTGTAACCGCTATTTCATCACTTGCTTTTGCATAACTTATAGGTAAAAGAACGCTAAAAACAGCAGCAACAATGGACACAAATTTCCAAGAATTTATCATGGTTAACTATCCAATTTGAGTATCATATATTTAAAGATACTCCTAGGTTAACAATGAAGTCTGAAACTATCCTGAAAGGAAAAATGGATAAAATAGAATGAAAAATAACAAGCACTTAGCCATACAAGCCAGCTAAGCACATGAAAAAACCAGAAAACTTTAGAGTGACTTCATTAGAACAGTAGTTTTATGTCATTGCTTGGCAAAATAGTTATCAACAGCATAACTGAATTCACCATGAATAAATTCAATCGCTTGCTGACTTATTTTAGCTTTAGGTACAATGGCATCAAAGCCATGATAGCCCCCTTTATATAATTTGAACTCAGTGGGGACACCAGCCGCTCTTAAATTTGCAACATAAGCTATTGTTTCATCTCTAAAAGGCTCTATGTCACCAACATAAGTTGCTGTTGGGGGTAAGTTTGTATAGTCTGTTGCTCGGGCAGGTGCAGCATATTCAGGTATTTCTTGGTTATTATCTTTTAAGCCTTTTAGGTATAAATCCCAACCAAATGCATTAAGTTTTGAATTCCACATTGGTGCGTTGTTATCAATTGCAGAGTCTCCTAACATGCGATCGTCAATCATTGGACAAACAGGCATTTGAAAAGCAATATTCACTTCTTTTTTATCTCTGGCTAGTAGCGTTACTGCTGCAGTTAGACCACCACCAGCACTGTGTCCTACCACCATGATTTGATCACTTCTCGCCCCCAATTCCTTAGTATTATTTTTAATCCACTTTAACGTATCATAGCAATCATCCAAAGCAGCTGGGTAAGGGGCTTCCATTGACTTTCTGTAATCAGGTGCAACTACTATACAATCTCGTGTATCAAGAAGACCTTTTATTTGAGGTGAGGCTAATTCAGGTATGGTTAATGCGTACCCTCCACCATGACAATAGAGTATAACCGGTAATGGTTTATCACTAGGATTTAAGGGTTTGTAAATACAAACGCGTATCTTTTCTTGGCTATTTTTTCTATCTATGTACTTCTGTTCACAGTGCAAACCTTCAATCAGTTTCCCTCTAGATTTAATACACATCTTCTGTACAAATTTAAACATCGTTAACGAAGGACGACAAAACGGACGTACAAAAAAACCGGCTAAACGCAACTCTTTGTCGATCATCTTTAAACTAACTTTCATGGCTAACCTTTATATTGTCTTCTATACTAGGTAACCTAAAGCGCTTTAATGAAATGAACCTGAACTCAATTTAGTATTATCAAGTGTGCTTATCAAGCGAGAGGGTAGCTTCTTACATAGGCTCATTCCACATATTGCATTCCTGCAATGTATTATACTAAGATCTAATACGCATCATGCAGATGATAAAATGATTACTTACGATAAATATCATATTGTTTTTCACCGATAAGAAACTTATCTAGAAAAATATTTGCCATCGCCCTAATTGCACTCTCTCGTCCCATGAATCTTTTCATGATTAATTGGCCTATTCTATTCTTTCTCCCTGGAATTATTTGTGGCTGTTTGCCCAAATTTTGCATTATCTCTATAACAACTTCAGTTGGGTCCATAGGCTTTAATCGAGCTAAATTTTCTTTATCTTGAAATTTATCCATTGCCGTGGTGTTGGTCATCCCCAAAGGAGCAGCGATAACATCTACATTGTAAGGTTTTAATTCAAACCATAGGGCTTCCCCTAATAATGTTTGATACCCTTTTGATGCACCATAATGCGCATTAAATGGCGCTCCTTGCCCATCAGCTCCGGAGGAAATTAATACGATACCGCCTTTTTTTCTTTTTTTCATTAACTGACCAAAATGATAGGAAAAGTCACTAACCGCACTAATATTTAGATTAATAAGCTTTTGGTGGTAACTTAAACTACCTTCATGAAATAAATGAGGCCTTACGATAGCAGGATCTGTTGTCATCGCAGCACTAAATACCATAAGACCAACCTCTATATCACCTGTTCTGTGTTTAATAACATCAATAACATTTTCATTAGACAAATCGGCTTGGATTGATATCACTTCAATACCAAAGTCATTTCGCAATACAGATTCTTGCTTTTTTAAGGCTTCCGGATCACGGTCAATAGAAATAATATTAAGACCACGCCTCGCTAATTCATTACACCAACACTCCCCCAAACCCAAGGCGCCGCCAGCAACTAGAGCCCAAGGGCCATATTTTTCTTTAAAATTAATTGATTGAAATTTAATCATTAATAATATCCTTTCATGGTATGTAAGATTATTTTTTCTTCTAAATTAATTAAAACTTATGCCACATAAAATTGATTAATGGCTTAGTTCTTTATGAATAATGATGAAGGTGACTAGAGCAGCCTCTATGCCAGAGAGCACAGCTTTGAGAAAAACAAAAGCCGTTGGGCTAAGGCCTTCGATGCCCATTAAACTAAACATGGCAATTGCGAAAAAACCAAAGCTAAACAGAAATAACCCACCGACAAATAAAGCACGTTTAAGAAAGTTATTTGGCAGTTTGGCTAATAGTTTATGGCTTGTTTGTAAGGAGAACTCACCTTTGTTTTTAGCACTTTTTGTTAACATTGAATAAACCAAGCTAAGTATTAACGCCATAAAGAAACTACCCATGATGAGATCAACAGCAATGTTGGTTTGGGCGATATTGTTAGTGTCTAACCATAAATTGACTTGTGGCAATTCTTTGGTCATGAAATAAGCGATAACACCACCAATAATAAAATTGGCAATAAGCTGAATAGTGGTTTGTTTTTTGATGTAGTGAATATTTTGAGCCATGAATAGATTACCTTTTAAGAAGTTAGCCATAAAGGTAAAGGGTTAAAATGAAAACAACCTGAACAAATAACGCCATTTTCCTTTAGGTACAAATGGAGAAAAGAGGATTTATTCCCCCATCAACCAAACTAATGCCTTATCAATGAGTTCAACATATTCTTTAATTTGGTAACTTTTGGCTTGATGCCCTATGGCGGAATAAAATGCACGTCCTTGACCGATTGTGCTTCGCCAAACAAGCGGATGCTCCCCAACCATTTGGTCATTGCCTAAGAAGGATTTACCTACCGTTTGATAAGAGCCTTCGTCAATTGTTAATAAGATTTCATGGCCGGTATGTCTTGGGTTGCGATCGAATGCATACCATTCTTCATCAGGAAATAACCATGCACTCGGCAGGTGGTTTGTTAGTGGCTCTTGTATATCAGTTACATTTATTTTTGCATTTTGAAATTGTGGGTGCATAGTATGGCCAATAAATTGGGCGCCAATTAAGCTATCGACATACCATTGCCATTGATACGAAGGGTCTCCTCCCGAAGCATGAATTCCTAGCCAACCGCCTCCTTGTTCTAACCATTGTTTAAAAGCTTGTCTTTGCTTAATGGTAAGCACATCACCTGATACATTATTCCAAACAATTAACTTAAACTGTGCTAAATCGTTAGTATTATGAATAGCCCCATTATCCGTTGTGTAAATATCCCAGCCATGTTTTCTAGCAATGTTAGCTAGCATAGCTTGTGCTGCAGGTAGTGCATCGTGATGAATATAGCCGTTAGTTTTATTGAAAATAAGTACCGCAGGCTTTGACATTTTAGGAATAACTGGCGCAACGGTTTCATAATCATGACGAGGTATCATGCCCCAATATTTTGCATACACAAAAAGACTAACTGCCATAATAAAAAGAAAGACAAAAAAGCCAATAATTAGTTTTTTAAACATAGATAATTCAAACCTTTAGAATAACGATTAGAAATATAAAAAAACCTGATGCAAACAATTAATTCACATCAGGTTTTACTTTTTTTTATGCTATCAAGGTAAAGTAATAGCGTTAGATTATTAAGTTAAGCATTAATCTTCAAGTTGTGAAGAAAGCCCTTTGTGCATAATCCAAAACTTAAATCGCTCCATTAGCGTAGGCTCGGGATCTTCCTCAGGCACTTGATATTCGCTTCGTAACTGAGTTAATCGCGTTTTCAATTGTGAAATAATCGCAGATTGGGATTTATCTCCTATCAAATTGTTAAGTTCATTAGGGTCATTTACTAAGTCATAAAACTCCCACGTACCTAGCTTATAAAAATGGATTAACTTATATCTGTCGGTACGTACACCATAATGGCGTGGTACAAACGCCCAGCCTGGATTTTCGTAAAAGTGGTAATAAATGGCATCACGAAATGGTGCTTTGTCACTAGAGTCTTGGTCTTGTCTCTCTTGCCTTAATAAAGGCACTAAACTTTTACCTTGCATATCACTTGGCGCTTTAACACCCGCAATATCCAAAAACGTTTGGGCGAAATCAAGATTTTGGACTAAATCATTATTTTCACTGCCCGGCTTAATTTTACCCGGCCACTTAACAATAAGCGGCATATTGATTGAGTCTTCATACATCCAACGCTTATCAAACCAGCCATGATCCCCTAAGAAAAACCCTTGATCTGAGCTATAAATTACAATGGTGTTTTCTTCAAGGTTATTTTCTTTTAAATAAGCCATCACGCGGCCTAAGTTATCATCAATCGAATCAACCGAGCGCATGTAGTCTTTGATGTACCTTTGATATCGCCATTTTGTTCTGGCATCGCCTTGTAGTTTATTTTCAAAATAAGCCTTGTTCTCAGCGGCATATGCTCTGTTCCAATTAGCCGCTTGCTCTTCATTTAAATAAGCAGGTGGTTCAAGCTTTAAATCTGCTTTTGTTAAGAAATGAGAAATCGACATCTCTAAATCTGGGCTAAGTGATGCTGCACGACCTTTGTGATCGTCAAAAAGTGTCGCTGGCTCAGGAATTTCAATATCTTTATATTTGTCGATATGATCAGGACCTGGTGCCCATTCACGATGTGGCGCTTTATGCTGATACATCAACATAAAAGGTTTGTTTTTATCACGCTTATCTAACCAATCAAGTGCCCTGTCGGTAATAACATCAGTAGTATAGCCAGTGATCTCTTGTGTTCCCAACTCACTTTTAAAGCGCGGATTATAATAACGCCCTTGCCCGGGTAAAATTTCCCAATGATCAAAACCTGTCGGTTTACTGAATAAATGCCATTTACCAATTAAGGATGTTTGATAACCTGCTTTTTGCAAAAGCTTAGGGAAAGTTTGTTGTGAGCCGTCAAAATCGCCACCCCACTCATTATTCATAAAGCCATTCATATGGCTATGCTTTCCAGTTAAGATCACCGCCCTGCTTGGCCCACAAATAGAGTTGGTAGCAAAAGCACTTCTAAACAACATACCTTCATTAGCCAAACGGTCAATATTAGGTGTTTGGTTGATTTTTGAACCGTATGCACTAATCGAATGCGTTGCATGGTCATCAGAAAATACAAACAATATATTTGGCTGTTGTTCACTCGCATTAACTGTTTGTATTAATGCAGAACAAACTAGCCCAAGTGATACCTTTATCAATTTATTCATCAATTACAATTCCTATTTAGTTTACTGCAAATTCAGCAGGTAACTTGGTTTCTATACCGATATGTTCTAAACCAATTTTACGACGACTTAACACCGGTGTTTTAATCCAATCAGCCGACAATTGAGCGTATAAAACAAACTCATTTGCTTTAGGTAAATGAATATCAAAACTTTGTGTTCTCGCTTCAAGCGCTGCTAATGAAACGTTTTCTTTTATCGCTTTTGACAATACTTTGCCGTTTTTATCTGCCGCTATTAATGTCACCGTCACTAAACCGCCTTCGTAAGTATCATTAATAAGCGCCACAGGAACCGGTACCTTTCTACCCGGCGAGTAAAATTCGTCGTTCCACCTGTCGATATTTATACCCACAGGCGCAAAGGCATGAGGTGCCCAAAACTGCCATTTAGGCTCCATCGTTAAATTTTTAACATCGACAAAATTATCACAAGTGACACTGGGTTCTTTTAACGCCCAATCTTCTGGAATAGTATCTTTGTCTGAACATTTACTTAAATAAACAAAATGTTTAATCCCTGCATAACCTCTTTTTGCGCGCCAATATCCAGTTAACTCAGAAATAAAGTAGGCATAAACTTCACGGCGTTGTTCAGGGGTTAGATCAACTCCCGGCGCTAATAAGTCAAAAGCGATGCCAGAAATTTCTGTAGGGTCGCTGCCGTCACGGGTTAGCCACAACCAACCATATTCGTTATTAATATAAGGATGTTCTCTCGCGCCTTCGCCATCAAAGGTTCTAAAAATGGGGCCATTAGTCATCGGAGGTATACGGCTAAAATCATCGAGATCTTTTAGTTCGTGATCAACCTTAGTGCTGTTTAAGAAATGAGCGCCACTAAATTTGTACGGATGCTCTTCTAGTGGGTCATTGGGACCATTCGGTGCACGATAGCTGCCAGCATCCCATGCACGAGTTGGGTCTAAATGGCGAACCAATGATACCGCTTCATAAGGTAATGGATTGTGAGTTTCATTCGACGCATCCCACCAGCCAATTGAAGCATGGTTCCAGTTCTCTTGAACCCATGAAGTATACTCTTTCTCTAATTCTGTTAATGACCAATTAAGTGAGTTTGCTCGCCCTTCAACCAGTCGATTAATTGGCGCAAATATATGGTATTCATCTACCACGATAAGACCTACTTCATCTGCTAAATCGTACCAAAAATTTGGCGCGCGACCATTGTGAAATCTAAAGGTATTCCAATTAAAGTCTTTCATGTGGCCTGAATAAAGTTTATGAACCCACTCTCTATCCCACGGCAGAGCTTTACGATCTTGGTCTTCAAAAAACCTGTGCAATGCAATATTAGAGCCGCGCAAATAGTAGCGTTTATTATTTAAGAAAAAACCTTTACCTTCGCCAGACTTCCACTCAAATTTACGCATACCAAAGCGTGTCACTCGATCATCTGAGTCAACACCGTTTTCTTTGATATGAGCCTTAACACTATAAAGAAATGGCGATTCAGGTGACCATAAATTCGGTGATTCAAGAGTAATAAGTTGCTCTACAACTGTTGTTTCTTGTGGCTTTAAGGTTAATGTGGTTTCAACAGGCATAGCTGAAACTATTTTAGATTGCCACTCAGAAACCTGTTGGCCTAATGAGATTTCTACTGATTGATTACTACTGTTTTTAACCGTGGTAAGCACTTTAACCTGATTAGTATCAATGTCTGGCTCGACCTTGGTTCTAACAATTGTTGTAGCACCTGTATGAACTAAACTGACACTGTCCCACAAACCAGGAAACCAGCCACGCTTTTCAAGATCTGCACCAACGGGAATAAATTCAGGTACTGAAGAGTACTCAGATCCTATGCGAACAATTAACTCATTCTCTTGTCCATACTTAATCGCTTGTGATAAATCGTATTCAGAAACTGAATAAGCGCCAAAGTGCTCACCTAGAGCCTTTCCGTTAAGCCAAACTTTAACGCCATATTTTGCTTTTTCTAAACACAAATGAGATTGAGCGAACTCTTGCTCTGGCGCTGTAAAAGTTTTCTTATACCAAAAAGCATCACGTTCATCACTTTGCACACCTACATCAACAAAGGCAGGCACAGCTTCTGATACAAAACCGGGCACTTGAACACTACGGCTAAATTCATTAGGCATTTGATCCGATAAACTGCCCTGTTCAATTGCCCAAGTACCGTCTAACGACTGAGTATTTCTAACCGTTTCTCCATAGTTAGTATGGCTATTATTACAAACAGTATCTGCATAACTGCCAGGAATTTCTTTGTATTTAAATTCGGTCTCTGGAAACTCACCAAAGGTACTTATTATGTGCGCCCGAAAAGCCCCTATTATAGGAGCTTTAAATAAAAAGCCAAGGACAGCTAAGCAGACAATGCCTAGCATAATTCCTTTTAAGATTTTCATCTTATTCACTATTACCACTCTCAGAATACATGTTAATACCAGTACTCATAACTGGCAGTTTTGTATCTATGCCGGGGTGTTCAAAACCGACTTTGCGACGGCTAATAACCGTTGATTCAATACCCTCACCATTGAGGTAAGCATAAATAACAAAAGGTGATTGCTCAGGCATGGCTAGATCTATGTTAATGAGTTTATCTTCAAGTGAATTAAGCGTTAGCTCTACAGGCATAGAGCGCGTTAACACATTACCGTCTGCATCCGCCGTTACCATTTCAACAATCACATTGCTTGCTTGATAAGTATCATTTAGTAAATTAACTGGCACCGACACTGTTCTGCCTACTGTATAAAAGTCTTCAGCCCAACGTTCGATGTTAATGCCAATAGGCGCGAAAGAATGTCGTCCCCACTCTGCCCAACGTGGCTCCATGGTTAAGTTAGGGATATCAATGAAATTATCACACGTGTAGCTTGGCTCTTTTATATCCCAATCATCAGGTATGGTGTCTTTATCGGCACATTTACCTAAATATAAGAAATGTTGAATACCCGCATAGCCTCTACGAGCGCGCCAATAACCGGTTAATTCACTCGTCACATAGGCATAAATTTCTCGGTGTTGCTCAGGTGTTAAGTCAACTCCCGGTGCCATAATGTCATATGCAATTTCGGAAATAGTAACCGGGTCACTACCGTCGCGAGTAATCCACAGCCACGAGTACTCATTATTAATATAAGGGTGGTTTCTCGCCCCCGGACCATCATAGGTTCTAAAAATATCTCCTTCTGTCATAGGTGGTAGACGACTAAAATCATCTAAATCATCTAAACGATATTCTTTGGGGTTACTGTTCATAAAACTCTGACCATTGAGTTTATAAGGGTGATCTTCTAGTGGGTCATTGGGTCTATCTGGCGCTCTATAACTGCCGGATTCCCATTGACGCGTTGAATCTAAATGACGTACCAACGGCACAGCTTCATATGGGATAGGATTGTGATTCTCGTTTGACGCATCCCACCAGCCAATTGAAGCATGGTTCCAATTTTCTTGAACCCAAGCAGTAAATTCTTTCTCAAGCTCTTTTAGTGACCAATTAATAGAAGTCGGCATGCCAGGTAAGCCTAAACGAACCGGCGCAAAAATATGGTATTCGTCGGTAACAATAAAACCTTGTTCATCAGCAATGTCGTACCAAAAATTTGGCGCACGACCAACATGAAAACGAAATGAATTCCAATGAAAGTCTTTTTGTCCAGCTAAAAGCTTTGTTACCCAGGCTTTATTCCAAGGGAGCTGTTTTCTGTCTTGATCTTCAAAGAAGCGATGCAACGCGATATTGGTGCCACGTAAATAGTACTTTTTATTGTTTAAATAAAAACCTTTGTCTTTACTATCAAGGCCATCGCCGCCACGCCACTGTACTTTGCGCATGCCAAAACGGCTAACACGGTCATCACTAGCTTGGCCATTTTGCTCCACTGATGTATGTGCCGTATAAAGAAATGGTGATTCTGGCGACCACAATTTCATGTCATTTATTTTGACATCTTGGCTGATAGTAACTGTTTTCCCAGCCGCAACTGTTACTGGCTTTTCAATTAAAGCCGAAGCCTCATTTTTACTTTGCCATTCGTTAACTTGTGTTTTAACCACTAAGTCAACGGGTACCATACTATTGTTACGAATGGTGGTGTGAGCAATTGCTACACCTTTATCAATATTTGGGTCTATTTTTGTGCGGACAATGGAATATTTCCCAGTATAAACGACACTGACACTGTCCCATAGGCCGGGATACCAACCAGATTTTTCAACATCACTGCCATAAGGAATAAATTCTGGTATAGCGTTGTGTTCAGCACCAACACGTATAATTAATTCATTTTCCTGGCCGTAACGAATTGCCGATGAAAGGTTATATTCAGATACGCTAAACACGCCATAATGTTCTCCCAAGGCTTTACCATTAAGCCATACTTTCACACCATATTTTGCTTTGTGTAAACAAAGGTTAGCAAGTTCACTTTCAGTATCAGGTGCGGTGAAAGATTTTTTATACCAAAATGCTTCGCGTTCATCACTTTCCATTCCCACTAAATTAAAGCGAGGAGTAGCTTCCGTTAGAAAGCCTGGTACAGGTGCAGTGTGTTTGAACGAAGTGGGTAAATTATCATCTAAACCGCCTTGTTCTACTTGCCATTGACCGTCTAAAGACTGCGTTGTTCTAACGGTTTCACCAAAATCAACATGACTATTTTGGCAAACCGCTTTTGCATAGCTACCTTGAATTTCACTTTCTTTAAATTCAGACTCAGGAAAATCTCTCATAAAAGCATTAATATGAGGCTTAGCAAGTTTTAGTAATGGATCTTGAAAAACAAAACCCAACACCACTAACGCGATAATCGTTAATAAAATTTTTTTAAATATTTTCATTTTTAATTCTCAATTAATCCTGTTTACAAGATAAAAGTGCGGTAGCCAGCTAAGAAGCCTTGAAATACAAGTACATCAACACCAAAAACAGCTAATCCAATGCCTTCTACTCCACCTAAAACTAGTGTTGGTAAAAATAGTAATACGGTGGGTTTAAGTAATTTGTCAGAAGGTTTTTTCAATATTTTAAGAGTGAGCTGATAAAACAAATTGAACATGGCAATCATCATAAACATCATGCCAAAATAAAATAAATATGGCCCTTGTAGGCCAGCATAAAGCCCTGCTGCAAAACCATAAAAGTTCATGGCAACCATGATTTCTTTGATGTACCAAATGAAGGGAACAATTAGTCCAATTTTTATTGCCTGAGAAAAATCACTACCGTTTATTCGTGCGCCAACATATGAGATCCCAGCGCCAAACATGATGCAGGTAAATAGAATTAACCCTGATAAATTCCTTAATGCCAACGGCAAATCAATATGCCATCCATAGTCATAAATAACCGTCATGATAATCGCGGTAAAAATCACGCCATAAGCTACTCGCCATTGGCTAGGAATATTCTTTAAAATAAAATTCATGCCAATCCCCTACTCTACTTTGACTGTAGGTTGACTAACCTCAGCTTCCATTTCAATTAAACGCTCTTTTAGTTCTTGATAAATAGTTTGCATACTTGGATCATCAATCAAATTTGTTTGTTCAAGCGGGTCATTTTTCAGATCAAATAGTTCATCTTTTTTACCGCGCTTATAATCAATTAACTTGTAGCGTTTGGTGCGCAATGCTAATTGTTCAGGAACAGGATATGGATAGTCTTCGTAATACTTATAGAGCCAAGCGTCACGTAGCGAGTCAGGTTTATCTTCTAATACCGCCACAGCGCTTTTACCCTGCATTTGCTCTGGCACTTCTAGGCCTGCAAGGGCAAGGAAAGTTGGTGCCATATCTAAATTGAGTAACATTTCTTGTGAACGACGACCTGGGTTTTTAATACCATTAGGATATTTGATGATAAATGGAATTCGCATTGACTCTTCATATGACCAACGTTTATCAATTAGGCGATGTTCTCCCCACATGTAGCCATTATCACCAGCAAAAACAACAATGGTATTACCGCTTAGCCCTAATTCATCAAGTTTCGCTAGCACTAAACCTATTTGTTGATCCATAGCAACTGCAGTTTCTGCATAATCTTTCATTTTCTCTTCAAGGGGATCCCAAAGAAAATGCTTAAAATTACCATCAGCAAAAGCCAACCACGAATCAGCTTCTCTTGGTAAGGTGATTTCTACATCATCGTAACGGCCCGCAGCTTCAGCATCAGGCGTCATAGGTAAATGCAGTGCTTTGTGAGAAAGATATAAGGCAAAAGGCCTATCTTTGTTATCTTCAATGTACTTGTTGGCAAAATTGGTTAAGTCATCTGTGATGTAACCACTAATTTCAACACCTTCAACGGGAGATTCATTTAATTTCAATTTTTTACCATTAACAATATAGGGCGTACCATAATAAGCACCCTGACCGCCATGATGTTCAAAACTAATAAATTGGTCTACACCGCGTAATTTAGGTAAGCCTCCTGGCATATGCCACTTACCAATAAAAGCCGTGGCATAACCTGCCGCTTTTAACGGTTCAAAATAGGTAATGTTTTTATTATCCCAAACGGTGAAATTATTCTGCACGCCATGTTGTTGAGGATATTGCCCCGTTAAGAAACTAGCACGAGAAGGACTACATAATGATGAAGTAACAAAAGCATTTTCAAATAACACACCTTCATTAGCAATACTGTCTATACTCGGTGTTTCGATAAAAGGATGATCCATCACACTTAAGTAATCCCAACGGTGGTCGTCTGCTAAGATAAAGACAATGTTGGGTTTTTTATGCTCAATTTCTTCTGCGATAACAGAGGTCGTTATCGAAGGGACAATTAATGAGATTAAGACCAAAAGCACTTTCATTTTATTTCCAATTTATGACTAATGAGTCATAACATATGAAAACAAGCTGAAGCTGACCTTAAAATTGAAAAGCTATTGCAAATATTTTTCTACTTTCAATAGCTCGTACTGTTCTTTGCATTTACTGAATTTTTATTACTTTACTTGCTTACTTAACATAGCGTGCTGATTTTACATGGTCTAATGAAAAACCCCCGTTATATAACGAGGGCTTTATCAATAAACCTATATAAGCGTCAATTTTGACTAGTTTCTAGCAAGGTTACTCTACTTCACCCTCAGCATAGAGGCCTATAACAGCGCCGATAAATCCACCTGCTTTAGCCGTTGTTAGTACTGTAGCATCGGCGTTTTCAAGCACGCTAATGAATGTAGTACCGTCTAAACTGTAGGCAAAGCTTATCTTGTCTTTATCAAGCGTTGTGCGTAGATAAATCGGCGCACCATCTGCAACGGTAACAGGTGTTTCAACAAGCGTTTCGCCATTAAACAGTGTCGCCATTTTATTGCGCATACGAACGCGTAACACGGTTTCATCATTATCAGATAAACCCAGCCCAAATGCGTAGTAGAAAAAGTCATTCTGTACTGCCATCATGCCAGCTTCTTCATCTTCTGTTGCAGGAGTAAATCGCATTTCAGTGGTTGCCGATGCCGACATATGTGCAACACGCTGCCCGACAAAACTAGGCTGAGGAGTGTAATCAAATAAGCTAAGGCTACCAATACGATTGGCGCGAGGCTGAATTTTCAAGCTACCGTCTCCCGTTTGCCACCAAGGAGACTCTGGCGCGCGAACAAACAACCACTGTAAACCTAACGCACTGTCGTTAAACTCGTCTTTTACAGTATAGTTGCCAGTTTTTGGTCGCGGAGCTGGACCACTATCAGGCAATGATGGACGGTCGACTATTAACGGCACAGGCTTGCCGCTTTCGAGAATATTAGGCCAACCGTCTTTCCAGGTTACTGGTAATAGGAATGTTTCTCGTCCGGTATGAAAGTTAGCAGGACCTTCTTGATGCTTATCTAAACCATAAACACGGGTGCCAAGAAAAACAGCCCACCAATCGCCATTAGCATCTTTAAATATATCTGTATGTCCTGTTGATGTAACCGCATTTTTTCGATCTTTAGCTAATCCCACTTGAGTGAGTATGGGGTTGTTCTCATAAGATTGGTAAGGTCCCAAAATATTTTGAGAGCGAAATATCAACTGTTGATGATTAAGGCCCGTGCCGCCTCCTGCCGCTGATAAATAATACTGCCCCTCTATTTTGTATATATGTGGGCCTTCTATGTGTGTGGTGTTATAGGGTGCAGGATCAGCGCCATCAACCAAGGTAATATCTTCTGAGCGAGCCGCAAAGGTCGTAGGGTCTACTTCCATCACGCTAATTACTCTATGTCCGTCTACCGTAGGCTCCTCTGGTTCTTTGTTGTGTACCACAAAAAATTTGCCGTTATCATCAATGAACAAACTAGGGTCAATGCCGTCAATGTGAGGTAGCCATAATGGATCTGACCACGGACCAGCTGGGTCTTTAGCGGTTAGCACAAAGTTTCCACCACAGTAAACGCAGGTATTCATTATATAGAAGGTGCCTTTATGGTATTCAATAGTAGCAGCAAAAACACCAAGATAGCCTGCATGTAATACTTCGTCATACGGCAGCATATCAGGGCGATCAATGGCATTGCCAAGTTGGGTCCAGTTGACTAAATCTGTGCTGTGAAAAACTGGAATACCTGGATAGAAACCAAATGTTGAGTTCACCATGTAGTAGTCGTCGCCTACCACAACAACACTAGGGTCTGGGTAGTAACCAGTTAAAATGGGATTACGAAATTGCCCTTCGTCTATTGAACTTCGAAACATCTCATCATCACCTTGGTATTCAAACCAAGAAAATGATGCCATTTGTTGATTGGTTTTTGTTGAGCCTGTAGTTTCCCCACAACCTGTTACTAATAAGGTTAAGACTAGCAGGCTTAAGGGAATGAATTTTTCAGTAATCGATGCCATCAAATGGGTTCTCGCAATCAATATTGTTATACGAATAAACGCGTTAGCAAAGCAAAATAGTATTGCTATGTTTGCTTACTATCTCTTGCCAATATGAAATCAAGCTTAAAACGCCTAATTAACTCTAGTGCTGTGACTTAATCAAAGCTCCATTTATAGGTAAGCACCTGAAACAATTAGTAATTTAATAAAAAAAGACCGCAAGTTTTTTTATATAACTTGCGGTCTTAATTACAGCACCATATAACTTGAATTTTATCAACGGATAAAACTAAGTACATAGTTTTTTATGCTTAAGCTATTTATCTCCAACCTCTCAAGTCATTATCTAATTCAGCTTGAAACGCTTTAATATTTCCCGCCAGTTCTGTTGACTTTTCAGGGTTCATTTCTAAAATACTGTATGACTCTGAAGGATCATCTAGAGTATTAAATAAGTAGGGTCCCTTGGTTAAGTACCAGAATTTTGAAATGTCTGGCGCTGTAGGTATTTGGTATTTGTAGCCGTCTTTATCTAGTACCGATTCAACCACTTGATCATTGATCATAAATAGGTAGTCATGGGGTGTTTCCTTAGACTCGCCAGTTAGTAATGGCATAATATTTTTACCATCAATAGTTCGGTCAGTGGGCATTGGAATTCCAGCAATATCGAGCACCGTCGGGAAAAAATCGATACCCATTGCCATTTCATCACTCACTTGCCCCTTTGGGATAACCTCTGGCCAATAAGCAATAAAAGGCACACGTTGCCCACCCATTGTTGTTAAACCTTTACCTCCTCGAAAATCTCCTGCGCTACCTTGGCGAAAAGGACCGTTATCACTGGTGAAGATAACCAGCGTATTATCGTCAATACCCAGCTCAACCAGTTTGTCCATAATTACCCCAACACTCCAATCAGTTTCCATGATCATTTCACCGTACATGCCCGCTTTGCTTTGATCTTTGAAAGCTTCTACCCGATGTAATGGCTCATGAGGAATGGTGGTTGCGTAATACAAGAAGAAAGGTTTATCTTTATTTTCGCTGATAAACTCTAGCGACTTTTCCGTATAGTTTTTGGTTAATGTGGTTAGCTCAACAGACTTGTCAGGGATGTAAGCGAAATCGAAGCCTGCTTTTTCCGGTGCATATTCAGGAGCACTTCCCAAATGCCACTTTCCGACAACCCCTGTGCTATAACCGCGAGCTTGTAAGACCTTAGATACCGTTGCCTCATCTGGTGACAAACCGTCCATACCATAGGAGTAAAAGCCAGCATATTTTCTGATAGTATTGATAGCAGTACCTGAGTCAAACACAACTGCAGGAAGGTGAGTTCTTGGTGCATAGCGGCCAGTTAAAATAGCCGCTCTAGCTGGTGTACACAAAGAAGACGGTGCATAAAAATTGGTCATCTTCATGCCTTGGTTAGCAAGTTTGTCAATATTGGGGGTATCAATGACTGTAGAGCCATAACTAGATAAGTCAGCAAACCCCATATCATCGGTTAAAATTAAAATGATATTAGGCTGCTTGCCCTGCTCTTCATTATATTGCAGTGCATTTACCTGTTGTAAGTACTTTTCAGTTCTGTCGTTATCAATATCTCTACCATTAATATTGGTAAAATATGTGGTTACTATTTTTAAAACCAGCAACAAGACTAATGTAATTAAGATATTTTTCTTGGTTAATAAAGCTTTCATTTATGCGTACTCCTGAATTAGCTGCTTATAAAACTTGATAGCTTTCTACTAGTAAGTCTTGCTGAGCTGACGAACCGCCTACATAAACTTGGTAGGTCATTTTCTCTACCTGCCATGCTTTAGCTTCTGGGTTGTACCACGCCATGTCTTTTGCTTTTACTGCTAAATCAATAGTTTTGCTTTCACCGGCTTCTAAATGAACTTTGTCGAATGCACGTAGCAATTTTACTGGACGGTCAACACCTGAGTTATCAAAGCCGAGGTATAATTGCACCACTTCTTCACCTGCCACTTGGCCATTATTCGTGACGGTAACTGAAACATTAAGTGTGTCAGATTCTGTTAGTTCAGGGGTATTAACCACAAGGTCTGAATAATCATACTGGCTATAACTTAAACCAAAACCAAACGGGTAAGCTGGTTCAATATTTTCTTTATCAAACAAGGTATAACCGTGGTAATAGCCGTAAGTAATTTTTTCTGTATAGGGGGTAAAATATGGGTAATCACTTTCTTGTTTGGCAATACTAAATGGCAATTTACCACTTGGGTTTACATCACCATACAGCACATTAGCTAGGGCATTACCGCCTTCCATACCGCTATACCATGAAAATAATATTGCTGGCACTTGGCTGTCCCAAGCCGATAAATCAATACCGCTACCGCCAACATAAACAACAACTAGGTTGTCATTGGTTTTCGCTAGGGCTTTAATTAATGCCTCATCTTCAGGATTAAGTTTTAAGGTTTCTCTGTCACCGCCGTTAGTTTTTGGCCCCGTACGTTTACCTAGCTTAGCCGCTTTATTGGCTTCTTCTGAGGCTAATAAAAACTCGCCTTCTTCGACATGGGTATAACCGACAACAACAATGACTTGATCTGATGCTGCCGCTAGTTTTTTACTTGCTGATATATCAGAAGCATCATCTAGAACAACCTTATTACCAAGCTTTTTATTGTAATCTCTAATACCTTCATATGGTGTTACTACATAAGGTTCTGTGGTTTTACTACTACCGGTATCACCTAAATTTTCCATGTCAGCTAAACGACCAATAACAGCAATCTGCTGCTGTTTAGTCTTAGCAAAAGGTAATACTGGCGCACTATTATCATAGCCATTTTTAAGCAATACCATGCTTTTTTCAGCGGCAATTCGGGTTAATTCAATTGACTCCGGCGTGGCAATAATCGAATCAGGGTATGCCATAGGATCTTGTGCCAAACCAAATTTAAGTTGGGTTCTTAAAGTATCAAATACCAGCTTGTCAATTTGTGCTTCGGTGATTGCACCGTCAGCAATACCTTGTTCGATGGTATCTTGTTGATAAACTTTTTGATAAGGCATCTCTACATTTAAGCCTGCTTGAATACTAGCGATACCGTCATATGTACCAAAAAACCAATCAGAGCTAACAAAACCTTTAAAACCCCACTCATCACGAAGAATGTCGGTTAATAAGTATTTATTTTGACCAGCATACTCACCTAGGACCTTATTGTAAGAAGCCATAAGCGAGGCAACATTACCTTCTTGTACCACTTTTTTAAAGTGCGGCAGATACACTTCACGTAACGTACGTTCATCAACTTCAACATCAACAACAAAACGTGAATTTTCAATACTGTTTAAAGCAAAGTGTTTTGCACATGACATAACATTATGGTGCTGTAAGGCATTTACTGCTGCTAAACCAAACTCGCCCATCAGCCAAGGATCTTCCGAATACACTTCTTGAGCACGTCCCCACCCCGGGTGTCGCAATAAGTTGATAGTAGGTGTGCCGGTATAATTAATACCACTGGCGCGCATTTCTTTGCCAATAACATCATAAATTTGGCTTTCTAGTTCAATATCCCAACTAGCACCACGGGCCATAGAAACAGGAAATGAGGTAACACCGAGCTTATCCCCGGCGGTTCTTTCTTTGTTTGCCCGAACTCCGCGTGGGCCATCAGAGAAAGCATAAGGTGGAATATTCAAGCGTTCATTACCACCACCATAAACTGGTGGAGTACGACCAAAAACGGCACTGTTGATAACTAAGATCATAGCATCAGATAGAGGACGACCATAAAGTTGCTGAATTTTTTCATCTAAGCTCATTTGCTTAATCAGGCTATGGGTAAGTTGGTCCAGTTGCTCATCTGTAGTTACTTTAGCAAACTTAGTTTTATCAAACTCAACCGAATGCTCGGTATAATCGTAAATGTTGTACAACATAATAGCTGCAACGAACAACAAGGTTAATAGAATATAACCCATTATTTTTATTGCCTTTTTCATATTCAACCTTTCAGGAATCATTAACTATAAAGAAGTTTAAACATTGATAGTAAAGCGCTTACCTTAAAACTGTATGAATAGCGTTATTCGCTGACAACAATAAAGAAAAAAAGGAAAAAACATGTTACTAATAATTAATAGAATTGGGTCTTAAATTGGTACCTCTTTGTGTAGAATAATCAGAGTGAAAAAACAGTGTGTATAGACTAAAACGAAGGGTTGTAATGTTAGTAAGGCGGGAAATAACGGCTTAATGTTGGTAATAATTCATTAAGCCGTTAACTATTTTCAAACGGGTTTGATTGTGTCGATAAAACTATTCAGCGCTTTTTGACCACACTTTTATTAATTTACCTTGTAAAGTGTTTTGAGAAAAAGGCCCCGGAAACGGATTGTCAGTATTTCTACTTGCCCCTAAATAATCATGATCTAAACGAAAATTTAAGCCTTTAGGTGTTTTATAGGTTTCTCCTGTAACACGTGTTTTACCAAGCATTTCAGTAGTCACTAACGATCTTTGTATCGCCCCTGCCCAACTCTTATCAGCATTAATGTTCAAATACCAACCATCGTCTTTTTCAACCACGTTAATTTCTGGAGTTATATCAGCTGCAACATGTGCATTTTTATCTAATGAATACGGTTCAGCTTCGCCTAAATAGACGTTGCCATTAAACGATGTAGGTACAGAATCATCACCGTATCGATCAACACCACGATTGATCAAAACATTATTATAATAATGGCTGTCCCCGCCTTTAATAGGCTTTAAGCCAATCACTTGTGTAGAGTTAGGTGCCATAAAGGGGGTATCGCGTTCGAGTTCATCACGTAGCATTATTCCGCCCATAAATAAATTATGCGCGTAAGTTCCACCCTGCGACATATCTAATACACTGCGTTGTAAATTCCACGGCATATAATTCCCGTAAAAATACTTAACTAGCCAATTAGGATCTTCAGCATTCGCTGAAACAACAATATTATGGTCAACAAGAAATGGGCCATGGTTAACTTCTAAAAATAGATCTTGCGAGCCTGCATTATCATGAAGAAAATTACCGGTGACTCTAGCGCCTTGTGTCATCCAATCAAGCCAAATACCACGGAAGCTATTATAAATGTGATTGTTTTTGATCAGGCTGTTAATAGGTGCATGAAATTTAATGGCAGCGATTTCTGCTCCAGTAAAATCGTGTCTTACATGAATATCATGAATTTCATTTTCGCTCACTTCACTAAAGGTTGCTCCTAAACTACCGACAATACCTGCCTGACCACAATGTGAAATTTTATTGCCGCGAATAACATGATAACCAACATCCGACCAACCATTTTTGCCCGCTCGTTCAATAGTATTTACATAGCCATCTGCAGTATCAGCTGAAGTATTGTCCCATTTGTCGCCATATTTTCCTAAGGTGATACAGGTTGAGCGAGAATAACTGATGGTATTGTTTTCAATAACCTAGCCTTTACTCCAATGAGTACCAATTAAACCAATTTGTTCGGCTGTTGGTGGCGCCCAAGGCGTGGCTGCATGCATTAACGTTAAACCACTGACGGTAATAAAATTCATACCTGGCTTTTCAGGGTAAAACACCGCTTGGCGAGTATTAATTTCCACAAGTTCTTCATTCGGGTTTATGGCTTTAAACTGAGCCCATATAGTGGTTTGAGTATCACTAACTTGTGCAAACCACAACGGCTCATCAGATATTGGCTGTTCTAATTCTTCCAATGACTCAGCTTCAACCAGCCAATGATTATTTAAATATACAGAGCCGGTATGATGATCACGGCCGCGATCATTAAACCAATCACCTTTAATCACATCATTATAAGGGTTGAACTGACCAAAAAAATCATTAGGAATAATAGCTTGCCAAGTATCACCACTTACTTTTTCCCAATGAGTAATACGTTCAGAGCCTTTAATAATGACTTCTTCATTTGGCGCGGCTTGGTAAATTATACGCTGCTCTGAGCTTCCGCCACGTGGTGGCGCAATAGATTCTCGATAAGTGCCTGCATGTATGGTGATCACATCGCCAGGTTGAGCAAATTCTGCGGCAGCTGATATGGTTTTAAGCGGCTGAGCACTACTACCCGTGCTGTTATCGTTGCCTGTTGGTGATACGTGATATTCCTGCGCGTTTACTGCGCTAACAGCTAGTAGCGCTGGTACGATAAAACAGGTTAGTTTAGTCTTCATTTTAAAGCTTCCCATAAAATTAATTTTCAATAAAGTATGAAATCTTTGTTTGATAGTAGAAAAGCCTGCTTAAACTAAACTTAAATCGTTAAAGTAATAAATGAAATAACATTTTCTAGGGTGTTTGAAACGTGAAGCGGAGCGAGTATTAGGAAATCGCATTTAGAGTAATGAAACTCAGAAAATATGATGCTAAAAACAATGGAAGCTAGGGAAAAATGCTATATCAGCCCCTGATATAGCAAGTTCCCCTAGGAGTTTAACGAGTACTACTCGTTAAACAACAGCCTTATTTAATAGCAAAGTTTGCTGTTAATAAGTCTTTTTTTGCAGAAGAGCTACCAACATAAACTTCATGTTCCATATGCTCAACTTGCCACGCTTTAGCTTCAGGGTTGTACCAAGCCATGTCTTTAGCGGCAACTTCAAGTTCAACTACTTTGCTTTCACCAGCAGCTAATGAAATGCGATCAAAGCCTCTTAATAATTTCACCGGGCGGTCAACTGCAGAATTAGCAAAGCCAATATACAATTGAATAATTTCATCACCAGAAACATCGCCGCTATTAGTTACGGTAACAGTAACTTTAAGGCTGTCATTTTCACTCAGTGTTGAGTTTTCAATGGTTAAATCACTGTAATCGTAATTTGTATAACTTAAACCAAAACCAAACGGGTAAGCTGGCTCGATGTCTTTCTTATCAAACAAGGTATAACCGTGATAATAACCATACGTAATTTTGGCAGTATAAGGAGTAAAGTACGGGTAATCGCTTTCTTGTTTAGCGATACTAAACGGTAATTTACCACTTGGGTTAACATCACCATATAAGATATTGGCTAACGCATTTCCGCCTTCCATACCGCTATACCATGAAAATAATATCGCGGGTACATCGTCATTCCACGCAGACATATCAATGCCACTACCACCAACATAAACAACAACTAAGTTTTTATTGGTTTTAGCAACGGCTTGAATTAATGCTTCATCTTCTGGCATTAGTTTCAAGCTTTCACGGTCACCGCCTTTTGCTTTTTTACCAATGCGTTTACCTGCATAAGCCGATTTATTGGCTTTTTCTGAAGCAAGTAAAAACTCACCTTCTTCAACATGCGTATAGCCGACAACAACGACTATTTGGTCAGCATTGGTGGCAAGCTCTTTACTGGCATTAAGATCAGAAGCTGTATCTAAAACTACATTATTACCAAGTTTTTCATTATAGGCAGCAATACCTTGATACGGGGTGATCACATAAGGCTCAACTGTACCACTACTGCCTTCATCGCCGGTGTTTTTAACATCAGCTAAACGACCAATAACCGCAACCGTTTGGCCACTGGCTTTTGAAAAAGGTAAAACCTGTTGCGCTGAACTTCCATCAACATCACTGTTTTTAACCTCACTATTCTTAAGAAGTACCATGCCTTTTTCAGCAGCTTCTTTCGTTAACGCAATAGAGTCTGGCGTTGCAATAATAGAATCTGGATATTCAATAGGATCTTGTGCTAAACCGTATTTTAGCTGCATTTTTAAGGTATCAAAAACTAACTCATCAATGCGCTTTTCAGTGAATTCACCATCGGCAATAGCTTGCTTAATGGTGCTGTGTTTATAGTGTTTTTGAAATGGCATTTCCACATTAAGGCCGGCATTAATGCTTTCTACTGCGTCATGAGTGCCGTATATAAAATCGTTTACAACAAACCCTTTAAAGCCCCATTCGTCACGCAAAATATCGGTAATTAATTCTTTATGATTACCACAGTAAACGCCATTCACTTTATTGTAGGCCGTCATTACTGAGGCAACATCACCATCTTTAATGATTTTTTCAAAATGTGGTAAATACACTTCACGTAAGGTTCGTTCGTCTACTTCAACATCAACAACAAAACGTGAATTTTCAATACTGTTTAAGGCAAAATGTTTAACACAAGACATGACATTATGTTTTTGTAAAGACAAGGTCGCTTTTAAGCCCATTTCACCCATTAACCATGGGTCTTCAGAATACACTTCTTGCGCGCGTCCCCAAGCAGGATGACGCAATAAATTGACCGTAGGTGTACCGGTAAAATTGACGCCACTGGCGCGCATTTCTTTGGCAATTACCTCATAAATACGGCTTTCCATTTCCAAATCGAAGCTGGCACCACGTGCCATAGAAATAGGAAATGACGTTACGCCTTTTTTATCACCACGAGTACGTTCAAGGTTTGACTTAACACCTCTTGGCCCGTCAGAGAAGGCAAAACGGGGAATGTTTAAACGTTCGTTACCGGCAACATAAAAATGCGGTAGGCGATGAAAAAGTAAATGGTTAATGCCAAGGTTAGCCATGCGATCAACGGTTTCACCGTACATTTGATCAATTTTTTCGTCTAAGCTCATTTCACCAATCAATTGATGGGTGACATTATCAAGATCTTGTTCTGTTTTAACTTCAGGAAACTTGTCTTTTTCAAACTCAACCGTATGAACGGGATAGTCATAGGCTTGATACAGCATAAAACCGATGCCAGCGACAATGGCTAGCAGAATACCTAACCAACCCAGAATATTGTAGCTAATAGCCAAAACAAAAAGTGCAATTAAGCCCTTAAAAACACTCTTGATCCGTTTATCAATTTTCATTTCTTGCCCTTATTTGTGAATGCATCTCAAAATGTAAAATTTAACTTCATAGTAACCAACATACTGCTTCAACCTGAAAACAACATGAATACCTGCAGCTGTGTGTTAAACAAAAAAAACCGAACTTGCATAATGCGAAGTTCGGCTGAAAATGAGCTTATAAAGTTGTTGGGGGAACTAAATAAGCGCTACGGTTACAAATTAGGCCTTGAGGCAACTTCAACACCATGATGTTTGAAACCTACTTTACGTTTATCAACCACATCGAATTTCTCGCCATTTTGATAGGTTAACTGGGCAAATAGAACAAACTTTTTACGGGCTGGAATTCTCATTGCTAGTTCAAATGACTGTTCGCCATTTTTATCAATGCTCACTTTAACTCGCGCTGATTTTTCAAGGATATTACCGGTTTCATCTGTCGCAAATATCTGAACTTCGCCATTTACTAATTGATGATGATCATTAATAACGATGAGTGGAATTTCAGTTAGATCACCACGTTGATAATCATCAGTCCATTTATCGATATAAATCGCTGCAGGTGACCAAATATTTTTACTATATTCATGCCATTTTGGCTCCATCACCAAGTTTTCAAGGTCAATAAAATTATCACTAGTAAAGGCCGTCCCTGGCTTAGAGTGGCTTAAATAAGCAAAATGTTGCACGCCTTGATAACCGCGTTTTGCACGCCAAAACCCTGTTAAACCAGCATGAAGGTATGCCCATGCTTCTCTGCGAGCTTCGGTGGTATTATCATCACCTAATAATTGTGGATATATCTCATTTGTTAACTTAGTTGCACTACCATCACGATTTAACCATAACCAACCATATTCATTAACAATGTAGGGATTATGTTTTGATGGGTAGGTCACATTAATCACACTAGCTAGATCGGTAGGCTCTTTGGGTTGGCCGTTTTTCTCATCAAGCGATTCAATCCCGCCACCTAGGTTACTACCTAAAAGTGCCATAATGGGGTTAAAGTTTGCGGCAAACACGTAGGGATGATCTTCAATTGGGTCATCAGGATGGTGAGGCTTTTGCCATCCACCGTTTTCCCATTGTCTGGTTGGATCTAAATGGCGAACATTGCTGATAGTATCAAATGACTTCATATCCGTTGTTTCATTTGATGCGCTCCACCACGCTATTGAAGGGTGATTCCAATTTTCCTGAATCCAACTGGTAAATTCTTTTTCTAACTCAACAATTGACCACTCTAAATGCGCCTGATCAAATTTATGTGTTTCGGTGTCTTTCATTTGTCCCATCAATGTCCAATAGGCAAATTCGTCATCAATCAAAAACCCTTCTTCATCGGCAATGTTGTACCAAAAATTAGGCAGGCGACCTAAACTGGTGCGGAACAAGTTCCAGTTATAGTCTTTCGGGTAGCTGGTATACAGTTTACGCACCCATTCCTCATTCCAAGCTAGAGTACCTGCATTTGGGTCTTCAAAAAAGCGACCTAACGAAAAGTTGGAGCCTCTTAAGTAAGTTTTTTCACCATTGAGATAAAACCCTCGTTCATCGCCACCTTTCCACTGTACAGAACGAAAACCAAAGCGTGTAGCTTGATCATCAATGACAACATCACCTGATTTTAGAGAAGTATCAGCAACATAAAGAAATGGCGCATCAAGTGTCCACAAGGTCATGTCCGATACAGAAACTTGTTGTTCAATCGTTTTTGTTTCACCCGCAGCCAAATGTAAATTTGATGAGGATTCTGTCGATGCGCTCGTATTTGCTTTCCACTCGCGTAAGCTGTTAACAACCTCTAGCGTTATGCTGCTTTGACCATTATTTTTAATGGTATTTTTGATCGTAGCAACACCTGTGGCAATGTCGGTTTCAACCTTGCTACGAACAATCGTTTGTTCACCAGTAAACAGTAAATTTACGTCATCCCAAATTCCCGGCATCCAATATTCTTTTTCATTATCTTGACCAGTCGGGATATATTCAGGTATTTGGCTTCGCTCGGCTCCAACTCGAACAACTAACTCATTGCTTTCGCCCCACTTAATCGCATTTTCTATATTAAATTCAGCTTGAGTGAACGCCCCGTAGTGATTACCTAATTCAACGCCATTAAGCCAAACTTTTGCGCCGTATTTAACTTTAGCAATACATAGTAGCGCTGTTTCTTTAACAGACTCTGGCGCTTCAAAACTACGCTTATACCAAAATACATCCCGCTCTTCGCTCGGTTGACCTAAGCCATTGAATGCTGGCTCTGCATCGGCTAACAAGCCAGGTACTGCCGCAGTGTGATTATATTGCTCTGGCATCGAGTCATTTAATGCGCCTTGCTCTACTTGCCAAGTTCCGTTAAGTGAAACGTATTGTCGTGTTTTTTCACCCCAGTTATATTGCCCTGCAGTACCACCACAAGCAATTTCAGGTTGCGCACCAATAATTTCAGCTAAATAATTAGCTTTATTTTTTGAAACATGTGATTTAGCAAAACCTTCATATTTGCCATCGACCATTAACGGAGACCATAAAGGCCAAGTGACAACCATTAATAATATCAACGAAAAAATCGAGATAAAGAACCACTTAATACACTTCCACAAAATTCTCACGGAATACTCCTAAAAGTTGAAATTCTGACTTATAGCTAAGAGAATATCGAAGTAACCTGAATTAGATCTGAATATTATTGTTCGTGCGCGTATAAAGCATCAAACCATAACGCTGCATGTTCTGCTAGACCTTGTTGATTAAAATGGCAATTATCATAACGCAGGTCATTACCTAATGAATCACTGTTTGCACCAGAAAATACATTTGAGTAAACCTGAGGGAGCTGTTGTTGAGCAGTACTTATTATTTTATTAGGATTGCCCCAACAACGTGTGGCAACAGCAGTATAAATAGGAATATTTTCACCTAAAGGCCCAAGTTGCTCAACAACCTCTCCGAACATATCAATATATTCTTCTGAAGTTGTACCTTTGTCCGCATCAGTTTCCCCTTGATGCCAAACAATGTGGGTTGCTTTGATATTCTGTTTAGTTAATACATCAATACTTCGTTTTATCCTGCCTGATAAATCGCCTGTTAGTGTCCAGCGCTCAATAGACGAACCACCTACACCGAAAGGTACAATCAGTACTTTATCGGTTCTCCCTGAAGCAATTAATTGTTCGGCTAAGGGCATCCAGACTGAGCCTTGCTCACCCGTAGCCCCCAACAACAGGTCTTGTGCTTGGTAACACAAACCATCAAAGGGATTTAAGTTATAAATGCCATCAACAGGTTTATGCAGATAATCACCATGGTTACCACTATTTGACTGACCAAAAGCGAGTAGCACCATCGCCCGCGTGGTATCTTCAATAAAAGGTTGGCATGATAATTGGTTTCGATTATCGACTTCTCTGAAGCCACATTCATCATTCTCTGAACACATATCTACATTCATAAACGGCTTAATGAATTCGGCAAAACGTTTTGCATAGGGTTCAGCAATTTTCGGTTGATAAAAACCTGTTGCTGCCCCCATATGAAAGCCGCTCACCATCCCAAAACTTAAAACCACAACAAATACACAACTTACAAGGATATACTTACTCATAGTTAATCTTAGTTATCTGATTATTGATATTGAAAATATAACGATAAAGCATGAATTCAAACTGAAAAAAAGGCGTTACCCAAACAACAAAAGGTAACGCCAGAAAGAGATGAAACATAGAAAGTTAAATAGTCATTAGAATCGACAATACTTATTCATCAATAAATGGCTGGTTGGCAATATCAATTATCGCCCCTTGGTACTGTATCACTTCACCTGCAACGCGATGCGCATGTTTTGCTGCCTCTGTAGTGGTAAGATTTTTCATTCGAGCAGCTAAATAGGTAGCATTAAAGGAATCTCCCGCTGAAGTGGTGTCAATGGCTTTAACGGCAACAGTTGGCACTAGTTGACTTTGCCCGTTGCTACAAACCAAACAACCTTGACTACCTAGTTTGATCACCAATTCATTTACACCCAATTGTTGATAATGGTCTTGGCATTGCTCAAGCGTTAGTTTCGGATTAAATAATTGTTCGTCATCAAGGGTTGGCAGTACAATCGCACTGTAACGGGCAATTTTATCAAAGCATTGACGAGCTACATTAGCATCCGGCCAATTTCGCGGGCGGTAGTTACTATCAAACACCAATTTTCCGCCCTGTGCTTTATATTGTGCAAAAAAATCCCACAGGCGCTCAAGCACCTTAGCAGAATACAAAGACAAGGTAATACCGCTTAAATAGAGATAGTCAAAAGCCATTAATTTTAAGAGTAATTGGCTACTTTGCTTAAGTTCAAATAATTCTCGTGCTGGAGACTCATTACGCCAATAGTAAAATTCACGTTCGCCACCTTCAAAGGTTTGAATGGCATATAAGCCTGGCACGCGATTAGGCACTTGCGCGATGAGGTCAGTTCCTATTTGTTCAAGCTGCCAAGCCTTGAGCATTTCATCGCTCCATTTGTCGTCACCTAACGCAGTAATATAGTCAACATCAATGCCTTGACGAGCCATATATATGGCAGTGTTTAGTGTGTCACCACCAAACTTAAGGTTTTGCAAACCAAAAACACTGCTGTCGATATTTGATAGCTCTAACATGCACTCGCCTATGGCGGCACAACGTAATTTTGATGGAGCAGCTTTCAAGGTTGAATTCATGATTTATTTCTCAACTGCTTCATTCATATCAACACCCGCAAACCTTTTCATTAACCAACTCATTAAGTGTGCGGTTTTCACCGGCATTAAACGATAGAGTTTATCAATAAACTTACAATCGGAACCTACAAGGATACGGGCTTTATTTTTCTCTATCCCCGTAATAATCGCTTTGGCTGCTTGCTCTGCAGTCACTCCTGGGCTTTTCTTTTCCTTGGCCAGTTTTTCAGCTGTTGCTTGTTTCGCTTCATCAGTAATGTCAGGGGCATTGTTAGTGATATTGGTTTGTACAGCACCTGGGTAAACTATGCTTACACCAACATTGGTATCAGTAAGTTCAACCATTAATCCTTCGGTCATTAATTTTACTGCTGCTTTACTAGCACCATAGATAACTTGACCAGGAAAAGGCATATAACCGCCCATACTTGATACATTGACGATACGAGCTTCGGTGCTTTTCTTTAATGCAGGTAATAAAGCTTGAGTCATATACACCACGCCCCACCAATTAACATTAAAAATTCGTTGCATCTGGTTAAGTTCTAAATGTTCAACATGGGTAAAGGGTTGAATAATACCCGCATTGTTAATAACGCCATCTATGCTGTTATGCTTTGTCAGCATATCGTTAACCACAGATTGCACTTGTTCAAGATTGGAGATATCAACGACATGGCAACTCATACGATCACGAGAATCGCTATTAAGCAATTCTTGAGTTTCAAGTAGCGCTTGCTCGTTATAATCGGCGCCAGCCACAATTGCGCCTTTTGCCACTAGCTGTAGGGCTAGCTCACGTCCGATACCTGAACCTGCGCCAGTTACCACGATAATTTTTCCAACAAGATTCATCATTAATTCCTAATCAATAAATATTCTCTATTTAGCGTAAAGGGGTTTGATGAAATCAACCTGAAGTAGCTACGGTTAGGCTTGCATCTTGATTACTTTGGGCAATACTTTCATTTTCTGGTTCTTTCAAAAATAACAAACATAATGCTGGTACCGCACCTAACGTCATAATGGTGCCAATGGCTAAACCAAAAATAATGACACTTGCCATCGAATAAAATAGCGTTTCTTCCATAAGCATTAACGGGATCAAAGCAAGAATAGTGGTTGCCGTGGTGATTAATATCGGGCGCAAACGATTTAAGCTAGCAGACTTTATTGCTTCATATTTAGTCAACCCTGTCGTTAATTCAGCAGAAACTTTATCAATTAAAACAATCGCATTATTAATAATAATACCCGCTAAAGATAGAAATCCTAGAGCGCCAATGAAATCAAAATTTGCCCCGGTAATGAATAGACCTAAAAAGCCCCCAGAAAAAGCTAATGGTATGGTCATAACAACAATTCCGGTTTTTCTAAATGAGGCGAACTGCGCTACCAAAATACAGAAGATCAAACCAAAAAATAAAGGTAAGGTTAAAAACAGTGTGCCTGCACTATTAGAAAAACCTTCAAGTTCTCCGCCAAGCTCGATGCTATAACCTTTAGGGAGATTATTATAAATATCTTGTATTTTAGCATCCCAAGTTGCTTGTAACTCAGGTGCTCTCATGACTTTATGACGGCCACCAATGGTAATGGTTTTATCCATATTTCGGCGAATAATACTACCAAATTGCGGCACCACTTTTATGGTAGCAACTTGCGACAACAACACATATTCATGTTTATTCGCTGAGGTAAAAATTTTAACTTTATCCAGCAAATGCCCTACATCTTCGTTACCTAAATTATCACCTTTTAATTTAACAATCACCGGAATCAGCGTATCACCTCGTCTAATATCGGTAACCTTTCCACCCGTGAATACGCCATTAAGTGCATTAGAAATGGCTTGATAGGTTATGCCTGCCCTGCGCACCTTAGCTTGGTCTATATCTACCTGAAAGCGCTTGCTTTTATTTTGCCAATCATTGGTAACATCTTCTGCACCTGGAATAGACGCCAAGGCTTTTTCCGCAGTTAATGCCATTTGGTATAACGTATCAGCATCAGGGCCACTAAATCGCAATTGCACCACACCAGGCGGTACTGTGCCTCTGGCAATTAATTGCGGCCTGACTTTAGCGGTCGGCATATTTTCAGCGCTAAAACGCTTTATTTTGTTAACCAATGCTTTCGCATCAGATGCTGAAGCCGTATTAACGATAGTAAAGCTTCGGTTAGGCGCTGGGTTTGATGGTGAAATCGACAAGAAAAAACGTGGTCCTCCATTGCCAATATAAGATGAAACATAATCGACTTCAGGGTTTTGATTTTCATCTTTTAACCATGAAGTTAATTTTTGCGTAGCTTGTGTGGTTTGATGCACGTTATAGCCTGCCGGTACATCTAAATATACTAGCACTTCGGTTCGAGATGAGGTTGCAAACATCTCAACTGGCACTAAAGCAACTATCATCAGTGAAAAAACAAAGATACCTGTAACTAAGCCCATAAAGGCTTTTGGAAAGGCGAGTACTTTATCGATAATTCGTTGGTAAATCCCAATCAGAAAGAACGGCTTTTCCTGATGTTTATTGGGAATAAAACGTACTGCTAACAATGGCACCACGGTTAATGAAAGCACCCAAGAAATCAATAATGAAATAGAGACTACCTGTGCTAATGAACGGGTATATTCCCCTGTTGTACCTTCAGCAATTAAGATCGGGGCAAAAGCAAGTACAGTGGTCAACGTAGATGTCAATAATGGTATAGCAAGTTCTTTACAGGCATCAATAGCGGCATCATACTTTTTAGCGCCTTGGTTGAGGCGCAAATGTATGTTTTCGGTAATAACAATGCCGTTATCAACCAACATACCTAAGCCAATAATTAGGCTTGCTAAAGAAATAAATTGTAAATCTATTTCCATAAAAAACATTACTAATAACGTTGCTAGAATAGTCACTGGAACGGTAACACCAACAATTAGGCCTTCAACAAGCCCTAGCGCAATGATTACCACAATAAGCACAATCACTAAGGTTTGATATAAGCTATTTTTTACATCATTTATTGACTTGCCAACAACATCTGGTTGAAAAGTCGCAACTGTTAACTCCATGCCCACGGGTAAATTAGCATCAAGGTCAGTTAACATCTCTTTTAAGCGCGGGCCAACTTCCAGAATATTACGGCCATGCTGCATCGATGCAGCAATAACAATGCTTGGCTTACCGTTGTAAAAAGCAAGGTCATTCGGTGGTTCACTAAAGCTCTGCCTGATAGATAGGTAATCTTTTATCGCTAGCGTGCCTTCACCGTCATTGGTTTTAATTTCGATATTGTCTAAATCATCAATACTGTTTAATTTGCCGCTAGTTTCAACCGTAATTTCTCGGTATGGGGTATAGATTTTACCTGAAGGCAATATAGTGTTTTGGTCTTGAATGGCTTGCATAGCCCCTGCAATATCGATGCTTTGCTCTTCAGCTAAACTCGGTAAAGCTTCTAAATACACCTTTTCTTCTTGTACGCCATATAGTGAAACGCGGCGAATACCATCAACCGTGTAAATACGATCGCGAATATCTCTAGCATGGTCACGTAATTCGTCCATAGCCCAGCCATCACCTGTTAACGCAGCGGTTACTATAGCAACATCGCCAAAGTCATCATTCATGGTAGGTCCATAAATACCGCTTGGTAATGACGGTTTTGTATCTTCAACTTTTCGACGAACCTTATCCCAGACTTTATCAAAATCAGGTAGGTCTTCGTGGGCATCAATGGTGATAATTGATTGTCCAGTAATAGAGGTAGAACTAATATTTTTTAACTCACCTATTTCTCTAAGTCGCTCTTCAAGCTTTTTTGAAATTAGGTTTTCAACTTGTTCAGGCGGTAACCCTGGAAATTGGGTGATGACTAATGCACGATTAATTCGAATAGATGGGTCTTCTTTGCTTGGAAAGTTGTTGTAAACTGAAAAACCTAAAAAGGTAATCAGCACTAAAAACACCCAAGTCATGCGCGAGTTATCAAGTGCTATTTTGGTGATGCTCATGGTGATATCCTTCTACGCACTAATGACTGCGTTGATATAAGCTGACCGTTTGGCCATCTCGTAAGAACTCTGCACCGGCAACACAAATAATTTCACCGCCTAATAAACCGGATTCAACTTGTAAATGATTGACACTCACCACCCGCGTTTTAACCACCTGCGCCGAAACTGTATTGTTTTCAGGATTAAAAACAAAAACCTGCTCTTGATTGTTAGCATTAATAACAACAGCGGAATCAGGCACAATAATGGTTTCGTTAGTTTCGCTGATCTCGATAAAGATATCAGCAGACATGCCCGATTTTATCTGAACATCAGGCATTTCAATGACAGCACTAACTGGGTATGCACCGCGTACATCTGCTTCAATACCGAGTTTGGTGATAATAGCTGATTGTTTCAACGCCCCAATAACCGGCACACTAACGCTAACTTTACTACCTTGAGTTAAATGGCCTATTAAGGTGCTAGGTACGAGGAAAGTAACTTCAAATTCATTTTGACCTTGTATTTCAAATACCGGCTGACTGGCAGAAACTTCTTCAAAAGATTGAAAGTTTCTTCGCGTGATCATCCCTGAAAAAGGCGCTTTTAATATGGTATTGGTTAAGTCCCTATTCGCAAGCGCAAGTCTTGAGGTGGCTAAGTTAACCGAGCTTTTCGCCTGTTCAAATTCAGCCGTGGCTAAATCCATCGCGTTCTGGTTAATTATTTTCTTTTCAAAAACAGTTTTTTGTCTTAGATAATTTTCTTTGCTTTTCTTAAGTGCTGAATTGGCACTGGCAAGTTCTGCTTGAGCTTGCTGTGTTCTGTATACATAAGGTGCTGCGTCAATCGCAGCTAACGCTTGGTTAATTTCAACGTGATCGCCGACTTCAACATTGAGTTCGCGTAGTTGACCTGAAATTTGAAAAGATAAATCTGAGCGTTTTACTGCACGGATATAACCAGAAAGCTTTCGTTCAAACGAAGAAACTTTAGGTTTAACCGTAATATGCTTTATTGCTTTTATTGGCTCTGGCTGACTATCCTTTTGAACTTCTTCACTACAAGCCGATACAAATAAGGCCGTCAATAAAACCAATAGCATGTTTTTTATGAGACTTAACTTTTCAATAAACATAAACGTTCCGCAAATATGATGAATAACAGCTTAATATTAAATAAGAAGGCTGAACGGAATCTGAAAAAAGTAAACTAATCACAATAGTCGATAATGAACTATCAAAGCTTGCATACGAGGAAATGAATGTATTCAGTTCAAATTAAGCTAGGTTAAATAGATTGTGCTCATACGTTTTCTTATAACAGTAAGACACTGTTTAACTAAAAGGGTTTAATATGAGCATGTTGCTCTTTATGTTTAGTGATTTCATCATAGTATTTGCGCTTTTAATAACCAGTGGGATAATATTGTGGTTAGCTAAACGCCAAGGCTTATTTAGCGCTACAAAGGCAAAATCGATATGGGGAGTAATATTATTGCTCAACTTAGGTTGGCTTAATCTGCAATACCAAGGTATTGACCCTATTAAAACCTATCTTAACAGTACAACTGAAGGCAAAGATATTGGCCCAATAGCTAGACAGCAACAAAAATATTTTGGTGTTACTTATAATGGACAACAAGGTTTACCGTCTTTATCAGCGCACATCAACTCGGCAACGTTACCAAATGAATTAAAGTGGGTACCTTTATTAGCAGACGGCAAGTTAGGTGAGTATGACTTTGCAACAGCCGACAAAATCGTCGAGCAATTAGCGGACGCTGATATAGCAATTCGTGGTCATACGCTTATATGGGGGAAATGGGCAGGTAGAACGTATCCAGAAGCGTTAAAAGAAGCAGTTTATAAAAGCACCACTCCTGCAATAACACTTAAACAGCATATGAAAACACACATAACCACCGTGATGAAACACTTTCATGGTCATGTTCAACGCTGGGATGTGGTCAATGAGCCATTAACGATGGATAACCAACAGCTAGATAACAACTTATTCCACCAAATTCTAGGTGAAAACTACATTGCTGAAGCCTTTAATATGGCACGTGAAGCAGATCCCGATGCTTTATTATTTATTAATGAAGACTTTCGAGATTTTACGCCCGCTACCACTCAAAGGTTTTTATCATTGATAAAGCGACAATTAGATCAAGGAGCCGCCATTGATGGCATAGGCATTCAATCTCATCATATCTACAGGCTTAAAGATATTTCAGCCCTGAAGCGCTTTATAAGAGATATTCAACAATTAAATTTACTGGTTGAAATAACTGAACTGGACGTGCCTATTTGGTTATTTTCAGAAAGTAAGGATCCTTATACAACACAAGGAAATTATTATCGAGACTTTGCACAAAGTTGTTATGAAGCACCTCATTGTCTGGGCGTTACTACATGGGGCGTGAGTGACAATGAAACCTGGTTAGACTTTATTTTTCCTTTTAGCCTAAGAAGTCCAAATCAACCGCTAGTGTTTGACAAAAACATGAGGAAGAAACCCGCTTATCACGGTATTACTGAGGCGCTATTGAGGGCACAGGAAAAATAACAATACTGTTCTTTATATGATTTTCTGTTAAAAAGAAACCCTTAGGGGCTGTTGATCTTTCGCAGTTAAATTTTGTTCGAGATAAAAACGTTTTAATCGCGGCGAGTAGTGTGTAGCCTAGTCATTCTAAGCAAATACGACTCAACAAAGAGTAAAACGTTTTTAACCGAATCCTTCGGACAGCGTTTGTTGGTCATTTTTACGGCGTTATCTCCTTTTTATGTGGAACAACCACATGACAAAGGCTCTGCCTAGTATAAATACCCAACAAAATGCTGCAAAAACAATCTCGAAAGATCAACAGCCCCTAATATCCGCCGATATTAAAGGGTTTTTAACAATTAATACTGTAGTTTATATTTATCCGTTGTTGCTGTCTTCATAAGGCCAGTTAGGCGTGGTGAAAGCCCCGCCATCAACCCAAATGGTTTGCCCGGTAACATAGCTTGATGAACTTGTGGCAAAATATTCAACGGCGTTGTAAATATCTTCTGGATAACCAACACGTCCTAATGGTGCCATCTTAGACCAAGTTTCTGCGTATTCAGGCGACTCCTCGCGTGTACGTGCTATTTCAATCGCTCCTGGTGCAACACAATTTACCCGTATTTTATATTTGCCTAGCTCTATTGCCGTGGAGCGAGTCAACATTTCAATACCGCCTTTAGAGGCAGTGTAATCAACTAAATTAGGAAATGGTGTTTTATTACAACCCGAGCCAATATTTACAATAGAGCCAGCAAGATTATTTTCAACGAGCAAGCGGGCAACCGTTTGACTAAATAAAAAACAACCTTTTAAGTTAGTGCGAATAACTTTATCCCAATCTTCTTCTTTTAACTCTAAAAAAGGTGCCCATGTTTGACAACCAGCATTGTTCACTAAAAGCGTTGGCACTTGGCTAAAATGTGCATGCACCTTATTTACAAAGTCATTAACCTGATCACTATAACCAATATCACAACGTTGATAAAAACTACGCTGCCCCGTTTTGTTAATGGCTTGAGTTACATCAATTGCACCTTGCTCATTACCCGCAAAAGTTATGGCTACGTCCCAGCCATTTTTAGCTAGAGAAACCGCAAGCTCAGCGCCAATGCCTGAACTTCCTCCAGTAACGATGGCCAATTTTGTATTCTCAGTGGCACTTTCTAGTTGGCTAATATCTGTCATAAGTATTCTCTATTGGGTTCTTAAACTTCTACAAAAAACTATACCGTTTAGCTGATTAAAAACGCTAAGCCTGTGCTGTAGCAACACGAATACTTTTTTAACTTTCAGCAAAGATGACATTGGATAACAACAGGCAAACAACAACAAAAATGCAGAAGAAACAATTATGTAGCCATATCCACTGCATTACATAGAGGACAATCTACGCGTTGGTTATAAGTTAAAAAAGTATTGTCCTGAGTATATGTCAGGCGTAGCTGATACTTAGAGTACCAACCTATACTGTTAATATCAGTAAAAACTCCGTGAGATATCCCAATGAGCAACCTTGATAAAAGCAGCAAAAGAACCTTAAGAAGTGAAGCTTGGATGAACGATTCAAGCAAGCCTGACCAAACCGCCATTTATTTAGAGCGCTATTTAAACTACGGCTTAACGCGTGAAGAGTTACAATCTGGTAAACCGCTTATTGGCATTGCTCAAACAGGTAGTGATTTGGCACCGTGTAATCGACATCATTTAGCCTTAGCACAACGTTTAAAAGAAGGCATTCGTGATGCTGGTGGAATTGCTTTTGAATTTCCTGTGCACCCTATACATGAAATGGGTAAACGCCCTACTGCTGCACTTGATAGAAATTTAGCAACTTTAGGGTTAATTGAAGTGCTTTATGGTTATCCACTTGACGGTGTCATTCTTACAACCGGATGCGATAAAACGACACCTGCAACTTTGATGGCAGCCGCCGCCGTAGATATTCCAACCATTGTATTTTCTGGTGGCCCTATGCTTAATGGCTGGCAAGGTGATAAACGTGTTGGTTCAGGTAGTATCATTTGGGAGTGTAGAGAAAAATACGCCGCTGGCGAAATTGATTATGAAAATTTCATGGATCAAGTATCTTCATCAGCGCCAAGTGCTGGTCATTGCAATACAATGGGCACGGCATTAACCATGAATTCATTAGCTGAGGCATTAGGTATGTCATTGCCAGGCTGTGCTTCTATACCGGGCCCCTATAGAGAACGTGCGCAAATGGGCTATTTTACCGGACGACGTATTGTTGAAATGGTGTGGGAAGATTTGAAACCGTCAGACATTATGACCAAAGCTTCATTTTACAATGCTATGCGAGTTTGCTCGGCCATCGGCGGTTCAACGAATGCGCCGCCACACATTCAAGCCATAGCCAATCATTTAAAAGACGTTGACATCAATATCAACGATTGGCAGCAACATGGCGAAAAAACACCACTCATTGTTAACTGTCAGCCTGCTGGTGAATACCTAGGTGAAGAATTTCACCGTGCTGGTGGTGTACCTGCGATAATGGGTGAACTTATTAAGGCAGGCGTACTTGATACCAGCGTGCTTACCGTCACAGGTAAAAGCGTTGCTGATATATACAGTAACAGTGCCAGTAAAGACGAAAAAGTCATTAAAACTTATAGTAAGCCGTTAAAAGAAAATGCTGGTTTTGCAATCATGAGTGGCAATCTATTTGATTCAGCATTAATGAAAAAATCCGTCATTGATGAAGACTTTACTAGTACTTATTTAAGCGACCCTAAAGCACCGAATGAATTCACAGTAAAAGCAAAAGTTTTTGATGGCCCTGAAGATTACCACTCACGCATTAATGATCCAAGTTTAGCGATAGACAAAGACTGCATATTGATCATCAGAAATTGTGGTCCGGTCGGCTACCCTGGTTCAGCTGAAGTAGTGAATATGCTACCGCCCGACTATTTGGTAAAACAAGGCATTACTTGTTTACCAACTATGGGTGATGGTCGACAAAGCGGTACTTCTGGCAGCCCTTCTATTTTGAACATATCTCCTGAAGCAGCCGTCGGTGGTGGCTTAGCCCACATCAAAGATAACGATTTAATTCACATTGATTTAAATACTAATCAAGTGAATTTATTGATTGATGACGCAGAGTTTGCTCGAAGAAGAGACAACACGCAACTGATCACAGTAGTTAATCAAACGCCTTGGCAAGAAATATACCGTAGCCGTGTAAATCAGTTGAGTGAAGGTGGCACGTTAACCACTGAAGGCGACTATAAGCAAATTCATAAAACGCATGGCATTCCGCGTAATTCACACTAGTTAAAAAGATTTATTTGGAGGTTTCATTATGAATAAAGTGGCATGTATTTGGGATGCTAAAGCGCTATTGGGAGAAGGTGTTGTATGGCATCAAGAACAAAATTGTCTTTATTGGCTAGACATATTTAACTCTCAGCTGCATTGCTATAAACCTAACGTCAACACAGTTGAACAGAAAACAACGTTGCAATTATCCGACAACATTAGCAGCGTAATACCTTGCAGTGATGGTGGACTACTGGCGTCGTTTCGTGATGGGATTTCACACATCAACTTAGAAAATAACGAAGTTACGTCAATATGTAGTTTAGAAGCTGAGTTGCCTAATAATCGTTTTAATGATGGCTGTGCAGATACACGCGGAAACTATTGGTTAGGTAGTATGGACGAGCAGCAAACCAACAATACAGGTCGTTTTTATCGCTACAATAGCCAAACAGGTGTTGAAAAATTATCTCAGCTTGGTGAGATTTGTATCACCAATGGCCCAACCTTCAGTCAAGACGGTAAATGGCTATATTTTACCGATACTATGGAGGGAAAAATATTTCAAGCCGAGCTTTTTGTTAATGGTGATATAGCCGAGCCTCAACTGCATATTCAATTTGATGAACAAGATGGCTACCCAGACGGTATGTGCTGTGATACGCAAGGAAATTTATGGGTATGTCACTGGGGTGGCAGTCGTGTTAGCTGCTTTAACCCGCAAGGACAATTAATCAGCGAAATAAAACTGCCAGTACCGCATGTCACTAAATGTTGTTTCGGCGGAGCCGACCTTAGCACACTGTTTATTACCACCGCAGCCACGGGGTTAACTGAAGAAGAGCTTGAGCAATTCCCATTATCGGGAGGCCTATTTGCAGTAGATGTAGAGCAACAAGGTTTTGTTTATCCCTTAGTAAATAAATAACCCCACAGTCTTTTTATATTTGGAAGAAAACAAATGAAGCTATTAAATAAAACCGCATTAATTACGGGCGCAGGTCAAGGAATAGGTAAAGAAACTGCCTTATTATTCGCTAAACAAGGGGCAACAGTTATTGCTACTGATGTTAACGAAGAAGCGCTCAGCACATTTAAAGACATTGAAAATATTCATACTCACCTTTTAGATATTACCAATACTGAGCAAATCAAAACCTGTATTGAAACATACCCTCAAATTGATGTGCTAATGAACTGTGCCGGTGTCGTTTTTAACGGTAGTGCTTTAACTTGTACTGAGCAGCAATGGCAAACCACCTTAGCTGTGAATGTTAGCTCTGCGTATCACCTAATTCAGGCCGTTTTACCAGGAATGTTAAAACAACAAAAAGGCTCCATTATTAATATTGCCTCTGTTGTTTCAAGCGTCAAAGGTGTTGCAAATCGCTTTGCGTACGGCACCAGTAAAGCCGCCATTATTGGTTTAACTAAAGCCGTAGCCGCTGATTTTATCGACCAAGGCATACGTTGTAATTCTATTAGTCCTGGCACAATTCATTCTCCCTCATTAGATCAACGCTTAGCTGAAACGGGAGATTACGATAAAGCCCTAGCCACTTTTATTGATCGTCAACCTATGGGCCGAATTGGACAACCCAGTGAAATTGCTGCCATAGCTAGCTTATTAGCGAGCGACGAAGCCAGCTTTATGAGTGGCGAAAACATCATTATTGATGGTGGTATGAGCCTTTAACTACTATTTTATAATCACTAAAACGCGGAAATTATCATGAATTTAACATCTGTTAATACGGTATTAAGCTATTCTCCAGCCTATATTTTACCTGAACAATGTAACGAAGGTACTTGGGTAGGTCGTGTTTGGTTACCTGCACAACTTGCCAAAAATTCTGTAGCAGGCCCAAGAGTTGTCAGTGTTTCTAAAGGTCAGGTATTTGATTTATCTGATTTATATTTAACAATGTCTGATTTATTTTCAGATAATAACAGACAGGAAAACATTAAGAATAATCAATCAGCGGTAGTCTCTAGTTTAGATACATTGCTCGCTGCAAGCTTGTTTAATCAACATGAAAATGATATCGAACAATGCGATAAGATTAGATTGCTTGCCCCTAACGATATTCAGGCAACTAAAGCGTGTGGGGTAACCTTTACTCGCAGTCTATTAGAACGGGTCATAGAAGAACAAGCAAGGGGCGACGCTGCCAAAGCAGCAGATATACGCCGTAACATTATTAATGTCATCGGTGAAAATTTAAGTGATTTGGTTCCTGGTAGCCCTCAAGCCCAAAAACTGAAAGATGAACTTATCGAACAAGGTGTATGGTCTCAATACCTTGAAGTTGGTATTGGTCCTGATGCAGAAGTTTTTACCAAAGCTCAACCGCTATCTTCGGTTACCAGTGGCGCACAAATAGGCATTAGACGTCAATCGATATGGAACAACCCTGAGCCGGAAATAGTGCTAGCAGTCTCGAGTGAAGGTGAGATCATTGGTGCAACGTTGGGCAACGATGTTAATTTGCGCGACGTTGAAGGCCGCAGTGCATTATTACTGGGTAAAGCCAAAGATAACAATGGTGCATCAGCAATTGGCCCACTGATCCGTTTATTTGATGACACTTTTACCATAACAGATGTAGAGCAATGTGAAGTCAGCTTAACCATTACGGGTACTGATGGCTTTACTACCTCAGGAAAAAACCTAATGAGTGAAATCAGTCGCTCACCACAAAACTTAGTTGAGCAAACCCTAAATGATCAACACCAATATCCTGACGGCATGATGCTATACGTTGGCACTATGTTTGCCCCTACTGAAGATCGTCACAAGGATGGTAATGGTTTTACTCACTTACCAGGCGATCGTGTTGAAATATCAACACCAAAACTTGGCACATTAGTGAACTGGGTAAATTATTGTGATGCTATTCCACCATGGAAATATGGTGTCAATCAGTTCATTAAATTTTTACGCCAATGTAGATAGTACCAAGCCCGATGACAACAAGATTAGGATACTTATGAATTTAACAAAGAAAAGCTTTATTAACGGCCAATGGCAAGCAACAACTGGCGAAACTTTTAGCAACCACAACCCCGTTACCAATGAAAGCATTACTCAATATGCATCAGCGACCAAAACTGACGCAGCTAACGCTGTTATTGGCGCTAGAGCAAGCTTTAGTGCCTTCAAAAAACTTTCAGGGCAAGAACGTGCAGCATTCTTAGAACAAATTGCCATTGAAATTGAAGCGCTAGGTGATGATTTACTTAATACGGCCAATGATGAAACTGGATTAGGTCTAGTACGTTTAACTGGTGAGCGTGGGCGTACTTGTAATCAAATACGCGCTTTTGCCAACATGCTAAAAGACGGCTCTTGGGTTCGAGCCACCATTGATACCGCCGATGCGAATAGAACGCCACCAAAACCTGATTTACGTAGAATGTTACGACCAATAGGGCCTGTTTTAGTATTCCCTGCCTCTAACTTCCCGTTAGCCTTTGGTGTTTTAGGTGGAGATACAGCATCAGCTTTAGCGGCAGGTAATCCTGTCGTTATTAAAGCCCACCCTGCACACCCTGCTACTTCTGAACTTTGCATGATTGCAGCAGCTCGTGCATTAGAAAAGTGCAATATTGCAAGTAATACCATAGCAATGGTTCAAGGCAGTACTATTGAATTAGCGCAAACTTTAGTCGCCAATGAAGACATTCAAGCTGTAGGTTTTACTGGCTCATTAATGGCTGGCCGTTCAATTATGGATTTAGCCGCAACACGTACAACACCCATTCCTGTTTATGCGGAAATGGGCAGCACAAATCCTGTATTTATCACACCTGATGCATTAGCGGCGCGAGGAAATGAGATAGCTAATGGCTTAGCATCTTCAATAGCTATGGGAACAGGACAATTTTGTACTTCTCCTGGTGTTATTGTAACGCTTGAAAATTCTCAATTTCAAAAGCAATTAACAGATGCGATTAATAACGCAGCACAAGGTTATTTACTACATCCAAGTATTGCTTCTGGCTTAAAAGCCAGTGTTGATAGTTTACTAAAAAATGAAAAGGTTGAGATTCTAGCGGGTACTAATCTCTCAGAGGATAGCTTAAAGACACCTAACAGCTTAATAACAACGAGTGCTCAAGCATTCTTAACTGATAATACCTTACATGTTGAAGCCTTTGGGCCAATTAGCTTATTAGTCAACTGCAAAGATGAACAAGAGCTTCTCGCTGTTGCAAATGCCATTCATGGTAACTTAACGGCAACTATTCACTGCCAAGATAATGATGCTTTAGCCACACCACTAGCGCAATTACTTGAAGACCATGTTGGCCGCCTCATTATTAATGGTTATCCAACAGGTGTTGAAGTGTGTGCTTCACAGCAACATAGTGGTCCTTATCCTGCTTGTTCTTCACCAGCAACAACGAGTGTTGGCAGTGACGCAATCAGCCGCTTTGCCCGCTTTATTGCTTATCAAGATATGCCACAAAATATGCTGCCTATTGAGCTGCAAGATAAAAACAGCTTACAGATATTACGACAAATAAATAATGACTACCAACGTAGCGATATTTAAACTTAGCGACATATAAGGATTGGTCAAATTAAGCCATAAAAAAAGACGCTAATGCGTCTTTTTTTATGGCGTCTTTTTCGTTTTCAAAAGCATTAACTTTCTGCAACAACTGTTTGCGATTGCTCACCAAGACCAGAGATTGATAAGGTAATCTTATCGCCAACATTTAAAAACACTTCTGGAGATTGTCCCATCCCTACACCAGGAGGTGTACCTGTTGAAATAATGTCTCCCGCGTTTAATGTCATAAATCGACTTAGGTAAGAAACAATAAATGCAGGCTTAAAGATCATTGTTTTGGTATTACCATTTTGATAGGTTGTGCCATTCACACTTAATTTCATATCAAGGTTATGCACATCACCAACTTCATCTTTTGTCACCATCCAAGGACCTGTAGGACCGAAGGTATCACAGCCCTTACCTTTGTCCCATTGTCCGCCGCTAATTTCCAATTGAAAATGACGCTCAGAGACATCATTAATTAAACAGTACCCGGCAACATAGTCTAGCGCATCAGCTTCAGATACATTTTTTGCATCTTCACCTATCACTATGCCTAATTCTACTTCCCAGTCCATCTTTATACTTGCACTTGGCTTAACAATATCATCATTAGGACCACAAATAGCACTTGTCCATTTATTGAATACTACTGGCTCTGTTGGAATAGGCATATTGGCTTCTTCAGCATGATCTTTATAATTTAAGCCTATACAAACAAACTTACCTACATTGCCAACACAAGCACCAATACGGGTATCTTCTGGTATTAGCGGTAAAGTTGTTAAATCTTGCTCAGCCAATTTGTTGAGTGATTCTTGAGATAATTGTGCACCCGAAATATCTTCAACTAAATATGATAAATCTCGAATATCACCATTTTTGTCAATGGCTGCTGGTTTTTCTTGGCCTAACGGCCCTACACGTAATAATTTCATTTAATTTCCTAAACTCAAATGGAGTATTTACAGCTGACTTGTTTTAACCACTAAGTCATCTCTATCGAATATTTCTGGTTTAAAGGTCATCCCTAATCCATTCCCTTCTGGTGGCGTAATATAGCCATTTTTCACTTGTGGCAAGTTATCCATTACTTGGGTATACCAGCCAGTGTAAAGCGCTCTAACCGACTCTTGAATAACGGCATTAGGTGCGTTAAGAGATAAATGACATGATGCAGCTAATACAACAGGGCCTGTACAATCATGCGGGGCAACGGGGAGTTGGTATGCTTCTGCCATAGTCGATATTTTTTTCGCTTCTGAAATTCCACCAACCCAACCAATATCCAACATGACAAAATCAGTCGCATTGTTTTCTAGCAGATCCTTAAAGCCCCAACGCGTAGCAATTGTCTCACTTGCGGTTACCGGAATGGTGGTTCTATTTCTAAACTCTTTAATAACAGACAAACTGTCCATTTTAACCGGATCTTCAATCCACATTGGCGCATAAGGCTCTAATGCTTTTGATATTTTAATCGCGGTAGGTAAATTCCACAGTGAATGGCACTCCACCATGATGTCCATTTTATTACCAACCGCAGCACGAATTTTCTTGAATGGCTCTAAAGCCTGTTCAAGTTGTTCGTTAGTAATATATTGGCCGTCATTTGCTTCAGCAGCAGAATCAAATGGCCAAATTTTCATTGCGGTTATGCCTTGGTCTAATAGGCTAATAGCAAGTTCATCAGCGCGATGTAAAAAGGCATCTAGATCTTCATACGGCCCTTCTGGCTCTTCACTTGGTAATCCCCAATTATCTGATGTTTGACCTTCTGATGAGCGAATATATGAATAGCCTGCACAGGTGTTATAAGTACGAATGGTGTCGCGTGATTTACCACCAAGCAATTGATGAATAGGTTGCTCAGTTTTTTTACCCCAAATGTCCCATAAGGCAATATCAACTGCAGAATTGCCTCGCATTTCCACACCGCTACTACGAAAGCCGAGATATCCGTATAATTCGCGCCAGTGTTTATCAATGTGAAGTGGATCTTTACCTAATAGATAAGGTGCAACGGTTTCATGAATATACGCTTCTACAGCAGCAGGCCCCATAAAAGTTTCACCCAAACCGACAAACCCTTCGTCTGTATGAATTTGCACCCAACATAAGTTGCCAAACTCGGTCAATCTTACTGTTTCTATCTTTGTAATTTTCATAGTCTATTCTCAATCAAATTTATAATTCTGTGCTAGTTTTTACTGCCGCCAATATTGACACCTAAACCGCCATCTACCCGAATAGCTTGGCCATTGATAAATCCACATTTACCGCTACAAAGAAAAGCAATAAGCTCAGCAACTTCTTCAGGCTGTCCAATACGACCTGTTAAGTGAGCTTCATTTAATTCTTTCATCATAGCTTCAGGGTCTGCTGCTTGCTCCATAGCACCACGTAACATAGGCGTGTCTATAGTGCCGGGGCAAACAGCAACGCAGCGAACCTTAGGAGAGAAATCAATAGCAATAGAGCGGGTCAAACCCAAAATTGCTGCTTTACTTGTGGCATAGGCAGCGACATATGGCTGAGCGACAAATGATTGTACGCTTGCGACATTAACAATCACGGCGTTATCATTCATATGAGGGATGGTATATTTAGCACATAAAAATGGCCCTTTGACATTAACTGCCATCACATGGTCCCATTCAGATTCACTTGAATCAGTTGCGGTACCATAAGAGAGTACGCCTGCATTATTAACTAAGCAATCAATAGCGCCATAGGCTGCAACAATTTGATTAATTGCCTGTTCAATGGCTTTAGCATTACTCACATCACAAGTTAAAAAAGATATTTCAGCAAGCCTTAGCTCATCTGTTTCTTTAAGACCTAAAACAATGACTTTATAGTTTTGTTCGGTTAATAACTTTGCGGATGCAAGCCCAATACCTGACTCACCACCTGTAATCACGGCAATTTTTGACATAACACTTCCCTCAATGGTTGGTTAGTATTTTACTAACCTTTTGCTGACATTAAGTGAAGTGTATGAAGTGGAGCTGAAACGGATCTGAAAAACAGCTCGCAGAAGATGAAAAGTTCTATTTAAACTCTAGTAAAATTTACTTTTACCATAACGCCTTTATTGTCTTTCCATGTATCTATTTCAAGTTCGGCATGATGAACCTTAACAATTCGCTGTACTATTGAGAGGCCAAGTCCAGCGCCTGGCTTGTCATTTCCAGGGATTCGATAAAAGCTATCTATCATTTTTTCTCTTTCTTCTTCAGTAATAAATTTACTGTCATTTGCTACATAAAACTGAACATGTTGCGTTGTAACATTTGCCGAGACTTCTATTTGGCTTCCTGGTGTTGCATATCGAAAGGCATTAGTGAGTAAATTACGAATCAAAATACTGAGCGTCTCTTTATTACCTTTAATTTGCCAGGGTTCATTTTCCAGAAAATCTATACCTAAGTCCCTATCTATAGCCAAATGAGCTAAGTCAGCCAAATCTTCTAAGACAATATTCTTTAAATCTACATCTTCTACTTTAAGTTCTGACTCTTGAGATTCTATGCGTGCCAAAGTAAGCAATTGTTGAACAGTGTACACTGCTCGCTCTACTCGTGAAGAAATTCTGTCTAAAACATTAATAACCTCAGGATTATCGGAGCTACGCTGGCACAATTGTAACTCAGCCTTAATTGCCGCTAGCGGGGTTTGTAATTCGTGTGATGCATTAGCAGTAAAACGATGCTCATTTTCAATTGCCACGTCTAATCGTTTTAACAAACCATTAATTGATGCAACTAAAGGGAAAACTTCTTCAGGTATATTCTGCTCATCTATAGGCATTAAAGACGCTGGCTTTTGATGGGCGATCTCATTGGAGATTTTTTTAATCGCCCCCATGCCTTTTTTACTACCAATATATACACCAAATATTGTTAATGGGATAATCAAAATCATCGGATATAATGCTTTAATACCAAAATCGATAGCACTTTGACGGGCTTGTTCAGTATTCATACCAACTGAAGCCCAAAAAACCCCATCAATATTTTTATTAAATATACGCCATTCGCTCTCTTCACCTTTAATGACAAAGGTATCATTAGTGAATCCATTTTTATTTGGAAAATCAAATCCCGGAGCATTAGGTGAACGATAAATTAAATCGCCATTAAAATTCCAGATAACTAAATTAAAATCGTCTAATCCAACACTCTCGCCAATTTCCACACCATCTTTTAAGGGATCATAGCCTTCATTAATAGCAAATTTGCTGAACAAACTTTGAAATAATCGAGTAGAAAAATTGACGTACTGTGCTTGTTGTTTTAGATCTTTATCTAAGCCTTCGAAAATAACATGAGCTGCGGTATAGGAAGACGCAGAAGTCGCCAATATCCATATAATGGCATGTAGCAGTAAACCAAAAAAAATCATTTTGGCTTTTAGTGAATATCTCACCCTTTTTTAACTCGGTAGCCAACACTTCTTAGGGTTTCTATAAAGTCTCGACCAAAGTATTTACGCAGTCGAGAAATATAAACTTCAACTGTGTTACTTTCTATTTCATCTCCCCAAGCATACATGCTTTCTTCTAACCTTGATTTTGAAACAAAGCGCCCTGCACTAGACATCAATGCCTCGAGTATTGAAAGCTCTTTTGCGGTCAAAATCACCGTTTTTCCTGCTTGAGTAACAATTTTTTCTTTTGGCTCAAGTTCAACATCGCCTGAAATTAGCACGGGTCTTGCGCGGCCTGAACTGCGTCTAAGTAAAGAACGTAAACGAGCAAAGAGCTCATCCATATCAAAGGGTTTAGTTAAATAATCATCTGCACCAAGATCAAGGCTTTCTATTTTATCTTCAGTGGTATTTCGAGCGGTTAATACTAATACGGGCATAGGATCATCTACCGCTCTGATCTTTTTGAGGATTTCATCGCCCGAAACATTAGGTAAGCCCAAATCCAGCACCATCATGTCATAATCCCCCGCTTCAAGCATGGGAATAACTTTTGCGCCATCGGTTTCTAAATCTACCGCATAATTTTCAAGGCTCAAGGCTGACTTTAACGATTCACCTAATTGAAAATCATCTTCAACCAATAATATTCTCATGACAATCCTTACAACAATAAAATAAAGATAAGCTAACCCGTTGATGTTTCAGTATAACTAATGATTAAAAATCTACAACATTCTTTGTATTGAAATAGTTGAATTGACTGTTAACACTCACGTTAATTAGTCAATATATTAACTATAGACCAGAGTATGTCATCAAACTGAAGTAAAACTGAAAAACTCTTGTGAGAAGAAAAACAAAAAGGCCATTACTCATGAAAAGTAATGGCCTGATAACTCATTAAAAAATTTAATTAGAAGTTGTAACCGAAGGTTACACCAATTTGACGTGGACGCACTAAATCATAATTGAAGGTGTCAAAAGGTGGCGTTTGGCCAACTGGTCTTTGATAAATATGACCTGACTCCCTATCAAATAAATTTTTAACAAATAGCTTCACGCTCCAGTCGCCGTCAAGTGGTTCAAAACCTAAGTGATAGTCAGCTCTGAACTTTTTAACATCATCATAGTTAACCTGCAAAGAGTTAGACATTTTCACACCCCAAGCATTTATGTCGGAGTGAAATAACGAGTTTACGTTTGCTGAAAATGAAGCAGGTTCTACACCAAAGTTAGATCCTATGCCACGACCACTAAAGTCACAATATAGCTGATTTGTTGGACCTTCCCCTGTATCACAAAAACCCATGAACTCTTTATATTCAGTATCGATATAGGTCATCGCACCGCTTAAAACAAAGTTGTGTGAAACCAAGTAAATAAAATCAGTTTCAATACCTTGACTAACCGCTTTATCGGCATTTAGTACATGTGATTGAGCCAAGGTTAATGGGTTTACCGGGTCATCTGAGCCTATGTCAGTAAATGTACCTGGAAAGTAGTTATCTTGACGTGGTAAATCACCAAACTGATAATCTTTAAACTCTTGATAGTACGCATCAATATTCCACTGTAAACGGCTGTCAAAGAAACTACCTTTCATACCTATTTCAAGGGCTGTACTTTCTTCTGGTTCAAAAGTACGTAAGTTATCTAATGGTGCCAATGTACTTATGTTAAAGCCACCTGAACGATAAGCAGTATCTAACGCTATATAATACATGATGTCTTCATCTTGCTTATATTGTAGTTTCAAGCTACCAGAAACATTACTGTATTTCTCAGTACTTCTTTCTAATCCTGGTAATTGAATTGGTGCTTGTTCGCCCCCAAAAGCAGGAATGTTATTGACAATAAAAAAGTCTGCTTGGCTGGTTTTTTCTTCATCGTTATAACGAAGCCCAGCAGCAAAGGTCCATTCTTCGTTAAAATGGTAATTAAAATGTCCAAAGTAGCCAAAAGACTCTGTCTCACCTTCTAAAAATATTTGAGAATCTATATCCAAACTGATGAAACCAACACCGGGTATAAATTGACTCGCACCAAATTGCTTAAAAGAACTACCTACAGAGCCATCATCAGGGCCGTTAGTTTCTGACTTTGAATAATAAAAACCTAAAAGGTAGTCAAAAACTTCATTGTCAATATTGCTTAAACGTAATTCTTGCGAAAATAAATCTTGATTAGTTTCAATCTCAAGCAAGCCATCAATGATCGGTGTACCATTTTGATCAGAAACAAACTTAGTATTAACTTCTTGGTAATATGTAATTGAGATTAATGAATGCGTTTCAGTATCCCAGTTAAAATTTAATTGGGCATCTTTTAAACGCGTTTTACTATGACTATTAATATCAGAGTAAATAAGATAATCATTTGGACTACCTAGCGGGATATCAGTACCTAATTTATCTTCGAAGGTATTGTTAGCCGTAGCTGGTGTCCCTTGTGCAGCAGCTTCTTTATCAGCAATAAAGTTAGGGCCAAAGCCCGGAATATAACCAAATGGTTTACCATTATAGTTGTCACTATAATTACCGATAAAGGTAATATCTAAATTGTCCGTTGGAATATATTGAATTTTTACTCTAGCACCTTCACGTTTACTGTCATTTGCTTCAGTTTTTAAGAAATCATTATAGAGAGTGCCTTCGTCGTCATCATAAAAACCCGACACACGCATACCTAATTCACCGTCAATTAAAGGAATATTAAGATGTGCTTTGTTTGACGTGCCGTAAGTAGATGTTTCGTCAGTATAAAAATGACTGGTTGTAAAACCACCACCTAATTCATACATATCAATACTTTTAGTGGTAATGTTAATAGCACCCGCTGGCGCGTTTTTACCGTAAAGAGTACCTTGAGGACCACGTAGTACTTCAACTCGAGCAATATCAGATAAAGAACCAAAAGCAGCACCAACAGAAGTTTGGGCTACACCATCAATAAAGACAACCACGGAATCATCCATATTACCTGCAAAGGCATCACGGCCAACACCACGCATTTTAATAGTACCACTTATGGCATCATCACCGGATACTTCTAAACCAGGTGAAAGTTTTGATATATCTTCAAACTCAAAGGCAGCAATATTATCAAGTGCATCTGACGTTATAACGCTCATGGATACAGGTACTTCCTGAGAGCTCTCTTTTATTTTACGTGCAGTAACGGTGATTTTTTCTATTTTAAGTTCGTTATTTACAGCTTCTGCATTTTCAACGGCTTCTTCAGCAAAAGCATATGATGTCATGCTGGTTAATGAAGCTAAAAGAACAGCCTTGGTTATCGAGTTAAGTTTCATGCCTACTTCCCCTATGAATTCAATTATAATGTTATCTAGCTGAGTTGCTATGTAACATTGTGTTGATATGAGCTTTAGTGCTCAAATCCCAATGTAGTAAAGTATTCCTGCCTCTTAGAGAGACTTTTTTTAATTTGAACTAATCTCATTACAAAGCCTACATATCGTTTATTAAACAAACCTGAATGCCAAACACTTTCATTTATCAATTCAATTTTATCTATATTTTTGTGCAAGTTAACGTAATAATCATATATTCATCATCATAATTATTTTCATCAAACAATCACACTTTAACTGAAATTATTTAACTGAAAATAATATATAACGGGATCAGCATAGGGGATAACATAATTACTGAGCCAAGTTATATTTAGCTGATTATGGTACTTTTTTAACCATAACAATTTGCGTTGTATAATTTTGTTCTTGTAAATATAAGGCCACTTGATTGAGCAGATTCTTTATTTTTGCTAGGTCTTACTGACTAATAGAGTGACTTAAACTTGCTTTCCCTTTAATCAATTTAAAGATAATAAGCTTCGTTATGAAAGTTTAACCTATCGTAAAAATGACAACTCACAAATTTGTTCCCTCTCCCCACTAAAACACGAAAAACTGTTAACGCTATCACAAAAATACAAAACAATAGAAAGTCATACCTTCATACAACCAAAAATTCGTAGTTCAGATCCGTTCAAACGGCATTATTTCCTTACACATATAGCAACACAAAAGAACCTCACTTACTTTCCGTATAAGAAAAACGTTGTTCATCAGTAATCATCATTTACAGATACAAAATCATTGCCAAACAAAAAACATAATGATAATGTTAGCGCTAACAAGCAGTTTAACAAAAAGAGTTTCTTATGTATTTGGGTATAGATTTAGGCACGTCTGGTGTAAAAGTTATCATCCTTGATGATCAAGATGGCTTAGTTGCACAGGCCTCTTCACCACTAACAGTTAGCCGCCCTGCACCTTTATGGTCTGAGCAAAATCCAATTGATTGGTGGCAAGCTACACAACTTGCAATCACAGAAATTCAACAGTCACATGCTGATAGTTTAAAGCAAGTTAAGGCCATTGGTTTATCAGGCCAAATGCATGGTGCGACCTTACTTGATAGCGAAAACCAAGTTATTCGACCCGCAATCCTATGGAATGATGGCCGATGTGAACAACAGTGTAAGACTATTGAAGCACTTGAACCAAATAGTCGTGCTATAACAGGCAATATTGCAATGCCAGGTTTTACAGCACCCAAGCTCGTTTGGCTAAAAGAAAATGAACCAGAAAACTTTAATCAGGTTAAGAAAGTACTACTGCCTAAAGATTACCTACGATTTTTGATGACAGGTGACTTTGCTTCAGACATGTCTGATAGTGCAGGTACGCTGTGGTTAGATGTTGAAAAAAGACAGTGGTCAACACAAATGTTAGACGCAACTGGTTTAACTATTGAGCATATGCCTACTCTATTTGAAGGGTCAGAAATTACTGGTTATCTAAATAACGACATAGCTAAACAGTGGGGTATAAATGAAGTGCCCGTAATTGCAGGTGGTGGTGATAATGCCGCCGGTGCATCGGGCATAGGTGTAATTAATCCCAATGAAGCCTTTTTATCTCTAGGTACTTCTGGCGTTTATTTTGTTGCCAATGAAACATACAACCCAAACCCTGATAGCGCGGTACACACTTTCTGTCATTGTATCCCAAATACTTGGCATCAAATGTCAGTGGTATTAAGTGCCGCAAGTTGTCTATCTTGGGTAACTAAGCTAACAGGTTTTAGCGATGAAAAAGCATTATTAGATGAAGTCGAAAAACTCGATTTATCTATTCCGTGCCCTGTGATGTTTTTACCCTACTTATCAGGTGAACGTACGCCACATAATAACCCTAACGCTAAGGGTGTTTTCTTTGGCCTTGACCATGCTATTGATGCAGCAACATTAGGTCGTGCCGTCTTAGAAGGAGTTGCCTTTGCTTTTGCTGATGGCCAAGAAGCCCTAGTGGCCGCTGGTACAAAAATCGATCAAGTGTCAGTTATTGGTGGTGGTGCTCGCAGTGCTCTATGGGGACGCATTCTTGCTAGCGTACTGAACAAGCCACTGACTTACCGTAAAGGTGGAGAGGTTGGCCCAGCTTTTGGAGCAGCTCGTCTCGCCAAAATCGGTGTAACAAATTCTCTAGCCAGTGATGTTTGTGTCGCTAGCGACATTGATTTTGTTATCGAACCTGATAAGAGCTTGCAAGACTATTACCTTGCTCAGCACAAAAAATATCAACAACTTTATCAAAGCTTAAAAGATCATTTTTAAACTTAAGACTATTTACAGAATTAACTAGGAGTAGACCATGAGTCAATTTTTTAACAACGTAAACAAAATTCAATTCGAAGGCACTAATAGCACAAATCCACTTGCTTTTCGTTACTATGATGAAAACCAAGTAGTGCTTGGCAAAACAATGAAAGAACACTTAAGGTTTGCTGCCTGTTACTGGCATAACTTTTGTTGGGCTGGCTCAGACATTTTTGGTGCTGGTACGTTCGAACGTCCATGGATTCAAGCAACAGGCAACCAATTAGAGCTTGCTGAACAAAAAGCAAAAGTAGCGTTTGAATTCTTCGAAAAATTAGGTGTTCCCTATTTCTGTTTTCACGATTCTGATATCGCACCTGAAGGTGCGTCACTAAAAGAATTTCATTCAAATGTTAACCACATTGCAGATATTTTCGAAAAAGAAATGTCTCGCACTGGTGTTCAATTACTTTGGGGTACTGCTAACCTATTCTCAAATGCTCGTTTTTGTGCGGGCGGCTCAACTAACCCTGATCCACAGTTATTTGCTTATGCTGCTGCACAAGTAAAACACGCAATGGATGTTACTCACCGTTTAGGTGGTGAAAACTATGTACTTTGGGGTGGCCGTGAAGGATATGATTCATTACTAAATACAGATCTTAAACAAGAAGGCGAGCAATACGCACGCTTCCTTAAAATGGTTATTGAACATAAACATAAAATTGGCTTCAAAGGCACGTTATTAATTGAACCTAAGCCACAAGAACCTACCAAACATCAATACGATTACGATACAGCAACCGTTGCAGGTTTCTTACACAAGCACGGCATTGCTGGTGAAGTTAAAGTAAATATTGAAGCAAACCATGCAACATTGGCAGGCCATAGCTTCCACCATGAAATTGCTACCGCATGTGCTGAAGGTATTATGGGTAGTGTTGATGCTAACCGCGGTGATATGCAAAACGGTTGGGATACAGACCAATTCCCTAACGATGTTGCTGAGTGTTCTTTAGTCATGTATGAAATCCTTAAAGCCGGTGGTTTAACAACGGGTGGGTTTAACTTTGATACTAAATTACGTCGTCAATCTTGTGAGCGTGATGATTTATTCATTGGTCACATCGGTGGCATGGACACTATGGCTAAATCACTGTTAAATGCCGCGAAGTTAATCGAAGACGCGCCTTTATCTGACTTTGTTGAAAACCGTTATGCTGGTTGGAAAAAAGATTTAGGCCAAAGCATTATGGCGGGCGATCAAAGCTTAGAGAGCTTATCTAAACTTGTGCTAGAAAACGATATTAACCCGTCACAAGTATCTGGTCGTCAAGAGCTACTTGAAAATATTGTTAACCGTTACGTTTAATTAAAGCTAACTTGTTGAGAGATGAGTTAGATTAAAACTATAAGGTACGCCCATGTTTATGACAGCGCCAACGTCATAGCATGGGTAATATTAAAATGAATTTATTAGAACAACTTAAATTAGTGACAACAGTCGTTGCCGACAGTGGCGATGTTGACTCCATTAAAGCATTAAACCCTGTTGATGCTACCACTAACCCTTCACTAATCTTACAAGCAGCCAAGTTACCACAATATAAACACCTAATTAATGATGCAATTGAACAATCAACGGTTAATGGCGAAGCCAATACCGATGATGTTTGCGATCAATTAATTGTGAATTTTGGTTGTGAAATACTAAAGCATGTTCCCGGCCGTATTTCATCAGAAGTCGATGCTCGTTTGTCTTTTGATACGCAAGGCAGTATCGAGAAAGGCCGTAAGTTAATCGCCCTTTATGAAAAAGCCGGTATTAACAAAAGCCGTGTATTAATCAAATTAGCTTCTACATGGCAAGGAATAAAAGCTGCAGAGCAACTTGAAAAAGAAGGTATAGCGTGTAACTTAACCTTACTATTTTCGATGGCTCAAGCAGTTGCTTGTGCAGAAGCCAATGTGACCTTAATTTCTCCTTTTGTGGGTCGGATTTTAGATTGGTACAAAGCCAAAGAAGATAAAGAATTTACTGGTGCTGATGATCCCGGTGTTCAATCAGTTACTCGTATTTATCAATATTACAAAACTTACGATTACAACACAGTTGTGATGGGCGCGAGCTTTAGAAATACCTCTGAAATTATTGAATTAGCGGGTTGTGATTTATTAACCATTTCACCTGCCTTGCTGAACGAACTTCAAGAAAGCGAAGGTGAACTCATCACAAAACTTGATGCTGAATCAGTGGCAGTGCAATCAAGAGAGAACCTGACGCCACTGAATGAAAGCTCTTTTTCATGGCAACATAATGAAGATGCCATGGCTGTTGAAAAACTGTCTGAAGGCATTCGCAACTTTGCTAAAGATCAAGCCATTTTAGAGCAAATGGTGAGTGAACTTGTTGCTCAATAATTAATTAAAAAGTACTGCTAACCTAGCATTACAATAGCCACTCATATCAATGTGAGTGGCTAGTACAAAACATTAATAATCAATTTTATAGGAAATTATCATGACGTCTTCAAGGCAGCATCTCGCTAATGCTATCCGTACTTTAACCATGGATGCGGTCCAACAAGCAAAATCAGGTCACCCAGGTGCTCCTATGGGGATGGCAGACATTGCTGAAGTACTATGGAATGACCATTTAAAGCATAACCCTGCAAATCCGCAATGGGCTGATCGTGACCGTTTCATCTTAAGTAATGGTCACGGCTCTATGCTTATTTATTCATTGCTGCACTTAAGTGGTTATGACTTACCTATTGATGAACTAAAACGCTTTAGACAATTACACTCAAAAACACCTGGTCATCCAGAATACGGTTATACCGTTGGCGTAGAAACCACCACTGGCCCATTAGGAGCCGGTATTTCAAATGCCGTAGGTATGGCCATAGCTGAAAAAACTTTAGCAGCACATTTTAACCGTCCTAATTTTGACATTGTCGATCACTACACTTACTGCTTTTTAGGCGACGGCTGTCTAATGGAAGGAATTTCTCATGAAGTGTGCTCCCTAGCTGGTACTTTAGGCTTAGGGAAACTCATCGCATTTTGGGACGATAATGGCATATCCATTGATGGCGACGTTGAAGGCTGGTTTACAGATAACACCCCTGCTCGTTTTGAAGCATACGGTTGGCATGTAATCAGTGATGTTGATGGTCACGATCCTACTGCCATCAATTTAGCCATTGAACAAGCTAAAGCGATGAGTGATAAACCCACTATGATTTGTTGTAAAACAACTATAGGATTTGGCTCACCCAATAAATCAGGCTCACATGACTGTCACGGTGCACCGTTAGGAGATGAAGAAATTGCTGCTGCAAGGGAGTTTTTAAATTGGCCACATGCTCCCTTTGAAATCCCTCAAGAGGTTTATCAAGGTTGGGATGCCAAAGACAAAGGTAGTCAAGCTGAATCACAGTGGTCAACACTGTTTTCAGCCTATCAAAGTAGTCACCCAGAACTAGCTCAAGAATATACTCGTCGTGTTATAGAGAAAAAGTTACCTGAGAAATTCGAAGAAAAAGCCCAACAATATATCAGGCAATGTCAGCAACAAGGACAAAATATTGCCAGTCGCAAAGCATCTCAAAACGCGATAGAAGTCTTTGGCTCTTTATTACCTGAATTATTAGGTGGCTCAGCCGATTTAGCCGGCTCTAATCTAACATTATGGTCTGGCTCAAAAGGCATTTCAGCTGATGATGCTGACGGTAATTACCTCTTTTACGGCGTACGAGAATTTGGCATGAGTGGCATCATGAATGGTTTAGCATTGCATGATGGTTTCATCAATTACGGCGCAACCTTTTTAATGTTTATGGAATATGCCCGAAATGCAGTACGCATGTCAGCACTAATGGGGATTCAAAATATTTTTGTTTATACCCATGACTCCATTGGACAGGGTGAAGACGGCCCTACTCACCAACCTATAGAGCAAATTGCCAATTTACGTATGACGCCTAATTTAACAACATGGCGCCCATGCGATGCGGTTGAGTCTACGGTCGCTTGGAAAGCAGCCATTCAAAAACAGCATGGACCCAGTGCATTAATTTTTAGTCGTCAAAACCTTTCACATCAAGATCGAAATGATGAACAAGTCAATAATATTGAAAAAGGTGGTTATATCTTAGTTGACTGCCAAGCAACACCTGAGGCCATCATCATAGCCACAGGCTCTGAAGTTGCGTTAGCCGTTAATGCAGCAAAAGTATTAACAAAGCAAGGAAAAAATATCCGCGTTGTTTCTATGCCAAGTACCAATGTATTCGATCAGCAACCACTCAGCTATCAAGAAAACGTATTACCACGTGACGTAAAGTCCATCATCGCCATTGAAACAGCGCATATTGATTTCTGGCATAAGTATGTCGGTAGAGCAGGCGAAATCATCGGCATGAGCACTTTCGGAGAATCAGCACCGGGCGCTGAACTGTTAAGTCATTTTGGCTTCACAATTGAAAATGTCGTTGCAACAACGCTCAAAGTCATTAAAAAGAACCTGAACGACTGAGCCTGTATAAATATTAATTGAGTAAATATTAGAGTTGGAAAAAAAAACTATGCAATCAAGAACTTCATTAGACAGCTGGCAAGCATTAGTAACTCATGCAACTGAGATGAAACAGCAACACATGAGTGAGCTTTTTAAACAAAGCCCTCATCGTTTTGAACAGTTTTCTATCAAACTAGCGCCGTTTTTACTCGATTACTCTAAAAACTTAATCAATGAAAACACAATGTCAAAACTGCTCGCCTTAGCGAAAGAATGTGACGTAGAAGGCTGGCGGCAAAAAATGTTTTCTGGTGAGCGTATTAATACCACAGAGGATAGATCGGTATTACACATTGCCCTGCGTAATCGCTCACACAAAGCGATAATCTTAGCGGGGAAAAACATTGATGAAGACGTTCAACAAGCACTAATTCAAATGAAGGCCTTTTCAGATAATGTTCGTCAGGGGCACTGGAAAGGTTACTCAGGAAAGCGTATTACTGACGTGGTGAATATTGGTGTTGGCGGTTCAAACTTAGGGCCGCAAATGGTTACTGAAGCCTTAAAACAATACAGTGATAATAGTATCAATGTGCATTATGTTTCTAATGTTGATGGAACACAAATCGCTAATGTATTAAGGCCATTAACCCCAGAAAAAACCTTGTTCATCATATCGAGTAAAACTTTTACTACCACTGAAACGATGACCAATGCAAAAACAGCAATGCGTTGGTTAGTGGCGTCTTCTTTTGATGAATCTTCCATTGCCAAACACTTTGTCGCGGTTTCTTCAAATAAGAAGAATGCGACTGAGTTTGGCATAGACGAAGAGAACATCTTCGATATGTGGGACTGGGTTGGTGGTCGTTTTTCATTATGGTCAGCAATAGGTTTACCTATTGCCATTGATCTTGGCTTTGAGCGATTTATTGAATTACTCGAAGGCGCCCATGAAATTGACAACCATTTTTCTCAAGCACCACTGGAACAAAATGCTCCTGTGATACTAGCTTTGTTAAGTCTATGGAATTGCACCTTTTTAGGCGCTCAATCTCAAGCTATTTTACCCTACGACCAGTCACTGCATATGTTGTCAGCCTACTTACAACAAGCTGAAATGGAAAGTAATGGCAAGTCTGTTAACTGGCAAGGAGAGTCTATTGACTACCCTACTGTGCCTTCTATCTGGGGTGAACTAGGCATTAATGGTCAGCATGCTTTTTATCAATACTTACACCAAAGTAATAATATTGTCCCGACTGATTTTATTGGCTCAGTTGAAAGTGTAACACCTGTACAAGGTCACCATGAAACTTTGATGGCTAACTTTTTCGCTCAAACTCAAGCGTTAATGCAAGGTGTTAATGAACAACAAGTACGAGAAGACTTAAAAATGAAAGGAAGGACTCCTGAGTATATTGATAAAGTTGTGCCTCATAAAGTGCATAAAGGTAATAGACCCACGAATACCATATTGATGAAACGAATATCACCACGCTCCATCGGTAGCTTAATTGCGCTGTATGAACACAAAATATTCACGCAAGGCATTCTTTTACAAATTTGCTCATTCGATCAATGGGGAGTTGAACTAGGTAAAGGCTTAGCGAATAACATACAGGCAGAATTAGCTAAAAACAGTATCAGTGATACTCACGATAGCTCAACTCAAGGTTTGATGCACTTTTACCAAGATAGTAAAGCTGATAAATAAGGCTCCCTGATGACTAGAATCACCGCTTATGAGATAAAAAATCACCAAGGCGATACCCTTTCTATAACTAATTTTGGTGCACGCATCATTCGTTGGCAAACCAAAGTGGGTGATGAAAGTCGTAATATTGTTTTAGGCTATCCAGACCTTGAAGATTACCTAACAGATCCTTTTTTCATGGGCGCAATTGTTGGACCATACGCCAATAGAATTGCTAATGCTTGTTACACAGTTGATGAAAAGGAAGTGACCTTATCAGCCAATGAAGGAAAAAACCAATTACATGGTGGCAAGGGAGCGTTAGACAGCCAGTTTTGGCAATGTAGTTACCATGATGACAGTTCACTTACCTTAACTTGTCAATTAAAAGACGGCTTTAACGGTTACCCTGGAAACATTAGCATTAAGGTAAATTACGAAATTTCACCAACGAGTGAACTCATCATTAACATAGAAGTCAACACCGCAAAAGCCACAATAGTAGGGCCAACTGCTCATCCCTATTTCAATTTAAATGCAAAACAGCAGAGCACTGAACACAACCTGCAAGTTAACAGCAGCAACTATACACCTGTGAATAAACACGGCATACCTCTAGGTGAAATTCAGCCCGTAGAAGGAAGCCATTATGATTTTAGCTCACCGACAACAATATCAAAAGCGAATAACAATCAATCACTTGATGACAATTTCATTCTATCTTTACAAGACACAACAATAGAAAAAATAGCGTTAAAGCATGCCAGCCTGACGAGTCAAGATAAAAAGCTAACGCTACAAGTCAGCTCAAATTATCCGGCAATACAAGTATATGCTGGCAAACATTTAAATAAACCTTTTACTCCGAACCAAGGCATTTGTTTAGAGCCTCAGTTTTGCCCAGATAGCCCAAATCAACTTGCCTTCCCTTTTCACATGACTTCTCCGAACGGTCCTTTAAAAACCGAAATTCGATATGCATTAATCAAAGCACAATAAGAAACTATGTTTGAGGTGCTTGTCCTGTCGAATTTCTTTCAATAATGTCGAAATCGAGCACATTTCTGAATTCACGGTGATTTGCCGTTGATAAATCTGAAAACTTCCCTGACGCAATAATATCAATAGCTAACTCAGCCATTTCTTGAATTGGTTGCCGCACTGTTGTTAAGTTTGGTGATACGGTTATTGCAACATTACCATCATCAAACCCAGAAATAGATAACTCTTCTGGTACTGCAATTCTATTTAAATGGGCAGCGGCCAAAACAGCTGCAGCCATTTCATCATTTGCCGCGACTATTGCCGTTGGTTTAATATCGAGTGCGAGCATTTTTTTAGCTGCTGCGAGACCTGAATCATAAGTAAACAAGCCTTGCTCAATATATTCAGGTGGCACATTAATTTGATGAGAGCGTAAGGCATCAAGGTAACCTTGGTAACGTAATCGGCTCACGCCTTGATTCGTATTACCAATAATATGGCCGATTTTTGTATGACCTTTATTAATAAGCAGCTCTGTCATTTCAAAACTAGCTTGATAATCATCCATACAAATATAAGGTGAAATATTTAACTGGGTATCAGGGGAAATCCTGACAAAAGTCATGTTAGCTTCTTGTAAGGTTGCGAGTAATTTTGCGTCATCACAAACAGGAGGCAATAAAATTAACCCATCAACCTGAGTAACTTCTATCAAGTCTTTAACAGATGCTAATGATTTTTCAATATCATCGTCAATTTCATCTACAACGAGATGATGACCCGTCGTTCGGCAACTTTTTAATCCACGCAGCAAAAATTTACTCACGTAAGATGTGTCTGAATCATAATAAAGTAAGCCGATAAAAAAAGATTTGTTACTCGCTAATCGACGGGCAGCTACATTAGGGCGATAATTAAGCGCTTTAACAGCTTCCATTACTAACTCTTTTTTAGCGCTACTCACTTTTGTATCTTGACTAAGAACTCTAGAGACAGTCATACTCGATACACCTGCTCTTTCAGCTACGTCTTTTATTCTAGCCCGCTTGGATACATTCACTAATATAAGTTCCCAATTTAAAATTTCATTATTTACATTAGTACTTTAACAAAATTTGGTAGCGATATCATTTAATCAATAAATTTATATGGAAAATACCATTTTGCTAGGTATAGCTGAGGTTGTTCATTAGAAGAAAGATCAAAAATTAACATTAGAACTGTCTTTTCTTGGTGTTGTAAATCAGAATTTCCACGATAATATAATCTGAAACAGGCCTAAGAAAAATTATCTTAATTTATTTTGGAAACCTTGGCTGTGTAACCTTGTCAACGAGGTAAATAATCGATTGATAGTCAATACCTGAATGCTCTGACAAACCAATCTCACAGGTTCGACTATTGCTATAACCTTGACTGCAATCATCAGGTACTTGTGATTTTAAGGTAGATAAAGCACTTGCGTTTAGCTCAGGCAAAGTAAAACCTTTATCACCGGCAAAGCCGCAACAATAGATATGTTCAGGTATATACACCTTTATTGCACAGCGATTGGCTAATGAGATCATTTTATCCATTAACCCCATTTTTCTACTGGTACAAGTCACATGTAGCATAATACTTTCATCAATAGGACTAAACGTAAGGTGCTGCGTCAAAATATCTTCAATAAAACCTACGGGCTCATAAATAGTTAAATTGCTGCTAGCGCCTTCCCCTTCGGACAACATTGATTTACATGGGCTGGTATCAAACAAAATAGGAAACTGTCCATTATTACTTAGCTGATTTAACTGATTCACCGTTGCTTGACGTTTTTGCTCGGCTTGATTAAACATACCTTTGCTTTTAAAGGGCATACCGCAACATTGTCCAGAAAAGTCTGGGCTAATAATCTCAAAACCCGCTTTTTCAAGTAAGCGCATGGTTACCGCAGTTAACGACTTTTGCTGTTTTGCTTCATTCGCAGGTCCCATAGTTCGCGTTGCACAACTTGGAAAATAGACAACTTTAGGACGAGAATCACTCTCTAGAGCAACAGCTGGTTTAGGGTGGTAATTTGCCTTAGCAGGCATACTTTCTGTCCATAAAGGTAAACGATTAAAGCTTAGTTTTCTCAACAATTTACTAAGCGATGACATAACATTATTACCCAGTACTTTTTGTGCTAAATCTACACTTGCTAAAGAAAAACGTGTCAGACTTTCAATTGTTTTAAAGTTATTGGCTAGCTTAATCGATACTTTTTCATGTTTTTGATTACGTTCACTACGAAATTTCCTTACTAAATCCCCTGTATTAATACCAACCGGGCAACGCTGAGCACATAAACCAGTAGCTGCGCAGGTATCTATACCTAAATACTCATAATCAGCTTCAAGCTTGGCCAATAAGTTAGGATCTTCATCACTTTTTCTTAACCTTTGTATTTCTCGATAGCTGCTAATTCGTTGTCTTGGGGTAAAACTCAAACCTACAGAGGGACATACTGGTTCACAAAAACCACATTCTATACATTTATCAACAATATCATCCGCTTTTGGCAAAGCCTTCAATGATTTTAAATGCGCTTTATTATCGTCATTGATAATCACTCCAGGGTTTAACAGATTGGATGGATCAAATAATGCTTTGATATCTCGCATCAACTGATAGCCCTGTTTGCCCCACTCTAGTTCAATAAATGGGGCCATGTTTCGCCCTGTACCATGCTCTGCTTTTAATGAACCCTTAAAGTCAACAGCAACGAGTTGGCAAACATCATTCATAAAGGCTTCGTACCGATCAACTTCCACTTGCGAGGCAAAGTCTTGGGTAAACACAAAGTGTAAATTACCGTCTAATGCATGACCAAAGATAATAGCTTCATCATACTGATATTTATCAAATAATTGCTGAAGTGCAGCAACACCTTCCGCTAATTTCTCAACAGGAAAAGCAACATCTTCAATAATAACAGTTGTGCCCGTTTCACGAACTGCTCCAACCGCAGGAAAAGTTTGTTTGCGAATAGCCCATAATTTACTATATTGCTCAATATCATCAGTAAAGTTAATAGCAGCAACTTGCTCAAATGCAGAAATAGCCTTGTTTAGTAATTTAGCTTGTTCATTTAAACTGTCTTGATTATTAGCACGAGTTTCTATCAGTAGAGCTGCATTTCCTTCTTTTACATCAAGAATAAAATCAGGTAAACCTTCCATATTACTTACTGACTTTAACGAACGGTAATCTAGTAGTTCAACTGCGCTGACTTCTTCATTAGCCAACATACTTACAACTTTGCAAGTAACAGATAAATCGGGAAATAATATAAGAGTCGAAGCTCGGTATTTATGCTCAATTACCGTATGATATGTTATCGAAGAAATAAAGCCTAGGGTACCTTCAGAGCCAATGATTAAATGGGCCAAAATATCAATAGGATCATCAAAATCAATTAAGGAATTAATTGCATAACCTGTCGTATTTTTTAATCGATATTTATGTTCGATCAGTTCCTTTAGTACTTTATTATCCTTAGTAGAATTAGCTAGAGTGCTTATTTGATCTAAGAGGTTAGAATGATTTTTTCTAAACTCATCAACACGCTCACATGAGCTATTATCAAATATACTGCCATCATTTAATATCACCCTAATGCTTGCCAATGTGTGATAACTATTTTGTGATACACCACAGCACATTCCACTCGAATTATTTGCTGCTATTCCAGCTATTTTGCAAGTATCAATGGAGGCAGGGTCTGGTCCTATTTTTCTACCGTAAGGTAACAAGTACTTATTGGCATCTGCGCCAATAACAGCAGGACCTAATTTGATCTTTAGCCCTAAATCCAGTATTTCATGATGTCGCCAACTGTTTGTCAACATGATCAAAATAGAATCGGATTGTGCCTGACCTGATAAACTTGTTCCCGCTGCCCTGAATGTAACAGCGAGGTTGGCAACATGTGCCTTTCTAAGGCTAAAAATAAGCTCTTCTTCATTATCAATTAATAGAACAACTTTCGGAATCAATCGGTAAAAACTGGCATCTACACCGTAAGCAAACCTCTTTGTATAGTCTGTAATAATGCGTTCATTAGGTAACACCTGTCTGAGATCATCAACAAAATTTTGGTAAGGCTTGGTTGGCATAGTATGTAGTTCCGACTGTTTTAAAAATATTGATATGAAATAAAAGTAGGTGATAAAAAAGATGAACGGCTACTTTAAGATAAATACTAACCACGGTAGCTTAACTTTATGAAGTGAAGCTTAAATTGATGGCACATTAAACTATGACTGTTTGTGCTCCATAACGAGTTATAGCTAAACATTCACTATTACCACCAATTGATCATAAACTCTATGGTTCTATGTGCCCATTTTTAAGATAAAAATAAAAATTCACTTCATCTCCATTGCTATAAGCAGCCATTTTTTTAGTATTAATAAAAACAATAATGAACAAAGGACAACTAGTAGACAAAATTGCGAAAGCGCGGATATTAGTTAATCAGCGGCAGGAAGAGCATTGAATAGTTTAATGGACACAATTACTTCCGAGCTTGTCGAGGGTAATGATGTCACCCTTGTAAGATTTGGTACATTTAAAATATCTGCCCGTGCTGCTCGCAAAGGACGTAACCCACAAACTGGCGCTGAAATTAGAATTGCAGCATCAACTGTACCTAGTTTCAAAGCCTGCAAAGCATTAAAAGATGCTTGCAACTAGCTTTTGAGTTTTGCTAAATCGTAATCAAAGGTAAAAACTTAATTTCAATAGTTTTTACCTTAGCTAAACGATTTAATATCAATCAACTTTTCGCTGTAATAGATCTTCTACCTCGCAATCAAACAACTCACAAAGCTTATCAATGGCATCTAAATCAATCCGTTGAGCCGTTTCTTTATATAATAAAGTTATAGTATTTCTGTTCAAGCCAGTTTCTCTAGCAACATCCATAACCTTCATTTTTCTCTCGCCCATTAACCGAGCCAAGTGACACTTAATCAAACCATTTCCCATCCTAAATAAAATTATGTCATCCTAAATAACAAAAAAACATTGCAAATGACATTTTGAGTGTTATTATGTTACCTAGAATGACATTTTGATAATTTAAATATCTTTTGTTCATTCAGGTTAGCATTTATTAAGGAGAAGATCGATGAAATCGGAACAAACATATTTAACTACAGATCAATTATCTGATCGAATTCATTACACAGCGAGAACAATACGAAATGAGTTACTCGATGCGTGTTTAATTGAAGGTAAGCATTACATTAGGCCTTTTGGCCGGAGAAAAATTCTTTTTATCTGGGAAGCTATTGAATCAGACATGTTAAACATTGCTCATGACTCTTTAGCTCTTGCATGCAAAAAGCCAATGGAGGTAGTAAATCATGGCTAAGCTCTCATCACGTAAAGACACAAAAAATCTCTATTTTGATTTTACCTTTCAGGGTAAGCGCTGTAGAGAAAACACAAACCTAAGTGACACAAAAGTTAATCGTCGTCGCTTACAAAAGAAGCTAGATCAAATCAATGCTGAACTACTGACAGGCCAGTTTGATTATCTAAATCACTTTCCTAACAGCAAGGTTGCACAAAAGCTCTTGCTCGATGAACAAAAGCTTTCAGGAACTACGACAAAGAAGACGCCATCTTTTGAAGACTTTCTTGATGAATGGTTTGAAGAAAGCATATTGAAATGGCGACCGTCACATCTCAAAAATATGAAAAGCATGAAGAATAAGTACTATCTTCCTACCTTTAAAGGAAAGAAGATCGACAGCATCACTCGCGCTGATTTACTCAAATTTCGTACCTCTCTCGCCAAAGAACCGGGACGAAATGGACGCTTAACGCTCAGTAACAATCGCATTAATAAAATAATGGATCCATTACGTAGAGTATTTGAGGAGGCCGCCGATCGTCATGATTTTAACACGCCTTTTATCCGAATCAAGCCATTGAAGATTGAAAAGACGGATGTGAATCCCTTTTCATTAGAGGAGGTGAATAAAATAATAGCCAATGTTAGAGAAGACTATAGCCGCTATTACCTTATTCGATTTTTAACTGGCATGCGTACAGGTGAAATTGATGGTCTGAAGTGGAAATACGTTGATTTTAACAATCGCATGATTAAAGTTCGCGAAACTATTGTTGCAGGTGAATGTGACTATACCAAAAACGATTTCTCTCAACGTGAAATAACAATGAGCCAACCAGTTTATGATGCCTTAAAGCTTCAAGAGCAAGTTAGCTCCTCACTTTCTGATTACGTATTTTGCACTCTGTCAGGTCAGCCGATTGAGCATAATAATGTGACTAAACGTGTTTGGTATCCCTTACTCAAACGGCTTGGGCTAGAAAAACGTAGGCCTTATCAGTCACGTCATACCGCAGCCACGCTTTGGCTTGCATCGGGCGAATCCCCAGAATGGATTGCAAAGCAGATGGGGCACTCGAATACTCAGATGCTTTTTCAAGTTTACTCTCGTTTTGTGCCTAACTTAACCCGTAATGACGGTAGCGCATTTGAAAATCTTCTTAAGAAAAACTTCCCAGGAGCTAATCATGACTAACTTACCACAAACTCAATTAATCCCTGCAACTGTTGAGCAATCTATTCAGCCATTATTAGCTGAAGTTGCTTCCTTTAAACGCTTTAAAGGTGCTTATAGCCTTGTAGGTAGTACTGAGCGTTATGATAAATCCGGTAAAGCTTATTGGATAATTAAGCTATCAGACATCAGCACTAGCATTAATGTATATTGTTTCAATATGAATGAATATGTTGAGCAGTTAGCTTGCAACGCCATTGTCCATATTGAAGCGACTTTAAAATATGTTGATGGTTATCAGTATGTTCGCTGCGCTTTTTTGCAACGCTTGCCAAGTAACGTGAGCAGAAAAGTATTGAGTATCAATTCACTGCCTAGTTGTTACAGTCCTGCCCCTGAAACGTTACTGCAACTTAAAACCTTGGTTGATAGTCTTTCTTCACGTCACTTAACACGCTTTATGTCGGATGTGCTTGTAGGTAGAGATATCGGCATTTATTACCTGCAATGTCCTGCCAGCATTAGGCACCATCATAGTTTTGCCGGTGGCTTACTCGCTCACAGCATTGATGTTGCTAATAAGCTGTTAAGTGAAAATCAGTTGAAGGGGGCTGAACGTGATATTGCCATTGTTGCCGCATTGATTCATGACATTGGTAAAACAAGAACCTTATCTCTCACTGGTCACAGAACACATTTAGGTGCTGTGGTTGACCATGATGAGCTAACACTAGAGATATGCGCTAAAGCATTTGTAAAACTTGATAAATTTGAGCCACAAAGTGCAGTAATGCTGCGCCATATTCTTACCTGTGCAAGTCCGGGCAGTCGCTGTGGGTATGAAGCAATAACGCCTATTGCCTCAAAACTTCAACTGGCTGATAAGGCCAGTGCCTCAATGCACTTTACTACAACTACTCTTGCTCAAATCGCTTAACCTTAGGAGACAACTCATGACAAACTTATCTTTATCAAATGAAAAACATGCAACTTCAACAAGCAGTGTGATTAAAGTAATCAGTGATAACAATCCTGATTTACTAAGCAAAGACCAATGGGCGATTAAGCATGAAGACAAACTGCCAGGTTGCTGGACAACGCAGTACAACACTGAATTAAATAAACAGTACTCAGACTACCTTGATGAAATAGAAAATGGTGTACAAGCACACCAGCTAGAGATTGAACTGACTGACATTAAGTGCAAACGAAATGCAACATTCTCTCAAATTCTGGTGACTATGCAGATAACGCCTTTTATGAATGATATGCAATTAGTACTGAAAACCAGGAACGGCGATGAAGTCACGTTATGCTCATTAAAAGATTTAAAGGAAGTATTTGATGTGGAGTTAACGTTTGAAGACCAAAAAATTAACTTTGCACATGCTTTAAATCAGCGCATTCCTGGGTTTTGTTTACCAGAAGGACAACAGTTGTTGTTAAGAGTCTCCGGGGGCATTTTGCTCACCGACAACATTTTGCTGTTTGCTTCCTACTCATAACTGCCTGCTTCAATTGAGGCAGTATCAAAAGGAATGCTGCCTCTCCTTGCTTTTTTTATATTTCCCCTTCTTCACAGAGGTATTTCACATGAGTCAAATAACATCATTCGAATTTAATTATTGTCATTTTAACGCATTCCTTGAGATAGATAATTTAAAACGTCATGACATGATGTTTTTAATTACCCCTTCTTCACTGGCACTCGCCTGTTGTTATATCGATGATGATAACCACTTGCAGGACATTATCAGTTTTATGAGCTTTAACCAGCAAAGAGTCTTTGCAGCGATGATTAAGACCATACAACAGCTTCCTCCTAACCCTGAGCTTGTTGTAGATATACAACAAATGATAATGCACATATTCGAACACTCAGGACAAACAATATCAATACTGGCAACTGTTATTGAAATTACCGGTATTTACGTGAGAAAAGAGTCGAATGAGCTAGAAATCAAAAAACCACAACCTACTGAAAACGATATGAAGAGAAGTAATTCCGCCTCTATTTTTTCAATGAAAAAATTAAAAAACGAAGTAAAACATCGAAAGCCCAAAGATATGCAAACATTTTCAACACTCATAGAGCAAGGACCTAAAAAAACGCTTTATTATGCTAATAAAAACACCACAAGTTCATTATCATCTTTAGCCAAATCATTTCCGAATTTTCAAGATGTTGTTGACCAAGTGATTGCTGCCTGCCAAGTAAGTCAATTAACCAACACACCACTATCTTTGCCGGCCATTAATTTACAAGGTCACCCTGGCATTGGTAAAACACAATTCGTTAGTGCCTTAGCCGAAACACTTAATTTAGAATTTTTTGCCATTAATGCCGCTGCCATGACAGGTCGCTTTGAGCTGTGTGGGGGTAATCCACAATATGGTGATTCAGACCTAGGCGCAATAGGTAGAATTATGTGCTTTGAGGCAAAGTCATTTCAGCCAATTATTCTTATTGATGAGTTATGCATGGCAAAAGATAATCCCCAAGACAGCATTATTCAGCCGCTTTACTCTTTTTTTGAAAGAGAGCAACGAAAATCATTTAAAGAAAACTTTCTGAATCTTGGACTAGATTTATCTGGCGCTATTATCTTCACCACAACGAATGATTTTGAATCATTAAAGCCTGCATTAAAATCACGTTTAGTTAATATGGAGATAGAGCCACCAACACCTGAGCATATGAAAGCGATCACTGAAAACATGTATAAACATTGCTTGAAGGACATGAAACTTGAGCAATACTTTAACGATAAACTTTCAGCTTCATTACTATCAACCTTATGCCAACTTCCCCCGCGAAGTGTTGTTGAGAAGCTAAGGTTAGCCATTGGCAAAGCATGCGTACGTGCTAATAATAAAAGTAGAGTAACTTTGGTTTTGGAAGATTTTAAAGGAGTTGATTTTCATTGTGAAGTTGGAAGCACAGCAATAATTCATTAAATGCTTCATGCTTTCTGACCGGTATGTAGTAAGTGCGTAATACCATGATGCCGATCGCTTATGATAAATCCAATATGGAACTAGATCGTTTCTAATGAAACAGGATCGGCTTTTGTGACGGTTAGTTGTTTAGCTGAAAGCCTTGTTTGGTAGCGGATTTAAAGATATTCGCTCTATTAGTGTTAAAAATTGCATCTGTATTAATTGGGGAAGATCACAGAACTTCTGGAATAATACTTTGAATTATCTAAATCAATAGCAAGTCTAATCTTGCTTCGAATTTAGTAATTTTAAATTTAGCATTTTGAGGGGATATTCTTTCTTTTTGGTACTGTAAAAAACAACCCAAGCAATAATCAGTGATCTGCTTTAATCAAAAAAGCTCTTGTTGATCAATAGATGCTGATTTTTTAATTGAAACTAACTCCCCTGTAATATTTGTAGCATTAGGGTGGGGCTCTTTATAGCGTAAAGTTATATCAATAAGAACCCCTTTTTTCCCATATTCAATAACATCGTCCCAGATTTTTTGGTCAGTTATTGCTAAGTTTGCAACCAAATTTTTTCGCTCGTTTGTTGTTTTGAAAATGGCGCTTCGAGATTTGATAAATTCGGGGGTGTTAATTGAGCAATACAGCCATTTACTTTCAACATCTTTTCCTATGTTTTGCTCCAATTTTGGACTAGGTAAGATTACAATTTTTTTTCCATTTTCATGTGTTAACTCAAGTGATTCACTGGTAAGTTTTGAGCGAATTGACTGAAGCTTTGAAATACGTCCAGCATTTTCCTTGTTAAGGTTACGGGCTTTGTCCACTTCACCTTTTTCAATGTGTTTAACATATTCATCAACAGTATCCATATCCTGCTCGATATAATTAAAGATCTCAGCAATAATATCAAGCTTAGGAACTAATTGTGGATCATCGTTTGTCTCATTGAGCTGAGGTGAAATGCTTTTATTTGAAATGCACAAACTATATTTCGCGCAATCACCAAATCGCTTTCTCTCAATATCAAAGATGCTTTGAATGTGCTTAGCATCTTTATGAAACTTTTTAGGCTTCGTGATGATTAAATTACCAGCGTCATCCTTTTCAATGTAATCTACTTTAATCTCGATATTCATACTGCTTCCTTCTGTCTCGAATTAGTCACATCAACCCAAACTTTTAACAAAAAAAGCAGGTGTTGAACTCTGTTGTCCGTTTTCTTTCGACTTGTTGAGCTCATAGGGTAATATTTAACTAATATACCTTTGCGCTTTCCATATGGAGTTCTTATATGGTATTCATTTACTAGATTTGTTTTATAGTCAAGTGTCTCGATAAACTGGAGAAAATTAGCTGCTGTGTTTTTATCTACCAATAAGCCTGCTTTAGTGTGATTTTCAAGCCAATATTGACTTACCTCTTCAACTTTTTTTGTATTTTTAGTTTGAGCAGCTAGCTTTGAAATAAGCGCTTGAAAGGTGTCTTGGCGAACAAATTTACAATAGGTTTGGTAATTTCTACTATTAGTTTCAAAAAGTAGGCAATCGCTTTGTTCTTTTAGTTTTATACCGCAATAACCACTTTGTTTTTTAATCTTAAGCGCTGAGTCAATAACATCACTTGTAAATGAATAGCCTACATGGAGTTTCTTTGTAATATCTAATTCAGTAAGGTCACTTTCTTTGAGTCTGATTACTCTTTCTATGTCATTAAATTCGCGAATAATATGTTGAGGTAACTTAATATTCAACGAACGAAGTCCAACAATATCGACAACAGCATTGATACCCACACGTTGTACTTCTTTCCAATTCTTGAGCTCGCTCTCTTTAATCGCTTGATAGCCTCGTATTTCGTTTTTCCTATATTTACGATCAACAATTTTATAGCAGTTTGTTCTAGAAATAGTAGTAAGACTAGCGACCTCATTCATAGTTATTGCTTTTGAGAGTAACTTCTCATTTTCAGCAGCAGAAAACACATCGAGGGTGTGAATATAATTTTGAAGTGTTGTAGACGGGCTTATATGCCCCATAGTTAAAGCGATAGCGTGCATTATTTTTTCTTTTTCTAAAGAATTTCCTATCAATAGTTTTTGAACTGAAGTTGAGAAAGCTTGTAAATTATCTGTACGAGCCCAAGCTATAATTTCATGATTTATAGTCGATGGATAAAAGCTATTATTCATAGTTAACATAAGGTAATTAGCAAAACTATGTCGAGCATGTTTTAGCGTTAAAGTCTGATCACCACTGGCTAATCGTAAAGCTTCTCTAATACGGTCTAAATTAATTTGCAGTGCCTTTGCACAATGATTATTGGTTTTATCACTAAATAACCAAGCAGACTCGTTATTGGGGTAGTAATGTTTAACCACTTCGATATGTTTTTTAATGAGTGCCTTTTCACTATCAGATAAAAACAATGTTGCAGGTATACGGCGATTAGATGTTCTGGTTTTGAGTCGGTGCAAGTAACAACTTTTAACATGAATAACCCAATCAAAAATATCAATATCATTAATACGTAAAAAGCATGCTTCCCCTGTGCGCAAACCTGCTCGATAGCACAGTATTAGAATAATTTGGTTAATGTTTCTGTTGTATTCATCTAACTCTCTGTCATTAGCGAGTAATGTTAATGCTGCTTGATACTCACGCATAGAAATAATGTTTGCATCACTAGGCAAATACTTATTATTAATGCTAGGTTCAATTTCAAACCAATCAACGGTATTAATATCAAACTGCTTTTGTAAGAAATTATGAAAGTTTCTAAAGACACCAGCTCTGTGAACTCGACTCTTTTTACTGCGTGAATCAAGTGTTTGTATATATAGCTCTTCATACTCATGAGCATCAAGTGAAAAAAATGAAGTGCTGTGTGCATACTCAAGTAGTGGCCTAGCTACAATTGACAAGTAGCTTTGTACGGTACTTAAAGCGGTTAATTTTCGCTTTTGTCGACCAGGTCTATTTGATACTTCTATTAACCACACAATGGTTGCTATCACGACATCCTCGATGTCAGTGGAGTTTTGTATCAAAATACCGACATTTCTTTCTTGACTGGTGCCTATAAAGTTCGCCCAAGTCGATATGATGAGTGCTTTAATTTTTGCTTTTGGGTCATTACTTAAGCCATAGGCAATTAAGTCAGCGCTTATTTTTTTAATTAAATCGAGTGATTTTATGTAATTGGCTTTTTTATTATAATCGCCTTTGTAATCACAAAGGAGTCCATCATTTTCTATTAGTTCGGCTGTTGGGCTGATGTGCAGTGGTTTATCGGATAGCCATCTTACTAGTTTCTCAGGCGGAAGGCATGTTGTTTGAATTTTATTATTTTGGTATGCATGAGCAAGTGAACAATGAATATCATTTCTCGAGCGACACATGAATTTTGTTACCTCATCAATACTTTTCAATTTAATAAATGCAGGCTCTCTTCTCGTCACGATATTTGATAATATTCGAACTATAGCTGATTTGAACAAGCGTTTTAATGGAGGAATGCTGATTGAAGCATCGCTATAATCACTAAATTTTTTCAAAAGTAATAAAGTGTAAGAATCCACAATAATACGTGACTTTTTATCATGGAAGTCCTGTAGCTCAAAAAAGCAAATTGCCTTTTCTAGTAAAGGTTTTTGAGTGATTGTTAGTACGTTTTTTTTTGTTAAAGGTACATTCATTTTACTGTGGATGATGAGGCTCAGCCAAATTTTTACTAAATGATTGTCAGCCGTTTGTGTGACAGTTAAATCTTTATTTATCCAATTAGAAATAGCTTGACTGAGGTTATTGTGTTGTTGCATGACATGGACAATATCGTTACTCATGTCTAAACCTCTACAAGAATGTTGTAGCCCAACCCATGTTTTATTTTTATGGATTTTATCTAAATAGCGGTTCAGTAAATAAATACGCTCTTGCATTTTGATGTTTGTAGTACTTGCTGATAATGCTTGTATAACTAACTTATCCTTTGTTGCTTTAAACGTTTCATTGTTTTTCAGTTGTTTAAGTACTGGTTTGATTAGGGTTCGTACCCATTGCAGTTTTTCTTTCCTGGTTTTACTCGGGGTACTTTGTAAATAACTAGGAATGTAGCTCTTAACTTCTTGATTAATTTTTACTTGGACGCATGGGCCTTTAACAGATTTGATATCAATAGGTAGTAAACTTATGTCTTTTAACAACGTCTCTATTGATGTTGACATAAACTTAATATCTGAGATTGAAGCGCAAGAGTAGTTTGACAACACATGCTCCCCACTACCAATATGCCCCATCATGGCCTTTACACGCTTAAATTCGCCATTCTCACGTATTTTAGATGCCCATAAGTGTCTAAAGAGGTTGAGTGGCAAATTGGATTCTGGGGCCAAGTAGGCTTCAAGATTGCTTTTGCCGATTGGTTGGATACGTCTGTTTTCGTCAATAAGGCATAACATAGGTTGGTTATGATCATATTCGCCATAAATACGGGCAATGCTTTCAGCTAACTCTGGCTCCTGCTTTTTTAAGCTTTTTGCAGTTACTTTTGCAAACTCTCTATATGACTGTAATTGTATTTTCATCGACTCACAAAGCGGTAAAACTCGACAGGCACTTTCGTCGTGATGAACTTTATCAGAAAGTAATATATAACCGGTTTCTTCATCAATGGTGAATTTAGTAAAAGAAAACTCTATCCTTGGCCTGTGAGCGGTAGCTCCGATAAAGAGCATCGCTGTATAACATGAAAAAAAATTGAATCGTGTAATGATATCTTCAAGACTAAGGTTTTCAGTTTTAATCAACGAGAGTAACTCTTGTCGGCACTTATTGAAAAGAGCAGCAAGCTTTCCAGTATCGATGGGCATTTGACTACCTGAAAAAGCTGTGTTTTGAGAGTTATTATCTCTAGTTTCACTGTATTCAAAGCCCAAGCCTTTCACAATGTCGATATAATCATTTGCCACTTTATCGACAGAGCCTGATAAATAGTACAGTGATGTAGTCGTATCGTACTCTGTATTTGCCAACGCGAGAGATGCGTAGGCACCATCAAATTTTTGGTTAAACAGCTCAAGTAAAACTGTTCGACACGCAGCAGGACTTATCTTGCGAAAGACTTGTGAGTTTTCAGCGAAATGGTTTAATAAAGCCGTTATCTCAGAATTTCCATCACCTGAGATATTGAGAATACTACTTAAAGGCAACCCCAAATGTTTTTTATCAACACACAACGCCTTTAATGCATTTAAGACCTCACTGGGCAGCGCTAAAGAGACAAAAGGCTGATAACCATTTAAAAAAGGCTTATCAGCCTCGTTGGGTGTGTAACAGCTTGGCATTTGAATACTTTTACGTACCCAAGCACCGCGATGTAAATCAATGTAGTCATCATCAGGGTTTGTAAAGTCTTTTTGTGCATAAACCCGTAGAGTTAGACAGTATGCTAACTTTCTTGAAGTCAGTAGAGTCAGAGCAGCTAAAAGTGATACGGGCATTTTTTTAACATTAGCTAACTGCTCTTTTAAGAAAGCAACAAGTAACGTTATTTCACTATTTGAGAGAGAATTAGTCCGGTATGGCAGGTGCATTTTTTCAATAATGGAGAGCTGGCTGCCATATATAAAAGAGGCATTTTTAGTTTGAAAGCTTGTTTCTTCATGTACCGATGTGACCTCGACCATTTCGGTAAATGCATCTTCGGCATCAATAACGTCACCACGAGTAAAAAGAACGTAGGGCCTAATATGTATTTTATTTGGCAACTCAAATAGATATTTATTATCTTTATCCTCCGGTTTTTCTGTTGTAAGTAACGCATATGTTTTTGACCAAGCAGTGACGAATTGCTGTTCAAACGGGATTAAAGGAAACTCTTTAACTTTTTGAGCTAAAACTCCAACCTGTGAGAAATTAAGGGGAGGATTTTTAATACCTTGTTTTAAACGAGTACCATCAGAAATGTATTTACGTATAAGAGTTGCTGCATTTTCGATAATTCTATCTTTAACATTTGGGTACTTTCTTTTTATCTCAATCAACATAAATGTTAACAAATCAAGTAGGTACTTTTTCTCTGGGTTATTTTCACATGCTTGTGATAAAGGCTCAACAAGCATTGCAGATAGAGGATATGCTCCTATGCGACGAAGAATTTCATTTTTAGACGTTTTTACCGAAGGAATACTTTGCTTGAAGCTGTCGGTATTTATTGCGAAATTTAACTGTGTGTAAATACCTCGATATTCATTGATTAAATCGCATGGAAGGTTTTCTATGTTAGATGCTACTTTATAAACATGGCATACGCGCTCAATGATTTTTGTGGCACCACTAAAATCGATGGTTAAATCGACAATATTGAATATCTCGTTTAATGTTGCGCTTTGAATACGCCCATCATCACTGAGGATATCATGAAATAGTCTATGCTTTACTTCGGTCATGAGCTATCTCACCAATAGCCCAATTACTTTTGAAGTGATAGGAGAGAAGGGCTCTGTCTTTTTTGTTAATACATATGTTTCCATGCTGGTATCCTAACCTTTTTATCATCGACTGATAATTAAACGTTTCATGATCGAGCAGATACTATCACAGCAAAAGGCAAGAGGACTTTTGCAAATGGGGCTTAGTTGTGTTTTAGAAGGTAACTCTTTGCATATTAATGTTTTATTTTTTAATTTTTTAATTTTTTAATTTTTTAATTTTTTAATTTTTTAATTTTTTAATTTTTTAATTTTTTAATTTTTTAATTTTTTAATTTTTTTTAGCATGGTAGGTATTAGAAATTACTTTTTAAAATCAATACAAGAAAAGTAACGTAAAAGACAAGTTATTTGATATTAAACTGTGTTAATGTCTGTTATTGAATTATGTATGAATAATTAGGTAGTTAAATTTTGTGCCATTTCATTAGACAGGTTTGAGTTAAGGCCTCGGTGAGTTGTCACAAGTGTTTTTATTAATTCTATGAAAAACAAGTATTTTTAGTTGAAGGGGTAATTAAAGTACATTAAAGTAAGCTTAGCTTATGGAAAAAAATAAGCCTCATAACCCGAAGGTCGTCAGTTCAAATCTGGCTCCCGCAACCAATTCTTTACTCAGTTTAAAATTAAAATAGACCTTAACCGATATGTACGACCTTAGGTCGTCAGTTCACTCTCTTCAAAAAAGTGGCTCCCGCAACCAATTCTTTCCTAAGTTTAGAATTAAAATAGACCTTAACCGATATGTACGACCTTAGGTCGTCAGTTCACTCTCTTCAAAAAAGTGGCTCCCGCAACCAATTCTTTCCTAAGTTTAGAATTAAAATAGACCTTAACCGATATGTACGACCTTAGGTCGTCAGTTCACTCTCTTCAAAAATAGTGGCTCCCGCAACCAATTCTTTCCTAAGTTTAGAATTAAAATAAAGCTTAAACGGGATGTACGACCTTAGGTCGTCAGTTCACTCTCTTCAAAAAAGTGGCTCCCGCAACCAATTCTTTACTAAGTTTAGAATTAAAATAAAGCTTAAACGGGATATACGACCTTAGGTCGCCAGTTCGCTATCTTCAAAAAATAAAGGCTTTCCTAAAGTAGCCAAATATATTTTTCAATTGGTATAAGCACTTTTAAAAGAATAGTTAATTTTAGTCGCCTCCTCTATTATGCACTGTTAAAATAAAGCTCTGTTTTATTCACACTTAAATAAGGCCTATGATGACTATTCCTATCGGTCGTTACCAACATTTTAAAGGGAACTATTATCAAGTTCTTCACATTGCAAAGCATAGTGAAACGGAAGAATTGCATGTGGTATATCAACCAGAATATGGTGAAAAAGGTATTTGGATAAGGCCATTATCAATGTTTGACGAAACCATAGAAAGAAATGGTGTAACAATGAAGCGTTTTCAATACATAGCAGCATCTACGAATTAACAGCGTTACATCTGTTGAGTGTTTACAATTAAAGTAATGGAGTAAACTGCTAATAACTGTGCTCCATTACTTTTGTTTATAAGATTTCTACTAACCTATCGAAAAATGATTATACTGCTGCCAAGGTACTTTTTTGGTCTTAACAGCAATTACTTTTGCTTGTGGCGGACCTGTATTTAACCAATCTAGCATTTTATCAACGTTTTCTTCTTCTCCACATAATAAAATCTCTACTTCGCCATCTGCCAAATTATGTGCATAACCGCTTAACCCATATTCTATTGCCATTTGTTGGCTCGACGCGCGAAAATAAACGCCCTGCACTAATCCGCTTACATGAGCAAGGTAACTTACATTCATAAATTCATCCCTCAATTATTGAAATTATAAATTCTTTAATTGCACCTTATACAATGATTGACTAAACTCGGCGCAATTTTTATCGCTATGGTTAAGTATAGAATGTCAGCAAGAATTTATTTAAAAGATGGACGAGAAAAATCATTAAAAAGAAAACACCCATGGATATTCTCTAAAGCGATAAACAAAATCAAAGGTAAACCCATGCTAGGCGATACTGTAGATATCCTTGATAACAAAGGAAAATGGTTAGCTAAGGGCGCATATTCACCAGAATCACAAATAAGTATTCGAGTATGGTCTTTTATTGAAAATGAAGATATTGATCAATCATTTTTTTACAAAAAAATTCAAGATGCGCTAACTAGGCGTCAATGGTTCATTAATCGCGATGGCCTAACAGGCTACCGATTAATTGCAGGCGAGTCAGATGGTTTACCAGGGATTACGATTGACAAGTACAATAATTTAATCGTTTGTCAGTTACTAAGTGCTGGCGCTGAATTCCAACGTTATACGTTAGTTAATGTGTTACAACAATTGTTTCCAGATTGTCATATTTATGAACGTTCAGATGTTGATGTACGTAAAAAAGAAGGCTTAGCACCAGTCACGGGTTGGTTAACAGAAGCGCAAGACTCTACCGCTACGATAATTGAAGAACACGGATTAAAAATTCATGTTGATGTTGCTAAAGGCCATAAAACTGGATTCTATCTAGATCAACGTGATGCGCGTGCACTTGCAGGAAAATACTCTTCAGGAAAAACAGTGCTTAATTGCTTTTCTTACACCGGAACATTTGCACTACACTGTGCGGCAAATAACGCTAAAGAAGTGACAAATGTTGATGTTTCCCAGCAAGCTCTTGATTTAGCAAAAGAGAATATAGCACTTAATGGTTTATCAGACTGCAAAGTAAATTATGTTAAAGAGGATGTATTCAAACTACTTCGTCAATATAAAAAAGAAAATACGAAATTTGATATGATCATTTTAGATCCGCCAAAATTCGTTGATTCTAAAGCACAGTTAACATCAGCTTGTCGCGGATATAAAGACATTAATATGATTGCAATGCAATTACTTAACCCCGGTGGCTTATTGTTAACCTTTTCATGCTCAGGACTGCTAGAGGTGGGGTTATTTCAAAAAGTTGTTGCTGATGCCGCCTTAGACGCAGGAAAAACTGTTCATTTTATCGAACGAACAATGCAAGCGGCAGATCACCCTATTGCCAGTAATTATCCAGAAGGCTATTACTTAAAAGGGTTAGTTTGCCAAGTAAGTTGAACTGCATTAAACGTATAAACGTCAAACTTATCGTTAGAGCATATTATACGTAATATGCTCTAATCAATTTCAGAGATATTAATACCAATTAAGTAGTTATCAGCGGACTCTTCCTCTACACGAACAACTTTACCACTAACATCTAAAGGCTGAACATTACTACCTGAAGATTCCATATTAACGCGTACGTCTGTATTAAGCTCGATTGGATGTGCCATTTCTATTGCCATCCCAGTTGCACTCAAATCTCGACATGTCGCTAAAATAGTACTGTTTGCTTCATCGTCGATAATAGTAACTGTTACATCACTATTTAGCATCATTCGATAGAAATCACGTTTATCATCGTAACTTACAACCATTATACTGCTCCACCAAATCTACATTTATGAGTTTGCTGCCTATCGCTCTTTTTAGACGGCCTGTTGATCTTGCGCATTTATTTTTGCAGCAGTTTACTAGTATTTAGACAAGGCATTGCGATTAATGTGCGGTTATTCCACAAGAAAAGCAATAACGACGTTTAAATGACAAATATGCTGCCCTTTGGGTCCAACAACATTTAATCTCGAAAGATCAGCAGCCCCGATCCTTTACTCTTTATACGCAAGCAAAAAAGCCATGTCAAATGACAAAATAGCGAGGTTATTTTAACAATTGATTAATGTGGCTTTTAATTCGCTTTGCAGATATAGGGTACGGCGTGCCTAAATTTTGAGCGAAAAGTGAAACCCGTAATTCTTCTATCATCCACCTAACGCCTTCTAATTGCTCAATGAGAGTAAGATCATGTTTATGTTTACTTAGGGCATCTTGATATAAAGCGTATATTTTTTCTATTTCGATTACTTTCAATCTATCTTGGTTTGGATCAATAGCAAGTTTTTCTAAACGACGCGCTAATGCTTTTAAATATCTTTCAATATCTGAGATCCGTTGATACCCTGTCGCTGTTACAAACCCTTTATAGACTAATGATCCAAGATGACTTTTAACATCTCCATGCGCTTGAATCATATTTAAAGGGACATTGCCCTTCAATTTTTTGTTGATCTCATGTGCTAAACTCAATACCCGCTCAACTTGAATAGCGAGTGCTAAAACCGAATCAGCTAGTTCTGCACGAACAAATTCTTTTACTTGTTCAAACGCTACTTTATCTCTCGGATAATCACCCTGTTGTTGGATCAACTGTTGACAAGACGCAATAATGCAGTCATTTAAAAGCTCTGAAATTGAACCAAAAGGATTAAAATATAAACCTAGCTTTGACTTATTTGGCAGCTTCTCTTGTAAATACTTAATGGGTGATGGAATATTCAATAATACCAATCTCGCTACACCAAAATGCATCGCTTTATCTGCTAAAGGTTTATGCTCAAAGAGTTCAATAGCAACGGTATTATTGTGATCCACTAATGCTGGATATGCCTTTATCGCTAAATTAGCAACTTTCTTTTCATAATGCTCTGGTATTGATTCAAAATCCCATGCCTTAATATCTGCTCGTTCAATGCCTTTATCTGCTACTTTCTTAATAGATGCTTTTACTTTCCCTTGTAAACGTTCTTGTAATGCAATGAGATTACGGCCTTGAGCAATAAGTTTATTTTTTTCACTGATGACTTTAAAATTCATTTGTAAATGAACAGGTAGTTCAACTTTCCCCCACGCATCTTCTGGAATACGAACACCTGTCATACGTAATAACTGCTTTTCCATTGCTTGCTGTAACGTAAGTTCGCTTGGTGAAAGTGCATCAAAACACGCCTGAGCATAATTAGGCGCAGGCACATAATTACGTCGAACACTTTTAGGTAATGCTTTAATAAGAGAGATGATAAGCTCATATCGCAACGCAGGTATTTGCCAATCAAAACCCTGATCGGTCACCTGATTTAATACCCCTATCGGAATATGTACACTAACCCCATCATCTTCATCACCAGGCTTAAAATGGTAACTTAGCGGTAAGGTAAAGTTTCCTTGCTGCCATACGTCTGGGTAATCCGCTTTTGACAGTTTTTCACTGTTTTCATTTAATAAAAAAGCTTTGGTAAAATCGAGTAATTTAGGCGTTTGTTGTTTTTGGTTTTTCCACCATGCTAGAAAGCTACGTTGACAAACCACCTGTTCAGGTAGCTTTTCATGATAAAATTGACAAAGTAACTCTTCATCTACGAGAAAGTCTTTACGCCGGGCTTTTTGTTCTAACTTTTCAATATCTTTAATTAAGTCTCTATTGCGCTGAAAGAATGGTTCCTGAATATTGGCGTCACCATTAACCAATGCCTCCCGAATAAAAATTTCTCGACAAGTACTTGGTTCAATTTTATTGAACACAACTTTACGTTTTGCAACTAACACTAAACCATAGAGTGTAACTTGTTCGTACGCCATCACAGCGCCTTGCTTACGCTCCCAATGTGGCTCGCTATAATTTCGTTTAACCAGATGTTCGGACAGACTTTCAACCCATGCAGGGTCAATTTTTGCAACAACTCGGGCAAAAAGTCTACTCGTTTCTACTAACTCCGTTGCCATTAACCACTTAGGTGTTTTCTTAGCTAAATTAGAACCAGGAAAAACATAAAATCGAGTGTTTCTCGCCCCTTTGTATTCTCGGTTTTCGTCCAGTTGACCTAAGTGACTTAGTAAGCCTGACAATATAGCTTGATGAATAAGATCTCCTGATGAGTCATTGTCCTTTGACCAACCAGTGGTTGTCAGAGCAATTTTTTGCTCTTTTAACGTCATCGTTAGTTGATGATAAATGTCTTGCCATTCTCTTATACGGATATATGAAAGATATTCTTTTTGGCAAAGTTTACGAAACTGATTGTTAGTGAGTAACTTTTGTTGTTCATTAATATATTGCCAAAGTAGTAAAAAGCTAAAAAAATCTGATTCTTTCACTTTAAAACGACTATGTTTTTCATCTGCTGCTTGCTGCTTTTCATGAGGTCGTTCTCGTGGATCTTGAATACTTAACGCACTGACAATAATAAATACCTCTTCAATACAGCCATATTGAATAGCCGTTAAAATCATTTTTGCTAAGCGAGGATCGACTGGAAATCTAGCAAGTTGTCGGCCGCTATTTGTCAGTTGTGTTTTACCATGCCTTACTTGAATAGCAGCGAGTTCTTCAAGTAACCTAACGCCATCTTTTACTGTTCGGCTATCAGGTGATTGAACAAATGGAAATTGATCAATATGGCCAAGATCTAACGCTAGCATTTGTAAAATAACGGTAGCGAGGTTAGTACGTAATATTTCAGGATCTGTGAATTCATCGCGATTAAGAAAATCATCTTCAGCATATAGCCGTATACAAACCCCTTCAGATACACGACCACAACGACCTGCTCGTTGGTTCGCGCTGGCTTGTGAAATTGGCTCGATTGGAAGTCGTTGCACTTTAGTTCGATAGCTATAGCGAGATATTCTCGCCGTACCTGGGTCAATAACATACTTAATTCCAGGCACCGTGAGCGATGTTTCCGCTACATTAGTTGCAAGTACAATATTTCTGCCGGTATGGCGCTGAAAGATTCGGTTTTGCTCTTGCACCGTTAAACGAGAATAAAGTGGCAAAATTTGGGTATGTGCTAAATGTTCTTTTTCTAAAGCGCTTGCTGTATCACGTATTTCTCGTTCACCGTTAAGAAAAATCAAAATATCACCTAATGGAAGTTCTGATAACTCTTCAACAGCTTGAATAATGCCAGTGATCACATCTGAACTTTCATTGTGCTCATTTAACGGCCGGTAACGCATTTCAACGGGAAATGTTCGTCCTGATACTTCGATGATTGGAACTGGCTTTTTGTTATCTTGTTGAAAATGCTTAGCGAATCTCTCAGGGTCAATCGTTGCAGAGGTAATAATAATTTTTAAATCAGGTCGTTTATTTAGAATTTGACGTAAGTAACCCAATAAAAAATCAATGTTAAGACTTCGCTCGTGTGCTTCGTCGATGATAATTGTATCGTATTGTCTTAATAAACGATCACGTTGCATTTCAGCTAACAAGATACCATCAGTCATTAGCTTGACGTAACTGTTATCACTGACTTGATCAGTAAAGCGTACTTTATAGCCAATAACATCACCTAAGGGTGTGTTTAACTCTTCAGCGATTCGCGTTGCTACAGTGCGAGCAGCAATTCTTCGCGGTTGTGTGTGGCCTATCATACCTTCAATTCCGCGCCCCAAAGCCATACAAATTTTTGGAATTTGAGTGGTTTTACCTGAGCCTGTTTCACCAGCAATAATTACCACTTGGTTTTCATCTATTGCTTTAGATATGCGTTCAACACTTTGTGATACTGGCAACCCTTCCGGGTAAGATATCGAAAGTTTACGATTAAGTTTATGTTGTTTTTTTGCAATTGAATTGTCAATTTGATCAGCTATTTGGCCAAGGACTTTTTGCTTTTTTCCCACATCCGATATTTTAGCAAGACCAGCTAATCGTTTTTTGAACAGACCAATATCGGCCCGTCTAACATCAGACAGTAATGCATTTAATTTTGCTATGGTAGGAGCATCGCCAGTGTTAATAGTTGTAGTTAATGTACTGTGTGAATTTTCGGAAGGCAAAATAGGCTCAAAACAACGTTTAAAACGCTTATTTTATCAATTATGTGTAGCAATACCAATACTAGAACACGTTGAACCTTTAACTTTGTTAATGTAGACAAGTATTGAGTTGAACTTATTGATCAGCATGTTGATTCGTTTTTAACGTGTTAGCCTGCTTTGTGAAGATCAATTACACAATAACCATGGAAGCTTTGTAAGTCATGAAACAATACAGAAAAACACACGCCGAAGCTCAACTCACCTATTTAGCTACTTAAACTTTATACGTAAGTGTTTATCCATCGCCATTAATACATCATTACGACAGATTGTTCCTAATAAATGACCATCGTCGTCAACTACTGGATACACCTTAGGTTTATTTCCTAACATTTTTTGTGCTAACTCAAGCACACTGTCATAAGGCTTTACTGATAACACTTCAGTACGCATAAGTTGTGCAACATCTGCAATATGTTCACTATAATAACTCGACTCCATCATTTTTCGCATTATGTCGCTTTCAGAAAGAAACCCTACTAAATGATTTTTATCATTAACAACTGGGCCACCTATTTGTTTTGTTTTCAAAAACCTAAGTGATGCTTCTTCTATAACCATGTCAGGTGTAAATGTGACAGGATAATAGTTCATATAGTCTTTAACTTGTAATGATTCCATGCATTTGCCTTTTTATTACTTTGCTATTATTGTCTGTTCTTTTTAAGCGTAGACCTAATCGGTAATAATTCCCAAGATTATCATGCGATTGTCAAAATATTTTTTTCAGAACTACTTTGAAGTAGTTGTACTTGTTTAAACATTTTTTTGTATGAAGACCGTAAATGTTTTTTCAAATGTGGGGTTACATTCTTATAGTGTTCATTTTTAAGCACACAAAATATAGCAAGGGCGTAAAGCATATCGTTTTCAGGTAACGCTACTTGACGATTTGCCCGAGGGTTATAACATGAACCACACCCCCCTTTAAATTGATAAGCTGTATTTGTAAACATAACACCAAAGCCCATCACACATGCTAATACATCAATTGCTTGCTGTATCATAGGCTTACCTCCAGGAGGTAACACTTTCGCAGATAACACCAAGACACTAGCAAATTGCTGAACGTAAGTGGCAATCATATCTTGCGGTTGATTAATTTGTGCTGCTAGATACCCAACTTCAATTAGGGATGATTCATCATTGGCTATTACCTTAGACTGCTCACCTCTTAAGGAACCGGTGATAGTTAAATGAGGTAATTGTTGTTGCGTTTTATATTGAAAAGGCTTCAACATAAAAGGCCAATTGGATAAGCCACAATAGCTTTTAGTATTTTCAAAAATTGTTCGCGCCATCTGTTCAACACTTGCAACTCTACCGGGGTAAAATTTATTCGTGGGTAATATAAGTTCGGTGTGATCCGTAAAGTATTGCTGTTCAAAAGTGCTTATTGCCCATTCAACACACGAAAATAACCATTGTTGAGTCTCTGAATCAATCAGTGGTTTACGGGAAAAAATGAAGTTAAACATACATTAATTATTCAATGTTCTACTTGGCAATGACCCAGCTTGCAATGCTTGGCTACCGAACAAAGGAACCGTCGAAATAGAATGGTGATGGCTGCCGCTAGATTCTTTGGTTGAGTACGATAAATATATTAACGTTTGGTTTTCTTCATCAAAAATACGACGTACTTTTAAACTTTTAAATAAAATACTTTTAGATTGTTTAAAGACAATTTCACCATTTTTAGAACGATCTATTTGCGCAATTTGCGCTGCAGTGATAACGCCGGTTTGACGGCAAGCAATGCTCATATCGGAGGGGTCTGCAAAATCTAAATCAGCTTCAACATGACTAATGTGGCAAGTAACGCCAGGTATTTTCGGGTCTTTTTTAGCTTCAATAACCACATCTTTCGTGGTAAATAAGCCTAAACTTACTTTACCAACATCATCAGAGCAGCCTGCTAATAAAAGCATTGGTATGCATAGGAATAGTTTATTCATTTCTAAAAATCGCTACGTTAGTTTCACCTGTAGAAGCACGACTTGCACGGTACATTCCTTCGGTATTGAATGGCATCGTAATATTGCCGTGTTTATCAATAACAATAACACCACCTGTTCCACCAGCCTTAACAAGCACTTTATTAATCACCGTATCGGCAGCTTGTTCTACTGAAATATTCTGATATTCCATTCTGGCACAAATATCTGCGGCAACGTGGTAGCGAATAAAATACTCACCATGGCCTGTGGCAGAAACCGCACAACTGTTATTATTGGCATAAGTACCAGCTCCAATAATAGGTGCGTCACCAATGCGTCCGAATCGTTTTGCAGTCATACCGCCAGTAGAAGTACCTGCAGCTAGGTTTCCGTTCTTATCTAACGCAACAGCGCCGACGGTGCCTACTTTATATTCTACATCTAATGTTTGGTGTGCCGCTTGATAATCTTTCAGTTCCTGTGCTTTTTGTTGTAATTTCTTTTTCGCACGTAGTAACGATTTATAACGTCTTTCAGTATTAAAGTATTGGTTCTCTACTAATGCTAGGTTTTCTTGTTTAGCAAAAGCTTCCGCTCCTTCGCCACTTAACATGACATGTACAGAGTTGTTCATAACAGATTGTGCTAACGCTATCGGACTTTTTACTGTTTTAACGCCGCTAACGGCACCAGCATTTAATGTTTTACCGTCCATAATTGAAGCGTCAAGCTCATGGTGTTCATCATAAGTATAAACCGCACCTTTACCGGCATTAAACAGCGGCGACTCTTCCATAATTTGAATAGCTGCGATAATGGCTTGCTCGCTAGAAGCACCCTTTTCAAGTAACGCGTAACCAGTATTGACTGCTTCAGTAAGCTTAGCATCATACTGTGCTCTGACTTTTGGGGTCATTTTCTTTTGGCTGATAGCGCCAGCACCACCGTGGATAGCAATAGCAAATTTCGCCTCTTCCTCGGCTTTTGATTGGGGAGTTAATGATAGGCAAATTGCCAATGTGGTTAAATTTAGTGTAGTAAAGATTCTCATAAGCTTATTATTATCATGTTGTTAGCAATACAAAAATAACTCGTATCGATTTAAAGGTTCAGATAACAATACAGCGAGTAGCAAAGATTTAAAAGAGGTAATCAACTTTACCTCTTTTATTTAAAGTTTACCCGCCTATTCTGGTTGGGCGAAATGAAAAGCGTTCAGTTTATTACCGTCTAAATCTCTAAAATAAGCCGCATAAAAACCATCAAATTCTCTTGGCCCTGGTGCTCCTTCACAGGTAGCACCCAATGCTATCGCTTTATTGTAAAGTGCATCAACTTGCTCATTTGAATTCATTTCTAAAGCCACCATCACACCATTACCAACAGTGGCAGCTTTTTCATCATGAGGTAAAGTTACACTTAAACCCGCTTTATCTGGCGCTGTTGCCCAAACAACAAACCGGTCGGTTTCCATAAAACGCCCTGCACCTATCACCGATAATAATTCATCGTAAAACGACACTGAGCGCGGTAGATCATTCGTACCTAAAGTTACATAACCAATCATTCTTCTTCTCCTTGAGTAATGTCTTTTAACATGTTTTCAGTAAATTGTTCTTTATCCAATTGCAACTGCTGCTGTTCTGCCTTTTCTTTCACTGCTTGATGTTTTTGATTCACAGACGACATCGTCAGTGTATTATCATCAAGTTGGTAAACTTGTTTTAAACTTTGATAATAAAAGTTGAGTATTATTAACGCTTGGTGATCACCATTTTCCATCGCCATGTTATTAATAATATTTAGTTTACGATAAATCTTGTTATGTAGTTGTTTTAACTGCCACACATAGTATACCTGATGAAAATAAGCTGTTTTTCTTAACCGATGCAGTAATGCAGCACATACTACTAGTGCACAGATAACACCGGCTAAGTTATAAGAAAAATTACTTGGTGCATCAGTATTATTAGCCATTTCAAAGTTAATGCTATTATCACTAAAGACACTAATAAAAAGTGAGCCGAACAATAACGATAACAATGTGAGGTTTAAAATAAAACTGATGATAATGCGATTTAAACGCTGGCGGTATAATGTTTTGTCAATATTTTGTAACTGCATATTAATCTATTAATTTAATTCCAGAAAATCTTGTTACCTTTGCTTCAATAGCGTTAAACCAACTTTCTTTGTTAGTAACAAGGGTTAGATGTGATTTTGCTCGTGTAATGCCTGTATAAACAAGCTCACGGGATAATAACTGATTTTCAGCCCGTTCAGGTAATACCATAACAACATTGGTAAATTCACTACCTTGTGTTTTATGAATTGTCATCGCATAAACCTTATCAAAAGCGGGTAAACGAGAAGGTATATATTGTGAAAAGCCCCCTTCTTCATTTTCAAAAAATACAACAAGTTGTCCAAGCTCGTTAGGCCAAACAATACCAATATCGCCATTATATAAACCAAGTGTGTAATCATTGGTTGTGATCATAATAGGTTTACCTTGATAAAGTGCACCAGATAACTGCTGCGCTGGCACTTCAGCACGAAGTCGTTCATCAATCGTGTCATTGATGTCATCAACACCTAGCGGACCCACACGCATGGCCGTTAAAATACGAAAATCAGCCAATACACTAAAAGCTTGTTCAACCGATTCACTTCGCATTACTTGACGGTAATACTCGACAGCTTGTTGAAAGATAGACTGAATATGTTGGTACGAACATCTTAAAAGTTCGCTTGCTTTTTCATCTACTTGTTGATTGATCAACTGCCAGCTTAGTTCTGCTTGCCCATTAATCACCTGAGCTGCTAACTGTCCAATCCCCCCTTCGCTAGAGAAGCGGCGACTATGTGTTAAGTAAGTAACATGATCAACGAATTGTGTTTTATGGCTACATAGACTTTCACTACCTGTAACCTGCATTAAATACGTTGCATTTTCTTTACTATAAACAGCTGTAGAGATTGGTGCTAAATCGGATAATAGACTACCTGCTGCAACTGAAGGTAATTGTTGAGCATCACCCAATAAAATTATACGGCAACCTTCAGGTAAAGCACGTATTACCCTAGCCATCATTGGTAAATCGACCATTGACACTTCATCAATCAACAAGACATCTACCGACAGTTTGTTTTGTTGATGATGTTTAAAGTTTGGTGAATGTGGAATTACCCCTAATAAACGATGTAGGGTTTGTGCCTTTGTTGGAATTTTAGCTAATATGTCCGCAGATATGCTTTCACTAAACCCAGAAAGTGCTTTATTAATCGACTCAGACAAACGTTGAGCTGCCTTGCCTGTAGGTGCTGTTAGCGCGATTTTTAAAGGTGTTTGCTGAGCTAGCATAACCAAGGCTGCAAGTAATTTAGTAACGGTATAAGTTTTACCGGTACCAGGTCCTCCAGCAATAATGCTGAAATGTTTAGTTAACGCATTAGCAACTGCAACTTCTTGCCAATCTATTGTATTTACCGCTTGAGAGCCTTGGTGATTTTCAACAAACAATTGTGCAAGCGTATTTTCTATTATCTTCAGTTTACTGGCGCTTAACGCTGTTTGTTGGCGATTTACTGAATGTAAATATTCAATAACTTGTCGCTCAAAACAATAATAACGTCTTAAATATAAATTTTCTTTACTTAACACAATGGGTAATTCGCCGGAGGCTAAATTATTACACTGAGTTAGCAACTCAATAAGCGCTGTAATTGAAGTAAAATGATACCCTTGATGAGTAATAACACCTTGTTTATCTGCAAAACGAAATAGAAAGCGCGTAGCAACGTGGTTTAAAGGCAAACAAGTATGGCCACTACGTAATGCTTGACTCAACGCAATAAGTAAATGAAATAATTCTGCTATGTTTTCATTGCTTAATGGCCTATTTTCATCAAATCTCATTGCTAACACAGGTGTTAACTGCACAGCCAAAAAGTAATCTATCGATTCTATCGCATATAAATGATTTTTAGCATGCGTTACCGAACTATATGGTGCTTTAAAGTCAGTATGTTGCTTAACGTTAACACTCAACATTTACGTGTTTACTCCTAACTCGACAAATTGGCTATCAAAAAGCGAATCTAGTTGGGTCAATAATAATGAAGATATCGATGTATAGAAAACTCCAGAGGTACCTTGTTCTGGCTGCATACCACGAAGATACAAATACAAAATTCCGCCAAAATGTTGATCTGGGTGGTAATTAGGAAGCTGTTTTTTTAAGTGCCTATGCAACGCCACAGCATAAATCAAATACTGTAAATCATAATGATGACGTTGAATATCAACAAGTAACGCAGAGGGTAGATAGTCACTAAAATCGTTCCCTAAATGCGTTGATTTATAATCACAGACATAATATTTTCCTTGATGCTCAAAAATTAAATCAATAAAACCATGCATCATGCCTTTTAATGACTTAAATGCAGGTAAGTACAACTGTCGTTGAATCTCGGGTATATGATGTACCTGACATTGTTGTTTTCGATGATTTAGCAAAAAACTCGCCAATGCTTTGGTGCTGACTCTTTCTAATGGGAAGTAGAACTCTACTTCCTTTAAGCAGCGGGAATTGTCTATTGTCGATAAACTAAAATTATCGATAGTTTGTTGTTCAATTAACGGAGTACCAACAATATCATCAAGCCAATCATATAAATGTTTTTGTTCAAAGCCATCTGGTAGCGCTCCGTATTTATTCAATGGCCACTGGCAATCAACAGACCAATTAGGCTCTTTAAACGAAGCATGCTCTAAAATATCATGTAATAGGTTACCTGCAGCTGCGCCTTTAGTTAATGCAAACCTTAATTGACCTTGATGATCAACATTAAGTGCTTGATTGGGTAATTCACTTTGGCTATTTAGGGGATCGTCATTACGTTCAGGTTGCGAAACCCCTACATCACGTAAATTTCGATTTAAGGCGGTAAACGATGTTAACCACCAATCTCGCTCTATATTACCTTGGAATTTAGCAACCTCAGCATTTTTTACATCGAGTTGTTTTTGCTGATAGTGCTCAACTAAAATGTCATCAACTACCGTCACGGTGATCTCATTAGGCTGTTCATGAGCTAACTGTGTAATCGCATTTAATAAGTCATCATTGGCGGATAACATTAAGGTCTTGCCTAGTGGTGACAAATGATATTTATCAAATGATGTTGTAAGCACAAAGCAATGTTGTTCAGCTCTAGTAACCGCCACATACAATAAACGGATCGACTCTGCATAAGCTTCATTAGCCATCGCAGTTAATGCTTGTTCGTCTGCAGACAGGGTGACTCGCGCATGTTCATTTTCATCATGATAAGTAATTGCTTGTATATTTTTAGTGCCGAAACGTAGCGGGTTCTTAGCTCGAGTACTAAAAGGAATAAATACAACAGGATATTCTAATCCCTTAGCACCATGTTGTGTCACTATTTTGATTAGATTTTCTTCACTTTCTAACCTAAGTTCTGTTTCTTGATCTGGTAATTCTTGTTGATACTGTTGCTCAAGCCAGTGCAATAATTCATCTGGTTGCCTTAACTGCTGACTTTTCGCTTGTAACAATTCAAATAAATGCAATAAATTTGTTAAACTCCGTTCACTTTCATGGCCTTTTATTGCTATTAACGTATGCATCAATTTCAATGCCATGGTGACAAAGCCTTGTGATACCCAAATGGCTTTTAAATCAATAAATAGCTGTTTATACTGTTGCCATTGCAAGTCATCACCACGAATTTTGTAATATTCGCTAGGCGATATAGCTAATAATGGATTAGCCATAGCGCTACAAAAATAACGGTCGCTTTCAGGGTTTAATATACCTTTTAATAATGGGATCAGGTGTTGGGTTTCTTCGCTGTGCCAAAGGTTAGTACGATCACTTAGGTAAACGGATGACAATCCAGCCTGCTTCAACGCCTGTTTAATCTCTTGTGCTTCCGCACCATCACGGACTAACAAAGCAATATCTTGAGCCCGCAATTCAGGTTGCTCTTTCAGCAAAGAAATAATTTTATTGGCACACCAATTCGCCATCGATTGTCTGAAAGACTGAGTAACCGGTTTATCATCTTCAGTTGGAAAATGAATAAAATTCAAGGCTTTTTCGCAATTAAGTATACTTGAACGAGGATTTGGCGACGCATCTACGACACTGTAATCAATACCAAAACCAAAAACAGCTTTAGCTTGGCCGGATAAAGCATTTCCATAAAAAAGTCTATTGTAACCCGTGATCATAGCCTTAGTTGAACGCCAGTTTGTGTTCATACGCCACCGGTAAGTTGCTGCCTTACGCGCCGCCATGTAAGTAAAAATATCGCCTCCCCTAAAACCATATATTGCTTGTTTAGGGTCACCGATCATTACTAATCCGGTGTTTTCTTGATCTTGATACAGCGCATTTAAAATACGATATTGTTCTTGGTCAGTGTCTTGAAACTCATCCACAAGGGCAAAAGGATATTGTGCCGTCAGTGTACGAATTAAGGGTTCAGCACTGCTATCTGTTAGCGTATCTGCTAATGACTGGATCAAATCATCAAAACTTAGCATTTTTTGTTGTCTTTTTTGCTCAACAACATTTTCATTAATGTTTGCTAACCCAGAAGTAATTGCCTTTAAAGCATACAGTTTTCGAATATCACTTAGTAACGAATCTTTACGCTTCTTAACAAGGTTTACGGTTGAAAATATCTCAACAAGTTGCTCTTTAACTTTTGAGCGCCCAAAGCGCCGTCCGTTAAAAAAACTGGTCGGCATTGTTTCTTGACTGTACTCGTAATTGTCACTACAGGCTTTTAACCAATCAAGTAATTGCGTAAATTCTAATGTTCTACTTTCTTGTTCTTTTGCGGGTTTAGCATTTACTAGCTGTTCAAATAAAAAAGGTTGGGCTGTGATTAAATCGCTATGAGCTTGCATTGCTAACTGACAAAACTGTGCAATTTCATCGCTAGGCTCTTTTACTTCAATGGGTTCACGGTACCCTATTAGCCGACTAAATTGCTGTGAAAACGCCTGTGGTGTTAACCAAAATTCGCTCACTAATGCAAACGTATCTGGCTCTTTAATAGATAAAGTTCGATACCAATCTTCAATCGCTAAGGTGATAATATCATGCTGTTGGGCTTCTAGATTTGCGTTAAACGCAGTGCCTGTGGCAAAAGCGTGTTGTGATAACACTGTTTTACAAAAGCCATGTATTGTATAGATTGCTGCTTCATCTAAAAATAATAAAGCCCTTTTTAATAAAGCCTTAACTTCATTAGGTGGTGTAATTTTGGCAATTTCAGTAAAAAAATCATCAGATAAAATTAGCTCTTCCCAATCGTTTAACGTGGTCCGTAAAAACTGATCAATTCTCCCTCGAATCTCTTCTGTTGCGTCTTTGGTGAAAGTCATCACCAATATTTGCTGTACAGTAAGTTTTCGCTCTAATAACAATCGTAAATAAATCCGGGTAATGTTAAACGTTTTCCCTGTTCCTGCGCTTGCTTCAATTAAATGACGGCCTTTTAGGGGCATATTCGCCACCATTAAGGGTAAGAACTCAATAGCTGACATTACACTTTCTCCTTGGTAAACAAAGAGAATAAATTGCCGTAAACCTCAAAAATTGATTGTGTAAACGATGATAGTTCCGGGCACTGCTGCCAAAAATATTGTAGATATGGATCTTGGTGTAATCCTTGATTGTTTGCGTCACCTTGCCATAATTTATCTAGTTGCTGTTGTTCGAATACTTTAGCATTTTCAATAGCTAATGCTAAATCTGCATTGGTTAAATATGCTGCGTTTTGTCCTTGAATAAAATGTAGTATTAACCTTGTGATTGTTTGCCAATCAACATGAGATAAAGATAATGTAATAATTTTTTGTGCCTTGTTATCAAAAAAATAGCCAGTACATTGACTGGCATCAATATTCATAATAGCATCAGAGCTCTCAGCAGTTTGCTGTGCTTGTTGCAATAAAGCCAAGGAAAAATATAAATGAAGATAATCTTTTGCTTTTGGCGTACTTGCTCTCACTACGATTAATTTATTGTTTTTAGACATCACATGATGCGTTACATCTATCGTGCGATTAAAAGATGAGTGCGCTATTGTAACGGGTACTTGAAGCTCGTGCTCGATAACTTCACCTAATAATGTCTCATTAATATGATGATAGAGCGCTTCGCTATCATTAAGCAGTTTAGCAATATCTTCTTTTCCTGTTGAAGAATCTGCAAATTTACCCGATAACCCTGCGTATTGCTGCCAGTAAGATAACACCGCTTGTTCAGCCGATGTTAAATCTTTTGTTGCGTGTTGCAATAAATCAATAAGCGCATGCTGTTTAAGCAAGTATTTACTTAAGTGATCAGCAACGAACGGTTCACTGTTTGATAATTCAACGGTTTGTTGGGCTAAGAACAAACCTAATTGTTGCTCTGCAAAGTATTTACTTGGATGAGCTAAAAAACGAAGCAGTTGCTTAACATCAATGCTCTCAAGTGACTTTTCAGGTTGTTCAGGAATATTAAATGGCATTGAATCTGGCTGCTCTGTTACTTGAGCAATGCTGACTTTTTGACCTAATGCAAACCAATTAGCATCAAAACTCGCATATTCATTTTCATAATTCGCCAAGCTATATGGATGCATAGCTAGCTGCCTAATATGTTGGTTTTGATCAGCAAAACATTGCCAGCTGTAACCTAAATGCAAGTATTCACATAGTTCATTGAGTACAATAGAGGGTTGTTTTTGTTTATTATTTTTTATACTACGACCTTGATAGCTTAAATATAATGCTTGCCTAGCTGATAACAGCCCTTCTAAAAATAGATACCTGTCATCTCCCCGACGTGACCGATCACCGATTCGCGATTTTGCTTGAGAAAGCAAGTCAAAACCAAACGGTGTTCTAACACGTGGAAAGTCACCATCATTAAGCCCTAATATGCATATCACTTTGAAGGGAATGCTACGCATCGGTAACATAGAACAAAACGTCACTTGCCCTATCATAAAATGGCGACCTGGATCAGGTTGACTAAAGTGTTCCGTGAGAAACTCTCTAACGATACTCAGTTCAATGTCTTCATCAAAACTTCCTTGTTTGGTATACGTTAATAAGTTATCAATGGCTGTCGAAATTAGCGCAATACTATCATGACTTTCATCAAAAAATTCCAGTAACATCTCGCTTAACAATAGATGCCACTTTTCAGGCGTTTTACTTCGATTTAACGCCTGTCTAAACTGTTGTAACCGTTCGATTAACTCCATTAACAAACCGAGTAATACTGCGTCTTGCCCTTCTATATCTGGTAACAATAAATGTTCATCGAAAATAACTTCATTATCACCATAAGCAAAGCCCTGTAATAGGCGAGAAAAACCGTTTTGCCAAGTAAATTGGGCAGAGGCATTTTCAACGTCAAGCACTTGCGACTTATGTTGCGCATCTAACCCCCAATGAATGGCACTTTTTTCCAGCCATAACGCCATTTTATCTACATCAGCAGACTGTAACTTAAAACGGCTTTGCAATGCTGCTAATCGCAACCAAGAAACTATTTGACTGACTTGAAATCGACTATCAGGTAAAGACAGCATTTCAGTAAAAGCGATGACTAAAGGGTCTGAATTCTTTGCAACACGATCTGCAATGGAGCACGGCAGCGGCGGCACATCATTCTCATAATCTTGCCAGCCCTGGGCGAATACAGCATTTACATAGGGCGCATAATCTTCAATTTGAGGACACATGACCAAGACATCTTTCGGTGTTAACGTATCATCCTTATTAAATTGGTGTAATAACCAATCATGAACACCTTGAACTTCACGAAGAGCGCTGTGAGCGCTAGTGATCACAATAGAGTCATCGAGCTGGTTTACAGGTTGTTGCCGTTTATCAGTTAAGGTTAGAATATCGTGTTGAATAGATTGTAACACTGTTAATGTCAGATCATTTTGGGCGTCATCTCGGTCAAATGCCTCAATGCTAACTGTACTATATTGTTGTATTAAGGAAAGAAACTCTCGTCCTTGTTGCCCTAAATTAGCAAGTAAAGGGTTACCCACAGATTCATGCATCTGATCAAGGTTAGTTGTCCATTTATTTAATTGTTGGATAGCCTGTTTTTCACTAACAATATCGCCCCAATAGTCAAAACAAGGATTGAGATGATAAAAATGTACTTGTGTATATTGGCTCACTTGCTCCAGAAAGGATAACCAAATGGGTGCCATAGCATTTATGCCGAAGAAGCTAATACGTTTAGGTAATAAGTCAGATTTTTCAGGCAATTGAGAAATTGCATGATTAACAAGTGCAATTGGATCATACGATTGTGTACGAGTTAACATCGCCCACAACTTTCGTTGCCAGCATTCATCTTTTGCTAAGGTACTCGTTTGATTGAATTCATCAGGTATTACGTTATTTTGCCACTGAGTTAACCAATCAGGACGATAAATTAAATACTGTTCATATAAATCAGCAACTTGGCAAGAAAGTTGATAGCGCTTTAACGGATCTTGCTGAGATATATTACTAAACCAGTATTCTGTAACAGAGCTAAAGTCACTATCTTCGATAATCTCACTGGACGCTAACAACTGATAAATTCGCCAACTTAATGCTTCTCGAGTGAACGGATCTTGATCAATCATATGCTTTGGCAATACCAAAGCACGCATTAATTTCCACAAAAACTGGGCTGGCAATGCATATTGATGATTAAAGCTTATACCTGATGATTGAGCTAAAGACATACTCAACCAGTGTTGCATACCTGCATTTTGTACAATATAAACGTCTTGTGAAAACAACGGTAAAGGCGAAACTTCTTGGATTTTACTAGCTAACAGCAATAAATTTTCCGTTTTATTTGCCGGGTAAAGGTATATCAAAATGACATCCACTAAAGCGTATTACTTTACGGTGAATTTAATCATATCAACCAAAGAAACTCTAGCGCCGTTTAATCCATAACGTACCTTTCACGTTAAATTTCATTAGCTCTGTTTATTGCGAGTTATTTTAACGAATGAAATCAAGATGCTTTTGGTAGAAGTCACCAACAACAGGAAGATGTGTACGTTGGCCAGTTAATGCATGATAAAACCCAGTACACCAAAGTACGATAATACCTAAGCATAATACCCAACCAACAAAAGGGACTAATGCAAGCAGTGCTCCGGTGATAATTAACCCTAGTGAATCCCTTAAATGAAATTTGGCTAACGCAGAACGGTGATCACCATAGATGAAAAATGCAACTACCCATCCTAGAATAGTCATATAAGACAACACGGAAACGACTTTTACTACATCATATTTCAATCGACTATACGCACGGAAATACATAACGTTACCTCTTAATCGCTATTTTCTCGCCAAAATGAAATAGCATTCACACTAGCAAGAATCCTTGTATGTCTTAACCATAGTGAATAAATACATCAGCTTCAATTATGCTTATGTGAATAATTTGTTAAATCATCGTTAGCAATTAGGTAAGTAATTTATTTTAAAGTTAATCTAAGCTGGTGATTTTTTTAGATTGAATACTTATAGTGAGGTCATTTTTTATAGCAAAATACTAGAGCGTGTTGATCTTTCATGTTTACTTTTGCCGCAATTTGTTTGGTATTTATACAAGGCAACACTTGCGCCGTGTAGTTATTCTACTCCAGTCAAGCGTTAACACAGTAGAAATGCCAAACAGATACAGCCCGAAGGGCTGACGGATCCCCATTTTTATATAACTGAACATATTTGATAATAAGCTAAAAAGTTTTCTCGACTTTTCTGTAGATAGTGATTTTTAATTTTGTGGAGTCTATGCCGAATTACTTGCTTCGCCAATGTAAGAAACGATAGAACTCTGCGGTGTTTTATCGTATTAGCCTGAAACATTATTTGCCAATTGCGCTGCTCCGCTTCAAAGCCAACAAACCAAAGTAATAGACTGGCTAAACATGCAATTAAGCACAAGGCACTCATTCGCCTTACGCCTTGTGTTTTACTAAACCGCCACGAAAAGCCATATTGTTGGCTTTTGTCATCGCGAAAGTTTTGCTCAATTTGCATCCTTTTACTGTACAACTTAATTACTTGATCACTAGTGAGTGTATTATCTGATGTTGCGAGTAACCATGGCTCATGAGCATGCCGTCGATACATGCGAGTATCTTTAGTAAAACGGCTATTCCCTTTTCGTCCTTTGTATTTTCCTTTGTACAAATGGAGAAATGCATCACATGCTGTTGGACTGTGTTGAGTAACCCTCGCTTTGCCAAGTCGAGTTGGTTGACAGCTCGCTCCCTGATGAAAGGCAGGGAGTTTTTCCCAAGTATTTTTACCTTCTAACTTACATGTCATCGTGCCTCTGAGACGGCCAATAAAGTGCCATCCTAATGAACGGACTTTAGTATACCAAGGAGTAAGAAAACCACCATCTGACAAAATATAAACGGACCGGTGTTCACCAATAACTTGAAGGAGGTTGTCTAAAAATCTGGCATTGGTTTCTGGCGTATCAAAATCTTTTAATTCAACAACCATGTTGTAAAGCACTAAAGAACGGCCATCAACGAGTAAACTCGCTCTAAGCAGGTGGTAATCTGAACGGCAACAACCACTCCAGTCCACTGCAATGGCTAAATAAGACAAGTTGCTAATGATTGGTTTGGCCAACGAAGCGTATATTTCAACTTGTTGGTTAAACAAATGCTCGTTATTAAGAAAACGATCAACCCTTTTTATTTTATGCTTAATGTTCGCACGTCCAGCTAAGTAACGCCCCAAACTTGTTAAGGTTAATCTATCAGACACTATAAGTGCTTCAGAGCATGCTTTAAGTGTCTTCATTCTCGCTTGATTGAAATTCGATAAGGACTTATCAAAGAAGTTATGGCAAAGTAAGGATTCAGGCATAGCATTTTACTCTTATTTTTGTTTTGGCGAACTAATAAGATCATAAAATGTTGTGCCTGTCATTTTTTGGGGATTCGTCAGCCCGAAGGGTTCAACTAAACGCCTCCTGCTCTTTGTTACTTGAATTAACCATAGAATGACTATGCAATAATCCAAGTGCCGCGATCAAAAGGCGTTTAATTTGAACAAAATTTAAACAGCAAAGATCAACACGCTCTAGAGGCTATAGATCTATCGCGTTATTTTTTTAGACATTTATTGGCTTTCAGACAATGCATTGCCTTTAATGTGTGGTTATTCCACATCAAAAACAATAACGGGCGCTATTTGCTTATTAGCGCCCATACGTATTCATTAGCGTTTAATATTAGCCATTTACACGTTTTTCAGCGGCAACTTTTAAACCCGTATTAGCAAGTGCAGTTAAATTTTCAGATACGACACTTTTAGGTAATTTACCTATCATCATTGCACCTGTTTCATTAGCATTTGCTGAAGCAGCGAATTGCAAAAGGTTTTTACCATTACATTCTACCGTATCAAAAACACGGCGAATTTTAATTCGTTGTGATTTTAGGTAACTACGTAGTTTTGATTTTGCATCAGCAGCAACAAATTCACATAAATTTTGCGCCACATTATTGGCTTGAGCTTTAGGTGCTATAGTAGAAAGAAGGAATGTAACTAAAATAACAATAACGAAGTTTTTCATGGTGACCTTTTCCAAAAAAGTAGATTAATAACTTTATAGAAACTGCAAGCATGATAAGCTTTTTGATCACTTAGGTAGCTCCACTGTCATAGAAAATCCGTAGACTGGTAGCTTTGCGTAATACCCTTTCAAGTATCTTGCCGTTTCTAGCTGCGCGCATTGTATAGATATCAACCAAAGATGCAAGCAATAGTTTTTCTTATTTTTTAACTATGTAAACTTACTGTTCAGGCAAGCGACAAAAAGATAAAATGCCTTAGAAAAATAAAATGTGTAATGTGTAAGGTTTAACATGACAATCGAAATAGAAGTTTCTTCTCAGCCCATCGAATTATATAAATTATTGAAGATAGCTAATCTTGTCAGTGGTGGCGGTGAAGCAAAAATTGTTATCACCGAAGGTTATGTGTATTTAAATGGTGAGCCTGAGTTTCAAAAACGTAAAAAAATTTTCCACCAAGATATCGTGCAATTTAATGGTGAAGAAATCCAATTGATATGTTTTCAAGCACCTAGTTCACCTCAAAAAAAGAAAAAACTTATTGGTGAGCACTCAACAAGTAAACCGTCTAATTCTATGCAAATAAAAGGTGGTCGTAAGAAAATATCACTGTAAATTGACAGTAAATATACAAGATTATGCTTTAAGATCTTAAATAATTGGACTGTATTTACTTCAATAGGTAATTAACTACATTTTTCTCTTTTGCACAATACCACCCCCTGTTAGAATAAAGGCACTATATTTATAATATTTTCATGATTCATACGGAACAAAAAACCCCATGCGTACTAGCCAATACTTACTTTCAACGTTGAAAGAAACCCCAGCGCACGCTGAAGTAATTAGCCATCAATTAATGCTACGAGCAGGTCTTGTTCGCAATGTTGCCTCAGGTTTATATACATGGTTACCCACAGGGCTTCGTGTGTTAAGAAAAGTAGAACATATTGTTCGTGAAGAAATGACAAAAGCGGGTGCTATTGAAACATTGATGCCAATGGTACAGCCTGCTGATTTGTGGCAAGAATCAGAGCGCTGGGAAGATTACGGTCCAGAACTGCTTCGACTTCAAGATCGTCACGATCGCTCTTTTGTTTTAGGCCCTACGCATGAAGAAGTTATTACTTCAATTGTGCGAAACGAAGTTAACAGCTACAAACAATTACCGTTAAATGTTTTTCAAATTCAAACTAAATTTCGTGATGAAATACGCCCACGTTTTGGTGTTATGCGAGGCCGAGAGTTTTTGATGAAAGACGCCTATTCATTTCATATTACCGATGAATGCTTGAAGAAAACGTACCAAACCATGTTCGATGCTTATTGTCGAATATTTGAAAGATTAGGTTTAGATTTCCGCCCTGTTGTTGCTGACAATGGTTCAATTGGTGGTGAAGGCTCGCATGAATTTCATGTGCTTGCTGATTCAGGCGAAGATGATATTGTTTTTTCTGATAGCTCTGAATACGCAGCAAACATCGAAAAAGCCGAAGCATTAGCCCCAGTAGGCGAGTGCCCTCAAGGCACTCAATCAATAACAGAAGTAGCCACTCCTGATGCTAAAACAATTGATGCAGTGGCAACAACATTAAATATTGCAGCTAACCAAACCGTTAAAACGTTACTTGTCAAAGGTGCGACAGAAGATCAACCCGTAATAGCACTTGTTGTGCGAGGCGACCATCAACTTAATGAAGTTAAAGCTGAAAACCTACCACAAATTAGTAGTCCATTAACCTTTGCAACTGACGAAGAAGTACAGCAAGCGGTTAGCTGTAGTGTAGGTTCAATTGGTCCTGTAGGTTTATCAATTCCTGTGGTTGTTGACCGAAGTGCAGTACATATCGCTGATTTTGTTTGTGGTGCAAATAAAGATGGCTTTCATTTCACTGGAGTAAACTGGGATAAAGATATAACCAGTTATACTGTTGCAGATATACGAAACGTTATTGAAGGTGATCCAAGCCCGTGTGGTAACGGGAATATCGTGATCAAACGTGGTATTGAAGTTGGACATATATTTCAACTAGGCAATAAATACGCTAAGGCGATGAATTGTGGTGTGCTGACAGAGTCAGGTAAAAACCAAACGTTAACCATGGGCTGTTATGGCATTGGTGTTTCTCGTATAGTCGCTGCGGCTATTGAACAAAACCATGACAAATATGGCATAAAATGGCCAAAAGCTATTGCGCCATTTCAAGCCGCGATCGTTCCAATGAACATGGCAAAATCAGAACGAGTGAAAGAAACGGCTGAAAATTTATACAAACAGTTATCTAATGTCGGGATAGATGTATTGTTCGATGATCGAAAAGAGCGCCCTGGTGTGATGTTTGCTGATCATGAACTAATAGGCACACCGATGTTACTCATCGTTGGTGAGCGAAATTTAGATGACAACAAAGTTGAAGTAAAAAATCGTATCACTGGTGAAAAATCATTGCTTGATATTGTTGATGTGTTAAGTCTATTTGAATAATCATACATTATATAAACGGCTAATCACCTCTCTTTAGCCGTTTATATTAACTTCGTATTCATATTTGATGTGATACACTTTAGTTGTATCATTTATAATATGGAGTTTATATGAAGTATCTTCTAGGTGCCTTAACCTTTCTCATCGCACCGCAATTATCGGCAGCTGATAATTTATTTAATTGGCGTCACGTACAGGCAGAACAACATACTAGCAATTCAGGTATAGGTGTTAAATATCAGCAAGGCGATAAATTTACGCTAAACTCCAGTACCCTGGCCTCTTTTAATATTGGTGATACGTTTACCGTAAATCTTAAAGATGGTAAAAGTTACCTCGCTAACATTATCAATATCAAAGAAAAAGCCCATACAAAACATATTATTGCTCATATTCATCAACAGCAACGAAACTTACCTTTGGTGATCACCCTAGGGGAAAAACAGTTTTTTATGCGAATTGTTGCACCAGAAAAAACATGGGTTGCGCAAGGTAAACAGCAATCAGGCTGGATAATCGAAGAAAAACTTAAACATCATGCACCACTTGTCAATGACGTAAAAATACCCAAAAAAGGAATATTAACAAAGCACAAGAATATTGTAGCTCCTGAACAAAAACATTTTAAACATCACGGTAATATCAAACGTTCAGCACCAACCAAAGTAAGAAACTCTGCAGCAAACAATGCAAATGTTGATGTATTATTTGTCTATGCCATACCACAAAGTTTTATCGACAGTGAATACAATGGTGATGTGTTAACGCGTATTGAACACCTAATAGAAGTAACTAATCAAATTTATATTGATAGCAATGTCAATATGCAAATAACAGCGGCTGATATTATGTCAGTCGATTACCCAACCGAATTAGATTCAGATACTGCACTTGATGATATTACCTTTAACGAACATGAAGCATTTAGTGATATAGAAAACATTCGTTTTGAACAAGGTGCCGATATGGTTGCGCTATTACGCCCTTTTGTTGATGGTGATACAGCTTGTGGTCTAGCGTGGGGTAATGCAACCATTGCTAATTCAACAAATTATATGTTTAGTCATACCAGTATCGATTGTGGTGATTATGTACTTGCCCATGAGTTAGGCCATAACATGGGGCTAGCCCACTCTCGTGCACAAGGAGATACGGGTTATACATTTCCTTACGCTTTAGGTCATCGAATACAAGATGTAGACAATGGTTTTTCATCGGTAATGGCTTATTCTGTTAACAACGCTGGTAAAATATATAAATTTTCAAATCCTGATATTTTATGTACAGAGTTACCTTGTGGTATCGATAGAAATGATCCTGTAAATGGCGCTGATGCTAGTTTCGCATTAAACCAAGTAAATACTGAGCTAGAAAACTTATTTCAGGCAGAGCCTAACTTAACTCTTGCTAATGAAGCATTAGCCAATATAACCGATAACAATTTAAAACAATGTTTAAGTAATACCATTAACAACAGCGATATTAAATATGCTGGCCAAGTGACTGATCTTTACTGTAGTTTTAATAATGTTGATTTACTCAACGGCATTGAGCATTTTCCAAATATTGTTAGCTTAACGCTAGATAGTAATAACATAAGCGACTTATCACCACTTTCTGGGCTTACGAAACTTTCATACTTATCCTTATCAGATAACAACATTAACGATATTAGTGCGTTATCACAAACAAGCCAGTTGACCAATGTGTACCTTGATTTTAATAATATTGTTGATATATCTGCACTTTCAGCCAATAACCGAATGAAACAACTTTGGATAAATGATAATAATATTGAAAACCTTTCTGCGCTTGCTGGTAAAACCGAACTTTATTATTTATATGCAACCAATAATAGCATTCAATCTATTGAGGTATTAGAAAACTTAAATGCACTGGAATACTTGTATTTATCAAGTAACAACATAAGTGATATTTCTGCGTTAGCAAATCTCTCTTTTTTACGGTTTTTATATATAGGCTACAATGATGTAATAGATGTTTCGCCATTAGAGAACTTAAAAAAATTAGAAATTTTAGCGCTTTATCACAATGAAATTACTGACATCTCGCCTCTCTTGGGTTTATTTTCACTAGAAACGCTTGAAATAGATCATAATGATATTGTTACGCTTCCACTTGGCGAACAAATGCCGAGTTTGAACGTATTAGAAATTAACAACAATTCATTACAAAGCATTGAAAATATTATCCAGATGCCATTTTTGGAAAAATTAAATTTAGCAGATAACAATATAAATAATATCAGTGCTCTTAATGCTTTAACTAATTTGGAAGAGTTAACGCTAAGCAATAACCCGTTCGTGAATACAACAAGTTTGGGCGAATTAACGCAGTTAACCAAGTTGCTGCTCGATAATACTCAAGTAAATTCTTTAGCATTTGTAAACAACCTACAGAAGTTATCCACCCTAAATATCACGAATACTATGGTTAATGATATTTCAGCTTTACAGTATGGCTTAGCGTTAAATAACTTGGACATCAGTAACTCGAATGTGACTGATGTTAGCGCTATATTTGAGCTTCATAATCAATGGCAAACTATCAATACATCAGGATTAATAGATATTCAATGCTGGCAACAAAACTATGTTGAACGTTTTATCAACGTCAGTAACTTCTTTAAAGCGTCATCGTGCGATCCAATCAGTGACTTACAAGATTTTGATGGTGATGGTGTGAGTAATGACGCTGAACTTGCGAATGATACCAACCCTATTTATCACAATACTCAGCCAGGTAGTATTCACTTTCAACTGACTCATTTTACCCTTGAAGAAAATAGTGAAATTAATTTGTTCAAAGTGATTCGATCTCAAGGTGGAAGTGGCGAAATAAGTATCGATTTAAAAGCAAATGCTGAAACAGCTACCGCTGGAAATGACTATGTAGAGTTATCGCAAACATTGACCTTTGCAGACAATGAGTTTTTTAAAGTACTTTATTTATCTTCAGTAAGAGATAATGAATTTGATCAGGGTAAAACCTTTAACCTTTCCTTAGAGAATATATCTACTGGCAATATTGGCACCCCTGATAAAATTGATGTGACGATACAAGATACCGACCAAGCCAATATTTCTTGGTTAACAGAAAACTTAGAAGTTTCCGAGAGTGAAGCTAGTGTTACAGTGACCCTACAACGGCCGAATCAAGCACCTAACGAAGCATCAATAACGGTTGGAGCGATAGATGCAAGTGCAGTAAATGATGTGGATTATCAATTTGAAGAACAAGTGATCAATTTTGCACAAGGCGAATACACGAAAGAGGTTACTGTTAACATCATCAATAACTCTGATTATTCCGGCGATCGGGTTTTTTACTTATCACTTTCAAATGCCAATGGAGCTGTAATCAATGATGAGGATAAAAACCTTTCAATCACCATTTTAGAAGATGAACAACCCGTTGTTGGAAAAGTTGCATTCACAACGGCGAGTACTTCGATAAATGAAAATGATAATGAAGTATCATTAATAATATCCCGTTCAAATGGCTCATATGGAGCGTTATTGGTTAACTATCAAACCCATGATGCTAGCGCATTAAATGGCAGTGATTATGAGTTAACCGAAGGTACAATAACCTTTGAAGACGGTGAAATACAAAAAACGATCACCGTTAATATTACCAATGACACCCTTGATGAAAGCGATGAAACATTTACCGTGACACTGACGGCAGATGACATGAGTTTACTTGGCGAGAACGATACTGTTACAGTCACCATTATTGATAATGACAGTACTACTCCACCTCCAACTACTGGAGGTGGCAGCAGCAGTGGCGGAGGCGCTATATGGTACCTGATCTCGTTACTTATCTTTAGTACATTTGTTAAACGTAAGCAATAAGTAAGCAATAAAAACGCCACTATCATGTGGCGTTTTTCCTAGGATAAAATTACATAATAAATAGTAACTTTAATGCTCAACAAGTTCTTTTTTAGATTCAAAACTTAACACTAACTTATCTTTTTTCACCCCTACTTTGGCTACACCACCTTGCACTAAATCCCCAAATAGCAATTCATTAGCCAATGGTTTTTTCAAGTGCTCTTGAATCAGGCGAGACATAGGTCTAGCTCCCATCGCTTTATCATAACCATTAACGGCAAGCCATTTTTTCGCATCTTTGGTTAATTCAAGAGAAACGCCTTTATCATCAAGTTGAGCTTGTAGCTCTACAATGAATTTATCTACGACTTGATGTATTACATTATCATCTAGATGATTAAACCAAATAATATTGTCTAAGCGGTTTCTAAATTCAGGTGAAAATATTTTATTGATTTCATTCAGTGCATCAAAACTATGATCTTGTTGTTTAAAACCAATTGATTGTCTTGTTGTTTCTGCTACACCAGCGTTTGTCGTTAGTACTAGCGTAATATTTCTAAAATCAGCTTTACGGCCATTGTTATCCGTTAGCGTACCGTGATCCATCACTTGCAATAGAATATTGTAAACATCAGGGTGTGCTTTTTCTATTTCATCTAATAACACAACGGCATGAGGGTGTTTGATCACCGCATCTGTTAATAATCCGCCCTGCTCATAACCGACATAACCAGGAGGTGCGCCAATTAAGCGACTAACTGCGTGCTTTTCCATGTACTCAGACATATCGTAACGTAATAACTCAACTCCAAGCACTTTAGACAACTGTTGAGTCACCTCAGTTTTACCGACTCCTGTAGGGCCAGCAAATAAAAATGAACCAACGGGTTTGTTTTCTTGACCTAAACCAGCACGAGATAAACGTATCACTGATGTTAATTCATCAATCGCGTGATCTTGACCAAAAACGACTAATTTAAGGTTTCTATCTAAGGTATGTAAACTATCTTTCTCTGACGAGGATACTGACTTTTCAGGGATCCTTGCCATTTTCGCCACTATTGTTTCAATATCACCATCATTAATCACTTTTTTACGTTTAGAGCTAGCAAGCAATTGTTGTTTCGCACCAGCTTCATCAATAACATCTATTGCCTTATCAGGTAAAAAGCGTTCATTGATATATTTAGCCGATAGCTGTGCTGCCGCACGCAATGCTTTATTGGTATAGCGAATACCGTGATGCGACTCATATTTTTCTTTCAAGCCTTGTAAAATTTTTGTGGTGTCATCAATACTTGGTTCAACAATATCAATTTTTTGGAACCTTCTTGCTAACGCGCGATCTTTCTCAAAAATATTTTGATATTCCTGATAAGTGGTAGAACCCACACAACGTAATTTACCTGATGAAAGTAATGGCTTAATTAAATTAGAGGCATCCATCATACCGCCAGAAGCTGCGCCAGCGCCAATAATTGTATGTATTTCATCAACAAATAAGATGGCATTCCCTTCTTGCTCAAGTTCTTTCAATAATGCTTTGAAGCGTTTTTCGAAATCACCACGATATTTAGTCCCAGCAAGTAATGCGCCTAAATCTAAAGAGTATATAGTTGTGTCAGCTAAAAACTCAGGTACTTTTTCTGAAACAATCAGGTTTGCCAGCCCTTCAGCAATCGCTGTTTTACCTACCCCTGCCTCCCCGACAAATAAGGGGTTGTTTTTGCGACGACGGCCGAGGACTTGTAACGTTCTTTCTAACTCACTTGCACGACCTATAAGCGGATCAATTCTGCCGACTTTTGCCTGTTCATTTAAATTTGTGGCAAAATTTTCCACTGTGCGCGGTTCTTCTTCTTGCTGATTTATTTCTTCATCTGCTTTATTACTTGGCTGCCCTTCCGCCTTAGCGATACCATGGGAAATATAATTAACAATATCTAAACGGTTAATATCAGATTTTTTGAGAAAATAAGCCGCTTGAGATTCTTGCTCACTGAATATGGCAACTAAGACATTTGAACCACTAACTTCGCTTTTCCCTGACGATTGCACATGAAAAACTGCACGCTGTAATACCCGTTGAAACCCTAGGGTAGGTTGAGTTTCACGTTCTTCTTCTTCCGCAGGGATCACTGGTGTAGTTTCGGCAATAAAGTCGAGCAACTCTTGCCTAAGCTTTATCATATCAGCGCCACAAGCCTTTAAAGCTTGTATTGAAGACGGATTGTCTAACAACGCCAACAATAAGTGTTCTACCGTCATAAATTCATGACGAGATTCTTTCGCCTGACGAAAGGCCATATTTAACGAAATTTCTAAATCTTTATTTAACATAGGCTACTCCACTTCGACACTACGCAAAATCATACTTTTTCCATCGTACACATTAAAGGATGCTGATTTTCTATCGCATAATCGCATACTAAACTGACTTTGGTTTCAGCTACATCTGCAGTAAATGTGCCACAACGACCTTTACCTTTGTAATGAACTTCAAGCATAACATCGGTTGCTTTTTCTTCGTTCATACCAAAAAACTTTTTTAAAACGTCGATGACAAAATCCATCGGCGTGTAATCATCATTTAACAACACTACATTGTACATAGGCGGTTTTTGATGTTGATCAACAACCTCATCTTCCAACAATTCTTGGTTGTCGAATATTTCTTTCCAATTGCTCATTCTTTTATATTAGTCTGTGGTAGAAAAATTTGCTTTAACAATTTTGTTAAAAATTAAAAATAATAGGTTAATTAGTTGTGAATAAAACTTGACTAATTTATTTTATTATCTACGATTTAATCAGTGACTATTTTTTAGTCACTATTTACTGAACTTAATGTTTCTGGGGAAGCATAACGAATTACCGATGAATTTAGAAGGAAGTTGATGTATGGCTCACGGTAAAGTGAAGTGGTTTAACAACGCAAAAGGCTTTGGTTTTATCCGTCCTGATGACGGTGGTGAAGATATTTTCGCGCACTATTCCACAATCGAAATGGACGGCTATCGTACATTAAAAGCAGGACAAGATGTTGATTACGAACTAAATGCGGGGCCAAAAGGCCATCACGCATCTGTGATCAAACCGTCTGACTTTGACGATGTAACTGAATAGTAATACCGATATTAAAAAAACACAGCTGAGGCTGTGTTTTTTTATGTCTGCTATATGAAAAATATTATTGAGTAATTTTCATATGTTCAATGATGCAATCACCAAAGCCAGAGCTAGTTAGCATGGTACTATCTGCTATTTTGTTTGCTAGATCATAAGTGACTGTTTTAGCCCTGATCGCATCACGAATTCCTTTTACAATATTATCCGCCGCTTCGTGCCATCCCATATGTCTCAACATCAACACAGCAGCAAGTAATAAAGCGCTTGGGTTTACTTTATTTAATCCAGCATACTTTTGAGCAGTACCATGTGTTGCTTCGAATACAGCTGCATCATCACTTAAATAGCACGCAGGAGTAATACCTGTTGTATTGCTTAATGTAGATAATAAACTTTGTAAGCTTGGTCCGTAAGCAAACGGTGCAACTAACACTTGATATTCAGCAGGGTTTAAAACAAGTTGTGCTATCATCGACTCCACACTGATGTCTTTAATAATGATTTCAGTACCTGTTTTAGGGTTAATAAGACTCACCCAAGGACCACCATTAATAACTTTGCCATCAAATTCTGTTTTTGCTAACTGATATCCCCAACGACAAATCGCATCTGTAAAGTCTGCGGTATTTCCGCCATCATGTATTAAGGCAACACTCCTTTTATCTTGTGCAACCGCATGCTCAATCGCTTTTTTTAATAATTGTTCCACATCAGAACGATTAATAGCGATGGTACTCGTAAAGCTTTCATCATCCGTTTGTTGATTGAGTTCTTTATTCGAAAATAAAGAGGGTTGGCCTTGAAACACCTCAATATCTATTTGTTGTTGATGATTAATGAATTTAGGTAATCCATCAAAGCACTGAAACGAAAATATACTATGTTTCACTTTTAACTGTTCACGCAGTTGAATACTTAACGATTGTAAGCCACTACCTATTGGTGCATCTAACGGGCCTTTAATCCCTACTTTATATTGTTTAAATGCCTGAACCGTTTCATCAGGCAGCCAAATATCATCATTGAAATGTTCCGTAGCACTAACGCCTGCGTAGGTTTTCAACCAAACTATTCGTTTATCACCACCATATGCCTTTGCTACGGCAGCATCCACTACTTTTAACATCACTGGTGTAATATCAATGCCAATGCCATCACCGACGATATACGGAATAATAGGTGCATTAGGTACGTTTAAACTGCCATTGGTATTCAGCGTGATTTCTTGCCCATGTTCAGGAGTATTTTGTGTTGTTGTCATTTCGCCTTCCTCATCATTAAACCAAGCATAGTGGTATGACCTTTAAGCTAAACGACTTAGGTTTATTTCTCTAATATAGAATCAGTGATATTCATTATCACGCGGGTTAATAGTAGTAAATTTGAAGGGCTGTTCTCTATGGTCTGTTGATCATCATACGAATGCTTTTTCTGTGTTAATTGTTACTTTTTGACAATATTTTACAGCTTAAGAAAGGTTATAAATACCGTAATACCACGTTGATTTGACTCCTACACTTTACAAAATGTAAATACCTTTAAAAATTGTATTGTATCGATAAACTAAAAGCGCGACCAAATATTGGCCTAGCGTAATAATGCGAAGCTGACGATAAGCCATCATTAGTGCGAGGGTTTCCTTCCGTTAGGCCGTAAGAATTAAAAATATTTTTCCCCACTAAATTGATTGCCAGTTGCGAGGTTAATTGCCATTTTGCATTCATATCAACATATTGAAAATGTGGTAATTTTCGTTTGTTTGCAATATCTGAAAACCGATCACCAATATAATGATATCGAATCGATAAACTAAAGTTATCTATTGTTAACATTGGTTCAAGCCTAACCTGTAATTCAGGTGTTCTGGTAATTTGATTGCCATTATAAATGCTTTCTTCATAACCCAACGGAATATTATTAAAACGAGCTCGCTGCCACACACTTGTGCCCTTAATCGAAAAAATCTGATTCACTTGTTGAGAAAATTCAATTTCAAGTCCTTTTGTTTTTGTATTCATAAAAATAGTATCTGATACTGACTTACCTCGATATACATTCACCAATAGCGGCTCAAACTTAGTTTGAAATACAATCGCAGTTATAGACGAATCACCATCATCATATCTTACACCCAGTTCACCAAAGGTTAATCTAACAGGTTGTTCAAAAGTAAGGTTGTCAGGCACACTTTCTACCGAATTAGACCATCCTATTGCGTTGCCAAAGCTAGTGACTCTTGGCATTTCAAAAGCATCAGCTATATTGGCGAATAAGGCCACGTTACTATACGGCGTAAAGTTAATCCCAATATTCCATGCAAATTCTTTGAATTTTTTTTCACGCGTAAAATAATTTCCTGAGGAGTAACGCACCGGATATTGTTGGTCAATAAAGTATTGTTTATCTGTTTGTGCTGTTGAAGTTAAGTGTAGATTTTCTGTTCGTAAGCCAAGATCAAAGCTTAACTCTTCCAAAGCATCAATGGTTAGCTGTCCGTATAATGAGTGTGATCGCACAAGGCCTGTACCATCAATATAAGCAGGCCCCGTTAATGAAAGTTGCCCTTCTCTTGTCATCTTGGCAACTTCATCGCCTGCATTATTCAATGCAATCACATCAAATCGCTGTGGTTGATGTTTTACATCTATCAAATACTGCCCTAGCCATTTATCTAAAGGTAACGAGGTATACTGACTTCTCGCAAAATAATGGCCAAATGTGCCACTGAACATATCATAATCAAATGAAATATTGGCATTGCTGAGCCATTGATATTGCTCATACTTTGAATATAAAGGATGCGCTAATGAAAATAGTTTATCGCTTTTGTTATCTATTATTGTATTGTCGGCTGTACTTTTTAATACGGGTTGTACTGCTCCCATAAACTTATTTTTATTGATAAAATCATTTATTTGCTCAGAAGACAAATACTCTTTCGCGGTAGAAATTGTATTATTATCGAGATTAAGCATGGTAAGCATTTCGTTTTTCATATCTGAGTAACGAAATTTATATGATAAGCGCCAATGTGCATTCACCTCGTGATGACCAAAAATGCCTAATGACTGCATATTCGTTTGTTGGCCATCTTGAATATTATAAGCTTTTGTTACGTTTGATTCATGCAAAGGATAGGTAAATGGCAATGAAGTGAATGCTTTACTCAGTAAAGTGCCATGTGTTGATGATAGCTGTTTTACCGCTTGTGGAGATTCTTTTCCGGTGAAAACAATTGGTGAATAAAATGTTGTTTTATCATCAAGTATTTTACCTACCACGTTAATCGAGTGGTATTTATTTTTATAGTTGCTGACTACTTTAAATTGTCCCCCTTTGTCTGCTGTAAACCCTGGCTCTCTAATACCATCACTTTTTCGATAAAAGCCACCATATGCCAAGTGCCAATTATTATTTACTTTTTCTACAGTTTTTAAATCAAACCGTGTAGATTTATGGCCAACTCCTTGTTTAATAACAAACTCATTCTTTTGAGCATTACTACTGTCATCAGAGATAAAATTCACGACTGCGGCAGGGCCATTTAAACTGACAATACCACTATTGCCCCCTCGAATGGTTTCTACTGCACTCGTCATAATATCTTGCCGTTGAAAAAAGTCGACCCATATCCCGTCATAACTAATTGGCAAACCATCTTCCATCACACTGATAAATCTAAAGCCTTCCCCGCCTCTAAGCCCTCTTGGAGCGACATTATTATTGGCTTCACCGCCTGAGTCTTCAACCCAAAAGCCTGGAACGTGTTTTAGCATATCTGCGCTGTTTGGCAGCCCTTGTGAGATAAACGTTGATTTGTTATAAACGGTTACTGCGCTTGTACTTCTTAAAATTGACTTTGCATCATGGGCAGAGCCCGTAATAAGTATACGTTCATAATTTTCAGTACTATCTATTGCTACAGTTTTATTAACCACTTTTGGCTTTAGATCAATAAGAATACTGCCACTTTTAGAAACTCTATATCGATAGTGAGTATTTTTAAGTAATAAATCTAGGATTTCGCTGATACTGCAAAAGCAGCTGATCGTACGTTTTTGTTCAGTTAATGATTTTGCTTGCATGATCAATTGCGTATTATTTAATTTCGCAACTTCAACTAATGCTTGTTCCAAGTTTAAATGAGCAAAGCGATACTCCTGCTTTGCATCAATCATCGACTGACTAAATACTTTAAAAGGTTGTGCAAGTACAATAAACACAAAGAGCCAGTGCGTTTTGCGCCTGGCTTGATAAGTATTTGTTTGAAAGTTGTCCTGTTGCGTTATCATTTCTTATTGTTAGGACTTAAAGGTTATTCCCTCTTTGTCATCACCTTTGTATCACCATATTGTTGAATATTTAATGGGAATATATCAGGCAAATCAGTAAACCATTGTTCAATACTGTCAAGTTTGATATTACCTGTAAACCTCATATCAGCAACACTTTTGTCTTGAATATATATATGCAATGGAACATATCGGCTTATATCATAAATAACAGAAGCAAGTGATACGTTAACATAACTTAAACGCCCTTTTTGCCAGTCCATTTTTTCACGATTAGTGTGTTTAAGCACATCAGACATACTGCCATTTTGAGTGATAGCTATTCCTTGGCCGGCATTTAATACTTTATTAAATAACTGGCTATTTGCTATCGAAGCGACTTTTACTGTACCTTCCAACACCTGAATATGCATATTTCCTTGTGATTCTTTCACATTAAACGCAGTGCCTAATGCCTGGGCGATTCTACCACGATAGGTCACAATAAAAGGTCTTGTTTTATCCGTGGTAACAGAAAATAATGCCTCCCCTTTTAATAACTCAATATTTCTTTTCTTTGCCGTATAATTTACTGAAACTTCACTACCGGAGGCTAGCGCTAAGATTGATTTATCGGCTAATGTTATCTGTTTAGTTTCACCAATGTTGGTTTTATATGACTCTGCATTAACCGTAAGCTCATCTTGATGTAAAGGGCTATTGTTATGGTTTGTCGATGTAAAGGGTAATACGCTGACTACCACCAACGCTAACGTACAGCTTAAAAGGGTAGTTGGCCAAAAAAAGCGATTGAAGAAAGTGCTATTGGAAGGTTTTTGCTTAGAAAGTAAGTTAACACGTTCATGGGGTTGTAAAATATCTTCTTCGGTTAACATGTCACTATTTGTCCATGCCTGCTTCATCTTTTGATAGACAATTTGATGCTGCTTGCTTTCGTTTAACCAATGAGTAAGTGCTGCTTGATTGTCTTTTGTCGGACACTCCTCGAGCAAAAGTAACCATTCTGCAGCGGTATCTTCTATCAGCAAGCGTTGTTCTTTTTTAATTGTTACGTCGTTCATTTGTTTTCTCATACTTGATCCGCTTTACGAATTAACTGTTAAGTGCTGATAACAACTTCTTACAGCTTGCAGTACATATTTTCGTACCATGCTCTCTGAAACTTGCATTGTTTCAGCAATCTCTCGGTATTCCATACCTTTAATTTTATATAAAACAAATGCTTGGCGACATTTTAAAGGTAATTTCCTCAGAGAGTCTTTGATTAATGCTAAGGAGTCTTGGTTTTCTAATGATCTTTCAGGTGATGTATGATTTACCCCATGAGAGGTTAAATCATCACTTACATCAACGGGGCTTCTTGTTTGTCTTCTTAATTTATCTATGGATAGGTTTGTGGCAATTTTATATAGATAAGCTTGAATATAATTGCAAATACCTTTGTCTTCGAGACCAAGTAACTTTACGAAAGCTTCTTGAGCAATGTCTTCAGCCTCTTTATGAGACAGCCCTTTTTTCATTACGTGATGTATCAAGCGCCTATAATGATCAATATAAAGCGTTTTAATCTGTGCTTTATATTGATCATCTTGTGTAGACTGCTCAATTTTCCTTAATGTATTTGTCATTGATAAAAATTGCTTACTTAAATTTGCCCTTAAATACTATAACGAACGACGCTAAGGATCTGAGAATAAAAAATATCTCTTATTAAAATACGGCTATTTCATCGACATAAAGTGGTAATAGCGGTATTTGCGGATCTAAAGACTGCTTTTTATTTATCGCCACTACCCTTAAAAATTGTGTATTAATTGTCGTGAAACGAATATCAACTAACGGGCCGTTAATGTCGTTATCACTCAATAATTTAACAAGTTGCCATTTGTTGCCATCCTCAGAACTATGAATTTCAATACTTTCAGGTGGAACTAATTGCCTATGCCTTCCTGCATCAATACCGAACACAACACGCGATACCTGCTCTTGCTGGTTAAAATTTATCACCGCATCTAAATTAACCCCCTGAAAAACCGTAAAGTTATTTACATCATAATATTGATCATATGCAAAAATGCCATCATTAATCCGATGCTCGGTGTTGTTAGCTGGTGCATATTTAAATGTAATTTTTTTATGAATTGCCTTATGTGGCGCTACCGTAATTTGCACTGGCTTTGACTGATTATCACCTGACTGAGTATAGGCTTTTAATGTATGTAATTTAGCATCACTAACAGTAATGGCTGAATTAATTGAAAGGTATTTCACCTCATGTTTTTTATTGTCTTGTTCAACAACCAACTCTCTTTGTTCATTTAATTGAGAAAACAATACATCAACCTTGTTAGATGTTGCTGTTACTTTCTCAACCCAAGGAACTAGATAAGCATCACTACTATTAACCCCCATTGCATGGTAGCGTTGAGTTAAACGATCTAATTGTTTGTTAAACCTTTGCCAACTTTTATTGGTAGACCAAGCGACTTCTGCTAATGCCGCAAGCCTAGGAAATATCATATATTGAGCATGTTGTTCTGTTTTTATATATTCAGTCCAGAGTGCACCTTGAACTCCAATAACATGTTGGCTTTGCAAAGGTGTTAATTGTTCAGGAACAACCTGAAATTGATACACTTTCTCTATCGGTAAAAAGCCATGAATAGCTTTAGGTTCATCTATAGAGCGAGATTGATACGCATCAAAATAGGTAAATTGATAAGGAGTCATCACTACATGGTTACCACGTTTTGCCGCTTGAATACCTCCTTCAATACCCCGCCATGACGTAATCAGTGCAGTATTGGGTGCACCACCTTCAAGTATTTCATCCCAACCAACAGCCTTTTTACCTAGTGAGGTTAAAATACTTGTTACTTGATGTATAAAATGGCTTTGTAATTGCTCACCTGTAGTAATATTTAATTCTTGCATTAAAGATTGCACTTGAGCACTTTGCAACCATTGCTTTTTAATTACTTCGTCACCACCAATATGTATATACTGACTAGGAAATAAGTCTGCGACTTCTCGGTATACACTTGCTAAAAAGGTCATTGTTATATCCGTAGGACAAAGCACTTGTTCGAAAATACCAAAATGACTTTCAACGTTTACATTTTTTCCATGACAAGAAAGTTCTGGATAAGCAGCAATTATTGCCGTTGAATGACCCGGAATGTCAATTTCAGGAATAATTTCAACATGCTTATTTTGGGCATATTCTACCACTTCTTTTATTTGTGCTTGGGTATAAAAACCACGATGAGGTAAATCATCATATATTGGTTGGTAGTCATAAGTATGACCCACGACGGTTTTCGAACGTTCACTACCTATTTTTGTAAGCTTTGGATATGAATTAATGTCAATTCGCCAGCCTTGGTCGTCTGTTAAATGCCATTGAAATTTATTAAATTTATGATGTGATAACCAATCTATGTACTTTTTGATAAAATCAATATCATAAAAATGTCGGCTAACATCGAGGTGCATACCACGATATTTAAAAGCAGGTTTGTCTGTAATTGTTACACCTTGTATAGGCCAAAAACTGCGATTGATTGGTGTTTTCGTTTCAATATCACGGTTTAAAAGCTGCCGTAAAGTTTGGCTCGCATAGAACAGGCCTTTTTCACTATTTGCTTTTAATGTAATAACATCACTTAAAACTTCCAGTATATAACCTTCGTCATGACTAATTTTTGGATCAATGATAAATCTGACTTGGTTTGATTTAAGTTGCTCGTTAAAAGGAAATAAATACCCTGTTGTTGGTTGGATCTCTTTAGAAAATAATATTGCAGATTTACGAGCACGTTCATCGTTTACATAAAAGCTTGTATGTCGATTTACGTTAAAGTGTTCTTTGTGCCAAGTTACCTTCTCAGGATATGGAAAAAGTACAGGTGTACTTTGTTGTGCTGGAAACACTGGTGTCTGTAATAAAATAAAAAATAGCGTGATCAAATATTTCACATTAGCTTCCTAACTAAAAAAGCCCGCAGTTGCCCGCGGGGGCAATAAAAATAATGGGTGTCGACGAATAAACGACGACACATTTATGCCTTCAACGTGTGTAAGGTTAGAAGTTTATAGTGACAGAGGCATTCAAAGTGCGGCCTAGAATCGGACGTGCATAATAATAATCATAACCAGCTTGTTGATCGTTGATAGCCCTAGGGTTACCTTCTGTAAGGCCAATTTCATCTGTAAGATTAGTTGCTTTAATATGCAAATTTACATTGTCTGTAAATGTATAATTAATGCCTGCATCAAAAGTCGTGTAAGCGGGTAATTCAAATTGATTTTGACCATCAGAGAAACGGTCACCAATATGATGTACAGTTAAGTATGCATTACCATTATCGAAATAATATGTAGGTGTTACCCGTAATTGTACTTTCGGTGTACGTTTGACTTGTTTGCCTTCCCAGCTAGCAAAATTACCGGTAAATCCTTCCATCTCTGGACGCTGTACTACACCAGCAACCTCAACAGTAATATTGCTAGTTGGTCGCCAACTTGCCTCATATTCCACACCTTTTGTTACTGTATCAATGGTTTGATTAGAGACAGTACCATCAGCTCCAGTGAAATTACGTTCAGTTAAATCTTTAAACTTAGTATTAAATAACGTAACAGATGTGCCAAATATTTGGCTAGCATAACGTATACCTAACTCAGAAAACGTTAAATTAACGGCTTCATTAAAGCTCGCATCTTCACCTGCATGAATCGTTTGTCCATGACTTAATAAGCGAGGCATTTCAAAGGCATCAGCATATCGTCCAAACATAGAGATATTACTGTTTAATTTGTAGTTAAAACCTACCGTCCAAGCTGTCTCTGTCTCGCTTAATGACTTCTTATAAAAGTCATTTGACGGCATATCAGTATAATTATTTGCTAAGTTGTTATCGGTATCTTGGCCATTTTCATCAAAAGCACCTTTTACTGGAACTGCAAACCTAGTGCCGGAAGCTGTACTGTCTAGGTCGAGCCACTCTATTCTTATACCAGCATCTAAACGCAACTTATCCGTCGCTTGATATTGTTCATTAACAAATAAGGAATGTGAACTGGACTCACCATAAGCCGTAGCTTGTCCCCAACCAGGTGCATAACCTGTTGAACCTTTATCAGTTAATTGACCAATGACATTTTTATCATCATCAACTGCGACAATATCAAGCAATCTTGCATTACTTGTAACATCAGTTAAAAAGAATGATTCCCATTTATCAACGGGCAAATCATCAGCATCAACAAAGGCATATAACCACCCCGCTGTTAAGCTATGACGGTCATTTTCAAACGTTAGGCTTAACTTTGATACGAATTGCTCAGCTTCATACCTAGAATATAACGGGTAACTAGTCGTCACTAAACCGTTGCCATTTAACTCACTTGGATTATCCACCAACTGTTGTGTATCCACATATCGTAACATTGCATTTGTTGCACCTTGATCTGCAAATTGTTCAACTAACCCTTGTGCATCATCAGCAAGTAACCTTGATTGCGCTTCCACTAACGTTGAATTATCAAAATTCAATAAAATATACATATCGTTTTCAAATTGTGAATAGCGTGCTGCTGCATCAAGATATAAATTATCGGTTAAATCTAACTCTAAATGCGCCCCTAGTGTGCTGTGAACGGTATGCTGTCCATCTTTTAAATCTCTGGTTAAGTAACTTCCATCTTGTTTTAAATATTTTAATTGTCGTTGGCCATTACCGATCATCGTGTCGCTTTTAGGTTCAAAGCCAGGTATACCTTGAGGGTCACTTTGATTTTGCATAGGAATGGGAACAAAAAATGTCGTATGATCATCTAAGTGTTTTGCAGATAAGGTTAATTGGCCGTTATCTATGTCTCGTACTAAATTCAAACGAATTTGGCCACCTTCATCTGCGGTAAATTGGGTATCGCGTACACCGTCGGATTGTCGATAAAAGCCACCAACAAGCATCTTCCAGTTTTCAGAAATAGGGCTACTATAAAACCCTTCTACTCGATACATGCCATAATCAGCAGCACTTAACTTTATTGCCCCTTCTTCAATATCATCTGGCTTTTTAGTGATAAAATTTACTAACGCTGCTGGGCCGTTAGTAGTCAACAAACCACTGGTCCCACCCCGTACCGCTTCCATCGTTTCAATAGTGATATCTTGACGCTGATAAAAGTCAACCCAAACCCCATCATAAACAACAGGTAAACCATCTTCTTCTACACCAATGTAACGAAAACCTTCACCACCTCTCAAACCGCGAGGTGCAACATTATTATTGGTTTCTCCGCCTGAATCTTCTACCCAAAACCCCGGAATAACTTCTAACAGATCAGCCGTTCCAAGGGGCATTTCTCGTGCAAGTTGCTCTTCGTTTAATGTTGTAATTGATACTGAAGATTCTAACTTTGTTACGCCTCGCCCAGTTGAACCTGTTACCACTATTTTTTCTAAGTCTAATAACGCTTTTTTGTCTTTTTGTTGTTCTTGCTCTTCACCTACAGCTACGCTAGTACAAGCAATATAAGTAGCTAAAGCTAATGCTATTGGTGATTTTTTTGTATTTATTTTCACAGAAGTTCCCTCAAAGTTTCCATTGTTTACACAGTTAAAAGCGCTACATAAAATATGCAACGTTTGAGGGGTATAACGATCAACCATCACTTTTTGGGAAGAAAAAAATAGAATTTTATATTTGATAATATTTTTAACACAATGACCTATTGAAGAAAATCAAGAGATCTGTTCTCATCGGTTTAGCCTATAATAACTAAACGAAAAGAATCTGCGCTTTTTTGATGGGAATATCCGAGAACTGTGGTACCAGATAATGTAAAATTACTGATTTCTATGATAATTAGATTGACCCTTAATATAATTAATACCAGTTTCTATATATGAATCATATCTGCCGCGTATTAACTGTTCATAAGTTTGTTTAATTTCAATATCAGGAGAAATTCCAACGCCGTGTAACTGAGAACCGTCTAGTAATGAAACTCTCATGCCCGTAAAGTACATAACTCCACCACTCAGTAAGGATATCTGTTGAACATCGCCATTTGCTCCAGCTGTTTTTTCACCAATAATAGTGCCTAAATTATAGTATTTTACTATTGCCAAAATAGATTCAGAATAACTTACCGCCTTAATATTGGTTAAGAAACAAACTGTTGTATTAATGTGTGGTTGAACTGGTTCTAATCCCCAACCATAAAACTCAAATTTTAACATATGATGATTTGGGTTTGTGGAAACAGGAACTTCCATCCATTTATCGTGTAGATCAAGGCTAGTGAGTAGATGTTGAAGTAAAATATCAGCGTCTATAGGGTAACCTCGCAAATCAAAAATAACGCCCTTATATCGATTTACCTCAGCCAACCTAGGTAGTAGCTCCTCGACAGAGTTTTTGGTTAAATCAAAGTAAGCAATATTGCCTTCTAATAATTGAAAGCAAACTTGTTGCTCAGTTTTAACTTGAATGCTATCAGTGTAGATATCATATATTTCTCGATTTCTTTGAATTTGAAACACATTGCCACTTTCCATATGAGTGGATAAAACCTCCCGAAAAGCAAGATATTGACAAAATTCAGCTTTACCTGAAAAACGTGATAAATATTCTGTCATTAATGCGTTAATACACACTCCGTTGATTGACTTTACAATATCCCCACAGTAAAAAGTATGACTGTTTTTAGTAATAACGACTTGATTATCGATCACCTGCCAGGAAAAAGGGACTAAAGCTCTTCTATACCCTAAATGGGCTGCAGTTACCACATGAGCATGTCCGTCGTTTAGTATTTTAGTTAAGTAGGCTAAGCATTGTTCATTTTGATTTAGTGCCATACTAAGTGCTTTTTCTAACGTTTTTAAATTTCGTATTTCACTACATTCTGGATAGGGATAAAAATGATATAGAATTGACCATGACAAAATGGTATCAGCAAGTAATAAAACCGATTTCCTAGGTTGAGTGAAGGCTAATTCATTTACTGAACGTTGATTACCTGTTGTTGTGGCTGTATTATCACCAAATAAAGGCATTAACACATGCCAGCCTTTCAGTATTTTCAACCTTATCCACTCTTTTGCAGTGGATTCTTCAGGTTGCTGTTTTATCCAGCTTTTATGTGGAATCAGTTCACTTTTATAGCAACTTCCTTCATCTCCTAAGCAAATGCCCAAATGTTGCCAAAATTGTTTTTTACCATTCTCTATTTGTAAGATCGATTCTTTGTTAGTGCTATAGCTTTCACGAATAAACCGCAAATTCGCAAGAGTCTTAAAGGTACTTTTTAATTTATTTAATAACTCCGTCTCGCTATGTGACGTGGAAAAATTAATCACTGAATGTATTAAAAATTGTTCCCAATCACAAGCGATTGTATTAGCCGACGGGTGAAAATATCTTATGTGACTATACAAAACAGTAAAGGCCATAAGAGATTCCAGTGAGCTATATTCTAGTTCCTTATCGTTCATTGAATAGGTCTACTGCTTGGTGATAAAAAATACGTAACTATATATTCAATCATAAGATGAGAGTGATGCAATATAACTAAAAATAAAGAGTTCGTACAGTGATGCCGTCAATTCTGACTTGATAGAAGAGTTACAGTATTACAATTATGGATAGAAACAGATCGTTATGAATCATACTAGTTAACAATGTTGAAAAACTCTGATATGAAATGGTACCCGGGGCCGGACTTGAACCGGCACGCTGTTACCAACGAGAGATTTTAAATCGTTACTTGTATATGCGTCTACCCATGGTAACTCAAGGGTTTTAAAATTGAATTAGAATGATAAAAAGATCATGAAAATGGTACCCGGGGCCGGACTTGAACCGGCACGCTGTTACCAGCGAGGGATTTTAAATCCCTTGTGTCTACCAATTCCACCACCCGGGCATAAGGGAAGTTTTTTATCGTAGGTATTGGTTAACCTACGTTCTTACAAATTATATTGTTGTAAGAAATTGGAGCGGCTAACGAGACTCGAACTCGTGACATTCACGTTGGCAACGTGATGCTCTACCAACTGAGCTACAGCCGCTTCATATTATTCACTCTATTTCTAGAGTAGCATGAGCAAGTAACGAGACTCACTCTCTGTACCTTAGTGACATTCACATTGAAAACAATGCGCTACCAACTGAGCTACAGCCGCTTCATACAAATTTTTTATTACATAAAGTAATGGTACCCGGGGCCGGACTTGAACCGGCACGCTGTTACCAGCGAGGGATTTTAAATCCCTTGTGTCTACCAATTCCACCACCCGGGCATAAGGGAAGTTTTTTATCGTAGGTATTGGTTAACCTACGCTCTTACAAATTATATTGTTGTAAGAAATTGGAGCGGCTAACGAGACTCGAACTCGTGACATTCACGTTGGCAACGTGATGCTCTACCAACTGAGCTACAGCCGCTTCATATTATTCACTCTATTTCTAGAGTAGCATGAGCAAGTAACGAGACTCACTCTCTGTACCTTAGTGGCATTCACATTGAAAACAATGCGCTACCAACTGAGTTACAGTCGCTTAAACAGTATTAAATTGGAGCGGCTAACGAGACTCGAACTCGTGACATTCACGTTGGCAACGTGATGCTCTACCAACTGAGCTACAGCCGCTTCATTTAAGTGCTGCGCATAATAGCGCAAGCTTTTTTTATAATTCAACTACTGACGTAGGATGAAATGGTACCCGGGGCCGGACTTGAACCGGCACGCTGTTACCAGCGAGGGATTTTAAATCCCTTGTGTCTACCAATTCCACCACCCGGGCAAAGTGGAGGCGGGTCCCGGAGTCGAACCGAGGTCCACGGATTTGCAATCCGCTGCATAGCCACTCTGCCAACCCGCCGTTTCATCAACCACGTGGGTAGTCAAATTTAACTTCCTTATTAAAATTGGAGCGGCTAACGAGACTCGAACTCGTGACATTCACGTTGGCAACGTGATGCTCTACCAACTGAGCTACAGCCGCTTCATATTGTTCACTCTATTTAAAGAGTAGCGTGAGCAAGTAACGATACTCACTCTCTGTACCTTAGTGACATTCACATTGAAAACAATGTGCTATCAATTAAGCTACAGCCGCTTCATTTGCTGACTCCCTGTCAACTGGAGGAGCATTCTACATAGAAAATTATGTGAGTCAACAATTTAATATCAATTTTAATTCAACTGGTTAAAAACCGACTGATCTGTCGATTTTTTACTAAATTTATGTTTATTTTAATGCTTTAACTCTGGCCAAGCAGCTTTAAAATAGCTCACCATTGTAATAACAGTAAGAACCGTCGCGATATAATAAAAGGCATAAGCTGCAAACATTAAAATTTCATGCGGGAAATTAAATAAGATTAACGGTATATCATAATTAGGCTGCCAAATTAGTCCCATCACCCCCAGCATTTGTGCGGCTGTTTTATATTTGCCTAAAGTAGAAACGGCAACAATATCTCGTTTACCTTTTGAAGACATAAACTCCCGTAAGGCACTAATAAATATTTCTCTGGAAATCATAATCATTGCAGGCACTGCAACGTACCATACTTCAAAGTCAGCCGCGATCATGATTAATGCCGCTGCAACCATCAGCTTATCAGCCACAGGGTCTATAAATGCACCAAAAGCCGATGATTGATTTAACCTACGTGCTAAGTAACCATCAAGTGCATCACTTACGGCCGCTAACCAGAAAATAGCAAACGCACCAAAATGACTCCAAGAGATAGGTAAATAAAAAACAATAATAAAAACTGGAATTAAGGTAATTCTAAATAATGTAATTTGGTTTGGGATGGTCCACATATTACTTCTAGGCTCATTAGTATATCGATTAACGTAGCTGTCAAAAGTCTACGAACAAAATCGTTTCAGACATTTTACACAACTGGGGTTAATTGTCATGTAAAGCATTATAAATAGTTTCAGCAAGTGAGTTACTGATCCCAGGTACTTTAGCTAAGGTATTTTTATCCGCGGCCTGTACTTCTTGCAAGCCGCCAAGAAATTTCAATAATGCCTGCCGTTTTTTAGCGCCTATACCCGGTATTGTTTCTAATGTAGACTTTTTACTGACTTTTTGTCTTTTAGCACGATGTCCTGCAATAGCAAATCGGTGTGATTCATCACGAATATGCTGCACTAGATGCAATGCGGGTGACGTACCAGGCAAAGAGATTAATTGATGCGTACCTGCTAATATAAGTGTTTCTAACCCTGGCTTTCTAGACTCACCTTTGGCAACCCCAACTAATAAAGGCGTATTATTTAAATTGAGCTCAGCAAAAAACTGTTCTGCTTTAGCCAGTTGACCTTTACCACCATCAATAAACACAATATCTGGTAAATTATCTTCGTTAGTCAGTTTTCCATAGCGTTTATTTAAAGCAAAAGCCATTGCAGCGTAGTCATCACCTGGGGTAATGCCAACAACATTGTATCGACGATAATCGCTTTTTAGCGGCCCTTCTCTATTGAAGACTACATTAGATGCAATAGTTTGTTGCCCCATGGTATGACTGATATCAAAACATTCAATACGTTGAATTCCATTCCCCATTTCAAATACTTCATTTAATGCATCAAATCGACTTTGCATTGATTCTTTATGAGCATTTTTACTTTGCAAAGCAATTTGTGCATTAGTGTTTGCAAGCTTAATGTATTGCGCACGTTCAGATTTAACCCGGTAAGACATTTTCACATCGAACCCTGCTTGTTGCATTAATAATTCAGCTAAATGTTGACTGTTTTCTATTTTAAAAGGCACCACAACTTCTTTAGGTGTATTACCTGTTTCTAATGAGTTGCCAAAATAATGTTGTTGAATAAACGCTTCAATAACTTCTTGGTCATCGGTATCAGAAGGTACGGTCGGAAAATAACTTTTACTGCCTAAAATTTTATGTTCACGAATAAATAGTAAATGAATACACACTTGAGAATGATGGCGATAATAGCCTATTACATCCAATTCAGCCGCAATACCACTAACAAATTGTTGCTGCTGTACTTTTCTCAATGTAGAAATTTGATCTCTAAAACGCGCTGCTTTTTCAAATGCTAATTCAGCACTTGCATGTTCCATTTTATCTACCAAATCTGCGATTACATCAGAACTTTTTCCTCGCAGGAACAATTTTGCCAGATTCACTTGTTCTTGGTAGTCAGACTCGCTAATTTTATCTACACATGGCGCGGAGCACCTGCCTAATTGGTATTGTAAACAAGGTCGACTACGGGCACGATAATAGCTATCTTCACATTGACGTATAGGAAACAACTTCTGCATTAAACGTAAGCTTTCCCATACTGCGCCCGCGCTTGGGTACGGGCCAAAGTAGTCTCCTTTTACTTTTTTACCACCGCGGTGCAATCCAAGTTTTGGATGTTTATGATCAGTAATTAACAAATAGGGATAAGATTTATCATCTCTTAATAAAATATTGTACTTAGGAAGGTACTTTTTAATGTAATTATTTTCTAAAATTAACGCTTCAGCTTCCGTATTGGTGACGGTTACATCAATTGCTGAAATTTGTTTAACTAAAGCACGCGTTTTATTACTGCCTACGTCTTTTCTAAAGTAGCTTGAAAGGCGTTTTTTAAGGTGTTTCGCTTTACCAACGTAAATGACCGTACGTTTATCATCATACATACGGTAAACGCCTGGCTGCTCGGTTACCGAGGCCAGGAAGGCTTTATATTCAAATGTGGTTGATTGTTCTTGAGACAAAACAAATTAAAGCGTTTCGGTTTTTAACATTCCATGCCTAATAGCAAGGTGAGTAAGTTCAACGTCATTACTAACATTTAACTTTTCAAACATACGATACCGATAGCTGTTAATCGTTTTAGTACTTAAAATTAATTGTTCTGATATATCAGGTACTTTTTCACCCCGAGTGATCATCAGCATAATTTGAAGTTCACGTTCAGATAATACATTAAACGGGTTTTCATCAGGTGATTTAAACTGATTTAGTGCCATTTGCTGCGCAATTGCTGGTGTGAGGTATCGTTGACCACTGTTTACTGCTCTAATGGCGTTTACCATTTCATCTGAGCCAGCGCCTTTCGTTAAGTAACCTGCGGCACCTATTTGCATCACCTTTGTAGGAATAGGGTCTTCACAATACACCGTTAACACGATCACTTTAACATCTGGTGCGTAGCGAATTATTTTCTTTGTCGCTTCTAAGCCACCAATACCAGGCATATTCATGTCCATTAACACAACGTTTGGCTCATCCTTGCGGCAAAAAGCAACAGCTTCTTCACCTGTTTGACACTCGCCTACAACCTTCAGACCTTTTACGTCATCAAGTATTCTTCTAATACCTGTGCGTACTAATTCGTGATCATCTACTAATAAAACGTTAATCAAAGGACAAATACCTTACTCATATTAATAAAATTGCGTATTTTAAAGCCCGTTAAGAATATAGCGAAAGCCAAGCCAACACAACGGAAAAAATAGCACTCTAGCGTATTTTATTTAACTTATTGGTCAATTATAGCCGAGTACGTGGTTTATAAATTATTTTTTTTCAGCCAGCTATTAAGTAATGCAATTTGACCATTTTTATATGCCGCATATGTCAAACGAATGGCATTACTCATAATAATACTATCATTCCAACCTGTTTGTTCTGTGATTAACTGATAGCATTCTTTTGCTTCTTGCGTCATGTATCCACGTATTTCTTGTTTTCCTCGCTCTTTTTGACGTTCGCGATACCGCTTTTGTTTCTCTGCGTTAGATAAAGGCTCTTTTTTCATTTTATTCAACTTGTTAGCTTAATATATATTAACCAAAATTCGGTTATGCGTTACCGAATTTTAACTGTAGAACCACCTTTTAACAAACAAATAATAAAAAATTTAACTGTTCAGAGTTGTTTAGTGTACAAGTGTTCGCTAAAGTAGCGCCTTTGAAATTTAGACCAACACATTGAAAAGCTAATGGCACAACAAAACTCATATACTAAAGAAGAGCTCGTTTTAGCGGGTACAACAGACTTTTTCGGTGAAGGGAATAGTAAATTACCTGCTGATAACATGTTAATGATGGATCGTATCAAATTAATCACAGATGAAGGTGGTTTGTACGGTAAAGGTGAAATCATCGCAGAACTTGATATTACTCCTGACCTTTGGTTTTTTGATTGTCACTTTAAAGGTGACCCTGTAATGCCTGGTTGTTTAGGTTTAGATGCAATGTGGCAGCTTGTTGGTTTTCATCTTGCTTGGTCAGGTGGTCCTGGTCGTGGTCGTGCTTTAGGTGTCGGTGAAGTGAAGTTTACCGGTCAAATATTACCTACCGCTAAAAAAGTCACTTATAAAATTAACCTAAAGCGCGTTATTAAACGCAAACTCTTTATGGGTATTGCTGACGGAAGTGTTTCTGTTGATGGTAAAGAAATTTACACTGCTAAAGATTTGAAAGTAGGTTTATTCGCAGACACGTCTGCTTTCTAAATAATAGATTTACAATCGCTAACGTTAAATATATTAATATAAACGTTGGGATAAGATGAAATATTAAGGCCAAGTCATGACTTGGCCTTTTTTTGTATTTTTCTTTAATAATCTAAAGTGAAATGCTTACCTTAACGTTATCGCTCGTTAAGCGATGCAGCTAAACGTTCAAAGCCGTTGGCAAGATCTTCAATTAAATCATCAGGATCTTCTAAGCCAATATGCAGCCGAATAATAGGTTTTTGATAGGCTACTTTGGTTGCTGTTCTTAGTCGTTCAACATTATTCGCTAGAATTAAGCTTTCAAATCCTCCCCATGAAAAGCCCATTTTAAAATGGTGCATCCCATCTAAAAACTCATTCATGGCGGCAGTATCTCCAATGTTTAAAACAAATGAAAATAAACCATTCGAACCGGTAAAATCACGTTTAAAGAATTCATGACCAGGGCATGATTCAAACGATGGGTGTAATACCGTCTCAACTTCTTCACGAGCAGCTAACCAATGGGCTACTTTTAATGCATTCTCTTGGTGTTGCTTTAACCTAACACCTAAGGTGCGTATACCCCGTAAGGCTAAATATAAATCATCAGGCGAAGTACATTGCCCCATTAAATAACTGTTTTCACGCAATTTAGGCCAAAATTCTTCACTGGCTACCGCAGTGCCTAGCATCACATCAGAGTGACCAACAATATATTTGGTAGCCGCTTGAACAGAAATATCAACACCATGGGCAAATGGGTCAAAAAATATGCCAGCAGACCATGTATTATCAAGCATAACAATACAATCATGTTGATGAGCCACTTTTGCAATACTTGGTACGTCTTGAATTTCCATAGTGATTGAACCAGGTGATTCCAAGAATATTAAGCGAGTATTTTCTTTTATAAGTGATTCAATGCCAGCGCCAATTAACGGATCATAATAGGTTGTTTCAACACCAAACTTTGCTAATACGTTTTCACAAAAGTCACGAGTAGGTTCATACGTAGTATCAACCATTAAAATGTGGTCACCTGCTGAAACAAAGGCAAGTATAGCATTAGTGATTGCCGCGGTTCCCGAAGGATAAAGTGCACAACCTGCTCCACCTTCAAGCTCAATCATCGCATCTTGAAAAGCAAACGCTGTTGATGTGCCTCGGCGTCCGTAGAATAACGTTTGATTACCGCGATTAGCCGCGGCTTGCTTCATCTGCTTTACTGAATCAAATACTACCGTAGAAGCACGCTCAACGGGTGGGTTTACTACACCACGCGTCCATTTACTGCTTCGACCCGCATTAATAATTTTGGTCTGTTTCTTCATATTACTCACTTTTCTTTATAGCTATCTAGCCATCTAAACACAACATACTGGTAATTTAACTGAAACGCACGTTATTTTTCAGTTAGTTCTGTTATTAGTTAATCATTAGCAATCTATGGTAAAAGTTATACATTCAAAATAGCGATTGCTGAGGAGCCACTATTTGATCGAAAGATTCTCCGATAAACGGCAAAATAGCATCAGCAACAGCAGCTAATTGACGATCAATATACAACTGATAATCCATTGGTGCATTTACGTAGCCAACAACTTGTGGCCCCGATGTGGTTAATACATATTCAACCCAACCTTTATTTTGAAATCGTAGCGCTCTACCCTGTTGACTATTTATCTCATCGGCTGCACGTGCCGCTTTTATATGCGGTGGCACATTTTTGACATACAAGTGTAGTTTTCGACGAATACGTTTACGATATACCAATAGATGATCCAGCTCACCTTTTAAGGTTTGTTGCACAATACTGCGAACATAATCGATAACGGGTTCATCATTAAACACTTTACTATACAACGACTTTTGAAACTGTTTAGCAAGGGGAGTCCAGTCAGAGCGTACACTTTCTAACCCTTTAAAAATAATACTTTCAGTACCTTTTTTATTTACAATGCCGGCATATCGCTTTTTAGTGCCAACTTCTTGTCCTCTAATCGTAGGCATAAAAAATTTAATAAAATGGGTTTCAAATTCAATTTCTAATTGGCTGGTAATCTTGTATTTACGAGTTAGCTCTTCTTGCCAACGTTGATTAATCAAATCAGCAAGTTCATCTCCTTTTACTTTGCAAGCAGCTTGATCAAGATCATCAGGTACACTGACAAAAATAGAGTCTGTATCACCATATATAACTTGAAACCCTCTCTGTTCAATCCAACGTTTCGTCGTTTTTAGTAATTCATGACCACGTTTCGTAATAGAACTTGCGAGTCGAGGGTCAAAAAATCGACAACCGGTTGAACCTAATATACCGTAAAAGGAATTCATAATAATTTTGATCGCTTGTGAAAGCGCATCATTATGTTCAGCTTTTGCTTTGTCACGTTCAGACCATAATTCTTCAATAATATCGGGCAGAAAGTGTTTATCTCGGGAAAAATATGCACCGTCAAAACCTTCTATACTATGGTCAATATCGAGTAATCCTTCCACCATCCCCATGGGATCAATGTTAAAGGTACGAATAATACTGGGATACAAACTTTTAAAATCGAGGACCAATACGTTTTTATACAGTCCAGGTATTGAATTCATCACAAAGCCACCCGGCGACACTAACCCTTTCATTCCGTCGCCTAAATTAGGTGCAATATAACCAGCTCGATGTAACTTAGGCAAATAAAGGTTGGTAAATGCAGCAACTGATCCCCCTATTCTGTCAATTGATAAGCCAGTTAATTCAGCACGCAGTTTAGCAAACGATAACAAGTCAGTATGTTCAAATATCTGCAACACTAGTGCACAATCTTGCATGTTGTAGGCTGCTAAGGCTAATTTATCATGATGAAAATTATCAATGATTTCAGCCACTCGATTTTCAACATCTTCAACTTTTTTTCCAACACCGAGTAACTCTGTTGCCACGGAATCTAATGAAAAGCTACTAAAAGAATACGTTGCCGTTCTTAGTAAATCGATTCCGTCTATGATCACACGACCATTAATATCAATAAAAAGCTGCTCACTTGCGCGATTTTTCCTCCATCGTGGTTGTTTACCATCTCGTCCAATTGAAAACGTTAATCGATATAAGTCGAATCGTTGTTGTAAAATTTGAAAATCAAAGTTAATAACATTCCAACCAATAACAATATCGGGATCATATTCATGAAACCAACGGATAAGTGCTTGAAGTAACGCCTTTTCATTTGCGCACCAGACAATCTGCGGGTAGATATGACTCGCTTCATCTGTAGAGAGTTTATTAGAGTAACAACCAGTATTTTCACCGATCATCAGTACTGTTTTCACTGATTCTTGCTGATCAGACTCTAAATAAAGACCTATAGAAAATAATTCACCTTTTAGCGTGCATTCAATATCTAATGAAACAACTGAAAACGACACAGGAAAACGTAATTTACCTTCAACTAAAGACCTCGCTTTAACACCAGTAAATACAGGAGGACTACCTAACTGTTCATCAATTGATGATTGACATATAAACTCTACATTGGCGGTAATAAAGCGTTCCATCAAATACCGTTCATCTGGCCTAATATCATCTTCATAACGTTTAATATCATGATTTAATAGCACTTCACGGGCACGATAAAAGTGCTGCATTGAATTAAAATAGAACCCCGTGACTTGTTGCTGTTGAAAGGTTTTTAATGTTAACGGAGTAATTTTATTAACCGTTATTGCAGCCGCTTTTAGCAGAGCAAGAGACTTATCAACGTTTTCATTTTCGATAAAAAATAACGCCTGTTCATCATAAATATTGATACAACTAACGCCATCTTTGCTTTTTATCCAGTAAGATAAAACGATACCTGCTTGACTGTCGTAAGCCTGCCTCGTCAAAATAAAGCCTTTAATAGTTTTACACGATTGCAGCAAATAAAATCCTTAAAGTGTTATCAATCGCACCAGCGAACTGGTAATATATACAGCATTGTAAATTAAATTGACGCTAGAATAAACCGTCTCAGGGAGTTAAAGCTTTCTATGCTTTCCGATAATATAAAACAAGCAATACGAACAGCTTACAAAGCATTCGGTGAACACCTAGAGAACTTCAATCCTAGAAAACAACAAACCTTTTTAATTGCAGAAATAGCAAAAACGCTTGCAGGAGAATACAGCAAAGATCGTAAAATAATCGCGATAGAAGCAGGTACTGGTACAGGTAAATCACTTGCGTATTCCTTAGGCGCTATTCCACTGGCTAAAGCGAAAGACAAAAAAATATGTATTTCAACAGCAACCGTCGCATTGCAAGAACAACTAGTGGAGAAAGACTTACCTTTTTTAAAGCAACATAGCGGCATTGATTTTTCATTCACACTGGTAAAAGGTCGACAGCGCTATGTATGCCGACAAAAATTAACTGCAGCAGTAAGCGCGCAAGACACCCCACAGCCCGGTTTTACCTTCGCTGAAAAACCCTCTGAGCGTGACATAACACTTTTAAAACAATTGCATAAAGCTTTAATGGAAAATCACTGGCAAGGTGATAGAGATTCATGGACAGATCCTATTCCGCATCATATTTGGCAACTTATTCAGTCTGATAAATACAGCTGTTTAAGAAATGTAGCTGATCATACGCATTGTCCGTTTCATAAAGCACGAGAAACCATGGATAACAGCGATGTGTTAGTGATTAACCACAGTTTGCTCTTGGCAGATCTTGAAATGGGTGGTGGTAAAATTTTACCTGATCCAGAAGATACTTATTATATTATTGACGAAGCGCACCACCTACCGAAAATAACCCGTGATCACGCCAGTGCTGCAATTGCCTTAAAAGGTGCAACAGAATGGCTAGATAAACTTAAAGAGTTAGCGGATAAAATGGCAAAGCTAATCAAGTCGCAAAGTGCTATTTCACCGTCATTAAAACTAGCAGATGACTGCACAGATCTCCTCACTGATTTACAAAAAGTTCTTACCTTCATTGATGCTAACAAAAGCATCTATTTTGTGCCTAATAAGCGTACTAAGTTTTCTACAGACAAAGACAATACCGTTTATCGTTTTGAACATGGTGTGCTGCCTAAGGCTATAAAGCAACCCGCAGAAGATTTAGAAGAGCTTAGTAAAAAATGTTTAAACCACGCGAATAAATTATATTTTCTGTTAATGGAAGCGGTAAAAGACGGTGAAGTAGCAAGTTATTTAGCCGAACCTCTATTATCAGAGTATGGTTTTTTAAGTCAGCGACTAGAAAACTTTCATGCCTTATGGGCTATGTATGCAAAAGTTGATAGTGAGAAAGCAGCACCGGTTGCTCGTTGGTGTGAATTAACTGAACATAAAAAACTTGATTACTTATTAGCAGCATCCCCCATTGAAGTAGGCTTTACCTTGGAAGATAAGTTATGGTCTAAATGTGAAGGAGCTGTACTTTGCTCTGCAACCATAATGGCGTTAAATTCATTTGATCATTTCCGCCGACAAGTAGGCCTAAGTAATACTGATGGTACCCAGTATCAAAAGGTGGACTCGCCTTTTGATTATCAACAGTGCGCACAATTGAAAATAATTGATACTGAATACGAGCCAAGTGATGAACGCTTTACCGATGAATTAATTCGAAGGCTACCAGAACTGATTGCCCAAGATATGGCAACGTTAGTGTTATTCTCATCTTACTGGCAGATGGAAACTGTCGCTAAAGCACTGCGTGAAAAAAATAAATTGTCTATTTTGGTTCAAGGCGAGCAATCAAGACAACACATCATTGATAGTCACAAAAAGTACTGTAACAGCAATAAAAGCAGCATTGTTTTTGGCACACAAAGCTTCTCAGAAGGGCTTGATCTGCCGGGTAAATATCTTACAAACTTAATTATCACCAAACTCCCCTTTTCTGTACCAACAAGCCCGGTAGAAGAAGCTCACGCTGAATATGTTAGCGCGAAAGGCGGGAATCCTTTTATGTCGATTAGTGTCCCTGAAGCCAGCAAAAAGTTAATACAAGCGACAGGCCGGTTATTAAGGAATGAAAAAGACACGGGTATTATTACCATTTTAGACAAGCGGTTAAAAACTAAACGCTATGGGCAAGATCTACTCAATGCCTTGCCGCCTTATAAACGAGGTTAATTATTGAATAGCTAGGGTCTGTTGATCGACCCTTTTGGATACGGCCCTATATCTTCAATAGCTAAGGCTAATGCTTTCTCTATGTCGGGCATCAACGCTTGATGTCTTTTATGTAAATAATGATAGCCTTCAATAGTTATTAACTCAGCTGTTTGATATTGTTTTTCAGGCAGGTCAACATAACTCCCGAAGTCATCTGATGTAATTGTTAATATATAATCAAGGCGTTTACGCGAAAACATTTCAGCTACTTTTCCCGCTGAGGCAATTTCATAAATATTCGCTTTTTTATCAGCCATAAAGACTTTAGTAACATTTACTCCAGCGACTGTACCTATAGTTTTTCTTTTTTGATTAACAATAGATGGATCACAGACAACATCAATTTGGCAAAATAACATTAATTTACCTGTGGCTAAAACAATAGGTACACGAATAAATTCAGGGATAGCATGCTCTACTAAAGAAGTACGTATTGTTAATGCATCAATATTGCCTTTATTGGCTTCAATCGCCCCTCTTCCTGGAGGTAATTGCATAAAAGTAATGCGAAAATCTAAATGGTTATAAGCATGCTCTACATAATTCTTATACCAAAGCACAACAGGTGAATCATTAACAACGCTAATTTTCATTGATTTTTGCTCTGCAGTAGCACTAGGTTGGCAAAGGAATAAAACCATGATTAACAATGTATAAAAACATCGCATTCTTGCGGCCCCCGTAACTTCCGTGTGTTTAGTGAGTATAGTCGCTACTTTATAACATGCTTACTCTTGGGAATTAAAAAATAATCTTTTGTGTATTCGTCAAGTCGTTTCGGAGGGGTTTTAGGTACATGAATGCCTATATGCTTATCAGCATTTAATACATTAAACAAAATATCTCGCCCTTGAGCAGACATAAAAAACCAATAAGGTGGGAAGTTCACATTCACACGTGTTTTAGACCAATGTGATTTGTACGGTATATAATGTTGGATATCAGGGTCTGCATCTCCCATATGCATAATGGTTTTACCATTATTAAACGTCACTCTGAACACTAAGTTTTCTACATCTGCCCTTGCCGGCCAACCAGCATGTGGGATCCTCACCGCATCAACCGTTAAATATTTTCCGTTATATGTCCATGGGTTACTGTTAAGCGTTAAATCAATAGAATGCAGTTGTTTAGCTTCAATATTTGCTGTTTGATTAGTTCGCTGTTCAATGTGTTTTATCGCCTGCTTAGCAGCAAAAAGTGAAACATTTGTGTTAGTAGCTAGATACTTTATCATCATGTCTGCGTCAAAATGATCTCGATGCGCATGACTTATAAAGATTGCGCTAATATCGTCAAAAGGAGGCTTGTTTTGCATAATTGCCGTTATTAAATGTTCTGGCACTTGCTGATAAATACCAAAGTCATGACTAAAGAATGGATCAAATAGTATTTTCTCATTGCCTGATTCGATAAATAGCGCTTCATTACCCAAATAAGTAATGATGGTTTGATTGTCTATCTTATGCTTATCAATAACAAATTGTTTTTTGCTTTGATGCTGTTCATAAACATCATGGCTATATGCTCCGCCACTTAAGCAAATTATTACCCAACTCAAAACACCACAGACATTACATTTGATCATTTGCTTATCACATTACGTTTGATTTTGAATTTATTAACGTAACACAAGCAAGTAAAAAAACCAGAGCATTGCACTCTGGTTTAGGCTTGATCAAACTGTCATTACACCTCCTTTAATTACTGACCGTTTTAATGCTAGTGTTTGAATCGTTTGAGTGTTGAAGCTTGATAACTACACGGCGGTCATAAAAACTCACCTGGTTTTCATTACTGGCTACCACAGGCGCTTGCTCACCAAAAGCAAATAAATTAATTCTATCTGCTGCGATCCCTCGATCTATCAATGCTTTTTTCACCGCATTTACGCGAGCAATTGACAGTGCTTTGTTACGCGCTTCGCTGCCTTGTAAGTCTGTATAACCAGATAAATCCACTTTAATTGTCGGAGACATTGCTAATAATTTCGCTAATGCATCAATTTGACTTTTATAATGCGGTTTTAACGCGCTTTCACCTGTGGAGAATTGAATACTCATTAATAAATTTTCCGCTTGAAGTTGCGAAGCATTATGCTGCTGCTGTTGCATTGCCATCAGCTCTTGTTGATACTCTTGCTCAGCTACTTGCAATTTTTGTTGATAGTTTTTCATTGCCTGTTGGTAATTTGATTGTGTTTGGTTCAATTTCACCGTTAAGCCCTCACGCTGTTCATTTGCGTTATAATGCTTTGCTGCAAAAGCGCCAACAGCACTTGAAACGATTGCACCCAATGGCCCTGCCACAATAGCGCCAATTACAGCACCTGAACCAAAGCCAATATGTACATTTTGTTTTTCTTCTTCATGAGTTAATAATTTCACTTCATCATTAGATTCAGCAGCAAACGATTGTGGAACAATTAAAGCACCAAGTGTTAAAGCGATGACTGCATTCTTTTTTACTGTGTTGTGAGTTTTCATTAGCATTTCCTGTTTTGGGTCATTAAGTATCTTTTCGATAGAAGTTATTTAACCAAAAGAATCAGGCAATTAAGCGTAGCTAACATGGCAATGTGACGATCAAATGTGGCAACAATATGGCAATTAACAATTTTTCGCGATTTTACCGAAAAAGTTTTATATAGTGCACACATTAAGAACTAGATGAGATGCCAATATTGAAGCATATAGCTATTGTTGAAGATGAAGCGGCAATTCGTGAAAATTACGCAGAAGTATTAAGAGCACAAGGCTACCAAGTACAAACGTATGCCAATAGAACTACCGCTACTCAAGCATTTAACATAAAACTACCACAACTTGTTATTTTAGATATCGGATTAGAACAAGAATACGATGGTGGTTTTACCCTATGCCAATGGCTTCGCAGCATTTCTGAAACATTGCCTATTATCTTTTTAACCGCCAGAGATAACGATGTTGATACCGTATCAGGGTTACGGATTGGTGCTGATGATTATTTAACAAAAGATATTAGTTTACCCCATTTAACAGCACGCATCGCAGCGATTTTTCGACGATTAGAAGTACAAAATAAACCCACCAAAGAAGATCACCTTTTATTGATTGGTCAGTTAACAATAGATAGCCAACGCATGACCGTAAAGTGGCAAGATAGTTATGTTGATTTAACTATCACTGAATTTTGGATGGTACACGCATTAGTAAAAACCCCAGGACATGTTAAAAATCGGCAACAACTGATGCAAGATTCTAAAATATTTGTCGACGATAGTACTATCACCTCTCATATAAAGCGTATTCGCAAAAAATTTATGCAAATTGATGTTCACTTTGACTGTATAGAAACGGTTTACGGTATGGGTTATCGTTGGAATGAACCTAAACCATCAGTGAGCAACTAATGGCAATACGTTTTGGTTTACGCAGCAAGTTATTATTGCTATCAAGCTTTTTGGTAACGATTCCTTGGTTTGGTTATCAGTACGTATGGGAAATGGAAAAATATTTACGTTTTGGCCAAGAGCAAACCATTTTAGGTACAGCTCGTGCGCTAGCAACAGCATTACACGAACGACCGAATCTTTTTAATAACCAAGCAAGTTTTTTACCCAGCGTAGAAAAAGGCAAAGACTTATATAGCTACCCTTTATCACAACCCATCAATTTAGATGGTCAGCATTTTGATTGGCCTGATTACCTAAATAAAGCTCATTATTATGGGGCTAGTAATGTACTGTATGATCAAAGCAAAGAGAATAATCTTTCGTTAAATTACACTGCAGCGGTTGGAAAATACGATAAATACCTTTATTTTTATTTAAGTGTTGTTGATGATACGGTCGTTTTCCGCAATCAAAATGCGATTAGTGTATTACTAAACGATCGCGTTGAGCTTGCTTTTATTAGCCCCAACGGTGAATTTCAACGTTATGTGATCAGTAATAAAAGCGCAGGATGGTTAGATGCTTTTCATTTAAAAGCCAATGAGAAATACCCAAGCCGTGCGCCATTCATTCAAGGAAAATGGCTAAACACTAATCAAGGCTACAATATAGAATTACGTATTCCATTAGATAATATTAGCGACACACTAGCCTTTGCTGTTCATGATGTTGATCAACCCTTTAGTGAAACAATAACAACGATTGCAAGTGCTGATACTACCAGTGCCGACACGCTAGGAACCATCTTAGTTCCCTCTCCAGAAATAGAGCGTATTGTTAAAGGCATGCGTTATACTCAGTCAAGTATTTGGGTAGTTGATCAACATAATCGCGTGCTTGCCCGTGCTGGTGATATAACCAATGCAGAAGGCCTTTGGCACAAAACGTCAGGGATAGCTGACCAAAATGAATGGCACAGCAAAATAAGTAAGTGGCTTACTCCTTTATTTGAAACACTGCTGACACAACCCCCTAAATATTTTGTCGACCAATTATATGATGCACAAAACCTCACTGGCGAACATATCGAATCTGCGCTACTTGGCACTCCAGAAAGCCAATGGCGATTATCGGCAGATAAAAAAGCTGTCATATTAACAGCAGCTCACCCTATTTATATTAACAATCAAGTAAAAGGTGCGGTTATTGTAGAAGAAACTAATAATGGTATTCGAACGGTTCGAAATCAAGCATTAGAAAAACTATTTACCAGCATTTTAGCCATCATGCTATTTGGTATTTTAGCGTTTTTCTTTTTTGCTAGCAGAATTACGAATCGTATCAGATCATTAAGAAATCAAGCGGAACAAGCCATCGACGAACATGGGCGCATTAAAACCTTAGTGCCTGCTGCAACAACGAATGACGAAATTGGTGACCTATCTCGCAGTTTTTCAACCGCGGTTAGCCGATTAAACCAATACAATCAATACCTTGAAAACATGTCATCTAGGCTTTCACATGAATTGCGCACACCCATTGCGATCGTGAGAACATCACTGGAGAATTTATCTCTGCAACCATTACCCGAAACAACAACAACAACGGTAGAAAGAGCACAAGGCGGTTTAACCCGATTGAATTTGATCTTAACCAACATGAGTGAAGCGACAAACTTAGCGCAAATGCTGAAAAACACAGACTATACTACGTTCGACATCATCAAAGTATTAGAAGGCTGCTTACAAGGCTATCAACAAATTTATACTCAACATGACATTAATTTTCACAATACTATTGATTCAGCCAACATCAATGGTTCACCGGAACATATTGCACAATTGCTCGATAAAGTGTTTTCAAATGCGGTTGAGTTTAGTATCGATCAGCAGATCACCGTTAGCACCGCAATTAAACAACAAAAATTTTACCTTTATGTCAGCAATAATGGTGAACATCTTCCTCAAGCAATGGCTGAGCGATTATTTGATTCTATGGTATCTATTCGTGAAAATCGTCAAGAACCAGAGCAAGATAAGCGCCCACACTTAGGACTAGGGCTATATATCGCCAGGCTAATTTGTGAATTTCATCAAGGAACTATAAAAGCTAGTGATCATCACAACCCCGCAGGTGTTACGATAACTATTGAATTACCTATTATTGATTAAGCTTTAAAAATTGCTTATTCAATTCCAATATATTTATGCACTTGAATGGATAAGCGCCAGTTATTTTCGATGCAAGTTTGAATGGCTAATTCAGTAGCGCGTTTTTTTTGGCTAATCGGCTGTAAATACACAGGTTTATCAGTGATATTATTCTTTTTTAACAATAGTTTTAAATCATCCACGTGCGCTTCTGTTGCTACAGGGTGTTTAATTTCATTAGCACGTTCCAGTGCACTTTTTAACACGGGATAGCCACCTTTCATATTTATCTTAGGTGAAACAGTGACCCAACAAGCATCAGTCGTTTTAATTTCAAACGTACCAGAGGTTTCAATTTGTGTTGAAAACCCCTGCTCTTCTAATGTATGACATAGGGGCGTTAAATCAACCATACAAGGCTCTCCGCCCGTAATAACAATATGACGCGCTTTGAAACCTTGTTCTTTAAAAACAGATAATATTTCTTGCTCTGTTAAATTAGCCCAACTGACAGATTCTTGTGGTTTATTGACCATATTGTCAACATCTACCTGATCAACAACGTCAATATCCCACGTATGCTTAGTGTCACACCAAGAGCAGCCAACAGGACACCCTTGCAACCTCAAAAAAATAGAAGGTTGGCCAGTAAAACTGCCTTCACCTTGGATAGTTTCAAATAATTCATTAATTTTATACGTAACACTCATATTGCTTTGCAGATTGCCTATTTAATGGTTAAACGAATTCAAGTAAAATGCGCAAGATTTCTATTATACCCTAGTGAGACAAAATATGAGTAACAAAGTCGTGGTAATTTATTCTGGCGGCATGGATTCGTTCACTGTATTAAATAAAGCGGTTCATGATGGTAAGCAAGTATTTGCCCTATCGTTTGATTATGGCCAACGCCATGTTAAAGAATTAGATTGCGCAGCAAGCGTTTGCGCTACACTAGGCATTAAACATAAAATAATTGATATATCGGCAATAAACCAATTATTAGCGGGATCTTCACTAACCGATGATATTGAGATCCCAGAAGGCCACTACGAAGAAGAATCAATGAAGTCAACGGTCGTACCTAACCGCAATATGATTTTGTTATCGATGGCCGTTGGCTATGCCGTTTCTGTTGGGGCTAGCCAAGTTTATTACGGTGCACACTCTGGTGACCACGCAATCTATCCAGATTGCCGTCCTGAGTTTGTACAGAAAATGAATGATGTCTGTCAAATTGCAAACTATGAAGCAGTGGAAATTTATAGCCCTTACTTAACGGTCACAAAAACAGATATTCTCACCGACGGATTATCAATGGGTTTAGATTATAGCCAAACATGGACTTGTTATAACGGACGAGAAAAAGCCTGTGGTAAATGTGGCGCTTGCCAAGAACGTTTAGAAGCATTTAGCGAAAATAAAACAACAGATCCTCTGCCTTATGAAATAAGTGCATAACGCTTATAAAAAATCAGCGCCGTGCAAAACTCGGCGCTGATTTTATCATGCAAAAGTGAACAAGTTCTTATGCAGTTGCTCTACCGCTAGGTTAGCTTGCTGTTCATCAACCAGAAAACACAGGTTATGTTCACTTGCGCCTTGGCAAATCATTCGTACATTAACACCAGATAATGCTTCAAAGATATCAGTTCCAACTCCATTTGTTTGATGGATATTGTTACCTACCACGGCAACTAATGACAAACCATGTTCTACGGTCACTTCACATAATTGTTCCAACTCTTCAACAACCGTTGAATTTAATAATGCTTGAGTTGAACCTGTAGGATTATCAAAGGTCATTGCAACACTAATTTCACTGGTAGTGATCAAATCAACACTTAATTCATGCTTTGCTAATACTGCAAACACTTTGGCTAAAAAGCCACTGGCATGCAACATAGCGGGGCTTTTCACTGTAACAAGCGTTTGTTCACGACGTAAGGCAATAGATCGATAGGTAGGTTTTGATGCGACGGTTTGCTGTATGCGTGTTCCGCCTTTCTCGGGTTCTTTGCTAGAACCAACAAAGACCGGAATGTTTTGACGCATCGCAGGAATTAAGGTAGCAGGATGTAAAATTTTAGCACCGAAGGTTGCCATTTCCGCCGCTTCGCCAAAGCTAATTTCCTTAATAGATCTCGCTTGATCCGTGATCCGCGGATCCGTGGTAAAAATACCCTCAACGTCTGTCCAAATGGCAAGATTATCAGCTTCAAGTGCTTCTGCTAGCAAGGCAGCACTATAATCAGAGCCACCTCTTCCAAGCGTTGTTGTGTAACCTGCATCATTTTGACCAATAAATCCTTGAGTAACCAGTACACTTGACTCAAGCTTAGGGGCTAAAAAAGTTGAAACGTTGGCTTTCAATTTTTCAAGATTTACCACCGCTTTTCCGTACAAGTCATTCGTTTTCATTACTTGACGAACATCAAAATACTGCCCGGGTAAACCTACTGATTGTAATACTTGCGCAAAAATTCTTGAGCTCATTTGTTCACCAAATGATAAAATTGCATCGGAAATACGCGCACTATGGTTTAACGCATTTGCACTGGCATAAGCAGCAAGCTCTTCTAGTAAAACAGAAATTTTTTGGTTTAGATCATCATGTACATCAAGGTGCTGAGTAATATTATATTGGATATTGCCTATGTTCGTGATGATTTCATTTTGTTCAGCAACAGGTACGTTTGGCTGTGATAAACGCACTAAATAGTTTGTGACACCTGCGCTTGCAGAGACAACAACCAGTTTATTGTCTGGATTGTTTTTTATGATATGAGCACAACGAAGCATTGCTTGATAATCAGCGACACTTGTTCCACCAAATTTTGCTACCGTTACTGATGTCATGACGACACCTCAACATCAAAAAAACGGCTAAAGTTTAACGTTAACATGTAAAAGGTCTCCCTATCTGCCATTGAGTTGGCGATTATTATTAAGGAAGAGCATGACTGAGAAGAAATTCGTGTGAAAATACCGATTCGTTTCAGCCAGAAGCCCTCCACCCCATCTGTTTTACAACAGAGGTGACAGCCCTAAGGATTCAACCTTAGTAACCGAACATTATTTTTCCACACAAAAATAAGTCCTCGGCGATAGTCCCCCTCATTAGCTATCATTGGAATAGTGGTTCCTAAAACTAACTACCTGGCTATCGCACCTCTTCTGGAGCCTCAAAATCGAGTAAATAGTCTAATTTTGAGGCGTCGTTATTAAACGTTAAATAAACTAAAATTACAACACCTTGAGCGAAAAAAATAACGAAGTGAATTAGCGTACAAATTCACCCGGTTAATTGTTATGATCCCTCTGCTTAACTATCAAAAAATGTTGCATACAGGCGATTTAATTATGGATCTGTTTTTATTAAAGAAAATAATCGGCTTTTTACTGATGCCCATGAGTATTGTCGTTTTATTAATGCTATTAGCACTATTGCTTTTTAACCGTGCTCGCCGTTGGAGCTTTCGTTGTTTATTTTTGTCATCGATGCTGCTTATTTTCTTATCAACACCTTGGGTAAGCGATCGATTAATGGCTCCTATTGAAGCGAATTATGAATCCTTCACGAAACAAACCAGCAATGTCGATTTTATTGTTATTTTAGGCTGCGGTCATACAACAGATCTATCGCTACCAGCAACCTCTCAATTAAAAGCTTGTTCGCTGCAACGTATGGTTGAAGGTCTAAGAATTTACCAGTTACACCCTGAGGCACAATTTATCACCTCAGGGGCAGCGCTTAGTGATCCTACGCCCAATGCGGTTATGGTTAAAAATGCATTAATAAGTTTGGGTGTGCCTAACAAAAAGATATTTGTGCAAAATTTTCCTAAAGACACTAAAGAAGAGTCTGAAATAATTGCACCAAGAGTAAAAGGCAAAAATGTCGTATTAGTCACAAACGCTGATCATATGCCCCGCAGCGTAGCGTACTTTAAACAACAAGGAGTAGCTGTTATACCTGCACCTGCGAGTCCTTGGGTGAAAGGATTAGATCAAGAAAAAAAATGGGCATATTTTCTTCCACAAGCAGAAAGCTTGAAACAGAGTACCAATGCATGGTACGAAACGTTGGGTAGAATTGTTCAATTTATTACAGGGTAAAGAGGAATTTAGGGCGCATAAACGCCCTGTTATGTTTTCTTTATATAAAATAAACGTTATGCAGGGTTATCAATATCAATAAATGTAGCATCAAGCGAAAGGTCTGTAGCTATTTTTTCTGCTAACGCTTTCGCACCATAACGTTCTGTTGCATGATGGCCCGCGGCAAAATAATGAATATTCATTTCTCTGGCCACATGGGTGGTTTGTTCTGATATTTCACCGCTAATGAATGCATCAATACCAAGCTCTGCCGCTAATTCGATAAAGTTTTGTCCACCACCGCTACACCATGCAACTGTATAAATTGGTTTATCGATATTTGGGGCTATATGTAAGCATTTTCGTTCAAGCTTTTCACTGATTAGTCTCGCAAAATCTTCTCCGTTGGTTGGTGCATTGAGCCGTCCTTGTAATGAAACACTTTGTGGGTTTCCAGTTTCCAAAGGGCCAGTGATATCAATACCAAAAAGTTTTGCCAATTGTGCGTTATTACCGAGCTCTGGGTGTATATCAAGCGGCAAATGATAACCAAATAAATTGATATCATTTAATAATAATGCTTTTATCCGCTTATGCTTCATGCCTTTGATCACATAAGACTCGTTTTTCCAAAAATAGCCATGATGAACAATAAGAGCGTCGGCTTTTTCTTCGATTGCCCGTTCGATTAACGCTTGTGTTGCCGTAACGCCTGTGACCACTTTGTTAACCGTATTCGTGCCAGCAATTTGCAGCCCATTAGGACAATAATCTTTAATTATCTCTGGCTTTAATAAAGTATTTAGATATTGTTCAAATTCATTTAACTTCATATAAATTCTCAATTATTAATATTCTTTTTGGTATGTCTAACTTTTGAGCCTACCGAAGATACGTTGATCGGTGCCAATTTAGGTTTTAATTTCCACTTAGGCTTGATGGGTGTTAATGGCAACACCCGTTTTTTTGCCACAATCACATAGATAGAACCTAAGCCAGGCACAAAGCGTTGAGTAAACTGTCGCCACTGCCGAGCCATTAAATGTTGGCTGACATTATTTGCTAACATTGAGTGTAAACAACGTTCATCAGCAAGTATTTCGTAGCCCATCAAGTCAAGCCAATCTTTCACTCTCAATGGTGTGAAAAATCGCTCATTCCATGGAGGCTGCTGTCTACGATATGGTACAAAACTGTTTAACCCTGCAAGACTAAAAGCGTTATAGCCAGTGATCACTAGATAGCCATTTGGAATAAGCACGCGATTAGCTTCACGGATCACATGATGTGGATCTAAGGTAAATTCTAATACATGACTTAGTAAGCACACATCAACGCTATGTTCTAATAAAGGTAGGTCTTCTATTTCTGCATTTATATCAGCATGCGGTTTGTGCTCTGAAATGGTGACTTGATGTTGAATAGTAGAAGCCGAGGTATTGATATGGTGACTTAATGCACCAATTTTCAGCAGATGATAACCAAAAAATTTTGGCCACCAAGGAGCTAAAATAGTGTCAATTGACTCAACAATCAACTTGCCATTGGGAAGCTTTTCCCAAGATGAAGGAGAATGTGGTTGTCTAAACGACAAAGCTGGTTTCATAACACGCCAAAATCAATCAAAAAAGTTAAAACACATCGCTATATTTTATTAAGTATCATTAATCGATACAATTAACACAGAATGTTACCACCTAAGGTGAATTATGTCACAACTTCAACAACCAGTATCCATACAAGTTAACGCAATTAAAGCATTTACAGATAATTATATATGGGCACTCTTTGTACCAGGATTTTCAAAAGTCGTTTTAGTTGACCCTGGCGATGCAAGTGTGTGCATTGATTTCATTGAAAAGAATAATTTGCAACTGGACGCAATACTTATCACTCACCATCATCCTGATCATGTTGGTGGCGTTTCAGAACTTAATCAATATTGTATCAATAAAGAATGGTCTATCGATATTTTTGGTCCAAAACATAAAGATATTCCTTGTGTAACTACCTTTGTAGAAGATGCAGATATTATCGAAATACCTTCACTTTCATTAACGTTAACTGTGATGACTTTGCCAGGCCATACACTTGAGCATGTTGCTTATTACGATAATAAAAAACTTTTTTGTGGTGATACGTTGTTTTCTGCTGGTTGTGGACGATTATTTGAAGGGTCACCCGCGCAAATGTTAGATTCTCTGCACAAATTAATCACGCTGCCAGAAAACACTGCAGTATATTGCACACACGAATATACCCTTGCGAATGTTAATTTTGCACTCACCATTGAACCAAGTAATCTTGCACTGGTTAATTATTATAATAAGGTTGTTCAATTAAGAAAAAAGAATCAAATTACACTTCCTTCGACGATCAAACAAGAACTCGCAGTAAATCCTTTTTTACGGTGCAATGAGCCAGAAGTACAACAAAGCGCTGTTGAACATAGTCAAATACAAAATAAAGATGAACTGTCAGTATTTACCGCGATCAGAGCTTGGAAAGATAACTTCTAAACAAAATCTATATTGAATAACAGTTTGAAATAAGTGACACTTACAGCAACTACGTAACCAAAAGGCTTTCATGAAGTATTTAAGTTTTCCTCTTTCCGCACTCGTGATTTTAACCGGTTGTCAAACGATCAGTGATAACAACACGAAACAAGCGCCGAAAAATCAAATACCTGAGCATATAGCTCAGCAGATAGCATCTCCAGTAGATGTTAGTCATGCACTATTAGCAGATGAAACAGCAGATGTTATTCATCCAGTTGAAGATGTAGACATTCCTTTAGAAGATAACATCATTTTAGATGATGGTATCTGGCAAAGAATTCGTAACCAACTTGTCTTTCAAGTCCCCGAAAATAGACGCGTTACTGTGCAAAGAAACTGGTACGCAAAACATCAGGCCTATTTAGATCGAGTAGCAAAGCGCGCAGAGCCATTTATGCACTTTATTGTGCAAGAGATTGAAGCAGCCGGTATCCCCATGGATATCGCATTATTACCCATTGTAGAAAGTGCATTCGATCCGTTTGCCTATTCTCACGGAAGAGCTTCTGGCATGTGGCAATTTGTCCCAGGTACGGGAACACGTTTTGGCATGAAACAAAACTGGTGGTACGACGGTAGACGTGATGTCGTTGCATCAACAAAAGGCGCAATTAAATATTTAAAATATTTACATAAATTCTTCGATGGTAATTGGATGCATGCTTTAGCAGCATATAATTCTGGTGAAGGCCGAGTTCAGCGTGCGATTAGAAACAACAAAAAACGCAATAAACCAACCGACTTTTGGTCGCTCGATTTACCCAGAGAGACACGGGCTTATGTGCCAAAACTATTAGCGTTAGCTGATCTGGTTAAAAGACCTAAAGAGTTTAAACTATCCCTTTATAAAATTGCCGATAAACCGGTTATATCAGTAGTGGATATCGGTTCACAACTTGACTTAGCAAAAGCCGCAGAATTAGCTAATTTAACATTAAAAGAGCTTCAACATTTAAACCCAGGGTTTAACCGTTGGGCAACAGATCCTAAAGGCCCACATTATTTAGTATTACCTGATAACAAGGTATCTGCTTTTAAATCAGGGTTAAATAAATTATCCAAAAAAGAGCGATTAGCTTGGCAGCGCTATAAAATAAAGCGAGGTGACAGTCTTGGTATCATTGCAAACCGTTTTAACACGGATATTGGCGTGATCAAGCAAGTTAATAACATTCGAGGCACACAAATCCGTGAAGGTAAACACCTTTTAATCCCAGTAGCCGCAAAATCTCTAGATAAATATATTTTATCAAGTGAACAACGACTCGCAAAAAAACAAAACTATCCCCGAGGTTCAGAGAAGTTAACACATATTGTTAAATCAGGAGACACCTTCTGGGACTTAAGCCGAGCGTATGGTGTAAATTACCGTAAGCTTGCAGCATGGAATGGTATGGCACCACGAGACGCTCTCAGAATAGGGCAAAAATTAGTTGTTTGGCGTAAATCAAAAGTAACTACAGCTGCCACACCTTCAAGTGACGCTATTGTGAGGAATATCACGTATCGGGTAAGAAAAGGCGACTCCTTTGCACGAATCGCCAACAAGTTTAATGTAACCATTAAAGAAATTGAACGTTGGAATAACTTAAGCCGTAAAAAGTATTTGCAACCAGGTCAAAAGTTAAAGCTTGCTATCGATATCACCAAAGCTATTTAAAAGAAAAAAGCACCTTCGGGTGCTTTTTTACGTTTGTGACTTACCTCAACAACGATTGTAGCTCGACTAAAGAACCCACGATCGCTTTTGGCTGAAACATACTTAACTGCTCTTGGTTATGCACCCCATGGGTAATACCAATACTATCAACCCCTGCACGTTTCGCCATTTCCATGTCAAGCATGGAATCCCCTATCATGACGGCACTCTCTGGCGGCACATTACATTCAACTAATAATTGTTCTAACATTTGAGGATGTGGTTTCGAGTGACATTCGCAACCACACCTTACGTGGTTAAAAAAGCGAGTCAAATTAGTTTCACGCATCACTCGCTGTAAGCCGGTCTTGGCTTTTCCCGTTGCAACAGCTAACATTTTACCTTGTTGAGTTAACGCGGTGAGTAATTGCTCAGCATTTGAATATAAAGGCGTAGGCGTTGGATCTAATTCAATGTAATGTTTTTTATAACCCGTTTTAAGTTGCTCAATCGTTGCACCATTCGCCGTTGGAAATAATGTCACTATAGCCTCTTCTAAGCTCAAGCCAATAATGCCTTTTATCGCGCTTTCATTGGGTATTATCAGTTCGTTAACTTGAGCAAGTGCACGGATTGATGAAACTATCCGCGCGATAGAATCCATTAACGTGCCGTCCCAATCAAATATAATTAATTGGTAATCTTTCATGACGTTTTGGCGACAGTTAACTTTGATAGTAATGCATCAAGCGATGGTGCTAGTGGCGCTTCTACTTTAATACGTTTTTCCGTTAACGGATGCGTAAATTCAATACTTGCAGCATGTAAAAATAAACGATCTAATCCATGCGCTCTCATTTGAGCATCAAACTCAGGGTGCCCATATTTAGCATCACACGCAATCGGGTGTCCTTTAGTTTGACAATGCACACGAATTTGATGTGTTCTACCGGTCACCGGAAATGCACGAACCAGTGTTGCATCTTTATAATGCTGAATCACTTTAAAACGTGTTTCAGATTCTTTACCGTTAATGTTATCAACCACAACAATGCGTTCACCGGATTTTAAGTCGTTTTTCTTTAAACCTTCTGTAACACGAGTTATTTTTGCTGACCAACGCCCTTTCACTAATGCATGGTAAAACTTCTGAACTTTTTTATTACGAAGCTGTTCATGAAGATTTCTAAGTGCCGAACGTTTTTTAGCCACCACAAGACAACCAGATGTATCACGATCTAAACGATGAACAAGCTCAAGCATGCGAGCATCTGGACGTAACGCTCTTAATGCTTCGATTAATCCAAAGTTTACGCCACTGCCACCGTGAACGGCCATACCTGATGGCTTATTAATCACGATTAACCGATCATCTTCAAATAAAATTTGTTTTTCGAGGTTAGCCACAACATTAAGTTGCGTTGAAACAGGCGCTGACTTTTCTGAAACGCGAATAGGCGCTATACGCAGTATATCCTCGTCTTTCAATTTATAATCAGGCTTAGTACGTTTCTTGTTTACACGAATTTCACCTTTTCGTAAAAGGCGATAGATCATGCTTTTAGGAACCCCTTTAAGGGTTTTCAATAAAAAATTGTCGATTCTTTGTCCTGCATCTTCACCATCAACAGTAATAAATCGAACTTGAGGTTTTGTTGTATCGTTCATGGCGCGCAGTTTATCACAAAATATATGAAAATCGCGTAAATAAACTGACGATTTAATTGCCTTTTTCTAATAAAAAGTGGGATAATAGAAAAGTTGCGCTATATTTTAACATGCAACATGCAAAAAACTTGCTTTTAGCGAATCGTAAGAGGCATTGAAAAGCTACCTTAATAATCAAAAAAATGAATTATTAATTGAACAGCTCTTTGTAACGATTGACTTGAAAATACTGTCAACATGCAAATATAAATGTCCAGAGCAAATTGCAATCATTAAACAATTGTTATTATCGCTATATTCTCGAATATACATGACACCTGAAGAAATAAAGGTTAACTAGCGATATAACTGAGCACAGCACACATGCTGAGCGCATAAAGACAAATTTTTCAGTGATGCTTTATTATTATGCATCTCTGAGCAACAATCAGGATTAAATTAACAGCTTACTATGTAAAAAATGGCATAGTAAGATTGACACCCGAGAGGCTGACAAGCAGCTGTTACAAAAGCGATAGATTGCTTTGTGTACTAAGCAAATGGTGTGCTGTGACTAATTTATGAGTCACAGAAACTATGAAAAGAATGTTAATCAACGCTACACAATCGGAAGAATTGCGTGTAGCGCTAGTTGATGGTCAACAACTATATGATTTGGATATCGAAAGTCCAGGTCATGAGCAAAAAAAAGCCAATATCTATAAAGCAAAAATCACGCGTATTGAACCTTCATTAGAAGCTGCATTTGTTGATTACGGTGCTGAGCGTCACGGCTTTTTACCGATGAAAGAAATTGCTCGCGAATACTTCCCTAGCGGTTATACCTTTCAAGGACGTCCTAATATAAAAGACGTACTTACCGAAGGCCAAGAGGTCATCGTACAAATTGATAAAGAAGAGCGAGGTCAAAAAGGCGCAGCCTTAACTACGTTTATTTCTTTAGCCGGTAGTTATTTAGTATTAATGCCAAATAACCCGAGAGCAGGCGGCATTTCTCGCCGTATCGAAGGTGACGAACGTTCAGATTTAAAAGCTTCGTTAAGTAAATTAAACCTACCTAAAGGTATGGGATTAATTGTTCGTACCGCTGGTGTTGGCAAAGACTATGAAGAACTTGAATGGGACTTGAGTGTACTTTTACACCATTGGAGTGCTATTGAAACAGCTGCAGAGTCACGCCCTGCTCCCTTTCTAATTCATCAAGAATCAAATGTTATTTTACGCGCTATTCGTGATTATTTACGTCGCGACATCGGTGAAATACTAATTGACCGCCCTAAGATATTTGAAAGTGTACGTAGTCACATTGAAGTTGTACGACCTGACTTTATGAGTAAAGTTAAGTTATACACCAATGATGTACCGTTATTTACGCATTACCAAATAGAAACCCAAATCGAATCTGCATTTCAACGTGAAGTAAGGTTACCATCTGGTGGTTCAATCGTTATTGATCCAACCGAAGCCATGACTTCTATCGACATTAACTCTGCTCGTGCTACCAAAGGTGGAGATATTGAAGAAACTGCATTCAATACTAACTTAGAAGCTGCAGATGAAATAGCACGTCAGCTACGTTTACGTGATTTAGGTGGTTTAGTCGTTATCGACTTTATCGATATGACCCCTGTACGCCATCAACGTGAAGTTGAAAACCGTATGCGCGATGCTGTCAAAGCTGATAGAGCGCGTATTCAACTTGGTAGAATCTCGCGTTTTGGTCTTCTTGAAATGTCAAGACAACGTTTACGTCCATCAATTGGTGAAACCAGTCAAGGCGTATGTCCTCGTTGTAATGGTACTGGCCATGTGCGTGGCGTAGAATCGCTAGCCTTATCAGTATTACGTTTGATGGAAGAAGAAGCCATAAAAGATAATACTCAACAGGTACAAGCACAAGTTCCTGTGCCCGTTGCTACGTACTTATTGAATGAAAAGCGTCGTTCGGTAATGCACATTGAAAAGCATCATAGCGTACATGTGTTAATTATCCCTAATCCGAACTTAGTAACGCCGCAATACGAAGTTATTCGCGTTAGAAAAGATGAATCTATTGCGGAAGCAAGTTATCAAACACCGGTGATTGAAGCGAAACCAGAATTAGCGGTTATGCCGAAATTTGATAAAAAAGCTGCGCAAAAAGATGAGCCATTATTGCAAGGTATATCTGCACCTAAACAAGCTCCTGTTAGCCAAACTAAAGCGGCACCAGAAGTTAAAAACCAACCAAGTTTATTTGCCGCAATTGGCAAATGGTTATCTTCATTGTTTTCTACCGAAGAAACAAAAAAAGAAGAGCCTAAAAAACCACAGCATAAAAATGGTAAACGTGATTACGAGCGTCGAGGCGGTCAGAGAAATAGAAACCAACGCAATAAGCGCAACCATGAGCGACGCCCAGATAAACGTAATGAAAAACCAAATGTTGAACAAAGCGACAAAGTAAATAAGCAACATAAAAAACCTCAACAGCCGAAGCACACTAAGCCCAAAGAGGAAAAAATTGCTGAGAAAAGACAACGTCGAAACGTTCGTAAAAAAGTACGTATTGCTGATCAAAACAATACGGCTAACGAAGATAAACAACCGATTAAAAAGCAACCGGCTAAAAAAGTTGAAGACGTTCAAAATAATACGGTTAACACTAAAAATGCTGACGTTAAAGACTCAAAAGCATTAGCAGCAGTCGTTGAAACAACATCAGAAGACGCCAGCAATAAAAAAGGTAAGGAAGAACGCACTAGAAATAGACGTTCACCGAGACACTTGCGCTCGCATGGACAACGCAGACGTCAAAATACTAATGAAGAGCAACAAAATACTAAAGCAACATTAGACCCAGTAGAAGCACGTTATCCTGAAGCTATCGCTCAAGAAGCTCAATCTGTTGAAGTTCAACAAGATTTACCTTTAGAACACGCTTCAGCAAAAGAAAACACTGTCAGCCAAGAAACAGTAAAAGCTGAAACTGTTGTTGATGAACAAAATAATGTAGAAGAAACAGCTAGCACGAACGCTTCTGTTGAAACGGTAAAGTCAGCACCAGAAGCAACCACTGAATCTGAAACTCTTGATAATAAACCTGAAAAAGTGGAACAACCTACCTCATCACACGCTAAAGTGAACAGTGAACCTGTAACTCTAGACCACGATGTAAAAACGTTAGCAACGGATAATAGCGATAAAACACTTCAAAACACTGATACTGTTGACGTTGAAAAAACAACAGTAAAACCTGAAGTATCAGAAGCTGATTCAAGCCAAACAAAGGTAACGGATAACCAAAAACCAACAGCAAGTAAGCCTAAAGCAACCGCTAAAGCTAAAAAAGCTAATGGTTCTACTAAAGCTAAACCACGAATTAAAGGTCATGCTTTTGCTGCTATGTTTAAACCATCAACTATCCATGAAACTGGTGAATTACCAACTGCATCGGCAACTATTGAAGAACGCGTAAAAGTTAACAGCTCAGGTAAAACAGCTCTACGCAAGCATGCTACTAGTACAAGTCAATCAGGCCCGGTTAAACCTTAGGTTTCCCGAGTCAATTTATGCATAAAAGGTCAGCTCATAGCTGACCTTTTTCATAATAAATTCCATATTAAAACTTCTTTTGCGCATTGAGTTTGATCTAAAGTAATAAATCCGGTGAATTCAATAGAGTCATTGTCGTAAAGTCAGTATAATAGTTGCCATTATTTAGTAACCAATATTACTTCATGAAAACACCTTGGTACAAAGAGCCTTGGGCTTGGCTCGTATTTTTTCTTCCGTTCTCTGCTGTTGTTGCAGGTATTACCACAGTTATTATTGCCAATACTGATCCTGACCCTTTAGTGGTAGGCGATTATTATAAAAAAGGTAAGGCTATTAACTTAGAAATATCTAAAATAAAGCTCGCACAAAAACTGGGAATGAAGTTTGATTTAAAACTTGATAACCAAGTACTCGTCATTAAACCAACGGGGATAGATACAGAATTTCCGTTACTTAACGTTAATTTTTACCACCCAACGTTGAAAGACAAAGACTTTTATTTCGCCTTAACACCTGATGCTTCAGGTCATTTCAGACAATATATTGAACAAGAAGTTAAAGGAAAATGGCGAGTTACTATTGCGCCTTTTGAAGAACATTGGAAGATCCAAAACGTTATTACCTTACCCCAATCTGATTTTATCGAGATAACACCTAAGGCTATTGAAGCTCATTAAGCTATGCACACTTCTTGTTTTCACTGCGGTGAACCTATTCCAAAAGGTTTATCGCTGGTTGTTACGATAGATAATAAGCCACAGCCAATGTGTTGTGTTGGTTGTGAAGCTGTCGCACAAACTATTGTTGATAATAATTTAACAGATTATTACCGTTTTAGAACAGAGTCAGCCCCCAAGGGCGAAGCACTTATTCCAGAACAACTTAAAAAGCGCACTTTGCTTGATGAAGAAAGCTTACAAAGCGAATTTATATATCAAGACGGCCAGTGCAAAGAAGCTATTTTAACCGTTGAGGGAATAAACTGCGCAGCCTGCGCTTGGTTGATTGAGATGCAGATTAATCAATTACCCGGCGTGGTAAATATCAATGTTAATGCGACAACTCAACGCGCTACCATTCGTTGGCATCATAGCGATATTAAGCTTAGTGAAATTTTAATCGCTATTGAAAAGATTGGCTATCAAGCCCTACCTTTTAAAGCGAGTGATGCTGAACAAGCCAATCAAATTCAAAGTAAAGCGTTTATTAAACGATTAGGTATTTCTGGTATCTTAATGATGCAAGTAATGATGATTGCTGTCGGCTTATATTTTGGGGCCTTTAGCGATATGGCAGAGCATTTTGTGGTTTATCTTAGATATGCCAGCTTAGTGCTTACTGTGCCCATTGTTACTTATGGTGCCTTTATCTTTTATATCGGCGCTTACAATGCCTTAAAAGCAAAGCGTCTTTCCATGGATGTACCCGTTTCCATTGCCATTATATTGGCTTTTATTGCCAGCGCATGGGCGACCATTTACCAAACGGGTGAAGTCTATTTTGAGTCAGTCTCAATGTTTACCTTTTTATTGCTCATTGGTAAATTTTTAGAGTTTAGAGCACGTAATAGAGCTGCAGAGGTTTCTGCTAATCTATTAAAGTTAATGCCAATGACCGCAACTAAATCAGTCAATAATCAAGAACAATATGTTGTTGCTCGCAAACTATTGCCGAAAGATATTGTGATTGTAAAACCTGGTGAGGTGATCCCTGCTGATGGCGTTATCACTCAAGGTAATAGTCCAATCAATGAGGCAATGCTTTCTGGTGAACAACTCCCCGTTGACAAAAGCGTGGGCGATACTGTTTTTGCTGGCACTATTAACGGCGATGGCAACTTACTCGTTGAAGTAAAACAAGCAGGAAGTTCATCCTTTTTAAGTCAGTTAATTAGGGTCAGTGAAGCATCCCAAGCTCATAAACCCAAAATTGCACAACTATCAGATAAAATTGCACAATATTTTGTCGCGGTGATATTACTCACCGCAATTGGCACTGCTATATATTGGCAACAACATATGCCGTCCGAAGCGTTTTGGATTACCTTATCGGTATTAGTAGCCACTTGTCCTTGTGCATTATCACTAGCTACCCCAACTGCATTAACATGCGGGACAACTCGATTAAATCGTTCAGGTATTATGATTAAGTCTTCACATGTCATGGAAACGATACCCGAGATCAACACTATTGCTTTTGATAAAACCGGCACGTTAACAACCGGCGACTTTAATATTGCAAATATACAAATATTAGACAACAGCTATAGTAAAGAGATGGTTCTTGCTTACGCTGCAAACTTAGAATCGCATTCCGAGCACCCTATTGCAAAAGCTTTTACTCGCTTTCGAGACTTTAGCATAACCAGCGAACAAATAAGCATAGATGCTGGCAGTGGTATTTCAGGAGTTATTGACGGTAAAGATGTTAAAATTGGTAAACCCAGTTGGATTTTCTCCGCAGATGTTCCACATGCTTTATCAACTTTTAGCTGTATAGTTTCGATAAATAACCAACCCATTGCAGCCATTGCATTAATCGATAATATCAGGGACGAAGCAGAAAGTGTTATTCACACACTTAAAGCTCAACACATTAACACTATCATGCTTTCTGGTGATAACGCTTCTGGCTGTGAAAAAGTACAACAAAGACTTCAATTAGATTATGTACATAGCCAATTAACAGCGACTGAGAAAATGCACACGTTAAAAGCAATGCAGCATAAAAATACTATTGCTATGGTAGGTGATGGTATTAATGACACCCCTGTATTTGGTGCTGCACATGTATCAATCGCCATGGGTAGCGGCACTGAAATTGCGAAAAGTGGTGCTGATGTTATTTTGCTAAACAATCGTTTAACGTCAATTAATTTACTACGAAAAGTCGCGTTAAAAACCAAGCATATTATTTGGCAAAACTATGGATGGGCTTTCGGGTATAACGCGATTGTATTACCATTAGCAGTATGTGGGTATATTACACCATACATGGCGGTGATCGGTATGTCATTAAGTTCAATACTGGTCATCACTAATTCGTTACGATTATTAAAAGTGAAATAAACCAAAGCTTATGAGTGTTATTTACGTACTTATCCCTATCGCTATTTTATTAACAGCACTAGGTATTTACCTATTCTTTTGGGCAGTAAAGTCTGATCAGTTCGACGACCTAGAAAAACAAGGATTAAGTATTCTTTTTGAAGATGACAAAAATAACACCGTAGAAAACAGTAAAAGTAAAGATAAACAAGAAACATCTCAAAATGACTCTTGATTATTTTTCAGCGTTTCTCATTGGCATACTTGGTGCTGGACACTGTATTGGCATGTGCGGTGGTATATCGTCTATGTTAACCGCTGCTGTTAAACAGCACAGTAGGAAATCTTTTTATTTTGTTGCCGCTTACAACATAGGAAGAATTTTCACCTATTCATTTCTCGGGTTAATTGCAGGCTTTACCGGCTCACTTGGTATTAAAGCCTTAGGGTTACCTGTGATATCCCTAAAATTTATCGCTGGTTTTTTCCTTATTTTATTAGGTCTATACATAGGGCAATGGTTATTTTGGCTTAATCGCGTTGAGAAATTAGGCCGTACTCTTTGGCAGAAACTTCAACCTATTTCTAAACATTTACTGCCAATTGATTCTACACCCAAAGCTTTAGGATTAGGCATGCTCTGGGGCTGGCTTCCCTGTGGTTTAATTTATTCGACATTAACCTGGTCAATTGCTGCAGGCAATGCAATAGACGGTATGGCCATTATGTTTTTCTTCGGCGTCGGTACCCTTCCAGCATTGTTAACCGTTTCGTTAGGCTTTCAAACAATCACCGTTTTGTTTAAAAAATTGTGGATTCGTCGTTTAATTGCGTTAGGTTTAATTTGTTATGGCATATTTACACTTAACGTTGCATACCAACTCTTGTTTTAATACTATGCAGTCAATTGTCTAATGTAGGAACGTTATGAATAATCAACATTGCCCCGGTCAACAGCACATACATTGTCAAAGCTGTAGTTTGAGTGAACTTTGCCTACCCTTTTCGTTAAACGAACAAGAGTTGCAAACATTAGATAATATCATCAATCGTAAACGCCCTATTCATAAAGGCGAACAATTATTTCATGATGGCGATAAAATGACGTCGTTGTATGCTGTCCGTTCAGGTACATTTAAAACATTTACCATTAATGAAAATGGTGAAGCACAAATTACCGGGTTTCATTTAGCCGGTGACTTACTTGGATTTGAAGCTATCGCGTTATCTGAGCACTCAAGTTTTGCTACGGCATTAGAAACCTCAATGGTCTGTGAAATTCCTTACAAAACCTTAGACTCTTTGTCTAATTCGATGCCAAAATTGAAAAAACAAATATTACGCATGATGAGTTCTGAAATAAAAACAGATCAGGCAATGTTAACGTTATTAAACCGAAAAAATGCTGAACAACGTTTAGCCACTTTTCTTTCAAGTTTAAGTAAGCGATATCAAGAACGTAACTTATCACCCACAGAGTTTAGACTAACAATGACGAGAAGCGATATCGGTAATTATATTGGCTTAACCGTTGAAACTATCAGCCGATTGCTCAATCGTTTTCATAAAAATAATCTTATTGTCGTTAACGGCAAGTTGATCACTATCGTTGATATTGACAAGTTAAATGCGTGTGCTGCACTATAAATATGTACACGTTACTGTTTACTTTATCTTTGATTTAAAACAACAAATTATAATGCGCTTCACTCTATACTGGGTCTGTCGAATTTTCGAGATTAACTAACCCTTTTTGTTCAAGGCGCTAGCAATGTTGTGTGGTTATTCCATGTAAATGGCGAACAATGATAAAGAGATAGCGTTTGGTTTAGCCTAAAGGCAGCGTTTTTTGATATGTATACTGCGTTATTGCTTTTTCATGAGGAATAACCACACATTAATCGCAATGCCTTATCTAAATACCCGTAAACGGCTGCAAAAATAAACGAGAAAAATCAACAGACCCTAACTATAATTAATCATTAAAGACACTATTTTGGAGTCAACAATGGAAAAATATCAAAAGATTTTAGCAGTCATAGATCCTACTACTGAAGAGCAAAAAGCACTAAAACGTGCAATAGAACTTGCTCATAAAACACAGGGCAATATTGTCGCGTTTCTGTCTATTTATGATTTTTCTTATGAAATGACTACCATGCTATCAAGTGATGAGCGCGAAGCAATGCGTCAATCATTAATTGATGACCGTAAAACATGGCTTGAAAATATTATCGCCCAAGAAAACCATCAAGGCCTAACAATCAACCACCAAGTTGTATGGCACAACAGACCATTCGAACCCATTATTGAACAAGCGATTCATCACAACGTTGATATTGTCATCAAAGGTACCCATGAGCATGACAAGTTGAAGTCCGTTATCTTTACACCTACTGATTGGCATATTTTAAGAAAATGCCCTTGTCCTGTTTTGTTGGTGAAAGATCATAGTTGGCCTGCAAATGGTAATATTGTTGCGTCAGTTAATGTGGGTAGTGACGAGTCAGAGCATACCTCGTTAAATGATATAATCACTCAAGAGGCTGTTCTACTTGGCAATATCATCCAAGGTAATGTGCATTTAGTGAATTCATACCCAGGAACACCGGTAAACATTGCAATTGAAATTCCTGAATTTAACGCCAACGAATACAATGATTCAATGCGACAACATCATCAACAAGCCATGCAAAATCACGCGACTAAATACAGTATTTCAACTGAAAATACCCATGTAAGAGAAGGGTTACCAGAAGATGTGATTGAAGAAGTCTCTCAACAACTTGATGCAGAACTCGTCGTTTTAGGAACAATAGGGAGAACGGGAATTTCTGCTGCGTTAATTGGAAATACTGCTGAGCATGTTATTGACCGATTAAATTGTGATGTATTAGCTTTAAAACCTGAAGGATACAAATCCCCTTTACAAGATTAATCTATCCAAAATTTCATTGTTATTGAGCAAATAACTATTTAACGAAGGCTTATGTTTGTAGGCCTTCTTATCGTTAAATAATAACAATAATAAACAATATTCATTAGCTCTAACGCTTTAATACCTATATGGACTCTCTCCGATTGCAAGATAGTAATTGATAGGGTTTCAAAGTTCATTGCTGCCATATATTCGGCTTTTTTATGAGCGGATTTATCCGCTCTAGCCCTGATGGATATCCGCCCCTATTACCTTATCAATCTCGACGGCTTCTAACAGCCCTTGGTATTATCAGGTTTTAATAGAGCGGCTCTGAACCGTTTTCCGTCAATATCTATCTTTGCAATTTTTGCTTTTGAATGTTATTCCGTTTTATCTGTGATTGTTTGCTTTAAGCAAACTTATAATCTTCTTCCTTAACAACCATAGCCCATGCCATTCTTGCCATCTTATTGGCTAAGGCCACTACCGCTTTATTAAACGGCAGTCGTTCACGTAGACTACTCGCCCACTGACTCACTTTATCGGTTTTATTCCCTGCTTTTACTAATGCAGCCCTGGCACCGTTAATGAGTTGGGTTCGTAAATAAGTATTCCCTCGTTTACTAATGCCTTTTAAGTTTGGGTTGTCTCCCGTTGTATGCTGTTTGGCCACTAAACCAAGCCATGCAGCAACATGACGGCCATTTTTAAACGCTTTTCCATCACCAACTGCGCTATAAAAAGCCGTTGCGATGATAGCGCCTATCCCTGTCATTGTTTTTAATCTTTCGCATACTTTCTTTGTCTTACTAAGTGTACTTAGCTCTTTGTCTAATGCCTTGATTTGCTCATCGAGTCCAGTTAATTCGTCATACAAATTGGATATATGTCTGCGTGATAACACGGTGAGTTTATTCTCTGCATCTTCTAAAATATCAGGTACAGCTTTTCTCACTTGATTTGCCCCTTGAGCGATACTTATACCGTACTCAGCTAATAACCCTCGAGTTTGATTGATTAATGCGGTTCTAAATTTTATTCGTCGTTCTCTGATTCGATGTAAAAGTTGAATATCTTGCTGCTCTACATTTTTTATCGGAACAAAGCGCATATTCACGCGTTGTGATGCTTCAGCTATCGCCTCCGCATCATTAAAGTCATTTTTATTACCTTTTCGATAAGGAACAACATATTGCGGTGCAATGACTTTAACTTCATGACCGTAACTTTTTATAGTTTGCGCCCAGTAATTAGTGGAGCCACAGGCTTCCATAACAACAATCGAAGACTCTAAATTAGCAAAGTACGCTTTAATATTCGCACGTTTCAGCTTTTTCTTTTTGAGCACCTTTCCCATGTTTGATAACCAAACTAAATGAAAAATGTTCTTGGCGATATCTAAACCTATTGTTACTTTATTCATGTGACTCTCTCTACTTTGTTTATGCGAAAACTTACCCCTAACTACTATGGCGCATTATGACGCCGATGGGGAGTGGAGAGAGTCCATTCCATTAATTCGCATAAAGATTAAGTCAGTTCAGAGCGATGTCAGAGGTGGGAGAATAAGCGAAACGTGTGCAGGTATAGTTGTTCTACATCAAATACGTTTTGCGCAATTATCGCGCCTCTAACACGCTCCCAAAGGGCTGACGAATCCCCAAAAAATGACAGGCACAACATTTTATGATCTTATTAGTTCGTCAAAACAAAAATAAGAGTAAAATGCTATGCCTGAATCCTTACTTTGCCATAACTTCTTTGATAAGTCCTTATCGAATTTCAATCAAGCGAGAATGAAGACACTTAAAGCATGCTCTGAAGCACTTATAGCGTCTGATAGATTAACCTTAACAAGTTTGGGGCGTTACTTAGCTGGGCGTGCGAACATTAAGCATAAAATAAAAAGGGTTGATCGTTTTCTTAATAACGAGCATTTGTTTAACCAACAAGTTGAAATATACGCTTCGTTGGCCAAACCAATCATTAGCAACTTGCCTTATTTAGCCATTGCAGTGGACTGGAGTGGTTGTTGTCGTTCAGATTACCACCTGCTTAGAGCGAGTTTACTCGTTGACGGCCGTTCTTTAGTGCTTTACAACATGGTTGTTGAATTAAAAGATTTTGATACGCCAGAAACCAATGCCAGATTTTTAGACAACCTCCTTCAAGTTATTGGTGAACACCGGTCCGTTTATATTTTGTCAGATGGTGGTTTTCTTACTCCTTGGTATACTAAAGTCCGTTCATTAGGATGGCACTTTATTGGCCGTCTCAGAGGCACGATGACATGTAAGTTAGAAGGTAAAAATACTTGGGAAAAACTCCCTGCCTTTCATCAGGGAGCGAGCTGTCAACCAACTCGACTTGGCAAAGCGAGGGTTACTCAACACAGTCCAACAGCATGTGATGCATTTCTCCATTTGTACAAAGGAAAATACAAAGGACGAAAAGGGAATAGCCGTTTTACTAAAGATACTCGCATGTATCGACGGCATGCTCATGAGCCATGGTTACTCGCAACATCAGATAATACACTCACTAGTGATCAAGTAATTAAGTTGTACAGTAAAAGGATGCAAATTGAGCAAAACTTTCGCGATGACAAAAGCCAACAATATGGCTTTTCGTGGCGGTTTAGTAAAACACAAGGCGTAAGGCGAATGAGTGCCTTGTGCTTAATTGCATGTTTAGCCAGTCTATTACTTTGGTTTGTTGGCTTTGAAGCGGAGCAGCGCAATTGGCAAATAATGTTTCAGGCTAATACGATAAAACACCGCAGAGTTCTATCGTTTCTTACATTGGCGAAGCAAGTAATTCGGCATAGACTCCACAAAATTAAAAATCACTATCTACAGAAAAGTCGAGAAAACTTTTTAGCTTATTATCAAATATGTTCAGTTATATAAAAATGGGGATCCGTCAGCCCAAAGGGCGAGTTTAAACGCTTCATAGCCTGTGTTGTTGATTTTGAAAAGGACGCTACAAGGATGTAGCTTATTAGAGAACGCAGGAGCACGTTCTCCTGAATAACCATTCTCTGCAATCAACGCCGTGCCTCTAAAGCGTTTAATTCTCGCTGAATGACCGAATATTTGTGCGAATTGGTATAATACGGTAAATAAAACAATTAATTAAAGTATTTTCCGTGACTTTTGGAATCAAGCTAAAGCCTATTCTTGTATTTTTTACTTATCATCATCTTATAGACACTTTATAATGGCGCCCATTTCCGTTTGAGATGCCAAATACACATGACAAACACTGATACCCGAAAAGATAATTATGAAGCTAACAAACTGCAAAAACGTCTACGCAGTAAAGTAGGAAAGGCAATTGCTGATTTCAATATGATTGAAGAAGGCGACGTAATTATGGCTGCGATCAGTGGTGGTAAAGATTCTTTCGTAATGCTTGATACGCTTTTATACTTAAAGCGAGTTGCGCCGATAAACTTTGAAGTGGTAGCTGTAAACCTTGATCAAAAGCAACCGGGCTTCCCGGAACATGTGTTACCAGCTTACTTAGAACAAAAAGGTATTGATTACTATATTATCGATAAAGACACTTATTCAGTGGTAAAGCAAAAAATCCCAGAAGGAAAAACCACCTGCTCTTTATGCTCACGTCTTAGAAGAGGCTCCTTATATGGTTTTGCCGAAAACATTGGCGCGACAAAAATTGCATTAGGTCATCACATGGATGACATTGTCGAAACGTTGCTAATGAATATGTTTAATAATGCAAAGTTGAAAGCCATGCCACCAAAACTACTCAGTGATGATAAACGTAATATTATCATTCGTCCGCTTGCCTATTGTCGGGAAAAAGATATTGCAACACTAGCAGAAATTAATGATTACCCTATCATTCCTTGCAATCTTTGTGGTTCTCAAGAAAACTTACAAAGAAAGAAAATCAAGAAAATGCTATCTACATGGGATAAGGAATCTCCAGGTCGAGTAGAAAATACGTTTAAAAGCATACAAAATATTAGCCCTTCTCAGCTTTCTGACAATAGTCTTTATGACTTTTCAAATTTATCTATTGATAGAACGCAAGCAGCAAAAGAACATGAATTTAGTGGTGTTGATATTTCTTCATCAAATTTGATCGATATAAAAAATATAGAAATTATCGATGTTTCTTAAAAGAAGCATCGCTTAACGTTATTTAGCTGGTAAGTTTGTAACGTTTTATCATTTAACTACTTTTTGTGTTTAATAATGATTACTGTTCTAATTAATCGTTCTAAATATCACCTTTTCTTTAACGCCTTTCTCTTCATTGGCTTAAATAATCGGCGCCAAGATAAAATTAAACCTGTAAACACAAGAAAACACGCAGCTAGTGATGCTAACCCCGCGATGGTTTGGCCAATCAAGCCATAATACTCACCAGTATGTAAAAACCTTACCACACCCCATGCTTGATCGCCTTTTGACCAATCTTGTCCTCGTTTTACGCGTATTACCTCTGCAGTATCGTTATCTAAGAACAGTGCATAAGCACGTTCATAGCTATTACCTAAGCTTGGATCAATCCAGAAGCGCGTATTTCCCGTTTCTCTACCAAACTCTAACCACATTGAGTGCCAGTCACCTACACCGTTATCGATGGCGTGTTGCTTCGCGACAGTAAATAAATTTTCGTATGACTGCTTTCCATCAATGAGTTCAACCGGAACTCGACGTTCTCTTGGGCCTGGCGCATCTTCACCATACACTCCATAAAGTAAATCATTTGCCCAATGAAAATGGAAGACAGTAGCAGTCGTCACAATTATAAATAAAGGTAGAATTGCCCATACACCAAACACATGATGCCAATTAAAGTACTTAGCATGTCGACTTTTGAATTGTTTTTTAAAAAATAATTGTGTCTTAATTAATCGCCATTTAAAGTAGCGTGGTAACCATAAATACGCGCCGGTAACAATAAGAAAAATAAACAGCAAATTACTATATGCGGTAATTTCTTTACCGATAGATTGCTTACTTCCTTCAAGGGCTAGCCAGCGATGAAGATCAGTAATGAAATGAAGGGTTTCAACAATCCAACTTTCGCCCTTTAGAATGATTTCACCCGTATATGGTGATAATAAATATCTATTCGGTCCCGCCCAAACCGGTATGGCACGCTCTTTTTCCTTGAATTGATGAATATAGAGATGATTTTCATCCGGATGTTTTTGGCGAATAATGGATAATACTTGATCCGTATTTAAGCGTTGTTGGCCAGCCTGCGGTTTAACACTATGTCTTGCATCATCCCACTCTTTAATTTGTGCTTCATAGGTTAATAGAACCCCTGTAGCTGACATGATAAAAACCACAACACCTACTGTAAGCCCTATCACTAAATGCGTCCAAAAGATCATTTTTCTCAGCATTTTATTAGCCCTTATAAAATACTAAACGGTAATCACTAAAAGTGATTACCGTTGTTTAATTGATTTAGTTAAAAATGTTAGAAGTTATAGGTTAATGAAACGCGGATATCGCGCCCCGCCTCGTATAAACCTGACACCCCTTCCCAGCCAGGCACATCGTTATAATCACCAACACTTGAATGATCAATATATTGCTCGTTAAGTAAGTTGGTGACGGTTAGGTTAACTAAAAATGACTCGTTAGGCTCCCACTGCAGGTATACATCATGTACTTGATAACCTTTCTTATCTATTTCTGTTGTTGTTGGTGTCCAACCAATATCAACTGCTCGATGAAATACTTCAATATCGTTCAAATCTTCAACGTATTCTAAGTTCCAACCCATTTCAATCGTGTTAGAAAGCGCGTAATTGACGTTAAAGCCCCAGGTATCACCGCGTACATTAGCTAAGCCAATATATTCATAACCTTCAACCTTATTGCCGTTTAATTCAGCATCGCTATTTGCGTAGTTTGCTACAAATTGAAAATCGCCAATCCAGTAACCAACTTTCAATTCAAAACCGTCGGTTTCTAATGTACCCACATTCTCATAATAGGTACCTTGACCTAATTGATCTAAAATAACGTTATCAATATCACTTTGATATACAGATGCAACAATATTCCAATGCTCATCACGATAAGTTAGGCCTAGTTCAGTATTATTCACTTCTTCTGCTTCTAATTCTGGATCAACCGTTACATATCCAGCCTCAATAGTAAAAGAGTCACCAATTTCTTTACCACGCATTGCTTGAGCATAGCCTAAATTAAGCGTCCAATTATCATTTAACGTATATTGAATTCCTAAGTTTGGACTAACTCCATCACTGTCTACTTTATTATCATAAGTAACTTGATCTAACTCGTATACATCATATCTGAGGCCCATACTGAATAATAAATCACGAGTAAGTTGCCAATGATCTTGTATATATATTCCAGTGACAGTGCCTGTTTCTTTTGCACCGGCATCACTTGGCGCGCCAGCTGTTACTTCGTCATCTCGATATTCAATACCATAAGTTAACGCATGTTTACCTAACTGGCTGCTATTTCGAAAATCAAAACCTATCGAAGAAACTTCACCTTCATATATACCCCACTTGTCATAAATATCTTGTTCAACACTCGCTTTGGTTGTATAAATACTTGTTTCTAAATTGACAAGATTATTAGCCGTGTATGCGTGATTAAATACCAACGTATCTCGCTCAACGGTGATTGGATATAAAGGGTTCCAGCTTGATTCTGGCCAATTAGGACGTTGTACAAAATCTCCTTCTTCTTCTCGAGATTCATAGCTAAAACTTAAGCTTTGATTTTCATCGATGTCGCCGCTAAGTTTGATAAAACCTAAGCTTTGCTCAGGATCAGTTCCTGAAACTTCATTACCATCACCATCTTCCATGTTTTCACGATCGGTATACACATAGGAAGCTATTACGCCCCAGTCATCATTAAATCGACCATAGAGTGCAGCACTACCTTTGTAGCCTTCATTGCTAAAATAATTGGCCTTTACTTTTCCACCAAAGCGTTCACTGTCTTCCAATACATCATTTATATTTTTGGTTTTAAAACGAATTGCGCCACCTATTGCGCCAGATCCAGCCGTTGCTTCTCCAGCCCCAGCTTGAACTTCAACTTCTTTTAATAACTCAGGGTCAATAGATAAACGTCCAATATGGTGAAAAAGCGTACTCGTTTGTGGCGCACCATCTACCGTAACGTTTAATAAAGTATCTTCCATACCACGGATATAAACTTTTTGAGCAATACCAAGCGAACCACCAACAGACACTGAAGGCACTAATCTAAAGACATCAGCTAAATCATTAGCTTGGTATTTTTCTAAATCTTGTGTGGTAACTAATGTATTCGTGGTTTGACCAACAACAACAATAGATTCAATGTCATTCTTGTTCTTTTGGTCTGTATTTCTATCGATATTGCCTTCTGCAAACGCTTGTTGCCCGCTAAGTGCAAACAAAATCGCTACGGAAAGTGGCTTAATACCACCGTTTAATAATGTCGGATTCATAAGAGACCTATAGTTTTCTGGTTGTCTTTTTAAAATTACGAATACGAATTATTGTCATTTACAGCAAGAATAACAGCATCTTTACATTTTTTACATTTGTTGTTCAATAAGGAATAACTTATACCCGACAATTAACAGGCACTAGTTATTTTTTTGGGATCGTAATTACCATTGCTAGACCGCCACTTTTGCGATTACTAGCAATCACTTCTCCTCTGGTTGCCGATAATTGCCGCTGTGCTAGCGCTAAACCTAAGCCAAAACTATTTCCGTTACGTTCTCGTGATTTATCTACCCGGAAAAATGGTTTAAATATTGTTTTTAATAAATCCTTAGGTACTCCCGGGCCACGATCAAGAATAGCTATTTCATATTTATCGTTTTGAACGAGTAAGTTTATCTCAACGACTTTATCTTTAGGGGTATAACGAAGTGCATTACGTAATATATTTTCAATCGCTTGACCAAGTGCGCGATGATTGGAGTTTTCAATCAAGGCGGTATCAGGCAATTGACTAATGATGTTTTTATCTGGAAATTCAAATATCGCGTCTGCAATTAATACATCAAGTAAATCTATTAAATCAAGCGATTCATTTTTTAGTTTGGGGTTTTCATTTTCTATCCATGCTAGTGACAACGTATCTTCCACTAACCTTCTAATGTGCTTTGATTCTCTCGCTATACGTTTGATATTACCTGACGCTTGTTCATCATTAACTGTCGCTAAAGCAATATCTAACCTTGTTAAAGGTGTTCTTAACTCATGGGATAAATCAGCGATAAGTTGCCGTTGATTTAAAATTTGTTCTCCAATGCGACTTGCCATGTCATCGAAAGTTTTTGCTAAATCAGAAAATTCATCGTTGCGCTTTCCCATAAACTCACTTGCTCGAATGTCTAATCGCCCTTCACTGAACAGGCGTGTTGCAGACTGCAACTGTAAAAGTGGTTTCATGATATAGCGATAAAATAAAACACAGAGCAACGCTAATAAAATTGTAGGTATAATAATTTGAATGGTTAATTGAATATATCGCCAATAAGCGCCAGGCCGCATTCTCTTTGGTAGCTGTATCAAAAAATTAGCCCTAACGTTCTCAAAGGCCACTTCCATAACAGGATTGTAGTCAAGGTATAAGTGTATCTTCCAATCAACACTTCGACCAAACATTGGATCTCCTTGATACACTTCTTTAATGGGATCACCTGCAATATTCGCATAGTCAAAACTAACCACAGACACCCAAGTGTTCTCTTGCTGTTTAAGTGCTTCCAAAAACTGACTCAGCTTCGCTATATCACCCGACTTATACATTTTTTCGGCGCGTCTTCCCCAGTCAGTGATTTGCTGCCGATGCTCTAAAGCCAACATGCTCATGCCTTCTTCAGTGCGTGATGTCAGTAGATTAATAAAGTAAAAAAGCGCCACAACTCCGGTTGCAAAGATAATACACATTTTCCAGAACAGTTGACGACTCATACAAAGCTATACCCTTTACCATGACTCGTTTTTAAGCGTCCTCCAGTTCCATTTACCGTATTTAGTTTTTTACGCACACGACTTAAGTGCATATCTAAACTGCGATCGTATTCACCTATACTGCGATTTAATACTTGTTGATACAAATACGCTTTACTAAGCACTTGGCCTCGGTGCAAAAATAGCTCCCACAGTAACTTAAACTCTATCGGGGTAAAGTCGAGTGTTTGTTCAGATATTGATACCGATAAGGTTCTCGCATCTAATGCTAAATTATCTTCGGCTAACGTTTTGACATCTTCGGCTGGCACATTTGAGACACTTCGCCTAAGAAGAGCTTCAATCCTTAAAATTAACTCTCTTGTATTGAACGGTTTAGCCACATAATCATCGGCACCTTGGCTAAATCCTTCTATACGCTCTTGTTCTGCTCCTTTTGCCGTTACCATAATGACGGGAACTTGAGTCGTTTTTCGTAACATTTTAAGCAAGGTCAAGCCATCTAGTACTGGCAACATAATATCTAGCAAAATTAATTGATATTGTTGACTACTCGCTTTAACTAACCCTGATTCTCCGTCATAACATTGATCTACTAAAAAGCCATTAGCCTGTATTAATTCCCTTAGTTGATTATTAAGCTCTATGTCATCTTCAATGATCAATATTTTTACTCTGCTCATTGCTCAATATTCTCTTTTATACAGATGGAAAATAGAATATAGGGGTCAGGTACAATTAACAAAATTGTACCTGACCCCTTAAATTAAAATTGTACCTGACCCCTTAAATTAAAAACCATTGGTGAGCAATGGTTTTTTATGTGTGATATTAATGAATGTACACTCTATTATGTCTAAGCATTTCGGATATTTCTAAAATATAATCAGAGCCTCGCTCTGAATAAGGTAACAAGCCTGTCACTAATAATGATGATTCTACCGGTAAGTTTTTCTCTCGAAGTTGACTGCGTATTTGACGTAGCACTTTATAAGCAGCGTTTGTGTTTATATTTAACATATAATGCGCTACAGCTTTTTCAATACTGGTAAATGCTGCAACTTCATGCTTTAAACCTTCATCTCGGCTACCAGGTACCATGCCGCAACCTTTTTTATAACACCAAATCCCAAAAAAATTTAACCCGATCCGCGCAAACCTAGAGGTTCCCCAAGCCGACTCATTAGCTGCTTGAACTAATACTAATGGCGTAGGTACTATATCAACTCGTGTTAATAATAATCTTACTTTTTCCGCAATAGACAACCGCGTATTAAGTTTATATTTTAACGCTAATGCTTCTACTTTTAGCGCATGCTCATGAGATATTTCGTGTTGATAGGTCAATTGTTCTTGCCAACCAAGAAGCGACTTTCGAAGCTCAACTAAGCGGTTATTTTCTGCAACAACTGCGGGTTTAAGAAATTCAAAAAATGCAGTTTTCTTTTGTTTTATGTGTCGAAAATCAGCAAAACGCGGTAATACAACATCATGTAACGGTTGTTCACCCATTAACTCTTTATCAGGTTGTTTCGGGATTGGAATTTTTTCATCAACCTTGTATTTATCTTGCTCAAATAAAGGTTTAATTACCGCCCATAAACATAAAAGGCCAAATAGCCCAAGTATTGAGTGCTTTAAAAAACTCATGAATGATTAAACGTCCTGTCGATTAAGCTGAGAAAGTGGAATCAAGAGGGTTATCCCCTCCTTTAGCGACTGACAACTGCATACCAAATATTTCACGATATAACACCCCCTTAACATTATAAAACATAGGGGCAAGATAGGTCAGTGCGAATATAGTTATTACCCCACCAAGTAAAGAAATTGAAGTGTTAGCAAATAAAACAACCGGTAAAAAACTAGCAATGAGCAATAAAAATAAAATCAAAAATAAAGCAAAAATATTAAACCATTGATGACGTGTCGCTTTTAATGAAAGTACGATGGCTTTCATTGGCGACAAACGCTTCTCAACAACCAAGGGTAATACTAATGATAAAGCAACCATTAAGTAAATTCCCGGCAAATAGTATAGTGTCATACCTATTGCGACTATGGTTGAACAAAACAATGCACTCACTGCTACCCAACTTCCACGCTTTAAAAAGCCAAAGACTAGCTTAGGATGCGTTTTTAAGCCGACAGCATGAAAAATTCCCATCATTTCAACCCCCACTAGGAAGGGGTAAACCACCAGTGTCACGATGATATTTAATAACGCTGTTGCTTGTTGATCTTTCAGTACAGCCTCAATGCCTCCAAAGTACTGACTTACCAGTAGAGAAACAACGACACCAAGCATAAATACAAAAATCAAACCAAGGTTAATGGCGGTACGTGAACGCATAGTGTTTTCCCACGCTTCATTTAATACTGCTTTAACATCAATTGAATATTCACCTTTGACGGCTTTTTCTATATCGCCACCTACGTTAATTACCGAGCGCTCTTCCATACCAACCTATATTTACTCATCACTTTTTCACAAAATATTATGAACAGTGATGTGAACTACAAAGGTGCAATTATACCTAATTGAACACTGTTTATAAAAATTATTTCTTTTTATTGTGCACCTGTTGCAAAATATCATCTAAAACAGCTTTGAAATATTGCGTACCTTTGTTATTTGCTAACGTTATATTTTCTTCTGGGATTAATTCAGGTTGTTTATAGCTTTTTAATGCTTTTTCCATACTAGCTTCACGTAAAATATGCAAAATAGGTAATGGGGAGCGATTGGTATAATGACTTGCATTTGATGGCTCTTCGCCTTCAAATGTGTAATCTGGGTGAAATGTCGCTATTTGAAAAATACCCTCGTATCCACAGTCGTTTAATAAATCATTAGCATAATCAACAAGTGCAAGAAAGTCTTCAAAGTCATTAAAACCTTGATTAAAAATTACCAGGGTTGTTTCAACTTCTGGAAGTTTTACCAGTTTCTCTACTTGTAAAATAAATGCTTCAAGTGCGGGCGTAAAACGTCTGGACTCACATACATGATATTCAATCGTTTCATTGATTAATTCTTTCTTGGCAAATGGACAAAAATTTAATGCCACTACAATCTTTTCAAGCCACAGCCTTGTTGCTTTGACGGCTTCTTCTGGAGTTAATTTATCCATCTTTACTATCACTTTTTTGTAAATGCCACATACTATAATATCTACCTTTATTATTCAGTAGCTCTTGATGGGTACCTTGTTCAATTATTTCACCTTGATGCATTACCACTATGTTGTCAGCATCAATAATAGTCGACAAACGATGTGCTATCGCTAAACTGGTATGGTCACTAGATAAGTCCTTTAAAGCGGCTAATATAGCTCGCTCTGAATGAGAGTCGAGTGAAGATGTTGCTTCATCAAACACGATAATTTTAGGGTTTTTTAAAATTGTTCTAGCAATAGCTACGCGTTGCTTTTCGCCGCCTGATAATTTTAACCCTCTTTCTCCTACTGTTGTATCAAAGCCTTTAGGAAGTTGCTCTATAAACTGGCTTAAATGGGCAAGTTCAGTAGCACGTGCTACTTGTTGATCACTCGCTGTAGGGTTTCCATATCGAATATTTTCTCGGATAGTATCGTTAAATAGCACAGTATCTTGTGGCACTATTCCTATATTTTCACGTACTGATTGCTGAGTTACTTGTGTAATATTTTGATCATCAATAAAAATATTACCTTGTTGGCTATCATAAAAACGAAATAACAATTTCACTAACGTTGATTTTCCTGATCCGCTTTCCCCAACAATTGCAACCCTTGCTCCTGCGGGTATTTTCAATGAAAAATTTTTGATAATTGGTCTTTCGTGATGATACGAAAATCCTACATTATCGAAAATAATTTCCCCGTTGTTCAATTGTAAATTTGAAGCACCTTCACGATCAGAAACAGTTGGTTTTGCATTGAGTAAACCAAACATTTGCTCGATATTTGCAAGTGAGCCTTTCATTTCTCGATAGACAAACCCTAAAAAATTTAATGGGATGAATAATTGCATCATAAATGCGTTAACAAGCACAAAGTCACCTAACGTCATTTCACCGTAAGTTACTTGGTGTGCAGCTAATCCCAGCATTGCTGTCATCGCTATTGAAATAATAAACGCTTGACCACCATTAAGTGCAAATAACGTTAATCTGTTTTTTATTTTTGCTTGCTCCCACATTGCTAGTTGTTTATCGTACGCCTTGGCTTCATATGCTTCGTTAGTGAAATACTTAACTGTTTCGTAGTTTAATAAACTATCAATTGCACGGGTATTACTTGAAGAGTCGGCTTTATTTGCTGCCCTGACATATTTGGTTCGCCACTCTGTCGCAAACACTGAGTACGCAATATAAAATACGATTGAAAGCAAAGTAATGAGTGCAAACCATAATCCATAATTAATTAGCAATATAGCAATGACCATGGCAATTTCGATTAATGTTGGCAATACATTAAACACCATGAAACGCATTAAAAAACTGATACCGGATGTACCGCGATCAATATCTCTTGATAAACCACCTGTTTGACGTTCAAGATGAAAATTTAAATCCATCGCATGTAAATGTTCAAAAACTTGCAAGCCTATCCGCCTAATTGCTCGTTCAGTTACTCGACCAAATAAGGTATCTCTGATTTCTGCAAACAACACAATCGTTAAGCGTACTACTCCATAGGCTGCCACTAAGCCAAATGGGACGATAAACAATTTATTTTCTAACTGTGAATCTAATGAATCAACGATATCTTTGAGAATAAACGGTAAATACACACTGGCCACTTTAGTTGCTATCAAACACAACAGAGCAATACCAATTCTAACTTTAAATTCAAGCAAATATGGGATCAGTGACTTTACAATGCGCCAATTGAAGTGGGTAGGTTCTTGTTCGTTATGTTGCATTCGTCTCATATTGTGCTCGTTAAGAAATTTAACAAAATCATATCTATTAGCCTAAAGGTAACAACTGTTTTCTATAACTAACTTAAACCATTCGTAAATTCTAGCTTAAGTACCGGTGACCTTTAAGACAACAAACAATCGGTGTATTATGGGGCGAAGTTTACTAAAGACAATGGGTAATAATGTCATTTATTCATCAGCTTATTGATAGGTGTTTATTTACCATAATATTTATTATGGGTATTCAGTGCCCTGCCTTTCTAACACAGTATATTCAACAACTTTCTGGACGTTTAGAAGAAGCTAAATGGCAGCTTTCACAATATCAAACCTTAGCAGACATGCATTTTAATGGTAGTTTATCTAAACTTACTGAACATTACCTTTCAAATAGCGACACCATTATTAACAAAACAGGTATGATCGTTAATGAACTAATCAATCGTCGTGATTATTTAACATTTCAATTTACCAGCTTACATAATCAACCTTATTTAGAGCAACTATGGTTTTTCAGTACAAATTTTGATGACAGTATTGTCCAGCAAACCTATACAATGTTTAGCTTATCAATTCCCTTAACAATAGAAGCGTTGTGTACAGGTTTTTTCATTGCAATACTCGTAATGAGTTTACTGAAACTATGTTTATACAGCTGTAGCTGTATTTATCAGCGAATGTTTAAACAAGTTGAGACAAATTAGGAAGTATGATCAGGATATTTCTGTTTTATATCGATTATCGATTTTTGTAGAAATATCATTAACGCTTCTATGTTTATTTTATCTAAACGGTTGATATATAGACATGATTTTGCAGTTTTAACGTTACCAATGTCTCTAAGGTAATCTTGATAATGATCAAAGCCCTGCATGATATATAACGAAAGATTTTGCTTTCTTGGCGAAAACCCCGTGAGCATCCACTTGTTAATCCCCTTACTATTTTGATATTGGTATTGACCAAAACCAATAATCGCACTACCCCACATTACAGGTTTGTAACCTGTTAATTCTGTGAAGATAGACAACAAAGTATGGGCATCTTTTCTGCGCACTTCGTTATCAATAGTTGATAAAAAGTGATGCACATCATGCTGTGTAGGCTGTGTTTTAATCTCAGTCATTAGAATACTGATACTATTTTCTTTTCATTATATAAAAGGTTACCGAAGTAACCTTTTATATAAACCTAAGGCTACCCGTTACCGTCTTCGACACGGCTTTTTAACTTTTGCCCAGGTCTAAAAGTAACAACACGACGAGCGGAAATTGGAATATCTTCACCCGTTTTAGGATTACGCCCTGGGCGTTCACTTTTTTCGCGAAGATCAAAATTACCAAAACCAGACAATTTAACTTGCTGCCCAGCCTCTAGTGTTTCACGAATTTCTTCAAAAAATATTTCTACAATATCTTTTGCGTCACGTTTACTTAAACCCACTTTTTCAAATAAATGTTCTGCGACTTCTGCTTTGGTTAGCGCCATTGCTTAATCCCTCAGTGATGCATTTAGCTCATCTTTTAACGTTTCGACCACTCGATTTACAACATCATTGATATCTTTTTCTTCAAGAGTCTTTTCATGATCTTGTAGTATCATGGCAATAGCGAGGCTTTTAAAGCCATCATTTATTCCATTGCCTCTGTATACATCGAACAAGTTTAGATCAACTAAATAATTTCCGCCAACATTTTCAATGAGTTGTAACACTTTTTTTGCATCAACACTCTCTTCAACGATGACAGCAATATCACGTCTATTTGCCGGAAAGCGAGAAATATCGCCTGCTAGCGGGATGTTCAGTGTTGAAATTTCACTCAATAAAAGTTCAAAAACTAATGTGCGGCCATTCAAGCCTAATTTTCTTTCTAATTCAGGGTGTAAGGTACCAACATGACCAATTAGCTCACCATTTTTCAAAATAGCAGCTGTTTGTCCTGGGTGTAATGCATCATGTTGACCTCGTTCAAAGGTGTAAGCTTGGCTATTTGCAGTTCTTGCCAATAACGATTCAACGTCTGCTTTGATATCGTAAAAATCGCTAGCTGACTTTTCCATATCCCAATGTTCTTGATTGCGGTTGCCCGAAACTACACCTGCAATCATTTGCTGCTGACGAACGCCGTTTTCTACGCTTTCGTCAGGCACAAAACGTAAGCCCGTTTCAAATAAGCGTACACGTTGTTGTTGACGATTTTGATTATAAACAACCGATTGTAATAGCCCTGTCCATAAGCTTAAACGCATAACCGACATTTCAGATGAAATAGGATGCGGTAATGTCATCACCTCTTGTTCTGGATGAATAAGCTGCTGTACTTTAGGATCAACAAAGCTGTAGGTAATCGCTTCTTGATAACCTCGAGTGACTAATGTTTGACGTAAACGTTTTATTGGTAGTTGTGCTTCTTTACGATCACACATGGCTAATGTTGCTTTTGGCGACGTATTAGGAATATTGTTATAACCAAAGATACGCGCAACTTCTTCTGTTAAATCTTCTTCAATCGAAATATCAAAACGATATGTTGGTACACTTACTTGCCACGTTTTATCTGCAAAGGTAACAGTAAAACCTAACCTCGTTAAAATTTCGATAACCTGTTCGTCAGAAATATGATGACCAATACGAGAATCTAGTTTACTTCGACGAAGCGCAATTTGCTTAACCTTAGGTAGATACTCTGAAGCTACAGCTTCAACAACAGGGCCCGCTTCACCACCAACAATATCAAGTAATAAACCTGTTGCGCGCTCCATTGCTTGGTGCTGTAATTCAGGGTCAATGCCACGCTCATAACGATGTGATGCATCTGTATGTAAACCATATTGGCGCGCTTTACCTAAAATAGCTAAAGGAGCAAAAAAAGCACTTTCTAAGAAAATATCTTTGGTGTTACCCGTAACACCAGAATGTAAACCACCAAAGATACCAGCAATGGCTAACGCTTTATTATCATCAGCAATCACAAGTGTTTGTTCATTTAACGTGACTTCATTTTCATCCAGTGTGGTTAACTTTTCATCAAGCTTTGCATAGCGTACATCAATACCACCTTCAATGGTATCAAGATCAAAAGCATGCATAGGATGCCCTTGCTCAAGCAACACATAATTCGTGATATCAACCACCGGGTCGATAGAACGAACACCACTACGGCGAAGCTTTTCTACCATCCACAATGGTGTTTGGGCATCTACATTAATGTTTTTGATCACCCTACCTAAATATCGAGGACATGCTTGTGAAGCCGATAATGTGATTGAACGCTTGTCGTCGATTGTAGACGGAACACTGGTAATATCAGGTTCATTGACGGCTAAACTATTTAAAACACCTACTTCACGAGCTAAGCCTTTTAGCCCTAAACAATCACCACGATTAGCTGTTAAATCAACATCAATAGTGACATCATTTAAATCTAAGAAATCACGAATATCTTCACCGATAGGTGCGTCTTGTGATAACTCGAGAATACCATCACTTTCTTCTGCTAAGCCTAACTCTGACTCACTACAAAGCATACCAAATGAAGGCTGACCACGCAGTTTTGCTTTTTTAATTTTAAAATTTCCCGGTAGAACCGCACCCACCATAGCGACAGCAACTTTTAAGCCTAATCGACAGTTTTTTGCACCACAAACAATATCAATTAATTCGCCATCTTCGCTGGCGCTGCCGACATTAATTTTTGTTACTTGAAGTTTGTCAGCATCGGGGTGCTGACCACATTCAACCACTTCACCTATCACGACGCCTGAAAATTCACCGGCAACGGGTTCTACCCCATCAACTTCTAAGCCTGCCATGGTGATTTGGTGGGTCAATTCATCCGAAGATATTGCAGGGTTTACCCACTCTCGTAACCAAGATTCACTAAATTTCATGAAGAATTGCCTTACTTAAATTGTTTCAAAAATCGAAGATCGTTTTCAAAGAATGCGCGTAAATCATTCACGCCATAACGAAGCATGGTTAAGCGTTCAACGCCCATACCAAAAGCGAAGCCTGAATAGACTTCAGGATCAATACCTACAGATTTCAAGACATTAGGGTGCACCATTCCACAGCCTAAGACTTCAAGCCATTTACCATTTTTCCCCATTACATCAACTTCAGCTGAAGGTTCAGTAAAGGGAAAATAAGAAGGTCTAAAACGAATCTCTAAGTCTTCTTCAAAGAAGTGATGAAGGAAATCATGCAATACACCTTTTAAATGGGTAAACGAAACATCTTTGTCTACCATCAACCCTTCAACTTGATGAAACATTGGCGTATGGGTTTGATCATAATCATTACGATATACTTTACCTGGTGAAATAATACGTAATGGAGGCTGCTCTTTTTCCATAGTACGAATTTGTACACCGGAAGTTTGCGTGCGTAAAACTAACTTAGGGTTAAAGTAAAATGTATCATGATCTTGACGTGCCGGATGATGCTCAGGGATATTTAACGCATCGAAGTTATGAAAGTCATCTTCAACTTCAGGGCCTTCTTTAACAGCAAAACCTAAATCACCAAAAAAGCTTTCAATACGTTCTATCGTACGCGTTACTGGGTGCAAACCACCTAACTCATTAGTGCGCCCTGGCAAAGTAACATCAATAGTTTCTGCTGCTAGCTTTTTATTAATTGCTTCAGTACGTAATAATTCACCACGAGCTGTTAACGCTTTTTGCACTTGTTGCTTCGCTTGGTTTATTACTTGACCTGCTTTTGGCTTTTCTTCTTTAGGTAACTTACCTAGTCCTTTCATTAACTCGGTAAATTGCCCTTTCTTGCCAAGAAAGCTGACACGTACCTGATCTAATTCTTCAGGTGAATTAGCAGCGGCAATAGCTTGCTCTGCTTGTAATATTATATCGTCTAAATTCATGATTTCCTCTAAAGCGGTGAGTTACACCGTTCTTTGGCTAGACTCATTGATTGTTAAAAAATAAAGGTCAAAGATTTTACACAAAAATGATCGCATAAAGTAGAGTAAAGCAGCGCTTTTTTATAAATAATTCACGATCTTGTCATGTAATTTAGTCTTGAAGGAGACTTTTTACCTAAATTTGAATTATGTTAATAGGTAAGTACCGATATTTACTGATGCTGACACGAATTACAGCCAATGAGAAACACACGAACTATAGTTCAAGTAGTAGCGACTTTAACTTAGTTTTGACTTTCTGACCAAACAGCAAACTCATTACCACTTGGCTCAATAAAGTGAAATCGACAACCGCCTGGAAATTCAAATATTGGCTTGTTTATTGTGCCTGCATTTTCCTTAATTTTAGTCAACGTTTGGTTTATATTGCCTGTATAAAAAACCAACAACGCACCTCCGTTATCGCTATGGTTACGCTGTTCAGATAAATAAAAACCACCATCTAAACCTTGATTAGAAAATGAAGTATATTCAGGACCATAATCAACGAACTGCCAATCAAAAACCTGGGTAAAGAATTGCTTTGTGGCTTGAAGGTTACTCGCGGGGAATTCAACATAATTTAATTTTTCATGTTTGTTCATCATCTATTTCTCTGCTTATTTGCCAGATTTAACCAGTTGTTTTATTTTAATCGCTTTTTCAAAATGATCTAATTGATGGGTTTGTATCCACCATGTAGCGACTTCCATTAATAATTTAGGATCATCATTTTTATTGGCAAAAAAAGCATAAAACGACAAGCCAACATTTTCCCCCTTATGTGCAATTTTTTTATCACAAACAGTAATAATTTTGTCACGCATATTATTATTCACAATTTTTGGTCCTTTGATAATACATAACTGACTTAGCCTTTTCACACGCTTAAGCATACTTAAACATTAATAGTTAACAATTAAAGATATCTACTATAAATTTTTCATATTAAGCGATTTTTTAATGGTTATTTAAATACCGCTAATAATATTTGGGTCTGTTGAATATTTAACAATGAATTGTTTGAATTTACGATATCCTTCAAGGTCAAAGTTCGTAGAACATTCATTCATAAAGCCATGTAAATAATGGGATTGGATTATGTTCACCTTGTTTTTATCTGTGATCGCTAATTTAAATGCAGTGATATCAAAATGCCTTTCTTTAATTGGACAAATTACGTTTACTGCAAAGGTAGGTTCAATATCTAGAGAATGTCTAATTTGAGAGCCATAAAATAGAAACGCATTCTGAATAATCCCCTCATAATGACGGTCTGAAATTCGCCAAATTATCGATGCACCAACACTGAAGCCAATTAACTGCACATTATAATTGGTATTCAATAACACTTGGTGAAGTTTTTCAGTGTAACCCTCTAAACCAACATGTTCAGTAAAGTATTGATACGCTTGTTGTTCATCTGCAAACGTCATTTTTTTACCATTGTAGGGATCAACAATAATCGAACTGAATGGCAGCGCATCGACAAATTTTTCTAGGGCACCTGTTCGACCAAAAATATCAGATAACACAATATGTTTATTAAACACGGGGCTATCAACCTCTATGATTTTTGAAGTATTTATCTAAAAGCACTTTTTATCTATTATACAAAAACAATTTACTTTCAATGCATTTAAGTTCCGCATTTAATGGTTTTTTCACCTGCGTGGTAAACATTATTTACAGCAACATAGACACCCGAAACTACCGCTGACGTTGGCATCGAAATAATCGAAAAAAACTCATCATTCCAAGCATAGAAGCTAGTATCGCCTTCCATTAAATTAACCACTTTAAGTGTTTTTTGATCGGTAGACAGACCACATTTATATTTAGGTACATCTGCCACTTCAGGCACTACAACACAAGCTGAAGTAAACAGGCAAATACATATTATCAATAGTATGCGCATAGTAATCCCTTGTAATTTATGGGAAAATAAATTCACTAACTAAGCTGGATTAAGCAATTTTAATTACGATTAATTAAACACCAGTTTTATTAGTTTTCTGGCTTGGTATCCGGAATATTCTCTTTTATTTGAGTAAATTCATCAAAGTGTTTAATAAAAATATCTACTAGCTCTGGCTGAAATTTCTTCCCTCGTTGTTCCTGCAAAAATTGTAAAATATCTTTGTTGTCCCATTGTTTTTGGTAAACACGCTTTGTACCTAAGGAATCAAATACATCTGCTATCGCCATGATCCTAGCTTCAAGCGGAATATTTTCTCCCTCTAAACCATCGGGGTAACCAGTACCATCCCAATTTTCATGATGATATTTTGCCATTCGCGCTGCAATACGTGAAATTTTCTCTTTCGAACGTTCAAGTAAATCACTCCCGACGACGGTATGGCTTTTCATTAATTGCCATTCTTGTTCATTAAGTTGATCTGGCTTTTGTAAAATATTATTAGGTATCGCCACTTTACCAATATCATGTAATGGTGCTGCTATTTTAATCGCGGCTACAAGCTTATCTTCTAAACCAAGTTTCGTTGCCACTAGTGCACAAATCTCAGCCACCCTTTTAACATGTGCACTTGCTTTCTGTGACTTACGTTCAATCGCTTCACCTACAATGCATAACAACTCTTTCTGAGTGAGTTCTAATTCATGTTGTTTTGTTAAGCTTTCTAATATCAACGCAACATTCGTGGCAAATAATTCAGCTAAATTTGAACGAAAGTGCTCGGCATCATCTTCAAATTCAATGTACAAAACAGAAGATGCGTTAGATGACGTTTCATAGTACCCAACAAAACATTGATTTTCATAAAAATGCTTCTTCTCATCAAACGCTTTTTTGATCAAGTTTTTCACTGAATCATCAATGTCAGAGTTTTCTAAGCAGTCAGATTCGACAACATATTTTCCTGTGCAAGCAATGATCAAGTTAGTGTTTTCGTGATCAAGCTCACGTTGACTACGAGCTATGTATAAAGCAGAACTTTCAATATCCATTAAGGTTAACAAGTGATTTAGCGCAGCAGAGCCAAAAGGTTTGAATTGATTAATTCGTAATAAATCATGAGTAGATAAAATTAGTTGTTTAAAGGCATCTAAACTACGTTGGATTGTCATGATATCGCGATAAGCACGAATACCTGCATACACAGAAGTTGTCATTTTACCTGCGGTAAAATCAGTTTTTTCTTTGTAATCGTTTATATCAAACTCTTTAATTACTTTTGCTTCTGGAGCCGTACCCGCTTGGCCAGTTCGTAATATTAACCGAATCGCTTGATTACGTTTTTCTTTGCGTATCCATTCAACTAACTCTAAACCTGCATGGTCAGTTTCCATCACAACATCCACAAACGCCATACAAAAGCTATCATCATTTGCTAATACTTGTTTGGCCTCTGCAGAAGAATAAGCAGAGACAATATCTAACTTTCTTCCTTCAATATGCGCGTCACTTAACACAAGGCGGGTAATTTGATGAACAGATTCATCGTCATCAACCACAAGGATGCGCCAAAAACGCTCTTTTTTTGGCGCTGACTCAGCGGAGCTTTCTTCTATTTCTTCCTTAAAAATAAATTTAGACATTTGCTTCTCATCTACTCCGTTAGCGTTAACTTTTTTAAATATAAGTGTAGATCATATTTACGTTAAACTTATGAAAAATTGAAGATATTTATTTGTTACCTTAAAACATTACCTGACATTACCCTTTATTAGCAACGATAATTTTAAGGTATATAAAATCACACACTTAATTTTCTATTTAATACAACTTTCATCTTAAAAGGCAATAGAGCCTGAACATTCGTAAAAACAATGATACTCTTAGCCTGCTTATAACCACACATCGCACAGCCATAACAGATCAATATATTTGAATGAGACTAATAGCTACATTTTTTGTTGACATGTAAAGTCAGTCGCCTAATATAAACACATATCATTTAAAGAATATATTATACAAAATAACAAATGAACCTAGTTAATGTACTCAATGTCGTCCTCTCAGTCGTAGTGGTTTTAAAACCAATGCGGGGTTGATATTGTGTGTAAAAACTAACGAAATATTTTCATTAAACCCTCGCTCTGAAAAGACCGGGGGTTTTTTATTTCAGTATTTTAGGAAACAACACTAAGTAAGGGAAAATTCAATGGCAACACAAACATTTACTGGTGCTGAAATGGTCGTTAAAGCACTATCGGCACTTAAGGTAAAATATGTATTTGGCTATCCTGGCGGCTCTGTTCTCGATATATATGATGCAATATTTCAACAAGAGGACGTTGAACATATTCTTGTGAGACATGAACAAGCTGCTACCCATATGGCCGACGGCTTTTCAAGAGCAACAGGAGAGGTAGGTTACGTACTTGCAACCTCTGGCCCAGGTGCAACTAACTGTGTTACGGGGATCGCAACCGCATATATGGATTCAATCCCGATGGTTGTACTAGCAGGTCAAGTACCCACAAGTTTAATTGGTGACGACGCTTTCCAAGAAACTGATATTGTTGGCTGTTCCCGGCCAATAGTGAAACATAGTTTTAACTGTCGCGACCTTGCAGAAATTCCTAATGTTATTGCTAAAGCCCATTATATTGCTAAATCTGGCCGCCCTGGCCCTGTTGTTGTTGAATTACCGAAAGATATTTTAATCCCGCAAAATAAGGCAGCTTTTAACATCGAAACTGATATCAAACTACGTTCTTATAATCCAACTAAAAAAGGCCACCCTAAACAGATTAAAAAGGCGATAACAGCCATCACAGAAGCAAAACGTTTAGTGGTTTATTCTGGTGGCGGCATTGTATTAGCAGACGCATCTGAGCAACTTACCCGTTTAGTTGAAACGTTAAACGCTCCTTGTACTAATACCCTTATGGGGCTCGGTGGTATATCTGGCGTTCACAAAAACTTTATTGGTATGTTAGGTATGCATGGTAGCTTAGAAGCTAACAAAGCCATGGCAAATGCAGACGTAATTTTAGCCCTTGGCGCTAGGTTTGATGATCGAGTCACTAACAATGTAAAAAAATTCTGCCCTGACGCAAAAATTGTACATGTTGATATTGACCCCACATCAATTTCTAAAACTATTAATGCACACATCCCGGTAGTTGGATTAATTGATATTGTGTTAGCACAATTACAGGAAGAGTTAGAGAATATAAACTTTACTCCTGAATCGACTTCGAATGAGCAATGGTGGCAACAAATTAATGAATGGCGTTCGTTAAGCAGTATTAGCTATCAACAAAATAACGATAAAATTAAGCCTCAAAGAGTAATAGAGGCGGTTTATGAAATCACCAACGGTGAAGCTTACCTTTGCTCTGATGTTGGCCAACACCAAATGTTTGCCGCACAGTACTACCCTTTTGCCAAGCCAAGGCAATGGATTAATTCTGGTGGCTTAGGCACGATGGGTTTTGGTTTGCCTGCTGCAATGGGGGTTAAATTAGCCTTTCCTGACAGTCATGTTGTTTGTATTACAGGTGATGGTTCTATTCAAATGAACATTCAAGAACTTTCAACCTGCCTTCAATACCAATTACCTGTAGTAATAGTTTCGCTAAACAATCGCTCTTTAGGTATGGTAAGGCAGTGGCAAGATATGATTTATGGTGGTCGTCACTCTTCTTCGTATATGGAATCATTACCTGATTTTGTTAAATTAGCAGAATCGTACGGTCATGTAGGCATACAAATTAATCAACTTACAGAGCTTGATGAAAAATTACGCGAGGCATTCTCAATAAAAAACCGATTAGTCTTTGTTGATATTTTAGTTGATGAACTAGAACATGTTTACCCGATGCAAATAAAACAAGGTGCTATTGATGAAATGTGGTTAAAGAAAGGAGTAAAAGCATAATGCGTCGTATTCTTGCAATATTATTGGAAAATGAACCTGGGTCTCTTTCACGCATTGTGGGCTTATTTTCACAACGCGCTTTCAACATTGAAAGCCTAACCGTTGCGCCTACTGAGGATCAAAGCCTATCAAGGATCACAATCACTACGCGTGGTGATGATCGAGTATTAGAGCAAATTGTTAAGCAGGTTAACAAACTAATTGACGTGATTAAAATTACTGACCTTACTGATCGAGAGCATGTTGAACGTGAAATTTTACTGATCAAAGTGCTTGCAATGAATGAAAAATCACGCACGGAAGTGAAACGGATCACCGATATTTTCAGAGGTTCAATTGTTGATATAGGTAAACAGGTGTATACCATTCAGCTGACAGGTGACGACAAAAAGGTTAATGCTTTTGTAAAAACTCTCGCCAACGAAACAGAAATTATTGAATCGGTAAGATCAGGAACAGTAGGTATTGCTCGGGGTGAAAAAGCACTAAAAATTTAGTGCTTCTTTTATTATCAGTAATTTTTTTAAAGCTAGGTGTTACTTACCTAGCTTTTTTAGTTGCGCGATCAAACCATCACTTGCATCTTCTACAAGATCAAGTACATATTTAAAGCCTCGCGCACCACCGTAATATGGATCAGGCACTTCAGTATCTTGAAAGTTATTTGCAAACTCTAAAAATAAATGAATTTTATCGTGATAACCAAGCGGCGCTACTTTCTTTAAATCTTTTATATTTTGTTCATCCATCGCCAAAATAATATCAAATTCCGTGAAATCTTCGATTTCTACCTTTCTCGCTCGTATTTTATCAAAGTCATAACCGCGCTCTATGCCGATTTTTTGCGCTCTATGATCAGGCTTTTCACGGGCATGCGAACCAATAGTACCTGCAGAATCAATACTAAGATCTAATTTATTACGTTCAGCTTTATGCCTAAATACAGCTTCAGCTGTCGGAGAGCGGCATATATTACCCATGCAAACAAATAAGATACGTTTTATATCCTTATTCACGATATTTTCATTCATTTATTTTTCCAATGTTTGTCCAAGTAGTAAACAACCCTTATTCGCGTTTTTAGCTTCAAGCACTACGAAATTTTAATCAATTACCCTAACGTAAAAGCATTTATTTAGCGAGTACAAATTATGATGAATAACCACATGCAAATTAAAACACACATAATAACAATACTTCCATGGTAAGTAGATATAATTACTAGTATTTTCTGGTTAATAATTACCAATCTTTAAATTATTTGCTACAGTTAATTTAGATTAGATTAACATCACTAACGATTAATGAAAAAAATTGCTTCCTACGCCTCGTTAGCACTGACACGAATATTTATACTATTTATAGCGTTTAGCTTATTAATAATATTTTATCAATCGAGCAGTAATCTTAGCCAATTAACGAAAAAACAACCAAGCGATACTACCGACGTAAACTATAAATATTGGATAGATAGTTCAAATATTATTGATAACAAGAACATTCTCGATAATATCTCGCTATTCAAGCAAACAACACCTGCTGAAATTCCTTTTGCCCTTAAAGATCAAACCTACTGGGTATTAGTGGATATCAAAAACACACAATCACATCACGTTTCTCTAGTGCTTTTTGCAGATAATAAGCTGCTTGATGTTTTTAAAGTATACCCCATAAAAAACAATACAATACAAAAAAACTTAACTTTACAGCACTTACCTTTTCATCAAATTTATCCACACATAAACATTGAACTAACACCTCGTAATGAACAAAGCTATTTACTACAAATTCGTACAGATGGCCCGCCTAATGTACCTATTCAATTAATATCGCAATCCACTTTTGATTTACACATTCTAACAGCTCAATTTTTATATGGTGCTTTTATTGGCATTGCGTTGTTAATGATTTTATACAATTTAGTCTTGTTTTTTGCAGTCAAAGATAAAGTGTATTTGTTTTACATTGGTTACTTGTTGTCAGCCTTTTTAATTATGTCAAGTATCACGGGTTTCGGTTATATCTTATTTGATGACTTCTTTAATCAACAAATCGATAAATATCTTATACCGCTACACTTCCTTCTTGTACTGTTTTTACTGTTTTTTACCTTATTTTTTCTGCGGTATGATAAGCAACAAAGCATCACGTATCGCATTGCTATTACTGTCTGTTTCTGTTTAGTTGTCGCTATATTCGCAACCTTGACACTTGAGAAAGTAGCGCAAGCAACTGTATTTTTTTCTATTCAGCCTCTCGTATTTATATTGGCTATTTACCTACTAATAAAACGTATAAGGGGAAACCTTTCTTGGGCAAAATATTACCTTGCTTCATGGATACCACTACTCATAGGTGCGGCAATTCAACCTGCTGTACTGCTCAATATTATTGATTATTCTTTTCTCACCAGTAACGCATTTTTAATCGCTATTATTGCCGAAGTATCTTTGATGGCTTTTGCCCTTGCAGAAAGAATGCGCCGTAATGAGCAAGATAAAATAACAAATATTGCTTATCATCTATCAAGTGGTATCCCCAGAAAATCAAACCTTGAAACCTGTATCAATAACCTTGTTCAACAGAAATACAATGACTTTAGTGTTTGTATAGTTAAACCTGAGCATATTGAAAAAGTAGCGCTTTATATTAATGACGAAATGAATACACAGTTGTTTAAACAGTTATACGGTAAACTTTCTTCGCTCTTTCAATACAACGACGCGATAATTCCGATTACAGATAAGCAAGAAAAGATATGTTTAATAAACCATACTTGTTTTGCCTTGATTATTGATCATCATGTTGATGAACAGCCTGCTGAAATGCTATTTGAATCAATACAACAGGTAGTACAGGAAAATTTTCACATCACCCAAGTAAAGCTCCCATTAACTGCAGTTATTGGCTTAGCACGCTTCCCTGTAGATGGTGATAAAAGCCACCTGTTGCTCAACCGTGCGCTCATTGCAACGGCAAATGCGGAAAATAATGTACTAAAGTGGAGTCATTATGAAAACGATGTTAAAGATACAACGCAGTATTTGTTTAAGCTCACTAGCGATTTAAAACAAGCAATTAAAAATAATACCTTGATGCTTTACCACCAGCCTCAAGTAGACTTAAGAACGTTACGTGTTTGCAGTAGTGAATGCTTGTTACGGTGGCAACATGCAAAAGAAGGCTTTATACCACCAAATGTGTTTATCCCCATTGCTGAAGATATGGGCTTAATTCATGAAGTCACTTTTTGGGTAATTCAACAAGCATTGCATCACCAAAAACAATTAATGGATGAATATGGCTTCAACCATTTAGTTTCCATTAATATTAGCGGCAAAGACATTTCATCTAAGCACTTTTTAGCCAGAGCATTAGATATAATAGAAGCATCAGGAGTTGCAAGTGATAAAATTATTTTTGAGTTAACAGAGTCCGCAAGTTTTACTAATAACGCACACACGATGCGAGTAATTGAGCAACTTACCGACCTCGGCATTACTATCAGTATTGATGACTTTGGTACGGGTTACTCGTCTATGTCTCAAATCAGCCATCTACCCTTTCAAGAACTTAAAGTTGATCGTCAATTTGTTGAAAATATTAATCAAGACAAAAAGCGCTTAGTCATTGCTGAGGCAACAGTTAAGATGGCGAAAGGTTTAGGATTAGAGGTTGTTGCAGAAGGTATTAACAGTGAAGAAGATGAGGCAACCTTAAGAAAGTTTGGCTGTGATATAGGGCAAGGATATTACTATGCTAAGCCAATGCCGCTTGAAGAGTATAAGCAATGGTTAACTTCGTTAGTCCAAGGGAGAGTCAAAACACCTTTAAAAGGCGAATATATACCCGTTGAAAAATGACCGCAATCAAGACTGAATGAGCTGATTGCGGTATTATTGTTATCTATTAACCTCTACGTTTGTCCACGGCTTCGTTTAGCTGTGCGAGTAACGTTTCTGTATCTGACCAACCAATACATGCGTCAGTAATAGATTGACCGTAAACGTTAGCTTTACCGTCAACTAAATCTTGTCTGCCTTCAACCAAGTGACTTTCAACCATGACGCCAAAAATATCATTATTACCTTTAGCCAATTGTTCACTAACATCTCGACAAACAACCATCTGATTTTCAAATTTTTTGCTCGAGTTACCATGACTAAAATCAATCATAATTTTAGTATTCAAGTTTGACGAGGCTAATTGGTCAGTTACTTGTTTAACGCTTTCTGCATCATAGTTGGGTGCTTTACCGCCACGTAAAATAATATGACAATCAGGGTTACCTGTTGTTTGAACGATTGCTGAATGTCCAAATTTAGTGACTGATAAAAAGTGATGTGACGCAGCGGCAGATCCAATCGCATCTATGGCAATTTTAATGGTACCGTCAGTACCATTTTTAAAGCCAACCGGACAAGACAAACCAGATGAAAGCTCTCGATGTACTTGGCTTTCAGTCGTTCGAGCACCAATCGCGCCCCAACACATAAAATCGGCCATATACTGAGGCGTGATCATATCTAAAAACTCACCCGCAGTAGGTAAACCAAGATCATTTAAATCAGCTAATAACTTTCTGCCAATACGCAAACCATCATTTAGCTTAAAACTGTTATCTAAATAAGGATCATTTATAAGCCCTTTCCAACCAACCGTAGTACGTGGTTTTTCAAAATAAACACGCATCACAATTTCAAGGTTATCTTGGTATTTTTCTCTTAACTTAACCAAGCGTTTGCCATATTCAATTGCAGCCTCTGGATCATGGATTGAACATGGCCCAATAACCACTAATAACCTATCGTCTTGATGGTTAAAAATTTTACTGATAGCTGCTCTACCACTAAACACTGTTTCAGACGCTTTTTCTGAACCAGGAAATCGCTCCAGTAACGCCACTGGAGGTAACAATTCTTTAATTTTTTCGATGCGCACATCGTCTGTTTGGTAGAACATATTATTTCTCTTTATTTACTACTATGATTTTGTTTTGTACGTCTAGACACCTAGATAAGAATCCCGTCGGCTAATTTAACAGCGTTATATCAACAATACCAACATAAAATCGGAAAAAAACGATATAATTAAGAACTAGAATAAAAATTCACGTAATTGTTTACACAACGGTAAGGATATTTACTTTATATGCTCAATAATACGCTGCCATTAATCGACCTTCATCGTCATCTAGACGGAAATATCCGCCCAAGCACCATTTGGCAACTTGCACAGCAACATAACATTTCATTACCCGTATCAACAATTGAACACTTTATGCCGTTGGTACAAATACAAGAATCCGAACCTGACTTATTGGCCTTTTTGAAGAAATTAGATTGGGGTGTAGCCGTGTTAGCTACTTTAGAAGATTGCCAACGTGTCGCCTATGAAAATATAGAAGATTTAGTCTCAGCGGGTATTGATTATGCTGAATTAAGATTTTCACCCTATTACATGGCAATGAGTCACCAATTACCCATAGAAGGCGTAATAGAGGCGGTCGCTGATGGCGTAAATCAAGCTAAAAAACTCCACAACGTTGAGGCAAACCTCATTGGTATTTTAAGTAGAACCTTTGGTCAACAAAAGTGTATGGATGAATTAAGTGGTATTTTAACGCACAAAGACAAGTTCGTTGCGGTTGATTTAGCCGGTGATGAATATAACTACCCTGGCGATATGTTTACTGAACATTTTAATAAGATTAAACAAACTGATTTACAAGTGACTGTACATGCTGGCGAAGCTGCAGGTAGTGAAAGTATTTGGCAAGCTATAAAAGAACTTGGCGCAAGCCGGATCGGGCATGGTGTCGCTTGCCAGCACGATAATAAATTGCTTGAATATATGATCGCACACAATATTGCCATCGAATCATGTCTAACCTCAAATTACCAAACGGGTACTATTACCAACCTAGCTAACCACCCTTTGCCAGTATTTCTAGACAAAGGTTTGTTGGTAACACTTAATACCGATGATCCAGCAGTTGAAAATACTGAACTAATCAAGGAATATAAGCTAGCAAGTTCGTTATTTAATTTGCAAGAAAAACACATTACACAATTACAACAAAATAGTGTGGATGCTAGTTTTTTATCAACCTCGGCACGCCAAGCGTTGTTAAATAAAACGGCATTTAATCATTTACAACAGAAGGAATAACTTATGGCAGAGATTGCATTGGCTTTATTTGCAGGTGCGCTAGTCGGTTTAATTTTTTCAGTGATCAAACTTCCACTTCCAGCACCTCCGGTAATTTCAGGAATCGCAGGAATTGTTGGTATATATTTAGGCGGTACACTTTATCACTGGATCATCGAACGATTTTTTAGCTAAAATAGACTTTCACTAACAATATTCAGTAAAAAATCCTTGATAGGGGTGTGTTATATCAATTGAACCACCTGCTTGAAACTTACTGAGATAAATTTTTATTTAAAGGTATATCTCATGACAACTCCTCACATTGAAGCCAACCCTGGTGACTTTGCAAAAACCGTGTTAATGCCCGGAGACCCACTAAGAGCAAAGTTTATCGCTGAAAATTTTCTTGAAAATGCAAAATGTATTACCCGAGTGCGAAATATGCTTGGTTATACTGGCACTTATAAAGGCCAAGAAATTTCGGTAATGGGCTCAGGCATGGGGATCCCATCTATTTCAATTTACGCGACTGAGCTTTATAAAGACTTTGGCGTTGAAAATATCATACGTATTGGCTCATGTGGTGCAGTGCGTGACGACATAAAAGTGCGTGACGTTATTATCGGCATGGCTGCAAGCACAGACTCGAATGTTAATCGCCAGCGTTTTAATCACTGTGATTTTGCTGCATGTGCTGACTTTTCACTCTTACAAAACGTAGTTAATACTGCTGAAAAACTTGGTAAGCCCGTACATGTTGGTAATGTTTTCACCGCCGATTTATTTTACACACCACAACCTGAAATGTTTAAAACCATGGAAAACATGGGCGTGTTAGCGGTTGAAATGGAAGCCGCTGGTTTATATGGTGTTGCTGCTGAATACGGTAAAAAAGCCTTAGCAGTGTTTACCGTCAGTGATCATATTAAAACAGGTGAACAAACAACGGCAGATGAACGTGAAAACACTTTTAAAGACATGATGGAATTAACGTTAGAGAGTGTCTTGTAATCTTCCTCTGACAATAGTCATAAAAAATCCGGTACATACCGGATTTTTTATGATAACAAGCAGACTAAAACTGATAACCTATTTCTACTCCCCAAAACCTTGGCTCATTGACAAAGGCGGTTAAATTGAGAAAATCTAATGCGCCATCAGCAACAATTTTATCGGTAATATTTCGGCCTACAATGGCAATATCTAAACCATCATCGTTATTAAAACCTAATCGTAAGCCGCCTATCCACCGAGCATCAGCATAAAATTCTGTGGCCTCATAAAGGAAAATATTTGATTTACTTCTATAGTTCCAATCTGTTTGTGCGTAGTAGTAACCATAATCTACCGGAAATTCATAATTAATATTAATATTCGCTAACCACTTAGGTGATCTAGGCAACGGGTTACCGTCAACAAATACGGTAACTACAGGGCCAAACGGTCCATCAACCGTATTTGCCACTTCATCAGGACTATTACAGGTAGGTGTAGATGCGCAACGTTCGGCTTTCAACGATTTATCTTGAATTTCTGTTTTGTTGTAGCTTAAATTTGTACTAATACGTAACTGATCAGTTAGCATTGCTTCAAAAGAAGTTTCAATGCCTGCGCCATAGGTATTGTCAGCATTTAACAGCGAATTAGTGTTTGCTTCGCCACCTGTGGCAGTTAATTGATGATCTTCAATATCATAGGTATAAGCCGTAATATACCATCTTGCATTACCATTGAATAAATTAGCTTTAAGCCCTGCTTCATAAGACGTTAATGTTTCAGTATCAGCTTCACTTGGAAATCCAAATCGCCCGATGGTAACAGGGCCTCTTGAAGCGTTACCGATACGCGCAAAGGCAGTCCAATCATCATCTATCGTATAACGAGCGGCAAGGTCCCAATTAATGTAGTCATCCTCTTTATCAATTTCAAAAGTTACATTTGAAGTACCGCCTTCACGGATGTCTAACTCTTTTTCATCATCGGTATAACGTAAACCTAGCGTAAATGCCCATTTATTATTTGGTTTGTATTCAACTTGCCCAAACAACGCATACGAGGTGGTTAATTGGTCAATTTGATAAAAGTTAGTGGTATTTCCCTCGGTATCTAAATCTTTATAATCAGCGGTATAATCTTCACGGAAATAAAATGCACCTACTTGATAATAAATATCTTCTACATCACCTGAAAGCCTCAGCTCTTGGGTAAATTGCTCATGATCTGAAAGGCCATCACCAGAAGCGACATTAAACCATAATTGCTTACCTAATTGGTTTGGTATGCCAGAAAAGTCGGTTACACCACCATCAATATCAGCATAGCTCCAGCTTTCTAATGTGTCGTAGCCGGTGATACTGGTTAAGGTTACGTTATCAAAATCATGTTCAATTTCTAAACTGCCACCTTGATGATCTAATTCAAAGCCTGATGTACTGTCATGATATATTTCAGACTCATCAAAGCTATCTCTTAAACCAGACTTACCCTGTTCAAAAGCATTGGCATAAAAAATTTGTGGCATGTCACCATCTTGATCAAAGCCATGTATCTTTAATAGCGCACGTGTGTCACTACCATTGTCATATAAAAATTGGATGCGGTAAGCAAACTCTTCATAGCCTCCTACTTCATCCCCTGTTGTTAAGTTATCTACCCACTCGTCTCGCTCTTGATGCTTAAAAGATGCCCTAACCGCCCAAGTATCTGACAATTCAAAGTTTTTACCTGCTTCTAAAAACATCGTTCCACGGCTACCATAACCACCCCGAACATACCCTTCATTGGTAAAATCAGGCGCAACGGTGTCAATCTTAACAATGCCAGCGGTAGTGTTTCTGCCAAACACAGTACCTTGTGGACCATTGAGCACCTCAACGCGTTCGATATCAAATAAAGGAATACTTTTTAACACGGGATTTTCCAGCACGATATTGTCTAAAATCATAGAGACTGGCTGATTTGCATTTACATCAAAATCAGTATTGCCAAGGCCTCGAATATAAAACCTAGGTGATTGTCTACCGTTTGAAGATTCAATTTGTAAGCTCGGCACACGGCCCGCCAATGCTCGTACATTTTCACCAGAGCCTAAATAGTCATTAATACTTTCAGCTGACATGGCAGTGACCGTAGCAGGTACATCTTTAACTGTTTCAACACGTTTACGAGCGGTTACTTCAATCACTTCAAGACCAACTACTTTTTCTGTTTGATCATTATTTTCTTCTGCGGTTACCGATGTAGTTAGCAAAAATGTAGAACTACACAATGCCAATTGCACACTACGGCTAAGCGCGCTTTGTCCGAACATTTTCATATTGTTCTCTCCCAAGACTCTTATCTTTTAATATATTATTCATACTAGGGACTTTAAGCGCTGCTATTCAATATTGATTAAACTGCATGGAGCTTTGACGTATATTTACAGCAAATATGCGACCTACAGTTCAACATAGCCTAATAGAACACTCCTAGTGCCATGAATTATAGCCAATATTTTAGATTTCGCTTATTCACTTAACAGCTAATTGTGAAAAGAAACTATCGCCATAATCAAGTGCTGGCAAAGAAAACATTTCGGCGAGTGTTTGACCAAGATCAGCAAAACTATTTCTCTGGCCTAAATTCACATTACCAATATGATGATGGTAAGCGAGCATAGGCACAAATTCTCTTGTGTGATCTGAGCCTGGCCACGTAGGATCACATCCATGATCAGCAGTCATGAAAAGTACGTCATCATTAGACATGGCATTAATAATATCAGGTAATCGCTTATCAAATGCCTCGAGTGCAGCCGCATAACCTAATGGATCGCGACGGTGACCATAATCTTGATCAAAGTTGACTAGGTTGGTAAAAATAATACTCTTATCTTTTGCTGTGCCTAAATGTGAAATCGTTGCATCTATTAATGCGTCAATACCGGTAGCTTTGGTTTTTTCTGAAATCCCTTGATGAGCAAAAATATCAGCAATTTTACCAACACTGATCACATGACCGCCTGCTTCAACCATTTTATCTAATACCGTTGGGGAAGGTGGTAAAACCGAATAATCTCGACGATTACCAGTGCGGACAAAATCTTCAGCGCTATTACCAACAAAAGGACGCGCTATCACACGACCAATATTATAATCATCGAGTAAAGAACGCACCATTTCACAATAAGTATATAAATTGTCTAAACCAAAATGTTCTTCATGTGCTGCTACTTGAAATACACTATCTGCAGAGGTGTAACAAATAGGTAAGCCCGTTTTAATATGTTCTTCACCTAAACGAGCGATAATTTCTGTACCTGATGCATGGCAGTTACCAAGCATACCAGCATAGCCGGTTGCTTCGTTAATGATTTGCATTAGCTCTTTAGGGAAAGCATTTTCTTTATCCGTGAAGTAACCCCAATCAAACAAAACCGGTACACCTGCCATTTCCCAATGACCACTAGGAGTATCTTTTCCGCTGCTCAATTCTGCTGCATAGCCAAACGCGCCTTTTTTTATTGGATATTGTTCTGCGGGGAAGCGTTCACTTCCCGCTGAGAAGCTGGCTTCAATAAGCCCCATACTTGCAAGATTGGGTAAATTAATTTTATGCCCTGTCATTTCAAAGTGTTTTTCGGCTAAATGAGCAAAAGTATTGGCACCAATATCACCAAATTTTTCAGCATCAGGCGCATGCCCTATACCAAAACTATCTAAAACTAATATAATTGCTCGCGCCATTTCCACACCTTTTTATCATCAAAAAATGAATTTTTCATGACCATTTAGTCAAGTTATGGTAATTTACCATCATTAAGTCTTTAGTTATAGTAAAAGAAATTAGCAATATTGAATTACTGGCTACACATTAACCTGTACCGAACGTTCAACAGCTATTCTTCCATGTTATTTACAGGCGGCCAAGATTGCTAACCAATAAAACCACGATTATTGCCATATCAGGGGCTTCTGCTTCTGGTAAGTCGCTATTTGCGCAAACTATTTATCAAGAGTTGTTCCCTGAACTGGGTAAAAACGGTATCGCTATTATTAAAGAAGATGCGTACTACAAAAATCAAGATCACATTCCATTACCGCAAAGAATTGAAACTAATTACGATCATCCTAATGCTTTCGAGCATACTTTGCTCGCTGAACAGTTACGAATGTTACAACAAGGTAAAGATATAGAGTGTCCAGTATATTGCTATAAAACGCACACGCGTTTAACAGATACGATGACAATTCCCGCATCACCGATTATTTTGGTTGAAGGTATCTTGCTTTTTGCTGATCAAAACCTTCGAGAGTGTTTTGATCTAAAAATATACATGGATACACCATTAGATATTTGTTTGTTACGAAGAATAAAGCGTGACATAGAAGAACGAGACCGTGATATAGATTCTATCACTCAACAATATGAACAAACAGTAAGACCAATGTATCATCAATTTATCGCTCCTTCTAAATCTTGGGCTGACATTATTGTCAACAAAGGCGGTAAAAATAGAATGGCCATTGAAGTCATAAAAGCAAAAATTAGACAATTAATACAACAATAATAATAGAGGATATTTCATGGGGGCGTTACACGGGGTCATAGGCATTGTTTTGCTGTTAGTAGCAGCATACGCGTTAAGTAGCCATAAGAAGTCAATTAATTTTCGAACCGTTGGTTTTGCATTTTTACTACAGTTAATACTTGGCGCTTTCGTGCTATATATTCCATTCGGTAAAGATGTACTCGAATCAATGACCAACGGCGTACAAAACGTCATTGATAGCGCTAAGGCTGGCATTAACTTTATATTTGGTGGTCTAGGCACTGATAAAATGTTTAGCAACGGTGTAGGCTTTGTGTTTGCCGTACGAGTATTGCCGGTCATTATTTTCTTCTCATCGTTAATTGCCGTACTTTATCACCTTAATATTATGCAATGGATCATTCGCATTATTGGTGGTGGTCTGCAAAAACTACTTGGCACAAGTAAACCTGAATCTCTGTCTGCTACAGCAAACATTTTTGTTGGGCAAACAGAAGCCCCTTTAGTCGTTCGACCTTACATTGCATCAATGACTCAATCAGAATTATTTGCCATCATGGTAGGTGGATTAGCATCAGTTGCGGGTTCAATATTAGCCGGCTATGCAGGACTCGGTGTTGAACTAAAATATCTTATAGCGGCGTCGTTTATGGCTGCACCTGGTGGCTTGTTAATGGCAAAAATTATTTTACCGGAAACCGAAGCTGATAAAATTCAAGCAAATAACTTATCTATTTCAGAGCAAGAAATTAAACCGGTGAATGTGATAGATGCAGCGGCAACAGGCGCAGCATCAGGCATGAAATTAGCTGTTAATGTTGGTGCAATGCTATTGGCTTTTATCGCGCTCATCGCGCTTTTAAACATGTTAGTCGGCGGAGTTGGCAACCTATTTGGTATCGAAAACTTAACCATTGAATGGTTACTTGGCTACGTATTTGCTCCATTCGCTTTTGTTATTGGTGTTCCCGCAGAAGAAATGCTGCAAGCGGGTAGTTTTATAGGGCAAAAAGTGGTTGTTAATGAGTTTTTTGCTTATGTAAATTTTGTTGAAATCAAAGATACTTTAACACCTTCTACCCAAGCGATTATCACTTTTGCATTATGTGGTTTTGCTAATTTATCTTCGATTGCTATCTTACTTGGTGGTATAGGTTCAATGGCACCTTCGCGTCGTCCTGATATTGCTCGTCTTGGTATGAAAGCAATGATGGCAGCAACACTAGCTAATTTAATGAGTGCTGCAATTGCAGGTGTATTTCTTAGCCTTTAGGAGAATAACATGACAGAGCAACAACAAACCGCTTTACTTGCCCTTTCTCTCGTTGATCTAACCAGTTTACGAGGCGATGAATCACAGCAAGAAATTATTGAACTATGTGAACAAGCAGCGACAAAACATGGAGATACTGCCGCTATTTGTATTTATCCTCAGTATATTTCCATTGCGAAACAACATTTAGCCAAAACAAATAAACAGATAAAAATTGCAACCGTCACTAACTTTCCTCATGGCGGTAGTGATGTGAACCAAGCAGTGAAAGAAACAGCAGAAGCTGTTTCACTTGGTGCTGATGAAGTTGACGTTGTGTTCCCTTACAATGCTTTAATTGCTGGTGATGAAAATGTTGGCTATGAATTAGTAAACGCATGTAAACAAGCTTGTGGTAAGCAGGTTACCTTAAAAGTAATTATTGAGTCTGGAAAATTAAAAACAGATTCTTTAATTCAACGGGCAAGTGAAATAGCGATTGACGCTGGCGCTGACTTTATCAAAACATCCACAGGGAAAGTTGATATAAATGCTACGCCTGAAGCCGCAAAAATCATGCTATCTGTTATTGAAAACGTAAACCCAAATGTTGGCTTTAAAGCTGCTGGTGGCGTTAAAACCTTAGAGGATGCCACAAAGTATTTAACCTTAGTCATGGATACCTTAGGGGCTTCATGGCTTGATCAAACTCATTTTCGTTTCGGCGCGAGTGGGTTATTAGATAACTTACTCGCCACCATTGAGGGTAAAGTAGAACAACCAAGCAGTGAGCGCTATTGATACCTTATGGCACAACTTTATTTTTATTATTCTACGATGAATGCGGGGAAATCTACACATTTGCTGCAGTCTTCATACAACTACCGCGAACGCGGAATGAATACCCTGCTTTATACTGCAGATATCGATAACCGATTCTCGACGGGACAAATCTCTTCACGTCTTGGTTTACATGCTGATGCTAATTTATTTTCTGCTGAAACAGATATCGCTCAACAAGTAACACAGCAACATGAGTTAACCCCTGTTAGTTGTGTATTGGTCGATGAAGCACAGTTTTTAACGGAACAACAAGTAAAGCAACTTACTGATATTGTTGATATGTTAAAAATACCGGTCTTAGCTTATGGCATTAGAACTGATTTTCTCGGTAAAACGTTTGTAGGCAGTGCCGCACTTTTGGCATGGGCAGACAAATTGATCGAACTAAAAACCATTTGTCATTGTGGCAAAAAAGCAAATTTTGTCGTCAGAACAGATGACCAAGGCAATGCTGTAACATCAGGTGCTCAAATTGAAGTGGGTGGCAACGAACGCTATGAATCGCTTTGTCGAAAACATTTTAAAGCGCTTGTTTGGTAATTAACTAAACAGAGTACGAAATACCAATAACACTGTACAAAAGGAAACGAAATGACCGTTTATATTAGTAATCATCCACTACTAAAACATAAAGTATCATTAGCACGCGAAGCTAACCTGTCATCAAAGTCTTTTCGTGAATTAACTAACGAAATATCTACTATGCTGATGGTAGAAGCGACACAAAACCTTCAAGTACAAAGCACACCTTTAGCTTGTTGGTCTGGCAATATTTCCACCCCATTATTAGCCGAAAAGCAACCAACATTAGTACCTATTCTACGTGCTGGACTTGGTATGTTAGAAGGAGCCTTAACTATTTTACCTTGCGCGAAAGTCAGTATTATTGGCTTAAAACGCAATGATGACGATATTTCTACCGATAAAGCTGGAACCGTGCATATCGGTATTGAAAGTTATTATGAAAATATTGTCAGTGATATTGCAGAACGACACGCCATTGTGATTGATCCTATGTTAGCCACAGGCGGTTCAGCAATAACGTGTATTAATTTACTAAAATCTTCAGGTTGTGAAAAAATTACTGCATTATTTATGGTTGCGGCGCCAGAAGGTATTAGCGCATTAGAGAAAGCCCACCCTGATATTGATGTGTATATTGCTGCATGCGATGAAAAGCTCAACGAACAAGGCTATATCTTACCGGGTCTAGGTGACGCCGGTGATAAAATATTTGGTACAAACTAGAGCGTGTTGATCTTTGCTGTTTAAGTTTTGTTCAAATTAAACGCCTCCTGATCGCGGCACTTGGATTATTGCATAGTCATTCTATGGTTAATTCAAGTAACAAAGAGCAGGAGGCGTTTAGTTGAACCCTTCGTGCTGTATCTGTTTGGCATTTCTACTGTGTTAACGCTTGACTGGAGTAGAATAACTACACGGCGCAAGTGTTGCTTTGTATAAAAACCAAACAAATTGCGGCAAAAGTAAACATGAAAGATCAACACGCTCTAATAAGGGACGACAGTACTAAATAACGATAATATTGTTGTTTATACCAATTCGCATAAAGATTAAATTTACTGTGAACAATATTCAACACAACTATCATCTTATGGTATTATTTCGCGCTAATGAATACTAACCATCAAATACATTATCCATGAAGATTATCTCTTTCAATATAAATGGTTTACGAGCCAGACTTCACCAATTACAAGCCGTAATCGATAAACATCAACCTGACATCATTGGCCTACAAGAAATCAAAGTACACGACGACGCCTTCCCTCTTGCCGATGTTGAAGCGATGGGTTATCACGTATACTTCCACGGTCAAAAAGCACATTACGGTGTTGCAATGCTATGTAAAAAACCAGCTGATGTTGTGACTAAAGGCTTTCCTACCGATACTGAAGACTCTCAAAAGCGTATGATCATGGTAACGACCACCAATGAACGCGGTGAAAAAGTTACGGTTTTAAATGGTTATTTTCCGCAAGGAGATAATATTGCACATGAAAGTAAATTTCCTTATAAACGTCAGTTTTATAAAGACTTAATGGTCTATTTAAATGAACATCACACACCCGATGAAAACCTCGTAGTGATGGGTGATATTAATATTTCACCGATTGATTTAGATATTGGTATTGGTGAACCTAATAGAAAACGTTGGTTAAAAACGGGTAAATGTAGTTTTCAACCAGAAGAGCGCCAATGGCTTTCAACGCTAATGAATTGGGGGTTTAAAGACACGTTTAGAGAATTACACCCATCGACCAGTGAAAAATACTCATGGTTTGATTATCGTTCTCGTGGTTTTGATGATAATCGAGGGCTACGAATTGACGTTGTGTTAGCCACAGAAAACTTAGCCAAACAATGTGTTGAATCTGACATTGATTATGAATTACGAGCAATTGAAAAGCCTTCTGATCATGCGCCTATCTGGTCTACATTTACATGATAAATGCACAATATCGCTGCCCTATTTGCCAATCAAGTTTAATGTTAAAAGAGCACACGTATCGTTGTGCTCAATCACACTGTTTTGATCAAGCAAAAGAGGGCTACGTTAACTTATTGCCAGTTCAGTTTAAACATTCGAAACAACCTGGCGATAATAAAGCCATGGTAAACGCCAGACGTGCCTTTTTATTACAGGGATATTATCAACCGCTTGCCGACAAATTGATATCAATATTAGATGCACTAAGCCTTAGTAATGGTGTCATTTTAGATGCCGGCTGTGGAGAAGGTTTTTATACAGGGCAGTTTAAGCAAAGCTGTCAGACGGTGTATGGTATTGATATTGCCAAAGAAGCCGTAAAGAAAGCGGCAAAGAAATATACTGATTGTCATTTTTCAGTGGCCACGTTGTCGCAACTACCTTTTGATGATCAACATATCAATGCTATTGTTTCTATTTATGCTCCCATATTACCTGCAGAATTTAATCGTATTTTATCAGACAACGGTTATTTAATAACTGTGACACCTGGCGGAAACCATTTATTGTCGCTCAAACAAAAAATTTATCAACGCGCATTGCAACATGACGAAGACAAAATAACAGTTGATAATATGACGTTAGATACGCAAGAACAGCTGAGCTATACCATGACGATACGTTCAGGTGATGATTTGCTAAACTTACTATCAATGACACCCTTTGCCTTTAAAGCGACTGAAGAAGTAAAACAAAAATTAAAACAAGAAAGTAACTTTGAATGTCAGGCTGACTTTCTTATTCGCATTTATAAAAAAACCGCCTGAACAGCGGTTTTAATTTTCCATTAATGCTTCGCGTGCCGATAACTAATATTCAGCAACTGTGCCAAATCAACATACCGAGGTTTTTGCACGCTAAGTTTTATATCTCCGCCGCTTTGATTAATTTTAGCAACACCTTCTTTATACCAATTCGCTAATGCGGGTGGCAAAAATTTATCTGCTTTTATCCCTAGCATAACTAAAGCTTGTAACGGAACGCTTAGCATAAACACGGTATAAACAACCGATTGTGGTAAAGAAGCAACGCCACCAAAATAAAGTTGCATGATTAAAGTAAACAAAGCTACGCCAGGCAAATATTTACACACAAGACGCGCCATTTTGATAGCATGATACTCAGCAAAGTATTCCGCTAGTTCTCTACGATCAGGCCAGAGTAACATATACTTGCGACCTAACTTTACAATTTCTACAACATTCATATTCATAGGCCATACATTATAACAACTGTTACTTACAAGATAGCACAAACTCTAAATGAGTTTAAATGTAATTATTAATTAAACCTTGAACCAAATCAAAGCGTGAAGTTAGATCTGTCAGCTATACTATATTTATCAATAGTTAAGTTCACCTATATAAATGCAAAACAATATATTAGTAATCAATTGTGGAAGTTCATCGGTTAAATTTTCACTCATTAACCCAACAACAAACCATGTTTTAATTTCTGGTCTCGTTGAGCAATTACACTCAGCACATGCAACTATCTCAATAAAACAAGAAGCAAATAAACAACAATCTCATTTACCCGCACCTTATGATCATTTAATGGCGATCAAATTTTTTGTTGAAGTGTTAGATGATAAACAACTTACTTCAACCATTTATGCGATTGGTCATCGTGTTGTGCACGGCGGTGAGACGTATAACAAACCCGTATTAATTTCCATAGCGGTTAAGCATGAGATACATCGTTTATCAACTTTAGCACCATTACATAATCCTGCGAATTTACTCGGCATTGAAGCGGCAGAAAAGGCACTAGGACAATTACCTCAGGTAGCCGTTTTTGATACTAGCTTTCATCAATCTATGCCTAAAAAAGCCTTTTTATATGCCCTACCTTATGAGCTGTATAAAAATCATGGTATTCGTAAGTATGGCTTTCATGGCACCAGTCACTATTATGTTGCGCACAAGGCTGCACAATATCTAAATAAACCGATTGAAACATGTAACCTAATATCTGCACACCTAGGAAATGGTTGTAGTGTAACAGCCATTAAAAATGGCAAATCAGTGGATACTAGTTTAGGCCTAACCCCTTTAGAAGGTCTAATGATGGGCACTCGAACAGGAAACCTTGACCCTAGTATTATATTTCATCTAGTTGATCAACTTGGCTACACGTTAGATCAGGTTAACACCTTACTAAATAAAGAAAGCGGTTTAAAAGGTATTTCAATGCTAAGTAATGATTGCAGAACATTAGAAGAAGCGGCTGAGCAAGGTCATGATCTTGCAAAACTTGCACTTGATATGTTTTGTTATCGCGCTGCAAAAATGATAGCAAGCTTCTCTGTCTGCTTTTCACAGCTAGACAGTATCGTTTTTACAGGAGGAATTGGCGAAAATTCAAGCTTTATTAGGGAAAACATCATTGAACAACTTACTCTGTTAAATATCAGTATAAATAACAATGCTAACATCGAAGCAAGATTTGGAAAAAGCGGTAATATCGCAACGTCAACAAGTATTCCTTGCTGGGTGATACCCACGGATGAAGAAGGGGTCATTGCCACACAAACACACCAATTAGTCGCTAAGGAGGTTAAATAATGTCGCGTCGTATCATGTTAATTCCTGTTGGCTTTGGTGTTGGATTGACCAGTGTTGCTCTTGGCCTCACACACGCTTGTCAACAACTTGGGCTTGATGTTGGTTTATTTAAGCCTATCAGTCAACCCTCTAGAAATGTATTACAAAATAAACAACACGTTATTTCATACTCCAAAGATACCAACGAAATCCCACTAAGTTACGTTGAACAGCAAATGGGAGAAGGTAATAGCGATATTATTCTTGAGCAAATAGTTGATAACTATTCAATTGCCTGTGAAGCACATGATATCGTTATCATTGAAGGACTTTTACCAACAACGAGACAACCCTATGCTACTCGTATTAACCGTGAAGTAGCACAGGCGCTTTCTGCTGAAATTATTTTAGTGGCCTCTCCCGATGAAGACACACCACTTGAATTTGAGGACAGATTAGAAGTGAGTGCTCGTACCTTTGGAGGTACTGAAAATACCAAACTACTTGGGTGTATTATCAATAAAATTAACTCTCCCGATAAAGATGAAGTAGGACTACTGCCACGAGAAACAAATTATGAAATAAAATTTCCACCTGAGAAATGGCACGAATTATCAATCTTTCAGCGCGGCAGTTTTCAGTTACTAGCAACAATTCCATGGGAAATTGACTTAATTGCTCCTCGTGTTATTGATATAAAAAATTACCTCAATGCCGATATCATTAATCAAGGTGATATCGATCACAGACGAATTAGAAGTATCAGTTTCTGTGCGAGAAGTGTAGGTAACTTAATGAGTCACTTACAACCGAATAGACTCATTGTTACCCCTGGCGATCGTACAGATATTATCATCGCAACCTGTTTATCTGCATTAAATGGAACAAAAGTAGGTGCACTTCTATTAACCAATGGCTACCAACCTGAACCACAAGTACTTGAGCTATGCGATCAAGCATTACAAGCTGGCTTACCAGTACTATCCGTTCCATGGGATACTTGGCAAACTTCTCGATACCTCATGAGTTTTAACCCAGAAATACCTGAAGATGACCTTCAGCGCTTAGACAAGGTAAAACAATATGTTGCAGACCAAATCGATCCACAATGGTTAGGCTTATTATCAAAACACGTAAGTGGTCATGCGAAGTATTCGCCACCAGCGTTTCGTCATAAACTCACTGAGCTTTCTAGGAAAGCGAACAAGTTAATTGTTCTGCCCGAAGGTAGTGATGCAAGAACGATAAAAGCTGCGGCTATTTGTATTGAAAGAAATATTGCCCGATGCCAGTTGTTGGGAGAAAAAGACAATATACTCACTATTGCTAAGCAACAAGGTATCGAATTGCCACCAGGTTTGATTATTACCGATCCTGCTTTAATTCGAGATAACTACATCGCACCATTAGTTGAACTACGCAAACATAAAGGGATGACAGAAGTTGTCGCACAACAAGAACTCAAAGACAACGTAGTTTTAGCAACGTTGATGTTACAGTTAGGCCAAGTTGACGGATTAGTTTCTGGCGCAGTTAACACTACTGCGAATACTATTCGCCCTGCGTTGCAACTAATAAAAACATCACCTGATAGCAAATTGGTTTCTTCCATTTTCTTCATGCTTTTACCAGATCAAGTTCTCGTTTACGGTGATTGTGCTATTAATCCAGAACCAAATGCAGAACAATTAGCTGAGATTGCAATTCAGAGTGCTGAGTCAGCTATTAAATTTGGTATTGAAGCTAGGGTTGCAATGATCAGTTACAGTACTGGAAGTTCTGGAAAAGGTGCTGATGTTGAAAAAGTAGCAGAAGCAACAGCGATAGTTAAAACACGTAGGCCTGATATTATCATCGATGGCCCATTACAGTACGATGCAGCAATCATGGAAACCGTCGCACAGCAAAAAGCCCCTTCTAGCCCTGTTGCTGGAAAAGCGACTGTTTTTGTTTTTCCAGATCTAAATACAGGTAATACAACTTATAAAGCAGTACAACGCTCTGCTGATGTTGTCAGTATTGGTCCTATGTTACAAGGGCTTAATAAGCCCGTAAATGATCTTTCACGGGGCGCGTTAGTCGATGATATTGTCTTCACTATTGCATTGACCGCTATTCAAGCTATATAAGGTAAAAATGCATCAAACTAACGCATCTAACTATTAAAATCTTAATATTTAGGCGCGTTAGTTAATATGTAAGCTATTTTGCTAACTATTTCATGGCATGTGAATAACTATAGGCAACTCAAAAAACAAACAGCAATTATAACCTATAAATAACAGATAGTTACAAACATAAGCATAGCTTGCACACAAAGATATCCACACTTTTTGTGGATAGAAGCATTATTAACTTGATGTTATTTACATCAAATTAGTAATAAAAATAGAACTTAACTATATTATTCCCTAAGTTAATAACTTATTCTGAATAAAGTATAGATAATGAAGACTTATCTATACTTTTATATCTAAAACAAGTGTTGATATCCATGATATACACCTAGAGTTTACCTCGTTGACGAGTTATAGTATTACCTTTGAATTTATCAGGCTTAGCATATGGCAACACTAACGTTAAAGCGATTAAATAACACGTTCACTATCCATAGTTTTCCAGCCAATAGCGAAATACCCTCCGAAGTGTTTAAACAACACATGTATTTTATCGCAAAAACTAATGATGAGGTATCGGTGGTCGCTCCTAGTACACTTATGTTGTTAAGCGAAGATAGTGAACCTGACTGGCAAGCACTTGAAGTTGTTGGTCCATTAGATTTTTCATTAACGGGGATACTTTCAAAAATTTCAACCATATTAGCGAATAAGAAAATCAGTATTTTCGCCATTTCTACCTTTGATACCGATTATGTCTTAGTCAAAAGCAATAAAATTGACAGCGCTATAACGGCATTAACCAACAATAATTATCAAGTGATTTAATATGACAACTTTATATGGCATAAAAAACTGCGACACCGTAAAAAAAGCACGAAAATGGCTTGATGAACATAATATTACCTATCAATTCCACGATTTTCGTACTGACGGTCTAGATAACAATCAGTTACAACAATTTGTGGCTATGTCTTCATGGGATTTATTACTCAATAAACGTAGCACAACGTTCCGAAATTTAGACGAACATATAAAAACTAATCTTTCAGATACCGTAGCCTCAGAACAAGTATTATTACAGCCAACATTATTAAAGCGCCCTTTGTTGCTTATTGACGACCAATTACATCTAGGTTTTAAGGCAGAAAATTATCAAGAGATTTTTGCCTAATGACGACGACTAACACGCCTGTTTTAACTCTCGCCGCAGATTTGATCTCTCGTCCATCGGTTACTCCTGAAGATGCAGGTTGTCAGCAGATGATGTCTGAACGCCTAGAAAAATTAGGTTTTCTAACAGAAACTATGGTATTTGAAGACACCACGAATATGTGGTGTCGTAAAGGTGATACTGGACCAGTATTTTGCTTTGCTGGTCATACTGATGTGGTACCAGCTGGTCATTTAGCCAGCTGGGATACTCCGCCTTTTGAACCCACTTTCAAAGATGGTTATTTATTCGGCCGCGGCGCCGCTGATATGAAAGGTAGTTTAGCGGCTATGGTAGTAGCAACAGAAAAGTTTGTTGCAGATCATCCACATCATAAAGGCTCTATCGCTTTTTTAATTACCAGTGATGAAGAAGGTCCATTTATCAATGGTACTACACGAGTAATAGACACTTTAGAAGCAAGAAATGAAAAAATCGATTATTGCATAGTTGGTGAACCTTCTAGCACAAATGAAGTGGGAGATATTGTTAAAAACGGCCGTCGTGGTTCAATTTCAGGTGAATTAAAAGTATTCGGTAAACAAGGTCACGTTGCCTACCCTCAACATGTTGAAAATCCTATTCATCTTGCAATGCCAGCTTTAGCTGCACTGAGTCAAACACATTGGGATACGGGTAATGAGTATTTTCCTGAAACAAGTTTTCAATTATCAAATATTCAATCTGGCACAGGTGCAACCAACGTTGTTCCTGGTCATTTAACCGCATGGTTTAATTTACGCTATAGCACAGAGTTAACCGATGAAAAAATCGTCAGTAAGATCGACGCGATTTTAACTGAGCATCAGTTAAACTATGAAATTAAATGGACATTTAATGGTAAGCCTTTCATCACAGAACCTGGCACCCTCGTGGATGCAGCGTCAAGCGCTATTCAAACCGTAAAAGGCTTTAACACGACGTTATCTACATCAGGCGGCACTTCTGACGGAAGATTCATTGCGCCAACCGGTGCGCAAGTTGTTGAACTTGGACCTTGTAATGCAACGATCCATCAAGTGAATGAAAGTGTAAAATGTGCTGACCTTGAAGAGTTAGTTGATATTTACTATCACACTCTCGTAAACGTACTCAGTTAAGGCAATACATAATCATGGCTGATCAAACCTTACTAACAGGTACAAGCGATGCACATATTCATTATTTGTCAGATAATAAGGGAATACACCACGATATGCTTTTCCCTTGGTCAAATTTAGTTGATGCTGCGAAAACAGTGGGTTTTCAATTATCTATCGCAAGTGGTTTTCGAGATTTTGATCGCCAGTTGAGTATTTGGAATAAAAAGATGATGGGAGAATTGCCTGTTTTCGATTTACAACAACAGCAAGTAAACCTAACTAAGTTATCAACTGAAAAAAAAGTACATGCTGTCATGACATTTTCAGCGCTTCCTGGTGCTAGTCGTCACCATTGGGGAACAGATATTGATGTTTATGACCCATCATTGCTTAGCAACGGGCAGCAATTATCACTTGAAGCATGGGAGTATGAGGAATATGGTCCATTTGCTAAACTAACGAAATGGCTTAATGAAAATGCGCAAAATTATGGTTTCTATTTTCCATATCAATGCTATCAAGGGGGAGTTGCTCATGAGCCTTGGCACTTATCGTTTGCCCCATTAGCAACTCAGTTCCTAACAGAATTAACGCCAGAAATATTAGCTAACACTCTTCACAAACATGAAATTGAGGGAAAAGCTTTTATTCTTGATCAAATAGAGCAATTAATGGAACGCTACGTATACAACGTTCAAGGGGTACCACATGGATAACTGGTTAATCATTACAATTTTTATTGTTGTTGCGCTGATATTTATTGGTAACTTTAGCACTGTGCGTAGAAACGCAAAAACACCACTACGTAAAAAAAACTTAAATGATCTTGATGAAACACTTCCTCGGTCAAATAAAAAGCCTCATAAAATGGACTCATTCAACAAGAAGTAGTTGTATTGTATAGGGTGAATTTTTTATACGTTTAGTGTCGCAGGCAACGATTCATCATCTCTTAGCGTCAGCACTTCTACCCCATTAGCGGTGACAAGTACCGTATGTTCCCATTGTGCAGATAACTTTTTATCCCGAGTGACAACGGTCCAGCCATCTTTTTTTTCTTTCGTTTTATGAGTGCCTTGGTTAATCATAGGCTCTATTGTGAATGTCATGCCTGTTTTTAATTTAATTCCCATTCCAGGCTTACCAACATGAAGCACTTGTGGTGGTTCATGCATCTCACGTCCAATACCATGTCCACAATACTCTCGAACGACGCTAAAGCCGTGACGCTGTGCGTATGATTGAATAGCATGTCCTACATCACCTAAGGTAGCGCCAGGCTTTACCATAGAAATACCTTGCCACATCGCTTGATAAGTTACTTTAGACAATTGCTTTGCTCTTGGTTTAACATCACCAATTAAATACATTTTACTACTGTCAGCAACAAAGCCATTTTTTTCTAGGGTAATATCAATATTAACTATATCGCCAGATTTTAATCGTTTACTTTCACTTGGAATTCCATGACAAACAACCTCATTTACTGACGAGTTTAATACATATTTATAACCATACTGACCTTTGCTCGCTGGACGAGCATTAAGTGTATTAACAATAAAATCTTCAACAAAATCATTAATCGCTAACGTTGTAACATCAACAGCTATAAAGGTATCGAGTTGTTTAAAAACCTTTGCTAATAATCGGCCTGATTCTCTCATTAATTCGATTTCAGCGGTTGATTTAATAATAATATTGTTATTCACCGATAAGCCTTACTGAGGTGACTTGACCTGAGCGCATCTCTCGTTCAATGATTTGTTCATAGCTTAGCGTTGGATTTTGCTCAGCGAGTCGCCCTATTTTTAGCCAAAATTCAGCCTGAGAATTAATAGAACGTTCCATAACACTACTGGTTTTTCTAACTTCATCATGTAATTGTTCTGAAATTTTAACAATACCCATTTAATATCTAACCCAAAAAATACGTTTCATATACATATTGCTATAATACATATATACATTCAACATTATTGGTATAATTTATTGAAAAAAAATGGTGGCAAAAATTGCCACCATTTTATTCACTCAAAAGGGAAAGCTACTGCACTATCCGCAGCTAGGACGAAGGGTTGAACGTTGATAAATTGCTTGAGCTGTTGGTAAGTTTTTCGATAAATCATTTATCCGTGTTTGATTTGACGGATGCGTTGATAAAAATTCGGGGGGTGAACCTTTAGATTGCTTCGCCATATTCTGCCACAATGAAATGGCTGCTGACGGTTTAAAGCCTGATTGCGCCATTAGCTTTTGACCAACGATATCTGCTTCGCTCTCATGCATACGACTATATGGCATTAATATGCCATATTGCGCAATGCCTAAACCAACCATCAGCCAAGTTTCTTTATTTTCCACCTCTTGCTGCGATAAAACGGCACCACCAACAGCTGCCCCCGCTTGAACCAGTTGATTTGACGATAATCGCTCATTAGAGTGACGCTCAGTGACATGAGCAATTTCATGACCAATAATTGCAGCAAGTTGATCTTGACCTTGGGCAACGTTAAGAATCCCCGTATATACACCTATTTTACCGCCTGGTAAGGCAAAGGCATTTACTTGTTCAGAATCAAACACAACGACTTCCCAATCGCCAGAATGGGCTTGTTTTGATACATTTTTTGTCACTGCTTTTGCAACACATTGCACATAATTATTGGTTGCAATATCTTGGCTAATTTTCTCTTTCTCTTTTAATTCCTCAAAAGAAGTAGCCCCCATCTTGTTCAATTCACTGTCTGAAAATAACGTAATTTGATTACGCCCTGTTGAGGATTTAGCACAACCACTCACAGCAACAATCGTTGCTATTATTAATAATGTTGATTTCATATCAGCCCTTTAATTAAAATCCATAGCTTCATAATAAGCAAACATCGACATGATCTAAACCGTTTAACATAATTTAATTATAAATAAGCTAATTTAACTGTCTATAAAGAGACAAGGATGACTATTGCTTTATCAATGTATTTTGACCTTTGCTGACACCGTGAACATCTTTTTTATCAAAACCTAGCGTTACATGAAAATCTTTTGCAGCCAAACGCAAGGTTTGTCGCATAAAGTCACCATCGTTAGAAGAAGCAACGACAAAGTAACTGGTGTTATTGCCTTGACTCACTCTACCTAAGCCTTCTAGTGTGATACGCACGGTTCGGCCAAGAGTGACTTCCTCTTTTTTCATTAATTGATATTCTTGTGGCGCAACCAATGTCACATGAAAAGCATTACCGTCTCGGTTCGCTTGATTCATACGGTATTGTTTAAACTCATCACCGAGTATTATTTTTAATTGTGCCAAAAACTTTTCAACTTCTGTACGCTCTACTTTAGCACCAATGTAGGTTAGCCCGTTGCTGTCAGACATTTCACTGACCGTAGAAATAATCACTTTTGTGAGATCATCTTTATACTTTTCATCATCTAACGATTTTAGCGCTTTAGCATGACCAGGCCTTACTTCGACTTGTTGTTGAGGTTGTATTGAAAGCTGCTTGTTTTCGGTAGAAAATGCAAAAGCAACTTGTGTTATTGAAGATGCCCAAAAGACAATGAATATAAGTTTTTTACTGTGTAATGCCATTTCTTTCTTTATACTTAACGTTGAGTGTGATCTTTATTCTACGAGTAAGTAAGGCAATAATGAAGTATTGGTTTAGTCCTGAAGTATTTAATAGCATTGCAATTACGTTATCAACCTTCCGTTGGAAGTTGTTAGGCTGGAGTGTTTTTGCTTTTGTTTTATATTTTGTATTACAACGACAAATTACTAACTTAACACCTGAATCATTGATTTGGCTAGCGCTATTTATATTGTTTTCCGCCCTTCAAGCGTTAGTGTTGTCTGCATTTATCTTTTTCTTTCAAGTGTTACCATCATCAAAAGTACAAGATAAAAAATGGCGACAGTTTTATCAAAAAATAGAGTGGTGTGAAGCTGCCATTTTTGGTTTTATTTTACCAGCACCAAGTTTACTGTTTCTGTATGCCTTTTTTACCGTTTAGATATGACGTTGCTTTTGGGCATAAATGCCTAAAACAGCAAAAATTATGACCACTGTTGGGACAATATAAACAGTAGGTATGCTACTGAGCTGTTCAGCAAGTAACGCAGTAAGCCAAACCGTTAACAAACCATAGCCAAATGCACATACCACAATAAAGACTAATGTACGCACAACAAAGTGTTGCTTTCTTATCATATGTTTTAATGCGCCATTAATATCATTGCCAAACAACACGAGTATCGTCGCTATTATGGCTAACGCGGTTTGATATTGATAAGGACGAAACCATTGCCCTAATGATGTAAGTAATTCGATCATAACACTACCTTATGCTCTGCAAGTAATGCGAGTAGATCATCTTCGGTTAATACCTTTACTCCCAACGATTGGGCTTTTGTTAGCTTTGAACCTGCTTTTTCTCCAGCAACTAAGTAATCTGTTTTAGCAGAAACACTGCCCGCAACTTTCGCCCCTAACGACTGTAAATATGCTTTGGCATCATTACGACCCATTTTATTTAACGTACCCGTGATCACATAGGTAAGATCAGTTAACGGTTGTTGTTCTTCTGTTTTAGCAACAATATCTGGCCATGTCATAATCTGCTCTAGCGCTTCAACAACGTCGACATTGTGTGATTGTGCAAAAAATTGAACAATATTTTTAGCCACAACCTTACCAACATCTGGAACAGCTTGTAATGCTTCTTCATCAGCAGTTTTAATCGCTTCAAACGTTAAAAAGTGCTGTGCCAAATTTGCCGCCGTTGTTTCACCTACTTCACGTATTCCAAGCGCATAAACAAACTTTGCTAACGTTGTATGTTTTGCTTTTTCTATCGCTTGTACAAGATTCTGAGCAGATTTTTTCCCCATACGTTCCATCGTACTGATATCAAGTTCAGACAAACTAAACAAGTCAGCAGGCGTTTGAATTAATTTTTCATCAACAAGCTGCTCAACTAACTTATCGCCTAAACCATCTATATCTAGTGCTTTGCGCGAAGAAAAATGCTTGATTGCTTCTTTACGTTGTGCACCGCAAATCAAGCCACCAGTACAGCGTAATACGGCCTCTCCTTCTAGTCTTAGTACATCTGACTGACACACAGGACAAATTGTTGGAAATTCAACGTCTTTGGCATTATCAGGGCGTTTATCTAATACTACACTGACAATCTGAGGGATCACATCACCTGCGCGTCTAATGATGACCGTGTCTTTTACTTTAATGCCAAGCCGGTCTATTTCATCTTGATTATGTAATGTGGCGTTGCTAACGGTTACCCCACCAACAAACACAGGCTTTAACCGAGCAACAGGGGTGATAGCGCCAGTTCTTCCCACCTGAAATTCTACTTCTTCAAGTGTGGTTAATTCTTCTTGGGCAGGAAATTTATACGCGGTGGCCCAACGAGGTGCACGCGCCACAAAACCCAGTGTTTGTTGATGACCGATATCATCCACCTTAAATACAGTGCCATCTATTTCATAATCAAGCACAGAACGCTGATTAAGAATGTGCTGATAAAAATGATCAACCTGCGATGTATCTTCAAGTAATCGAACTTCTGGACAAACAGGTAAACCAAGCTGTTTAACTTGTTGTAAGCGCTGATAGTGGCTTGTGGCAAGCCAGTCCTCGTTATTTTGACCGATGATATCTTCAGATACGAACCCTAGTCCATACGCATAAAAAGCTAGATTTCGTTTAGCTGCAATTTTAGAGTCAAGTTGGCGTAAACTTCCGGCTGCTGCATTACGAGGATTAGCAAACGTTTTCTCACCTTTCTTCATCGCTGTTTCATTGAGCTTCTCAAAGCTCGCCTTTGGCATAAACACTTCACCACGAACCTCTAATACCTTAGGAAAAATAGTTCCATGAAGCTTCAAGGGGATCGATTTAATCGTTTTTATGTTTTCGGTGATATTCTCGCCTACGGCTCCATCTCCTCGAGTTGCCGCTTGTACTAATAATCCATTTTCATAACGTAAACTTACCGCAAGGCCATCCAATTTAGGTTCAGCACAAAATGATATTGCCTCATGCGTATTCAATCGGTCTTGAATACGTTTAACAAACGCCTGCCACTCTTCAGCCGAAAAAACATTATCTAATGACAACATCGGTATTTGATGTGTAACTTGAGTAAAGGCTTTTAACGGCTCACCGCCAACACGTTGACTTGGCGAATCACTTTGCTTTAAACGAGGGTATTGCGCTTCAAGTTCTATTAACTCACGCATCAGCCGATCATATTCTGCATCAGGAACACTTGGCCCGTCCATCACGTAATATTCATGGTTATATTGGTTAAGTAAACGATGAAGTTCTGCTACTTTTTCTGATGCTTGTTGTTCTGTCATAATATCTTCGGTTAAAAAAATAAGCCTCAATTGAGGCTTAATATGTTGATTAGGTATGTATAAAACTATGCGGAAGCGATTCGATGTTTGCGTTCAAACTCTCGAATTTTGCTCATGTAATGCTGTTCAGTTTGCTTGGTCATGACACTGCGCTTATCGTCTAGTAATTGAGCATTAAATTCTACTGCTAAATGTTTTGCAGCATTCATTAAGTGTTCAAATACTTCAAATGGATCACCGGCATTTGGTAAGGTCATAAATAATGTGATCCCTTGGGTAGTGAAACTTTCCATATTATCAAGGTCAAACGTTCCAGGGTTCATCATATTTGCTAGGCTAAAGGTGACTTTTCCGTTGCCTGCATTATCTTCATGACGATGGAAAATATCCATTTCGCCAAAACGTAATCCTAGCGTAAGTAACGTAGGTAACAGCGCGGCGCCTGATATATGATTATCTTCTGGCATAACCACTGACACAACAATCACTTCTGGATCGATGTCTGGTTTTTGTTCTCGATGTCGTGCTTTCTCGCTTTTTGCTGACGAAGCTTTTTCTTCAAATTCATCACCAAAATTGATTTCCATTTGATCACGTTTTACTTTGCCTTTAGGGGCCTTTTCGCTACTACGCTTTGGTTTACGTCTACTTACAGGCTCTTGATAAACGGGCTCTGTTGCGGTGATGATCTCTTCTTCCACTTCTGGTTGCGTTTCACTCGCATGTGCTTGTGGTGGCGGACTTGTTAATGGAGGTTGTTCAGTAATATCAGACAAGTCCCCTAAAGAAGGTTCTAATGATGGTGAGTTCGCATTCGGTTTATCAACATCTTTTGGTATTGGATCTTCATCATAATCTGGTGCTGGCGCCGGTGCTGTAGGTACTTCATCTTCGCTTAAAGTACTTTCATTTACCACACGTACTTTGCCAATACCATCTTGATCAAACCCTTGACTATCAAAACTGTGTTCAGTTGGAGTCACTGACTCAGGCTTTGCTTTAAGTTTATATGGGTTTTTATTTTTTCTAATCGTCCAAAAGCCATGTACAAATATGGCTGCTATGACAATAGCACTGATAATAATTAATACGTTTCTAAAATTATCTTCCATCTTTTAGCCTGTTTATGATACTTCGGCCATAGCAATTGCTTCTTCAACATCAACAGATACCATACGAGATACGCCCGGTTCAAACATGGTTACTCCTGTTAAGTGAGAAGCCATTTCCATGGCAATTTTATTGTGACTAATATAAATAAATTGTACGCTATTCGACATTTCACGCACTAAATTACAAAACCTTTCTACATTTGCATCATCAAGTGGTGCATCTACTTCATCCAGCATACAAAACGGTGCAGGATTAAGTCTAAAAATCGCGAACACTAATGATAAAGCGGTTAACGCTTTTTCACCACCCGATAATAAGTGAATCGTACTATTCTTTTTACCTGGAGGTCTAGCCATAATTGTTACGCCAGTCTCCAATAAATCATCGCCGGTTAATGCTAAATATGCATCGCCACCACCAAATACCTTTGGAAATAACGTTTGTAAGTCGTGGTTGACCTTATCAAAGGTTGTTTTAAATTTCAGACGACTTTCTTTATCTATTTTTTCTATTGCTGATTCTAACGTTGAAATAGCCTGATTTAAATCCTGATCTTGTTGATCTAGGTAGTTTTTTCGCGTTAATTGACTTTCATACTCGTCAATTGCTGCTAAATTAATCGCTCCAAGTCGTTGAATGTCATTTTGAACCTTTATTAACTTAGCCTGCCATAGAGATTCATTTGCACTATCTGATAAAGACTGTGCAATATCTGTGGCATTTTTACCAATTTCATCAAGCTGTTCAAGTGCATTTTCTGCTTTTATTGAAAAACTTTCAGCACTTAATTGTAATTGAGATAACGCGTGTTTGTGCTGTTCGATTTGTTCGACGGTTTTTGACGCATTTTGTTCCATTTGTTGAAAAATAACTTGTTGTGTTGCAATAACTTTATGCTGTTGCTCAATTTCGTTATCTAGCGCACTCGATGACGCTAACCATTGCTGTAGTTTTTCATTTAATTCACTTAATTTTTCTTCAGGTAAACTTTCATCGTTATTCATCGCTTTTTGCTGCGCAGATGCATTATCAATCGTTGTTTGATACCGAGAAATATTTTGCTGCGCGAGTTGACTCTCGTGTTTACTTCTCTCCAGCAATATTTGTTGTTGGTGAAAGTTTTCTTTTAGCGATTGGTGTTGCTGATTAATATCACTTAACGCAGCATTGTGCTGTTCTATCTTTTTTTCAAGTAACGCCATTGATGCAACGAGTTCATCGTTTGCGACATTATAGTCAACATGCTGCTCTTTTTCCCATGTTATAAGGTCAACTTTCTGCTTGTTAATCGTTTGTGTTAGTGACTGTTGTTCGCGCTGTATATGTGCTTGTTGCTTTTCAATATGCTTATATTTTTGTTGCCAAGTTGCATTAAATTGTGTTGCTTCTAATAACTGCTGTTGATGACTAATTAATTGTTTCGAGACTTCTTCTTGCGTTTTTTCTACGTTGTCAATTTGTGCATAAATTCCCTGAAGAAGCGTTTCAGAATCTTTTAGTTGCTGTATTGATTGTTGGTAAGATTGTTCAAGTTGTTGCTTTTCATTGGTTAAAAGTAAGACGTTATCTGAACGCGTTAATTGACCTTTTCGAATAAAGCTATTTCCTAACCAAACCCCTTGAGGGCAAATAACAGATTGCTGTTGCTTCAACTTTTCTCGCTTAGCAAAACAAGCTGTTTCATCGGTAGCAATCAAGACGTTATAAAATAGGCTTCGTGGCAAAACTTCACTCGACACTTTGCTTGCCAGTGTCGCTTGAATTTGATGAGTGGAAATTTCTTCTACTTGGTTATCTTCACTTGATAAGTAAAGAAAGCAAGCGTCTAATGTGTTTAGTTTTTCCATTTCCGCTTCATGCCATGGCAAATCGAAAACATGTGCTTGTAGCATTTGTTCAAGCACCATTTCTACAGCCAATTCCCAACCAGGTTTAACTTGCAATAAGTCTTGAACTCTACACATTTCACTTTTTAGTAAAGGGGAAAACGTGGACAATTGTGCTTGTTGCCAATTTTCTTGTTGACTCAGCTTTTTGGTTATTTCGTCTACTCGTTGTTGCTGACTCCGGCAATCACCACGAAGCTTGGAAATGGTTTCAGCATGTTGTTGCTGTGTTAATAACGTGGCTTTGAGATCAGCGTTAAGCTCGCGTAGTTGTTGTTCTTTTTCAGTAATAACCTGCCGGATCTGTTGTTCATCAAACAACGACTCCTTCATTAAAGCCGATTTTTCAAGCGCTAACGTTTCGTGTTGTTCATTGACTTTATTTAACTGTCGTTGTTGTTGTTCAAGTTCAGATACAAACACTGATTGTTGTTTTTCAAAATGATTTTTAACTTGCACGCTGTCACGATAAGCCAGATTACGTTGTTGCAGCTCTAATTGATATTGTTGGAGTTGTGTTGTTTTGTCGTGGTGTTGTTGCTCACATCCAACAATTTGTGCCTCAATGCTGTTAATATGTTTTGTATATTTTTCAAATTTTTGTTGCGTCTCCGCGTAATACTGCTGCTCATGCAACAGCATTTTCTGTGCTTTTTCCATCTGAGCTTTCAACACATCAACGTTTTCTCTACGCTGTTTTTGTTGAGCCTTTTCATGCGTGATTTGTTGCTCAGCTCTCGCAATATCATTAGTCAACACAATTTTATCTTGTTGGCAGTGTTGAATTTGACTATTCGCTGTTTGAATTTGCTGTTTTGCGTTAGTTAACAGGAGAGCATCAGCTTGTTGTGTTTGTTTTAACTCAGCTATTCTATCGTTAACCTTTTGTATTTCTTGTTGCTTTAACTTCGAACGGTGTTCAAAACTCTGCCAACGTAACACAGCTAATTCAGCTTTTAATTGTCGCTCTTCAGCTTTTAACGTTTTAAAACGTTTTGCTCCTTCGGCTTGAATATGCAGCTTTTCAATTTGTTGCGTTAGTTCCAATCGAATGTCGGTTAAGCGATCTAAGTTTTCGCGGGTGTGTCGAATGCGGTTTTCAGTTTCTCTGCGTCTTTCTTTGTATTTCGAAATACCCGCCGCTTCTTCGATAAACACTCTTAATTCTTGCGGTTTAGATTCAATAAGACGAGAAATGGTCCCCTGTTCAATAATCGCATAACTTCTTGGTCCTAAGCCTGTTCCCAGAAAAATATCAGTGATATCTTTCCTACGACACTTAGCACCATTTAAGTAATAGGTATTTTGCGAATCACGATTGACAACACGACGAATAGACACTTGGTTGCGATCAGCCATCGAGCCTTGAAAGCGATCCGCCATGTTGTCAAACATGAGTTCAACACTGGCTTGGCCTATAGGCTTTCTACTTGCAGCACCATTAAAAATCACATCGGTCATGGCATCGCCACGTAAGTGCTTTGCGGAACTTTCGCCTAACACCCAGCGAACAGCATCAATAATATTCGACTTACCGCAGCCGTTCGGACCAACAATTGCGGTCATTTGTTGTTCAAATGGCACTTTTGTTGGATCAACAAAAGATTTAAACCCCGCCAATTTGATATATTTTAACCGCATTTACGCTTGTAGCCCGCATGATATATTGCTTTTATAAACTGACTCTACCAGAAAATATCGGCTTTAGCACCTGTGTTTCCTTCTCTGTTACAACTTTGCTAGGTATACTATTTTTATTTCAGAAAAGTAAAGGTTAATAATGCAGCAAAACCACTCTTCTCCCTTAGCTTATAGCGGCGCCGGCTATTTATTACTTGGTTTTTCTTTAATCAGAATGAAAGGCGTTAAACGATTTGTATTTATACCGTTATCAGTCAACTTGTGTTTATTCGCCGTTGCGTTCAGTTATTTATTTACAAAACTTGATGAATGGATGCTAGCATTCGAGTCTTGGCTTCCTGAGTTTTTACAATGGCTAACCTGGATAGTACAACCACTTACTTTACTGTTTCTTTTAGTGTTCTTTTCTTTTATTTTTAGTTCTGTTGCTAATTGGCTTGCAGCGCCGTTTAATGGGCTGTTAGCGGAAAAGCTCGAAGCAAAGCTTACCAATAAAACGCCCCCACCTGGTTCAGTGTTTGATATTGTTAAAGATATACCACGTACATTTTCAAGGGAATGGTGTAAATTCCGTTATTATTTACCACGTGCTGTTGGCTTTTTTATCTTGAGCTTTATTCCTATCATTGGGCAAATCATGTGGTTTTTATTTGTTGCATGGATGATGGCGATTCAATACAAAGATTATGCTTTTGATAATCATAAAGTACCCTTTGAAGCGATGAAGCATGCATTAGCAGAGCGTAAAGGGTTAAGTTATAGCTTTGGTGTTACCACAGCGGTATGTTCGATGATACCTTTTGTTAACTTAGTTATTATGCCAGTAGCCATTTGTGGTGCAACTGCCCTATGGGTGGATCATTACCGCGATAACTTTGCTGATTAACTGTTAATACAATCGAACCATAAAGCGACTATGCTTAAATTATTTAGCTTGTTCTAAGCGCGCTAATGAAGTGCTAAGTGGCTAAATATTTAATAGAATTGGTATAAAAAAGCCCAGCTTGTTCAGGCTGGGCTTGAGCATTTAATAGCAATACTCTTCATTTATTAAAGCGTATTTTCAAACAACTTATAGATTCGACGATACTCATCTAACCATGAACTTGGCTGTACAAAGCCATGGGGTTCTACCGGATAAATCGCCGTTTCAAAATCTTGCTTTTCTAATTCAATTAAACGCTGTACTAAACGCACTGTATCTTCAAAAAACACGTTATCGTCTACCATAGGCGCATTAATTAACAGGGGCTTTTCTAACCCCTCAGCAAAATAAATGGGCGAGCTACGTTCATACGCAATTGCGTCATCTTCTGGCGTGTTTAAAATATTAGCCGTATAACCGTGATTATAATACGCCCAATCAGACACTAATCTTAATGCTGAACCAGATTCAAATAAATCAGGCTCTTTAAACATCGCCATTAAGGTAAGAAAACCACCATAAGAGCCGCCATACGTACCAATTCTTCTACGATCAACATTGGCATTTTCAATTAACCACTCAACGCCATCACGCATATCTTCTACTTCTGGTTTACCCATATGACGATAAATTGCAGTTCGCCAATCTCGACCATAACCTTTAGATGCACGGTAATCCATATCGATCACAACGTAGCCTTGTTGTACTAACATGCTATGGAACATAAATTCACGAAAATAGCCTGACCAACCTAAATGCGCATTTTGTAAATAACCTGCACCATGAGAGAACATAACCGCTTTATTTTTCTGTGCAGTTTTATCAAAATTTTTCGGTAAATATACGCGTGAATATACAGGTTCACTTTGATATGACGACGGCACAGCAACAACGCTTGGCGCTACCCACGGCATTGATAAGAACTGTTTTGATACCGTGTTAGTAATTCGCTCTGCTTTACTGCTTGAATCAATCGTTTTAACGTACAATTCAGGAGGCATGGTAACCTCAGAATGTTGGATTAATAATTTTTTACCATCTGGGCTTAATGCATAGTCGTTCATACCACCAAGATCAGTTAAGGCGGTTAATTTGCCTGAATCAACAGCGACTTGGTAAATTTCATAAATACCAGGATGCTTTTTATTGGCTTTAAAAATAAAATGGCGCTTATTTTCAGTCAGGGTTACATTGCTTACTTCAAATCGACCTTGCGTTAATTTTTTAGCTTTTCCTTTTAAAGGTTTGACATAAAGATGAGAAAAGCCACTTTCTTCAGAAAGATAATAAAGTTTATCTTCTAACCAGCCAAATTCATTAAACGACCAGTTTACCCATGCCTCATCATGAAGCCGATGCTGCGACACTAATGTATTTTCTAATAAGTCTACAGTAGTTAGCCAACGATCTTTATTGTCCCAAGCTTCAAGTAGCACTGCAACTTGTTGACCGTTTTCATGCCATTTGATTGGGTTACTTGCGCGCATCACATGAATATTACGCGGAGACTTTTCACTTTGATACGTTTTGCCTAAACGCTGATGATTTTCTTGTTTTACGCTAGCAAGCACATCTTCGTTATACCCAGGAAGTGTTTCAAAACTTAGAGGGAATTGTTGCCCGGTTTTTAAATCAAGCAGAAAAACGTCTTCTTGGTATTTACGATTATTCGCTACGCGTGAACGTACTTTTTTCGCTTCTATGTCGCCATTATCCGTAATGTAATTCGGCATGATATCCGTTGAAGCACGAGAAGGTTTGCTTTCCGCTACGCTAACAATAAGCTTTTCACCTGTTGGCGATAAACTCGCATGAACGATGCGCTTGCCTTTACCTAAAAAAAACTCTGTCTTCGTTAAAGTAGCGTTTTTAGCTTTTAATTGCTCTTTTTGCTCATCTCGCAATGCTTTATTACGTTGTTGTAAGGCGACATAACCAATTAGCTTACGCTGTTCTTTTGCTAGATATGACGACGGTTGTTCATCTGTAGGTTTATCTTTTACCACTAAGCTAGCAAGCTCTCTAATAGTTTGGCTAGCAAGGTCATGTTCGAAGAATTTATTATTTACTCGGTAAGCAACATTTCCATTTGTAAGAAACATTGGAGAACGCTCTACCGCAGATGTATATGTAAGTTGAGTTACTTTACCCGTAGCCAATGTTTTAACAAATACATTGCCTTCAAAGATATAAGCTTCACGTTTACCCTGCTGGTCTTTTACTGCAAACCTATCTTTTACTTGATGGTATTCTGCTAAATTAACTTTTGCTCCGTTGCCCGATTGCTGTAGCGATTTACGGAACAAGTCTCGAATGGGGTTACCTTCACGTTTTTGTTGATAGTAAATGGTATTGCTATCATCTCCCCAGTACCAACCTTCGGGACTTCTACCCATCCAATCAGGATCTGACATGATTTTTTCTAACGTTAATTCAATTTCACCTGACGCTAGCGTTTTTTGTGTGACGTTTTTTGTCGGTGTTAAATTTTCGATAGGTGCTGAAGTAGGCTTTTCTTTCGCAAAACTGGCTTGTTGTTCTGTCATCGATGGTTGTTCGACAACGTTTGGTTCATTCAACACAGATTCTGCCGTTTGTTCATTGGTCGTGGCTACACAACCGAACAAAGCAACACTAACTGCACTTAAAAGTAAGATGTTATTTTTCATAGTAAATACTTAAGTTTTGTTAAAATAATTATTCAATGATTTTCCCTAGTGTGACGTAAAAAGCAAACGCTTGGCAACCAGAACAGGTTAACCTGTTTATTTTTAGCGCTGAATGTTTTCTTCATGTTGTAACATTACGCGCACTTAATTTAACAAAAGCATTTAAATTACCTAAGCTAAGCCTCGAAAAAACAACAGTAGCTAACTTTGGCTAACAATAATAATTAAAAATGCTATAATCGCGCGCCAAAATCCTATGTTAGATAAATTGGCTTGCGTCTTATCGAACATAGGCACTTTAGTATTAAATAGGCAACACATGATCCCATTACCTAAAACAACCTTGTTTGATTACCCAAAGTATTGGGCTGAGTGTTATGGCACATCAACATTTTTACCCACTACTCGGAAAGAAATGGATGAGCTTGGTTGGGACAGTTGCGATATTATTTTAATTACCGGTGATGCTTATGTTGATCATCCAAGTTTTGGTATGGCTGTTATTGGCAGAATGTTAGAAGCTCAAGGCTTTCGCGTTGGAATTATTGCGCAACCGGAATGGCAATCAAAAGACGCTTTTATGGCACTTGGCAAGCCAAACTTATATTTCGGTGTTACCGCCGGCAATATGGACTCAATGATCAATCGTTATACCGCAGAAAAACGCTTACGCCATGATGACGCTTACACGCCAAATAATGAGGGTGGTAAACGCCCCGATAGAGCAGTTTTAGTTTACTCACAACGCTGTAAAGAAGCATTCAAAGATGTACCTGTGATTATTGGCGGCATAGAAGCAAGTTTGCGCCGTATCGCGCATTACGATTATTGGTCAGAAAAAGTACGTCGTTCAGTATTATTTGATGCCAAAGCAGATTTACTGGTGTATGGCAATGCCGAGCGCCCGCTAGTTGAATTAAGTCACAGAATAGCTAAAGGTGAGCCTGTTGAAACGCTAACAGACATCAGGGGAACAGCATTTTTAGCTAAGCAAGCATTGCCCGGATGGCATGGTATAGATTCAAGAGCAATAGATAAACCAGGTAAGATTGATCCTATTGTTAGCCCATACCAAGAAATTAATGAAACTAGCTGTGCCACTGAACAAGAAAGAACTGTGGACGAAAAGTCAGACACGCAAGTTGTTAATATAGTTGAATTTAAAAGCGACAAACATAAAAACAAGAGCTGGAAAAACAAAACTAAACCGTGGCTTACCACTTACATCAATTTGCCCACTTTTGAGCAAGTTAAAGATAATAAAATGCTTTATGCGCATGCCTCACGTATTTTCCATCAAGAAGTCAATCCTGGTTCTGCTAAACCATTAGTACAGCGTCATGGCGATCGTATTATTTGGCTTAATCCGCCTGCATATCCGTTAAGTGAAAAAGAGATGGACGGTGTTTTCGGCTTGCCGTATCAACGTGTACCACACCCAAATTATGGTGATGCTAAAATTCCAGCCTACGACATGATCAAAACTTCCGTTAACATTATGCGTGGTTGTTTTGGTGGCTGTACGTTCTGCAGTATCACAGAACACGAGGGGCGTATTATTCAATCGCGTTCTGAGCAATCTATTCTGGATGAAATTGAAGATATAAAAGAAAAAGTACCTGGATTTACTGGCGTCATCAGTGACCTTGGTGGCCCGACGGCTAATATGTATAAGCTACGCTGTAAAAGCCCTAAGGCAGAGGCTACCTGCCGAAAACCTAGCTGTGTTTGGCCAACCATTTGTGGGCATTTAGATACCGATCATACCCCGACGATCAATCTTTACCGTAAAGCGCGTAAAATCAAAGGTATTAAAAAGGTATTGATAGCCTCTGGTGTTCGTTACGATCTAGCCGTTGAAGACCCTGACTATGTTAAAGAGCTTGCTGAGCACCACGTTGGTGGTTATCTAAAAATTGCCCCAGAACATACTGAAGATGGCCCATTAAATAAAATGATGAAGCCTGGCATGGGCAGTTATCATGCATTCAAGACATTGTTTGATAAGTATTCAAAAGCCGCTGGCAAAAAACAATATCTTATCCCCTATTTTATCTCAGCCCACCCTGGCACCACAGATATGGACATGGTGAACTTAGCGCTTTGGCTCAAAGAAAATGATTTTAAATTAGATCAAGTACAAAACTTTTATCCATCACCGCTAGCAAACGCAACAACGTTGTACCATACAGAAATAGATTCGTTAAGAAACGTCAAAAAAAGCAGTGACTCTGTAGTTGTCCCTAAAGGTGGTCGTCAACGCCGTTTACACAAAGCAATTTTACGTTACCATGATCCAAATAACTGGCCGATTATCCGTGAAGCACTTACAAAAATGGGCTTAGCTCGCAAGTTGATTGGCACAAAGTCAGGCTGCTTAGTGCCGCCAGAAGGTAGACAAGAAGGCAATTATCAGCATTATAAGAAAGCGGGTAAAGGCAAAAATAATGCTCATGGCTTTAAAAAAGGTGAAGGTATTAATAAACGCACGAAAACGGGCAAAAGTAAACAAGGCTTGACTCGTTTCAGCAATAACCAGTTTTCGAGTAATAACTCATCCAAAAACAGGTAAGCGGTTCCCTCCTCTGTAATCATAATGGTAATCAACAGCTAAAGCTTAGCTATTTTAGCTGTTGTTTTCACATCAATTCCCTGTCTAAACACAACACTAAACTCATCCGTGTTATTACTTAACATTAACCATATAACGACTAAATTATCAGTATTTATAATTTCACCTACTAGTTAGTTGCTGTATAATCGCGCGCAATTTCTTTACTTCATTTAAGCTCGTTAGGAGTCTGTTATTTTAGTCGCCAATAACATCACGCAGCAGTTCGCTGCAAAACCATTATTTGAAAACATCTCGCAAAAGTTTGGCAACGGTAACCGCTATGGTCTGATCGGTGCCAACGGCTGTGGTAAATCTACCTTTATGAAAATACTTGGCAGTGATTTAGAACCTACCAGCGGTAATGTTAGCCTTGATCAAAATGACCGTATTGGTAAATTACGACAAGATCAATTTGGTTTTGAAGAATACTCCGTTGTTGATACCGTTATTTTCGGACACACCGAATTATGGCAAGTAAAAGAAGAACGAGACCGTATCTACGCATTACCAGAAATGAGTGAAGAAGATGGTATGCGTGTGGGCGACCTTGAATCTTTATATGCCGAAATGGACGGATACAGTGCTGAAAGCCGTGCCGGTGAATTACTACTCGGTGTTGGCATACCTGTTGACCAACATTACGGTAAAATGAGTGAAGTGGCACCAGGCTGGAAATTACGAGTACTTCTCGCACAAGCGTTGTTTTCTGATCCAGATATTTTATTACTTGATGAACCAACCAACAACTTAGATATTCATACCATACAATGGTTAGAAGACACCCTGAACGAACGTGATTCAACCATGATTATTATTTCGCATGACCGACACTTTTTAAATTCGGTCTGTACACATATGGCTGATCTAGATTACGGCGAACTTCGCGTTTATCCTGGCAATTATGACGAATATATGCTGGCAGCTACACAAGCTCGCGCTCGTTTACTTTCTGATAATGCAAAAAAACAAGCACAAATATCAGACTTAAAAGCCTTTGTTGCGCGTTTTTCTGCCAACGCATCTAAAGCTAAACAGGCAACGTCTCGTGCTAAACAAATTGATAAAATTCAACTTGATGAAGTAAAAGCGTCAAGTCGAGTTAATCCATTCATTCGTTTTGAACAAGAGAAAAAGTTATTCCGTAATGTGTTAGAAGTTGAGCAACTGAATGTGAGCTTCGACGATAATCATGTATTAAAAAATATCAATTTAATGGCAGAAGTCGGCGAACGAATTGCTGTAATTGGTGAAAATGGCGTCGGTAAAACCACCTTTTTACGTACACTGATGAATGAAATTCAGCCTGATAGCGGTGAAGTAAAGTGGTCAGAAAATCATAATATTGGCTATTATGCGCAAGATCACGCACATGAATTTGAAGCAGACATGAATTTATTTGATTGGATGAGCCAATGGCGCAAAGAAGGTGACGACGAACAATCAATTCGTGGAGCGTTAGGCCGCATGTTATTTTCAGCTGATGATATAAAAAAATCAGTAAAAGTATTATCGGGTGGTGAGCAAGGTAGAATGCTTTTTGGCAAATTAATGATGCAAAACCCGAACATTTTGGTAATGGATGAACCTACCAACCATTTAGATATGGAATCGATCGAATCATTAAATATGGCCTTAGAACAATTTGAAGGTTCATTGATCTTTGTATCGCATGACCGAGAGTTTGTTTCTAGTCTGGCAACTCGTATCATTGAAATAAAAGACGAAGGCGTTATTGATTTTGCCGGTAGTTATGATGAATATTTAGCAAGTCAAACAAGCTAAACACAGACATTAAGTGTCCTTTAAATCTTATAAGGGCACTTAATGTCTAGTGACCCCCTTGATTCACACATTTACTTAAGATGTAAACGTGGTTACTCTTTGCAATAATACATGCACTCAACGCCCACGATTACTTGCCCGATGTAATGTTTGAGTAGTTTATGTAATTGATGAGGTTCAGCTTTTTCTTTTGATGTAGTACCTTCTTTCCACGTTCATCAATGATATAAACATATAAAATTGTGCCTGTAGATCGATGCCACAACAAAATGAAGAAGTAGTATATTTCATAGAGCTTTCTCTTTTATGTTTAATCGCCTTTAAGTTTAGCCAAACGCTAGCCTTCGGGGAAAAGTCTCAATTAGAGCGTGTTGATCTTTCAAGTTTGTTTTTGCAGTAATTTGTTTGGTATTTATACAAGGCAGAGCTTGTGTCGTGTAGTTATTCTACTCAAATCAAGCGATAACATAGTAGAAATGCCAAATAGGTGCTGACCGAAGGGGTCAACTAAACGCCTCCTGCTCTTTGTTACTTTAATTAACCATAGAATGACTATGCAAGAATCCAAGTGCCACGATCAGAAGGCGTTTACCTTGAACAAAAATCAAACAGCAAAGTTCAACACACTCTAGTATCAAGTTAACAAAGTAAGACAAATAAAGCTTGCCTTTGCCACTGCTTGCCATATTCTAGCTGACTTTATTTAGCTGGTTAACAGCGCTTTATATTGCTAGTACTACTACAGTCGTACGACTGTCATGTGTTTGTCGTTTCTCAACGACTAAGATTAGGTTATAGTTTGGGCATAATGAAGGTGGTTAAGGATAAAGTTTATGTTTGTGAAGTCCCTAAGGCAAAAGCACAATTGGTCTCAGCAACAACTCGCTCAACTGAGTGGTTTAAATATTCGAACAATTCAACGTGTTGAAAAAGGTGAAAGTGTTGGGCTTGAAACATTGAAATCTTTAGCTGCAGTATTTGAAGTTGATGTAAATGTGTTAAAAAATGAAAACAATAACGAGAGTGAGCCCAATAGCACTCAAATAAATAAAGACACCTTGATTGACTTAGAAAATAGGGAAAAAATAGCCAAAGAAGAAGTGAAATCAAAAAAAGAATTTTATATTTTAGCCTTGTTTTTGTTCGGGATTTTTATCTTTTTCTTTTTACCAAATTATAATCAAGGCGAAAACCTTGGTGCACTCATCAGCACAGCTATCTGCTTCGCTATGATCATCGGAGCCCATGCTATTACAGTCTTCCAACCTTTTAGTGAAAAGTGGGAAAAGAAAAAAATTAAACAAACAATGGATAGCTACGAAAAAGAAAGTAAACTTTAGCTAAATATGAGCTATTGTTTGAAAGCGTTACAAAAGAGAATAAGAAGTGACGTATTACGCTTAGCTGGCGCTCGTTATTCGCTATTATAGCTAAGCTAATCCGCCTTTTATTCAGGCTACATGGACTCTCCTTTGTCAAACAATAGCAGTCTCTGACAACAAAAAGCCCTGACAGCTGCTCTACATTCGGCGTTTATTAATGTACTTAGGCACATAGCAGCCTGTCAGATTTATTCAAACCCAATGGGAAAGGTTTCAGATGAAATTGTGACTACGCCACTTAATGTGAATAAATTTCTAGTTGTTTTATATATTTATCTGGATCATTATATTGATTAATTAGCCCCATAATTTTTTCAACATCATATTGATCAGCAAATGATGTTGAAAAAGCCAAATAAGAATTGATTAATCGTGCTTCTTCTGGATGAGGAATGACTTTTAAGGTATTTTCTAGGTTTAATTCTTCAATTAATGAACTGGCAATTAAAGCATCCATTACGACAAAATCAACACGCTGGTATTGAAGCATCTTCAAACCATCAGTGATCCTCACTACTTCTATCAGGCTGTTTTTTTGATCGGTAAATAATTGCTCAACGTTTTCACCGTGATTCATTGACCTTACTTTAACTATTTGGGCATCTTTAATGTCGTCCCAAGAGGCGATCTCACGGGTATCTTGTCGATGCTGTAATATAACACTACCAGAGAAAACCACTAATGGAGCTTTAGGAAAAGTAAGGTAATTTGCACGCTCCTCGGTGAATAATGCAGGCATTAACGCATCGACTTTTCCTGATTTTACTTGTTGTAATGCTCTACCCCATGGCATAACTGTAATATCAATATTAATCCCTGTTCTAACACTAAATTGCTCGAACATCGTAACGAATTGTCCCGCTAAACCCCCGTTCTCACCAATATACACAAGTGGTCGTATTTCAGGTGCCGCAATAGAAATATGTTTTGGAAGCGGCACTATAGGTTTTTGTTCACTAAATCCCCACACACTGGTACTAGTAGCACTTAGCAAAGTTGCGAGAACGACAGCTTTTATGAACGAAAATATAATAATCATTCCTTCCCAGTAAAATTTACTTTTTAGTACATCATAGTAAAAAATAAAAGCAAGTGTTGCGTGATCAGATCAACGCTCTGACTGCGGGTAAATAAGTATTCGAGACTGGTACTTCTACACCATTGTTTAACAGTAAAATCAATTTTCTTCCTTCTTTTCGCGTACCTATTATGGCTTTTTCAGCGACCCACCAAGAGCGATGTGTTTGTAACCCTGGGTAATCTTCGAGCATGGTTAATGCGTCTTTAAAGCGCATTAATAATAAATGCTTACCCTTTTCTGTGTATACGTTCAAGTAATGATCGTCCATTTGTAAGCAAACTAGATCGCCTTTAACACTTAATGGTAATTGATTGATAAACTTTTTTACTAAGGGGGATTGTTGTTCATTATCATTTTTTTGCTGATTTGCAAGTTCAGCTGTTTGTTGTCCAATGACTGCTTTTTGATCTTGATACAAATTATGCACCGTCAAAATAAAGGTGATCAAACCACCAATGAATAAACCGGTAATAAAATGTTGTGGTATTGACGCTAAATAAGATGATGTTGTGTCAAAAAACATTAAGATGATAAACGGTACGACAAATGCCATTACGACAGTCGCAACAAACGTAGAAATGCTAACTCTTAACCAATATTTGTTTATATTCTTATGAAGGTACCGAGGGAGAATTTCGTCACCATAGGAAATGACTGGACTATAAATAACAAAACCACAAAAACACACAACTGACCAGAATAGCCAAGAATAGGCTAGGCTTATTTCATCCATTCCAAATGGCCTCAAAAAAGCAAGAAAGCTACTAAATACCATCAAAAATACTAAATCTTTAATGGCACTTTTAAGATCATATGACTTTATTAGCTTATGATTTTTAATGTGTATTTCACGATTCGCCAAATCGTTTTCTTCCTTTTATGTTTAATTCACGTAGTAATTGTCATGCTAAACGAATGTTTACTCGTTGTTAATTAACTTTCATTTTAACGTCTTTTTAGACACAAGTAATACACAAATCTTAAATTAACATTCTGGAGAGAAAATGAAAATTAAACTAACAATTGCCACAACATTATTGACTTTATCAGCAAATGTTTTTAGCCACTCTTTGCAATTAGAAATTCGAGAAGTCAAAAGTAATCAAGGTAAAATATTGGCGCAACTGTTTAAGGGTGAATCAAATTATCAAGCTAATAAGCCAATGATGGCTCAACAATCAATGGCGAAAGAAGGCACGCTGATACTCACCTTTAGCAACTTAGAAAATGGTGAATATGCCATTCGTTATTTTCACGATGAAAATAGCGATAACCAATTAGCTACTAACTTAATTGGCATTCCAACAGAAGGCTACGGTTACTCAAATAATGCAAAAGGAAATTTCGGCCCAGCCAAGTATCAGGATATGAAAGTGAGTATTGTCGATAGTGATGTAATCACCCACTCTACAGTCATCTACTAAGGGGTTAACAATGGAACGACGCCAAGCATTAAAGTCTTTAGTTGTGGGAGCAGCCACAACCATGCTACCAACAACAGAGTCTATTGCAGCGTTTATGCTACAAGAAATAGACTCGCTCGCTGAAAATAAAGCTTTATTTGATAAAGCACTGCTTAATAACCCGAAACTTATCGGCTTTCAGGGAACCCATCAGGAATTCTCTAAAACACGCTTAACCATAGAAGGTACGATTCCCAAAGATATTAAAGGCAACTTTTATCGTAATGGTGCTGCGTTATTTGAACGAGGCCAACAACGATATCAGCATTTGTTTGAAGGCGATGGCATGATCCAAGATTTTCATTTTAACAATGGAGAAATTTATCATCGAGGAAAGTTCGTAAAGACTCATAAATATCAACAAGAGCAACAAGTGGGTAAATTTCTATATTCTGGGCCAGATAGTCGAGTAGCTAATAGCTTGCCCGTCTCTACACCTGAAACGATAAATACCGCAAACACAAATATCATTCCCGTTAACGGTGAATTATGGGCGTTATGGGAAGCAGGCTCACCTGTTGCGATTTCAAAAGAAGATCTTAGCACTTTAGAATACGTTAACTTAGGAAAAAATAGCGATTACGGCAATACTCTAAAAGGTTTGGCATTTTCAGCACATCCAAAAGTTGAAGCTAATGGTGATATCTGGAATTTCGGTATGTCACATACCGGTCACATTGTGCTTTATCAGTTAAATGCCAAAGGCATTACTCGCAATGTTAATTTAATAAAAACTAGCTATCGCGGTGGTATGTTGCATGACTTCCTGATAACCCATAAACATATTTTACTTATTTTACCCTCATTAGAAAAAAACAATACAACATCAGGCTTTTTCAATGCAATTGAATTTAACGATGCATTACCCATGCAGGTTTTAGTCGTCGATAAAGCTACCTTAACGTTAAAGAAATGTTTTGACCTACCGTCAGGGTTTGCTTTTCATTATGGAAATGCTTGGGAGGAAAGCGATGGCAGCATTCACTTTGATGCCAGTTTGTATTCAAGTGTTGATGTTTTACATCACATGAATACGCTAATGAAAGGCTTAAATCCAACATCTTTAAGTACTGCTAAAACAACATTGTTTACTTTAAAGCCCAATGGCACAGTGCAGCATGACTACATCGGGGAAAATAGCGAATTTCCACGTATTAATGAGACAAAGGTTGGTTTGAGAAACCATGAGCTTTATACCATTGGCTCAACAGAAACAATGCTTTGGAATGATACTATTTCTAACTACCATGTTTCAAATGGAAAGATTCAGCAATATATTTACGGTAAAGACTTTCTAGTAGAAGAACATATTGCCGTTAGCCCAACAAATAAAGAAGGTGAAGGTTATTTACTAGGTACAGCCTTACATGTACCGTCTAAAAGAACCTGTTTAAATATTTTTGATGTGAAAGAGCTATCAAATGGCCCTGTTTGTCGAGCTTGGCTACCCTACCATATACCATTAGGATTTCATGGTAATTTTGTAGCCACCACCTAACCCTTACATCAGCAGCCGGTGTTAAGTTACACCGATTGTAAATTTTATACTCTAAAATGTTTAAATTGAGGTATGTTGTCTGTGATTTCAAACCATGGCGCTTTATTTGCGACATAAATATGTGCGTTAGGCTTTATCGTTTCAATATGATCAAACGCTGCGAGTGCCACTTCAATGGTATTATCTGAGCGATTAAATGCTGATTCGAAGATCAGACTTGACCCACAACATTTGCAGAATTTTCTTACACTGTTATTATCGGCAACGTAGCTTTGAAGCAACGCTTCACCACGAGTAAAAGTAATATGGTTAAGGCTAACCTCTGCAAAAGTAGAAAATGCCGCACCATGAAATTTACGACACATAGTACAATGACAATGAGCCACAGCCGACATAAACTCTTGCACAAAAAAAGTTATTTTCCCACACAAACAGCTAGCCGTATTTGCCATACTTAACCTACTTGTCGATTAAACATATCGCCGGCATTTTCGTTAGACATTTCGATGACCGTTACCGAAACTTCCATACCATCGACAGTCCACTTACTCGTTAATTCATTATACAACACGCGAGCAATCAAGGTTTTTAATGAATCGTCATCATAACTAACAATCATATTACAAATATAATTGTGAACCGGCTGATAATCAGGTATCGCTACATGCACTGGCTTTATATCTTTACCCAATATTGTGCGGCGTTTGTACCAGTCTTTTTCTATGATTTCGAACTTCCTTGCCATTTTCATACCTCATGACTTTAAAAAATACTTAAGTGATGAGAGGTTGTTCCTCAACCTTCATCATCACGATCAATGTCATTATAAGACTTTACACGGCTATGTTTCAATATAGGTAAATCACCAACATCTTTTTCAAAGTTAACTTTTCTTACTTTTTTGGGTGGTAATTTTTTAACTGCGGCTTTTTCTTGTTTCGGCTTATTGACTTTATTTTTTGCATTACTCGCTTTTTTCGGTTTTAGACCAGAAAATTTAACGTTAATACCTTCAACTGTTGAAAAGGTAAATGACTGTTGTAAAAAAGCTTCTATATTTTTAAAACTTAACCAATCTTTCGGTCCAACAAATGAAATGGCATCACCTTTATTACCAGCGCGGCCAGTTCGCCCTATTCGGTGAACAAATTCTTCAGTATGTTTAGGTAAATCAAAATTAATGACGTGAGAAACATTGGTTAAGTCTAAGCCTCTTGAGGCAAGATCTGTAGTGATCAATATTTTATGCTGCCCTTTAGCAAAACTTTCCATAATTTGGTTACGCTTGCTTTGCGATAACTCGCCGCTTAAGGCAACAGTATTGTGTCCTTGCTGTTCTAATTCGGTCGCTAACCTTTCCGTATCTGAACGTGTCGCAGTAAATATAATCAACTGTTGTGATATTTCTTTCGAGAGAAAGTGCGTTAACAATACTTGTTTTTGGTCAAGGTTATCTGCTAAGTAAAAGCGTTTATTAATATCTTTATGCTCAGTATGGGCAGCGCCTATTGCAACTCGTTTAGGTTTATTTAAAAGCTTTAAAGCAAATTCATTTACTTGTGCATGATCTAATGTTGCTGAAAACATTAATGTTTGGCGTTTTCGATGATCGGCGCGATCATTTATAAGATTTAATTCTTTTGAGAAACCTAAATCCAGCATACGATCAGCTTCATCAAGAATTAACATTTCTAAACCATTTAAATAAAAATGTCCTTTGGTTAAATGATCCGTTAAACGGCCTGGCGTAGCGACAACAAAATGCGGATCTTTCTCTAATACCTTTACTTGGTCATTAAAGTTTTCACCTCCAAGGATCAACGCTGCTTTAAACGCACTACCACTTGTGAATAAGCGAAGCTGATTGAATACTTGCTTCGCCAACTCGCGTGTTGGCGTCAATATCACCACTCTTGGATCTTTCTTAGAAAGCGCACGCATTTTAGAAATTCTATGCATTGCAGGCAATATAAACGCTAGTGTTTTTCCTGAGCCCGTTTTGCTTGAGGCTATTAAATCATGCCCCTGCATTGCTAACGGTATTGCTTGGTGTTGAATATCTGTTGGTTGTTCAAAACCTAAATGCTCTATTGTAGACATTAAACGTTTGTCAAAACCAAAGTCATTAAAATGCAAAATTATTACCTTATATATTACAATACTTAAACGATTACCTAGTCATTATAACTCGTTACAAATGCATATGCTTTCGCTATTTAACTTTTGTGATGATCGATTACTATAAAAAACAAACAATAAAAAGGACAATCAATGAAATATACCTTCCTACCTCTGCTGTCTTTACTTATGACAACTCAAATTTCTGCGCAAGAAAATGGTGCGTTAAAACCAATTAATCACTTATTTGACGCAATGCGTGAACATGACGGTGATAAGTTAATGGCGCAATTTACGAAAGGCGCTCACCTGGAAAGAGTTACAATGGAAAACGTTGTAACACTCTCTGCACTACCAAAGTTTGCGCAGTTTGTTGATACATCCGATAAATATTTAGATGAAAAACTGTTTTCTTATTCGGTACATGTGAGTGATAACCTAGCCAGTGTTTGGACACCCTATGCTTTTTATATTGATGGTAAATTAAGCCATTGTGGTGTAAATAGTTTTCAACTAATCCATACCGATCAACAATGGAAAATTCAATACCTCATTGACAATACCCATTCTGGTGATTGTAATATTTTTATCAACAAACATAAAAAAACGAGTGACTAGCACTCGTTTTTTATGCGTTATTAAATTTTATTGTGCGTTTGTAATAGTAATTTCGTTAATTTTATTCGCTTCAATTTCTGACTCAGTAAATCGTAACGGCCTAAGCTGCGGCTCCATTGAATAAAGCTGAGTTTGATCAGCACTATGTTCAGTACCGTAAGCTCTAGACTGCGAGTACGTTAATAACCCTTTCGCTTTAGGTCCTTCATCCGTAAAGTTTACTACGGTCATCCAGCTACTACCGTATCCAATATGATAACCACCAGCTTCTGTACTTAAGATTGAAGTATTGTCTTGTGTTTCATAGCCATGATTTGGTAATAACGTACCATTATTTGCCGTATGACGACGGTTATTAAAGACATTAAAACCACCTTCAATATTATGCGCTCCACCCCAAGGATATTTAACACCTGACGCTTGTCCGTTAGGTAAGCTACGCTCAACAAACTGCACCTGACCAAGCGTTGCATCTAAGGCGATTCCGGCTTGTTCTACTTTTTCAATCGCCGTGGCAAAGTGCGCTAAAATAGTGGTATTTGAAGCAAGTGTATTTGGTGTATTTATGGGGTCTTCTACATTAAAAGGCACAGACCACTGAGGGCTAGTCGAAAATTGAAATGCAAACTCTCTAAACAAGTGAGCTGCACTACTGTTTAAGTTCATTGTGCCATCCCATGCCGATAAAGCACCACAACCTGCGCTAATATCCGTGCCATTTACTGGTGTGCTACCTTGCTCGGTACATGCAGCTAATAGATCCGTTAATACCGCTTCACCTAAATAATTACGATTACCAAGCAATGCATTTTCTACTTCCTCGATAGTAAATAATCCATCGTCTCCAGCTGCATCAGCTAAGAGCTTATGCGCCATTCTTGAACGTAAAGACTGTTGATTTCCTACTTGGCCGTATAATGGAGAAACCCCCGTAATAGGAGATTCGGCATTAGTAAGCCAAAAACTATCGTTCGAGTTTTGTACGTAGTCACTTCCTTCATATTTTGGCGCGTTATCGTACGGTACGGCCCCTTCATAAACAAATGCTGAAATATGACCGGGTAAAACAGTAAACCCTGCAAGCTGTTTAGCGCCAATCAGTAATGGGTTAGTTGTTAGCTCATGAATAGCGGTATCAGATAGGTTAGGCACGGTTGAATCATCAATATAAAAGACATTGCCTTCTTTATCAGCTGACATCGTATTATTAAAAATAACGCCATCATGTGACTTAAAGGCCTGCTTAAATTCATCCATGTTGCTAGCAACATTCATCGCTAGCCAATGATCAACAATATCAAAATTTCCTAAATTAGCGTCTTTAATTGCATAGGCACCACTTGCTGACCATTCAAAGTTACCTGGTACAACGATCATCGGGCCTTGAACCGTTGAGTAACTTTTCTTCGCTAACTTAATCGTTTGACCTGGCGCAACAGCAACATCAATCACAAGCTCTTGCTCTTCAATTGCTCGAGGAGCACCATCAATGACTTGATTGTTACCAGGTAGAGATCCATCTAAGGTCAATTGATAAACCACAAAATGCTCTGCGGTCGAAAAAGTATGAGTCCATGCAACATTATCATTAAAGCCAATATTCACTACGCCTGGCATACCAGATAAAGAGCCTCCCATAACATTCATATGCTCAGGAATAATGCTATGAAACTGCCAAAATCTTAAGTTCCCCGTATGTGGAAAATGAGGATTAGCCAATACCATACCTTTACCATTTTCTGTTTTATCTTTCCCTAAACCCCAACCATTAGAACCTAAATCTAATGGATTACGCTCTGGCATTTTCACCTTTGGTGCATACTTGATTGAACTTGCAGAAGCACTCGCTGCTTTAGGGTAAGGTAAATAGCTTTCTCCAGGAGGTGCAGCTAAAAACATTGGGCCTAAAAAGTTTGCAGCACCGGGTAATAATGCAACACCTAAAGAATAAGTTAGTACATCTATGTTGGTGATAGGTTGTAACCAAGGCTGCCCAGCACAGCTTAAATCAACGTCGTCGGTGTTATCACTTAAATATTTGTTATAACCAGCGGCATAGCCAGTTAACAGCGCGCGGCTATTTTCTGACATACCATTAAAGTGTTGCTCTGCCTGTTTTCTAATGCCAAGAGCAAGGTAACCAAAGTCATTGATAAGATGTTCTGAATCACCAGAACCAGGATTTAAATCGGGTCCGAAATACATTGAACGCTGTGAATTATATTTCACGACTTGGTCTGCAAGTATACAAATATTATCTTTAGCGTATGCATAACCTACCCCGTAAGCCAAGCTTTCTAAATTGTCGGCTTTAACGTGCGGTACACCGTAGTCTGTCCATCGTATATTTGCTGACAACATACCTTCAGGCGCAAACGTAGGTAAAGGTGCCTTAGTTGTTGGTGGTGTAGGTGTTTCTGGTTCCGCAGGTGCTAATTGGTTAACACTTTCATATTTATAATCGTTGCCACAGGCTGAAACTAAACTTGCTATACCTATAGCGATGGCAGGCTTTAATGCCTTTTTAATGGTAACTTTCACGATCTAACTCCCCAGCTAATATCCGTTTTAATTTGTTATATTTTTAATCTGATCGTACCAGTATTTAGCACAATAAATAAAAATGAACAACCTAGGAATATCTTAGAACAGCTTGATATATTTGCGAATAATGTTTTTTCCTCGTTGCAGGCGTACTAAAAACAAGCAACACACTGGTTTACCTGTTTTTACTAAATTTTTTGCAAAAAAAGCGCCATTAAAGGCGCTTAAGTGATTATAAACAACATTAACTATTCGCTTTTCGCGCCTCAATTACAGACAATTCACTTTAAAAGTTAACCAGACACCCTACATAAGAATTAACTAAGGGTGTCCATACTATTCATTTTAAAAAGAATAATTAACACCAATTGTTGTACTCTTCCAGCTTCTAGAAAAACTTGAATTAGGTTCAAAATCAGGAAGAATTTGATAATCAACGAACACTTTTAATTGTGCGTTTATTTGATAATCTAAACCGAATCCATAGCTAAAGCCACTTTCGGATTCACTGCGTTTGAAAGGGAGGTCATCTGTGATAGTACCCACTGACCCCTTATCTTGTCCTAAACCATTTATTTCCAGTTTTGTATTCGAATAACCGGCTAAACCATACACTTTAAATGAATCAAATAAAGGGTAAGATGCCTTAATTAATAGAGAGGCTTGTGTGTCAATATCTTCTTTATAGCTACCTTCAGGTTTGGTGCCGCCATAAGAACCTGAGTAACCCGATGTACCTGCAGCAAACCTAGTTTCAAGAGCAAAGTATTCATTATATTGATAACCTGCAATGAATCCGGCAGAATTAAAATCTCGAACAGGAGATATTTCTTGCGTATTGTAGAATGCGCCAATATACCAACTGTCTTCAGCGCACACCGTTGTAGCGTATGTTGAGGCAAGAAGCGTAAAAAATAATAGTTTTTTCATAAGGTCCTTTTAAAAAAGTAATCTAATTTTTGTATTGGTTAGTGATTGATTGTAGCTAGAGGCTACATTTAAAAATGTTCAGAATGTGTTATAACTATGTAAGAAAATGTAAAGTAGGAAACTAATTAGAGTCGAATTTTAGGAGTCGATGGCAAGTAAGAGCTATTCTCATTTAGTATTAATCTTCTCATTTGCATGTTGTTCAAATGTTGCCGAAAACTCCCTAAAATGATCGTTCAAAAACCAGACCATTGCGTATATGTATCAGACGCAAATACAAGTCAGAATCATGTGTCATCGACCCATTTATTAAAAACCGTGTTCCGTTTATTTTAAACAAAAATCCACCAAACGCTTTTATATAAAACCTTTCAAAGTTTGCAAAGTTACTAAATTTCCTAGTAAAGTTACCTTGACACCTATAGTGGCACAATAATAGTGACACAATAAATTTGGCCACCAAATTAGAGGTGATAGGGTCACCATAACTGAATAGTTATTAATATGACAAATAGAACTAGTCCAACTTATTCACCTGAAGTATGTTGTTGGTTATAATAACCGTTACTGACCACACCAGCATAACGTTGGTTTATGCCAGAGGAGGCGGAGAACAAGTATTGGAAAACTTATAACAAGGTGGCCAGTTTTAGTTGACCACTACAATCTTGAGGTTTTAAGTGATTAGCTATCTCCAAGCTACATACCATGTATATTCTTACTAAGACTTTCTTTTTAGGCAACAAAGCACAGATCTAATTACTACTAACAATTACTATTATTTTTCACGGTTTGATATCAAATTAGAAAACTGACTAATTGATGTTAAGTGGGTATAAATTAACGGTAAAAAGTTTAACTTTCTCAACTTGACAAACAGCTCATCAGATAGACTATCTAACTTTTGTTGATCAATTAAATAAATGCCATGTAATGACACTGATTCTTCACCAGCAGTTATGTCAATTTCACGAGATACAAGCAGTTCATGTTCCACAATAAAGTTAATAAATTGTTTAGTCATATGCTGAAACTTAACATAGTCTTTTAAAGACTCTTTAGTAGCAGAAACATAATCTGAATATTCGCCATCATCATTAAAAAGTGCAGTTCCTTCTTTGCCAAGTGCTCCATTCTTTTCGTCGACTAGTAAAACTGCATCATCTATGTCAGCAGAATCTTGACTATGACCTAAATAAAAGGGCGTATTACCTATGCAATGAGGTATAAAATTAGCCTGCCATTTTCCTTGATGAACAAAAAGATTTTCTCCAACTTTAAGGCCAGTAACAGCAACAACTCTAAATTGGCCACTGTCTTGATCTTTAATAAATATTATAGGTGCTTCACAAGCTACTTTAGCAAATTCATGTATAGCTATATCGACATTATTTGATTTAAAAATAGCATCTAGATGGGGACCTTTTTTTAATTTTAATTGGCCATGATGTTCAAATGAAAGAGGCTTTAATTTTACATTCACAAACGATTACCTTTATTAAATTGAAAGGCGAATTATTGCATCAAAGCATTTAAAACAAAAGCATCATCTTGTAGTATTACATGTGAATTTCAAATTAATATGAAAATAACTTCATGATTAAAAAAGCTATAAGTGATGATCTCTCTTTCAACACAGACGTTACTCCAAACGTTGAATATATCGGCAATGAAGGCAGTCCAATTCTAGTTTTCGATAATATCAGCGTAAAACCTGAACTTTTAGTTTCTCAATTCTTAAAAAATCAAAACAAAGCTAAACCTGCACGTGGTAAAGATAACTACTATCCAGGAGATCACTTAGAAGTAGAGTCAATCTATGCTGATAACTTAAATAAGTTACTAGCTCCCTACATAAAAAAATATTTTAATTTACCTGCTGCCTACCTAGAGCGAATATTCTGTGACTTTTCTATTGTAAACACTCCAGAAGAACAATTGACCCCATTACAAGCTTTACCTCATTACGACTCTCATGGTTCTGGAAATCTAGCTGGTATACACTTTTTATGCGATCCTCCTTATCTAGGTACAGGTTTTTATCGTCATCAAGAAACTGGTATTGAGTTAATGTCTCGTAAAAAAGTTAATAATTACCTTAAAGCTCTAGAGCAGCACATAGAGTCACCTGATTTTGAAAAAAAATATATAAGTGGTCACATACCACACTTCGATTTAATACATACTATACCCGCTAAATTTAATCGTTTAGTAATTTACCGTAGCCAAGCTCTGCATACTGCATTAATCGACAATTTTCTGTTAAATAATCCAGTAGATAATGGTCGATTAACATTAAGAAGTTTTTTATTTTACTAGTCGGTTGGTTTATGTGTGTTAGAGCTATTATCGTGTTACATAAAATTATTATACGTAACTTCATTAAGATAGTTGTTTCAGCACAAATGCGCATGATTTTTCATTTTAAGGAAAAGTAATGCTAATTTAATATTTACAATCAGTTACTCTCGATTTTAGCGCATTAATGTATTAGTAAAACCCACTCGTTGTGAAACACTTAACTGGGTGATGTTCTTACTAAAGGGTGTACATGATCTATCTGGACATTTAACTCAACAACATGACATGTTTTCATATCTGCTCATGTTATTTACTCCTTCATTTGCTGGTTGCAAACGAAGTTAATATTTAACATGAGCACTTTATGGGCAAAGCCCTGACTTTACGATCACCACCTTCACAGAAGATGGTTTTAAGTTAACAATAAAAATCTATCTGATTTTTATTGTTAGGCCTTTAATAATGAATAGTGAACCTTAGATAATGACAACGCTAAATTCGCGTTCAATATAACTATAAAGATATTATTCTCGACGCCAGAAAAATAAGCCTCTTTAGTTATTGTCACTTAATATCTTACGAGGCCTATATTATAAAATATCTATACAATCTTTATCGAAAACATTAACTATTCGCTTTTCGCGCTTCAATTACTGCTAATGCCATATCTATTCTTGTTAATACCTTTTCCTGAGGTAACAAAGCAAGTGTCACATCTAACGAAGGAGAATTACCAGCACCAGTTGCGGCTACACGCAATGGCATACCTACTTTACCCATGCCTAATTCAAGCTCTTCTGCTGTTGCATTAATTGCTTGTTGAATAGCTTCTGGTGTCCAATCAGACACTAACGATAACTTTTCTCTAACAAGTTGTAATGGTTGTTCCGCTACAGGTCGCAAATGCTTTTTCGCGGCAGTAGCGTCAAACTCGGTAAAATCTTGATAAAAGTAACGTGATATTTCTGCCATTTCTTTTAGCGTTTTTACGCGATCTGCTTGCACCTTAACAATTTCACTTAATGCAGGCCCACTTTCTGTTGAAATACCTTGCTCTTTCATGTGCCAAGCTAAATGTTCGGCAACATATTCTGGATCAAGTGATTTCATATAGTGCTGATTTACCCAAATCAATTTATCAGTGTTAAAGGCTGAAGGTGCCCTATTGCAACCAGTTAAATCAAACAATTCGATCATTTCTTCACGAGAAAAAATCTCTTGATCACCATGAGACCAACCTAAACGCACTAAATAATTCAGTAATGCTTCAGGTAAATACCCATCATCACGATATTGCATCACAGAAACCGCACCATGACGTTTTGACAAACGTTTGCCATCGTCTCCTAATATCATGGGAATGTGGGCATATTCTGGTAATGGGGCGCCTAACGCTTTTAATATATTAATTTGACGAGGCGTATTGTTCACATGATCGTCACCACGAACGACATGTGTAACCCCCATATCCCAATCATCAACAACAACCGTTAAATTATACGTTGGTGACCCATCTGAACGCGCAATAATTAAATCGTCAAGTTCTTCGTTTGAAATGACGATATCGCCTTTAACTAAGTCATTAATCACAACGCTACCGTCAAGAGGGTTCTTAAAGCGAATGACAAATGGCTTATCCTCTGGGTAATCGGTTCTTTCACGCCATATACCGTTATATTTTTCTTTCTCACCTTTAGCGCGAGCTTCTTCACGCATTGCTTCAACTTCTTCTGCTGTTGAGTAACAACGATATGCATTACCTGAAACAATCAGTTGTTGAATGACTTCTTTATAACGATCAAAACGCTCAGTTTGAAAGTACGGGCCCTTAGTCCAAGACAAATTCAGCCAGTTCATACCATCCATAATGGCATCTACAGATTCTTGAGTAGAGCGCTCTAAATCAGTATCTTCAATACGAAGAATAAATTCACCGCCGTTCTTCTGTGCATATAACCAACTATAAAGGGCAGTGCGGGCACCACCGACATGTAAATACCCTGTAGGGCTAGGTGCAAATCGAGTTGTTAGGCTCATATCAATCTCACTAAAACAGAAAACGGTTTTATTTAAACAAAACCAGGATAAAATAATAATGATATTTTAACAGGCTATTCCGATGGTTAACACCTTTGAACACTGCAGATAAATGAAAAAGGTGATAAAACACCCAGTCTGATGAAATATTCTTCATTTGGTTTAAATTTAACAAAAAAACTAAAAAAATTAACGTGATTGTATTGACAGTAAATACGATCTCCCTATAATACGCCACCACAGAGACGGACGGTTAGCTCAGTTGGGAGAGCACCGCCCTTACAAGGCGGGGGTCACTGGTTCAAGCCCAGTACCGTCCACCACTTCTTTTGAAGTTTGGCGTTTCTGTTAGATATAATTAGGACGATTAGCTCAGTTGGGAGAGCACCGCCCTTACAAGGCGGGGGTCACTGGTTCAAGCCCAGTATCGTCCACCACTTCTTTAATTATATCTGTTCCTATTAGGACGATTAGCTCAGTTGGGAGAGCACCGCCCTTACAAGGCGGGGGTCACTGGTTCAAGCCCAGTATCGTCCACCAATTTCTTTATGTTTTGATTTCAGTTAATTATAGCGGTGCGAGCACCTTCTACCTTTTACCACCCACGCCAAATCACAAGTTCAAACCCAGTACTGCCCACCACTTTTTTATGTTTTGATTTCAGTTAATTATAGCGGTGCGAGCACCTTCTACCCTTTACCACCCGCGCCGAATCACAAGTTCAAGCCCAGTATCGTCCACCAATTTCTTTATGTTTTGATTTCAGTTAATTATAGCGGTGCGAGCACCTTCTACCTTTTACCACCCGCGCCGAATCACAAGTTCAAGCCCAGTATCGTCCACCACTCATTGTTTTATATATTTAATTAATTACTGCGGTGCAAGCACCTTCTACCTTTTACCACCCATGCCTAATGTCTAGTTCAAAGAAAATACTATATCTATTATTTACCTTATATTTTTGTCATTAAATGTTATGGCATCGACAGTTTAGGATTTAAAATCTATTTATAGAATTGATACAATTCCAATACTTCAACGTTTGAGAGTGCTACCGTGGCAAACAACAACGCATTAAACCGTCAGCGATTAGATAAGCGAATATCACAAGCATTAAACATTTCCCGTAAAGACGTTAAACGCTTACTTGCAAAACAAGAGATAAGTGTTGATGGAGTAACAACTCAAAATGCAGACGAAATTGTTAACAAATTTTCAAAAATTATTGTAACAACACAACTATTACCTTTTGAAGAAGCTTATTACCTAATGTTAAATAAGCCTAAAGGTGTAGTATCAGCTACAAAAGACAATAAACACCAAACCGTTATTAACTTATTAAACTTTCCGTATAAAAACGAATTACATATAGTAGGAAGGTTAGACCTAAATAGCACAGGGCTTATATTATTAACCAATGACAGTCGATGGTCTGAACAAATAACCAACCCATCTGCTAAAGTGGAAAAGCAGTACTTAGTGACTGTCGATAAACCTATAACGCAAGATTATGCAACAGCATTTGCCCAGGGCATGTATTTTGAGTATGAAAATGCAACAACATTACCTGCGCAGCTTGAAATACTGACGAGTTATAAAGCCTTGGTTATCATTCAAGAAGGAAAATATCATCAAATTAAGCGTATGTTCGGCCGTTTTCAAAACAAAGTTTTAAGCATACACCGCATTAGTGTTGGTCATATCACTCTTGATAAAAACCTTAAAGCTGGCGACTCAAGATCATTAAGCGTTGAAGAAATAAACAACAACTATAAAAATAATAATTTTGCAGGTAAATTCTAAGATTAAAGATTGACCATAAGCCATTTTATCAGTACATTACATCAAAACTATACGAAGTAAATCGTAATATTATTAGTCATTGCGGTTAGAATAAGGGTTAACCATGAGTAGAAGAAGACACGCAGAAGAAGCCAACGAAAGTGAAGTAGATATGACGCCAATGTTGGATATTGTATTTATACTATTGATTTTCTTTATCGTAACGACCTCTTTTGTTCGCGAAGAAGGTATTTTAGTAAATAGACCAAAAGCGCAAAATAACCCGCCTAATAACGCTACTCCTACCGTTGTTGTTCAAATTAGTGAAAATGGACAAATTAAATTTAACGGCAAACCAGTAGATATTGAACGATTAGGTGCACGTATAGAGAGCTTCTTAGCTGAAAACCTAACAAACAGTGCTGTTATTATTCCTGAATATGAAACAACACACGATATGGTTGTTCAAGTAATGGATCAGGTAAAACAATTTGATCAACTCGTTATTTCAATTGGTAAGTCTAAAAAATAGCGTAGCTCAACATAATTTCAAATAAAAAAAGCCCATATTTAACATGGGCTTTTTTTATATACATCTTAATAATACCAATTCTATTAAATATTTAGCCAACTTAGCACTTCATTAGCGCGCTTAGAACAAGCTAAATAATTTAAGTATAGTCGCTCTATAGTTCGATTATTTAGGGAAATTATCAGGGCGCTAATGAGTTCCCAAGGGCGAGTTTAAAAGGGTTATAGACTGTGTTATTGATTTTAACAATGGAATAACCATTCTTTGCAATCAATGCCTTGCCTCTAACCCTTTTATTTCTCGCTAAGTGACTAAATATTTAATTGAGTTGGTATAACTCATCGAAGAAATTAACTAAGAAAACACTGCTAGCCATGTAATTGCATTCCCGACTCCATGGACTACCCCCGGTACAATTATACTGTTGCTTTTATCTCTTAACCATTGAAACAAGAAACTTACTGCTACATAAATTGTAATTAAAATCAAAACAACATGGTATTCTTCTAATTTATAGAGCTCCCATAACCTTATTGAATGCAGTGGGGCAATAACAAAGATGAGCGTTGTAATTAATGATGACCCCCTTGCTGTAAAGTAGGCTGTCAATGAGGTAAATAATAACCCTCTATAAACAACTTCTTGGCCAACACCAATGATAAACCCCGTCATTAACCATAACATTATGTTACCTAGCGGCGTATTAAAGCTTTCTTTTAATTGTTCAAGCTCCAAAATAGCAAAAATTAATGCCGAGCTAAGTGATGCAACAATCATAAGAGGAATGTATGTTTTATCAATAAACAATAAACGGGCAAACGATTTATAAAGCACTAACAGTGCGACAATTACTACAGTAAGTTCAACCAATAACCTTGTTGGTTGATTAAAGTACCAATGCGTTGGATGTAATAGCCAAGGGTCAGGCTGTAAAAACAATCGAACAGGCCCTTCAAGTATCAATACTAACAATAATAGTACTATGCTAGCTTCACCTGTTTTTAATGCATTAATATTAATCATAGTCTTACCTAACGTTATAAATTTTCTTAAGTACTCTATGCAACTCGCGTTCATCACTTTTTTCAGCAAGTTTGACGTATTTTCTTGTCAATTCATCGTTTTCAATCAATCGATACAACTGAGCTAAGCGAAGTGCAGCCCATTCATTTGAAGGAACACCTTTATCGCCATCTGATTCGGCAATAAAAATGAGCAATGAATTAATACCCTCTTGCACATTATAGTGACTAAAAACTGCGTTTCTCCCCAGCTGATATAATGAATTCAAATAGTATATTTGCTGTTCTTGACTGGACGCTGCCTGTTCAAAAGCTTTGAATGCTTCTCTAAAGTTACTTTCATCTTGGTATATCAAGCCAAGACGAAAAGTAAACTCGTTAATCTTAGGATACTTCGCTGACCATTTAATTAATTTAGATTTTAATACATCTTTTTTATCTTGTTCACGCAATAACTTAATTTCAGCTAATGCACCTTGTACTGAATTCAATTGATAAATAGCTGCTACTTGTTCTGATGCAAGTTCTATATCACCTCCAGCAATAGAAGGTGCTCCCAAATAAAAATTAAGTAATCCAATTCTATAAACAACTTTATTAGGCTGAAGTTCAACCGCTTTTTTTAAGCAAGACAATGATTTATTGGCATAACTCATTGCAGTAAAAATAGCATCTTCTGCTTGCCTTCCCATTATCCGACCACAAAGAAAGTTTACTTCAGGGTTGTTGGGTTCCAACGATAGTGCTTTCTCTATGAGTGATTCCGCTTTGTCTAAATCAATAGCTAATGCGACAGATGCTTTTTTAAAGAGCGTGGCTAAATCATCAGATGCTTGCAATGAATTTAACGACCAGCCTAAGTTCAACCATAAAAAAATGGCATATAATAACTTCAAAGTATTTCTCCTATTTAAACTTAGATAGAGGCTTTAACCTTAACGTTAAGCGTTAAACGTTGATTTGCCTTGTGTAAAAGGCACAATAAAATGGAACACTAGCAAGCACTAATGGCTTTACGTTAATAGCAAGAATATTTCGTGAATTAAACAATCGCTAATCGATATTCATTTGACGAATCGTCAAATGATCTCCATCCTTGAGATCATAAAACGAAGAGATCGTAGCTTTAATTACGTTTTTTTTAGTGAGTGTCTAACTCAGGTTCAGGATTTCGCAGAGCTCAATCCGCTTTCAGGGATTGAATAAGCATATTTATTCAATTTAAATCATGCTTTGCCCTGCTGACGTGAATGGCTTCACTAATGTCGCGGTGCCATGGATGGCAAAGAACGACCAAGTGAGAATACCCCATATTGTGCCCACAAAAAAGGGCGTCTGTTACGGGTATCTGCGCATGGAGTCAACTGGTGCTAATATTATTATTTTTACTTTGATAATTTTTCGCCCTTAACGCAGAAACCCGTAGCTTTCGCTACGGGTTTCTCTTAATAGAAGCTTGATTCAGGCCCGCGAATTCGCATAGCTCATTCGGTTAAAACGGGCCAACATGAAACTGTTCATGTTGTCTGTTAACCTTTTTAACCCTACACTCGTGAGAGTACTCCATGTATTTTGTCCATAAAAAAAGGCCGTCTTACTAGACGGCCTTTTCTTTGGAATAGAAGCTTGATGATGTCCTACTCTCACATGGGAACTCCCACACTACCATCGGCGCTATTGCATTTCACTACTGAGTTCGGCATGGAGTCAGGTGGTTCTACAATGCTATTGTCATCAAGCATAATCTTTTTTCGTTTACTCGCGTAAACACAATCTCGGAATTCTGATATCTATCGTTATTCTAATTCAAGGCACAGTACGTGATGTTATCAAACATACCTAAAACATTTAGGTGTTGTATGGTTAAGCCTCACGGGCAATTAGTATCAGTTAGCTCAAGGCCTCACAACCCTTACACACCTGACCTATCAACGTTGTAGTCTCCAACGACCCTTTAGGGAGATTAAATCTCCAGTGAGAACTCATCTCAAAGCCTGTTTCCCGCTTAGATGCTTTCAGCGGTTATCAGTTCCGAACGTAGCTACCGGGCAATGCCATTGGCATGACAACCCGAACACCAGTGGTTCGTCCACTCCGGTCCTCTCGTACTAGGAGCAGCCCTCTTCAATTCTCAAACGCCCACGGCAGATAGGGACCGAACTGTCTCACGACGTTCTAAACCCAGCTCGCGTACCACTTTAAATGGCGAACAGCCATACCCTTGGGACCGACTTCAGCCCCAGGATGTGATGAGCCGACATCGAGGTGCCAAACACCGCCGTCGATATGAACTCTTGGGCGGTATCAGCCTGTTATCCCCGGAGTACCTTTTATCCGTTGAGCGATGGCCCTTCCATACAGAACCACCGGATCACTATGACCTGCTTTCGCACCTGCTCGACGTGTCTGTCTCGCAGTTAAGCTGGCTTATGCCATTGCACTAACCGTACGATGTCCGACCGTACTTAGCCAACCTTCGTGCTCCTCCGTTACTCTTTGGGAGGAGACCGCCCCAGTCAAACTACCCACCAGACAGTGTCCCCAAGCCCGATCAGGGCCCTAGGTTAGAACATCACGCATACAAGGGTGGTATTTCAAGGTTGGCTCCACACACACTGGCGTGCATGCTTCAAAGCCTCCCACCTATCCTACACATGTAGGAGCAATGTTCACTGTCAAGCTATAGTAAAGGTTCACGGGGTCTTTCCGTCTAGCCGCGGGTATACGGCATCTTAACCGCAAATTCAATTTCACTGAGTCTCGGGTGGAGACAGTGTGGCCATGATTACGCCATTCGTGCAGGTCGGAACTTACCCGACAAGGAATTTCGCTACCTTAGGACCGTTATAGTTACGGCCGCCGTTTACCGGGGCTTCGATCATGAGCTTCGCAGAGCTAACCCAATCAATTAACCTTCCGGCACCGGGCAGGCGTCACACCGTATACGTCATCTTTCGATTTTGCACAGTGCTGTGTTTTTAATAAACAGTTCCAGCCACCTGGTTACTTCGACTGTCAACAGCTTAAAGAGCAAGTCTCATCACCGTCGACAGCGTACCTTCTCCCGAAGTTACGGTACTATTTTGCCTAGTTCCTTCACCCGAGTTCTCTCAAGCGCCTTAGTATTCTCTACCTAACCACCTGTGTCGGTTTGGGGTACGGTTCCTATATATCTGATGCTTAGAAGCTTTTCCTGGAAGTATGGCATCAACAGCTTCTACTCCGTAGAGTATCGTCTCGTGTCTCAGTCTTAAGAACCCGGATTTGCCTAAGTTCTCAACCTACTCACTTTCACATGGACTACCAACGCCATGCCTGTTTAGCCTGCTCCGTCCCTCCTTCGCAATATATAGAAGTACAGAAATATTAATCTGTTTCCCATCGACTACGCCTTTCGGCCTCGCCTTAGGGGCCGACTTACCCTGCCCTGATTAACATGGGACAGGAAACCTTGGTCTTTCGGCGTGGGAGTTTTTCACTCCCATTATCGTTACTCATGTCAGCATTCGCACTTCTGATACCTCCAGCATGCCTTACAACACACCTTCAACGGCTTACAGAACGCTCCCCTACCACTTAAATCAAAGATTTAAATCCGCAGCTTCGGTGACTAGTTTAGCCCCGTTACATCTTCCGCGCAGACCGACTCGACTAGTGAGCTATTACGCTTTCTTTAAAGGATGGCTGCTTCTAAGCCAACCTCCTAGCTGTCTATGCCTTTCCACATCGTTTCCCACTTAACTAGTACTTTGGGACCTTAGCTGGCGGTCTGGGTTGTTTCCCTCTTCACTATGGACGTTAGCACCCATAGTGTGTCTCCCGCATATCACTCATTGGTATTCGGAGTTTGCAAAGGGTTGGTAAGTCGGGATGACCCCCTAGCCTTAACAGTGCTCTACCCCCAATGGTGTTCGTGCGAGGCTCTACCTAAATAGATTTCGGGGAGAACCAGCTATCTCCCGGCTTGATTAGCCTTTCACTCCGACCCACAAGTCATCACCGCATTTTTCAACATACGTGTGTTCGGTCCTCCAGTTGATGTTACTCAACCTTCAACCTGCCCATGGGTAGATCGCCGGGTTTCGGGTCTATTCCTAGCAACTGTACGCGCAGTTAACACTCGCTTTCGCTACGGCTCCCCTAATCGGTTAACCTTGCTACTAAAAATAAGTCGCTGACCCATTATACAAAAGGTACGCAGTCACCCGAAGGCTTCCACTGCTTGTACGTATACGGTTTCAGGTTCTATTTCACTCCCCTCACAGGGGTTCTTTTCGCCTTTCCCTCACGGTACTGGTTCACTATCGGTCAGTTAGGAGTATTTAGCCTTGGAGGATGGTCCCCCCATATTCAGTCAACATTTCACGTGTGCCGACCTACTCGTTTTCACAATATGTTTGTCTTCGTGTACGGGGCTATCACCCTGTATCGCCAAGCTTTCCAGCTTGTTCCACTGACGCCCATACGCTTAAGGGCTAATTCGCGTTCGCTCGCCGCTACTAACGAAATCTCGGTTGATTTCTTTTCCTCGGGGTACTTAGATGTTTCAGTTCTCCCGGTTCGCCTCATTAACCTATGTATTCAGTTAATGATAATGTCTTATGACATTGGGTTTCCCCATTCGGAAATCTGTGTCTGTAACGTCTTTTATCGACTTAACACAGCTTATCGCAGATTAACACGTCCTTCATCGCCTCTAACTGCCAAGGCATCCACCATATACGCTTAGTCACTTAACCATACAACCCTAAATATTTTAGGTTACTCAGTGACAAAACTGAGTATCAATGTATGTCTGACATTTTCACGTACTATAAATAGCACTTGAATTAGAATGAAATAAGATAAGGAAGTCTTATTTCGGTTGTTAGCTTTATTCATTAAAGTAATGAGCGCGACACTCGTTACTTACCTAAAGCTAACGTGATATAACTAGTCGATAAAACTACTTATATCGGGATATAAATATCAGCTTTCCAGATTGTTAAAGAAATCGTAATTAACACGCATTCGGTTAAAAACTTGGTTAAAAAAACCAAATTGAAAATCACTAAAAAGTAACCTTTAATTTGGTCTCTCGTTCTTTATGAAGAAGTTAATAATTCGAGTTAAGCTAGGCGCTTGATGGCGACGTTTAGTTCACTAAACGAGTCATTAAGCAAAGACGCATAACGAAGAATTTGGTAGGTCTGGGCAGACTTGAACTGCCGACCTCACCCTTATCAGGGGTGCGCTCTAACCAGCTGAGCTACAGACCTATTATACGTCCCTTTACTAGGCAAAAAGTGGTGGAGCTAAGCAGGATCGAACTGCTGACCTCCTGCGTGCAAGGCAGGCGCTCTCCCAGCTGAGCTATAGCCCCTTTTAGACTTAGTCAGGGTGACTTCTTCTACGTTCGTTATCATACAATTTGTGTGAACACTCAACAACAATCTGTTTCACTTCAAGATAAGGAGGTGATCCAACCCCAGGTTCCCCTAGGGTTACCTTGTTACGACTTCACCCCAGTCATGAATCACAAAGTGGTGACCGTCCCCCCGAAGGTTAAACTAGCCACTTCTTTTGCAACCCACTCCCATGGTGTGACGGGCGGTGTGTACAAGGCCCGGGAACGTATTCACCGTAGCATTCTGATCTACGATTACTAGCGATTCCGACTTCACGGAGTCGAGTTGCAGACTCCGATCCGGACTACGATACACTTTATGGGATTCGCTCCACCTCGCGGTCTTGCTGCCCTCTGTATGTACCATTGTAGCACGTGTGTAGCCCATCCCGTAAGGGCCATGATGACTTGACGTCGTCCCCACCTTCCTCCGGTTTATCACCGGCAGTCTCCTTAGAGTTCCCGACACTACTCGCTGGCAAATAAGGATAGGGGTTGCGCTCGTTGCGGGACTTAACCCAACATTTCACAACACGAGCTGACGACAGCCATGCAGCACCTGTCTCAGAGTTCCCGAAGGCACAATTCTATCTCTAGAAAATTCTCTGGATGTCAAGGGATGGTAAGGTTCTTCGCGTTGCATCGAATTAAACCACATGCTCCACCGCTTGTGCGGGCCCCCGTCAATTCATTTGAGTTTTAACCTTGCGGCCGTACTCCCCAGGCGGTCAACTTAGCGCGTTAGCTACGCTACTCACGTCTCAAGGACACAAACAGCTAGTTGACATCGTTTACGGCGTGGACTACCAGGGTATCTAATCCTGTTCGCTCCCCACGCTTTCGTGCCTCAGCGTCAGTATTTGTCCAGGTGGCCGCCTTCGCCACTGATGTTCCTTCCAATCTCTACGCATTTCACCGCTACACTGGAAATTCCACCACCCTCTACAATACTCTAGTTACCCAGTTTCAAATGCAGTTCCGGAGTTGAGCTCCGGGATTTCACATCTGACTTAACTAACCGCCTACGCACGCTTTACGCCCAGTAATTCCGATTAACGCTCGCACCCTCCGTATTACCGCGGCTGCTGGCACGGAGTTAGCCGGTGCTTCTTCTGTCGCTAACGTCACAGATAATGGATATTAGCCATTACCCTTTCCTCACGACTGAAAGTGCTTTACAACCCGAAGGCCTTCTTCACACACGCGGCATGGCTGCATCAGGGTTTCCCCCATTGTGCAATATTCCCCACTGCTGCCTCCCGTAGGAGTCTGGGCCGTGTCTCAGTCCCAGTGTGGCTGATCATCCTCTCAAACCAGCTAGAGATCGTCGCCTTGGTAGGCTCTTACCCTACCAACTAGCTAATCTCACTTGGGCTAATCTAAAGGCGAAAGGTTCCGAAGAAGCCCCCCCTTTGGTCCGTAGACATTATGCGGTATTAGCAGTCGTTTCCAACTGTTGTCCCCCACCTCTAGGCATATTCCCAAGCATTACTCACCCGTCCGCCGCTCGTCAGCAGATAGCAAGCTATCTCTGTTACCGCTCGACTTGCATGTGTTAAGCCTGCCGCCAGCGTTCAATCTGAGCCATGATCAAACTCTTCAATTAAAAAATCGTTTGTGCATCCGAAGATGCTGCTCAATGAATTCTGATACTTGGTCATTACTTTTAAAAAGTAATATAAACCAATAAAACTTAAATAAGTTTTTGTATGAACATTCACTAAGACATTTTTGTAACCTAAGTTACTGGTAAAACATCATCACTGTGAGTGCCCACACAAATTGCATGATAACTAATTGTTAAAGATGCTTGCCTAAGCAAGTAGGTCGAACGGTTCATCGATGAACGCTTTGTTCGACGCGAGCTAATAATCTCATTCGTTACTAGACCGCTTTATTAGTTGCTTGTGGCCGTTGCCTCAAGCGAGATGCGCATTCTACGCAACCCTGTTTTGATGTCAACCTTTTTCTTAAAAAACTTTCGTTTATTTTTGAATGTTTGGTTTGTTGTTTTATACCGCTTTCGTGATACTAAACTTATCAAAACTGAGCTTTCGTTGTCCTGACTCGCTCTAAAGTATTTCCTATACAGAACCTTCTTGGCTTGTCCCCGAGAAGTGGATGCGCATTCTAGGGATTTTTATCGCCCCGTCAACAACTATTTTCAATTTATTAGTAAAAGTCGTTTGATCGCTGAAATATCATACAAATTATACAATAAACGAACGAGCATCTGCGATTTTAGTGATGCTACAGGCTGTTTCAAGCTGTCTATCATTATATTGACTCGCAACCAGTATTCGATTAACAACACCTGCGGATTCTGCTGCTTGCATATCAGAAACTTTATCACCAATAAACACACTTTTGTTTAAATCAACATGATGAATTTTTGCCGCTTGAAGTATCATACCTGGTTCAGGTTTACGACATTGACAGTCTTTAAGATATTCACCTTTACCTTTCGTAGGGTGGTGAGGACAATACATTACATCTGTAATTCGACATTCACGCTGTTCAAATTGGTCTTTCATCCACTGTGTTAGCGTAAGAAAGTCAGCTTCAGTGTACTTCCCTCTCGCTATTCCTGATTGGTTCGTTATTACAATTAGCAAGTAACCCAACTTAGATGCATGCTGACAAAGCTCGAAGATCCCTTCTGTAAACTCAAAGTCTTGTTGTTGATAGACATAACCATGATCTACATTAATAATGCCATCACGATCTAAAAATAATGCTTTATTCATAACTTATTTAGATAACTCTATTATTTACAAGCTTAGATGAAAAAAGCGAGTAAGACTCGCTTTTTCCTAATTCATACTATTTAGTATAACTATCGATTACATCGATAAGCCACCATCTATTTCAACCACTCTGCCAGTAAAGAATTCATTTTCAAAGATATACTTCACCGTATGGGCAATTTCATCTGCTTCACCAAGGCGGCCAACAGGTTTCATTTTCTCTAAACGTTCACGCATTTCAGGTTTCATCGCATCTGTCATCGCAGTGCGTATAACACCTGGCGCGATTGCACCAACACGAATATCATGACGACCAAGTTCTCTCGCCCAACACACTGTCATGGCGACAACGCCTGCTTTTGATGCAGCATAGTTGGTTTGACCCATATTGCCATTACGCGCGATAGAAGACATATTAATAATAACACCTTTACGCTTATTCTTGATCATATGAGCTGCGGCTTCTCTACCACATAAAAATACCCCCGTTAAATTAACATCAATAACAGATTGAAACTGTTCAAGTGACATTTTTTTAACTATTTCGCCATCTTTTGCTTTTAGTAGCATACCGTCTCGTAATATACCAGCGTTGTTAATCAATCCATCAAAACCATTAAAGTCATCATTTATTTGGTTAAATGTTTGCTCAACTTCTGTTTCATTGGTCACGTTCGCTAAATAATATTTAGCCGTAGAACCCGCGGACTCAATTAAGCTTACTGTTTCTTTTAATAAATCTTCATTCAAATCGATTAATGCTAACTTTGCACCACTTGACGCTAAATTTACCGCCATTGCGCGGCCTAGTCCTTGTCCGCCACCAGTAATAGCAATGACTTTGTCTTGTATGTTCATAAATTCCTCTAATTATCTAATGATGCGTCTATTTCTACAATAGTTCTGGCTGTTACAGAGCCTTCTATGTAGGCATTAAATGCTGACTCTATGTTCTTGAATAAAATGGTTTTAGGGGCAATAAGTGATAATTGCGTCGGCTTAAGATCAGTTGCTATCCGTTGCCATGCTTTATCACGTACAGATAATGGCATTTCAACAGAGTTTATCCCTAACAAACTAACTCCTCGTAAAATAAATGGCATGACTGTGGTGTCTAACTTAAAGCCTGCGGCTAAACCAATAGAAGCAATATTCCCCCATGGCACAACGATTTTAGTTAACCATGCTAATATTTCATCACCAAGGTTGTCTACTGCACCACCCCAAATAGCTTTTTCTAATGGTCGTTTACCCATATCAAGCTCTCGACGGTCAACAATTTCACTTGCCCCCAATTGGGTTAAATAGTCGTGTTGCTCTGGTTTACCGGTTAATGCAGCAACCCGATAGCCTATATTAGATAACATATTGATCGCGAAACTACCGACACCACCCGTAGCACCAGTGACTAAAATTGTTCCTCGTTCTGGAATTTGCCCGTTGTCTTCCATACGTTGTACGGCAATAGCAGCAGTATAACCAGCCGTTCCTAAAGCCATAGCATCTTTTAATGTTAATCCTGTAGGTAATGCAACAACAGCATCAGCTTTAACTCGTGCATATTCGGTATATCCGCCATCATAAAGTTCAGAAAGCTGTGCGCCACACACTAACACTTTATCACCTACTGAAAATCGCTGATCAGAAGAGGTAACGACTACACCTGATAGATCAATCCCCCCCACTAAAGGATAAGTACGTAATATTTGGCCTTTACCCGTTGCGGCAAGAGCGTCTTTGTAGTTAATATCAGAATAGGCGACTTTAATAACAACTTCACCTTCAGTTAACTGCGCTAAAGATATCTGCTCGAAACCACTACGAATTGATTTATCTTCGTTTCGGTGAATACGAAATGCGGTAAATTTTTCAGGTATATTCATTGTAACGTAATGCCTTATTTATAAAAGTAGTTAAAGAACATACCCAAGTGTTTGAGCATGCACTAGGCGACTTTAGTATTAATCATACCAATCAGCATGGAATTAAAGTCGCCAAACAACTTACATATTTCGACGGTATTGACCACCAACATCAAACAATGCATTAACAATTTGTCCCAGCGAGCACACTTTACAAGCACTCATCATATGTTCAAATAGGTTTTCATGTTTAATGGCAGCGGCTTGAAGAACCGATAAGTCTTTATTTGCTTTATCTGCATGTGCTACATGCAAATTTGCTAACATATCAATTTGATAGTGCTTTTCTTCCTCAGTAGCACGAATAACTTCTGCAGGAATGACTGTTGGTGAACCTTTAGAACTTAAGAAGGTATTTACACCAATGATTGGGTATTCACCCGTATGTTTAAGGTTTTCATAATACAAGCTTTCTTCTTGAATTTTACTGCGTTGGTACATAGTTTCCATCGCCCCTAATACACCACCACGCTCTGTAATACGATCAAATTCAGTTAACACCGCTTCTTCGACGAGTTCAGTTAACTCTTCGATAATAAATGAGCCTTGGATAGGGTTTTCATTTTTCGCTAGCCCTAACTCTCGGTTAATAATTAATTGAATTGCCATGGCGCGACGAACGCTATCTTCCGTTGGTGTTGTGATTGCTTCATCATACGCGTTGGTATGTAACGAGTTACAGTTATCATATATTGCATATAACGCCTGCAATGTGGTGCGAATATCGTTAAAATCAATTTCTTGCGCATGTAACGAGCGACCAGAGGTTTGAATGTGATACTTCAACATTTGTGCACGAGCATTTGCGTTATACTTCATTTTCATGGCTTTTGACCATATTCTACGAGCTACGCGACCAATTACAGCATATTCAGGGTCAATACCATTTGAAAAGAAAAATGACAGGTTTGGTCCAAATTCATTGATGTCCATCCCTCTACTTAAGTAATATTCTACAAACGTAAAACCATTCGCTAAGGTTAATGCTAACTGCGTGATTGGGTTAGCACCTGCTTCTGCAATATGATATCCAGAGATAGAAACTGAATAAAAGTTACGAACACCTTTATCAATAAAATACTCTTGCACATCACCCATTAGACGCAATGCAAATTCGGTAGAGAAAATACAAGTATTTTGCGCTTGATCTTCTTTTAATATATCGGCTTGCACTGTACCGCGAACTTGCGTCAATGTTTTCGCTTTTATTTCGCTGTAAACATCGGCTGGTAAAACTTGATCACCAGTTACCCCCAATAGCATTAGCCCTAAACCGTCATTTCCTTCTGGTAACGCTCCTTGATAGCTTGGTTTTTCACCTTCTTTACCTTTATAAATCGCCTTAATCTTTGCTTCAACTTCTTTTTCCAATTGATGCTCTTTGATATAAAGTTCACATTGCTGGTCAATGGCAGCATTTAAAAAGAAACCTAAGAGGATTGGTGCAGGACCATTAATAGTCATCGATACAGATGTAGCAGGATCTGCTAAGTTAAAACCTGAATAAAGTTTCTTTGCGTCATCTAAACAACATATTGAGACCCCTGCATTACCAATTTTTCCGTAAATATCAGGACGAATATCAGGATCATTACCATAAAGCGTTACTGAGTCAAACGCTGTTGACAATCGTTTTGCTGGCATGCCTTTAGATACATAATGAAAACGACGATTAGTTCTTTCTGGACCACCTTCACCGGCAAACATACGCGTAGGGTCTTCACCTTCACGTTTAAAAGGAAATAAACCAGCAGTATAAGGAAACTCACCAGGAACGTTCTCTTGCAAGCTCCATCTAAGAATATCCCCCCAGCCCTGATACTTAGGTAAACACACTTTTGGAATATCCAACTGAGATAATGATTTAGAGTGGGTTTCTATCGACAGTTCTTTATTTCGAACTTGGAATTTAAAAAGTGGTGCTTTGTATTTTTCAACTTTTTCATGCCACTGTTCTATTATCAATTTATTTTTTGGGTCGAGCTCTAACGCGACGGTATCAAAAAGTGTTTGAAGATTTTCAGCGAGTGCCTTGCCAGTTTCTTCATTGCTTTCATTGGCCGCATTCATGGCTTGTTGAATACCATAAAGCTTTTGTGCAACGGTTGCTTGAGCTTCTACCCATTCATCATAACCGCGGTTATTATCTGCAATTTCAGATAAATAACGTGTGCGTTTGCCTGGAATAACACTTGCTTTTTCCGCTTGAGTTCCTTCAAGCGCTAGCACGTCAGCTTTTAATGCATCTGATTTTTGCGCCAATTCACTGATCACTTTATTATAAAGCTCTGTCATACCGCGATCATTAAATTGAGAAGCAATCGTGCCAAAAACAGGTACTTCGTCATCACCTGCTTCAAACATGCCACGATTACGTTTGTATTGCTTTTTAACATCACGTAATGCATCTTGCGCACCGCGTTTATCGAATTTATTTACCGCTATGATGTCGGCAAAGTCGAGCATATCTATCTTTTCTAATTGTGTAGCAGCACCATATTCTGGCGTCATTACATAGAGTGATACATCTGAATGTTCTTCAATTTCAGTATCTGATTGGCCAATACCTGAGGTTTCAAGAATAATTAAATCAAAATCAGCTGCCTTTAAAATATCTAACGTATCATTAACATAAACAGATAAGGCTAAATTTGATTGGCGAGTTGCAAGAGAGCGCATATACACACGGTCATTGTTTACTGCATTCATACGAATTCTATCGCCAAGCAGTGCACCACCTGTTTTTCGTTTAGAGGGATCAACCGAAACGATAGCAATTTTATTGTCTTGGGTTGCTAACAAAAACCGTCTGATTAACTCATCCACTAAAGAAGACTTACCCGCGCCACCTGTACCTGTAATACCAAGAACGGGTGTTTTACTCACTGATGCAATTTTTTTAATTTTATCTAATGCTGTTTTATTTTCTTCTGGGGCATTTTCTGTTGCGGAGATTAAGCGTGCAATAGCTTGTTTATCGTTTTTCTTTAGATTGGCTACATCATCTTTTTTAACATTGACGCCTGTTTTAAAGTCGCAACGCATGATCATATCATCAATCATGCCTTGTAAACCAAGCTCTCTACCGTCATCAGGAGCATAAATACGTGTAATACCGTATTCGTGTAGCATCTTAATTTCTTCAGGTAATATTACACCACCACCACCACCAACAATGCGAATGTGCTCACAGCCACGTTCTTTTAACAAGTCATACATATATTTAAAGTATTCGTTGTGCCCACCTTGATAAGAGGTCATGGCGATTGCATTTGCATCTTCTTGAATAGCCGTATTCACAACTTCTTCTACACTACGGTCATGACCAAGGTGAATGACCTCTACACCACTCGCCTGCAAAATTCTGCGCATTATATTGATCGCGGCATCGTGACCATCAAATAAAGAAGCTGCTGTTACAACGCGTACTTTATTTTTTAATTGATATCTTTCTGTCGTCATTTTGGGTCTCTTTAGTTAAGCAATGTTACTTACTATTTTTTGCAACATCTAACTACAGGCGTTGAACTACAACTATTGATCACATTTGCTAATTTCGCTAATCGTCAACGCGATCTTAATGAAAAGTAATAATTTTTTTGTGCCTGCTTGTTATTACAGTTTCTATCTTGAAACCATTAAATCATATATAAAGTAAGGACAACATTGATATTATTGCTTCAATGATGGACTATATTGCTATTATTGACATGGTTTTTAAAACAATGAATACCGTATATACATCACGCTCATTCGCCGATATTCGCTTAATCATTCCTAAGTTCTTATTAGAAAAGTTAAAAGTCCACCCTTTAACGGCAGGGCTTTACCCTACTGCCCTCGGCAAATACTCACAACAAAATTTCACCACCATTGAACAAGCTCGTGCAGACCAGCACCAACTTATTTATTGCCAATATGGTGAAGGTATTTTGAGTTATAAACATAAAAAACGCACGGTAAAGCGTGGCGATCTTGTATTGATATCACCTAACCAACCTTTTCAATACCAACGAAAAAGTGGTAGTAAAAATGCCGTTTATTGGATTCATTTTACAGGAAAATTAGCTGATGATTTCGCAGAACGTTTATTAATGAAAATGGAAGATGGTTTAGGTTTTGTTAATGTACAAGAAAATATCTATAAAGATTACGATAACCTGATTGCCTTAGGTAGCAGAGGCTATACAGCAACCAACGTTATCCATGCCGTTCATGTACTACAACAAACGTTAAGCTTTTTAGCGCTGCAATTGAGAATAGAGTCGTTTAATAAAGGTTCTAGCTTTAGTATTGACGCTATAGACGACTTAATGAGAGACAACCTGAGTCAAGAGCTGAATTTAGATACCCTCGCCCATTATAGCCAATTATCGAAATTCCATTTTGCTAAAAAGTTTAAAGAACTCACAGATACATCACCTATACAGTACTTTATCAATATGAAGATGCAACAAGCCTGTTTTCAACTAGATAATACGACAGAAACCATCAAGCAGATTGGCGAATCATTAGGATATGGTGATCCCTATTATTTTTCACGGTTATTTAAAAAAGTTGTTGGAATGTCACCAAAACGATATAGAGGAAATTAGAAAGCATTAATAACGAATAAAATAGATAACGATATTGTATTCACGAACATATGCGGAATTAGTGCCGCTGAGAAACCTTTGATACTCGAGTATTTATACCAAACGATATAACTATGGCTGAAGATATAAAAATTCCAAAAGGTGCCAAAGACTTTCATCGGTGAAATTAATCCATGTAAACAAGCCCAAGTCAATGATGAAACCAAACAAATTTGCCAATTACACAATGAGGTTTTAAGAAGACTTTTCAAAAAGACAATTAACAAAAATGTTTCAACAATTGGCGCAAAAACAACAGTACCAAATATGTCAAATATGGACATCTTAGGTTTAGAAAAAGCACCTAAAAGCTCGATTTGTAATAAAGTTGCACTGTGGAACACAATTGACACTATTAACAAAGAACCAAAAAATGCAGACAAGCTAGCTATACAAACCGAGATTGCGAAAGAATTATTTCGACTGGGTAAAATAAAGGTCTTCATAAATAAAATATGAAAGGAAGAGTCACCTCTTCCTTAACAATTATTAACCGTGAAAGCCCCCCGTGTATCTACTGGGAGACAGTGGACGTCCGCTCGCCAAGGCTATTTTAAGTCCTTCCCAAGCTAAATTGGAAAGCAGCCAAGGAATTACTCCACCGTTTACACTTTTTATCTCATTTATATTCAAATCTCGCATTGTATTATCTCCATATAGTTGCCCTTCATTGGGCATGCGATTCGTTGCTTCTAAAATAGCATCCACAACTTATGACTTAACCTTAATTAGCATAAATCTTGTTAATTACAGTCAGTCTCTCTTTATTTCTAATAAAGCGATGATAAACATCAATTTACTTAGAAAATCCCTTAAATCTTAGTTATATGACTTATTAGCATATTTTTTTACTTAGTTTTCTTCAATAACATTAAAAAAAAGAGTGATACAAGTATCATCAAATTTTATTAGTAGTTAATCGAATATTAGGAATATATTTGTAATATTAGCGGGTCGGGAAACAAACCTTAAGTTCAGCATCTACAAAATATAAAAATAAAAGTAGTTATTAACTTCAAAACTGTCAAACTTTATTTTTAAAATATAAATTACAATATTATATCAATATGAAGATGCAACAAGCCTGTTTTCAACTAGATAATACGACAGAAACCATCAAGCAGATTGGCGAATCATTAGGATATAGTGATCCCTATTATTTTTCACGGTTATTTAAAAAAGTTGTTGGAATGTCACCTAAACGATATAGAGGAAATTAGGGTTTATATTATAAAAAAAAACCGTAAATACCGAGGTATTTACGGTGGCATATATTAGGGAAAGTCTAATTTGCCTACGTGTGAACTGTGTCACTTTTTCTCATTTTTATTTTTTTTAATGGTTTCATTAATCATATGAAGTAACCCCAAGTTAGCTGGCACGTCTTGCGATAGTTCCCAAATCATCACGCCAGCTCCTAACTGCAAAGCTAATTCAGTTTTTGCTTTGATGGTTTGGTAGCCATTAAAGGTAATGTAATCGCAATCAGCACAATTGTTACCAATTAGATCGCCCTTGCTTTTTTCAGGCCCAAACTCACCAAAAATATCGTCGAAGCTATAGTTTTTCTTATATTTACCAAAGCCATAACCATAAAAAGGTAGGCCTAATATTAATTGCTTTTTACTGAGTCCTTTATTTCGCCATAGTGCTAAGTCAGCTTCCGCTTTCGCTAATGTAGAATGCTCAACACCTACACTTCCCCACGTTGGACCTACAGCGTCATATGACATGACAGAAACGAAATCAAAAAGAGGTAAAGTAGATTCTGGTAACATTCCACCAATGTAAGAACCCGTCGCCGCGGTAAGTAACTTGTCATGTGCCATCAAGCTTTGTTTTAATGACTTAATGAAAGGTAAAAAATCTCCGTTGTTATCAATGTCAGTTAACATTTTACTTTCAATATCGATATCCAAACCATCGAATCCTAGTTCATGCACAAAGGCCAACACGTTCTTTATCGTTTTGTCGCGATTTTCTGATGATAAGAGTGTGCGCCAATCCCCGGCACAAGATGGATAAGCTGCTCCGCCAATAGATACAAGAACTTTGACATTTGAACGATGAGCTTTCTCAAGCAAATGCTCAATTTCGCTTACCCTTAAAGGAAAACCATGTTGTCCAGTCATACAGCTCGGTTGATTATTTTCGATGAACTCCCCTTGTTTATTTGGGTGTAAAAAAGCTAACGTTAAATGTGTAACCTTTGATAAATCTATCCGTTCAAGTTGATTCTCTATACCATGGTAACTCGGTATATAGCCTATTATCATTGGTGTTGCATGCGCGCTAAAAGGCAACGCTAGCATTACCCCAACCACAACAAAGATGTTTTTTAGAAATTTATACATAATTCAATAAACCTTGTTTACCTCATCAGTTATTCTGATGCAATTTAAAGCAAAATAAGCGGCTTGAATCCCATCAAGTCACCATAAAGCTCTTTTTAAGATGAAAATTAATTTAAGCTTGCCATTTTCTCAGATGGAAATATGCCATCGACAGCCAATAAAATAGCGTTACCCGAGAAAGTTGTTAAATTCTTGTAACTCATTTATTCGCCCGGCAATGCTGATGAATAAAATCACTGTGCAATGGCATTGTGCTCACCGTATCTTTAATCAATTGCGCATTTCTCATCAGCATATTGGCGAGTTTTTGAGGATCAAATCCATCGATCAAGGGGTAATATTTTTTAGGACGAATATGCATGCCTTCTAGAACGGCGCACCAACTATTTTTAGTGAAAAAATCCCCATAAACACTTTTAAGTTCACCACGCTTTTTAAAAATAGATAAGGTCTCATTAAGGCTTTCAGGAATTGGCATTTGTTGACACATCTGCCAAAAGTCAGTATCAGCACGCTGGGCAGTTGCATAATGCAGAATAATAAAGTCTCGTATTTCTAAATAATCTAGATCCATTTTTTGATTAAACATTTGCTCGTTTTGCTCATCAAAGTCAGTATCTGGAAAATGCTGAGAAAAATTAACGAGTGTTTTATATACTAAATGAATCGCTGTTGACTCTAGTGGCTCTAAGAAGCCTCCTGCTAATCCTAATGCAAGACAGTTTTTATGCCATACTTTTTCTCTTTTACCTGTGGTAAATGGAATAACGTTAGGCTCAGTCAGTATTTTACCTTGCACATTGTTGGTCAATGTTTTTATTGCTTGTTCATCAGTGCAATATTTGCTTGAAAAGACATAACCATTACCCGTTCGATGTTGTAGCGGAATAGTCCATGACCAACCAGCAGCTTGTGCTTTAGCAATGGTATAAGGTACAGGAGGCTGGTCAGTTTGTGTTTGGATAGTTACAGCACGATCACAAGGTAAGTATTTTGACCATTCTTCAACAGGAATACCTAACGCCTTTTCTATAAGCAGTGCTTTAAACCCAGTACAATCAATAAAAAAGTCACTGGTGATTTGTTTTTTACAATCAGTATGCAGTTGATCAATAAAGCCTTGTTCGTTTAGCACCACATCGCTAACAGTCGCTTCTATTCTCTCTACACCTCGTTGCAGACAAAGTTCTCTTAAAAAACGAGTGACTTGTGATGCGTCTAGGTGTAAAGCTGACGAACTGTTAGCTATCACCCAATCTTTCGTCTGTTTAGGCTTCAGGACGAAACGGTTATGCTTTGCCATTTCTGCATTAACGGAATAGTCCATTAAGGAAGCTTTATTCCCTTCTGATAAAGACTTAAGCCAAACCTGATAAAAATCAAAACCATTTAAAGACCTTCCTATATGGCCAAATGGATGAAAATAATGCTCATTTACCGCGTACCAGTCATCAAAACGAATACCTAATTTGAAGGTCGCAGAGGTTGCTTTGATAAATTCTTTCAGATCTATTTGACTAGCATTTAAAAAGTCAATGATAGAAGGAACGGTAGATTCACCAACACCGATAGTTGAAATATCGGGTGATTCCACTACAGTGATCTTAATTTGACACCCTTTAAGTAGGTTAGATAGTAGCGATGCAGCCATCCAGCCTGCCGTGCCACCACCCACAATACAAATTGAATTAATACCTTTTTGCATGCTAATACCGCGTTATTTCGTTATGGAGATGTTAATATTTAATACTAATTGACATAAGGATGCTACTCAGTAGGTACTGAGTAGCATCCTATTATCAAATCACTTATCGTTAAAAGCTCCCTCTAAGCGTTAACGCATAACGACGGTCTGTGGTAAAAGTAAAGGCATTAGTTAAGGTACCTTCCTGATTTTGTTGATACTTAGTGTTGGTATCTTCGCCAAGTACATTACTCACTTCAAAGCCTACTTTAAAGTTGTCAGTAAGGTTGTAGTGAATGCTGAAATCCATGAGGCCTTGAGCTTCTGAATACACAGGTACAAATTCAGTTGACTCACGTAGTGCCAATAAATATTCCGAACGCCATGTGTAAGCTAAGCGTGCTGAGATACCTTCATATTCATACATACCAACAATATTTACGTTTTGATCAGAGTAACCTACCAATGGTAAATCGCTGAACTGTCGGAAAGTATTACGTCCGTCAGGTGCTTCTAGCGAGCCATTCGAGAAACGTGATTGTACCGATGGGTTTTGATTTGGATCTTCAAGTCCATCTTGGTCGATAAAGGTATAATTCAACTGTAAGCCTAAACCTTTCCATGCACCAGGAAGCATATCGTAGAACTGGGTATATGAAACTTCATAACCTTGAATCGTTCCAGAGCCTTCATTACTTGGGCCATAAGCTGATACGGTATAGTCTTGACCATTCGCTTCAACCGTTGATGCGAAGGATTTATTTCGAATAATACCGTCTAGTTTTTTATGAAATAAACCAAACGTTAACGAACCTGTTTCTGAAAAGTACCATTCAGCTGTTAAATCCAAATTCACTGATTCTTCAGGATCTAAATACGGGTTACGTGCATTAGCTGTTATTTCAATGTTTTTGTAGTCAACAACAGGGTTTGTCTCTTCATTTTCTTCTAGATTAGGATCTTGAAGCACGCTTTCAGCATTTAAACTGACAAACATTTTGTTCACTGAATCTGTTAAACTCGGGAAGTAAATCCCTTTTGACGCACCAAATCGCACAACCACATCATCGCCAATACCAAAGTTTAGGTTTAAACTTGGCAGCACTGTTGAGTAGTTATGTTCTACCGTTGAGAAAAATGCTTCACCGGTAGATAAACTGACAAGCTCAGGGTAAAGATCTTCCCACACTTGACGTCGAGCAGTCCCTTCTTGGCTGACAGATGCAGGTGCAGGTAGTGTAACGGCACCTGTCGATTCAAGATCATAATCAACTGAACGTAAGCCAACATTACCGGTCAAATAAATATCATTCGATAAATCAACTTCGAAATCTGCACGTAAGTAAAACTCTGTACGTTGTGTGTTAGTTTCACTGATATGGCGCGCAGCAAAAGGTCCATCTACCCTGCCGGTCATATCTTCGTACGGAATCGCACAATCTCCGCTTTGATCCCACGCATTATCGAGTGAGAAATACGTACCGCAACCATCACGTAATGTTTGATCAAAATTTTCGGTAAGATTCATCCTTGGGAATAAATAGCTAGTGAATGGGCCTTGTACGGTATGACCTCGGAAATGATCTTTAAATTCAACACGTTCAAATAGCTCAGGTGCAACTTGTGGTGAAGAAAGGTAGGCTTCGTCCGCTTCCCACCGTTTGTTCAACGGCTGCCAACCTTCGTATTCCGTATTTCGAGCAATTAAATTTTTGTCTGAGTAAAACGCGCCAGCATAAACTTTGGTAAACATGCCCTTTTCAATGACATATTCTAGATCAAGTTTAAAGGAGTCTGATTCAGCATCATTTACTTCTAGCTGTGGTAAACCTGAGTATAAGCTCAATACTGGATGGGTATATTCAAGATCGCCTTCATCATTTGTTATAGGACCTTCAACATCTGGTGGGTTAGAGATACCACTGTTGAGAAATTCCACCGATGGCGTTTCATTACGAAGATCTAAGAAAAACGGCGCATATTGATCAGTATAAGCACCACCACGAACTGAAGCCGTTAGTTGATAATTATCAACAGTGCGTTCAGAGTCAACGTTTTGGTAATCAAAGTGAACCGTTAAGTTATCGGTCGCTTTAAACCTAACATTAATAGACGTATCTGCAATCTCGCTTTCTGTATTGTTATAACGAGAAGAAAAGTTATGGTGATATTGACCTGTTGTTAAATCACCAACACCTGATGTTACATAACCATTTTCATCAACCGTTAATGGATAACGATTGCTTCCTGCACCCCACTGGATACCGTCTGGCACAGCTGATACGAAGCCACGTTCACCATTAAAGATCACATATTCGCGCCAATCTAACGATGCTTTCGAGTAAATATGCTCTACCGTCACTAACGTTCTTTCATCTGGGCTTTCCCACTGCACTGATGCGGTTAAACCGGTGCGTTTACGCTCATTTTCTGCCGTTGTGATCGTCAACGCTGCTGGCGTATAATAAGTAACACCATCTGGTTGACCCTCTACTGGGCCGCCTTCATATGGAGGAACATAATTTGCCTCATCTTCTTCGGTATAAAGACTTGACGGTTCACAAGTTCCGTCCCAAGACTGCACTGAAAGCGAACAAGGACCGTCCCAATAGCCAGCTACTATACCTGGTCCCCTCAACTCGCCCCAGTTTTCATAATGAAATGGAACAGGGCCTCGACTATGATAATTACCTAAACCAAAACCATCACCTTTAGTTTTAAATTCAGATCTAGAACCCGCAACTAAAATGCCCCATTTACCTGAATTTGTTTCCCAGCTATCAGACAGTAACATATTAAATGAAGGTGTTGCCTCTTCACGATAATCGCCATAATTTGCTTTAGCGCCAAAAGCAAACACACGCTCATCAGAGTCAAACGGTTTACGCGTAATAAGGTTAACGGTACCTGCAATACCGCCTGAAATTAGATCAGCGGTTTGGTTTTTAACAACTTCTACAGCTCCTAGCAATTCCGCCGGAAAGTCTTCATAACTTAACCCACCGTTTGGATTTGCACTAAACGCGCCTCGGCCATTAATTTCACTACGTACGCGATCTAAACCACGAACTAACACGCCTGTTCCTTCATCCGCAAAGTGCTTAGGATCATCTGAAGCAGCAAACCGTTCAATAGTAACGCCCGGAACGCGTTGTAAAGCTTCAGTTACTGATTTATCTGGCAATGCACCAATATCTGTCGCGGTAATAACATCCTTAACCGTATCAGCCATACGTTTAAGGTCTTGAGCTGAAGCAATACTTTTTCGTATTCCCAATACCTCAATAACTTCAACATTTTCATCTTCAGCTTTTTTGCTGTCTGTTTCTTCTTGATAAGCGATGGCAGAATGCGAGTAAGCTAACGCACTACAAACGGCTATCGATAATAAGTTTTTATTGAATTTTTTAGTCATGTTCCACTCTCATTTGCTTATAGTTTTTTTAATGGGCGCTTTGGTGTTATTAACATACTCGTGCTCGTTACAATACTTGCTTAGTTTTTCTGCATATTATTAACAACATTTGACAGCGCTGTCACCCTGATTTTGACTATATCAAGCACAATGACACAAGGATATATCAACAAACGGCTCATATCATGAAATGTAACAAAACAAAAAACAAATGATTGTTTTATAAGGTTTTTTTGTTTATTCCTATTGCTTTGACATTCATGAAATGTACTAGGATTCAATAAAAATAATGGTAACAGGAGAGGTAAAATTGAATATAAGTATTATGAAAACCACTGAGGAAAATGCTCTTTAAGCATCGGAACATAGGTTCTGCTTACCGGTATTTTTACTGAACCAATTTCAAGTTCAAACTTCAATTTAGCTACTGTATTTATTCTATCCACTTTTTTGGGATTCACTAAATATGAGCGATGCACTTGCACTAAGGCGACATCATCAAAATACTGCTTGATTGAGCGTAATCGCATGGAGATATAACGGGGTTCTTTAAGTGATTGAATGTAAATTCCCGTATAACCTGATTCAGCCTTAAGATACTTTATTCTATCTTTATAGCGTGTTAACTCATAAAGTTCTGCTAATATAGAAGGCTCTTTTAATAACGATTGAATCGCCTTTTGCACCATTAATGTTTGGTACACTAACACTTGTATTAATTGTTGTTCAGCTTCGCTCAATTTTTCCTGCGTAATAACTTCTACAGTAACGTCATCTGAATTAACCAATATTTCGTGCCGAGAGGTTAAAGACTCTTTGCCAAGTTTACTGACAACTTGTTCGTGGTGAAAAACGCGTACTTTCGCTTCTTGTTGTAATATGTCAATAAAGTACTGACACGCTTGTTCTAAACCTTTATAAATATCTTTACTCGGAGCTGCCGACATATTAAAGGAGGTTATCGCCGCAAATAACGTTGAATATTCCTCGATATGCGTTGAACTTGCATGAGGTATCACATCATGACTAGCTGATTCGTCTTCAATATTATCAGCGACTAAATTATCGGTTGATAAGGGCGAAAGGTGTTGATCAAATGTAAAGGCTAAAGAGCCAATATGCTGTTCATCATTCACGATAACATCATTATTAATAAGCACAGATAACAAGCCTTTTTCCCTATCCAAACGCATTGAGAAATCTAATAATTTAGCTTGATGAAATAACGTATTTAACCTTGTATGATTAATTTGATTGTTATCAGTGTTTACGAGTAATGTAATATTTAGCTGTATAGTTTGCTCAAGCGCAATAATATCTAGTGTTATGTTTTCGTTTGTGCTTTTCTGTAATATCACATAATCACATAAGTAATAAAGAAATTGCTGAAACCTGTCTGGATTCACAAGCAGTCTGGCTTTTATCTGTTTATTCCATGTTAATCGCCTATTACTTTCGACTTCTAACAAAATATCAACATTTTGAATGACTTGTTGAAGGCTAACAATTTCTTTAAATGATTGATTAACTGAAAAATTTAGTTTGGTTTCCGAAATAATAGAAGAAATAGGTAGTAATACTTCTGAAGATAATTTAGCAAGGGATTCAACCTGTTCAGTAGATAATAGTGCTTTTTCTTGTGCGCTTTTAGCGACTGTAACAACATTAAGTAAAGGCCATTCAATACTCTGCATCCAATACTGCAACCTATTAAACTGTTGTTTTTCATGAAATAATTCATTATTTTTTTTATTTTGCCAATAAACGAACATAACTAAGCCAATAAGAATAACAGCTAGCATTTGAAACAACACGATCAATGCATTACGATTTTCATGCCAAAACTGAATCAACTGATAATATCGACTTTTCAAAAAGTGGAACTGATCAAAAACATTAAATAATGCGGCATCGCCATGATGTAACTGGATAATTGCCACACCGGCCAGGTGGTTTTCTTTTACGTAGTCAGCTTTAGCCGCTATAGCTTTAGCGCCTTCATAGGTTATAAAATGTCCGCCATATTTATTAGGGTTATACACATAGTCTGTTTTGCCCACATCATCCCAATAATGTCGGTATTCGCCAGTAGCTAAGAAATACGTTAAATTCTTTTGATTGTATATCCCTGTAGCACCACTGCTTTTACTGTCCCAACTTCCCCAACTTAATGTTTGATGCGGTTGTTTAAAGCCATTATTTTTTGCTGGAACCCCTTCCCAACCAACAGCAAAAGAGGCAATTGAAATGACGATTTTTTCTTGTTTGACACCATACCCCACCATAGTACTTACAACAGAATCTACAGAGCGTTCACCTTGTGCAGCATAAAGTGCTGATTGCGGCTCAGCTAATTCCCCTATATCGCCTGGTAACCGTGTAACGTCAACTACAATAACATCAGCACTATTACTGAGTAAGCTTGCATCCCATGCATTTTCTAATGAGTAAGGTGCTAATACCGCTTGTAACCAACAATCTATGCTCATCTGTTCACACTGACGTTTAATTTCAGCGAGTAATAAATTTAAATGTTTACCATCTTCTTTACGGTAACTAGTAATTTCTGTGCTAGAAGCGCGATATATCGGAAACTGCCAGTCAATTTCAATTCCATCAAATTGATATTTCTGCATAAACTGTATCGCACTTTTTGCTAGCTTAGCTCTTCCATTTGGCGAAGCAGCTATTGAAGAAAAGTGCTCAGATCGCCCCCAACCACCAATGCTTATTATTGCTTTTAATTCAGGTTGACGTTTTTTTACCTTTGTTAATTGCCCAAAGCTACCGAGAAATCGATCGTTTCTATCAGCCCCTGGGTAAAGAAACTCAATATCAGCATACGAATCGCCAAGAATAACCTCACCATCTTTGGTTAAGTCGGCACTTTTATAGACAAAGTGTGTCATTAAATGTGTAGGTAGATCTCGAATATGAATGTTTGGGCTATAGACTGACCACTGTGAATAGTAGCCCATAATAACAGGTGGTTTATTCTGTTCAGCATGGTTTATCGCTGACACATTGGCAGTATATAATAGAAATATTGAACAAATAGACGAACAGAACAAGCGCAATGATTGTTTGTGAAAAAGAAAAGAGTCTTTAAAAGTTATTAACATTTATCTGAAATTGATGCATTTCAAAAGCATATATTATTTTAATTGTTCGTGTAGCATAACGAAAAACACAATTGATGTGAATAAATATTCCATATAATTGATTAATCATTTTAAATGAATGACAACCTTTGTTTTAAGGCAATCTCATTTAATACAATGGTTAATTTCTTATCTAAAATTGCTGCTAGTATAGATTTTTTTTGTTTCGCTAGTTCGATTTCTGTACCGGTCAATTGAACATAGCATTGATATTTACATTGTTCATCATGATAAGCAAAATGCACATCATCGGCTAAAACGATAAACTCATCTGCAACGGGAAATAGTTGTTTTGGAAAAAACGGCTCGCTATTAACCGAAAACTCAATGGTTAATTCCTGTTCTGGATCAGAAAACCACCCTGCGGTCATCGCAATAAAATTTAATTGCGCTTCTAATTTATTTACCACCGAGCTAATGTTAGCTAACGATTTTTTAGCTTCATCAGCAGCCTTAATCTCAATAGGTAGTGCTTCAGACATTATTGCAAGCATAGTGTTATAAAATTGACAGTTATAATAAGTACTATACGTTTATTCAAAAGCCATACCAACAAAAAAACCACTTAAAAAATTAAGTGGTTTTTAAAAGTCATTTCAATAACATCAATCAATGAATTTATAGCAATTAGATCATTTCTAACGCAATTGCCGTTGCTTCACCGCCACCAATACACAATGAAGCCACGCCTTTTGATAACCCTTTATTTTTTAACGCATGAATTAACGTTACCATGATACGCGCACCACTTGCCCCTAAAGGATGACCAAGCGCACATGCCCCACCATTAACGTTAACCTTTTCAACATCAAGAGATAAAGACTTAATCGCTAACATAGTTACCATGGCAAACGCTTCATTAATTTCCCAAAGTTCTACCTCATCAGTAGTCCAATTCGCTTTATCTAATACTTTTTTCATTGCCCCTACAGGCGCAACGGTAAATTCAGCAGGCTTTTGTGCATGCGTTGCATGAGCAACGATTTTACATAAAGGTGCTAAACCGCGTTTTTCAGCTTCTGATTGCTTCATCATCACCAAGGCTGCAGCACCATCAGATATTGAACTAGAGTTAGCCGCTGTAATGGTACCGTCTTTTTTGAACGCTGGGCGTAATGAAGGAATTTTGTCCGGACGAGCATTCCCCGGCTGTTCATCAGTATCAAAAATAATCTCGCCTTTACGTGATTTAATGGATACAGAAGCTATCTCTTGGTTAAAAGCACCACTGTCAATTGCTGCATTTGCTCGAGATAATGAGCGAATGGCATAGTTATCCATTTCTTCGCGGGTAAAGCTTGCTTCATCAGCAGTTTCTTGAGCAAAACACCCCATTGAAATACCATCATAAGCATTTTCAAGGCCATCAATCATCATGTGATCAAGCAATTGTCCGCTACCCATTTTAATCCCGGAACGGCCAGAAGCTAGTAGATGAGGAGCATTGGTCATACTCTCCATACCGCCAGCGACAGCAACATCGATAGAGCCAGCGATTAAAGCATCATGCGCTTGCATAGCCGCCTTCATACCTGAACCACAGACTTTATTTATTGTGGTGCAAACAGTTGAAAGATCTAAATCAGCTTCGAGTGCAGCTTGGCGTGCTGGTGCTTGTTTTAAACCAGCGGGTAATACACAGCCCATAACGACTTCATCAATTTGGTCAGCACTTAAGCCTGATTCAGCAACAGCGGCTTTAATTGCCGTTGCACCAAGGTTTGGTGCAGTTACCGCTGACAATCCACCTAGGAAGCCTCCCATAGGGGTTCGCTTAGCAGCAACAATAACCACAGGATCTTGCGTAGACATATTATTCTCCAAAAATTAAAACAGTGTCATTTGACTTGTTAAACAGACTAACTCAAATTTACGTTTACGCCAACGTTAACTTAAGCTTTCAAAAGCAGAAAAGTACCACACAGTGTATTAGAAAATTTCCACTATGCGTATCACACTATAGTCACATATGAGGAGAATAAGGTAGCCAAACCAAAAAGGAAGTTTACGTAAACGTAAAGTTCATGCTATGTTATCGACACTATTATTCATAATGGGTGCGAAATGAGCAAGAAAAATAATGCAACCTACTCTATTGGCGAGTTAGCCAAAGAGTTTGATGTGACGACACGAAGTATACGTTTTTACGAAGATCAAGGGTTAATTCACCCGACACGTAAAGGTCAAACAAGAATTTATAACCAAAGAGACAAAGTTCGTCTAAAGTTAATTTTACGCGGTAAACGTCTAGGTTTCTCATTAGCTGAAACAGGAAGATTGTTTGAGCTTTATGATGCCGATAGATCAAGTGCAACACAATTAACAACCATAATGAAGTTAATTGCCCAAAAGAAATCTGATTTGACGCAGCAATTAGAAGACATTCAAGCGGTATTAGTTGAGCTTGATGGTTTAGAAGAAAACTGTAAAGACGCGTTGCATAACATAAATAATAAATAATAAACGCAATATAACGCACCCATTGCTAGACAAATATTACAATTAAGGAAACAACATGATTTCGACATTTTCATCACTTAATTTCAATCTTGGCGAAACCGTTGAGATGATCCGTAGCCAAGTAAACGCATTCGCCCGCGATGAGATTGCTCCACGCGCTGCTCAAATTGATATAGACAACGAATTTCCTGCTGATTTGTGGCGTAAATTTGGTGATATGGGCCTACTTGGTATGACTGTTGAAGAGCAGTATGGTGGCTCAGATCTTGGTTATTTAGAACATGTTGTTGCCATGCAAGAGATATCTCGCGCTTCCGCTTCAGTAGGACTGAGCTATGGTGCTATGTCAAATTTATGCTTAAACCAGTTACGAAAAAATGGTAATCACGAACAAAAATTAAAATATTTACCTAAATTATGTACTGGTGAACATATCGGCGCACTCGCTATGTCTGAACCCAATGCAGGTTCTGATGTAGTCAGCATGAAACTTCGTGCTGAAAAGCAAGGTGATAAATACATTTTGAATGGTAATAAAATGTGGATCACTAATGGTCCAGATGCCCATGTGTTTATTATCTATGCCAAAACAGATGTATCTGCAGGTTCAAAGGGGATTACTGCGTTTATTGTAGAACGAGATTTCCCGGGGTTTAGTCGCCATCAAAAGCTCGATAAATTGGGTATGCGTGGCTCTAACACGTGTGAACTTGTATTTGAAAATTGCGAAGTACCCGCTGAAAACATTATTGGTGAAGAAGGCAAAGGTGTTCGTGTATTAATGTCAGGTTTAGACTATGAGCGCCTAGTATTATCAGGTGGTCCTTTAGGCATTATGGATGCTTGTATGGATCTCGTTGTTCCTTACGTACATGACCGAAAACAGTTTGGTCAATCTATTGGTGAATTTCAGTTAGTCCAAGGAAAAGTCGCCGACATGTACACACAAATGAACGCTGCTAAGTCGTACGTTTATATGGTAGCGCAAGCCTGTGACCGCGGTGAAACCACACGAAAAGACGCCGCAGCAGTCATTTTATATTCTGCAGAGTTGGCAACAAAAATGGCGTTAGATGCCATACAGTTACTTGGCGGAAATGGCTACATAAATGAATTTCCTGCCGGACGATTATTACGTGATGCAAAACTCTACGAAATTGGCGCTGGTACTTCAGAAATTCGCCGAATGTTAATTGGTCGCGAGCTTTTTAACGAGAGTAAGTAACCCTAAACGCAAGGCTGATAAAACCATAAGTCTTGCGTTGTTCACGCTAAATTTTAGTTGTTAATACAAATATTAAGGTAGCAACGTGGCTAAGATCATTTCAAAAATTAATTCAAGAAGCCCTGAATTCATCGAAAATGCACAACATATGCAGCTTCAAGTTGACGACTTAAAGCAAAAACTCAATCAAATAAAACATGGTGGTGGTGAACGCAGTCGTGATCGACATCTATCTAGGGGAAAGTTATTACCTAGAGATAGAGTTAATGAATTACTTGACCCAGGTGCTCCATTTCTTGAGCTATCACAATTAGCAGCTTATGAGGTCTATGATGATGATGTACCGGCCGCTGGAATTATTACCGGTATTGGCAGAGTGGGTGGTCAAGAGTGTGTCATTGTAGCTAATGACGCAACGGTGAAAGGTGGCACCTACTACCCACTAACCGTTAAAAAGCATTTAAGAGCACAAACCATCGCACAAGAAAACAATCTACCTTGTATCTACTTAGTTGATTCAGGTGGCGCCAACCTTCCTAATCAAGATGATGTATTTCCCGATAGAGAACATTTTGGTCGTATCTTTTTTAATCAAGCGACGATGTCTGCGAAAGCCATTCCTCAAATTGCCGTAGTTATGGGGTCATGTACTGCCGGTGGTGCTTATGTGCCAGCAATGGCAGATGAATCTATTATTGTAAAAGAACAAGGCACTATTTTTCTCGCTGGCCCTCCTCTAGTAAAAGCCGCTACAGGCGAAGTGGTTTCGGCAGAAGACTTAGGTGGCGCAGACGTACATTGTCGAACCTCAGGTGTTGCTGATCATTATGCACAAAATGATAATCACGCCCTCGAGTTGGCCCGAACTGCCGTTACAAACCTGAACCGTGTTAAGCCTGTTCAAATGGACATCAAGCCGGTAATTGAGCCAGAGTACCCTGTAGAAGATATTTACGGGATCATCCCAAAAGATACTAAACAGCCCTTTGATATTAGAGAAATTATTGCCCGAATTGTCGACGGCAGCGAGTTTGACGAATTTAAAGCATTATATGGCACAACATTGGTGTGTGGTTTTGCACGCATTTTTGGTTACCCTGTTGGTATTATCGCTAATAACGGTATTCTTTTTGGAGAGTCTGCACAAAAAGGCGCTCATTTTATTGAGTTATGCGCGCAGCGTAAAATTCCATTGGTCTTTTTACAAAATATCACTGGTTTTATGGTGGGCCAACAATACGAGTCCGGTGGCATTGCAAAACATGGGGCTAAAATGGTGACTGCCGTAGCCACGGCACAAGTGCCTAAATTTACCGTCTTAATCGGTGGCAGTTTCGGTGCAGGTAACTATGGTATGTGTGGTCGCGCTTATGACCCACGCTTTCTCTTTATGTGGCCAAATGCACGAATTTCAGTGATGGGTGGCGAACAAGCTGCCGGAGTACTCGCACAAGTAAAACGTGATCAGAAAGAAAAACGCGGTGAAACTTGGTCAACAGAAGCAGAACAATCCTTCAAGCAACCGATTATTGATACGTATGAACATCAAGGGCATCCCTACTATGCATCAGCCCGCCTTTGGGACGATGGTGTTATTGACCCCGCGGACACCCGACAAGTATTAGGTTTAGCTATTTCCGCTTCATTAAATAAAGCCATTGAAGAGACCAAGTTTGGTATCTTCCGTATGTAGGAGGCAACATGAATACACTTGAAAACTCTGTACTTTTTGATGTTGATCGTTATGGTGTTGCAACAGTAACACTCAACACTCCAGACAAGCATAACGCGTTTGATGACACTATCATTGATATATTAAAACGCTTATTCATTGATATTGCTAAACGCAGCGATATTCGCATTATGATTCTGGCCGCAAACGGTAAAAGCTTTTCAGCGGGTGCTGATTTAGCTTGGATGAAGCGAATGGCCAATTATAGTTTTGAAGAAAACCTAAACGATGCCAATAATCTTGCACAAATGCTACACGCATTAAACTTCATGCCACAAACAACCATTGCAAAAGTGCAAGGTGCGGCATTTGGCGGCGCTGTTGGCTTAGCTAGCTGTTGCGATATTGTCATTGCCAGTGACCGAGCTAGCTTTTGCCTAAGCGAAGTAAAACTAGGTCTAATTCCAGCTACCATCAGCCCTTACGTTGTCGCTGCCATTGGTCAAAAAGCAGCTAGGCGATACTTTCAAACCGCAGAAAGGTTTTTTGCTGAAAAAGCAAATCAACTAGGGTTAGTTGATGAAGTCGTCGATCTTGAAGCGCTCGATAACACTGTAAATGATATGGTTTCAACACTTTTAGCGAATGGCCCAGAAGCGATTCAACAAGCAAAACAACTCGCCTTAGATGTCGCTTTTCAAGACATTGACAATAAATTATTAGGTATTACCAGTGAGCGTATCGCCGCTATTCGTGTTTCCGATCAGGGTCAAGAAGGGTTAAATGCTTTTTTTGAAAAGCGTCAGCCACAATGGCAAAAAGTAGATAAGAATGAAGGACAATAACATGCAACATGCTTCAACAATGTTCACTAAGATACTCATTGCTAACCGTGGTGAAATAGCTTGTAGAGTGATTAAAACAGCCCGTAAAATGGGCATTGCTACGGTGGCGGTGTATTCTGACGCTGATGCTAATGCTTTACATGTGAGTATGGCAGATGAAGCTGTTTATCTTGGCCCCTCTCCCTCTCGTGAGAGTTATTTATTATCAGAAAAAGTGATTGCGGCAGCAAAACGTACAGGTGCACAGGCAATACACCCTGGCTATGGTTTTCTCTCTGAAAATGCAGAATTTTGTCGTTTATGTGAACAGGAAAATATTACCTTTATTGGCCCACCAGTTGGCGCTATTGAAGCCATGGGCTCTAAATCTGCCGCGAAAACAATCATGGAAAAAGCACGAGTTCCACTCGTACCAGGTTACCATGGTGATGATCAAACGGAAGCAGTCATTAAAAATGCGGCTGATGACATGGGTTATCCTGTCTTGCTAAAAGCAACTGCTGGCGGTGGTGGTAAAGGTATGCGCCAGGTGTGGAGCGAAGAAGACTTTGCCGAAGGTTTTGCTGCAGCAAAACGCGAAGCAAAATCATCTTTTGGTGACGACACGATGTTAGTGGAAAAATACTTAACACAACCCCGCCATGTTGAAATACAAGTCTTTTGTGATAATCATGACAATGCAGTTTATCTGTTCGAACGTGATTGTTCAGTGCAACGCCGACATCAAAAAGTGATCGAAGAAGCACCTGCATTCAACTTATCGCAAACGTTACGTGAAAAAATGGGTGAAGCTGCAATAAAGTCAGCTAAAGCAATTGGTTACCGAGGGGCAGGTACTGTTGAATTCTTACTTGATCAAGACGGTTCCTTCTATTTTATGGAAATGAATACTCGTTTACAGGTTGAACACCCTGTTACAGAGTTAATTACCAGACAAGATCTAGTTGAATGGCAGCTACGTGTCGCAGCTGATGAAGCCTTACCAAAAACACAAGACCAACTTGAGATCCACGGACATGCTTTTGAAGCACGTATTTACGCTGAAGATGCCAATAATGACTTTTTACCAGCCACTGGCAATTTAAGCTTTCTACGTACGCCACAAGAAAGCAAATATGTTCGAGTGGATACCGGCGTACGCCAAGGAGATGAAGTCAGTGTTTTTTATGATCCAATGATAGCTAAACTTATTGTTTGGGATGAAAATCGTGACAAAGCACTACAACGTTTAACGAAAGCACTGACAGAATACCGTATTAATGGTGTGGTCACTAATCTCGATTTCCTATATAACTTAGCAACTTGCCAAGCGTTCATAAACCGCAATATTGATACTGGTTTTATCGAAAAACATCACGATGATATTTTTCACGATACCGAGCAAGCACTAACCAACGAATTACCAATGGCTGCTCTGTATTTAGTGCTCTCTTTAGCTGAACGCTCTAAAACACACGCTAAAAGTACGACAGATCCTCACTCTCCTTGGAATCACACCAATGCTTGGCGACTTAATGAAGCCCACATTCATAAGCTAACATTAGCGCATAATGACACTCACTACCCCGTTATTGTTGAGCAAAAGCGAATGGGGAATCGACGCTACTACATAATCACTGTTGAGCATCATGCATTTCAAGGACGTACATTAGACTGTCAAGGAACAATAGTTGGTGATGAACTTTCTACCAGTATTGACGGTTATCGCAGTCAAGCAACGATAAGTCGTGAAGGCGATAATATCAGTTTATATAGATCAAATGGCGTGTTTAATTTTACTTATATACGCCCTGATTGTGGGTTAAGTAACGCTGAAGATAATGCAAACGGCTTAACTGCGCCTATGAACGGAACCATGGTCAGCGTATTAATTAATCAAGGAGATACGGTTACGAAAGATCAACCATTAATGATCATGGAAGCAATGAAAATGGAGCATACTATTAAGGCACCTACAGATGGCATAATCGATACAGTTTATTATCAAACTGGCGATATGGTAGATGGCGGCGCTGAACTATTAGCGTTTACGCCCAAGGAGCAAGGCTGATGGCACTACCTAAATCAGTAAAAATTGTTGAAGTTGGCCCAAGAGACGGCTTACAAAATGAAAAAGAACTCGTTGCCGCAAAAGATAAAATACAGTTAATTAACAAACTGAGTAACGCCGGATTAAGCTATATCGAAGCTGCAAGCTTTGTGTCGCCTAAATGGGTACCACAAATGGCAACCTCTTCCGACGTAATGGCAGGTATAGAACGAAAAACAAACGTCACGTATGCGGCATTAACTCCTAATTTAAAAGGCTTTGAAGCAGCGCTTGCTGCAGGTGTTTCAGAAGTTGCTATTTTTGGTGCTGCTTCAGAAGCATTTAGCCAAAAAAATATTAATTGCTCAATAGATGAAAGCCTAGCGCGATTTGAACCTGTTATTCGTGCCGCAAAGCAACATGGCATACTTGTACGAGGTTATGTTTCTTGCGTAGTTGGTTGTCCTTACGATGGTTATATTGCACCAGATACAGTGGCTGAGGTTGCTGAAAAGTTATACAAAATGGGCTGCTATGAAGTTTCACTTGGTGACACAATTGGCGTAGGTACTGTAGCCAGTGTCAATAAAATGTTACAGGCAGTAAGCGCCCGAATCCCCGTAAAGCACCTTGCTGTTCACTTTCATGATACCTACGGTCAAGCGTTAACGAATATTTACGCCGCGTTACAACACGGCGTAAGTGTTGTCGACTCAGCCATTGCTGGCTTAGGCGGTTGCCCTTATGCTAAGGGTGCTTCAGGTAATGTAGCAACAGAAGACGTTGTTTATATGCTAAATGGCTTAGCGATAGAAACAGGGATTAACTTCGATACCTTACTTGAAGCAGGCTGGTATATCAGTAACAAACTCGGCAAGGCACCGGTTTCAAAAGTTTCAAATGCATTTTTAGCTAAATGCGAATAGCTTTACTTTTATAATCATTCAAATTTTAATGATCAACTGCAACACTCGTTGATCTTACATTTAGCAAGGAGTTAATCATGGCGGGTTTTGACAAAGTAGTGTCGAGCTATGAAGAAGCATTAGCAGGGCTAGAAGATAACATGACAGTTATTGCTGGCGGTTTTGGCTTATGCGGTATACCGGAAAATCTTATTACAGAGATCAAACGTAAAGGCACAAAAGGGTTAACCGTTGTTTCAAATAACTGCGGTGTTGATGATTTTGGTTTAGGGGTATTACTGCCTAATCGACAAATAAAAAAAATACTCGCTTCATATGTTGGCGAAAATGCTGAGTTTGAGCGACAAATGATGAGTGGTGAACTTGAAGTTATCTTAACTCCTCAAGGTACACTCGCTGAGAAAATGCGCGCAGGTGGCGCAGGTATTCCTGCATTTTATACCGCCACAGGTTATGGTACACCTGTGGCCGAAGGTAAAGAAGAACGTGAATTTGATGGTCGTCACTATATATTAGAAAAAGCCATTACCGGTGACTTTGCCATCGTAAAAGCATGGAAAGCAGACCGATACGGAAACCTTGTGTTTAGAAAAACCGCACGTAACTTCAACCCTATGGCTGCTACTGCAGGCAAAATAACCGTAGTTGAAGTAGAAGAAATCGTTGAGCCGGGTGAGTTAGCACCTGATGAAATTCACACCCCTGGCATTTACGTTAACCGTCTCATTAAAGGGACGTTTGAGAAACGCATCGAACAACGCACAATTAGAAGCGCATAAGGAGTTAACATGGCTTTATCTAGAGAACAAATTGCGCAACGCGTAGCACAAGAACTGCAAGATGGTTTTTACGTAAATCTTGGCATAGGCATTCCTACATTAGTCGCCAATTACGTACCCAATGGCATGGAAGTCATGTTGCAATCTGAAAATGGTTTACTTGGCATGGGTCAATTTCCTACTGAAGACGAAATAGACGCTGACTTAATCAATGCTGGTAAGCAAACAGTAACCACCGCTAAGGGAGCATCAATTTTTGATTCAGCAGAATCATTTGCTATGATCCGTGGTGGGCATGTTGACCTCACTGTATTAGGCGCTTTTGAAGTTGACGTTCAGGGCAATATTGCTTCATATATGATCCCTGGTAAGTTGATTAAAGGCATGGGTGGTGCAATGGACTTAGTTGCAGGTGCTGAAAACATTATTGTTACTATGACCCATGCGTCTAAGCACGGGGAATCTAAGTTACTCTCGCAATGTACCTTACCATTAACAGGTAAAGGCTGTATCAACAAAGTGCTAACTGATTTAGCCTTTATCGAAATCAAAGATAATAGCTTTCATCTGGTTGAACGTGCACCTGGTGTATCTGTAGAAGAGATTAAAGCGTTAACTGCTGGTGAACTTGTTATACCTGAAAATGTACCTGAGATGACATTTATATAACTTTTACCAATAAATTTATTAGTAAATATAATAAAAAAAGAGCTTTAATGCTCTTTTTTTATAAGAATTAGAAAGTCATATGTAATGTTTCCATATATCCTACAAGAGAAAGTTATATCTAACACATTGTAAAATATACATTTATAGTAAAAACTTAACATTCAACATACTTGCCAATTTCACAAGACTTGATTTTATCTTACAAATTAGTGATACTGAAATTGACAAAGAAAAGGCAAAACATGCGAAAACATGTTACGCAAAACCACCGGTCTAAGGATAATTTAATTTATCTATGACAGCGGAGTTACCGAGTTCAATTAGGTACGTCCTGTGGTTTTTTCTTTTAATAAACTCAACTTGAATTAAAGGTTATTAAAATGAAAAAATTATTACTAGTTTCAACTATTACAGCGTTAACAATGACGTCTATCGTTTCTGCTCCTAAAGCAGAAGCATCGAATATAGCTCAAAGCTTATGTGAGTATGTAGCTGCAGATGATAAGAAGCGTATGCGCTCATTTTTAAGAACGAATAAAATCAAAATCCGCAGAGTTTTTGATGGTATTCAATGTAATGGTCAAAACTTACTGGTATTTGCTTCTGCAAGAGGTGCGGTTGAAACAGGTTCTATGATAGTAAGTAAGCTACCAAAGAAAGTTGTTTCAGAGAACCTTGCAAATCTCCAGAGTGGATCGCAACCATTGATAGATGCCGCTAACGAACGCGTTAGCAGCTAAAATTATTTTTTAGTAGGCGTTATTTGTTAAATCAATAGCTTTACTAGTTTATAATTCTTCTGTCGACTTAAAAAAGCCAGCTAATGCTGGCTTTTTTTTCAACTCAACAAAAGTAGCCTTTACTTTTATAAGCCTTTTATTAATTTAAATGTTCGTGTTGGTTACCATTGTTTATACAGAACGATTTTTAAACCCAGCTAACATTATTTAACCTGAGCTCGGGATAAGAAGTTAGCGAATCAACAGAAACGGTAAGCTTTTTATTTATCACACTGTTCTAGCACGGAGTTTTTTCTTAGTGCAAGGAAAATTTGTGCGTCAATAACGTGTCTATTGCAAATACATTTAACGCAGTAATAAGGAAAAACAACGGCTAGAAAGTAAGTTGTTATCCCTAGCTCAAGTTATTTAACTTGGTAATCTTTAAAATAAACGATAAACTCTCGTTAATTGATAGAATAGATACCGTGATTAATTTGTGACGTACCGATCGCGCCAGCATGAAAAAAACGCATTAGTATTAACTGGGGGTGGTGCAAGAGCTGCCTATCAAGTTGGTGTGCTGTCTGCAATTTCAAAATTTTCCCCACGGCATCACCCTATCCCTTTTTCAATTATTTGCGGTACCTCTGCCGGAGCGATCAACTCAACCGGTTTAGCCTGTTATGCATCTTGCTTTCAACTTGGCGTTAAAAAACTTGAATGGGTATGGAAGAACTTAACAACAAGCAGGATATATCATAGTGACCCTGCTCGTGTATTTAGTCATATATACCGTGGTATATTAGCGAGCTTTCAAGCAGATTATGCAAACAAATCGGCGCACAGCTTACTTAACAATGCACCATTAAGAGCCTTACTAACAGATGTTGTTGACTTTCAGCGTATAGACAATAATCTATTAAAAGGACATTTACGCGCGCTTTCAGTCACTGCGTCTAGTTATAGTAGTGGTGATTCCATTAGTTTTTTTCAATCAAGTGAAACCATTTCTCCTTGGTTTCGAGCTAAACGAAAAGGCTTACCCTGTCAGATAAATAGTGATCATTTACTTGCTTCAGCAGCGATTCCACTATTGTTCCCGTCGATCAAACTTGGAAAAGAACATTTTGGTGACGGCTCTATTCATCAACTATCTCCGTTGAGCCCTGCAATACATTTAGGCGGTGAGAAGCTATTTATTATCGGTGTTGAACAACCGTCAGAACCATTACATCCTAAGGAAAACAATCCACATCCTCCAACAAGCGCGACCATCGCAGGTCATTTACTAGATGGCATTTTTTCAGACACTTTGCAAAGTGACTTAGAACGTCTCAAACGTGTAAATAAAACACTTTCGTTAATCCCAGAAGAAAAAAAAATAGCACAAGAAGGCTTAAAATCAATAGAGACATTAGTAATAAACCCAAGCCACGACTTCAATGCAATAGCAGTAGAGCATTATCATCAAATGCCAATATCAATTCGACTGCTTCTTAGGGCGATGGGCATCAGCAATGATCCTGAATCAAGTATCATTAGCTACCTGTTATTTGATCGCACCTATTGCCATCAACTCATTAAACTCGGCTTTCAAGATGCACTAGAGAACGAAACACGTATTCGTGAATTTTTATCGCTTAAATGAACGTAGTAAATCTTTCAAGCTAACGCAAATGCAGAGATATGGGGATTGAGCAAAAGAAACCTATTATACCAATTCGCATAAATATTCGGTCATTCAGCGAGAATTAAACGCTTTAGAGGCACGGCGTTGATTGCAGAGAATGGTTATTCAGGAGAACGTGCTCCTGCGTTCTCTAATAAGCTACATCCTTGTAGCGTCCTTGTTAAAATCAACAACACAGGCTATGAAGCGTTTAAACTCGCCCTTTGGGAGCGTGTTAGAGGCGCGATAATTGCGCAAAACGTGTTTGATGTAGAACAACTATACCTGCAAACGTTTCGCTTATTCTCCCACCTCTGACATCGCACTGAACTGACTTAATCTTTATGCGAGTTGGTATTACGCTAACCCCCTTCATGCATAAAACGTTCAACCCGCTCAACACGTCTTGGTTTGCCACGAATAATCAAGGTATCATCCGCTAACAAAATGGTATTTTCATCAGGCTGTTCGGTTTCAAAACCAGCTCTTCTCAATGCAACCACGGTTACGCGGCGTGTGGCTAAGTTCAAAGATTGTAAGGTTCGCCCTACCGCATAAGAATGGCCAGTTAAATTCACCGCATTAGCAAATTCTATACGGTCCATAGCATCAGGGCTCATATCTGTATGTTCCCCCTGAAAAAAGCCATGCAGATGACTGTAATGACTTTTCCTTTCCTTCTGTACTCGTTTAACGATATGCGAAAATGGCACGCCTGAAAGTGACAACACTTGTGAAACCAACATCAAGCTCCCTTCAAGGCTTTCAGGCACTACTTGATCTGCACCAGCAGCTTGTAATTTATCAAGCTGATCATCATTACGAGTTCGTACTAAAATAGGTACATTAGGTGATAAACTTCGTACTTTACGTATCACTTCTATCGACTGTTTATCTTCACCAAACGCGATGACGACAAGTTTAGCCGTCGACAACTTAGCCGCCTCTAACAATTCAGTTTGTCGGGACGAGCCAAATAACACATTTTCTCCCGCTTCACGCGCTTTTCGCGTACGTAAGGGGTCCATATCAATGGCAACAAAATCAATACCTTCTTGTTTTAAAAACCGACTAACCGTTTGACCGATACGACCAAAACCACAAATAATCACATGCTCTTTCAGTTCTGTATTAACTTCTAACTCTTTAAATGCTTGTAAGTCTTCGTGATCAGTTTTTTGTTCATTGGCTAGCCACTTTCCCCAATTTCGAGCATTATCAACCATAAATGGCGTTACCGCCATGCTCAAAATACCTGCCCCAATCAATAAAGAAGCAACATCAAGAGGTAATACATTGACTTGTGTAGCAAGCGCAATTAACACAAAGCCAAATTCCCCCATTTGTGCGAGCATGATCCCAGCTGCCCAAGCATCTTTTCCTTGTTCACCAGCTTTTACTGCTAAAATTCTTATCACGACCACTTTTAGTAGCATCAAACCAACAACCAAGCTGACAATGGTCAAAGGTGAAGACACCAACACATTAATATCTAATTTCATCCCAACTGTCACAAAAAACAAACCAAGCAATATATCTCGGTAAGGTCGTATGTCAGCTTCTAGTTGGTGCTTATATTGGCTTTCTCCTAACATCATGCCCGCGAGAAAAGCACCCAGCGCCATTGAAAGGCCAAACCATTGCGTTAATGCGGAAGCGACAAGTGTGACTAATAAAGTCGTTAATACAAACAATTCATCTGTTCTAACTTGTGCAACTAGATTAAATAAACGAGGAAGTATCCATTTTCCTGCGGCCAGTAAAATACCAACAACAAATACCCCTTTTATTAGCGCAGCAAACAAAGCGATTATCATCGAACCTTCGGTACTTGGTGCTAATAATGGAATAATAATCAGTAATGGTACAACGGCGACATCTTGAAATAATAAAACAGCTACAGCTATTTGCCCTGACTTTCGCTTCATGGCACCAGACTCGCTTAACTGTCTGATCACAATCGCGGTAGATGATAAAGCAATGACACCACCTATCACTAAAGCACTGCCAAAGGATTGACCAAAGAAGAGTGAAATAATGGTAAAACAAATTAATGATAACACTACTTGCAAGCAACCTACCGCTAGCACTAAGTGTCGCATTGCCATTAGCTTAGGTAAGGAAAACTCTAGCCCTAAAGTGAACAACAGAAAAACGATGCCTAGCTCGGCAAAATGTTCATAATCTACATGCTCATGCGCAAAAGCTAAACCATGCTCACCAACAAGCATCCCTGCAACTAAATAAGCAAGAATAGCTGGTAAATGTAATTTTCTAAATAACCAAACAATAAACACTGCACTGGTTAAAATAGCCAGAATTTCAATATGGGAAGCCACAAAAAACCTAATAAAAATAAAAACTAACTTTAATCATAGTATATCGCTCATTGTTTGAGCTCAAACGCTTTTATTCATGATCAAAATAATTTCATGTCATTCTAGAGCGTGTTGATCTTTCATGTTTACTTTTGCCGCAATTTGTTTGGTATTTATACAAGGCAACACTTGCGCCGTGTAGTTATTCTACTCCAGTCAAGCGTTAACACAGTAGAAATACCAAACAGATACAGCCCGAAGGGCTGACGGATCCCCATTTTTATATAACTGAACATATTTGATAATAAGCTAAAAAGTTTTCTCGACTTTTCTGTAGATAGTGATTTTTAATTTTGTGGAGTCTATGCCGAATTACTTGCTTCGCCAATGTAAGAAACGATAGAACTCTGCGGTGTTTTATCGTATTAGCCTGAAACATTATTTGCCAATTGCGCTGCTCCGCTTCAAAGCCAACAAACCAAAGTAATAGACTGGCTAAACATGCAATTAAGCACAAGGCACTCATTCGCCTTACGCCTTGTGTTTTACTAAACCGCCACGAAAAGCCATATTGTTGGCTTTTGTCATCGCGAAAGTTTTGCTCAATTTGCATCCTTTTACTGTACAACTTAATTACTTGATCACTAGTGAGTGTATTATCTGATGTTGCGAGTAACCATGGCTCATGAGCATGCCGTCGATACATGCGAGTATCTTTAGTAAAACGGCTATTCCCTTTTCGTCCTTTGTATTTTCCTTTGTACAAATGGAGAAATGCATCACATGCTGTTGGACTGTGTTGAGTAACCCTCGCTTTGCCAAGTCGAGTTGGTTGACAGCTCGCTCCCTGATGAAAGGCAGGGAGTTTTTCCCAAGTATTTTTACCTTCTAACTTACATGTCATCGTGCCTCTGAGACGGCCAATAAAGTGCCATCCTAATGAACGGACTTTAGTATACCAAGGAGTAAGAAAACCACCATCTGACAAAATATAAACGGACCGGTGTTCACCAATAACTTGAAGGAGGTTGTCTAAAAATCTGGCATTGGTTTCTGGCGTATCAAAATCTTTTAATTCAACAACCATGTTGTAAAGCACTAAAGAACGGCCGTCAACGAGTAAACTCGCTCTAAGCAGGTGGTAATCTGAACGACAACAACCACTCCAGTCCACTGCAATGGCTAAATAAGGCAAGTTGCTAATGATTGGTTTGGCCAACGAAGCGTATATTTCAACTTGTTGGTTAAACAAATGCTCGTTATTAAGAAAACGATCAACCCTTTTTATTTTATGCTTAATGTTCGCACGCCCAGCTAAGTAACGCCCCAAACTTGTTAAGGTTAATCTATCAGACGCTATAAGTGCTTCAGAGCATGCTTTAAGTGTCTTCATTCTCGCTTGATTGAAATTCGATAAGGACTTATCAAAGAAGTTATGGCAAAGTAAGGATTCAGGCATAGCATTTTACTCTTATTTTTGTTTTGACGAACTAATAAGATCATAAAATGTTGTGCCTGTCATTTTTTGGGGATTCGTCAGCCCGAAGGGTTCAACAAAACTTAAACAGCAAAGATCAACACGCTCTAGTCATTTTTATCAGTTTCAATGCTTCTGCTTAGCGGCAATAATTGCCGTCAAGATGCCGACAAAAGCTTAAATCTTTAATGAATTGCCACTAAACCGGTACCTAAGGAACAAACTATCATATAATGATCATAGACTTATATATTTGGCACTTTATTTGCAAAAGAAGTTTAATTACTTTATAGAGGTGCTATTATGCAAACGCTTAATTTGGTCAATAGCGATCACGTTGAATTTAACGCGTTTAGGTTATTTGATACGCAAGACCGTCAAAATAATTCTCGAAAACTAGCCTTAGCAGAACAACTTCAAACAAGCTTAGATATTGATACTATTCTCAATATTTTTGCCATGGAAGTAACGAAATTTGTCGATTTTACTGGGCTTTACTTTAAAAATGATGTTACTAGTGGTGAAATGCGTGGAAGTAAACTTGCAAGAAAAGAGCGACATTTTGAGCTTAAAGTCAATAAGCGTTATATCGGTACATTAACATACGCCTTAAACAAGCCAATGCCATTGGCCTCTTATAATATGTTAAAGAACTTGCACACGTTATTAGTACACCCGCTAAATAATGCAATGCTATATCAGCAAGCACTTAGCTTAGCAATGCAAGACGGTTTAACGGGGTTAGGCAATAGACGTCATTTTGATCAACAAATTAAACGCGCAATGCATCATGCCAATAGACAAGGCACTAAAGTCGGCTTAATTGTGTGTGATTTAAATAAATTTAAAGCCGTGAACGATAACCATGGACATCATGTTGGCGATCAAGTGTTAACCCATTTTGCTCAAGCATTAATTGAAAGTGTAAGAGACTCTGAAAGTTTATTTAGATTCGGCGGTGATGAATTTGCAATCATTGTCGAAAACGCAGATGAACAAGCACTAACGATAATTGAAAGTAGATTACAACATTCAGTAAATACTAATAGCTTACTTGCAAGATATGAGGTCAGTAGCTCAATAGGCTGTGCATTAATGACAAGAGCAGATAATGAATATTCGTTATTCGAACGTGCCGATAATTGCCTTTATCAACAAAAACTAGCAAAGCCGTGTCGCTTAAGTATTATTTAATCGATTTTGTAAGCTACTACTTTGTATAATCTACACTGAGCATTCGTAATGCGTATGCTCTTTCTTGTGGTGTGGCCCCAACCTGCACACGACAGAACCTAATTGCCAATGAAAATTTTTCTTTTCCGACAACAGACAACACTTGCTTTAAATAATGTTTATTTAATGAAAAATTTTCTGCATATTGATTAATCGCTTGCTCAATTGAAGGATATTCAACACCGTCAAACCAGAAAGGTTGTGTTAAAAAGGCAGATGAAGCGTCCAGTGTCTTTCCATTAACTTCTAATGGCCAACCTGAAAAGTTTACTCTATCGCGTGCTATTTCATACATCATCCAAGCACTTCTTTGAAAAGAAGCAAAGTTACCCTGTTCAAAACCGCTTTCTTCAAGCGATTTCTTTGTCCAATTAATACCAATAGCGAGATGTTTTTTATAATGTTTTATTAACGCTTTTTTTACGACAAACCTGACCTGCCAAACATTATCTACATGCGCAGTATTTGCCCAACGCAAACATTCGGCACAAGTATAAAGGGTAATCGGGGGATGAACACAATCAGGTACATAATGGCTGTGTTGTGGAAAAGAAAATGTTTTATTTGTTGGCTCTCCGCAGAACCAACAAGTAAAACGATAAGCAAAAGGGGTTTCAGTAATTAAGTGCTTTACCATAACGCTTATTTACGTTTCTTTTTAACCTTAGCATTGGCTTTACTGGTTACGCTTTGTTTTTTCTTAATCAACTGATTTTTATCACGCGTTGATTGGTAGCGGTTTTTACTTGCTGGCTTTGTTTTATCACTTCTCGGTTGTTTTCGCTCAGTCATCGGATCAAATTCATAACCTGCGAGTACAACATGTTCAAACTTTCTATTAATTAATACTTCTATATTAGCTAAAAATTTTTCATCTTTAGGGCTCACTAAAGAAACTGCAGTGCCGGTTTTACCTGCGCGCCCGGTACGGCCAATGCGATGCACGTAATCTTCTGCTAAAAACGGTAAATGGAAATTGACAACATATGGAAGATCAGGAATATCGAGGCCTCGAGCTGCCACATCAGTTGCAACTAACACTCTAACTTCGCCTGAGGTAAATTGCGCTAACGCTTTGTTGCGCGCTCCTTGCGATTTTTCACCGTGGCACAAACTAGCTTTAATGCCATCTAGTTTCAATTCTTTCGCCAGTTGATTGGCACTTTCTCTAGTGCCAGCAAAAACTAACACTTGTTGCCAATTATTCACACCAATTAATTCAGACAGTAATTCTCGCTTTCGTGCTTCACTGACTCGGTAAACAAACTGTTTTACTTTTCCTGAGGTGGTATTTTGTTTCGCTACTTCAATCATTTTTGGGTGAGTTAACATTTGTTTTGCTAATGTTTTCACCTTTTCAGAAAATGTTGCTGAAAATAACATGGTTTGTGGTGATACCTTGATACCTTCACGAATACGTTCAATATCTGTTAAGAAGCCCATATCTAACATACGATCGGCTTCATCAAGTACTAAATGTTTCACTTGAGATAATGAGACATTACGCAATGCCATGTGCTCTAACAAGCGGCCTGGGGTTGCTACTAAAATATCAAGCCCTGCTTTTAACATATTTGCTTGACTTGCCATTTTCCCACCACCAAAGATAACGCCAGATTTAAGTGGTAAAAATTGACTGTATTGTTCAATATTCGTGGCAACTTGCATAGCAAGTTCTCGGGTAGGCGTTAATATAACTGCACGTAAAGACGCTTGTTCATTCGTCCTTTGTTGCGCAAGTAGATCAAGAATGGGTAAGGTAAATGCTGCAGTTTTCCCTGTACCTGTTTGTGCACTTGCTAATACATCATGCCCAGCTCGAATAGCAGGTATAGCGTTTTGCTGTATCGGCGTTAGCGTTTTATAACCACACGCTTTAACCGCTTTCAATAAGTCTGCTGATAAGCCAATTGCATCTACACTCACGATATTCACCTTAAACCTAAAAAATCGCGCGAAGTATAACAAGTTTCAATGTTGTTGTAGTACTTTTATCACGCGATTTGTTATTTAAGCTGAAGCATTACCAAACTTTTGGCGTTAATTTAAATTTTTCTTTCTCTGCTTCATTAGGTTGATAACTTGGCAATACATTATTTTTCATTTGTTGGTGATAATCTTTCGTCACATGAATAATAACTTTGGAAAGTAAAAACAGCGCTATCACATTGATTATCGTCATGACACCTGTTGATAAATCTGCCAATGCGATCACTTGAGGTAAGCTAGCAACGGAGCCAAAAATTAACATGAATAAAAAGCCAATACGTAAAAACCAGTGACCTAAAAGTGTATCCAATCTTAAGTATTTTAAATTTGTTTCTGCGTAGGCAAAGCTGGCAATGATTGACGTAAAACCAAAAAATAAAATCGCGATGGTAATAAAGTCACTCCCCCATGCTCCTACTTGAGAAGCTAATGCTTGCTGAGTCAGTTGTATGCCTTGAATTCCCTGCTCAGTATTGTCAAATAATAAAATTAAGCAAGCCGTACAAGTACAAATAATAATGGTATCAAAAAACACCGCTAACATCTGAATGTAACCTTGTGAGGCAGGATGTGCAGGGTATGTTGTTGCGGCGGCAGCCACATTAGGAGCGCTACCCATACCCGCTTCATTTGAATACAAACCTCTTTTCACCCCTTGCACAATTGCCGCACCAACAAGGCCGCCTCCTGCTTGCTCTAAGCCCAGCGCAGACTTAACAATAAGTGCAAATATGCCAGGTAAATGCTCAACATTCATCCCCATTACAACTAAACAAATAAGTAAATACGCTACGCCCATAAAAGGGACAATGATTTCAGAAAAACGAGCAATATTTTTTAAGCCGCCCATTACAACCCAAGCGGTTAGTATGGCTATAAAGATCCCTGTATAAATGGGTTCAACACCAAAGGAACCAGAAAAGGCATCAGTAATAGAGTTCGCTTGTACTGAACTAAAAACAAAACCATACCCAAAAAATAAACACAATGAAAAGGTGATTGCTAAGAACTTACTGTTTAGCCCTTTGCGCATATAGTAAGCTGGGCCACCGCGAAAGTTACCATTTGCATCTTTCTCTTTATATAACTGGCCAAGCAGGCTTTCTGCAAAAGCTGTTGCCATACCAACAAAGGCGATGACCCACATCCAAAAAACAGCACCAGCACCACCTAAAGATATGGCCACAGCCACGCCCATTAGGTTTCCCGTACCAACTCGCGCGGCTAACGAGGTACATAATGCTTGAAAGGATGAAATACCATGTTGACTTTTTTGTCGGCTAAAACGTAATAAAGTAAACATATGAAAGAAATGACGTAGCTGAATAAACTTCAACCGAATTGAGAACCAAACACCACACCCCGTTAAAAGGTAAATTAAAATACTACCCCATAAATAGCCATTGATTTGGCCCACAGCATCAAAAATCACACGTTCACTCTATTTGTTTGTTTTCGTTAGGATAACAAAGAATCTGTTGGTTTATTAGTTGCAATAGTAAATTAATGGTTTAATCGGCAATGTTGTTTTGGATCCATACGAATACAATATAGCCAGCAGCATAACCCATAAATTGACCTGAAAGCATCAGCAGCATTTTTATTTTATAGCTGAGCTCTTCTGTAAAAAGACTTAACACAAACATACCTGGCGCTAAAAGCACGCGATAACCGAAAAGAGAAAGATCAACAAAATAAAAATGGATCAGATGAAATAAAAGCGCAATAATAATGCCAAAAATACCAATAATTGTTGCGAGTTGGTAATGAGATAAACGGGTCAATTCAGTAATCTTAAATGTCCCCTTTATCACTTTTCATTGGCATGTCATTACACAACGCACACGACTTTCCTTTACGCACGTAATACAAACGCGTGCTAATAAACACCATGGTAGAAAGTAAAGACCACTCTAAAGCGAAAATTAACCCATCGATAATTTTGTGACCTTTAATACATTCAGAAATGAATAATAATATAAATACTGCGGCATAAACTAAGCAAGCTCGTTTTAGCCAAAATTTAACGCTCATGTTCTATGCTCTCTGGTTTTGTTGACACTTATCAAGAGAAATCTATGTTTATTCTACCGCAGCAATAATGTTATTCACTGACTCTTTTGCATCACCAAATAACATTTTAGTATTATCTTTAAAAAACAGTGGGTTTTGTACACCCGCATAACCGGTATTCATTGAACGTTTAAAAACAATGACATTTTTAGCATGCCATACCTCTAACACTGGCATGCCAGCAATAGGGCTATTAGGATCTTCTGCCGCAGCAGGATTTACCGTGTCATTAGCACCAATAACCAATACTACATCGGTGTGCTGAAAATCCTGATTAATTTCATCCATGCCTAATACAATATCATAAGGCACTTTTGCTTCAGCAAGTAATACATTCATATGACCAGGTAAACGTCCCGCAACGGGATGAATAGCAAACTTAACCTCGACACCTTTAGCTTGTAATTGTTGAGTAAGCTCATAAACAGGATATTGCGCTTGCGCAACAGCCATGCCATAGCCTGGGGTAATAACCACTGTTTTTGCATCTGATAGTAGATTTGCTACTTCACTTGACTCTGTTTCACAATAACTACCATAATCTTTATCATGATCAACCAACACTTCTGTACCAAAACCGCCAGCAATCACACTAATAAACGAGCGGTTCATCGCTTTGCACATTATGTAAGATAAAATCGCTCCTGAAGAGCCTACCAAAGCACCGGTGATGATAAGTAAATCGTTACTTAACATAAAACCAGCAGCCGCTGCCGCCCAACCAGAATATGAATTTAACATGGAAACAACCACTGGCATATCTGCACCACCAATAGACGCTACCAAATGCCAACCAAACAGTAATGCTATTGCCGTCATCACAAATAGAATAAAATCTCCTCCTCCTTGTTTCACGAAAGAGATCATTAAAAAGGTACAAACAATACCTGCGGCTAAATTCATTTTATGACGATGTGGTAACATTAGCGCGGATGAATTAATAATGCCTCTTAGTTTACCAAAGGCAACGATCGAGCCAGTGAAGGTAACTGCACCAATAAAGACCCCAAGAAATATTTCAGTTAAATGAATATTGACACTGATAATTTGTGTGTCAGTTAATACTTGTAGTAGATGATGATCCATTGCGAAGTAGCTATTAAAGCCCACCAATACCGCAGCTAAGCCTACAAAGCTATGTAAGATAGCAACAAGTTCAGGCATTTGTGTCATTTCAACTTGTTTAGCTAACTTTAAACCAATGACACTACCTATTAACATGGCAACAATGATCACTAGCACATTATCAACGCGTGGATCTGCTAATGTAGCAAGTAGAGCAACGGCCATTCCTACCATACCAAAATAATTACCTGATTGCGCAGTTTCTTGTTTGCTCAACCCTGATAGACTCAAAATAAATAATACTGCCGCAATTAAATAAGCAGCTCCGATTAACCCGTAAGATAATTCCATGAGCTGTTCCTTATTTTTTAAACATTTTTAACATGCGTTTAGTGACAAAAAAGCCACCCACAATATTAATGGTCGCAATAAGAATTGCGATACCTGCAAGCACCTGAACGATTATATTTTCAGAACCAACCTGCAATAACGCGCCAACAATAATGATGCCCGATATCGCATTCGTTACGCTCATCAAAGGAGTATGCAATGCATGCGTTACGTTCCAAACAACGTAATAACCGATAATGCAAGCCAATACGAATACAGTAAAATGCGCGAGAAAGTCGCTTGGGGCGACACTTGCGATCCAAGCAAAAAGTAAAGAGCCGCCAATAGCAAAACCGAGTTTATTTGTGGATGTTTTAGCTACATCAGTATTTTTCTGTCGTTTTTCATCTTGATGTGGAATTTTATTATCCGGTTTAGTCGACGTTGCACTAATTTTGATTTCCGGCGGTGGAAACATAATTTCATCGCCTTGAATAACAAGCATGTTTCGAATAACTTGATCTTCAACATCTAGTGAAATTTCACCATTGCCCTCTTTGCACAATAATTTAAGTAAGTTAACCAAGTTATTTGCATAAAGTTGAGAAGATTGATTGGGTAACCGTGACACCAAATCGGTATAACCAATAATAGTAACACCATGCTTATTGATCACCTTTCCTGCTGTCGTCAACTCGCAGTTACCACCACCTGCTGCCGCTAAATCAACAATCACTGAACCTGGCTTCATTGATTTAATCATTGTTTCTGTGATAAGCGTTGGTGATTTTTTGCCGGGGATCATTGCAGTAGTAATAATAATATCAACATCTTGAGCTTGTTCAGCAAACAACGCCATTTCGGCGTCTATAAATGCCTTGCTCATTTCTTTCGCATAACCATCTGTTGATGCTAAAGACTCTTCTTCTTGATAATCAAGTACTAAAAATTCGGCTCCCATACTTTCAATTTGCTCTTGAACTTCTGGGCGAGTATCGAAGGCACGAACGATAGCGCCTAAACTACCTGCGGTGCCTATTGCTGCAAGACCAGCCACTCCAGCACCAATAATTAATATTTTCGCTGGTGGTAAATTTCCAGCTGCGGTTATTTGGCCTGTTAAAAAGCGACCAAATGCGTTAGTTGCTTCAATTACTGCTCTATATCCAGCAATGTTCGCCATTGAACTTAAGGCATCAAGCGATTGAGATCGTGTCATTCTTGGCACCATATCCATAGCTAACGTTGTAATTGACTTCTCTTTTAAGTGCTTTAATAGATCAGGTGATTGTGCCGGAGAAATGAAGCTAATAAGTGTTGCACCCTCTTTAATTTGTTCAATTTCATCAACGGTAGGTGCGTTTACTTTTAACAGCAAATCACATTGCCAACACTTCTTTTTAGGCACAATTTCAGCGCCAGCATCAATATAAGCCTGTTCTTCAAAGCTGGCCTTTGAACCTGCTCCTTTTTGAACGTAAACGATGAATCCTAGTTTAATTAATGCGGAGACACTTGTGGGAGAGGCTGCCACACGATTTTCACCTCGTAGTGACTCTTTAACAACACCAATGATCATAGTAGGCCTTAGTTAATTATTGTTCTTTTGTTAAATAATTAACCGTTTATTGGTGATAATTCAAGCTATTTAAGCGGTTTAGTCCGTAATAGTTAATGTTTTTGTTGTTGAAGGCGAAATGCTTCTAATGACTCTGTCACTTTTTTAATGTTTTGATGTTTAAGAAAGTCCGCCATAGTACGCTTACTAAACTCAGCCATTTCAAAAGGCATTTCGCGATCTAAAAATTGGAAAATATGCTCAGCACTGTGGATCTCATTGATAAGCTTTGAATGCACATCATCTTGGTAGAGGATCGGAGACATAGTCGCCATAGCATCATTAATCATACGCTGGGTTTTGTATTGACTAAAAAAAGCAAGCAAGGTTTTGCTTTCAGGTTTAGCTCTACCCTGTGCAGTAAGCATTAGCGCAGACATTGGCGCTAAAATGCTGTGATCTTTATTTTTCCCAACTTGAGGAAAAGGAAATAATCCAACGCTCTTTTGCACATAATTTGGCATACCACTTAACGAAAAGCTGCCACTAAGATTCATACCTATCTCTTCACGATAAAGTAACGGCATGATTTCTTCGCCATCAAACTGACGATGATTGTTGATAAAAAAGTCTTGCTCTATTAAGTTTTTCCAATGTGTAAAAACAGCCACAACCTCTTGAGAAGTAAATGACAGCTCCCCTGAAATAAGTTTTTTATATAGATGAGCACCATTAATTCGCAACATTAAATAGTCAAACCATGCTGCTACCTGCCAAGGTGGCTCAGATCCTAAACCTATTGGTGAAATTCCATGATGTTTTAGCGTATTAGCTATATGTAAAAACTCTTGCCACGTAGTCGGCGCAGTTAAACCAAACTTTTCGAAAACACTTTTCTTATAGTAGATATCCCAAACATACATACTAAACGGAACAGCAAAAATACGCTCTTGGTAGCTCACCTGCTCAATAGTTGCATCACTAAAAAGTGCTTGAAGGTTATTCTGATACCAAAACTCATCAATAGAAGTAATATAGTGTTCATTGATTAACTGTTTTAATCGATTACCTGAATACCAATTTAATACATCAACACTGTTCGCTACTTTTTTATAATTAGATAAGAGTTCAGGATAGTTTTTACCATCAAGCATACGTAAACGTACTCTGATATGTGGATTCAAACGTTCGAATAGTAAAATTTGTTGGCGTAACACTGCTTCTTGTTGTTCTGAATGAGTTAAAACAGCGAAATTAATAATATTCTTTTCAGCATGAGCCGAGCCTGTTAGTACAAGCATAATAAGACAAACTAAAAGTCTTACGTACTGAATATTAAACAAATAAAGCATGTTATCACTGCAAAATGTAAACAAAACGTTAACTTCATCTTAATTAAGATGAATAATAATGCAACCTATTATTTTTAAAAGGTAATTGTTTCGCTAAATTATCGTTACTGATAAAGTGATTTTGAGAACTCTGTATAGATTTCTTGGGGATACACCTAAAAACTTAACCTAGTTTGCTTTTCGAAGTTACTTCTTCAATTTTTAATCCATCAGGGGCATCGTTTTATCGTGTGCTTCTAGTCAATATCTGCTAACGGCCACGTGACGATATAATCATCAAAATATTCGACATCAACTTCATTGTCTTTAATAATTTTACCACGTACCGACATACCTGCTTTATGCATTGCTGACTTTTTACCTTTATGCAACAACGGATGCCATGACGGCATGCCTCGTCCTTCTTTAAGCCTGCGATAAGTACAACTTGGGGGCATGAAAAACACATCATCAAGGTTATCTTGCGTTAATTGCACACAATCTGGCACTAATGTCGTTCTTTTAGCGTATTGCGTGCATTGGCATGTTTTATCATTTAACAAATAACAAGCTATATTGGCATACACCATATTCTCACCATCGGCGATATAGTCTGTGGGTTGTAACTCAGTTGTTTCTGTGGTGTTTTCATCATCGATAAATTTATGCAAACAGCATTTTGCACAACCGTCACACAGCGACTCCCACTCTTGACGTGTCATTTCATTAAGTGACTTCGTTTGCCAAAAAGGTAATGTCAAAATAGTAAACCTCTAGACACTATTGAATAGGTGGAAATTTGATACGATCAGATAAGTGACCTACCGAACTCACGAAATAATACGATAAATTCCAATGCATTAAACTTTTATAATTGTTATAAGCTAAATAAACACGACCGTTTTTATCATCGGGAAACACCAATGCCGCCTTTATATCTACTTTAGGTAGATCTGTACCATCAGTGCGTCTAATACCTAATGCTTGCCATTCTGCCATTGGCTTCTCTTGCTTCGCCCACGCCTTTAACCAGTTTGAGCGACCGCCAGTGTTTTTAGGGATCGCCAAGCTATAATCAAACCCTTCAGGTAATAAAACCTGTCTTCCCCATGTGTAATTCCCGTTCCAGCCCTCTTGCACAAGATAATTGGCCATGGAAGCAAACACATCTGCTTTATTACCCCAAATATCTTTTTTACCATCACCATCACCGTCAACAGCATAGGCTAAAAATGAGCTTGGCATAAATTGGTTTTGCCCCATAGCGCCTGCCCAAGAACCTTTCATATTTGCAGCTTCAATATGCCCTTGTTGCAATATTGTCATAGCAGCCCATAACTCTTTTTTAAAGAAAGCTTCTCTTCGTCCTTCAAAGGCAAGCGTACTTAATGCCGAAATAACATTATAATTGCCCATTATTTTCCCGAAGTTCGTTTCTAACCCCCACAGCGCAACAATAAATCTTGGCTGAACACCGTATTGTTCATTTATTTTTCTTAGAACAGTTTCATTTTCTTTATATAATGCTCTCGCTTTATTTACTTTCCAATCAGGCACCCGTTTCGGTAAATAAGTATCTAGTGTTTCAACTTTTTCCGGTTGGCTTCTATCTGCTTTTACAGCTCGTTTATGAAAAGTAACATTCGCAAAACTTTCTTCAATAAGTTGCGTAGAAAAGCCTTTTTGTTGTGCTTCTGCTTTTAATAGTTCAACATATTTTACAAAGTTACTTTCGGTTAATTCTTTAGCAGCTGTCACTGTACTAAAAATTGATAATGTAATGGTTAAAAAGTAGCAAGAAGTTTTATTTTTCATCGGTAATAACACTTATAGATCTTCGTTAAACGTATCTAATTTACTGGCTTTATGTGCAGCAAGTAAATCTTCTTTCGGTGGTGGTAACTGTAAATAATAGCCCTGGGTAGTTAAACTTTCTTGTACTTTCACTATATCAGCAAAACCTAATTTGGTTTTTGTATTTAAATTGATAATCGTGACTAATTCTGGTTTTCCAAAAACCGCCATTAATGTTTCAGGCACTTGTGAAAAATCATCACGTTGCTTAATAAATAAATATGTTTCTGCTTTTTTCGCACTTTTATATACAGCCGTTAGCATAATAAAACCTAAAATGATTATTTGATAATATCTATAATGAAATCATTACTGATATTACAACGGTAATGAACTAAATTGATTTTTCGCATGTTGTAGTAAATCCTCACCAAATAACTCACCACGCCATGTTTGCAAAATGTCTATATCAGCCGTTGATGGTGACAACTCGTAATACCAAGATAACAGTTGATTTATTTGTTTTTTAGATGCCAAATTTTCTACTGGTATTTGACTGTCTACAGCAACAGAAGATACATAGTTTTTCACTTTTTTGTATAACTGCTTATAACCAGTACATTGATCTAAACGCTTTATTTTCTCAGGGTAATCCTCAGCACTTACCTTGCTAGCTTCTTCTAACACCCTAAGCATTTGTTTGCCTTTATGGCGAATGTCTAGCGTATCAACGCCTTCAATATTTAGCATAGCACTCATGCTTTTTGGTGCATATTGAGCTAACCCCATGAGCGTATTATCTTTTGCAACAAAGCTTAACGGCAAATCGCGTTTTAATGCTTGTTGATATCGCCAACGCGCTAAATATTTTAAATTATTAAGCTGTTTTGCGTTAAGACGCCAGCTTGTTTTAACATTTTTATATAGGTTATTTTCATCTATTTTTTGTTGTTTTTTCGCAATAAGCTGCGCAGATTCAATTTTTGCTGCACTTAACCAAGAGGTTTTTTCAATATCATCAAGTAACAATGGGTATACCGTAATTAAATGTGTAACATCGGCACTTGCATAAACTAACTGTCTATCAGTTAGAGGTCGCTTGATCCAGTCGGTGCGTGAATCTGATTTATCAAGATCGATATCGAGATAATGCTTGATCATGGCGGCATAACCCATTGATAACCCATGCCCTAGAAAGCTCATGACAATTTGGCTATCAATGACATTTTGTGGCGAACAATTTCCCTGATTAACAAAAATCTCCACATCTTCAGAACAGGCATGGAGTACTTTTGTGATCTTTGGATTTTCAATCAGTTGCCAAACTGGCGATAAATCTGCTATCGATAATGGATCAATTAAGGCAACAACTTCGCCATCACATAATTGTAGTAAGCCTAATTTAGGAAAATACGTGCGCGTACGAACAAATTCAGTATCAATTGCAACCACATCTTTTGTCGAAAAGCGAAGGCACAACTCATTGAGTGCTTGTTGATCTGTTATTAAATGTTCTACCACAGTAAACCTAACTTCTTCTTCGTCTTGTTTTTTGTATGCTGCGATGCTGATGTTTTTTTACACTACGACGAATACGTCGTGCTTTTGCATTATCAATCGCTTTTTCATCAACTTTTACTTTCGATTTTCGCTCAATAGGTAAGCCAACCAGTTGACGGTAATAATTAACGTCTTTTAATGCCAATTCAGTCCAGCCACCCGAAGGCAATTGACGTTGTAATTCAAGATCGCCATACCTGACACGAATAAGGCGGCTCACTTGAACGTCTTGGCTTTCCCATAAACGTCTAACTTCACGGTTTCGCCCTTCAGAAATCACCACATGAAACCAATGATTTCGCCCTTCGCCACCACGATAATAAATTTCTTGGAATTTTGCTGGGCCATCTTCTAATTTTACGCCGTTTTTCAAACGCTGTAACATGGCATCATCTACTTCACCAAATACTCTTACAGCATATTCGCGTTCAACTTTCCGTGATGGATGCATTAATCGATTGGCTAAGTCACCGTCCGTGGTAAATAGTAACATACCTGAGGTATTGATATCTAAACGGCCAACGGCTATCCAACGAGAATCCTCTAAAGGCGGTAGCCGATCAAACACCGTTGGTCTGCCTTCAGGATCTTTACGTGTACACATTTCACCTTCAGGTTTGTTGTACATTAAAACACGGCAAATCTCTTCTTCTGATTGCTGAATGCTAACGTTATGACCGTCAAGGCGAATTTGTTCATTACCTTCAACGCGGTCACCAAGTTTTGCAACTTTACCGTCAACACTTACTCGGCCTGCACTGATCATTGTTTCCAATTCTCGGCGAGAGCCTTTACCTGCCCTAGCAAGTACTTTTTGTAGTTTTTCTGACATCGTTTTATTTCCCGGCAGTAACAGCACAATATTGATGTATTGTTAAGTCTCTGTCTCTTTTGTCAGTGTATCATGAGAATGCATTATATCTTGTATCCCCGCTTGGTTGATAGCAGAATCTGCGATCGGTAGTAAATCAGGTAACTGTTCTAGCGAATTTAATGAAAAATAATCTAAAAATTGTTTCGTGGTTGCATAAAGTGAAGGCTTACCCGGCACTTCTTTTTGACCAATAACAGTTATCCACTCTCTTTCAGTTAACGTTCTAATAATTTGGCTACTCACCGCCACACCGCGAATTTGTTCAATTTCTGCACGTGTAATAGGTTGTCGGTAAGCGATTAACGCTATGGTTTCTAATAATGCCCGAGAATATTTACTCGGTTTGTTTTGAGCAACTTGAGCTATTTTTTCACTGAGTTCAAGGGGGACTTGAAAACGATAACCAGAAGCAACCTCTATTAAGTTTACCCCTCTTTGCTCATAATCTTGTTGTAACTCATTCAAAATACGCTTCACAACTTTATTCTTTATGTGTAATTCAGCAAGTGTATGGCTTTGAAGCCATTGAAGCGATAATGGTTTATCTGCAGTAAATAAGGCTGCTTCAATTAAACATTTGAGCTGTGAATCTGACCTCAGGTTAGCTGCATCATTCATCTTTTATCTCCTGCAACCTTATGTATATAACACCTAACTGTTGTGATTGCTGGCATTCAATTCGTTGCATTTTTAATAGCTCTAAAATAGCAAGAAAAGTAACCAATACACCTTGACGTCCTTCATCAAATTGAAAAAGCTGTTCAAATGGCGTAAAGGCAGATGCATTATTATTCTCCAGTGTCGATAGAATCATTGTCATTCGTTCTCGAGTAGATAACACTTCTTTCGTAATTTGATGATGTTCAAATGCTTGGTTTCGCGCTAATACTCCCTGTAGTGCTTGTACAAGTTCTTGCCAAGCAATTTGAGGTAATACTGTTTCTATGTCAATACTGGAAGATAAACTTGCTTTTGCACAGAAATAATCCCGTTCAAGACGAGGAAGCTGGTCAATAGATTCCGCTGCTTGTTTAATCACTTCGTACTCTTTTAACCGCTTAATTAACTCGGCACGCGGATCGTGCTCTTCGTCTTCAATGGGTTGTTTAGGTAATAACAGTTTGGATTTAATTTCAGCAAGAATTGAAGCCATGACAAGGTATTCAGATGCCAGCTCCATATTAAGCTCTTCCATCAGTGCAACATAATGCATGTATTGCGTTGTAATCGGAGCAATAGGTAAATCAAGTATATCTAGTTTTTGTTTTTTTATCAGATACAACAGTAAATCAAGAGGACCTTCAAAAGACTCTAAAATAACTTCTAACGCATTTGGAGGAATAAATAAGTCTTGGGGTTTTTCAATGATCGCTTCACCACGAATAAGCGCAAACGGCAATACTTGTTGCTGCATTTCACCTGCTGTATGTGTGGAATCAACCAAATTATTACCTTAACTTTCTCATTTAAAATACACTACTCGAAGGGGGTTGGGTCACCTTCGCCAACGCGAATAATTTGCCCATCTCCCTCGGAAAAATCAACGACTGTTGTTGGATGTTCCCCTAGGTGTCCACCATGAATAATTAAATCTACTTGATGTTCTAACTTATCTCTAATTTCTTCAGGATCAAACTCAGCCATTGAATTACCCGGCATAATTAAGCTAGTGGACATAATAGGCTCTTCTAGTGCAGCTAATAATTCTTGTACAATTGCGCTGTTCGGAACTCTGATGCCTATCGTTCTTTTCTTCGGATTCATTAACCGTTTTGGCACTTCTTTGCTGGCTTTAAAGATAAAGGTGTACGCGCCAGGCGTATTATTTTTCAATAGTCTAAATGCCGTATTATCAACTCTTGCGTACTCAGACAATTCAGATAAATCTTTACAGACTAAAGTAAAGTTATGGTCTTTATTAATATCGCGAATACGACATATTCTATCAAGCGCTTTTTTATCGCCAATATGGCACCCCAAGGCATAGCCAGAATCAGTGGGATATACAATAACGCCACCTTGGTGAATAATTTCAGCCGCTTGCTTCATTAAACGTCCCTGTGGATTATCAGGGTGTACATAAAAAAATTGACTCATCTCGTGTTCCTTAAAATTTGCGCTACTACAAAAGCCACCAACACCGATAAAACGTTATTTATACATACTTACCAAGCTTGCCAAATCGGCATTGCTTGTTCTGGAAGCACTAAATTTTTACCAAGATCAGCCCATTTAGTTGGATAATGAAAGTCTGATCCCAACGATGCAAGTAAATCATACTCCAAACAAAAGCTTAGCATTAATTTACGTTGTTCGTTATTCATTTGAGGTAAAACTATTTCTAAACCATCACCACCACACGATTTAAAATCTACCACTAATCGCCGAAGCCATTTCGTTGTCATGTCATAGCGAATAGGATGGGCGATTACTGCACTGCCACCAGCTAGATGAATGGCCTCAACTGCGGTTTCAATATCACACCACTGAGGTTTAACATATGCCCGTTTACCTTTGCCTAAATATTTATCAAATGCAGCTTGCATGTGGTTGATATGACCTTGATTTAATAACACTTTTGCAAAGTGTGCACGAGTAATAGACCCTTCACCTGCGAGTGCTTTTGCCTGTTGATATACATGATCAAACCCGCATTTAGCGAGTTTTTCACCAATGAGTGTCGCACGTAACTCTCTTGCTTGCTGCTGTGAGTGAATTAATGACACTAATGCAGGGTGATTTGCTTGAATATTTAACCCAACAATATGAATTTCAAAATTATGCCACCGAGTTGATATTTCAATGCCATCAATGATTGTTAATGGATAATTTTTTTCTTGAATATAACCTTTAGCGATATCAAGCGCTGCTACGGTATCATGATCGGTGATAGCTAACACATCAATTTGAAAGTTAACGGCTCTGTCTATCAGCTCTGTAGGCGAAAGACCGCCGTCAGAACATGTAGTATGACTGTGTAAGTCAACGCGTTTCGTGGAAAAGCTCGCTAAATTTTCGGTTGACATCAAGGTCATAATAAGGTTTTCTATAGGGGATTTAGGCAGACGCATTGTAAATGGGAATTGGCTATTAGCCAATAAAAAAAGATGAAAACAACAAAACCTTTAACAACGAACCTTTGGTGGTGGCATAACTCAACATAGTGGGTTGTGAACGTTTGCTGTATTTGCTAAAAATTCAAGATAACCCGCATAGTGCTACTACGCGGGTTTTTTATTTTAACTTTTTAATGAGAAAACCATGTTAACTACAAAAGTAAAAAGCTGGTTTATCTGGTGGCTTCAGCCAATTTACGCCGGATGACACATAAACAGATAAATTAGGAATAACCATGATTATTGTATTAAAACCCCAAGCATCAGAAAAAGATGCGAATGAAATATTAACAAAAATATCAAGCCTTGGGCTCAAACCACTATATATGCCGGGTATTGAGCGAACGGTCCTAGGAGCATTAGGTGATGAACGCGTATTAGCGCAACTTCATTTAGATGCGTATCCAATGGTAGACGAAATAAAACCCGTTTTAAGCCCATATAAACTCGTTAGCCGAGAGTTACAATCTCATGACTCAATCGTATCCATTGGTGGTATTAAAGTCGGTGGAGGAGCATTCACAGTAATTGCAGGCCCTTGCTCAGTTGAAAGCGAAGAGCAACTTTTTGGTGTCAGTGAGATGATATCAAAACAAGGCATCACTTTATTACGCGGCGGCGCGTTTAAACCTCGCACAAGCCCATACTCTTTTCAAGGTCTAGGTCTTGAAGGCCTGAAACTTTTAAAAGCTGCCCGCGAAAAATATCAGTTAAATATTGTCTCTGAGATCATCGACCCAAATGATGCCGAATTAATGCACGATTACATTGATTGTTATCAAATTGGCGCGCGAAATATGCAAAATTTTCGTTTACTGGAAGCCGTAGGCAAACACTCTGATAAAGCCGTGCTATTAAAGCGTGGCATAAGCGCGACCATAGAAGAACTTTTATTAGCTGCTGAGTACATCATTAATGCCGGCAACCCCAATGTCATTTTATGTGAACGTGGCATACGTACCTTCGAAACAGCAACACGAAATACATTGGATCTGAATGCAGTCGCCTATTTAAAAGAAAAATCTCATTTACCGGTATTGGTTGATCCTTCTCATGGAACGGGTGTTAAATCGTTGATCAATCCACTTTCTCGAGCAGCTGTGGCAGTGGGTGCGGACGGTATTATTGTTGAAACGCATTTAAAGCCAACAGAAGCCTTATCTGACGGGCACCAAGCACTTAACGCTGACGATTTTGCCACTTTAATGGCCGATATCAAACCATTCATTAAAGCTGCAGGTAAATCGATATGAATGCCTTATTCACTCAACACAATGATGATACCTACGGCTACGTAACAACGTTGTCAGGTAAAGCCAGGTATCAACCTGATCCATTAACGCTTTTTAAGAAACTATGTGGTGACAAAAAGAACAACTTATTATTAGAATCCGCAGAAATAGACAAAAAACACCAATTAAAAAGTTTACTATTAGTCGATGCAGCAGTAAAAATTGTTTGCAACAACACTACCGTGACTTTTACTCCGTTGACCCTTAATGGCGCAGCTGCAATTGCCTTTGCTAAAGAAAACTTGGCTAAGCAAGCATCATTAACAGAAGAAAATGGTGTAGTTAAAGCAACCTTTCCCGAGGTTGATCAACAACTTGATGAAAAATCTCGTTTGTTAGCCGATAACGCCTTTCAAGCATTAAGACAATTTAAACGCTTTGACAATAAAAACCATCACCCTTTTGCCATATTTTTAGCAGGGGCATTTGCCTTTGATATGATCACAATGTCAGAAACATTGCCGGTTGTTGAAGGCGGTGAAAACACCTGCCCTGATTTTGTGTTTTATCTTGCAGAAACTCTCGTGGTTATCGATCATGAAAGACGTGCTAGTGAAGTTATTGGTAATGTTTTCTCTGGTCCAGATCAGCAAAAGTGTCACTTTGAAATTGCTCGTCGTTTGTCTGATATCAAAGCACTTGTTGAATCAGATATCGCAGCGCCTCAAACACACGTAAAACCAGTAGAACCATTAACTGTTTTAACTGATGTTAGTGACGAAGAATTTTGTCATACCGTAAGCACCTTAAAAGAACATATTTGTGCTGGTGATATATTTCAAGTGGTACCATCTCGTACTTTTAGCTTGCCTTGCTCAGACACTTTCAATGCTTACCTATGTTTACGAGAAAGTAACCCAAGCCCTTACATGTTTTACTTACAAGACGATGATTTTTGCATGTTTGGCGCCTCACCAGAGTCTGCCATTAAGTATCAACAACATAATAGACAAGTTGAAATTTATCCTATTGCCGGCACGAGGCCGCGTGGTTTTAATGCTGATGGTAGCTTTTCACCCGATCTTGATTGCCGCATTGAATTAGCCTTAAGACAAGATCAAAAAGAATTAGCAGAACATATTATGCTAGTAGATTTAGCCCGAAATGATGTTGCACGCGTGTGTAAACCTGGTACTAGACACGTGGCAGATTTGTTAAAAACCGATAGATACTCCCATGTGATGCACTTAGTTTCTCGTGTATGCGGCACGCTTTCCGATGAATTAGATGCCTTACATGCCTATCAAGCTTGTATGAATATGGGGACATTATCTGGCGCTCCAAAAATAAGCGCAACCTCGTTGATCAGGCAGCACGAAGGTAAACGACGAGGCAGTTATGGCGGTGCTGTAGGCTATCTTACTGGCGAAGGAGATATGGATACCTGTATTGTTATTCGCAGTGCTTTTGTAAAAAATAACATCGCCTATATTCAAGCGGGTGCGGGTGTTGTATATGACTCAAATCCACAAGCTGAAGCTGATGAAACGCGACAAAAAGCACAAGCGGTGATCAGCGCAATTCAAAAAGCAGCAACGTTAATAAACGTTTCCTCATCACAGGAGAGTGACTCATGAGCAAAAAAATAAAGGTCTTTATGCTCGATAACGTTGACTCATTTACTTATAACTTAGTGGATGAATTTCACGTGCTAGGCTTCAGCCCTGTTATTTACCGCAACACGTTATCAGCAGATTTTATTCTTGCACAAATGGAAGCTTGCTCAGACCAAGTATTATTAGTGCTTTCGCCTGGACCAGGGTCTCCAGAACATGCTGGCTGTTTAATGGCGTTAATCGCAAAAACAGCTGGAAAATACCCCATACTCGGTATTTGTTTAGGTCATCAAGCGTTAATAGAGCACTACGGTGGTAAAGTAGGTCGAGCACCAGAAATTGTTCATGGTAAGTCCGCAAACGTTAACCATTGTGGTACTGGTGCATTTAAAAACATAGAGCAACCCTTACCTGTTGCCCGATATCATTCATTAGTGGGATTGAACATTCCAAGCACATTATCGGTAACAGCAACCGTTGAAGCTGCCTCAGGCGAGCAACTACCTATGGCAATAACTCACCGAACTGACCGCGTAATGGGCTTTCAGTTTCATCCAGAATCTATATTAACCACTTATGGCAGCACATTACTAGAGCAAAGTATTCGTTGCCTAACTGAACAAACTTTAAAGGAATAATCATGAACGTTTTATCATTACTTGTTGAGGGGAACTCTCTCACTCAAGCACAAGCCGAAACGTTTTTTGGCGACGTAATGCAAGGCAACATCGCGCCGGAATTACTCGCGTCTATCTTAACGGCATTAAAAATTAAAGGTGAAACACCTGAAGAAATTGCTGGAGCGGCGGTAGCTGTTCGACAATTTGCCACCTCATTTCCAACACAAACATTGCCAGTAAGCGACTGTGTAGGTACGGGTGGTGATGGCGCAAATACTATTAATATTTCAACTACTGCAGCTATTTTAGCAGCTGCTTGTGGTATTCCAATGGCGAAACACGGTAACCGTAGTGTTTCAAGTATGTCAGGCTCTGCAGATTTATTAGAAGCGTTTGGAGTTAACTTATCGATGACACCAGAAACCGCGAGTCAATGTTTGCAACAAGCTAATTTATGTTTTTTATACGCGCCAGCGTATCACCCAGGGTTTAAATATGCTGGCCCTGTTCGCAAAGCGATGGGCATTAGAACGTTATTCAACATTCTTGGGCCATTAGTGAACCCTGCTTCACCCTCAGTGATGTTGATGGGGGTATATACACCTGAATTAATCCAAACTCTGGCAAAAAGCCTGCAATTAACAGGGGTAGAAAAAGGCTGGGTTGTTCACGGTAGTGGCTTAGATGAAATTGCCCTACACGGTGAAACTCAAGTATGTGAAATCAGTAATGGTCAACTCAGCAATAAAACCATCACACCGGAAGACTTTGGCTTATCACGCTACTCATTAGATGATATTAAAGGTGGGACGCCTCAGGAAAATGCAGAGATAATTAAACAAATTTTATCTGGTAACGGTGAAGATGCACACAACAGTGCAGTGATCATTAACTGCGCCGCATTACTATATTTGCATGGTAAAGCTCACGATTTAAAAGCAGCGGCTTCCGTTGCACAACAAGTGCTCTCCTCGGGTGAAGCTTTGACCAAGCTAGAACAGTTAGTCGCTATATCAAATCAAGCAGGTGCACAATAATGGCCAATGTATTAGAAAAAATTGTTGCTAACAAACGCATAGAAATCGAAGCACTAAAAAAACAAAAACCATTAGCTACCTTTGTTGAAACATTAACCCCTTCAACAAAAAATATGTATGATGCGCTTGATAGAGCAAAAGGTCATAATGGTGCTGGGTTTATTTTAGAGTGTAAAAAAGCCTCACCCTCAAAAGGGCTTATCCGTGAAGATTTTGATGTACTGTCAATTTGTCAAACCTATGATAACTATGCCGCAGCCATCTCAGTGTTAACCGACGAACAATATTTTCAAGGTAACTATGAATACTTAAACATTGTCACCGAGCATGTTAGTTGCCCAGTACTTAATAAAGACTTTTTTATCGATCCATACCAAGTATATCTTGCACGCTACTACGGTGCTGATGCCATTTTATTAATGCTCAGTGTATTAGACGATCATGAGTATCAGCAATTAGCAACGATCGCCGAACAATTAAGCCTCAATATTTTAACCGAAGTATCCACCGAAGATGAGCTAACTCGAGCTATAGCACTAGATGCCAAACTTATTGGAATAAATAATCGTAATTTACGTGATCTTTCCACTGATATCTCACGTACTTTTGAATTTGCACCAAAAATACCTGATGATCGTATTATTATTTCAGAGTCAGGCATTTATACAAATGCACAAGTTAGAGAGCTAGCACCAGCCGTTGATGGCTTCTTAGTGGGGAGTTCTGTCATGGCGCAGCAAGATATTGATCTTGCTTGTCGTAAACTTATTTATGGCGAGAACAAAGTCTGCGGCTTAACTTCAGCTAAAAATGCGAAGCTGGCAGTTGATTCAGGCGCACTTTATGGCGGGCTTATTTTTGCTGAAAAATCTGCACGTTTTATTACGCAAAAACAAGCAGAAGATATCGTTACACATGTACCTTCTCTTAATTACGTAGGCGTTTTTGTTAATTGCGATTTAGCTATCGTGGTTGAAAGTGCAAAAGCACTTAACCTTTACGCTGTTCAACTTCACGGTGATGAGTCAGCACTTTACATTAAGGAACTGCGACAAAAACTACCGGAAAGCTGTCAAATTTGGCAAGCGGCTAAAATAGAATCTACTTTAGTCACTACAAGTAACCCTGAAGTAGATCATGTGATATTAGATGGCTCAGAGCCAGGAAGCGGAAAGGCATTTAATTGGCAGTTAATCACTGATAGTAACTTATTATTTACCCACTGTTTTCTTGCTGGTGGCCTTGGACCCAAAACCATTAAACAAGCACTTGCTTTACAAACAGAGCAGGCTTTATTTGGCTTAGATATTAACTCTGGCGTTGAGTCAGCACCCGGCATTAAGTGCCCTGAAAAACTAACGCATACGTTTGAACAAATACGGAATTATTAACATGACATCACATTCAGATAAAAAACCAACACTTCCAGCCTATTTCGGCGAATTTGGCGGCATGTACGTTGGTGAGTTACTTGTGCCTGCTTTAGAGCAACTAGAGCAAGCCTATATTGAATCGCAACAAGATGAAGCGTTTATTAAAGAGTTTAACGACTTATTAGAACATTATGCTGGTCGGCCAACCCCCCTAACCTTAACGCGAAATGTATCTCCTAACCCATTAGCAAAAATTTATTTAAAACGCGAAGATCTTCTGCATGGTGGCGCTCATAAAACTAACCAAGTATTGGGACAAGCACTACTTGCAAAGCGTATGGGCAAGAAAGAAATTATTGCTGAAACAGGTGCTGGTCAACATGGTGTTGCATCGGCAATTGCCTGTTCCTTATTAGGATTAAAGTGTCGTGTTTATATGGGCGCAGTAGACTGTGAACGACAACAGCCTAACGTCTTTCGCATGAAACTGATGGGTGCAGAAGTTATTCCTGTTACCGCTGGCGGCGGCACGTTAAAGGATGCAGTAAATGAAGCGCTACGTGATTGGTCAGCTAATTATGATGATGCGCATTATTTATTAGGCACAGCAGCGGGCCCTCACCCTTTTCCAACCATTGTGCGTGATTTTCAAAAAATGATCGGTGAAGAAGCAAAACAACAGTTATTAACGCAAGAAGGTCGATTACCGGATTACGTAATTGCCTGCGTTGGCGGAGGTTCAAATGCCATCGGCATGTTTAACGACTTTCTTGATGATGAAAGCGTGAAAATTGTGGGTGTTGAAGCTGGCGGTAAAGGTGTTGATACACACGAACATGGCGCAACACTTTCTGCAGGTACAAAAGGTATGCTTCACGGTAATTACACCTATATTATGCAAGATAAATTTGGCCAAATAGAGGAATCTTATTCCGTTTCAGCAGGGTTAGATTATCCCGCTGTTGGACCGCAACATGCCTTCCTAAAAGAAACAGGTCGAGCACAGTATGTTCCGATCAACGATGATGAAGCACTAGAAGCCTTTCAAACACTGGCACGTTCCGAGGGTATTATTCCCGCATTAGAGTCGTCACATGCATTAGCTCAGGCACTGAAAATGGCAAAAGACGTCACTGAAGAAACTATCTTTTTAGTGAATTTATCAGGCCGCGGTGACAAAGACTTAGCTCATGTACACACAGTGCTTAATGGCGAGGAGCAATAACAATGACACAATTATCTACAAACACATTAGGCAAACGTTATCATGATTGCTTTACCGCCTTATCTACAGCCAAAGAAGGCGCATTTATTCCTTTTGTAACCATTGGTGACCCTAACCCCGAACTTTCATTAAAAATAATCAAAACACTTATTGATGCTGGCGCAGATGCACTAGAACTCGGTATTCCTTTTTCTGATCCGAGTGCCGATGGCATCATCATTCAAGAAGCGGGTAAACGCGCATTATCTTCTGGCGTCAATACTGATATATGCTTTGATATTTTAGCGCAAGTACGTGCTTATGCTCCCGATATTCCAATTGGGCTTTTATTATACGGCAATTTAGTCTTTGCTCGTGGTATTACCACTTTTTACCAAGATGCAGCAAAGGCTGGCGTTGATTCGGTATTAATTGCCGATTTACCTCTTCGTGAAAGTGAACCGTTTATCAAAGCCGCAGAACAAGCGGGTGTTGCTCCTATTTTTATCGCTTCACCAAATGCTGATGCCGATAAGCTTTCAGCAGTTGCCGAGCATACTAAAGGTTATACTTATGTACTTAGCAGAGCCGGAGTCACAGGCACCGAAACCAAAGCAAGCACGCCAGCAGAGCATATTATTTCAACGTTAAAAGCAAATAATGCAGCTCCTGCCGTTATTGGTTTTGGAATTTCTTCACCTGAGCAAGTAAAAGACGCATTAAAAGCTGGAGCAAAAGGTGCAATTAGCGGCTCAGCCGTGGTAAAAATCATTGAAAATCATCTAAAAGATGAACAAGCGATGCTTAGTACACTTGCCACTTTTATTCGTGAAATGAAAGCCGCAACCCGCTAAAAAACACTTACATACTATAAAAGTTTTAATTTTAAGTTAAAATCGTTAAACAAAAAAAACCAACACAATGATGTGTTGGTTTTTTTGCATTAAATGCTCAGTCTTTAACTGCATAACCGCGAAAAGTAACTTTGAACCTTAAGGTCTGTTGATCTTTCGAGATTAAATTTTGTTCGAACTAAACGCGAAAGATCAACAGGCTCTAATCATTAACTTGATAATTCGCTTTGGGTTTTCGATGATAAAACAACGCTCTTATCGCGCAATAAGTAATAACGATGATCAAAACACTGGTCAATATTTTGTCGAAAAAACCATGCAAGTCTACTTCAATATGCAAAGCCTGATGCGTTAACCAAACAATTATACTTGCGGGCTCACCTTGCAACAGATTAATTGCAAGTACAGTGCTACAAACTAATAATATTACACCAAGAAATTTGGCAAAAAATGAATAGGCGACGCTTTCCATAGTAACCCTTATCTACCTTATTATTGTTAACAATGCTTTCGACAATTATGTATTAGAGCGTGTTGATCTTTGCTGTTTGAGTTTTGTTCAAAATAAACGCCTTTTGATCGCGGCACTTGAATTATTGCATAGTCATTCTATGGTTAGTTCAAGTAACAAAGAGCAGGAGGCGTATAGTTGAACCCTTTGGGCTGCATCTGTTTGGCATTTCTACTGTGTTAACGCTTGACTGGAGTAGAGTAACTACACGGCGCAAGTGTTGCCTTGCATAAATACCAAACAAATTGCAGCAAAAGTAAACATGAACGTTCAACATGCTCTAATAACACTTAAAATAAAAAACTTTGTCACAAACATTATCCACTTAAATAAAAATATCCTAAACAAAATAACACTAATGACAATAACCCTAATAACAATACTAATATTTTCCAACGCTTTACTGATACAAATAAACAGCCTTTAAGCCATTGGAATAATAAGTTTAGTCTTTGCATTAAAACATTTATTACACCTTATTTTTGTTATTTTTGGTTATCAATACGCGATAAAATAGTATGGCAAAGCTCATGAGTTGCCAATATATCTTCAAGATGTTCTGGCAAATACAGTTGATTTTCTTTAATGATAGCTTGCCATTCAGAGAACAAATCAACAAAGCCCCGAGTAAATAAATAGCTCTGCCAATCTGAGAATTCAAGTGAAATTTTGTTACCCGAGTTCATATACCAACCTGAAGTTAAATTATTGATATAGTGTTTCTGATGCGCTGAGTAATATTCGATTGTTTCTTCTGTAACGCCGGCAACACGATTCATACTGCCTTCAAATAATGCGTTATTGTAAGTGAAGCGAATACTGATATTACCTAAATGCTCACCTAAAAAATATGCATGTACGTCAAGGCTTTGAGTGATCTCTTTTAAGCTGGCGTTAGAAAGAAAACGCAAACCGTCAATAACATGTATAAAGTCATTAAAGATCGTATTTTGCGCAGTAGAAAGTATGTTATTTCTATTTTTCTGCCATTTAACATGAATTGGGCTATTTTGCTTTAACCCACTAATGAGTGGTGCATACCGTCTATTCATCGCTAAAAATAATGATGTGTTATTGGTCTTTGCAATATCAACTAGATGCCGACATTCTTCAATATTTAGGCTTAAAGGTTTATCAACAAACGTAGCAATGTTAGCTTTTAGTAGAGTTGATGCCATCGAATAATGTGCTTCAGTTGCACTGTGGATCATCGCAGCATCGGGTTTGGCTTGTATAAGGCTTTCAATATCTTGATAGCATTCATCAATACGGTATTGCTGCGCAAGTTGCGATAACGTTTCAGCATCTCTCGTCACTAAGATCGGCGAAACATCTCCCTGATTAGCGACAATGGGTAAGTAGGCTTTTTGCGCAATATCACCTAGCCCTATCATCGCAATTCTTTGTTTTTCTCCGCTTTCTATGCTCAAGCTTTCATCCCTCATAAACAACTGATGACAATACCTATTAATAAAGGCGTTTACATTATCCACGCATAAATAAGTGGCCGTTCAAACAGCTTGGTATTACCATTTACACAAATTTTAGCGGAAAAAAAAGCGCTTCCACAGGTCGCGCTTTTCATTTTAACTTATTTCTAAGAGGCTGATATTTTAGCCCAAGTATCTCGTAAACCTACAGTTCTATTAAATACCAATTTCCCCTCTGAAGTATCTTTATTATCGAGACAAAAATATCCTTGACGCTCAAATTGATAAGCCATTTCTGGTTTTGCTGATGCAAGTGCAGGCTCTACTTTCGCATTATCAATAACCACTAACGATTCAGGATTTAAAACTGAATGAAAGTCTTCTGCCGCTGCAGGGTTAGGAACGGTAAATAAACGATCATATACACGTACCGTAGCGTCTAACGCTTGCGCTGCTGATACCCAATGTATCACGCCTTTAGGCTTTGTACCGTCTTCTGGATTTTTACCCAAGGTTTTATCATCATAAGTACAATAAACCGTGGTAATATTTCCTTCAGCATCTTTATCGCAACGCGTAGCAGTAACAACATAAGCACCACGTAAACGTACCGCTTTACCTAACACTAAGCGTTTATACTTCTTGTTAGCTTCTTCACGAAAGTCTTCTGATTCGATCAATAGTTCTTTACTGAAGGGTACCGTGCGATTCCCTAAAGACTCATCACTTGGATGATTTTTAACCGTTAGTGTTTCTACAAGGTCTTCAGGGTAATTTTCAATCACTAACTTAATAGGATCTAATACTGCCATAGCACGCGGCGCGTTATCATTTAAATCTTCACGAATACAAGCTTCAAGCACGCCCATTTCGACGGTGTTATCCATTTTGGTTACACCGATACGCTTGGTAAATTCACGTATCGAATTGGGCGTAAAACCTCTACGGCGTAAAGCAGAAACGGTTGGCATTCTTGGATCATCCCAGCCAGAAACTACTTTCTCTTCTACTAACGCATTTAACTTGCGTTTACTCATCATGGTATATTCTAAGTTTAAACGAGAAAACTCATACTGATGTGGTGCGGAATCGATAGTTATATTTTCAATCACCCAATCGTATAAACGTCGATTATCTTGAAACTCCAATGTACATAATGAATGAGTAACATTTTCGATCGCATCAGAAATACAGTGTGTAAAATCATACATTGGATAAATGCACCATTTATCGCCCGTTTGATGATGGTGAGCAAACTTAATGCGATAAATTACAGGGTCACGCATACACATAAAGCTTGAACTCATGTCAATTTTTGCGCGTAACGAACATTCCCCTTCCTTAAATCCACCTTGTTTCATTTTTTCAAAAAGCGCAAGATTTTCTTCAATTGACGTGTCACGATAAGGGCTGTTTTTCCCTGGTGCCTTTAACGTACCTCTATACTCACGCGTTTGCTCATTATTTAAAAAGCAAACATAAGCTAAGCCTTTTTCAATAAGCTCTACTGCAAATCCATATAATTGCTCAAAATAGTTCGAAGAGTAACGCACATCGCCTGACCATTCAAAGCCTAACCAATGGACATCGTTTTTTATCGAATTAACATAATCGATGTCTTCTTTTTCTGGGTTGGTATCATCAAAGCGTAAATTACATTGACCGTTATAATCTTCTGCAAGGCCAAAATTTAGGCAAATGGATTTCGCATGGCCAATATGTAAATAACCATTTGGCTCTGGTGGAAAACGCGTCTGGATATTATTGTGCTTGCCACTATCAAGATCAGCATCAATAATTTGACGAATAAAGTTAGATGGACGGTTTTCAACTTCCGACATGAAGGGTCAATCCTCAAAAAACAAAGCAATAAATTAATCGCGCATTATGTCAAAAAGCTACGATAACTTACAGCGTAAAATGCGGCTAACGATAAATTCTTTAGTAACGCGATAAAACAGTATACACCTGTTATACGCGTTACCCTAAAAGCAATACAATGACGGTTAACTATCTAGGTTCAATTGCAGCTGTGAAAACACCTCAGGATTAGGGAAGCCATCAGCTACTAGCGAGTACTTTAATTGAAAAGCACGGATTGCTTTTCGGCTGTTCGGCCCCCAAATACCATCAGGTTTACCACTTTCAAAACCCATCTCATTTAAGGTTGCTTGTAACTGCTCCATTTGGTGACGACTAAAATGCAATGGTTTAGGATCTTCGATTGGCTGTACGCCTTGCGAACCTACAAGCTTATCCGCCAATATCCCCACTGAAAGCGCGTAATTTTTCGATAAATTCCATTTCATGATCACATCAAAGTTGCTGTACACTAAAAACGCATTACCTTGATATCCGTTAGGTAACACTAATTCAGCTTGAATATTAGCCACCGGTAAAGCTTTACCATTAATTTGCTTAACACCTGCACTTGCAAACTTATTTAACGCATATCGTGTATCAAATTCAAAGGCGCTAAAGTCAAAATTTTCTGGTAAACGAACTTCTCTCCCCCAGCGTAAAGAGGGTTTCCAACCAATTTTATTGAGGTAATTTGCTGCACTGGTTAACGCATCAACTTCGCTTTGCCACACATCTATTTTACCGTCATCATCGCCATCAATTGCATACTTTTTCAATGCAGAAGGCATAAACTGCATGTGCCCCATTGCCCCAGCCCACGAGCCAGCTAATTGTTCAACCTTTACGGTATTTTGATCAATTAACTGAAATAAATCGAAGAGTTCACTCGTAAAATAACGTTTCCTACGTTTATCACACGCTAATGTGGCGATTGAATTAAGTACTGACATCTTGCCTTTATGACGACCAAAAACAGTTTCTAATCCCCAAAAAGACACGAGATATTGTGGCGCTACACCATACTTCTTTTGCAAGCTTGATAATAATGCTTCATGTTTTTTCAACATGATACGGCCATGTTTAATATGATATTGACTTACACGCTTATCAACATACTGCGCAAAGCTTTGAACAAACTCTGGTTGGTTTTTATCTAGCTTTATAACACGCTCCACTGGAGCAAGCGTCTTAATAACTTGTTGAATTTTAGGAGAAAGCCCCTGATTATCCGCTAAATTAGAAAACCGCTGTTGGCATTGTTCAAAGGTTTCTATAGTGCTTGCTGATGCTTGAGCGAGTATAAACGTTGTAGATAAACCTATAAGCCATTTGGATAGCTTAGGAGAAAGTTTGTGCTGCATTGAAAAATCCAAATATAAAAAAATGACACTTGCACGTTATACAATTGCAGAAAATTAGTAAAGCTGCTTAATCGCAAATTATCTACGTTTACTCGTATGTTGAAAAATATTGCTGCATTAGTTGCTGATACATTCGATACACTTGCAAGTCGCCGTAACTATAAACCGCCATTTTCGCATAATATTCTTTAAACACCGGAGCAAACGCTAAGTTATTATTCAAAGCATGATGTTTCATAATCGCTAGTAATTTTCTTTCAGGGTAACCTAAACCGTTCTCATCCGGCTGGCGAGAAAGTTGTGCATTAATTGCATTTTTTATCATGCATAGATGCGACGGAAGCTGATTTAATAATAGAGTAAATTGAGCATAGTCATTCAGATAGAAAGCTTGCCAACACTTAGCAAAAAAAGCCAAGTCATGTTGCGAAAGGGATAACGCGTTATCTTTAGCTAAGGTTAATTCCGCATCACTCATATCGGCAAAGCTGTATTCATTCCCCTCATTAGGCTTTACCCAACGTACCTTACATACCTTATTATCGACTAATAAAGAACAGATGTACCACAGATTAACTTGACAAAATAAGTCTTCTTCAAACCACAATTCAACAAGGTTTTCATGAGTTAATGCACGTATCTTTTCAAATTCAGGTTTTGCTTCTGCTAAATATTGTGCTTCAGTACACTGTGGATAGCTAGCGATAAATGTTGCACGGTTTAACATAAACTGTTCAAAGGTATCACCAAATAGGTCACCATCAACCAAACATTCACGCGCTATAATTTTCTCCCCTTTTATTGCTTCCGGGAAGCGTTGAAGTAAAGCATCTCCATTTAAAATATGTGTTTTCATGATCACCAATTTGCTAGCTACTTCTGCTATTGCCCTTTTATCATTTTCAAAAATATACAGCATTCGTATTTCAATCACGCTAAGTGCCCTCTACCTTGCATTACGCTCAAGAATATTGGGTAAGCTGATGTAAAAGACAGTTTAGCTGCTCAACTTAGATAACAACTATTAATATTGAGTGCACTGATACATTATGTCGTACTTTGCTATGGCGTTATGACAAACTTATTATCACGTTTAATCACATTAAAAGCGTAATTGTATTCGCTAAACACACAGATTGGTCGCTTATGAAGATGACAATAAACATTTCCGTCAAGCTTTAGCTCGTCACCTGATAAATCAGCGCCTTGATGCGGGCATTTGGCTGGAATCGCTCTATACTCAGCCTCTTCACCTTCTCCTAAACGATAGATGATAATCGATTTAGCCGTGTTTGCAGGTGGTAGAGTAGCAATAGCATTCCATGCATTTTTTTGTTTTAATGGTTTAACATCCATTACTTCCACTTCATGGTCAATTACACCGCCACAAGGAAAGTATTGTAAGAGTTCATTTTTATTCATAGTACGAAGTTACCGGTTAATATTTATCAGTAAACACGGAAGTAAATCTTTGTTGGTATTAAGAAACGGTTATGAAACATTCATCTGTAAGCACACTGATTAAAAGCGTACAGCAATGTACCTTATGCCAAAAAGAGCTGCCATTTACAGCAAATCCTGTTTTACAATACCATCATAAAAGTAAAATACTACTTGCAGGTCAAGCACCTGGCGTATCTGCTCATATGAGTTCCACACCTTTTGATGATCAAAGTGGCAAGCGATTAAAACAATGGCTACAAGTCACAGATCAACAACTGTACAACAATAAGCTTTTTTCCATTTTGCCAATGGGTTTTTGCTACCCTGGTAAAAGCAAATCAGGTGACTTACCGCCCATAAAACGCTGTGCTAACACGTGGCGAGCACCGTTGCTTGCTACACTTACAAAATGTCAATTTACTATTTTACTAGGCAAATATGCCGCCAATTGGCACTTATCAAACTCAAAATCCCTTACCGAACTCTGTAAACAATGGCCGTCATTACTAGATGATAATAAGATTGTTTTACCCCATCCTAGCCCTCGAAATATCCCATGGATAACAAAAAACCCATGGTTTGAACAAGATTTGTTACCTGCTTTACGCACTCGCCTTAAAACAATAATAAACGAATAAATAAATGATCGTCATAAGATACAGAGTGTCTATATTATACAGCCTGTTTTATTGTTTTGACTGTTCAAGCGTTTTCTTGGCTTTTTCAAGCGCTTCAACGTCTAATCCTAACTCAATAACAGCTTCCTGTATCAGTTGTGGTTGTGTCATCACTTGCATCATAACCGCTTGAAGCTTTTCTTGTGGAATGCCAAGTTCAGCAATGCTATTCATCGCCATTAAAGGATTGTCAGTTAATTGGATAAAAACAGCCTTAATTTGTTCATCGGGGATGTTTTCATCTCTTAAAAGTTGAATAATCGGATTCATTACATTCTCATTGTGTACGCATAATTACACGAATTATAAAGCGAATAAATATAAAGAAAAACCTTTGATTGCAATATCAGTTTTTCTTTAGACATTTTAACTAGGGCCTGTTGATCTTTCGAGATTAAATTTTGTTCGAACTAAACGCTTTTGTTCAAGGCGTGAGCAATATCGCATGGTTATTCCATGTAAATGGCGAACAACGATGAAGAAATAGCGTTTAGCTGAACCAAAGGGCAGCGTTTTTAGTCATTTATACGTCGTTATTGCTGTTTCATGTGGAATAACCACACATTAATCGCAATGCCTTGTCTAAATACCAATAAACTGCTGCCAAAATAAACGCGAAAGTTCAACAAGCCCTAGCGTATTGAGGAATATCCTATTACAATAAATCAGTATTAAGCGTTTTTTAGTTGTACCATGCACTCTAATATCTTACTCAAACTGTGTTTCATTGCATTTTTCTGTGCTCTTTCTTTTATCACCTTTGGTAAAGAAACACTGAATGTCGTTGTCGGTTTAACGAAGCCTCCTTATGTGATTGAAAAAACACAATCAGGCTTTGAGTTAGAATTAATTACCAATGTTCTCAACCAATTGAATAAACAACCAAATTATATTTTTGTTCCCTTCGGCCGCTCAGAGCGCATGTTGAATGAGCATGACATTGATATTATTTTAACCGCTAACAAACAAATAATTGGCGATAAAGCCTATTTATCCGAACCTTATATCACTTACCAAAATGTAGCCATTTCATTAAAGAAAAATGAATTACGCATTGATAAGGTTGCAGATTTAGCAAGTTATTCATTAGCAACTTTTCAATCAGCCCATAAAGTACTCGGCAGTGAATTTGCTAAAAGTGCTGAACTTAGCCCCGTTTACATTCAAATAATTAAACAACAACACCAATTAGAAATGTTGTTTAAGGAAAGAGTTGAGGTGATCATTATGGATAAAAATATTTTTGCCTATATGCTCAGCAAATATTACCCTGGCGAAGATATTAACCAATTAACCATACATAAAGTATTCCCAGAAAGCCTATACAGTGCGGCATTTAAAAGCCACTTCTTTCGAAATAACTTTAATCAACAACTTGAGATATTCTTAAATTCACCTCAACATCATGAATTAAAGAAAAAATATCAACTTATTAATTAAGGCCTGCTGATCTTTCAGGTTTATTTGCAGCAGTTTATAGGCATTTAGACAAGGCATTGCGATTAATGTGTGGTTATTCCACATGAAACAGCAATAACGACGTATAAATGACTAAAAACGCTGCCCTTTGGGCTGAGCTAAACGCACCTCTTTTATACCAAAAAAACGTCAAATACCGCGATTCATTATTCTTACAAAGCTTAAGCATGTAATTCACCATTGCCTTTGACGAAAACAACAAAATCTGCGTATGTTATCGTTAAAAATACCCTAGCAATTTTTATAACATTAAAAAATTCGTCTATAATACCTTTATCAACAGTAGTTATACCAATTCGCATAAAGATTAAGTCAGTTCAGAGCGATGTCAGCGGTGGGAGAATAAGCGAAACGTGTGTAGGTATAGTTGTTCTACATCAAACACATTTTGCGCAATTATCGCGCCTCTAATACGCTCCCAAAGGGCGAGTTTAAACGCTTCATAGCCTGTGTTGTTGATTTTGAAAAGGACGCTACAAGGATGTAGAGAACGCAGGAGCACGTTCTCCTGAATAACCATTCTCTGCAATCAACGCCGTGCCTCTAAAGCGTTTAATTCTCGCTGAATGACCGAATATTTATGCGAATTGGTATTATTGCAAGGAAAGCAATGTATGAAAACGTATCCTGAAACGCTCGTTAAAACTTGGTTATTTTTAGCACACACATCAGAGCCAAAACTAGCCAATGCAAAAAAACACGCACGTCAGCAGTTAAATGACAAGTTTGGCTCTATTGAGTTAGCTATTATCTATTTAGAACAGTCATTTGATGAAGATATAGAGGTGGTGTTAGTCTAATATAGTCAGAACCTATCAAACGCATTTTTATTTTTACCCATGGTTTAACCTTAGTATAATTTCAACACAAAAATTTTTTAATTACCGTATTTATACTATATTTAAATAACTATTCATCTTGCGAGATAAGCCCATGTTGTACCGCTTGAGCTTTGGTTATATCAAAAAACTTTCCGAAAATACTGCGGAAGTGATCGTCAATAATAATGTAACGTTTACTTTAGAGATGGTAGAAGAATACGAAACGTTTTTACAGCAACATTATTCAAATAAACTAGGCATCTTAGTCAACAAAATTAATCGCTATACCTATACGCCCGAAGCACAGTTATGCATAGGGTCATTAAGCAATATTGCCGCTTTTGCGATAGTACATTATCACCCTTTCGACGCCAAACAAACGAACATACTGGCCCATGCAAGATCAGTCGATAAGTTAAACATGAAAACATTTGATGGTTATCAGCTAGGAAGAGAGTGCGCACTAAACTGGCTAAAATTAGAACTACAAAATTGTCATTCATAAGACAAAAATATTGAATAACTTGCATCGTGTTAACAAATTTACAATTTATGGTGGTAACACAAAAACTAACTTGTTATAAATCAATACATTCATCTACAGTTATTTATTCATTATTATGCTTATAAATTTTTCCGATTTCTCTGCTAACCAACGATACCATTTCATGACACAGACAGTGATCCCAAGACCAATAGCATGGGCACTAACCGCTTCAAATTTAGGCACTACTCGCCAAGTATTAAATCTCGCTCCTTTTTCATATTTTACTGCGATAAGTAGTGAACCGGCGCTTTTAATGATATCTGTTGGCAAAAAACCTCATGGTGAAGTAAAAGATACATTAACGAATATTCTAGAAAATCAAAGAATTGTCATACACATTGCTAGTGAAAGCCAAGCATCACTCGTCACACAAACCGCTGCTACATTAGCGCATGGTGAATCAGAGTTAGCAGAAATTGACACGAATTTACTCAACACAACGACCTTTGATCAATTTGACCTTCCTAGACTAGCACAGTGTGATATCGCGTATGGTTGTGAATTATATGAAATTAAAGAAATTGGGAACACACCTCAAAGCTTAATATTTGTCGAGGTAAAAACACTTTTTCTCAATGATAACGTGGTCTCCTCAAGCAATGAAAGGATGACAATCCATGCTGAAAAAATAGCGCCTTTAGCAAGATTAGGCGCTAATGAGTACTCAGGGATCACCCAACCGTTCAAGAAAAATCGACCTGATTAATCGCTTAACAATCATACTGCATTTATTGACTAAAATGACAAATGGAAAGTAGCACCTTTCACTTTCCATTTGTCTATCTCACTCTATGAATCTGTTATCATCAAGAGTGTTTATATTCGAACTTGAGAGTTAACATTCATACCAATTCGCATAAAGATTAAGTCAGTTCAGAGCGATGTCAGCGGTGGGAGAATAAACGAAACGTGTGCAGGTATAGTTGTTCTACATCAAACACGTTTTGCGCAATTATCGCGCCTCTAACACGCTCCCAAAGGGCTGACGAATCCCCAAAAAATGACAGGCACAACATTTTATGATCTTATTAGTTCGCCAAAACAAAAATAAGAGTAAAATGCTATGCCTGAATCCTTACTTTGCCATAACTTCTTTGATAAGTCCTTATCGAATTTCAATCAAGCGAGAATGAAGACACTTAAAGCATGCTCTGAAGCACTTATAGCGTCTGATAGATTAACCTTAACAAGTTTGGGGCGTTACTTAGCTGGACGTGCGAACATTAAGCATAAAATAAAAAGGGTTGATCGTTTTCTTAATAACGAGCATTTGTTTAACCAACAAGTTGAAATATACGCTTCGTTGGCCAAACCAATCATTAGCAACTTGCCTTATTTAGCCATTGCAGTGGACTGGAGTGGTTGTTGTCGTTCAGATTACCACCTGCTTAGAGCGAGTTTACTCGTTGACGGCCGTTCTTTAGTGCTTTACAACATGGTTGTTGAATTAAAAGATTTTGATACGCCAGAAACCAATGCCAGATTTTTAGACAACCTCCTTCAAGTTATTGGTGAACACCGGTCCGTTTATATTTTGTCAGATGGTGGTTTTCTTACTCCTTGGTATACTAAAGTCCGTTCATTAGGATGGCACTTTATTGGCCGTCTCAGAGGCACGATGACATGTAAGTTAGAAGGTAAAAATACTTGGGAAAAACTCCCTGCCTTTCATCAGGGAGCGAGCTGTCAACCAACTCGACTTGGCAAAGCGAGGGTTACTCAACACAGTCCAACAGCATGTGATGCATTTCTCCATTTGTACAAAGGAAAATACAAAGGACGAAAAGGGAATAGCCGTTTTACTAAAGATACTCGCATGTATCGACGGCATGCTCATGAGCCATGGTTACTCGCAACATCAGATAATACACTCACTAGTGATCAAGTAATTAAGTTGTACAGTAAAAGGATGCAAATTGAGCAAAACTTTCGCGATGACAAAAGCCAACAATATGGCTTTTCGTGGCGGTTTAGTAAAACACAAGGCGTAAGGCGAATGAGTGCCTTGTGCTTAATTGCATGTTTAGCCAGTCTATTACTTTGGTTTGTTGGCTTTGAAGCGGAGCAGCGCAATTGGCAAATAATGTTTCAGGCTAATACGATAAAACACCGCAGAGTTCTATCGTTTCTTACATTGGCGAAGCAAGTAATTCGGCATAGACTCCACAAAATTAAAAATCACTATCTACAGAAAAGTCGAGAAAACTTTTTAGCTTATTATCAAATATGTTCAGTTATATAAAAATGGGGATCCGTCAGCCCAAAGGGCGAGTTTAAACGCTTCATAGCCTGTGTTGTTGATTTTGAAAAGGACGCTACAAGGATGTAGCTTATTAGAGAACGTAGGAGCACGTTCTCCTGAATAACCATTCTTTGCAATCAACGCCGTGCCTCTAAAGCGTTTAATTCTCGTTGAATGATCGAATATTTATGCGAATTGGTATTACTCATCAAAATGCAAAATTAGCAAGCATGTTGATAACCTCGTATTTCTTCAAAGATACGTGAGTTCAACAAAACTTAATCTCGATGACCCTAACGTTTTACTCGCAAGTACCTACAACTGGGTTTTAAAAACAAACTGGTTATCATCTGCTTTTAATTCAGGCAATTGCTGATAAATAGGACATTTTTCTATTGCTTTAGATAAATACAATTGTGCCTTATCATCTTTAGATACGTACGCATATAACAATCCCACTCTAACTTTAGTTGATAAATCTAAACTATCACTTCTTGACGATAAAGGTTCTATGCGTGTTAACAAGTCACTTTCAGATAGTTGCTTCATCCCGTTTTCTTTTGCTATACGCACTGAATAATACAATTGATACACTTTATCGTTAATCGTTTCATTGCCCCTAGCAAAGTCTCGATCAATAACCGCTAGTGCTTTTTGATAAGCATTAATCGCTTCATTGTGCTGATTATTAGCAACATACATATCAGCAAGCCCTCCCCATATTTGATGAATTCCGGCTTCGCCCGCTAATGCAATAGCTTGTAAGCGTAATTCGATAGCTTTGGGGTATTCACCGGCAAAGTAATGCAACATACTAAGTTGCTCTAATGCTAAGTATGAATCAGGTTTTTTTGATAACGTTTGATGATAATAACCTTTTGCACTTTCAATATTTCCTACGCAATAATTTAGCGTACCTAAATTTGCTAAAACCACATCGCTTTGATTATATTGAGCAGCTTTTTCATAAGCTAAAATCGCTCGTTCTGTATGACCATCTGTCCATTCAATTAACCCTAATAGCAGATAATACTTCCACATATGTTCATCTTGACGAATAGCCTGTAAAGTTGATTGTCTCGCAGTATCTAACGACTCTTTATCTAGACCCAATTGTCTAAACTGTTCAAATTGTGCATACGCTAATTCATAGTTTAATTCGGCATTTTTATTTGGCAGTGAGAGTAATCTTTGAATAGCTTCTGCTAATCTGCCTGTGCGGCGCATTAGGAATGTTTCTGCAGCAATAGCGTTCGTAGAATTAGGATCAATGTCTATTGCTATTTGGCAATGTTTAGTTGCTTGGGCCAATAAATGCTTTTCATCTCCGCTCCAGCTTTCAAAAATATACGCTTGACATAAACCAGCATGAGCACGAGCAAAGCGTGGATTTATTTGTATAGCATTGAGAAAACGACCTTGTGCCATTTTAATTTTATTTAGATCATAAGATTCATCTAGCCAAGCTATTCCCTCTAGATAAAACATCGCTGCGGTACTATCAACGACATTATTTTGTTCTATTGTAGAAGTTTGACCTGTAACACGTGTTTGGATCGGTTCAACGAGCTTTTTTGTCAATAATGTAGGTTCTAAAAACAAAGCCTTACTAATAAAAAAGTGTTGATTTATTAACACTTTTTGCTGTTCATTTGCTAAAAACGTTTCCACTAAAATATGCCGACCAAACTGACGGCTTTGTAAACTCAATGTAAAATCAACTTGTTTTAGGGTAATTTGTTCGCTAGGAAGTATCGTTTCAGGAGAGCTAATAATAGTGTCAGCAACTATATTAAAGTCATTTTCTAATTGATGACGTAAGCTGACAAGTACTGATTCAAGTTCAGGTTTTGCATAAAATGCGATAGCAGGTGTTAATCCTTTTTCTGTCATCGAGCGGTATTGTTTAGTGAAAGCTGTGTTATCTACAACTTTGTTTTTAGTTTGCGAAATATAATTTTCTACCGAAGGCTTTGTCCCTTGCCACAAAACAATAATCACTAAAAAAACACCAATCACAACTGCAATCCAAAATTGTAGACTGTTACGATTTTTTATAAATTCAACTGATGAATCGTTTGCTCCATCTACCAATACCGTACTCGGTGATAAAGAGTCTTCTTGTGTTAAATATAAAGTGTAAGCATCAACATTTAACGCAGCGGCAATTCGTTCAATTGATGCCGCAGACACGGCTTTTTCCCTAAAAACACGATTAACCATATCTTTAGGCGCACTTTCGAGTTGCTCAATATTAGCAATATGTTCAGCTAAAGCCGCTTGAGTTTTAAAGCCTGCTGCAAACAGTGCGTGTTCAAGTTTTACACGAGACGCTTTGATCCCTCTTTTACGCTGTACTTTTTCTTTCATTCCGTGAACATTCCTTTGGTATAAACTAAATAAAGCGTTATAGCTATTTAATCACCACTCAAGATCTGTTTAATATTAAACCAAAAAGATTCTGTTTTAAATATATAAATTATCGTTAAATAGCGTTAACTGTCGATAAATTCCGTTATCTATCGATGCCTCTTTTTTAACGAAATGCTAACGTTTTGTTCTCAATATAATTAACACTCGATTTATTTATTATCTTTAGATAAATCGCAAGGATTAAAGCTTTTCAATGGAGAAATGAACATGGCGAATAAAAATATCAAAATCCTTACTACCCCTTTCAATTTAAAAAAGCTAATTGTAGTTTGTAGCATCTCTATCACGTTAATAGGCTGTATGTCCACTTCACCTAAAATGGGAGGCTCAAGTGGTAATGTTGTGAGCGGTGGTGCTGCAGGTAGTAACGCAGAAAATGACAATGCAGGATTAGAAAAATGTACCATACCTTTAGGTACCTTATCGGTCTTTGAAGATACTTCTTTAGCATGGTGGCATGATTATCGACGCAGATACCCAAAACTCGGCAGTACGCTCCCTGTTGTTAGATTAATGATACAACAGTCTAATTGTTTTGTTGTCGTTGAGCGTGGCAAGGCTATGAATGCCATGAACCGAGAACGCCAACTCATGCAATCAGGACAACTTAGGCAAGGCAGTAATCTAGGTGGTGGTCAAATGGTAGCAGCAGATTACACCATAAGTCCTGAAATACAATTTTCAGCACAAGGTACGCAAGGATTAAAAGCCGTTGGCGCATCATTATTAGGGTCTTTCGGTTCCATTATTGGCGGCGGTTTAAGCAAAAATGAAGCAGCCACAACATTATTACTTATAGACAATAGATCAGGTGTTCAAGTTTCAGCCGCCGTTGGAAACGCGGGTAATTACGATTTTAGTTTTTTTGGTGGACTGTTTTCAGGTGGTTTTGCAGGAGCAAGTGGGTTTAGTAACTCTCCCGAAGGTAAAATAATCACTGCAGCATTTGCAGATTCATATAACCAAATGGTTAAAGCGCTGCGAAATTATAAAGCACAGCAAGTTAAAGGGGGGCTAGGTAAAGGAGGCATGCTTACCGTTGGCGGTGCTGATGACCCAACACCACAAGCGACAGCAAGCGCAACCATTGTTGAAGTTCAACCCGAGCCAACCGTTGTGACACATCATACCGCCGTACAAACGCATAATGTTGTGCGCGATAGACAATATGATTTTGAAGTTGATGAATACGACGAAGATGCGATGAAAGATTATTATGACGCATTAAAACAAGCATCTGAAGTGGCATCGGGCTTAGCAACTATCTCAAGTGCTGATTCTAATTCACAGCATAGACAGATGGCACTTGGAGCGATGAATATGTTCTCAAGTCGATTAGCGACGAGTAAAATAGAACTTGAATCTTGGCCGATGGGCGCCAAGAAACAAGCTTGGAGAGTGCTCGGAAAGAAAATCAAAAAATATAACAAGCTTTTCGAAATGCACCGTCAAAACGTACTAAACAGTGATTCATTAACTGATAGCTTTGCTAATGTATTAAACTCTATTGAGTTAATCACCGAAGAGTCATTATTTAATCATTAACTCTTAATCTCTCGATAACCAGTAGCCTTCACTGGCTACTGGTTACTTTCTCAAACCTTATGGCTTAATCATTTTAAACGCCTAGATATTTTCTCAGCTCAACCAAGTTCCACTACTGAAATAAATAACATGTAAAGAAAGTTTATTCTTTGCCGATAACAAGTAAACGCATATTCAAATCCATTACTATTGATATGAACACCTTAAACGTTTCATCTTCGCTATCAACTCAGTTGTCATCACTTAGAAGTGTTAGACAAGATAACAGTGTGACAAATATTAATATTGCGGATAGTCATTCTAATAGTATACCAAGCACACGCGTATCTATTTCAGCAGAGGCACTTGAAAAGTTTGAAAAAGAACAGCAAGAAATCGGCAAAAAATTGGGTGAACAAATCATTGAAAACCAAACTGATAAAACAGAAACCGAACCTCAAGACAGTGAAATTACCCAACTCAATAAACTCATTAAAGAAGTCAAAGAACAAATAAAAGAAGCACAGCGTAAACTCACTGAATTACAGTACGAAAAATCAACACAAGCAGAAGAAACACGCAAGTTACTTGAAACTCAATTAATGACATTAACTGGTACATTAATTGAGTTAATAGACAAAAAAATGAAAGCGATTGAAAAACTATCAGGCTAAAAAGTATAATTTTTGTAAATCGGTTTAAACCTTTTTATCATTTCTCGTTACTTAATTATAAAACATAATAAGTATTAGGATTAAAATGAAACTTCTACAACCAATAACAGCCTTAATTGCCACGGCTATAATTGCCTTCTCAACCTTAGCTAACTGGCACTCTTCTTTAACCTTACAAGACACAAAAACCTTACAACTTGACGCCGATAGCATACAAAAAATTAAAATAGATGTGGGTTCAGGCTCTTTATCAATAACCGGAAGTGACACTAATATCATCAAAGTAGTTGCCCAAATTTATCAAAAAGAGGCTCACGATAATTATCAATTATCATTAACAAATGAAAATGCTTACGCGATGTTAACTTCCAAAAATAAAGGTTTTAATGAAAGCACACGAATTGATTTAGCATTGCAATTACCTAGTCGATTCTCAGTAAATATTCAAGATGGTTCAGGCCCAATAACCCTAACAAATGTAAAATCCGCCAACATAAACGATGGCTCTGGCAGTATTGATATTTCTTTTATTGACGGCGATGTAAACATAAGCGATGGCTCTGGAGAAATTACCGTAGAATCAATCCAAGGCTCACTAACGATAAATGATGGTTCTGGCTCTATCACAGCTAAATCGATACAAGGGTTTGTTACCATAGATGATGGTTCAGGCAGTATTGATGTGAAAAATGTCAAACAAGAAGTTTCTATTTCGGATGGTTCAGGCAGTATTAACGTCGATCAAGCCAAAAGCTTTACTTTAGTCGATGACGGTTCAGGCTCTGTCAATATCAAAAATATTGCCGAGAAGGTTAACATGAATGGTAACAACACTTTTTAACAGAGTGTAAGTCGTTAACGTTAATATCGCGTGTATTCACAACCGCTCTTTAAGAAAAATAAAAAAGAGTAACCTTAAAGATATAAATACACGCGCGCTTGAACTATACTTCGCGCAAATTATGCTAGTAAATCATTTTTATGACCAACGAAAATCCCTATTTAACTAACCCACTTCATGGTACAAGTTTAACAACTGTGCTGAATGAAATTGTTGATCATTATGGGTTTCCTTTGCTTTATGCTTACCTCAATATTAATTGTTTCAATAAAAACCCTAGCATTAATGCCAGTGTAAAGTTTTTAAAGAAAACACAATGGGCGAGAGAAAAAGTTGAATCATTCTACCTATATCAATATAAAAATTTACCACGAGCAAGTGATCGAGAATTTGAGAAACCGCCGCGCGAACGCATAATTCCCAACAATGAAAACCCTAAAGAACCGGCTGAATTAAGCTTTGAAGATGCAGAAAACCTGAGATTAAAACGCGCAGAAAAAACCAGGCAAAGAGCAGAAAAGCGCAATACCGGTAAGTTCAATCCATGGGGAAACAGCTAATGGGCCAATGAAAGCTATCTTTCATTGGCATATCAACCTTACTTACCCTCATTAGAAAACGCTATCAACGGGGGCCAGTTTTTTGCCCAAGTGTGGTTAGCACTTTCACCTATTTCGTCTAAATAATGTGTGAGAAAATCAATAAATACTCTTACCTTAGCGGGTAGGAAATCGCGTTTAGGATAAATAACAAATACGCCACTCTCAGGTTGAGGGGCTCTATAACACGGATAAAGAGAAACAAGACTGCCATTTTGCAACCCTTCTTTTGCGAGAAAATGCGGTAGTTGGGCAAATCCTAAACCATCAACACACATATGAGCCATAGTTTCACCATCATCGGTAATATGGCTTCGTTTCAATGAAAACGGTCTGTATTCTCCTTGGCTATTAGGTAATAAAATAGGTTGTAACTGTTGTGTTTCTTTTATACGAAAGCCTATCCATTGGTGTTGATGAAAATCATCTGAACAACCTGGTGTACCATGATTAGCTAAATATTGTGGGGATGCACAGGTAAGAAAGTCCATCGGGCTCACACATCTTGCAACCAAACGGCTATCTTTAACAAAGCCTGTACGAATCGCTAGGTCAATATTATTTTCGATAATATCCACATGTAAATCATTAATTTCAAGTACTAATTCTATCTCAGGGTATTGCTCACAAAAGGCACTTATAAGCGGCCGAATATACAAATGTCCGTAACAAACCGCTGCACTAATACATAGTTTACCGCTAGGCGTATTGTTTGAATATTTTAATTCATCTTCACATATTGCTAGCTCTTTAGTCATTTTCCTAACAGTGTGTGCGTACCTTTCTCCTGCTGCGGTAATGCTTAACTTTCTTGTGGAACGCTGAAATAACGTTAACCCGAGTTGCAGTTCTAAGCGATGAACAGCTTTACTAACGGTTGATGGGTCGGTATTACATGCTCTTGCCGCTGCTGCAAAGCTACCATGATCATAAGTTGCTAAAAATATCTCTAAAGACCGTAATTTGTCCATTCACATACTTATCTCAGTGTTTAATCTTCTCATAGTAACAAGAAACGTTCATGAAAAACATTCACTATAGTATGGTTATTCCGTCTATTTTTCTCTGTATTCCAATGCATTAATATCTCATTTTTCATCCTGAGTTCAACCCAGAAAGGAATAAAATCGGTGAATACTCATTTAAATAGAACAGAAAAAAATAGCCTTTTCACTTACTTTTTGCTTGCCTTCATTGCTATGGCTGGCCTTGCCTACATTAATTTTTTACCCGGTGTAGTAAACGCATTAGCCGTTAATGTTTCTTATAGCAGTAGTGACGCAGGGCAAATCGTCGCTTCAAACAGCTATGGCGGTATATTTGGGAGTATGATCGCTATTTTTCTAGTACGTCATATCGCATGGCGCAAAGCAACATTTGCCTGTTTAGCTTTATTAGTTCTGATTGATTTAGGCACTTCTCGAATCAATGGATACTCGTTAATGTTGAGCTGGCGCTTAATGGCAGGCGTTATTGGTGGGGTTTGTACTGGTATAGTATTTTCTGTATTAGCGCGTTTACAAAACCCCGATCGTGCATTTGGCTTTCTGCTATTTATCCAATTCTTGATAGGTGCGCTAGTCATCGGTCTATTACCAACTTTAGAGCCTATACTAGGCACGTTTACAGTTTTCTATATTATGGCAAGCATTTCCATGCTCAGTCTTTTGTTTGTACTAATAGTCCCTAAATTAACAAAGATAAAAGCAACGAATCTGCAAAATTCAGTCGGCCTTATCTTTAGTAAGTATTCAACGTTATTGTTGTTATCAATATTTCTTTATCAAACAGCAGCAAGTGCTATATATGCCTACAGCGGACTTATCGGCTTACACGCTAACATTAGTCATAACAGTACAAATATTTACATTGCAACAACAGGATTATTAGGGTTACTTGGTGCACTAATGCCGGTAATTTCAGGTAACCGCTTTGGTCGAAGACCTCCCTTAATTATTGGAATAATTGCTTCAATTACAGCTGCCGTCTTGTTAGCAACTCTGAACACTTCATTATCATTTGTGATCGCATTAGCCTTACTGTTTTTTTCATGGCCAGCATTATTAGCATATTTACTTGCCATGACAGCACAGTTTGATAACAGTGGCAGACTTGCCGCAATGTCTGCAGTTGCCTCTTCATTGGGTATCGCAAGCGGGCCTATGCTTGCCTCTATGTTAGTTGAGCGAAATGACTTCAATACCATGCTCTATACCTGTGTATTGTTGTTTGTTATCAGCGGGATATTACTATACAAAACAGCGAGTAAAGCAGATAAGACGTGTAAAAAGGTTCCTATTAAGCGCCCAGAAACAAGCCCATTAACGTTAGAACAATAAGGATAGTAAGATGTTTCGATATATATGCAATAAGATGTTGTTGGCGATGAAAAACCGATACAACTATGATGTAAGCTATATGCAAAGCATATTGCACACTGACTTCGCTGCTTTTATTAAGTTTATGTGCTTTCAAACTATGTCATCACATAAAGGCACGCTTGCTAATGAGCTATTATATGCAGCAAGAATTCGCACTATTCTTTGGGATGATTGCGGCTCATGCACTCAGTTAATGGTAAATATGGCTCTTGAAGCTGAAATTCCAACAAGTACGATTGAAGCTATCATAATTAATGACTTAACAAGTCTGTCGGAAGAAACTGCATTAATTGTTCAGTATACTGAGAAGGTATTAACTCATGACCCAACAGCTGATGAATTACGCGAAAAAATAATAATGCTATGGGGCAATAAAGCTCTTATAGCGATTGCCTATGCTATTAGTTCAACTCGTGTTTACCCCACATTAAAATACTCTCTAGGTTACGGAAAAGCATGCCAACAAATAAAAATAAACAGTAAACCTCTCATACCTAATTCAACTTTACAGACAATAGAGGAGTAAACTAGATGAAAATATCAATAATGTTTACTGCTATTTTGCTTGGGTTATTTGCCTTCGTTAATGGCGTTTTAATGACATTTAGTCCAGACACTTGGTATTGGTTAGTGCCTGGTGTACCTGATCGTGGACCATTTAACCAACACTTCATTAGAGATATTGGCATCATCTACCTATTAATTGGCATTGCCTTTATTTACGGAGCACTTTTAAAAAAACATAGCGTTGATCTATGGGTTGTTCCCACGCTTTGGCTCACTGGTCACGCAATATTTCATATCTGGGAAGTCTATGCAGGTATTTGTAATCCAGAAGCGCTAATTGATGACTTTGCTGGTGTTATTTTCCCCGCAATGATTGCCATTGGATTAATTTACTTAACGCATAGAACGTCTAAAAATGCGTAAATGGGCATTCTTTCTTTGTTGCTTCTTTGGCATAACTGTAAGCATAATAATTGCTTCAAATTTCTCTTTAAATAAACATAGACATTATGTTAAAAAATCAACAATTGAATGGCTAGATAACCCACGACCAATAAATACCTTTACCTTAATGTCTGACTTAGGGACGTTCAATAACCACTCATTGCATAAACATTGGACCATAGTGTTATTTGGTTATAGTAAATGTGCAGATATATGCCCGACAAGTTTATTTCAAATGTCGTTACTTGCGCAGCAGCTTTCCGAACAAGAAGTAGCTCACCCAATAAACTTTGTTTTCGTTTCAGTAGATCATGAGCGAGTTAGTATTAAGAACTTAGGCTATTTTGTTAAATATTTTAATCCTAACTTTGTTGGTGTGTCAGGCAGTAAACGCCAATTAACGGCATTAACTGACAGTCTGGGTATACAGTTCAACGTGTCAAAAACTGGGCAAAATTATACCGTAGCCCACTCAATATTGCTTTCAATCATTGGGCCTAAGGGAGAGCTCAGAGGAAGGTTTTCGCCAGGATTCTCTGCAGCAAACATTGCCGATGAGCTGCTACAAAAAATGGCAATATCAGCCGTGCTATAAATGGTCGTTAAGTGCCCTCAAGGCAAAAACAAATGAAGCACATTATTTTATGCGATAGAAGTAACTACTTTTTTTATAAACGGATTCAAAGAAATATTTGCAGCTAACTGAAAGCTCCTTAGTATGTTAGAATACCCCCTTGTTAAGAGGTTCCATCACCCCTTTAATTATAGCTTTAAGGTTACACATGAAAAAAACGTTTTCTTTAGAACATGAAAAAATCAAAACACCACGTCTTGTAGACGCAATAAAATTTGAAGTAAAAAAATATTTAAAACGAGAAAGAAATAAACAGCTTCCTACTGATGCTGATTACTGGGATTTTGATTGTAAATATGGAACAACAGAAGCCACTGCCGATATGATTCATGTGTCTCAATTGAACAAATCAATTGATCATGCTGCTGATCATAATTTGAAAAGCTTTTATATTGAGATTCTTGCGAAACCGGGTTATAGAACAGCGAAAAGTAGTGGCGAAGAATAACCACTACTTAAAGAAAGGTGAAACATTGACACTGTTTTCGGTTGATAAGTCGCCAAAGGATTGTCAATGTATTAATTTACTGTTTTAACGACTCATTATCAATGTTATTCCACATATCAAGATGCATGCGCCAAATACCATCAACTTTACGCCAAACGATAACATAAGCTCCACCAAACTCAACTTCCCTGCCATCTTCGTGCATTGACATCCCAGAATAATAGCCAATATCACTGGCCATATTGCCTTCAATGATTAATTCTGTTGATGTTGTTTTATGCCACTTTATTTGCCATTTACTATTCGGGTTTGCAGTCCAAAAATGGCGTATAGCATCAATGTTACTTTCAATGTTGTCATTAACATCAACAATCTTAGCTTCAGTACTATAAATAGCCATAATCGTTTCAATATCGCCATCAACATATGCTTGAGAGAATGCTTTTGCTTGAGCGGTTATCGCCTCTCGATCAGAGGCCTTATCATCAGCCAACGTTATAACGCTGATCAATGATAAAAGTAACATGCTCAACCCTGTTAGTAGGTTTTTCATCATATACCTGCTTTTAAAAGTGTGCTTGGTGACCTATTAAATAGCTATTTTTTCAATGGCTGTAGCGAATTATAGGTTAATGAACGCATAACCCATTCAAATGGTCCAAAGCGATAATGTTTCAACCAATATGTTGAGAAAACCAATTGAAATAGCCAAATAGCCAATACAACCGCGAACTGTTCAATTCGTTCAAGTGAACCATACAGACCAAACCCCCAACCATAGAAAATAATGCAACAAATAATGGTATGTGACAAATAGTTAGTTAATGCCATTCTGCCTACATTAGTAATCGCACTTTGCAGCAGAGGTAGTATATTCAAACGAGAAAATACAAGTAAGAAGCACATATAAGAAAATGCCATTAAAATGCTGCCCCAATAATTATATTGAATACCGAGGAACATCAATTCAAATTTCCAATTTAATGCGAAATTTTGTTCAAGTTCTACAATGATCGCTATTGTTGAAATAATAAAACTTATCCCACCAGCAATTAATAATGACTTATTGGAAAAACGTTGACCAAAAAAATTCATTTTATAAAGCGCCATACCAACAAACATGAGCCCCAAAATACGAGGAATATAAAAAATGATGTTTGTTTGCATTTTTGACGCCATCATATGACGTGAGTCCATTTGACCTAGCCACGAAGCACGATTGTTTGATAAATCTTGCTGAATATATTCAGCCGTAGGCATCCACAACGATTGCATTGCTTCAACTTCTGCTTGTTCCCAATGCGGCAGAGAGATACCCGCCAACCACATCAGTAATGAGCTTAAACCGATGAACACAAGCCCAAGAATGATCAGCGTTCTCGCTTTTAGATTTCGCCCTAAATAAGCAAACGCCCCTGCAATAGCATAGGGAAATAAAATATCGCCAAACCACAGTAGATAGGCATGGGCAATACCTACCACGGCTAAAATGAACATTCTTTTATAGTGAATCTTGCTCGCGTTTCCACCTTTTTTCACTATATGATCAGCCATGAGTACTATACTACAGCCAAATAATAACGAGAATATCGTCATGAATTTTTGGTTAGCAAAAACATGTGAAACATAGTAAACATAATAGTTAACACCTGTAAGATCGCCATATGCTGTAGGGTTACTATACGCTGAAAAAGCCATCGAAAATGCTTGAATATTCATGATCAAAATACCCAGTAAAGCAACACCACGAATAAGATCAATAGCAATCAAACGATCGCTAGTCTGTACAGGGTGATGAGATTGAAACTCCATGTAGTCCTCTTATTTTTATTTACATCTATATCAAAAGACATAATAATGAAATATAAGAAAAATTTCTGATATTTCTTGTTCTTTTTTTGAAATAAAATGTAAAAAATTGTCAAATACTGGCTGATTAAGAATTAAAAAAAATATTGAAAACGACCACTGTTATATAGGCCATATAATAAGCCTAATGTTCCCCCGCCTAAGCCAAGCACCCAACCTAACTTATTACCCCATTGACTCAACTTCAGCAAGGTTGCACTTTTTTTGCTATTGAGAGCTTGTTGACACAAATTAGCATGTGTTATTTTATTAGCGGCAGTTATATTTATGTATAGGCCAAATAAGAAAACAATATAGGTTACTACTGGCATTACCCAACCTTGAGTAAAACTGTAACTTAGCGCAAAGAATAAACAGGTAATGGCGATTACCGCATTACTTTTATGCTTTATTTGATTAAGCTTTTGTACATCCTCTTCATTTTCAATATGCTTTTTCATGTAATTCATCATTAACGTATTAGTGAAAATAGCAATTATGCCACCTAAAGCCGCTCCACCTAGACCAAGTATAAACTTACTAAACCAATGGCCTTGCTTTGCCGCTACACCAATAGTAAACGAGCTAGCAGCAACAGGTGCTGAAGCGGTTGCGGTAAAAGCAAATAAAGATACTAAACCTATAGGTGCAGTAGCAAAAATAACTTCTCCATATTTAGCAAGTACTTCAGATTTTAATTGTAACCGAACGCGTTGCAAACGTTTACGAACCGTTGATTCAGTGATCCCTAAAAGCTTAGCCACTGCTTTGCTGTTATGCTCTTCACGATAATAAAGTAAGATAATTTCACGGCTTTCATCTGGCAGTTGATCCAGCAAATGACAGATAAGTTCACTTTGTTGTTGTTTAATCAGTTTAGTATCAAGCTCGTGCTGCTCATCGCAAACTTTATCTAACAAAGTGTCTAAAGCATCTTCATCTTGATGTACCTGACGATTAATTTTGTTATCTCTGACAAAATTCACCGCGGTATAGCGTGTAATTTGGCGGATCCACGGCAGTACACTGTCATTATTTTTTAACTGTTTAATTTGCTGCCACACTTTAACAAATACCAATTGGCTAACATCATGACTGTCTTGTATATTTTTAGTTATACTCAAAGCGATAGCTGAAACAGTATTGGCAACCTTACTCACTAAAGATTGAAAAGCGACTTTATCTCCATTTTTGGCCAATTCAACATAATGATTTAGCTCGTTTGTTAGATCTGAATGGTAACTTTTAGCGCTCATTTCCATATCTCAACTTGTTTTACTATCGTTTGGGTTAACCATTTCGGCTGATCCCACATTAAAAAATGACGGCCATTATTATTCATAATAAGAGTTGCTTGAGAAGCCTGCGATAATTGATCTGCATATAATTCTTGTAATAATGTTTGTTGCGCCTTATTTGTAAAACCACCTGCTGCTCCTACCAGTAATAACGGAGCTTGAAGTTTATCAAGGTTTTTGCGTAAATCAGTTGTCATCACTGCATAAATAGCGCTACCAGCTGTAATGGGATCTGATTCTCCGGCCATATCAAGTAAGTGCTGATATTTTTCTTTCAATTTCGTTTGAATACTAATGCCTTGTTTTGTCATGTTCTTAATTTGTGCTGGCGTTGCACGTTGGTACATGCCTTTTGCTGAAGTCGCTTGATACGAAAGATCTTCAACTGTTGTTTCATTACTTCTTGTAAACACTGGGCCGATAAATGGCAAACCATCGACAGATATGGCACCACCGAGATTAATATCTTTAACTAACGCTAACTCGATAGATATTAAACCTCCCATACTATGACCAATCATAATAGGTTTTTGTAGTTTATTGTTAGTGATGTACCCCTTTATTTCTTGGATAACTTGTGGGTAAATTGATTCTGCTTTACTACAGGCTTTATTCTTACCAAAGCCGGCAATCGCTATTTGATGTACTTGGTATTGTTTTTTAAGTTCGTTTGCAACCGCTTGCCAAACCGTTTCATCACTAACAAAACCAGGCAGTAATAAGATCGGTTGGCCAGAGCCTGATACTTTAGAAACAATACACGAGTCTGCATTCGCATTCGATGCTGATACGCTAAGTAACAAGGTAAGTAAAAATAATAAAATAGGTTTCATGGGTTTTCTCTTTATTGATTAAGTTACTTACAAAGTCACGGTGATAATAAAAAGTGTGACATTTTTTATTATTATTTAAAAAATATTTAAAGGTCTAGCCTGATTAAGACAGGAAAATAGATAACCAACCTCAGTTGTTGCAGTTAAAGCGCATACAAAGTGAAGTAGCATGTGGCTATGGGTTAATGGGGTCAGGTACATTTAACTTGTGATCCCACTTTACTTTTTTCAGATATTAAAAATATGATAAGAAACTTAAGTCCAAATTAACAATGTAACTCTTACTGATAGTACTAGAAGTAAGCCCTTCAAATAGCTTTTATCAAAAACATCTGGAATTTAAAAACACTATAAATATTGATCAGGCATTAAAAAGTTAAGATAAGACTCACTAACAATTTTTTTTAATATACTTTCTTAAGTATTAATTAACCAGACTCCAATAGCTTGACCTGCGCTGGAATTAAATTGTACCTGACCCTATTAACCTTTTTTCGCACTTAAGCGTATCCCTAAATACTTTAATACAAATAAATGCTTGAATAATCATTAAGAACTAGCGTAATTTACCGTTTGAATTATCAAATAACTTTTTAAGGATTTTATGACTAATAAACAGAGAGTAGCCTCAACATTACTGACAGACGCTGAAAAACAAGAAATAATGAATACAACTTCCAGTGTCGTAACTAAAATTTTTGAAGCCTCTAACAATAGACAATATTTAAAGGGACTAGACTATTACTCAAATACGAGTGATGCGTTTTTTATAAGTGGTGGTTCGATAAAATCACTCGATGAACTGAAAGCGTCCTACGAAATAGCAGGAGCTGCCGTAGAAGATCTTCACAATGATATACTTGACTGGAACGTTAACGTGTTGAGTGCTGATTTGGTTTCTTTTACATTACTTGTAAAACTGCGATTGAAATTAAAAGGTATTAAAGAATATACCGGACAAATTTTTTGGTCAGCTGTTTTAAAGAAAACTGATAATCAATGGCTTGTTGTACAAAGTCACGAATCATGGCTAAATGCCGGAGAAATGTCACAAGCATTAACGATTAAAGAATAAGTTTTTCAGCGTTAAAATTTACCCAGAAGTCGAATACCATCAAAATAAAACAGCTAGTTTTTAGTATTAAAATAGTTTAATAAATAGTAAAACTAGCACCTGTTTCTTTTAACGCTTGGTAAAAGTCTTCAATCTGACATTGCTCTTTTAATTGACAGATCACACGATATTTTTCAACCGCTGGTTGATAACCCTGCTTTGCAGCTTCAAATAACCAATACACTGCTGTTTCAACATCCTTATGGCCTTCAATGCCTGTTAAATAAAGCTCCGCCAAATGTGTTTGTCCTGGTGCGTAGCCTAAGTCGGCAGACTGTTTTAACAACTCAAAAGCTTTTTCGAACCTATCTTCTAAATGCGTTGATTTCAAAAAAGCCATCGCTTGCGTGTTTTGCCGCTTTCCGGGTACGTAACGCCACTCTTTTTCGACTATTTCAGGCTCAGTAACAACGTTACCATCAATCATATACGCCGATCTATTTCGGCCAATGTAATTAAGCTCAGGTCTAATGACGCGATAAATAAAGCCTTGCTGGAATAACTGATTTAATTGCGAGTAAGAAAAGTGATGCCTTTCTTTCTCGAAATAATCGTCACTTACCGTATGCCCTAAATTAACACCGTTGCTTAGCGTAGATTTTAGCGGGTAATAATAGTTTCCATAAACAAGAGAAACCGTTCCTCCGGTAATATCAACAATTTTTGCGACACGATACTTTTGATGAGGGCGAAAATCACCGACGGAATTTTGGTAGTCTAAATAATAAAAGTCATTCACTTTTGGTACATCTATATGCGTTTGACTTTGGCGGACATGTAACTGTTCGTCAGAAAAGTAGAAGCTTAGAAATAAAACGATTAAGAAACTGCCGCTAAAGGTACTTAATAACCGCAGCTTATTAAACAACGCTAAAGCAAAATTTGAAAAAATTAACGATAAATCTGTTGAGTTACGAGGGATATCAACAATACTTTGGCATTGTAAACAATGAACCTGGGTATTTCGCTTAATTGGCACTATGGGTAAATATTCAAGGAAATAGTAGCCGTAAGTAATTATCGAGTTAATACTATGTGTTTGACCACCACAGTTAGAACAGTGCAATTTATCTGTCGTTCCTAAGCATAAAGTCGATTCTCGGTAATCCATCATTTAATCCGTTATTATTATTCGCTGTTATTTTATAGCATTCGTTTATAAATCAAACAAGTACATATACTAATTTTTTCGTAGTTTCGATTAAAAACTAAATACATAAAGTCTATTTCGTTAAAAATACAGGTGAATGCGTTAAGACGTTACTAGAAAATAAGATTACTTCACTTGAAATAAACTTATGTTGGAAGCTATCAATATCGCGATGATGGCCGCAGCATGCCAGCAGGGATAACAACCTTTCCCACTGACAACTCGGGTAGTGTTGAACTTAATTAGCGCTTGATATTTGAACTATTCATTTCAAAGATAAGCTATTTTATCACTTTCGCCCGAGCAAGCTTAAAGGTACAAAATGCTAATATAAATGCAATAATCCCTCGCGGAGCGGGATTAGTAAAATCTAAAGCATTTGCAGCTTTATAAGGAATTGCCAAATCGATCATTAACCATCGGCTATATGCTGTAGTAGTATCTAGCATGGATGGAGCATTAGGAAAACTATACTCACCAACAAATATCCAACAAAGAGCTTGTACGCTCAAAAACACGACTGCAGTTAACAAAAGCGCATGAGGTAAGGATAACCTTGGTTTGCACATCACTTCCATTGCTTCACGTTGATCAATTGCTTTGTTCATCTTCTTGTACATCCATTATTTTAGGTACCTGTTTAGCCTAGCAATTTTGATCAAACAAACCATTGATGTCAAAGAATAAATGGGGTCAGGTTCAATTTAGGTTTAAGTTGTACCTGACCCCATTAACGATTTGAACAAGTGAAAACATTACTACTGACGATTAAACACCAACTTTATAATGAGAATAAGCTAAAACTCTTTTTAGGAGCCTTAACTTTTAGACGTTAAAATATGATAAGAAATTTTAGTCCAAATTATCAAGGCAACACCTGCTAATAGTACTAAAAGTAAGCCTTTCAAGTTACTCTTATCAAAAACAGTTGGAATAGCATAAATACTATAAAGAATGATTAAACTATAAAAAGTCAGAATAACACTTAGTGCTAATACTTTTTTCATATCCTTCTCCTAAAGTATCAATTAAACAACCAGTCTCCAATAGCTTGCCCCGCGTAATAAGAACCCACGACAGCTACGGTTACAACACCTAAACCTGAAGCAGTATAAGCAGCACCCGCCAATATACCACCACCAATAGTTAATGCATCACCTAGGTAGTTAATAACTTCAATTTTACTCACACCACCGTTTACGTGCTTAACTTCCTTATTTGTTAACTCTTTCATAACTTATCCTTTTTCGATTAATTTTCATATATTGAAATATAGTTATCCATTTAACAGGGTTATACTTCATCGAAAATTTAGCAGACATTTAATATATGAACTTTTAATAAAAGAGGAGTTTTAGAAAAGCCTCTATAACTATTTGATTTTTATCAACTTTAAAAGATTGTATAAATGTAGTAAATATATTGTGTGGTAGCTCCTTTGAGCTTACTACTATTAAAAGCAAAAAGTGGGTATAAAACTTAGAGCATTTGGTTATTCATATGAAGGAGGTTTACAAAATAAGTTGAAATAATTGTCATCCATAGCTTAGCTTAACTGCTCGTTTCTATAACAAATAAAAGCAATTACACAAAAGTAAACACGAAATGAGAACGAAGCACTTATCTGCTTTGAAAAATGCTGAATGAATAATCAATATCAGCTATTGCTAGCAGAACACCAGCAAAGCTAAGTAGCATAGGATTATGATTTTAGAAAAGCATTGCAAGCAGCGCAAGATTTTTCAAAAAGGGTTTGCGTGAACCCACTTTGAGTGCCGTCGCCACTGCGACAATATGACCAGAAAAGAAAACCAATCCATAAAGTATTTAACCTGAAACTATATGCCCTTTTAAAGTTAACTGGTGAAATTCTTTTAATAAAAGTGTTTTAATTAACATTAATTTGTCGGTGTGCCGACAGCACGCAAGGGAAAATAACACCAGTTTCCCCCTTGCAACCCCCTCGGAGCCCAAACAGCGGAATACTTTGTTAAACAACTAGCGTAAATCTCGATACCTGCCGAATGCTCGTCCCTCCGCGCGGCAGCCCTCGAAATCCATGTCTCGGGTCGAGGTCTACCATTGCTAGTCATTTAGCAAACCGCTGACATGGGAATTGGTTAAATCCGCCCTACTCACTTCTATAGCTAGCTTTCATAATCACAAAACCTAAAACAACAAAATCATCACCAGACTAGAACGGAGCATAAAACTCTGCTTGAACAAACGCTGAAATAAATAAAAATATTCACGTATTACTGGCATGGATGCCAGTCAATGCGCTGTCGGCACATGGATGTGCCATCAGCGCTGTTACGTCGAAACACACTTTTCTTCATTTCAGAATCACGTTTGTTCACAGCCCTAGGGTTTCCAAAGGGAGGCTGGAGGCAGCCTCCCTTTGGACGTAGTCGCCGCCGCACAATATAATCAGAATTAAATAGCCAAACTAACAAGTATTTTTACAGAAAGAGGAAGCTTTACAGAAAAATACTTTCAATAATTGGTGCTCTATTCAAGCTATATTGCGGCGGTGGCCCCAGCACGTTAGAGGGAAATAACACCGTTTCCCTCTAACAACTCCCTCGGTGCCCAACTCAGCGAAAACATCAAATAGCATTTAGCCGATTGACCATTCCTGACGATGATACATCCATGTATCACGTCAGTTATCAGCATCCATGCTGATAATGATTAAATCGTTCATCTAAATACTATTTGAATCGCTTCGATGGGAAATGGTGTTGAATTCAACGCTCGTTTCTTATTCGTATCCCATTTGGGGATACAGCGAAATTAATCATCAAACTAGAGCGAAGCATTATTCTGCTTTGAAAAATGCTGAATGAAAAAATCAATATCAGCTATTGCTGGCAGGACGCCAGCAAAGTGAAGTAGCACATGGATGTGCTATCTGAACGTTAGCTCGACTATTGATGAGAATGAAGAATACATTTTTCAGCAGCTCCGAGGGTTTCCAAAGGGAGGTCGGAGGTAGTCTCCCTTTGGGTGCAGTCGCCACCGCGACAATATGACTAGAAAAGAAAACCAAATTCTAAAGTATTTATGAAGATAATCTGTCTTTAAGGTGTTTGTTACTTTTATAAATGCTTTCGTAAAATTTTCCTGTTATATTTCTTATGGTTACTATTAATAAAAGGAAAAGCTAAGTGAACAAACTTTGGGTAGGTTTTAAAAATTATCGTTTCTTTTCAGCCAACAAAAGCTTTTTTCAGTTAGGAGTAGTTTGGTTTACATTTTCTATAATTTTAATTATTGCAATAGTGCTTACTTATGGTGTGACTATTAATGAAAACTATGTTGGATGTATATCTGCAAAATGCTACGAAACTTTTATTGATAGTTATAAGCTCCCTATTGGAATACTATCTCTTCTAATTCCCATTGGTGCAATTTATGCTGCTCAACACAGATCTGAGATATCAATAGCACAAATAAAAAGTATCGAAAGTCAGAACAAATTTGCAAATTATTATAAGCATCTAGAAGAATTTAATAACTTACTAACTAATAATAAGTGTAATGAAACTTTTTTAAGCGTAAGTAAATTACACAAGCAGCTATTCCCAGGCTCAAGAGACGGAATTTTTGAAATTGATGAGGACACAACTAAATATTTAAACAATAGATTACTATTAACTCATCAAAATCTAAAAAAACTGGAGAAATACATTGATTCAATAAAAATAGATGACGTTTCAGATAACAGCAACTTAATAAAATTGTTACTAACATCACATTATCCTATTGTTGATATAAGAAAATATCTAGGCTTTAAGGACATAAATTATCCACTTCATAGTTTGAAAAGAAAGCTAAAGATTAATGAAGTCTACTTTAGTGATATATATCAAGATATAACTAATACTTGTCAGATTTTGGAAGTCATACTCTCATTTGATCAAGAATATGAATTATTAGATGAATTGATTATGTTAGCTCAGATGCAATATGAGCAAGAGAAAAAAGATCTGTCAGTTAATAACCCAATTAAACTGAAACTGCGAAGTTCTTTAAGATAATTAAAAAGGCCGCTTTCGCGACCTTCTATAAAGAATAACAGATTGTTAAGTCTTAGCTTACCAACCCGCTTTCTCTTTAAGTGCTGAACCGATTTCCGCTAAAGAACGAACCGTTTTAACACCAGCCGCTTCTAATGCAGCGAATTTCTCATCAGCTGTACCTTTACCACCAGCGATAATTGCGCCAGCATGGCCCATACGCTTACCTGGAGGAGCAGTAACACCTGCGATGTAAGAAACAACAGGCTTAGTTACATTTTCTTTAATGTACTCTGCTGCTTCTTCTTCTGCCGTACCACCAATTTCACCAATCATTACGATTGCTTCAGTTTGGTCGTCGTTTTGGAACATTTCCAATACGTCAATAAAGTTAGTACCTGGGATTGGGTCACCACCAATACCAACACATGTTGATTGACCAAAACCAGCATCAGTTGTTTGTTTAACTGCTTCGTACGTTAATGTACCTGAACGAGATACAATACCTACTTTACCTGGCTTGTGGATGTGACCTGGCATGATACCGATCTTAGTTTCGCCCGGTGTGATAACACCTGGACAGTTAGGACCAATCATACGAACGCCAGTTTCTTCAAGCTTCACTTTAACGTCAAGCATGTCTAACGTAGGAATACCTTCAGTGATTGTAACGATTAATTCGATACCAGCATCGATCGCTTCTAAGATAGCGTCTTTACAAAATGGCGCAGGAACGTAAATTACTGTTGCTGTTGCGCCAGTTGCTTCTACTGCTTCACGTACTGTGTTGAACACAGGAAGACCTAAGTGAGTTTGACCGCCTTTACCTGGTGATACACCACCAACCATTTGCGTTCCGTACTCGATCGCTTGCTCTGAGTGGAAAGTACCTTGACCACCAGTGAAACCTTGACAGATAACTTTAGTATCTTTGTTAATTAATACAGACATTATTTGCCCTCCGCAGCAGCAACAACTTTCGTTGCAGCGTCAGTTAAAGATTCAGCAGCGATGATCGCTAAACCTGAGTTAGCTAATACTTCACGACCTGCTTCAGCGTTAGTACCTTCTAAACGAACAACTACTGGTACTTCAACACCTACTTCTTTAACAGCACCGATAATACCTTCAGCGATCATGTCACAACGAACGATACCACCAAAAATGTTTACTAATACTGCTTTTACGTTGTCATCAGAAAGGATAATTTTGAATGCTTCTGATACACGCTCTTTAGTAGCACCGCCACCAACATCTAAGAAGTTAGCCGGCTTACCGCCGTGTAAATTAACGATATCCATTGTACCCATTGCTAGGCCTGCACCGTTAACCATACAACCTACGTTACCGTCTAATGCTACGTAGTTTAATTCCCATTGTGCGGCATGTGCTTCACGCTCATCTTCTTGAGATGGATCATGGTAACCACGAATTTTTGGTTGGCGATATAATGCGTTTGAATCAACACCAATTTTACCGTCAAGACAATGAAGATTACCTTCATCTGTAATAACTAATGGGTTAATTTCAAGTAAAGCGAAATCATGATCAATGAACATGTTGCCAAGACCCATGAAGATCTTAACGAATTGCTTCATTTGAGTAGGGTTTAAACCTAATTTGAAACCTAATTCACGCGCTTGGTAACCTTGAGGACCTACTAATGGATCAATCGCCGCCTTGTGAATTAAGTGTGGCGTTTCTTCAGCAACTGTTTCGATGTCTACACCGCCTTCAGTTGATGCCATGAACACAACACGACGAGTACCACGGTCAACCACCGCACCTAAATATAGTTCATTAGCAATATCAGTACAGCTTTCTACTAAAATTTTAGCAACTGGCTGACCGTTTGCATCTGTTTGATAAGTAACGAGGTTCTTACCTAACCAATGTTGTGCGAATTCTTTGATTTCGTCTTTAGTTTTAACTAGCTTAACACCGCCAGCTTTACCGCGGCCACCAGCGTGAACTTGTGCCTTAACTACCCACATATTGCCGCCAATTTTGTCAGCAGCTTCAGCAGCTTCTTGAGGGGTATCGCACGCGAAACCTTCAGAAACTGGTAAACCATATTCAGCGAATAATTGTTTCGCTTGATACTCATGCAAATTCATGGTGTTTTTCCACTTATCTGTAAATGAAGAGGTAACGATTTCTATCTATCATTACCATCGAAAAGTCGACCGATTATAGTACAAAAGCTCTAAAGAGCAAACCCCTTAGAAGCTATACTATAGTCTAGATTATGAGTTTTTTTGTTTATTGCTCAATCATTTTGCCAAAAATACGTTTCAGAATTGTTAATGCTTTTCGTGAGCCTGCATTTTTCGTACATTTATAACAAAACAATGCAATCAATACAAAAAAACCGCTCACTACAGAGCGGTTTTTACTATAGGCATAACCATAGGTTATTTTAAACGTCTAATAGTAAACGTGTAGGGTCTTCTAACAACTCTTTAATCGTTACTAAGAAGCCAACAGACTCTTTACCATCGATTAAACGATGGTCATAAGAAAGTGCTAAATACATCATTGGTAAAATTTCAACTTTACCATCTACCGCCATTGGGCGATCTTGTATTTTATGCATGCCTAAAATAGCTGTTTGCGGTAAGTTGATGATAGGTGTTGATAGTAATGAACCAAACACTCCACCGTTAGTGATAGTAAAGTTACCACCTTGCATGTCATCCATGCTTAACTTACCGTCGCGGCCTTTAATTGCAAGAGTTTTTATTCCCTTTTCAATACCAGCCATGCTTAATTGATCAGCGTCACGTAAAACGGGTGTAACTAAACCGCGAGGCGTAGATACAGCAATAGAAATATCAAAGAAGTTATGATAAACAATATCATCACCATCAAGTGATGCATTGACTGCTGGAAAACGTTTTAGCGCTTCAGTTACTGCTTTCACGTAAAAAGACATAAAACCTAAACGTGTATCATGTGTTTTTTCAAACACATCTTTGTATTGCTTACGAAGATCCATAATTGGTTTCATGTTCACTTCGTTAAACGTCGTCAACATTGCTGTTGAGTTTTTCGCTTCAAGTAAACGATTCGCAATTGTTTTACGTAAACGTGTCATTGGTACACGTTTCTGAGTACGCTCACCTAATGCACTAGTTTGAGGTGTAACAGCAGCTGGAGATGATTTAGCAACTGGCGCAGATTTGTTAACTGCAGCTTCTACATCTTCTTTGGTAATTCTTCCGCCTTTACCCGATCCTTTTACATCACTTGCAGATAAGCCTTTTTCAGTCAATAAACGACGTACAGATGGGCTTGCAACTTCATCACTTGATTCTGATGATTCTTCTTTAGCACTTTCAGAAGCTTTAGCAGAAGAACCGCCAGCAATCACTTCAGCAATTTTTTGTTGACCTAATACCGTATCACCTTCTGCGTGAATTATTTTACCCATCACACCATCAGATGTTGCAGGTACTTCAAGTACCACTTTGTCTGTTTCGATATCTACTAATACTTGGTCACGTGATACAGAATCACCTTCTGAAACATGCCAAGTCGCAATCGTTGCATCCGCAACTGATTCTGGTAACACCGGTACAAGAATATCTTGTGCTTCACCATCAGAAGAGGTTTCTTTTGCATCAGTGCTATCTTGTGCTTCACTTTGTTTATCTTCTGAAGACTCTTCTTTAGCAGGCTTATCATCAGCTGCTTTTGCATCGCCAGCCTCAATAATTGCAATCACTTGTTCGCCAAGAACAGTTGCACCTTCGCCTTCACGAATTTCACTGACTACACCGTCGGATGTAGCAGGCACTTCTAACACTACTTTATCAGTTTCTATTTCAACTAATACTTGGTCACGAGAAACACTATCGCCTTCCTGAACGTGCCAAGTAGCTACTGTCGCATCAGCAACTGATTCTGGTAATACTGGAACCTTAATTTCGGTTGTCATTCATTTATTCCTTACAATCTCTTAACCACAACAATGGTCTACTTAGCGTTTAGCGCGTCATTAACGAGCGCTTGTTGTTCTTTAACATGGACAGACATATAACCAACAGCCGGTGCAGCAGAAGCCTTACGGCCAGCATATGTCAAATATGTTCCATCAGGTATTGCTTGTCTAAAGTGGTGCTGCGAACAATACCAAGCACCTTGGTTTTGAGGTTCTTCCTGACACCAAACAAACTGTTTAACATGTTGATACTGTTCTAATTCAACTGCTAACTCTTTTTCTGGGAACGGATATAATTGTTCAATACGAATAATAGCAACATTCGTTTGTTCGTTCTTACGACGCTGCTCTAATAATTCGTAGTACACTTTACCACTACAAAACACAACACGATCAACATCTTTAGCAATAATATCTTCGTCTATTTCACCAATAACATTCTGGAATACGCCCGTTGCTAGATCATCTAACGATGATACAGCTAATGAATGACGTAATAGTGATTTTGGTGACATAACAATTAATGGACGACGCATTGGTCGCACAACTTGGCGACGAAGCATATTAAATACTTGAGCCGGTGTTGAAGGTACACACACCTGCATATTATGATCAGCACACAACTGTAAAAAACGTTCTAAACGTGCCGATGAATGCTCTGGGCCTTGTCCTTCATAACCATGTGGTAGCAACATAGTTAAACCACATAACCTACCCCATTTTTGTTCACCTGAAGAGATAAATTGATCAAATACCACTTGTGCACAGTTGGCAAAGTCACCAAATTGTGCCTCCCAAACTGTTAAACCGTTTGGTTCAGCAGTAGTGTAACCATATTCAAATGCTAACACAGATACTTCTGAAAGTACTGAGTCATAGACATTAAAAGGTCCTTGGTCTTCACTAATGTTTTGCAACGGATAATAGACGCTTGCATCTTTTTGATTATGCAGCGCAGCATGACGATGGAAGAACGTGCCACGTGCAGAGTCTTGACCTGTAATTCGTACCCGCTGACCATCTTTTACAATAGCTGCATAAGCAAGGTTTTCAGCAAACCCCCAATCAAGTAGTTTTTCGCCATTAGCCATCTTTTTGCGATCATCATAAATTTTCTTAACGCGAGAGTTCAAAGAATGATCATCAGGATATGAAGCTACTTTATCAGCCAATGCTTTTATTTCATCATGCGGAATTGATGCGTCATATTCATCATCCCAGTCATGTTCTAAAAACGGTGTCCAATCAACAGAGTGTTCTGTCATCGGGCGGTATTGTTCCACCGTACATTGCCCTTCATCAAGCAGAGTGCGGTAATATTCAGCTAACTCGTTAGCGCGCTCTATTTTTACGCTACCTTCTTCATCTAGCTGATTTGCATACATTTGACGTGGCGTAGGATGCTTCTTGACCTTTTGATACATTAAAGGTTGAGTAGCATTCGGTTCGTCTGCTTCATTATGGCCATGACGGCGGTAACAGACTAAATCAATCACCACATCACGCTTAAATTTGTTTCTAAAATCTAACGCTATTTGTGTGGCTAAGATCACAGCTTCAGGGTCATCACCATTAACATGAAAAATTGGTGCCTGAACCATTTTCGCGATTTCTGTACAATATTCACCGCTGCGTGTATCCGCTTGGTTTGATGTAGTAAAGCCAACTTGGTTATTCACCACAATGCGAATACTGCCACCTACTTTAAATGCACGAGCTTGTGACATATTAAAGGTTTCTTGAACGACGCCTTGCCCTGCAATTGCTGAATCACCGTGGATAGTAATAGGTAATACTAGATCACCTTCATTACACTTACGACGATCTAAACGTGCTCGTACAGATCCCATTACTACAGGGTTAACAATTTCTAGATGTGAAGGGTTAAACGCAAGAGCTAGATGAACATTGCCACCTGGTGTAACAAAATCTGATGAGTACCCCATGTGATACTTAACATCACCAGAGCCAACTAAATCATCATGTTTACCGGCAAATTCATCAAATAATTTTGACGGGTTTTTACCCATCACATTTACCAGTACATTTAATCGACCGCGGTGGGCCATACCAAACACAACTTCTTTAGTGCCATGAGTGCCCGCACGAGTGATTAATTCTTTCAGCATTGGAATAAGTGAATCACCACCTTCCAATGAAAAGCGTTTTGCACCAGGGAATTTTGCACCAAGGTATTTTTCTAAACCATCGGCAGCAATGAGGCCTTTAAGCACTTCTTCTTTTTGAGAAACTGACAATTGAGCTTTAGACTGTACCGATTCTAAACGCTGTTGTAACCAACGTTTTTCTTCGGTTGAAGTCATGTGCATATACTCTGCACCTATTGAACCGCAATAGGTTTTGCTTAGCGCTTTGTATAAATCACCTAACTTCATTTGCTCTTGTCCGCAAGCAAATGAACCGACATTAAACTCACGATCAAAATCATTTTCTGATAATTCGTGGTGAGATAGTTGTAAATCACGAACTTTCTCTCGCTGCCATAGGCCTAACGGGTCTATGTTAGCGTTTTGATGTCCACGGAAGCGGAATGCATTAATGAGTTGCAAGACTTTTACCTGCTTAGCATCACTACCGCCTGAGACAACAACTGTTTTATGAGCCTGCTTAGCAAGTTCACGAAATTCATCTCGAATTTCAGAATGACGATATTCGACCTCTGCACCTTCGATTTTTGGTAAATCGTCAAATACAGCACGCCACTCTTCTGAAACAGATTGCGAATTATCTAAATAAGATTCATATAGTTCTTCTATATAAGCAGTGTTCGCACCGCTTAAATGGGAAGACTCTAGCCAAGCCTTCATTACACCTTCTGGCATTGCCTGATCCTTGAATAGGGTTGAAGCAATTAAAAATTAAATAATAACGAATTAAATGTCTATTAGACTATAGCCTAATTTCTATAAAAATCATTAATATCCCTGACAAAAGCAAAGCAAATAGCTCACGCTATTTGCCTTTATTGTTTTTACACTGCGCGCGATAGTAGCATCGACTTAATATGGCCGATTGCTTTCGTTGGGTTTAACCCTTTTGGACACACATCTACACAGTTCATAATGCCATGACAACGAAATACGCTGTAAGCATCTTGTAAATCATCTAAGCGCTCATCTGTGGCTGTATCTCGACTATCAATTAAGAATCGATACGCGTGTAACAAGCCAGCAGGACCGACAAATTTATCTGGATTCCACCAGAACGATGGGCATGATGTTGAACAACAGGCACACAAGATACACTCATACAATCCATCAAGCTTTTCACGCTCTTCAATCGTTTGTAAATGTTCTCTAGCAGGTTGTTCTTTGCCATCGTTAATTAAATAAGGCTTAATTTTTTCATATTGGTTATAGAATTGTGTCATGTCGATAACCAAATCACGCACTACCGGTAAGCCAGGTAATGGTCGTAATACAATCTTACTTGCTTTTACTGCCGATAAAGGCGTAATACAGGCAAGACCATTTTTACCATTCATGTTTAAACCGTCAGAGCCACAAACACCTTCACGACATGAACGACGGAAAGACAATGTTGAATCTTGCTCTTTAAGCAAAATTAACGCATCTAATACCATCATATCTGAGCCTTCTGGTATTTCTAGCTCATAATCTTTCATGTAAGGGGCATTATCAACATCAGGGTTGTAACGGTAAATAGAAAATACTTGTTTCATCGTTAATGCTCCTTAGTATGTACGAGCTTTCGGTGGGAAAGCTTCACGGTGAACAGGTTCCATATTTACAGTACGCTTAGACATATCTTCTGTGTCAGGGCTGTAAATTGTATGACATAACCAATTTTCATCATCACGCTCTTGGAAATCTTCTCGAGCATGTGCGCCACGAGATTCAGTGCGGAAGTTAGCCGCTTTAGCTGTACTAAAGGCCGTTTCCATAAGGTTGTCTAATTCTAAACACTCGATACGTTGCGTGTTAAATTCAGAAGACTTATCATCAAGTTTTGCGTGCTTAAGGCGTTCACGAATTTCAGTTAATTCTTTCATACCTTCGGCCATCGCTTCACCTTCACGGAATACCGAGAAGTTAAATTGCATACATTTTTGTAGGTCTTTACGAATTTGAACTGGATCTTCACCTGTTGTTGATGATTCCCAACGATTATAACGCGCAAGCGCTGCATCAATATCAGAACCAGACGCATCTTTAGCTGATTGCGTATCGTTAAGGTAAGTCCCCAGGAAGTTACCGGCTGCACGGCCAAATACCACTAAATCAAGTAATGAGTTACCACCTAAACGGTTTGCCCCATGTACAGATACGTTTGCAATTTCTCCAACCGCAAATAAACCTTCAATAATAGTATCTTCACCTGTCTGCGGATTGAATGTGATAGCCTGTCCGTTAACATTACAAGGTACACCACCCATTTGGTAGTGACAGGTAGGAATAACTGGAATTGGCTCTTCAGCGGGGTCAACATGTGCAAAGGTTTTCGATAAATCACAAACACCTGGTAAACGCTGATTCAACGTTTCACGACCAAGGTGATCTAGCTTAAGTTTAATGTGCGGACCCCAAGGGCCGTCACAACCGCGACCTTCACGAATCTCTGTCATCATTGAACGAGCAACAACGTCTCGACCTGCTAAATCTTTAGCGTTTGGTGCATAACGTTCCATAAAGCGTTCGCCATCTTTATTCAATAGATAGCCACCTTCACCACGACAGCCTTCAGTGACAAGCGTACCTGCCCCTGCAATGCCCGTTGGATGGAATTGCCACATCTCCATATCTTGCATTTGTACGCCAGCGCGAAGCGACATGCCAACACCATCACCGGTATTAATGTGAGCATTGGTTGTTGAAGCAAAAATACGACCTGCGCCACCAGTAGCTAATACAGTTGCGCGTGCTTTAAAATAAACAACTTCACCCGTTTCGATACAAATAGCAGTTGTACCTACAACAGCACCATCGTCATTTTTAACTAAATCTAATGCATACCACTCTGAATAAACATTAGTTTTATTTTTAACATTTTGCTGATAAAGACAATGTAACAAAGCGTGGCCAGTACGATCGGCAGCAGCCGCTGTACGCGCAGCTTGTTCACCGCCAAAGTTTTTCGATTGTCCACCGAAAGGACGTTGATAAACTTTGCCGTTCTCAAATCGAGAAAACGGTAAACCCATCTTTTCTAATTCAATAATAGATTCTGGGCCAGTTTTACACATATACTCAATTGCGTCTTGGTCACCAATATAATCAGAACCTTTCACTGTGTCGTACATATGTTGTTCCCAGTGATCTTCATGCGCATTACCAAGCGCAACAGTAATACCACCTTGAGCAGATACTGTATGAGAACGAGTAGGGAAAACTTTTGAAATCAAAGCACAACTTTTGCCTGATTCCGAGATTGCGAGTGCTGCACGCATGCCAGCACCGCCTGCGCCAATAACGATGGCGTCAAATTCACGAACTGATACGCTCACTTACACACCCCACACTGTTAAAAAGCCAGCTACTAGATATGCAAGTAGCAATACGGCAAATAAAAATTGTAATACGCCACGCAAAAAGGCTGGTTTGACATAATCAGAAAGTACCTGCCAAACACCAATCCATGCATGAACTAATAAGGCAAAAAGCGCTAAAACAGTGAAGACTTTTGTACAAAGGTTATTGAAAAAACCTTGCCAAATATCAAACGTTACTTCAGGCGTTATAACGAAAAAACCTAATAGGTAAAGAGTATAAGCGGCTAGTAGTACAGCGCTTGCACGTAATAAAATAAAATCATGGACGCCTGAACGGCCCACAGTAGCTGCGTTATTTACCATAAACGAACTCCAAATACGACAGTTAATACTAACCAAAGAGCAATGATAAGTTTGGCACTAGCAATTCCTGACGCTTTCTCTTCAAAATGCCCAAGATCCATCAATAAATGACGAATACCACCAAGCAAATGGTATAGAAGCGCGGAAATAATACCGATTATGATTAATTTAAAGAAAACACCATCAAGCAATGCTTTTACTTGCGCGAAGCCATCTGCAGAAGTTAATGATAAGGATAATGTCCACAATAAAATACCGATAGCAAATACCATAATCACACCTGAGATACGGTGTAAAATAGATGCATGTGCTGCCGAATGCATTTTTATCGTAGTTAAATCTAGGTTTACAGGACGTTGTTTTTTCACGATTGTTGCCTAAGTGCTCTTTTAGAGCCTTCAACTTTCTTTTTTTGTTACCCATTTTTACGATATAAATGAATAACCCCCCAACGATCTTAGTCAAAAAACTAAAAACTTTCCTTGTTTGTAGAACTTTTACTCAGATCAATGTGATTATATAGCTCTAAATTTTTAATTACAATTTTCTTACCCGAGATTTTTCCTTGTTTTTAAGGGCTTGCGCTTATTTTTTAATCGATAACAAATAATCATATGACTTTAGTCTAATCTTATAACAATTAAATTGACTTTTGGGGGGTGTTTTGAAGTAGAATACGGCGCAGTTTTATATTCATAAAAACTGATTATCTTTTCATTCTATAATTATCAGATGATCAGAAAACGAATTAAATAGGGGATAAAACATATGGCTGAATCAAAAGCCACTCTTAGTATTGATGGCAAACAAATTGCCGAATTACCAGTACTTGAAGGTACTGCAGGCAATCCTGTTATCGATATTCGCACTTTAGGCGGTGCAGGCTACTTCACTTACGACCCAGGTTTTTTAGCTACGGCTTCTTGTGAATCAGCAATTACCTTTATCGATGGCAGTAAAGGTGTATTACAACACCGTGGATACGCTATTGACGACCTAGCAAAAGAAGCAGATTATTTAGAAGTTTGCTACACATTGCTAAATGGTGAGCTACCTACAGAAGCGCAATATAACGAATTTAAAGGCATTATTACCAACCACACGATGGTGCACGAGAAGTTAGCACACTTCTTCCAAGGTTTTTTACCTGATGCGCATCCAATGGCGATGGTTTGTGGTGTAGTTGGCGCACTATCTTCATTCTACCACAGTGACTTAGATATTAATGATCGTGTACAGCGTATGCGCAGTGCACATCGCTTGATTGCCAAAATGCCAACAATTGCGGCAATGGCGTATAAATATAGTATTGGTCAACCTTTTGTTTATCCTAGAAATGACCTCACTTATGCTGAAAACTTCCTTCACATGTTGTTTTCAGTACCTGCTGAAGAATATAAAGTAAGTCCTACGCTTGCTCGCGCAATGGATCGCATTTTCACGCTTCATGCTGATCATGAACAAAATGCTTCTACTTCTACTGTACGTTTAGCAGGTTCTTCTGGCGCAAATCCTTACGCATGTATTGCTGCTGGTGTTGCCTCATTATGGGGTCCTGCACATGGCGGAGCTAATGAAGCGTGCTTAAACATGCTAGAAGAAATTGGCGACTTGAGCCGTGTTGACGAATTTGTTGCACGTGCTAAAGATAAAAATGACTCTTTCCGTTTAATGGGCTTTGGTCACCGTGTGTATAAGAATTTCGACCCACGCGCAACGGTAATGCGTGATACTTGCCACGAAGTACTAAACGAGTTAGGTGTTAAAGACCCGCTATTAGACGTAGCCATGGCACTGGAAAAAGTCGCATTAGAAGACCCATATTTCATTGAGAAGAAGTTATATCCAAATGTTGATTTCTACTCAGGCATTATTTTAAAAGCAATCGGTATTCCAACAAATATGTTTACGGTTATTTTCGCCATGTCGCGCACCGTTGGTTGGATTGCACATTGGGATGAAATGTTAGGTCAACCAGGTCAGAAAATTGGTCGTCCTCGTCAAAACTATGTTGGCGATATCAACCGTGAATTTAAAGCATTATCTGAAAGATAATTTAAATTTAATTTTTACGAAAAAGGGAGCTTCATGTTCCCTTTTTTTTATCTCAGAAACGCTAAAAATCAAACACCTATTTGAAATAAATACTCAAATAATTATTCATTTTTTCTAACCGTTTATACCGCAAATTTTTGACGATAATCCTTCGGTGTTAAGCCAGTAAATCTTTTAAATAATTGTCGAAAACTACTAATGTCTTCATATCCAACTGACCAAATAATTTTGTTGATTGATTCAGTGGAGTTTTCTAATTTCAATTTTGCTTGCTCAACCCGTATTCGCTGCAAATACGTTAAAGGATTTTCTGACGTTGCTTGTTTAAAACGTCGTTTGAAGGTACGAGATCCCAAACCTACCCTTTCAGCTAACGCCTCTATTGATATGTCTTGTTGATAATGACTTTCGATGTATTCTTGTGCTTTCAAAATAGCCTGATCGTGATGATCCTTTTGCTTTTCGAAACTCACATAAGGCGACTGCTTCTCCCGTATTGGATCAAACACTAATAGTTTCGCACATTCAGCACTGATATCTTTACCGATATATTTATTGATTAAATATAAAGACAAATCAATATAAGATATTGAGCCACCTGAACAAATAGTATCGCCATTATCTACAATTAACTCATCTGAGGTTAACTTAATATTGGGATATAAGCGTCTAAACATGTCTGCATTTCGCCAATGTGTTGTCGCTAGTTTTCCAGTTAATAGCCCGCTAGTAGCTAACAAAAAGGCTCCTGTACAGTAACTTGCTACAACGGTACCTAACTGATGGTAGTAGGTTAACCAATTGATTATTGCACCCTGATGTTCTATTTCTGTTGATTCTTGACAGCACTCAACAACAATTTCTGCACTGGCTGAAATAATCAAAATATCTAACGCATCGTTTGTTTTAATTGATGCTGTTGGTTTTATTTCGATTCCATTAAAACCTTTTACTGGGCGATCATCAATCGTATATATATTGCAATTAAAGTGATGTTTACTATTTTTACCGTATTTTTTTTCAATACAGAAGTTGGCTGTATAAAAAATATCAAGCACACCATAAATGCCCGAAACCATACAATTGTTTACTGCAATTAAACCAATATTCATTACACACCCAGTACAACACTGTCACTTTCACCTTTTAATATGTCAAATATGACACTTGTTGATTAAATGCGCAAGCCATAAACTTGACTTGGTGAGCCTTCAGGAGGAAATTCACATGATAAAAACGATACGCTTCATTCAAACAGTACACAGTTTATTTATATTGGTAATTTTTATTACCTTCGCAGTAATACCATTTTATTATCCCATATCAGCATTTGGTGCTTTTGTTGTGTTACCATTATTACTATTAATGACCATAACTTTTGGTGTGATAATAGATAACAGATTGAATAGATTGTTAAATAACATTAATACTCTTTCAGGAACGATTAAAGCACATGTAAAAGATTGCCCATATTTAAAAGGAATGTGTTGCTAATAAAATACAGTTTTGCCTAATAGAAGTACTGACTATATAATGCGCCAACTTTTTAGTTTAGTTGTCGTGTTATGTCAGATTATCAAACAAGATTTGGCGGTATCGAACGTTTATACGGACAAGTAGGTACTGCTGCTATTCAAAATTCACACATTTGTGTTGTAGGCATCGGTGGTGTTGGCTCTTGGGTGGCTGAATCGCTGGCTCGAACTGGTGTAAGCACCCTCACCTTAATTGATTTAGATGACATTTGCACGACGAATACTAACAGGCAAATACATGCCCTTACTGCTACTGTCGGTCAAAGTAAAGTTGATGTGATGGCTGAACGCATCTCACTTATTAACCCTGATTGCATTGTTCATTGTATTGAAGATTTTGTTACGAAAGAAAATTTAGCCGATTTAATGGATAAAGGTTATGACTATGTCATTGATGCTATTGATTCTGTACAAATCAAAACAGCAATGATAGCTCACTGTAAGCGAAATAAAATAAATTTAGTCACTGTGGGGGGCGCTGGTGGGCAAACCGATCCAAGTAAAATTGCTATCTCAGATCTCGCGCATACTTATCAAGATCCCTTATTATCAAAAGTAAGAAATCAACTCCGTCGGGAGTTTAACTTTAGCCGCAATACTAAAAGAAAATTCGGTGTTGATGCCGTTTTTTCAACCGAGCAATTAAACTACCCTGATGGCTCAGGTGAAGTATGTCAGGCTAAACAGTCTAACGACGGTGCAATGCGCCTTGATTGCAGTGGTGGCTTTGGTGCGGCTACCCATGTAACTGCAAGCTTCGCCTTTTTTGCTGTAGGTAAAGCATTAGATAAAATCACTAAAAAAGCACGATTAAAAAATGAACGTTAAGTATCAGAATAAGCAATAACACGCTTTATTTTATTTACAATCGCTAATAGCCCATTACCGCGGGATGGGCTTAAATGTTGAAGTAGCCCTAGTGAATCAAAATACTTATTAAAATCAAACGATTTAACGTACTGTACTGGCTTATTGTTTACCGCTTTTTGCACAATAACTAATAATCCTTTGATAATTTTAGCTTGTGAAAATGCCTGAATGACCACTTCATTTTTGTCATTCACATAAACATACAGCCATGCATCACTTTCACAGCCATCAACGAGTGTTTCATCGGTTTTCAATGCATCGGGCATTGCAGTCAACGTTTTACCAAGCAACATAATTTGGCGGTGCTTAGCATCCCAAGACTTTGCCTGTGCAAATAAAGGCATAATATCGTTAGGAAGCACTACTGTTTTACGCGTGACATTTGATCTCTCATTTTCAGTGAGAAAGCTTTTTAGCAAGGTTATTAATTTATCAACTTCTTCTTTTGTATTATAAAGTGCTAACGATACTCTAATACAACCTTGCACAGCGAAGTATTCCATTAAAGGCATCGCACAATGATGCCCTCCTCTTACTGCTACGCCCTTACTATCCAGATAACTAGCAACGTCTTGTGGGTGGACTGATTCGATATTAAACGAAAATATGCCAATGTCTGGTTGTTCAGCAACTAACAAGGTTAAAGGCTTTAAAGCTAATAATTGCTGATAAGTATATTGAGTAAGCGCCTTTTCTTTATCTCTTGCTTTTGGGTTCAGTTTTAGAAAATTAATTGCCGCATTAAAACCAATGACTCCCGCGATATTCGGTGTACCTGTTTCAAATTTGTAAGGTAGAGTATTGAAAGTAGTGCCTGAGATGAAACTCACTTTTTTGATCATTTCTCCGCCGGTTTTATAAGGCGGCATGGCATTGAGGAGTTCTGCTTTTCCATAAAGGCAACCTACACCAGTAGGGCCATACATTTTGTGCGCAGAAAATACCATAAAGTCACAATCAAGTTGTTGTACATCAATAGATAGATGGGCAATTGATTGAGCAGCATCAAGCAGTACTTTCGCACCAACGGCCTTAGCTTTGACAATCACATCCTCAATCGGATTTACTTTACCGATCACATTTGAGATGTGATTAATCGACACTAATTTTGTTTTTTCTGATAGTAATGTTTCGAATGAATGTACATCAATAATACCTGTTTCGGTCAGCTCAATGATGCGTAACTTTATGCCTATTTCTTTTTCAAGTTGTTGCCAAGGTACAATATTAGCGTGATGCTCTGCCTGACTAACAATTATTTCATCACCCACTGTTAATTGAGATCTTCCCCAAGAATAGGCAACAAGATTGATGGCTTCTGTGGTACCACTAGTCCAAATTACTTCGTGTGAATGTTTTGCATTAATTAACTGCTGAACAGCAATTCGAGTGTCTTCAAATTGCGTTGTTGCCTTACTCGCTAAAGAATGTGCTGAACGATGAACATTAGCATTACTTTGTTGATAATAGGTTTGTATTGCTTCAACTACACTTTTGGGTTTTTGTGTAGTCGCTGCATTATCGAAATAAATAATTTCATTTCCGTTGATTTCTTGATTCAACAAAGGGAAAGTTCGGCGTAATTGAGTAAGTTCCACAGACGTCATTAAACAATAAAAAAAGCATCATAAATTTGCAACGAGTATACCCCATCCTTAATACAAATTTTTAATAATATTTTCCTGTTAGTTACTTTTTCGTCTTATGTAAAAAGTGAAATATTGACTATAACTTAATTAGGTAAATTGCTAGGTGTATCTCATGGCTTTATTTTCGTGGTTCAATGCAAAAAATCAATCGTTATTACCCCAAACACAACAATTCACACAGAGACATGCAAAGAATATAACAAATAATATTAACTGGCCAACAACGCACATACCGATAAACAAGAAAACAGATATCAATAAAAAAATATCATTAAGAGAGGCTAACATCTCTAGACAACCAATTATAAATCAGTAGCTTAACCTTTGTTAATGTAAACGTTTTGCATTAACTCGGTGATCAGGCATCAAAAATCGTTTTGGCTGCTGTTTAAGTATTTGCCAATATAATGTTGGCACTTTTAATTCAAAATATTCTAGTTTTGTTTTTGATTGTATTGGTTTAAATGCTTGTAGCTTAATAGCGGTTTTGTTACCTGTGCGATTCCCATGGCAAGTTCTGCTATGGTATAAACCGACAAGGTTATTTTGCATTTCAGAAGTACCTACTTGCCAGCCATTTTCAACCGCAGTTAAAATTGGTGTAGTCGGTAAAATATGATCACGCCATGGCAGTTGTTCTAACACTTTCGTTCTCAATTTTTTTCGATCTCCATATAACACCTCGTTTTCCAATACCACGACGTTATGTGCAAATGGTTTAGTTTGCGCAGTTGAACATCGTTGATGGTTCAGTGGTAGTGGATACTCATCAATAAAGCCGAAAGAGTGCATCAATTCATGCACTAATACATCAATTGTATCGTGCCGATCAATATAAATAATGCCATGATCAACGTTAGCCCCTCCTTCTGGGGACATGATCAATAAATAGTCTACATGCGTTAATGGATATGATTGCCAAATATTCACATTACACTGAATACGTTCAGCGTTTTGATGAAAGCATGCTAAGGCTTTTAACGGATGATACAACGGCTTTTCGAAACAAATAAAGTCGTTTATTGGGAAGGCTGACAATTCGCTTATACGATGCTGTAATAAAATTAAGTCGTTGAGCTTTGTCGCTATGGGTTGAATATTTATGACACATTGGCGATTCAAAGGTTGTAGCTGTTCGAAAATTGAAAAGTTAGAGAGTGTAACAAGTAATGGAGCACGTTTATCAATATTGGCCAGTATATTTTTTCGCTCTTTAAATTGAAGTTCATCACCCAACATTAGCGCGGTTTCTATTGATAGTTCGAGTACGTCTCGGTGTTGCATAGATGAAGAAAGTAAACGATCTGCTTTCACGACTTGTTTTTCAGCAATATAATATTTAGCTAAGCGCAATATTGCTTTTTCAACACCTTTGTTCGCTGATTTTTTTAACCAAAATAGCGCCTGGTTATCGCGACCTAAATGCCGATAATACTCAGAAACTTCATAACTTACTTCAGGTATATCAACCGATAGTTTAATACTGGCACGAAGCCACTTTTCACTATCGACTTTGTGATTTCTTCTTAAAAAATGATAATAAGCAGGTAATTCTTTGTACGCCCCATAAGTTTGCAACCATGAAGGGGCGATATCACGTTCTAAAGCAACATTAGTAATCGCAGGTAATAGCAACGGTATGACTAAAAGTATAACAGCGCATACCGATATGATCAGGTTTTTCAACCTCATAGCTTTTGCTTAAGAGTCAGGAAATTGTATTTTTGGACTTTTTAGTAAATCGAGTTCTAGCTGTGCATAGCGATGTTCAACAAACTCATAAACATTGGTACTCAATGCAAGTTTATAAAAATTAGCTGCTGCTCTTTTGTTTCCCTTGAGTAGGTTTAACTTTCCAAGATAAAAATATGCCTCACATAATCGTTCACTAAATTGCTTGTTCGAATGTATATCTTCAGTGACGGTATCAATAAAATGACTTTGACTAATATTACCCGCATATAAATTGACAATTGATTTTGCCCAACTGTTGTCGCTAATATTTTTAGCGCGAGATTTAAGGTTAACTAAAGCTTCATCAGCATTTACTCTTTGTTCGCCTATATATAACCATAACAGTCTGTATGGATCATTTTCACTTTGTTGATAGAATTCACGTAGATCATTAACAGCTAATGAAGCACGATCACCATAATAAAGCGCGATACCTCGGTTTAAATATGCATACTGGTGATCAGGTGCAAGTTCTAGAGTAGCGTCAAACGATTCATAAGCTTGTTCGTATTCTTGCATTTGCGTGTAATGAATACCTAAAAAATTATAAGCCTCAACCAAATCAGGTTTTAAGCGTAGTGCACGATTAAAATCTAGCCTTGCTAACGAACGCAAACCAACACTGTCATAAATGACACCACGGTCATAAAAAAGCTGAGCGCGTTGCTCATCAGTAATTTCAGCGCGATGAATGACATCACTCATTCTGGCAATTGCTACTTCACTTTTATAATTTACCGGTAAAGGCTCAGCAATAACGAGTTGATCAATATAAGTATTTGATGTGGAAGAAGTAGCAGCGCAGCCTTGTAAAATAGCGACAAGCCCTAACACAAGCGAGGAAGATAATAATACTTTCACGAATAATTCAGCCTTTATAATATGTCTGTTTGATTATACTCATGCTATTAATGAATGCGAGTAGTTATCTACATCCATGAGACAAAAAAAGGAGCCTAAGGCTCCTTTTTCAACACGATTTAACGTTATTCAGCAGCTGAATCGTCAGATGACTCTTCAGGTTGTGCTGGTTTTTCAATGCATTCTTTCATGCTTAAACGTACGCGACCTTGACGATCGACTTCGAGCACTTTAACCGTCACTTCTTCACCTTCGTTCAATACGTCTGTCACTGCATTAACACGCTCATGGGCAATTTGTGAAATGTGCACTAAACCATCTTTACCAGGAAGAACGTTAACAAACGCACCAAAGTCTACGATACGTACAACTTTACCTGTGTAAACCGAACCCACTTCAATTTCAGCCGTTAATGCTTCAATACGCGCAATCGCATCTTTTGCTTGTTCGCCGTCAGTTGCAGCAATTTTTACTGTACCATCATCTTCAATTTCAATCGTTGTACCCGTTTCTTCGGTAAGTTGGCGAATTGTTGCACCACCTTTACCAATAACGTCACGAATTTTGTCAGCGTTGATTTTCATTGTATGAATTCGTGGGGCAAATTCAGAGATATCGTCACGGGCACCGTTAATTGCATCATCCATTACAGAAAGAATATGCGTACGCGCACCTTTTGCTTGGTTTAATGCAATTTGCATGATTTCTTGCGTGATACCTTCAATTTTGATATCCATTTGTAACGCAGTAATACCTTCAGTAGTACCAGCTACTTTGAAATCCATATCACCTAAGTGATCTTCGTCGCCTAAAATATCAGAAAGCACAACAAAGTCATCGCCTTCTTTCACGAGACCCATCGCGATACCCGCAACAGAGGCTTTAATTGGCACACCAGCATCCATTAACGCAAGCGAAGTACCACAAACAGAAGCCATTGAAGATGAACCATTTGATTCAGTAATTTCAGATACTACACGTACAGAATACGGGAAGTCATCAACTGAAGGCATAACCGCTAACATACCACGTTTAGCTAAACGACCATGGCCAATTTCACGACGTTTTGGTGAACCAACAAAACCCGTTTCACCTACACAGTATGGAGGGAAGTTATAATGCAACATAAAGTTGTCAGTTTTCTCACCCATAATAGTATCAATACGTTGTGCATCACGCTGCGTACCTAAAGTAGCTGTTACTAAGGCTTGTGTTTCACCACGCGTAAATACAGATGAACCATGAGTTCTTGGTAATACACCCGTCATTACGTCTAATGCACGGATCATTTCTGGATCACGACCATCAATACGAGGAGAACCTTGTGTAATACGACCACGCACGATTGTTTTTTCTAAATCATGGAATAAATCTTTTGCTTCTTGAACATTCAATTCAGCATCAGCTTCTTCTAATTGTGCTAGAACGGCATTACGAATTTCAGCAACTTTTTCATAACGTGCTGCTTTTTCGGTAATTTGATATGCATCATTCACTTGCTCGGTTGCAAGTTCAGCGATTTTGGTTGCTAAATCAACGTTTTTCGCTGGCGCAGACCACTCCCATGAAGGTGTTGCAACTTCTGCAGCAAATTCATTAATCGCCGTAATTGCCGTTTGCATTTGCTCATGGCCGTATACAACGGCACCTAACATAACTTCTTCAGATAAAACGTCTGCTTCAGACTCAACCATTAATACCGCTGACTCAGTACCAGAAACCACTAAATCTAATTGAGAAGACTCAAGTTCAGATTGAAGCGGGTTAAGGAGATATTTTCCATCAGAGTAACCAACACGTGCTGCACCAACTGGGCCATTAAATGGTGCACCAGAAATAGCTAAGGCAGCAGAAGTACCTAATAGTGAAATAATATCAGGTGAAATTTCAGGGTTTGCTGAAACAACCGTGATAATAACCTGAACTTCGTTTGTAAATCCTTCAGGAAATAACGGACGAATTGGGCGGTCAATTAAGCGTGCAATTAATGTTTCTTCTTCTGAAGGGCGGCCTTCACGTTTAAAAAAGCCACCTGGAATTTTACCTGCAGCGTAAGTACGCTCTTGGTAATTAACCGTTAGTGGGAAGAAGTCTTGGCCTTCAACTGCATCTTTTTTTGCGACTACAGAAACTAATACTGATGTATCGTCCATGCTTGCCATGACAGCTGCAGTTGCTTGACGTGCTATCGCACCTGTTTCCAATGTGACCGTATGTTGGCCAAATTGGAATGATTTTGTTACTGGATTGAACATTAACTTTTACCTTTCATTCAAAATTTCTTTTTATCCAATCTGTACAATTATTTGTTCACTTAGTTACCATGAAAAACTGATGGCCAATAAACAAATAATTATACAGTTTGGAGCTTTATCGTTGCTGACTTATTTCAGCACGGGATATTATACTGAGTGAGTTACGTATTGCTAGGTCAATTAACGATTTTATTGCTTAAAAAATCACAGATTAGCTAGATTTCCTAGTATTTGATGAAATATTTTACCATTGACAGAATGTCATAAGTTTAAAGGCTCGTATGGATTAAAGTGTTTACTTAGTCTTGGCAAAGTTCAATTTGTCATTATTTAACTGTAAAAACTAAGCACAACTTTTTATACTCTGCTCCCTCTATATATTAAAGGCACGAAATTTATCTAATCATGAATAAACTCGCATTCACCTATGCCGATGCCCAATTTACCGTCTTTGTTAATGACTCAGAAATAGTTCAAGTGTTTTGCGACCAACAAGCGATACAATTAACCACGGTAAATAACTTCATTAAAAGCTGTCAAATTAACGGAGCAATGCTTCAATTTGATACCGAACAATTATCAGCAGGCCGTATTGGAATTGCCACTACTGATGCACCTTTTGATTATCTTGATGTGCCCACAACAAATACAGAGAATAAAACAGGTTGGCTAGGTTTAGCTGCATTGGGACTTAAAGTTTTTAAAAGTGCAAAGATCATTAAAGCGGCGCTAGCCGGCGCTTCTGTTGCGGGGTACGCATGGTTATTCTCTTTTGAGTTTGCCATGATGTTAATTGTTTGTTTAGTCATTCATGAATATGGCCATGTTCGTGCCATGCAATATTTTGGTATTAAAACCAAAGGCATCTATTTAATTCCCTTTGTCGGCGGCTTAGCGGTCAGCGATGAAAAAATTACCACTCGCTGGCAAGACGTGGTCATTTCTTTGATGGGTCCAGCCTATGGTTTGATCACCTCAATTTTAGGTGTCGTGTTATATTATGCAACCGACTTGGAAATTTTTGCCGGTGTTGCCGTAATAAGTGCATTACTGAATTTATTTAACTTATTACCAATTTTACCGCTTGATGGAGGTCACGTATTAAAAAGTATCAGTTTTTCCATGCGCTCTTGGATAGGTTTACTCGCGTGTTTAGCTGGTGTAACGCTTGGATTATGGATTAGCTATACCTTTGGCTTGATGCTTTTAGTCTTTTTTATCTTTATTGGCAGTATAGAAATAATCTTCGAATGGAGAAGCAGAAAACAATCTCATTTGTTACCGTTAGATAGGTACGGTCAGATATTTTCAGCAATAATGTATGTTGCCGTTGTTGCCGGGCATGTAGCAGTAATGATGCATTTTGCCGATGCCGATAATGTTATTCTTAGTTTACCCATGAAAATATTATCTAGCTAATTACAACTGTAAAATAGCAAAGCCTGAATAATTCAGGCTTTTCAATTAACGCTCTAGAGAACAACTACTGACATAAATGTTAATAAACTAAAGCTAATTATTTAAATATTCGTTCTGCCCAGCGTGTTAAACCAGCTGTAACACTGCCAAAATGATCACCAATTACAAGCTCTACCCCTTGAAATTGTTGCTCTATATACTGGCTGATTACCGTTGATTTAGCGGTACCTCCAGTAACAAATACAACATCAGGCTGGCACCCTGCCTGTCTTACACAATCTTGCATAAGTCTTCCAATAGCCTGTAATTCTTTTTCACACGCTTGCTGGAACCCCTCAATCGACAACGTTTGCATTAATGCATGTTCAATATAGCTTAAATCAACGGTATTACTGGGTTGTGTTGATAAGGAGATTTTGGCATTTTCAGCGCTATTGACCAATTGATAACTTAACTTTTCTCGGTACAGTTTTATTAAACGACTAACCAGCTCAGGATGCTCTGCATCACGTTGTAACATGTCTAAATGCCGGCCATTGGCTGCGCTATAAAACGCGGTTTGCTCATTAATATTATTTATCGCAACCGCTTGCCAATAACTGTTCGTTGGCATAGGTTTACCCGATTTTAACTGACTAGTCGCCCCTAAATTTGGCATTAAACCGCGAAACGCTAATTGAATATCAAAATCATTACCACCAATACGTTCACCTGAATGTGCAAGGAGCTGTTTACTTCGATCATCACTATCAATATAAGCAGGCCCCATTAAAATCATTGAACAATCTGTCGTACCACCACCAATATCAACAACTAATACACGTTTATCTGTTGAAAGCGACGCTTCATATTCAAAGCCTGCAGCAACGGGTTCATACTGAAATTCAATCGAAGAAAAACCCACCCGTTTCGCGGCATTTGTTAAAATAGCAATCGCTTGTTGGTTGCTTTCCTCACCTTTTAACCCCTGAAAGTTAATTGGACGGCCAATAACGGTCTGATTAACCTCTCGCCCTAAAGAGCTTTCTACTTGCTGCTTTACATGCGACATCATTGCGGCAACAATATCTTCAAATAAATCTATTTGTGGTTGCTTTAAACCACTTGCCCCTAAAAATGATTTCGGAGATTTAATATAGTAGCCTTCTTCTGGCTCTTCCAAGTAATTTGCTAAAGCTTGTTGACCGAACGATAACTCGCTTGATAGCCCATCTAACGCTAATTCTCGTAGTGCTTTTTGCCCTTTTTGCATCGATAACATACGCAACGTTTTAAACGCTTGTTGTACACTAGGCGTTAACTGAGCATAAAGCCAACTAACAATAATATCTCTATCTGGTGAATAAAGTGTTGAAGGCATTAACGTGCCATGCGCGGGTAAGTTTACAATTTTGGGTTGGCCGTGCTCCATTACGCCAACAGCACAATTAGATGTACCATAGTCAAAACCAATCATATTATCCCCCATCGCAATAAAAAGCCGCGTAGCTTAAGAGGCTGATAACAATAGTGCAAGTAAAAATACTAAAACTTAACAAAATCAACCTATGTAAATGAGCTGCGCGCTCAAGGCATCTACACTACCTTCACTTTCTCCATTTAAAAGGTATATCCGATGTTTTACAAAGTCATTTTAAGTATTTTAGTGATGATATCGTTCGCTAATCAGGCATTAGCAAACGATACAAAAAAAGTGCTAATTGTTTTAACAAGCCACGATCAACTTGGGAGTACAGGCAAAAAAACAGGCTTTTGGTTACCTGAACTTACGCATCCTTACTACCGTTTAACGCAAGCTAATATTGACGTTGATATTGCCAGCATCAAAGGAGGGTTAGCCCCCATAGATGCGAAAGCCTTTACAGAAGCTGATGATAACCATCAACGATTTCTCAATGATACCGACCTACTAACAAAGGTGCTAAATACCATACCTATAGATAAGGTGGTTGCTAACGAATATGACGCTGTTATCTACAGTGGTGGCTCTGGGCCGATGTGGGATTTTCCAAATAACCCTGACATCGAGCGAATATCGACCACTATTTATCAAAACAATGGTATTGTTGCCGCAGTTTGCCATGGTGTTGCTGCGTTAACTAGTATCACATTACCAAATGGTGATTTACTGATTAAAGGTAAAAGAGTCACAGGCTTTAGTAATATCGAAGAGCAAGAATTAGGCACTGAAAATATTGTGCCTTTTCTTTTACAAAGTAAGTTAATAGATCAAGGTGCAACATTCATAGAAGGAAAGCCTTGGCAAAGTAATGTAATTATTGATGGGCAGTTAATAACCGGTCAAAACCCTGCATCAGCAACACCATTAGCTGACGCGCTAATCAATCAATTACGGAAAAATTAATCAATATAAGTTTAACTAAAAGAAAGCCGGCTTATGCCGGCTCAAATCGTTTACATGTTGGGGTAATTTGGCCCCCCAGCCCCTTCTGGCGTTACCCAAGTAATATTCTGGCTTGGGTCCTTAATGTCACACGTTTTACAGTGAACACAGTTTTGAGCATTAATCACAAACTTATCGCCATCGTCGGTACTTTCAACTTCATATACTCCTGCAGGACAATATCGCTGAGCAGGTTCTGCATACTTAGGTAAATTGACTGAGAGAGGAATGCTGCTATCAGCTAATTTTAGATGGCATGGCTGTTCTTCTTCATGGTTCGTATTCGATAAAAATACTGAAGATAACTTATCAAAACTTAATGTATTGTCCGGTTTAGGGTACTGAATTACCGCACACTCTGCCGCCGTTTTAAGCTGTGCATGATCTAATGATTCATCTTTAAAGTTAACCGGTAACTTACCACCAAAAAAGTTTTGATCAATGGTGTTAAAGGCACCGCCCCAAAAGGTACCAAATTTATGCATTGCAGGGCCAAAGTTACGTGTATTGTATAGCTCATCATAAAGCCATGATTGCTTAAACTTATCAGTGAAACCAGTGAGGTCTTTGCCACCTTCATCACCCGAAGCAAGTGCTTGAAATACAGTTTCAGCGGCAAGCATACCCGACTTCATCGCCGTATGATTGCCTTTAATTTTAGCAAAATTAATGGTGCCAGCATCACAACCTACCAACAGTGCACCTGGCATTGTCATTTTTGGTAATGAATTAAATCCACCTTTTGCTAACGCTCTTGCACCATAAGAAACCCGCTTACCGCCTGTTAAATATTGTGCAATTTTAGGATGATGTTTATATCGTTGAAATTCGTCAAATGGACTTAAATGCGGGTTGCTATAATTGAGATCAATGATCATACCAACAAACACTTGATTGTTTTCTGCATGATACAAATAGCCACCACCACCGGTATCTTTATCTAATGGCCAACCGGCAGTATGCACCACTAAACCTTCTTGATGTTTATCAGGATCAATATCCCAGATTTCTTTAAAACCAATACCATAGTGTTGAGGCGATTTATCAGCATCTAAGGCAAATTTACCAATAAGTTCTTTACCTAGATGACCACGACAACCCTCAGCAAACACAGTATATTTAGCACGAAGTTCCATACCAGGCACAAATGAATCTTTCTGATTACCTTCAGTATCAAGCCCCATATCACCGGTTAATATGCCAGCAACACTGCCATCTTCGTGATAAATAACCTCTTGTGCCGGAAAGCCTGGAAAAATTTCAACGCCTAAACTTTCTGCTTGTTCAGCTAACCAGCGGCACATGTTACCCATGCTCGCAATATAGTTACCATTATTGTGCATTGTTTTGGGTACACCAAAACCGGGGAGTTTAATCGCGCTTTCATCCCCGTTTAATAAATAAATATCATCGCCAGTTACTTTGGTATTTAGTGGCGCGCCTTTTTCTTGCCAATCAGGAAAAAGTTCATTTAAGGCTCTTGGCTCAAATACCGCACCAGATAAAATATGTGCCCCAACCTCTGACCCCTTTTCAACAACACAAACCATTAGCTCTTGTTCTTTTTCTTGAGCTAACTGCATTAGCTTACATGCAGTAGATAAACCAGAAGGACCAGCCCCCACGATCACTACGTCAAATTCCATTGATTCGCGTTCCATAATTCCCCCCGAAATGATAACCATACTGAAATTCAAACACCCGTTTGATTTTCAAACACCTGTTTGATAACATCATACCTATAGAATTTTCGCCAGTAAATACTATGATGTAAAAGACTGTTTATTGGTATAAAACAAAAAACGTTCAATCGCACAAATTTACGTTGACGTTCACGTAACCCTAAAGTAGCCTTTGAACAAATTCAAGTTAAGTTATTACTAGTCTAGTTCTTTTCTATAAAAACTGGGCACTAAATTACAACAAGCACAATTAGAGGCAACGATGAAAGTATTAGTTCCGATAAAACGTGTCATCGATTATAACGTTAAAGTACGTGTAAAAGCTGACAACTCAGATGTTGATCTTGCTAATGTTAAAATGGCAATCAACCCTTTCTGTGAAATTGCAGTAGAAGAAGCAGTAAGACTCAAAGAAGCAGGTACAGCAACTGAAATTATCGCGATTTCAATTGGTGATAAATCTTGTCAAGAACAGTTACGTACTGCCCTAGCTTTAGGTGCTGACCGTGCTATTCAAATAAATACAGATGAAAAGCTAGATTCATTACATGTCGCCAAGCTTTTGCAAAAAGTTGTTGAAGAAGAGCAACCACAATTGGTTATTCTTGGAAAACAATCAATCGATTCAGACAACAACCAAACAGGACAAATGCTTGCAGCATTAACTGGCCTTCCACAAGGTACTTTCGCCTCTGAAGTAAAAATAGACGGCGATAAAGTTAACGTAACACGTGAAGTAGATGGTGGTTTGCAGACAGTTGCTCTTAACCTTCCTGCTATCGTGACGACTGATTTACGTTTAAACGAGCCACGTTATGCCTCATTACCAAACATTATGAAAGCAAAACGTAAGCCATTAGATGTTAAAGAAGCATCAGAATTCGGCTTAGACTTAACACCTCGTACAACCTTAATAAAAGTAACACCGCCAGCGGAACGTCAAGCGGGTATTGTTGTTGAAACAGTAGATGAGTTAGTCGATAAATTGAAAAACGAAGCTAAGGTGATCGCATGAGCATTTTAATCTATGTAGAACACGATAATAACGAATTAAAAGCCGACACGCTTAAAACAGTATCAGCTGCTCAAGCAATTGGTGGTGATATTCATTTACTTGTTGCAGGTCATAATTGTTCAGCGGTTGCAGAGCAGGCTGCAAAAGTAAATGGTGTAACAAAAGTATTGATTGCTGACAATGCAGCTTACGAAAACCAGTTAGCAGAAAACGTAAGTTTATTAGTAACTGAACTGGCTGCCGATTATAACGTGATCATGGCAACAGCCCTAACAACAGGTAAAAACTTTATGCCACGTGTTGCGGCATTGTTAGATGTAGCACAGATTTCAGACATCATCGGTGTTGAATCTGCTGATACTTTTGTGCGTCCAATTTATGCAGGCAACGCAATAGCAACGGTACAGAGCTTAGACAGTAAGAAAGTGATCACTGTACGTGCTACAGCTTTTGATGCGGTAGCAACCGACGGTAACGCAGACGTTGTTAACCTTTCACAGGCAACTGACGCGGGTACTTCATCACACGTGAATGATGAATTTACTGAATCAGAGCGCCCTGACTTAGGCGCAGCAAACGTTGTTATTTCAGGCGGTCGCGGTATGCAAAATGGTGATAACTTCACATTATTAGAAGGTATTGCAGATAAACTAGGTGCCGCAATTGGTGCCTCTCGTGCAGCTGTTGATGCTGGCTTTGTACCTAACGATATGCAAGTAGGTCAAACAGGTAAAATTGTTGCGCCTGACTTATATATTGCGGTTGGTATTTCTGGTGCTATCCAGCATTTAGCCGGCATGAAAGATTCTAAAATTATCGTTGCCATTAACAAAGATGCCGAAGCGCCTATATTTCAAGTTGCAGATTACGGTATTGTTGCTGACTTATTCGACGTATTACCCGAGCTTGAAAGCAAACTATAAACCGACTTATACGGTAATAAAATAACAAAACCAGTCGAAAGACTGGTTTTTTTTATGCGTAAAGATATAATGCCGAAAACTTACGAAGGGCTTATCATATGTCTTGGCAAGATCAGTTATCGCAACTCGTTTACTCAACTGACGAAGGTAGAATTGAACCTGAAAAGGTTGAACAAGTCAGCCCATCTGATGGTACAGCTAAAGTTAGGCGAGAAACAAAAGGCAGAAAAGGTAAAGGTGTTATTGTTATTTCTGGCTTGGGGCTTGATCAAAAAGCACTAAAAAACTTAGCAAGTACGTTAAAGAAAAAAGCCGGCACCGGCGGGAGTGTTGTCGATGAAACCATCGAAATTCAAGGCGACAAAAGAGATGTGATCAAAGCTGAATTAGAAAAAGCAGGTTACAAGGTTAAATTTACCGGCGGCTAAGAGCGCTAGAGAGAAGATATGACAAATATACAACCAAGTGAACTATCTATTTTGCTCGTTGAGCCATCTGATACGCAAAGTAAAATAATCATTAATCGATTAAAACAGCAGAACATAACTGAAATTACCTTAGCAAAAACCTTTGATGATGCATTACAGCAAATAACACGTTATCACTTTGATTTAATTGCCAGTGCTATGTACTTTGATAAAGGTACAGCACTTGATTTACTAAGCCATGTAAAAACATCTGATAAGTGTCAAGACTCAGCGTTTATGTTAGTGTCAAGTGAATATAAACGTGAAAGCCTTGAAGAGTTTAAACAATCAGGTGTTGTCGCAATATTGCCAAAACCCTTTACACCTGAAAACCTACACGCCGCCATTAACAATACCATTGATTTAATTTCACCTGATGAAATGGAACTCGATTACTTCGACGTGCATGAAATTCGTGTATTACTTGTTGACGACAGCATGCTTGCTCGCAATCATATAAAACGTGTGTTGAATAATTTGGGTTTGTTAAAAGTTACAGAAGCAAAAGACGGCAGTGAAGCAATAGAAATACTAAACGAAAACATGTTCGATTTAATTGTTACTGACTTTAATATGCCTGAAGTTGACGGACGCCAGTTAACTAAATATGTACGAGAGCAAAGCCAACAATCGCATATACCTATTCTAATGGTAACCAGTGAAAGTAAAGATACTCACTTAGCAAATATTGAACAAGATGGCGTTAATGCCTTGTGCGACAAACCCTTTGAACCTAAATTTGTTAAACAAATTTTATATACCCTATTAGAGCATTAATTAGGGTCTGTTGATCTTTCGCGTTTATTTTTGCAGCAGTTTATGGGTCTTTAGACAAGACATTGCGATTAATGTGTGGTTATTCCACATGAGAAAACAATAACGACGTATAAATGACAAAAAACGCTGCCCTTTGGGCTGACGGATCCCCATTTTTATATAACTGAACATATTTGATAATAAGCTAAAAAGTTTTCTCGACTTTTCTGTAGATAGTGATTTTTAATTTTGTGGAGTCTATGCCGAATTACTTGCTTCGCCAATGTAAGAAACGATAGAACTCTGCGGTGTTTTATCGTATTAGCCTGAAACATTATTTGCCAATTGCGCTGCTCCGCTTCAAAGCCAACAAACCAAAGTAATAGACTAGCTAAACATGCAATTAAGCACAAGGCACTCATTCGCCTTACGCCTTGTGTTTTACTAAACCGCCACGAAAAGCCATATTGTTGGCTTTTGTCATCGCGAAAGTTTTGCTCAATTTGCATCCTTTTACTGTACAACTTAATTACTTGATCACTAGTGAGTGTATTATCTGATGTTGCGAGTAACCATGGCTCATGAGCATGCCGTCGATACATGCGAGTATCTTTAGTAAAACGGCTATTCCCTTTTCGTCCTTTGTATTTTCCTTTGTACAAATGGAGAAATGCATCACATGCTGTTGGACTGTGTTGAGTAACCCTCGCTTTGCCAAGTCGAGTTGGTTGACAGCTCGCTCCCTGATGAAAGGCAGGGAGTTTTTCCCAAGTATTTTTACCTTCTAACTTACATGTCATCGTGCCTCTGAGACGGCCAATAAAGTGCCATCCTAATGAACGGACTTTAGTATACCAAGGAGTAAGAAAACCACCATCTGACAAAATATAAACGGACCGGTGTTCACCAATAACTTGAAGGAGGTTGTCTAAAAATCTGGCATTGGTTTCTGGCGTATCAAAATCTTTTAATTCAACAACCATGTTGTAAAGCACTAAAGAACGACCATCAACGAGTAAACTCGCTCTAAGCAGGTGGTAATCTGAACGACAACAACCACTCCAGTCCACTGCAATGGCTAAATAAGGCAAGTTGCTAATGATTGGTTTGGCCAACGAAGCGTATATTTCAACTTGTTGGTTAAACAAATGCTCGTTATTAAGAAAACGATCAACCCTTTTTATTTTATGCTTAATGTTCGCACGCCCAGCTAAGTAACGCCCCAAACTTGTTAAGGTTAATCTATCAGACGCTATAAGTGCTTCAGAGCATGCTTTAAGTGTCTTCATTCTCGCTTGATTGAAATTCGATAAGGACTTATCAAAGAAGTTATGGCAAAGTAAGGATTCAGGCATAGCATTTTACTCTTATTTTTGTTTTGGCGAACTAATAAGATCATAAAATGTTGTGCCTGTCATTTTTTGGGGATTCGTCAGCCCTTTGGGTTCGAACAAAATTTAATCTCAAAAGATCAACAGACCCTAATAGGGTTTATCCTATGTGATAAGCCCTAAGCTTCATTGCTATTTTATTATGCGACACATTTAAACGTGCAGCTAGCTTTCGAGTTGTAGGGTAATGTGGGTAAAGTTGCGTTAGCAGACTTTTTTCAAACTCAGCTTGCGCAGAAGCCCAGTCTTGCACATGTAACGTTTCTAATTGACCGTCGTTTTTTTGCTGGCCAAAAAGTACTTGTTGCACTTGTTCAGTATCTATTACATCGCCATCAGATAGTGCAACTAATCTAAAAATCGTATTTTCCAATTGCCTTATATTACCCGGCCAGTGATAACCACGAAGCAATTCAAGAGCAGCTGCAGTTATATCAACACCTTGTTGGTTAATTTGTTGAGATGCTAAAGACAAAAAGTAATTAACCAGTAATTCAATATCAGACTGCCGTTGTGCAAGTGTCGGTAATTCAACTTTTAATACATTTAGTCGATAAAATAAATCTTCTCGAAACTCCCCTTGTATAAACAATTCATCAAAGTCTTGATGGCTAGCACTAATAATTTTTACATCCGCTTTAAATTCTTTGGTGCCACCTACTTTGCGATAACGAAAGTCCTGTAAAAACCGTAAGAGTTTGGCTTGCAAATAAGGTGACATTTCAGCGATTTCATCTAAAAATAATGTGCCACCATTTGCTAACTCAAAAAGGCCTGGTTTGCCGCCTTTGTTCGCCCCTGTGAATGCCCCAGAGGTATAACCAAATAATTCACTTTCAAGCAGTTGCTCAGGAATAGCCGCACAGTTAATCGTTAAAAAAGGTTTATCTTTTCGCGGGCCTAATTGATGTAATGCTTGAGCCACCAATTCTTTACCAGTGCCTGTTTTACCTACGATTAACACTGGTAAATCTAGGGTAGCAAAACGCGAGATCTGAGATTTTACTAAGTTAATTTGTTCAGACTCTCCGATCATGGCTTGCAGCGCGTTATCTTTAGATGATTGCACTAAGGATAACTGACGCCCCACTTTTTCAACTGATTTTAAATAGATAACCGCTCCAGTGACAGTATTCGCGCTCATCACTGGATTAATGTCTGCAATAAAAGGTTCACCAAAAAAAGTGACCGTCATACTTAATTCATGAGGTTGTATTAGTGCATCTATCGAGGCATCAATCACATCGTCAATATGGCTATGGACTAAATCCACGCTACTTCGCTTTGCAATAGCTTTCGCGGCTTGATTAGAGGCTAAAATCATTCCTGTGCTACTAATATCTAAAATAGGATCCGTTATTTTTGCCAACAACGCCTGTACATGCTTTTCACGCACTTCAGACGGCATCTCATTAATTTCAATGCACTGTTTTATGCCGTCAACAGGCATTAACAAACGTTTAACCCGTGAAAGGGTCGCCTCTATAGCATCAATATGAACAAAAGTATTTTGGCTTTGTACTTCAATACTTTTTACGTTCCAGTCATGGGAAGCAAACGTGGCTAATATTTCTTGGCTAATACCTACTCTGTCTGCAGATTCAATACAAATTTTCATGTAATAATTTTGATACTTAGTAATAATTTAATGACAACATTATAGTATTTAATTTTCAAGTATTTAGTGATTAAAAGCCTTATTAATTTCATTTAAAAACCAAACTGTAATAAATACATTACAAAAATAATTACTCTACTTTTACATAAAAACATTAAGCTATTGTTTTATATGTCATTTCTCGTTATGGCGTGAATATTGATACCAAATTCATTAACGAACGTATTCCGATATCACATGAGAAAACTATGATTAAAAGCAAATTTATCGAAACACAAGTTGTGCACGGCGGCAAAATAAAAGACGAACAGTTTGGCTCGTTAGCGTCTCCTTTATATCAAACATCAACCTTTACCTTCGACAGTGCAGAACAAGGGGCACAGCGGTTTGCGGGAGAAGCTGAGGGATATATGTACACGCGTTTAGGTAACCCTACTACGCGTGAACTTGAACAACGCATGGCACAATTAGAAGGTACCGAAGATGCAGCCGCAACAGCAACAGGAATGGCTGCAGTGTCTGCGGCCTTATTAACTAATTTAACAGCGGGCGATCACTTGATTGCATCAAAAGCAATTTATGGCTGCTCATATGCCTTAATGAATCACATGTTAACGCGCTTCGGCATCGAAGTGAGTTTTGTTGATATGAGCGAAGCAGAAAATATCAACGCTGCTATTCAAGATAATACTAAAGTTATCTTCCTAGAGTCTCCTATTAATCCGAACCTACAGGTACTTGATTTAGAATCTATTTTATCGATAGCAAAAAAGCATCACTTAATTTCTATCGTTGATAACACTTTTCTAACGCCCGTACTTCAAAAACCTATTCGATTTGGAGCAGATATTATTGTACATAGCGCAACAAAGTATTTAAACGGCCATGGCGATGTAGTTGCAGGTATTATATGTGGTCGCACAGAAATGATTAACGAGATAAAGCTAACGGCACTAAAAGATATTGGCGGTACCATGAGCCCTCATGATGCATGGTTGATCATACGTGGTTTAAAAACCTTGCCTATTCGAATTGAAAGACATTGCCAAAATGCACAGTTAGTTGCTGAATTCTTAGAAAGCCACCCTGCGGTAGATACCGTATATTACCCAGGACTACCCTCGCATCAAGGCCACCAGTACATAGGTAAACAAATGAAGGCTGCTGGTGGCGTTATCGGTTTTGAGCTCAAATGTGACGTAACAGGTGGTGCCGAATTTATTAATCGTATGCAGTTATTTTCCATCGCCGTCAGTTTAGGTGATGCTGAATCTTTAATTCAACACCCAGCATCAATGACACATTCTCCTTATAGCGATGAAGAGCGCGCTAAAGCAGGTATTAGTGACGGCTTAATAAGAATCTCCGTTGGCCTAGAGAATGTGACCGACATCATTTCCGACCTTAAACAGTCGTTAGATCAGGTTAGGCTTAACACGACAAAAGTGGCTTAGACAAAACAGTATTTTTAGCAACTCACATGCAGCCATTAATGTTCAATAGATAAAGCTCGACGTTAAACGTCGAGCTTTGGTTTATCAATAAGCCGTATTAATTTGTTTTTGAGTGACAAGTATTGATGAAAGGACCGCTGCATGATCCGAAAAAATATGCTGTTCAAAAACAAAGCTCTCTAATAACGAAAGAGAAGTCGTCTGGCCACTCCTAACCGCAATAAAATCAATTTCAACAATAGACTTTCCCCCCTCATTTGGGCCTAAGAACGTTGAAGTATTATTCACGATAAATGAAAATCCGGCATCTTTAAACAGTGCTATGGTACGTGAGTCAGGGTAATCATTAAAATCACCTGCTAAAACAATTGGTAACTTTATATCTAATTGCGAAAGTAATTGCGTTGCTTGTTCAAAACGCGCTCTGTCATTCGTCGGCCAATCAAAATGAACGGGTACAAAAATCAGCGGCTGGGTTTCAACGTTAACGGTCAACAAAGGAAAGCTTCTAGGCTCTAAGCCATTGGGTAATGTTATCGACTTACTTTTCAAAATTGGCATTTTACTGAATGCAGCAATGCCATATTGACCGCCATCAAAAATCATAAATGGTTGAAACAAACCATTTAATGATAACGAATTGGCAAAATATTTTGTTTGGTTTGCGCCATTAACACGCTTGGTTTCTTGGTCAATTTCCTGTAGTGCCAACAAGTCAACATTATGTTGTTTTATAAACGCCGCTTGTTTTGCAATACTTATATCACCATGTAAATCAGTACCATGCCTTACGTTATAGGTCATTACTTTCAATAGCGTTGATTTAAATGGCGCTGTTTTAGCTGCGGTTACAAACGCCGAGCTAAAAATAGAACAAACAAAAACTACGGTAATAAGGCAAACTTTACTCATGCCATAGCTATTACAATTAAATAAAATTTTGGTCATATTAAGTAGACTTCAGCAACATTTAACGCTTAAAAAAGCTTAGGTTAAGCAATATTACTCAACCTAAGCTAACCCAACACCAACGGGTACTAAGCACTAAGGAAGTTGTTCCAAATTTATAGGTGGTAATTGTGTACTTTTGCGTGTAAACGGTGTTTTATATGCAGTATGTTCGGAGAAAAAACCCGTGTTTTTCAAATAAAAACCGTCACCTTGAATGCCGCCTTGGTAATCAACACGCGCTTCTTTTCTTGCCGTTGCATCATAAGTAAATTTTGCGTGTAGCATAGGCTCCCATGCTTTATCACTTGATTTCACCCATTGATTGCCATATTTAGCCATACGTTCGAATTGACCTGCACCTGGTATAAAGTTCTCTAAAAAAGAGTATGGTGATGCTAAATAAGTTGTCGTTTTGGGTCTTCTAAAGCTAGCAATAAGATGCCATTCTTTTATTTGAGGGTCATAAAAATAGGCAGTGAAATCTGTTTTATTTTCCTCGGGCCTTGGTTGATAACGAGTTAAAAAACCATAGGTAACCCCTGTTTTCCAAGGATATTTTACATAACTTTGACCACCAGAGCCTTCGTTACCAAACTTTCCTGTATAAACATCATCGCCTTTTTTTAACAACTTTATTTTGTATTCTTCTGGGATAGTCGTTGGATCATCTGTTTGATATGGACTCCAAATAGAAAACAAAACTCTGCGTTCAGTTTCAGAATTAACTTGTATACCGAAATAGCCACCATTAAAGCCATTTGCCATATAATAAGAACCTAGCGTGTCTTGCCCTTTAGGCACGGTGATCTCACTATAAAACCATTCATAGCTGCCGTCTTCATCTGGTAATTGATATTGCAAATGCACTGATGGCCCTCTTCGCCCCCAGTAAAAATCATCTTTGACATAATAATTACTACCGGCGGTTGCTTCACCGCCAATCAACAGTTGCGAAATAGTAGGGTAATACTCGCTAGAGGTTTCAATACCTGTAATTATAACTTTCTGGTAGCCTGGTTTTACTACCTCAAATTGTCCAATAGGAATAATCTTTTCAATGCTATTGGACAACAAAATACGTTTTTTCTGATCATTGAGCTCAACCAAAATCGTCGATGTACCAGCTAATGTTTTGGCTTTAAGCCCTAAATTAACTTTACCCACTTTACTAACATAAAAGTAAGTAGATAATTGGTGTTGCTCACTTTGCCACTGCGTTATCCCTTCTTTGGTGATCAACGTATCGGATGCTTCTATATCGTTTTCAATCCAACTATTACCGGCAATAGGCACTTCAATGGTAAGATCGTCAGTAGTTAAAACCACTGCCTGGTTTGCAGTTTTTTCAGTCTTGTTTGTGCTAGAACCACATGCACCAAGCATACCAAGACACACCATACCTACTACACAATATTTTACGTGTTGATACACCGATTTCATTTTCATCATGTTCTTTACTCTAAATAAAAAAGGAAGAAGGCTTTACTCTTCTTCCTTTTAACACTCATCGTTAACTAATTATGGGTTAACACGAATACCAAACTCAACTGCGGCAGCAAAGTTATTGCCATTTTTCTCACTTAATGCAACAAACTTAATATAACGGCCTGTTGTTGCATCAAACGCTGCAACTTCAGTGTTACCATTACCTTTCCAAGTGCCCGTTGCAACAGCATTACCCCAGTCGCTATTATTGTCGCTCACATAAACTTCATAACCGGCAACCGTACCGTTTCCGCCACCAGCTCTAGGCGTATAGTTAAATTGAACAACATTTTTAGCTTCGCCTAAATCAATAATGACTTCATGAGGGAACCCAGGAATACCACTCCATGGGGTATGCCAATGATTAGCATCAAATGATCCGTCAAAGGCATAAGATAGTTCATTACCAGGTTGTGCCCCTGAGCTAGTAGAATAACTTAATGTGCTGTTATCCACTTTCTCAGACATATTAACACCTACATTAAATTCAGAGGCTGCAGCCCATGCACCATCACCTTGTTCAGCAAGTGCTACAAACTTAACAAAACGCCCGGGTTTATCAGTAAAGGTTACGGTTTTAACATCAGCACTATTTTCCCACGTACCTTGTGCTACCGGCTCGCCTAAGCTATCAGCACTATCGCCAACGTAAATCTCATACTCAACCACTGTTCCATTACCGCCACCGGTGCGCGGTGTATAATCAAAACGGTTAACTTCGTACATCTCACCAAGGTCAATCAACACTTCATGAGGATAAGCAGGAACGCCGCTCCACGGTGTATGCCAATGTCCAGCATCGCCAGTTAAGCCATCAAGTGCAAAAGACAATTCATGACCTGGTTGCGCCCCTGACGGACTAGTAGCAGTTAAACCAGCATTATCGAGTAACGTTGAATTCACAGGAATATTAACATGATTACCATCGCCAGTATCTCCGCCACCAGAGCAAACACCACCATCCTCAACTTCAGTTTCTGTTTCGTCTTCACCACCTTCTGCTAGCGGATCTGAACCATCATCAAAACCAAATTTAATTTCTGCAGCTGATGCCCATTCACTGCCGCCACGTTCTTCTGTAGCAACAAATTTAACAAAACGACCTGTTACAGCTTCAGCAAACCACTCAATTTTCTCATCCGTGTTATCTTCCCATGTACCAACAATTTGTGGTTCCGCTGGATAGACATCAGGATCATCAGAAATATAGAGTTCATAACCAACAATTGTACCGTTTACACCACCATCTTGACGCGGTAAATACCGAATACGATTTACATCATAAGTATCCCCTAAATCAATGGTAATAGTATGAGGGTAAGTCGGTGCACCATCGCCCCAATTTGTATGCCAAATAGTTGCTTCATTACCATCAAATGCATTGCCAAGCCCATTACCTGAACCTGTTGCTGACTCTGAGCTAACAATATAGTTTGAACCACTGATCCAACCAGGTTCACCATCTTGCGTGGTTGATAATGCTAAACATGACACATCAGTTCTTGCAGTAACAAGTACATAATATGGCGTTTCTTCACGTACATTAACGGGTAAACGACATGATTCAATGCTACTTCCAGAGAAGCCTACACAGTCATAATCTGTTGTGGTAGGCATGCTATTTTCCATCACGTAGATATCAGCATCACCTTCATCACCCGCTAGTTTTACTGTCATCGATTTAGACGCATCTAAACCCATCACTTGATATAACTTTGACTCACCGGCAGCGATAGATTCAATCACTGTTGCTTCATTGCGCTCAAGTAAATGCGCTTCTGTAGCGACAGCAATCGTATCATTTACTTCAATTTGTCCTTGATTTGCAGTCGCTTTAAACGTGCTTGTTTTACCAAATATATTTTCAATTTCAAGCGTGATTTCGTCATCAACATCAATAAGGTCGAACATTGCACTTCTTGCTTGAGGATCAGTACCTTCTGCAACCACTTTACCTTTAACTAATACACGATAAGATAATTGTGGCACTTCCGTGGTGGCTAGTTGCCAATCAATACCCGTAGTTGTCACAGTCGATAATGTGATACTAGTAGGAGCATCATCTGGCGCTGCTAATAAATAAGGTCTTGATAGTTCACCTTCTGGCTCAAAAGCATCTTCATCTTCAGCGGGGCCCGCGGTACCACCCGTTGTCATGCGGTAATAATCTGCGTTTGATGCAATATCGAAGTTTTCATTATAAGCGGCAGTAGCTTCTTCTTGCACAACATTATAATCCGCATTTGTGAAGGCTTTCCAACCGCCATCCATGCCACGTTTACGACCATTATTAAATAGTGCAGTACGCGTGTTATTACCGGTACCTAACCAATCTTCAACAAATGAGCCAGTTTCTGTACTAAAGACAACCCATGGCATAGGAAAATCCATGGTCACTAAATGTGTCCATACGCCCGTTTCTTTATCTTGGGACCAAAAAGCAAAGTGCGTATGACCGTCATCACGCGTATGCCACACTTTAGTCGCTAAGGTGTACCATCTATCTGGCTCCCAACCTAATTGGAAGTTCCACGATTTAAGACCGGTGCCTTCACCACCAAACAATTCAACTTGCGTACCTTCACCCTGGTATTCAGCTGTAATAGGCTCGCCATTTGAGGGATCCCAAATTGAAAAGATAAAATTTCTACCATCCGGGTGATCTTGAATACCCGCATAACCACCTCCATCTAGACCGGCATTCCAGTTTAATACTGAATAATAGGTATAGGTTGTTAGACCATTTGATGGAATATACACATCTTGCATGATGGTATCGCCATTAAAATCATCACCAAAACGCAACCATGTTGAAGGCGCTCGGTCTGTTTCACCAGGTGGTATAACTACTGGTTTTTCAACAACAATATTTGTAACATTTTCGTCATCAGACGAACCGCAACCGGCAGTCGTAGCAAGTATGATCGCCGTTGATAATATGGATAACTTGTTTTTTAAATTCATCACTTTTTCCACGCTATTTTTTATAATTACAGCAAGTAATTGTTATGAATATTACGCATACTTGCTGGAGTTCTTGTCTCATTTATTGGAAATTAGAAACGATAATTAACACCTAGATTAAACAGGCGTCCTGAACGATACAGATAAGCGAGTTGCTCTTCGTTCTCGATATAGGCATAACCGCGTTCATTCGTTAGGTTATTTGCTGAAATATTGATATTAAGTTGCTCGGTTAGATCATAACTTGCACTAAAGTCCAGCTGACCATAATCGGCTTGCCACCTAACACCACCCCAGTCTTCTTCATTTGTTAAATATTTATCGCGCCAGTTATAGGCAAAACGTGCTTGAATTTTGTCTTTCTCATAGTAAATAACGGCGTTATAAGAATGTTTAGACATACCTTTGAACGGTAAGTCTCGTTCACGAAAATCAAATTCATCGTGACCTTCTTCTACTTCGTCATAACCAGAGTCAACAATGGTGTAGTTTAATTGAATACCTAAACCATCAAATGGCGCTGGTAAAATATCGGTAAAAGATTGTTGATAGGCAATTTCAACACCTTGAATTTTTCCGCCAGCATCACTGTTAATATGTGATTCAATCGTGAATTCTTCACCATCTATATCAATGGTGCCGTTTCTACCGTACGTAGAAAAGGTTTCGATATCTTTAACATAAAACGCAGTCGTTAATGCACCGTACTCGGAGAAATACCACTCTAATGCCAAGTCACCTTGCGTTGCACGTAATGGCTCCAAACCTGGGTTAGATGCATGATATTCGCGATCGTTAATATTAACGTAGCTCCATGCTTTTAAGTTACCAATGCTAGGACGCGTAATAACTTTTGACGCTGCCGCACGGAAAACCAACTCATCGGTTAGGTTTAATTTAAAGTTGAAACTTGGTAATACATCTTGATATGAATCTTCAAAATCAACAACTTCTTGATAGTTTTCAACCTCTTTCAAAAATTTGATGATTTCAGGGTTCTCATTGTCTGCTGCCACAAAATTCACTAATGCTGGGTTTAATGAAAATCCGGTACTGGTCACCTTGGTTTCAATTGCGCGTACACCAAGATTTAACACGTATGGAAAATCATAAATATCATCTTCAATGTTTATCGCAAGGTAAATAGCACTTGTTTGTTCAGATACATCATATGAATCATTTGGACGAGGCGTTGCTTTTATCAGCTGATTTGCAGCTTCTGGGCTAATACTTTCATAGAATGAGAATAATTTATCGTAATCAAACATTGGCCATGGCGTTGGGTGTTTACCTGGTTCACCACTCATAAAGCCATCAAAGTTACCTGCAATTACTGCATCACTTGGTAGTCTGAATAAGTCAAAACCGTTGATTTCCTCAGCCGAAGAAAAATCAATGTCCCATTCATCATACTCAGTTGAGTCTAAGATGGTACCTGCATTTGAGAATGCACTCGCATTTTTAGAAGCGTTTGCGATCGTGGTTTTTGTCTGCTTACCAATATTTATCCCAAAATCAACTGAGGCAATCCAGTGGATATTTGGTACCCATTTACCATCAACACGGAATTCACTCACTTTATCTTTAATACCCGTACCACTGTTGTAACTGTAGTGTGCCCCAAACGGCGAGCTTGAATCTAAATTAGGAGAAACAGTAACGTCAGGCAATAAATTACTGGTTGATGCATCAATCGACACTTCTTCGACAAAACCACGGGCTACAATATAACGGTTATGACCATTGTTTTCGTTTTCTGATTGAGAATGCGATAAATCGAAGTTTAGGGTTAATGAATCATTCACACTCCATTTACTGTTAACACCTACTTGATATGTTTCAGTAATTCTTGGACGAGATACGTTCAATAATTCCGCCATTGCACCACTGTTGTACATGGTCATTTTGTTGACTAAGCCATTATCAGCAAAACCAACGTCTTTCACGCCTGGAATACCTGGAGTCCAACTTTCATCATAGGTGACAAAAGAAATTTGTGATTCAGTACCATTTGTTTCGTATGAAGAATAGATACTGTCAAAATTTAATTCAAAATCATCGGTTGGCACCCACTGTAATGCTAAACTACCGCCGGTTCTTTCGCGAGTATCCTGCTTGTTACCATAACGAAGATAACCAGGGATAATTGAACCCCATTCATTATCAACGTATTTATCAAACTCACCATTACCATCCACATCTTGGCGAATAGTAAGCTCTGGATCTGTCACTGGATTATAAAAACCTTGGCCTTCATAACTGTCAATACGCAAGGTTCTTTCAGAATAAACTGCGGTAAATAACGCGCCAAATTTACCATCATCAAAGGTGTTGCTTACTAAAAATGATGCTTGAGGTGTGGTGTCTTTCGTTCTATCTTCATATATGCCCTTTGCAGAAGCAGACATAGTGAAACCATCAAAATCAAGCGGTCTACGGGTTTTAATATTGATGACTGAACCAATACCGCCTTCTTGTGTTTGCGCAACAGAAGACTTATAAACTTCAACGCCACCTAAGAGTTCAGCAGCAATCAAGTCGTAGTTAAAGTCACGGCTATTGTGCTCAGAAGCCATACGACGTCCGTTAATAGTAGTAACGTTATAATCACCACCTAAACCACGAACCGTAACGTTTTGTCCTTCACCTGCATTACGTGTAATGGTAATACCTGTAATACGCTGTAATGCTTCAGCAACGTTTTGATCCGGAAACTTACCAATATCTTCTGCAACAATGGCATCAACCACTTGAATAGAGTTTTGCTTTATAAATAAAGATTCTTTTATACTGCTCTTCATACCGCGAACTTCAATAACTTCGGTTTCTTTTTCTTTCGCGTTATCAGAAGTATCCACTTCCTGATCTGTTTCTTGAGCAACTGTGCAAACACTACTGACCCCCAATATGGAACCAATAAGTAAGCTCAGGTATTTTTTCTGGTGATTTGCCATGCTGTACCCTCTCTTATATCTCATGTTTAGTTGTAGTTATTATTTGTTTTACTTTTACCACGCTATATATATACACCTAATGAAACCCAAAAATCAACAATTAAAACCAACAAAACCTTTCACTTTTTATTTAAACAAGGCTAAATAAAAACAAAACATTCACAATTTAAACTTATAAATCATAACATTAAGTGATACGAAAGAGGTTTCACAGTTTTTTATTGTTGAAAGATTATGAAAGAAGATTATGATGTTCAAAACGTAGTAAGTTGGAAGTTATGATGAATACGATAGAAAGACGACATGATATTGTGCAAAAAACTCTCAAGCACGGACGAGTATCTGTAGATGATTTAGCTACTAACTATCAAGTATCAGAAGTCACCATTCGAGGCGATTTAAATTATTTAGATAAAAAGAGCTTAGTCAGTAGAACTCGTGGTGGTGCTGTGGCTAGCAAGGTAATTTCAAAAGAGCTTTCAATCAATGAAAAGCATTGTGCTCAAATTGATATTAAACGAAAACTAGCAGAGTTGGCTAGCCATCAAATTAAAGAAGGTGAAGCTATTATTTTAGATTCTGGCTCAACAATGGCTGAATTAGCGAACTGCTTGCATTCTTTTGATAGACTCGTTGTTATGACCAACGGCTTAAATGTTGCTCAAAACCTATTAAGTGCTTCTGGGGTAGAGGTGTTGATGACTGGCGGTGTACTAAGAAAAACGTCGTTATCTTTTTACGGTAGACAAGCAGAAGACAGTTTAGAGCGCTATCATTTTGACAAAGCGTTTCTCGGTGTAGATGGTATAGACTTTAATTCTGGAATTACGACCCATTTTGAATATGAAGCAATGATGAATCGTTTAATGCGTAAAGTTGCTAAAGAAGTGATCACCGTTGCTGACTCATCAAAGTTCAATCGCTCAGGCGTACACAAAATATGTGGTTTAGCTGACATAGATGTTTTGATCACTGATTCAGGCATACCTGATGCTTTTGCTCAAATGCTTGAAAGAAATGGCGTGAACCTTATTATTCATCCATAATGTTTTGTACTTAATTGTCGATATTCTAACGATGCCATTTCGATCAACCGGCTTTTAGCTCGTTCAAACTCAAACATTAACGTTCCACTATTATATAGTGCAGTTTGAGCGACATAACTGGTTAGTACAACATTTATTCTACGATCATAACATTCATCAATAAAAGCAATGAACCGTCTTACTGCATCATCCATAGGAGCTAAGCAAATTTCTCTGTCACCTGTTTTACTAGCTGAATTATCCATCGCTAAACCGTTGTCTTCAGTGCCTCTTGCTTTAATACGTTCATAAGGATCGCCACTTAATGGTGGGATATTTAATAATAGTATTGTGTCGAATTTCTTTGCTAATTCTACATAATCAAAATGACTACGTGGGCCTTGGCACAGTTGTGAAAAGTCAAAACAGATGCTGCGATTATTATCATTAGTGCTTTTAGCAATAAAGGGAATATTTCTACCTAAGATAGCTATTTCATTTGATGAGTTCTCTGCATCTATATCGCTAGCTGACGTTGAGAATATTAAATTAAATTCAGTTAACAAGCGTTGATGTAGTTTATTTTGTTCTTCAACATCATGGGGTAATTGAAAGTAAATTTTTTGGAAGGTTAGGCTACGATGCCGATGATCTTGTTTTCCATCAAGATGTACTATTTGCATGTAATGCTTTATGGCTGCAATTGCAGGAAGAAAGCATTCACGTTGTAAACCATTGCGATATAACTGTTCAGGAGCACAATTACTGGTCGTAACGATAACAATGCCAAACTCAAACATCGCTTTCATTAACCTGCCGAGTAACATTGCATCACCAATATCTGAAACATAAAACTCATCAAAACAGAGAACTCTAAATTGCTGACGGTATTGCTTAGCAATAAGTGTGAGTGGTTCTGGTTTACCGGTTAAACGTTGAAGTTGGTGATGAACGTCTTGCATAAAATGGTGAAAGTGATGCCTTCTGCAAATTTCAGCAGGTAAGCTTTGAACAAACAAGTCCATTAAAAATGTTTTGCCGCGCCCCACTTCACCCCACAAATAGAGACCTTTCACTTCAGCTGCTTTCTTTAACAAACCACGTTTATGCGGTGTTTGCTGTATTGTTTCATAGAGTTGTTGTAATAAAGAAATAGCCTGAGTCTGAGCAGGATCAGTATAAATTTTATTTTGACTAATTAATGAGTTGTATTGTCTTATGGGTGAATTATCTAACATTATTTATTGATTTTAGGGTTACGTATGTAGTCAAAAGATATTTTACGATTTGTTTTGAACTAATCTATCACTCGTTCCAGCTAACAGAAATACCTTTTATAGAATGACACCCAGCGAATATCAGTTAATAAAATGTAAACAAGAAAGGAACAAAATGTAACCAAAACAAATTTTTACCTTTTTACACAAATTATTACAACACTATTAATATTGAAAAATATGCAAAATGTACATATTTAAGAACGTATCGAGCTTTTTAAAGAGTATTAACACTTATTTATCAGCAACTTATAAAAACAACCAAGTTTTATTAATATTTTTTAGCGTTTTAGTAAAGCAACTTGAAAAAGAAGATTATTCGTGCATCATTAACGATGATACTGCATTTTGTAGTCTCAATAATTACATAAAAATTAATAATTTAAGTCCGGAGAGAAACAATATGAAATACACATTTAAAAGGTCATTAACAGCTATTGCTGTAGCGGCCACAATAGGGATGTCTGCAACGGCATACGCTGCATCAACTGGTGGTTTAAAAATCCATGTAACTGATGCAAATGGTCAATCTGTCGCGGGTGCTACGGTATCTGTACAAACTCCAGATAGTTTAACCAGTAGAGAAGCTGTAACAGACTCTGAAGGTTATGTAACATTGCGTGGCTTAGATGCTTCTAGTAAGTATACTGTGAGCATAAATGGTGCATCAATTCAGCCATTTGAAGCGAATAATGTAAGAGTGGTAACAGGTAAAAACTTAAACTTAAGTTACGCTGTAGGCGGGGCTTCAAGTGACATGGAAACTATCGTGGTATCAGGGCGCTCTACAGCGGCAATAGATACTACGTCAGCGACAACAGGTATGGATATCACACTCGATATGACAGAGTCTTTACCAACTGGTCGTTCATATCAAAGTTACTTACAATTAGCACCTGGGGTAAAACCAAGTGCAGGTGGTAACCCTTCATCAAAATCAGGGGTTAACTACTCTGATGTACCAGATGCCCGCTATGGTGGTGCAGGTACGTCTTCAGATAACGTTTATTATATTGATGGCGTAAATGTAACCGATAATGTTACAGGTACTCACGGCGGTGGTATTAACTCTGAAATTATACAGGAACAACAAGTTATTACCGGCGCTATACCGGCAAAATACGCTGGTGGTTCTGGCTTAGTGTCTCGAGTTGTAACAAAATCAGGCAGTAACGAGTTTCATGGTTCAATTAACTATTATTTACAAAATGATAGTTTAGTCAGTGATTATGAAAGCTCTACAAAAGCCGATAGCGCATTTTCTACTTTTGATACAGCCGTTACGTTAGGTGGCCCAATCATTAAAGATCAACTGTGGTTTTTTGCCTCATATCAATTAAAAAACCGTGAAGATGATGTGGTAGATCCATCAACAGGCCAATTTAGCCGTAATGTTGAACGAGATGATGAACTAGGCTTTGGTAAGTTAACGTGGCAACCAACAGATAATGACCGTTTAGTGCTAACTTACTTTAATGACCCATCCGATATCTCAGGTTCAAAAGATATTAGTACGCTGAATAACCGTGATCGCGCTCGTAAAACGGGTGGTGATAATATAAAAATTGATTATACCCATTATTGGGATGAATTAGTTATCAATGCCGGTTGGATGCGTCATGAGTCAGAACTTTCTGATATTGCCGCGGATAAATCAACCTTTAATGATGTTGCCTATCGCTCTATAAACCCTACGCAAAGTCAAACGGACCAAGGTGGCTTAGGGGCTGATACTTTAAGAGACCGTAACAAAGAAAATGTTTATATTAACTTCGAATACTATTTCGACACCGCTTTTGGTGAGCATACCATTGAAACAGGTTTCGAATGGGAAACAAACGAAAATATTACCAATTCTGTTTATACCGGTGACGGAGCACAATACAACTCGATTGGTACTGGTGATGCAGGTGCAACCTTAGGTGACTACGCAAACGGTAGTTGGACAGGTGAAAAAGCATTATCTTCTACGGATTATCAGCGTATTCAAGAAGCCATGGAAGGTAGTTCTGACTCAGCTTACTACTTAAACCTTCTTGATGCTAATAGTGATGGCAGTATTTCAGAAGATGAACTAGAAAGTTTAACTTTCGGTAGTACGTCGGGTAACCCGAATGATGCGGTAAACGTTTACCGTATTCAGCAAACTCAGCAAGCTGAATCTAAAATGGAAACCAAAGGCAAAATATTCTATTTTCAAGACAGTATCACCTATGAAGAATGGACAATTAATGCTGGTATTCGTGCTGAAGAATGGGAACACATTGCGTCAACTGGCGAAAGTATTTTCACATTTGATTGGGAAATTGCACCACGTTTAAGTGTTGTATATGACATTAATGGTGATGGCGACTCAAAAGTGTGGGCATTCGGTGGTCGATATTATGATCCAATTAGAACAGATATGACCTCATTCGCGGGTAACTTAACCGGTTCAGTACGTGAAGAGCAAATTTATGTACAAGACAGATGGTTAACCTACAGAACTCGTGGTGGTGTAAGTACGCAAGATGCGTTTTTCTCACCAACAACGAAAACACCTTACACTGATGAGTTTTTAATTGGTTACTCAACCAACTTATCTGAAGATACCAATATCTCAATTACTTATACCAACCGTAAAACAAGAGATATTATGGAAGACTATGATCTTAGTATCTACAGTGAAGACGGTTATATGGCAGGAACTGATTTTGAATTACCATATTCTTACTTCGGCTATGATGGTAACCCTGGTTCTAACTATGTTATTGGCACATTAGCAGGTGGTAAACGTGATTATGAAGGCGTTGAAGTGACCTTCAAAAAACTACGTACTGATAATTGGAACTTACTAGCATCGTATACCTATAATGATGCGAAAGGTAACTCTAACTCAGACGGAAACGCTGACTTCCAAGGTGATTGGGAAGTATTAGATCCTAGAGCACCAAATATGTATGGTAAGCAGCCTGGTAATATTGAGCATCAAGCAAAAGTATTAGGTACCTACTATTTTGAAAACGGTATTGAAGTAGGTGCAGTGTATAACTGGAACTCAGGTACACGTTACAGTAAGACCTTTGCTTTATATGGCCGTCACTTACCGCTTATGGAAGAAAATGCCTATGAATTTGGCGGTTGGAACACTGAATGGGTTCAAGACGGTGTTGTCGGCTCAGATGTAACGCCATCTTACGGTACCTTAGATATTCGAGTTAAGTATGTTCATGAATTTGACAACTACAAAGCCGAATTTTTCTTAGATATCTTTAACGCATTAGACGATCAAGCACCAATCAGAGTACAAGACTTAGCTGGTGGTGATGGTACGTTTTCTTATGGTGAAGAAATGGAGTGGGTTGAACCACGTCGTTTCTACCTAGGGGCACGTATTTCATTCTAATTGTTAAGCAAAATATAACTTGTTAGAAAAAGCCTATCAGTTCATGCTGATAGGCTTTTATTATTTATACATAGTTAACAAATAGTATGATAATTAGCTAAAGTTGCGTAAATAATAAACCTTATATAATCCATCGAGATAAAAAAATTGCTCTGAAATTAAAGCTAGTTTATTTCGGGCATTTAATACCAATTCGCATAAATATTCGGTCATTCAGCGAGAATTAAACGCTTTAGAGGCACGGCGTTGATTGCAGAGAATGGTTATTCAGGAGAACGTGCTCCTGCGTTCTCTAATAAGCTACATCCTTGTAGCGTCCTTGTTAAAATCAACAACACAGGCTATGAAGCGTTTAAACTCGACCTTTGGGAGCGTGTTAGAGGCGCGATAATTGCGCAAAACGTGTTTGATGTAGAACGACTATACCTGCACACGTTTCGCTTATTCTCCCACCTCTGACATCGCTCTGAACTGACTTAATCTTTATGCGAATTGGTATAAGAGCATAAAACACACGTTGTTCCATACAATTATTCAACTTGGTTTAGGTACATTTTCTTTACTTACACTTTCCTCATTAACAATTTCTTTTGATCTATTTAGATCATCAACATCTGGATCAATACCGCTCTGCTCTACTGCACGTTTAGGCATATATGTTAGTTTTGTTAACAAAGGAAAATGATCAGAGCCAAAAGCAGGTAAGCGTTTAATAAAGTTTAACGTAAAATGTTCGCTATGAAATAAGTGATCTAATGGCCAGCGCATAAAAAAATAATTTGCATGAAAAGTATTAAACATACCACGCCCTATTCGTGGATCTAACAAGCCACTAATTTTACGGAACAAGCGTGTGGTAGAAGACCAAGCAACATCGTTTAAATCACCGGTTACAATAACAGGCAAATCTCTTTCAATAACACTTCGAGCCACAACCACTAATTCAGCATCGCGCTCGGCTGATTCAGGATTTTCCGTCGGGCTTGGTGGCGCAGGATGAATAAAATGCATGCGTACCAACTCGCCTGAACGTAACTTTATTTTTGCATAAATCGAAGGTACGTCATCTTCCACTAAATAAGCTATTTCGTGCTCTAATATAGGTAACCTTGAATAAACGTGCATACCATATAGGTTATCCAATGGGCATTTAACCGCATATGACATATCACCTTCAACCGCATTGAGTTTATCTTCCCACCATTGGTCTGATTCCAATGTAACTAAGACATCAGGACAATGTTTTTCCACCATTTGAATCAATGAGTCAGCATTTCGATTAGAAGTAAGCACATTGGCAGTCATGATAATAATTTGATTATCAGCATTGCCCTTTTTGGCTTGTTTGACTTCTTTAGACCACAGACTTGTGTAAGGGATAATCCACCAAAGCTGCCAAATTAAACAAAAAGTTGAGATTGAAAGTAAAAGCCATGTTTGCAATGATTGTTTATCAAGAAATAGATAATCGGCAATTAACAAAACAGCAATTAAGATACCTAGTTGTAACCTCGGAAAGTCTAACCCTCGAATGATCCAATGCGGATGACGCGAAAGCGGGAGCAAAGTTAACAGAACGACTAATACGGTACAAATAGCTAATAGTAAAGACACAACTTAAACCTATATAATGTTAATAATTTTGTTTTACTCAACGTTATTTTCATTAGCAGCATCGTTAACTGCTGCTATATCTTCTTCAATATCAAGCGCATTATATGCTCTTTTTAACGCAAGTTTTTTATGGTATCTAGCTTGTTCACGGATACTTTCATTACTAAGCGATTCAAGCGAAGATAAGCCTTTTTGTAAACAAACACAGACTTCAACAGAGCTTGCGCCGTCACGCGCTATGGCCGTAAAAGCATCATTGAATAAATCAGACATCTTAATTTCAGGCACAAAAACACGATCAAAAACTAGATTACTATTTTCTGTTGATGGTTCATTGATTAAAGAAATCAAGCGCACCAAAGTACCAGTGACTTTGATGGCAGTACCTGGGTCGTTAACGGCAGGCGATAAAGCACGGGCAGCAATCTCTGATAATGCAATCACACCAAATCGAGGATCATCCTCAAAAGTACGATCATTGCCTATACTAAATGACTTAAAGAAGTCAGAGTAATCTACTTCAGCTAGTTCCGTTGAAGTAAAATCAACGTAGGCTAGCGGCTGTTCTGCAGATGTAAATGCCCCTGGCAGTACAGCAATTTCAACGTGCGCTTTAACCTTTTCAGCCCAACATTGAATTTTCGCCATATCAATAAGTTGAACATAGCCTATTTCCTCCGTAAAAACAGCCTCCCCTTTGCTTGTACTGTTGGAAATTGGTAAGCCGCCAAGGGTAGGTTTATCTCTTCGTCGTATTAACGCTGCTTTAGTCGCCTGTTCAACCTTATCAATGGTTGAGCCAACAAGACCTAATCGTGCAATACTGTCAACCCAACGGACAAAAGTGACAACAACCATCGCAAATACAATCATCGTCAAAACAAAAATAACGAAAAGACCTGCTTTATCATAAAAGGCGTTTTTTACCGCAGTAAGTGCCACTACACTAAAAATAAAGGCGCCAACAAATGTTGAAAGCGCATTTTGAGAAACATCATCAGCAAGCACAAGTTTGAAAGAACGAGGTGTAGCTGAATTACTCGCCGCAAAATATGCTGATACCATAGACGAAACCGAAAATGTAGCGATAACTAACATACTTGCAGACAATAGTGAAAGTAAAGTTTCTACCGAATCTTTTGTGACATCAGGAATGGAAACTTCAATAGGATAGCCATCAATAATTTTGGCAGCAAATACTAATGCAATAGAAAGCAAACATACCACTAAAGGGCGTACCCAAAGCTTTTCACCCAATCGATGTAACAGAAATCGAAGACGGTCTAACGAAACGATAGAATTCATACTGATACCTTATGTATTGCCTTGCAAATCAATGGGGCTTTCCCTGCTGTCTTGCCATGATATGCCATATTGCAAAAGAGATACACACGACATGGTAAAAGAATTAACCGAATTTCAATTTATATAAACCTTATCAATGACTGAACAATACTTTTCGGTAATATCGCTATTGAATATTATGATCAAACGAGCCAACATCACCAGGGAACACAACGGGTGATTCAATACCGTTTTTATTGACACTAGCAACTCCAAAGTAATAATTATCAATGACAATATTTTCAAGAGTAAACTCATTTACATTATCAACCCAGCGACTATATTGCCATTGTGGTTCTCTCGTGTAGCGCCAATAGATACGGTAACCCGCAATATTTTCATCTTTTGCTGGCTGCCACGATAATGTCGTGCTGGCACGTACAGCACCAGAAATTTCAACCCCTTTAGGTGGCGCAGGTGCCCACGCCATAGAAGCTAAACTAACTGCGTTTAGTGAGGTAAGTTTAGCGGCATAGTCAAAATCAACTCCTTCAATGGTATCACCATAAACTATACCATTTTCAGTGCGTAAATCTTGATGCTGTCGATCGTAGTGTTCATTAGTTTCCATAATGCGCACAGCAGCAAAACCAGCATCATTAAACGGGCGATGATGCCCTCCTCTACCAAAACGGTCGAGTCGGTACACCAATATTGTATCTAAGTTTTCAATGTATTGATCAGCAATAGTATCTATGTAACGCGCTAAATTTCGACTTGCTGAATCAACCTCTCCGCCAGTAAAGCGGCGTTTACGAGCTTGAGCTTTAGTTTCAACAACGCGCGTACCTTCAGAAAAGATCCGTGCGGTAGTATTATCAGTTACACCGTTAATACCCGTAATATTACCAATCATATCGTTATTTAATACGCCTTGAACTTGCCAATTATATTTTTGCGCATGAGCGGTTAATATTTTACCACCAAACAAGCCTTGCTCTTCGCCAGATAATGCAGCGTATACAACCGAGCCATTGAATGTATACTGAGATAAAACCCGAGCCGCTTCAATCACCCCAGCAACACCCGAGGCGTTATCGTTTGCGCCGGGCGAATCACTGGTAAAGTCCATTACATCACTGACTCTTGAGTCTATATCTCCCGACATAATCACCATTCTATCGGGATCAGACATTCCTCGTTGAATCGCTACGATATTCACCACCTCAACAGGATCAGGTATACGTTTTTCACCGGATATCGTCTTTTTAACTTCTATGACTTCCAAGCAACCTCCACATTTAGCAGATATAGCTTCAAATTCTTGTTTAATCCAGCGTCTCGCTGCGCCAATTCCGCGAGTATCAGATTGCGTTTCTGACAAAGTATGACGAGTACCGAAGTTAACCAGCGTTTGAATATCAGCTTCAATACGTTGAGCTGATATTTGTTGAGCGATTTGATGCAACTTTGATTGTTGTGAAGGCTCTTTAGCAATACCAGTTAAAGGTATTGAATATAGAGAGGCTAAAGCACCATACTTTATCAACTGACTGACTAACTTTACGTGTGGAATTGGCATCGCATTAGTATCCTTATTGTGAATATATCCAACATGACAGAGTGAAACCATCACCGCAACTTATTTGAGATAAACGTTAAACACCTTAAATTTAAGCCCATTTATTCAGAACAGCTCAAACTTCGCTAAAGCCTAGTTTGATCACACTGCCGTTTCTCCTTAAACAGAGTGCTTACTTAACATTAAAATACAATATAACCCAATGAAATTAGCTCAAAGGACAAAACATTTCTCACTTTTACATGAGAGCTAATGGAAAGCTGCTCCCCTTCACAGTTAAAAAGAGAGATTTTTATATCGTGCTGATTCCCCATGCTGTCAGCACTAAAAGAGTTAACACAATAATACTTTTAGTTTTATGTTTATTTACAATCCGTTCCGCTTGATTACCTGCGTAATACACGACAATGGCCAGTCCAAAATATCGAATAGATCGCGCAATAGCTGAGGCCGTTAAAAATAATAAAAGCGAGTATTTCGTTGCACCGGCAGCAAGCATTGCAATTTGAAACGGAATAGGCGCAATTCCTAAGGTAATAACAAACCAAAAACCCTGGTTTTGCATTTGTTGTTTAACGTTTTCAAATTGTTCTGTACTAAAAAAGGTACTTATTATCCAATCACCAATGGCATCAAATAAGTAATACCCCAATGCGTAACCTAAAAACGCACCGATAATACAACCTAAGGTCGCCATTAAAGCAATAAGCCATAGCTTTTCACGACGCGCCTGCATTAATGGCACTAATACAGTTTCAAGTGGTATAGGCACAATGGTAGACTCTAAAAAGGAGGCAATCGTAACCCCACTAAGCATATTTTTTGAATCAATCAACTGACGTGTTTTATGTTTTAATCTTGTATGAATAGCCAAAAAATTTCCTTTCAATGACTCGGTTTAGATAAGGTGTTCAAGTTGATTTTCTTTATGTTATTCATTACTAATCACACCATAAAACGTGAAAACAAACGAATAAACAGCAAAAAATCAGCTAGTCTGTCTGTTTGCGTGATAATTATTACTCTACGGCTATATGCACTTCTATTTCACTTTCATTGGGATAATACTCAAAGTCAGTGGTATAAAGCCTGATATATTCCTTGTTGTCTTGTAAAAAATAGTTCCACACTTCTGCCCACGCATCAATCGCTATTTGTGGCATTCCCCCTTTACGCTTAAATACAAGATAATTACCTTCACGAATAGTTACTGACTCAAGACTTGAATCAAGTGAATTAGCGCTACCATCAAAGCCAGCAAGCACGGTAAACTGTCCTGTGTGATCTGATTCATATTCTGAATACACACCGTATACTCTTTCACCTTTTTTATAATCTACTGGCACAGTTTCATCAAAGGTTTGCCATAACCTTCCTATTTTTCCGTTATGAGGGTCCATCTCAGTAGCATTATCAGTGCGAATAGTTAACCCGTTTATCTTTTTTGCTGAAATAAATTTCAATTCCATGTCAATATCTCCTTCGTTACATAACAATAAAATAAGCAAACAACAAATGAAGTGGTTAAGTTATTTTGGCAGCAGTATTGTGACTTGTTTGTTATACGTTTTCTGAGCCAAAATATTTTGCTATAAACTCCGCAGATGGCTCGCAATTAGCACTTATATCGATTAACAAACCATCAGGGTCAACCGTCAGAAATCTACGTTGACCATAATCCTCATTTCGTGGTTTTTGCACTATGTTCAAGTTCATCGATTTTGCCTTTTCAAAATATTCATCACAGTCTGACACCACAAAAGCCAAGCTACTTCCCTGAGGACGTTTTCTAAATGCTTCTGGTATAAGCTTATGATTTCTAGGTTGGAGCATCAGTTCTACTCCTTCATTCTCAGGATCTGACAGTTGCACTATCCAATCAGACTCAAAAACGGGCTTCAAGCCTAACAGGTCACAATAAAATGTCTTTGAAACAGCAATGTCATCGACATAAAGCGCTGGGATCATCCTTTCTACCATTTTTATCTCCTCGGTGTTTGAATACGATTATTACCTATAACACCCCACTATTTTAAAAATATTATACTGCACTTTTATCTATCAAGGTTTAATACAAACTTTACTCGATAGAAATAAGTCAATAGTTATTGATATACATAAGTATTATATGAGCAATTAACATCAGGTTGGCTTGCGGGCTCTATTAAATAAAAACCGCTTTCAGCATTTTTTGCCATAGGCTCTAAGCTTACCGTATGCAAAATACCATCAGGGGTAGATTCAACTCTTTGTCTTTTCTTAAAAATAAGCTCGGTTTGCCAATTACTAGCCATAAGGGTAACGTTACCCTCATGTTCGGCTTTCCAAGTACCTAAAACGGTTGTTACACGATAATCTTCTAACTTTTCATCCCAAATATCAAAAGTAACATTGAATGTAGTGTCTGTCTTTAAGGTTAGGTAACCGCCATACTCTACACTCCCGTACTCATTTATTTGATCTAACTCTGTTTGGTTACTCTTTTGTATGTATCCATCAGAGAATAGATATAAGCCCATATTATTCGCTGTAAAGCTATGATTTTCTATTCTCAAAATTGATGTCTGTGAAATATCAAATCCAGAAGAGTCTACAATATCAATGATCTTGTAAACGCGCTGGTTGGAATTGATTGCTGGGGTATAAATAATTGAGTTGCTTGTAAGCGATTTAGGTACCCTAACAGAACTAATTGAATACCGTACGTTTGAACGTTTTAAATGACTTTTCAATTAAAGCCAAATCTTTTTTTGTCAAATGTTCGTCGAACACTCGCACATGTAATTTAGAAGTACACGCAGCTAAAAAACCAATAAAAATGATACCAAAGAAACGAGTTATACTATTGAAAGTTGATGCATTCATCAAAACTAGCCTAGGTATATAGCACTTGCAACAGCAGTGCACGGGTGTATTTAATATACTTAAGCTTCTACCCAAGGTTTAGCTACAGACTAAGCTGCAAGGCGACAAAACCACAAGGAAAAAAGCTCAATGACAGTGCATTAAATTACATTGTTTTTAAAATAGAATCTACCTACGTGCTTGAATTATCTATGTATATCTATTAAACGACAAGAGAGTGGCAAGGGTCAGGTACATTAAATGGAAAAGTACAATCAAGCCTCGTAGGTAATAGCTTAACTCATTGGAAGAACTATTGTGCTATAGGGTGTTTTGTTTCAACCATTGACTTAGATGTAAACATAGTAATTGAATACAGCCAAAATCAAGTGAAAATTTTGAATTCAAGAATTAACTGAAATTTGGCATGTGATACACCTAAGCCGTTAACTTAACTCCGTTACTGGTATAATTCTACAAACTTCCTGCTTTGCCGAAAGAAATTTATCTGATACAATCCTGTTTAGTATATTTTATACAATTTGATTTTAAACTAAAGGTAAAATAATGGAAACAAATAGCACAGATTGGCGATATACGGTTATGCCGGCCGTGTTTACATGGCTAAAAGAGTCAGAGTCCGGTGCCCTTGAAATTGATTTTGCTGCAACACAAAAATACGCTGCAGATATATTGAAAGTCAAAGGAAAAGGCGGTAGCAGAATGGGCGGGTTAGTCGGTTCTGGTACGCTAGGTGAAAATAGTTACCTAAGCGCAGAGCAACGCCTTTCATTACTTAAAGCCCTTTCTGTTGTTGCTAAAGAATACAATGTGCCGTTAATCAGCGGAGCTGCGGCAGAGACGAAAGAAGAACTTGCCAACATTGTTAAAGAACTCGCAACAGTTGGCGTGGATACCGTAATGGTAATGCCACCCAAAACTCAGGAAACACCTTCTGATGAGGAAATGTTTGCCTATTATGAGCTCTCTGCAAAAGCTGCAAAAGAGGCAGGCATAACCATTATGCCTTATAACAACCCTGATGCCGCCGGATATCATGCACTTTCAACAGATATTCTTAGAAAGCTTGCTGCCCTACCTGAAGTAACTGCTCTAAAAATATCGACGATAGATGTTTCAATAATTGAAACGTTGATGTTAGAAAATAAAGACTTAAAAATTCTGGCAGGTGTTGACACTGTAACAGTACACGCCGGACTTGCTGGCGCATGTGGTGGAATTACCGGTGTAGGTTGTATATTTCCAAAAGCGAGTGTCACCATGCAAGAATATGTTAATAATGGAGAATGGGCTGAGGCAAACAAAATTTCTCAAGCGATGAATTCCATTTCATATCTTGATGCTCAACCATTACTTATGGAATATCTAAAGTTTGCATTCGGCATTCACCATAATGATACTACCGGAGGGCTTCGTACCCTTGGCAAGAAATTAACCCAAGAACAAATAGATGATGTTCGCGCGAGATATTTGCTAGCAAAAGAAAGACTTGAACTTCTGAGTTTAATAGACTGATCTTTTCAAATACTTAAAAGAAAAAGCTCTGTTTTCACGGGGCTTTTAATAAAAGCTTCGTATAAGCCCTTTTTGCTCATAGAAATGAATAGCGAATACCGCAACGCCATTACGAGAAACTACTGTCCACTTCCCCATTAATGACACAGTTCTAAATTAGAATTTTCCTGTACTGCTAACGCCGCAATTAACAACTGAGTAATGCTTACTAAAATGTGAAACGAAGTGTAACCGAGCAAGCGTTACGTGTCCGATTATTTAAGTGATTTGTTAGCCAGCAACATAGCCACGTTTAATTAAGCTTTTCTTGGTGATTATTACAAATAAATAAATGGCTATTGCATACATAGTTGAGGTAATCATTACTGTAGGAATAAAGACAACAAAACTAAATGATTGTTCAAGTTCTGTGAATGCTTTTAGAACAAAAAGACTTTGGATGATAGTCATAATTAAAATAATGCCCAAGATAACTTTGGTTTGTTCTGAGCTCGTATAACAACGCCCATTACTTTTAGCAAAAGATTCTCCTATGTAACGTATAACAAAATATAAAATTAAAACATCTAATGCCTTAACTCCTCCGATATTAAAATAAACCAGGGCCGAACCTATAATTATTGAAGCTAAAATATAATAAATAGAAAAAGATATAAAAACATTACGCAAATTCATTGACTCTCCTGATGACTGACGTCCATATAAACGGACAAAAATAGATGTGAAGCGAACCGGAACCGAGCAAGCTTTACGTGCCCCGTGACTTTATGCGCTTGTTATATTTCACTTGCCTCTTTAGTTTGCTTATCAAAATGATCAACTGAAAAACTAAACAACACTTTAATCATAAAGAACATACTTACCATCAAGAACCATTCAGGAAGAGACAAATAAATGAGTAACAATATCCCGTAACACATTAAGTTTGCTGCAATAAAGCCCTGAAAGGGTTTTCCTTTTAAGGCATTAATCAAAAATGCTGAAGCTATAGTGAACCCCCAAACAATTAAAGCAGTATCCATTGGCTCAGAAAGTAACCAAGCAATAGCTAATATATGAACATGAATGGAAATAAATATAAGACGATTTTTAGGCCTTTTTGCGTAAAACTCATTAGTACCAAAACTAAAATTAGCAATACACCCTGCTAATACATCAGTTATTAATAGATAAGCTACAACTGTTTGCCAATTCCACAATTCAATGCCTGCGAGGGAATAGATAATCCAGCTACCAAGTAAAGCGAAAATTATTGTGCAAGAGACTTCTAATATTGATTGTTTCTCTCCAAGTACTTCATAAAGAAACTCTGGAGTTTTAAAATATTTCATTACTTAAATATGATTTCCAAATTAAATACCAAAACAATTAGTTTCCACCAATGTTCGCGTGAAATGTAACGCCGCATTAAACAGCGAAGTAATGCTTGCTAAAATGTGAAACAAAGTGGAATCGAGCAAGCTTTACGTGTCCCATTACTTTATGCCCTTATTATGTGTTTAATTTATTGATAGCTAATCAAATGTTTCAGGATTAGATTTAACATATAAACGTATTAAAAAAGCTACTAATAAATAAAATATAGTCATTATTACAGAGCCACCCAACGTTATGCTATCGAAGGCCCCTTGAGAATAAATACCTACAGTAGCTAAAACACTAAACATAATAAAAATAATCCAAAATGCTTTATTCTGTTTATCACTCATAATTCCACTCCTTAGAAAACACATGACGCCCACAATAATGTCCTGATTTATTTTCTTAGGTGACATTTACGCTGCTATTATTTTTTGCATGTTTCCAACAAAAATGGCCAAGTGGGAACAGTATTAATAAAATTAAGAGACTTAGGAAGCTGTTTTCGAAATCGCCCGTTGAGAACCTAAATACAATTCCAGATAATGCGCCCAAGCCAACTAGCGAAAATATTACGATGATTGAAGTTGGAGAAAACAGATACGTGCGTTCCTTTGATGCTTTAAAAATGAGCTGATAGCTAAGCTTACCAAACCAAACAGCTAGAAGTAGAAATACCATAATAAATCCTGCAGCTTGCATTGAAAATGGGGCAGTTCTATTGAGAAGTAAAAAGCCAATTAGTGCTAAGAATGCTAAACAAATCGCTGAGGTAGCTAATCCAATACCTGCACGATAAAAATTAATAATACGATCATCAAAATTCATACTAAATCCTTTTATATCACCTAACGCTTATATTAAACGACTTAAAATGATTGGTTTACTTTTTTGCACTTTGCAAAAAACGAAACAAACTCTTTAAGTCCGATTTGAATTTTTTGTAGATGAATTTACTTAAGCATCTGTTATTTAGCAAGTGGTTCGATTCACTGCTAAACCTGATTAATTAACCTAAGAACGTAAACCTGAACCAAGCAACAAGTAGTGAGTACAACCGAGACAAGTGCCCTGCCAATAACACCAAACCAAACCGCAACTTTTTAAACAGCAGAGTCATAATAATTGAGCCGAAAACAAATTAAATTATTAAACACTAAACCCAATAAACGTTAATTAAATTAGTTATTCACACGAGCGATTTTTCATAAGAACCATTCTCGCAAGTCACGCTATGAACAGTTCCTCATTACAAAAATTCAATATTCAAATTACCACTACTTCCATATCATATCAACGGGATAATAAGATCTATTCTCGCCTTCCACGATATAATTAGAAATAGTAATTGCTTTGCGCGTTTAAAGCTGGAACAAACAAAATCTGAATTTTCGACAGTAGTTTTTCTCGACTTTATCACTCGTTTAATGCCATGAATCGTGAGTGTTAAGAATAAAAATTAAGAATGAGATGCTTATAAAAAAGGCCTTAATCAAATGACCAAATTATTGGTTCATCTAATTAAAGCCCTTTATTAAAAGTCGCTTACGGCCTGTAATTAAGTAACAATTCCTAATGGCTTCCCTGTTTTCCATGCGCCACGGGTAAAATCTGGAATGACCTTGCTGTTACTACGATCTGCAACGGAATCCATACTAAGTGGGAATACCGAAGACCATGCCGCTGCATCATAAACATCTTGATCTAAAGGCTCACCATTTCGTAAACATGAAATAATACGATGTGTCATAATAAAGTCCATACCACCATGACCAGCACCTTTGGCTGCATCACCTAAACGCTTCCATAATGGATGATCATATGCTTGATACCATTTCTCCATGTCTGTGTCCCATGAATGATAATTCTGATGGTGTGGCTTATAACCTTTTTTACCATTCGCTGTCCATTGAGCCAAAGCTTGTTCATGCTCTTGGTCATAAATAGCTTTAATTTTATCTGGAATGTTCTCAAGTGCGATACGATTAGGGAAGCCTGCAAATACACCGTTAGTGCCTTGAATTAAATTATGACGACTGTACGGTCTTGGAGTTGTCGTGTCATGTTGAACCATGATACTACGACCTTTCACGGTTTTAATAATACTCGTATTCATATCACCGGCGATGTATTTCATTTGATTACGTTGGTGGCTCGCGGGGAATTCTCGTTGAGCATATTGTTGACGTCCCATTGCAGGTGAACTCATAGAAGTAAGATAATCGAGACGATCACCTCGGTTAACATTCATATATTGTGCTACTGGACCTAAACCATGCGTTGGATATAAATTACCGTTGTGCATAGCATGACGTTGTGTACGCCATGATCCTGTTTTACGATCAACTTCTTTCATTTGCCAACGGAGTTCATGAATATAAGCAGCTTCACCGTGCAGTAAATCACCGAATAAGCCTTGACGCACCATATTAAGCGACATTAATTCATCACGACCGTAGTTAACGTTTTCCATCATCATACAGTTTTTCTGAGTACGCTCTGCGGTATCAACTAACTGCCAACACTCTTCAATAGTCGTCGCCGCTGGTACTTCAATTAGTGCGTGTTTACCACTTTCCATTGACTCTACAGCCATTGGTGCATGCCATTTCCATGGCGTAGAAATCACAACTACATCTATATCTTGTCTCTCAAGCATTTTACGGTAAGCGTAATCAGAGCCTGTATACCTTTCAGGTGCTGGAAAGCCTTGCTTAACAACATGGGCAACAGATTTATCAAGTGACTGCTGATCGGTATCGCAAATTGCTTTTACCTCAACGCCTTCCATTTTAAGGAAATTTTTAACGTGATAATCTCCACCACGAACACCAACACCAATAAAGCCTACTCTTACTACATCCATTTTTGGCACAACAAGACCCATAACACTTGGGCCCTGCTGTTTAAGTATTGGAGAACCCGTATTCTGAGCGGTAGCTGCGCAACCGGCTACAACACCTACAGCAGCTGTTGCGGCTGCTGACTTTAAAAATTTACGACGACCAAGATCAGACATGTGTGTTTCCTTTATTTCTTATCAAACTAAATTATGTATAAATGTAATGCACTATATATAACCAAACACGACTTAAAACGCAATTAAAACTTTCAAAAGACTTCAATAAAAACAATAAAACCATAATCAAAGAAAAAAACAGACATAACACAAACCACGCAAATAACACAAATCACTGTTTTAATTAAACTTTATTATAACACTTATTATAAATAACATTCTTTCATTAACATTATTGCGAAAGAAAACGAAAGCTGATAGTATCTTTATTAATTTTTAAATTGTAAAAATAGGATTAGCAGTGACTAAGATAGTAGATATCATTAATAGTAATCGTAATGATGTAAAAGTTGGCATTTATTCTGTTTGCTGTGCTCAGCCTTTGATTATTGAAGCTGCAATTAAACAAGCACAAAAAAATAATTCCGTTGTGCTTATAGAAGCAACCGCCAATCAAGTGAATCAATTTGGTGGTTATACATCAATGAAACCAGCTGATTATGTAACTTTTATCACGAGTATTGCCGAAAAGTTAAATTTTCCAATGGAAAAGGTTATTTTAGGTGGTGATCATCTTGGTCCTGTATGTTGGGTAACTGAAACAGCTCAACAAGCGATGGAAAAGTCAAAAACCTTAATCAAAAGTTATGTTGCTGCTGGGTTTAAAAAAATTCACCTTGATACCAGCATGCCTTGTGCTGATGATGAACCAGCACTAACCGATGAAATCATCGCAGAACGTGCAGCTATTTTATGCGAAATTGCAGAAAAAACCGCGATTGAAACCTTTGGTCAATCAGATATTCTTTATGTTATTGGCACTGAAGTGCCTCCTCCAGGTGGTGCAACTGAAGAAATTACTTCACTTGAAGTAACACCTAAAGAAAATGTCGCGAAAACATATGATATTCATTTAGCGGCGTTTAAAGCAAAAGCATTAACAGATGCTTGGCAACGTGTTATCGGCATTGTGGTTCAACCCGGTGTTGAATTTGATCATACCAGCATCATCGACTATAACGCTGAAAAAGCTCAATCGCTTAGTCAATTTATTAAAACAGTACCCAATATTGTCTTTGAAGCGCACTCTACTGATTACCAAAAGCCAAGTGCTTATAAAGCGTTAGTCGCTGATCATTTTGCGATTTTAAAAGTGGGCCCACAATTAACTTTTGCCATGCGAGAGGCACTATTTGCATTAAGCTTTATTGAACAAGCGTATATTGAGCCAGAACGTCAAGCTAACTTAATGGCAGTGTTTGAAACAGAGATGCAAGAAAACCCAGGTTATTGGCAAAAGTTCTACCAAGTAGCCCCTGAAAAAGAAATGTTTTATCGTCAATACAGCTACAGTGACCGTATTCGATATTATTGGAATACAGTACGTGTTGAACAAGCGGTGCAAGTGTTGTTAGAAAACTTAACAAACAATGCGATTCCGTTACCATTGATCAGCCAGTTTCTACCAGAGCAATACCAAGCATTAAGAGAAGGTGAAATACAGAACTGTCCACACGACTTAGTTGTTCACAAAATTATGCAAGTGACTGAAGTATATGCTAACGCTTGCAATCAACAGTCTCCACTATAGGTTTGACCCGATGAATAAATTTTTGACTATCGACACCGATTCCTTAAAAGAACAAGGTGCATTCTGGACCGCAAAAGAAATTGCTCAACAACCTACCGTCTGGCAACAAGCGTTCGATAACATTGTTAATAAGCATGATGAAATTCAAGCGTTCTTAACTCCAATTCTTGCCTTAAACGGTATTAGAGTGTTATTTACTGGTGCTGGCACATCTGCGTATGTTGGCGATACAGTAGCTCCTTATATTGCTAAAAAAACAGGCCTTTCTTGCAAAGCAATTAGTACAACAGACATTGTCGGTACACCTGAGTATTATTTACAAAAAGAAAAGCCCACGCTGTTAATTTCTTTCGCGCGTTCTGGCAACAGCCCTGAAAGCATTGCCGCTGTGGAATTGGCAAACCAATTAATTGATGATTGCTATCATTTAGTCATCACCTGTAACAGCAATGGCGAACTTGCCAATGGCGCAAGAAACAAAGCAAACGCATTAAGTTTAATTATGCCGGAAGGCACCCTTGATGAAAGTTTTGCAATGACCAGCAGTTTTACGTCGATGATGGTGTCGGTGTTAAGTATTTTCACGCCTAATGAAGAACAGCTATCGTTAGCAATTAACGCCGCTAAGCACCTCTTGGCAGAAGAAGTAAATACGATTAAAAAGAAAGCCAGTAATGATATCGACAGGATCGTATTTTTAGGCTCTGGCACTAATCTAGGTATTGCACGTGAAGCGGCCTTAAAGTATTTAGAACTTACCGCAGGAAAAATTACCAGTTATTGTGAAAGCCCGTTAGGTTTTCGTCATGGTCCTAAATCTATAGTGAACAACAACACAGACATTATTATTTTTCAATCAAACAATAATGTTACTCGACGTTATACCGAAGATTTATACAATGAAGTTGTAAAAGACAATATCGCAAATGAAATTACCTGTATTGACGAGGTTGTGTTTGGTACTGAGCGAAAAATTGATGATATTTGGGCAGGCTTTCCTTTCATTGTATACTGCCAAATGTTGGCATTTTATAAATCAATGTCACTCAATTTATCACCAGACAACCCCTGCCCAACTGGCGAGGTGAACCGTGTTGTTCAAGGTGTTACTATTTATCCTTATCAAGATATTTAAGTGAATATCCATTAAAACTAATAACCATTAGGACTGTAAAATGGCGCGTTACGGTGTAGATATCGGCGGTACTAAAATAGAAACTGCTATATTTGATGACCATTTTAATTTACTAGATAGTTGGCGTGTAAATACGCCAACTACTGACTACGCATTATTTTTAAACACAATTAATGCGCAAATAATCAAAGCAGATCAAATCACCGGTGAGCAATGTAACCTAGGTATTGGTATGCCAGGTTTAATCAATCACCACGGTAAAGTGTTATCGGCGAATATTCCTTGTGCGACCAATAAAGATATCGCACATGATTTAAACACCTTGTTGAATCGCACCATTAGTATCAAAAACGATACAAGATGCTTTGCCTTATCTGAGGCTACCCTAGGAGCAGGTAAACATTACGCTAGAGTGTTTGGGGCTATTATTGGCACAGGCGCTGCTGGCGGGCTTTGTGTCAACGGTAAGCTTGAGCAAACAACACTAGGCATCGCAGGTGAATATGGACACATCCCCTTATCGGCTCAATTACAGCAAAAATACCAACTCCCTATTTTTACCTGTGGGTGTGGTTTAACTGGCTGTGTTGAAAGCTATATTGCGGGGCCCGGCATCAGTCGCTTATATCAACATTTTACCGGCAAAACTGAAACAGCCATTTATTGGCACCAACAGCTAAAATTGAAAGATGACACCGCACAAAAAATTCTTGATTGCTATCTCGATATACTGTCAGAAACGTTTGCTACTTTAATAAAAGTGCAAGAACCCGACATCATCGTGTTAGGCGGTGGCTTATCTTTGGTAGACGATATTGTCACGCAACTTCCTGAAGTGATAAAACGCCATTTATTTCCAGGTTTTTCGTCACCCAAAATAGTAGCGGCACAATTTGGCGACTCTAGCGGTGTTAGAGGAGCTGCAATTTTAGGGAGCTTACCCAATGAATCATGATCAATATTACCTCAAATGTTCAAAGGTTGTCACAGAGAATGCCGTAGAGCATAACAAGTTTGTCTTAATCAAACATGGCATTATCAGTGAAATAACCGACACTCCTAGCAACAATACCGCAATTATTGAGCTCGATAATCAAACATTAATCCCCGGTATGATCGATATGCACATTCACGGCCGCGAAGGCTGTGATGTGATGGATGCAAAGTTAAGCTCATTAGCCACCATTTCACAATCATTGGCCAAGCACGGCGTTACTGGCTTTCTGGCCACAACAGTGACCGCCAGTTGGCAGCAAACGCTGAAAGCCTTTGAAGTTATCGGCGAAGCAAGCCACGGTAACATGCCAGGTGCTCAAGTACTAGGCGCGTATAATGAAGGACTATTTTTTACTGAAACCCATAAAGGAGCACATAACGAAGCTTTCTTCCTTGAACTGACAAAAGAACGCGTAGACGAGATCTACCAAGCGAGTCAAGGCACATTAAAAGTCATGGCACTGGCCCCTGAATTTGAAGGATCATTAGAGATCATTCGTTATTTAGACTCGCTCGGGGTCAATGTAATGTTAGGTCACACCAATGCAACGTATCAACAAGCTACCGAAGCCTTTGCTGCCGGTGCTTGTGGCGGTGTACATGTATTTAATGGCATGAGCGGTATTCATCACCGTGATCCAGGTTGTGCAGGTGCAGTATTAACGCACAAAGGGGCACTTGCTGAAGTGATTGCAGACGGCGTACATTTACACCCCACCATCATGAATATGATTTATCGTTTAAAAGGTAAAGATAAAATCGCCTTGATCAGTGATTGTATCAATGCTGGTGGTTTTTCTGACGGAACTTATCGTTTAGGAGAACTTGATGTCGTGGTAAAAGATGGTATCGCTCGTACTGAGCAAGGTTCATTAGCAGGTAGTACGTTAACACTAGAAAAAAGTGTAAAAAACATTACCGACATGACAGAAATACCATTCTTTGAAGCCGTTCATATGGCAAGCTTAGTGCCTGCTGTTCACTTAGGGCTAGCCGATCAACTTGGTAGCATTGCAGTCGGTAAACGTGCTTGTTTAGCAGTGCTTGATAACGAACTCAATGTTAATGCCACCATTATTGACGGTGACGTTGTATTTTGTGAGCAAGGGTTCGCTCCGCTCACTCAATAATACGTTTACACAATGGTAGACTTACTGAATACTAAATTTGACGCGATCGTAATTGGTAGCGGTATTACAGGTGGTTGGGCAGCTAAAGAGCTTTGCGAGCAAGGGTTAAAAGTGCTCGTACTCGAACGCGGCAGAATGGTAGAACATCCAATAGACTACCCTACTGCCCACTTAGCTTCTTGGCAACTGCCCTTTGGTAATCTACCCGACCAACATTCATTCACACAACAAGCTAAGCAATCTCGTAGTGGCTTTGCGACCAATCAAGATATCAAGCATTGGTTCGTGAACGATATTCAGCACCCTTATCAAGAAAACAAACGCTTTGATTGGCTCAGAGGCTACCATGTTGGCGGTCGTTCATTAACATGGGGACGACAGTGCTTACGGTTAAGTGATCTAGACTTTAATGCCAATGCTATTGATAATCATGGGGTTGATTGGCCAATAAGATATAACGATCTAGCCCCATGGTACGATAAAGTTGAACAATTCATTGGTGTGATGGGAGAACCGTTAAATCTTAGCCAACTACCTGATGGTAAGTTTTTACCAGCCATGCCATTAAACAGTGTTGAAAAAGATTTAAGAGCATCTATTAGCAAGCACTATCAAGATCGACATTTAACTATAGGTAGAGTTGCACATCTAACAGGTAATAAAAACTTCGAAGGTAGAAGCCAATGTACCTATCGAAATAAATGCATGCGTGGCTGCCCAACAGGCAGTTATTTTAGTAGTAATGCTTCAACACTACCTGCGGCGAAAAAAACAGGAAACATGACACTTCGCCCACATTCAATTGTCAGCAAAATCAATTACAATGAGCGAACAAAATTGGCAACGGGTGTTGAAGTAATTGATACTAACAGCCATAAAAAATTCACCATTGCAGCAAATATTATTTTCTGTTGTGCATCGACTGTTGCAACCACATCATTACTGATGCAATCAACTTGCCGAAGATTCCCTCATGGTCTTGGTAATGACAGTGGCCAACTTGGCCATAATTTAATGGATCATCATTTTAGAATAGGTGCAACAGCGACAGTGTCAAAATTTGATCATCTTGTTGATCAAGGAAAGCGACCTGTTGGCTTTCATATTCCAAGATTCAGAAACCTAGTACCATCAAAAAAATCTGACAGAAACTTTATTAGAGGCTATGGCTATCAAGGTTATGCAACACGCTCAGATTGGCGTAGAGGCATCAAAGAAATGTCATTTGGAGCCGACTTTAAAGAGCAACTGTTTAACCCTGGATCATGGCAAGTAGCGTTAATTGGTTTTGGTGAGTGCTTACCACAATATGAAAACAAACTTTCACTAGATTACTCTAAACTTGACCCTTGGGGGCTTCCTACCGTTACCTTTGATTGCCAATACGGTGATAACGAAATAAATATGCGTGAAGATATGAAAACCCAAGCAGTTGACATGTTAAGTACCGCCGGTTACGAAAACGTACAAGCCTACGATGACGGTTCGTTCCCTGGACAAGCAATCCATGAAATGGGAACGGCTAGAATGGGCAAAGACCCAACCACTTCAGTGGTTAATAAACATAATCAACTACACAGCGTCGCCAATGTCTATGTTACTGATGGATCCTTTATGGCTTCTTCTGGCTATCAAAACCCATCTTTGACCTATATGGCATTTACCGCACGAGCTGCTGCTCATGCGGTAAAACAATTTAAACAAGGGTTATTCTAACATGGAAAGACGTCAAGCAATCAAAGCTCTGCTTGCGTCAATCGGCGTAGCAGCTTCTAGTCAAACATTGTTTCGTATTGCACAAGCGAGTCAACAAAATCCCCCTGAAAGCCAGTTATGGTTTCGTGAAGATCAGCTTGAATTAATTAAACAGTTCAGTGAAATAATTTTACCGGAAACATCCAGCCCAGGTGCAACAACGCTTAAATTACACTACTTTGTTGACATAATGGTGAAAGAGACACTTGGCAAACAAAAACAACGTTTGTTTCTCAATGGCTTAACACTTTTCCAAAAAGCACTCCCTACCAACGATACCGAACATAAAACTCCACAGTTGTGCGTTAATTATTTAAGCCATTTTTTTTCGTTACCGCATACACAACTGGAGGAGTATCAAAATTTTGATGCTCTTCCTCTTAAAAAAATACCAGCAAATAAAAAAGCACACTACTATCAATATGCATTTTTAAGCACATTAAAAACGTTGTTAGTTATTGGTTTTTTTACTCATGAAAACGTCGCAAATATATTACGTGACCCAAAAGATTATCCTGTGATGTATCAACCAGGCTAGCCGTTATCAAAACACAAAAAACGCAGCTACGCTGCGTTTTTTGGATCTATTAGCCAATCCAGTAATTACCAGTGGCGTTTTTTATGCCCAATCAATGCGTAATATAAAATAAATAGGTAACAAGGTAACATGATCCAATAAGACATTTGGGAGTTACCACTTTGCTCTGCAAAGGCCCCATAAACTAATGGTAATAATGCACCGCCAGATATCCCCATTATTAACACAGCGGATCCTGTTGCGGTTTGTTTACCTAAGTCTTTAAGTGCCATCGGCCATACTGCAGGCCAAACTAAAGCATTCGCTAAACCTAATAAGGCAACAAACAGTACCGTATTGGGAATTGCAGGAACGTTTGTCCAAGCGAAGAAGAAATCCCATACCCAATGGCTATCTTTTGCTCCCATGATAATAAAGGTTGAGAATATAAGTCCTAATACAGCAGAGACCACCAATGCTTTTTCCTGACTGATCCAGCGAGGTATAACAATAATACCGATGATATACGCAACAACCATGAACGCCATTGTATATGACGTTAACTGGCCAAAGTTAGTAACACCTAACTCTTTACCGTATAAGCCAATAGTATCGCCAGCAATAACCTCAACACCAATGTAAAAAAACAGCGTTAATACCCCTAAAATTAAATGAGGGTATTGTAAAATGCTTTTATCTACCTTGTTAACATCATCAACATTGGTATCGTTTTCACCATCTAAATTAACATCAGGCAGCGGAGAAAAATAAATAAAAACAGCCAATAACGCTAGCATGCCTGCCATGATAAAGTATGGCAAAATCAAACGGCTCGATAATTCTTGCAAAGCTTCAAGTCGACTAGCGGCATCTAAACTTGCTAAATACGTTTCATTAAATTGCGACATATCCGTGAGCACAAAAGCAGTAAAAAATATTGGCGCGATAATACCAGCACCTTTATTAAGTATGCCCATAATACTAATACGAACTGCTGCAGACTCTTGAGGGCCTATTACAACTAAATAGGGATTAGCCGCCGTTTGTAATACCGTTAACCCAGTGCCCAATAAGAATAAAGCGATTAAAAATATCGAATATAGCTTTGTTTGCGCGGCAGGTATAAAGACCAATGCACCAACTGTCATGATAACTAAACCACCAACGATGCCTTTTTTATAACCAATGCTTTTTAAAACCTTAGCTGCAGGCAAAGCCATTACGGTATAAGCAATATAAAAAACCAAGGTAACAAAATAGGCTTCAAAATGATTGAGCTCACAAGTAATTTGCAAAAAAGGGATCAAAGATCCATTTAGCCATGTAACAAAGCCAAACATAAAAAATAACCCGCCGATGATCAACATTGGCATATAGCGTTCAAGAACGCTGCCTTGTTTAATCGAATCAGGGGTTGAGATGTGCGTAGACATTTTTTTTCCTAATAATATTTTTTATTAATTTCCCGCTAATAATTCCACATATGCACCCTCTAATCAACAAATTTTGAAACCTTCAAATATTTTCGAACAAAGTATACTGAGGTTAAACTAGTTGCCTTTTCGTTAAAAATAACGAACAATTGAGGCTTGAAGGAATAAACACTTATTCAATAAAAACGATAATAAAAGCAATAATGAAAGAGATAGTACCATGCTAAGTACCATTGAAAGACGTCAAGAAATTGTATTACTCACTGAAAAGAAGGGAAATGTTTCAGTTAAAGAGCTAGCTGAAAACTTCAATATTTCTACCGTAACCATTCGAAATGATCTTAATGAATTAAATAGATTAGGCTTACTCGTTCGCTCTCGCGGCGGTGCTGTACCTAGCAATCGCTTAACGAAAGAATTATCGATTAAAGAGAAACATACAAAAAACCTCAAAGTAAAGCAGAAAATTGGTGAGGCAGTTGCAAACCTAATTGATGAAGGCGATGCCATTATTCTTGATTCAGGCTCAACAACCGAAGAAGTTGCACATTGCTTAATAGGTAAAAAACAGCTGACAGTAATGACTAACGGATTAAACATTGCTAACCAACTCGCACAAGCAGAAGGTTGTGATGTATTTATTACCGGTGGAAAATTACGAAAAAAATCAATGTCTTTCTACGGTGCACAAGCTGAGGAACGTTTAGAGTATTATAACTTTAATAAAGTTATTTTAGGTGTAGACGGTATTGATATTAATCGCGGTATCAGTACACATTACGAACCAGAAGCCAATTTTAACCGAGCTATGTGCGATAATGCAGAACAAATCATAGTTGTTACCGACTCATCAAAGTTTGGTAAGCGCTCCTTGCATGCTATTGTTAAACTTGATCAAGTCGATATTTTAGTCACTGATAACCAGTTAGCTAAAGAATATATCGACGTACTCGAAAGCCATAATATTGAGCTACATCTGGTTGATGTATAAAACTTTAACAGTATGTATTAATAAAAAGAGTACGTACTGTTCCCCTCTTTCCCCTCTTCTATAATTTAAAAAGCGGCAAAAGATGCCCTATCCTATCTGTTACATTTTAAAAGTAGCTCACACAACATCTGAACGGTACATTATGATTTTAGTTCACGTAAAAAATTAAATTCGAAATCATATGAAAGAAATACAACCTTTCATTAATTTTAAAAGTAAGTTATGTTTATGTGCTAATATTCACGTTTCGTTGCTTATATAATGAGAAAACCTCAACGTATTTACTATAAATTTAAAAACAACAGCTTTTTATCGATATTATTGGCTCCCTTACTGTTAATAATAAGCGGAGAAAACTTTGCTGCTAGCAAGCCTACACCCAGCATCAATGATTGGGAAAACCCACAGGTAGTAGGCATAAACAAATTACCTCCTAGAGCTAATTTTTTTCCATTTGTCGACAAGGTTACAACGGAAAAAGCCCAAGCAGTTAACATTAAGTCGCTAAACGGCACATGGAAATTTTTATTAAGTGCCAATATCGCAAGTGCGCCAACTAATTTTGCACAAACAGATATAAACATTGATGATTGGCAAGATATTACTGTTCCTGGAAATTGGGAATTACAAGGTTTCGATCGCCCCATATACTTAAATCAACCTTATCCTTTTGCTAAGAATCCCCCTTTTATTCAAGAACATGACAATCCTACTGGGCATTATCGAAAAGTATTCCAACTTGATAAAACTTGGTTAAATGAAAAAAAAGTGATTATTCACTTTGGTGCAGTAAAGTCTGCATTTTATCTATGGGTTAATGGCAAAAAAGTGGGATACAGTCAAGGAAGCAAAACTCCCGCAGAATTTGACATCACCACATTTTTACATCAAGGAACAAACACCTTAGCATTGCAAGTATTGCGCTGGAGTGATGGCAGTTACCTAGAAGCTCAAGATTTTTGGCGATTATCAGGGATAGAAAGAGATGTTTACCTGTATTACACCCCAAAAGCACACATTAGCGATTACTTTGTTAACGCTGGATTAGCCAAAGGTTATACAACGGGGACATTTAATTTAACCGTTGATACCATAGATACGAATCCCCAACAGCAGCTAGAAGTCACTCTAAGGTCTGCGCAAGGAAAACGCATTTATCACAAGATAAAAACGATAACATCTATAGATAACAAGGCTACTACAACCTTTAATGCACAGTTTAAACAAATAGCAAAATGGTCTGCTGAAACACCTAACCTTTATCAACTGACAGTCACATTATTAGATAACAATAAAACCACTCAGTTGATCAATCAATCAATTGGGTTTCGCAACACAGAAATTAAAAATGGCCAGTTACTTGTTAATGGACAAGCTATTTTAATTAAAGGTGTTAATCGCCATGAACACGACCCTGATACGGGACATTACGTCTCGAAAGAAAGCATGGAACTCGATATAAAGCTGTTTAAGCAATTTAATATCAATGCTGTTCGCCTAGCGCATTATCCAAATGATCCCTACTGGTACGAACTTTGTGATAAATACGGCATCTATGTGGTTGACGAAGCAAATATTGAATCACATGGTATGTATTATAACTTAGCGAAAGGTGAATCATTAGGGAATAACCCTGATTGGAAAAAAGCCCATTTAGCAAGGATAGCTGCCATGGTTGAACGTGATAAAAATCACCCGTCAATTATCGCATGGTCTTTAGGTAATGAAGCTGGAAACGGCTACAACTTTTATCAAGCTTATGATTGGGTTAGAGCGAGAGATCCCAAACGCCCTATTCAATATGAACGCGCCGTTTTTGAATGGAATACCGATTTATATGTACCGCAGTACCCCACGCCTGAATATATGGAACAATACGCAAAGTCAAACCCTGATCGCAGTATGATCATGAGTGAGTACGCGCATGCTATGGGTAACAGTGCAGGTAATTTTCTCGATTTTTGGCAAGTGATCCGTAAATACCCTAAATTACAAGGAGGGTTTATTTGGGATTGGGTAGACCAAGGCTTAAGAAAAACCACCGAAGATGGCGACAGTATTTTTGCATATGGTGGTGATTTCGGTGTACCGGGCACACCATCAGATGGTAATTTTGTTTTAAATGGTATTGTGTTACCTGACCGAACTCCTGAGCCGTCACTCTACGAAATTAAAAAAGTACATCAAGACATTCAAATAACGGCGATCGATCTTTCAAAAGGAAAAATTAGACTCTTTAATGAATTCTTCTTTAAAGATCTTTCAACCTACAAATTGTCATGGCGCTTGATGCAAAATGGCCGCACACTAGACAGAGGCACGATTAATGATCTCAACATTGCTCCCCAACAAGCAAAAACGTATCGACTCAACTATCGCGCGCCTAAACTAAGTGAACAAGAAGTCTTTTTAGATATTCAAATACTGACAAAATACGATGAGCCGTTGATCGGACAAAACGCTGAAATAGCTAAAGAACAATTCATCGTACACGAAGCTATACCCAGAAAAGCTAAGGGTGGTGATGGCACTCTAACCACTTATAGAACCGTGACAGATACCGAAATACACGGTAAAGATTTTGTGTTCAGGTTCAATCACAAATATGCTGAGCTTTCAGGGATGCGCTATAAAGGTGTAGAACTTATCAAGAAGGCGCCTAGAGCAAACTTCTGGCGAGCGCCTACTGATAATGATTTTGGCGGAAACTGGCAAGATAAATTGCGGGTTTGGCGATATGCCTCTGAACGTCAGAAGAAATCACGTTTTACATTCATTGAAAAAGATAACAAAGTAATCGTTAAAACCGCTTTTACTCTAGAGGATGTTAAGGGAAGCGTAACGATCGATTACACCATCACACCAGATGGTGCTATTAACATTGATTATCAATTAACGTCGTCACTTGAAGATATGCCTAAAATTCCACGCGTTGGCATGAATATGGAGTTATTTGGTCAATTTGAACAGCTCAATTATTTTGGCAAAGGACCGCACGAAAACTACCGTGATCGCCATTATGCTGCACATGTTGATTTATATAAAAGTACCGTTAACGAGCAGTATCACCCCTATGTTCGTCCGCAAGAAAGTGGTTATAAAACACAAGTGAGATGGGCAACTTTAGTTAATAAAAACGGGATCGGAATAGCCATATCTGGCAAACCTCATTTCGGCATGAGTGCTTTGCCATACCGCATTAGCGACCTTGATCCAGGCATGCGCCGAACCCAAATGCATTCAGGTAGTTTAAAGCCAAGATCAATTGTGTCACTTAATGTCGACTACGGACAAATGGGCGTTGGTGGCGTTAATAGTTGGCATACCACTGCTTTAGATAAATACTCACTGACAGAAAAAAGTTATCAGTACAGCGTTACCTTACAAGGCGTAAGCTCAGTCGATGTAAATAAATAGTCTTGTCTTTAACAAGAAAGATGTAGCTAACCATAAAGGTGGTTAGCTACATCGATATTTTCCTTTAAAAACGAGTAAAACAGCCCTCACCAACCATCATACCCTAAAGTTATATCTCACCTATCCAAATGAATAGTTATTACCAATTTATTCGTTATATACTCATAGAGTACGGTACTTTAAGGATAACTATGCAATATATATTACTTTCAATTACTCTCTGGTTTTCTTTCGTCGGGTTTACATCAGCCAACGAAACACTGATTAAAGCAAGTGTTTTAGATGAGCAAAACAATCCAATAAAAAATGCAACAATACACTTCAATGGTAATGAACTTAAAAGCTCTGCTAACGGTTACTTTGAATTTGTTGCACCTAAAAATAAACAAACAACCTTAAAAATATCAAAAAAAAATTACTACGATAGAGTACATACCTTTAACCATACCGAACTACATGACACAAAAGAAAAACGCTTACCATTTGTACTTGTAGCGAAAAAAAACAAGCGAGTTATGTTAGCCTTTGGCGGTGATACAATGATGGCAAGGAGATACTATAAGCCACACTTTGATCATCCCGTCCTCATCAAGGATGAAAGTCAGCTTGAAGATAGCAAAGCAATTCTATCACATGTAAAGCCTTACCTTGAGATAGCAGATTTCTCTATTGTTAATTTAGAAAGCCAAATAGCACATAATGAACCTGAAGAGCGCGCCAAAAAATTCGTTACTTTTTATTCAAAACCAAAAATGCTAGAGGCTTTAAAGTGGGCTGGTATTGATTATGTAACCCTAGGGAACAATCACACGTACGATTACCTCGATGAAGGATTAGATTCTACGTTATTAGCATTAAATAAAGTTAACCTCCCCTTTTCTGGTGCAGGATTCACAGAGGAAGATGCATTAGCTCCTTATCTGACAGAAATAAACCATTCAAATTTTGCAATGTTAGGTTATGTCGGTTGGCAAGGCTCATCTAAAATTAAACAAACCGCAAATGCCAGCCAAGGTGGTGCGGCATTTGGTTCGATGGAAAATATCGTTGATTCGGTAAAAAATGCCGCTAATTTAAACCATTTTCCAATAATACAATACCACGGCAGTTTAGAGTACACATCAGAGCCAACTGGCGTCACTGAACAGCGATTAAAATCAGCGATAGATAATGGTGCGGTATTGGCGATAGCGCATCATCCACATGTAACACAAGGCATTGAATTATATAACAACCGCCTAATTGCTTACTCTATGGGTAATTTTGTATTTGATCAATACTTTAGTTCAACACAACAAAGTTACCTACTGTATGTTTGGTTAGATAATGACAAACTGCATCGAGCAGAAATAGTGCCTCTGTATATCAAGGGTTACAAGCCAACTCCTGCTGTGGGTAATGAACGTAACTCAATATTAAAACGTGTAAGTGCTTTATCAGCTAAAAGAAACACCCTTGTTGAAAATTTTCTAGGTCATGGGGTTATACAACCGCAAAGTAATAATCAAACTAGTGAATCACTCCACTCATTAGATATTTCAAAAGACAGCGTACACGCGTTAACAACAAATTGGCAAAAAACAATTCATCAGGTAAAAACACCAAATGAGCAAATTAAATACCGACTAGGAAGCAATTTGATCAATGGCAGTAGTTTTGACTCTTTTGATTGGTTTTCCACAGAAGATCTCGGTTTTTCTTTTGATAAAGATAATACATCTCTTACCTCGCCCGGCTACAAGAGCCCTCATGCTTTATCGCTCAAGGTAAAAAATCAAACTATGTTTGGAATGAAGTACTTTAGACGCGTATATAAAGCAAGTAATCCTGTAACCTTTAAAACTCATTTAAAAACAAAAGAAAATATTACCGTGAATGTTTATTGGCAAGGTCGCAAATCAAGGCAGAAATTATTTGATGCTTTTGAGAATAGTCCAAAACATCTAATTAGCTCCTTAAAACTGATGTCTAAAGATGAATGGCAGAAAATAGAGGTTGATTTTAATTCGCCCAGAATAGGCTACCGAAGCTATCGTGTACTCATTGAAATAGAAGCCAAAGATTCACAAGTTTTTTTAGATAATTTTTCACTTATTGAATGGCAATCTGCTTTTCAAATAGGCGAAGTACCAAATAACTTTAATAATGAGACACGAATAGCAACTCATATTGGATTTAATCAAACCTCTAATACTCCCGTTGAAATAGCATTCAAATAGTGTCTCATACTCACCTAAATAAAATAGATAACAGCTTAATGAAAACCTTTCGTAAGCTGTTATCAGAGCATCACTATAACTCACAACAATCGTTAATTGATGCCTTAGCTGAACATGGTTTTTGCGATATTTCTCAGGCGAAGGTTTCCCGCATGCTATCTAAAGTAGGCGCGATTAAAGTACGTAATAAAAAGAATGTAATGGTGTATCAACTGCCAAATGAATTGAATACACCTAAAACTAAGCAATCGATAAATTCCATGGTGTTAAAAATCACACACAATCAATTTCACATCGTTGTAAAAACAATTATTGGCGGCGGCAGTGTTATTGCACGTATTCTTGACACTATGGAAGAATCACTTGGTGTGCTTGCCACCATTGCAGATGATAATACCGTATTGGTGATCCCCTCATCTGTAGAGAAAATCGATCAGATCTTGCATAATATTATCGAACAATTAGAGATTAGCGAATATCATTAAAGTTAGAATATCAATAAAAAAAGCCCTGCAAGCAGGGCTATGCAATAGCATGTTTTCTAGGTAAGTCGATTTTCTATCTGTAAGATAAGGGGTAGTTGTCGAGCATTTTTAGTGTCATTTATCCGAGTAACACTGATCTGAAGGCCCTCCCCAGAGTCTATAATCTAATGCGCTCATTTCGCCCTGTGAGAAGCTAAATCCATATTTTCTATCATTAGCCACAAGTAATGGACCATCTAAATCAACAAATTTTGCCTCTTTCGTTAATAAAAACGCTGGCGCCATGGCTAGCGAAGATCCAACCATGCAACCAATCATAATATCAAAGCCCAAGGCCAGTGCTTCATTTTTCAACTGAAATGCTTCAGTTAAACCACCGGTTTTATCAAGTTTAATGTTGATAGCATCGTAACGGCCCTGTAAATAAGATAAATCTTTACGGGTATGACAAGATTCATCAGCACATAAAGCAACAGGAAAATTTAGCCCAATAAGCTCATGGTCATGCCCAACAGGCAAAGGTTGTTCAATTAACACCACATTAAAGCTAGATAATATATCGGCACTGTCAGTTAATTGCTCTATCGTCCAACCTTCATTAGCATCCACGATAAAATGGCTACTAGGTGATGCTTGATGAATTGCACGCATTTTTTCAACAATACCTTCGCCATCTAGTTTCACTTTAATTAACGGCGGATGATCTAGCGTTTTCGCCGCCTTTGCCATATTCTCTGGCGTATCGATACTTAAGGTTTGTGCTGTAACGCAAGCTGGTGTAGGAGCTAACTGTAATAGCAGCTCCACTGTCTTTTGTTTTAGCTTCGCTTTAAGATCCCAGTAAGCGCAATCAACCGCATTTTTTGCGGCTCCTGGTGCCATCGCTAATAGCAGTTCATCTAACGACAAGCCCTGCGATAGTTTTTGCTGTACATAATTAAGCTGATTAATGACAAGCCCAACATCTTCTTGATAACGTTTATAAGGGACAGATTCAGCTCGTCCGGTTTTTCCATCGCAAGATAGGTTAACTTCAATAACATGCGCTTCTGTTTTTGCGCCACGCGCGATACGAAATACTTTCGCTAAAGGGAAAGAAGTTTGTTGGTAAGATAATGTGATCATTCCTTTATTACCTATGCCTGTTGCAAGTGAATTAATGGGTTAACAATTGCATCGGTACCATCTCGTACAGGGTCAACACACGGTAAAGAAAACTCTTCTGAAAGTCTTTTACAATAAGCTTTACCTTCTTCAATGCTAACACTTGAAGTGTTAACAGCAATGCCAACAACTTTTACATTAGGGTTGGTCAACTTTGCTGCCGTTAAGTTTAATTCAATCGTCTCTGCAATACTTGGAAAGTCAGTATGCGGTAAACCACGCATATGTGTTCTATTTAATGCATGGCAAATCACTAAGGCATCAGGTTGTGAGCCGTGTAACAGCCCGATACTAACACCAGCAAAGGCAGGGTGTGATAACGAGCCTTGTCCCTCTATGATATCCCAATGGTCGGCTTGGTTATTTGGCGATAATGTTTCTGTAGCACCAGAAATAAAATCAGAAACGATACAGTCAATAGCCAAACCTTGACCGGCAATAAGAATTCCACATTGACCCGTTGCTCTAAAGTCAACACTTACACCTTGAGATTTCATTGACTTTTCAAGACTCAATGAGGTGTACATTTTACCTACCGAACAATCAGTACCCACAGTGAGCAACCGTTTACCAGTACGTTTCACACCAGAACCTGTTTTAAAGTTAGCTTTTGGATGTCTAATATCAAATAATTGTTGATTATGCTTATTTGCAACAGCAACAAGTTTTGGCACATCTGTAAGTTTATCATGTAACCCACTTACCACGTCCATACCCAATTCAAGCGCTTTAATAATGTACTGATGCCATTTAGGCGCTAACACCCCACCACTGTTTGCAAAACCAAGTACAAAGGTTTTTGCACCTTTAGTAGCTGCTTCTTCTATAGTGGTTTCATTTAATCCTGTTGTTACTGTACAACCATCAACGCTCATTTCCCCAATACAAAGCTCTGGACGCCAATCGGCTGCACCACGAGCCATTTTAATCGAAAGTTCATCGGTAGCATCACCAATAAAAAGCAGATAAGGAGCAATAATTTGCATAATAAAATACCTAAAATACGCTGAAAACATTCAACTTTAATTAATGTTTACAGCTTATAAGTGTCGAAATTAATTTGGAAATACTATGACTTGGCGTAAGTATAGCCTTAGGTTATACCCAAAAACCGACGCAACCTTATTAAGAATAGAGTAGCTAATTTAATAATCATAAAAGAAGTCGTGACAACTTAAGAAGTTTTTTAAAGGTTTAAAATAAAGAAGGTGTATTACAATGCTACGTTTAAGAGAAGGCGGTAATACCATCTCAAACAAAGCAGCCATCTCTCATTATAGGTAAACAGACTGCTTTTAAGTGATGTGCTTATCAGTTTGATAATTTTACCCCGGCTCTAGTTGAGCAGTAAAAAATGGAATAAAGTCGTCAGCAACTCGAGATAAACTACGCCCTTCAAGATGCAGTAAACTCACATTGAATGATAATTGAGGCTCGAACGACGCGTAACCTATTTCATCAGACATATTCCCCATAGCAGTATATTTATCAACGACACAGACTCCAGTACCTTTCGCCACCATTCTTGCTGCGATAAAATAAGTATGTACTTTAATTGTTGACTGTAATGTCACGTTTTCTTCCATTATACGTTTCCACAATAGATCACCTAACGGACCACTATCACTGATATCAATAAACGTATGTTCGGCGAGTTGTGATAACGATAACGCTGATGGGCAATTAGGAAATAGTGTTTTTGGGTACATTACAACAAGCTCTGAACTTGCACATTTCATTGATGTTATGCCCGCTAAACTTGGCGGTGAAAATAACATCGCAAAGTCACACTTATGTTCAAACAGTGCTTTAGTTACTTCATCGTTATGTACGGTCTGTATGGTAAAGTTAACCTTAGGGTGCATGGTCTGAAACTCAGTAATTGCACTGGGCAACACATCAAAACCTAACGCAGGTGTTACCCCAATACTGATGTTACCAAAGTCGGTTTTTTTTATATTTTCAGCCGTATTTCTGATTGAACGCATTTGCTGATAAATCTTATCTACTTCTCCGAATAATAATTCGGCTTCGTTTGTAGGGATCAAACGCCCTTTTACCCGTTCAAATAAATTAAAGCCAAGCTGCATTTCTGCGTGGGATAATACTTTACTCACCGACGGTTGAGATACATGTAAAATTTTAGCGGCATTAGTAATAGAGCCGGTCGTATAAATTGCATGAAAAATTTCAATATGCCTAAGTCTCATAATTCACCTATGTACAAAGAGTTACGCGAAAATTAACACGCAAGCTGTCCACAATGCTGCCGCAAGTGACGCTGCAAATGTTGCTGGAACTATTTGAGACTTGACATGATCCATTAAATCGCAACCTGTTGTCATCGAACTTAAAATAGTGGTATCAGAAATGGGCGAACATTGATCGCCGTAAATGCTGCCATTTAAAACGGTTGCAAAGCAAATCATCATAAACAGTTCTGGGTTGGCTAACATTTGGCTTTCACCAATCGCCCAAGCAAGCGGCATTGCTAATGGAAATGCAATGGCATAAGTACCCCAACTAGTGCCGGTTGAAAAGGCAATTATCATGGTAATTAATTGCAAGGTTATGGGAAGTAACCAATAAGGTAATTGTTCACCAAGTAATGATACAAGATACAAACCGCCGCCTATTTCTTTACTTATAAAGCCAATGATCACTGCAAGCATCAAAATAACAGACGCAACCACAACACCTTTTAATCCATTACCAAAGCCATCAATAACATTCATCAATGACATACCCTTAGCTAACGCCATCAATACCGATAATATTAAAGCAGCTCCAAACGCCCAGTTTACCTTCGGAGAGCCCATAAAAATGAAAGTAAGAATAGCAGTTAAAATTAAGGTAACTAAAGGGAGAATAAACTCTAAATAATGTGAGTGATAACCTTTAGGAACATCACAGGTTTGTAATTCTTTCGCGCTCAGCGGTTTAGCGCCTGGCGCATCTAACTGCCCAGTGGTATTAGCTCTCACATGCGCTTCTTTAATTCGTCTACCAGAAAACGTGGTAATATTTAAACTTAGCAGTAACGTACCAAGCACGGCAAAAATGCCATAAAAACTAAATGGAACACTACTAAAAAAGAACGCGATTCTATCAGCTTCTGTCGCTAGGAAGCTTACACCTGGTACAAAAATCAACGCTTGCACATAAGCGGGCCAAGCATTAAAAGCTAATACTGCGGCAATGGGTGAAGCGGTTGAATCAACAATGTAACTCATTTCTTCATGGCTGACTTTTGCTTTGTCTGCCAGCGGACGTACGGTAGTACCAACAAGCACGGTGCTCATTGTGCCCCCTTGAAACAATAACACGCCAAGGATCCACGACACCACTTTTGCAGATCGCTGACCTCGAACAAATTTTTCAGTCATCATATTTGCAAACGCCTGCGCTGCACCCGTTTTTGACCAAATACCAAGTAAACCACCAAGCAACCACAAGTACAAAAGTAATAAAGCTGCAGTACCTTGTTGAGCAAGATTTGGAATGATCACACTGTCAGTAATATCGTACTCCCCTAACATTAACGCACCACTAACAATCCCTGAGAAAAGTGCGGTTAAAGGTTCTCGAGTAATTAAACACAATACAATCGTAAGAAATGCAGGCAATAAAGACCATAAACCAAAATGAAACGCAGGTTTTAACTGTTGCAATTGGCCGTTTTCTTTCTCAACCCATTGTTGAGTTAATGCAGGGGAATCAACTTTATTAAGGTTGCTTTGGTTAAGTGGTGATAAATCGTAAGACACAACATCAGAAATAACAATTTCCTCTCCTTTATATTTGTAGGCAGACTTGCCATCATCCGTTTGATAAATATCATAAATATATGATTGTTCAAGCCATGTTTTATCAACATAAAGGTTCACATATTGTGCAAAACACAGCCCGAGAATCAAGATAAAAAAGGCCATTACATTTTTGTTTATTGTCATAATTTAATCTTATTTTTTTAAAGGCATATAAAAGAAGTACATAAAAGTCCAAACCGTTGTCTTCATATTTGTCTCACAAATGTCTCATCATTTTGTGTATTTAAGACACTAAGTTCGCGCTTTATTTTTAACTCTAACAGGATATTTCACTACCGTATTTTAGTTAATTATGAATTACCTATAACCTAAGGTTATAGGTAATGTATCAAGAGTCAATTGTTTCTATTGCAAATTTTCATCATGGTAAAGGTGAAAATAATAAAACAGTGAAATAAACTGCATCTTAACGCTATTTTGGGAAAACGGTGAAAATATGAAACAGAAAAAAGCAAAAAGTAATCATAGGTTATCACACCTTAGTTTATGTTTAGTGGCTGCGCTTGCGCCACAGCTAACTCATTCACAAGAAGTATCAACACAAGAAGCAAGTGATAAAGATCTTGAACAAATTACCGTTGTTGGTACGCAAATTCGAGGTGGAGCTATCAGTGAGGCATTGGCTGTATCAGTATTAAATGCTGAAGATATCGAAAATTTAGGGATTGATTCTGGTGATGAATTAATGAGTATGATCCCTGAAAACGGCCAAAACTTTTTTAGTGAAGCTGAAAACATCGCTGGCGGTATTAACTCCGCAAGGGGTGATGTTGGTGCATTTAACCTACGAAATATGGGGACCGGTAATACATTGGTATTGTTAAATGGTCGTCGCTTAGTAAATTCTGCTTCATATCAAACCGAAGAAGTTGGTGGTAGCTTTGTACCCGTTAACTCTGTTAATTCAAACGTTATTCCTGTTGTAGGCCTTAAACAAGTTGAAGTTTTGCGTGATGGAGCATCTGCAATATATGGGGCTGATGCCGTTGCCGGCGTTGTGAATCATGTGCTCAAATCAAATTTTGAAGGGTTAACGATTAGAGCTAAAGGCTTGGAATATGACAACTTCAGTAGAGGTAGCCGGAAAATAACTATCGAAGCGGGTAAAAACTTTAATGACGGTAAAACAAACGTAAGTACGTTTTTAAATTTTTATGATAGAGACCGCATTAGCTCTCAAGATGATTCGCGTTGGTCAAACTCTGATTTTCGTGACCGTATACCAGAAAGCTCACCTTGGTTTGGTGATACGCGATTTAGAAATAATTCCATTAACTCAAACTACGGTCAGTTTGATATCGTACCAAACAACGAAGGCGATTTAGATGATAACAATCTAGTTGACTCAAGTGGTGAATTTGAGGTTTATCCCATTGGCGATCCTCGTTGTGAAGGCGGTTATCAATTAAATGCCACCACATGTGCCGCAGAAGACGGTCAAGGGACTTATAGATACAACTTGAACGAAGATCGAGATTTACGCTCCGATCTACAACGTTACAATGCCTTTATTTTCGTTAATCATGAATTTGATAATAACGTAGAAAGTTTTACCGAATTGTCATATTACAAATCTAAAACAAGCATGAATCGTCACCCTTCTGCCGCTTTTTCTAGTTCGAAATTAAGAGTGTCAGCACAAAACTACTATAATCCTTTTGGTGTTCTAGGTTCCGAAAATCGCTTACCTGAATCTATCGCTGGTGACTTTCCTGAAGAAGGTTTTGATCTAATCATGGATTATTACCGCTTTGCTGAAGTACCTCGTATTGTGGATAACGATGGCGAAACTTACCGATTTTTACAAGGCTTCAGAGGTATGCTTGGTGACTGGGATTGGGAAAGTGCAGTTTCTTATTCAAAAGCTGAAAAAGAAGATATCACCCGTAATCGCATCTCAAATACCTTAATACAAGAAGCATTAAACGATCCAACCGAAGCTGCTTATAACCCTTTTTCTGGCGGAGTTAATTCAAATATTGAACGTGCTCTAATTGATGTTACTCGGCTAAGTGAAACAGAGCTAACAACCTTTGATATAAAGTTCTCAAATGCTGATTTGTTTGAACTTCCTGCAGGCATGGTTGCCTTTGTAGCAGGTTTTGAATGGCGAGAAGAAAGCTTTAAAGATGACAGAGACGATCGTTTAGACGGTACTATTAATTTTACTGACTGGGAAGGCGATACCTATCCTTATGTTTCTGATGTAGTTAATTCAAGCCCTACCCCTGATAATGAAGGAAAACGCCAAGTAAGTTCATTGTTTACCGAATTTCAAATTCCCGTACTTGATAATTTAGATGTACAAGCCGCTCTTCGTTATGAAGACTTTGATGATATTGATGAAAGTACCACCGTAGGTAAAGTAGCTTTTGGTTGGCGTCCACTTGAACAATTTTTAGTACGAGGCTCTTGGTCAGAAGCTTTCCGTGCGCCTAACCTTGTTACCGTAAATGAAGAGATTGTATCTCGTACAAACTCCCGCACTGATTGGGTTTGTCAATATGCTGCTGACTTTGGCGGTGATCCTGAAGAAGAAACATTAGACTGTACTAATTCTATCCAGCGTACAGCAGAGGGAAGCGACAAGTTATCACCTGAAAAATCAGAAAATACATCATTAGGTTTTGTTTGGACACCTACATCAAACTTCACTGTTACCTTAGATTATTGGCAAATTGAGAAAAAAGATACTATTGGTCTATTTGGTGAAGAAAACCATACATTATTAGATCTTGTTTATCATTTGAATGCTGGTGATGGTAATTGTGAAAGTGCAGCCTTTAATAGTGCAATAGAACGCCAAGAATTAGATGTAGATGAAGAAGTTTATTTTCAGAATGCTGGCATCTGTCCTGCTGGAGCCATTAAATATGTTAATGATCAATACGCCAACTTAGATAAGCGTACAATTAAAGGTCACGACTTAGGCGTTTATTATAATATTGATACCAAATATGGTACTTTTGATATCAAATATAATGGTGCATTTTTAGACAAATATGAGCAAGATGCTGGTGGATTAGCAAAAGTATTGGTTGAAGCAAATGCTTCAGGTCTCTTGCCTGCTAGTTATCCCGTTGATGGCTTTGCTGATTTAATTGGTAAAGATGGTAATCAAGACGAACGGCACTCAGCAAAATTCCGTTGGTATAACGAACAATGGGGAGTCTCTCTCAACATGTTTAAAATTGGCAGCTTTTACCAAAGCTCCTTAACCTTAGATGATGGGACAAAATATATTATTCCATCTATGACAAAATATAATGCAAGTGTTGATTATAAATTTAGTTTCAAAGGTTTAGATTCTCGAGTTCGATTTGGGGTAAACAACTTAACAGATGAACGTGCACCATTAGCAGATAGATACTTTGGTTATTTTTCTGATGCGCATAATGATTATGGCAGAAGCTTTTACGCCGAGTTAAGAACTTCTTTTTAAGCATTTTAGCTCGCGGAATAAACATTGACATGTTTATTCCGCGATTAGTTCAGATTCTTTTTCTTCCGACTTTTTAAGTACAACATTTAAGGGGCAATATGATTCGCATAGCCTTTACACTACTCTTGATATTTTTCACCGTCTCTACTTTCGCATGTGAATTAGGAGACATTAAAGTCCACACTGACTTTTCAGGAGCAACCTCTAAGGAGTTAATCGCATCTTGCAGCACAAATAAAAGCAACGATAGAATAACGATAGAGCTACAACCTGAAAACACCCCTATTAATAATAGCCCCTGGTATGCTTTTAAACTATCAAGCGCAATTGAAAAAAACATAACAATCGAATTAAAAGTGAAAGATGGTTCACATCGTTATTCACCTAAACTCAGTTATAACGGTAAACAATGGCAACCCATTGCTTATAAAAAAACACCTGAACGACTGCGCATGAATGTAACAATTAGTAAGCAGCCAATCTGGATTTCTGCACAAGAACTCATCACTAATGACAATTATATTCATTGGGGAAAAGCACTTGAAAAAAAAGCGCATATCACTCATTCAATCATAGGCCATTCGGTCAATGAACACCCTCTGTATAAAATAGAATCATCATCAGCCAACATAAAAAAGTGGTTAATAGTGCTAGGAAGGCAACACCCGCCTGAAATTACCGGCGCACTTGCACTGTTCCCATTTTCAACAAATTTACTTTCAAACAGTGAACTAGCGCGTGTTTTCCGTGCTCATTATAATATTTTAATTATCCCGAATATGAACCCTGACGGAGTTTCCCTTGGATATTGGCGACATAACGCCAATGGCGTTGATTTGAATAGAGATTGGAAAAATTTTAAACAACCTGAAGTCTCTGCTGTGCATAAGATACTTTCACAAATTGTTGATCAGGGCGAAGAAATTTCCATGGCTGTTGACTTCCATTCCACGCATAAAGACATATTCTATACCATGCCGACAGACTACGGAGTAAGACAACCTTATTTAGTGAGTAACTGGCTTAACGCCTTAGATAAGAAACATCCTAATTTTAACGTTATTCAAAAGCCAGGAAACAATCCAAATAAAGGTGTCTTCAAACAATATATCGCAGACATGTATAACGTTCATGCCATCACGTATGAGATGGGTGATCACACTGATAGAAAATTTATACGTAAGCTTGCAATTGATGCATCTAATACCTTAATGCAAACGATGTTAAAAGATAATAAACATGAAAATTAATCTTCTAAAAAAATATCCAATCGCTTTACTGTCAATATTTATTTTAAGCGGATGTAAAACATCAAAGCCCGAGAAAGTTAACGCTGATTATCTCATTACAAATGGAAAAGTCTTCATTGGCAATAACGTTGATGCACAAGATCTAGATGTCGCAATATGTCAGTCAACTATTTGTGCAGTTTCAAAGCCCGGCGAAATGCAAATTAAGGCAATACGCACTATCGATGCGAATGGTTTAATTGTCAGTCCGGGTTTCATTGATCCACACACCCATACTTTAGACGAACTATTAAGTGTGGATAAAAACGCAAATGTTAATTACCTCACACAGGGAGTTACAACGGTAATTAACGGAAACGATGGTGGCGGTCCAACCGATATAAATGCCCTAGCAAAAAAACTTACTAATAACGGTATAGGAACAAATGTAGCTTTATATGTTGGACACAATAGCGTTAGAAATCAAGTCATGGGGCGTGAAAACCGTTTTGCTACTACAGATGAAATAGCTCAAATGAAAACTATCGTAGATCTAGCCATGCAAGACGGTGCCTTAGGCCTCTCTTCTGGCTTGTATTACGTGCCTGGTAGTTACGCCTCAACGGAAGAAGTTGTTGCCTTAACAACAATTGTGGGAAAGTATCATGGTGTTTACGATACGCACCTGCGAGATGAGAGCACCTTTAACATCGGCTTTTTGAACGCATTAAGTGAAGCAATTAATATCGCTAAGCAAGCCAATACACACTTACATGTAGCTCATATTAAAGCACTTGGTGTTGACGTTTGGGGGCAAAGCACACAAGCAATTAATAAAATAGAAGCTGCTCAAAAAGCTGGCGTTAGCATTTCTGCAGATCAGTACCCTTGGCTTGCTTCAGGTACAAAGTTGCATAGCGCAATTATGCCTAAATGGGTCATGGCAGACTCAAAAGACGCATTTTATCAACGACTCAACGATCCGAAATTAACCTCGAAACTTACAGCGGAAATCGCAGAAAACATAAGAAAACGAGGTGGCGCTAAATCATTATTAATCACTGCCTTTTCTGACCATTCATTAGTAGGTAAAACCCTTGAACAACTCGCAAGGGAACTTAATTTACCTCCTGAATTAGCGGCAATGGAACTTGTACAAAGAGGAGATATTCGTATTGCCTCTTTTAATATGTCAGCAAATGATTTAGAGAGCTTTATCATTAAACCTTGGGTTGTTACGTCATCAGATGGCACAAACGGTCACCCAAGAAAATACGCAAGTTTTCCAAAAAAATATCAAACTTATGTGAAACAACAAAAGAAGCTATCATTAAAAACATTTATTGCTCAAAGTTCTTCTAAAACAGCGAATTACTTAAATATTACCGATAGAGGTCTGATCAAAGAAGGTTTAGCCGCAGATATTATCATCTGGGATGAAAATGGCTATGCTCCTAAAGCAAATTTCTCAGAGTGGAATAAACATTCAGTAGGTATGCGAACAGTATTTGTTAACGGACAGATAGTTTTAGAGCAAGGTAAGTATAACCATAAACTTGCTGGTGAATTTGTAAAAAAGGCGTTAGAAAATAATAATTAACGCTATATTTCTTTATTGATAAAAGCATCTTTTAATACGTAAACTACACATTAAAAGGTGTTTTTATGTAATGGCTAAACGAAAGCCTATTAATTATAGCCAAGTACATAATGCGGTGTAGTTGCTTCGTAATCTTCAAATTTAGGTATATTGTTCGAATGTTCGTATAACTCTTGCGCTTCTTCTTTTCCGGTGACAGGTAACGATATCGTGTTATTTGATTCTGTTTTTTGATTATTATTCATGTTTATTTGATGGTTCATATTCATTACTCCTCATTGCTTGATATACGCACTATGCACGAATAAAATAAAAAGAAACATGAACCATTTTTAGGTCATAAATAACGTAAGGTTATACTAGAGCGTGTTGATCTTTCATGTTTACTTTTACCGCAATTTGTTTGGTTTTTATACAAGGTAACACTTGCGCCGTGTGGTTATTCTACTCCAGTCAAGCGTTAACACAGTAGAAATGCCAAACAGATACAGCCCGAAGGGGTCAACTAAACTTAAACAGCAAAGATCAACACGCTCTAACTAATAACGAAAAATATTTTTTGATTTTACAATTAATTCACTGGGTTAATTAGCACCATTAATTTTCTTAAACCGTCTTATTTGTGTTCTAATTCGCTTCATTGGTGATGAGGTATTAAATTGAATCATCCTACCTAACGTCCATTTTTCATACCAAGGCGTATGATAGAGTTGTTCATCGGTTAGCGAGTCAATTAACAACAATAAAGCATTAGTTGTTTGTTCCAACTCTGTAAGTAATTGTGAATATGTCCAATCACTGTATTGATGATGAAAATGTTCTGCTAATTGCCCTAATTGATTCCACTTATAACCAGTTTCAGGAAAATCTACCGGCTGATCTTCAGCCGTCAATCGATACCATTTAAGCACTAAGTTTCCCCAACCAATTAAGTACGCGACCGTATCACAAACACTAACTTTACTGCCTTTAGTATTTCCATCTATAGATTTCACTCGAGTAACTTCATCAAGAATAGAGCGATAATCTACCATTAACTTGTTAAACACCGTGCTTATCGCACTTAACAACGCTTGTTTAGACTGAGGAATTGAAGACATTTGTATTTATAAAATAAAAAGGTATTGTTGCTAGATTAACGATTATCTAGCGAAAGGAGAAGTATATCTTTCAATAAGATTAGAGCGTGTTGATCTTTCATGTTTACTTTTACCGCAATTTGTTTGGTATTTATACAAGGCAACACTTGCGCCGTGTAGTTATTCTACTCCAGTCAAGCGTTAACACAGTAGAAATGCCAAACAGATACAGCCCGAAGGGCTGACGGATCCCCATTTTTATATAACTGAACATATTTGATAATAAGCTAAAAAGTTTTCTCGACTTTTCTGTAGATAGTGATTTTTAATTTTGTGGAGTCTATGCCGAATTACTTGCTTCGCCAATGTAAGAAACGATAGAACTCTGCGGTGTTTTATCGTATTAGCCTGAAACATTATTTGCCAATTGCGCTGCTCCGCTTCAAAGCCAACAAACCAAAGTAATAGACTGGCTAAACATGCAATTAAGCACAAGGCACTCATTCGCCTTACGCCTTGTGTTTTACTAAACCGCCACGAAAAGCCATATTGTTGGCTTTTGTCATCGCGAAAGTTTTGCTCAATTTGCATCCTTTTACTGTACAACTTAATTACTTGATCACTAGTGAGTGTATTATCTGATGTTGCGAGTAACCATGGCTCATGAGCATGCCGTCGATACATGCGAGTATCTTTAGTAAAACGGCTATTCCCTTTTCGTCCTTTGTATTTTCCTTTGTACAAATGGAGAAATGCATCACATGCTGTTGGACTGTGTTGAGTAACCCTCGCTTTGCCAAGTCGAGTTGGTTGACAGCTCGCTCCCTGATGAAAGGCAGGGAGTTTTTCCCAAGTATTTTTACCTTCTAACTTACATGTCATCGTGCCTCTGAGACGGCCAATAAAGTGCCATCCTAATGAACGGACTTTAGTATACCAAGGAGTAAGAAAACCACCATCTGACAAAATATAAACGGACCGGTGTTCACCAATAACTTGAAGGAGGTTGTCTAAAAATCTGGCATTGGTTTCTGGCGTATCAAAATCTTTTAATTCAACAACCATGTTGTAAAGCACTAAAGAACGGCCATCAACGAGTAAACTCGCTCTAAGCAGGTGGTAATCTGAACGGCAACAACCACTCCAGTCCACTGCAATGGCTAAATAAGGCAAGTTGCTAATGATTGGTTTGGCCAACGAAGCGTATATTTCAACTTGTTGGTTAAACAAATGCTCGTTATTAAGAAAACGATCAACCCTTTTTATTTTATGCTTAATGTTCGCACGCCCAGCTAAGTAACGCCCCAAACTTGTTAAGGTTAATCTATCAGACGCTATAAGTGCTTCAGAGCATGCTTTAAGTGTCTTCATTCTCGCTTGATTGAAATTCGATAAGGACTTATCAAAGAAGTTATGGCAAAGTAAGGATTCAGGCATAGCATTTTACTCTTATTTTTGTTTTGATGAACTAATAAGATCATAAAATGTTGTGCCTGTCATTTTTTGGGGATTCGTCAGCCCGAAGGGTTCAACTAAACGCCTCCTGCTCTTTGTTACTTGAATTAACCATAGAATGACTATGCAATAATCCAAGTGCCGCGATCAGAAGGCGTTTAATTTGAACAAAACTTAAACAGCAAAGATCAACACGCTCTAACTAATAACGAAAAATATTTTTTGATTTTACAATTAATTCACTAGGTTAATTAGCACCATTAATTTTCTTAAACCGCCTTATTTGTGTTCTAATTCGCTTCATTGGTGATGAGGTATTAAATTGAATCATCCTACCTAACGTCCATTTTTCATACCAAGGCGTATGATAGAGTTGTTCATCGGTTAGCGAGTCAATTAACAACAATAAAGCATTAGTTGTTTGTTCCAACTCTGTAAGTAATTGTGAATATGTCCAATCACTGTATTGATGATGAAAATGTTCTGCTAATTGCCCTAATTGATTCCACTTATAACCAGTTTCAGGAAAATCTACCGGCTGATCTTCAGCCGTCAATCGATACCATTTAAGCACTAAGTTTCCCCAACCAATTAAGTACGCGACCGTATCACAAACACTCACTTTACTGCCTTTAGTATTTCCATCTATAGATTTCACTCGAGTAACTTCATCAGGAATAGAGCGATAATCTACCATTAACTTGTTAAACACCGTGCTTATCGCACTTAACAACGCTTGTTTAGACTGAGGAATAGAAGACATTTGTTTTTTCAAAATAAAAGGGAATTCTTCTAGGTTAATGATTATTAAGCGAAAGGAAAGGTATATCTTTTAAGAAGGTTAGTTTAATGTTTCATTAAAATGCTGTCATGCTGAACGATAACATTGTCTAAATTATGTTGATAGTAAAATGGGAATGGCCTTCCCCTACATACAAATTTATTTTGATGCCAATCATTTGCAAAACGTTCAAAAACTTCATAGAGTGCCGGGTTTTCATCTATTTCTCGCCACTCTTTAATTAGCGGCTCTACTTCTTTCCAGTGTGTTAAAACAGCGCCTCTTTTATATTTGAACAACAAAAGTTCATCGTAAACATCCATCATGACGCCCAAAAATAAATTTTCATACATATTCAAAAAAGTAATTATTTGAAGCTCAAGCCTAACGCGTTTGCGATCATTTATGGGATCTATTGCAACACCTTTATAAGCAGCAGCCATTAAAGGTGCGAACTTTTGTGTTTTTAATGTTTTGAAAGTATTTTCTGCGGCAATTATATCTTTATCTGTTTCTATCGTAGTAAGGATGTCTGCTGTTGCCCTTTTTCGAGCAATCTTTCTGTTCATGTTTGTTGTATAAACCCCCATGCAGATTGCCACAAGGGCAGAAAGCATTATTGCTCCTGCTGAAACATATTTAGAGGGAAGTTGTTCTATTAGATGTGCAAAAAAGCCTGCTACTAGTCTAATTTGACCATAAATAGCAAACATAGAATCTAATTTTGCATAGACATAAAAGACTATGGTAACGAAGAAAACTGCTTTGAAAAACCGCCATGCGGATCGGTATTCATCAGTAACTTTCCAGTAGTTTTCTTTAACTTTATCAATGTCCATATCAAAAAAGTGCTCGGCTTATTAGGCGCCGCGACCTTCACTGTATAACATTATTTTAACCTTGGCAGGCAACTTGGCCGCCTTAAATATAGCTTAAAAAGTATAGCATAAAGTGATAATTATGCTTAATTGCGCTAGAAACTATACTCGTTTATTCTGCAATAGCAAGCTTCTTAATCTCTTTATCGGTCAATATTAAAAAAACTTAATCGTTAATTTCAATATGGGCTTATTTTTTCATACTTCAAGGGTTAGAAATGTTTACTCTGTTAACCTAGACATATCTTTATTAATACCCCATAACGAACAAATACTTTTCTTGTTACCTAAATCCTGTGATTATTAACTACTGTATTAGGTTGTGGAAAGGTTGCGCTTATATTGTATTTAGACAAATAAAAAAGGGCTGCATCGCTACAGCCCTTTATTCATAATATGGTGCGGAAAGCGGGACTTGAACCCGCACGGCCGAAGCCACCACCCCCTCAAGATGGCGTGTCTACCAATTCCACCACTTCCGCAAATTCTGTTTAATCTGGTATTTCGCTATCGTTGTTTTTCTTAGCTTCAGTCGCAGTAGGTACTTCATCATTAGCATCAGCTGCTGGTTCAACGCTTGATTCAATAGCAGTTTGCTCTGTTGGCGCTGCTAAGTCATTCCATTCGTCACCAGATTTAACACGATTAGCCGTTAAGTTACCTAACACTAAACTAATGGCGAAAAAAGCAATTGCTAACCATGTTGTTGCACGCGTAAGAAAGTTACCAGAGCCACTTGAACCAAAAATGGTACCCGATGAGCCTGCACCAAACGATGCCCCCATATCTGCACCTTTACCTTGCTGAAGTAACACAAGGCCAATGAGGCAGATAGCAACAATTAAATAGACAACAATTAATACTTGATACAACATTACTATATCCTTTATACCGTTGAACAAATTTTAGTAAATTCATCAACTTTTAAGCTAGCACCACCAATTAAACCACCGTCTATGTCAGACTGTGCAAATAATTGCTGGCAATTGGCAGCGTTAACACTACCACCATATAAAATTGAAAGTTTTTCAGCGATTAGCTGATTTATATCCGCAATAAACTGACGAATATACTGGTGCGTTTCTTGCGCCAGTTCTGGTGATGCTGTTTTTCCTGTACCTATCGCCCAAACAGGCTCGTAAGCAATAACAACATCGGCAAATTTCTCTATACCTATTTCATCAATAACAGGCTGTATTTGTGCGGCTAGCACTACATTCGTTTGTCCTGTTTCTCGTTCTTGTTCACTTTCGCCAATACACAATATTGGAGTCATACCAGCGTCAAGCACAGAACGGACTTTATGGGCAACTAATGTACTTGTTTCTTTATTAATACTTCTGCGTTCTGAGTGACCTAAGATCACGTAATTAACGCCAAACTCTTGTAACATACTATTAGACACTTCACCTGTGAATGCACCTTGTTGATGTTCACTTGCGTTCTGACTACCTAGCATTATTTTTTTATCAAGAGCTTTATCTACTCGCGCTTGTGCAAACGCTGATAGATATGGAAAACTAGGACAAACTACCACACGGGTATTAGAAGAAAGTGACACATTCGCTAGTGCAGAGGTCATTTCTTTGATTAATGCTAAATTACCGTTCATTTTCCAATTCGCGGCAACTATCACTGATCTGTTCATAAGTCTTTCCTAAATCAAAGCGGCGAGATATTAACTAACCTCTGGGCAAGATACAAGTCTTTCACTTAATATCTTGCTCATTTGCTCATATTTCAACCGTCTAACAAGCTTTTTTTACTGCATCAGCAATTTCATTCGCAAGAGAGGTCACTTCATCATGATCCGGCCCTTCCACCATCACTCGAATAAGAGGTTCTGTACCAGACTTTCTCAGTAATACGCGACCTCGACCTTTCAAGGTCTCATTTACTTGATGCACAGATGCTACAACGCTATCTTCAGTTAACGGATCAGTTTCGCCAGAGAACCTTACATTAACTAGCACTTGCGGTAATTTTTTCATGCCTTGTCGTAACTCAAATAATGTTTTAGTTGACGCACACATAGCTGTAAGTACATTAAGCGCGGCAATAATACCATCGCCTGTTGATGTATGATTTAAATTGATAATATGACCTGAATTTTCAGCGCCAAGTTGCCAGCCATTTTCGTTAAGCATTTCCATTACGTAGCGATCACCTACATTACTTCGAGCAAAAGGTACGCCCATGTCAGCTAACGCTAATTCTAAGCCCATATTACTCATCAACGTACCAACGACACCACCACGTATATTACCTGATTTCAAATCATTACAAGCAATCACAAAGACGCATTCATCACCATCAAGCACATAGCCAGTATGATCAACCATCATCAGTCGATCTCCATCACCATCTAAAGCGATACCTAAATCAGCTTGATGTTCAACAACAGCAGCGCTAATAGCGGCCATTGAAGTTGCACCACATTCATCATTAATATTCGTACCGTTTGGCTTTGTGCCTATTTCAACAACATTCGCTCCTAATTCTCTGAAAACATTAGGAGCAATGTGATAGGTTGCACCGTGAGCGCAATCAACCACAATTTTCAAATCTTTTAATGAATATTGACTCGGAAAATTACTTTTACAAAATTCAATATACCGTCCAGATGCATCAGCAATACGCGTTGCTTTACCGAGTGCTGCTGAATCTACGCAAGTAATCTCTTTATCCAGTTCGGCTTCAATAGCCAGTTCCACTTCGTCAGGTAGCTTTTGTCCGTCTTGTGAGAAAAATTTAATACCGTTGTCGTAAAAAGGGTTATGGGACGCGCTGATAACAATACCAGCTTCCGCACGAAATGTTTTTGTTAAATAAGCAATACCTGGAGTAGGCATTGGACCTAACAAACCAATATCAACACCTGCTGCCGAAAAACCAGCTTCAAGTGCTGATTCAAGCATATAACCAGAAATCCTTGTATCTTTACCTATTAATACTTTTTTCGTGCCTTGTGCTGCTAACACCTTACCGGCTGCATATCCTAATTTCATGACAAAGTCTGGGGTGATTGGGTATTTGCCTACTAAGCCTCTTACGCCATCAGTACCAAAATATTTTCTTTCAGACATGAATAAATCCTTGTTTTAAATTTTTATTAACAAGCTAAGGCTTGCTGTTGGTGCATATATTGTAATATTTTTATTGAATCTACAGTTTCTTGTACATCATGTACTCTAATTATTGAAGCGCCTGCTTCTACAGCTAACACTGCTGTTGTTAAACTGCCAGCAAGCCTTTGTGATACATCACGTTTTAGTAAATTACCGATCATCGATTTTCGTGAAGTTCCTGACAATATCGGTAAATTAAGGCGCTTAAATTCCGCTAAGTTTGCCAATAAATGATAATTTTGTTCAAGTGTTTTCCCAAAACCAAAACCAGGATCGACAATAATTCTATCCTTTGCAATACCTGCCCGTTCGCAAGTTGAAATGCGTTGAACGAAGAACTGCATAATATCGTTAACAACGTCATTATATTGCGGTTTGGTTTGCATGGTACGAGGTTGACCTTGCATATGCATTAAACACACGGGCACTTTTGATTTAGCAACGACATCAATACAGCCTTCTTCTTGCAGAGCTCTTACATCGTTAATTAAATCGACGCCCGCGGATATCGCTTCAGCCATCACCCTAGCTTTACTTGTGTCTATGGAAACAACTATATCAAAGCGCGCTTTTATTGCTTCTATTACCGGAATCGTGCGTTGCAACTCTTCTTCAACTGAAACTTCAGCAGCACCAGGGCGTGTAGATTCACCGCCTATATCAATAATTGATGCACCTTCATCTATCATACGTTTAGCTTGTAAAATAGCGCTGTCAACGGCAGTGTAATTGCCACCATCAGAGAAAGAATCAGGGGTAACATTTAAAATACCCATTACTTGGATATCTTCAACATTTAATGATAAAGGGCTGCCAGGGGGAAGTAGTTTCACAACATGTACTCGTAGCGTTAGAAAACACGAATATTATAAAAAAGAAAGCCTCGAATATCGAGGCTTTCTAAATTTATTTAGCGGGTATGTCACTCGGCTTATTAAGATCAGGCTCGGTCTTTTTCTCACCTGTTGGGGCTTTAGGTGGATTATCTGAGCCAGATGAGTTATCACCATGGAAGTCTGATGGTGGTCTAACTTCACGACGATTCATTAAATCATCAATTTGATTTGCATCAATAGTTTCATAATGCATTAGCGCATCTTTCATCGCATGCAATATATCCATGTTGTCTTTTAAGATCTGTTCAGCACGTTGATAATTATCATTGATAATACGTTTGATTTCACCATCGATAGACTTCGCAGTATCATCAGACATATGTAACGATTTCGCTGAAGTTCTTCCTAAGAATACTTCACCTTCTTCCTCAGCAAACAACATTGGCCCCATTTTTTCAGATAAGCCCCATTGAGTCACCATTTTACGTGCTAAGTTAGTCGCACGTTCAATATCATTTGATGCACCCGTTGATACTTTATCAGCACCATAAATAATTTCTTCTGCAATACGGCCACCGTATAACGATGAAATATTACTTTCTAAGTGCTGTTTACTATGACTAAATCTATCCTGTTCTGGTAAGTACATGGTTACACCTAATGCACGACCCCGAGGAATAATACTTACTTTATAAACAGGATCATGTTCTGGGACCAAGCGACCAACAATGGCATGTCCGGCTTCATGGTAAGCCGTCATAGCTTTTTCGTCTTCGCTCATTACCATTGATTTGCGCTCTGCACCCATCAATATTTTATCTTTCGCTTTTTCGAACTCTTCCATCGACACTAATCGACGAGAAGAACGCGCTGCAAATAAAGCTGCTTCGTTAACTAGGTTTGCTAAATCAGCACCTGAAAAACCAGGTGTACCACGAGCAATGACAGAAGCTTTTACATCATCACCAATTGGCACTTTGCGCATATGCACTTTAAGAATTTGTTCACGACCACGAATATCAGGCAAACCTACCGTTACTTGACGGTCAAATCGACCTGGACGTAACAATGCAGGGTCAAGTACGTCCGGTCTGTTGGTTGCAGCAATAACAATTACGCCTTCATTACCTTCAAAACCGTCCATTTCAACTAACATTTGGTTTAACGTTTGTTCACGTTCATCATGACCACCGCCTAAACCTGCACCACGTTGGCGACCTACTGCGTCAATTTCATCGATGAAGATAATACATGGCGCTGATTTTTTCGCTTGTTCAAACATATCACGAACACGTGAAGCACCAACACCAACAAACATTTCAACAAAGTCTGAACCTGAAATAGTAAAGAAAGGTACCTTTGCTTCACCAGCAATCGCTTTAGCAAGTAATGTTTTACCAGTACCCGGCTGACCTACCATCAATACACCTGATGGAATACGACCACCAAGCTTTTGAAATCTTGATGGATCTTTTAAGTAATCAACTAATTCAGCAACCTCTTCTTTTGCTTCATCACAACCGGCTACATCAGCAAAGGTCGTTTTAATTTGATCTTCACTTAATAAACGTGCTTTTGATTTACCAAAAGACATAGCGCCTTTACCACCACCGCCTTGCATTTGGCGCATGAAGAAAATCCAAACACCAATCAGTAATATCATTGGGAACCAAGAAATAAATACTGAGGTTAAGAAACTTGTTTCTTCTGGCTTCTCACCAGATGCAGTAACGCCTTGCTTAACAAGGTCATTAATTAAGTCACGATCGTAACCACCAGGTATTACAGCTGTAAACTGTTCACCACTGCGCTTAGTGCCTTTAATAACACCATTACGATCAACAACAACTTCACGCACTTGCCCTTGACGAACATCTTGGATGAAACGCGTGTAATTCATTGTCTGTTCGTTACTGCTTCCCGGAGTAAAACTCTGGAAAACCGACATTAATACCACGGCTATTACTAACCATAAAATCAGATTTTTTGCCATATCGCTCAACTTAATGACCTCTTTAGTTCATTAACACTACTATATCCGTTTACGTAGTGCTTAAATAATTCTGTATAATTTACTACAATTTAAAGCCTGTCGCCACAAGATATACTTCTCTTGATCTTGCGCGTGAAGATTGTGGCTTCCTCACCTTGACCACTTTAAAAATTTGTTTTACTTCTTGCATGAATTGATCAAAGCCAGCGCCTTGAAACACTTTAACCACAAAAGCACCGTTTTTCTTGAGTACTTGATTACACATATCTAACGCTAATTCTACTAAATACATACTTCTTGCTGAGTCAGCGGCATCATTCCCAGTAAAATTTGCTGCCATATCTGACAGTACTACATCAATATTTTTGCCATCAATTCGCGTTAATAGTGCATCAAGTACCGCGTCTTCACGAAAGTCACCTTGTAAAAAATCAACACCGGCGATTGGATCCATCGATAAAATATCACAAGCAACAACTTGGCCTGTATCTCCCACCGCTTTTACTGCGTATTCAGACCAACCACCTGGCGCGGCACCTAAGTCTACCACTTTCATGCCTGATTTAATTAACTTGTCTTTCTCGTTAATTTCTTCAATTTTAAATACCGCGCGTGAACGCAAACCAAGCTTCTGCGCCTTTTTAACGTATTCGTCATCAAAATGCTCTTGCATCCAACGTTGACTACTGTTTGATAATTTTTTTTTACTCATAACCAGTATAGATTAGGTTTTGGCTAGCGAATGTCACTAAACAAAACAGGTTTTATTAGTATTACAAACAAGATGGAGTTAAAATAGTGATAATTCAAGCTAACATGTAACGAAATTTTTAATGAGTTTAAATAAAAAACAAATTCAGTATTTAAAAGGTAAAGCGCATTCGTTAAAACCTGTAGTACTTTTAGGTAGTAATGGCTTAACAGAAGCCGTGATCGCAGAAATCGATTATGCGCTTAATCATCACGAATTGATTAAAGTCAAAATTCCAACCGATGATAGAGAAGTGAAAGGGTTAATTGTTGATGCTATATGTAAAGAAACAAATGCAGTGAAAGTGCAATTAATTGGTAAAACCTTGGTCGTATATCGTCAAAGTGAAGAGAAAAAAATTCACATTCCTAAGCTTTAAATACAACAAGTAACCATAAGAAATGCCGCCAAACTTTAGCGGCATTTTTATTTACTATAAACCTGTATTTCGGGAAAAGTCACCACCCTGACCCGTTTCTTTTAATTCCCCATTTACAAAGTATAGATAGGTACATTCATCTTTCGTGGTTAAATCATCTTTGTGTACGCGATTTGTGCGATAGAATAATACCTGAATGTTTTTATCATCTTTTCGATAATTTTCATTAAAGTCAGCAACACCCAAATCTCTAGAAACATCACCGTAGCTAGCCCCTAAGTTAATACGTGCAATTTTTTTACGGTTGTTATATTCACGATCAGTAAAGCCAGAAGTAAATGCATGATCATCATCACCACCAACAGCAACAACACACCCTGTTAAAGAAAACGTTAATGGTGCAGCAACAAGTAATGCGATAAGTGATTTTTTCATAGTTAACTCTCATTGTTATTGTTTATGTCAATGCCAACGATATAGCAAAAGTTAAACCAACAATTGTAACCTTATGTAATAATTAAACTTTGTACTAAAACATTAAAATTACAGCAAGACTTCATGTGTAAAATTGGCTAAAATATTGTTTTTTCAACAATGCTGAATGAGTAATATGACCATCAATGATGAGATATTAACCGCTGCTAATACACTTGCTAATCAAGGAATTAAACCCACCGTAGCCCGTATTAAAACCAAACTAGCACAACCAGTTCCGTTACCCACGATTATATCGGTTTTGAAAACCTGGCAACATGATCCTAATTTTATTAAGCCTCATTCAACTATCAATCAGGGCAGCACACCAAAGCAAACAGATGACCTTACTAATACAATTTCATTAGCCATTACCAAAGCGCTAACCCCTCTACAGGAAGAAATATCAGCGCTAAAAAAAGAAATACAAGAGCTAAAAAGTCAACTAAACAAATAAAAAGATGTAAGGGTAAAGAGTGATATCTATTTATTCTTCTAAATAGATATCTGGAGATAACGAGGCAATAAAAGAGACAAGACTATCAGCGACTTTTTTGTGAGGCTTAGCGCCCACATTTTCTACCCACACTTCGCCAGATTCGTTATCAACTGTTAAAATAATATCGTCTTTATCGGTTAATGCGAAAAATAACGTGATATTTTGTTTAAGCTTTTTTTTCATCAAAATATGCCCGATCATATTTTGTTGTAGTCGCTCAAAATCTTTTTTACTCCATGCAAAAAGTAATTGAAGGTTCCCTTCCTGGCAATTAGCAGGAATGCTCTCGCTATATTGCGTTGTAAAATATGTTTTGATGCTCGGATGAAGCGTAATAGAAAGTGCTTCTTCAACATTATCGAAGCTTAAATTGTCTTCAATCTTTATAGGCTGCCAAGTAACCAATTGCTCATCAAATGGTGTTAATTCGCAGGGTGAAGGCCATTCTTCGTCTGCTTCAATAACAGGATAATGTCCAAGTTTACTTTTGAATTCACTTAGGTACTGCTGTCCAAAGTTAAGTATTAATTCAGTTAATTTTGGCAATTGTTTCGTTTCCATCTATCTCTACTTTTCATTACAATACAAGCTAATATGCAAACTGATCTTACTTGATAATATTTCTATGAGCCAATATAAAAACGCCAACGCACTTGAAAAGCTAACGTTAGGCAAAAACACTGAATATGCGAGCCAATACAATGCAGCTTTACTTCAAGGCGTACCAAGACGTTTAAACAGAGATTCATTATCACTCGATGAAAATACTCTACCATTTATGGGAGAAGATGTTTGGTATGGCTATGAAATTTCGTGGCTAAATGCAAAAGGGAAGCCGATTGTTAGAGTGGCAGAATTTAGCTTTCCTTGTACCAGTGAAAATATTATCGAATCAAAATCATTTAAGCTTTATCTGAACAGTTTTAACCAAACAACGTTTTCAAGTGAACAAGAGGTTAAAACAGCGATGAAAAATGACTTATCAGCGGTATGCGGCGCCCAGGCTAATGTCATTCTATTCCCCGTAGATAAGTGCCCTGCCCTTGAAATTAACACACCAAATGCAAGGTGTTTAGATGAATTAGATATTGAAATGCATGATTACCAATTATCTTCCGCATTATTAAACACAGAAAGTGACACTGTGGTAAGCGAAGTGTTAGTTTCACACCTTCTTAAATCTAATTGTTTAATCACTAACCAGCCTGACTGGGCATCATTATTCATTAGCTATAAAGGAAAGAAAATAAACCACTCGGCACTGTTAAAATACATCATTTCTTTTAGAGAGCATAATGAGTTTCACGAACAGTGTGTAGAACGCATCTTTTGCGACTTAATGACAATATGCCAACCAGAAGCGTTAACTGTGTATGCTAGATACACTCGACGAGGAGGGTTAGATATCAATCCATTTCGCTCAACCCACGAAAGCGTTGCTCCGAAAACCAGAACATTACGCCAATAAAGTATCCTTTATTTGATGTAAATCATGACTATTCGCATAATAGTCGCATTTCCATACTGACAATTTTGAAACTTACGTATATTATTAATTATACGAAATATATTCTTATATTCTGGTACTGTTTTTAATATATTGAACATCAAAATATATTTGGTTTTACCGCAAGGGTGAAAATTTACTATCAAAAGGACGTAACATATCCATGACGGGTAACACAGCTGTCGATAAAGAGCTTTTAGTACTAAAACGTAAACTTGATTCGGCAATAACCGCTAGAGCAAGTGTAGAAAGTGACTTAAAGCATCAATCCGCCTTGCTTTCTGAGTTTATTATCAAGCTAAGTAAAGTCGCCAAAGGAGTCGACGTATCGCTTGATAATAAATTAGCAAAATTGCGTCAGCTTTTTACTAGCTCTGCGTCTATTAATGATATAGAAAAGCTGATCAATGAATCTTCCACGTTGTTATATCATTATTCAGCAAAAGCTGATGTGGAAATTCGCCAGCTACAAGACACTTTTCAGTCTGCGGGTCAATCACTACAAAAAGTAAATGGTTTACCTGAACATTTACGCCGACAACTTCGCGCATTGCTTAAGGACAACGAAAATAGCAAAGATGCATTATCGCAATATATCCCCTTGCTAAGTGAACTTGTCATATTTTATCAAGCAGCACTGAAACAAGGTAATATAGCAAACTCAGCAAATGGCTTACTGAATAAACCTGCGAGTAAGTCTCTTGATAGCCAAATCAACAATAAAATAGTTGTACAAAAGTTTAATGAATTTCTCAATAAAATTAGTATTTCTAAAAAGTTCCAAGATCAATTAAATCGCATCCGCTCACAGCTTTCCGACACCATGCCAAGTGATCAGTTGTTCGATACCTTCTTAGCGACTTTTGATGTGATCAGTCAAGATTTAATCCGTGAACGAAATACCGCAAAGGTATTCCTTTCTACGTTAAGTGACACATTAGCAACCGTACAAAACGCTGTTACCACAACTATTGATACTCATAAAGAATCAAGCGTAAAGCTTCAAAAATTGAATGAGCGCATGCAAAGCCAACTTAGTGAAATGTCAGAAGAATTAGACAAAGCTAATTCGCTAGTTGATATTAAGGTTGAAATAAACACCAAATTACAAGTTATTGCTGCTACGCTTGAAAGAAAAACAGCATATGAAAAAAATCAACAACAAAGATTTACGGAACAACTTGAAAGCATGTCGGAAAAAGTCCAACAGCTTGAAAAGCAAAGTCGCGCCTTTGAAAAACAAATTAAAGAACAACAAGCTAAAAGTTTAGAAGATGCTTTAACTAAACTATATAACCGTGCAGCTTTTGATGAGCATTTCCATAAAGAAATTGCTCGCTGTCAACATAATAATAAGCCTTTAGCGATTGTTGTTGCCGATTTAGATAACTTTAAAAAAATTAATGACACATATGGGCATACCGCAGGTGACAAAACATTACAAGTTATTGCCGGGACGCTGAAAAAGCATTTAGATAAACATGCCTTTGTTGCTCGCTATGGTGGTGAAGAGTTCGTGTTTGTTTTCAATGACATTAAAAAAGATAACCTAATTCATACCTTAAATTTATTGCGGAAAACAATAGCTAAACTACCCTTTAAGTTCAGAAATGATAAAGTAAACATGAGTATGTCGATAGGCGTTACGCACATAAAACAAGATGACAATGTTCACATAGCCTTTGAACGTGCAGATAAAGCTTTATATGAAGCCAAAGAAAAAGGAAAAAACCAAGTCATCTATATTGATTAGCAGTTAAGGAGTCGCCAATGCATGTACAATTTAACCCTTTAGGAAATATGAACCTACTTTCACCAATAGAAGTAGGTAAATTACAGCAATCTGCCTCCAGTAATTTACACCAACTGTATCGCAACTGTTCACTGGCAGTACTTAATTCGGGTAGTCATACCGATGATGCAGAAGTGATATATCAACAATACCAAGATTTCAATATTCAAGTATTAAGAAGAGAACGTGGCGTTAAGCTCGCGTTAGAAAACCCACCTAAGCATGCATTTGTTGACGGTAAAATTATTCGTGGCATACAAGAGCATTTATCAGCCGTACTTCGAGATATTTTATTTACCAATACCCGCTACGATCACCATGTTACTGATGGCGCTAACATCACACATACCACTTTTGATATATTACGAAATGCCAATGCTATTTTGCCTGACAGCGAACCTAATTTAGTCACTTGTTGGGGCGGTCACTCTATTAACGATATTGAATATCAATACACGAAAGAAGTCGGCTATCAATTAGGGTTAAGAGCCTTTAATATCTGTACCGGTTGTGGCCCCGGAGCGATGAAAGGCCCAATGAAAGGCGCCACTATTGGTCATGCAAAACAACGAAATTACAACGGACGCTATATTGGTCTTACAGAACCAAGCATCATCGCTGCAGAACCTCCAAATCCTATGGTATCTGAACTTGTTATCATGCCTGATATCGAAAAGCGTTTAGAAGCCTTTGTGCGAATGTCTCATGGCATCATTATTTTTCCTGGTGGTGCAGGTACTGCCGAAGAGTTACTTTATATTTTAGGAATTTTACTCAACCCAAAAAATCAAGCGCAAAAGCTGCCAATTATTTTAACAGGGCCAGCAGCAAGTAGTGAATACTTTGAACAAATAGATACGTTTATTGCTGCAACGTTAGGCAAAGAAGCTCAAAAACTATATGAAATTATTGTAGATGATGCAGAGCTTGTCGCAAAAAAAATGAAAGTTGGTCTACAAGACGTGCTAACCTATCGCAAACAAACAGGCGACGCTTACCACTTTAATTGGTCGTTAGTGATAGAGCAAGATTTCCAGCAACCCTTTATTCCAACGCATGAAAACATGGAAAAAACACAAATTAGCTATGATATGGATGTTGCTAATTTAGCGGCAAACTTACGCCGCGTATTTTCAGGTATTGTGTCAGGCAATGTAAAATCAGAGGGTATTAAAGAAATCCGTAAACACGGTCCCTTTACCGTTACCGGTGACAACGAAATCATGACGCTAATGGACAATTTACTGAATTCTTTTGTGAAACAGCAACGAATGAAACTGCCAGGTAGCACATATACGCCTTGTTATAACGTAGTTGGAAAAACCTAAATGTCAGTCAATGTTGTACTTATTGATGCAATGAATTTAATTAGACGAATTTATGCGGTGCAAGAGCGCCCATTTTTACTCAATAATGAACTTGCTGAAAATACCAAGCAACAAGTGTTACATAACACTAAACAAGCATGTGCTACTGCGCTTAGTAACATTATCGAACAAACCTCGCCAACTCATGCATTAGCCGTTTTTGACAGCCAATCACCTGGTTGGCGCTACCAGCTTTATCCAGACTATAAAGTAGGTAGAAAAAAAATGCCGCAGCACCTTGCTGACACCCTACCGCAGATTCAAGACGCCTTTTTACTGCAACATGTTGATTCTTTAATATCAGAATCAGATGAGGCTGACGATTTAATTGCCACTCTAGCCATTAAGGTGGCCTTGAGAGGGCAAAAAGTCACTATTATTTCAACAGACAAGTGCTTTTTATCGTTATTAAGTAATCATATTCATGTCTACGATTACTTCAATCGACGCTCGCTTGACGAACCATACGTACGTGAGAAATTTAATGTTGCACCTGGCCAGTTAATGGATCTGTGGACGCTTACTGGAGACAACACCAATAAAATTCCTGGCGTGCCAGGGATTGGGCAAGTAACCGCGGCCGGCCTACTTAATCAACATGGTTCGTTACAGGCTATTTTAAATAGCAATGATATTAAAGCGAGCATTCGCGATAAATTAACAGCGTATCACGACGACATCACGTTAGCTAAAAAGCTATTACAATTAAAACAAGATATTCCCTTAGGATTTAATTTAAGGGATATTCGCCTCCCTTTAACCATCACAGATGAATAAATTAGTTTTATCATCGTTATTTACATATTTTGTGATAGATTTGCTCGTTAAACTCTTTCAATAAAAGCTACTTATCGTTATCCTATATAAAAATAAAATCACACACGATTTATCAGTTATCAAATGAATAAAAAGATCATTTTTAGAATTTTCCTAGCGTTGGCTGCTTATGGGGTTTTTGTACTATTGGTTGTAAACTTTTACGACGATAGCCCTGCAAATATGCAATGGGAAGATCGAGAAGCCTATAATCGTCAATTTATTAGTAAACTTAGATTGGGCGAGTTTACCTTTGAACAAGCAATAGAAAAGCTTGGTAGTCCAGACATTACCGAAGCTAAACAAGCAAATGATCAAAATTTTCAAGTATTATTTTATCGTACACAGCATGTTAAATCAGACGGTATTACCACCCAAGATGAATGTTCATATCTAGTTTTTGTTGATAATAAATTGATGGAAATAGCTAAGGCTGACAGATATAAAGGACTTGATAATGTGATCAATGAATATGGAACTCCACTTGATGAATTATCAGAGCTTTCATTCCCTAACACTAATTAAGTTAACCGTAAGTATTTCCATTCAATAAACCTGTTACCTATTTTATTCGTGCATGTTGCGACTAATGTCTTATTGTTAAGTCATGCACATCCGATAACCTGTCATTTTTATACTAAACTTAGTTACACAAAAACTTACTAATACGGCTCCGCAAAATACAAGGCACTATAAAAGGTTTCAGTGTGGATTACATTAAGTAAGCGTGGTATAAACCTGCACACTTTTAAAGTGACAAGGTAAATTTCACTTTGAATAAACAATTTTAATTTTTTAAAGGATAAACACATGGCTAAACAAACCATCACAGTCATTCCAGGCGACGGTATTGGCCCAGATATTATCGATGCAACCATCAAAGTGTTAGACAAAGCAGGCTGTGATTTTAACTATGAATACGCTGACGCAGGCTTAGTCGCGTTAGAAAAGCATGGCGAACTTGTTCCAGAAGAAACATTAGCATTAATCAAGAAAAACAAAATCAGTTTAAAAGGCCCTCTTACCACACCTGTCGGTGAAGGTTTCACTTCAATTAACGTAACATTAAGAAAACAATTTCAATTATACGCAAATGTACGCCCGGTTCTGTCTTTTAAAGGCACTAAAGCGCGTTACGAAGACATTGATATTATTACCATCCGTGAAAATACTGAAGGAATGTATTCTGGCTTAGGTCAAACAGTCTCTGAAGATGGTGCGCATGCAGAAGCAATGAGCTTGATCACACGTGAAGGTGCAGAGCGCATCGTTGAGTTTGCCTATGAAACGGCACGCAAGGAAGGTCGTAAAAAAGTTACAGCTGTGCATAAAGCCAATATTTTAAAATCAACTTCAGGTTTATTTTTAAAAGTTGCCCGTGAAGTTAGCGAGCGCTACCCTGATATTGAATCAACTGAAATGATCGTTGATAATTGTTGCATGCAATTAGTGATGAATCCCGAACAGTTTGACGTTATTGTAACAACAAACTTGTTTGGTGATATTTTATCAGATTTATGTGCTGGGCTTGTGGGCGGCTTAGGTATGGCACCAGGCGCTAACATTGGTAAAGATTGCGCTATTTTTGAAGCTGTACACGGCAGTGCCCCTGATATAGCAGGTAAAAATCTAGCAAACCCAACGTCTGTAATTCTGGCAGCAATTCAAATGTTAGAATACCTAGAAATGAGCGATAAAGCAGAAGCTATCCGTAAAGCGATCACTGAGGTTATTGAAACGGGCGATCGTACAACACGTGATTTAGGTGGTACTCATGGCACAACAGATTTCACAGAAGCGCTGTTAGAGCGATTATAAAAAAGAGGCAAAAAAAGGGGTCAGGTACAATTACTAATTGTACCTGACCCCTTTTTTACTTTTATATGTTTACGGTGGCGGTGAAAGTAATCTCGCATGTACCGTTATTTCTTCACGATCGTAGTATAAATGCTTTGCGTAAAGCTCATATTTTACTTGATGCTCAGAAAACATGTCTTTTATCAGCTGTAAATCATCCTGTACTTGTTGATACCGCCCTTTCATGGGTAGCTTTAAATTAAACATTGCTTCTTTACAATCGCCGCGTAATAACCATTCAGCCATTAATTTAGCCACTCGTTGCGGTTTTTCTATCATGTCACAGACAAGCCAGTAAACATTTTGTTTAGCTGGTATAAATTTGAAGCCGTCAATCATTCGATGTTTGACTTGACCAGTATCCATCAATGATTCTGCCATCGGCCCATTATCTATTGATGTTACCATCATACCGCGTCGAACAAGTTGATATGTCCAGCCTCCCGGAGCAGCGCCTAAATCAACGGCATTCATGCCAGACGTTAACCGTGTTGGCCATTCATCTTTTGGAATGAAGTACAAAAAGGCTTCGTCAAGTTTAAGTGTTGAGCGGCTTGGCGCTTGAGATGGAAACTTTAACCTAGGTATACCCATTAAATGTGGTGAAGTGTTTGTGCCAAGCGAGTAGCCAAGGATAACTTCACTACCACTAAAAAATAACGCGTGTAATACCGCCCCGTCATGTTGACCTTTTGGCGCTAACATTTTTTTAGCTCTTAGCCCTTGCCTTAAAGGCACACCAAGCTTTCTACAAAATTTAGATAATGCTTTTCCGTCGTTGGTATCTGGTGTTTCCATTCTAAGGTCAGCGTATTGCCATTCATGACCTAAATGCTCAATAATCGCTTCTACACGATTATACTCAGGCAACTCTATAGTATCAGTTAATGACACGAACCACTGCCGAGTAAAAATAAGACGCTTCAAAGGGAGTTTAGCAATGAGTCTTTCACCTTCATCAGCATTATTAAGATGAAAAAATACAATACCTTGATTTTTCTTTAATTGAAGATAACCATAAATTTCATTCCAAGCAGCTTTCTCTTGGATCTCTGCGCCACACTCTTTTTCAAAGCCTGGTCGACAATAAAGCACAATTGCAGTCATATTAATGTTTTCGAATATTAAGGTGAATGAGCACTGACAACCATGCCAATGATAATAAAATGCCACCGATGGGTGTTAGTTTGCCTATTAATTCACAGGCAAACAACACTTTCACGTATAAGCTCCCACTAAAAAGCAAAATACCAAGTGATAATAATGTTGCGGTTAAAAAAGCCGCTTTCGATTGTGTAAATTGCCAGTAAAAACAAACAGCCAATAACGCGATAGTATGCAAAAACTGATAAAAATGCGCAATCTTTAAGGTTGCGACACTCTCTATTGGCAATAAATCGCCCTGATGAGACAACCAAGCGCCGAATAATACAGAATAAGCACCACTAAGGCTAACAAACACGATAAATAGTTTACGCATATTATCTATTTTCATAAACAAAGCTCTCAATGTGGTCTGCAGCAGACTGTAGATTTTGCTCATGTGTATACCCTGACTTTACCCGTGGTTTCAAGTCGTGATCTCCATCTGGCAGAAATACCGTTTTGACGCTATCCGGTAAACCATAACCTATTATTTCTTCTTTATTACCAAGTTTGTCACGCTCACCTTGTAAAATAAGCATTGAATAATGATTCTTTATTAACGGTTCTAACCGCAACTTTTCTACTTTATTAATAGGATGAAATGGGTAACCAAGGCAAATTACACCTCGTATTTCAGGAGTAATTTTAAGGCTTTCTATTTCATTCGTCAGCGTAGCTGCCACGCGTGAACCCATCGATTTACCCACCAAAAATAAGGGCGCCGTTATATTTAGTGTGTTGATAATTTCCTCAAACCTCTCCAACAATTTGGGCATTCTATCAGGTGGATACTTTTTACCATCAGATAATCGTTTATCCATATAGTAAAAATTAAAACGCGTGACATTAATATTTCGTTTATTTAACGCAGTCGTCATATTTTCCATAAACGTTGAATTCATATCAGCACCCGCACCATGAGCGAATAGAAAGTGCGCTATAGGCTGTTCTACTAAACTTTCATGATAATTAAAACTCTTCATCTAACTCTTCTTCTTCGGCTACAGTTTCAAGTACCCAATCCCTAAAAGCAGCTATTTTGCCTAATTCTAATTGGTGCTCACGACACACTATGTAAAATGCATTTTTACTAATCAAGCTATGCTCAACTGGTATCACAAGTCGACCAGCATCTAACTCGGGTTGCGCTAAAATACGTTGAGCTAAGGCGATACCCTGACCATGTACAGCCCCTTGCACAACCATGGCTGAATGGCTAAAAATAGGGCCATGATTAACATTAGTCCCTCTTATCCCGGCTTCTTTGAACCAGCGTTTCCAATCTCGCCTTGAGGTATCATGCAATAAAGTGTGGTTAGTAAGATCTTGAATAGTACTCAGTGGTTTTGGCCCATCAAGTAGCAATGGTGAACAAACAGGTATTAAATATTCCGTGTGCAATTTATCAGCATGTACACCTGGCCAGCGGCCTCTTCCGTAATAAATCGCTACATCAACATCTTCTGTTAATAAGCCATCAGGTTGATCTACCGCTTTTATACGGACATCTATATCAGTATTGAGTAAATTAAACGTGTTTAGTCTTGGAACTAACCATTGAATGGCGAAGCTTGGTTGTAAACTAACCGTAATCGCTCCTTTAGCCCCCCTAACGAGTAACCGTTCTGTTGCGTCTTGCAGAGAAGTAAACACATCTTTTATGTCTTGATAATAGGCTTGCCCTTCCTCTGTTAATAACAAAGCACGATTTTTTCGCATAAAAAGTTTTAATCCAAGATGCTCCTCTAGAGATTTTATTTGATGACTAATCGCTGCCTGGGTAACGAATAATTCCTCAGCAGCTCGAGTAAAACTCAATTGTCTTGCCGATGCCTCAAAGGCCCTTAGAGCATTGAGCGGCGGGATTCTTGTAGCCATTAACTCTCACTATTTAAATAAATAAAAATGACCGTTTTTTGAATAAATACTCTACTACTATCAAAAAACAACTTATCATTAGTTTTTCTAATGGATAACATTATAATTTGTCATTTTTCATTTGACCAGTTTTTACTTAATATACACACCATAGATGACGGACTACATCTTTTTACTACAGCCCAGACCAATGAGTGTAGCAGGCAATGAATGTACTCCCAACACATTCACCGAGCAAAGAAAAGGTCCCTAATCATCTATTTGGATGTTTATTAATTTATATTAGGTGACAAATCATGAAAACTATCAACATATTCACAGCAGCACTGCTCTTAGTAGCAGGCAATGCAACAGCAACAAATATTGCGTTTGAAAAAGCACAACCCGTTAACACTGTTGAAATTACTTCACAAGCGCATGAAGATGTAAAAATATCAATGCAAACATTAGTAACCGCTTTTGAAACAAACTTAGTAAAACCAATGACTGTTATCAAAACAGCTAAAAAATCGACTAAGTCAGAGTTACTTGCAAAAAACGAAGTAATTGCTGAATAAACAACATTAAGCACCGTTAGCTTATTGAATACAAATTGCTGGAACCTCCCAACCTTCTGGCGCACGTTGAACATAGATCTCTAGCTATTTTCAACACGAGGAATTAACTCCTCAAAATGCTCGCAAGCAAACATTTAGGCGCCTTTTTGGCGCCTTTTCTTATTTCATTTCATTTCCTCATGCCTTATTGTACATAGCTCTGACGAATAAAAGGGGTCAGGTACTGTGTGATCCCCACTAATTCTATAAAGTATCAAAGGAATGTGCTCCTCCAGTTAAATGCAATTGCTTAATTGCCGTGAGAAGCTCGATATATGAGAGCTTCTCATATCGATTTGCCATGACTCTTAAGCCAATAAAGTGAAGTGATAGTACATTCTTATTCTTTAAGCTATTTGCCTGATATTGATGGTGTTTATACGCTTTTTTAGCCGCTAATCCGATGGCCATCAGTAACCAATGAGCTAATGTTGTCAGTAAGATAAGAATAGCCAGCCTATTGGTGTTGTATGTTCTATTATATTCAAACCCTTGCCCAAACTGATGACTTTTCATATCCCTAAAACCTTCTTCTATTTCCATGCGCAGACCATATATTCTCGTCGTACGTCGAGCAAGTTGCTTTGTTTGAGGCAGTGATGTAGCGAGCAACCATGGGTCATTAGCTGATTTTCTATAAACCTTATTGGTTTTAGAAAGCCTTTTCTTACCTGAATGATTCAGCGATTGTCGACCTTTGCTCTTTTGCTTATAAAGCAGTAATCTGCAGGCTAATTGATTACTTCTCGCAATTGCTCCGTTAAACGACTTAGGACAGCCTGTGGCTTTAGCGTATAAGTGAGTAATACATTGCCATACTTTGTCATCGATACTATAAAAGTTGGGCAAACGTACTCGCCCAACAAAGTCCCATCCATGCGCTAAAACGGCCCGAAACCAAGGTGTTTTAAAGCCAGCATCAGTGACGATAATTGGTTTACTTGTATCGGCTAATATTTTAGCTAAGTTTGTTAAAAACTGTTGATGAGTCCTAGGTTTCTCTTTCGTTTTAACACTATGCACTTCTTCGTACAAACAAATTCCACGACCATGTGATGCAAGCGTTGCTCGAAGTAAAAAGTGTCCTTTATGTTCATCTAAGTCAGACCAATCTACTAAAATAATAGGACGCATCGCTTTACCTATCGTGAATTTAGCTAAAGATTGATATATCGAAAATGCTTCTCGTTGCAAATGCGTATTGGATAACAGCCTATCTGCTCGTTTTATTCTGTGCTTTTCTTTTGCTTTCGAGTTAATGCCTCGGCCAAGATTAGTCACTGTTGCATTTGCGCCCATTAATAGGCTTTCAAGTGATAAAACTAAAGAAGTTCGTCGTCTAGCGTGCATTTTAAGGGTGACAAGAGTGAGGGTTTTCTTCAATATAGGGAGCGCATTCATGGTGTTTCCGGTTGGTTATTTTTGTTTGGCGATAGATCTGATCACCAAACACCATGAATGTTCCCTTCGGTTCAAATTATTTCATTGATATGTAAGAATTATTTGTGGGGATAGCTCAGGGTCAGGTACAATTAATAAATGTACCTGACCCCCTTCTATTTACTTTACGAACAAAGCTTTGACTTTACGTTCATTAGCTCTATAGATCATGGTTTTGAGTTAACAATAAAATATATAATTGTTAAACTAACTGACATATTTCAAGTCAATTTACTTTAACAAAAGGTACTAACGTGATTAGAGTTTCACTACTTATTTTTACCGTATTAATATCGCTTCAATTGCACGCAGCAAATACTAAAGGGCAATATATTCAACCGAATAATTACTCCCCTAAAGTGAGAATAGAAACCTCTATGGGTAATATCATTATTGAGCTTGACCGTATTAAAGCTAAAATTACCGTGGATAATTTTTTAGGATATGTAGCGCAAGGGAAATATGATAAAACGTTGATTCACCGTGTCGAAGAAGGCTACCTGATCCAAGCCGGTGGTTTTAATACTGATTACTCTGAAGTTATACCCAATGATCCGATATTCAACGAATCTGGCAATGGGCTAAAAAATAAAGAAGGCACTATTGCCATGGCAAAACAACTGAACGATGCACACTCAGCAACCAACCAATTCTTTATCAACCTCAACGAAAACACCAATTTAGACCCAGGGAATTCATGGGGTTACGCTGTTTTTGGTGAAGTAATCAAAGGTTACGACATTGTTGAAGCAATATCGCAAGTAGACGTTGGTTACAGCGATAAATTAGGTTATCCAACCGTGCCAAAAAAAATGGTCGCCATAATAAGAGCAACAATTCTTGATGAAGAAAAACAAGATTAAGCTTAAATGTTTACCACTAATGGGCGCTGTGCTTGAGTACGTTTAAACGTGATTTACTTTTGTTGTGGTTTTTCAATATGGAATGACTATATTTGAATCGCTACGCCTTAATTAAATATTGTTTAACTCGGAAAAAAGCCTCTCTTTGGATCTAGTCGCCACCGTGCTAATGAAATTCGAAGTAAAAAATAACGTAGAAGGTATTTAACTATTTAACGTTTACTCGCTAGCGTTTTCAGTTCATTTCAATACACATTACAAGATCTGCCCCCGCTTTTGCTTTTTTGCTCTTAACGGTTGGGTTATGTTTTGATTGGCAAAACTATTTGATCATTAAAATAAATTACTTAAAATCGTTCTTAAGCCCAACCTATAAGTCAGAAAAGCTGACAAAGTAAAATAATTAACAACTAAATAGGTAACTACCTTACTCTATTTTCATTGCGAAGAGTGTTGCGATAAACTTTTTAAAAATTGAATAGACGAGTGAGTAATGTCAGAGTGAATAATACCCTGTTCAATGCGTAGCTCACTTTCATCATTAAATGAAGGATCAACAGACTTCAAATTTATTTCATAGTGATAGGTTTTTAAGTAAACAGGAAAAACAGCATGTTGATAGTTTAACCTACACATCATCTCAGTAAGGGGTTGATCTAAAATAGCCACAAAACCCTGACCGAACTTACGATCTTCTTCTGCTCTGGCCATCAACCAATCGTATTGCTTTCTATTTATATATTTATTTGGTAATTTAAGGTATTGAACTTCATGCTCAGCATCCCCATCATGCTTGCCGACAAGCTTATTATTACCTACTTTTTCATAGCGAATAAATTCGCTTTCGTCGTTGATAGGGTCAATACTCATTTCAAATATTTTCTCAGCAGTTATATTAGGTACCTTTGCCGCCATTGCTTTAAAAGCTTTTTCAGCCCTTTTATGAGTTACCTTATAATCAAGTAAATAAGCACGCTGTTCATTATGTTTAATAACGTATTGACCTTTCCACTTTACAGTCATCTCAGTAAGTTTTTCATTTTTTAGCTGATAATCTGTTCGTAAGTAGGTGTCGTTAACCCTAATGGGTATATCAGCAAAATGCTCAGCTTCTTTTATTACCTCATACTTTAACGTTAAGTTACTATATGACGCTAGCGTTTGACTACTCATAATAGAAGCAGCGAATAGCGCCATTAATTTCATTTTTGTATTCATAAATTTCCTTATTGTTAACAATGTATGATTTTATATAGAACCTACTACAAGTAAATCATCTAAGTACAATAAAAGCCGGGTCATGTCTGGCATTGTGCTCTGACCTGATGAAATTTACTGTTGCAGGCATTAACGGCGATAAAGAAGTCAACAAAATACTGAGATCGAAAAATGAAATTTCATGGTTTACGCCTACTTGTTAATATTACTGGCTGACAATAGCACCAATAGTTGAGCAACATTAAAATCACCTCTTTTACATTAATTGTACCTGACCCCTTTTATCCACAGTCTATCAGTGGCCCAATGGCTGAATTTTTTCTTTTAACACATCGCGCACATAAAGCACTTGCACTGTGACAATAATTGATACAACAAATGGCGTTGAAAGCGCCAACCCGTGAATTCCAAACATAGTCCCCATGAGTAATTGGCCGCTGAGCATTATAGCGGGCGGTAATGAAACTGCTTTTTTCTGCACAAAAGGCGTAATAACATTACTCTCCAGTACTTGCACAACAGCGTACACCACTAACACATACACCGCTTGTGTCGGGGTATTAAGTAATGCGACTAATACTGCAGGTATCAAGGCTGCAATAGGGCCTATAAATGGCACGAACGATAGTAAACCCGCAAGAAATGCGAGCGCTATAATCAATTTCATTCCAATCAGCCATAAACCTAATGCGGTTAACAGCCCTACTACAACCATTGATGTTGCACGCCCGATTAACCAAAGCTTCAACGCATAATAGATACTGTGTACTACTTCCTTTATACGAGCGCGATTATCACTTGGAAACAAAAACAATAAACCATTCATGTAAAGTCTCGGGTGCAGCGCTAAGTAAAAACCAATAAAAAAAATAACAAACAGATCAGCAAGTGAGCCAAATAAAGTAGAAAATACCCCCGTAACCTCTCCCATCAGTTTGCTGGGCGAAAGTGGCGCATGCTGCCATTTACCTTGCACCCACTGGAGTAACGCTCCACCCCATTCTTTATCTTTTAAGTAAGCTTCTAACTGTTTTATACTACCCGATATTTGCTCTCTAAGCTGCAGCAGCTGCTCCATAATGGCTGGGCCAGCCAAATAACCTGCAAGTACTAATAATCCTAATACGACAGCAGTAACAATCATTACTGCTCCCCAATGGGGTAAAGGTAGCCACCGTTGTAAAATACTCGCAAGCCCAATCAAAAAAACACAAAATAAAATGCCACCAAATATAAGTAAGAGTACATATGATAATTGCCACAGCAGCATAAATAGACCGATTGCTAAAGCTGTAATGCCAATGGTTGCTAATAGCCGGCGAATATAGCTGGTATAAGAGCTCATTGCTTCTCCCTTTGCTTGATGTAATCAACGCTTAATTAAACTGATACCTAAAGAATGAATTCACTTAAAGTTTTGTAGGAGATAGTTTTATCAGTTTTAGTATTTTTTTAACAGTACCCTATAAAGCTGTTGTTTAAAAAGCCACCATATATTACTTTTGTAAGGTTAAAAATATTGACAACAAGGAACTTCGATGGAACGCAGAAAGTTTATAAAAATGACTTCGGTTATTGGTGGCGCTACAGTTTTACCAGGGTGTTGTTTGTTTAGAAGCCCACCAAACCCTCGTTGTTTATTCAGTCATCATTTACCACAACAACAAAAGTTATTAATAGATAGTCATGCTCATATTTTTAATGGGTCTGATCTACAAGTAAGTAAATTTGTGAGTCAAGTTCAAGGCAGAGAATTAGTCGATTGGGTATGGCTTAGGAAAATGTTTGGCGACTTCTTAGAGTTAATTGTTTGGGAATCAGCCCCTTCCACTAAAGATGAACTTAACGTTATCAATCAATCGTCATCTCAATGTTCTAACACTAAAATAGCGCAGATTAGATTGTTAGAGCTACGAGAAAAACAATCTATCAAAGCGATAGCAGAATCTAAACGAGCGATACATAAACTCAACAAGAGAGGCGCCATAGTTCTCCAAAGTGGCATTACAACCCAAGATTTGATGAACTCTATGCCCCAAAAATATGATGACGTATTCTCTGCTGCATCTTCATATGATTTCACAATAGATATCAAAGGTATGGAAATCAGCTTTGGATCATTATGGCGCTTTGTTATCGAAATGTTTCAATTCCGGTTTGTAAGTCTAAATAACTACCTCAAAACATATAACAGTGACAAGCTTAAAACTGATTTGATGATAAGCCACATAGTAGACTATGACTGGCCTTTAAATAATGGAAAACCTACTGCGTCGCCTCTTGAATCACAGTGTCACTTGATAGGAGAAATTTCTAAAGTATCAAATGGCTTAGTTCACTCATTTGCCCCCTATTGCCCATTTCGCCATGTAGCTTACAAATTTACTGATAGAGAAAAATTAAATCCATTAAGCCTAATAAAAGAAGCGGTTGAGTTGCATGGGGCATTGGGAGTTAAGATATATCCTCCAATGGGATTCGCGCTTTATGGAAACGACAAAGTCTTTAACGATCATCCTGAAACATGGAAGAAACAAAAACACTTACCTGACTTTTGTAAAAAAGATGATTTCCCAAAACAGCTAGATGAAGTGCTAAATGAATTTTATGACTTCTGTATCAAACATGATATTCCTATTATGGCGCATAGCAGCCCCTCAAACATGGGAGCCAATGACTATAAAGTATGTTTTGAAAGCAAGTATTGGGGTGATCTTTTATCGATTAAAAAAGGATTACGCATTAATTTTGGCCATTTTGGTGGTTTTGATTCACTTCATTTGTCAGAAAATCCTCCTATTTGGCACCAAATCGCCTCAACAATTAGTGACGCTTCTAACGTTAGTAACGCATATGTTGATACCGGATATTTTTCAGGGTTCATTGATGCCCCAGATATCTCAAAAAGGAACTTGGAAGCATTACTACATTCATTTCCCAAAATGGCAGACAGCTTAAATTACGGTACCGACTGGAAAATGTTAGTCATTGAAAAAAATAATGGGCAATATTTACATTCATTTCAAGGAGTGTTACAGCAACTAAACAATGCACAATTAGAAAGTGCAGTGTTGGGCAATAATACGGCTGAGTTTTTAGGGCTTAATTCACGTTCGAGTGGTAACAGGAAACGTTTAGATAAATTTTATCGAAATAGTATTAAGCCACATTGGCTGTCAAAAGTAGTGGTTAATAATCTTCCATAGTTAAATTAGAAAAATTAAACGTATTAACTATGCTGAAACACATTATATCATTGATATAGACCTTCAATTTAATAGAAAGCTAGACACAGATAAAATAGCTAAAACAGTCTTTAAATTAAAAGATAACAATGTTTTCACTAGAATCTTAAAAGAAATTGTTGTTCAGCATTGTCCACTTCCCCATTAATGACACAGTTCTAAATTAGAATTTTCCAGTTTTTCTCGGTAAGCTGCCGGCGGCAGGTTACCCAGACTCTCATGTGTTCTTTCTTCGTTATAATACAATCGCCAGAACCAAGCCATATCTCGCACTTGGCTGAGATTCTCAAACAAGTAGGCATCAAGAAACTCTCTGCGGAATGAACCGTTAAAGCGTTCAACAAAGCCATTTTGCTGTGGCTTACCTGGCTGGATATATACCAATTCAATATTATGGATCTCACACCAATCTGTTAGTGTCGCAGAGATAAGTTCTGGGCCATTGTCTACACGCAACTGTTTGGGCAACCCGCGCTCATCTTTTAACTGCTCTAACACGCGAACTACACGGCCAGCGGGCAACGAGGTGTCCACTTCTATAGCGAGGCATTCTCGCGTTCCTTCGTCCACCACATTCAACGTTCTGAATCGTTTACCGCAATACAATGTGTCATGCATAAAATCGAGCGCCCATTGGTGGTTGGCTTGCTCCTGCACTTCTAAAGGCTGAGCAATTCGCTTGGGTAGCACACGTTTAGTTCTTCGTTTTAGATTCAACCCCATCTGGCAATACACGCGATAAACGCGCTTATGGTTGAACGGAAAGCCTTTGAAGCGCATTCGGCCAAAACACTTCCAGAAGCCTGCTCGTGGCGACTTTTCAAGTACGGCATTGATAGCATCAATGACAGCAGCATCTGCTTTACGCCAGTCTCGTTCAGGGCGATAAAAGGTCGAACGGCCAATGCCAACAAACAGACAAGCCCTTACGATACTTAGCCCCGCACCAATCATTACGCTGACGCATTCTCGTTTATCCGCTGTCACCAGCCCTTTTTTGCGAAAAGCTCCTTAATCGCATGATTTTCTAGACTGACATCCGCAAACATCTTTTTAAGCTTGGCGTTTTCTTCTTCCAGCTCCTTCAACCGTTTGACGTCAGAGGCTTCCATCCCACCGTATTTGGACTTCCAGTTGTAATAGGTTGCACTACTGATACCGTGTTGACGGCACACTTCTTCGACTTTTCTACCAGCATCAACTTCTTTTAATACTGCGATGATCTGAGATTCTGTATAGCGTGATTTTTTCATAGTCGTCTCCTGCATTAATCATTACAGAAAACTCTAATTATGTCTGTCTCAGTTTAAGGGAAGTGGACAGCTTCGAGTCCATAAAGGATGAAGTCAACAAGCATATCAAATCAGTATTGTCAGAATATAATCTTGAATTAGAAGAATTAAGTGAGCAATTGTTAGGCTGTGTTGATTTAGATGATATATACACCAGTATGGTAGATAGGTACTCAGGGACAGAACATGACTTTAGCAGTGATAGTGAAAAGGATTCTCATCACTCTCTAGATGAAATTGACGACCTTTTTGAGAGACCAAATTTATAAATAAAAGGCGAGCCTATTGGCTCGCCTTTCACTATTTTTACTTTCAAACTTTATTAAAGTTTCAAACTTGCTTTTGTTGTTTCAAACTTAATTCGAAACTGACAACACTATTATTTAGTCTTTATACGTATCAACGCTCGGGCATGAACAAATTAAGTTTCTGTCGCCGTACACATCATCAATACGATTTACCGTTGGCCAGAATTTATTGGCAGCTGCCGCAGGTACTGGGAATACCGCTTCTGCGGTTGTATAAGCTCTATCCCATGAAGCGTCAGTAATGTCTGCTAGCGTATGTGGTGCATTATGAAGTGGGTTGTTTTCTAGTGTCCACTCGCCTTGTTCTACTTTGCGTATTTCATCTCGAATGCATACCATGGCTTCAATAAAGCGGTCTAACTCAGGTTTTGCTTCTGATTCAGTTGGCTCGATCATTAGTGTGCCTGCCACTGGAAACGACATCGTTGGTGAATGGAAGCCATAATCTTGTAGACGTTTAGCTACATCCATTTCAGTAATACCTGACGAATCTTTTAATGGGCGTAAATCAACAATACATTCATGAGCAACGCGGCCGTTTGCGCCAGTATAAAGTATCGAGTAATGCTCGCTTAATTTCTTCGCTAAGTAGTTAGCATTGGTAATGGCAAATTTTGTTGAATCTGTCACACCTTTTTTACCCAGTAAAGCAATGTATAGGTAAGAAATACATAAAATACCGGCACTACCAAATGGTGCTGCCGAAACCGCGCCATTACCTTTTGTGGTTTCATTTACGGTAATAAGTGCGTGATCAGGTAAGAACGGAGCAAGGTGTGATTTAACACCTATGGGTCCCATACCTGGGCCACCGCCACCGTGAGGAATGGCAAACGTTTTATGTAAATTTAAGTGCGAAACATCAGCGCCAATAAAGCCTGGCGAAGTTAAGCCAACTTGTGCATTCATGTTTGCGCCATCTAAATAAACTTGGCCGCCGTTGTCATGCACGATATTACAAATTTCACGTATCGTGGTTTCATATACACCATGGGTTGATGGGTATGTGATCATGATACATGATAGATTGTCACGCATTTCTGTTGCTTTGGCTTTTAAGTTAGCCATGTCAACATTACCGTTTTTATCGCAATCTACAACAACAACCTTCATACCAACCATTTGCGCTGACGCTGGGTTAGTGCCGTGTGCAGAAGATGGAATTAAACAAATGTTTCTGTGCGCATCACCACGACTTTCATGGTATTTATGAATAGCAATAAGACCTGCATATTCACCTTGTGCGCCAGAGTTTGGTTGCATTGAAATGTTATCGTAACCTGTTAATTCAACTAACCAGTCGCCTAGTTCGTTGATCATTTCAGCATAGCCTTGCGCTTGATCTACGGGTGCAAACGGATGCATGTTGGCAAATTCAGGCCATGAAACAGGTATCATTTGCGCTGTTGCGTTTAATTTCATGGTACAAGAACCTAATGAAATCATTGAATGATTAAGCGCTAAATCTTTATTTTCTAGTTTTTTAATATAGCGAAGCATTTCAGTTTCACTATGGTGCGAGTTAAAAACAGGGTGCGTTAAAATGTCTGACTCGCGCACTAGTTCAGCAGGAATTGATTGATGACCAGTACTTAACACTTGTGCGTCTAATGCAGCTACATCTAAGCCGTGACCTTCGCCAAGTAGCACATCAAATAAGGTAGAAATGTCTTCACGCGTTGTTGTTTCATCAAGTGAAACACTGACTTGTCCAGCAACATCTGTGCGTAAGTTAAGATCAGCTGCTAGCGCACGCGCTACAACATCTTCTTTATTATCAAGGTTAAATGTTAACGTATCGAAGTAATTCGCATGAACAGCTTGCAAACCTTTACTAGTAGTACCTACATTTAAAATATCAGCAAAACGATGAATACGGCTAGCAATGGTTTTTAAACCTTTAGGGCCATGATATACCGCATAAAAAGCGGCCATGTTGGCAAGTAGCACCTGTGCGGTACAAATGTTTGAATTGGCTTTTTCACGACGAATATGTTGTTCACGTGTTTGCATTGCCATACGAAGTGCGTTGTTGCCACGCGTATCTTTTGAAACACCAATAATACGACCAGGCATAGAACGCTTGTATTTTTCACTGGTGGTGAAAAATGCTGCATGAGGGCCACCGTAACCCATTGGCACACCAAAACGTTGGCTTGAACCAATAACCACGTCAGCACCCAATTCACCTGGCGCTTTAAGTAGCACTAAGCTCATAATGTCAGCCGCAACGGCTACAATACCTTTTTTCTCGTGAACGCTGTCAATAAGGGTTGAAATATCACGTACTTCGCCCGTTGCACTTGGGTATTGTAAAAGCGCGCCAAATACATCGTGTTCACTTACGCTGTCTGCTGGCGCCACGATAATGTCGAAACCAAACATTTCTGCTCGTTGTTTAACAACGTCAATTGTTTGTGGATAAACTTCTTCTGCAACAAAAAATAGGTTTGACTTTTTGTTTTTCGATACACGTTTAGCCAATGCCATAGCTTCAGCGGCAGCAGTACCTTCGTCAAGTAATGACGCTGACGCCAGATCTAACCCGGTAAGGTCTAAACACATTTGTTGGTAGTTTAATAATGACTCTAAACGACCTTGGGCAATTTCAGGTTGATAAGGTGTGTAAGCTGTATACCAGCCTGGGTTTTCTAATACATTACGTAAAATAACGTTTGGCGTTAGTGTGCCGTAATACCCTAAACCGATATAGGTTTTGTTCACTTTATTTTTATTAGCAACGGTTTTTAAATCGCTAAGCGCTTTTACTTCCGTTTTACTTTCTTCAATAGCTGGTAAGTCAGCTAAGCGAATATCGCTAGGAACAATTTCGTCAATTAATGCATCAACTGATTCTGCACCAATTTCGTTTAACATCGCCTGTGCTTGTGCTTCGTCTGGGCCAATATGGCGACGAATAAAGTCTTGCGTTTGTTCTAGTTCGTTCAACGTAATGTTGTTTTGAGATTGAGTAGTCATAAAACGGCTTACCTAAATAAGAAAAGTAAGTAAAAAATAAAGAAAGCCCCAAACTTATTGTCAGTGAGAGGCTTCATCTGTTGTCTATTTTAAACCATTAAAATAGCGAAAAGACTGTTATTGCTTTTTGCAACAACAAGCATTTAGTTAACACAACCTATATTTAAACGAAATCGCTTAGATAGGATTGCCGCTACTAAATTAATCTTCGTCGATTGAATTTTCATAACCTTCTGCATCAAGAAGGTTTTCTAGTTCACTTGTATCATCAAGTTTAATTTTAAACATCCAACCGTCACCAAACGCGTCAGAGTTCACAAGCTCAGGAGAATCTTCTAACTCTTCGTTTACCGCGATCACTTCACCTGACACGGGCGCATAAATATCTGATGCAGCTTTTACTGATTCTGCTACCGCAACATCATCACCAGTGCTAACGCTTTCGCCTACTTCTGGCAATTCAACAAATACCATGTCGCCAAGTAATTCTTGCGCATGCTCAGTAATACCAATAGTAACAGTACCGTCACCTTCATTACGTACCCATTCATGCGACGTTGCATATTTTAATTCTGAAGGAATGTTGCTCATTTTTTTAGTTCCTAATATGTCTGTAATTGTTATATATCTGTTCGACTACTCAGTCTATTTAAGACTATAGAGTAGCATGAAAATTTAGTCTAATTGGCTTTTGCCATTACGAACAAAACTTGGTTTAACCACTTTTACGCTCACTAACTTTTTGCGCATCTCTACTTCAACAACATCACCAACTTTTACGCTACGAGGAACGCGCGCCATGGCAATAGAATGTTGTAATGTTGGAGAAAATGTACCAGAAGTAATCACACCTTCACCAGCGTCGGTAACGACTTTAAGGCCTGTACGTAACACGCCTTTTTCTGTCATCACTAAACCAACTAATTTTGGTTGATCGCCAGCTTCACGTTGTGCTGCTATAACATCGCGACCAATAAAGTTTCGCTCTGATGGTTCCCATGAAATTGTCCATGCCATGTTTGCTGCGAGTGGCGAAACTGTTTCGTCCATATCTAAACCATAAAGGTTCATGCCAGCTTCTAAACGCAATGTATCGCGTGCGCCTAAACCACAAGGTGCTACGCCAGCGTCAACAAGTTGTTGCCATAAGTCAGCCGTTGCTGCTTCTGGTACAACAATTTCGTAACCGCTTTCACCGGTGTAACCTGTCGTCGCAATGAATAAATCACCCGCCTGAACACCAAAGAAAGGCTTCATCCCTTCAATCGCTTGGTTTTGCTCAGCAGATAAAATTGACGCTACTTTAGCTTTTGCTTCAGGGCCTTGAACCGCTATCATGCCGTATTCAGGGCGCTCAGTAATCGTAATATCAAAACCATGTGCTTGTTTTGTCATCCACGCTAAATCTTTTTCGCGTGTCGCTGAATTCACCACTAAACGGTAATCTGTTGTAGAAAAGTGATATATGATCAAATCATCAATTACGCCACCTTCATCGTTACACATGCCGGTATAAAGCGCTTTACCCGCCACTTCAAGTTTAGCAACATCGTTTATGACTAAACGCTGTAAGTAAGCTTTTGCATCAGCACCTTGAATATCAACAATTGTCATGTGAGACACATCAAACATACCCGCGTCTTTTCGTACTGCGTGGTGTTCTTCAATTTGAGAACCATAGTTGATTGGCATTTCCCAACCGTGAAAATCAACCATTTTTGCGCCCGCTTCGAGGTGCTTAGCATGTAATACCGTTTTATTGGTCATGTTTTTCTTCCAATTGTTGCTTGCTGTATAACCATTATGCTTAAAAAATAGCATAGGTGTTTTATCAAAATTTGCGCGCAATTATAGCGATCGGTTAGCAGGTATTCAACAAATAAAGGAAGCCAAATCAAATAAAAAACCACTTTATCAACATAATCAACATTAAATTTTTATTTTACGGATTGCTGAAAATTAAATTCTGAACATAGCGATAAAAACAGGATTGTTCTGATTTAAATTCATCCGTATTCTTATCAAACAAAATTCTATTCATCTGCTATGATAAATTCTAGCAACAACTGTATGAAATAAAGAGTAAAAATTGAGTCGATATAATCCACAACAACTAATCACAGATGCAACAAAAGGCGATACCGTTGATTTAAAACAAATATGTCGTTCGCTACAATTAACCCTACAAATTTCTAGTGAATTAACCGATCTATGTAGAATCAGCGTAAATAAAGAACAAAAGGTGGTTATTCAACTAAATGAGAATATCGATAAACGCACAAAGTTTACTTTTGTGGCGATTTCGGCTGCTGAATATTTAATTAATAGTGCCAGAGTAAATGACACTGGCGTGACTTACGATATTTTTTTTCTAAGAGATATTCACGCAAATAGAGCAACTAATTTGATCATGCTAGCAACACGATTAGCCATACCTGAACATATTATTGAAAATATCGTAAATGCCAGCGAGATACAGTTTACCAAGCAAGCCAATGACGAAATATTCGATATTGACGAATACATTAGACAAAGTGATTATTTGCCCGAGTTCATTCGCAGTGTCATCAAACAAAGCTCTTCTTCCTTTTTAGTTAATACCGTAAATGCCCGTTAACGCTAAGTTCCTAATGCTTTAATAACGCAGGTAAATGTCCATTAATACCAAGCGCTTGTTTAATCATGGGAGCTTTCATCGGTTTAAGCTTATTTAGCATAGAAAGGCCTACACCGCGAGCAAAAGCTATGGGGGCCTGTTGTGGCGTAAATGCTTGTTTAATACCTTCCATAGCGGCGATCATCTCTATTGCGTCAGCTTTTCGCCAGCGCTGATACTGGTTGAGTAACTTAGTCGAATAAACAGATGTTGAACTTTCAGCCAACAACTGTGCTAATACTGCGGCATCTTTCAAGCCTAAGTTCACCCCTTGGCCAGCGAGTGGATGTATTGTATGAGCAGCATCCCCTACTAGCACAAAGCGTTCACTGACAAATTGTTGCGCATACCGCATACGTAACGGAAATGCTTGGCGTTCACTTTGCAAAGAAACAAGTCCTAATTTACCGTCACTTGCGGCAGTAAGCGCTTGATTAAACGCAAGCTCATCTAATTGTAGCAACCGGTTAGCTTCTTCTGGGCTGGTTGACCATACAATAGAGCAAAGGTTATTACTGCTACTGTTAAGAGGTAAAAACGCGAGCGGGCCCGTCGGTAAAAAAACTTGCCATGCCGTATTTTGATGACCTTGCTCACATGCAACAGTAGCGACTATGGCATGGTGGTCGTAATCTCGAAACGTCAAAGGGATGTTGGCTTGTGCTCTCACCCAAGAATTCGCACCATCTGCGCCAACAACTAAATTAGCCATAATCGGTGGTTTGCTAGCAAACGAAGCAAACACTTCACTTTCACCTTGCGTAATATGGGTAAGTTTTTCTTCGGTAAAAAAGGCAATGCCACTGTCTTGCTGGGCTTTTTGCCATAATGCAGCGCGTACAATATTGTTTTCAATGATCCAGCCTAATTGCCCGTTATGATCTCGAGCACCAATATCTTGTAAGGTAAAATCAAGCTGACCAATACCACCACTATCCCAAATATGCATCGCTTGATAAGGTTGATGTCTACACGCAGTAATTTGTTGCCACACACCTAAATGTTCGAATAACTGTTTACTTGCTGCATTTATTGCACTTACTCGAATGTCAGGTTGCTCGGTGATATTGGGTATGCTTTGCGTATCAACAATCGCGACGGTGCATTCAGTTAAATGGCGTATTGCAAGTGCGGTCGATAACCCGACCATACCGCCACCAACAATTAACACATCAAATTTTTGCATCATTTTATCAACCTTTGAATGATTAACCGTTAACCATTACTCATTGTCTATCAGTGTGATAGCTAATAGCCCATTGTTTTGTTAACAAAGCTACTTTTTAAGCTTTGACAATAATTTAATACTTTAAGACCAACATTGCGCCCAACGATAAGTGGTGTGTGTTTATTGGAAAAAAGTGCCACCAACGAGTCTGTTAAACCGATAATTTGCTGATGATCTTTTGCACGTGTTGCCGCATAACGACTTAATTGAGCAAAAGAAGCGATATCTTCATTTTTCGATAATTGCTTAGCCATTACAGCGGCCAATTCACTAACATCACGTAAACCTAAATTAAACCCTTGGCCTGCGATAGGATGAATAGTGTGTGACGCATTACCTATTAACACCATACGGTGAAACACTTGCTCATTCGCTTTGACTAAATCAAGTGGGTAGCTGGCGCGCTTTCCTACTTTTTCAACGACTCCTAACCAATAACCAAACGTTTGGTTTAATTGCTCAGCAAAACCTTCATTTGGTAATTGCGATAAATAATCTGCATGCTCGGGTGTTGTGGTCCAAACAAGTGAACATTTTTGACCGCTATTATCTTGGTCAGTCAAAGGGAGAATTGCTAAAGGTCCATGTTCAGTAAATCGTTCATAGGCAATATGCTGATGTGGTTTTTCAAACCGAACATTCGCGATAATAGCTGTTTGCTGATAACTTTTAGTGACAACATCAATGTTAGCAAACTGTCGGCATTTTGATTGACCACCATCACAGCCTAATATTAATGCAGCCTGCAATAATTGCTGATCATCTAGTTGAATATCTACGTGTGTTGAATGCCAATCAATATTAGCGACTTGATTAGGTGCAAACCACGAAACATTCGGTGCTTTTTGTAACGCTTGAACTAACGCATCACCCAATGTTGCCATTTCAATTACATAACCTAGTGCGTTAACGTGGTGTTCGTGCGCATACATACGCGCTTTTCCATAATTGCCTTGATCAGAAATATGGATGGTATTTATAGCTGCAGCCTTCGAATGTATTGCTTGCCAGACATTCAAGGTTTTTAAATAATTAGCGCTGCCGTGCGATAAAGCCAGTACTCGAGAATCAAAATGTAACGCCGACGTTTCTTGGTTTGAATTCGCGTGTATATCACTTGCTTCAACAATAGCAATCGTAAGTGGTGTTCCTGACGATGTTGTTAGCGTTGACAATGCTAACGCAGACAAACAGCCAGAAAGACCACCGCCTATAATTATCACATCAACTTGTTGCTTCTTATTTACCACGCATATTTCCGTTACGAGTTTGCTTGCTGAATATTGTGTTTTTGCTTAACGTTTAGCGTCTTGCATTATACGTTCAATGTCATCAACAAATTTTGGCACATGTTCAGTTAAATTTTCATGACCTTGATCCGTCACCACAATATTGTCTTCGATACGTATACCTATACCACGCCACTTTGCTTCAACGTTTTCATCATCAGCAGGAATATACAGACCAGGTTCAATCGTCATCACCATACCAGGCTGAAAGGCCCGTGTTTGACGTTTGTCTTTCATGTGATAATCACCCACATCGTGCACATCTAAACCTAGCCAGTGCCCTAATCCATGAATAAAATATTGTTTACAGGCTTTATCTGTAATTAATTGGGTTATGTCACCTTCCAGTATGCCTAAATTGAGCAAGCCTTCAGTGAGAATTTGCTGACATATATCATTTAACTGGCCAAAATCAGCACCTGGTTTAATGGCATTAATTGCCGCAATTTGTGCATCAAGCACCAGTTGATACAGTGCTTTCTGTTCAGGGGTGAACTTTCCATTAACAGGAAAGGTGCGCGTAATATCTGCAGCATAACCAGCTAATTCACCACCAGCATCAATTAATAACAAATCGCCGTTAGTTAACACATCGCTGTTATTGGTGTAGTGCAAAATATTTGCGTTATTACCACCAGCAACAATTGAATTATAGGCTGCTTCTCTAGCACCATGACGGGCAAACTCATGTAATAGTTCAGCTTCTATTTGGTATTCAAACATACCTACCTGAGTTTTTTCCATGGCACGTTGATGCGCACGACCACTGATTTCATTAACTTTACGCATAACTTCAAGTTCTGCATCAGTTTTTATCAGTCGTAACTCATCAACGATGGGGTGACAATTAATAAGCATATTGGGGGCACTAATGCCTTGTCGCACTTTGCCTTTTACTTGATCTAACCATGTATACACTTGGTCATCATGATGAGGATTATGCCCCTGAAAAAAACAAAGCGATTGTTTGTTTGCTATAGCCTCTTCAACAACACAGTCTATCTCATCTAAACTATATGCGGCATCAAATGCGTATTGATCTTTTGCTTTTTCACAACCAATACGCTTGCCATGCCATACTTCGGCAAATGGATCTTTTGCTAAACAAAATAAGGTAGTTGTTACATTACCGTTCATTTTTTCAATCATTAATACTGCATCAGGCTCAGTAAAACCGGTTAAATAGTAAAATGATTTATCTTGGCAAAATAAATATTCTGTATCATTACTGCGGGTGACTTCTTGACCAGCAAACAATAAAGTAACTGAGTTATCAGGAAGTTGCTTAGCGAATAAAGCTCTACGTGCCTTAAATTCGCTCATAGGCATTAAGGTGTGATTCATGATTAATGTACAGTTTCTGAGGTTTCTTTAGGTTCGGGCGGTGTACCTAATTCAGTAAAACATAAAAGAGCAGAAATTCGCACGTATTCTGATATTTCAAAATAGGCTTGCTCTGTCGCTTCATCTTCATCTATATCGTCAGATAAATTGGCAATTTCAGCAAAATCATTGAGCACTTCTTTAACATCGTCAGATAACACTGCATTGCTTTTTTGCTGTAAACCAAAACCCAAATTATACCCTTGTACCCATGCACTTAATGCAAAACCACGCTCTCGCATGGAGTCATCATCGTCAGGTAACATAGGCGTAAAGCCGTAAGAATCATCGAGTAAACTTTGCCACACATTACTAAAAATAAGTTTTAAGGTAATGCGAATAGCGCCTGATAATGCTTCACCATTGTTATACATATCTTCGATTAATGTCGTGTAATCATTACTTTCAAAAGAATAACCACCACAAATAAGGCCGGTTAGCATTCCATGCAGTTCAGAGGCATGAAGTTCTGCACTTTCTGCAGTGATAGTGGCTTGCGTGCTAGCAAAATCCAAAGAGTTATTGAGTGACATATAAAAACTTCCAAAACTAATTGCTTAATATCGTAACATTGCCGCGGCTTGTAAGCTAGCATGGGCATGCGATTGTGTGATGTTTTTTCCTCGTTATAGCGTTCATTTTCAGCTTGGAATTATTCATCAACCTTCCAGTGTAAAAATTTTTTTGACTGAGTGAAATAAAGCGCAGATAACTGCTTGCATCTATGATCGCCGACCGTTATAGTTTGCAATCGCGTTGTTGTTTAAATTGTTTATTAAACAAACAACTAGCTAGTTTTACCGACAATAATTAATAGAAGTGCCTTAATGAGTCAACATAACGTCACCATTGAAGTGGCAGGACGCCGTTTAAAGATTGCTTGCCCGCAAGGTCAAGAGTCTGCGTTGTTGCAGGCAGCAAATGAGTTAAATAGTCGGTTGGAAGCTGATAAAAGCAAAGTTAAAGTTATTAAAAACGCCGAACAAGCCATGTTAATGGCGTCGTTAAACTTAGCAAACGACTACCTAGAGCAGCAACAAGCCTTTAAAGCAGAAAAGCAGCAGCTTGAAAGTAAAATAGACTTGTTACAACAAACCATTGAACAAGCGGTTCATCGACAAGAAAAACAAGCCTAACCCAAGGAGATGCAAAGGATATGCATAAACGAAAAACTCTCTTCTTGTTGTTTGCTATCGCTGCCATTTTGCTTTTAGTCTATTTTAGTTCGATTTCATCCTCAATATCATCAATACCCGACTCGCCAGCTACGGCAAAAAGTAAAATACCAGAAATAAACTTCGCGAACGCATTACCAGCTCCCCTCGATAAACCAAGTAATAAATTACAACCTTCGCAAGCAAAAGTTGATAAAGAAGTTATTCAAGCTGATGAAAGTTTTCCTGATGATTATATAAAAGATTGTAGACATGCATTAGGAAACCACTCAGGATTAATTCCTGATAATTTAGTAACACAGTACTTGTACCGATTAAAAAAAAGTAACACCTTTGAAGATCAACTTAGTTATTTATTGGTTCGAAAGCCGCAAAGTATTGATGAACAATCAAAGACATTACAACAACTTTATTATCAACAACCATCTTCTCCCATTATTAACTCAGAAATTTTAGATTTATGCATTAGCCACAAACACGACTCATTATGTAGTGATGATATTTTAAAAAATATAAAACAAACCGTTACAAATAGCGCTGATTTGTTAGTAAAGCTAGCGTTAGTCAAAATGAAGCAAGGAATGCTAGAAGAAACTAAAGTACTTTTACATGAAGCAAGTAAAAAAGTCATCTACCAAGACGAGTCAAATAAAGCTTTACTGTTAATTAAACATAGTTTAACGAAATATAGTGATTTGTCTGAAAGAGAGCAAATTGTTATGACAATCGGCTATGGAGCAGCGAAAGTTGAACAGCTCGGCCATTTAAATCAACTATGCAAAGAAACGAATGATGAAGAATTCATTGAAACGTGTTTAACGCTAGGAAAGTTAATAGAGGATACCGCTAAAGAAGTTATTACTAAGTTGATTGGTTTAAACATGCAAGTTTTAGCGTATAGATATTGGAAAAATGACGAAATGGTAAATTTGTTAATAAATAAAATGCCAGCCAACCAATCAGTGATTAATGAATCAGAGCAATTAGCGTCAATACTTACTTTTTTTGATGAAAACCTACTTCGCGAATGGTTCAACGCTAAGATGTACAACTCTGAGCAATTTGCCAATGAACAACTTGTTAAAGACGCCATTTTACTGTCTAAAAACCCTGACTACGATCCTTGTCCAACTTAACAATAATAGAAATTGCTTAACTGATAAGCAGTTAGCTTACTCACTAACCAATTAAACCAATTCCCGTCGAAAAAACTTAAAGCTGTTGGCTATTTTCGCTATACTAAGGCTTAAGTCTTCTGGGGTGTTAGTGTGCGAACTATGTCCCTGAGCCGATAAGTTTTACCTAAGGGAGTTAAGTAGTATCTATTGTGCAAGCCCAACGCGTATTGGGAAGCCTACGGATATTGCACGATTCCCGCCCTGAACACACGGTGTTCAGGACTAATGTTGGCCACTGCATTCTGGAAGCTTTATTCTTATTACTGTTATTCTTTACATTTCACGAAAAAATCCCTATAACAGCACTGTTAGTCATTGTTTTAAGTGTTCAAATTGCAAACTCAATCAAATAACTCCCCTATTGGTATATTCGACTCTGGCATCGGTGGATTATCGATTGCTAAATGCATTACTGAACAGTTACCACGCGAAAATATTATTTACGTGGCTGATTCAAAATATGCTCCTTATGGCGAACAATCATTTGAAACTATTATTGAACGCGTTAATACCATTGCACAGTGGTTTATCGAGCAACAATGTAAAGCTATTGTTGTTGCTTGTAATACCGCGACAGTCAATGCGATTGATCAACTACGAGCACAAGTGTCCATCCCCATTATTGGTGTAGAACCAGCCATTAAGCCGGCAGTCGCATTAAGTAAGAATAAAAAAATTGGAGTACTGGTAACCAGTGCTACGGCTGAAAATCCACGATTTATATCATTGATTAATCAACACAAAAATGGCTCTAGCGTTTTTGTTCAACCCTGTCCAGGTTTGGTCAACATGATAGAAACTGGCCAACAAGGTAGTCACGAATGTTTTGCTTTATTAACGAAATTCCTATCACCATTATTAGCTAGTAACATTGATCAACTCGTTCTCGGCTGCACACATTACCCTTTTGTCAGTGAACAAATTAAGCACATTGTAGGTAACAACGTTAATCTACTAGAAACAGCACAGCCGGTAACAGAACAATTATCAAGACAGTTAAAACAACATGAAATAGTAAATTTATCAGATAGTTGTGGAAAAATTTTATTTTATAGTAATCAGCATAAAGCGAATCATAACCAACTTTTATCCTCACTTTGGTCCACACAACTGCGCTTTACTTCATTTATATAACCAAATAATTTAAGCCATTTAGACGTCTAGGCGTAAAAAAGTAGAAAATAATTTTCACTGGGGTTACAATGCGCCTATAAATTGACTGTTTGTCCATTAATTGAATTGTTGAGGGTTTATGTCTAGACATTATTTTACGTCTGAATCTGTTTCAGAAGGTCATCCTGATAAAATTGCTGATCAAATTTCAGATGCTGTATTAGATGCCATAATAGCCAAAGATAAATATGCACGCGTTGCTTGTGAGACGATGGTAAAAACAGGTGTTGCAATAATTTCTGGTGAAATTTCTACTTCTGCTTGGGTAGATTTAGAAGACCTTACCCGTAAGGTAATCTGCGATATTGGTTATACCTCATCAGATGTTGGCTTTGATGGCGAAACATGTGGCATTATGAATTTAATCGGGCAACAATCAACTGAAATTGCGCAAGGTGTTGATCGTGTAAAACCTGAAGATCAAGGTGCGGGTGACCAAGGCCTGATGTTTGGTTATGCAACCAATGAAACCGAAACGTTAATGCCTGCCCCACTTTATTATTCACACCGTTTAGTTGAACGCCAAGCGGAATTAAGAAAATCAGGTGTATTACCTTGGTTGCGCCCCGATGCAAAGTCACAAGTTACCTTTGTGTATGAAAATGATAAACCGGTTGCCATTGATGCCGTGGTTTTATCCACGCAACATAACCCTGAAATATCACAAGAAGACTTACACGAAGCAGTAATGGAAAACATCATTAAAGCCGTTTTACCTGCCGAATGGTTAACTGATGAAACGAAGTATTTCATCAATCCAACAGGTCGTTTCGTTATTGGTGGTCCTGTAGGCGATTGTGGTTTAACCGGACGTAAAATTATTGTTGATACCTATGGTGGTATGGCCCGCCATGGCGGTGGTGCATTTTCAGGTAAAGATCCATCAAAAGTTGATCGCAGTGCCGCTTATGCTGGTCGTTATGTTGCTAAGAATATTGTTGCAGCGGGTCTTGCTGAACGTTGTGAAATTCAGGTGTCGTATGCAATAGGAGTTGCTGAGCCTACGTCTATATCAATTGAAACCTTTGGTACTGGCAAAGTTTCTGAAGAAACGTTAATTAAGCTTGTTCGCGAACACTTTGACTTACGCCCATACGGCATTACCAAAATGTTAGATTTGCTACATCCTATGTACAAACAAACAGCGGCATACGGTCACTTTGGCCGAGAGCCTTATGAAATGACGGTTGACGGTGAAACGTTTACTGCTTTTACATGGGAAAAAACAGATAAAGCTGAAGCATTAAAAGCCGCTGCCGGCATTTAACAAACAAAATAAAAGGGGTCAGGTACAATTATTTAATTAAATAATTGTACCTGACCCCTTTTATGTTTTTACTTACTTTGGGCTTGTGCTTTTTTAGCAGCAAGTTTCTCTTTACGACGCTGTTCTATCACGTCTTTTATCTCACCACCGATATGTGTTTCGCCTCGCGCTTTCGCTAAATTAATTTGTTTTTCTCGCTCAGCAAATCGCTCACGCTGATCAGCAGTGTATTTATCAATACATTTCGGGCAACTTACACCTTTAACATAGTGTTCGCTTTGTTTTTCTTCATCTGTGATAGGATAACGACAAGCAAAACACTGGTCATATTGGCCTTGTTCTAAGCCATGAGTGACCGCTACTCGGCCATCAAAAACAAAGCAGTCACCTTGCCATTTCGAGTCTTGCTCTGGTACTTCTTCTAAATATTTTAAAATACCACCTTCTAAATGATATACATCATCAAAGCCTTGCTCTTTAAGGTAAGCCGTAGATTTTTCACAACGAATGCCGCCGGTACAAAACATTGCTACTTTCTTATGTTTAGTTTTATCTAGATGTTTTTCAACATAGTCGGGAAATTCACGGAAGGTTTCGGTATTGGGATTAATGGCATTTTCAAAGGTGCCAATTTCTACTTCATAGTCATTACGGGTATCAATAAGTAACACTTCAGGATCAGATATTAAGGCATTCCATTCATCAGGCTTAACATACGTACCTACAGTAAGCGTAGGATCTATGCCTTCCACCCCCATAGTAACAATTTCTTTTTTCAATTTAACTTTAGAGCGTTGAAATGGGTTTTCATCTGCATAAGAAAACTTATGATCAACGAGACCTAATCGTTCATCTTGTGCTAAAAAGTCTAACACCGCATCAACACTTTTTTGCGAACCTGCAATGGTACCATTAATGCCTTCATTCGCGAGCAACAATGTACCTTTGACATCATTCGCTTGCATCACAGTTAATAACGGTTGTTTGATCAATTCGAAATCGTTAAGGCGCACAAATTTGTATAATGCGCAAACGGTAATATTTTGCATTTAATTTCTACCTATTTAAGTTTGACCAGAACGCAAATCTGGCACTAATTTGGGTATACATTGCTGAGTGAATAAACGACGCAGCAATAATCGGCGCGCATTCTAACAAATAATATTAGAAATAGCATGTATCGTGTAAAGCAATATTAGCGAACAGATTAACTTCATTTCGCTGACCATAATAACGAATTAATTTATTGAACTTATTGAAATAGATCAACTTAACCCCTATCTTGGCTGTATTGAGTAAATGATCGAAACACGACATGCGCAATCCGAGAATATTCGAAAACCAACCATTTTCAACCGGCGATACGATTACGTTATCTGATGATGCATTTGGTCATGCGATCAGAGTATTGCGATTAAAAAACGACGACATCATCACGTTATTTAACGGACAATTAAACAACGGTAGTTTTGGTGAATTCCAAGCCGTTTTAACTGATGTAGGTAAAAAGTCGGCCAATGCGATAATTGGCGAATTTACAGAGGTAGACAATGAATCACCGTTAAATATTCATCTAGGACAAGGTATTTCTCGTGGCGAGCGCATGGACTTTACCCTGCAAAAATCAGTTGAGCTAGGCGTAAACACTATTACTCCACTGTTTACTGATCGTTGCGGAGTAAAATTACAGGGCGAACGACTACAAAAAAAATGCGACCAGTGGCAAAAAATTGTTATCAGTGCCTGTGAACAAAGTGGACGATGCACGATACCGATAGTTAAACCGGCAATCTCGCTTGAACAATGGCTTATGCAATCAACTTCTGCGCTAAAACTGAATCTACACCCGAAAGCTGAACAGTCTATTATGCAGTTACCGTTATCGCACAATCGAATTAGATTACTGATCGGACCCGAAGGTGGTTTAAGTAATGAAGAAATTGCACAATCAAAAAAACATGAATTTAATGACGTGTTACTCGGTCCTAGAGTATTAAGAACAGAAACCGCAGCGTTAACCGCAATTACTGCACTGCAATGTCGCCTTGGCGATATTAAATAATTAAACAGGAATACATCATGGCTATTAAACTAGGTGTCGTTATGGACCCTATTTCTCAAGTTAAAGTGCATAAAGACTCATCAATGGCAATGATGTTTGAAGCGCAAGCTAGAGGGTATGAACTTTTTTATATTGAAATGAATGATCTTTACATGCTTCAGGGTGAAAGCCGTGCCTTTGCACGAAAGGTTACCGTGTACGATAACCCTGAACACTGGTATGACTTAGCAGAATCACAAGATATTGCATTAACAGAGCTAGATGCCGTGATCATGCGTAAAGATCCCCCTTTTGATACCGAATATATTTACGCAACGTATATGCTTGAACGAGCCGAACAAAGCGGTACGTTAATTATTAATAAGCCACAAAGTTTACGTGATTGTAATGAGAAATTATTTACTGCGTGGTTTCCTGAATTAACCGCGAAAACCTTAGTAACACGAAATAGTCAGCAAATTCGTGACTTTCACCAACAAGAGAAAGACGTGATCATCAAACCATTAGACGGTATGGGTGGCTCTTCTATCTTTCGCATGAAAGAACATGAAGCGAATGTTGGTGTGATCATTGAAACGCTGACAAACCACGGTCAGCAATATACTATGGTGCAAGAATACATGCCGGAAATTAAAGACGGTGATAAACGTATTCTAATTGTTAATGGCGAGCCAATGCCTTATTGTCTTGCACGCATTCCTGCAAAAGGTGAAACTCGTGGTAATTTAGCGGCTGGTGGTACAGGTGAAGCAAGGCCATTATCAGCCAGTGATAAATTTATTGCAGAAACAATTGCACCTGAACTTAAAAAACGTGGTCTATACTTTGTAGGATTAGACGTTATTGGTGACAAAGTCACTGAAATAAATGTTACCAGTCCAACTTGTATTCGTGAAATTGAAGCCGCATATCCTATTAATATCAGTGGTAAATTAATGGATGCCATTGAATCATTAATAGAACAGCGTTAAATAAGAAGGTAGGCCAGTGGACAGTTTAGAGAATCATTTATTAATTGCTATGCCAAGCTTAGATGATCCGTATTTTAATAAAACGGTGACTTACATATGCGAACATAACGATGACGGTGCAATGGGTATTATTATCAACTTACCCATTAACATCACGTTAAATGAATTACTGGCACAAATTGAAGAAGACGGCGATGAAAAGCTACCCGAGCTTGCGCAACAAGTATTAACCGGCGGGCCAGTATCTCGTGATAGAGGTTTTGTTCTACATAGTCCTCAATCGGGGTGGAGTAGTTCCTTAGCGTTAAGTGATGATGTAATGATCACTACCTCTAAAGATATATTACAAGCACTTGGCAGCGATGATGCGCCTGATAAATTTATGGTGACATTAGGTTACGCTGGCTGGGGCCCTGGCCAGCTAGAGCAAGAAATCAAAGCAAATTCTTGGTTAATTACCCCAGCAGACAGTCAAATACTCTTTGATACCCCGATAGAGCAACGTTGGCAAAAAGCCACTGAAAAACTTGGTATTGATATCGCTCACCTTTCAACCGATATAGGCCATGCATAGTGGCCGAAAACACATATAAAACCATTCTTGGCTTTGATTTTGGCAAGAAATACATTGGCGTTGCCGTTGGTCAAGCAATTACCGGCACTGCTACGCCTTTAGGCTCAGTGAAAGCCAAAGACGGTATTCCAAATCAACAGCAACTGAAAAGCTATTTCGATGAATGGCAGCCTGATTTAATTGTGGTCGGTTTACCGCTAAACATGGATGGCACCCCCCAACAAGTTACCTTTGACGCCAAGAAATTTGGTAATCGCTTAGCGCACGACTATAAAACACCGATTAAATTTGTTGATGAACGGTTAACCACCGCTGATGCTAAACAGCACTTATTTGAGCACGGTGGTTACCGTAATTTATCGAAAGATAACATTGATGCCGAATCTGCCCGTTTAATTGTTGAAAGCTACTTTGAAAGTACCTACGGCGAATAACCATGAAAACAGCAATTGTTATTGGCGCAACAGGGTTAATCGGTCATCATTTACTCACTCAACTATTAGCTGATTCTACCTATAGCAAAATAGTCGCACTCACACGCAAGCCAATCGAATACAACCATGAAAAGCTCGTCAATCACGTCATCGATTTTAATAACCTAAACAAATACCAAGACTACTTTATTGGCGACATACTGTTCTCTTGCTTAGGTACTACGAAAAAACAAGCAGGCTCAATAGAAAACCAACGAATGGTTGATGTCGACTATCAGTATCAAGCTGCAAAAATGGCCGCAGAAAATGGCGTAGCACACTATGTATTAGTCTCTTCAAGTGGTGCAAATAAAAACGCCAACAGCGCTTACTTCAAAATGAAAGGTGAACTAGAAGATAAAGTTAAGCCGTTAAGTTTTCAGCGGATAAGTATTTTACAACCTTCATTATTGCTCGGTGAACGGGATCATTTTAGGCTTGGCGAAGTACTTAGCAGTTACCTATTACCCATCATCTGCAAGCTGCCATTTTTAAAACGTTATCGCCCTATTGAAGGCGTTCAAGTCGCGACAAAAATGCTAAACGTTAGTAAAGCCCAAAAAGAGCCGTTTGAAATATACACCTTAGATGAACTATTCAAATAAAAAGTAAAGCGCTGATACCTCACTTAACAGCACTTTTATTTTTTAAGCTAATCTTTTGGATCTAAACCGTCTATTGTTACGCCCGACAATGAACCACTGCCACCTTGATCATTGCTGCGTAGTTTAATCATTAAGCGTAGGTCATTTGGTGAATCAGCATGGTGTATCGCATCCGCGTAATTAATTAAGCCACGTTGATACAAATTAAACAGTGCTTGATCAAAGGTTTGCATACCTTGCTCGGTAGATTTTTCCATCACTTCTTTAATATCGCCAACTTCACCTTTTTTTATTAATTCAGCGATATAAGGAGAGTTCAGCAATATTTCGATTGCAGCAACTCGGCCATTGCCATCTCGAGTAGGAATTAATTGCTGAGCAATAATGCCGCGAAGATTTAACGCCAAATCAAACAGTAATTTACCATGTTGATCCGCAGGCACTAAATGCATGATACGGTCAATTGCTTGGTTCGCATTATTCGCATGAAGAGTTGCAATACATAAGTGCCCTGTCTCCGCGAACGCCAGCGCATGTTCCATGATTTCTTGGCTTCTGATCTCACCAATTAGAATAACATCAGGTGCTTGGCGTAAAGAGCTTTTTAATGCCGCATCAAAGCTTTCCGTGTCTAAACCTACTTCACGCTGTGTAACCATCGATTTTCCGTGTTCGTGGACAAATTCCACCGGATCTTCAATGGTCAGTATATGGCCACGAGAGTTACGGTTTCGATAACCAATCAAGGCAGCCATTGAGGTTGACTTACCCGTACCTGTACCACCAACAAATAACACTAACCCACGTTTAGACATCACGACATCTTTTAACACCGACGGTAAACCTAAGTCATCAGAATCTGGAATTTCAGTCACAATACGACGAATAACCATACCCGCCATATCACGCTGCCAAAACGCAGAAACACGAAATCGGCCTATATCATCAATGGAAATAGCAAAGTTACATTCCTTTTCTTGGTCAAATTGCTTTTTCTGCTTTTCATTCATTGCATTATGAACAAGTTCTAACGCCGCTTCCGGACTTAATGCCGTTTCATCAATAGGCGTTAGTTCACCATTGATTTTCGCGCTAACCGGCAACTTCGCGGTCACAAACATATCGGATGCATCATGCTGCACCATTTTTTCGAGGTATTGATGAAATCTCAACATGGTTAACTCCTAATACCCTTGAAATTGATTTTTATCAGCGGCTTTTTCCATTGCATCTTGTCTAGTGATCAAGCCACGATTCACTAAGTTTTGTAAGCATTGATCCATGGTTTGCATGCCATGTTGCATCCCCGTTTGAATTGCAGAGTACATTTGCGCCACTTTATCTTCACGAATAAGGTTACGTATCGCCGGTACGCCGATCATAATTTCATGTGAAGCAACACGACCGCCACCAACTTTCTTCACTAACGTTTGAGAAATAACCGCACGCAACGACTCTGACAGCATTGAACGCACCATTGATTTTTCTTCTGCAGGGAATACATCAATAATACGGTCAATGGTTTTAGGTGCAGAGGTGGTATGTAAGGTACCAAATACTAGATGACCCGTTTCTGCAGCGGTCATTGCTAAACGTATGGTTTCTAAATCACGCATCTCACCAACGAGTATAACGTCAGGATCTTCACGTAAGGCTGAACGCAACGCATTGTTAAAACTTAACGTATCACGATGTACTTCACGTTGGTTGATCAAACACATTTTGTTCTCATGAACAAATTCGATTGGATCTTCAATGGTAAGAATATGATCATGCTTCATGTTATTAATGTAGTCGATCATCGCCGCTAACGTGGTTGACTTACCCGAACCCGTTGGCCCTGTCACTAACACTAAGCCGCGCGGGTTTTCTGAAATGGTACGGAAAATATCAGGACATCCTAAATCATCCAACGACAATACTTTACTAGGAATAGTACGGAATACTGCTGCGGGACCTCTGTTTTGATTAAAGGCATTAACCCTAAAACGTGCTAAGTTAGGAACTTCAAAAGAAAAATCCACTTCCATGTTTTCTTCGTATTCTTTTCGTTGACGATCGTTCATAATGTCATAAACAAGAGCATTTACGTCTTTGGCTTCAAAGGCAGGTATGTTAAGTTTACGTACATCGCCATCCACGCGAATTAAAGGTGGAACACCCGTAGAAAGATGTAGATCCGAAGCATTATTTTCTACGCTAAATGCGAGTAATTCGGTAATATCCATGAAAACCTCTTTTATAGTTAACAACGGCATTTATGTGGTAACACATAGATGGCAAAAAATTTAAGTAATGAGTCATATTAAAGATAATCTTGCTCAAGTAGAACTGCAAATTACAGCAGCTTGTCAGCAAGCGAAACGACACAGAAATGATATTCAACTGTTGGCAGTGAGTAAAACCAAGCCGGCCGCTCAGGTGCAAGAAGCTTATAATGCTGGTCAAATAGCTTTTGGTGAAAACTATTTGCAAGAAGCCGTTGAAAAAATACAGCAGCTTTCTGATCTTGAGCGTATTTGCTGGCACTTTATTGGCCCTATTCAGTCAAATAAAACTCGCTTAATCGCTGAACACTTTTCTTGGGTACAAAGTGTTGATCGCAAAAAAATTATCACACGATTAAACGAACAGCGTTGTAGTCAAGATACTCCGCTCAATGTCTGTTTACAAGTAAATATTAGTGGTGAGGCTTCTAAATCTGGCATTGAAGTCAATGAGTTAGATGAGCTAGCACAAATGGTTGACTCAGCAGATAACTTAACATTACGCGGTTTAATGGCGATTCCCGAAAAACACAACGCTGCAGAAAGTTTTGCTAAAATGTCTGCGCTGTTTCAATCCCTTCAACAACGGTTTAATACCGTTGATACATTATCAATGGGTATGTCTGGCGATTTAAGTGAGGCGATATCTAATGGCTCAACTATGGTCAGAATTGGCACTGCCATCTTTGGCGCTAGAGCATAACACCAATAAGAATTGGTCCAAAAAATTAGGAAATTTAAATGAGTAAAATAGCTTTTATTGGCGCGGGCAACATGAATAGCGCCATTATCACAGGCCTTATTAGCAATGGTTTTACACCAAGCGATGTTATTGTTTCAAACCCTTCGGCTGACAAACGTGAAAAATTAGCCAATAATTATAATATCTTACACACCAGTGACAATATTGAAGCGGCTACCTTTGCTGACTTTATTGTATTAGGTGTAAAACCTTATTTTATTGCCGATGTTTGTCAGCAAATTAGTGCGGCGGTCAATGTTGAAGAAAAGTGTTTTATCTCAGTTGCCGCTGGTTGCACTATGTCGACTATGGAGCAAGCATTAGGTAAGCCTTGCCCTATTATTCGTACCATGCCTAATACCCCTTCACAATTAGGCTTAGGCGTTACGGGGTTGTTTCCTTCACCACAAGTATCCAAGCAACAAAAAGAACAAGCTGATTCATTAATGAAATCTGTTGGTATCACTAAATGGCTAACAGATGAGAGTGAAATTGACAACATTATTGCCGTTTCAGGCTCTGCTCCTGCCTATTTTTTCTTGTTTATGGAAGCAATGGAAAAAGAAGCAATACGTTTAGGTTTTTCAGCGCAAGATAGCCGACAGCTCATTCAACAAACAGCCTTAGGTGCTGCTGAAATGGTTGTACAAAACAAAGATGCAATTAGTACGTTACGTGAAAATGTCACGTCTAAAGGTGGCACAACACAGGCAGCGCTATCAACATTAATTGATGGTGGCCTAGATAAACTGGTCAGTGATGCAATGCAATCGGCAAAAGCCAGAGCCAAAGAAATGGCAGAAAACAACGCTTAACCTAACGACAATACATATTAATTAACCCTTTAAACATTGAAATTCTTTTGGTTTGTTACCATCTTTAATGTTAATAAGGTTTTGGAGAACTATTAATGGCAGCAATTAATTACTTACTTGGTTTCTTTTTCGACGCCTTGTTAATGTTATTGGTAATTAGGGTGTGGTTACAACTTGTCAGGGCTGATTTTTACAACCCGTTAAGTCAATTTGTAGTGAAAGTAACAAACCCACTGGTTATTCCATTTCGCCGTATCATTCCAAGCGTAGGTGGTATCGATATGGCAACACTTGTGATCGCATACTTAGTTGCCGTGTTGAAATTCATTATCATACCGTTACTAAACGGTGGCCCTTTTGATTTAATAACTGCCTTGTTTATCGGCGTTTTGTACCTGATTAAACAAACCGGCTTTTTGCTATTCGTGCTAATGTTAGTTATGGCCGTAATGAGTTGGGTGGTGCAAGGTTACAACCCTACCCATGTGATATTACATCAATTAACTGATCCTTTTTTAAGACCAATAAGAAAAGTGATCCCCGCTATTGGTGGTTTAGATTTATCGGTTTTAGCCGCCTTTTTACTGTTAAACGTGATTAATATAGTGCTTTCTGGAGCTATCCCTTATTGGGCAATGCTTTAATAACAAAACAATATTGGTTTATAAGTGGTTATGGCTATACTTAGCGCATAATCACTTTTACCAAGGAGTTTACAATGCAACTTTCGCTAAAAAAATTCTTTCGTCATTTATCATTCGCTTTACCCTTTGCCTTCTTACTTTTAACTAATGCTAACGCTGAAAACATGAAGAAACTCGGTGACATGAATGTACACTACATGGCTATTAGTGCAACATTTCTAACGCCTGAAGTAGCAAAAGCTTATGGTATTGAACGTAGTAATTACAACGGTTTGATCAATATTGCTGTGATGGATAACACGATTAAAGGCAACCCTGCACAAAAAGTAAAAATAACAGGTAAAGCGGTTAACTTACTTGGGCAAGATAAAGATCTTAGCTTTGTAGAAGTTGTTGAAGGTGATGCAGTTTATTACTTAGCACAAGTTATGCACCGTAATGAAGAGACGATACGTTTCAATCTAACTATTGATAACGGCAAAGAACAGCAACAACTGTCATTTAAACATACGTTTTATACGGATTAATGCCAACATTCGTAAACGCATGAACCATCATATATATATTCTCGAGTACCAGTCATTCTAACTGGTACTTTGAGTGTTTGACTGCTAACAGGAAATTAAAACTTCCAACCAACATGCAAGTAATATTGACCACCATTAAAACCTGCAGGAGAGTTTACCGGATAAATTGCGCCTAGGAAGCCAGCTTTTCGACCCTCACTGTATTCTTCAGGGTACACGTCAAAAATATTTTTAGCGCCTATCGCAATATTAAGATTATCAGAAATGTTATAAGAGACTTCAACGTCAGTGATCACGCTTGCGTCAACTTTTTCAAGCAGAGTCACATCGTTAAATTGCGCATTATAAAAGCTACCATAATAGTTAATACGCGCCATGGCTTTTATGCCGCCCTTTGATACAGAATAGGTGAAAATACCGCGAGTTTTTGGTACACCATGTTCACGTTCTTTACGTACATTTCCGTTAGCAATTGGGCTTTTTGAGTTCGTCACTTCTAGTTGAGTATCAGTATAGTTATAGGCAAGCGACAGTAGGTGTTGGGCGTGTTCAAATTCAAAAGGCAGGCTTGCAACCAAATCAACTCCCTGCGTAATTGAGTTAAAGTCATTTGCATAATACTGAATATTAGTGACGTTAGGTTGTACTTCTGAAGCGACTAACAAAGGTGCATCTGCAGCGACTATTTTACTAGTAAAAAGTGAAATTCGATCATCAATATCTATATAAAAGTAATCAAGAGTAATATTGATGCCGCTTATCTCAGATAATAGACCGACACCGAAACTAGTGGCTTTCTCTGGTTCAAGTTCTCCGCCAGAGCGAGCTGAAGCAATTGGACTCAACGCACTCACAAGTTGAGAGCGTTGTTGAACAACCACATCATTAATAATTGAATTTGATGTTGATATACGTTGCAGTGTTGATTGTCCTACCGTAGGAGCTCTAAAACCATTACTGATGGTTGAGCGCAATGCTATGCTATCGTCAATTTGTAACCGTGCCGACAATTTGCCATCAAGGGTATCGCCTATTTCGCCAATATCTTCATATCTCATCGCTAGCGAAATTGACAATGCTTCGGTGATATCCCCTTCCACATCTAAATAAAATGCATTCGAGTTTCTATCGTTTATTTCAGCAGTCTCAGGGGAAAAGCCGGGAAAGCCATTTGCACCAATCGCCTCTCCTTCACTAGTAAATGGGCCCGTTTGATATGAAGCACGATCACCGGCAACCACTTCAAATTGCTCCAAATGATGCTGATAACCAAATGCAACATTTAGTTCAGATTCAAAACCTAAATCAATAGGGTAAGTGAAATCTACATTTAACACTGCTTCTGTTTGAATTTGCGAGCCTAATTCAAATGATGTAGGAGAAAGCTCTCCTAATGATGCATTAACACTATTTCGCAGCTGGTAGTTAATTTCATTTTTTCCTAACACCATACTCATGTCATAGGTCAATTCAACTTCATTGATAACTTCTGCTCCACGAATACCAGCAGCTAAGCTCGCATCTGTTACTCTACCACCAAACCTTGGGGTAAAGCCGCCCGGAAACAATTCGTTAAACGCGAAACAGTTATTATTTTCAGCAACAGCAGTTAAAGCCTCTGCATCTCCTGCCGCCCCTGGAATTGTCGGCGTTGGACAATTACCAGTATTGTTATCTGTCATATCATAAAACAAGCGAGCTCCACTTTGGGGGTTAGTGTAAACATTCGCTCGAGTGTTAGGATTTCGGTAAAAAAAACTACCATCAATATCGCGTTGTGCCCAATTACCAAAGATATAAAGTTGTTTGTAATTTTCACTTTCGCTTACATCAAAGGCCATATTGGTAAATAATTTTATATTATCCATTATTTCAGGAGCTCCCCAGTCAACAACAGGGTTTCGAATGTCATCAGGGTTAACACCACTCTCAATTAACTGTTGAACGGCAGGGTCCTGAATGCCACGTGAAGTTGCTTCACTGTCAGAAAGCTCAAATGAGAAATTAGCGCTCCCCTCATCACCAATGCTTGTGCCTAAAATACCAGCTAATTCAACTTTAACACCGTCGCCTGCATAATATTGACCTGTTCGCATTTCAATTTTTCGTATCGTTGCACTATCTTCTAAACGAAAATTTATCACGCCAGCAATTGCATCAGAGCCGTATTGCGCCGTTGCACCATCTCTTAATATTTCAACACTTCGAAGGGCAATACTAGGAATTGGTTCTAAATCAACGCCATGCGCACCTACATTTAACCCTGAAATGAACTCATAAATCACACCGCTACGATGACGTCGTTTACCGTTTACCAGCACTAACATGCTATCAGTAGGAAGTCCCCTTAGGTTCGCAGGCCTAACCATAGTACCAGCATCGCTAATCGCTTCTTGTCTCGCATTATAGGAAGGAATTATATTTGATAGCGTCGTAATAATATCATTACTACCTTTTGTTGCGAGTGCTTGGTTAGAAATTACATCAAGTGGCGCAAGAGCTCCGCCAGGAGAGCGATTATTACGCCGAGAGCCGATAATTTGAATACGCTCTGCTTTGGTTTTTTTTGTGGTTTTGTTTTGTTTGGAGTCTTTAGAGTGAATGTTTGCTAAAGCATCTATTGACGAAGTTTGCCTTGCGTTTGTTTTGCGATAATCTAAGGTAGCTGATACCGCAATAACTTGTTTATCGGTGGCAACAGCATTTAACGGCGTATTAAGCAATAATGTCACTAACGCTTCTTTGATGGAATAACTACCTATCAATGGGTTAGTCATAATAACAACGGAATCACTAAAGGGATAAAGAAGTGAATACCCTGAGACTTCTGCTAGCTTATCTAACGCTTCTGATGCTTGCGTAGCAGGAATGTTAAATCGATAACGCTCTGAAGCTTGAACGTTTTTTATAACACCTACACTAAATAATAAGAAAACAACAAAATTAACATACGAGAGGCGTAACCGCTTATAGTAGGATAATCGACAACTAACCACTTAAGATTTTGCTCGCTGCCAGTTAGCGTTCACACAGAGTCGTGGTATTAAATGCATTGTTTAATTCTCATCTAATCAAACAATCAAATAAAGACTAATTTTTAAGAGAAAATGGCGAATGCAGCCCTTTATTATTATTTTTTGAAATATCATGAAGAAACTAACTTTACCAGTATCACTCTACTGCTAACCCTAAATTAAACCTTGTTTAGTCATCTTAGCATCAGATTAGACATTCGACCATAGCTGAGAACATGTTGATTTTTATCGGTAGATTATTATTCTCTAAAGATAAAAAATCCCAGCTGTTGCTGAGATTTTTTATCTAGGGCCTGTTGAACTTTCGCGTTTAGTTCGAAGAAAATTTAATCTCAAAAGATCAACAGCCCCTCACTAAATAAATTTTAATTTATTAAAATTTATACGTTGCTTTTGCGTAGTAGAATCCACCATTAAAACCAAATGGTGATGTTTCATAATACTTACCGCCCCAGCTATTATTTGGTGACCCCGTTTGCTTTTCAAAATCTAGTTCGCTTGGGTAAACGTCAAAGATATTTTGCGCACTAATACTCACACTGAACGATTCTGTCGCATGATATGTCACTTCTACATCTACAGTCACTTCAGCATCAGCATTAATTTCGGTTCCGGGTGCATCCGGAGTTCCGATCCAATCAACATGAACACCTTGGAATTCACCAAAATAATTTACACGCGTAAACATATTGATATCATCCCAACTTTGACCCCAGGTAAAAGTAGCACGATGGTTTGGTAGGTCATTTTCTAAACGAGAAACTTTACCTTCACCGGTGACAGCTGTGTATTTGTCTACCGTCGTTTCATTCCAGTTATAAGCAAGACTAAACACTGAGCTACCGTCTAGTAAATCAGTTGTATAATTCGCAATAAAATCAATACCCTCTGTTGTGGTATCAAAATCATTGGTAAAGAAACTTACTTGCTGAATTGAATCTACGTTTGGCACACCATCAGCTTTTAACTTGGCTTTGTCACTATCACTTAAATTATATTTAGCGGATTGAGATACACGATCTGTTACCTCAATGTTGTAATAATCAAGCGTGAAATGAAATTCATCAATTGTCCAAACCGCACCAAATGCCATACTTTGAGACTCTTCAGGTGTGAGCTCAGTAGCCCCTAATTGGGTTGCAACTGGGTTAGAAGGTGGCAATAACGCAGAATCAACCAATACACCGCCATCCAAGTTCGTTTGTACGTTTGCATAATTAGCTTGTCCTACAGTAGGCGCACGAAAGCCTGAGCTGATAGAGCCACGTAATGAAAAATCAGAAGAGATATCATATTGCGCGGTTACTTTATAGTTTGTGGTGTCTCCAAACGTACTATAATCTTCATAGCGTAATGCATAGCCCATTAAAAAACTGTCTGTATATTGTGCTTCAACATCAACATATAACGCATAGTTTTGACGAGAAAATTCACCAGCGGCTGAAGGTTTAAACCCAGGAAAACCATTTGAGCCAATACCAAAGCCTTGACTCGTTAACGGACCTGCCGTAAAAGACTCTAAATCACCAGCAATTACTTCAAAAGTTTCTTGATGATATTCATAACCACCTGCAATAATAAGTGGCAAATCTAAACCTACATCAAGTTCTTTGACTAAATCTACGTTAAAGAATTTTTCAAGTTGAATGTGTTTACCTGGTGAAAAGTCACGCGGTGTATCTGGGCCTAATGACGCATTTACCGTGTTATAAATAACATAACTTGATTCGTTACGCCCTACTGAACCACTAATATCATAAGATAACGTATCTGAAAGTTCACCACGCGTCCCCATAGTGATCGCAGTATCTATAACCGTACCACCGAAATTAGGAGTAAATCCACCCGGCACCATTTCATTAAAAGCAAAACAGTTTTGACCGACAGGCGTATTAGGATCAGCAATTAACCCATAATCGGCTTGATCTAACACATTATCAGTGGTGATGTTTACCGTTGGGCATTCTATACCATTATTTAAGCCATCCATATCAGCAATGAGCAATGTTTCACCGCCGTCATTCGAGAATACGCCACCGCGAAGCTGAGGATTACGGAAATAGAAACCACCGCGTACACTACGTTCGGCATAATTACCAAACATATAAGCTTCACGGCCCTTACCCAGGTCTAAACCAAAGTTACCAAAAATAGTGATGTCATCATTAATTTCTGGTGTCCCCCAAATTTGGGCTAATTCAGAAACGTTAGTGTTACCAGCATCAATCAGGCTTTGAGCATCAGGGCGTTGTACACTTCGGCTGGTTGCATCTGCATTTTTATATTGAAAGCTTAAATTAGCAAAACCATCACGGGTTAATTCCATACCGATATTACCGTTTATTTCGGTAGTATCGCCATCACCTTCGTAATACGAACCATGACGAACCGTTAATGATCCCCCTTCTGAATCATCTTTTAAAACAAAGTTCATTACACCCGCAATAGCATCTGAACCATATTGCGCTGCAGCACCATCACGTAACACTTCAACTTGTCTAAGCGCAGCACTTGGGATCACTGAAATATCAGGTCCTTGTGCACCATCATTAATACCACCACCAAGCAAAGCGATCACTGAAGAACGGTGACGACGTTTGCCATTTACTAAAATTAACGTACTGTCTGCCGATAAGCCACGAAGGTTCGCAGGTCTTACCAAACTTGCTGCATCAGAAATTGGCATAGCATGCACGTTTAAAGAAGGAACTGTACCTTTTAAGAGTTCTAACATATCGGTATTACCCGACCTTTCTAACTCTTCAGCGCCAATTAAATCAATGGGTACTGGCGAGTCATCAACTGAGCGTGGTGCACTTCGTGTCCCTACAACCGCGATGCGTTCAACTTTTTTTTCTTTTGCTTTTTGTGAGTTATCTTCTTCTGCATATACAGAGGTATTGCCAAGAGCCATACTGACAGCAAGTGCCAGCGCTCCGGTGCGAAACTTAGTAGACATGTTATTTCCTTCCTAGTATTTATAGTTTTATCTTCTTTAATGAGTTGCTTTAGTTAATAGAATAATGTGCAACCTAAACTAAAGAGTAGGATGAAGGAAAAAACCGTAAAATTTTTTACAATTTCCTTTAATTGAATATCAACGACGGTATATTTTGTGTGTACCTAACCTTGAAAAAATAAACCTTCCGAAGATAGGTTAAGTAGCAAAATAGGAGGATAAGGTGTTGTCGATTGATAACACCTTATTACAGATGATTATTTTGATAAATCACTGTCAATATTAGGGTTTACCTACGCTTTCTTGGTCAATAAAATTTTATTGGAACCAAGACGTTGTGATTCGATATTAAAAGAAAGCTCTAATGCTTCTATGAGTGCGTCGCTATCACCTAACTCGAAACGGCCACTTATTTTAATATCATGTAAAGAAGGTTCTTTTAATACAATAGTGATATCAATATAACGATTTATTTCTTCGATTACGTCAAACAATGCTTCGTTGTCAAAAATTAATTGGCCATCAAGCCAAGAGAGTTCTCGCGTCATATTCTCCGAGGCAACATGTGTTAGCGTGGGTGATTTGTTATCTGCTACCACAGCTTTTTCACCTTTGGTAAGGTACACATCATCTTTTTGAATAACAGTGTTATCAAGCGCTTTAATATCGGCAATGTTTGCATTAGGATGAACCTTTGACATTTTCACTTTACCATCAGTCACAGTAACTTGAATATTCTTAGGCTTTAAATGAACAACAAACTTAGTGCCAATAGCTTGTACAAGGCGATCACCAGCATAGACAATAAAGGGACGATTAGCATCATGAGCAACCTCAAATAATGCTTCTCCTTTAATGAGTTTGACTAATCGTTTCTCAGCAGAGAATTCTGTTTCAATATGGCTATCAGTATTTAAATGAATAATGGAACCATCTTTAAATGTGGTTTCAATTTGTTGTCCTTTTACCGTTATATAGGTGTTTTTAGTTACATCTAATGGCATCATTAACCAAATAAAAAGCGCAATAAAACTGATACTTGCCGCTAGCATCACTGGTGCGGTTACGGGTTTTAATACTGTCCATAAGGAAATTTTGTTCGATGATGCCTTTTCATCAATATTATTGAGTATTTCATCCATATCATCCCAGATTTCAGCCATCGCTTTTAACGCGACTTGGTGACGTTCATCTGCCGCCAACCAAGCTTTTAATTCTTTTCTCGATTGTTCAGATAAATTGCCATTATCTAATCGCACTAGCCAAATAGATGCTTCTTCATCAATCTTATTCGCCGTATGTAATGGCACTACATTATTACTTGAATTCATTGTGCACGCTCTTCGCTTGATTGATGCTGCTTTTCATTCGTATTACTTTCCACGTCATACCCTTGTGTATAAAGCGACTGTTTACATTGCCTTAAACCTGTTGCTATATATTTTTCTACAGAGCTGACAGATACATTCATTTTTTTAGCGATTTCTTTATGGCTTAAACAATAAAGCTTTCTTAAGAGTATCGCTCTACGGTTTTTCTCTGGTAGCGAATTTAACACGTGAGTAAAACGTTCAAACTTACGCTTTTGAAATAGCTCTTTTTCGACAACATTCTCACCATCACTTTCCAACAAAGCGTCATCAAGTTCGGTATGAATTTCTTTAGATTGTTGCATTAACTTTTTAAGCACCAAGTTTCGAGAGACCACAAACAAATAACCTTTAGGTGATTTAATAGTTTGTTGTTCGTCAGAGTGCAAAACCCGAATAAAAGTTTCCTGCAAGATATCATCTACATCTTGTGGCTCGACGCTCATTTTCATAATAGATCGCACTAAGCCATCTTTACATGCTTGGAAAGCGTTTAGCACTCTATTGTTCGACGGCACTTTATCTTGCATTCAATGTCCCCAAAAACACCTTGTTCCCTTAAAGAGCTTTTTAATTAAAAAATCCATAAAATTTTATCACTAAAATATACCATAATGGCGAATATAATTGCGCTATGAATATAAAAACCTGTTTTTTTCAATTCTATAGTTCATTGCAGCAAGGTTGCCATGATAGACTCTGCGAACTTAGTCAGTACATCTGACTTAACTCTGTCGCATTATGTTTTATAAACTAACGTAAGTGACTGGCAATAAAGTAATTTATTGCCCTTTGTTAAATATTAAAGAGTAGTGTTACAGTACGTCGTCATAAAGTGTTATGGATTAATCGATAGAGATACTCTTTACCAGTATCAATAATAAATTTACTCTTACAATAAAAATACAACGGTGGAAATTATTTTGGAATTTGAAACGTTTTTTTCTTTAGGCCTATATTTTCTTGCAATGCTTGGTATTGGTTTTTATGCCTATCGTAAGTCAACCAGCGATGTGTCAGGTTATATGTTGGGCGGTAGAAGTTTAAGCCCAAGCGTTGCTGCACTTTCTGCTGGAGCCTCTGATATGAGTGGCTGGATGTTAATGGGGTTACCTGGCGCAATGTACCTATCAGGCGTTAGTAGTTTATGGATTGCGATCGGTCTAGTGATAGGTGCCTTTTTAAATTACCTTATTGTTGCTCCACGACTAAGAACCTATACCGAAGTCGCAAATGATTCGATTACCCTTCCTGATTTTTTTGAAAACCGCTTTAATGATAAATCTAGGCAATTAAGAATTGTTTCTTCTGTCGTTATCGTGATTTTTTTCACTCTTTATACCTCAAGCGGTATTGTTGCTGGCGGCAAGCTTTTTGAAAGCTCTTTCGGATTAAATTATGAAATTGGTTTATATGTAACCGCGGGTGTTGTAGTGGCATACACACTTTTTGGTGGTTTTTTAGCGGTCAGTTTAACTGATTTTGTTCAGGGCTGTATCATGTTTGTTGCTTTAGTATTAGTGCCTGCTGTCGCTATTTATGAAATCGGTGGCGTGTCTGAAACCTACTCAACAATTAAAGCCGTTAATCCCGATCTATTAGATATCTTTAGTGGTGTTGGTGTTGTTGGTATTTTCTCTGCTATGGCATGGGGCTTAGGTTACTTTGGTCAACCTCACATCATTGTACGTTTTATGGCAATTCGCAGTGTTAAAGATATGCCTACTGCACGCCGTATCGGCATGAGTTGGATGATAGTGGCCATCATTGGTGCCATGGCAACCGGTTTTGCTGGTATTGCTTATGTGACAAAAACAGGCTTAGCATTAGATGATGCCGAAACTATCTTTATTTTGTTATCTCAAATTTTATTTAACCCTCTCATTGCTGGCTTTTTATTAGCCGCTATTTTAGCTGCGATTATGAGTACCATCTCTTCGCAATTGCTAGTGACATCAAGTTCTTTAACGGAAGATTTTTATAAAACTTTTTTACATCGCGAAGCCAGTGATAAACAACAAGTATTCGTAGGCAGAATATCGGTATTCTTAGTGGCCTTAGTAGCTATTTATTTAGCTTATGATCGTGACTCATCTATTCTATCTCTGGTCAGTAATGCTTGGGCCGGATTTGGCGCAGCTTTTGGCCCGGTAGTAATCGGTAGCTTGTTCTGGAAAAAAATGACTCGAAACGCAGCGTTAGCAGGAATGATCACCGGCGCACTAACCGTACTTTTCTGGATTTATTCTCCTTTCACTATAGATGGGCAATCTTTAAGTTCAGTAATGTATGAAATTGTTCCTGGTTTTATCTTATGTTCAATAGTGATTTTTGTGGTAAGTACCCTTTCACCACAAGATAACAACGACATTTTAACTAAGCATGATGAAATGCTATCTCACCATGCTTAACGGTATGAATATTTGAATGTATGCCTACATGAATGCTAATCATGAAGTAAGAAATGTGTTAAGACTTTCAACATCATGTTTAGCGTTCTCAAATATTCAATGGCTATAAAAAGACTATAGTGTTAAAGCACTATTCAGTATATTTTGAGGGCAAATAAATGCTTTTTAATGGTTCGTTATTCTCTGACTGTCCCATTCGTCAGAAAATCCGTGAGTTTTATCGCATCGATGAAAATATAGCAGTAGATCATATTCTACCGATTGCAGAAGTTAACGTAAGTGCACGAAGTCGAGCTTGGGAACGCGCTCGTAAAATGGTCTTAAAAATCCGTGAAGACCAAGAAGGCAATGGAGCCATAGATGCACTTTTAAATGAGTATTCTCTTTCTAGTGAAGAGGGTGTAGTACTTATGTGTTTAGCTGAAGCGTTACTACGTGTTCCAGATAAACATACACAAGATGCCTTAATTCGAGACAAAATTTCGCAAGGTAAATGGAGCTCTCACCTTGGCAGTAGTGAATCTTTGTTTGTGAATGCTTCATCATGGGGACTATTAATTACGGGTTCTATGGTGAATTATGCAGACAAGCGCAAGCAAGATAACTTTGGTCTACTGAAAAAAACCATCGGTCGTCTTGGCGAACCTGTTATTCGTAAATCAATGAACTATGCCATGAAAATCATGGGTAAACAGTTTGTAATGGGCGAAACCATTGAAGCAGCAACTGAGCGTGCAGCCACTAAAGAACAAAATGGCTATGTATATTCTTACGATATGCTTGGCGAAGGTGCTCGCACCATGGAAGATGCTCAACGATACTTAGCCTCTTATCAACAAGCAATAGAAACTATTGGTTCAATTGCTCAAGCCTCAGGTAAAAATGACCCACGTAAGGTACCCGGTATTTCTGTAAAACTGTCAGCGATACATCCACGTTACGAGTTTAGCCATAAAGAACGTGTTTTAGCTGAAATCGTTCCAAAACTTAAAACCCTATGTTTACAAGCTAAACGCTATAACATCGGCCTAACCGTTGATGCTGAAGAATCAGAACGCTTAGATATTTCACTCGATATCATTGAAGCAGTCTTTAGTGATAACGATTTAGGTGACTGGAATGGTTTTGGTATTGCATTGCAATCCTATCAAAAACGCGCACTTTGGGTCGTAGAATGGTTACGCAGTTTAACATTACGAACAAACCGCAAAATGATGGTACGTTTAGTTAAAGGGGCGTACTGGGATACTGAGATTAAAAATACGCAAAAAGACGGTCATCTTCATTTTCCCGTGTTTACACGTAAATCTTCCACTGATGTTTCTTATCACGCTTGTGCTAATAAACTGTTAGATTACCGTGATACTATTTACCCACAATTTGCCACACATAATGCCTACACCGCAGCAACTATTGTAGAGCTTGCTGGTGATGATAAAGAAGGCTTTGAATTTCAATGCTTACATGGCATGGGCGACTCGCTTTACGATCAAATCGTTTCAGGAGAAAGTATCCAATGTCGTATTTATGCACCTGTTGGTCATCATGAAGATCTACTCGCCTATTTAGTACGTCGTTTATTAGAGAATGGCGCAAATTCTTCGTTTGTAAATGCCATCGTGGATGAATCACAACCTGTTGAATCTTTGCTTGAAGATCCCGTTGAAAAAACACAACGCTTAAAAGATAAATATAACAATCAAATTCTCAAGCCGGTCGCGTTATACCATGATAAAAATGGTAACGGACGTGATAACTCAATAGGGGTAGACTTAGATGATATTATCGAAATATCCACACTAAAAACCTCACTTGATAACTGGTTTGAGAATAACTTACTTAACAGTGACGCATTACCTGAAAATTCAGTACCGGTGAAAAACCCAGCTAACCATCATGAAATTATCGGATATCACCATTTTCACGATAAAGATGATATGTTAGCTATGATTGATACTGCAGAAAACGTATTGGCTTCATGGTCACAAACACCTGTAACTGAGCGCGCCGCACTTTTATATCGCATTGCAGATATACTTGAACGACACATGAATGAACTTATCGCCATGTGTATCAAAGAGGCGGGTAAAATAGCACAAGATGGTATTGATGAAGTACGAGAAGCCGTTGATTTTTGTCGTTACTATGCAGAAAGAGCTGTAGAACTCGTAGAAGATGATAGATTGGAACCACGCGGTGTGGTGTTGTGTATTAGCCCTTGGAACTTCCCTCTGGCAATATTTTTAGGTCAAGTTGCTGCTGCAATCGCAACCGGCAATACTGTGTTAGCGAAACCTGCAGAGCAAACTGGTTTGATAGCTTTATATACTATTGGATTAATGAAGTCAGTTGGCTTACCTGAGGGTGTTGTACAAGCGGTAATCGCGCGAGGTAGCGATGTGGGTAGTGTTATTGTACCTGACACTCGCGTACAAACAGTGATGTTTACTGGCTCTACGGAAACGGGGACCAGAATTTCACAAACCTTAGCAGAGCGTGGTGGCGATCAAGTACCTTTGATCGCAGAAACTGGTGGTCAAAACTGCATGATTGTTGATTCAACCGCACTACCTGAGCAAGTGGTTGATGATATTATTTCTTCAGGCTTTCAATCGGCAGGTCAACGCTGCTCGGCGTTGCGCGTGTTATATTTACAAGAAGAAATAGCCGACGATGTAATTACCATGCTTAAAGGCGCATTAGCCGAATTACATATAGGCGACCCTTCAATGCTAAGTACAGATATTGGCCCTGTCATTGATCAAAAAGCTCTAGATGCACTTAACGCGCATAGCGACTATATGCAATCACATGGCAAGTTATTATACCAATGTGAAATTGCTCAAGAGATAACTGATAAGCTATCTGACAATGAACACTATTTCTTCGCTCCTCGCCTATATGAAATTGATGATATAAGCGTATTGAAAAAGGAAGTTTTTGGTCCTTGTGTGCATGTGGTTCGCTTTAAAGGCGAAGACATTGAAAATGTGGTAGATAAAATAAACAGTACAGGCTTTGGTTTAACCATGGGGGTCCATACACGAATCAATCATCGTGCCCTTGAATTAGCAAAACTGTCTCGTGCAGGCAATATTTATATAAATCGTAATATGATTGGCGCAATTGTTGGCGTTCAACCTTTTGGTGGTCGTGGCCTATCAGGCACCGGGCCAAAAGCTGGCGGTCCAAACTATTTAACACGATTGATGAAAGAAAAAGCGACGCCTGATGCCGAACAATTCAATATGTTGCCAGAACAAGTTGAAGCATTAGAGAGTAATGAACAAGCCGAGTCTGAAGCAAACCTATTTATGGAAAAAGCTGATACGGCAGAAAAGGATTGGCGTTTAACGGAATTAAACACTCGGATCTCTTATGTTCGTCAATTATTAGCCAAAATTGCACATGTTGATATCGTTGATGACCTTGCCGATGATTTGAACCGCACACTAGCAGCGGCTCGCGATCAATTAATCAGCATTGAAAAACGCTTAAAGAAACCTACTGTATTGCCTGGTCCAACAGGTGAATCAAATACGCTTTATTTGGAAAACCGTGGCAATATTATTTGTTTTGCTGATAAAAATACAAGTTTTCACTTTTGGACACTTTCATTAGTAACCGCATTAGCGACAGGTAATACCGTTATCTCAGTTGTTTCAGATTTATTCTATGATGAAGCCATCGCTTTTAGAGATAAATTTATTGCCACAGGTGTTGATAAAAACGTTTTTCAAGTGGCCAGATTACGTCACTTATCTGCCCTGTTAGATCACCCTGCTCTCTCAGGGGTTGTTATTGATAGTCTTTGTGATCGTAAGCATTATATCAGTGAAAAGTTAGCTGAACGTCAAGGGGCAATATTACCGGTGATCAGTTCAGAGTACTTTGACAATTTGATCCAACGTTTATTAACGGAGAAAACCATCAGCATTGATACAACAGCATCAGGCGGTAACACTTCCTTAATGACTTTAGTTGAAGAAGATTAACATCGTAAGATGTTAATCTTAATGTTAGACAAGACAAAACGGGCGTCATTTGATGCCCGTTTTTTATCGCTAAATTAACAGCGGTTAGGCTAATTGCTTTTTATTAAATAGTCGTTTACCAAAGGCATTTATAAACAATGAAAGCATCACTAATAGTATGCCTAATATTTGTCCAGAATTTAGCGTTTCACCAAGAAAAAACGACGCACACATAATACCCACGACAGGAACACCTAAAGTTAATGGCGCGACTTGACCAGCAGGATAACGACTTAATAAGGCTCCCCACATGCTATAACCTAAAATAGATGCGCCTATTGCTAAATAAAGTAACACTAATGCACTAGAAAGATTAAAGCTTTCAAACGTTTGCAGTATCACTTCTGGCCCTTCAATATAGTAACTTGAAAGCGCAAAAGGAATAACGGCTATCCAAGCTGACCAAACAACCAAACCTAAATTTGCTTGATAACCTAATTGGGTAATTTTACGGTTAACAATATTACCAATCGCCCAAGACATGGCACCTGCAATGGTCAGCATAAAGCCAATTAACGTCATATCTGTAGACTGCCCTGCGCTGCTTATCGCCCACAAGCCGAAAAATGCGATCGTTAAGGCTATTAATTGGGTTCTATGCAGTTGCTCTTTTAACAACACTATCGAAAATAGAATGGTAAACAACGCCTGAGACTGCAAAACAATAGATGCTAACCCTGCTGGCATACCAAATGCCAACGCAGAAAACAGCAATGCAAATTGACCAAAGCAAAGCGTTATTGCATAAAGCGCCATCCAACGCCAAGGTATCCCTGGCTTAGCAACAAATAATGAACCTAACAGCGCAACACATAAAAAACGAGCAGCGCCCATTAATAATGGCGGCATATCTTGAACACCCCAAGCAATGACGACAAAATTAAAGCCCCAAATAAAAATTATCATTAAGCCTAATAGGTTATCTTTTAACGTCATTATTACTTCCTATCCTTCTCAAAATATCGTCTTTAGTCTCCCTAATTCTTTCAGATTAGGGTATGATCCGGCTTTATTTTCTAAGCAGTATTTGAACAGATGACAACTATCGTTTTAGCTACCGGTAACCAAGGTAAAGTAAAAGAGCTTGCCAGTTTGCTCGCAGAAAAAGGCTTTGTGATAAAAGCACAAAGTGAGTTTAATGTACCAGATGTGCCCGAAACAGGCACAACATTTGTAGAAAATGCGATTATAAAAGCAAGACATGCTGCAAATATTACCGGTTTGCCTGCGATTGCTGACGATTCAGGTTTAGAAGTAGACGCTTTAAACGGTGCTCCAGGAGTTTATTCTGCTCGTTATGCTGGCGAAAGCGCTAATGATAGCGATAACAATCAAAAGTTACTCAATGCCTTACAAAACGTTGCTGAAAATGAGCGAAGTGCTCGATTTCATTGTGTCTTGGTATATATGGCGCATGCGGAAGATCCCACCCCACTTATTTGCCATGGCGTATGGGAAGGTAGTATTGTAACTGAACAACAAGGCGAGCAAGGCTTTGGTTATGATCCGCTTTTTTGGCTACCAGAATTACACAAAACCTCAGCGCAACTTAGCCGCGAAGAAAAAAACACTATAAGCCATCGTGGAAAAGCACTTGCCCAATTAGCAACTAAGTTACAAGCGATATAAGCAGCAATGATGTTAACTGCTCCGCCTTTATCCCTTTATATCCATATACCTTGGTGTATTGAAAAATGCCCTTATTGCGATTTTAACTCTCATGCATTAAAACATGATATTCCAGAACAAGCTTATGTTGCAGAATTGATCAAAGATCTTGACGCTGATATTAAGCGCTTTGCACTTTACGATAGACCTTTGCACTCCATTTTTATTGGCGGAGGTACACCAAGTTTATTCAGTGCAGAAGCAATTTCAGCAATACTGTCTCAAGTATTACAACGATTTGAGCACCGTGCCGATATTGAAATCACCTTAGAAGCAAACCCTGGCACGGTTGAAGCAGATAAATTTATCGGGTTTTACCAAGGTGGTGTTTCTCGTTTATCCATTGGCGTTCAAAGTTTTGCTTCTGACAAATTAATTAAGCTAGGGCGTATTCACGACAGTAATCAAGCTAAACGAGCAGCGACACTCGCCCATGAATGTGGCATCAATACCTTCAACCTAGATTTAATGCATGGTTTACCGAATCAATCACTTGATAACGCGTTAGATGATATTAAAACCGCGATCGATATTTCGCCAACCCATCTTTCTTGGTATCAACTCACCATTGAACCGAACACAGCTTTTTACTCAAAACCACCTAAACTGCCAGAAGATGAAACGCTTTGGGATATCCAAGATAAAGGCAACGCACTATTAACGAATGCTGGCTATCAACAATATGAGATTTCAGCCTTCGCTAAACCAGGCTTTGAGTGCCAACATAATCTGAATTATTGGCAATACGGCGACTACCTTGGGATAGGTTGTGGCGCTCACGGAAAGATAACGGACCCCGTTAAACAACAAATTCATCGCACGATAAAAGTTAAACACCCAAAAGGTTACTTAGATTCCAGCCGTGAACATTTAGATCAACTATTAACGGTTGCCAAAGAAGAACGCCCTTTTGAGTTCATGATGAATCGATTACGGTTATTTTCAGCGTTTAATGAAGCCGACTTTGAACAGATGACGGGATTAGCCTTCAGCACAGTGTCTGATAAAATGCATCGTGCCTTAGACAAAGGGCTTTTACAACAACACAATGGAAACTGGCAAGTGACAAAGCTCGGCCACCGGTATTTAAACAGCTTGCTAGAAGAGTTTTTGTAACATGACGCAATACAGCCAAACAGAAATTGACCATGAATTTATGGCTAAAGCCTATGCGTTAGCGTTAAAAGCTGAACAACATGATGAAATACCTGTGGGTGCAATTGTCGTTGCTGACGGTAATATTATTGGTGAAGGTTTTAATCAATCGATTATGCAACATGATCCCTCTGCTCATGCAGAAATGATCGCCATTCGACAAGCGGGTAAAACACTAGAAAATTATCGGATGCTTGATTGCACCTTATATGTCACCTTAGAACCCTGCCCGATGTGTGCTGGGTTATTGGTTCATAGCCGTATTAAACGGGTAGTTTTTGCTTGCGCTGATGAAAAAACCGGCAGTGCAGGAACGGTGTTTGACCTAACAAATAGTGATAAGCTAAATCATCAAATTGAGATTAGCTCAGGCGTGATGGCAACAGAGTGTAGCGCTTTACTTTCTAGCTTTTTTAAGCGCCGTAGAAAAGAAAAAAAATTGTTAAAACAAAAATTAAAAGAACAGTCTTCACTTGAGCGTTAAACAATAAACAACAAATTTAAAGAACCGTGACATTCTGCAGTTGTGATAAAAAGAAAAATGCCAGTCAGCTTAACTGACTGGCATTGAGCCTAAGCACTTCCTTTTTAGCAAAGATATGTAAGTCTATTTTTCAACTTTCGACATATCGCCCGCTTTAATAATCGCAAATGCCTCTACTGATAAGTATTTACGCATCACGTTATTAATATCTTCTGCCGTTAACTTCGCAATTTGTGCTTCATATTTTTTACTAAATTGCATCGTGCGATCTAAACGAAGATTTGTATTTAGCTTGCCTGCTAGTTCCCGATCTTGAGAACGACTCACTTTACGTCCTTGCAACATGCCAGACTTGGCCGCAGCGACTTCTTCATCGGTAAAGCCATCTTTAAGCATACGCGCAACTTCTTCTTTAAAGCCTACTTCCACTTTTGCTAAGTTTTGCGGTGCACAAATAGCGTATGCCCCAAGTGACGCTCGCTCATCAAAATCACTAATATTTATAAATGAGCCAGCACCATAGCTTAAACCATCTTTTTGTCTCAAGCGGGTTGCTAAGCGACTGTTTAAGAAACCACCACCTAACATATAATTCCCCATGGTTAGCGCGGGTGCATCAGGGTGGTTTTGTCCAACAGGAATACTAATTGATGCGACAAAGGTTGCATTTTCCTTGTCTGGAGTATCAAAGGTCATTGCTTCGTTTGATAGTTTTTTGTAAGGGTTATCAATACGAGCATAATCCTTACTACTTTGCCAGTTAGTCGTCATTTCATCTAATACTTTAGTGGTCGCAGCTTCATCAAAATCACCTACGACAGTAATTTGCATACTAGATGCACCGTAGAAGTCTTTATGGAACTGACGAACATCTTCTAAAGTTACAGCACCTAATGCCGCTAACATTTCTTCAAATGTCGGTACATAGTTTGGGTGTCCTTTTGGAAAAGGACTTTGATGACGAGAATATGCTTTAAAAGCGATACGCTGTGGATCTTGCAATTGCTGCTCGATTCCAACTTTCGTTTCACTCTTGTACAGCTCGAACTCTTTTTCACTAAACGCTGGCTTTTGTAGTACTTCACCAACGAGTTTTAACGTGTCATCTAAGTTTTTTCGTGTCGTATTTACGGTAACATACGCATATGTATCACCACCGCCAACACTCACTTGCGCTTCTAACTTATCAAACGCTTCTTTAAGCTGTTCACGCGTATAATTCTCAGTGCCTCGCATTAACATAGCGCCCGTTGCATCACCAACAGCATTTAGACCTTGTAAAGAAAGTAAGTCACCCATTTGCAAATTAACTTGTACAACAACCGACTCGCCTCGTGTTTTCTTAGGCAGTAACGCTATTTGCACACCAGTGTCTAATTTACTCGTTTCAGTGCGCGCATCAATATTATCATGAGATGGTTCAAAAGCTTCACCTTGCGCTACAGCTTTACGGCCTTTATAGTCTTTGACCATTGCTGATACACTTTCAACATGTGGAATGTCAACACGCTCAGGGTTTTCAGCAGGAATAAACTTACCTAATGTTCGGTTGTTACGAGTAATATAACTAGCAGCAACACGGTTGACATCTTCAACTGTAACATTTTCAATACGATCACGGTTTAAGAAAAGTAAACGCCAATCACCCATACCTAGCCATTCACTTAATTCCATGGCAATACGCTCTGATGAATTAAAGGCTAATTTGGTATTTTTTAAAATGGTGCGTTTGGCTCGTTCAACTTCTTCTGAGGTAATTGGTTTATCGCTAATACCTTCTAACGTTGAAATAAGTGCAGTTTCAGTTTTCGCTAAATCGTTTGCTTTATCTACTTCTGCCATAAAAATGGCAACTCCTGGCTCAGCCCACTGAAAATTAAAACCAAACGCGTTGCTCGCCAGTTTCTGCTCAACAAGTGATTTATGTAACCGCCCTGTTGCCTGCGCTGAAAGTACTTCATTTAATACATCAATCGCAGCAAAGTCAGGATGCGACCCTGCTGGTACATGATAAACAGCACCAATCATTTGTGCATCACCTACACGGCGTACCGTCACATAGCGTTCACCGTCTTGTGCGGGTTCACGGGTATATAACGGTTGAATCACGCGTGTTGGTTTAGCAATTTTACCAAACGTTGCGTTGATTTTTTCCAACATCGTATCTACATCAAACTTACCTGCGACAGTTAATGTGGCGTTATCTGGTTGATAATATTTACGGTAGAAAGCTTGTAAACGGTCAATTGGCACATTTTCTAAATCTGCTCGAGCGCCAATAGTAGACTTACCATAATTATGCCATTCATATGCTGCTGCCAACATACGTTGTAAGGTAATTCTAAACGGGTTGTTTTCACCACGTTCAAATTCATTACGTACCACAGTCATTTCACTGTCCAAATCTTTTTTGGCAATGAACGAATTAACCATACGATCTGATTCCATGCTCAATGCCCAGTCGATGTTCTCTTCTGTGGCAGCAAAGGTTTCAAAGTAGTTAGTACGATCGGTCCACGTGGTGCCATTTGGTCTTGCACCATGAGAACTTAATTCTGCAGGAATATCTTTGTGCTTTGGCGTGCCTTTAAAGACAAGATGCTCTAACAAATGAGCCATACCCGTCTCACCATAGTTTTCATGTTTAGAGCCAACGTGGTAAGTAACATTAACAGTGACAGTTTCTTTCGTATTATCTGGAAACAACAGTACTTGTAATCCATTATCTAGGCGGTATTCAGAAATCCCTTCTACCGAAGTCACTTGTTTAATTTTATCGGCAAAGGCCGATGGCGAAAGTGTGGTAATACAAATAGAAGCAGCAATGGCTATTTGTGACGGTTTACACCATTTTTTTAACATTATTATTCCCTTTTTTTTATCGTAGTATAATCAATGTAGCAAATTGTTAATGTGCTGTTAAAGAAAGACTAAAAATAACAAAAGATAGAATGTAATAATATGTAAATTTTATTCGACACTTTATATAAGGTAATAGAAGGTGGGTAATAGAATAAAGGTGAAGATGAAAGTACAGATGAAAAATAACGGTAGCAAGCTTTAATTCATGCTACCGTTATGAGTACAGTTTACGTCTTGATTTTCTTGTATAAAGTGCATCAAACGACGGTTATTCACTTTTACTTTATGCCGATTCATTAAACGTTTTCGTTGCGTTGAATGCGACACTTTTCGTGCTTTTTGCATATGATATTCTCCTATTAATATTATGATGCTTGTTGCTACTTAATATAGACACGATTCACTTAAAAACGTTCAACAAACATACTCTATATATGGTGTCTATAGGTATTATTATCAAGAGAATATATGACAGTTTCATGAAATGCTGTCTGTTTAATGTAAGAAAATATCTCCATTTAATCGTTCACGACTATTTATGATTAAAATTAGTCTGAACCGTAAGTGTTGTTACTCGCCTTTTGGCAGTTCAGGGCTGTGCTTTTCGGTTGCTGATACATTAGGGTTAGCATTGGTGAGTTCTTGTTGCTCTAACGCCTCAAGCAACAGCTGTTGCTCAGCTTCTTGTTGTTTCTCATCCATCCAAGTTAAGGTATCGTAATAGCGTCGAATGTTTTCCACGTAATTCACGGGTTCATCACCCCGCGCATAACCATAGCGAGTAAACTTATAATACTTTTTCTGTTTTAATAGTGGTAACCGCTGTTTAACATCCACCCAACGATCAGGGTCTCCCCCTTGCAGACGCGTGATCTCTCTCGCATCATTTAAATGACCAAGTCCAACATTATAAGATGCTAAGGCAAACCATAATCTGTCTGGATGTGGTATTCTATCAGGCATGCGATCAAACATTTGTTGAAAATATTTAGCCCCACCTTGAATACTTTGCTCGGCATCGATTCTACTTTTAATTCCCATTTGCTTGGCAGTCGGTAACGTTAACATCATCATACCTCGTACCCCTGTATGAGATCTTGCTCTTGGGTTCCAATGTGACTCTTGGTAGCTGATAGCAGCCAGCAATCGCCAATCGATATCTTGTGCATATTTTTCAAAAAGCGGACGATATTGTGGTAGTTTTGCATCAACTGCTTTAATAAAAGTACGAGTATCTACATAATTAAACTGTTCTACATGACCAAAATACTTATCATCAAGGGCTAATAAAGTACCGTTATGATGAATGTCGCCAAAAAATTCAATCATACTTGCCAAAATTGAATCATCGCCTTCTTTGCGAACCGGCCACGCGATCAGCTCTGACGCCTGGAGGGTAAAACCAATACTAATTTCAGGGTAATATCGGCGGCTAACGGCAAGCGTATGGCTATCGATGATCGTATAGTCAAACTCGTCATTTAAAATACGGATCAGTACTTCTTCGCTGTCTAATTCTTCAGTTTCTTGCCATGTAAGTGTCGGGAAAGTTTGTTGAATAGTTTGTAAATTTTCAACATGGCTTGAGTTAGCGGTAACTATCAACTTACCTGTTAAATCTTCTAATTTCCTAGGGCGCTTATTCCCTTGTTTAAAAACAAGTTTTTGACTAATACGATTATAGCTAGGTGCAAAATTATAACGCTGTAGCCGTTTATCTGTAATGGTTAACCCTGCTGCTAAAAAATCAACCTCGCCGCTATCAAGCAAAGCAAAAAGCTCTGCTAAGCTATAACTAGCAACTATTTTTAATTCCACTCCTAGATAATCAGCATATTTTTTTGCTAATTCATATTCAAAGCCTGTTTCACCTTCTGGGCCGATATAATAACTCGTTAATCCATAAAGGGTACCAACAGTGATATAACCTTGTTTGGCAACGTTCACCAGCCCTGATTGTTCAGACTTTTTTTGACAACCGCTCAACGTAAAAATAAACGGTAGACATAACAACCAAACAAGGAATATATTGCGAAAATATTTAAAGTGTACAACGTTCATCATTCCATTGTGGCGTGCTTTTATTGTTTATCAAAGTCTTTTTTTTCATTTCCGGAAAACAAGCATGGAATTTTTTTTACTATTGCCCTGCTTTTACACTATAATACGCGCGATTTTTATTCCAATAAATCCAACCTTGGTGAATACATAATATGGCGATGTTGATTCAAACCCTTCGTGGCGCTCCAGCCTTATCTGATTTTCGTATCAAGAAATTACTTGATCAGTGTGCTGAACTTAGCCTTCCTGTCACAGATATTTATGCAGAGTATACGCATTTTGCACACTTAACTGCTGAGCTTAACGAACAAGAAACACACGTATTAGCAAAGCTGCTAACGTACGGTCCTAGCATTGAAGAACATGAACCAGTAGGTAAGCTACTATTGGTTACTCCTCGCCCTGGTACTATTTCACCTTGGTCATCAAAATCTACTGATATTGCCCATAACTGTGGGTTAGATAAAGTCGTTCGCCTTGAAAGAGGCCTTGCTTATTATGTTCAAAGTTCAGCGCTAAGTGCACAACAAGAGCAACAATTAAACGGTTTGATTCATGACCGCATGATGGAAGTGATTTTTAGTGACGCACAACAAGCACAAACACTTTTTGCCACTGCAGAACCCAGTAAATTAAACGCAGTTGATGTGTTATCCGGCGGTCGTGAAGCACTCGCAAACGCAAATATCGAATTAGGTTTAGCACTTGCTGACGACGAAATTGATTACTTAGTTGAAAATTTCATCAAGCTTGGTCGTAACCCTAACGACATCGAACTTTATATGTTTGCTCAAGCAAACTCAGAACATTGTCGTCACAAAATATTTAATGCTGACTGGACAATCGACGGCCAAGAGCAGCCAAAATCATTATTTAAAATGATTAAAAACACCTACGAAACTAATCCAGATTACGTATTAAGCGCATATAAAGATAACGCTGCAGTGATGGTTGGCTCTGAAGGTGGACGTTTCTTCCCGCACCCTGAATCAAAAGAATATGGTTACAACCACGAAGATATTCAAATTTTAATGAAGGTTGAAACCCATAATCACCCTACAGCTATTTCACCTTACCCAGGTGCAGCTACCGGCTCAGGCGGTGAAATTCGTGACGAAGGCGCAACAGGCATTGGTTCTAAACCTAAAGCAGGTTTAGTAGGATTTACCGTATCTAACTTACGCATTCCTAACTTTGAGCAGCCTTGGGAAACAGACTTTGGTAAGCCAGAACGTATAGTATCTGCCTTAGACATTATGGTTGAAGGTCCATTAGGTGGCGCAGCATTTAACAACGAATTTGGTCGTCCTAATATTCTTGGTTATTTCCGCACTTATGAAGAACAAGTAGATTCATTCAACGGTAAAGAAGTACGTGGTTACCATAAACCAATAATGCTTGCCGGTGGCTTAGGTAATATACGTGATGAGCATGTACAAAAAGGTCAAATTAATGTTGGCGCAAACCTCATTGCTTTAGGCGGCCCAGCAATGAACATTGGTTTAGGCGGTGGCGCTGCTTCGTCAATGGCATCAGGTCAATCTGCTGAAAACCTTGACTTTGCTTCTGTGCAGCGTGAAAACCCAGAGATGGAACGTCGTTGTCAGGAAGTAATCGACCGCTGTTGGCAATTAGGTGACGAAAACCCTATTTTATTTATTCATGATGTTGGTGCTGGCGGTTTATCTAACGCCTTCCCAGAGCTTGTAGCTGATGGTGGACGCGGTGGCAACTTTGAATTACGCAACGTACCTAACGACGAGCGTAGCATGTCACCCTTAGAGATCTGGTGTAATGAATCTCAAGAGCGTTATGTATTAGCAGTTTCAGATGAAAAACTAGCCCAGTTTGAAGCTATTTGTCAACGTGAGCGAGCACCATTTGCTGTTGTAGGTAAAGCAACCGAAGAAGAGCATTTAACATTAACTGATGAACATTTTGCAGACGATGAACAGTTAAATAAACCGATTGATTTATCATTAGATCTTTTACTAGGTAAACCCCCTAAAATGCACCGCGACGTGCAAAGCAAAACCAAAACAGGTGCGGCATTAAACTTAACCAATGTATCTGTTGCTGATGCTGCTGATCGCATTTTACGTTTACCAACTATTGCTGAAAAAACCTTTTTGATCACTATTGGTGATCGCAGTGTTACTGGTATGGTTGCCCGCGATCAAATGGTTGGCCCTTGGCAAGTTCCGGTTGCAGATTGTGCCGTTACAACTGCTGCTCTTGATTCTTATCACGGCGAAGCAATGTCAATGGGTGAACGAACACCGGTTGCCCTACTCAATTATGGTGCTTCTGCACGATTAGCCGTCGCTGAATCTCTTACTAATATTGCCTCCGCAGATATTGGCGATTTAAATCGAATTAAACTTTCTGCAAACTGGATGGCTGCAGCTGGACACCCCGGTGAAGACGCTGGTCTATATGAAGCGGTTAAAGCCGTTGGTGAAGAACTTTGTCCGGCACTCGGCTTAACCATTCCTGTTGGTAAAGACTCCATGTCAATGAAAACTAAATGGCAAGAGAACGGCGAAGAAAAAGCGGTAACCTCTCCACTTTCGTTAGTGATCACTGCATTTGGTCGTGTTGAAGATGTACGTAAAACCGTCACACCTCAATTACGCATTGATAAAGGCGAAAGCCGCTTGATCGCCATTGACCTATCCAACGGTAAAAACCGTTTAGGTGGTTCGTGCTTAGCACAAGTCTACAAACAATTAGGCACTGAAACACCCGATGTCGACAGCCCAGAAACATTAAAAGGTTTCTTCAATGCTATTCAATCGCTTGTCGCAGACGAAAAACTACTGGCTTATCATGATAGAAGTGATGGTGGGTTATTTACTTCTGTCGTTGAAATGGCCTTCGCTGGCCATACCGGGGTAGACATTGATTTAACCGCATTTTCTGGTGATGATTTAAGTATATTATTCAGCGAAGAATTAGGCGCCGTTATCCAAGTTCGGGATCAAGATGTTGATGATGTAAACCAAGTGTTTGAACAACATGGCATTGCTGCGCTTTGCACAGATATCGGTGGTATCAATAATGATGACACCATTCGATTTACCCGAAATGGTGAGACAGTATTAGAAAATAGCCGTACTTATTTCCGTACGGTTTGGGCAGAAACAACACTTAGAATGCAAGCAATGCGTGATAACCCTGAGTGTGCTCAACAAGAATTCGACGTTAAATTCGATACGGAAGATCCAGGTTTAAACGTGTCATTATCTTATGATATTAACGACGATATCGTTGCTGATTTAATCGCAAAAGATGCACAAACAGGGAATAACCCTAAAGTGGCTATTTTACGTGAGCAAGGTGTTAACTCACACGTTGAAATGGCTGCAGTATTTGATCGTGCAGGTTTTAAAGCGATTGACGTGCATATGTCAGATGTACTTGCTGGCCGTGTAGATTTGGCGGATTTTAAAGGCCTTGTTGCTTGTGGCGGTTTCTCATACGGTGACGTACTAGGCGCTGGTGAGGGATGGGCGAAATCAATTTTGTTTAATGCTAATGCTCGTGAGATGTTTAAAACCTTCTTCCACCGCGAAGATACATTCTCTTTAGGTATTTGTAACGGTTGCCAAATGTTATCTAACTTGAAAGAAATTATTCCAGGTGCTGAAGCATGGCCTCATTTCGTGCAAAATGCATCTGAACGTTTTGAAGCGCGTTTTTCATTAGTTGAAATACAAGAAAGCCCTTCAATTTTCTTCAAAGGAATGGAAGGTTCACGCATGCCAATCGCGGTTTCACACGGTGAAGGCCGCGCTGAATTTATCAGTGAAGAAGCAATAGGTACTGCTAATGATTCTGGCACGGTTGCCATGCGTTTCGTCAATAATTATGGTGACATCACCGAAACTTACCCTGCAAACCCGAATGGTTCACCTGATGGCATTACTTCATTAACGACAACAGATGGCCGTGTCACGATAATGATGCCGCACCCTGAACGAGTATTCCGTACAGTTGCCAATTCATGGCATCCTGATGAGTGGCATGAAGATTCACCTTGGGTAAGAATGTTCCGTAATGCTCGTCAGTTTATTGGTTAAGCCCCACTTAACTAGCATTGATTTATAAAGAACTATGCTGAACAAGGATTAACGCTAACAAATGGCTCCTTCATATTGAAGGGGCCATTTTTTTTAGCCACAAAAAAACGGCCCTTGTAAGAGCCGTTTTTTAAGTTTCACTTTTTAAGCTGAATGAGCAATAATCATCTTAGCTCATGTGAACAAGCATATTGCTAGGCTCTTCTAAGAATGACTTCCACAAGTTACTAAAACGCGCAATAGTGCCACCATCAATGACACGATGATCGCCAGACCAACTTACTTGCATGATAGAGCGTGCTTCAACGTCGCCTTGTTGATTAAAACGCGGTAACGTTTGTAACTTACCAAGTGCAACAATCGCAGATTCTGGCTTATTAATAATTGGCGTAGCTACCGTGCCACCAATAGCACCGATGTTTGAAATTGAGATTGTGCCTCCTTTCAAATCAGCTGCTGCAACGCGCCCTGAACGCGCATCATTGGTTAAACGAGTAATATCTTTCGCTAAATCAATAATAGATTTTGTTTGCACCTGTTTAACATTTGGTACCAATAAACCAACTTTAGAATCAACGGCCATACCAATATTATGATCATCAAAATAGGTAAGTTCTGTGCAGTCTTCGTTAGGCTGTGAATTTATCACTGGAAACTCTTTCAATGCTAATGACATTGCTTTCATGAAAAATGGCATCATGGTTAACTTAATGTCTTGTTTAGCATAGACTTCTTTTAGATCACCACGAAGCTTGATCAAGTTCGTCATGTCTATTTCTTCACAATAAGTAAAATGAGGAATCGTTGATACTGACGCAACCATCGCTTTAGCCATTGCTGCTTTTACGCCTCTGATCGCTTCAACACGTGTACCGCCTGTGGCAGTTGATGTTGGTTTATCGTGTTGTTCAGTTGCTGGTGCGTCCTTAAACGCATGTACATCATCTTTATAAACTCTGCCTTTCTTGCCACTGCCGGGTATTTCGTGAATGTTTACACCGAGTTCACGAGCAACACGACGAACCGCAGGGCTCGCAACCGCCTTTTTATTAACGACTTTGTTTGCAGTGGTTACGGGTTTTGATACGTCAGCGGGTGTTGAAGCTGTCGCGGGAGGTACCGGTAACTTTTCATTTTCAGGTAACACGGCGGCAGTTGAGTCTTGCGGCTCAGTTAATGCGCGTTCAAGTGAAAATAGCGGTGCATGCACTTTTGCAATTTCGCCTTTCGCGTAATAGAGTTTTACCACTGTGCCAGAATGCATTGCGGGTATTTGAACTAAGGCTTTATCAGTCATTACATCCGCTACTGGCTGATCTTCTTCAATACTATCGCCTTCTGCAACTAACCATTCAACGACCTCACACTCAACAATACCTTCACCAATATCAGGTAAGATAAAATCTTCAACAATAGTACCAGAAGCAGGATCGGCCGCTGGTTTATTGCTTTTTTCACTAGATTCTGGTTTAGCTTCCACTTGTGACGTTGCGTCACCTTCTGGAGTCATGGCGAATAAAGGCGCATGCACTTTTGCAATTTCACCTTTAGCGTAATAAAGCTTATCAACGATGCCTGAATGCATTGCTGGTATTTGAACAAGCGCTTTGTCGGTCATAACGTCGGCAACAGGTTGATCTTCTTTGATGTGATCACCCTCTTTTACTAGCCACTCAACCAGTTCACATTCAACGATACCTTCTCCAATGTCCGGTAAAATAAAATCAATGCTCATGTTTTAAACCCTAGTAATTAATGCTGCGTTTGATCGCTTCATACACTTTTAAGTGATCAGCGGCATGTTCTTTTTCAAGAGAAAGCGGATATGGTGTATCAATACCACACACTCGTTCAATAGGAGATTCTAAATGTAAGAAACATTCTTGTTGAATCGTTGCTGCTATTTCACTAGCAAAACCCGCCGTTAACGGAGCTTCTTGTGAAATAAGTAATCGGCCAGTTTTTAATACTGAATTTGCAACCGTTTCTACATCCCAAGGTAAAATAGTGCGTAAGTCAATAAGCTCACATGAAACACCATCTTTTTTAGCCATTTCCGCTGCTTTCTCGATAATTTCCATTTGAGCGCCCCACGCTAGCAAAGTAATATCTTTACCCTGCTCAGTGACTTCTGCTTTACCAATGGGTAATTGATAATCTTCTTCGGGTACTTCACCCACTGACGCACGATATAAGCGTTTAGGTTCAAAGAAAATAACCGGATTATCATCACGAATTGAAGCAAGTAAAAGCCCTTTCGCTTGATAAGGATTACGCGGTACAACAATTTTTAAACCTGGCGTATGAGCAAAATATGCTTCAGGTGATTGGCTGTGGTATAAACCGCCAGCAATACCACCGCCGTATGGTGTACGAATGGTGAGGTTACCTACATTGAACTCATTACCACTACGGTATCTAAATTTTGCAGATTCGTTAACAATTTGATCAAATGCTGGGAAAATATAATCCGCAAATTGAATTTCTGCTATTGGCGTACTGCCTTGTGCTGCTAGACCGTTAGCAAAGCCAATAATACCTTGCTCAACCAGTGGTGTATTAAAACAACGCGCTTTACCATACTTTTCCTGTAAACCACTTGTCGCTCTAAATACACCACCAAAATGACCTACATCTTCGCCGAAACACAGGGCACTTTCGTTTTCTGCCATGGCAATATCTAAGGCATTGTTAATTGCCTGTAATAAATTCATTTGTGCCATTATTTGATTCTCCCTGCAGTAAGCGGGTACGCTTCAGGATATTTTTTGATATGTGCTTTAAGTGATGCCAACTGTTTCTGTAAATGTTCAGGCACTTGGTCATACACATCAGAAACCAAATCTTCTACTGGTGGTTTCGCGATTTTTTCAGCCACTTTAACTGCAGCTAAAATATCTTCACGCAGCTGGTCAAACAATGCCGTTTCTTGGGCTTCATCCCACCAGTTTTGCGCTAACATCCATGATTTCATACGGGAAAGTGGATCATGAGCATGCCATTTTTCTTCTTCTTCTTTCGTACGGTAACCAGAAGGATCGTCTGATGTGGAGTGAGCCCCTAATCGATAAGACATCGCCTCAATCATCACAGGTTTACTTTCTTCAATGGCATAAGCGCGAGCTAATTGTACTGCTTTAAGCACCGCTAAAATATCATTGCCATCAATACGAATGGTTTTCATGCCGTAACCGACACCACGTGAAGCAATACCGTTACCGACATATTGTTCATCAGAAGGGGTTGAAATAGCATAACCATTGTTACGACAGAAGAAAATAACAGGTGCATTATGCACTGCTGCCATGTTTAGTCCTGCATGAAAATCACCTTCTGAAGCGGCACCTTCACCAAAATAACAAAGTGTTACTGCGTCTTTTCCTTGAAGTTTTTGACCATAAGCATAACCGGCGGCTTGTGGTATTTGTGTCCCTAAAGGAGAAGAAATTGTCATGTAGTTTAGTTCATTCGAACCATAATGAATTGGCATTTGTCTGCCTTTACCCAGATCTTTTTCATTAGAAAACATTTGATTCATAAAGTTTTCTAAACTAAAACCTCGATAAATTAAAGCACCTTGCTCACGGTATTGTGCCATGATCATATCTTGTACTTCTAATCCTGCTGCACCACCTATGCTAGCAGCTTCTTCACCTAATGCAGCCATATAGAAACTTATACGACCTTGGCGTTGTGCACCAATCATGCGTTCGTCTAATGCTCGGTGAAAAGCCAGTGCTTTATAAATTTTTACCGCGTGCTCTTCATCAATGTTTGGAAGTTCAGCGCCTTGGTATACAGTACCATCTTGTTGTAATATTTTGAGGATGGGGATTTCAACTGAATGACCATCAATAAAAGCCGCGTTGTGTACAACAGGGCCTTCTTTGTAAATGTCAGTATTCATAGCCTTCTCTTATGTTTTACCCAATGTTAAAGGGAATATCAAAAACCTGTATGCAATCAAGTATAGTGCGAGATTGCATAAATGAGACTTTCGTTTTAGGTGCGTTATCATTTATGTTTTTTACCTGCGCAAACTTTACCTTTACGTTAACTGTAATGCAAGTTTCAAAAGTACACCACACTTCATCTTGTTTGTAAGTGAACATTAATGTTTACAGAAATATTTTAAAATCTATAAAAACAATAAATTACTTATGTACCTGTTAATATATTCGATGGTTAATTTTCGTTCAAACTGGCAGGGATCACCGTCAGCATCGCTCGCTGACCAATGGCAACATTCGCATTTGGGAATATAATTGCTTCACCTTCATGCTTAGTTTTGATTTTGTTACCGCCATCTATTGCTAAAACGTGGTCTTTTGGAAAGTCAGTAAAATTAACCGTATCGCTAGAAAACGTTAATTCAAACGCTTCATGCTGACGATTTATCACCTGTGCAACGGTAAATATATGAAAGTCATTTTCATCGTATGCTTTGAGCTCAAGGTTTTGCCCAGACACTAATTTAGTTAGCGTTGAAGCTACTTGTTTGAACTGTGTCATGTCGTTATTACCAAATGGCTGAACCTTACCAAGTTCAATAGTAAAGGCATCGGCACCAAAGTGCTTTGACGAAAAATAACTGAATGTCGTTGTAGGTGAATTTGATAATAAAACAGTATTCACACCACACGCTAAAAGGAATTGTAATTGCGAAGATTTTCTAGGTTTGCCATGTAAATACGGGTATACCGCAAACTTATCATATTTTGCACCACGAATTGCTGTGTGTAAGTCATAGTGCATACGTTCACGCGATTTATTGAGGGTGGCGCCATGTTCAAAAAATTGTTTGATCGTGTTTTCAAGCAATAAAGCGCGCTCACGCTCTTTATTAATGAGTCCTGCACCATTTCCTTGATCTAGTGAATGCCCTCCTGAGAAGAGCCTGTTCATGTTTTCTTCAACGAAGCGCTCAGCAATATTCATCGAAGCAATATTGCCAAAAATAAATAAAACCCGCTGACCAACATTAAGCTGACCGAGAATAATCTTTTGAATGATATCGCGACAAATTTCAATGGGTGCTGTTTCATTACCATGAACACCACTAGATAAAACAATATCTTGCGTGGTGTCTACACCTTTTGGTGAAAATGAAATAATACCGGTGTCAATAACAGACACGGTACATTGTGAAGTGGTTGCTTGATGAGTAACATCAAAGGAAAATGTTTCTGGTAATGACCATGGATGCTCGCGTGAAAGCGCTAGAAAGTCACCCGTTGTTTGTAACTGCTGCTGTAAACTACCCAAACCAATTTCTTACTATGGTGAATGATAGTGGTTATTGTAAAATATTTAGCGTCATTTTTTTACTATAATATTCACTCAGATAAAAAAACGTGTTCATAGCAGAAAACTTTCAACGTTACTTTCAGTTAACTATGACCGTGGATCGCATTTTTACCACGATGTTTTGCCACTAAAAGAGCATCTTCTACATCATGAAGGATATCTTCAACAATTTGATGTTTTTCATAAATAGCAAACCCTATACTACAGGTGATCTCAACAGTAGATGCCATGGTTGGATCATCAATCGCTTGTTGTAATTTTTCAGCAAATTGATACGGGGGAGACTTTGATGTAATCGGCGCTATTACAATAAAGTTATCATCTAACCAGCGACATAATAATGCTTGCTTAGGAATAGCTGCATTAAGCTTTCTTGTGACTTGCTTTAGCACTTCATCACCGACTAATTGTCCATATAAGTCATTTACTTTTTTAAAATCATCTAAATCAACTTGAAACACTGCAAATGGTTGTTCGTGTTTATTGGCTAACTCACACCAAGAAATTAAGCTTAATTGTCCTGAACGTCTATTGGGTAAACCGGTTAGCGGATCTATTAATGATATTTGCTCTAACGTATGAGCCATAATACCTAGCTCTCGTATCCGGCGGTAACTGAAAATAAGCCAGCTAAACGCTAGCGTGAACGTTAGTGGAATTAACTCGTCAAGTTCATAGTTTTCATGTCTCATTACAAATTGATAGATGCCTTCAAAAAAGTCTATTTGCATGAAAACAATCAGAAACGCTAAGTTTACCACTGCTATCACTAATAAATCTTTTATCACTGTCGGTCGATGTATGTACTGACGATGAGGCATAATCTCTCTTAAAATGAACTTGTTATTGTTGTTAAATGCACTCCTTGCATCTTAATCCTTGTTAAATTTTAATCAAATTGTACGTTATTTCGCACCATTATGATGCATTTTTTGTAAACATTTTCTTAACAATCAATTGGGCATCCTCAATTATACGATCTAAATGCGCTTCATTAATAAAACTTTCAGCGTATATTTTATAAATATCTTCCGTACCTGACGGTCTAGCTGCAAACCAACCATTCTCAGTGGTAACCTTAATACCACCAATAGGCGCACCATTTGCCGGGGCATGTGTCATTGTCTCAATGATAGGCTCGCCCGCTAAGGTCTGCTCGTTTATGTCATTTGCATCAATTGATGTGAAAATATGTTTTTGTTGTAATGTTGCAACGGCTTCATTGCGCTTATAGCAAGGCTCACCTAATGCTTCGGCTAGCTCATTATAGTACTGTTGAGGGTTTTTTCCTGTTACGGCTAATATTTCTGCTGCAAGCAGCGCCATGATGAAACCATCTTTATCGGTTGTCCAACAACTACCATCAAGTGCTAAAAACGAAGCACCAGCACTTTCTTCACCACCAAAAGCATAGTCTCCAGAATGAAGCCCTTCTACGAACCATTTGAAACCAACAGGCACTTCTGCCAACGGTTTGTTTAATGATTTGGCCACACGATCAATAATCGAGCTAGACACTAATGTTTTACCAATTTTACAAGTATCTGACCATTGTCGATGCGTCATTAAATAATGAATAGCAACCGCGAGATAATGGTTAGGATTCATTAACCCATCTGTTTTTGTCACAATGCCGTGGCGATCGAAATCAGCATCATTTCCTACAGCAATATCAAAACGATCTTTTAAATCAATCAAGCTAGCCATCGCATAGGGTGATGAACAATCCATGCGAATTTTTCCATCTTTATCAAGGGTCATGAAAGCAAAGCTAGCGTCTACTTTATCGTTTACCACCGTTAATGCTAGTTGATAACGTTCAGCAATAGCAGGCCAATAATCAATACCAGATCCTCCCATCGGATCAGCACCAATGGTTACTCCAGCTTGTTGTATTGCCTTAAAGTCAATAACTTTTGATAATTCATTTACATAGAAAGTAATAAAGTCTTGCTTGGTTAATAACGGCGATTGCAATGCATGTTGATAACTTGCTTGCTTTGCATCTAACAAACCTCGTTGAATAATGTCGTTCGCGCGCTTTTCAATGCGTTGGGTAATATTTCCTTCCGCAGGGCCTCCATGAGGAGGGTTATATTTTATACCACCATCTGCGGGGGGGTTATGAGAAGGTGTAATGATAAGACCATCGGCTTGAGTGTGGTGTTCACGGTTATGAACGATGATTAACCTTGAAATTACCGGAGTAGGAGTAAAGCCAAAGTCTTGCTGCACTATTACCGGCACGTTATTAGCAATTAATACCGATAATGCAGTAGCAAATGCAGGTTCAGATAATGCGTGAGTATCTTTACCCAAAAACAGTGGCCCATCAATTCCCTGCTGCTGTCGGTATTCAGCAACGGCTTGGCAAATAGCTATAATATGATGCTCATTAAAGCTATGTTTTACAGAGGTGCCTCTATGCCCAGATGTACCAAAACTAACACGTTGCTCAACGTGATTAACATCAGGTTGATTAAGGTAATACTGACTAACAACAGACGGTATGTTTTCTAGATCTTTTGGCGTAGCTTGTTGACCTGCATTTTCGTGAACAGACATGAATACCTCTTAATTTTTTATAATAAATCTCTTATTTTTTCTATTTGCTCATCTACATAGCCTAAGGCTTTTGCTACCTCGGTGATCATCATTTTTTTCCGGGTGGTATTTGAATTAGTAATCACCCAAAAGCGACTTTCAGGGATCTGACGTGGCTTTGTACTACTACCAGATTCACTCAACGCTTTTTCACTATCAGCAAAATATAAGCGGTCTCGTCCTCTTATACCTAAAACCGTAGAAAATGCTTCGCCATGTACACGATGTAACGCAGATAATAACAATAAAAAACGCCCGACGACTCCTCTTTGCATAGCGAGTTCTTCTTTATTTATAACATCGAATACATTTTTCTTTTCTGCATTTTTTACTGGAGCAGAAGCAGACACTTGGTTTTCTACCGAAAATGTTTTAGTTACTTTGTCGGCACTAACCGACTTTGCTTTCGTTTGCTCTCCTGGCAAAGCCAACAGGCGCCGTAATATGGATGACGCGCTTTCGCCAATATATTGAGTATTTGACGCTAAATATTGATATAACTCTTCATCTATTTCGATATGTTTCATCTAATAACCTTACCACGATAATTGCGAGCAAGATTATACTGAGCTTATTACTAAGTCTCTAGAGGAATTTAGCTTATTGATGAAATTCAGTATAATGTTATCAACATTCATTATTTTTATTTGTTCATGGCCATTCTTCATTATCAACAACAAGGACAAGGTGCTCACTTACTCCTCATACATGGTTTACTGGGTAGCTTAGAAAACTTAAACATGGTCGCCAAACCGTTAAGCGAGCATTATACTGTTACCAATGTCGATGTCAGAAATCACGGTAGCTCCCCACAGATTAATAATATGGAATATGACTCACTAGCGACCGACATTATTGACACTATGGACGCGCTAAACATAGAAACAGCAAGTATTTTAGGTCATTCTATGGGAGGGAAAATAGCCATGCAGGTAGCGTTAGAATACCCTCGGCGCGTTAATAAACTTATCGTTGCTGATATCGCGCCTACTGCATATCCTCCACATCATGAGCAAATTTTTGCAGGTCTTAATGCGATTGATTTACATAGCATTGAAAGTAGAAAAGATGCCGATGTAACGCTTTCAGATTATGTTGAACAAGCAGGCGTTCGACAATTTTTATTGCGTAATTTAACAAAACAAAATGAACAATTTCATTTTAAATGTAATCTCGCATTTTTAACTCACTGCTATCCACAAATTATGGCCGCATATCAAGGAGAGCGACGGTTTTCTCGACCTACATTATTCATTAAAGGCAGTGAATCAAATTATATTACCCATCAGCATCGTGATAGAATCAATCAACTATTTCCTAGTGCTTCAGCAAAGATAATTCAAGGTGCTGGCCATTGGTTGCACGCAGAAAAGACCGTTGCTTTTAATAAAATTGTCGGTGATTTTTTGCAAAAAATTCATTAAAGGATATTATTTGCCTTTTTTATTGCATATGCAATAATTTATATGGTAAAAATAATGCGTAAGGTGTTTGCAATGTGCTATAGTCGCGCCTGAATTTTTTAAGGTGAATTATGCTTGCTGAACACTTTGCTTTAATTGAAAAAATAGGCTTAAACTTATTTTTTGTTTTTATATTTGTTTTCATAGGGTTATCTATACATGACATTATGAAAAAAAATGATGTGCCTAAAATGGGACAATACGTAGTGTACTTCGTGTTGTTTTTAGGTTGTGCTGGCTTTATTGCCAAGGGCGTGATCCAATTTATTTGGGAAAATCAGGGCCTAGGCTAACCATGGCAAAACACGAAGCAGATTTAACCACAATCGACATATTTGGTGATGATAAGCGACCTGGTCGCCCAAAAACCAATCCGCATTCGCGGAGCGTTCAGGTTCGAATTAACAAACGAAACCAAGTAAAAAGAGACCGAAATAACGGTTTAAAACGTGTTGAATTTAAAATTCATCAAAATTTGATAGAAAAACTAGATCAGCTCGCACAGAATGCTAGCTGCAACAGAAGTGAACTTATCGAATCACTTATCATAAAAGCATTAGCAAGCGAAGAAAATTAAAGTAAAAGGTTATTATTCATGGCAATTGTAGGTTTATTTTTTGGTAGCGATACAGGTAACACTGAAGCGATAGGCAAAATGATCCAAAAGAAATTAGGCAAAAAAATGGTTGAGGTAAAAGATATTGCCAAAAGCACCAAAGAAGATATCGCCGCTTTTGATTTGATTATTTTAGGTATTCCAACGTGGTACTACGGTGAAAACCAATGTGACTGGGATGATTTTTTACCTGAGTTAGAAGAAATTGATTTCACCGACAAATTAGTCGCTATTTTCGGTTTAGGTGATCAAGAAGATTACGCAGAATACTTTTGTGACGCAATGGAACCGCTTAGAGATATTTGTGAATCTAAAGGGGCCATAATTGTTGGCAACTGGCCAAACGAAGGTTACGAATTTGAAGCCTCAAAAGCGTTAATTGATGAAAATACTTTTATTGGGCTTTGTGTCGATGAAGACAGACAACCTGAGCTTACAGAAGAACGTGTAGATAAATGGGTTAATCTTGTTTATGAAGAAATGTGTTTAGCTGAACTTGCTGATTAAGTTGTCATAAAATACTCATAAAAACCTGCATTAATGCAGGTTTTTTTAACTCTGTTAATATAATACCAATTCGCATAAATATTCGGTCATTCAGCGAGAATTAAACGCTTTAGAGGCACGGCGTTGATTGCAGAGAATGGTTATTCAAGAGAACGTGCTCCTGCGTTCTCTAATAATACCAACTCAATTAAATATTTAGTCACTTAGCGAGAAATAAAAGGGATAGAGGCAAGGCATTGATTGCAAAGAATGGTTATTCAGGAGAACGTGCTCCTGCGTTCTCTAATAAGCTACATCCTTGTAGCGTCCTTGTTAAAATCAATAACACAGTCTATAACCCTTTTAAACTCGCCCTTTGGGAGCGTGTTAGAGGTGAGATAATTGCTCATTTATAAAATGAAAAGCCCAAACTGAGCCCAGAAAACTTGTAGTATTTTTCTTGTCTTGGTATCGATAATTACACACAAATCGATCACGCTTTTTTAATAAGCATATTCATAGAATATTGCCTTGATTCTCAGAGAATCACCGATTAGAAAATTCTTGTAAAGTGATCAAATAATTAACTGAAACACGATAATAAAAAATATCGTTAAATAGCCCTTTAATATCACGGCAAATCCCACTATAATTTTAGCCTTTACGACCAATTGAGACGTTACTTCATGCCAGATCAAAACGAAGAACTAAAAAGAGCCGGATTAAAAATTACGTTACCACGCGTTAAGATTTTAGCAATTCTGCAAGATCCTAACAATCAGCACATAAGTGCAGAAGACGTATATAAAATTCTGCTTGATCAAAATGAAGAAATTGGTCTTGCGACCGTTTATCGCGTATTGAACCAGTTTGACGATGCAGGCATTGTTACTCGTCACCATTTTGAAGGTGGTAAATCTGTTTTTGAACTAAGCCATAAAAAGCATCATGATCACCTTGTGTGTTTAAAGTGTGGTAAAGTTGTAGAATTCGAAGATGATGTTATTGAGCAACGCCAAGAAGATGTAGCAAAACATCATAAAATTCGCTTAACTAATCACAGCTTATATTTATACGGTGAATGTGAAGACCAAGAAGCTTGTGAAAAGTACCGTAAATCTCATCAATAATATATCTTAATCATATAAAAACGGCTTATCATTTGCCGTTTTTTATCCTTTTACCTCCCTATTACCTTCAATTTTCACGTTAACTCACAAAACAAACCGTCGCGACTAACATTCTTTTATGCTATAACTGACGATAGTTCAATAGTTTAAGTATTACCTGATCTGTTAACCCTTTAAGGATCTATCTGTGGATTTAAAGGTAGAGAATAACGAACATTACATCAACCACCTAACAGATGTAAGTACCACGAATAAAGTGGTGGCTGTAGAAAATATCTACAATACATTTGGTGTGTTACTAGTGCCAAAAGGCACAGCAATTGAACATCGGGTACAAGAGTTCTTGGTTGGCCATAAAATGCAAAGCCAGCTCGACGAATTGATTACCGTCCAAGGATGTTTAACGAATACTTCACTAGAAAAGGAGTTTCAGCAATTCCTCAAAAAATACCCAGATCTTATTCAAATTCACAACAATACGAATTTCGCGAGTATATTAAATCAGCTTTGCGCAGTTAAACAAATTCCAAGGGTTTTACTGCAAAAGCTAACCATCATGAAAATTCAATTACCCGGTTTATTTGAACAAACCTTATTCAGTACTTGGCTTGCATGCCTGTTAGCAAAAGAAATGAAGCTAACGTTAGAGCAAATTAACCACATTTTTTATATCGGCCTTTTACATGATATTGGCTTATTACATATTGATCCTACTTTAGTCAGTAAACGAAGTAATTTTACTGATAAAGAATGGGATGCCTTCAAGCAGCATATTAAGATAAGTTTAGCTATTGCCAAACTTATTCACCCCTTTGGCAGTGAAGTGCTACGTGGCATAAAAGAGCATCATGAACGTTACGACGGCAGTGGCTACCCTATGGGATTACATAACAGCCAACTTGGCAATTTGGGACAATTAGTTGGGCTTGCAGATTCAATTTGTCATATTCGTACACACCAATATGATAAATCAGGAAAATCAATGGCAAATATTTTACCCTATCTTCAAATTAATATGCATGCCTTTAAATTTGAATTTTATCAAGCGATGTATAGCATATTACAACGAGCACAATTAGATACTGCTGAGCTCATTGATCGTCAAACTTTTATTTCCATCCCTAAAACGATTATTTTAAAACGGATCCGAATCATGCAATTGCATCTTGCCTTTAACGATTTTATTGCTCACATCCCTAAAACCGTATCAGGCAAGCATAGCAAAGCCTTATTTGATGCAAATCAGCAAATTGATAACATTATTAAGCGCGGTGGCTTTGATAGTACAGAAACCTTAGATTGGTTAGAAAGCATCAAAGATGACGACTTTAATGAGGTACACCAAGAACTTCAAGAGCTTGACGATATGCAGTATGAATTGTTATGGCTATTTAAAAAAGTATTTCGTATTGTGCCAAGTTTTCTTAAAGATGAACTTCCGGTAGATAGCTCCGCACAAAGTATACTTAACGCTCAAATGGAAACATTGCATCAAAATTTATTACAAGCTTGGGTTGATTATCAATAACTTCTTTTTATTTCATACTCAATGAATGTTTCTTGGTCTTCGGTAAACAAAGTTATGTACTACTTTGGGCGCCAAAGCATTTGGTATTCTAAGGCATTTTCCCCAACCACAACAAACCCTGCTCTTTTGTATAACTTAATCGCAGGATTTTTAAATAAAACATTTAATGAAATGGGCACATGTAGTTGTGAAGCTTTATCTTGCAGAAGAGCTAACAATTTAGTGCCTAAGCCCTTTCCCTGAAATTCTTGCGCAATTTGTAATTGCCTGATGTGCCATTTACCTGTCGATTGTGCGAGTTTAATTAGCCCAATCGCAACATCTTTAAAGCAAATAATATAAGAGTCTTCAAAATGTTCTGTAATTCTGGCTATATGTTGCTCATCAGTATACATAAGACCTGCGGTTAAAAGGTGCTCAGTCATGGTTTCTTTACGAAGTGCAATTAAAAAGCTGATATCAGAATCCACTGCTTTGCGAAAAGTAATGGATAATGAATTAGTGGAAACATCACTCAATTGTGGTTACCTTTCGTTTCATGCTTTTAGTAACAAGTGCTTCAACCTTTGTGCTCCATTGAAAGCAAGATAAGCCAAAAATAACAAAAATTGCGCCAATTATGATCCTAAGCGTTAATTGCTCATCATTAAAAACATAGCCTAAAATCAGTGCCAGTACCGGAGTGATCATAGTTACTAAGGCAACCGTACTAGCTGATAACTTTTGTAACACATAGAAATAAGCAATGAAACCTAAAAGAGAGCCAAAAATACCTAAATAGATAATCGCCGCAATGGAACGAAATTGCCATTGTTCAAAAGGAATTGAACCATCAAAAATCAACCATAGACTAAAAAATAACGGAACGCTAAAGGTTAGTGCACCAACAGTCGTCGCAATGGGATTTATTGCAATCGGTACAGATTTTATTAATACGCCACTCACACTAAAAAAGAACACGCCAGCTAAAATTAAACCAATGCCGATATAAGCATCATCTTTTAACGCGATATTATCAATACAAACAATCAACAATCCAGTTAAAGCAGCAACTAGCGCCACTTTTTTAGTCAAAGAAAAGCGCGGTTCTGATAACATCTTTTGAGCAAGAAACCCAGATAGAATGGGTGCTAATCCAAAAACTAATGACATCAACCCTGATGAAATATACGTGGCTGCCATGTATGAAAATGACATACCACCAAAAATGCCGACAGAGGAAAACCCATAAAGCTTAAGCGCTGTTTTATGCCAAGGCATCGCAATACGACAAGTCAGTATTATCGACATGCCAATGAGCCAGGCAATAAGCATGCGTAACAGTACAGCCATAGTGGGATGCACTGACTCACTACTCCAAACTATACCTAATGGTGTAGTTGACCAAATTATCACAACAGCGAGATACGCTATCGGTACACGCATTGCTTTACTCCTTAGAGATTAATACCAATTCGCATAAATATTCGGTCATTCAGCGAGAATTAAACGCTTTAGAGACACGGCGTTGATTGCAGAGAAGGTTATTCAGAAGAACGTGCTCCTGCGTTCTCTAATAAGCTACATCCTTGTAGCGTCCTTTTCAAAATCAACAACACAGGCTATGAAGCGTTTAAACTCGCCCTTTGGGAGCGTGTTAGAGGCGCGATAATTGCGCAAAACGTGTTTGATGTAGAACAACTATACCTGCACACGTTTCGCTTATTCTCCCACCTCTGACATCGCTCTGAACTGACTTAATCTTTATGCGAATTGGTATAAAACAGTTATTGCTGCGATTAAAACAAAAAAACCGCAGTAAAAACTGCGGTTTTAAGACAAAAACGAATGTTATCTTTCCGCAGCAAAAACACACCAGCGCATTGTTTTAACGACAATACGTAGTTTAGGTGTTTGACAGAGGACTATTTGCTGAAAAGTTAACATGTAATTCTTACAACGTTTTTATAAAATTCATTAAGTAAGCTAATAATGACCATGTGCTGACAATAAGTCAATACACGTATTATGTGATTTTACACTACGCTTTTTTTAAGTAAGCTGAAACAAGCACAATTTTAGTGCCATTTACTTTACCTTCTATATGCTCAGGGTTATCAGTTAATGAAATACCTCTGACCATGGTTCCTTGTTTTGCAATAAAATTGGCACCCTTGACTTTTAAATCTTTAACCAAGGTCACATTATCGCCCGCTTGTAATTCAGTGCCATTGCAATCACGTGTTGGCCCATTAGTTTGCTCTGCTGCTATACCCTGTTCAGCCCAATGCTTTACGTCATCTTCTATGTAAAGCATGTCCATTGCATCTTGTGCCCAGCTCTCTGAAGATAGTTTATGTAACATGCGATAAGACAATACCTGAATCACCGGTTCTTGACTCCACATGCTATCGCTTAAACAGCGCCAATGATTAAGATTTATTTCTTTATCATCATTTATTTGATCTATACATGCTGCGCACAAATAAGCTGTTTGTTGCACGCTTCCATCACTGTCCGGTGGTACAAGATAGACAGATAATGAATCCTTTGATGTGCAAAGTTCGCATTGTGAATTACTTCGTGTTTGCAAAGCTTGTTCTACTGGCATTAATAAATCCTCAAAAATTTTGCGCTATTATGCCTGCAAAACCCTTATAAAAATAGGGGCTTTATATAAAATAAAAAACACAAAAAAGGCCGCTACCGCGGCCTTCTATTCGATAAAATCTTGTTTATTCTTTATCAGTGATAGGTGTTAACCCTTCTTCGCCGGCAAACTTATCTACCCAAAGCGCAATTGCACCATCACCAGTTACATTACATGCGGTACCGAAGCTATCTTGAGCCATATAAAGAGCGATCATTAATGCCAGTGCAGCATCAGTAAATCCTAGCATACTTGCTAATAACCCTAACGCTGCCATTACTGCGCCACCTGGCGCACCTGGTGCTGCGATCATGGTAACACCTAGCATAAAAATAAAGCCTAACATGCCAGTTAACCCTGGTAACGATAGCCCTGGAGTCATGATCATAACTGCCGTAGCACAAGTGACAATGGTTATTGTTGAACCACTTAAATGAATTGAAGCACATAATGGCACAGTAAAATTAGCCACGCCATCACTTACTTCATTCTCTTTGTTTGCACGTAGTGACACAGGAATTGTCGCCGCACTAGACATAGTACCTAATGCTGTAAAATATGCTGGCAGCATATTTTTTAACAGTGTTGCAGGCGACTTACCAATTGCAAGACCTGTGGTTACATACAATACAGTGATCCAAATCCAATGCATAACAAGCGCAAGTACAAGTACAATACCAAAAGTTTTTAAGGTTGAGAAAACCGAGCCGTCGACGGTCATTTCAGCAAATACACCCGCAATATAAAATGGCAACGCTGGAATAATTACCTTTGATAGTAATTGCTCAATCACATCTTTTGCTTCATTTAACGTAGTTCTCAAAGAATTAGCATTGGTTGCACTGATACCAATACCAAAAATGAACGCAATCGCTAATGCAGTCATCACATCAAATAGCGGCGTTATTTGAATATCGATAAAGCCTTTGGCTGTGCCACCATGAGAGGCTTCTGCGACCGTGCTCGCGGTTAATTCAGGTAAAACATTACTAGCCACTAAAAAGGCAAGAATGCCCGCAACAATTGTTGAACCATAGGCTAAGCCTACCGTTTTACTTAACAATGAGCCTGAGCCTTTAGGTAAAGAGGCTATGCCACTGGCAATATAAAATAAGATGATCAGCGGAATGGTAAACTTAATCAATTGACCAATGAGGTTTTGCGCAGTGAAAACTAACTGAACAATAAATTCGGGTGCGTAAAGCCCAACTAATATACCAGCGACAATACCGGCAATAAGCTTTAATACTAAATTCATAAGAACTCCGATTGTTATAATATTTTTTATGGGGACGACAAATTGCCGAATGCGTTTATTCTAACCTGACTCAGTTTCTTCTAGCCAGACAACTTTAATATTTAATTGATGTTTATCTTTAACGTAAGGCTGACAGACAAAGTATTTAGTCACAGCGATCAACTGTTCATCAACATATATCATCGGTGTGCGTTTACGTTGCCAAGGGGCTACATTAAGCTCTTGCCATAGTTTTTTCATTTCACGACGATATTGTCTGTAATCAGGTAACACTTTTTCATGAGGTTGTGCAAAAGAGACGATTAATTGATCAGTCGCCTTATCTATTGAAAATACTTGCGCAGTGGAGCAGTCACTTTCGCAATAGCTTAATTTTAGTGTTCCTAAATTATCAGGTAAAGAGATATCTATAGGGCTGTCTATTATTTTCTGAACATCGATCACATGCTTCCATTGCTGCAACTCAGTAAAAGCTTGTGTTAAATAAAGCTTCCCTTGGTATTGCCGCAGCCAACCATTGCCGACTTTAATTTGACGTTTACTTTCAGACTCAATACTTAATCCCGCAAAAAGTTGTTGCAACTGCTGTTCGCTTGGCATGGTTATTTTGTGTGAAGCTAAAAAAAAGCGAATAACGTGCTTTCGCCTAATTGTTGATAAGTTGAGTAATGCCTCAATGCAAAGAATTTTAGCATTATCAGCACAGCACGTAGCTAAATCTTGCTTGGCTATTTCATCGATTAAACGTTGCGTTTCTTGGCAATGTGAAACAGTGCGGGCAATACTTTGAGCAATGCTAGGCCAACGGTTTTCTAATATGGGAGCTACTTGATGGCGAATAAAGTTTCGGTCAAACACTTGATCGCTATTTGATTCATCTTCAACCCATGGCAATTGATGCTCTTGTGCATAATGTTCAATTTCTTGTCGAGAAATAGCTAACAACGGCCGTAATAAGGTTTTACTTGTAGAACGAAATTGCGATATAGGTTGTATAGCTGCCAGGCCCTGTACACCTGAGCCTCGTTTTAATGCAAGTATAAAGCTTTCCATTTGATCATTTACATGGTGACCTGTAACAATAACGGCGTTACTTGGTGTGATGTGATCAAACACATGATATCTTGCCTCTCTTGCAATGGCTTCTAGGCTTTGTCGAGGTTGTTTAACTAAGTGAACTGTTTCGGTGTTAAACGTAATACCGTATAGTGCGCACTGTTTGGCAGCGAAGTTCTGCCATTTACCAGCATGTTCACTCAAACCGTGGTTAACATGACAAGCAAATATTGACACTGCTGGTGTAGCTTTTTTTAACCTCGAAAAGAGGTGCAGAAGTACTTGAGAGTCAATTCCGCCGCTATAGGCGATACAAATAGGCCGCTCAAGAAAAGGTAATAACTGCTGTTGGAACTGAGCAAATATGCTGTTCATAGAAAAAGGCTTAATGTGTTAACACTAAGCCCCTCATTATTAGCAATAGCCGTAAGACATAAGTCGTTGATAACGTAGTTCTATTAACTCTTCGCTCGATAAACCTTCTAACTCTGCTAAGCCGTCTTTAAGCGATTGTTTTAACACAGCAGCCATTTCATCTTTATCACGATGTGCACCGCCCATAGGTTCAGTGATCACATTATCAATAAGTCCTAGTTCTTTGATCCGTTTAGCCGTTATCCCCATCGCTTCAGCGGCTGTTGGGGCTTTTTCTGCTGTTTTCCATAAAATAGAAGCACAGCCTTCAGGTGAAATAACAGAGTACGTTGAATACTCGAGCATATTAACGCGATCGCCCACACCAATCGCTAAGGCGCCACCAGAACCACCTTCACCGATAACCGTACAAATAACCGGTACATTTAAACGCGCCATGACTTGTAGATTCTTCGCAATCGCTTCACTTTGACCACGCTCTTCAGCACCAATACCTGGATATGCACCTGGCGTGTCAATAAAGGTAATAATTGGCATATTAAAACGTTCGGCCATTTCCATTAAGCGTAACGCTTTACGATAGCCTTCTGGTCTTGGCATACCAAAGTTGCGTTTTACTTTTTCGGTCGTAGAACGCCCTTTTTGATGACCAATAACCATCACAGGTCTTCCGTCTAATCTAGCCGTACCACCTACAATTGCTTTATCATCAGCATATGCCCTATCACCAGCAAGCTCATCAAAGTCAGTAAAAATACGCGACAAATAGTCATAGGTATATGGACGTTGAGGATGACGAGCAACACGCGCCGTTTGCCATGGATCTAAATTGGCAAATATTTTTCTTGTTTGTTCTTTGTTTTTTTCTTTTAATTGATTAATTTGCTCTTCAAGATCAAGATCTAACTCTTGCCCTTTGCTCACTAATCGTAGTTCTTCAATTTTTGCTTCAAGTTCAGCAATCGGCTGCTCAAAGTCTAAAAAGTTTAATGACATATGTTTTTATTACCTATGCGTTAACAAAAGTTACCGTGTATTTAACACGCTAATTATTTAAACTGTAATGCGAGATTTTCTTCGCCCGCAAGTGTTTTTAATTGATGCAATAATGCATCAGCGGGAGTTACTCGCCATTGTACACCCAATTCTAACATACCTTTTGCTTCATCTCTTTGATAAAACACACGAATTGGACAAGTACCATCTTTATACTCAGATAATACCTGACTAAATTGATCGATAAAATTATTCGCCATGTCCTTACGATCTACACTGATGTCGATTGAAGACAGATAGTTTTCTCGCGCATCAGCGATAGTCATAATATCGCGACCCGTCATTGTAATACCACCAGAGTAATCATCAAAGCTGACCTGTCCGCTACACACTAAAATTGCATCAGGAACAAGCAATTCAGCAAAGGTATCATAATCATCAGGAAATAGCCTCACATCCATGCGTGCACTTTTATCATCTAAGGTCAATAACGCCCAACGCCGACCTCTTTTATTGACCAATACACGTACACTTAACACTAAACCAACCGCTGTTGCAGTTTTATCCCTACCGGTTGGTTGCATTGACACTAAACGACCGGATGAGTAACGTTTGATTTCTTTTAAATAACGATTAATTGGATGGCCTGTTAAGTATAAACCAAGTGTTTCTTTTTCACCGTCTAGCCACACTTCCTCTGGCCACATTGGCACATCTTTAAACGCTTGGCGTGTATCATCTGGCTCTTCGTTTATTAAGCCAAATAAGTCATCTTGACCTAACGCTTGCGCTTTAGCATGTTGTTCTGCCGCCTTTATCGCTTCTGGTAACGTTTCAAAAAGTGCCGCACGATGTGGACCTTTATCGGTTTTAGGTCCTAAATTATCCATAGCACCTGATTTTATTAAGCGTTCAAGTACGCGTTTATTGGTTTTCTTTAAATCGACTCGGGCGCAAAAATCAAATAAATCAACAAAAGGACCGTCAGCATTTCGTGAAGCAATAATGGCTTCAATAGGCCCTTCACCGACGCCTTTAACCGCGCCTATACCATAAACAATTTCATTGTTGTCATTGACAGTAAATTTATATTGCCCTGAATTTACATCTGGCGGTAATAAGGTTAACCCCATATTACTGCATTCATCAACTAGCGTTACGATCTTATCGGTATTGTCCATATCAGCAGACATTACCGCAGCCATGAAAGGTTCAGGAAAGTGCGCTTTCATCCATAATGTTTGATACGACACTAAGGCATAGGCTGCTGAATGCGATTTGTTAAAACCATAACCAGCAAACTTTTCTACTAAGTCAAATATCTTCATGGCAAGTTCACCATCAACACCTTGACTTATTGCACCCTCCTCAAATATCGCACGCTGTTTAGCCATCTCTTCGGGCTTCTTTTTACCCATCGCGCGACGAAGCATATCGGCTCCACCCAGCGTATAGCCAGCAAGTACCTGTGCAATTTGCATCACTTGCTCTTGATATAAAATAATACCGTAGGTTGGCTCTAGAATTGGTTTTAATGATTCATGTTGCCACTTTACATCAGGGTAGGAGACTTCTTCTCGGCCGTGTTTACGTTCGATAAAATTGTCAACCATGCCCGAGTCAAGCGGCCCTGGTCTGAATAAGGCTACAAGTGCGATAATATCTTCAAAACAGTCAGGCTTTAATTTTTCAATTAACGCTTTCATACCTGACGATTCTAATTGGAATACCGCCGTTGTTTGGGCAGCAAGTAATACTTTAAACGACGCTTTATCTTCCAGAGGAATCGCGGCTATATCGATAAGTTCTTTACCTTGTTTAATTAGCTTATCGTTCGCCATTTCAACAGCCCATTGTAAAATGGTCAGTGTTCTTAACCCCAAGAAATCAAATTTAACTAAGCCGGCATCTTCTACATCGTTCTTGTCAAATTGGGTGACGGGGTTTTTTCCTTCATCGTCACAGTAAAGGGGAGCAAAATCAGTAATCGTTGTTGGTGAAATAACAACACCACCGGCGTGTTTACCGGCATTTCGTGTAGTTCCTTCTAACGTACGACACATATCGATTAAATCTTTTACGTCACTGTCTTGCGCGTAAACTTCTGGCAACTTAGGTTCAACTTCAAAGGCTTTTGCTAGCGTCATACCTGGATCGCTTGGAACTAACTTAGAAATACGATCGACAAAACCATAAGGATGCCCTAGCACTCGGCCCACATCACGTATAACTGCTTTAGCTGCCATGGTACCAAAAGTGATAATTTGCGATACGGCATCACGACCATACAACTCTGCGGTGTGATCAATTACCTCATCACGACGATCCATACAAAAATCGACATCAAAATCAGGCATTGATACACGCTCAGGGTTCAAAAATCGCTCAAATAATAAATCAAACTCTAACGGATCAAGGTCAGTAATTTTTAGCGCATAAGCCACCAAAGAACCCGCACCAGAGCCTCGACCAGGCCCAACAGGAATATTATTGTCTTTGCTCCACTGAATAAACTCCATCACGATCAAGAAATAACCAGGAAACCCCATGTTATTGATAACGTCTAATTCTATTTTCAAACGTTCATCATAGGGTTGGCGTAGTTCAGCAAAGTTGGAAGCATCTTTATCAAATAAAAATTCTAATCGTTCTTGTAAGCCCTCTTCAGACACTTTTATTAAAAAATCATCTATTTTCATCCCTTCCGTCGGGAAATCAGGCAGAAAATACTCGCCAAGTCTTACTGTTACATTACAACGCTTTGCAATTTCAACGGTATTTTCTAAGGCTTCTGGAATATCAGCAAACAATTCGCACATTTCAGCTTCACTGCGAAGGTATTGCTCCGGGCTATACTTTTTAGGCCGACGTTTATCATCTAAAGTAAAGCCGTCGTGTATGGCCACCCGAATTTCATGCGCATCAAATAAATCTTCAGTGAGAAACACAACTTCATTAGTCGCCACTACGGGAAGGTTATTTTGCTGGGCCAGTTCAATCGCTAAGTGTAAGTAAGTTTCTTCGTCTTCGCGGCCCGTACGAATTAACTCAAGGTAATAATGATCAGGAAAGTGCTGCTGATAAAAGCTCACCATCGAATTGACCATCGTTTGGTTGCCTTTTAAAAGGGCCTTACCAACATCACCATCCTTTGCGCCAGACAATAAAATTAAGCCGTGTGCATAATCAACTAACCACTCTTTATCGAGCACCGCTTTACCTTGCACATGGCCACGCAAATACGCCTTAGAAATCAATTCAGTTAAGTTTTTATAGCCATCATTGTTAGTAGATATCACGACTAACCGTGACAACTCATCACCGAGTTCTTCAGACTTCACCCAAAAGTCACAGCCAATAATAGGTTTTATACCTGCGCCATGACAAGCATGATAATATTTAACTAAGCCGCAAAAGTTCGTTTGGTCTGTTAAAGCAATCGCCGGCATGTTCATTTCTTGTGCCTTGGCAATGATGGGTTTTACTTTATTTAAACCATCTGACATAGAATAGTCACTATGTACACGCAAATGTACAAACTTTGGCGGAGAAAATGCGGTAGACAATTCTTGAGATTCTGACATGCGGTTAATTAGTACTTATTGATTTAGTAAAGCAGCAACTGGCTTAAAGCTTTTACGATAGCAGTCTAGTACGCCAAGTTCGACTATTTTTTCTAAATGGAATTTCGTTGGGTAGCCTTTGTGCTTTGCAAAGCCGTATTCAGGATACTGTTCATCAAGTACTACCATCTCTTGATCACGCGCGACTTTGGCAATAATAGACGCGGCGCTAATTTCAGCAACACGTAAATCACCTTTAACAACCGATTGGCTTGCTATTTTGCCGTCTGAGCTAAGATCTGAACTTAGAAATGTTGGGCATCGGTTACCATCTACTAAGACATAATCAGGTTCAACAGCAAGCCCTTGAACTGCTCGCTGCATTGCCAACATCGTTGCATGTAAAATGTTTAAAGTATCAATTTCTTCTGGCGTTGCTCTTCCGATACACCAAGCTGTGGCTTTTTCTTTAATTTCAGCGGATAAAAGATTACGCTTTTTTTCTGATAGCTTTTTCGAGTCGGTTAAGCCTTCAATAGGATTTTCAGGGTCTAAAATAACGGCGGCAGTTACTACATCACCCACTAAAGGACCACGGCCAACTTCATCAACACCCGCAATACGATAAGCGATTGGATAGGTAAAAGGCGGTAAGGTTAGTTTCACTTTACTCATATTATGTTTTACTTTCACATAAATCGACAACAGCTAACGCTGCTTGTTTACTCGCATCACAGCGTAAACTATGGTGGATGTCGGTAAAAGCCTGAGTTAAATCATCTTGTGGCTGATATAGACGCTCTGTTAATAAGGGTAATAGATTTTCTACCGTCACCTGACTCTGTAAAAGTTCAGGTAAAAGAGCTTTATTGGCTAACAAGTTTGGCAATGAAAACCATTTCACTTTCACAAACCCTTTAAACATATGATAAGTGAAAGCATTAAACTTATAGCAAATAATCATTGGTCTTTTAATCAATGCAGCTTCTAATGTGACAGTGCCTGAAGCCGTTAACAAACAATCGCTCGCAGCCATTACTGTTTGGGTATCTCCAACGACAACCTTAACAGGAAGTGTTGGCGCGATGTCTTGACATATTTGAGTAAATTGCTTTGCGCGTTTATCACTGATCATGGGCGCAACAAAGCTCAAATTAGCGTCTTGCTGATGTAACGTTTTTGCGGCTTCAAGAAATATAGGTGCCAAACGAGTTAGCTCTCCGCCTCGACTACCGGGCATAATTGCAAGGGTTTTACGATCGGGTAATTGCAATTTTTCACGAGCAAGCTGTTTATCAGACAACATGGGAATTTCGTCAGCTAACGGATGGCCAACAAACGTGCATGGCACTTGATAATTATCATAAAACGCTTTTTCGAATGGCAAAAGACTTAACACCATATCGGTTGCTTTTGCTATGTTAAATATACGTTTAGGGCGCCACGCCCAAACACTTGGACTGACATAATGAACAGTTTTTATTCCACGTTGTTTGAGAGGCAATTCAAGTCTTAAATTAAAATCAGGTGCATCAATACCAATAAAAACATCAGGCCGTTTGGTACTAAAATAATCAACCAGTTCATCACGTACTTTAAACAATCGCCTTAAACGACCTAGTACTTCAAAAATCCCCATGACGGAAAGTTCTTCCATGTCATAAAGACTATTGAAGCCAAGTGCCTTCATTTTAGGCCCACCAATTCCAACAAATGTTGCGTTTGGATAATGAACTTTCAAAGCAGAAATTAACCCTGCTCCTAAGGTATCACCCGAATGTTCGCCGACTACAATGCCAAAAACAGGTGCACTTACTGATACATTTTCAGTGTTTTCAAGCGTTGTTGTCATAATTATCGAATAATGCCGCGATTAGACTGATTAATAAAATCAGTAAAAAGTGATACTTCCTCTTGCTGTGGAATTTCTTCGGCAATAACAGCTAATGCTTCATCTACGGTTAAACCGGCACGAAATACTTTACGATAAGCTTTTTTAATCGCTTTTATTGCATCACTTGAAAAGCCTCGGCGTTTTAAACCTTCACTGTTAAGGCCGTAAGGCTTTGCCGCATTACCTGATGCCATGACATAGGGCGGTACATCTTTTAAAATCAAAGAGGTTGCAGCGACAAAACTATGAGCACCAATATGACAAAACTGATGAACACCGCATTGACCGCCTAAGATTGCGTAATCACCAACATGTACATGACCAGCAATTGACGCATTATTCGCTAAAATACAGTGATTACCAACAACACAATCATGAGCAACATGCGTGTAAGCCATAAATAAATTATTGCTGCCTATTTCGGTAATTCCTTGATCTTGAATGGTACCGCGATGAACGGTACATGATTCACGAAAAATATTATTATCGCCTACAATCAATTTAGTTGGCTCACCGCTATACTTTAAATCTTGGCAATCCTCGCCTATGGAAGCAAATTGAAATATTTTATTTCCTTTGCCTAATTCAGTCGGGCCATTAATCACAACGTTAGGACCAATGTGGCAATCATCACCAATAACCACATTTTTACTGATATAGGTCCATGGACCTATCGTAACATTTTGACCAATGACTGCGCCTTCTTCAATAATGGCTTGAGGGTGGATCAAGAGTAACTCCTATTACATTTTACGGCGTGCGCACATCAAATCAGCAGAACATACAACTTTACCGTCTACGCGGGCTTCGCCATAAAACTTCCACATACCACGTCGCTCTTTCAAAAAGTCAACATGTAGGTGCATCGTATCACCCGGTAATACTGGGTGCTTAAATTTCGCATTATCAATGGAAGCAAACAGATACATTTCATCTTGTTCTCTCGCTTCTGTACTTTTAAACCCTAAAATACCAGTAGCTTGAGCAAGTGCTTCCAAAATCATCACGCCAGGGAAAATAGCTAAATCGGGAAAATGACCAGTAAAAACAGGCTCATTAATAGTAACATTTTTTATCGCATGCAGTGACTTACCAGGTTCAAAATCAAGTACGCGATCAACTAATAACATTGGATAACGATGTGGAATCAATTTACGTATTTCTTCTACATCTATGGTGTTTTTTTGAGTGTCCAATTTAATGTCCTTTTCTACTTATTATCTAGGTTTACTACACCTAGTTTACGTTAGCAGTCAGTGCTTTTATTTGCTGCTCTAATGCTTTTATTTTAGCATTAGTTGCCTCTAGCTTTCTAATTCTTGCGTTAGTTTTATGCCATTCTTTATTTGGCTGACAAGGTGCGCCCGATGAATAAACACCACCTTTTGGTATATCTTTGGTAACCATTGTCATGCCAGTAAAAATACACCCGTCAGCGATTGTTATATGACCGTTTATACCAACAAGCCCTGCGATAGTGCAATTTTTTCCAATAGTTGTGCTACCAGCGATAACACTACAGGCCGCCATCGCGGTACCTTCACCAATAGTAACATTATGTGCAATTTGAATTTGATTATCGATAATCACGCCATCTTTAATCACAGTATTACCTAATGCGCCTCGATCAATCGTTGTACTCGCACCAATTTCAACATTATTACCAATGATAACAGTACCTAGTTGCGGGATTTTAATCCACTTCCCTCGCTCGTTTGCATAGCCAAAGCCATCTGAGCCAATCACGGTATTGGCTTGTATTAAACAATTTTTACCTATATTGACATTATGATAAATAGTGACATTAGCCCACAGCTGAGTATGTCGACCAATTTGGGCTTTTTTCCCAATAAAACAACCTGCACCAATACACACATTATCTTCGAGCACCGCACCGGCCTCTATAACGGCATTTGCACCAATAGCAACATGTTTACCAATAATAACGTCATCTTCGATAACAGCGCTAGGGTGTATCGAAGACGCTGGCGCTGGTGTTGTATCAAGTAACTGTGCAACCAATGCATAACCTAAGTAAGGGTTCTTCATTACTAATGCATTAGTTAGGCAACTTTCAGCACACTCTGATGAAAGTATAACGGCAGAAGCATTAGTTGATTCAAGTTGCTGTTGATACTTAGTATTCGATAAAAAGGCGATGTCACCAGATTGAGCTTCTGATAATGTCGCAAGTTTATTGACCGAACAAGTAGGATCACCTTTTACTGTCGCGCCTATTTTTTGTGCAATTTCTTCAAGTGTATAACTCATGATAAACAATTTTCTTTTTTCAAGGACCTAGGGTCTATTATCTGTGTTCAATCATTCGAATGATAGAATATGTCGCTTATCTCAAGGTGGAAATAGTGCCATTTAGTCACCTAAACCAACTGTTTTTTTACCATAGAGTAAGCAATTTAAGTCTCAGTCTTTGAACAATAGTACTGTTAACAGTAGCGGTATTAGCATGCTTTTATTTGGATATACCAAACGTGATTCATATAGCTCTGTTAGCATTAAAAATAACCTATTGCAAAACAGATGAACAACGGTCAATAGCCTCTAGCAATAATATGATTAATTGTAGGCTATTTAACATCAGATGTGGATAACTAAAATACGCTGAGTCGGTATTTTTATCTGTTTTTTCACGTTTTTATCGCATTAATTAACCTGTACTTTGGTTAATGTTTTATTTAAAGCGCCTCCTCAGCATTTAATTTTTTATCAAATCAGTTAAGAGAATCGCTGTTTAAATCAAATGTTATTAATTCGATGTTTAATGTCATTGTAATTCTATATGATTTAACAAAAAAAAATAAAGCGCTGTTAAAAAACAGCGCTTTATTAATTAACTCAAAATATGAATAAATTCAAATTAGTTTTGTAACTTACTCACTTGTTCGATCACTTGTGCAGAAATATCTGTATCAGGATTAACAAATACAAGCGCTTCTCTTCTGATCACTAAATCAAACTTTTCTTTCGCCGCAATCGACTCAACCGTTTGACCAATTAACGCCAAAAGCTTATTAGTTTCTTGGTTTTGCAATGCACCTGCGTCTTTCTGTAATTTTTGACCTTTTTCCTGGTACGCACGATACGTATCAGCAATTTGCTTGTCTAAATCAGTTTTTTGTTTTTCTGACATTAGCTCAGCATCACGTTCTTTTTTATTTTGAAAATATTCAAAATCTTTTTTAAGTTGCTCTAATTCAGCACGCGAATCTTTGAATTCTGCTTCTAATCGTTGTCTTAACGCATCAGTCTGCGGTATTTGTTGCATTACTTGTTGAAAATTAACCACGGCAACTTTTTGATCTGCAGCACTTGCTGCGCCCGATAATAATGCACTTGAAGCAATTGTTGCCAATGCAACCGATTTAAATAACTTTTTCAATGTAATCTCCTAGCTCGTAAATTCGCTTCTATTTATTTTTATATAAGGTTTAAAATTTCGTTTAAAAGGTTTTGCCAATATTAAAGTTAAAGAATTTAGTATCATCGCCTTCTTCTTCTTTAAGGGTTTTAGCAAAACTAAAAATCATCGGCCCCATGGGCGACAACCATTGTATAGATAAACCACCAGAGGCTCTAAAACGTCCAACATCTGAATAATCATCTACTTTTACCAATTCTCTCGCTGCTAAGTCTTGATAATCGTTCATATCAAACTCAGTATTCCATACATTACCCGCATCAATGAAGAAGCTTGTTCTGACACTATTTGCAAAGCCTTCATCTAAGAATGGCGTAGGAACAATTAATTCAATACCGGCTAATGCAATGGCATTACCACCAACTGAACGTTGTGATACGTCAATTACATCATGATCTGGTCCTAAACAGCAACCACCGCCGCCAACAGGGTCAGGTGTTCCTGGAATAGAGGTAGGATACCTAAATATTGCGCGAGGACCAACAATGTTAGTTTCAAAACCACGTAAGGTATCTGAACCACCACCCGCTCTGAAATTCTCCCAGAACGGTAACATTTGATCACTACCGTTTATCGTATCATAGCCGTTACCATAACCTAAATTTAAGCTCGTTTTAAAGCTCCAGCCACGTGCGATTGGGAAATACCACTTAGTATCTAAATTAATTTTAAAATAATTAGTATCAGAGTTAGGCGTGGTCATTTTATACGATAAGGTTTGTTGCGAACCCGCTGTTGGGAACGTACCACGGTTTAATGTAGAACGAGAAATAGCCGCGGTAATATCAAAGTTATCAAATGCTAAGCCTGCATCAGGATCACTTGGATCAGAATACAACTCATAAAAACGTTGAATTTGCTCATACGTTTGTAATCGAGTAATACCGTTATGCTTATAACCTATACCAAAGTTTAAACGGACATATTCATTAATAGGGAAACCAAAGTTTACCCCTAGGCCATACGTTTTATTGTTGTATTCCACCAAGTTTGCACTACCCGCGTCAAACTCATTGTAAAACAAGGTTCCACCAAGTGAGATAGCATCTGTAGTAAAGTAGGGGTCTGTATAAGAAATACTCACAGCACGTGAATAGCTTACGGTATTAATATTGAAGGCTAAACGGTTACCTGTACCTAAAAAGTTATTTTGCTGAATACCTGCATTTAAGCTTAGTTTTGTGGCTGAGCCATAACCAATACCTGCGGTAAACGACCCAGAAGGCTGTTCTTTAACACTAAAGTTAACATCAACTAAGTCATCTTCTTCAGGTAATTGTACCGTTTCAAATTCAACCTCTTCCATATAAGGAAGTCGCATTAACCATGCTTTTGAATTTTCTACCAAAGCGTTTGATAACCAAGCACCTTCCATTTGACGCATTTCACGACGTAACACGCGGTCAGCAGTAACGTTATTACCAGAAAAGTTTATGCGATTTACATAAATTCGTTTTCCAGGGTCAACAGAAATAGTGAGTTTAACTGTTTTGTCTTCTTCGTTTATCTCTGGGATCGTGGTTACTTTAGGATAAGCGTAACCGAAACGCCCGAGAAATTTACTTATTGTTTCTTCGGTGTAAGTAACTTCAGCACCGTTATATAGTTTTTCAGCGCGTAAAGGGTTAATCGCACGAATAGTTTTTTCAAAACCAGCCATATCGCCGATGAAATCTACTTCGCTGACTGTGTACTGCTCACCTTCCGATACATTTAGCGTGATATAAACAGCTTTTTTGTCAGGTGTCATTGATACTTGAGTAGAATCAACGCGATATTGAAGGTAACCGCGATCTAAGTAATAACTTTCGATCGTTTCCATATCACCTTGTAGTTTCTGCTTTTGATAACGATCTTGCGCCATGAAATCCCACCAAGGAGAATCATAGGTTAATTCTATTCGTTCAAGTAATTGATCATCAGTAAAAACATCATTACCAACAACATTAATGCGTTGAATGGCAGCAGCATCACCTTCAGTAAAAACAAATTTCAAGTTAACACGGTTGCGAGGTAAATGCGTAATTTCTGCTTTTACATCAGCATTATATTTACCAACACCATGATAAAAGTCTTCTAAGCCAGATTCTAAGTTAGTGATAACCGTTCGATCGAGTGTTTCACCAACGCGAATATCTTGCCCTTCTAGACTTTCAACAAGCTGTTCTTCTTTCAGATCACTATTACCTTCAAAAGTAATTTCACTGATAGTTTCACGCTCACGAACTCTAAAAATGACACGTTTACCATTACGATAAACAGAAATATCATTAAAGTGCCCTGACTTATATAAAGACTTTATCGATTGTGAGATACGAAATTCATTTAATGTATCACCAACATTAAAAGGTATATGTGTTAACGCTGCACCTAGTGCTACACGTTGTAACCCTTTTACTTGAATGTCTTCTACTTGAAATTCTTCCGCTGCTTGAGCGTTTGTACCTGTGGCAGCTAACATTACCGCAAAGGCTATTTTTTTCATCATCATAAAAACTAAACTTAACTACTTATTGTTATTTATAACCGCGATAAATCGTTAAAAAGAGCGATACTCATCAAGCCCAATATGGCTAGTGTACCAAATTTAAAACCTATTTCTTGTACTTTTTCTGATACCGGTTTACCCGTTAAAAGCTCTATAAAGTAATAAACTAAATGTCCGCCATCAAGTACTGGAACCGGTAAAATGTTAATTATGCCTAAATTAATACTAATTAGCGCTAAAAAGCCTAAAAAATAAACAAAACCATAACCTGCATGATCACCAGCACCTTGAGCTATTGCTATCGGACCGCTTAAATTCTTGACTGATACATCACCCGTCAATAATTTACCTATCATATCAAAACTTAGTGTCACAAGTTGCCATGTTTTTACTAAACTTTGCGTTAAGGCGTCAAATATACCGTACGATATCTCTATTTGATACGCTTTTGGGTAAGGATCAACCTTGGGTGCTAAACCTAAATAACCAACCGTTTTACCATTTACGTCTCTTGCCTGTGGCGTAACGTCAATAGTAAGCAATTTTCCGGCACGTTCTACGTCGAGCACGATGGTTTGATTGGGGTAGCTTTTAATTAGTTCCGTAAATTTATGCCAATTATCTTTAATTTTTTCATTTTCAATCGCAAGTATTTGATCTGACTCTTGTAAACCTGCTTTATCGGCTGGGCTATTTTCCTCAACTAGCGCAATCTCAGTATACGTTTTCGGCATATATGGTCGTAAGCCGATACTTTCTATCGCTGATTGCTTTTCTGGTGAAAACTGCCAATCGGTGGTATTTAATTGATACTCTCTTACTGAGGCACTATCGCTTGATCGTGTTTTAATAGCAATGGTTTCTTCGCCCATATTAGCAATTAACGCTAAATTTACTGCTTGCCAATCAATGGTATGTTGTCCTGCTACTTCTACTATTTCACTATTAGGCGTTAACAATGCCTGTTCAGCAATGGACGATGGCGTTATTTGCCCAATCACGGGCTTTACACTTGGCATACCAAGAATAAACATTAAATAAAAAGCGACAATGGCAAAAAGAAAGTTGGCTAATGGTCCAGCAGCAACAATCGCAATGCGTTGATAAACTGTTTTACTATTAAAAGTGGCATGTTTATCTGCATCATCAACGTCATCCACACGCTCATCTAGCATTTTCACGTAACCGCCAAGCGGGATCATTGCAATAACAAACTCAGTGCCATGTTTGTCATAGATTCGCCATAAGGGTTTACCGAAACCGATAGCAAAGCGATGTACTTTCACGCCATTTTTACGCGCAACCCAAAAGTGGCCATATTCATGAACGGTAATTAAAATGCCCAATGCTACGATAAAAGACAAAAGATTCCATAAAAATTCAATCATGAATTACTTACCTTATTTTTGTCACTACCAGCTTTCATTATCATTAACACTTGTTCTCTGGCAAACTCACGAACGAGTATATCCAATGCCACAACCTCTTCAATTGATTCTACCTGTTGTGAGACAAAATTTTTCACACAAGTTTCATTTATTTTGAAAATATCGGTAAATTTAACTTCTTTAGCTAAAAACGCAGATACTGCAACTTCGTTCGCAGCATTTAAAGCGGTGCATGCTCCTTGCCCATATTTGCAAGCCTCTATCGCTAACTTCAAATTAGGATAGCGCTCATAATCTGGCTGTTCAAAATCAAACGAGGGGGTGCTAAAAAAATCTAACGGCTCTACGCCCGCATCAATTCTGTCAGGAAAGGCTAAAGCATGTGCGATAGGCGTACGCATATCAGGGTTACCCATTTGCGCGATAACTGAGCCATCCTTATATTGCACCATAGAATGAATGGTACTTTGCGGATGCAATACCACTTGAATATCGTCAGGAGACACATTAAATAACCATTTTGCTTCGATAAACTCCAACCCTTTATTCATCATCGTGGCCGAATCAACCGATATTTTCTTCCCCATATCCCAGTTAGGGTGTGAACATGCTTGTTCAGGCGTAACATGTTGAAGTTTTGCTTTATCGAGTGTTCTAAACGGTCCACCTGAACCGGTAAGCAACACTTTACTCACGCCATTTTTCTTAAGTTGACAATGACCTATCGCTTGTTGTTCATTGGAAGGTAAACACTGGAATATTGCATTATGTTCACTGTCAATAGGCAATAATTGCGCTTGTGAATTATTAAGAGCATCAATAAAAATTTGTCCCGATGTGACTAACGCTTCTTTATTCGCTAGCAATACGCGCTTTCCGGCTTTAACCGCTGACAGGGTTGGTAATAACCCTGAAGCACCAACAATGGCAGCCATCACTGTGTCAACACTTTCACACCCAGCAATGTCAACAAGTGCATCATGACCGCTATTTACATGAATATGCTCGAGTGAAACTTTTGCTAATTGAGCTTTTAAGTCGGCAGCAGCTGTAGGGTCTACCATAACGACTGTTTTAGGAAGAAACTGTTGGCATTGCTCTAGCATCAAAGCAACATTACTATTAGCAGATAAAGACACAACATTGAACTGGGTTTTATGACGCTTAATAACGTCAAGCGTATTGGTGCCAATGGAGCCCGTTGACCCTAAAATTGAAACGTTACGTATCATATAACTTTAAGACCATCCAAAAAAAGCGTAACACAGAGCAAATATTGGGGCTGTTGCCGTTAAGCTGTCAATACGATCAAGTACACCACCATGACCGGGTAAAATAGAACCACTGTCTTTAATGCCAGCTTGTCGTTTAAACATACTTTCATTTAAATCGCCAAGCACTGAAATTGTTGTAATCAAGGCAGTAACACCAATAGCCGTTAAATATTGTTTACTTTGCCAATCCAAAAAATACCCTGCTATTGCAATTAATATACAGGCAAAAATAACACCGCCAATAAAACCTTCCATCGTTTTACCAGGGCTCACGTTGGGCATTAATTTATGTTTACCAATTGACTTACCAACAAAATAAGCACCGATATCTGCAGCCCACACCATCAAAAATAAAAACATAATCAATTGTGCACCGTGATATGGGTCATCTTGATAATGATTTGTTCTTAACACCATAAATGCAAGCCAAGTAGGAACAAGTGTTAACCAACCAAATAAACCTCGCACTGAGCGATGACTTGACCAAAACTTACTACACCGAGGGTATAAAAATGTTAACGTTGCAGATAAAAGCCACCACACGACAGCTAGCCATAATAAATAACTGACATGTTGATTTAACACCATGGGATCTTGCCATAACGCAAACAAAGGTATTTGATACCATAATAAGGAAATTAACGTAACAGTGGCCACAACGAACGCCAAACGCCGACGGTTGTTTTTAAAGCCCATTAAAGGCCCCCATTCCCACGCTCCGATGGCCATCACCACCATAATGAAATAAGCAAAATGTTCCAGCGACATATAAAAAATAGCCCAAATTGCTAATGGGGCTAATGCCAAAGCTGTAATAATACGTTTTAATAACAAAAGATAACCCTTATATATGTAATTGTTGGTTGTTATCTGTTTTCCTTAACTTGGTCACCCGTTTGACCAAAGCGCCTTTCTCGGCCACTAAAGCTTGCTAAAGCTTCACAAAAAGCCTGTTCTTGAAAATCAGGCCATAAAATATCGGTAAAATAAAACTCGGCATATGCTGCTTGCCATAATAAGAAATTACTGATCCTGTAATCACCACCAGTTCTGATTAACAAATCAAGCTCCGGCAAGTCAGCTAAGCTGGTATATTGATCAATGCTTGACTCAGTGATGTCTTGCGCATCGATATTACCCTGCTGAACTTCAATGGCGAGTTTTTGAGCCGCTTGAGTGATATCCCAACGACCTCCATAATTTGCCGCCACCGACAATACCATGGCATCGTTCTTATGTGTTAGCTTTTCTGCTGCAGTAATTTTCTCTTGCAAAGAGGATGAAAATTTTGAGGTATCACCAATAACTTGGAAACGGATATTATTTTTATGTAGCTTCTTAACTTCACGCGTTAGCACTAACATAAATAAATCCATTAATACACCTACTTCTTGCTCCGGACGACGCCAATTTTCACTACTGAAAGCAAACAAGGTTAGCGCTTTCACGCCTTGTTTTCTCGCGGTAGAAACCACAGCACGAACCGATTCGACGCCATTTTTATGACCCACAACACGCGATTTACCACGTTGTTGCGCCCATCTACCATTGCCGTCCATGATGATGGCAACATGTTGGGGGGTAAGATCAATATTGTCAGCATTTAATGATTGTGACACAAAAACTCCATTGACAATCAACAAGATATAAAAAACGCCGCAGTGGTAGCTGCGACGTTATTACATACTTTTAAGCGTTAAATTTCCATTAACTCTGCTTCTTTATCAGCAAGAATTTCATCGACTTGCTTGATATAAATATCGGTAATTTTTTGCACTTCATCTTCTGACTGGTGCATTTCATCATCACTAATTTCTTTTTCTTTATTCAGTGTTTTAATGTCAGAATTTGCATCACGACGAATATTACGAATAGCAATTTTGCCGTTTTCACCTTCACCTTTTACCACTTTTACTAAATCTTTACGACGTTCTTCTGTCAGTGGCGGTAACGGGATTCGAATTAATGTGCCTTGCGATGAAGGATTCAATCCTAGATCAGAGGACATAATTGCTTTCTCTACTGCTGATATCATGCTTTTATCAAAAACAGTCACTGCAATAGTACGAGCATCAGGAACTGAAACATTACCCACTTGATTAAGCGGCGTATCAACACCATAATACTCAATAGTAATATTATCTAAAAGTGAAGCATGGGCACGGCCTGTTCTTACTTTATTTAAGCTATTTTTAAGTGAATCAATGCTTTTTTTCATGCGCTCTTGCGCATCTTGTTTGATTTCTTCAATCACGTTGATAATCCTTACGTTGTACAATTATGCTAAGTTTTCTGCATGATCTATGATGGTACCTTCTTCGTTCCCCATGATCACAGCTTTCAACGCACCTGGTTTATTCATGTTAAAAACACGTAAAGGCATACTATGGTCTCTAGCCAAAGTAAATGCCGCCAAGTCCATTACTTTTAATTCTTTTTCTAATACTTCCTGGTACGTTAAATGTTTATAGAGTTCAGCTTCAGGGTTTTTTACGGGATCATCAGAAAAGATACCATCAACTTTAGTTGCTTTTAAAACAACATCAGCTTCAATTTCTATGCCTCTAAGGCAGGCTGCAGAATCAGTTGTAAAGAACGGATTACCAGTACCTGCACTGAAAATAACGACCCGGCCAGACTTTAATAAACTGATGGCTTCAGCCCAGTTATACGTATCACATACCCCGGCTAAATCAATCGCTGACATCAAACGCGCATTAACAAACGCACGATGAAGCGCATCACGCATGGCTAAACCGTTCATGACTGTCGCTAACATACCCATTTGGTCACCAACTACGCGATTCATCCCTGCTTCTGCAAGGCCCGCACCGCGAAATAAATTTCCGCCACCAATAACAAGTCCAACTTGTATATCCATTTCAACAAGTTCTTTAATTTCTTGTGCCATACGATCCAATATTTTAGGATCGATACCGAATCCTTCATCGCCCATTAAGGCTTCACCACTGAGTTTTAATAGGATGCGACGATATGTTGGTTTAGGATTGGTGCTCATATAAAAAACATTCCTGTGTTGATGTAATGCTAATATAGCTGATAAAAAAATAGCCACGGTTTTATGACCGCGGCTATTTTAATACGTTTAGCGAACTATCGGAAGTCTAAATAATAAAAAGAGTGTTTTCACTCAATTATTAGCCAACTTTCGATTAAGATTTAGCCGCAGCAATTTGTGCTTCAACTTCAGCAGCAAAATCTTCTTCTTTTCTTTCAATACCTTCACCTACTTCTAAGCGAATGAATGAAGAAACAGAAACGCCTTTCTCTTTTAATACGTCGCCAACGGTACGCTTAGGTTCCATGATGAACGCTTGACCAGTAAGTGAGATTTCACCAGTAAACTTCTTCATACGGCCTGTAACCATCTTTTCAGCGATTTCAGCAGGCTTACCTTCGTTCATTGCGATGTCAATTTGAATTGCTTTTTCTTTCTCTACAACTTCAGCAGGTACATCTTCTGGGTTTACATACTCAGGCTTTGAAGCCGCAACATGCATTGCAACGTGTTTAAGTGATTCTGCATCACCTTCACCCGCTACAACAACACCAATTTTTGCGCCATGCTTATAAGAGGCAGAAGCACCATTAACATAAGCTACACGACGTACATTGATATTTTCACCAATTTTAGCAACAAGTGCGATACGCTTTTCTTCAAATTGTGCTTGTAGCTCTTCAATTGAAGGCTTAGACGCAGCAGCTGCAGCAACAACTTCATTAGCAAATGCTAAGAAGTTTTCATCTTTTGCAACAAAATCAGTTTGACAGTTAACTTCAACTAGAGCACCGTCTTTGATCATGATTTGCCCTTCAGCAGCGATGTTACCTGCTTTTTTAGCAGCTTTCGCTTGGCCTGATTTACGCATGTTTTCAATGGCTAAATCGATATCGCCGTCAGTTTCTTGTAAGGCTTTCTTACAATCCATCATACCAGCGCCAGTACGTTCACGTAATTCTTTAACTAGAGCAGCAGTAATTGCCATGAGTTAATTCCTCAAAATTCGAATAAGTTTTAACAGATTGCCACAACAGCATGACGCTATTATGGCAATCGACATGTGTTGAAAAGTGAATTATTCAGCTTCTACGAAACCGTCTTTTTCAGCTTGAACAGCGATGTTTTGCTCACGGCCTTCTAATACAGCATTAGCTGCAGAATCAGTGTAAAGCGTTACTGCACGAATGGCGTCGTCGTTACCAGGCACAATGTAATCGATACCGTCTGGGTTAGAGTTAGTATCAACAATTGAGATTACTGGAATACCTAGGTTGTTTGCTTCTTTAACAGCAATGTGCTCGTGGTCAGCATCAATCATGAAAATAGCGTCTGGTAAGCCGCCCATGTTTTTGATACCACCAAGGCTTTTCTCAAGCTTTTCCATTTCACGTGTACGCATTAATGCTTCTTTCTTAGTTAATGCTTCGAAAGTACCATCAGTGCTTTGTGATTCAAGATCTTTTAAACGCTTGATTGATTGACGAACTGTTTTCCAGTTAGTCAACATACCACCTAACCAACGGTGGTTAACGTAGAATTGGTCACACTTAATAGCAGCATCTTTAATTGCTTCACTTGCAGCACGCTTAGTACCAACAAATAATACTTTACCTTTTTTCGATGAAACACCAGATAAGAAAGATAAGGCTTCGTTGAACATAGGAACTGTTTGCTCTAAGTTGATAATATGAACTTTATCACGAGCACCAAAAATGTAAGATTTCATTTTTGGGTTCCAGTAGCGAGTTTTGTGACCGAAGTGAACACCTGCTTTAAGCATGTCACGCATTGATACGTTTGGCATAATATTTTCCTTTTGGGGTTAAGCGTTCATACACCCAATATATTCGACGCGAAAATCGCGCACCCCGATATATCTTTGCTAGATGTATGTGAGTTTAAGTAGTAGGCATTCATTATTGAATACCTCGTTATTGTAAAACCAACACAACAACAATTTACTTGTGTACTGTGTCAGTTTTAGCGGCGCACTTTATACCATAAAGTGGAATATTTGAACAGCACTTTTTATTTTCACTGCTGCATTATTCATTATTATAAAGAGATAACGGATGCATATTTACCCTATTCGCGATAAAATTAGTGTATTCTTACACTCAGGTTTTTAGTTTTACTATGTCCGCAGAAATTTTCTTTATTTATGACAGTCATTGCCCATGGAGCTATGCTGCCAGCCCTTTACTTGCCGAAATCGCAAAAGCCCGCAATGACATTACTATTCATACTTTACACTGTGCTTATTATCATGGTGATAACGCTGTAGATGCAGCAAAATTGAAAGACATAGAGTCATTATCAACCGTTACCTTTAGTGACGCATATAAACAACAATGTGAACAAAGACAAGATTCTACGTTAATAGCAAACTTAATGAGTTGGGTAGAACAAAAAGCACAAGGAAAAGCGCTGAATTTATTAGCTAACCTTCAAGAGCAACATTTTAAACATGGTAATGCACTTTCTTCAGAACAAGATGTTAAACCTACCATCGACACACTAAAATTATCTCCACCAGCAAAAAGCTTAAGAGCAAGCAAACTCTGTAAAGAAGCTGAGTATGCCATAGGTGATATCGATGAAATTCAACAAATTATTGGTACGCAAGCTATTCCTGCTTTGTTATTAGCAGTAGATGATGAGTTAATACTTTTAAATCACAACTTGTATATTGGCCAACCAAAGAAAATAGTTGATGCCATAGCAATAGAATTAGGCGAATAATACCTATTGATGTAATTTTTGATGTACATAAAAAAGTAAAAAAGGAGCCATTGGCTCCTTTTTTATCAAGTCAGCATCGATTAACGACGTAGACCTAATTTAGCGATTAATGCTGAATAACGTTCAACATTTTTGCCTTTTAAGTAATCAAGTAACTTACGACGTTGGCTAACCATGCGTAATAAACCACGACGAGAGTGGTGATCATGGATGTGCTCTTTGAAGTGACCTTGTAAGTGGTTGATTTGAGTTGTTAACAAAGCAACTTGAACTTCCGGTGAACCTGTATCACCTTCTTTTGTTGCGTATTCAGCAACGATAGCTGCTTTTTGCTCTACTGATAAAGACATAGTTTATACCTTAAATTAGTGTTTAAAAATCGCGTCAAGCCGAACACTAAACCAGCAAGACGTTCTAAAAGAGCGCGTATTCTACCAACAAACATTAATTTTGCAATATTTATTCGCACTAAGCCCTATTGCTAATAGCAGTTAAGTTGGCTCTACAACGGTAATTCGCTTTGGCGCAACTAAGCCATTATCATCAATAACACCAACACCAATAAATTCAGGTTCATTGTCATTATCAATATAAACTTGCACTACTCCATCACTTGGTGCATTTGCTGCTTGCACGGGATTTCCTCTTCTTAAAAAAGCTGCACTCATGTCATCAACAAATACTGAGGGTAAATCAACCACTGCTGTATTCATCGGTAATAATAATGGGTCAAGTAATGACGATGGTGAAATATCTTGCTCTTTAGCTTCTGCTAATAGTGTTTCAAGCTGCGTCAATGTAACCATTTTATCACGGGGATAACTGCCAACACTCACACGCCTAAGCGCGCTAACATGAGCACCACAACCTAACAATTCGCCTAAATCATCAACAATAGTACGAATATAAGTCCCTTTTGATACATGTATTTCTAGATCTACTTCACCATCTTCAATGCGTAATACTTCTAAATTAAACACTTCTATCTCACGTGACTCACGTGGTACTTCTATGCCTTCGCGTGCATATTTATAAAGAGGCTGACCTTGATATTTCAATGCTGAAAACATTGACGGTATTTGCTGCGTTTTGCCACGAAAGCTATCAAGTGCTGTTAAAATTTGTGTTTCACTGACATTAACTGGCTTTTCTGAAACAATATCGCCATCAATATCACTGGTTGTGGTTCTAACGCCAAGCTTTGCGGTCACTTGATAGGTTTTGTCTGTATCTAATAGAAACTGAGAAAACTTAGTCGCCTCTCCTAAACAAATCGGCAACATACCTGTTGCTAACGGATCAAGCGCACCTGTATGTCCAGCCTTCTGTGCAAAATAAATGTGTTTAACGTTTTGTAAGGCTTTATTCGATGAAATATCATAAGGCTTATCAAGTAATACAATACCGTTGACCGGCCTTCCTTTTCTTCTTTTTGCCATTACTCGTCATCACCTTTATGCTTTGACTTTCGCTGCTCATCGTCAGCAACAGCCTGATCAACAAGCGAAGACATACGCACACCTTCAACCATTGATTTGTCATATACAAAGCGTAATTCAGGCATAATTCTCGCTTTAATGCGTTTTGCTAATAAGCTCCGAATAAAACCCGATGCTTCATTTAGAAGTGCAATAGACTGCTCAGCATCTTGCCCTTCTAGTGTAAAAAATGTGACGTAAATTTTGGCATAGGCAAGATCACGAGTAACCTCAACTGCATTAACCGTTACCATACCCAAACGCGGATCTTTTACTTCACGTTGAATGATCATTGCCACTTCTTTTTGAATTTCCTGACCTACGCGATCAGTGCGTGAGAAATCTCTACTCATAGAAACCCCGATTCAATATAAACTCTTATGAAATCAAAACGGGGGCAAAGCCCCCATTTCATTATACTATTTTTCAACACCGTCAAAATCTAGTTGTGCGTTATTGTTCTCCCCCTTTATTTTAATTCAACTTAAAAATAAAGGGGAACAATATCATTAAACACTACAAGCTACGTTGTACTTCAACGATTTCAAATACTTCGATTTGATCGCCTACTTTAACGTCATTATAGTTCTTAACACCGATACCACACTCAGTACCTTTTCTCACTTCTTGTACGTCATCTTTAAAGCGTCTTAATGATTCAAGCTCACCTTCGTAAATCACAACGTTTTCACGAAGTACACGAATTGGATTATTACGCTTAATAAGACCTTCTGTCACCATACAACCAGCAATTGCACCAATTTTTGGAGATTTAAATACGTCACGTACTTCTGCAAGACCGATAATTTCTTGTTTAAATTCTGGTGCAAGTAAACCGCTCATTGCTTGTTTAACTTCATCAATTAAGTGATAAATTACACTGTAATAGCGTAAATCAACCCCTTCAGTTTCGATGACTTTACGCGCAGAAGCATCAGCACGTACGTTAAAACCAACAACAATCGCATTTGACGCAGCTGCTAATGAAGCGTCAGTTTCGGTAATACCACCAACGCCTGAACCAATGATTTTCACTTTCACTTCTGTTGTTGAAAGCTTAACTAACGCATCAGAAATCGCTTCAAGTGAACCTTGAACGTCAGATTTAAGTACCACGTTAACTTCAGAAACTTCACCTTCAGCCATGTCAGTAAACATGTTTTCAAGTTTCGCTTTTTGCTGACGTGCTAACTTAACATCACGGAATTTTCCTTGACGGTATAACGCAACTTCACGTGCTTTTTTCTCATCTTTAACAACAGTAGCTTCATCACCTGATTGCGGTACACCCGAAAGGCCTAAAATTTCCACCGGAATTGAAGGACCTGCTTCAGTAATTTGACGGCCTAGTTCATCACGCATTGCACGAACACGACCATACTCTAAACCACAAAGCACGATATCACCTTGTTTTAGCGTACCTTCTTGTACAAGAACGGTTGCAACTGGGCCACGACCTTTATCAAGCTTAGATTCAACAACCACACCGCTTGCCATTTTATCAACAACAGCCGTTAACTCTAAGACTTCTGACTGAAGCAATATTGAGTCTAGAAGCTCATCAATACCTAAACCTGTTTTAGCTGATACATGAACAAACTGTACATCACCACCCCAGTCTTCTGGGATAACATCATGTTGAGAAAGTTCAGTTTTCACACGGTCTGGATCTGCTGATTCTTTATCCATTTTATTCACAGCAATAACAATCGGCGCTTCGGCTGCTTTCGCATGCTGAATAGCTTCAATTGTTTGTGGCATAACACCATCATCGGCAGCAACAACAATAATAACAATATCAGTTGCTTTAGCACCACGAGAACGCATAGCCGTAAAGGCTGCGTGACCAGGGGTATCTAAAAAGGTGATCATGCCACCATCAGTTTCAACGTGGTATGCACCAATATGTTGTGTGATACCGCCCGCTTCGCCTGCTGCAACTTTTGCTTCACGAATGTGGTCAAGTAACGATGTTTTACCATGATCAACGTGACCCATAATGGTAACAACAGGTGCGCGAGTTTGTGCTTCACCTATGTCACCACGATCAGAAAGTACCGCTTCTTCTAGCGCATTCTCTTTCACGAGTACAACATCATGACCCATTTCTTCAGCAACTAGTGCTGCAGTCTCTTGGTCAATCACTTGGTTAATGGTTGCCATAGCGCCCATTTTGAACATTACTTTAACAACTTCTGCGCCTTTAACTGCCATTTTATTAGCAAGCTCGGCTACTGAAAGTGTTTCACCAATACGTACTTCTTTCGTTTTCGCTTCAACAGGTTTTTGAAAACCATGTTTTAAACTTTGCGGAGCAGATAAAGTTTTCTTCTTACCTTTGCCATGTGCTACAGGCTTATCATCTTTTTTCGCTTTTTTCTTCTTGCGACGACGACCCGTTTCTTCCTGAGCATCTACGGCATCTTCTGCTTCTTGCGCATAAACAGATGAAGTAACGTGAACAACATCATTTTCATGTTTTTTACGTTCTTCTTCTTCCGCTTTCCAGCGTGCTTCATTTTCTTCAGCTAGTTTACGTGCGGCTTCAGCTGCTGCTTTTGCTTCAGCCTCGGCTTTATCAGCAGCTTCTTTTTCAGCGGCTTCACGTAATTTACGTGCTTCTTCACTTTCAACAGGTGCTGCGGGTTTGACTTTTTCAATTTGCTCAGCTTTCGCTTTAGTCGCTTCCTTGGCTTTACGTTCAGCTTCGGCTTTCGCCTTTGCCTTCGCTTCAGCTTCGGCTTTCGCTCTTGCTTCTGCTTTCGCTTTTAATTCCGCTTCGGCTCTTGCTTTCGCTTCCGCTTCTTCTTTTGCTCTTGCTTCTGCTAACGCTTTTTCTTCAGCTTCTTTTTCAGCTTGAGCGTGTTGTTCTTCAACATCACTGCGCTTAACATAGGTACGCTTTTTACGCACTTCTACCTGTACTGACTTAGCTTTGCTTCCTGAGCCTAACACTAACGTAGATTTTTTCTTACGGTTTAGTGTCATTTTGCTTGGCTCAGCGCCTGTGTCGTCACCATGCTGTTTACGCAAGTGATCAAGTAATGATTCTTTCTCTTGTTGTGAAATTTCGTCAACCGACGCTTTTTCAATACCAATATCAGATAACTGGCTTACCAATCTTTCGACAGGTGCACCTATTTCTTTGGCAAGTTCTTCTACTGTTACAGATGCCATCTATATAGTTCTCCCGGCGATTATTCTTCGTTAAACCAACAAATATTACGAGCGGCCATAATTAGCTCGCCTGCTGTCTTTTCATCTAGCTCTTCAATATCAGAAATATCATCTACCCCTTGTTCTGCTAAATCTTCAAGCGTAATAACGCCTCGACTTGCGAAAACAAATGCTAGGTGACGATCTAACCCTTCAAGGTTAAGAAGATCTTCTGCTGGTTCTGCATTTTCTAATGATTCTTCACTTGCTAAAGCTTGTGTGGTTAATGCGGCTTTAGCGCGGTCTCTTAACTCTTCAACAATTTCTTCGTTCATGCCGTCTATTTCTAATAACTCAGACGTTGGAACATAGGCAACTTCTTCAAGAGATGTAAAACCTTCTTCAGCTAATAACGTGGCAAAATCTTCATCAATATCTAATTTCTCAGTGAATAGATTTAACACTTTATCGTTTTCAGCTTGGTGCTTCTCGTTCATATCGTCAACAGTCATCACATTGAGTTCCCAACCAGTTAAGTTGCTCGCTAAACGTACATTTTGACCATTACGACCAATTGCCATTGCTAAATTACCTTCTTCAACAGCAATATCCATTGTGCGTTTGTCTTCATCAACAATGATCGACGCCACTTCTGCAGGTGCCATTGCGTTGATAACAAACTGAGCAGGGTTATCGTCAAATAAAACGATATCTACACGCTCCCCACCTAATTCCCCAGAAACCGCTTGAACTCGAGATCCTCGCATACCAACACAAGCACCAACAGGATCAATTCGCTTATCATTTGACTTAACAGCGATTTTTGCACGTGAACCTGGATCACGAGCTGCACCACGAATTTCCAGCATTTCTTCACCGATTTCAGGCACTTCAACACGGAATAATTCAATTAGCATTTCTGGTTTCGTACGTGAAACAAATAATTGTGCGCCACGCGCTTCTGGCTTAATTGCATATAATAAGCCTCGAACACGGTCTCCCGGACGAAATACTTCACGCGGTAATAAGTCATCACGGTAAATGACCGCTTCAGCATTATTACCTAGATCAAGAATGACACTGTCACGGTTCGCTTTTTTAACAACCCCTGTTATTAACTCACCAACTTGATCTTGATATGAATCAACAATCAAAGCACGCTCAGCTTCACGTACCTTTTGAACAATAACTTGCTTTGCAGTTTGTGTAGTAATACGGTCGAATGTAATTGACTCGATCTGTTCTTCAACGTAGTCGCCTAGTTGAATTTCGGGTTCATCATACTGGGCTGCAGATAAGCTCATTTCAGCGTATGGATTTTCCGCTTCTTGATTATCTTCAATTACCAACCAGCGTCTAAACGTATCAAATTCACCCGATTTACGATCGATAGCAACTCGAACAACAATATCACCTTCATATTTTTTCTTCGTTGCAGTTTCTAGCGCAGTTTCCATTGCCTCAAAAATGCTCTCACGAGGTAATGCTTTTTCATTAGAAACGGCATCTACAACTAGTAATACTTCCTTACTCATGCTTTTTAGCCTATATGTTAATCGTTATCGTTTAAATTGTTGTTAATCAAATCGCGGCACTAAGTTACCTTTATCAATATTACTATAGATAATGTCATAACTCTCACCGTCTACTACAACAACCAAAGTGTCATTCTCAATTTTTTCCAATATGCCTTTGAATTTTCTGCGTCCGTTTAGTGGCATATTTAACTTAATATTTACGGTTTCACCGACTATCGCTTGATAATGAGCCAATGAAAATAATGGACGATCAAGGCCTGGAGAAGAAACCTCAAGGCTATATTCAGTGCTAATTGGATCTTCTACATCTAATATAGCGCCAACTGAATGACTGACTTCCGCACAATCATCAACAACAATGCCATTTTCGTGATCAATGAACACACGAAGTACAGAGTGTTTCCCTGCACTTACAAACTCAACTCCCAGAAGCTCTTTGCCTACTGCTTCTACTGCTGGGCGTAACATTTCTGTTAAGTTGTCTTCAAATTTAGCCAATCAACTTCTCCAATTTCTTTTCATCCAGATATAAAAAAAGGGCTTAAAGCCCAGCGATAAATCATGCTGTATTATATCTTACAACAGATATAAAAAAACCCCATATAGGGGCCATATTCACCGAAGCCCGCTATTGTTAACACTACGGTTAACTAACATATCAATAACGACAATGGATAACGCCATTATTCGCCTTCAGTGATTGATATGTCAAAAAGACGGACAGATTATATAGATATAGCGATGGTTTCGCAAGTGACTTATCAGCTAAACTACGATAAAACGCTATTATCCTAAAGAAGAGAAATTGATTTTATGCAATCTAAGGTACACAATAAGAATTAGTGGAATAAATTAATGGAATTACAATGCGTTAGTATTGTTAAGTTTTTCGTGTTATAACGATGAACATAATAATAATTTTTCAGCTAACCAGTTGTCTTTTACAAAGTTATTTTAACACTTCGGTGGTGTTTTAGCGGTTAACTCATGATTGCAAAACTGGCGAGCATATAGCTGTTATATTTAAGGGTTAAAATGTTTACGTTTTTTCAGATTATTTCTCGCAATATTGTTTATGCGTTACTGTTTAATATTATCGTATTGGCAGTGACTTTTTTTATCGCGAAACAACAAGTAGCAGAAAAGCAGCATCAAAACGGCGTCACACTTTCTGTTTTATTTAAACAATCGTCTGAAACAACCTTTGAGCAAGTTGCACAATCTTTACTTCGTAATCAACAACTTTCTTTCTTAAAAATAACCAATAATGAAGGCGTTATTTTTCAGCATTCAGCATCATTATCTTGGCTTGATAAGCTTTTGGCAAGCCAATATGAAACAATAGCAGTTCAAAACAATCAATATCGCATCGAATATGCTGTAAACCCTCAATCTGAAACCAAGATTTTTTTTAGCTTTGCCTTAATTTTATTGATCAGCTCATTTTTGCTAGCACTTATCGCGGGAAAATTAAGTATCAATCGCTATGGTGAAATAATTCAGCGTATTAATAAACAAATCAATCAAGACTTAAATCACGCGATAGGCAACACAGAAGTACAAGAACAAACCATAAAGTTTGACTTACCTGAACTAGATGCGGGCATTGATGAAATTAAAAAGCAAATATCTACTCACATAGACGATACTAAAGCATTAGAAAGTGATGCCTACATTGATCGCATTACTCAGCTCGAAAACCGTAATCGCTTTGTTCAGTACTTTGAATTAGAACACCAACATATAGAATTTGGTGTACTCACTATTACCCGTTGCAGTGAGCTACAAACCATAAACCAAATTCATGGTTATCATGAGGGTGATAATTACATCGCGAAAGTTGCTGAAATTATTAAAAATAGCCTTTCAAGTTATAAAGGGGCAAAGATTTTTAGGCTTAACAGTTCTGATTTTTCTTGTATTTTACCAAATACCACGATGAGAGAAGCTGAAAATTTTGCTGACAATATTTCCAGTAAATTTAATGACTTTCAACTATCTTCAGACTTAGACTCTGTCGCATACACTGGCTTGGTTTCATTTACTCAAGATAATCCCCTAGGCGAACTTTTAGCGTTAGCAGATACGGCAATTAGTGTTGCCCAAACACAACAAATTAATGCTTGGCATGCACAAACAGATACCAACATTTTAAGCAGCGATAGCGCCAGTTATGGCAACCAAAATTGGCGTCAAGAAATAGAAAGTGTACTTGAAAACCAGCGGGTAACCCTACTCGTTCAACCCATTAAACCTAATACTCGAACCACTAAGGTTTATGGTGAATTCCTAGCACGGTTTCTCAACTCTTCTAATGAAATGCTGCCAACGGCTTCGTTTATCGCAATGGCCGAAAAGCTAGATAAGATAGTAGAAGTAGATCGGATGATCATAGAACAAGCAATCACTTTGATTGGGAAAAAGAATCTTGTTGACCAAAATTTTGGCATAAACATAAGCCCTAGAAGTATTAGCGATGAACATTTTTTAATTTGGTTAGAAAGACGCTTATTACGCGACCCTAAAATCAGTGCAAGTTTAGTCTTTGAAATTAGTGAATTTGGCTTACAGCAAAATATTAAAACAAGTAAGCGTTTTATCGACTTGTTGCATCGCACAGGTGCCAGAGTGACTGTAGAGCGCTTTGGTGTTGGCTTAACCTCGTTTAAATTTTTCCGAGATTTAAAACCAGACTTCATTAAAATGGACAGTACCTATACTCGCGATATTGATGAAGACAAAAACAATCAATATTTCCTTCGATTAATGATAGATTTAGCGCATCGATTAAGCATTACAGTGTTAGCAGAAAGTGTAGAGAGTCAAGAAGAAAAATTTACCTTAGAAAAATTATTTATTGATGGCTGTCAAGGTTACTACATAGGTAAACCAGAGAAGATTTAGGTGGGTTAATTTTTACCATGCGTTTTAACAGCGTTTTCTGAATATGAATAAAAGTCATATCACAAAGAGAACACCCTACTATGGCGTTCTCTAATGCATTATATTTTTGCTTAGCAAAGGGCAAAAACCTTGTGAAAAATCGGTCGCTTGGTAATAAAGCTAGCACATCGTCAAAAATTGTTGCACTTGCAACATAACTTTTTACATCGAGCTGTTGTTATCTTTGATAGAAAATCGGATAATACCCTCAATTTTTAAGAACTCCGCATAAAAAATGACTGACTACTTTTTATTATTAGTGGGCACGGTTTTAGTCAATAACTTCGTGCTCGTGAAGTTTCTTGGCCTCTGCCCTTTTATGGGAGTGTCCTCAAAAACTGAAACCGCAATCGGCATGTGTTACGCCACTACATTCGTAATGACGTTAGCATCGCTAATTAGTTATTTAGTGCAAACCTATGTGTTAGAACCATTATCACTACAGTATTTAACTACCATGACGTTTATTTTAGTCATCGCTGTAGTGGTGCAATTTACTGAAATGGTTGTTCAAAAAACCAGTGCCAACCTTTATCGTTCACTTGGCATATTTCTTCCTTTGATTACTACCAATTGTGCGGTACTTGGTGTTGCTTTATTAAACATGTATGAAAGCCATAACTTTATTGAATCGATTGTTTATGGTTTCAGTGCAGCACTCGGGTTTTCTTTGGTACTGGTCATGTTTTCCGCCATGCGTGAAAAACTTGCAAATGCAGATATACCAAAGCCTTTTAAAGGCTCAGCTATTGCGATGATCACCGCAGGATTAATGTCGCTTGCCTTTATGGGGTTCAGTGGCTTGGTGAAATTTTAATGACCGCTCTTATCGCTATTTTAATTCTCGGGTTGATCGGATTAGCATTCGGTGCGCTACTTGGCTATGCCTCAATCAAATTTAAAGTTGAGGGAGATCCTCTTGCTCAACAGATAGACGAATTATTACCGCAAACACAATGTGGGCAATGTGGTTATCCTGGCTGTAAACCTTATGCTGAAGCAGTTGCCAATGGCGAAGCTATCAATAAATGTGCCCCTGGTGGTGATGAAACCATTAAAAAAATTGCCGACTTAATGGGCGTAGAACCTATCGCGATGGACGAAAGTCATGAGGCAGATAACACACCTAAAGTCGCTTTTATTATTGAAGAAGACTGTATTGGTTGCACCAAGTGTATTCAAGCATGCCCTGTAGATGCCATTATCGGTGCAACAAAACAAATGCATACCATCATCATAGATGAATGTACTGGTTGTGATTTATGTGTTGCCCCCTGCCCAGTAGATTGTATTGAAATGCGTCCTATCGAAAAAACGACACGAAACTGGCAATGGGACTTAGAAAGTATTCCCGTAACAGAAGTTAAGTAAAGAGGTTGATTTGGAATCTGTAATTGAACGTATAGAACGCGGCCAATTTTGGCAGTTTCATGGTGGCATTCACCCACCAGAAATGAAGTTCTTAACCAATGAGAAACCAATCAGAAGCTTGCCTTTGCCCGAAAAGCTAGTTATTCCTGTTCAACAACATATTGGTGAACCCGGCGACTTATTAGTCGCTGTAGGTGATACTGTATTAAAAGGCCAAGCATTAACAAAAGCTTCTGCGCCACTTATGGTGCCCGTTCATGCGCCTACCAGTGGCAAAATAACCAACATCAATCTTCACGTTATCGCTCATCCATCAGGACTGAGTGAGCTATGTGTCACCCTTGTTCCTGACGGTGAAGATAAATGGCGAGATCGCCACATCACTAAAAACTTTCATGAATTATCAAAAGATACATTAATTGAAAAAATCGCTGATGCAGGTATTTCAGGCATGGGTGGAGCAGGTTTTCCAACGCATGTGAAGGTAAATACTCAAGCACAAATAAATTACCTTATTATTAATGCAGCCGAATGTGAGCCATACATTACAGCAGATGATTTATTAGTAAGAGAAAACGCCGGTACTATTTTAGATGGCATTAACATTCTTGATAAAATACTTGAGCCTGCTTTTATTTTAATTGGTATTGAAGACAATAAACCTTTAGCAATAGAAGCGTTGCGTCGTCAAACTCAAGATATCGATAAAATAAAAGTGTGTGTATTGCCAACACAATATCCTATGGGCGGCGAAAAACAACTTATTCAAGCACTTACAGGTCAAGAAGTTGCTTCAGGTGTATTACCAAGCGCATTAGGTATTGTCATGCAAAATATTGCAACATGTTTTGCTATTGCTGAAGCGGTTATTTCCGATACCCCACTGATAAAACGTGTTATTACTGTTAGTGGTCAAGCACTTTCAAAACCACAAAATGTGTGGGCACTATTAGGCACACCCGTTTCGTTTTTACTTAAACAGTGTGGCTACCCTGAACAAGCTAAAAAACACATCATTATGGGTGGGCCAATGATGGGGTTTAGCTTAGCGAGTGATGAGATCCCCGTTGTAAAAACAACAAACTGTCTGCTAGCCCCAAGCGAAAAAGAAATTCCTGATGATAATATTGAGGTTGAGTGTATTCGCTGTGGACAATGTGCTGACGCTTGTCCGGCACAACTATTACCTCAGGAGCTACAGTGGAGTGCCAAAGCCCAAGATTACGACCAACTCAATAAATTAAACCTGTTTGATTGTATTGAATGTGGCGCTTGCGCTTATGTCTGTCCAAGCTATATCCCACTGGTTCATTATTATCGTGTCGCAAAAGCGGAAATTAGAGAGCAAAAGTTACTTGATATTAAAGCCGAAAAGGCAAAACAACGGTTTGAAGCTCGTAAGGCTAGGCTTGAAAGAGATAAAAGAATTCGCGAAGAAAAACACAAAAAAGCTGCAGAAGCTCGTAAAGCAAGAATGAATTCCGGCACAAAAGAAGCAAACAAAGAAAAATCAGCGGTTGCAGCTGCCCTAGCTCGTGTTCAAGCAAAAAAACAACAAAGCGCATCAAACAACGAACAAAGTGAAACAAGTGATAATGAAAAATCACCTGTAGCAGCAGCTATTGCACGCGCTAAAGCTAAAAAAGCTGCAAAACAAAACACGACGGAACAAGCACCTAACGCGGGTGAGAATAAAAGTTCACGGGTTGCAGCTGCCGTAGCTAAAGCGAAAGCAAAAAAAATGCAAAACAGTACAAATAGTACTGATATAAAAACGTCTGATAGTATTAGGCCCGAAAACAAACAAACAGAAGAAACAACAGAACAACCCACGTCCTCAACTCAACCAGAAAATGATAAAAAAGCACGGATAGCCGCTGCCGTTGCTAAAGCGAAAGCAAAAAAAGCACAAACTAGTGCTCATACTAAAGGTGATGAGCCTGAGGGCCATAGTAAAGACAACACGCAAAAAACAGAATCGGTCGACACAACAGAACAATCATCAACGTCAAATCAAGCTGAAAATGATAAAAAAACGCGTATAGCCGCTGCGGTAGCCAAAGCCAAAGCCAAAGCAAAAAAAGCGCAAAACAATACGCATGCTAGTAAAGTTGATGCGCTAGATAGTAATAGTAAAGACAATACTCAAAAATCAGAATCAGTAGATACAACGGAGCAAACTTCTGTTTCAGCTGAAACAGATAACGATAAAAAAGCACGTATAGCGGCTGCCGTTGCAAAAGCTAAAGCAAAAAAACAACAAAAGAACAGCAAGGCTAAATAAGAATGGCTTATTGGATCGCAAGTTCACCCCATGATCATCAGCAAAGCAAAACCTCTGCGCTAATGCGCTTGGTTATCTATGCAACAATACCGGGCATATTTGCTCAATGGTACTTCTTCGGCTGGGGAAATATAATTCATATCTCAATTGCCATTACCACTGCGTTGGTTAGTGAGTTTTTTATTTTATCGTTAAGAGAAAAAAATATTCGCAGCCAACTTTTTGATGGTAGCGCGATTCTCACTGCGATTTTACTGGGAATAAGTCTGCCAGCATTAGCACCCTGGTGGATTTCAGTTTTAGGTAGTTTGTTTGCTATCGCCATAGTAAAACAACTCTATGGTGGATTAGGACATAACGTATTTAACCCCGCCATGGCCGCGTATGTCATGTTGCTTATCTCTTTTCCCGTACAAATGACATCATGGCAACCGCCTTTATCTTTAATGGCTTTAGAACTCGACTTTTATAATACCGTGTCAGTTATTTTTACGAATTACACCCAACAAGGCTATTCGATTGAACAACTTCAAATGCATGTAGATGGCTTTACCATGGCAACGCCACTAGACACATTAAAAACCAGTATTACGTTGGGGAAAACGGTTGAAGAAGGTTTGCAAGCACCTGTGATTGGCGAACACTTTGGCGTTGGCTGGCAGTGGATCAACGCAGCTTTTCTTGCTGGTGGTTTACTACTTATCGCTAAACGTGCTATTTCTTGGATCACACCCGTTAGCTTTTTATTCACTTTATTTCTTTGTACTTTTATCGCATTTTTATTAAGCCCAGACACCAACGCCTCTACTATGTTCCACTGGTTAAATGGTGCAACCATGTTAGGCGCTTTCTTCATTCTAACCGATCCAGTATCAGGTGCCACCAGCACAAAAGGAAGAATAATATTTGCCGTGCTTGCAGGGTTCCTCGTATTCGTTATACGAAAATTTGGCGGTTATCCTGATGCTGTCGCGTTTTCAGTATTACTTTGTAATATGGCAGCACCACTGATAGACCAATATACGCGACCAAGAACATATGGGCATAAATAGGAATTCATGATGAGAAAAGCAATTGAAAAAAATGCTAAATTACTTGCCATATTTGCTATCGCTTGTACCGCCCTTGTAGCATTTGTCGACTTTTTAACAAAAGATACTATCGCTCGGCAACAACAACAAAATTTGATCAAAAGCCTAGCGGAAGTTGTTGATCCAAGCTCGCACACTAACAATATGAGTGAGTCATGCATTTTATTAAATGATGAATCAATAGGCGAAACACCTCAAAAAACCTATTTAGGTTATTACAACGAACAACCTTCAGCGATCGCAATGACTATCACCGCCCCTGATGGTTATAATGGTAATATCACCTTATTAGTAGGTATAAATATTGAAGGCACTATAACAGGCCTTCGCACATTATCTCATCAAGAAACGCCAGGGCTAGGTGATAAAATAGAAAAACGAAAAAGCAACTGGGTTTTAAGTTTTAACGGCAGATCTCTAGAAAGTGAAGATGACCCTCAATGGGCCGTAAAAAAAGACGGTGGTACATTTGATCAGTTTACTGGTGCGACTATTACGCCAAGAGCCATTGTTAATGCCAGCAAACGCGCTATTATTTACTTTAAGAAACATAAAGACACTATTTTTGACCAACAAAAATCATGTCAGGAAAACTAATGAATATTCCACAAGAATACAAAGAGTTAACATGGCAAGGCCTTTGGAAAAACAACCCAGGGTTGGTGCAACTACTAGGGCTTTGTCCACTACTTGCGGTTACTTCAACGGTTGTGAATGCGCTTGGGTTAGGCTTAGCAACGCTATTTGTTTTAATGTGCTCTAATGCAACCGTATCATTAATTCAAAAATGGGTACCTAAAGAAATACGAATCCCTATTTTTGTCTTGATCATTGCAGCATTTGTAACCTGCGTACAATTACTGATGAATGCCTTTGCTTTTTCGCTCTATGAATCATTAGGCATATTCCTGCCGTTAATTGTTACCAATTGCGCTATTATTGGTCGTGCAGAAGCATATGCATCAAAAAATCCAGTAAAACAGGCTACATTTGATGGTTTTATGATGGGTATGGGCTTTCTTTTTGTATTGTTAGCACTTGGCGCTGTTAGAGAAGTACTTGGTCAAGGGACACTGTTTGACGGTGCTGACTTACTACTTGGCAATTGGGCGAGTAATTTACGCATTGAAATTTTCGCGCTAGACAATCAGTTTTTGCTCGCCATACTACCTCCTGGAGCATTCATCGCAATGGGCTTTTTAATTGCTGCAAAAAATATAATAGACACCAAAATTGCAGAAAAACAACCCAAAGTACAAGAAGAACATATTGAACGTGTTCGCGTGAATTTCGATAGCTAATTTAACGACATAGCCACATTATTATAAAAATGAATAAAGAAAAACGTTTAGAAATACTTACACGTCTTCGCGATGATAACCCACAGCCAACAACTGAGCTGAACTTTACCACACCGTTTGAGTTATTGATTGCGGTACTTCTTTCCGCACAAGCAACAGATGTTGGCGTAAATAAGGCCACCGCAAAGTTATACCCTGTTGCTAATACTCCACAAGCGATACTAGATTTAGGAATAGACGGTTTAAAGTCTTATATCAAGACTATCGGTTTATTTAATACTAAAGCAGAAAACACCATGAAAACCTGTCGTATGCTAGTTGAACTTCATGGTGGACAAGTACCTGAAAATCGTGCTGCGTTAGAAGCACTACCTGGTGTAGGCAGAAAAACGGCTAATGTTGTGTTAAACACAGCCTTTGGCTGGCCCACCATAGCCGTTGACACTCATATATTCCGTGTAAGCAACCGCACTAAATTAGCCATGGGCAAAAACGTTGATCTAGTAGAGCAAAAACTTTTAAAAGTAGTACCTGCTGAATTCAAAGTAGACGTGCATCACTGGCTTATTCTTCACGGTCGTTATACTTGTGTTGCCCGTAAGCCTAAATGCGGAAGTTGTATTATTGAGGATTTGTGTGAGTTTAAGGACAAAACAGACTAACTTTTAAGCTACTTTTCATAAAAGTGAAGTAAGTGTGTTTTTTTAAGTTAACCTCACAAACATTCGTTAAACCATTAATTTAAACCTTATTAAATAATTTTGCGTCTCATGTCTCATTACTATGATATAAGCTGCCAAGTGCTGCATCGATTTGTTGTTTCAACAGCGAGCTAATTTTTAATATTAAGGACAATTTAGGTGCTAAGAAATTTTTCACACTTGTTTACTATTCTGATTTTAGTGACTACCTCATTTACGACCTCAGCTTCAGATATTTTAAATTGTGTTATTGATAAATATAGTCAACCCAATAATCCATCTATGGGATTACCTAATCCAGCTGAACAGGGCGATTATAAATACAATATTATTCACTATGGTGAGCAACCTTTTTTTATTGCTATTTCAAAACCCGATATAATTTCTCCAAATATCAACTTACCTGATTTTCTTTCAGACTATTCACGAAACCAAGAATATAAGTACGATGCCTACCATAGGTTTAGCAGTAGCAATTTACCCTTGAACGCTAAGGTTTGGCTTCCTCAGGGAACTCAGCCGCTACCTTTGGTGCTTTTAGTCCACGGTAATTCTGCTCCAGGATTTAATTATCTAGGCGAATTACTTGCCAGTCGCGGCCATATTGTAGTGCAAGTAGATCAAACATATTTAAACGGACTTAGGGGTGAAAATGGTGCACGTGGCTGGATATTGCTTGAACACCTCAAGTTACTTAGAAAATGGAATGCAGAGCAAGGCCACACTTTTTTTAACAAAATAAATTTTGCTAATATTGCTTTAATAGGCATGTCTAGAGGCGGTGAAGCTGTTGCTTTAGCAGCCTCATTCAATCAACTAAAAACCATACCAAATAGTAATGAACCCACAGAGTTTGGCTTTAATATTAAATCTGTAGTGGCGTTAGCCCCTATGGATGGACAATATCAACATGCTGAAGGTAGAAATACTCTTAAAAATGTCAATTACCTTATTTTACAAGGCGGTCATGACGCTGATGTTTATCAGTTTCTTGGCAACCAACAATGGCAACGAGCTCACTTTGATGATGGCAAGGACTATCTTAAACAGTCTATCTATATTTATCGGGCTAACCACATAAACTTTAACCAAAATATGTCTGACGATTTTCACTGGGGACGAAGTAAAAACTTCTACGCTAAACTATTGTCACCTCAGCAACAGGAACAGATAACAAAGGTATTTGTATCTGCTTTTTTAGAAGCCACATTGGCTGGTAAAAAAGAGTATAGACGCACGCTTAGCCATCCTGTGATTAATGAGTATGATCTTCCTAAAGATATTTATGTCACTCGCTATATGTCATCTGACTTTAAAGTTTTAAGAGACTTTCAAGGTTCACCTCAAGAAGGTGACACCTTTAAAGTGCTAACTGATAAAACATTAACGACTCACCCTTTCAACATTGTTTCTGAGCGTTTAAGAGGAGGAACGAACACACCCAATAAGGTTTTAAAAATTGACCTAAAGAGTCAAACTGAAACACGCTTGTCCTTTAAGTTACCAAATACTGAATTTTTAACTAATAAAAAAGAAAAGCGCTTTCTAAGCCTTGCAATCGCTAGAGTTGATGCAGGAGAAAACCAAAACTGTAGCTCGTATAATTTGTTGACTGATACAAGAATAGAGATAGTTAACAACATGGGTGTCGTACTCAATAAACAACTCAGTCCGCAAGCTAGCATTTCACCATTATTAATTTCAGACTTTTCAGAATTAGAAAATAGTGATGTGAAATTTGCACCAACAGAGCCAACCATGCAGACTATTACTTTACCGATTCAATTTAATAAGAAAATAAATGAAGAAGACAATTTGGCGCTGAATATAATTTTCACGCCCAAACATGATGTATCGATCATGTTAGATGATATTGGGGTGACTAGTTCTCCATAAACAATTAGCGTTAATATACTGAAATGTAAACGACTTATGCTTTGGGTAATGTATTAGTACATCTACCATTGTTATATTTTGGCTGGCCGACAATAGCTGTAGACACGCATATTTTTCGTGTTTCAAACCGCACTAAGCTCGCTATGGGCAAAACCGTTGATCTAGTAGAGCAAAAACTTTTAAAAGTAGTACCTGCTGAATTCAAAATAGACGTGCATCACTGGCTTATTCTTCACGGTCGTTATACTTGTGTTGCCCGTAAGCCTAAATGCGGCTCTTGCATTATAGAAGATTTGTGTGAGTTTAAAGATAAAACTGAATAGTTTTTAGTCTGCTACGATACGATAACAATCAGTGACCATTCTAATTAAATACAACGAGCTTCATTTTCTAATGAAGCAAAGTATTGTATTGCACCATTTTTGATATTCTTTCCTTGTTCGATGAATAAAACATATAACGCATTGTTTTTGCCACGATAAACATTTGGTTTTGCAATGTTGCCGAGTTTTTTACCGATTACTAATTCTTCAGCCCCTAACTTACCGTTTTCGTTTATACACCTTCTCCAAAGTGATAACTGGTTTTTATTGCGATTTAGTCCATGGCTGTAATATAAGTCGATTCCTCCATCTACTCGTTGATAAGGAAAGGCATCATGTATTTCAAAAACAGAGTCAGATGCAACGTGCTCGTCTTCCCATGACTCTCCATTATCTTTAGATATTCTATATCTAGACTTTATCGTATAAATTGGTTTTCCATTTTGCTTTAGCTCATCAGTAGGAAAAGCTCTTTGATATGAATATAGTATATTGCCATTCGAAAAGTATTCGACTTGAGGCATTGCACCAGTAAAATTTACGGAATCAATTTGCTTAAAATTATCCCCGTTAATGCTTTTTGCAAACCCAAGGTTACAACACTTAGCTTGTCTATATGCAGCTATGAACTGATTATTAAAATACTGTACTCTAAAGCCACTGCCACCTTTAATATTAAAATCCAAATTTACTTTACTTATATCGGATAAATACCCATCTTTAGTTAAACGCCCTTTCATTAAGTTAGCTTTATCATGATAGCTATTGGCACTTACATAATAAATCCATGTGTCTTTGTTTGAGGTAACGACACCAGCTAAACTGTTGTATTTATTATTGACTGACAATTCTTTGACTATAGGTGGAGTAGAGCTTCCATCTGCTAAATGAGATATCTCAACGATATTTAAAGCAATTGAACTGAAATTAAAGTCGCTGATGCTTTCAAAAATGACAAATTCTTTTCCTGCTACCTCTGCATAAATAGAAGTGGAATTAAATTTATCTCTGGTATCAAGTTGTATGGGTTGATTACTTAAAACATTTTTAGCATCACTGGCAGGAGCAAATATACATAATAAAATGATAAGTAAGATTACCTTAGACATTTCTATTCCTTGAAATTGTGTTGCGTTTAACGATAAGCGTTTTAGCTAGATTATTCAATAACCGCTTCTCGATCTGACCTGTCATTGGCTTTTACCATCTATCTTCATTACCCTTTGGCTGGCCGACAATAGCTGTAGACACGCATATTTTTCGTGTTTCAAACCGCACTAAGCTCGCTATGGGCAAAACCGTCGACGATGTCGAACAAAAGCTCCTTAAAGTCGTACCTAAAGAGTTCAAACTCGATGTGCACCACTGGCTTATCTTACACGGACGTTACGTTTGCACGGCGCGTAAGCCAAAGTGTAGTGCGTGTTTGATTGAAGACTTGTGTGAGTTTAAAGAAAAGACTGAATAATTAATCGTTGCTTTGCAACGTAAATTGATAAAAATAGTATGAAATTAAAAATGTTATTGATGACATTAAGTTATCAGTTGGAGCGCTATAAACTCCATGTTACATTTAAAGTTAGTTGACTAAATCCCCCTTTTCCTTAGAGCCTATATTGATTTATCAAACCTTAAACTACCAATTAAGTGAACATGACTTAACGGTAAAAGATAGTGCAGGAACAAAGCTCAATATTCGCCCTAAGACCTGCCAGTTATTACTTTTATTAGTCAAAAGCTCAGGAAAGCCTATCAGTAAACAGCTATTGCTGGAAACCGTATGGGCAGACACTATAGTTAGTGAACAAGTTGTTTTTCAATCAATAAATGAAATAAGACAGCTATTTTCAGGTTCAGAAGTGATCAAAACTATACCAAAGCAAGGTTACGTTTGGTTACCTGACGTAGTCGTTAAAAAAGCAATTAGTAAGTCGCTATTACCTACCAAAAAAACAATTTTTTTCTTGTGCTCATTAATAACAATTGTATTTACATTTTATAGAACCTTCACTCCTTATAATACCTCAAATGAAGCACTGTATACTCAGAAAAAAATGAGTGGTTCAATTGTAATTCTTCCAATACAAAATCAAATCGAAGGCAACGACCACAACTGGGTTAGGTTAGGAATGATGGATCAAGTCATCCAACGTTTACCTAATTCTCAGCACAGTGAAGTTTTATCAACCGATTATGTATTGGAAGTATTAAAAAGAGCCAATTCCCCTTTAAAAGATATAAAAGCAAAGCATATTCAACAAATATTCAAGGTGTCGGGTGCAGAGCTTATCGTGTATTCCAAGCTCATTGGAGTTCCACACGACTATCAACTAAGTTACGCTTTTTATTACCGCAACCACCTCAATAAAGGAATACTCCTAAACCGAAAAATACAAACATTAATTGATGAATTCAGTTTGTTAATCGCTGAGAAAATGGGCAATAAAGTTTTACCATTAGCCAATACTTACCAAGCTGATTTTAACAATGAGCTACTTGGTAGAGCAATTGAAAAGCGTCTCGAAGGTGACTACCAATTAGCTAATCAACTGTTAGAAAGTATTGTGCTCAGCAATCCTGAAAACCTAACCGCTCAACGCATATTGGCTGGGAATTTATTAAGGTTAAAACTATTTGAAAAAGCGATTGAGTATATCGAAAAGATATTACCTATCGCGCAACAGCTACACGATAAAAGTGAATATACCCACCTACTCTACTTAAAAGCGCTCTCCTTATATGTTACTTACAAAGATAACCAAGCAACAAAAGTAGCAAAGCAAGCTCTAGTATATGCAACAAACAATAATGATTGGTTACTTATGGCGCACATTAAAAATGTCCAAGCCAACATCGCTATTAATGATACTGACTATGCGCTAGCAGAAGAGCTATATAACGAAGAGAAGCTATATCACAAAGTGCTGCACTGCCCTGTCGGAGAAGCTCAATCTTGGGCTAATTTGGCGAAGCTTGCCAAGATGCAAAACCAAAAAGAAAAGTTTAATTTTGCCATTAATCAAGCTATAACCATAGCTAAAAATCGTGAATTAGAATCACAGTTAAACTATTTTACAAAAATAAAAGAAAACAGTTTTAATCAATAAAAACAACAACTTTAGAAAATTATAGAATCCTTTAGTAGCTTAAATTAACGATTAGATAGTACAAGTGTATCAACGTTATTAAACCACTAAGGAATACTATGAAGTTTATACTTTTTCTGTCATTAATTTTAATAAATACAGGTAATAGCTTTGCCGCTGAAGAAAAGCACCAATCAATAAAGTCAGTGATCCATGCCTTTGAACAATCCATTGAAACCAAAGATAAAGAGCGTTTTTTAAATCTGTTTATAGACACCTCTGCACCAATGTTCGGTGTTGTGTCTGAAAAAAGTATGGTTGCCCGTCGCGCTGCCGTAGAAAAAATAAATAGAGAAGATAATAAAAACTTTGTAGCAACTCGAACTTGGCGAGTTTTCCCCAACGAGATGATTGACAGGATCGTTTCTGAGAAAGTTAATTCGAGAGAAAAATTCAGTAACATTAAGATAGTTTCTGATGGAAACATTGCGAATGTTTACTTTGATTATGAATTTTACAAAGACAATATTAAGAAGCATTGGGGCAGCGAAAGCTGGCAGATGGTAAAAACATTAGAAGGTTGGAAGATTAGCTCTGTTAATTACTCCATCACTTTTATGAATTAAAAATAATGCACGAGTGGCCTTGCCCCAGTGCAAAGTCACTTAGTTTTTTTAATATAATGACTACCATCATTAATGAATGAGCTTTTACCAGAAGTATCAGACTGAGTTGTTAAGCGTAAAAGAATAAGGAAAGAGAGATGAAGTATATATTAAGCAGTTTGTTACTGTGTCTATCAAGTTTAAGTTTTGCGGTGGAGATCGAGTCATTAAACCCTGTTGAAACCATAGAGATTTTACCTAAAGGGTTTACTAAATCAGTTAAGTACAATATTACGCTACCGCAGAATTATCATACTGACACAGACAAAAAATACTTTGTGCTGTTTGACTTACACCCTAGAAGCCAGACTTACCTTTCAGGCATGCAAGATTGGCTTAGTCATAATGGCGAATGGCCTTGGTTAAAAACTATTATTGTTAACCCTGCAGATTATCATTCTGAGTTTGCTGCTACTTTTAATAACTTAGTCGAAGACCCTAATGATCAAACTATTTTAGATGTCTTACAAGATGGTATTTTAAAAGAGATTGATCTGAAATATAGAACCAATGGCTACAAGATATATAGCGGCTTTATGAGTAACGGGGCATTAGGTTTATACACGTTATTAAATAAACCTGAGATGTTTGATGCGTATTTTATCGCCAGTCCAACGTTAGCTAATAACTTTGCCAATGTGGTGTCTGATGCGGCTAAAAAGTTACAAACCAAATACGATGATTTGAAGTTTTTATACATGACCATAGGTGGCCATAATTACGAAAAAGTACATGTAGCATCATACAAACAATTCGAACAAGAATTACAAAAGTTACCCGCTGGAAAGCTAGACTGGTCAAGCGACAATGATGAGCAGCATTATTATATGTCTCGCCCTTTAGTTACCCTTCTAAATGGTATTGAAGCCTTATTTGACGATATCCATCACGATTTAGCTGCTGATTCAGAGATATCACAACGTGGTGTTGATGCGATAATTGCATACTACGACAAGCTGTCAAAACATAAATATGGTTTTGAAATATCGGCAGAAGGCTCATTAAAGTCTCTTGCTAAATCGAAAGTGACTCAAAATCCAAGTGAAGCTCTTGAGATATATACTAAGGTAACTGAACTTTACCCCGACTCAGCATATGCGCAAGCCTCTTTAGCTAAAGCTCTTGCTGATCAAGGAGACGTAAAACAAGCAATTGATGTTCAGTCGATTGCGTTTGAAAAATCTAAATCTATGAGCCAATGGCATCAAAATAAACACAAACAGTACCTTGATAAATTTAAAAACATGTTGAAAAACTAGACTTCGTGCAGCTACCGCGTCTGGCACTTTGTCATCCGACTGAAATCACAGCTAAAAGTAGACTGAAAAATTGAATCAGCCAGAATATCTACCTTCCTTAACTTTTGGTTGGCCTACCATAGCGGTAGACACCCATATTTTTAGAGTATCAAACCGCACTAAATTGGCCATGGGTAAAAACGTTGATCTAGTAGAGCAAAAGCTTCTAAAAGTGGTACCGAAAGAATTTAAAGTCGATGTGCATCACTGGTTAATTCTTCACGGCCGCTATACCTGTGTTGCACGTAAACCCAAATGCGGCTCTTGCATTATAGAAGATTTGTGTGAGTTTAAAGAGAAAACGGAATAACCTTATACTTAAATGACTGTGGATTTTGTTATTTTATTGATAGGTAATTTCAACAAGACGTATATTATGTAGCGACTTAAACTGAATTGTCGCTACATAATATACGACGTTGCTTTTTTACATTACTTGATACTTCGCATTTGTTCGAATGTATATGGTGACTTCTTGGTCAGTCGGGTTAGTAATGTTGTGGCTAAAATCACCTGTTGACTCAATATAACTGCCTGCAGCTAAATTTTTTACATCACTTTTTTGATTAGATCGATATTTAATTTCGCCTGAAATTACTACCATCCTGAACTCACTAGCTTGGCTATAAATAGTGCCGTCATAGCCTACGGGTAATTTAACCATCGAGCCCCCTATTGTCGAATTTCTATCCCAAAGAAAACTAGACTTCACCCCTTTTGCTTTGATGTCATGTAGGTCATGATTATTTAGCCAAACGATGTTGTCGCGATGCAGGTTTAAAGGACGCTCGCCATTATCGAATTTTTCAGCTGATGGTTGAACAAGGTACGGGCCTGAATCTATTTCTAAATAAATTAAATTACTCTCTCCATTAGCCGCGGTGATATGATCTTCGCCAGCAGGTTGTGTCCAGAAAGAGCCTGAAGGCAGCAACATTTTCTCGGCACTTGGATCATCATTATGCATTAAGCCATCAATTACTACACCACGATAAGTAATGTTGTGAATGTGAGGAGGCGATTCAAAACCTTTTTTGAAGCGAACTAACATACCAGTAGCGGTATCTTTAGTTCGATCGCCCCAAAGATTGGCAGCACCGGGGCTAAGTTCGCCTCTCAATGGATTTAAGTAGCCCCAAGTAATATCGTCCGCAGAAACTACTTTTGAATTTATGTCTGAAGCAAACGTATTAAAAGATATTAATATTGCTGCTATCGAAAGAGTTGACGTCTTAATTGAAAATTTCATAATCTTTCCCATATTAATCTGTGCTTAAAAGCTAAAGGCAAGTACTTCAAAAATAACTAATCGCATTAAATGCTGATCACCACTTTCCCTAAGGCTTTGCCGCTGGCTAAACGCTCATGTGCTTTACCCGTTTGTTCTAATGAGAACATTTCATTATCTAAAACGGGGGTTAATTCACCTGCTTCAACAATCTGCGATAATTCATTTAAAATTTTCCCATGTTCTTCTCGTTTAATATTATGCAGCATGGGTATTAACATAAAGACGACATGTAATGATAATCCTTTAAAATGGGCCAATGACAAATCCATGTTTACCATAGCTACTGTTGAAGCAACTTGACCATTTAGCGCCGCTGCTTCAAATGAATTAGCCATGTTTTCTCCTCCTACAGAGTCAAAAACAACATCAAATCCCGCACCCTCTGTATATTTGGCAACATAGTCTGCGACTGTTTCCGTTTTATAATTAATAGGATAAGCGCCAAGCTTCTCAATTAATGCAAGCTGATTATCACCACCACCTGTAGAATAAACTTCTGCACCAAAATATCTGGCAAGTTGTAGGGCAACGTGACCAACACCGCCTGAGCCTCCATGTACCAATACCTTCTGCCCTTCACTAATACCTGCCCTCATTAAACCTTCATAAGCGGTAATAGCGACTAATGGCAATGCAGCGGCTTCTCGCATCGATAAATTTTGGGGTTTAAGGGCAATCAATTTTGCATCAGCGACCATGTACTCAGCCAATGTTCCTTGAAGGTCAGCCAAGCCACCTGCGCAACCATAAACTTCATCACCAATTTTGTAATCAGTTACACCTTCACCGACTTCTTCTACAGTACCAGCAAAGTCCATCCCTAAAACAGCAGGTAATGCTGGTGCAATTGGTAAGTCATCACCCATTGCTCTGATCATGGTATCTACTGTATTAACGCTTGTTGCTGCAACTTTTATTAAAACATGCCCAGCTTTTACTTGAGGTTTAGTAATTTTGCTAGCTTCAAATACATTCTCGCTACCAAAACTGTTTACTATCATTGCTTTCATTGATGTGTTCATTCTAATTTATCCCTAGTAGTTGATGGAGAAAGTATATCCACTAGAAAACATATTGATAATAGAGCACAATAAGGAATCACTTTTTAGTTTTAATTGATAATAATGAATATTGACCATCTAAAGCTGTTTATTAGAATTGCTGCAACTCATAACATTAGTATGGCTGGACATGAGTTAGGTTTATCTCCTGCCGTTGCGAGTGCACATATTAATAAACTAGAAGATGGACTGGGTGTTAGGCTAATTCACCGAACTACCCGAAAAGTATCATTAACCGAGGAAGGAAAAGCCTTTCTACCGCATGCAGAAGATGTAGTGGCTAGTGTTGGTGCGGCTCGCGCATCGGTAGGGGCAGGCAGCATTTCTCCAATTGGAACTTTACGTGTTGCTGCACCTGCATCTTTTGGGCGGATGCATTTATTACCCGCATTGAATGACTTTTTCGTGCGTTATCCCGATTTAACCATTGATTTGAAACTTTCAGATACTATTATCGACTTAGTTGAAGGCGGCTTTGATATTGCCATTCGTAACTCAGCACTGAAAGACTCAAGTTTAATTGCTCGAAAGCTAGCACCGGATAACCGAATATTGTGTGCTTCGCCAAATTATTTAGCAAAATACGGTGAACCAAAGTCCCCAGACGAATTAAATTTTCATCAATGTATTACCCTAATGGGTCTCGAAAATTGGTCTTTTCAAACAGAAAAAGGTCAATTCAATATTAAGGTCAAAGGAAAGTTTCGCACTGATAATGGAGAGGCTGTGCGTGATGCCTGCACCAATGGCTTAGGTATTACCATCAATTCTAGGTGGAGTGCTTACCAAAAGATTAAAAGTGGTGAGTTAGTCCAAATATTAAAAGACTATCCGCTGGTTTCAAATACGGCAATTTGGGCTATTTACCCAAGTTCAAGACTGTTAGCACCCAAAGTAAGGGCCTTTATTGATTACTTTTCAGAGCAGTTTGGTGACACACCCTATTGGGAAACATAACCATTAGTTTCTTTAGCCGCGATGGTAATATAGCTTCCCATTAAAAGTAACTTATGATTTAAACCAAACGGCTATTATTGCTACTTTCAGAAGTCCATTTATATCTACTTTGATTACCCTTTGGCTAGCCGACCATAACGGTAGACACGCACATATTTAGAGTCTCAAATCGCACCAAACTCGTGATGGGCAAAAACGTTATTCTAGTAGAACAAAAGCTTCTAAAAGTGGTACCAGCCGAATTTAAAGTCTATGTACATCACTGGCTTATACTGCATGGTCGTTATACTTGTGTTGCCCGCAAGCCACGCTGTGGTTCGTGTATCATTGAAGACTTGTGTGAGTTTAAGGATAAGACGGAATAGTTGATTCACTAGTGCGATATCCAAATGGTCAATACAATCTAAATATCAAGATCGTCCAAGTGTTTAACTTTTGCACTTGGTTGGTTTTCGCTTAAAGCTCATTAGGTATTATACAATGCTACTGAGAGTGAAAGCACAGTTCAACAGCTACACCGTTTTCCATTTGCTCTATCTTTACCTTAACACCATATTTTTCACACAAACGTTTAACTAACGACAGACCAATCCCACATCCGTTGCTCGAAGAACCACGAACCCCTGTCTCAAACGCCTCTGATATAGCAACCCCCGAAGAAAAGCCTTTACCGTTATCGATAACACTTAAGCTACCATCATGGAAGGATAATTTGATTTGGTTACACTTACCGTGTTCGACTGCGTTATAGAGTAAGTTTTGTAGAATTAGCTTAAATTCATCTTCTCCCATTTCTATGTAAACATTGCTATCAATTTTTATACACAAATCGATACCTGTAAGCACCTCTAGGTTATCAAGCACACAACTTTCAATCAGTGCTTTTAGGTTCTTCTCTTTAATTTTAGTCTCTTTTTCACGAGCTAACGCTAAAAGTGCTTCGATGGTTTTTTGCATTTGTTTGTTTCCATCATCTATTCGATGAACAAATTTTTGTTGCTCTGGAGTGAGTTGAGTTTTAGTTAAGAGTGTTAAAGCACCTTGACTAATAGTTAAAGGAGTTCGGAGTTCATGTGATACATCACGAGTAAACTGTTGCTCTCGGTTTATGAGTGACTTGATCCGTGTTAGCGCTTCCTGTAAAACTTTGGCAAAGCGGCCGACTTCATTGTTTTTAAATTGGCTAGCAAAATTGGTTGGTAGCTGAGTAACTGGACTATTATCAATAATATCCATCAATCCATCGAGTGGTTGAAGCAGTTTTTTAGCTAACTTTACTGTCCCATAAGACAAAAGTAACGCTAACACTATGCCAAATAATAAAAGCCCTGATGAAAAGCCAAAAATAGTACCCATTAGTTTGTTTACAACAAGCTGATCACTTACATCCGCTAACAAAATGTGTTGATATAAATTAGACTCATCAACATAAGCAATGTGAAAGTGTTTACCACTATCATCACTAAATTCTTTACGCCGAGGCTCTCTTTCTAAGGCTGTTTGAATAGCAAGTGGCAGTGCGATGCGATCTTCATAATATTGAATAAAGCTTACATTTGACTGCGGGGGTAGCGCCAATTCAATTTGCTCTTTAACTAGCTGTTTTTGTTCATTTAATATTTGATAAAAGAAATTATCTTCCACAACATAGCTAAACATCACGGTGATTGAAGAAAATAACAAACTCAACAGCACCACAATAGAGACAAAATAAAAAACAATGCGATTTCTTAACTGTTTCGTTTTCATTTAATCCAACTGTAATTTTTATATATCTAAGGCGAAACCAACACTGTGAATGGTTTTAACGACATCGGTGCTAAAAGGCTTATCTACCGATTTTCTTAGCTGATAAATATGTGAGCGTAACGAATCAGAGTCAGTGCCATTATCTCCCCAGACTCTATCAATTAATTCACTTTTTGAAACCGGTCTAGGGTGAGATTCAATTAGGATCTGCAAAATCGAAAAGACTTTAGGCGGTAGCGACAACAATTGGTTGTTTCGGCTAACTTGCTGGCGTTGATAGTCCAGCGTTAGTTTCTTTTCACCATCCCCAATTGAAGTCACTTTCCCTTGTTGCGGTATATTTAACCTGTTAGATAAAGCGAGACACCTTACATATAGTTCTTCAAGCGCGAACGGTTTAGTTAAGTAGTCGTCTGCACCATGAGTAAAACCAGCTAACTTATCATCAAGCGTATCTCTAGCGGTCAGCATTATAATGGGAATATGTCGATCCGAAGCTGCTCTTATCCTTTCACAGACTTCTAACCCTTCAATGTCGGGCAACATAATATCTAAAATAATACAGTGGTAGTATTGAGAAGCAGCAAGTTCGCAACCGTGCTTACCTTTATACGCAAAATCAATGACTGCATCATGCATTGTAAAATAGTCAGCAATATTATTTGCTATGCCGATGTTATCTTCAACTAACAATACGCGTAGTTGCGAACTTACTACCATTAATACCAACCTTTTAATTCTTTATAATACCCTTCAGGCAAGATATGTTCGCCGGCTATCTCGATATGGTGCTTATTGGGTACATTGAGGGCATCAAATAAAATGGCGTTATCCTCGACACTCGCATATTCATCATTATCAGCTGTCACTAACCAAACTTTTGCAGTGCTTAGTCGCGTAACAAAATTTAAAGGTGATACTCTCGCCACCGTATCTTTTGACGCAGGAGGAACAATTGATAAGACTTTATTGACTCGCTTATCTAATGAGGCCAATATTAAACTTATTTGCCCCCCCATACTGTAACCCGCCACACTAATGTTATTTGAGTCAAATTGTGGCTGATTAACAACCCAGTCCAGCAAAACCCTATGATCTTTTACGGAATCAATGATCATATTCTCGTACGGTTCTTTCTTGCCCCAAAACCACAAATCATACATTACATCTTTTATGTTGTAATCCAAGTTCTTACGTTTACCGTGATTCCTTGAGTCGATGGCTAATACGGCATAACCTCGAGCAAGCGCCATACTTGCTAATTCGTCCGTTTGTTCCAGAGTGTCTGAGCCCTTAAACTCACCCTCTACCCAACGCACATAAGTACGCCCCATGCCATGAACGCCTATTAGAATAGGAATAGGCTGAGAAGGGTCTGCATTTTCAGGATAAGTGAGTTGACCGTATACCCGCTCGCCATCAAAACTATTAAACGTGATATTAAACTGCCCCTTTTCTAGTGCTGTAAGGTTCACATTAACGGCTTGCTTTTGATAACTATATAACTCTTCTAACTCTTGAACATTTACTTTGTATGCCTTCAAGCCGAACACAGTGTACCAACTCACTCCGCTAATCAACAGTATTACGGTTATTACCAGAACGATATTAAATATTTTTTTAGTCTTCATTTTTGTCCTAATTCTTTAAGCGATTAATGTCAATTTGACTGTAATGGCACTTTACCGAAAAGCTTGTGAAGTGAACGTGAAGTCAATTTGAAAAACTAGAAACAAGGACACAATTATTTAATGAGCTAAACCAAAACCTAGATGAGTAGGAAAATTGATGTTTCGTGACTGATAAACGAGTTAACGTAATGATGTAAAGCCTATTTTCATTATCTTTTGGTTGACCTACCATCGCGGTATACACCCATATTTTTAGAGTATCAAACCGCACTAAATTGGCCATGGGTAAAAACGTTGTTCTAGTAGAGAAAAAGCTTCTAAAAGTAGTACCTGCTGAATTCAAAGTAGACGTCCACCATTAACTTTATTGTATGGACGTTACACCTGCCTTACCCATAAACCCAAATGCGGCTCTTGCATTATAGAAGATTTGTGTGAGTTTAAAGATAAGACAGAATAACGCTTGGCTCATTATTAGAGAGCACTGACAGTGCTTTCGCTCACAACAGCATGTTTTTTGTTTTGTGATTGATGCTGTTAATTCTTATATCGAGATCTTACCGTATAATTCATTTTATTTAGGGGATGTCTTAGGAACTTTAAGACAGGTTTATAAGTATAACTTTATAGATAGTGAAGACTTAAAAACTATGCGTCACTTAATTAAAAAAGCATCAGCAATACATGAATTTAAAGGTAAATACGACCAAGTATCAGTGAATCGAATTCAGTCAAAAATAATACCAGAGAGAAGCATAGAAGAATAAACGCCAACAAAAGAGCAAGACCAAATTATCAAAGAGCTTCTATTTGTATACTGACTATCTTTTAATAGGTACTGTAGTGCTCGTAAAAAATTTAATATTGCTAGAAATAGAATCCTTTTGTTTGGTGTTTTTCATATATTTAAAATATGAGTTCTATCTTGCTAAAACTATTAGTGTCGATTCATATTGAAGATTTATATGAGTTTAAAAATAAAACAGAGTAGCCAATAGCTACTTAGAGAAAGTAACAATCTTATATTTCAATCAACCGAGTGCTTTATTGATTCACGCTTAACATCGCTCAGGAAAGGCTAAAGTTTGCTAGTACAATTCAAGCTTTGGATGAATACAGCTCCAGACTCTTGACCTAAAGCATCGTAATTTGGAGTGCCAACAATAGCGATATCATTAGATAATCCTATACTCCAACCAAATTTATCATCAGGCATACTTTTCTTGGCTACAAACTTAGATGTATAACGCCAACCACCAATACTTTTTTTGTATAGATACAGCGCTCCAGTATCTTTACCATTAGCGTCATGGTTCATTGCACTTATGATTGCAGTATCGCCGCTCAACGCCACCCCTCGTCCAAACCTATCGTCAGCTTGCCCATCGGGTGAAGTCAACTTCACTTGTTGTGTCCAAGTGCTGCCCTCTCGCACAAAAATATACGCTGAGCCAACATCTTTACCTAACTCTTTAATGTCGTCTCGTCTTGCGGAAATTAATGCGGTATTTTCCGACAGCGCAACCCTGACACCAAAAATATCAGTCTTACCACTATCAGAGGCCATAAGTTTAGCTTCCTGTTGCCATTTATTTTCCTCTAGAACATAAACGTAAACTGCCCCTGCATTTTCCGCTTTTTCATCATTTAAATCAGCACCAACAAGAATGGTATTACCATCAATGGCAACACTTATGCCAAATAAATCTCCCGTTACACCATCACTGGCCGTTATTTTTGCTTGATAGTGCCATATTTCCTTTTCTCGTTTGTAAATATAAGCGGCTCCTGAGTCGATGCCCAATGCGTCGTTACGTGGTGCGCCAATGACAAGATAGTTGTCGGTGAGTGCAATACTCTGACCAAAAGCATCGCCCGGTTTTGCATCAGGTGCAGTGAAAATACGATTCTGCTTCCAAATGTTCAATTTACGTTCAAAAGAGACAACAGCCCCCGAATCTTTCCCTTTATCATCCCTTCGCATCACACCTAACATTGCAATATTATTTTTCAATACCACTTTACCACCAAGTGTATCGTCAGCGAAGGCCGGCTTAGCAACGAGTTTTGCTTGCTTTTGCCAGCCATTGTCAGCCCATACATAAACATAAGCTGCTCCAGCATCTATTACACCATCAATATCAGCTTTTAATGCCCCTACGAGTGCAGTGTTACCATCGATAGCAACACCATAACCAAAAGCATCCCCTGCCTTGCCATCATCCGCTAAAAGAATATCTTGCGCTGCAAAGCCATTAACAGCAATTAATGTAAGAGTTGCGCATAGGTACCTTTTTACTTTATGTATTAATTTCATCAATTTATTCCAATCCACTTAAACTTGTTTTAGCTAAAAGGTACATATGAATAGACCTTTCACCTTCATCAATGACTACTCGAGCTGCCCCGTTATATCGTAGTAATGTGTAGTCAGCATTCGTTCGGTAGTGATAAATGCCCAATTCCAATTTTCTGTATAACTCTTTAAGGGGTTTAGTGCCTTAATTGCTTCCAAGGATAACCCTTTGTTAATAAATGCTTTAACAATATTGTGGGTTTCGTTCAACATCGTGATACTTTCTTCTAAATCACTTATCGTCGCTACAGGCCCGTGCCCTGCGATAATTTTTGTGTCTTCGTCAGCAACTTCAATTATTTTTTTAATACCTGCAATGTAACCTGCTACCGAACCACCATTGTCTATATCGATAAATGGGAAACGTCTATTAAAAACAAGATCTCCGCCATGTATTACATTGCCCTCTTTAAACACGACAAACAGATCACTGTTTGTGTGCGCATTGGGCGTGTGATGAAGCTCAATGCTTTGGCCATTCATGTTGAGTGATGTACCTTCTGTGACGTCAGTTTTTGGGTAATATTGCGGCGTAAATGAGGGAGCCTTACGGCCTAACGCTTTAATTGCCCTTGGATTTTCAAGGTATCTACGTACATTAGGATGAGCCATAATTATTGCTCCTCGTTTCTTGAAGTACGCATTACCTCTGACATGGTCTCGGTGAAAGTGTGTATTAATGATAAGATCAACATCGCGGTTATCAGATAGTTTTTTCTGAGCACCATCAATAAGTTCAACTAAATGTTCCATCTGTGTGTCAACCATGAAAACGCCGTCTTTACCAATTAACACTGCCACGTTACCTGAACGGTCTGTTCTTAGTTCAAAAATTCCATACCCAAGATCAGTAACCTTGATATCGAAACCCTTGTTCCTGTCGTGGTTGTGAGCATCTGCAGCACTGAACCAACAAACAATAGCAATAAACTGAATTATTTTTTTCATTATCAATAACCAGAATTATTATCTAGTGTGGCTGTTAAACCAAGTACGTAACTTATTAATGCGAGTGCTGTTTTCATCTTTATCCTGGTTATCTGTGTTCTACTATTCCATTCATATTAAGAGAGCATAAAGGTAAAATATAATTTTAAAACGACATCATATTCATTTCAAAATATGATGAATAGATTAAAATGACAACCAATACATAAAATTATATGATGAATTAAAGCAACAATTAAGGACGTTAATTATGCGGCCCCATGAATTAAAATTATTGGTTATTTTTGATGTAATAATGACCGAAAAATCAATGACACAGGCGGCTGAGCGATTATCAATGACTCAACCCGCTGTTTCAAATGCCGTGGCCAGAATGCGCATATTATGGAAAGATGAATTGTTCGTTCCTGATGGACGAAAAATACAGCCTACAACTTTTGCAAACAACCTTTGGGAAAAAGTGCGAGATTCTCTGAATAATATCAATCAAGCGATAGAACCTGAAGAATTTGAAGCCAGAAGTGCTAAGCGAACATTTAGAGTTGCTTTACCTGATATTGCCCTTGATGCACTTTGGTTAGATATGCGCAAATTATTCGAGAAAGAAGCCCCAGGACTAAACTTACATGCGGTCCCATATACCATAGCTTGTACCAAACCAATATTGGATGGTGCTGATGTTGATCTTGTGATTGGACAAAGCAACCGCTCATTAGAAAACATCTGTTCAGATCACTTATTTGATACTAGTTATGTCTGTGTCATGCGTAAAGACCACCCTTTGACCAAGCATCGCCTAACTGTTGAGGAATTTTCCAAGGCAGAGCATTTATTAGTTTCATTATCTGGTGATATTGCTAGTCCTACAGACCAAGCTTTACAGCAATTAGGGTTAACTCGACGGGTCGCTTTTACGGTCAATAACTTTTCTTCCGCTGTCCCGATTATTAAAGAAAGTGATCTGATTGCAATTTTACCTACTGATCTTATTTATAAATATTTAGCTAACGATGAGCTTGCAATTACCCACCCGCCAGTAGATATTCCTCATACTTCTATTTCCATGTTATGGCATAAGCGACAAAGTGCCGATAAAGGGTTAATTTGGTTGCGAAAGCACATAAAGCAAATATTCATTAATCGAAGAACATATCAGGTTGAAAAAGTGCTGAACTGTATTGATTCATAGTATTTGTTTAAATGTCTATCACGTTAGAGTCGTCTTAGCGCCTACCATTAATATCTGTTGATTGGCCGACACTAGCGTTAGACACCCATACCTACTGTGTAAACAACCGCACTAAATTGGCCATGGGTAAAAACGTTGTTCTAGTAGAGAAAAAGCTTCTAAAAGTAGTACCTGCTGAATTCAAAGTAGACGTCCACCATTAACTTTATTGTATGGACGTTACAGCTGCCTTACCCATAAACCCAAATGCGGCTCTTGCATTATAGAAGGTTTGTGTGAGTTCAAGGATAAAACCGAGTAAGAAAGAAACGCCTTGTAAAAAGGCGCAAAATAAAGAGCTCTGAGCTACAAATAAATACCTTTCTATTTTAGTTTCTTGCCAAGTAGTGTTTGACCACCTTGATACATAGTAAGTGACGTTGCTATGCCATCAGCATCAAGCTCAAATTCTATCCTCGCTTTTACTGCGTTATTAACAAACTCGTAGATTGAGTTGGCGATTAAAGGCAATTTTGGTTGTCCTGTACCTTGGACAAATAACTTATCCTCATCGTGAGTTATCGACAATATAAAGCCAGGTACCAGTTCATACCTTCCAATCAATTTTGCTAACTTTTCTTCAGCCACTTTTACAGGGGTGGTTAGCTTTAGAGATGCCAAAGAATTCGTCAAATAACTGTACCCTATCTCATCCATCAATATTGAAGTGTTCGATAAAATTACGATGCCTTTATGCAAAGTAGGATTAAAGCCAATAAAGGAAGCAAATCCACCTGTTTGACCATTGTGCATGTAAACATCACCGTCTGCTGTACCTTGAATGATCCACCCTAACCCTACTTTAGTGTGTGAATTTCCAAATTCGGCAGTAGGCTGGTGACTCAATTTGATTGCCGACGCTAACTCGTTTTGTTGCATATTGGCTTTTAAATAAAGTGCCATGTCAGAAGCATCTGAAACAACAGCACCTGCGCCAGCCATTGCTGGTAGTTGCCAATAATCGGTAGACTCAAGGTTTCCATTGTGACCTTTGCTTCTTCTTGTCAGCGCAGATTTAGGCACGTCAACAAAGGTATCGTTCATCTTTAATGGTTTTAGAACGCGTTGCATCAACATTTGTTCGTAATTCATATTATCAATTTTAGCGAGTGTGTGTCCCAATAAACCAACTGCAAGGTTTGAGTATTCCGGTGATTCACCTACCTCACGAGGCAAGGTGTATTGATTAAGAAACTCGTACATCATTTCTGTCGTGTAATCGACATAAGGGTTTAACGGGTCGCCAAACGGCATATTGCTTGGAAGTCTAGGCAAACCCGAACGGTGGTTTGCCAAAGACTCAAACGTGATGGCTTTGTCATTTTTCATTGGCAATCTGACTGACTTAGGCAAGTAGTTTTGAACGGGATCGGACAGTTTTAGCTTTCCTTCGTCGACAAAGGTCGCAAGTGCTGTAGATGTCATTACTTTGCTAACAGAGCCAATTTCAAACAAGATGTTTTGGTCGATTTCTTGAGCCGTTTCCTTGTTTGCAACGCCAACGTTAATAAAGCTTACTTGACCGTTTTCGATGATGGCAACGGCGATCCCAACACTCTGTTTTTCAGTTTCTACTTTATGTTTAAGCACCTTTTCTAGTTCGGCATTTGCTGCAGTTGCCTGTGAGTTACCAGAGGCTATCGCAATCATTAATGTGATCAATACGACAATAATCGCTGAAGAAGAAGCTTTCTTATTACTTTGTTGTTTGCTGTTTGTTTTTTTGTTGTTCATGGTCGAAATTCCTTAGTAAATTTTGGCCGCATTTGCCCGAAGCGACTTGCTCAACAAGTCACTCAAAGCGCCCTTAAAGGGTTTGTGAATAAGAGGGGGTAGAAACGTATGGGCTGTCTGTGGTGATTTAGCTCATTTCTGCCAATCGTTGTTCAATGTTCTTTAGCAATGGGGCAAACTTATTTTTGGCAGCGCGTTTATTTAAGAAGTACACACCCACAACCAGCAAAGCAACACAAGCGTAATACCAATACATGCCCGACGATATTTGAGGAATACCGTGTTCGTTCACCTTTGCCCCTAACGTGATGAGTAAAATGGCAACCGTCAGCGGCGCTATGTACCACCATACAACCGACTCCAACATTTGCTTTTGTTGCTGAATCTTTTGTTTTTCTTGGACTAAAAAGTCCTTAACGCTACCGCTTTTCTTGGCGTCTACTTTTTTCGCAGATATCAGTCGATAGGGTATGTACATGCAAGCGACAATCGCAATGATTAAACCAATGCTTTGCATCGTGTTTGCCGAATTTAATAACCCCCATATCCAAACCGGGATAAGAAATACTGCGATTCCAATTTCGAGAAAATCGCGACGTTTAATCTCTTTGTCAATCTTAGTGGTTTGTTGCTCAATCATGTCTATCACCTCAGTTAAATTATCAGGAGTTGATTCGGTTTCAATGGCTTGTTGCCAGTCTTGCTTTAAATCATCTAGCTTCACATCAATCTCCTATGTAATTGGTTTCAAATTCATTTTTAATGCGCTTAATACGCGACCTAACGGCATTGGAGCTAATACCAAGCACTGTGGCGCTGTCATCCGAAGATAAACCATCTAAGTACATCATCAGCAAGCTCGCATCTATGTCACTTAGCCCATCCATAAAGTGATTAAGAATGTCTGCTTGGCAGTTTTCATGCTTAGGCTGAATTTCTTGCATTGATTGATGAAGTGGAGACTGTTTAATCTCTTTTTGCTTCACTGCTGCCCGTACAGATGTGCAGGCCGTATTCAATGCCACTTTATAGACCCAAGTTTCTTGTTTCGACGCGCCGCTAAAAGACTCAAAACTTCTCCAGAGCTGTAGTAATATCTCCTGATAGATGTCGTCAAATTCGCCATCATGACTATACCGAGATGCGATATAACGAATGCGCCCTTGGTTGTTGATAATCATTTGTTCGAATTGTTTACGCATCTCGTATCTGCATATTGCCAATTGGTTAGATATTTAATTAGTCGGTGATAAAACACGATTGTGTCACATTGGATAAAATTTTTTATAATTAACTTGTTCCCCATCATTAAAGTACCGAGTTTCCTTGTTATCACCAAAAGTACTATAAGTCTAAAACCATACTGGAGGCCCTACCAAACACATCATCTCCCTTCATTATCTTTTGTCTGACCTACAATAGCGGTAAACACGCACATATTTAGAGTCTCAAATCGCACAAAATTAGCCATGGGTAAAACCATCGACGATATCGAACAGTAACTTTTAAAGGTGGTACCTACGGAATTTAAAGTGGACGTACATCATTGGCTTATTCTATATGGTCGTTATACTTGCGTAGCACGTAAACCGCGCAGTATCGCTCGTATTATTGAAGATTTGTGTGAGTTTATGATTAACTTAGAGTAAAAATAATAAACAACTAACGTTAGACAATTAAAAAGTCGTCTAAAGGTCTGAGCAAAGCCGCACGCCTCACTTCATTTATGAACACTAATCTATCAACAAGAAAGGTACTAATTTTTAGTTTCTAACGTCAACTATACTAAAAGTCGACGTTAGAAATCTGTGCTCTTTTTTCGTAAAAAAATATCATGTTGCGTTTAATGAATAAGTAACGGCTTATACCAAGTTGGTAATTTCACCAAATGAAAGAACTATAGAATGACTATGTATCCCTTATTTGTTTTGTCCTAAACTTGTTTATGTAGCTCTAGATTGAACAATTATTCAATCACATTGTTATTATTTATCAAAAATTGTGTAACTGTATCAGCAAATTCTTCAGGTTGTTCTACCCATGTCCAATGCCCCGTTTGCTCTAAAATTTTAAGTGTTGCTGTTCCTTCTGGTAGCATTTTATAAAATCGATAAGCCATTGCTGGTGTAGTTTTCCAATCTTTACGTCCGTTAATAATTAAGGTTGGAATAGGAAAGTCTTTGAACATTTCTTCTTTAATAATAACGTCTTTTAAAGTGCCTGTAATTTTTACTTCTGGGTCTAAACCGGCCATATCAAAATATACCTTGATATTTGAACCATCTCTTTTATCTCTTGAGCGGTATTTTCTTAATTTTGAGCGTTTTTCTGGGTCGTACCAATCAGACATATTACCGATGGCTCTGTTGTAAAAGGCTTTCATATACTCATTACTGCTTGTTAATGCGCCTTTTGCTCTAATCTCCTCTAGTTTCTCCCACTGTTGTGGAAAAAAAGTTTTTCTCAAGTACTTGGCGGCATCAACATTCATCTGTTGACTTAGTCCGTCAGCAGATGCGCTTAACATGATCAACTTCTCTACTCTGTTCGGGTAAGTTAATGCATATTGCACCGCTGGGATACCACCATATGAATGACCTGCTAGTACGAGTTTCGGTACATTCAAATGTTGGCGTAACGTTTCTATATCTTCAACAGTGATCGATGGTGAGAACTTCTCTTGAATCTCTCTTGTCGCTCTGCCTACACCGGTTTCATCAAAATATATAATTTGATACCCGTGTGGTTTTAAAAAGTCTAATGCTCCCCAAAATATGGTGCGAGAAGCACCGGGACCACCATTAATCATAACAATGGGAGTGCCTTCACCGTCTGCTTCATAGTAAATATGACCAAATTTACTTTTAACGAAGTTACCTTGACCGTAAGGTTTAGGTAAAGAGGTGTCGGAGGCATTGGCTACCAGAACATTAATATGAAGTAAAAATAACAATGAGACAATAAATGCTTTTAACATAAGTAATTCCTTTGAATAAATAATTTAAACAGTTGAATTGATTAATCTAATTTTTGGTTAATCAATTGAATTGAGTAAGTTTGATCTTTACCCGTATTAACTTCAAAGTGGTTACCCTTACCGTCAAACTCAGTAATACCCACTTTATTTACCATCAATAGTCGCTGACCTTGTTCAGTGCTATAGAAAAAGACGGGCCATTGTTTAATGGCGGCTTTGTTTACGTTAAAAGTGTTTAACCAACGCGAGTAATCAGTCGTGCTATCCGTTAAAAGACACTCGTTTTCTTGGCAGCTTGCCGTACCTTGTAGGCTCTTGCCGTTATTATTAATGTGATATTCAGTGCTAGTTAATGTTTCAGGCTTGACGCTATCAATGTAAAGGCCAGCTAACGCAAACACTAATTTATCAATTGAGGAAATCCAGCTACTATTGGATAAAAAGGTAATACTTAAATCATACTCAGGATATATTGCTAGCATTGAGCGAGCTCCCGGTGTAGCTCCGGCATGATGATAAACTTTACGCCCATGTAGATCTTTAGCAATACGCCAACCAAAACCAACGTCAAAGTTTCGACTTGTTACGGGGTTTCCGTCTTGGGTTATTGTTGGCGTAAACAATAGTTGCTGGTAAGATTTTTGTGTCTTTGCTTTTTTTAAGACTTCTCCCCCAAAAAGAGCTAAATCACTTGCCGAAGCATAAAGCCCTGCACCAAAAACACTATACGACTTTTCGCCAAACGCAATTTCACTTCCCCCCATTTTACTTAGTTCATAAAGTCTTGAACTGCGTTCATGAAGGTCGTTGATATTCTCTATCGCTGGTGTTTCTTTACCTGACCAACGGGTAATAAAATTTTCAACACTCACTGTTAATGGTTGTTTGGTTATTTTCTCGTATAAAGCGCCAGCTAACGTATAGCCATGTGTAGAATAAAGATATTCAGTACCGGGGCGAGATAATAAATCTCGATCCTTGAGTGTTTTAACTGCTTCAACAGCTGTATCGAAATGTGCGTCATAAATATCATAATCTTTTATTTGATAATGTGGCATTCCCGATGTATGTGATAGTAATTGCCTTACTGTGATGCTGTGATATTTTTGATTGAGTTCAGGATAATACTGCCTAATGCTTACATCAGGGTTTAGCTGATCATTAATGACTAATTCAGCTAACATAGTGGCGCCTATAACTTTTGACACACTGGCTAACCTGAACGTGGTATTAGGCTTGGCGGGTAGTTTACTTTTTATATCAGAAAAACCAGTGGCAACAGACGCAACAAGTTTACCTTTATGCACTACAGCCACTGAAAACCCGGGAACTCCAGTAACTTCATTCAAGCTAGTGAGCAGTTTTGTTAACTGCCGTTCATAGCTTTGTTTATTATAGTGCTGAACTTCATCGTGATTTTTTGCTGTAGATTTTGGCATATTAATAATACATGCCAGTAAAATAAATAATGGTATTTTCATATCATGCTCCTTTTTTTCCATTGAGCATGAGTTGTTAAAAAAGCGCGAGTTAATAAAGGTTATGAATGGTTATGCTGGGTTAGCAAGCGCCTTTAACACTGGCCAGATAGGGTCTTTAGCATATTCACGTTGCTGTTTATTTAAATACAATTTCCCAGATGACATTAACGATTCAATGCCACTCAATTGTGATTGTAATGCTTGAAGTAACGATGACGTTGATGACATAGAAAACGAACTAGTCCGTAATATTGTTGCGGTAGTTGGCTCTACTATGCTTAGCTTTATTGTCGTGTTGTTGTTTACTTCTATCACTTCAAAATAACTAATTAATGCAAGCCGATCTTTTCTTGCTTGTAATGGTAAGACTAACTCTTTTCGTTGGGTTGATAATATGAGTTGAAGACGCTGTTCTTCATTTGCTTGGCTAAGCAAATCATTCCATGTTTGGTAAATACTTAACGCATTCTCAGGCATTTCATTAAGAGGGGTATTACTCCATAGCGCAATCCGATTGTTACTTGTCGCTTTGTCATAATTCGTTGATTGAGTCACGAATATTAATATGATTATTGTCATTAACAGCGCCACAAACGTTATACCGAATACTTTTTTGTTTAACCGAGGAATTTTATCTGTGTGTACGTTGGGGCTCGGTTCAGGAACAAACGTTTGATCGATTGGCATGACCTCTTGCTCAATGAGTAATCGGTACCCTTCCCCCCTTACCGTTTGAATTGAAAGGCCTTTTATTGTTGATTGTTCTAGTGACTTTCGTAAAACAAATACTCGCTGTTTTAAAGTGTCAGGACTAATAACATTGTTAGGCCAAACACTTGTCATGAGCGTTTTATTTGATACAACGAGTTCTGGTGTTTGTGCCAGCGTGAACAGCAATTTAAAACTTAACGGATTTAAAGTCACTGATTGATTATCTTTAGTAACAAGGTATTTTATTTCGTCAAATTTTATCGTTTTACTCTCTGTCATGAGGGTTAAGTCATCCTAAAATAAAGCATATTATCTCTCTCACTAAAATTGTATCAGTTCGTCATCAGTGAGAATACAGTTAGTATTGCCCGTCCGGCTGTAGTGAAAACAGAGCATGAAAACAGAGTAAGCTTATGGTTACTCTGTACTTGTTGTCGTCATGAGCAATAAATACATACTGATATTTAAATCCCTATTTACCAACACGTTTATTTATCGCTATATCCCCATGGCGCGTCAGGTGGTGTAATAGGTTTTGTTAAATCGAAATCCACTCTAAATTCACGGCCTTCTCGAATCATGCGGTAGGTAAATTTTTCAGGATAAATAAACATTTGCCACGTATTACCATTTGATTGTGGTATGCCGTGTTTTACAAACATCTCTTTTGAATACTGATCAGCTGGAAAAGATTGCACTCGCTCCCAGCCTGCATCCAAGGTATGGCCGCCATACATGGTAGATTTATCATAAGTACCATCTGCTTGACGATGATCATGCTTTAGAGAAATGCCAGAGCCCGTTTTAGTTAAAATCCACGTACGGGAGGCATCGTTCCCTACATGAAATGGAATTTGCAGTTGACGATCAGTACATTTACGAACATGCATCACTAATTTTTTATTGGAAAAACTACTTCCATTAGCATTGTCGACGGTAACTTTTCCTTGATAGGCTTTGCCACAATGTTTTTTTATATGTTCAAAATAAGCATCTTGGGTCGAAATAGAGACTTCTGGCGCAGGCAAAATAACAGATTTTCTTTCAGTAACATTTACGTCTGCCTTACCGCCCATACTTACGCTTAAGGCAGTTCCACCAACAATAAAAAACGATAAAATAGATGTTCTCATGACAATTCTTTTCTCTAAATAATTGTTAACTACTGATGTTATCAGCTATCTGATAACAGACACAACACGGAACTATCACCGTAGATAAACGTACCGAGTCTGTATCTAATCACACTAAATTCAATATAGCTGTCACCATGGGCTTATAATCCATGGGAAAAGTTCCTGCACAACACGTAAACCTAGTTGTGATGACTATATTTATGAAGTTATTTGTGAGTACAAGGGCAAAATTAGCTAATTCTTTTTGTCATTATTCAACGAGGGTAGCCTTTAAAAGAGCATTTTTATTAAAGGCCTTTGTTGAGGGTAAAATATTGTTTGACCTCTTTTGTACTGAACGTTTCCATTTCCAATATATACTTTTGGTACGTTTTCTCGTTAGATTTATGTACCTGACCGCCTAAATGTTCAGCAAAGAAGTGCTCCATTAAATATGTCAGTGATAACCAAGTAGGTTCCCAATGAAATGAATGGTTCGCCTGTTTATCTATAAATAAGCTGACAGGTTTATTTGCCAGTTTTAGTGCCAGTGAAAAAGACTTAACATCTGATACCGGCACTTTAATGTCTTTAGCTCCTGCAGCAATAATTAACGGGGCTTTAATCGCCATTTTATGGGCGTCTGGCGATATTGAATAAAGTCGGTCCACTTCAGCTTGGTTTCTGTCGTCTATTAAAAAAACTCTGTCTTGATGAATTCGATCAAACCCTCTTTTCGGTTTGCTGCGCCCCATTTTTTTTCGTATTTTCTCTGAGTTAAAACTAGGCATCTGGGCTGGTGGCGCCGTTGCAAAACCTGCCTTAAAATAGTTTGGCTCAAATGCTAATGCCCCTAACACCGAAAAACCACCAAAAGAATGACCGAAGATACCTAGTTTATCTCTATTGCCAATACCTTTATCGAGTAAAGTCTCAATGCCATCAATAATGTCATTGTGAGTTTTCCCTTTACCGAAAGTTTTAGCGCCAGCTAGAATAAAGTCGACACCAAATCCCCAAGATGCTCTAAAGTTTGGCTGAAATACAATGTAGCCATTACTCACTAACAATTGAGTGATGACATCATATTCGCCCTTAAGTCGTTTCCAAGGTCCCCCATGAACAAAGGTAACTAATGGTGCAGATTTCAACGCTGTATTTTTTGGTAGCCACACATAGCTTTGAACTGATAGACCATCTCTAGCTTTGTATGTGAGTGGCATTGCTTCAATTAAATTATGCTCAGTGATTTTTGGAGATTTTTGCTCAACTAATTGAGTGATATTTTTCAGGTTATTCGTTTCAGGAAAGTAATAATAATAAGACGATAGTTGCATATTACCGCCAGTTACTTCGACCAACCATCGCGACATATCTTCATTAAGCTGTAGTTTTAAGTTCTTGCGTGGAAATAACAGTGTTAACTGTTTTAATGCTGATTGAACCGAGCTTATTGGGCTATAAAATTGTCTAAAATCTCCAAAAAAACTCGTATAAATGTGCTTACCATTTCGTACCAGAGTATGTTCCCTATCAGAGATACCTTTAGGATCAGCAAGTAGCAAGGACTCTTTCTTCGTTTCAACATCCAGAGATGCAAGCGCATCAATAGGTGATTGCGCGTTACTGTTAATGAATAATTTGCCGCTTTTTATGTCGACACCTTTTAAACTGCACCGTTTTATCATATCGCAAGTACGTAAACTTCGAGTTTTACCCTGTTCTTTGGCGAAAATTTCAATGCGATCATTAAAATGAAGCGAATAAAATAAGGTACCCTTTTGAGGATAGTGATAAAAGTTTCGAATTGTCTCAACTGACTCCAACAACAATATAGGTTTTTCCAAACGACCAAGACGGAATATCCGATGGGACTTTTCGTCATTTTCACTGTAATAAATAACATCTAACCTTGAGTCATACTTTTCAAACGTTTGATTTGTCGACTTGTCAAACTTCATAATTGTTGTTCTTTTATGAATGTCACTTAAAGAGAGCTCAACTATACTGGTATTAGTAACAACAAATAATGACTCACTTGAACGGTGCCAAACAGGAAGGATGATGTTTGGTGCGGTTAACAACTTAATCGTTTTATGCGTTTTTAAATCAAGAACCATCAAGTGGCGAAGTGATTTATTGTCTAGAGCATATATCCAGACGATTTTTTTACCGTCAGGTGAGAGAGTAACCTGATGACTACTAGGGCGTTGATAAAAATCTTCTAACAATGGCCGTTTAGCTTGTTTTTCTTCATCTTGATTCAACGCTTGAGTAGATAATTCAATCGCTACCACTTGATAAGGTGATAACCATAATACTGTGAATGAGGCGCACAAAAGCCTCACCCAAATAAATACTTGGTGATTCATGTTAGTTTTCCTATGTTTTAGTACAGTAATGACTGCACCTTAGGCCGTGTTATTGGGTGGTTATTACTGAATTATTGTCAATTGGCTTGTCTGGCCGCCAATCAGAAAAAAACCAACATGTTATTAATCCGGGTATTCCAGCCAATGTACTTCCAATAACCCAACAAACTTTTTCAGTCATCGACTTTGTTGAGCGCAACATTAACAATGTCGTTATTAACGCAACAAGAATCATCATGACAATGGAGGCGAGAAGTTGAGCTTGAGGAACATTTACGTTCAATCCTTTAACAAAATAAAATTTTGCATGACCATACACATAGGAAATAACAAAATCTCGATAAAACATCCAATCTGACCAGCCTTGCTTAAACGGCCGTGAAGCAATTTGAATTACATTGGCCTCATACGCAGCTTTATAGGTAACAGAATAACCGTCTTTAATATCTGCTGAACCTCTATCATAGGTATTATATTTGGTGGTTCCAATATTAATCGATATCAAGTGACCATCAAACAATTCAGCAAACGTGATATTTTTTACTGTGTCTATTGGAGTATTTAAAGGAATGGTTGCTGTTGGTTTCAAAACAACGCCGTCACTAAAAAACTGGTTTTTCATAAACATCTGAATTTCATTAGTAAGCAGTACAGCGACAAAATTAGATCCCACAAAAGGCGTATATTCAACTCGTTGGTTTTCTGTTATTGGTAATTTAACATCAAATACTTGTTCAGATTCGTTATATTGCATAAGAGCATTTGGAAGATATAAATACCCCTGACTAAAAAATGGTACGTAATCAAATTTCTCAGCTAATTCTAACGACTCAGCTCTGCCCCTTTTACCTAACCAACCAACAAAATCTCCGTTGCGATCAAATCCCGAAAACAACATAAATTGATGTGAATAACGCCAACTAATTTTATGCGTTTTATCAAAGAAGCTAGCACCACGATCATCCATAATTGGTTGATTTTCTATCATTTTAGGTAAAGCTTCACCGTTAATTGGTGAAAAATAAGAAAACGTAGATAATGATAATTCGTTTTGAAAGTTGGCATACTGATCTTGTTCTATTCCATTAATATTCCATAACATGCGTTGCTTATCATCCATAATAACGGCGTTTGAATAATAATTAACATCATCTTGTGGCGATAGATCGACTGTTCTCAATGAAGTACCAATGTGACCGATTTCAAATGTCGCTAAGCTAATTAATATAAATAAGCTGTATTGGGTCACCACGTTACTACACAGTGATGATATCGGTTTATGCAAATTTTTCTGCAAATCTTCTTTAAAAGTTGACCACGATAAGAGAAACAAAAGTAAAGTCACGAAAATTAATGGTGCAAACTGTTCAACACCTTTTACTTCAGCAGCCAACACATAGAATGGGATCAACACAATCACATAAGCGAGTTTTTTGGGATGCAAAGTAACAAAAACTCCTGCGAAGTAGAAACTCAGTGCAGTAAGCGTAATATAAGGAATTAATAAGAAGTGACGAGGTTCTACTAATATGGGTTGGTTTATATCAATAAGAAAAATATAAACAGTAAGTGGCACTAAAATGACCATTAAAAGTATAGCCAAAAACACTGAAGTTAACCCAGCATAAATTTTAAACATCGGCAGAGGTTTATGGATAAGATAAGTCCAATGGCTAGATTTTTTGTACAACAAAAACTGATTCACCCCTAGGGTAATAGCAAACAAACTTGGCACAATAATAAGCAAAATAAACGCTAATTCACTCATGGTGTACAATGGGCTTTTTGCATGTAATACAAAGAGCAATGCAACATAGATAACTGCACAAACTATGGTCAATTTTTTATATCGTAACCATTCACAATAAAATATCTGTTTCATCTTTTGTTCCTATAGCGCTTTTGATGCATGGTTTTGTGCCAAGATACTATTAATGGCTTTATCGAGGTTTACTGGGATCTTAAAAACATTGGATGCGCCAAGTTCCAATAAATGTTCTTTGTAAGAGTCGTTTTGATCTAGCACAACTAGTTGGTAGGAGTCATCTATACGGTTAATATTCAGCAAGCCTGGAAAATTCTCTTTATTTGGCATTTTCTCTTCAAAATCAACCATCCAAGCACTAACTCGTTCAACAAACTCATCAGGCGTTGAATGAAATCGAAGTGCTCCTTTCTCCATAATAAGTAAGTCATCAGCGACTCTTTCCACTTCATCCATCGAGTGCGAACAATAAACGATGCCGCACGAACTTAAATTTTGAATGCTAATTAATGCTTCTAGAAATGCGCGTTTAGCGACAACATCAAGCCCAAGAGTCGGCTCATCTAATAACAGTAATTTAGGCTGTTGCGCTAATGCCATTGCTAAATTAACACCCGCACGTTCTCCTCTAGAAAGTTCAGATATACGTTGTGTTTTAGCCACATTAAAAAAAGCAACAACATCGTTGTATACTGCATCATTCCAATTAACGTATAGCGCTTTGTGTATTGTTACCAATTTACCAACAGGCATCCAAAACGGTAAAGAGTGCTCTTCATTTACAAACCCTATATCGCCGCGTATTTTAGGGGATAAGAAATTTGTCGGCATACCCAACACTGTTGCGGTTCCATCCGATGGCGCAAGAACACCCAAAAGAATCTTAAATAACGTCGACTTACCGGCACCATTGCTTCCTACTATTGCCGTTGTTTTTCCGGCTTTAACCTTAATAGAAAGATTTTTGAGCGCATGTTTTTCTCCATAATATTTATTCAATTTATCCGTTTCAATGACGTATTTATTCATAGGACTGTTCCTGATTTATCATTTATCATTGATTCGATACAGCGTATTAAGCTCATTTTCAATCAACTCTAAAATTGTTTCTTGATCGATGTTCGTTCCCGCAATATCTGCAATAAAGTGACTAATCGCTTGTTTTACTTGTTGCATTTGCTCTTTCTCACTAGCGCTTCGTTCAGGAAACCTAGTGAATAACCCTAATCCAGTTTTAGCTTCGACCACACCTAATGCAGTAAGCTCTTTGTATGCCTTTGCCACAGTATTGGTATTGATCGCTAATTGAATCGCTAAACCACGTACACTGGGAAGCTTAGTGCCTGGAGGCAAATCACCTTTAACAATCTTAATATGAAGTTCATCGACAATCTGTTTGAAGAGAGGTCGTGAATCTCCGACAGTTATATTAATCATATTGAACGCCGAAATAAGTTTGCCTAAAGCGTACCACCTTAAGTAGTACACCACAACACGTGTACCACTTCAAGTGGTACACGTAAATTTTATATTTATTGCTTCTCTGAATAAAAACAAATCATTTATAAAACAGAGAGTTGTACCTTTATCAATAAATGTTACAAAGTGATAATACATAACCGGATCTCGGGATAACAACTTACTTTCTAACAGTTGTTTTCCTTATTACTGCATTAAATTTATTTGCAATAGACACGTAATTGACGCACAAATTTGCCTTGCACTAAGAAAAAACTCCGTGCTAGAACAGTGTGATAAATAAAAAGCAAACATTTAACACAGGCTAATTTTACATGTTCCTTAACTTGTGTAACCTAGGCTAGGTGCGGTGTGTATATTGATGAAGATAAAGCTGGTACGTTAGCTATCACATATGGTTTTTGCTCTGAACACCTGAGGATGTAGGCTCCCCATGTATTCATTGAATTTATCTACTTTATTGGTTAACTAGCTACACGTACTTTACCACTTAAACTTGATACGTTTTTCGGCGATTCGTCTAACTGCTAGAGTTCATGTCGTCATTTGATCACAACCACACTTTATTTAGCAACTGGTAAATAATCAAACTGTTGGTATTTATTTTAGTGGCGAATCAGGGGCTATAACGCAGTAAAAGAGCCGATATTCACCTCATGTAGATTGCTAACTACAACAATTTTCAATGAACCGCCAACCAAAAACACTATCGTTCTTGGTTGGCAATAATCAATCAAAAAAACTTAGCGGACCAATTAAAAGCTTAATTGAACCCCTGCGTATAACGCGCGAGGTGCACCTGGAGATGCTCCTAAGCCGTTGACCGTAGAGGCATATACTTCGTCAGTCACGTTATCAACCCTAACAAACACTTTACTAGATTCTCCTACATTAAGGTTATAGGTTAACAGAAGGTCTAATACGGTATAATCGTCTGCCGAGCTGCTATTTTCCGTATTGATAAAGTATTCGCCCATATACCTGAGCGTTGTATTAAATCTAAGCCTATCGCTTGGAAACCAATCAAGCATCAGCGTTGCAGTTTGTTCTGGCACTCCATTGACGGCTTTACCCAGTAAACCTCGGTTGAGGTTGCTATCAACCTCTGAGTCACTTTGCCCAAAAACACCCTTTACTTCGAATTGTTCGGATATTTTCCACCTTACACTGGCCTCTAAGCCTTTGCGGGTTGTTTGCCCAAAGTTGATAAATTCTCCTTGTGCAACTTCATTAATTTCATTAGAAGACTGAATATCATAAAGCGACACATCAAATTCAAGGTTTGCTGAAGGGAGAAAGAATAAACCCGCTTCATACTGCTTGATTTCGTTGACTTCAAGATCCTGTGCACCAGAGGCAAACTTGGCAAAGCCGCTAGCTAAAGCAAACCCTTCTGAGTAACTTGCTCTCAGCTGAAGACTATCAATAATATTATAATGAATACTTGCTTTAGGACTGACATTACTGACACTTTCTAACTCCTCGCATGGAGCGACTGCAGTTTCAGCTCCCAAGCGCTGGCAATCGCCATCAAACTGATCAGCTCGTAATCCCAGTGAGACGTTAATACTTTCGGTAACATTCAAATCTGCTTCTGCAAACACCGCGTTACTGGTAAGGGTAGATCTGCGATTGAAATCGGCTAAAGACACTCTTTTGCGATTGTCTAAATCTTCATAAAACTGAAAATCTGTTTCCTCATTAAAGTGCTCTAACCCTGCGACATAAGAGAACTCGAATGTGCCTAAACGAACAACACCATTTAGACTTGTACCTACACCATATACATCTCTGTCGTAAGTTTCTTCTCGTTGTCGCCAATTTTCAGCCTGCGCGCCGCCACGGCTAAACCATCGGGTAAACGTTTGTTGAGTAGTGTAGGCATAGGTCAAAAGTTTGGTGTCTTGGTTAATCACATAACCAACATCTGCTCTCGCCGTGCCAAATTCTTTTTCAGTGCCGTCATTTTTTACTCTGGGGTCAATGCCGTAGGGGTCTACGTCAAACTGCGCTAGCGTTGTATAGCCTGCAGAACTTGCCTTTGCATCGTGATAACGGCCAGACAAACCAAATTCAAGTTGCTCAGTTATCCTGTAGCGAGTTTGCCCCGATACAGTGCTTCTTCGTGCATCTGACTGCGGGCGAAACCCATCGGTAGTGAAGTGCTGAGCTGCAAAATTAACATTATGTTTTTCGTTCAGCTCATTGCCGACAGCCACCTGAGCATCGAAAGTATCAAATGCTCCCCCACTTATATCAATGTCGGTATAGTTACCAGAGCTTCGCGTTTCAAGTGCTAATAACCCACCCCGATTAAAGTTGCCATAAAGTGCTGAAATCGGCCCCTTGTAAACGGTCACTTGCTCAATCTCAAGCGGCACAACAACATTTAAATCTGCATATCCATCTGCATGAGAGTTGGCTTCATTAAGAGGGAGCCCGTCAATAACGACGCCTAAATCCCCGCCATGAGCACCGTCGCCAAAGCCCCTTATAATCGTTGAGCTTGCTACTCCGCCAAGACCATAATCCCTTATGCTGACACCTGGTACATCCTCTAACAGTTCATTAATGTCCTTCACCTGTTTTGAACGAATATCTTCTGTTGATATCTGAGTTGCTGAATTGGAAAAGTTAAGTCTATTTAACGCTTGTCCTTTGACCGTGATCACTTCAATTGTTTTTCGCGACTCTTTATTACTTAACTCGTTCTCGACGTTTGCCAATACCATCGTGCTCATGCCTGCCGATATTGATACCATCGCTAACGTCATTTTGTTTTTATTCATAACTGCTCCATTGTCATAATCGCTTAACGCCAGCTATTTTTTAGCTGGCTCTCTTTCAACGTAAAAAAAACAAAACGCCTAACTAAATGAATTAGATGCAACTAAATATTATTCACTAACGTTTGATCGAGACAACGTTGGCAGTACTACTTCTTCAGACACTAAATGGTCCTCTTCCCCTTCAAGCATGATGCGATATCGATGACCAGGAACGCCAACAAGCTTAAATTGACCATAATGATTACTTTGCAACGTAATCTTGTTAAAACTGGTATCCGTTAGATTCTCTATGCTGATATATTGCCTAAATGAACCGTCATCATGAGAAGTACTGATCTGCCCTTCTATCACTGAAGAGCTAAGCACTCTTACTTCTAAATCCAATTCATGGGCATATAGGTGCGTACTGTAAGAAAACAGAAGTACTATTAACGTGATCAAATTACCGACATTGATTTTCATTTCTTATCTCCTGTGTAAAACCCAAACAAGTATTCATAACTTAATTCAGTGTATTGTTCTTGTTGAACTTGGAATCGTTTACCTGCCCACAATTTATTGAAACCTGATTTAGGTACAAATTCAGCAATGCCCTCAGCGTTGGTTTCTATGTTGTCACCAATTTCCCCCTGACCAAGCTTAACCCCTGCTAAGGGTCTTCCTTTTAACAAAACCTTTACACGCATGACTTTTCCAGCTTCTGGTTGACTGTCTTCTAAAGGAATCACCTCAAATTCTTGGTCAAGTGATTTAAGTACAACTGGTGACCACTCAAGAACGGTTTTATGGTATTTTACGGCTTTAGTCGCTTGAGTTGCATGTGGTACTTGGTTCATGGGTTTGTTAACACTTTTACCCATTTTATCTTTACTCCATATTCCATTATCAAAGTAGATAGCGACTAGCGCGGTATTTGGCTGGATTTGCAATTGGCTAGCTTCACTTTTATCTGAGCGTGTTACGTTCAACGGCTTCCCTTTAGCATCAAACGCTGCTATTCGTTTTAACTTTTCCGGTTCATAGGCAACCTGTTTTCCACCATGTCCTCCGAACGATATATTATAAGTGTTCTTCTCTTTCGCGGGTTCAAGCCATACTGTATGTGCCATAGTTAAAGAACTATTTATAGCCAGTAGTAAGATCAACATACTTTTTATTCGATTTATTTTCCATTCAAACATAATTGCTCCATTTATAAGTTTTCATGACGTAATTGTTAGTACTCAGTAACCTATTTTTAGTACTTCTTCCTCACTGAATTAAACTAAACGTGCAACTAAGCTAAATAGATGCAAAGAGGTATGCTTAAATTTATTTTCTTGTTTATTCATAAATCTGGCATCCAATATACGGGGTGAGGAGTATGGTTCTCTGATACAAAACTTACGCATCCATCAAGATGTTAATCACCCTAAAATGTAACGGTGCGTTAAATTCACACATTACAAAAAATAGAGTTCTAAGGAGAGCCTATGCGATTTATCACTAAATTTACCCTAATTGGTCTGCTGTGCATCAACGTTACATTCAGTTATGCCCACGATTTTTGGTTAAGTCCAAACTCTTTTCAAGCGGACAAAGCCCCCGTTAAGATCCCTGTAAAATTTTTAGTCGGTCATGCTAACGATGTTGGCGCTTGGGCTTTAAGTTGGAATAAAATCGTCGCGCTCAGAACTTATAGCGATGGCGCCTATCAAGACCAGCTAGAAAATATAATCGTGAACAACGGCATAGTTAAAGGCTTAGCTAATGTAGCACTGGCAGAGGAAGGTACGCATGTTTTAGGTTTTGAAAGTTATCATAGCTTTAGTAGTTTAAAGGCCGATAAGTTTAATGACTACGCAAAAAATGAAGGTTTAGCGCTCATACTAGAAGATCGTAAACGCTTGAATCAGACACAAACTAGCGGTCGCGAGATTTATTCGCGAAAAGCTAAAGCCTTATTACAGGTGGGCAATAAATTCACCGACAATGCTACTGTCGCTATTGGTCACATGCTTGAAATTGTGCCGCTACGCAACCCCTATCAATTAGGAGATGATAAAATATTACCGGTAAACGTTATGTTTAGGGGGAAGCCACTTGAAAATGCCCTTGTTGATATTGCGCCACTTGCTGGAAGTAATATGGAAAAGCAAACCATGCGCACCAACGCTAAAGGGGAAGCGAGTTTTAAAATTGAAACGCAAGGTAGCTGGATAGTTAATGTTATTTGGAGTGTACCTAACACATACCGCAGCACAGCTGAATATGAAACATATTTTTCTAGCTTAACCTTTGGCTATGAGAAATAACTTAATCTTTCTATTTTGATAAAAAAGCGAGCCTTTACAAGGCTCGCTTTTTTTGATGTGAACACATTTGTCATGTGTTCACATCAACTAAGCGCTTTCCTACCCCCTATAATAAGGCCAACTGGGTAGTAAACAACACTTCTGTAGGTGCTCCTGTAGGACTGCCCCCTTTCGGTTCGATACTTACCGCCAACGCTGCAATTTCAACCTCGTCAAATACCCTCGGTTTAGGTAAAGTAAATGTGCCTTCCTGTTGCAATAAGCCGAGTGATATAGGCGCACCTCCTGATGCAGGAACAATCCATAGTTCATAATCATTTGCTGGACGTTTTGCCAAATTTTGCGTACTACGGATGAACAAGTTATCTTTACGTACATCTACTGACCACAACGTTTGTTGCTCAGCATTAGCAAACACAGCAACTGAGTTCGGCGATTTAAAATCGGTAGAAAACTGATAAAACATAACCGACAAGATAAAACTTGCTGCGACGGCAAGCCCGCTTATCACTTTCCAGCTCTTATTAGCGCTAGGTTGTTCTCTTATCTCATTTGATACTCGTGGATTAGTTAGATCATCGCTGTTGGATACAAAACCCAAACTAAGCTCAATTTTCTTCCACACTCTCGCGGGGGGTTCAATGGGCTTAATCGAAGTCGCCATCACATTTAATTGTGACTCCCAATATTGCACAGCGTCTTGTACCTTGGCATCCTTCACCTTCAACGATTCAAAGCGATGACGAGCAGGGCCCCGCAAGGTGCCTAACACATATTCAGATGCGAGCGAAGAGAGTAATTCTGATTGAGTATAATTCATAAGCTTAAACACCTCTCTAAGGCCTGAAGGCCTCGTCTGATCCAGCTTTTAATCGTACCTAGTGGCTTCTCCATGTGTGTCACCACTTCGCCATGAGAGCAACCATTAAAATAAGCCAAATGAATCGCTTGGCGCTGCAAACTATCTAATTCACCCATACAACGGTTGAGCTTACCTGACTCAATGTCAGTTTCAGGTTCTGCTTCATCAGAATGATATGAAGCCATGCCTTCTAAATCATCAACACCTTCTTCCTTTCGTACTTTGCGATACCGTAAAATATCCAGAGCACGATAGCGTACGATACTGATTATCCAAGTAAGTACTGTTCCTTTACCTTCCGTATATTGGCTTGCGTTGTACCAAATTCTTACAAACGCTTCTTGCGTAGCTTCCTCTGCCAATTCAGGCTTTGCTAGCATTTTTAATGCAACCGCATACATCTGCCCACTGGTTTTGTTATAAATCGCTTCAAACGCCGAACGGTCGTTGCGAGCAACTTTAAGCAAAAGTGGCAATAACTCTTCATGTTCCATTTTTTTTCCCATTGTTTACTTATTTCAATATTCAACTATCCAAACGGCTCAGCCTTGAAATTGGATGCAATCAAAAGTAAAGGGTAAGAAGTGCAAAACTTTTGAAATTCATTTTAATTATTTTAGACTTTAGTATAGGGACTTTTTTTGATTTGTCTTGTTCCGATCAACAACTAAAACTAAAGGCCAACAATAGTAACTATTCAAGTGTTCACAATTAAAATAAGATCAATTGTTGTCACCTCAGGTAGTCGAGTAATTTTCTAAGGTAAACAAGTCTTAAAAAAATTTTAATTTTTATGCATCCAGTTGCTTTCCTCGCTCGTTTGGCTTGAGGTAATTTAAACGAAAAGGAAAGCAAACTATGAAAAAAGCACATCTATCACTAATAATACCAGCCTTATGCTGTGTAGCCATTAGTAGTACCATACAAGCATCTAGCCACCGTGAAGCACCAAATATTACTCGCTTCCCTACCGTCGACTCTACCGACTTTTACGCTTTTAATAGCTATGAAGAAGGCCGTGGAGACTACGTGACTATGATTGCAAACTATATTCCTTTGCAAGATGCTTACGGCGGTCCAAATTATTTCCCCATGGATCCAGAAGCTATCTATAGCATTCATATAGATACTGACGGCGATGCCGTTGAAGATATTACCTTTGCCTTTGACTTTGAACGCAGCCTCGCAAACAATAATCAAGGAGTGAAGTTAACTGTTGGTCCGGAAGGAAATCAGCGTTCAGTGGGCGTGCCACTCGTTAATATTGGCCCTGTGTCGGCCACAGATCAAAACAGCGCAAATTTTGCTGAATCATACACATTAACAATGATTGAAGGCGATACTCGCAGCGGTACACACACACCCATCAGCAATGCAACTAGCGGCGGTGAAAGTTTTAGTAAGCCTCTGGATTACATTGGTAATAAAACATTTTCTAATATGGCAGGATATCAGGACTACGCCAATAGCTTCGTGTATGACATTTCCATACCTGGCTGTAGCACCATGGGCCGTGTGTTTGTAGGTCAGCGTAAAGACCCATTTGTGGTCAACCTAGGCGAAACTTTCGATCTAGTGAACTATGTACCAGTAGAAGGTGATAGCGCACCAGGTGCTAATGATAACGGCGGTTTTCCCGGCGGCATTACACAAGATGCAGGTAATGATGATTTGGCCAATAAAAACGTAACGAGCATTGCTATTGAAGTACCTAAGGCATGCATAACAGGTGACGGCAACGGCACTATTGGAAGCTGGACCACCGCAAGCCTTCCGCAAGCGCGCGTGCTAAATCCGAATGCGACATTTGATAAACCAGAAGTTACTGGCGGTGCCATGACACAGGTTTCGCGTTTAGGCTCACCTCTGGTCAACGAATTAGTTATTGGTATTGAAGATAAAGATAAGTTCTCAAGCGCACATCCGATGAATGATGGGCAGTTTGCGGATTATGTCACGCACCCCGCATTGCCTGAGTTGCTGAACATTTTGTTTAAAGACCCCGTAAATGCGACGTTAGGAACAGACTTTGCAACGCTTGCGCCAACTAACTTCCCAAGAACAGATTTAGTCACTGCCTTTCTAACGGGTGTTGAAGGTGTAAACCAGCTTTCTACGGTAACTCCATCTGAAATGTTAAGACTAAACACTGGTATTCCTGCCACACCGCAATCAGAGCAATCTGCCTTTGGTGTTGCTGGTAATGACTTAGCTGGGTTTCCGAACGGTCGTCGCCCTGGTGATGATGTAGTAGATATTGCCCTTCGCGTAGCTATGGGGGCTTTATGTCACCCTATTCCAGTAAACGGAGAATCAACAAATCTTGGCTTATGTGCCCCAGAAGATGCTGTTGTAGGTAACGTGCCTTTTACCGATGGTGCCCCCTTAAATGCCAACATGATGGATGCAACATTCCCATACTTAGCAACGCCTAAAGCGGGCTCTGAATAAGCATACAATTAATGAAGGAATCAAACATGAATAAAATAAATGTATATCGTCTAAAACTGTTTGCTTTATCGTCGGTGGTGATAAGTTTGAGCGCTTGTTTGGATAGCGACAATGACGGTAAGGTTGTTATTGAGCCAAACGTACCACCAGTTGCAAATGACGCTAATTTAGCGACACAAACTGAAACAAACATTGTTGATAATTTGCCTGCTAGCGATGCTAATGGTGACCCACTGACCTATGAGATCAGCAGCGATCCAATGCTTGGTACCGTTGGTGTGACCTCAGATGGGACCTTTACTTACATCCCATTTGCCGAGCAAACAGGCTCTGACAGTTTTAGTTACACGGTGAGTGATGGTATTGCAAGCCCGGTCAGTGGAACTATCAATATCACAATCGAAGCCTTACAAGTTTCGTTTAGCCAATTCAGCCGCGACGCCTTTAATCAGGCTTCAACAGATATTCCACTGTCGGTTAATGGCAGAGAGTTTATCCAAGATGTGGCGAACCAAAGCGATTATCAAGACCTGATAGACGCTAATTAAATCTGCAAGCCAAGGATGGCTTGCTTTCACGCTTTTTTTGTTTTTCCATTATGTAAGTAACCTGAATGGCTATCACGTTTAGACCTTCTTAAACTGACTTAACTGATCATGCTGTATTTTTCGCATGAGTAATAAAATCGCTCAAGTAATCAATATGTTGTTCATCATTACGAATACCAACAAAGATCTGTTTATTGATACCCTGCTGACCAAAGCGAAGACTTTTGATCGGCATTGCATTTGAGTACTCATCAACCAGCCAACCAGGTAAGGCGCAAATTCCACGACCAGCAGCGACCATCTGTAACATAATCTCAGTGGTTTCAATCGTTTTGTGTTTTTTTACTGAACACTTAGCTGGATTAAGAAATTGACTAAAAATATCAAGTCTCATTGGTTCAACAGGATAACTAAAGAGAACTTCTTTAGTTAGTTGTTCAGGTAGTACATATGCTTGATTCGCCAGATCATGAGATTCAGAAACAACCAACCTATGCTCATAATTAAACACGGGAATATAGTCTATTTTTGGTTTATATAATGGATCTGGCGTTATTAATACATCAATTTCATAACTAAGTAATGCGCCCAATGCACCAAATTGAAATTCTTGCCTGACGTCCATATCAATGTCTGGCCAGTGTTCTAAATAAGGTTGAATAACCCTGAGTAACCATTGATAACAAGGGTGACACTCCATTCCAATGCGTAACGAACCCATTTCACCTTTTGCAATTTGCTTGAGTAATAATTCCGTATGGGAAAACTGAGGCAGCATTCTATTAGCAAGAATTTGAATATGCTCACCTGCTGCTGTAAGCCGTAAACTCCGCCCATCTTTCTGCCAGATAGATGTACCAATTTGTCCTTCTAATTTTTTAATACTATGGCTCAATGCAGACTGCGTTAAATGTAATGAACTAGCCGCCTTAGTTAGCGTACCATGTGTTTTTATGGCGGTAAGTATTTCTAAATGGATCCTTTCTAACATGTTATTGGTCCTGTTCACTTTATCATGAGTGGAATTCATTAATTCATGAAATTATATCATTTATACTCATCAAATAAGGTTCGATACAATACCTCGAATAAAACGAATTAGCCACTAGAGCGTGTTGATCTTTGCTGTTTAAGTTTTGTTCAAATTACACGCCTTCTGATCGCGGCACTTGGATTATTGCATAGTCATTCAATGGTTAATTCAAGTAACAAAGAGCAGGAGGCGTTTAGTTGAACTCTTCGGGCTGTATCTGTTTGGCATTTCTACTGTGTTAACGCTTGACTGGAGTAGAATAACTACACAGCGCAAGTGTTGCCTTGTATAAATACCAAACAAATTGCGGCAAAAGTAAACATGAAAGATCAACACGCTTTAATCCCCCTTCACTTATACATTAGAGCAGTTACTAATGAATTACATTGAGTTTATATTGAATAATATCCCTACATTTTCAGCATTGGTTGCCACCGGCATATTCGCTGGAATGTTAGCAGGTTTGTTAGGTGTAGGTGGCGGCATAGTGATTGTGCCAGTACTTTATTTTTTATTTCAAAGCCTTGGTGTTTCTGCTGAATCTGCAATGCTCGTTGCTACCGCAACATCTTTAGCTACCATCGTGCCCACTTCAATTAGCTCAATTCGTTCTCATCATCGACAAGGTAACGTTGATGTGGTGCTATTAAAACGCTGGTCAGTTTGTATTCTTGTAGGTGTGTTAGTGGGCAGTTGGCTAGTCACTCGCGTAGATGGCACCATATTAACCTTATTATTTGGCTTGATAGCAACAATGTCAGCACTTAATATGTTGTTTAGAACAGGTAAATCAACGATATATAAAGCATTACCTAATATCGTAGGACAAACCGTCATGGGCACATCTATCGGCTTTTTCAGTGCAATGGTGGGCATTGGCGGCGGCACGATTTCAGTACCATTGCTTACCCTTTTTAACTATCCCGCTCACAAAGCTGTTGGCACTGCAGCAGCAATTGGGTTAATCATTTCGCTACCTGGCGCGATAACCATGCTTACTCTAGGTAGCACACCAACTGACGCACCTGTTGGTACTTATGGTTTAGTTAACCTAATTGGGTTTATTTTTATTGTGCCATTAACGGTCTTGTTTGCCCCTATTGGAGCAGCTTTTGCAGCAAAATTAGATGCAGTAAAACTAAAAAAGGTCTTTGCCATTGTATTACTCATAACGGGTTTAAGAATGCTAGCGCAGCTTTTTTTATAAAGGCACTTTTATTTTTTAATATTGGTTTGATACATACGCATCAAACCAATAAACCTATTCAATACTCGCCAATTTACTGAAGGTATTAAAATACAACTATGTTAATTTTATAGGTTAACGATTTCTTGACGAACTATCGCTGCTCCTGCACTTAACGCATTCAATTTACCGCGTGCAATTTCTCGTGATAAAGGTGCCATACCACAGTTTGTGCATGGGTAAAGCTTGTCTGCATCAACATATTGTAATGCCTTTCTTAACGTATCAGCGACTTGTTCCGGTGTTTCAATGGTATTCGTGGCGACATCAATTGCCCCTACCATAACTTTTTTACCGCGGATCAATTCAAGCAGCTCAATTGGCACATGAGAGTTATGGCATTCTAACGAAATAATATCGATTTTCGATTCTTGCAATCGTGGAAATATCGCTTCGTATTGTCGCCATTCCGAGCCCAATGTTTTCTTCCAATCGGTGTTGGCCTTAATACCGTAGCCATAACAAATATGAACTGCTGTTTCACATTTTAAACCTTGAACTGCTCTTTCTAAACACGCAATTCCCCATTTGTTCACTTCATCAAAAAACACATTAAACGCAGGTTCATCAAATTGAATAATATCAACCCCAGCAGCCTCTAACTCTCTGGCTTCTTCATTAAGAATTTTAGCAAATTCCCATGCCAGCTTTTCACGGCTTTTGTAGTGGTCATCAAACAAGGTGTCGATCATTGTCATAGGGCCTGGTAGCGCCCACTTTATCGGTTGATTAGTTTGTGTTCGTAGTGTCTTTGCATCCTCCACAAAAACTGATTTAGTACGTGAAACTGGACCAATAACCGTAGGTACGCTCGCATTATAACGATCACGTATCTTAACCGTTTTACGGTTTTCAAAATCTACGCCATTAAGATGTTCAATAAAGGTAGTCACAAAATGTTGACGCGTTTGTTCGCCATCACTAACAATGTCAATTCCCGCCTGTTGCTGCTCATGCAATGACACTCGTAGTGCATCACATTTACCGTCAATTAAAGCTTTACCTTGTAGCTTCCAAGGAGACCAAAGCGCCTCAGGTTCTGCAAGCCATGACGGTTTAGGTAAACTGCCAGCCGTAGACGTGGGTAATAATGTGTTAACGTTAGTATTGTTCATAATAGTACTGCTTTACCTTTTGTGTCGCTAAAATCAATTAAAGTGCGTATTTAGCAGACCACTGCTCAAGTACGGTTTGATAAGGCTTAATAAAATTCTCTTCAGCAAACTTACCTTGCTTTATTGCTAATTCACTGCGTTCTTCTCGGTCATACACTATTTGGGTAAGTGAATGATCTACGTTATTTAAGTTTGGTTGATAGCAATTTCCCGCAACGGCATTGGCATTATAAATTTCAGGTCGATAAATCTTTTGAAACGTTTCCATTGTGCTAATAGTGCTTATTAGTTCAAGGTTGCTGTAGTCGTTAAGCAAGTCACCAAAAAAATAAAACGCTAACGGTGCGACACTATTAGGTGGCATAAAATATCGAACCTGCAAGCCCATCTTTTTGAAGTATTGCTCAGTTAATGAGGACTCGTTTGGCTGATATTCAACACCCAAAACCGGATGTTGATTGTCTGTACGGTAGTAGGTTTTATTATCAGATACACTTAAACAAATAACAGGCAACTTTTTAAAGTGCTGCTTATAAGCATTTGAATGAACAAAATATTGAAAAAGTTTGCCGTGTAATTCACCAAAATTTTCAGGAACACTAAATTGTGATTGTCCTTTATTATGCTCACCAAGCAATACACTAAAATCATAATCGCGCACATAAGAAGAAAAGTTATTACCTACGATTCCTTCAATACGTTCATCCGTTTTATGATCAACGATATTAGTTTTCAGAATTTCAATGGATGGAAATGCGTCGCCATCACCGTTGATATCCATATCGATTGAAATAATGTCAAGCTCGACCGAGTAACGATCTGCTTTTGGATTATCCCAAAATGCCAACGCATTAAAGCTATTATTGATCATCTTCAACGCGTTACGTAAATTTTGCTGGCGGCTTTCACCTCTTGCCAGATTAGCAAAGTTGGTTGTAATACGTGTATTGTCTGAAGGATGATAATTTTCATCAAGACAAATATTCTTTATGTTAAATGTAAAATCTTTACTCATGGTGATTTGATAACCCATTTCCTGTAATAAACCAAAACAAACTGCTTGCTTGTTACGCTTCCCGAAGTTGTCTGCATCGTGGAATATCCATCATTACTTAGGTAACCCTGTCAATGTTGGTAGCGCTAAGCTCATATGTGATTTATACGTGCGTCTTACTATGAATAAAAATGGTATTTTCTCATAAATACATGAATATAATTCATCACTATGATTTACAACTCTATAAAAGGTTCAAAGAAATCACGTTAATGGTCGCAGCTATTTTCAAGGCAGCGTTTAAAGTTTTACCAATGTGCTATTGCTAGTATTGTTGTGGTAGTCACTGTAATAAGTTTTTCACCATTTTCATTCAATATGCCATGTCCAAAAATGCAGCAATTACACGTAATAGCACAATGAAGCAAACAAGCGCTTGATGTCAGGAGCAGTCAATAATTTGTTTTTTTGATCTGTCTTCAAATCAAGAGTGCTCCTCATTTACAAAACCTATATCGCCGCGAAGCTTATGGGGTTATGAATGTGACGGTGTACCTAAAACATTGCTACGCCATCCGAAGGTACGATAATGCCCAATAAAATCTTATATAGCGTTGATTTTCCAGCACCATTACTGTCTGCAATACAGCGCCAATACCGCAAATTCCCCCTGCTATGACTAGAAGGCTTAATTACTGTGCCACTAGCTTGAGGCATACTGAAAGATAAATAGGTTTTTTATTACTGAAGACTTGTGTGAATATAACGATAAAATAGCGTAGAATTAACTTTTTACGCTCACAAACTAATAACTTATAACTTATAACAATATCACTGGAGAATTCATGCAACAATTGAAACGCCTTACTTTTGGCGCTGTGCTAAGCATTTTTAGTGTGCAATTATTGGCGACACAATCCCCAATAACTGATGATCAAAAACAAACCGCAACACAACTCATGCAAACCGCTATCAAAAGCGATTTAGGCATGGAAATTGTCACTTCTCTGACCACAGAAATTGGCCCTCGCTTAGGCGGCTCTGAAGCAGAAAAGCGGGCGAGAGACTGGGGGCTTAAATTAGGGCAAGATTTAGGTTTTGATAAGGCTTGGATTGAAGAGTTCACTATGCCGTTCTGGGATAGAGGCCACTTACATATATCGCTTACATCCCCTTACCAACAAGATTTATACGGTACGGCTTTAGGTGGTGCTGCACCTACTAAAGAAAGTATTAATGCTGATGTTGTATATTTTAGAGATATTCACGCATTAAAAGCAGTGAAAGATAATAGCTTGAACGGTAAAATTGTGTTTGTTGATGGCGATATGATGGTAAAAAGCCAAACTGGCGCCGGTTATGGTCAAGCGAATCAACGCCGAAGAATAGGCTGGCAACATGCTGAACGTGGTGGTGCAAGTGCCTTAGTTGTTCGCTCTGTTGGCTCAGATTCACACCGATTTCCTCATTCGGGAATGATGAGTTCAGATGGTGATAAATGGGCAAGTATTCCAGTGATTGCAATTTCAAACCCTGATGCTGATCACCTTCGCCGTTTACACAACTTAGATAAACCCTTAACTATATCGCTTCATTCAGAATCAAAATGGAAAGGTGATGTGAGCAGTGGTAACGTCATTTTAGATCTAGTTGGTAGTGAGAAACCAGAAGAGATAGTTCTCATTGGTGGCCATTTAGATAGTTGGGATCTCGGTACTGGTGCCGTAGATGACGGTGCTGGTATTGCTATTACCACCGCTGCTGCAGCGCTTATTGCAAAGCTACCTAAGCGTCCTAAACGTACCATTCGAGTGGTTATGTTTGGCGCAGAAGAAGTCGGCCTACTCGGCGCATTTTCCTATGCTAAACAGCATGAAGCTAATTTGAAAAATCATGTAGTAGCAACAGAATCAGATTTCGGTGCACAAACTATTTGGCAACTGGTGTCAAACGTCAACCCAAAAGCTACCCTGTTAATGGATGATATTGCTAAAATCTTATCACCTTTGGGTATTATTAGAGGGGGTTCAAACGTACCAGGTGGCGGCCCAGATATCATCCCGCTTGCCGCTAAAGGTGTACCTACTATTCGTTTAAGTCAAAACGGAGGAGATTACTTTGATTTACATCATACACCAGACGATACGCTTGATAAAATTAACCCTGATGAATTAGCCCAAAACATTGCAGCATATGCAGCTAGCATATATTTGATTGCCGATTCAGACGTAGAACTGAAACCATAACATTTAGTTAGCGGGCGGCACCTTAGCCGCCCGCTAACTTACAAAAAGTATTAGCATCAGTACATTTTACGAACATTAAAATAAGTACCCTCCACGGTAAAACGCTTTTATACCAATTGCAAAATAACCGTCGCAGCTTTCTTACACCTTATCGAATGCTCATTGGCATAGTCACTGTATTTGTTATAACATCACATCAAAATAACAAAAAATAAAACAACTCCTCCAGTTGCTCAAGGAATATCAATAATGCGCTATAAAAAATATGCATTGTCGGCTTTGGCAATCTTTGCCACTGCCGCAACAGCCGTAGAAAAAGAACAGGAATGGTTCCTGCACAGTAGTATTTCACCCGACAGTAAAACTATCGCATTTTCATACAAAGGAGATATCTACACTGTTCCTACAAATGGTGGAACGGCTAGACCGTTAACTATTCATAGTGATTGGGATGGACACCCTATTTGGTCTAGTGATGGCAAAAACATCGCCTTTGCCAGTGATCGAAGTGGTAACTTAGATGTTTATATCATGCCTGAAAATGGCGGCAAGGCCAAACGACTCACCTATCATTCGGCTAATGATATTCCACAAGATTTCACGAAAAATAATAAAGAAGTGCTATTCACCTCTAGCCGTATAGACTCAAAAGACTCAACGATATTCCCCACGACTCGCTTAACAGAAAGCTATACCGTTTCCGTTGATGGTGCAACACCAAAAATGCTTGCTACGGTTCCGGCGTCTGAGCTTCAATTTTCACCTAACGGCGATCAAGTACTTTATCGTGATGAAAAATCTTATGAAAACCAATTTAGAAAGCACGATGTTTCAGCATTTGCCCGAGATATTTGGTTACACGATCTAAACTCTGGGAAACATCAGCAGTTAACGACTTTTAAAGGCGGTGACCATAACCCAGTCTGGAAAAATAATGATACCTTTTATTACACCTCAGAAGAAAAGTCAGACGTGTTTAATGTTTGGCAATCAAGCTTAAATGGTAGTAACAAAAAGCAAATCACCAAATTTAAACAACACCCTGTACGTAGCTTATCAACCAGTGATAACGGTACCCTGGCCTTTGTTCATCACGGCAACATCTACACCAATAAAAACGGTTCTTTAAAACATGTAAAAATAACCATTGCCAACGATGTACAAGAAGATGAATTACTGCCTGTTTCGTTAGGTGGAAAAATTACAGAATACGCGGTTTCACCCGACGGTAAGGAAGTGGCATTTATTGCCCGGGGTGAAGTTTTTGTTGCTAGTACAGAATTTAAAACAACTCGTGCAATAACCAATACCCCTCAACAAGAGCGTTCTGTATCTTTCCATAAAGATGGTAAAACGCTTTTATATGCAGCAGAGCGTGATGACAACTGGGGCTTATATGAAACGACCATTGAAAACGAGTCAGAGCCCTACTTTTTTGCGGCAACAACATTAACAGAAAAAACAGTGTATTTAGCCGATACCGATAGTTTTCAGCCGGTATATTCACCAAACGGTAAAAAAATAGCCTTTTTGTCAAACCGTGACGAAATCCAAATTATTAACCGTGAAACCAAAAAAGTCAATGTAGCGTTAAGTAAAGAAAACAATTATTCGTATGCCGATGGAGATATTTCATTTGCTTGGGCACCAGATAGTTATTGGATGACAGCAAACTTTGCTCCACGTGGCCGATTGTTTATTAAAAATGTTGGCATTTTCCCATCAGATGGTTCAGCAAAACCGAAAGACATCAGTCTATCTGGTTACAACGATGGTTCGCCTACTTGGCATACAGATGGTAATGCCGTTTTGTGGTGGAGCGCTCGTTTTGGTCAACGAGACCATGGCAGTTGGGGGCGCGAAGGTGATGTGTTAGCAGCATTTTTAACGCAAGATAGCTATGACAAATTTCGTATGTCTAAAGAAGAATACGAATTACAAAAAGAACTAGAAGACAAGCAAGCAAAGGATAAAAAAGACGAAGAAAAGGCTGTTGATAAAACCAAATCAAAAGCACCTGTAGAAATCGACTGGGAAAATATCGAACGTCGCACTGTTCGTCTTACTGTACACTCATCACATTTAGGCCAAGCCTACCTGACTAAAGATGCTAAAGAGTTATATTACTTAGCGCGCTTTGAAAAAGGCTTTGATTTATGGCGTCAATCAATTAAAGATAAAAAGACGGAATTAGTCGCCAAGCTCAATGCCCGTTCTGTGAATATGTCGTTTAGTGAAGATGAAAAAAACCTTTTTATCCTTGCCGATGGTCAATTAAAGCAAGGTAAAGTCGGTAAAAAAATCACATTAAAATCAATTAAAGTTAATCCTGTTATGCAACTTAAAACTGTTGCAGAGCGAGAATTCATGTTTGACCACAGCTGGCGTGTCATTAAAGATAAATTTTATCGAAGCGATTATCATGGCATCGATTGGGATGATATTGGTAAATCTTATCGTAAGAAGCTAACTTCAATTGGTCATGGTCGAGATTTTGCCAACATGTTTGCTGAAATGACCGGCGAATTGAATGCGTCACACATTGGCTCATCTTACCGACCTAAATCTACGAGCACCAATGATAAAACCGGTCGTTTAGGGCTATTTTTTAATGATGATAATGGCTTACTGGTTGAAGAAGTACTCGCTAATGGTCCTTTCGATAATGCCGAAAGTAAAGTCAAGCTGGGTGTCAAATTAACCGCAGTAAATGGCGTTGAATTAACCAAAAACCAAAACCTATATCAGTTACTTAATCATACAACAGGTAGACGAGTAAGGTTCACCTTTGAAGACGCTAAAGGTAGTCATTTTGATGAAGTAATAAAGCCTGTATCAGCAAGAAAAGTAAGTAATTTATTATATGATCGTTGGGTGACATCACGTGAAGCATTAGTCAAGAAACTATCAAATGGACGTTTGGCTTATGTACATGTTCGAGGCATGAATGACCCTAGTTTTAGAGCCGTATATTCTAGTTTGTTAGGCAAACATTTTGATAAGGAAGCTGTGGTTGTTGATACTCGTTTTAATGGTGGTGGCTGGTTACACAACGACTTAGCGAAGCTACTTAGCGGTAATGAATATTTCACCATGCATGTACGAGGCCGCCAATATGCTGGTGACCCTTTTGATCAATGGAATAAGCCTTCTGTATTATTAATTAACGAAGGAAATTATAGCGACGCTCATGCTTTTGCTTACACCTATGATGAATTAGGCTTAGGTGAAATGGTAGGCATGCCTGTACCAGGAACGATGACTGCAGTTTGGTGGGAAACGGGTATTTCAGGTGATTTTCGTGCTGGGGTACCTCAAGTTGGTATGAAAGATACAAAAGGAAAATACCTAGAAAACAATCAAACTATGCCAGATCACATGGTTAAGAATGATCCTGAATCTTCATCAAAAGGTCAAGATAAGCAAATAGAGAAAGCCGTTGAAGTATTACTTAAAAAACTGAAGTAATCTCCTTCCTTTTGACCATGTTTATCATAAAAAATCCGCGTATATCGCGGATTTTTTTATGCTTCGAATACCATGAGAGTTAACAGACTTGATGATGTTAAATCAGCAAGACTCACAACTATTAAATATTTAATACCACAAACGATATAAAAAACACTCTGCTCTTTACGACTGACTATTAACATAGATGACTAAAGCAGAATGTTTTACATTTTTAGCTGACTAAAAAATGATTACCTTTGTTTCTTAAATCGACGCGAAGCTAGACCAATCACACCAAGTGCAAAAATAGCGATAGTAGATGGTTCAGGAATATCAACACCCTGCACAATATCAATACTAGAGCTTGCTAATAAAGTAGAGCCGTCAAATGCTGAGAGCTGAATGGTATAAATACCAACATCAGTATTATTGTAAGCTAAAGGACCGTTAAAAAATTCCATGTTCCAAGAGTTTTGCTGTGAAGCACCTGAATTGGAATTATCGTTCGGGCTGTTGATTGGGTCAAAAGATAAAAAGTTTGTCGCTGAAGATGGATCAAAATCAATCTCCATAAGATACGTTAAATCTCCGAAACTATATTGTGAACCAGAAACATCTATGCTCCAATCCCAGCTCCATATCGAAGTGGTCGATGCATTAGGAGCCCAACCGAAACCCGTTGGCGGAGCTACATTATCAAATGAATAAGTACCGTCACCATTACTGTTATATATAGATTGTGGATTATTATTTTCGTCAAAGCGCAATTTACCACGTATGCCTATTTCTATACCGTTGTTAGTTTCCGTTGTAAAAGCACCATTTTGATTTCCTGAACCAAAATGTACGCCGTTAATTAAATGTTGATCGTATAATAATCCAGCATTTGCAACACTGCTGATAGCCATTGCCAAACCTGCAATAGTCGTTTTTAAGTACTTAAGTTTCATTTAATACCCCTTTATTTATTCGTATTAGTAATTTTAGAAGATCGTAACACCACTATTATTTGTACATTTATACAAATAATATACCAAAGTAAAAATACTGAACATTTTCAATACCGTAGGAAGTAGGCAACATTAAGGCATCCATGAAGTGTAAAGCATTCTGACACAGTAGCTCACTAATCATTTGATTTATCGGCGTATTTACGAGCCTTACCTTTAGATTAGAAAGTACATAAAGCCAAGGCTACGTTAACAATAACGATGAAAAACTTTGCGTGTATCAAAATTAAAGTTGAACGTATCAATATAATGAGAGAGCACTTATTTAGATTAGCTAACAAAAAATCAACTTATCTAATGATCACAGCTATTGTCACGACAACGTTTAAAGTTTTGCCAGTGTGCAAAAGCTAGAATCATGGTTGCAAATACCGTTAGCGTTTTTTCTACATTTTCACCCCACAGTTCATGAACAAATAATGCAGCAAAAACAAGTAAGCAAAGCCCAGAAAGAATCGTTAATAATATCCTTTTACTCTTATGCTTATAGCATCCCAAAAAGCCAGCCATTATGCTCAAAGGTATAATAAACCATACTATCGCTTGATGAAATTCATGCTCATTACTACTAAACACTGAGATTGTCGGAAATAGTGCAATAAAAATAGGCACAATAGCACAGTGAATAGCACAAATAACGGATGTTGCAATAGATAGCTTATCTAAGATCGGTTGTTCAAAAATCTTCATATTATGTCTTCCATATTAGTTTTGATCAGAGCACATCATTAATTCACAAATAATAAATGAGATTATTAAATTGCTTTCTCATCTAATACACTGACATCACTTGCTGTTAATCGATATCTTCGTGCAGTTCTGTAAAGTAAATTAATGATAAAAAGAGTGGAAATGTATTATCTGAATCTCTATTGCACTTGCTCAAAGTGTTAGTAATTTGAATATTAGTAACCGTCGCCATATTCGCATATCTATCTAAAGCTCAAAAAACACTCCTGTTTAATAGCATTACACCAACCCTTCGATTAGTGATCCGCATATACAGGACTAAAAATAGCACTACAATAAACCGCACTTGCAATAGCAGTACGCTTAAAAATACTTTTCTTCATTATGATTGTTTAAAACAGGCTAGCTATTGATATGTTATATCATAACAACACAAGTAAAAGTTTCGCAATCTCTTTTTTAATTTTTAAACATGGTTTAAAAACTTATTAATAAAAAAGAGTAAAAAATCACAAAAACCACATGAACATGCAGGCAAATGCTGCGAAAGTGAAACAATTATTCAAAAATGAAATTTTAATCAAATAAGGGAAGTTTTTGGCAATCTATACGATACCAGCATCGCTAACATGATAAAAACACTGGAAATAAATAAACAAGCTGTCAAACCGTAATATTGATAAACCCAACCAGACAGTACGGTGCCTATCAGCCTACCCATCGCGTTTGCCATATAGTAAAAACCAACGTCCAAAGAAACTCCGTCAGCGTTTGCCATACTGACAATTAAATAGCTATGTAATGAAGAATTAACGGCAAACAATATACCAAATATTAATAGCCCTATAACTAAAGAAAGTTGAACTGCCCACTGAAAAGACAACATAATTGCAATGCTAAAGGTAACGAATGCTAATAAAGAAGTCCATTTAACTGCATCTTTCGCAGGTGATACACCTTGGTCAAGGTTAAATAGTGAAGGAACACATGATTGCACAATTCCATAGCCAATGACCCAAATGGCAAGAAAGCCACCAACAGTCCAATGATCCCAGTTAAATACTTGGGATAAAAATACTGGCAAGGCAACAACAAACCATACATCTCGCGCACCAAATAAAAACATGCGTGCTGCTGAAAGCGTATTAATGGCGTCGCTTTTAGAAAAAATCTGCTTAAACTTTGGCGTCGTTTTCGCTTTGCCTAAATCATTTTTTAACGCATATACACTAAAGCACCAAACCATTGTTAACACCGCTGCCATCAGTAGCATCGCCCCTTGAAAAGACAACAACGTTAACAGCAAACCGCCAAGAAAAAAACCAATGCCTTTTAAGGCATTTTTAGAGCCCGTTAATACCGCAACCCATTTAAATAATGTGCCTTCTTGCCCATTAGCCACCAACATTTTAATAGAGCTTTTTGCACTCATTTTATTGAGATCTTTGGCTATCCCCGATAGGGCCTGAGCGGCCATCACATAAACAACAGTTAACCATTCTGCCGGCACTGTTAACATCAACAACGCCATTACTTGAATAGCAAGGCCTATATTCATCGTGCGATTTAAGCCAACTCGAGCCCCTAAATATCCACCAAATAAATTAGTAATGACACCAAATATTTCATAAAACAAAAACAGCATTGCTATACTGAGTGGCGAATACCCTAATTGATGAAAATACAAAACAACCAGCATACGCAACGCACCATCGGTCAACGTAAACGCCCAATAGTTGCCTGTTACAATTAAGTACTGTTTAATTTCGTTAGAAAGCGTTGCCAATTGTTTCATTTATATGCCCTTACTGAATACTACGAGCTACTTTAATAGCTAGTTCAGCCGTTCTATTTGCGTAACCCCATTCATTATCATACCAAGCATATATTTTCACTTGGGTATCATTAATCACCATTGTTGATAATGCATCAACAATGCTTGAACGAGGATCCGTTTTATAATCAATTGATACAAGTGGCTTTTCTTCGTAGCCTAAAATACCTGCTAAATTCGTTTCTGCGGCCTCTTTAAACCATAGGTTTAGCTCACTTGCAGTTGTTGCACGTTCAAGCTCAAAAACACAATCAGTAATTGAAGCATTTGCTAACGGCACTCTGATCGCATGACCATTTAATTTCCCCTTCAATTCAGGAAATATATGCGTAATTGCCGTGGCCGATCCGGTTGTTGTCGGGATTAAACTCATGCCACAAGCACGTGCACGCCTTAAATCTTTATGTGGTGCATCTAAGATAGTTTGCGTATTCGTTATGTCGTGAATAGTAGTGATTGAACCATGCTTAATGCCTGTTTTTTCTTGTAAAACCTTAACAATTGGTGCTAAACAATTTGTCGTACACGAGGCTGCAGTGACAATATCATGAGTGTTAACATCATACAGATCATCATTAACTCCCATGACAATATTTAACACACCCTCTTCTTTTACTGGTGCAGTAACGACAACTTTTTTAACACCTTGATCAAAGTAACTCTGCAATTTTTCCTTCGTTTTCATTTTTCCTGATGCTTCAATCACTACATCACAACCCGACCAGTCGGTATCTTTGATCGTTTTATGTTGGCTAACATGAATGATCTGATCATTAATTTTAAGCGCATTATCAATATTCGAAATATCATGCGGCCAAATACCATGCACCGAGTCATACTTTAATAAATGCGCTAATGTTTCTGCATTACCCGCAGGATCGTTTATTTTCACAAATTCAATTTCTGGACTACCAAAACCTGCTCTCAGGGTTAAGCGTCCCATTCGGCCAAAACCGTTTATACCAACTTTAATTGTCATTAGAAGTCTCCAAAAAAATAAAGTCATTAAAATATTTACGTTGTATGGGGTGTTGTAATGCTTTCGGTCGTATCAATTGCACCATATCCACGATTTGTGCTTTGTCGTAACCTAAATGAATAAGAAATAAGGCGATCACAAGACCTGTTCTTCCAGATCCCCCCTTACAATGAACAGCTATCGCCTCACCTTTATTTATGCTATTTATTATCCGTGTAATATGCTGTGAAAATGCCCGCATAAAATCGTCATTAGGAGCATCATCATCTTTAATTGGCATTTGCAGCCATGTTAGGTTCTGTGCTTGGCAAACTTGTCCTATTGAATGAGCATCAAGTGTAACGAGTTCATCATCATACATAAGCGAAACAAGCGTCGTAACACCTTCGGACCTTAATTGCTCAATGGATTGCTGTAAATTGACACTCTGTGTACCAGGACAAGGAGTAAAAATGAACTTCCCCCCAGATTCGAGTGTTAAGGTATCAAATGGGTGCTTATACATTGTTAACTCCTCAATCAAACCAATGACGTGTTTTATTAATAATAGCGACAAGTGATAACATAATTGGCACTTCGACCAACACACCTACAACTGTTGCAAGCGCAGCACCAGAATGTAAACCGAACAGTGAAATAGCCACAGCAACCGCTAATTCAAAAAAGTTAGATGTGCCAATTAAACAGGCAGGGGCTGCAATGTTATGCTTTAGTTTCATTTTTATTGCCGCATAATATGCAATAATAAAAATGCCATAAGTTTGAATAATTAACGGGATCGCAATCAATACTATCGTTTGCGGTTGCTCAATAATCCGTTGAGCTTGAAAGGCAAAAAGTAGAACAACAGTTAATAGTAAGCCAATAATTGAAAAGGGTTTGAACTTCGATATTAGTTCATCAATGGAGTGATTTTTTCGTTCTGAATTATTGAGTATCGCGCGGGTTGCAACCCCTGCAATTAACGGCAATACCACATAGAGTAATACTGAATATACTAAGGTGTCCCATGGCACATTAATATTAGCAACGCCCAACAATAACGCAGCGATAGGCGCAAATGCAAAGATCATGATAATATCATTTAATGATACTTGTACTAAAGTATAGTTCGCATCACCTTTTGTTAACTGTGACCAAACAAATACCATTGCTGTACATGGAGCAACGCCAAGTAGAATCATACCTGCAATATATTCTTGAGCGCTTTCGGGGTTAACGAAATCTGTAAACACCACTTCAAAAAACAACCACCCTAGTGCAGCCATTGAAAAAGGTTTAATTAACCAATTAATGACTAAAGTCAGTACTAGACCTGAAGGGTTTTTACCAACATCTTTTATCGTAGAAAAATCAATTTGGACCATCATCGGATAAATCATTAACCAAATAAAAACCGCCACTATTATATTAACTTGTGCGACTTCAGCCCTTGCAACCCATGAAAAAAAATCAGGAAAATACACGCCAAAAACTACACCACAGACAATACACAGTGCAACCCATAAAGATAAAAACCGTTCGAATATTCCCATCTTCTTTCCTTAATTACAGCAACGTTGCATGCGAGTAGGACGATCACCCATAGCATTCAATCTTGCTAGTTCTTGTTCAATACACTGTGGCTCATTGACAACTGTTGAAGTGATCACCGATTTCATCCAGTCTGTTAACGTTGGATTCAATGAATAAAATACCCATTGTTGATGCTTTCTCGCAGCTAAAATACCTGTGTTTCTCAGTTGTGCTAAGTGACGAGATACCTTTGGCTGACTCACTTCATTTAACGCTTCCATGATTTCACAAACACATGCTTCTTGTTCCACAGCAATAATCAATAACGTTTTAAGGCGCACCTCATCTGCTAGGCACTTAAAAAAAATGGTAGGTGATATTGGGGCTGGCTTTTGCTTTTCTTGAATTAGCAAAAACATTTTTATTCGTTCATTAAGCTCTTGAAGTGTTTTCTCATAAGGGTTAGCAACCATTCTACTGCGTGGTTCAGGAAAGTCCCAAGACAAACAATTGGTCCCCATTACACTGGTATCACACTCTTTCGCTGCTTTGTCGCACAAAGTAATCACGTAATCAAAATGAATATCTTTTACGTCATCAAGACTATTAGATGTTAGTCCATCTGTTGATAAACCAAAGTGCGTAATCGCCTTTGCTGCCTTTGGTTCAATACCTGATGGGTGAGTGCCTGCACTATAAACAACAAATTGATCTTTACCATGATGTTTTAACAATGCTTCAGCCATTATTGATCGTGCAGAGTTCTCAGAACATAAAAAAAGAACTTTCATAAATCACCTATATAACAAATTCATTATATAATAATTTTGTTATATAGCATTTTCAACCGCTTTTTTACTTTTTTCGAAAAGTAACTTCGAATTACCGACAATAAAGCGTACCATTTAAAAACATTAACCGAAGTGAGGACGACCTCACCGCTCTATTCCATCAGGGACGGCCCTTTAATTGGAGTAGAATTATGTATTGGCTTTCTCTCATTGTTGCTGGTGTTTTTGAAGCAGGCTGGTTATTTTTTTTAGACAAATCGGCATCCTTTTCTAAATTATCTTATGTATTCCTCGCCATCATATCGATGATTATTAGTCTTATTTTATTTTCTTTTGCTATCAAAGAAATTCCAATAACCATTGCGTATTTAATTTGGTTAGCTGTAGGGGTATGTACTATCGTTTTGCTAAATTATGTGATGTATCAACATAGTTTATCAACCATACAGTTTCTCTTTATTAGTCTGATCCTCATTGGTATCATCGGTTTAAAGATAAATTTACCGAACAGCTAGATAGAGGTATTCTACGTTCATCTACTTTATCTCTCTAAAGTTGTATATTTGAACAATTCAGTAAAATTCATTAATTAGAGGTTCACATGAAATTTCTCCATTCCATGATACGCGTAAAAGACGTTGAGGCGTCTCTCGATTTTTTTATCAACAAACTTGGGCTTATTGAAACTAATCGTTATGACGTTCCAGCGGGTAAGTTCACCTTGATTTTTTTAGCGACAGAAAAAGGTGCGCCTGAAATTGAATTAACCCACAATTGGGATTCAGAAGAGGAGTATCTCTCAGGTAGAAATTTTGGTCACCTAGCCTATGAAGTTGATGATATCTACGCAACTTGTCAACATTTAATGGATAATGGTGTTGTTATTAATCGCCCACCGCGCTGCGGCCATATGGCATTTGTAAAGTCTCCTGATGGGATCTCAATTGAGCTTTTACAAAAAGGTGATGCTTTGCCACCAAAAGAACCTTGGCAAAATATGGAAAATACAGGTAATTGGTAATATTATTTCGCAGGCATAAGAGTCTTTATGCCTGCGATAGCTTTGATTATTTAAGTAATGACATTAAGTGACTGTGATCATCAGTCCAAACTATTTGCTCTATCGATGACAGTTTTACTCGCGTACTCTGTAACTTAACGACAGGGTTATCTATTAAATTGTTATTCTGTGTCAGCCAAACCCAATCAGTATCATGGCTTTCAGCACGTTTACCTGCCGTATGAAAATACACCAATTCCAATTGAACCTTATCTGCAAGCCCTTTCATCAGTGGCAATAAATTTAAATGACTATTAGAAATATGTATCGCAATGATCCCTTGTTCGCTCACCACTTGCTGATAAAGCTTCAACGCCTCTACAGTCAATAAATGTTGAGGAATACTGTCACCTGAAAACGCATCTAACACCAATACATCAAAGGGTTTATTTACCAGTTGAGCTCTATTTTTCGCGATAGAAATACGGGCATCCCCTTTTATCACTTCAATTTGAGCTTTAGAATGTGCTAAAAAAGTAAAATAACGTTGTGCTGCATCGATCACTGCTGGGTTTAATTCAAAAAAGCTGAAATGATCTTCTTTTTCACCATAGGCTGCCAACGCACCAGCACCTAAACCGACAAACCCTACATTGATCCCAGTTTGTTTTGTCTTTTGCATGAGCTCAATCGCAATTGCACCTCCTGTGCCTTTACGATAATAACTTAACGGTATTTGTTGTAATGATTCATCAAGATATTGTGTACCGTGTGATGTTGTTCCATCAACAAGGCGACGTTCAGTTTTACCCGCAACATCAACATCTTTTACCGTTAAAATGCCATAAAAATTACGTTGCTGAAAAATATCATTTTGTTGATAACGACTAAGTAACACACTGAATAGAGAAGCACATAGCACCGCTGACAATGACATCGCTATGATGTATTTTGTCGACAAGTTTTCTCGCCAATACACCATTGTCAGTAACAATAGTAAGCCAATAAACGCTAATGGAAATTCAAGAAACTGTTGAAATACATTCGTGGCAATAAAGGCAACAAACAACGAACCAAGGAAACCGCCCAGTGCAATAAGTAGATAAAAATGCGTTAAATACCTTGGCGCAGGCTTAGTTTTCGCCAACTCACCATGACAAACCATGCAGGCAGTAAGCAATACAAAACTATAGAGAATCACTTGCGTAATTAAATCAAACTGAGAACCGATGAAATACAAAAAAATCGCAATAATACTGCTTAATACAAACAACACCAACCAATACCAGCGAATGTACCAACGGTTACTATGAAAACAAATAATAAAACTAAGCAGATACAAACAAAGAGGTAAGATCCAAAGAAACGGAATGGGCGCAACATTTTGTGTGATTGCATTAGTAGTCGCCACTAAAAAAATAACCCCAAGTGATGACAAAGCAACCCAAGAAAATGCATTCGTTAATGTAAAACTATGTGTATGCACATCAATCTGCGCAACCCCATTTTCAATCCCCACTCCAGCAAGATTTTGTGTTAATTCTATTGACGAAATCAAATGATTTCGATAAGTCGAAATCGATATAACCATAAAAGCTAGCACATATAGCCCATATAGCACTGACCAAACAGTTAATTGAATTGAAGCTGATAATTGCGGTTCAATGACAAAAGGAAAACTTAACAACGCAATTAAAGAAGCAACATTTGACCATGAATATAGAAAATAAGGCGCTTTACCTTGATGGTTACTAGCATACCAATTTTGCACCAACGGACCCGTTGACGATAAAACAAAATAAGGTAGGCCAACAGACAACATTAATTGATATAAAATATTTAATAAGGGACTGTCATCATAGGTGCTCAGTAAAGCTTGTTCAGACAAACCAATAGGAAGAGTGATCACACTGATAAACAACAATATCACATGAAGCATCACTTGATGTTTAACCGATTTTATTCGTGATAATGCATGACTATAGCCATAACCTGCTAATAAAAAAGCTTGAAAAAATAACATGCAAGCTGTCCAAACAGCAGCTCCCCCACCAAAATACGGTAAAATTAATTTAGCGATCAATGGCTGTACTTGAAACAGTAAAAAAGCACCGATGAAAACAACAAGAAGATAATGCATAGGTAAAACGAAGCAAATTAGCTTTTTTTATTGAATTTTGTGGCTGATTATAAAGACTATTTTTACAGATAACACCTTAATAAGGTCAAGATATTAGCTTTAATAATTTTCCCTCTTATTCATTGACAACATGCCAGCAATTAACAAACAATGAAGAACTTGCTTGGTCAGCTAGTTTTCGTATTAGCCTTATCACAAGCGAACATATTCTACTAAGGCAAAATAATGAAAATAACCTCCTTAATTCTACTTACGTCATTAACTTTTTTTACGCATACCGGATTGGCTAATGAATGTCAGCAACAAATCACCTCTGAAGATCTTAAGTCTTTAAAAACAAATGACTTTACTATCAAAGATGATAAAAAGCGCAATAATTTCGCGATTATCTTACTTAATTGTTTGTCTCACCCTGACCCTAAAATACGTGATGAAATTGTTTATCAAGCATACAGCGCATGGCTAAGAAACAATGAACTTGAAATTAAAACACTCCATACCTTATTAAACAAACTACAAACAATATTAACCTCTAAAAGCATAGACTCTAATGGTTTCGAACAACCTTTCGCGGCATTAGTATTATCGGAAGTGGTTCGTGTTGATCGCATAACCCCTTATATGACAGAGCAAGAACGGCAAACCATTGTTGATGTTAGCACTCGTTTCATGTCGAACATTTCAGATTACCGAGGATTTAACGAACAAGAAGGCTGGCGACACAATGTTGCCCATACGGCTGATATTTTCTTACAACTTGCACTTAATAAACAAGTTACTAAAGCTCAGCATCAGCAGATATTAACTGCAATAAAGCAACAAATTACTCCTACAAACACCTTCTATACTTTTGGGGAGCCTAAACGCTTAGCCATGCCGGTTGTTTATATTATTTTGCAAAACAAGCTTTCTGCTAATGAATTCGCTAATTGGTTAACTTCCGTAACATCTCCTGCCCCCTTTGAGAACTGGCAAAACGTTTATCAAAGCGAGCAAGGCCTAGCAAAGCTTCATAACACAAGAAGTTTTATACATAACCTATATGCCATCACCAGTAACAGTAAAAATCCCAAGCTAAAAGCTATACAAGCTTCGTTACAGCAAGCATTAAAACGCGTCGACTGAACATCGAATTACGAGAACTGTTGACTTACGTACATCGTTGTTACGATCTCTTTTATTTTCTATAATAGCACTGTTAAACGAACTGAATTAAAAGGATTACTTTTTGAATTATTCACGCTGGATACGCAAAACCTTCCCTCAAGTTAACGATACTTCTCATGAACTCATTGAAAATTATATTGTTGAAGCAAAAGAAAATACCAAATTATTTCGTGAGTTTATTAAAGTCGTTGGCTTTTTATTAATCGTGCTCCCTTTCAATTTATACCTGAATTACATTACTCAAGGCTCAATATTCAGTCTTCTTTTTATTGTACTTAGCTTTACCTCTTTTGGTGTAGGCAGTTTTGTGGCACTTTATTTTGAACAAAGGTTAATAAAAAATCACCTTAAAAAAATAATCATAAAAAAACACAGCACTTGTGAACACGAAATATAACAATATGAAGAATTAAGACTAAACCTGTTCCAACACTTCTATGCAATCTTTAATCTCGAAAGGTCGACAGACCTTGATAAAAATAATTAGCATAACATGTCGATTTACCATTACTACGTTCGACTAATACACAAAGCCTGATTTTGGCTTAGCGTACACTTAAATCTAATACAGAGGAGATAACATGAACGTAGTTATAGAAACAACTGTGAATATGCCATTAAGCAAGACTTGGCATGCATGGGTGACACCAGAAGACATTAAATGTTGGAATTTTGCCAACGATGATTGGTGCTGTCCTAACGCGGAAATAGACTTTAAGGAAGGAGGTCAATTTAACTATCGTATGGCAGCGAAAGATAACTCCATGGCCTTTGATTTTTCAGGGGAATTTAGCAAAATAATTGCTTTTGAGGCAATTAATTTTACCCTGAATGATGGACGTACTGTATCGGTTGAGTTCATTGAAACCGACAACGGCACAACCGTTAAAGAAACCTTTCAAACAGAAGATGAAAGCACTCTAGAACAACAGAAACAAGGATGGAAAATGATCCTGAACAATTTTAAAAAACATGTTGAAAATAAATAGATAAATGGCAAATTTACCGTCTTCAGAACAAGTATCAATTAAAACACAAACAACTTGATCAAAGGTAATAAACGCTGATGCGAAGAAGACGGTAAACCAGCCACTGAACCTGCGGCAAAACTGGCAGCTAGTCCTTTTGGCGAACCGATAACGTATAAGCTTTTATTTTTCGCTTGCTCTATGCTCATCCTTTTATACGATGTAACAATTTGATAATCATCATATATATACTGAACATTTGCTTTATGCTTTTTTAGCAGATCAAACATAGCTTACTCCTCAGATTCTGAATTCACCAACAACGACTTTGCATACGGTAACCCTATCGCCGATTTACTTTGCTTATACAATTTAAAGCTTATCCAAGCCACAATTGCATTAATCAACAATACTGTAGCGGGAATCAACAACCAATGACCTCCAAAGGTAAATACAGCATAGGCAATGGTTAGACAAACGGTTATCCACATGATTAAACCAATACCAACTAACACCAATAAGCCTATTAAACTTAAAGTCATCGCTTTAATACTGAGTTTAATTTCTGAGCCAACAAGATCACCCGCTTTTAGTATCTGCAATTTATAAACAGTTAATACTTCTTGCCATGCAGATAATATCTCTGAAAGTGCAACGTCATTCGCAGACGTTGCACTTTCTTGAGCTTGATGTTCAGCGTTATTATTCATCCGTTACTTTCTCTTAAGTAAGCTAGTCAGTAGCATTCCAGCTGCAAAAGCAATACCCGCTGAGGCCACAGGATGTTCTTGTGTGTATCGACCTACTGCCGATTGATTCCACATACTTTGCACTTTTACTTGCTTATCTTTCATTGAATTTGCTGAATTAGTCGCGTTTTTTCTTAGCGATTCTTCAGTTTTAGCTGCTTGCTCACCTAAATGATCTACAGATTGATGTAACGACTCAGTAAGTTTATTTGCAATAGGAGATGATCCGTTACCTTTAGTCGTTTTTGATTCACTGTTTTCACTCTGTGCTTTCGTTGCTTGACTAGCCATAGTACTCTCCAATATTTAATTAAAATTTCTCACTCTATTTTGTGAGTCAAACATACAGGTGCAATGGCTATACCATGATCGATTCTTTTTTAAGTACTGGTTTAATAGGCTATAAAGCATATTCATTGATTGCAATTTATATTTGTTATACAAACTTATGTAAATTCTACAGGCTGTATTGAAATAATTTCTTAAATCACTTATTTGATCTGTGACTAGGATCTGTTGATCTTTCGCGTTTATTTTTGCAGCCGTTTATTGGTATTTAGACCAAGCATTGTGATTAATGTGTAGTTATTCCACATGAAAAAGCAATAACGACGTATAAATGACAAAAAACACTACCCTTTGGGTCTAACTAAACGTAATTTAATTGAAGCGTAGCAATTGAAGTATAGTTTTCTACATAAAAGGGCTACAAAGAGAACAACCCTCCTAATAACGTGTTCACTTAAAGACTACTACTTGGTTATTCATTCACTGCCTTAACATTAATGCGTTGAATGGTAGGGTTTTACCTGTTGAATGGTATGCCTGCCACTTGCCTATACAGTACATACTTGTAACAATAATTTCGTTTACAAAAACAACAATACGAGATGCCTTATTATGTTTAGAAAATTCATACTGGTTGTGGTGCTTTTTATTACTAGCACAATGACCGCTTTAGCTTACGACAGCAGCGGTGATAAACGCGCTGAATATATTCGTGAAAATTATGCAAAATACGAATATGAAGTTCCAATGCGTGACGGAAAAACTCTTTTTACTGTTGTCTATACCCCATACGATGTATCAAAAACATACCCTGTTTTAATGCAACGCACCCCATATTCTGTTGGACCATACGGTGTAGATAAATATCGCACTCGATTAGGCCCATCTGAGGCGTTTGAAAAAGAAGGCTTTATTTTTGTTTTTCAAGATGTCAGAGGTCGCTTCCGTTCAGAGGGAGAATACGACAATATGCGTCCGCAAAATGCTTATCAACGCGGTAAAAAAGCAACTGATGATGCTACCGATACATACGATAGTATCGAATGGTTGCTCAATAACCTTGATAACAACAATGGTAAATTTGGCATGTGGGGTGTTTCTTATCCAGGTTACTACACCTCAGTTGCTTCTATAAATGCTCACCCAGCATTAAAAGCGATTTCACCTCAAGCACCAATTGCTGACTGGTTCTTTGATGATTTTCATCGTAATGGTGCCTTTGTTTTACCTATGGCTTTTGTCTTTTTCGACACATTCGATAATTTTCCAGATGAAAAACATGGTTATTGGCCTAAAGGTCAAGATATGGCAACACATGATGGTTATCAGTTCTTTTTAGACTTAGGCCCGTTATCGAATGTAAACAAAAAATATTTTAAACATAAACGTCCATTTTGGGATGCTCTTGCAGCTCACCCAAATTACGATGACTATTGGCAGTCACGTGACGTATTGCAGCATTTAGGTAAAACAAAACCTGCCACTTTAGTTGTGGGTGGCTGGTACGATACAGAAGACTTGTATGGTCCGTTAGAAACCTATCAAACCATGTCTCAAGGCAATAAAAAAGACAATGTGCAACTGGTAATGGGCCCTTGGTATCACGGACAGTGGAACCGAGGTGACGGCTCAAAAATGGGTGAAGCTGATAACGGCTTTAATACCAGTAAGTGGTTTCAAAAGCATATATTGTTACCTTTCTTTACCGAGCATTTAAAAGCAAGCGACAGTGCCAATCTTGCAAAAGCGACTATTTTCGATACTGGTGCTAACCGTTGGCATCGTTTCGATACTTGGCCGCCTAAAGCCGTTAGAAAACAAACGCTATACTTAACCGCTGGTGAAAGCATCAGTAAAGATAAACCTACGACTAAAAAAAGTTTTTCTGAATATATTAGTGATCCAAATAAACCAGTACCACACTCAAAAGCAATTGGTCGCGGTTGGGATCGCCCATATATGACAGAAGATCAACGCTTTGCTGCACGTCGCCCAGATGTATTAATTTTTGAAACAGAGCCGTTAAAAGAAGATTTAACGTTATCAGGTAATATCGAGCTCAAATTGAAATTTAGTACTTCTCAAACAGCTGCTGATCTTATCGTAAAACTGGTTGATGTGTTTCCAGCAAAAAGTGAAAACAGCAATAAGTTAGATAAAAAGCTTGGTAATCGTCATGAACTTGTTCGCTGGGGCTCAATTCGAGGAAGATTTAGAGACTCAATGAGTGACCCTAAACCCTTTACTGCGAATGAAGTCACTCCAGTTAATTTTGAACTTTATGATGTTATGCATACCTTTAAGCGTGGCCATAAGTTACAGATAATGGTGCAAAGCAGCATGTTTCCATTTTTGGATCGTAATCCTCAAAATTATGTAGACAACATATTCAAAGCAACAGAAGCGGATTTTGTTAAAGCAGATCATCGAATTTATCATCAAGCTGATCAAGCAAGTAGCATAGAAATCTCAGTATTAAAATAACTCAAAATAATGTACCTACCCCAAAATAAAAGGGGTCAGGTACATTTAAATTGTTAATCATCAATAGCACTTCTTGGTCTTCCTCTACATCCTGAATTCACTCTATTCCCTGTCAAAGCTACAATAGTAGATTTAAACTTATCGTCTCCAAGAACTAATCCTTTGTTTACCGACTTCCTTATTGTTTGTTCATTAATATCAGTCATTTTTTCTTCAAACAGCGCCATATACTATACCTGCCTTTCTGTATCAGATTGAGCTAGGGTCAAATATTGATCATGATAAGAAACTAAACTAGATACCTTACCCAATGCGTTTATTTGATAGCTTGACCAAGGGTAATCAGTAGGGTTATCGACCATACCTGCTCGCACAGGGTTTAATTCTATATAACGATAAACTTCTAGTAAGTAGTTGCTATTTTGCACTAAACAAGATTTGTATCGACCTTCCCATAAAGTTCCAGTTCTTTGGTGACTATAATTGAAGTATTGAACGTAGCGTCTCCCCAATCCTTGCATCATAAAACTAACAGCCTTAGGCTTTTTTGGAGTGCATAATAAATGCACGTGGTTGGTCATTAAGACCCATGCATGTATTGCCACATCTTCTTTCAACGAATAATACTTAAGCCAGTTTAAGTAGGCTTTAAAGTCTTTTTCATGATAAAAGCATGCTTGACGGTTGTTGCCACGTTGAATAATGTGTTGCGGAATATTTGGTAAATCTATCCTAGGTAACCTTGCCATATATCATCCTTGATATGTTAATAAAGCTCTCAGTGTAGATTAACTTTATCTAATTAGCCTAATTAAATAATTAAAGGGGTCAGGTACAATATTCAATCATTGAATATTGTACCTGACCCTTTTAATTACAGGATCAAAAAAGCCGCTAGATGCGTAACACCTAGCGGCTTTTTACATCAATATCAAATTAATGAAATTCGATCTTAGCAACTTCAACACTACCATTAAACGTGGCAGTTTTAACATCACCCTTACCTTCTACATTCACAGTATTTGTTTGGCTAGGCCAAATATCACGCAATGCTGTATGTTCAATAGTAAGCCCGCTCAACAATACAGGTTGTTTTGTTTCTTGGTAAACCCAAAAGAATTTACCATCAACTTCAAAACCCACGGGGCCTAAATCAATAGTATTTCCTTTATCGTCTTTCAATGAAAAACGCGACATCACATATTCAAAAAAACGTTGTTGTGTTTGTTTAGATTGAATAATATCAGCGTTTTTACCAAAAATATGTTTAACAGCATGCTCTGCATCATGTAAATAAAAGCGATGACTTACTTCAATATTTTCTGTGTTTGGATTAAATAACACAGTACTTATCGCCGCTTTTTGTTGATGTGCAAAAATAACATTACTGAACAAAAACAAGCAGATTATTAAGCTTTTAGTGATAAATTTCATATAAAACCTAATTAGTTACCTTTTTCTTGATCTTTTTCATCATCGTCTGTTTTAAGTTCCGTTTTAATATCATGCATGATATCTCGGCTCACTTTTGCTGATGACTTTTTACGCTTATAACTTTCAATACGCGAAGGAATAATGCGACGTGGGTAGTGGTTATTCTCTACATCAACGTCTGCTGTTTCCCAACGAGGATCAACTGTTACACCCACTAGGTTTTTATTTTTGTCAGTGACAATTAACTTACTAACCGCTTTAGGTGTACGTCGCCAAATTTCAGCAGGAATGCGCATCATTTCTTTACTACCATCTTCAAATGATAACTCTAAAATAATAGGCATAACTAAACCACCTTTATTAGAAAAGTCTAAAACATAGTAGTTTTTATCTTCTTTTACCGCACGAGTGAAAACTTCACGTTCCCAATCTTTAAGGCCTTTAAGGAATTTCTGATATTTATTACGTTCTTTATTAGTCACGGTGAAGCGATCATTTTCGTCATAAAAATCAGTGATATCTGAAAAGCGCTCAACCCATAATTTTTGACCTTCTGCTTTGTTGCGCTCGTCAGTTAAAGATTTAGGCTTGTCTAATTCTTGTTGACGCTCACGTGCAAAGTCAATGTCAGGATCTTTAGTATCCATGCGCAGTTTATAAACGCGGTCTAATGAAATATCAACATGATCGGTCGAGTAGAACCAGCCACGCCAGAACCAATCTAAATCAACCCCTGATGCTTCTTCCATTGTACGGAAGAAATCCGATGGTGTTGGGCGTTTAAACTTCCAACGCTGTGCATATTCTTTAAAAGCAAAATCAAATAGTTCACGACCTAGGATCGTTTCACGTAAAATGTTTAATGCTGCAGCTGGTTTAGTATAGGCATTTGGTCCTAAACGTAAAACACTATCAGATTGCGTCATAATAGGCACTTGGTTTGAAGACTTCATGTAACCTGTGATATCACGAGGCTCTACACCCCATGGAATCATTGGATCCCATTCTCGACCAGCAACACCATCTAAAAAGCTGTTTAAACCTTCGTCCATCCATGTCCACTGACGCTCATCAGAGTTAACGACCATAGGGAAATAAATATGACCAATTTCATGAATAACCACGCCGATCAAAAAACGTTTTTCAGCTTGTGAATATGTGCGGCTACCGTCATCTCGTAATTCAGTACGCGGACCATTAAATGTGATCATTGGATATTCCATACCACCAACAGGGCCGTTAACCGACTGAGCTGTTGGGTACGGGTAATCAAATGAGAATCGGTTATAAACATCCATGGTGTGAATAATAGATTCAGTCGAATATTTCTTCCACAAGTCACCACCTTCTTTAGGATAGAAAGACATTGCCATCACAAGTGGAGTTTCATCATTATCTTGTTTAAAGCCGCGAGCGTCCCACATAAACTTACGTGACGATGCCCAAGCAAAATCACGTACGTTATTTGCTTTAAATTTCCACGTTTTAGTTTTATCTGTACCAGCTTTTTCGTTTTCTAACGCTTCTTCTTCCGTCACAATGAAAACAATTCGCTCTGCGTCTTTTGATTTTTCTAAACGCTTACGCTGTTCTTTCGTTAATACTTGTTTAGGGTTAGCTAACACACCCGTTGATGATACAATGTGATCAGCCGGTACTGTCATATTGACTTCATAATCACCAAACTCTAAGGTAAATTCACCGCGACCTAGAAACTCTTTATTTGTCCAAGCTTCATAATCGGTATAAGCATGTAAACGTGGGTACCATTGAGCTAATAAGAAGATATCATTACCACCTTCACGAGCATCGTCAGGAAAATGCTCATAGCCTGAACGCGCCGAAACAGCATCTTCTTCTACAATGTTAAACCCAAAGTCTAATGAAAACGATGTTTTTTGCCCTGGCTTTAATGGCTTAGGTAAATCAATACGCATGTTGGTACCAACAATCACGTAATTTAAGGTATTACCGCGGCCATCTTTTACATTATTAATGGTATAGCCTAATTCTGAATCGCCAATAAATTGCTGACGACGCAACGCAGACAAGCTAATTTTTCCGCCTGATGCTTTATTGCCTCTGAATGTGGTAGATAACTCACTTAATGAATCTTGCTTGAAAATATTTTGGTCTAATTGTAACCAAAGGTATTTCAATGAATCAGGTGAATTATTCACATAAACAATTTCTTCTGTTCCTTCTAAACGACGCTTTTCTTCGTCAAGCGTTACGTTTATTTTATAATCAACTTGTTGTTGCCAATATTGATGGCCCGGTTCGCCGGCTGCGTTACGGTATACATTAGGTGTTGGTAACACTTCATCTAACTGGCGGAACTTATCTTCAAAGCTCCCTTTGGTTTGCTTCACTGAACCGTACGCCGATAATGATGCGGTACATACAAGCAAAGCTGCCAATGTTATGGTTTTTTTTATCATAGTTATTCCTGCTCACTACTTGAGGTTACGCACATTTCAGAACGTGCGCAGTACTAGGGCTATTTTTCTTTGGTGTATATTATTGAATAAAGTACAACAAAGAAAAATAGCCCATAGATAATAAAGGAATTTTCACTTAAGTTCAGTGCTTTCTAACAAGAAAATACTACCATTCGTCTCAATTGTTATAACATAACAATTATTAACTGAATTAATTGCCGCTCAAAATGCACTAAACTTCCTGCCTTACTTTGGATATCCTTCTGGGTTGTTCGATTGCCAACGCCAAGTGTCGGTCATCATTTGTGTTAAATCACGTGTGGCTCGCCAGCCAAGTTGTTTATTAGCCTTTTCAGCATTTGCCCAAAATGCAGGTAAATCACCATGACGACGTGGTGCAATAGTATAAGGTACTTTTTGCTGGCTTGCCTGTTCAAACGCCTTGATGATGCTTAATACAGACACCGCTTTACCGGTACCCAAATTAAAAGCTTCAACACCAGTAAATTCACTATTTTTCTGCAACCAATTGACTGCTGCTACATGCCCTTCCGCTAAATCCATGACGTGCAGATAATCACGCTCGCACGTACCATCTTGGGTAGAATAATCATCACCAAAAACCTGTAAACGCTCACGCTTTCCAACCGCAACCTGTGCAACATAAGGTAATAAATTATTTGGAATACCTTTAGGATCTTCACCAATTTGTCCACTCTCATGGGCACCGATTGGGTTAAAATAACGTAAACACACTGCGCGAAAATCTAAATTTGATTGTGCAAGATCTTTTAACACTCGCTCAATCATCACTTTACTCGCTCCATAAGGGCTAGACGCTTCACCTAACGGCATACTTTCTTCATAAGGTACAGCATTTTCCCCACCGTACACTGTCGCTGACGAGGAAAAAATAAAATGATTAATGTTTAGGTTTGCCATAACTTCTAACAAACATAATGTTCCGTGAACATTGTTTTGATAATACTCTAGAGGGATAGTAGAAGATTCACCCACTGCTTTTAATGCCGCAAAGTGTATAACCGCATCAATAGCGTGTTCATTAAAAAGTGACGTCAAAGCCGTTTTGTCTTGAATATCTCCCTTAATAAATGACACTTTCTTTCCAGTTAAGTGCTCTACCCGCCGAATGGATTCAATACTGGCATTCATGAGATTATCAAGTACAACAACTTCAAAGCCGTTTGTTAAAAGCAATAAAACGGTATGAGAGCCAATATAACCAGCACCACCGGTGACTAAAATTTTCATGGTTTATCCTGTAATCAATCAAGATTCGTCAATATGTCTAAATGCACCTTGTGATGCATGACAAATATAAATATCTGCTGTTAAGCCAAACTGCTCTGGGTATTGAATATTTACCTGCTCAGTCACCTTTTCAACGAGTGCTTTTGGCATCAAAGCAACAACACAACCGCCAAATCCACCACCGGTCATGCGTACACCACCTTGATTACCAATTTGTGCGCTCACAATATCCACTAGACCATCCATTTCTTTTGTCGTTACTTCAAAGTCATCCCGAAGCGATTGGTGTGACTCAGCCATTAGCTGACTCAACGTCGACATGTCTGAAGATTTGAATGCCGTTAATGCTGCGACAGTTCTAGCATTTTCAGTGATCACATGTTTGGCTCGTCTATATTGCACATCTGACAGTTGTTCTTTTTCTGACTCTAATTGCGCTAACGTAACATCACGTAAAGCTTTACATCCGAAGTGCTTGGCAACTTGTTCACATTGCTCACGACGTAAGTTATATTCACTATCAACTAATCCACGTTTAACGTTAGAATTAATAATAACCAATGATAACTCGTCTGAAATTGGCGCATCTTCAAACGTTAAATCTCGACAATCAAGTAACATTGCATGGCCTTTCTTGCCCATAGCCGATATCAGTTGATCCATGATGCCGCAATTACAACCAACATAATCATTCTCAGCTTGCTGTCCCATTTTAGCGGCAGTTTTTCCATCTAACTCTAATTTGTATAACGAGGTAAAGGTTTTCAATATTGCCATCTCAAAACTGGCAGATGAACTTAACCCTGCCCCTTGCGCGACATTACCCGTTACCACTAGATTAGCGCCTCTAAGGTTAGGGTACTTTTCCATTAATGCTTGGACCGAACCTTTAATGTAATTACACCACATGTGTTCGGTATCAAAGCTAAACTGATTTAAAACAAATTCTGTAGAACTTTTGCCAAAATCATGTGAATACACTTTGACTAATTGATCATCACGTTTAGACGCGGCGATGGTGGTACCACAATCAATCGCAGCGGGAAAAACAAAACCATCATTATAGTCAGTATGATCGCCAATAATATTGACCCGCGCAGGCGCATAACAAATCACATCCGGCTCTTGTTGATAACATTGTTTAAATAAAGCATTAATAGTATTTTTTTGAACCATTACATAGCCTCCTTATAATGTGTACTTGGTAATGCCTTTAGCCTCTCTGCTGCTTGCTCTGGCGTTAAATCACGCTGTGCTTCCGCTAACATTTCATAGCCAACCATGAATTTTCTTACTGTTGCTGAGCGTAATAGCGGCGGTAAAAAGCTCGCATGTAATGTCCATTCAGGATGTTTTTCACCATCATACGGTGCGCCATGCCATCCCATTGAATAAGGGAAAGAACATTGAAATAAGTTATCGTACTTAGTCGCAATTTTTTTCAAGATATCGGCAAGTGATGTTTTTTGTTGTTCAGTTAATTCAACCATTCTAGACACTGTAAACCTTGGTAATAACAGCGTTTCAAAGGGCCATGCTGCCCAATATGGCACCACCACAACCCAGTCGTCGTTTAGTACAACAACACGTTGATCTTGTTCTATTTCCTTTACAGCATAGTCACTCAATAGATTGCTACGGTATTGATTAAAGTACACTAACTGAGAACGGCATTTACGATCTGCCAAGGTTGGAATTTGCTGCTGTGCCCAAATTTGCCCGTGAGGGTGTGGATTAGAGCAGCCCATAACCGCCCCTTTATTTTCAAACACTTGTATCCATTGGTATTGTTCGCTTAACGCTTCACATTGCACTTGCCAAGTATCAACAACATGCTTAATGTCAGGTACTGATAATTCTGGCAAGGTTTTACTGTGGTCAGGAGAAAAACAGATCACTCGGCTTTCTCCTTGCTCTGTTGCCATTCGAAATAGCGGATCATTATTTTGTACTTGTGGGGTATCCGTTTTTAACGCAGCAAAGTCATTAGTAAAGACAAACGTTGTTTCATAACGCTCATTGACTTCACCGTTTATACGCGTATTACCTGCGCATAAATAACAATTTGGATCATGCGAGACAGATTGTTGCTCAGCAACTGCCTCTACTTGTCCTTGCCAAGGGCGTTTTGCGCGATGCGGAGAAACCAGTACCCATTCTCGCAATAAGGGATTAAACCTGCGATGTGGATGTTCCGTTGGATCGAATTCGATAGTCATACACTCATTCCATCTTGTAAATTTGACGTAAATGTAAACGTTTTCCCTTTTTATTACAAGCTTACTTTTTAGGAACAAATTTATCATATTGCACCAGCAGCATTGCTTATATATACTGTGCACTAGTTAAATACTTAATAAATGTAAACATTTACATATGTCAACAATTAAAGATGTAGCTCGTATCGCAGGTGTATCTGTAGCAACAGTATCCCGAGTGGTAAATAACGGTCCAAAAGTAAGTGCTAAAACCAAAGAAAAAGTCAGTCAAGTGATGCTGCAACTTGGTTACACACCGAATGAAAATGCTAGAGCACTTGTAACACAAAAAAGCACAACTATTGGCGTTGTGATCCCTGATATAACTGATCCTTTTTTTGCTTCTTTAGCCAGTGGCGTAGAACAGGTTGCTCGCGAACATCATAGACAATTATTATTAAGTACCAGTCAAGTTAATGCTGAATCTGAAATGCAAGCAATCAATTTACTCATTGAGCGACGTTGCGATGTGATGGTGGTGCACAGCAAGGCATTAAGTGAAAGCCAACTTAACGAATTAAGCCAAAAAGTAAAAGGCTTAGTTGTGATCGATAGAATGGTTAAAGGTTTAGAAAATCGCTGTATTTGGCTAGATAACATGGAAGGAGGCAAAATAGCAGCACGTCATTTAATCGCGCTATCACATCAAAAGCTTGCTTGTATAAGCAGTCATTACCCTATAGAAGATCCTGCCCTAAGGCTTAAAGGTTTTAAAGAAACATTGTCAGAGCATGATTTAACACTCAAAGAACAACTTATAGAATATCAAGCCCCTACCCTGCAAGGTGGAGAGATTGCCGCTCAAAACCTACTCGCTAGTAGTCACCCCTTTACCGCATTATTTGTATACAATGATGCAATGGCAATTGGTGCTATTTCTACGCTAGAAGATAACGGGTACCGTGTGCCAAACGACGTTTCAGTCATCGGCTTTGATGATGTTTTATTGTCTCGTTATTCAAGACCCAAACTAACTACTCTACACTATCCTATCGTGGAAATGGCTAAACAAGCAGCAAATTTGGCTTTGTGCATGACAAAACCAGAAGAAAATATTGTGGCCGAAACCACATTTAAACATATTCCGCGACTGGTAAAGAGGGAATCTACCAGTAAAAAAATCAAAAATTCTCGTTAATTTTTCATACTGAATACATATATAAAAAATTAAATTCAATGATATAAATCTAAAACACCTAATTATTTTCCACTATGGAAAGTTTTAACTTGCCAACTTGGAAAGTATGACTTATATTACTTTCCACATCGGAAAGTAAAGGACGTAATCATGAATAATAAAGAACAAAAAGTATCGACAGAGGAAGCTCAACTAGCACTCGATAGTTTAGCCAATATAGACAGCAGTACCAATAAACTTATCAGACCGCCACTTTGGCTGACGGTCATTATGGCCTTTTTTTACGGAATGATGACCTTTTCTTGGGCATCTACCCGACATGAAAACCTTTGGATGCTCGGTTTAATTATTTCAGCAATTTGTTTTCTAGCAAGTGTCGCCTTTTATCTTTACAGCAGTCATTTACTTGGCATAAAGCCTAAGGTACTACCAAAAAGTAAAAGTGAATGTTTTTTTCATTTATTTTCCGGTATTTTTTTTGCGGCAGTCATCATTCTCACCCGCATATTAAGCGTAAATGGCTTAGAATATGCCGCCTACATTGGCGGTATACTCAATGCGCTAGTACTCGCATATTTATTGCATCATTACTCAACAGGCAATTACATTAAGGACAACAGTCACCATGAGTAACGTCAGCTTTGATCCGCTAATTCATGCACAAAATCGTTTACAAATTTGTGCCATTCTAGCGGCAACTGCAGAAATAGAATTTAAAGTATTACGAGAAAAGCTTAACGTAAGTGATTCTGTGCTTTCAAAACATTTGAAATCACTTGAAGATGCTCAATATCTTTGTGCACAAAAACGTACTCATATGGGCAGACAAAGAACATGGCTGTCATTATCAAAAACAGGACGAGAAGCATATAACGGACACCTAGCAGCTTTACGTGAGATTGTAGGTGGCGTATAAACGTTGACTTGAGGTATTTTATGTTTTCAGGAAGAAAGAATGTAATCGGTTCATTTATATCCGTATATCGTAAGTCGCAATACACTTATTGCATTGACCTTGCCATTTACCTTTCAGTAATGTTTTTAATACGCGAGATTTATTTTGAACAACATAATTTTATCACTAACGGTCTATTTTGGTCACTTTCAACACTTGTTGTTGCTATAACTTTTATTCGTTTTAGGCACGTTTCATTAGCAAAACTTGGCCTTTTCAAACCTGAAAGTTTTAAAAAGTTACTTTTCGTAACCGTGTTTATTTTTGCCTTTACCATCTTATCTATTATTATTTTTCAGTTGTTCAAACAAGAACTCGGATTTCAACTAGCCCCCGACCTTTCTAACGAACAAGCAGAATCTAAATTTGGAAAACTTTCAAATAACTGGTCATTATTTTTTATGATAATACCTTTCATTTGGCTACAATCAGCATTAGAAGAAATTCTCGATAGAGGCTTTTTAATTAATTGGATAGAACAAGCATTATTTAATACTTGGTTTTCGACTTTCATTGCGGTTATTTTACAGGCTTTTATTTTCGGCTTTAGACATTCTTACGATTTATCTGAACGTTCAATTACTGTAGGGTTAATCGGCCTAGCAATGGGCATAGCTTATGTTGTCTTTAACAGAAACCTATGGCCATTAATTATCGCACATTGCGCACTAAACACCATGTCGATGATTGAGCGCATTTAAATATTTTTTCAAGATCGACAATCTACAGTTAACCTTTAAGGTATTAAATAATACCAATTGGCATAAAGATTAAGTCAGTTCAGAGCGATGTTAGAGATGGAAGAATAAGCGAAACGTGTGCAGGTATAGTTGTTCTACATCAAACACGTTTTGCGCAATTATCGCGCCTCTAACACGCTCCCAAAGGGCGAGTTTAAACGCTTCATAGCCCGTGTTGTTGATTTTAACAAGGACGCTACAAGGATGTAGCTTATTAGAGAACGCAGGAGCACGTTCTCCTGAATAACCATTCTCTGCAATCAACGCCGTGCCTCTAAAGCGTTTAATTCTCGCTGAATGACCGAATATTTATGCGAATTGGTATAAGTACCTATTTATTACTAATTAAGTATGATAGAAATGTAGTCTGGCGAGATAAAATAATGAATATTACAAGGAATTTTTATGCATTACTTCAAATTAATAATATTACTGGCTGTCATTTCAGGATGTGCATCAACTAAACCTGAAGAAAATACAGAACAAGCAGTCATTGAATATAATAATAATAACGAAATTGCCTCTATTGTTGCCAAACCAAGAAGAAATTTATGTTTATTAACCGACAATTGTTCATGGTTAGGTGCGACTTGGACGGCTGAATCACCCAACGAAGTTACTTTACTTGTTCACTTCAGGGCTGGATTTAATTTAAAACAAACCACTTTATATATCGATAAAGTACCGGTTGTTTTAGTTAAGGGAAAAGAAGTTACACAATTTGATAGTCACTCAGGCGCATTCCCTGGTATGCGTGGTGATGTTGAAAGTTCTACCTTAGCTTACAGAATGCCGATAGAAATGTTTGAGCGAATCCTAGCGGCGAAAACCGTCGAGATAAGCATTGAACCGTACTCTCGACATAAGCGACATTTTTTCGATAAAGTTGCAACAGAAAACAAACACGGATATGGTTTTAAAGCTATAGAATCATTAATGAAAGCGCTCAATAAAGCGTAGCGCGATAAATAAAAAAAGCGCTTATGTTTCTAACTAAAGCGCTTAAATAGTTAAATATTCATCTCTTTTACTTGCTCGCTCACCACGAGGTCGCCTTGGGTGAGCGTTTTGATTTGTTCAATTGAAACGCCTGGTGCGTATTCGAGCAAATGAAACTTACCATCAATGATCTCAATATACGCTAGATCGGTTAATATTTTTTTGATGCACCCTTTGCCGGTTAAAGGTAAAGTACATTGAGATAAGAGTTTGGATTCACCATGCTTCGAGGCATGTGTCATGGTTACGATAATATTATCGGCACCTGCCACTAAATCCATCGCCCCCCCCATACCTTTAATTAACTTTCCGGGGATCATATAAGAAGCGATATTACCGTATACGTCAACTTCAAACGCACCTAATACCGTTAAATCTACATGACCACCACGTATCATCGCGAATGATTCAGCACTAGAAAAAATTGAGGCACCTTTTGCAGCCGTAACCGTTTGTTTACCCGCGTTAATTAAGTCAGCATCAATTTCTTCTTCAGTTGGAAATTGTCCCATCCCAAGTAGGCCATTTTCTGATTGCAACATGACTTCCATATTCGACGGTACGTAGTTTGCTACTAATGTTGGAATGCCAATACCTAAATTAACGTAGAAACCATCTTGTAACTCTTGTGCAACACGCTTTGCCATTTGTTCTCGTGATAATGCCACGGTTATTCCCCTTCGCTTTGTCTAACGGTTCTTTGCTCAATACGCTTTTCAAACTTACCTTGAATTAAACGATCAACATAAATTCCAGGTGTGTGTATTTGATCGGGTTCGAGCTCTCCAGCGGGTACAATTTCTTCGGCTTCTACAACAGTAATTTTTCCAGCAGTTGCCGCCATCGGATTAAAGTTTCGCGCGGTTTTACGATAAATGAGATTACCATAGGTATCAGCTTTCCATGCTTTAACTAAAGCAAAATCGCCTTTGATACTTTCTTCAAGAATGTAACTTCTACCGTTGAAGTCTCGTACTTCTTTGCCCTCACCCACTGGTGTGCCATAGCCCGTAGCCGTATAAAAAGCAGGAATACCGGCACCCGCCGCACGCATTTTTTCCGCTAGTGTACCTTGCGGTGTTAAAACAACCTCTAATTCACCACTTAACATTTGACGCTCAAACTCTGCATTTTCGCCAACGTATGACGCGATTATTTTTGCTATTTGACGATCTTTTAGTAATACACCTAAACCAAAGTCATCAACGCCACAATTATTAGAAACTATTGTGAGCCCTGTTGTACCTTTACGTTTTACTTCACTAATTAGATTTTCTGGGATCCCACAAAGACCAAAACCACCGGCGATGATCGTCATATTGTCTTCAAGACCAGCAAGTGCTTCTTGGTAACTTGCCACTACCTTATTGAATCCTGACATGTTTGTTCCTATTTAACTGTCCAACCGCCATCCAGCACTAGGGCTTGACCGGTCATATTTCTGGCATTTTCACTCGCAAGAAATTGCACGGTTGCGGCTATTTCTTCCATATCGATAAAGGCTTTTTTCGGCATTGGTGCCAACATTATTTTTTCAATCACCTCATCCTCGCTAATGCCATGTTCTTTTGCTTGATCTGCAATTTGTTTTTCCACTAGAGGGGTTTTGACATACGCAGGACAAATGGTATTTATCGTGATATCGCAATCAGCAGTTTCTAGCGCGATAACCTTAGAAAAACCGATTAATCCGTGCTTAGCTGCCACATAGGCCGATTTATAAGGTGAGGCAACTAAACCGTGAATCGAACCAATATTAATAATGCGTCCAAAACCATGTTCACGCATTTTAGGTAATATTGCTTTACAGGTTCTTGCCGGCCCCGTTAACAATATATCAACGATTTTTTGCCAAGCCCCCATCGGGAACTCCTCTAACCGTGAAACGTGTTGTATGCCTGCATTATTAATTAAAATATCAATTGGTGTATTGCCGAGTGTTTCCACTAAGTGAGCAATATCATTTTCATTGGTTACATCAAGTTTATATGCATCAACAGAAAAACCTTCTGCTATTAATGTTTGTTTTGCTTGTTGCGCCGCTTCTTCGCTGACATCGGTGATAATCACCGACGCCTGTTGCTTTGCCAGTAATTGAGCAATGCTAAAGCCAATACCGCTTGCAGCTCCGGTAATAAGGACCGTTTTATTTTTCATTACTCCTGCTCCAAAAAGTCACTTAACGTTTTAGCTTTTTGTTGTATGGTGAATAAACCGTCTAAGTGTCCCCACATGCCATTAATTTCTTCGTACTGGCTTTTATCCCCTAACATTTCATGGGTTTTTTTCGCCATTTCTGGATACAACAATAAGTCGTTAGTAGCTGGTAAAAACAGTGACTTCGCGGTTACTTTCGCTAAACTTGCTGATAAATCATTATTATGTCCTGCAATAAATAGTTGACTTGCCCGCACAAGATACAAAATATGATTAGCGTCCATTGTATTTACTCTGGCTTTTGCTGCGCCATATAGCCAATCAACCACAGGAAACGTTGCATTAATATCGTTTAAAGCGCCATCTACTATATTCTTATGGGTAGGATTCGAAGCATTAAAAATCGCAGGATGCATTGCTTCTTGAGTAATAGTGGCAAGCGAATACATTAAACCCGTATTAGGAGCTTCACTTTGATAATAATCACCGTTATTCCACTTTGGATCTTGTTTGATTGGTGCTGACCATTTTTCTAATCCTGCGACTAACCACGCATCAGATTGGCCAATACCAATAACTGACACCATACGTTCAACCATATCAGGGTAAGCGACAGCCCACTCTAACGCTTGCATTGATCCCATAGAAGCGCCAATCACAGCATGTAATTTGTTAATTCCTAAACTATCTATTAGTGCTTTTTGTACATTAACAAAGTCGCGAATGGTTACTACTGGGAAGCTTAATCCATAAGGCTTACCCGTTTCAGGGTTGATACTTGCAGGCCCAGTTGTAATAACCTTTTTATCAAAGGCACTAGCATTAACTAACGTATCAGAGCTGATCACATAGTATTTATTGGTATCAATGGCTTTTCCAGGGCCAATAATGCTATCCCAATAACCAGGCATTGCATCTTGCTTACTGTATTTTCCTGCTGCATGTGAATTACCCGTGAAGTAATGAGTGATTAAAATGACATTCGATTTATCTTCATTCAATGTGCCGTAAGCTTCCCAGCCAACATTCACTTGCTTGATTAATTTGCCATTAAAGGTTTTGAAGTTATCTAAGGTGAACTTTTGTTTTTCTACGATAAGCTCGCTTGCCCAAAGGTTGCTAGCAAACACAAGTAAAAATAAACAAATTGTGCGTTGAAAATTCATCATAAGGTTCTCTTTTTATTAAAATAATATAAACAAACTAATAGCAAGTATTAAGCCTATCAGAGGGACGATACCTGTCATAGCAAACATCGACAAATATGCACTCGCATGCGTTTCTTTACAGATTGCTCTTATCGTTGTAACAACATAACCGTTATGCGGTAAGGTATCTAATGCACCAGAGCTGATTGCCACTACACGGTGAAGCTCTTCTGGATTAACCCCTTGATCTAAATAATGCGGTGCTAATAACGGTAATGCGATTGCTTGGCCACCTGAAGCAGAGCCAGTTAAACCTGCAATCACGGTTACCGCAACAGCAGCGCCGATGAGTTCATTACCGGGTACCTGAGTCATAATTTCTACTGCTAGCTGAAAGCCGTCTGTTGATTTAGCGACAGCACCAAAACCAACCACTGCGGCAGTGTTACCAATAGCGATTAACGCACCATTCGTTCCTTCGGTTACTGCGTTTGATAGGTGATGAAAGTATTTATTGTTTATCGCTAAAATACTGAGTACACCACCAGCTAATGCAATAATTAATGCGTTATGACCAAAATCATGATGTAACGTAAACGATAAGCCAAGTACCACTAATAAAGGAATCACACCCGTGATTGGATGTGGATAATCACGTTCAGGTATTTCAGGGTCATCTTCTCTGTGTTCAAACACTTCACCATTAGCGACAGCTTTACCAATTAAACGGTTAAGCCACCAATAACCAAACAATGCCATAAACAAAGCAACGACCAAACTGACTTCCCAACCAGCATAAGGTGTGGTGCCTAAATACTTAATTGGGATCCAGTTTTGAATTTCTGGAGAGCCAGCAGATGTCATGGTGAAGGTAACAGAACCGAAGGCAAGCGTTGCTGGAATAAAACGACGTGGTAAATTTGCATCTTTAAACAAACTTAACGCCATAGGATAAACCGAGAAAGCGACCACAAATAAGTTAACCCCGCCATAAGTTAAAATGGCGCAGGCAGCTACAACAGCAAATACCGCTTTTTTCATGCCAAGTTTGTCGACAATATATCGTGCTACGCTGTCAGCTGCACCAGTATCCTCCATGAATTTACCAAACAATGAACCAAGCAAAAACATGAAAAACCAAGCAGCAATAAAGCTGGTAAAGCCTGACATATAGGTACTAACAAAATGTACATCACCCGTGAGTAACGTCATACCATTTGTTAGTGCAACAAAAAGTGCACACAATGGGGCGCTAATGAATAAATTCATCCCCCGCATGGTAAGAATCACGAGCAATATAAGCCCTCCTACCAAGCCAATCATACTTATCATAAGCCGTTCCTGCGTTATATTAGAGTTATTTTTTGACTGAAAATAGTTCACTCACAACACGCGGCATATTTACGGTTGATGCTTTTATCAACATTCAATACGTAAATGACTCATTCATTATTAAACGCGAACGCAGAAATAGGTATAGTACTTAAGTACCACATACAGATGGAAACGCTTCGACTAGATTAATAAGCGACTGAAACATAATCACAACAAATAACGATAAACATAAACCTATAGATAAAAAAGATAAGAAGAAATCCATCGGGGGAAGTATGAAATATACAAACATAAATGTGAACAAGGCTTCACGCTACAGCAAATCACTCTGTGCTATCGCAATTAGTTCAGCGATCTTTTCAGGTAATATTATTGCGGCAGAAGAAGAAGCCGTTAAAAAACAAGGGTTAGAACGCATTGAAGTTACAGCGCGTAAAACCACTGAAAGTTTACAAGAAGTACCTATTGCCGTCACTTCAGTTGGCGCTGCAGAATTAGCAGAAAATGGTATTGCAAACATTACTGAGATAGAGCGATTTTCTCCAAACACCACGTTACAAGCTAGCCGAGGAACAAACTCAACACTTACTGCCTTCATTCGTGGTATTGGTCAACAAGACCCTTTATGGGGCTATGAACCGGGTGTTGGTATATATATCGATGACGTTTACATGGCTCGACCGCAAGGGGCTGTGCTAGATTTACTCGATGTTGAACGCATTGAGGTGCTACGTGGCCCACAAGGCACACTTTATGGTAAAAATACTACAGGTGGTGCTATTAAGTATGTCACCAAACCTATGTCAGGTGATACTGAATTTAATATTGAAGCAACGGTGGGCAGTTATAACCAACGTGATTTAAAAATTACGGGGCAAATTCCCTTAATTGATGAAAAACTTTATCTTGGCTTTGGCCACGGCACATTAAATCGTGATGGTTTTGGTGAATTTTTGGTAGCGCCTGCCGGTGAAGATACTGAAAACTATAACAAAGATCTAACTGCATCTCGTTTAACATTAGAATATCATGCCACTGATAACCTCTTCATGCGTTTAGCGTGGGATAAAACAGATGATGATTCAAATTCCAAGGGCGGGTATCGACTACTACCAAGTTTATTAGCACCAGATGCTGCTATTCCTGATAGCAAATTTGATTCTTACACCAGCTTGCCGACTTGGAATAAAGTTGAACTTGAGGGCTTAAGTTTAACCATCGACTGGCAAGCAACTGATAACCTCTCATTCAAGTACGTGGGAGCAAGCCGTGAAAGTTATTCACCAACTAATATAGATTTTGATAACACTAGCTTGCAAATTTTTGATGTACCTGCGGTGTATGATGACGAAAACTCAAGCCATGAGATCCAAGCAAGTTACCGTGGTAATGGCTTTAATATAGTGGGTGGTTTATATCACTATTCAGGTGAGTCTTGCGGTAAGTATGATGCGATCATCTTTTTAAGTTTAACAGCTGAAAAATCAGGCTGTAATGAGAGCGACTCTGTTGCTGCCTATATACAAAGCAATATTGATTTAACCGACAAAATGTCGTTAACACTAGGTGCTCGTTATACCAAAGAAGAACGTAAAGCTGATGTGTATTCAGATACTTACGCAAGCATTGTATACCCTTACGACAACTGGATTGACGGCTATACGCAAGATCCTAATTTACCGCAAACACAAGTGTTAGGTAAAGATAGTAACGGTGATGGCATTTTAGATACCATGAAATCTGATGAATGGTCACGCTTTACGCCACGTATAGGTATTGAATATCAAGCTGACAGCGATACCATGTATTTTGCCAGCTACTCACAAGGTTTTAAGTCAGGTACCTTTAACCCACGCGCTGGTGCCAATGAAAACGCAGCTGATCCAGAAATCGTTGACTCTTTCGAAATTGGTTTGAAAAAAGATTGGACTGATAACTTAAGAACTAACATAACCGCCTTTGCAACCAAACATGAAGATAGACAATATATTGTTGTTCTACCACAAGAAAACCCAACAGATTTAGGTCAAAACTTAGCAAATGCGGCAAGTTCTGATGTACAAGGTATTGAAGCAGAGGTTACATGGTTAGCCAGTGAAAACTTAACGATAAATATGGCTTACGGGCACATTTCAGCTGATATTGAACAAGATGAAAATATTAACGTTCCGTTAGTCGGCTTATCAAATACCCCCGATAACACTTTTAGTGTATCAGCGAATTATCTCTTAGAAACAGACATGGGTATTTTTATGTTTAATACCGGTTATTACTATCGCGATGAATACATTATCTTCGAAGATGATGATTCATTAAATCAAGACGGTTTTGGCCAAGTTAACGCCAGCATTACTTGGGAAGGAAATGATGGTAATTGGTATGGTGGTTTACATGCGAAAAACATTACCGATGAAGAGTACATGGTAGGTGGCTATAACTTCACTAGTCGCAATCCAGACGGTTCATACGGCCCTGGTTTTGGTGGCGATACCACCCTTATTGGCTACTACGGTGATCCACGAACCATTCACTTAACAGTAGGCTATCGTTTTTAACTTTTAGCATAAACAGAAGGGGGCACTAGCGCCCTCTTCTTCATTCTGTTTAAATAGTTGTATTAAGGTTTATTATGAGTGAAGAAATTGTGAAATTAGCAGTTGCCGATGATCATCCATTATTTAGAACTGCACTAATTCAAGCAGCGAGTAAGGTATTACCAACTAGCGAAATAATTGAAGCGGATTGCTACGACAATCTTATCAAAGTGATTCAACAACACCCTGATATTGAACTTATTTTCCTTGACTTAAACATGCCAGGCAATGAAGGTTTTACAGGGTTAACCTCAATCAAAAATGCCTATCAAGACATTCAAGTGGTCATGGTTTCTGCGACAGAAGAGCCCAGTGTTATCAGCAAAGCTATTGATTTAGGCGCAAGTGGGTATATCCCTAAATCAGCCTCATTAGATCAAATTGCCGCCGCAATCGAAGAAGTATTAGATGGTGAAACCTGGTTACCCGCCGGAATTGATCTTACGAACATTGAGCCAACTCCAGCTAAAGCACTCGCTGATAAACTCCATAAACTCACGCCTGCACAATATCGTGTATTACAAATGATCGCGGATGGCTTGTTAAACAAACAAATAGCCTGGGAAATGAATATTCAAGAGCCAACCGTCAAAAATCATGTTTCAGCGATACTACAAAAACTTCAAGTGAATAACCGAACACAAGCCAGTATGTTATTTCAAAACCTAAAACAGATGACACCACAGTCATCTACCTAGCTATTTAGTATAAAGAGTAATATTGCAAAACATCTCGTTTATAGAGGTATTATACCGTTTTCATCAAAGATTTTATCGTCCGCTTTAATGCCGCAGGCTTTACCGGCTTATTTATAAAAATAAAGTTATTCTCAACGACTTGCTCATAAAGCTCTTCGGAATGATCAGCAGAATTGATAATGATAGGGATCTGACACTGTAAAGTATCACGAATATGATTAACCGCATCAACACCCGTTTTACCATGATCTAAGTGGTAATCGGCCAAAATCATTTCCGGCAACTGCTGTTGACACTTTGCTAAAGCCGTTTGTTGATCGTGTGCAACACTGACCTGACACCCCCATTCTAGTAAGCGTTGTTTCATCGCCGTCAATACCGCCGTATCGTTATCTATCACTAAAACATGTAAGCCCGTTAAGTCTCGTCTATTTCGATTAATAACGGGGAGTTTGTCAACTTCTGTGTGCTGCGACATTTTGATCACTGGCAACGATAAGGTAAAACAACTCCCTTCGTTTATTGAAGATGTTAACGACAGTGGAATACCTAGAATTTTACAAATACGAGAAGTAATGGCGAGGCCTAACCCCAAACCAACATGATGCTTATTACCTTGTGCTCCTTCGATTTGCTCGAAATCATTAAAAATACGTTGTTGATCTTCTTGTTTTATCCCCACACCTGTATCAGCTACCTCAATAATCAGTTTTTGCTGTAATTGATAGGCATTTAATGAAACAGTTCCTTGATTAGTATAACGCAGCGCATTGGCCAATAAATTTTGTAATACACGTCGTAATAACGCTTTATCAGAACGTGTTGCGCAATTATCAATACGTTGCTCAAATGCTAAATGCTTATTTTGGGCAAGGTAAGAAAACTCTTCCGCAATAGGTCGTATAAAGCTTTCTATATTAAAATCTTCTAAATAAGGCGTTGTGCTGCCAGCATCTAACTTTGTTAGTTCTAAAATAGAACTTAATAGTTGCTCAGCATTGGTCAATGAATAATGAATATTATCGCTTAATTCTTTAATATCAGCTTTATCGCCACCTTGTTCTCCTGCTTTTTCTGCAAGGATAGAAGAAAATAAGCTGGCAGCATTAAACGGCTGTAACAAATCATGGCTTAAGGCAGCAAAATAACGCGTTTTATTGATATTCGCTTGCTCTGCTTCTTGTTTCGCCGCCTGTAAGTGCAAGTTTAATTTCTGTAAATCATGCGTACGTTGCTCAACGCGTGATTCTAGATGTACATTCACTTCTTCTAACGCTTTTTGTGTGTTTACAAATTCGGTAATATCTGCATACGTGGTAACAAAGCCGCCACCTGGCAAAGGGTTACCAGACATTTCATACACTTTACCGTTCTTTTGCACCCGCTGAAATCGGTAAGACTTCCCTTGCTGCAAATACGAAATTCGCTTAGCTATTTCTTCATTACTATTATCTTTATTAAATAAGCCTCTGTTTGCATTAAACTGTAATACTTCTTCTACTGGCCTACCGACAAATATCTCTTTTTCAGGGTAATCAAACATTTCTATGTAGCGGCGATTCCATGCAACAACACGTAATTCTTTATCGACCACCGAAATACCTTGTTCAACGTTTTGAATGGTCGCTTGTAATAACGAACGGTTAAAGCGTAGCAACTCACTCGCTTCATCAACAATATCAACCACATCATTTAACAGTGCACTACGTCTGCGTTTTGCTGAATCAAACAAAAGTTTTGCTGATGCACCGCCAATAACACCCGCTAACTCTTGTTCTGCTTTTTGCTCTAAAGCAACCGGGGCAACATGTTCCCAGTTAAACGCCTGCTGTTGAAAATAATCATTTATAAGCTGATCAGCGACCGTTGGTCCAAAAAAACGAGCCACTAAACTATGTAAATCACGAATGGTGAGTGCAGAAGATATTTGATTAATATCGCGCTGAGAATCATCGGGCTGTATAAAGTTAACCGCATATAATTGTTCGGTAACTTCCGGTGTAGTAGCTAAAGAGTAATAAACAAATACCAAGAAACTCGCGACAAGACTAATAAACACACCGTGAGAAATAAACTCGAGCTCTAAACCAAACATCATCGTTGGACGCAACCAGGCAATACCTAAAAATCCTTCCTGAAGTAATGCATCAATATTAATCAAGCTTTGATGAAGCGAAGGTAATAACAAAGTGTACGCCCAAAATAGCGTGCCAACAATAATACTGCGATAAGCCGCTTTTTGGTTCGCTTTTCGCCATACCAACCCTAACAATAATGCAGGAGAAAACTGTGCAACTAACGACATAGACATTAAACCGGTAACCGCTAATAATTCTGAATTAGAAGTCACCTGATAATAGGCATAAGCAGCTAACAGTATAATGACAATGGCAATACGGCGGATCAACAGCAGTTTATCAGGGCTAAGCTTTTGCAGCTGGCCTGCATGTGCTTCACGGTTTAGTAATTTTGGTGTGATCAAGTCATTTGAAATCATAATACTTAATACAATGGTTGCGACAATCACCATACTCGTCGCCGCAGAAAAACCACCTAAGAATGACACTAATGTCATTAATTGACTGCCCGCTAATATCGGCAATTGCAGCATAAAGCTGTCAGAGCCAACGCTCACACCATCAAATAAAATTAAGCCCGCATAAGCAATAGGTAATGCAAATATATTGATTAAAATCATATATACAGGAAAAAGCCAACGTGCTGTTTTAAGCTCTCTTTCTTCATCTAATTCAATAAAAGTCATATGAAACTGACGCGGTAAACAAAACATCATTAACACGCCTAATAACGTTTGCATGACGTAAACATAGCTGGGTGGCGAGCTAATGGTTTGAACCGCACGGTGCTCGCTTGCCTGTTGAAACAGTTCAGTCATACCGTCAAACATGTAAAAACACACAAAAAAACCAATCGCTAAAAAGGTGAATAGCTTCACTATCGATTCAAACGCAATCGCTAATAATAGCCCTGGGTTATGTTCAGAGGGGCGAATACGCCTAGTGCCGAATAATATGGCAAACACGGCTAAGGTAACAGTAAACAATAAGGTAATATCTACAGGAGATTGTTCAGCGGGATAATTAATCACTTCGTTGAAACTGCTAGTAATCGCCCTAAGCTGTAAAGCAATATACGGAATAATGGCAAACACTGCCGTAATGGTAATTAAGCCAGCTAGTTTAGATGATTTACCATAGCGAGAAGCAATAAAATCGGCTAACGAGGTTAACGACTGCTCACGACAAATGCGAGCAACCTTTAACACTAAAGGCCAAGCGAAGATAAACACTAAAATCGCGCCGGTATAGGTTGGTGTAAACCACCATCCCGTGGTAGCTGACTGCCCTGTTACGCCATAAAACGCCCAAGAGGTGCAGTAAACTCCTAACCCTAGGCTATATACTACCGGCTTAACTTTCTTTGAGATTGTGTATTTATCACCAACAAAGGCGATGGTAAACAGTAAAATAAGATAGAAAAAGCTTAATAAAACTAAGACAGAAATCGGCAGCATAACAGATAATTTTTTATTATTGTGTTAGCCATACTAATCTATCTTTCCTCAATTGCGAATAGTGCTAAAGTCATATAAATTTATTCCTTAGCTTCCAATTGGAATTCAAAAACGACTTCAAGCGTATCATTTACAGACAATTGTTTGTCGTATTGCCAAGCACCTAAAGCTTTTTGAGCAGCACGTCTAAACTGTCTTGCCCCACTTTGTTCGATAACTTCTATATTAAAAACACGCCCATCTTCAGCGACTTGATAGCGCATTTTTACGATACCTGTTTGCCTATTTGCTAACAGCTCTTGAGGGTATTCAGGTAAAACTTTTACTATGGGGTTAATACTTGTTTGTGGTAAATCAATATCAGGTAAATGAACAGTATTGGTATCATCAAATGTTAAGTTGTTATCAACAGATGGTTCGATCTTTTCAATTTGATATGGCGAATTATCATTACCGGTTGGTAGCGTCGCAATAATAGGTTTTTCAGGTAACGGCAGACGGTTGATAACCGTATCAGCGTTATTTTTATCAATAATAACGTCTGGTAACACGATCACCTGATGGCTTAATTGCGGCTCAATGGTGACAGGTGTTGGTGCTTTAGCTAAATGCGACATTAACGCAAAAATGCCAAAAGACGAAACGCCACCACATAGTAAAATTGCCAACGATTTAAAAACAGAAACACGGTTTTTAGCCTTTCCACTTGGTAACACTACAGTAGGAGCTTCTATCTGCGCCTTACGTTGTTGATAAAGCGAACTCATCTCTTTATCAAAATCATCATTCATGATCTTTTCCTAATATTATTTTCAGCTGTTTTCTCGCATACCTTAATCGACTTTTAACGGTCTCAAAGCTTTCATTTGTCATCTCTGCAATTTCTAATATTGAAAAGCCTTCTTGCTGAAATACAAACGCTTCTCGTTGATAAAAAGGTAAGTGCACTAATGCGCGATTAAAGGCTGCCAATCGATCTTCTTTGTCGGTTAACTCACTCGTTGCCGCGTGTTGTGTTTCATCTAAAACAACATAGTGCCAACGCTGAGCTTTTCGTAATTCATCGAATAACGTATTTCGAGCAATAGTATATAACCAAGCTTTAACGTTGGTATGTTCATGTGCAGTGTTGTTTATTTTTAATACTTTAAGCCATGTTATTTGTACCACGTCTTCAGCAAGTTCTTTATCTGACAAAGTTAATAAATAGTGAAACAAAGATTGATTAAATTGTTTAACCAACAATGAAAGATACTTCTTATCTTTCGTCGTTGAGTAACGTTTTAGTAACGTTTCAGGGGTGGATGAAGTTTTCATCCACCCTTTAATCATTGAAGGTAACTTCAATTGGCGATCCTATATTTCTTGCTGCATGTTAAAGTCTAGTTGAACGGTAAACCCTGTTTGAATAATCGGTTTACCATCGATAGATTTCGCTTTATATTTCCATCTTTTTAATGCTTGTTTAGCGGCTTTATCAAATACACGTTTCGGCTGAGAATCAACAACTTGAATATTAATAACTTCACCTATCTTATTGATATCAAAAGCCAACCTAACCCACCCTTCAAGACCTCTTTGTAATGCTTCTCTTGGATACCGGGGGTTAGACCTAATTATTGGCCTAGCCTCTTGGTTAGCGAGCTGAGCACCTAAGTTAAACTTAGACATTTTATTCTCAATCTTTAACCCTGTCGGATTAAACTCAAAATGACTTAATGACTCTGCTGGCTCTAGCGTAGACTTTACAGTCGTCATTACAGGCGGCGGTTCAGGTGGTTGAAATTGACGTCTAATTATTGTTCTAACCTTACTATCCTTAGGTAATTCATAAACCTGAACGATTATTGGCTCAGGAATATCTGTCATAGCAACCTTCTCTTGCTTAATTAAATATGCCATAAAAGCAAATAACCCCAAGGTAATAATGCCTGCAAATACTACTATCGTTAAAGATCTCGTCATAGTGTTTCCTCATTTTTTAATTAGTAAAGAGGTGTGATCACACAGTAAGTAACGATATTTTTTACTCACTTACCTTATAAACGATAAACAGATAAAAAAGGGGTTAAATTATTTTTAATTAAATGAGATATGAGCAAAGGGGGAATCCTCACCATTTGCTCATATCTAATAAAGACACTATTTTTTATGTAATACTGCAACGAGTAAGGCGGGTAAAAAAGTCAAACTTAAAAACGTAGAAACAAAAATACCGCTCAATACAATAACCCCTACACCTCGATATAACTCTGTACCCTCGCCAGGTATAAGCACTAAAGGTGCGAGGCCAAAAAGTGTAGTAGCCGTTGACATAAGTATCGGCTTTAGCCGTTTTTCAACCGATTGAATCACCGCTTGTCTAACCGCCATGCCTTGCTCAATAACAAAACGGCGCGTTTGATCCACAATTAATATCGGATTATTAACTACCGTGCCTAATAAAATAAGAAAACCAAGCATGGTGATCATATCAAAAGGCAGATGTATTAAACTAAGGCCAACAAAGCCTAATGCTTTATTTAATCCATTAATAAACACTAGCCCCAGCAAGCCACCAGCCATACCAAGCGGTACTGTAGCAAGTATAAATAATGGGTAACGCCAGTGGGTAAATATTGCCACTAGCAATAAATAACACAAGACAAGCGCAATAATAAAGTTGCTACTTAAAGATGCCTGTGTTGCTTCAAGCTGATCAGCTGCACCACTAATGCTAACATTAATACCTTGCGCGATTGCTCCTTGCTGCCATAGTGCTGGCAATAACTCTTGCCGTACTTTTTGCTCTGCGATTTCCAACGCCACATTACGCGGAGGAATAATATAAACCGTTACCGTTCGTTTACCATCAACACGACGTAAAGAATTACTGTTTTGGCTTTCTTTTAAATCAGCCAGGGCTTTTAGTGGCAGAACTTCACCATCAGGGGCAATTATCGGTGTATTAGCTAGCTGCGTAAGGCTTTGCTGGTTACCTTCACCACTAAACAGAAAAATATCGACTTTATCATCTTCTAAAATAAACTCATCAACATAAGCTCCATCGCTCATTGCAGCAATCGCATAGCCAAAATCGTTATTGTTAATCCCTAACTCTGAAAGCCTTTGCCATCTTGGGCTTATTTCAATTAATGGTTGATCTAAGGTTAACGAACTTGGATCTGAATTGATCTGTGGATTGTCAAACACGACACTTGCCTGTTGATAAACAGCATCTGCAGCTTGATATAGCTCGTTAATATCACTGCCGGCTATATCAACAGCAACAGCCCTTGTACCACCATCATTACTTGAAATGATAGACCCCCGTGATGAGAAGGCACGCATATCTGGATAACTTTTGAATTTATCCGTGATCGCTTTCATCATTTGATCAATGTACGCTGCGTCTGTAGGCGCACTTAGTAGCCAAATTCGACCCACAGATACTGACATTGAATAATATTCAAGCGGGGGCATTTCAGACTGACCCGCTAAAAACTTTTCTTCGTGTGTATCTAACACAAAAGGATCTAAATAGGCTCTTATTTCTTCCCCTATCACCATCATTTCCGATAAATTATAGCTTGGTGGGGCGATCATTGATGAGAAGGCTTTTGGTTCTTCACCCTCGGGTAAATACTCCGCTGCCGGCATCAATAAAAATGCACTGGTTAGAATCACAACGATAAATACCGCAGAAGTAATGCGCGCATGCCTTTTCGTTTGGGTAAAACGATTCGCTAACATTAACCATTTACTTGAAAGTGTTAATTGTTTTCCATGCTGTAAATCTTTTTTCTTACTTAAGGTTGCAAGTGCAACAGGCACGACAAAAATAGCAACAAACATCGAGGCAATAATAGCGCCTGAAATAGCAATTGCGATATCAGAATATAATTGCCCTGCTTCTTGCTCAACAAATAAAATAGGCGCAAAAACCAATACCGTTGTAGCAGTAGAAGCTAACACTGCAGGCCAAACCTCAGTGACACCATTAATAGCCGCCTGTACTTTACTCACACCTTGTCGTTTTGCTTGCATGATAGACTCAAGCACGACAATAGTATTATCTACGGTCATACCAATGGCGAATGCAACCCCCGCCAGCGAGATAACATTAATAGTTCTGCCGAACAACATTAACGCTAAAAATGCTGCCACTGTACAAATAGGTATCCCCATCACACCAACTAATGTTGCTTTACCTGATCGTAAGAATAAATACATGACCAGCGTTGCTAACAGCGCGCCAAGCGCTAAATTGATCCACACATTTTCTAACGAGCTTTTAACGTAACGCACGTCATCACTCATTAAGGTTAACTCAAGGCCATTTTGCGCTAATAGTTGTTGATTAATCTCTGTAACAATAGGCAACATAGCATCTTTAATCGCAAGTACATTTGAGCCACTTTCACGCCTTACAGACAACCTGAGTGTTCGTTCTCCATCTTTGTAAGACACACTTCGGGTTTCAAAATGGTCTAAGTTGACCGTCGCGACATCTTTTAAACGAATATCTGTGGTGTTTTTTCTTGCGACAACTAACTCTTCTAATTCGCTCAATTGTTCAAAACGACCAATAACACGCAACAAATAACGACTTTTACCACTTTCTATATCTCCCGCAGAGGTATCTTTATTACGTGTTCTAATCGCGGTTCTTAGCTCAGGTAAACTCACACCTCGTTGTGCTAAGCGAGCTGCGTCCACTTTAATTTGAATTTGGCGCTGAGCACCACCACTTACGCGAACCTCAGAAACACCTGCCACGCTTTCCATACGAGGCCGAACAAAATCTTCGGCATAATCTCTTAGCATATCAACATCAAGATCAAATGGGTTACCTGCCACAGGCTTGAGAGTAAAATACATGAAGGCATTACCCGAAAATGAGCTCGAATAAAGCCTAGGTTGGTCAACATTCTCAGGATAAGCCGGCACTTGACTTAACGCGTTGTTAACCCGAATAAGTGCATCATTTGCATCAACACCAAACGGAAACTCTAATTCAATATTCGCTTCACCCATATCAGCGAACGAGACCATTCGCTTGAGGTTCGATAAGCCACGTAAATATCGTTCTTGCTCGATCAGAATTTCTTTTTCAACATCTTGTGGTGTTGCGCCTGGCCAGCCCGTTTGCACAGAAATAGTTCTAACTTCTAAATCAGGGATCATTTGTACAGGAATATTAAGTGCACCTACCACACCTAAAATGCTACAAATAAGGACAACTACAGCAACTAATACGCCTCGGTTAACGGCTTGTTTAATCATCGCTATTCACCCTTTACCGAGACTTTACTACCTGCTTTTAACATTGCGACCCCCGTTGTAACGACTCGTTGATTTTCATCAATGCCTACAACAGCAACTTTATTTCCTTGGGTTTTTGTGACGGTTACTTTGACATTTTTTGCCGTACCATTATCAACAATAAATACTGAACGTCCGCCATCAGGGTGAGCTTTTATTGATGATTTAGGCAACCACACTAAGTGTTTATTGGTAGCATCACCCGAAAATGCAATATTCACTTTCGCTGACATGCCCGACACTAAATTATGCCCTTGTGGTAAGTCTACCCACGCTGTAACTGCTCGACTTTGTTCATTTGCAACAGGTACTATTTTACTCAACGTTGCCGAAATGGGGTTAGCACCAATGATGTCAGGAATAATGGTAACGTTATGAGTTTGTGGATTAGTTAATTGAAATAAATATTCTTGCGGAATTGCAAGTTTGACACGAAGCTGTTGTTGCTCAACGAGTGTATACACAATCGTTTGTTGAGTAACCCACTCACCAATATCAATATGACGTGCTGAAACAATACCTGCAAAAGGCGCACGTAATACATGCCGCTCTACTGTTTCTTTGTATTGCTCAACACTGGCTTTAGCACGTAAAACCTGTGCTTTGGCTATCGTTAATTGAGAGCGACGTTCTCCTATCGTTGTTTGTGCAACCACCTTTTTACTGGATAACTCTTCAACTTCTTGCAATAAGCGCTTAGCTTCTGACTGCTCCGCTTGTGCTGATTGATGGTCGGCCGTCGCTTGCTGCAATTCAAGTTCAGCGAGTGTATTATCAAGCTGCATAAGTGGCTGGCCTTTAGTAACGACATCTCCAGCTTCTACAAAAATGCTATCAACAACCCCCGCTTGTAAAGGGGCTAAACTTGCGTGCTGCTTAGATTCTATACTGCCAGAAAGCGTTAATGTTTCACTGACACTCGCAACTTCACCTTTAACGGCTTCAACACTCATTACAGATTCTGCGTTTACAGTCAGTGAAAGCACAGCGATAACCAGTGATAATATTAACTTTTCCATAAATCCCAACCATTAGGTGTAATAATAACTATTTGCATTAGGGTATACGAAATTTACATGCTATTCATCACATTAACGCTAAAAAGCTTAATAATTAAAGGGAAAATTCAACTTTTTGGCCAATAGAATACGTTACGCGATTACACCAAGCTTTTGTAAGACCTCATCAATTTCAATAGTTGAAAATTTCGCATGACGCCATTTAGGCTTTTTACTGGTATCCATGTATGAAATCGTAAGCTTTCTATTTTTAAACGAATTGCCTAGATTGTGCTCTCGAAACATAAGATGTGTAGCAATATCTTTAAGGTTTTCTACAAAGGAATGAATTTCAAACGCATCGGTTAGCAAGACTTGTTCGCCGTCAATTTTGTATGTTGTTGTTCTGATCAAACCATATTTAGGTGAGCTATATTGAAAGGCAGCGTTTACCTCTCCGAAATGCGCAAAGTTAGGTAAATAAAGCCTAACGGCTGTTACTTTACCTTCCTGAACATCAAGGTGTAACTGGTTGTCACCGTCACGTGTATGAGCGGTTAATGATGAACTTTTGTCCGCAATGTACCACTGACCAATAAACTCTTCAGCGGATACTTCTGTAAAGAAAAAAAACAAACCAAATAATAATAAAAAGTGCATTACTTATTGCCTCTTCCAACCTGTCTCTACTATTACCAAAAGTCTATTGAATAGCAAGTTTCAAACCTAGGATAAGCAAAGATCAACATGCTCTAGCAAATATGTTTCTTTGTTTAACAATATACAAATATCAAAATTTGTCTAAACTTTACATGTTGTCACTGAGTTTGAAGCAAAAGGATGTTAATGTGGAGCACACATATAACCTATTAAGTTTAACATCACATATTTTTTCCATTAAATGGCATGATGATGAATGTACTATCATTAACAATGCTTCAGATAATGCTCGGCAGATTCTATTAACAGGCAAAGATCTACCTGATAACATCACAACGCTCATCGTTGATCAAAAATCAACAAAAAAGCGACAACAACTTATTGATAAAAACAAAGAAAATGTGATCCACATACCTGTTTATGGCGTCAAATACCTTAACCAACCCATCATCTTTTTGCGCGAAGAAATTATCATTCAACCAAATGATCATGCCATTTCATTCTTTACCGATGTTACTGAATTAATAAAACAACGCGAAATCACCAAAAAATCTCAACAGCGATTAGCGCTGGTGTTAGAAGGTACAAGGCTTGGTATGTGGGATTGGAACCCGAAAACCAATGGCGTTACATTCGATAATAGATGGGCAGAAATGCTTGGATTGACATTATCTGATTTAACGCAAACCTTAGCTGATTGGCAAGAAAGAGTTCACCCTCATGATATTGAAGGCTGCTTTGCTGATCTTACTGCTCATATGGAGGGGAAAACATCCTTCTATGAAAACCTTCATCGTATGCGCCATTCAAATGGTGAGTGGCGCTATATTCTTGATAGAGGAAAAGTGGTTGAAAAAGACGAACATGGCAACCCATTAAGGTTTACAGGCACACACACTGATGTTACAGCGCTTAAAAAAGCTGAGTTACAGGCTAGGAATGCTTTGTCTGCAAGAAGTCGTTTTTTTGCCAATATGTCCCACGAATTGAGAACGCCACTCCATGGAATATTAAATCTCGCAGAATTTGGCTTAACAGAGACCAGTAGCCATGAAAAAGACCAAGCCCTCAAAAGTATTTTGAGCTCTACAAATATATTGGCAAATATTGTAAATGATGTGCTCGATTTTTCTAAAATAGAAGCAGGAAAGCTTGAAATAGAACACATTGAATTTGAGTTAGCTAATGTGATCACATCAATAATAAAGCCGCTGAGCCAAACCGCACAAAATAAAGGTGTTAAGCTTACAACACGCATTGATCACAACGCTGCAAAGGTATTGAAAGGTGATCCTGTACGCGTTATTCAAATTTTAAATAATCTTTGTGCTAACGCGTTAAAGTTCACTGACAAAGGTAGTGTACAATTAAATGTAAATGTACTTAAAACAACAGACACTTATCAAAGTATTCAATTTGAAATAATTGATACCGGCATAGGAATAAACACTAAGATTCAACCAAATTTATTCAAAGCATTTCACCAAGCTGATGCCTCAACTTCGCGAAAATATGGTGGCACAGGGCTAGGGCTTTCCATATGTGTAAAATTAAGTGAAATGATGGCAGGTAAATTAAACTTCACAAGTGAAGAAGGACAAGGCACCACTTTTACCTACCAGCAAAAATTTACGGTAAGCGGTCTATCTGAAATAGCTAAAACTCCTCATGCAACGGTAAATTTGCAGCAAGCCAATATTCTTATTGCAGAAGACAATCGCGTAAACCAAACTATCGTAACAAAAATGTTATCTGAGCATAATGTTAATGCCACGGTAGTAGAAAACGGCCAAGAATGTATAGATTATTGTCGAGAAAATAAAGTTGACCTCATTTTTATGGACATTCAAATGCCAGTAATGGACGGCATTGAAGCAACCAAGCATATACGTTCAACCAAATATAGCTCGCGTATTCCTATCATCGCAATGACAGCAAATACAATGAGAGAAGATATTGAGCATTATCTTGCTATTGGCATGAATGGTTATATCACCAAACCCTTTAACCGCACAAAATTAAATAGCTTATTAACAATTTACGCTCCCCAACATGAACACCCAGGTATTAACAACTTGGCGGTTAGAGTTAGCGATCCAACCATTAACAACGAAGAAAAGTTACAAACGATATGTCAAGCGCTAAAACAGCTAATTCCGCAGGCAAATCGCATAAGTTTATGGATATTTAACCAAGAACACACCCAAATCCAATGCCTACAGTGTTTAGATCATAACAACGAATATAGTAATGGTTTAATATTAAAAGCGACTGATTATCCAAGTTATTTTAAATATATACTGAAAAATGAAGTATTAGACGCCTCACACGCAAGGGAGAACTCAGTAACAAAATGCTTTAATGAAAGTTACTTTAAGCCTTTTAATATATTCTCATTGCTCGATTATATTTTCTCAATTGACGAAAAGCCTTTAGGTGTCATTTGTTGTGAAAATGTAGGCAGCCAAGTGAACTGGACCGAAAGTGATAAAAGCGCATTAATAATCGTAGCCAATATCACTACGCTGTTTTTTTCTAGAGATATTTAAATTAATATGCGCTGCAAACCGAAAGCTAAGCCGTTTTAAAAAAGCCAACTTCTTGATTTAACACCCTTGCTAACTTATCTAGAGCAAGGGTAGCTTCGTTATTCTGATCTAATGAATAAACAGTTTTTTCATTAATATCATCAATTTTTGCCATCATTTCTGTAATAGTACCAATAACATCAACTTGCTCACCTGCCGTGTTCGACACTTCAGATGCATTTTTAAACGAACTATTCGCACTTTGTTCAATGTCCTCAAGTAAACTCATGGCATTATGCGTTTTTGTTTGGCCATCCTGAACTTTTGGAAGTGTGTTTTGCATGACAGAAACAACAGTCGACGTTTCTTTTTGTACTTGCTCAATAGTGGATTGAATTTCATTAGTTGCTTCACCCGTTCGAAATGCTAACTGCCTAACTTCATCAGCAACAACTGCGAAACCTCTCCCTGACTCACCCGCACGTGCAGCTTCAATGGCGGCGTTCAATGCTAATAAATTAGTTTGATCTGAGATACTATTAATAACATTAGTAATACCACCAATTTGAATGGTTAAAGCTTCTAGTTTACTTATTTGTTCAACCGCCTGCGTTACAGTGTTAGCGACATTTTGCATTGCATCAACGCTCATCGACATAGAACCTATACCATTATTAGCCCTGTCGACCATTAACTTAGCATTGACTTTATTTTTCGCCGCCGTTTCTGAAATATCATTTATCTTAACTTTCATGTTATTTAAATTATCACGTGTTGTAACGGTTAATTCATGCTGCTGCTGCGCCAAACGCACTATATTTTTTGAGCCTCTAGTCACTATTGTTGATTGAGCTTTCAAATCATACGAAGCTTTTATAATTTCAAGAACTGTATTTCTCAAACGTTCCTGCATGTTTGCCATTGTTGCCAACATACTATGTTTGTGTGGTGTGGAAAGCGCTTGTACTAAATTACCTTTGGCTATTGCTGTTAATGAATCGGCAGCAACAGCTGGCTCAGCTCCTAAAGATGCTTTAAAACTACTCGCAATAAAATAGGCGACTAATACTGAAAGTAAAAGCGCACTGAAGGTCAACATTAACATGGTATTTTTAAACATGGAGGCATATTTTAAAATAGCGTTTGTGGTGTCAATGTTTTTTGCTTCTTCTAAATCAATAAATTCATTGATCGTATTCAACCACTCTATAAACAATTGGCTTCCACTCGTTTTCAATAATGATAAAGCATCACCACTTATTTTATCGGTTTTTATATTTATAACTTTTAAAATGAAGCTTTCTGTTTTATTTTCGATATTCTCAATTTTCTGTAATAAAGAACTCTCTTTATCGCTAAAACTTATCTCAGAGCTTATCATCGTTTGCATTTTTTGATGTGATTTTTCATAAAACTCAGCTAACTTATTAATGTCATTAATATGCTTTTGAGCTTCTTCAGAGGTATCAGAATTGATCAAGTCACGGATGGCAATAGCACGATCATGAACACTACCACGGAAATTAATGGCATAACGCTGCTTAACAACGTTTACATCGGTCATAATACTAAGATCATGACTGATCATATTCACTCTAAAAATACCGACCAGCGTTAATACCAGCATAAGTAATGAAGTGATACTAAAGCCAATTAAAAGGCGTGTATTAATTGTTAGGTTATTTAAAAGGTTCATTTTTATTCCGGTCAAAAGAAGTATACGGCTAATTTACCGTTTCATCGTTGTTTCAATACGAGTCGCATAACTTGAATACACCGATACACAAAAAGGCACGATATAGGTGATGATCACTTTAAACCAGTTCAGAGGTTGATCACTAAAAATAACATCACTTTGATTCACTAACGTTAAAATAGTCCCCACCACCATGCTGATAATAATTGCCGTTCTATATTGCTTACGTATGTGTATCATTTTACCCTAATCACATTAATGTGATTTTAATAACAATTTCAGTGAGGTATATGTAAGAACACGTTTTAAAAGAAAAAATTTCATCAAAAATATTATTTTTTCAGTTGCTATTATATAAAATGACTAATGCCCTATTTTTTATCACACAAACAGCAAGATAAAAGGCATCAAAAGATACACGTTGATATATCCTCTTAACCTGTAATTGATTTATTTTGCTGTCCAATTTTTTGATACTAGCAATCGATTCTCGGAATAAACTCTCGCATCAAATAACGCACCTTTTGAAATGATACCTACACCTTTAGGGGTGCCTGTCATGACAATATCCCCATCATTTAAAACAGTATAAGTTGCTAACTCAGATAAGATGTCAACTGGCTTATACATCATCAATTGAACACCCCCCTGTTGAACAATATTACCGTTAATAGAAAGTTCAAGTCTCAGAGTATCATCGATATCATTAGGAGAAATGTGGACAAAATCACTGAAAACGGCAGAACCTTTAAACGCTTTTGCGCGCTCCCATGGTAACCCATTAGACTTTAATTTAGCCTGTAAAAGCCGCTTAGTAAGATCAATACCAGCCCCTACTGCTGTAAACTTTCCTTTTTCAACAATAAAACAAAGTTCGGCTTCATAATGTAGTGGTTCATCATGGAACGAAAGAAGTTCAGTTGATATTGCCGAGTTAGGTTTATTAAAAACAACCATTTCTGCTGGTACTTGATTACCAAGTTCTTCAATATGAGCAACATAATTACGTCCGATACAGAAAATGTTCGATGGAGTTTCGTCACGAGCTCCAATATTTATTGAATTTAACATAGATTATTTACTTCCAATAAGTTACCAACAAATGCATGTAGTTTGTCGTTACCTTCTTGATGTGTATTATTAAAGATTTGAGACAATAAACACAGTATGAATACTGATAACTGTTTCCATGCGCTCTACTCTTACCGAAAATTATTCTCTTTCAAAGTGAGTCTATCCAATTAAAGCCTGATAAAAATATTTCACAAGATCAGCTGTACTGTTTTCACCTTTGAATAGAAGTAATGAAAATCAAAACATAATCATCTTAATCTTATATACTTTCTCTAATTCTTTAGCATGTACCTAAACTTTAAATATCTTCAGCACTCACTCTCTAGATGAGCGGCATTGGCAACTTAAGACCAAGTCGAATTAATGAATGGGCTACTTTTGTATTAAAGTTCATCTGATAACCTATTTAACGATAATTTCATCAGCAAATATAAATGCTTCTTGCCCTGGACGGATATGCCATTGTGGTAACGTCGACATATTTTTTGCAGTGACTTTTATGTAACGCATTCTTTTAGGCGTAAATGCAACTTGAAACTTTTTTTGCTGATAATCAGGGACATTGGCTTTTGTTTCATAGGATTCTTTACCCAGCAGAGTAAAATTATTCCCGTCTTCTGATTGCGAAAAGCGTACCTCTGTTGGCAGCATAATGGAGTGAAGAATACTTTGTAAAAAGCCAATGTCAATCGATGACACGTGTGTTAGTTCCCCCAGATCTATCACTACCGATAAATCTTTTTTACGATAGCCTTGCCACAACGTTTTATAATCTGAGCCACCTTTTACACCATCAATTAATGCATTATTGTCACCGCCAATATAACCCTGATCATATTGTGTCAATAAGCGAATAGTTTTATTGATAGCAAGGTGTTTAACCTGAGTGATCTCACCATATTTTTTACCTTGCTCAAATTTTAACATCTTTTCACGAGCCAATTCATTATGCTGAGTAACCGTTAAACGTTGAAAATCAATTCCTTTTTTAGCAGGGGTAAGATAAAAAGCGTGTCCACCTCCACTGGCCATAGCAATTGTTAATTGATCCCCCTTGTTTACAACAAGCTCATTAATTTCTAGATCTGCTGGAGAATCTTGAAAATCTGTTGTCATAGCGTCTGAGTATGCCCACGCAATGTAACTTGTATCTTCCTCAAGAAAATCCAAAGAAACACTTACCGTCCTAGGATGTTCATCTGTCATACTCCCTATAAACCATTGTTCTCCTGACCGGCGAGCCATCGTAATAAAATCACCAATTTCACCTTGAAGTACATTTGTTTCATCCCATGAAGTAGGAGCTTCTTCTATGAACTTAAAGGCAGGTTGTTCATGATAGTTTTCAATCATGTCTGCCGCCATTTGCATTGGACTATACAAAACAACGAACATGGCAAGCTGTTTAGCCAAAGTAGAATGCACTCGATATTGACCGTGCGGATCAAATTGAATATTAAAAATTCCAGGGGTATAGTCCATAGGACCTGCAAGTAACCTAGTAAAAGGTAATGTTACCGTGTGTTCCGGTGAATTCCCTTCACTCCAGCCATTCCACTCCATTCCACGTCCTCCTTCACGTGTCATCATATTCGGATAAGTTCGTCGTATTCCTGTCGGCTTTATCGGTTCATGTGCATTCACCATAATGCGGTATTTAGCAGCAAGCTCTACTACTCTTCGGTAATGATTAACCATCTGTTGGCCATGATGAAAAACACCTTCAGGGTGCATTTTTCCAGCATAGCCTGTTTTAATTGCATGAACACCTACCTCATTATAGAGTTTAAAAGCAGCTTCCATTTGTTGCTCATACATAGGAATATTGCCACCTGTTTCATGATGACCAATTAAAGCGATATTATTTTTTCTACCGTATTGAACAACCTCAGCTAAGTCAAAGTCATCATAAGCCGTAGTAAAGTCTTGTACATTGTGGCCTGTATGCCATGTTTCCCAGCCTTGATTCCATCCCTCCACTAAAACGCCGCCGATACCATGCTGCTTAGCAAAATCAATGTAGGATTTAGTATTTTCAGTAGTAGCGCCATGCTTTGGTCCTGACTCCCATGTATATTTCCTCATGTGCATCCCCCACCAGATACCGATATATTTCATAGGTTTTATCCAAGAACTGTCGGTAATAACGCTCGGCTCATTTAAATTTTCTATTAAGTTGGATTCAATTAAATCAGCGGCACGTTTAGCAATTTGAATGGTTCGCCATGGTGTTTTAAAAGGGGCTTTTCCTTTAACTTTTATACCGTCAGGCCAAGGCACTAAGTCACTCGTTAATCGTAATGCTTGCCCGTTTTTTTTAATTAACGTCATCCCAGCATAGTTAGTTAAAGCTGCTTCATGAATACTTAAGAAAACATCATTTTTATCTTTCATGGTAATGGGTGTATTCACCGCCGTTATTTGCGATAGTGGTGTTTTTTTGTATAAATGCTCATAACTATCATAATCGCCAGGAGTCCACCAAGTCGTATAATTATCCGTAAAAGCAAATTCGGTTTCTTCTGATGTTATGGCAAAGGTTGTTAGGTTTTTTTGTTCCGGAAATTCATAACGAAACCCTAAACCATCATTAAAAAGACGAAAATAAAGATGTAATCGACGAGGGAACTCACCTGACTCACTAAGCACAACCTTCAGTTGTCGATAGTGGTTTTCTGCTGTGCTTGTTTGCCCCCAAACTTTTTTCCATGGTGCATTTACTTCGCTAACGTCAGTAGATTCCACGACAAAGTTTGCTAGCATGTTTGCTTGTGATTGAAATTTAAACCCTAACGTTGAAGGTTTGATCAACTCAACTCTGTCATAAGATACTTGATATTGTGCTATACCTGTTTTTACTGAAAAAGTTAATTTAATACGCTTATCTGGAGAATCAATCATATATTTGTCATTAGCACAAACACCAAAAGCAAAACAAATACTCATCAAAAACATAACGTGTTTAATTATGTTTAAAAATGATTTTCCTGACATACTCATAGCAAGCTAGCTGCATTAAATAATTGGTTGGTTTTGTTACTTGTAACCGCATAATCAAAGCCTGATTGAATACAAAAAGAGCCATACTCTCCTGACTTATTCAATGCTAAAAAGCCCACTTGAAAGTCTTTATAATCCCCTAGTTTTTTTGCTATACGCTCTACCGCTGCTTGACAAGCTTGGGTTGGACTCATACCTTGTCGCATCATTTCGACCACTAGATGACAACCTACGGTTTTTATCATCAGCTCCCCCATCCCCGTCGCCGTTGCTGCACCAACTTCATTGTCAACATAAAGCCCTGCACCAATAATGGGCGAGTCACCAACTCTGCCATGCATTTTGAATGCCGCTCCACTCGTAGTACAAGCACCTGAAAGGTCACCGTGTTTATCTAGCGCTAACATACCAATTGTGTCGTGGTTCTCAATATTAATCACTGGCTCATATTTTGATTTAACTAACCATTGTCGCCAATCTTGCTCAGATTTTTTAGTTAACAGGTTCTCTTCTTTAAATCCCTGTTCTTTAGCAAATTTTAATGCTCCCTCTCCCACAAGCATCACATGTGGCGTTTTATCCATTACTAAACGTGCAACAGATATCGGATGTTTAATATGCTGTAAAAAAGCCACTGAGCCACAGTTTTGATTTTCATCCATAATACAGGCGTCGAGCGTTACTTTCCCTTCTCTATCTGGGTAGCCCCCATAACCAACGGTTCTTACCTCAGGATCTGCTTCGGGGACTCTAACGCCTTTTTCAACAGCATCAATGGCTTTACCATCAGTAGTTAATACCTGCCAAGCGGCTTTATTTGCTGCGATACCATGTTGCCATGTTGAAACAACAATCGGCTTATTAACCGTTTTTTTTTCTGTATGATGCGCCGTGATCTCACTTGGGTGGCTTTTTCCTAATGCCCCAGTAAAAAGGCCTGAGGCACTGAACGTTGCAGCACCTGCCAATGAAAATTTCAAAAACTCTCTTTTAGATGACATTACTATTCCTTAATAGTTACTAATTGGCTCTTAATTGCATGTGTTTGGCAAAACTAATTGCCCCTTGCTCTGCATTGTGTATTGGCGAGGATAGCTCTTTAGCAAGCGTTACAGGCAACATAGGAATGAGTTGCCTTGCAACTCCTCCTAATAATGTAATTCTTGGTGGGTTAGTGTTTTTCAATAAATCAATGGTACGAACGATAAACTGACAACTGTCTTTAATCAGTTGTTGTGCAACAACGTCCCCTTTTGCAGCTGCATTGAATACAAGTGGGGCTATAGCGCCAAAATCTCTAGCGCCGGCTTCTGCTAATGTATCAGCCAGCTGGTAGCCACTGGCATTAAAGTGCTGTGTTACCAGTTCACATAATAAGCTAGGCTGAGCATAACCATCATATGATAACAATGCTTTTTGTACCGCTTGATAACCTAACCAAGAACCACTGCAATGATCGGCTTGAAGAAAGCCATATCCGCCAATCATTGTTTTCACGCCATTGACTAAAGAAAGTGCGCTAAATCCTGTGCCAACAATAACCATGGCTCCATCACCACCAGCATGTGCACCGATAGTAGCGACATGTAAATCATCGGTATAATACATCGCTTTAAACGGATGCTGCCAATCTTGCATCATCGTCAGATAGCGAGGTAAATGTAAACCGGCTAACCCCGCGCCAACGACAAACTGTCCATAATGCTCTTCCGAAAGTTCGGCTTGCTTTAGCGCTTCCTTAAACGCTGTCATAATCGAAAGAATAACAGTTGCTCGACCATGTGAAGGGTTTGCTGTGCCTCCGATACCCTGTCCGAGAAATTGACCACATGACGATTCAATACGCACTCGACAATGCGTACCACCACCATCTATACCCGCATAAAAAACTTCGCCACTAGCTACTTTCATCTCTTAATCACGCTCACGTGACTGGAATGAAAACGTTAAATGACCTGACCGCTTAAGTTCATCATGTGTAATATGGTTACGATTAAGCTTTTGTCCATTTAGATCAATATTATCTACAAAGTTTTCACCTGTGCTGCCCAGCTGTTTAATTGTAAACTTTTGGTCATTGGCTAATGTTAGTGTCACTTCATCAAATAATGGCGTGCCAAAAATATACTTTCCATCAGCTGGATTTACAGGGTAGAAACCAAGTGAACTGAAAATATACCAAGCAGACATTTGACCAACATCATCATTGCCCGCCAAACCATCTGGATCCGCACGATACATTGTTTTTCTAATTTCTTTTATTCGAGCTTCACCTTTCCATTTTTGATCCGTAAAAGCGTATAAATAAGGAATATGGTGGCACGGCTCATTACCATGGGCATATTGGCCGATAAGTCCTGAAATATCCGGTGAAACATCACCCTCCATTTCAGAGCTCACCGTAAACAATTGGTCTAATTTGTTAACAAAAGCTTGCTCACTGCCAAATAAACTCTTTAGTCCATCTATATCATGTGGAACAAACCACGTATATTGCCACGCATTAGCTTCGGTATAGTCAGTGGTGCGATGATCAACATGAGTAGGGCTAAAGTTTTCTACCCATTGACCTGACTGATCTTTGCCACGCATAAAACCAACACGTTTATCAAACAAGTTTTTATAGGACTGTGCTCGTTTGGTGAAATATTGATAGTCATCCTCTTTGCCTATCGCTTTAGCTAATTCGGCAATTGCCCAATCATCGTAGGCATATTCTAAAGATTTAGAAACAGCCTCAACTTCTAATTCTGAAGGGATATAGCCATATTTGTCGAACAAATCGATACCAAACCTATTTTGCATTGCAGATGTTTTGCTTGCTTGTAACAATTTTTCAGGATCAACTGTCGTTAAGCCCTTTAAGTAAGCATCAACGATTACGGGAACCGCATGGTAACCAATCATCACATCTGTTTCATTCGACATCAGATCCCAAGTTGGCAACACCCCTGACTCATCGTAAAAGGCCATCATCGATTTTATTAAATCATCTACTAATTCCGGATTAGTGATCGTCAATAATGGGTGTAACGCACGAAAAGTATCCCATAGAGAAAATAATGTATAACGGTTATACCCCTCAGCAACATGAGTTTTTCCATCAGCGCCGTAATATTCACCATTGGCATCACTAAATGAATGTGGCGCCATGAATGCATGATAGAGTGCAGTGTAGAACTTTGTTTTCTCTATTTCATTATTATCTTTTACTTGAATTTTATTCAGCTGATCCCGCCATAAGCGCTCTGCTGCTAACTTAGTTTTATCAAAGTCAAAAAACGGTACTTCAATGGCAATATTTTTACGAGCGCCTTCAATACTGGCATATGAAATACCTACTTTAACGGTGACGCTTTTATTCTTTAGTTGAGCAAAACTTAGTACAGCTTCACTTTTTTCTGCTTGAATACTATCGCCTGATACCATTTTCTTTTCATTAAATAGCTGAGCTGAAAACGCTTCACTAAATTCCATCACAAAGTACACAGGTTGAAATTTAGCCCAACCAGTTGATTTCCGATAACCAACTAACGTGGTGTTATTTTCAATACGAAAATAGGTATCAACAGCTTTATCAAAATTTTGTGCGTATCCTAAGTCTACGAGTATTTGTGGTTTCCCCTCGTCACCAAATTGATATTTGTGCACACCAACACGAGCAGTTGCCGTTAATTCAGCTTTAATATCTTCTTGCGGTAAATAAACAGAGTAATAACCTGCTGACGCTTTTTCATCTTCCTTTTTATATTTTGCATACAGATGACCAACGTCATTATTAGTGTTTTCAGGATAGTTTGATACAAAAGGCATCACCAAAATATCCAATAAATCGCCAACTCCAGTACCCGATAAATGGGTATGACTGAAACCTAACAAAGTATCGTCAGAGTAGTGATAACCAGAAGTCCAGTCCCATCTTTCTTTCGTCAAATTATCAGGGCTAAGTTGAACCATACCAAAAGGTACTGTAGCACCAGGGAATGTATGGCCGTGGCCACCAGTACCAATAAAGGGGTCCACATAGGATAGAACATCAACGGTCTGTTCTGGTTTAACCGACTGTTTTGAGTTTGATTTACCCAACTGATTTTGACTACAGCCTAGTGTCAAAAGTAATGCAGCAGCGGATAACATAATTCTTTTTTTCATAGTGTGCTAATTTTAATTTCCAGTTAAAAGTTGAAATGGTTAATTTTCTAATTTGTCGTACCAATTTTTCTTTAAAATAAATGATGTTATAAGCATGACGACTATTGCAATGACCATTGAATTTGCTTCTTTTATCACTAAATAAATAGGGATAACCACTAAAGATATTTGCCAAATCATACCTACTACGATATTGAGGACATCACGTCTAAAATTAGCGTTACTAACAAAATTCGGATCTTGCGCCAATACTTTTTGGTGAATAGGTTGCCAAAAACCCCAAGGACGTACATTTTTATAAAAGGTCATCAGTACGTCATCTTTTTCTGGCGGTGTTAATAATGTGCCTAGGACTGAACCGGTAATTCCGGCCAATAGAAGGAAAGGAAACGCGTATAAGGGCTGTAAATCGGGATATATTAACGGTAAAGCTAATGATGCAATCAATCCAGACATCATCCCCCAAAAGTAACCAAATGCATTGAAGCGCCACCAATGCCATTTAAGTAAGTTTGCAGCTGCGTAACCACCAAATAAAGCAGCGAAAATCCATTGCATGATGTCGTTTATACTAGAAATAAGGTAACCAACACCGACTCCAGCAACAACTAATAAAGTAGATATGAGATAGCTGAACAGAATATAATGCCGTTCACTTCCACGCGGATTAAAGTAACGTTTGTAAACATCATTGACGATATACGCTGGTGCGGCATTAACTGAAGCAGCGAAGGTCGACATAAAAGCAGCCAATAGGCCAGCAATCAAAAGACCACTTAAGCCAACAGGAATAAAGTTTTCAATGGCATAAGGTAAAATTTGTTCAAAATCAAAAGCCTCATTGCTGCTTTGTATTTCAGGCCCCATAAATACTAAAGCTAATACTGATAATCCGGCTACCATCATGTATCGCGGAAAAAACATCACCAACGACACAATTCCGCTCATTTTTGCTGCTTCTTTGGCATTTTTTGTTGCTAGAATACGCTGCATATCATAGTTAGGAACTGGCCCTGCTAAGCTCGATAAAATCCCCTTGAATAACATCATCATAAAAAAAATGCCGAATAAGCCAAAACCATCATCCGTCATCTTTTGATTAACTGAGTCAATTACGCCTGTCCAGTTAAGATCTAAATGCCAACCAAATGACAACTCTTTCCAGCCAGCAGGAATAGCAGCGTTCAAAGCGTCACTACTTACAGTATTCATAGCGATGACGCCCACAGCAATAGCCGCAACCGTCATAATGACGAATTGCAATAATTCTGTAAAAACTACGCTGTACATGCCTCCTTTCACAACATATAGCGTGGTAAAAGTAAAAATAATCAGTGCGTAGGTATCAGGAGATAAGTCCCAAGGGAAAAAAATAACGGCAAACTTACCTATTCCTTTAAACGCATAAGAAATAAAGCCTATAGCACTGACTACAGCAAATATCACTACCGCAAGATGAGAAAGCTCAGCACCACGACCATCACCAAAACGAGTTTTTAACCATTCAGCCCCCGTCATAACGTTAGAACGTCGTAACCATGCTGATAAATAAATCATTAAAAACACTTGGTTAAAGATCGGCCATATCCAAGGTAACCATGCGCTTTTCAAACCATAGACAAAGCACATCGATACCAACCACATGGTACCTGCAATATCAAACATGCCAGAAGCGTTTGATACACCAAGTGCCCACCAAGGAATTTTACGGCCACCAAGAAAGTAAGAGTCAATGTTTTTAGATGCACGTTTGGATAAGCTAAAGCCTATCGCCAATGTTGCAATTAAATAAAAAACGATAATAAGTATATCAACAGATTGTAACGACATAGATGCCCTTTAAATTATTATTGTTGGTAGCTATCAATGATTGACATTATCTTTATCTCTTCATCCAGTAAAGCGACTTCTTGCTGGCTTAACGCTTCGATATTTAAGGTTATTCGCTTATTCATATTAGGAAGAAGATCAAAAAAGTTATCCGAAAAATTGCCTGTGTGCCCCGGCATTGAAACATGCACTTGTCTCGCCAACACTCCGCTGCTTAAATTGACTATCAACTCCCCCTGCTGATAGCTTAAATGAGATGTAATCACAGCTGGCTTAAGTGCTAAGGCTTTCGTCGGAACAAAATAATGAAAGGCTTCGCTTATCAAAGATTGTTGTGAATCATCATGAAAAAGTTGTACAACATAGACCAAGTTTGAGGCATCATGCATCGCGAGTAATTCAGTACGAGATTGTGAACTAAAAATTGAAACATTTAAGGCTTCAATTTTTACGGTATCTTGCTGACTATGCATAACGACACCATCCAACGTCATCAATTGCTGTTTTACATAGTAAGACTCGCGTTCATGTTTATCTGAAATTAAGTTAACGTTAACCTGATCATCTTGTTCATCAATAAAAACCGCAACAGGTTCAAAGCTACGTTTAACTTGATAGTGTAATGCTTTCCATCGTCCGTAATAGTCAATACCTGACCAAGACGCTACCGGCCAACAGTCGTTTAATTGCCAATATAAACTCCCCATACAAAAAGGCATTGCACGACGGTGTGCTTCAAAAGCAACCTTCATTCCTAAAGCCTGTTGCACTTGGCTTAAGTACAAAAAACTTTCAAAATCTTTTGGCTCTTGGTATTCATCATCCATGTATTGTTGAATTAAACTATTACCGCGAGGGTGTTTTTGATGTGTTTTCATCACAGGAGAATCTAACCGCCAGTCACTCGCCACAGAATAGTTTTTTACCGACTCAAGAATAGGAAAAGATTGAAAGCCAAACTCACTCATAAAGCGAGGGACTCGATTCTTAAATTCACTGAACGGTTCTTCGCCGTGCCAAACGCCCCAGTAATGATTATCTCCGCGGTTATCATCAGCTTTATTTTCCCAAAAGCCAATTGGTGAAGAAGAAAAGTAGAATCGTTGAGGGTCTAACTTTTCCACCATTTCTGGTAAAACCTGTTTAAATAACAAATCATAATCTTGTTGTAATTTTGTGTAGAGCTGATCTGAATATTCAAATTTTTCAGGCCATTGCCAAAATTGAATCCCCATCTCAGTTTCATTATTACCACACCATAAAGCAAGGCAAGCATGATTGCGTAATCGCTTAATATTGTATTCTGCTTCTTGACGAACATTTTCAATAAAGTCATCATCGCCAGGATACAAACTGCAAGCAAACATAAAGTCTTGCCAAATTAAGATCCCATGTTCATCAGCAAATTGATAAAATTCATCATTTTCGTATATACCACCTCCCCAAACACGTAGCATATTCATATTTGCTGAAACAGCATCGGTAAAAACCTTTTGATACTTTTCTTTACTCACATGATTTAAAAAGCTGTCTGAGGGAATATAGTTCGCCCCTTTCATAAAAGTAGGCTGTCCATTTACTTTAACAAAAAACGATTCGCCTTGAGCATCAGCCTCGTTGATCACTTCTACTGTTCTTAAACCAACTGACAACAACTGTTTATCTAAACATTGTTCACCATCTAACAGTTCAATTGAAAATTGATGTAAAAAAGCTTCACCTAAACCATTAGGCCACCATAATTGGGGCTGTTTAATATCAATATTAACGTTTATTGCATTTTTATCTGTTGTTAGGTTTATCGGTATCTTCTGAGTAATTCCATCAACATTTTGGCAACATACATTAACGAAACCATTAAAGCCTGTGAAAGGCGCTAAACTGATCTGAAAAGTTAATTTAGCAAGTTCTTTACTTATCAAGTTCTGCTTTACATAAATGTTATCTATCCGCGCTTTGGTAATGCCTACTAGCTTAATATCACGCCAAATGCCAGATGTGACAAATCTAGGTCCCCAGTCCCAACCAAAATGATATGGCGCTTTGCGGGCGTAGACACTAAGTCTCTCCGAGGATTTATCATTTTCAGCAGGGTAGGTAAAACCATTATCGATATATTTTGGTAATGTTTTAATAATAGGAGAATGAAACTCCACCCTAATTTCATTCTTTCCGAGCAGTAAGTGTTCCTTGCAGGAAATTCGATGACCTACAAACATGTTTACATTTTCTAAAATCAAGACATTATTAATATAGACGTCACAATATGTATCCAACCCATCTATCACTAACTCTATCGCTTCTTGTGCAAACAGTTCTTCATTTAGTTCAAAGTACTTACGATAATGCCAGTCTTCTCGCTCAATCCACTGCAGCTGATGTTCATGATCACGATAAAAGGGATCGTTAATGATGCCATTAGCGATCAAGTCACTGTAATTACAGCCCGGAACTACAGCTGGTAGCCAACTATCATTGCCAGATTGACGAAATTGCCAATGTCCATTAAGGCTCATTTCTTTTATCGCTACTAATTCTTCATTTTTAGGCATATATACTACTTCGTTTATAAGATTCTAAATAACTCTACAGACTAGCTGCAATCGATTACACAGTTGATTAAATTTACTGTGTACATAAGGTTAATGTATGCATACTACTTGACTTAACGAGTAACAATTTTGTGTTCAGGAGTAGTATTCACCAATGCTTTTACTCGTTCGTGACTGATAACACCATCATGCAAAACACTTGAATAAGCGTGCAGAGATACATGTACTTTCATTTCACTGAACCCAGTCAAAATAGTATTTGCATTCTCTGGAGATACACCACCAGCAATCACTAACTCAATTTCGTTACCTGCAACACTAGCGAAAGACTTTAAGTTTTCCATACCAGATATTGCATCAGATGCAGCGCCCCATTGAGAGCCACTAGTTAATACTCTATCCACACTTAACCCAATTAATTGTAATAACGCTGACTTTTTATCAATAACAGCATCAAATGCTCTGTGGATGCCCACTTCAAGTCCAAATGTTTTTGATAGTAAAATTAGCTTTTGCATTGCCGCCACATTAAAACTTTTCCCCTTTTCAGCTAACACACCAAACACCACGCCGTCAGCGCCAAGCTCAGCAGCACATTTTACTTGCTCAACCATTTGATCGATCTCTTGTGTGTTATAACAAAAATTTCCAGATCTTGGCCTTATCATTACCATTAAGCCTGAACGTTTAAATGCTTGACGTGCCACCTGAATAGACTCAACACTAGGTGTTAGGCCGTCTTCAGACATTTCGCTACATAATTCAATACGTTTTGCACCCGCTCGATAAACTTTTTCAATGTTTTTAGAAAGTTCTATTTCGTTATCACTATCAATACAAATTTCGACGTTATTCATTATTTAATTTCAACTAAACCAATATTACTGGAAAGCACATCTTTACTATGGCCGTGAATCATAAAGCCAATTTTATCAATCACCTTCCCCTTATAAGGTGCAAGATCAATCGACATAGTTGTCCATTGTTTATTGTTTGAAATTAATGGGTATTTAATCCGTATGTTGTCAACAGTCTCCAACCAAATCCATAATGATTTTGTTATAGTAGTATGCTTAAAAGTTACCGATAACTGAGCTTCGTTATCTAATAAAAAAGCCGTTTTATATAATGGTATTTTCGTAAGTTTTAGTTGCTTATCAGCACGAAGTGCCAGAGAATTTCCGCCCAAAAAAGCTTGTTCAAAATCATAAAAAACATCTAATTCATCATTCCCAACAATAGCAAATTGCCACGTAGGTAATATGTCTTGCTGACTAACATCATGCCATTCTTGATAGATCACCTCACCCTGTTCCGCTTTCATTAAACCATGTCCAGTATTAAAGCTCGTACGAAATGGTAATGTATTTAGCGTAGTTTTAGCTGGCACAAATTGTCCGATACCTGGCCACTGCCCGTCTGGATCTTTTTTATCCAGATTCCCATCTAAACCGGCAAACAACTTTCTTTCCGCCTGATAAAAACGACGGTAATCAGTTTTATCTTTTTTAAACTGACTGTAAGCTTTCGTGTGTTCATTTCCACCGAAACTGTAATTGATGTCGTTACCAAACAATGCAATTGAACTTAACCCTTTTGTACCACTTCCTGGAAACAACTTATAAAGCCAATCGCTTTGCTCAAACATACGCTGTGCATTTCTATTCGGAGATAAATCAGCGCCAAAATATAAATCATAGGGAGAACGGTTCACTTGCTTTACTAAATGATTTGAAGCGTTAACCATGTCCTCATTCCACCAATAATTAATAAACATAGCATCACTAAATCGTTGGTTTTCTTGTTGAAAATAAGGAATATTTTTTTCATTGAGCTGATTTTGCCAGCGCACAGAGCCATCTAGCAGCATGGAGTCATACCAATGAATTTCCATTTCGCTTGGTGCATTTTGCGTAAGGTAAAGCATAAAGTCCTGCATTTTTTTTCCTAAGCGCGCAGCATTCTCATACTCAAATTTCCCTTTGATCACCTCTCCTTCTGCATTTTTCATCAAGGTAAGGTTAGTTTCAGGGTTAATCAGCCATCCATCAAAGCCATAATATTGGGCTAACGTGATCAACTTATCTGCGAAAACAAATCGTCCTTGACTGTCTTTTTTTAATAACTTTTCCACGGTTTCGACGCTGCCACCGTATTGAGCAACAGATAAGTACACGGTTCCAATAACTTTGACGCCATTTTTATGTGCCGTTTCCACCCAAGGTCTAGACGGTAAACTTACGGTTTCATTTGCCGTTCCAGCAAACCAGTTAAGTACATCAATTTGCGACCAATGAGTAAAATTATAAAGATTAAATTTTTTCTGTTCGTTAAGATAATTGGCAAAATTATTCATGCCATCTGGGGCAATAAGTACGCGCACCTTGCCGTCTAGACTTGCGCTATGCTCATCATAGGATGCAAGCATTCTAGGTTGTAAATCTACTCGAGAAATATTGTTTTTATCCGCCCATTTTGAAGATGGCGACCATTGTTCTACTTGACTTAATGTCAATGAAAATGGTGGACGGTTATTATTAATCTCTGCCCAACTGCTCACAGACAAAGTAAATAACGTTATGATAGATAACAAATAGTGTTTTAATTTCATGATTAATTATAGGTTTCAAGCTGATTTTATTACTCTATATTCTCTCAATACAAAATACAGAGTAATAAACTCAATGAAAAATAAGAAACAATGCACATGCAAAACTTGATTGGTGTGTAAGGGAGTCAATCTCAGCACATGTACATTGTTTCTTAAGAGCTTTAGTCGATTACAGGTCCAATTAACTCAATTTCAGCTATTTGCATCAAGGTATCATCACCTTTATTTTTCGTAATATTGATACGGTAAGTGGTGTATGCAAAACCATTACCCATTTCAAATAACTTACGTTCAAAGCGATTATCCCAAGATTCACCTATCCAATTAGCAATCGGTGACCAAGTAACACCACCATCGTTAGAACCTTGTAAATTAAAGTTCTCAGGATCTCGGCCTTCACTATCATTAGCACTCGTAATTGCTATGCTTGTCACTATTTTCTTTTCAGAAAAATCAATTTGCACCCAAGAAGGATCTTCCACCGATGGAGCTCCCGCCCAATCGTTATGATCTAGCCATTTAGTGTTGATATCATTATCGAATGCCATAGCTGCCGCTTCTGCATCACCGATGTAATTTCTAGCCGTAAATACAGCACTTGGATCTGACGAATGATCAATCGATTGATACTGAGGACCATTTAGCTCAATTTCAGCAATTTGCATTAACGTATCATCACCTTTATTTTTAGTGATATTTAAGCGATAAAAGTTAAAACCAAGGTCATTGCCGAAGCTAAATACTTTGCGCTCGAAGCGTTCATCAAAGCTCTCACCAATCCAACTATTTAGCACAATCCAGTTTTCACCGTCATTAGAGGCTAATAAGTCGAAATTTTCCGGATCACGAACATCAGCATCATTAGCACTTGTAATTGCTAGCTGGTTTACCGTAGCAGCTTCTGGTAATGCCACTTGCACCCATGAAGGATCTTCAACTGTTGGTGCGCCAGCCCAATCATTATGATCTAACCACTTAGTATTAACATCCCCGTCAAAAGCCATTGTTTCAACTTCCCCGTCACCAATCCGGTTACGGGCGGTAATAGTAGCTCCTGGTGTCATACCATGATTCAAACCAGCCATTTCAGGACCAATCAATTCGATTTCAGCGATTTGCATTAACGTATCATCACCTTTGTTTTTGGTGATATTTAAACGATAGCTAGTAAAGGCTAATACATTATCAAAGCCAAAAACCTTACGTTCAAGGCGCTCATCAAAGGCTTCACCAATCCAACGGCTAAGCTCAATCCAAGTAACACCACCATCATTAGAAGCAACTAATGTAAAATTCTCTGGATCACGTGCATCAGCATCGTTTGCACTTGTTAGCGCTAAAGCATTTACGGCAACAGGTTCAACAAAATCAATTTGTACCCATGAAGGATCTTCAACCGTTGGCGCACCAGCCCAATCATTATGGTCTAACCATTTAGTTTCTAGATTATTATCAAATGCCATAGTCCCTGCTTCATTGTCACTAATACGATTACGTTCCGTAATCGTACCTGAACCTACAGGGTTAGTATGATCCACACTTGCATGAACAGGTCCCACTAACTGAATTTCAGACAGTTGCATTAACGAATCATCACCTTTATTTTTAGTAATATTAACGCGATAATGCGTGTAAGCGAGACCATTTGAGAAACTAAACCCTTTTCGTTCAAAACGTTCATCGAAAGATTCACCAACAAAAGTTGCTAAGGTAGTCCAATTTTCACCATCGTTTGAAGCAACAATATTGAAGTTTTCAGGATCTCTAGCATCAGCATCATTTGCGCTAGTGATAAATAAACTATTTACCGCATGAGCTTCTTGAAACTGAATTTGTATCCATGCAGGGTTTTCTTCAGTTGGAGCGCCTGCCCAATCATTATGATCTAACCACTTAGTAGTAACATCGCCATCAAAAGCCATCGTTTCTGCTTCAGCGTCACCAATACGATTACGCGCTGTAATAATTGCACCCGATAAGTTTTCTGCTGTTGTTATTTCTTTAACAGGACCGCCACTTGAGGCACTATCAAGAAATGTCAGTTCAACATCAATGACCTCTTCTGCGCTTACCCCTAACTGTTCAAGAAAAGGAATAGCACTAACTGACGCTAATAATCTTTCTCTTAATGGTTTCAAAGCGACTTCATCACCATTTAATGCAGCTTCTGTACGCGAAACAGTTTCATCGAACAGTGCATTAAAATTTTCAAATTCGCTGATGTTAGCAAATGCCGCATTAGCAAGAGATAACTTAATGGTTTTTGCATCAGCCAATATATCTGTGCATGATTCTTCAGTTACCTCATCACCATTTTCATCAACAACAGGGTTACCTTCTTCATCTACCAAAGGAATAGTTTCACAGGATTGATCAACAACGAAGTTTTCATAGGATTCAGCGCTTATAAGCGGAGTATTAAAGACATTAGTGCCTGGCGAAAAAACCCCAATAGCTTTTAAAGTATAAGCCGAGTATTCTGCCATCGCTAAATCAAATAGCGCTTTAACGCCAATATTTTTACCTTCTGCTGCGGCCTTTTCTAAAAGCGAAGTGGTAATCGTAGTAAATGAATTCGCAGTAAAGTTGGCATCAGCGTTATTATCTGCGCTACTTGCATATGGAACATTAACATACACAAGTGATGTTAGATTAGCACCGGTTAAGGGTGCCCCGCTTAACTCTCCACCTAATTCAACACTAGCACAATTAATGGCATCACATGCCATACGTGTTTCATTATCAGCGGTAACGCTGATTTTAAAGGCACTATCAATGCCAAAACCGGCATTAGCTTCTACCATTAAGTCGATATCACCGCTGCTATCAGTATGATTATCAGATGTGATCGCAATACCGGCCCCATTGAGTTGGCTTACGAGCACTTTTGCATTACTCATAGTACCCTTAATAACACTACCGCTGATGTCGGCAGATGTTCTGTCATTTACAGCCGCTCTTTCAGGAATATCATCAGCTTTGGTTTCATCACTACTACACCCGACTAACGCGCTCATTGCCAATAATGTGGCAGCAGACGCCTTAGTTAAATTTAATGTTTTCATTTCTGTTCCTCTACCTAATTTTTCTTATATGCGTTTTTCACGCTTATGATTCAAAGGGATCATCAATTAAAATCTATAAGTTGCGCCTGCATAAAAGCGACGACCACCATAGCCATTTGCAATAAAACGATTTTTAGTATCATTGCCTAAATGACGATAGGTTTCTGACTCAGTAAGGTTGACGACTGATGCAGAAAAAACCAAATTTTCACTAAAGTTGTAGCTGGCATTCACATCAATTTGATCGTATGTATCGTTATAGAAGTTTGTTTCCCAAGATGATACATATGCACCAACAGAAGGACCTTTACGGTTATATGACGCTCTTACACTGAATAAATCGTCTTCATAAAATGCTGAAAAATTCATTTGATAATCAGATGAACCAATTAACGGTGATTCACCCACTTTATTACCATCTAGCTCAACATTTGCTTGGTTTGTATCGTTGTAGGTGTAGTTGGCATAAAAACCAAAACCATTTTCAAAGAAATGTTGCCACGAAACCTCAATACCTGTTGACTCAGCATTCGTTCCATTAGCATTTGTTCGATAGTTTCTAACAAGAAAGTTCTCGCCACCGGCGGAAACCGTCTGGTTACCCGCTGTTTCTATAATAAACTCACGAACAGGCACACTACGAGTAACATCTAAAATCAGCGGTACAACAAAGTTGTCTACATCTTTTTTGAAAACAGCGATACTGGCGCCTGAACCTTCTCCGTAATAGTATTCTAGAGAGAGATCAAACTGCGTTGACTCTAGTGGTTTCAGACTTGAATTACCGCCTGAACCAACCCAGCCTTCAGCATCATAAATAGGGTCAAATGCGGTTTCTAATGAACGATCAGCAGAGTACTCACTTGAGGTGTAAGTAAGTGTTTGAAAATCACCTAAATCTTGATAAGCAGGACGTGAAATTACTTTAGCCGCAGCGCCACGCATGACCCAAGAGTCATTGATATCCCAGACAATATTAAAACTTGGTAGCACATGGGTTTGCTTATTAACTTTATCATTGAGGATGAACTCTTCTGGGCGTCCTTGATCTTGACTTATTTCATTACCATCAGCATCTTTATAATCTAATCGATACACAACTTTGTCAGTTGCAGAGCTCGTGGTTTCAGTTTCGACAAATCTCAAACCAAAATTACCACGCAGATCATTATATTTATAATCAGCCTGTATATAAGCAGATAAAATATCTTCTTCTACTTCATAAATAAAGTTTGGCTCTTTGCGCGTATATCTTTGGAAATTACTGTTAAGAATTTCCTCATATTTATGCCAATCAACCGCTGGAAATAAATTAGTATTAATAACATCTGATAAATTTTCTAATGGTTTATCCGCTAATACATCAACTATTAATGGGATACCACCATTTCTTGAATAATCATCATCAAGAGTAATGCCATTACCGGCTTCTGCTGCCGCAACATCAAAATCTTTATCAAGGTAGAAAGTATTACGAGTATCTCTGTGAATTTTCCCTTGACGATATTTAACACCAAAATGCAATGTTTCAATCATTTTATAATCAAGTGTATATTCTACGTCAAGTTGAGCATAATCTTCTTCTTGTGTACCAGTAACAAAACTAGAGTCTGTTGCACCTACATCAGGATCACCACCTATGCCAGCCTGAAGGTTATTAAACATTTCAGGATCCATATACGTGGTTAATTGTTGTCCCGTTAAATCATAACCATAAAAAGTCGAGGCCTCTTTAGGGTAATAAGCAGCTCGATATTTTTGAGAAGGTCCACCTTCAGCTTCTGTACGACCAAAGATAAATTTTGCAGTGTAATCATCGCCTTCATATTCAACAGAAAAATCAAACGTATCTGAAGTCGATTCTTCTCGAACGTATTCACCATTAATTCTTGGTACGTCAAACAATTGTTCGGCACCGCCCGCACCGTTTGAGTAATCAATCCCTGTTACCCATTGTGCATCTGCGTCTACCCGAACATTTGTCCAATAACTGTCTTTATTATGCCATTCTGGATATTCAAGCTGATGTAATACAGAATCTTGTCCTAACTTAAAGCCAAAATAGTTAAAACCCAATAACCATTTTTCATTCATTTGCCATTGTGCTGTAACCTGAATACCTTCTCTTTCTCTGTCTTCTTCAAGTACTTCTTGAACCATACTTTGAGCAGCGTAGCCTTCAGCACCACCTTCCACAACTTGATTATTTTTGCGCTCTTGATATAAGAAGTTTTGGTTAATAATATTGATACGAGCGTTTTGAGCACGATTAGTACGATCTTGTCTGGTATATCCAACAAGTAAACCAATATCTTCTGCATCATTCTTCCATGAATAAATACCGCTAAACTGAGGTTCATGTTTATCAGTAACATCCGCATAAGTTGACTCTACATTGAGAACACCAGAGTTTTTTTCCATATTGAGCGGTTTTCGAGTATGTAGTAATACTGAACCACCAATACCACCTTCATCTAATCTCGCTTCTGAAGATTTATAGACTTCCACCATTTCAATCATTGTTGAAGGAAGTAATGAGTATGAAAATGAACGGGATGGACTTCCTGGGGAAGAAGCGATGAAGTTTCCATTTAACTGTGTAAATGTGAAGTCAGAAGATAAACCGCGAATACTTACCGTTGCCCCCTCTCCACCACTTCGTTCAATAACGACACCTGGTACACGCTGCAATGAATCCGCTATGTTTTTATCCGGAAACTTACCAATATCTTCAGCAGTAATAGCTTCTATCGTTGAGTTAGATAGCCTTTTGATTGCCAAGTTAGCCGCTGATGATGCTCGGATACCACGAACTTCAATGACTTCTACTTGATCAGTTTTCTTTTCACTACTCTCTACTTCCTCTGCATGTACTACCCCGATTGAACACAAGATAGCAGTGCAAATGACAGATTTTTTAAAGGTTGTAGAAAAAGGGACTTTCACTGATGCCCCTACTTTGTTCGCCTTCATATCACTCTCTCCCAAATTTATTGTTTTCATTTTTTATGATTTTATTTTTATCGGAATAATGCTCGAACATTCCTTACCACAGCTATTGGTAAAACAAAACCAATAGTAAAACCCATTATCCCACCCTTAATGTAATCGATTGCATACTTGATTAATAAAAAAGCTACCTAATGCTCTGAATAAATAGCTATTTATTAAAAATATGTTTCCTTTTTACCCTAACTGCAATCGATTACAATTGATTTGATATTAAATTGAAATTATTTTTCTGTCAACAGTTCATCTGTACGTTTTTTAATTCATATAAAAATAATGAATTAGTTATTCTTTAAGTGAAAACTACATAGTAGATAAGTATAAAACAGCTAGACACAATACAGTCGCATAAGATATTCCACCTAAAAAAGTAGTACCTAACGCTCTTTATCCAGCATTTCATAATGCCATTTCTTATATGACTCTAGCTCTTATGATGGATGTAGCCTTGAAGGATCGCTGTACCTTAAGAGCAGATAAGCAAAATGTTAAATTGAAATTTCCTAAGAAAATACAGTAACCTCTTTATGTATAACTTGACGTTACTTGTCCAGAGCTTTCCCGTTCCAATAAGCTGAAAGGAACAATTTCCCTGTCTTTAATCAGGGGTTGATTTTTAATTTGCTTAAGCACAACTTCAACCGCTTTACGGCCCATTTCATAAGCAGGTTGGTCGATGGTCGTTAAGGGCGGATCAACATAGGCGGATACTTTAATATTATCAAAACCAACAACTGAAATATCTTCCGGTACTGATAAACCTTGTCTTTTAATTTCGTGGATAGCACCGATTGCAATATCATCATTAAAACAAAAAATAGCCGTTGGCCTATCTTTATGAGCTAACAGCTCCCTAGCTCCTGCTTCGCCAGCCTCAATGCTATACTCACCACCAACGATCAACGCGGCATCAAGAGCTATTTTCTCTTCTTGTAAGACACTTTTTATGCCGCCTAAGCGATCCCGATAAATTTGACTTTCTTTTTGACCACCTATCACGCCAAAATTTCTATGCCCGTAGCTCACTAAATGATTCGCTAATGCTCTACATGCTGAGTAATTATCTAGTTCCACCACCGGATATTGTTTTTTTGATACGATTCGCTCACATACACTTACCATAGGAATATTTTCGGCAAGATCCTGATCACTTTTAGAAAAAGGAAAAGAATGATCTAGATGTATCAACCCATCAGCTCGGTTAGATAATACCATACCAGCATATTCATGCTCACGAGCAGGATCACCTTGCGTATCTCCTAATAACACCGAATAACCACTTTCTTGAGCCGCTTGTTCAATTCCTTGAATAATCTTTAAAAAGAAAGGGTTAGAAAGATTAGGTACAAGAATAACGAGAGAATTAGAGCGACCTGTTTTTACGCTTGATGCTAATACATTAGGCCGATAACCAGCCTCTGCAATTGCTTTAAAGATTCGCTCTCGCGTATTAACATTTACCATATCAGGGTTTTTTAATGCTCTGGATACTGTCGCTGTAGAAACACCAGCGAGTTGACAAACTTTTTTTATTGTTGACATTGTTTCACGTACCCCCCAAAAGTAAATTGTAAACTCGGAACAAAAATGCAACCGATAACATCTATGTCAAATTATCCGTTTATAATTTGACATAATATCGCATTAAATTCTATGGCATTCATTAAATTTTAATAGCTATACATAAGAATTTCCTAATTATTTTTAACTTGTTTAAAGTCAGAGACACAAATCTCTATTGAATTAAATAAATTCATCGTATAACATCTTAAAAGATGCAATCGATTACATAGTAATATTCCATCTATGAACGCCTTGATGAAAACATTAAAAAACTATAAATAAAACAACAAACTAATAAAAGATGAAGACTCAATAATGAACAAGTCAACCTACTTTTTATGCTTAGCATCTGTATTGCTGTTTGGCTGTGGCCAACAACACTCAGTGAAAGTCCAAAAACCGGCAATACAGAATTTGAATATTGTTAAAGAAGATTTAGTACAATATGTAAACCCGCTAATGGGGACAGATTCCAAATTTAGCTTATCAAATGGCAACACCTACCCTGCAATAGCAACGCCATGGGGCATGAATTTTTGGACGCCAATGACCGCTAAAATGGGTGATGGATGGACTTATAAGTACTCTGACAATAAAATTAGAGGCATTAAACAAACTCACCAACCTAGCCCTTGGCTAAATGATTATGCCGCTTTCTCTTTAATGGCAGTAACCGGTGAGTTAAAGTTTCAAGAAGATAAACGAGCATCTTGGTTTTCACATAAAGCAGAAACATCATCACCGCACTATTATCAAGTATATCTAGCTGATTACGATGTAAACGTTGAAGTTGCACCAACAGAACGCGCTGCACATTTTAAGTTTACTTTCCCAGAAACTGATAACGCTTATATAACTTTAGACGCATTTAATAAAGGCTCTATGGTAAAAATCATTCCTGAACAGCGTAAAATTATTGGCTATGCTCGGAATAACCATGGCGGCGTACCTGAAAATTTTCATAATTATTTTGTTGCTCAATTCGATAAAGACTTCGAACTCACACACACTTGGAGAGATGAATGGCAACTTGTTGAAAGCTCTACTGACAGTGAAGGCGATCATGTTGGTGCCATTATTGGTTTCAAAACTCAAAAAGGGGAAACTGTTCATGTAAAAGTGGCGTCTTCTTTTATTAGTGCTGAACAAGCAGAACTTAATTTAACAAGGGAAATTGGTAATGACAGCTTTGCAGCAACCAAAGTCAAAGCACATCAGGCATGGCAAACCGAGCTTTCTCGCTTAAGAATTGAAGATGACAATGTTGAAGACGTACGTACTTTTTATTCGGCACTTTATCGCGTTTTATTATTCCCACGGAAATTTTACGAGTACGACCAAAACAATCAAATAGTACACTATAGCCCTTACAATGGTGAGGTTTTACCTGGGTATATGTTCACAGACAATGGATTTTGGGACACATTCCGTGCAGTATTTCCCTTCTTTACCTTAATGTATCCATCAATGGATGCACAAATAATGGAAGGCCTAGCAAATACCTATAAAGAATCTGGTTGGTTACCTGAGTGGGCAAGTCCTGGTCATCGTGGTGTCATGATAGGCTCTAATTCAGCGATTAATATTGCCGATGCATACATAAAAGGGATAAGAGGGTTTGATATTGACACCTTATATGAAGCAATTATCAAAAATGCGACTGTCAATGAAGGCCGCCCGGTAAGCTCTGTCGGTCGTGAAGGCGTTGATTACTATAATAAACTTGGCTACGTTCCTTACGATGTTGATATTCATGAAAATGCCGCACGAACGCTTGAATATGCTTTCGCAGATTTTAATATTTCAAAATTAGCAACATTGCTTGGCAAAACAAAAGACGCTGACTTGTACCGTGAAAAAGCATACAACTACACTCATGTTTTTGATCCAGATACTAAATGGATGCGCGGCAAAAACCAAGATGGTAGCTTTCAATCTCCCTTTAATCCATTGAAGTGGGGAGACGCTTTCACTGAAGGGAATAGCTTGCATTATACTTGGTCAGTTTTCCAAGATATTGAAGGCCTCAAGCAACTAATGGGTGGTAATGATGCATTTGTTGCCAAATTAGATGAAGTATTTTCAATGCCACCAAAATTTGATGATTCATACTACGGATTTACGATTCATGAAATAAGAGAAATGCAAATTGTTAATATGGGTAATTATGCTCATGGAAACCAGCCTATTCAACACATGTTGTACCTTTACAATTATGCGGGGCAGCCCTGGAAAGGACAAACTAAACTTAGAGATGTAATGAACAAGCTCTACTCCGCAACACCAGATGGATACGCTGGTGATGAAGATAATGGACAAACGTCAGCATGGTACATTTTCAGTTCGCTAGGTTTTTATCCCGTCACTCCAGGTACCACTCAGTATGTTATCGGAAGCCCATTGTTCGATAAAGTGACCATGACGCTTGAAGACGGCAAGCAATTTGTGATTACGGCTAAGGATAATCTAAAGCAAAATCATTTTATTCAATCAAGCTCATTAAATGGAAAAACCTATAATAAAAGTTGGTTAGATCATCATCAAATCCAAGCAGGTGGTTCGCTAGAATTTTCAATGGGAGAAACCCCCAACAAACAATGGGCAAATGCTAAAGACTCTATACCTTATTCACTGTCTACAGAGAAAAAATGATGAAAAGTCTTGATAGCAACATTAACCGTTATTAGTCGAAAAAAATCACCTAGTGACGCTATTTTAACAACAACCAAAAACGAATAAAGGCAATAATATGGCTGGAAACATTCCAACGGGGAATACATTTAAAGCAACAGGAGCAATGAATACTAAATTTGCTTTTATTGCGATGACAACCTTGTTTTTTATCTGGGGATTTATTACTGCATTAAATGACATTTTAATTCCTCATTTAAAAGCGGCATTTGATCTTAACTACACTGAAGCAATGTTGGTGCAATTTTGCTTTTTTGGTGCTTACTTTATTATCTCTCCTTTCGCGGGTAAATTAATTGAGAAAGTAGGTTATCAACGTGGCATCATTATTGGTTTACTTACCATTGCAGCTGGTTGCCTCTTGTTTTATCCAGCAGCAGAAGTTGAAATTTATGCCATTTTCCTACTTGGCTTATTTATTCTTGCTAGCGGCGTCACAATATTGCAAGTATCAGCCAACCCATATGTCGCGATCCTGGGTTCAGAAACAACAGCAGCTAGTCGCCTCAATTTAGCGCAAGCTATTAATTCTTTAGGTCATACTTTAGGCCCTGCATTTGGTGCAGCACTTATATTTGGTGGTACAGCGACAATCATAGCCGCAACGGCAGTTCAGTTACCTTATTTAATTTTAGCCAGTGTCATGATAATTACAGCGGTGATATTTAGTCGTATACAACTTCCAGTTATTACTGACGTTGAAACAACAGATACCACAGAAGCGCCTAATGATTCTGTTTTTAAACACCCTCCACTTTTGTTTGGTACCTTAGCTATCTTTTTGTATGTAGGGGCAGAAGTCTCTATCGGTAGCTTTCTCGTTAATTTTTTTGCAGAAAGTCATATTGGTGGTTTAAGTGAGCATGAAGCCAGTAAAATGGTGTCATATTATTGGGGTGCGGCCATGATCGGACGTTTTATTGGTGCCGCTTTAATGAGAATCATTAGACCATCATTTTTATTAGCCTTTAATGCCATGATAGTTATTTTACTGATCACTTTAACTGTTAACAGTAATGGTCAAACTGCGATGTGGGCGATCCTCAGTGTAGGTTTTTTCAACTCAATTATGTTTCCTACTATCTTTACCTTAGCCATTAAAGGACTCGGTCCATTAACCGGTCGAGGGTCTGGCTTATTATGCCAAGCAATTGTCGGAGGTGCGGTTATTCCAATGCTTCAAGGCGTTGCAGCTGACGTAACATCAGTACAGGCTAGCTTTATCGTACCTGCTTTTGCTTATGTTTATATCGCTTGGTACGCACTAAAAGGCTCTAAAAGTACGAATATCAACAATGCAGCAGAGGTAAAAGCATGAAACCCGTCTTATGTTTTGGCGAAGCGCTAATCGATTTTTTAAATACAGGAAAGCAAGAAGACGGTCCCCTTGTTTTGAATAACTATCGCCAATATCCAGGTGGTGCGCCAGCAAATGCTGCGGTAGCTGTAGCCAAACTTGGCGGTAAAGCATTATTTGCAGGTCAAGTAGGTAATGATGCCTTTGGTCACTTTCTAGAACAAGCATTGATAGAATATGGCGTTGATACTCAGTTTTTAACCAAGCACCCTAGCGCCAAAACGGCGCTAGCATTTGTTATGCTAGACAGTGAAGGTGACAGAAGCTTTTCTTTTTATCGTGATGGTTCCGCAGATGTGCTTTTTAGTGAACAGCAGATTGATGATAAATGGTATGAAGATCAACCTTTATTTCACTTTTGTAGCAATACACTAACTGACAAAAGCATAGCGATAGCAACTAAAGCTGCCGTTACACGAGCAAAAGCGAAGCAGTCATTGGTAAGTTTTGATGTTAATTTACGTCATAATTTATGGTCTACTGGCCAAGCTAATGTACAATTAGTTAATGAACTCGTTTATATCTCAGATATTGTTAAGTTCTCACGTGATGAATTAGAGTACCTCGCCCAAGGGAACAATCAAACTTACATTCAATCCTGTCTTGATAACGGAGTCTCATTGTTAGTTATTACAGATGGCGAGCATCCAATTGAGTTTTACTCAACCATTGGACAAGACACAATACCAGTACCTGATATTAAAGCTGTAGATACAACAGCAGGCGGCGATGCATTTAGCGGTTCTCTGCTATTTGCATTAAGTAAATTGTCAGAACCAAAAACTGCGCTGTTTTCAATGGATATACTTAGAGAGTTAATTACGTTTGCGTCAAACTGTGGTGCTCATACAGTAACTTTACCAGGCGCATTTCCTGCCCTACCTCGCTTTAGTGATATAGAACAACATTGGCCAACAGATCTTTATCTATAACCATTGATACCCGATTTGGAGAGAAATATGAAACCAGCACAACAACCATTACCAGAAGAGGCGTTTTATAGCCGCGACTTTTTACTCAAACATGGCCAATCAATTCTTAATTTTTATAACCCAAGGGTAATTGATAATACGGGCGGTTACTTTCAAAACTTCCGTGATAATGGCGACTATTTTGATGAAAAATTCAGACAGCTTGTCAGTAGTACACGCATCGTTGTTAACTATGCCCTTGCCAGTTTGGTGTATGATAACAATGAATACCTTAGCATGGCTAAACACGGCTTAGATTATGTAGAACAAGTACATTGGCAACAAGACAAGCAACGCTACGCATGGACGTTAAACGATCACCAAGCTAATGACATGACCCAACAAGCCTATGGTTACGCCTTTGTATTACTTGCATATGCTGCGGCAAAAAAATCAGGGCTTATCAACAGTAACGATAAACTACTTACTGTTTATCAGTTACTTGAAGAGCGCTTTTGGCAAGCCGAATTTGGCTTATATGCCGACGAAATCAGTGCCGATGGACAATTAAGTGATTACCGTGGTCAAAATGCTAACATGCACTTATGTGAAGCGATGATTGCCGCCTACGAAGCAACATCAGACACATTATTTTTACAACGTGCGCAAACCATTGCTGAAAATATTGCTATTCGCCAAGCTGATCTCACTGATGGGTTAGTATGGGAACATTACACTACCGAGTTTACGCCTGACTGGGAATACAACAAAGACGATCCAAAAAATCTATATCGCCCTTGGGGATTTCAACCCGGCCACCAAACAGAGTGGACCAAATTACTGTTAATGCTTAACCGACATCAACCACAAAGCTGGTTAGTTGAACGCGCCAAATCATTATTCGATCGTGCTTATCAAACAGCATGGGATAATGAGCACGGCGGTTTAATCTACGGATTTGATCCGCAAGGAAAATGCTGCGATAACGATAAATATTTTTGGGTGCAAGCAGAAAGCTTTGCTGCTGCTGCAATGTTATATCAAGTCACCAAGGATAAAAAATACTTAGAGCAATACAATGCATTATGGCAATACAGCTGGCAGCATATGGTTGATCATCAACACGGAGCATGGTTTCGTATCTTAAAACATAACAACACTAAATACAGTGACCAAAAAAGTGCTGCTGGTGCAAAATGTGATTACCACACATTAGGCGCATGCTTTGAAGTATTACGTGTACTTGGCGACGATACCTTAAATAGAAAGCTTTAAGCATAAAGGAAAGAAAATGCAGTACCGCTTGGTTCAGTCGACGCACAATGACGTAAAAAAAATAGTGTTCGGTGTTTTTATAACGATATTATTAACAACGGCTTGCACGCAAAAACCAAATGCAACCAAGCCTCAACACAATAACACACTCATTTCCTATGTAGATCCTTTTATTGGCACGGCCGGAAAAGGTAAAACCTACCCAGGAGCTACCCAACCTTATGGTATGGTGCAATTAAGTCCAGATAATGGTCGCAATGGTTGGGATTGGATTTCAGGTTATTTTTATCCTGATAATGTTATTGCCGGTTTTAGTCATACTCACCTTTCCGGCACAGGTGCTGGTGATTTATATGATATTTCGTTTATGCCATTGGCAGGTGAAGTAAAACAAGCAGTATTAGACGATGTAAAAAAAACACCAACCATTTATTCGTCTTTCTCTCATGATAATGAATCTGCTTCGCCTGGTTATTATCAGGTTTTTTTAACCGATTACGACATTAATGTTGAATTAACGGCAGGTTTAAGAAGCGGGGTTCAAAAATATACCTTTGCTGATAAACATCAACATGGACAAGTAAAATTAGATTTAAATTATTCACGTAATTGGGACGCTACGATTGCCACTAACATTAACGTGATTGATGATTACACTATTTCAGGTTACCGAAAGTCTACCGGCTGGGCTAAAGATCAGCGAGTATATTTTTATACCACCTTTTCTGAAAAAATCACTTCTATCGATATCAGTGTTGCTGAAAAAGCCATTCAAACAACAAAGACACATTACACAACAACCAAAGGCGATGGTTTAACAGCCCTGCTACATTTTGATGTCAGCAAAAACAAGAAAATTACGGTTAAAACAGCGATCAGCTCAGTCAGTAGTGAAAATGCCAAACTAAATTTACTAAGTGATGGAGCAGAAAAAAGTTTTACACAGGTAAAACAAGAAAGTGAACTATTATGGGAACAAGCGCTAGCAAAAGTAAAAGTTAACGCAACTCCTGATAACATGGTGCAGTTTTACACGGCACTTTATCATTCTTATTTAGCACCTCGCGTATTTTCAGATAGTAATGGACAATACAAAGGCCCTGATGGCAATATTCATCAGTCTACAGAAAACCCACGTTATTCTTTTTTCTCTTTATGGGATACCTTCCGAGCATTACACCCATGGAAAACAATTACCGACACAGAACACAGCAAAGCCATGATGCATTCACTTATGGCCCATTATCATGAATATGGGCTATTACCCGTGTGGAATTTTCAAGGTAACGAAACCGATATGATGATGGGCTATCATGCCGTACCAGTATTGGCTGATGCGTATCTAAAAGGTGTTATTACTGATAAAGACATTAATGGTGAAGAGTTATTCGTCGCCATGAAAAAAAGTGCGATGCAAACTAATTTTAGCATTAAAGAATATCGTGAATTGGGCTATGTTCCCTTTGAACAAGGTAACTGGAATGTGTCATTAACGCTTGAGTATGCTTTTGACGATTGGAGCATAGCCCAAATGGCAAAGGCTTTAGGTAAAGCAGACGATTACCAGTTATTTTCCCAACGAGCCTTAAACTACCAACAGCATTTTGATCACAATACAAATTTCATGCGCGCTAAAGGCTTAAACGGCGAATTTAAAGATAACTTTGATCCATTAGCCTATCATCCAGAAGATTATTGCGAAGCTAACGCCTGGCAGTATAACTTTTTTGTGCCTCATGATATTCATGGGCTTATTAAGTTGATGGGTGGGTCTGAAAAATTTAATCGAAAACTCGATAACATGTTTACTACTGCCCAACAAGTAGATCCCAAAACAAATATGTTGCCTGAATGGATATCAGGTTACATAGGTCAGTATGTACACGGCAACGAACCAGCACATCACGTCCCATACTTGTACCAATTTATAGACAAACCTCATAAAACTCAGCAACGCGTACGACAAATTATGTCTACTTTATATACAACAAAACCCGATGGCCTTGTTGGTAATGAAGATGCCGGTCAAATGTCAGCTTGGTATATGTTTAGTGCACTTGGTTTTTATCCGGTAAACCCAGTATCTGGTGAATATATTTTAGGTAGCCCAGAAGTTAATCAAGCAACAATATCACTGCCCAACGACAAAACATTTAACATCATCGCCAAGAACCAATCAGAAGATAATATTTATGTTGAGTCAGTGTTTTTGAATGATAAAAAACACACTTCCTTTAAAATTAGCCACGAAGAAATTATGGCGGGTGGCACACTCATATTTAACATGACTTCGGAGCAACAGTAATTATGCGTACTTTTTTATTATGTTTCTTAGTGTGCACATTCACGCATGCCACCGAAACAGTCACTCAATATGTTAACCCTTTTATTGGTACTTCTAATTTTGGCGCAACACACCCCGGTGCCCAATACCCGCATGGTATGGCATCTGTTGTTCCGTTTAATGCTGCATTTAAAGCAGGTAAAGAAAATACATTTGAAAAAGACGAAGCATGGAATTCACGAGGATATATCCATGATAATAACTTTCTAACCGGCTTTAGTCATGTCAATTTAAGTGGTGTTGGTTGCCCAGACTTAGGTAGCCTCTTATTGATGCCAACGACAGGGGATTTAGAATTTGACGCGGAAAAATATGGCGCGACTTACAGCAATGAAGAAGCCTCTCCAGGATATTACCGTAATACCCTTAATAAATACGGAATTGATGTAGAAGTCACTAGCACCTTACGTACAGGCCTTAGTCGGTATACCTTTCCTAAAGGACAATCTCAAATTTTACTCAATTTAGGCTTAGGTCTCACTAATGAAACGGGTGGCATGCTAAAGGTGGTATCAAACAACGAAGTCGAAGGCTTTAAAATGCTGGGTACTTTTTGTTATAACCCAGAGGATGTTCGTCCTGTTTATTTTGTCGCTAAACTGAGTAAAAAAGCTAAAACGGCTGGTGCATGGAAAAAAATGCCGACGTATAAAAACGTTGAGGCAGAATGGGTTGGTTACAACGATAGCTATAAGCCCTATGAAAACTATCGACAAGAAATTGCAGGTGATGATATTGGTGCGTACTTCCAGTTTGACACGCAAGAAAATGAGCAAATTGAAGTTAAGCTAGGTATTTCCTACGTTAGTATTAGCAATGCAAGAGAAAACCTTGAGGCAGAACAACCCGAATTTTCATTTGAACGCACCAAAGAAAAATCTCAACAAAAATGGCAACAACTGCTTGAACGTATTACCGTTAAAGGCGATACAGAAAAGAAAACTATTTTTTATAGCGCACTCTATCATACACTGATTCACCCTAATATCATTCAAGACATCAATGGAGATTATCCATTGATGGGACAATCAGGTATTGGTAATAATCAAGAAAAAACGCGTTACAGTGTATACTCATTATGGGACACCAATAGAAACCTTCACCCTCTGTTAAGCCTTGTTTACCCAGAAATACAATCTGATATGGTGAATTCTATGGTAGACATGGCTAAAGAAAGTGGCTGGTTACCTAAATGGGAATTACTGGGCATGGAAACACAAGTCATGGTAGGTGATCCTGCAACACCTGTCATTGCTGATACCTATTTACGTGGCATACAAGACTTTGATATTGATAGTGCTTACAATTTTGCAAAAAAAGCTGCGAGTGTTGAACAAAACAACCTATTACGTCCAGAAAACAAAACATATTTAACACTTGGCTATGTGCCTGTTGATGGTGAAGGTCAATGGGACGGTACCGTTTCAACTAGTCTAGAATACTATATCGCTGACTGGAACCTTGCACAGTTAGCAAGTGCATTAGGTAAAAAGCAAGATCATGACACTTTTTTACAGCGTTCTATGGGATATAAAAAACTATTTGACCATCAAACCGGTATGCTACGTCCTAAGCACATCAATGGAAAATGGCTAACACCTTACGACCCTCAACTAGGGCGAAATTTTGAGCCTGCACCTGGCTATATCGAAGGCAATGCTTGGAACTATCGCTTTTATGTTCCTCATGACATTAATGGGCTCATGGCATTACTTGGGGGTGAAAAGCAATTTCTTGAACAACTAGAACAAACGTTTATTACTGATAATTTCGATATGGCAAATGAGCCCGATATTACTTACCCATTCCTCTATAACTATATAGAAGGCGAAGAATGGCGTAGCCAAAAACGCGTTTTTGAGTTAATAGATAAACATTACCATAATACACCTGGTGGTATTCCAGGTAATGATGATGCAGGTACCCTATCAGCATGGTTAGTTTTCAGTATGATGGGCATTTATCCCGTTTCACCGGGCGATATGCATTATGCTATTGTATCCCCATCATTTAGTGAAATAACAATAAAGCTCAATCCAGATTACTATACGGATAAGAACCTAGTGATAACCTCAAAACAGAGCAACTCTAAAGATAAATATATTTCAAACGTTATGTTTAATAATAAAAAGATTAACAGTTATTTCATTAACCACAATGAATTGGTCAAAGGTGGTGAATTATTATTTTTGTTTGGCGATGAAAACCCCTGATCAATTTGTATGTTGGTAAAAGTAAAGGGTTTCTAAGCTGCCTGTGTGGCAGTGAACTCGCCTCAGAACGTGGAGTAAGTTAAATGGGCTTTCTAAGCTGCCTGTGTGGCAGTGAACGCGTCGCCCACTTCAACGCGGGTGAACTCTAATTTCTAAGCTGCCTGTGTGGCAGTGAACGTAGTGTTTGGGATGGTGTCAGCGAAGCGGTGTTTCTAAGCTGCCTGTGTGGCAGTGAACAGCAGCACTACCCATTTTAGATTTACTCGCATTTTCTAAGCTGCCTGTGTGGCAGTGAACAGTGGCTTGCAATGATGATTTTGCACACGAATTTTCTAAGCTGCCTGTGTGGCAGTGAACTGTAACTCGGTTTGGTTTGAGCGCCACTAAAGTTTCTAAGCTGCCTGTGTGGCAGTGAACTGCAAAGTCAAAAGCGCCGTCTACTGCGTCGTTTTCTAAGCTGCCTGTGTGGCAGTGAACCTTAATACTAGCCCCGTTAAGTCAATTCAACGTTTCTAAGCTGCCTGTGTGGCAGTGAACGGCACAAGAATTCGTTCAAATGATAAACCGATATTTCTAAGCTGCCTGTGTGGCAGTGAACCCGTTTTGGCTTTGACATTGTTTTTGTGTTTTTTTCTAAGCTGCCTGTGTGGCAGTGAACATTGCCATTGAACCCGAAGCCGAACGCAAAAATTTCTAAGCTGCCTGTGTGGCAGTGAACTGTTTTTGGTGGCATATCACCAACGACTGATATTTCTAAGCTGCCTGTGTGGCAGTGAACTAGTCCCTCGTCCTGCAATTTAGTACCTTAAATTTCTAAGCTGCCTGTGTGGCAGTGAACTAATGTCTTTGAAATGTGTGTGATTAGATATATTTCTAAGCTGCCTGTGTGGCAGTGAACGTGTTAACAATCCACTTACCACCCGTCTTGAATTTCTAAGCTGCCTGTGTGGCAGTGAACTAGATGTTGATTTCAATTCGATCAAGCAAAATTTTCTAAGCTGCCTGTGTGGCAGTGAACTGCAAGAAACGTTAACCTTGTTGTTTTTATTGTTTCTAAGCTGCCTGTGTGGCAGTGAACACAACGTTGTGATTGCAGGTGGTGCGGTGCTTTTTCTAAGCTGCCTGTGTGGCAGTGAACCTCGTGGTGAATTAAGAGAGTTCGCGGCTACTTTTCTAAGCTGCCTGTGTGGCAGTGAACTATTTACTTATGCGAAACTAATGATTATGTCGTTTCTAAGCTGCCTGTGTGGCAGTGAACAGTTGATTTAATATGCGTACATTCATTAGAAATTTCTAAGCTGCCTGTGTGGCAGTGAACGCAAACGCAGACACTCAAGAGAACGCAGTAATTTTCTAAGCTGCCTGTGTGGCAGTGAACCAGTCATTAAATGTCACTTGTTGCCCGCGATTTTTCTAAGCTGCCTGTGTGGCAGTGAACATCTCGCGAAAACGGTTCAAATAATCCGTTTTTTTCTAAGCTGCCTGTGTGGCAGTGAACATCGCCATTCGTTCAAGCTTACATATCAGACATTTCTAAGCTGCCTGTGTGGCAGTGAACCTGTTAATTCATTAATGTCGCTTTGCACATGCTTTCTAAGCTGCCTGTGTGGCAGTGAACCCATAAACGAAGACAAAATTAAACAAAGCACATTTCTAAGCTGCCTGTGTGGCAGTGAACAATCAGCTTGTTATTGGTGCGGCTGCATTAGCTTTCTAAGCTGCCTGTGTGGCAGTGAACTATCTAAAAACCTTACAATTACGTATTCACGCTTTCTAAGCTGCCTGTGTGGCAGTGAACGGTTTACGTAACTTTGCGTGTTGTTTTCAACATTTCTAAGCTGCCTGTGTGGCAGTGAACTGTATTTGCTGTGAATGTTTCCGCATCTGCAGTTTCTAAGCTGCCTGTGTGGCAGTGAACATCACTAATCCACCATTTGAAGATTCTATAGATTTCTAAGCTGCCTGTGTGGCAGTGAACATTAACAGTACTTTTGTTAGTCTTGTGCTTTCTTTCTAAGCTGCCTGTGTGGCAGTGAACCGAGAAAGTGTTATGTTGGTTTCTCGCGTCCATTTCTAAGCTGCCTGTGTGGCAGTGAACTCAACCCCGCAGCGGCAACATTAGCCACAATATTTCTAAGCTGCCTGTGTGGCAGTGAACAAGCCCACCCCCATGGCTAGTGCCATGTACATTTTCTAAGCTGCCTGTGTGGCAGTGAACCACTGGCCAGTGCATAACTAAAACCGTACTAATTTCTAAGCTGCCTGTGTGGCAGTGAACAAAAAGCTTGATCATGTTATCAACTCACAACGTTTCTAAGCTGCCTGTGTGGCAGTGAACAAGTAAAAACAACCGAGCTAGAAGACGCTAAATTTCTAAGCTGCCTGTGTGGCAGTGAACGAATTATTAACTGAAAAGGCCAAGCGCCTGCCTTTCTAAGCTGCCTGTGTGGCAGTGAACTGAGTGAAGGTACATTAAGGTCGGGCAATGGCTTTCTAAGCTGCCTGTGTGGCAGTGAACTGTTTTCTATTTGCCCTCGCGGGTATCACTTCTTTCTAAGCTGCCTGTGTGGCAGTGAACGAGTAAAAACATAGAGATAACGCACTTTTAAATTTCTAAGCTGCCTGTGTGGCAGTGAACTATGGCTTATAATCTTTCTTCTGATTCTGTGCTTTCTAAGCTGCCTGTGTGGCAGTGAACAAGGTTTGTTGAATTATCAATGTCATACTCTTTTTCTAAGCTGCCTGTGTGGCAGTGAACATTAATCAAGAAATCAGCAGGGGTGGCGTAATTTTCTAAGCTGCCTGTGTGGCAGTGAACGAGTGCCATTTTGCCACCTATAAAACGTTGCGTTTCTAAGCTGCCTGTGTGGCAGTGAACTTTTTGTAAAATTCGATGAATTAGAGCAACAGTTTCTAAGCTGCCTGTGTGGCAGTGAACCAAATTTGAATCTTCATCCCCGTTTTTGGATTTTTCTAAGCTGCCTGTGTGGCAGTGAACTGCGGCTAGTTGGTTTCCAGATTCGTTTACAGTTTCTAAGCTGCCTGTGTGGCAGTGAACATTCCGTCAAATTGGTTGATTTTATCCAATTTTTTCTAAGCTGCCTGTGTGGCAGTGAACTTGATCCATGAATTGGACGCAACGCGCAACAATTTCTAAGCTGCCTGTGTGGCAGTGAACGCTATTGGTTTAGCCAAAGGTTTCACCAAAACTTTCTAAGCTGCCTGTGTGGCAGTGAACAATAGAATATCAAGCAAATAATAAGTTACAACAGGTAATTAGGTAAAATTATCTATTTTTACCTAATTTTTTGGTGTAGTTGTAACTTATTGTTTTAGTTTCTAATTTTTAAAGAGCAAAAATAAAGGTTAAAACTGGGGAATACTTGCCAGATTTTCTTTGTTGTTGTGATTTACACTCAAACCATAACAATTAAATATGCCTGTTTGTTTTTCCCCAACTTCTACCTTTTTGATAAACAGTGGAAATTTTCTACTTTTAGCTGCATCACGTTGTTTTGTCTCTTGGCTTTCTAACCAAATAAAGGGTAATGAGTTAACGGCCTTGGGTTTAGTTTTTTCAAGCTCTGTTAAACAAGTATCAAGCGGTTGGCCTGATTTTTCAGCCCAACGTTGTGCTTTACTTAACATATCTTTTTCTACCCGCGCCTCACCTTTAACTTGTTGACGAACAAAGGCAACATGAGTGGCATTGTCAGGAACTGGCTTTATCGACTTAATATGCACGTAGTCTTCTAAACGATTTAACCATTTTGAAATGTTGAGTTGAGAGAGTTGCGACTCTTCATTTGCCAGCAATCTTAATTGATTGCCGAGCGGAAACGCATACTCGCCATAGCGAGGAAAACTCACCGCAATTGCTGATTGGTGTTCAGAAATTTTGTTTTCAACTAAGGCTATATGCACTTGTTGGTAAACCTTTTGCCAGAGGAAGCCGAGGGTAATGTCAGCTTCTGGCAATAAGGTAATATCGAGATAATATTTCATGTCTCTCTCCTATATGACCCAAAGGCTACTTGTCACTTTCGCCAAACACACCACCTCGCACTAGAATGGCCATCACATAATGCTCATCTTCAATACGTTCTAACGCTGTACCGCGTGCCCATTTGTCAAAAAAGGTGTAAAAATCTTGTTTGTCTTTTGGGGTTCTATACGCTTTGCCTAAATTGGTAACCGCACCATAAGGTTCAATAGCGATTGGCCCAGCAGATTTTTCAGCATCATCAAACTCTGGATACCAAGTATCAATACTACGTAGTGCATTACCTAACTTTTGCGAGTGCATTGCGGCAATGTCATTCACTGAATAGAGGATTTTACTTTTCTTCCCTTTACCTTTATCAAGTACCAGCTCTTCACTTGGGTAGACTTCTTGCGCCTTACCAACTTGTACAAAGCAATTAATTTCTAACATTAAAAAATCAGCTTCACTTGCTAATGCCGCAGCAATACGATCGCCTAATTCGATAACTTGCTTATCTTCATTCTCAAAATGGCGCGTACTAAATTTTGTTGCATCAAATACCCAAGACTGTTTGTTGTCTTTATTAAGCGCATTCACTTGTACTTCTATATTTTCTGCACCTACACGGTTGCGCCATAAAAAACGGGCATTCGCTAAGTTAAGAGCATAACGTTTACCTAGCTCTTTAAAGCTTTCTTTTTCAATGTATGAATTTACCGCTTGAGCGTAACTTTCTTTAAAAAGTGCATTGTTACAAGCCGATGGTTTTTGCACGCCACCTAAAACTTTTAACGTAAAGTGTAGCTTTAAGGTGTCTTGTTCTGGTGCTAATGCACAGCTATCAACCGTTTGTAAGTTAGCTTTTTCTACTTCTGCGTTCAGTTTTACAGGATCACTTTTAATCGCCGCTTTTAAACGATTTGAAATAGTACCACGCACTGATTTTTCACTGAGTTGTAGCGCTGTTTGGCTAGCGCTATTATTTCGTTCTTCCCATTGGGTGCCATACAAATAGCCGTCAGACGGCACTAATTTCTTTTCAAATGCGAGTACTGATGCGGTGTCTTGATTTTTAGCCATGATAATTTTCCTTTAATAAATTAAGTTATGCGTAATATGAGTCTTCAATATCTTGTTCGGTTAGTATGATTTTTTGAGTTTGAGCACAAAGATATAAATTATTGGTTTGATCCGTTTGATAACGCCACAATATTTCATCAATTGATTTAATACTGTGTGGCATTTTAAATTCCCCCAAAGTCACGACACTTTCAGCGAAACGATGCGGGGTGTTTGGATCACGTTGATTTTTAGCTTCACCTAATTCAGTCAAACCATGAAAACCGGTCGCAATAGGCACAAGCCAACCTTGGTTTTTGCGTTTACTTGTCCATATCACTTTCTCTTCATTCATTTCATCTGCTACTTTTTCACAATGATGATGAATGACGAGGTTATCTAGCAAAGCATCCATAGCATCTTGCCCTGCACTCATTGCTTCCGTCATTAAGTCGCGACGCTCAATTAAGGCGTAACCTGGCATAAGCTTTTGTGTTAATGCACTAAGATCGGCTGGATTTCCATTTTCAACTTTGAAAAATTGTGAGGCTTTAAAGGTTAAAATATCGCCCCCAGCCATTTTCATATTGCTGCTAAGTAAATGGGTTATTTGCTCTTGTAAAACTTGTTCGTCATCTTTTGCTATGCCGGTGTATTCAAGCACTAATGACACATCTAAATGACAACGTGCCTCTTCTATAAAAGCGCTTCTTGCACCAGTTTTATCTAGCGGATTACCTGTGCCAATAATTGAATGAACAAAATCATCTACACCTTTATGGGTTTGTAAATCACATTGGTGACTAATTACAGCAACACTATTAAATTTAATATCGCTATGACCTTGTGCATTTAATTTACGCTGCAACGCATGCACTGCGCCAAGCCATGCTGTCATGGCAGGAAAACCAATCGTAAACGGGCTAGAAAGTGCATTGGCGTTATGTACTTTTATATGGGGTAATAATAACAATCGCTTTATGTTGTTCATTTTAAAAACTCCCTATTACGCTCAATCACTTCTGCAAAATGTAAGCGTTCCGCATCGCCTAATTTGATGGCTTTTTTATCTAGCACCTTTTCATAACTACGCGTTAACCATGTAGATATTTCAGTGATGAGTAAATTTAACCATTGCTCTGACTTTTCTCTTTCATCAGCAAAATCATCATGTAACCAAGTCATCTGCACGCTTGATAGTGAAGATGTATCAGCGTGAAATTGTGCTTGTGAAACAGCACGTACTGACCACATTTTCTCAATGAGTAAATCTATGATTTGTTGCAGGTTACGGTCTCTCGCATCACGAAGTTTGATATTGTTATAGTCAGTCTGAAATAGTTTATGCAGCGCTTTGAAATTATCTGCATATTCATATTTTTTAAATGACTCGGTAAAAAAATCACTTCTAGGAAAATGTATACTGCGTTTTTCAATACTCGGTGGCAACGATGATAAAAGGTGTGCTTTACCGCCATTTTGATTATTCAAAACACTAATATTTTGCGGTTTAGTACCACCGTACCCGATGGTGGTTAAACCGTAAATTTCACTAAAGCCCTGCTCACTAAACTCGTTTTTGCGCTTTTTATCGCGACGTTCTTTTACTTCATCTGAAAAACGTAATTTATCTAAGCGAGAACGTAATTGATAAACCATGCCCGAATTAGTTAACAGTGATAATTGGTGATAGTCATCATCAACAGGGAAGTACACTTGTTTTATTTTAGAGCTAGTAATGCTTTCAGTCGCACCTTCTACCATGGCTAAAAAACCACTTCTTAAATCTTGGTAGTTAGCCGTTTTAGTTGTTAATAGCGCTTTAGCTAAGTCTGTTTCTTGTTGAATATGGGTTAATAAATTTTCACCATCTTCCATGATTAAGGTTAAAAATTTATAAACATCTAATGCGGCAGCATTACCTAGTGCATCAGTAGCAACAGACACGTTACCTGTTTTTAAATAACCATCCTCAACTTTGTCTATTTCTGCTAAAACAGAAGAAACATAACCATTTTTGTTTTTCCGCGCACTCGGATGGCTAAAGGTGCAAGGATGTGTAGACATTGAAATTTGCCCAGCCCTTTTCGCTGCATTGGGTAACCATTCATTTAATGAAAATTGCTGCTCACATAATTGCTCCATTTCAGCAATTTCATGCTCTTGCATTGCTGCTTTTATATTTTTTTTTAACCACGTTTCTTTTCGTTCAGAAAAGTAACTTGCTATTGCAGTGTCTAACATTATTAACCTCCTTGATTTTTCAACTTGAAAATACAATAAAGTAAAAACAAAAACAGATCAACCTCATAATTATTAATTTAATTAATAACTTTCTATTTAATAACGTGCTTTTGGTTTTGTATTTTTTTATACTTTGACGACTGCCATAAAGGCAGCTTAGAAATCATATTGATTGATTTATTTGTCCACTACCACGTAGGTAGCCAGAAAGCCTGGTTAGCAATAATCAGGCTTTCTTTATTTTAACCAACCCAAACTGATCGTTATATTCATATTGTGCGTTTTCACGTTTTACCATATTTATTTCTCCATAACGCAAGGACACCCGTTTAGGTGTGGCTAACCATGGCTCACTGAGGTACTTGATTAACAAGCTTTGATAATTACGATCCAACCATAAATTTTGTCGTTGTTGTTCTGTTAATTCTATTTTCTTTATGTTGAGTATTGTTTCTCGGTTGATTACTTGATCATTAATATCAACTAAAGGTCTACCCTTTTCACCTTTCTCAGTGAAATAGCATTGGTCTGTATTTTCGTTATAAAACAAGAATAAATTAATGCTCGCTTCACTTTTTCTAAAAGGGGTTAACACTTGTGGCAATGCCGTTAAGTACCATGTTTCGGTTAAGTAACCTTGTAGGGTGTTTGCGCCAAATGCAGAAAAATTTGTTAATTGTGCTGCCGTTACTTTATGCTCGATAAACGCTAATAATTGTTTATCTGCTTGGGTAGGAACTTTTATTCTAGCAATGGCATTTAAGCTTTCGTTAATACGTGTTTCATTCACTAATTTATTGAGGTCATGGCTGTGTAGGCTTTTATCCCAGCCGTCTTCATAGCCCGGTTTAATAAAATATTTTCCGCCTTGCTTATCATTGGTTTTAAATGCTTTGAGGTTATATTGCATTACACCAATATTAGCCAACTCTGTTGCTTGTGTTCGATGACGACGTACACGCCCTGCTAATTGCACAATCGAACGATATGATGATGGCTCAATGATTGCCCAGTCAAAGTCATGATCTCGCCCTACTTCTTCAACGGGAGTTGCCACTAAAATAAACAGCATATTATTAATATGACTATTACTTTTAGCGCATGAATCAAGATGATTACGAATAACAGGGTTGGAAAATGCTTGTTGTGGTTCGCCAGTTTTTTCTTTGCGTTTTAATACGTCATCGAGGTGTTTTTCTTGTTCATGTCGTAGCAACAGAACTTGTTGACTATGATAAGCCATTACTTTTACTTGGGTATTATTTGGATAGTCGGCTTGTAATAAATACTTCGTTAACTCTACACATGGCGTTATATTGGCCACTCGTACCACACCAAATGAAACCTTGATTGCTGTTTTAGGATCAATGCTATGATGCAGTTGATGTTTAGCTAAAGTCGCTTGCTTTACTGTTGAAAAATAATGAGACTGCTTGCTTTCTTCAGCTTCATTTTCTGGTGTTGATTCTTCTATCGAAAGTAAAGGGCAAGGCACAACATCTGCTTTACGTTTAGCGACTTGTTTATTTAGACTGTTTACTCGTTTATCAATAAATTGACTATGTTTTACTTGATATTGCTCAATGGCCGATTCACTTTCTACAACACTTATACTATCTACTTGGGTAGTAAATTCATCGATCCATGCGCAACCTATTTCAGCTTTTGCTTCGTCTCGACTTTTAGTGAAAATTTTCCAGCCGTTTTTGTATGCATTAAAATACCCTAGCGCTAAATCGGGTGGAATAGTAGCTGATGAAATCATCACTTTTCTGCCTAACATGCCTGCTAAGTGAATAAGCCTGCCAATCGCGATTAAATCATCACCGGTAAAATCATCTATTTCATCAATCACTAAGTCAGATGACATTAACCGTAAACTTGGCAGAATATAGCGGCCACCCCGTTTAGTTTCTGTTGCTGCCATTAAGTGGTCAATGGTGCACGCCAGTACTGGCGCATATAAAAACTCTTTATCTTTGTTGCGAGTTAATACAGTACTTAACCCTTCTTCGGGTATTTCACAGTCATAATCAATAAATTCATCTAGTAAGGCTTCTTGGGATTCTGAACCTAAGACCTCATCAGTGATTTCATCTTGGTTAATTTCTCGTTGATTATGCAATTCAGCCACCGCCCGTGAACCAATTAATACGGCAAGCTCGGCATTAGTTAAGCCGATCCTATTGCGATATTCATCACCCGTTTGTAACGTTAACGTACGTAACCCAAGGGCGAGAATATAACGTAAACTTTTACCATCAGTCGATAACGCACGCATTACTTTAGCGTTAGCAAAGGTTTTTCCGCAGCCTGTACTTGCCATGTTAACCGCAAAAAAGCCTGTTACTTTTTTATCTTGCTGTATTTTCCATTCACTAATTTTGGTTACTGCTTTATCTTGCCATTTGAATGCTGTAGGGCTTGCTTTTCTTAATATTTGAATGTCAGTTGCTACTGGTGGCTCTTTTTCAAATGCAGGTAATAAATGCGCGGTATCAAGCGCATTTTTTGCGACACCAACCAAATGTTCATCAAGCTTTTGTTTTAATTCATTGGTAACTCGATCAGTATTAGCGAATAACCCTGTGTTATCTTGCCAACTTTTGGCGGCATCTTGTGATGAATAATAGTGATCACCTAACATCAAACACAAACGCGCATGGTGTAACACCAAACGATAACTACCATCTTGCATAGCCGTTTCAAGCAAAGGTAAGTTATTTATTAGGCTATTTGCCCAGCGCTTTACGTGTTTCCTCCATTCTTTCGATTCAGATAACAAGCCATTTTGAAATTCAAAGCAATGCTTAACACGTTTGTTGTATTCTGCTTCATCAATCTTGTTTTCATAACCCCATTCTTGAGTAATGCGCTGAAGAAGCACTTCAATACTTTCTGATTTTACTCCTAACCACTCTTTTCTCGTCTCTCTTATGCTATGTGAAAAATTAGGTAAACGGTGATGAGAAACTATCAACCAAGCCAATAATTTAGCGCCATTGGGCAGTTTATCTAATGGTGTTAAATTTTGTACTTTAACGTATTGCTTTAATTCACTTTCAATTACGCCATTGTCTAACAGATCCCTTAACCATGTTTCATCCGATTTATTGTTTACCAATGCATTGAGTAATAAAACAGAAATCCACTCATGCCTTATTGGATCACCTTTGAATTTATTTTTACTCTTAGGGTTTAGTTTCTCTTGGAATAAACGAGACGCTTTTCCCCAATCATGGAGCAAAGCTGAGAGCGCAGTAAGTGACTTAATTAAGGGTAAGTACTTCCAGTCATTTTCTATTGCACTGTTTAGTAAATTTCTTCTCGTGCTATTAACAGGCACTATTCCTTCTGCATTAAATTTACTTTTATTCCCCACCACCCACAAATACTGACTTCTGGAACGTGAACGTATCCAATGACAACTCACAGCGGTGCTTTTGCTAGCAGTTTGACGCAGCATTTTTTTGACGGTGAGCAAGCCATCTTCGGTGATGATAGTTTGCCATGTATTATCGCCAATACGATTGGCAAAAGCGTCAAGCACACGGCGAGTTTTCTTTAAGGCATTTTTTTCACATTGCGATATAAAAGTGACCATCATAAGGATGGGCTCTTTTCATTATTGATATCGCTATCATTAACGTTAGTCAACGAAATTTCTTTAATATTATCAAACATATAGTCTAATGTTTTATGGTCTGTAAATGCTTGTAGTATTTGTTGTCTAAACTCTTGCTCTGTGGCATTTTCTTTGGCACAAATAAATGCCCAAGGTAATACCAGTGCGTCTTTAATTAAATCGGCCACGTCAAACACTAATGCGCCTCGCCTTGTTTTTCCGTGCATTACAGCAAAGCCGTGAGGAATACCTAATACCCATAAACAACTTGCTGCTAAGCCATAGGCTAAGTAATTACCGTGGTTTAAAAAGTCGTTCGCTAAGTCTGTTGAGGCATGTTGGCGTTTAAAACCTTCTGTGTTAGTGGCATTAGCAGAAAATTTATAAAGTGCTTTAGTCAATTGAGCTTCTGTTAGTAGGATTTCGCTTTGCTTCTGAGCTTGGTCAGTACGTAGATTGAATGCATCAAGAGCTGATTCTATACCATTAAGATCAAAGCCATTTTGTTTCAGATCTTTGTCTTTTTGCCAAACTCTTGATAAATATTTTATCCGAGCAGTTTGGAGCATTTTTGCAGCAGATAAACGCTTTTTATCATCAAACCAAAAGCTCATCCAACCTTGTAAGTATTCCGTTGGGCGGTATTCACTTTGCGGTGTGAACCATTCAATAGGCTGTTCAACGTCATTTGCCATAAATAATGGTGTGCCGCCACCGCCACTAAAGCCAACTAATACGCCTGCTTGCGCTAACATCCGTATTGCGGCTTGCGTTATTGAAGTGCCATTTCCTAATAAAATAACCGTGGTATTGGCAATTGGAATATTAAAATAGAGATTCTCTCTGGAACTTTCAGTTAAATAAAGTACACGCCCATCTTTTTGCATTACTCGGCAGTATTCTAAGTAATAAATATTGGCGCGTTTTGAGTGTAATATACTTTTTAAATCTGAGGGACTAAAGTCATCCATAAATAAACATCAACTTTCCTGTTTTCATTATTAGTATTATGTTTATAACTGAATGTCAATGAAAGTAATGCTATGATTTTTAATGATAACAATCTGATTATTAAAAATTTTATACTAGGGTCTAGTGATTTAGTACGGTAATATCCCGAAGAATAAATGCCTTTAAAAGTAGAGCTTTTTCGTAGAGTAAACGAAGGAGATCTACACGTAGAAATCAAAATTTAGTAACAGCCAAATTATTGCTATTTAAAAACAGTTTAAGCTTGGTATTCCAGTTCTTGAGTTATGTTGCTACATGTCAATATCAAGCTAACGTGTTCAGCGTTTAAGATCAGTGAGAGCTGTGTTCAATACCAAGCGGATTAATTAATTGAGCAACTTAGAACCTCATTAACGAGCTTAGAACAAACGAAATGAGCCCCAAATAACGAGTTTAAAAAGCTTATATGACACGTTATTTATGTTGATAAGGGCATAACATTATGTTCAATCAATACCTTGCCTTTAAGCCTTTTAATTCTCGCTAAGCGATCAATTAATTTATCCAATTGGTATAACTTTCATGTTACTCATGTATAGCTAAATTAACGTCTTATTGATAAATAAGTGTCGACCCTTCCGATATAACATCTAGTCCATATGGTTTTCCCAAACTTTTGGTGACTAAATGATGGATGGGCTCTAGATATAACGCGTAGGTTGAATGATGAATCGGCAATAACTTTTCAGGTTGTAAAGCTGCTGACATAGCAATAACATCATCAGCTCCCATGCTAATTTTGCCTAAAGGTCCAGTCGTACCAACACGCCCCATGTGTGCAATAAGCAGATCAATTTGACCTAATGCTTTAACTTCATCAATAAGGTCTTTCGTGGCTAATGTATCTCCTGTCCAGTAAAGCGTATATTGCCAGTTGTCTTGCTCAAATGTAATCCAATAACCATTACCTTCACCTAATAAATGCTTAATATCTCCGTTGTCGGTATGGTGTGCGGTAACCGCGGTAAAAGTAACTTTCCCTTCTCCTGCTTTATAGCTAATAGAGTCCCCTACGCTTAACGTACTCAAACGATTAAAGCCTTTCTTTTGTAGTTGCTCTATATTGGCAGGAGGTAGTAGAAATGGCGTATTTTTATTAAGTAATTGCTCTGCTTTTTGATCAAAATGATCTTCATGAGCATGGCTCAATACCACTAAGTCAACTGTTTCTAACGCAATACCCGGAAACGCAGTTATGCGCTTATGGTGTTTCATATTAGGTCCCTTGGCCAAATCAAACATTTCATTAGGATCAGCCATATAAAATGCTTTATCGCCATAACCAAACATGGGGTCAGTGAGTATACTCATACCATTAAAAGTGATTAATACCGTTGGGCCGCCAAGCCATTTTATACTGATATTTTTGTTTGATAAATTGTCGTTTACGTTGTGACTTTCTGATTTAGCGTGCGCTGATGAGTGGAGCATCACCAGAGATAGCATTGTCATTACCGTGAATAGTTTATACATAGCTTTCCTAAATTTAGGGTATTTGATAAAAGTAAAACAATGTTATCATTATCAAATTAGCCCGGGTATATAGCTAAATTTGGATAAACAATCCCAAAAAGGTGGACAATGAGTAACTTTGCTCAAATAACAACATTTATTGAAGTCGCTAATAGCCAAAGCTTTGCTGAAGCAAGCCGCCGTTTATCTTTACCAACATCAACGGTTAGTGCACGTATTAAAGCATTAGAAAATAGACTCGATGTACGATTATTTAATCGAAGTACACGCCAAGTAACCCTCACCGACGAAGGGGATCTTTATCTTAATCATTGTCAAGAAACGTTGGATCGTTTATTAGATATTGAAGACCGTCTTACCCAAAAAAATCACTTGTCAGGGCGTATTAAAATTACTATTCCTCTCGACTTGCCCAGCGAATCTTTTGCCAAGGTTATGATTGAGTTTTCACGTTTATATCCCAGAGTAACTATTGACATATTGGTTACCGATGAGCCGCTTGATTTAATCTCAAATAATATTGATCTCGCGCTAAGAGGTGGTTCATTAAAAACCTTAAGCTTAATTTCGAGAAAGCTTGGTGAAGGGAAGTTAAACTTTTTTGCGAGCCCTCGTTATTGCCAACAAAAGACCGATAAAAAACGTTCAACGTCATTGCATAAGCATGTACTGTTTGATCCGATGAACAATGCCCCATCATTAGCACTACAATATATAAAAGGGTCAATAAATACACGAAACTTCGCGCTGGCTAAACAATTTGCCGAACAGTCACAAGGTATTGCGTTACTACCTGAGAGTTTATGCACAGCCGAGCTAAGCAATGGTAGCCTTGAAGTCATTAACGTAGACGTTGAGTTACCCGTACTGCCTCTTTATATAGTATTCCCTAGCCGTGACAACTTGCCAAAACGTGTACGCACCTTTATAGATTTTTTACTATCAACAACACATACATTAATTTAACTTAATTGCTTTTCTAAATAGTTAAACGGGTGCTAACGAGTGAGTTAACTATGCAAAGTTAAGTGTATTTACGGTCTGTTGAGTATTGTATTATCAGGAAAATAAGTTAACACGATCGGCTGCCTTTAAGTATTCGCTTCTGGATATGAGTTAAGAGTAAAACGTCTCTTTGATAAAAAGTTGCGTTGTCTTTTTACTTACTTGCGTATTTTGCACGCTAAAGCTTCTTTCCTGCACTCTGCCGAATACTTCTGTTTGTTCGTTTTACATTTCACCCTCAATAATTGGATGATATTTCATCAGTAAAGTGTTCCATTCAAATAAAGTAAAACACTCGTAACAAAATGTCTCTGTTGACGAAAAGGCATTAGGAGCACATGCTGTGAAACTGTTCAAACTAATCAAAAAGCATGTTAATGACTCGCTTGAATTAACTTTTGAGAAAAGCTTTATGTTTATTCTTTGCGAGAAACTAACGCTAAAAAATAATAAATGGGCCACTGATGCGAAGGGCCTTGGTAGCCAAAGCTTTCTTTTAACTGTGTTATATCCACGCCCTCACTATAAACAGGCACTTTATTACTACCTGGAACCTTATCTTCACGGTCATAATAAGTAATACTTTCATCAGCACAACGACCAAAATTCTGCGTTCCATAATTCCAGAATATTCCGCCATAAACAGACACTGGCGCTAAATAAACGCTTTTTACCTTCACCTGTTCATTAGCTGATTTAAGCCCTTCACAAAGCCCTAAATTAATAAAACCGCCACAACTATGCCCAATAACTTTCACCGATGTTAGCTGATCAATTTGTGTTAACTTTTCAGCTATTTTAGTACCAATTCGTCGACCATTTACCGAGCATGTTAACGCATTATCGGCATAATCTTCCCAATCTATATTGACAATCAGTTCATGCTTATCGTGTTGTTTTAAGTGCGATTCAAGTTGTTTCGCCCAGCCTCTATTAGAATCCTTCAACCCATGACTAATCACCGTAACTGAATGGGGTTGATGCGCAGAATTTGAAACCTCAGGAAAGGGTATATTATAGTGAGTAAAAGGCCAGAATATATAAACTAACAATACCAACGTTACTAATACAAAGCTTAATAAAGGCAAGTAGAATGCAAAAAACATAGCCCAAAAGAACCAAGAATTTTTATGATACTGATAAAATACTAGCAACCTGCTTTTCATGCGTTAATTGATCTCAATAAACTTATAACTTGCTTGTTTCGTGCAAACAAACGTACCAACATACTCATGTAAATCAAAGCTAATCGATGTTAACGATTGTGCTAACAATATTTTATCGCTATCGATTGAAAATAATGTTGATAATGGTTGCCCAGTAGCTTTCATCAACGCTTCCTTTAAAGTCCATTGACGATAAAACGCTACAGAATCATTTAAGTTTAACCGTAAATTTTCTTGTTCTTTAACGCTCAAACACGTTTTTGCCAAACTTTCAAAATCTCTTTTTTTGGTTTTATTTTCAATATCAATGCCAAAAATAAAAGGCTTTTCAGATAACTGTAATGCGATAGCAATTGCACTACCTGAATGACTTAATGATACTCGACAAACAAGTTTAGAATCATAAAGTGCATGCAAACACTGTTCTTGATGGTTAAAAACAACCTCAACATCTTCATTTGCACAATCAAAACAAAGACCAACGTATTGTTTAATTAATGCACGACTTCGAAGAAAGGTTAACTTCGATTTTACTGATCGTTTTAATAACAATTGTTCACGTTCAGAATCAAATAAGCGATGCTCTAATGAAGAAGGAACGGCATAATTAATGGTGTTAATGACAAGAAAATCCGATGCTAACACTTGAGCTTTATTGAACAAAAATAAACAGTCCTTAACCCTTATAGTTTGACTAACGTGCCTTTTAACGTTACCCCTGCCAAAATAGCACCTGCGCCACACTCAAAGTGTGTTTCACTGACAAACTCACGCTTTTTATAATAAGACTCAATACCAACAACAGCATTCATCCCTTCTTTTAATGCTCGCGCTTGCAATGCTTTTAATGCTGAAAGCATTACCCACTCACATGCCTCTTGATCAGACTTCATAAACGCATTGGTTTTTTTATTGGTCATCACTTCACCATAGGTTTCTTGAGAATCGCCAAAGCTTTGATTACCAAAGTATAGTTTTACATTACTATTTAATGCGTCTTTAGCTTTAGTACTATCTAACAACTTCTCTATTGAATATGAATCAATTCTGTCTGCAGCTTTGGCTTGAAAAATAACTAACACAGTTAACAAGCTAGCTAATAAAAACGTTAATTTCATTGGGGCTCCCTCATTCCTTTAAAAATACACATAGATGTCGTTATAAATATTCAGTAAATATAGCGGCAATGAATTATTTATTATATATTTTTGTTATTTCATGATTATTTTTTTGAAAATATAAATCAATAACTTATATAAATTACATCCGTAAGAAATATCGTTATAATAACTGTTTTTTAACCATATGGAATATTCAGAAGGAAATTCATGAAATATATTATATTTTCCATCTTAGTCACACTTACTCTTGTCGGATGTAAAACTTCTCAAGCGATTTATAATACAAAAGCAAGTGTCCCTGTTAATATCAATAATGAAACAATGAAAAAATCGATTATTGATGCTTTATTATATAAACGATGGCGGGTACTGAAAACCAACGATAACAACATTATTGCAGGCATTGATGTTCGCGATCATTATGCAGAAATTAAAATCACCTATAACAACAGTGATTATTCTATCGATTATCAAAACAGCGACAACTTAGATTACTCTTCATCTAAAAACAAAATTCACCGTAACTACAATAAGTGGATTAAGCTGCTAGCTGCCGAAATTGAACGAAATGCCTTATTGGCTAATCGCTAAGTTCAGAAGGCACTTTATTGAAGTGCCTTTGCTTTAAAGCCTCTCATCAAAAAACCTTCTTAACGCATTATCCAAGCTATACCTACCCCTATGGACATACTATCTTTTCTCTCAACTAAAGGACTCTTTTCATTTCTCATCCCATGAAGATTACGATACATCATAAAGCCAGCCAACCATAAACTGCCCTTGCGATAAACAACACCTGAAGAAATACTTGTATGTAAATAACCTCCTTGTGAAGTGAAGGCTTGACGAGTATTAGATTGATATTTTTTATCTACACCATAATACAATTGATGAAAGTCGTCTGTAGCAAAATTTACCGTTAAACGGTTTTGCCAAGTCACATTTGCGTTGAATTTATTTTCTATCAGTGATTGTGCTAAATAAGAAGCACCATATTGCCAACCAGCGTCATCAATGTAACTAAAATCAGTCATCAACACTTTTCGACTAAAAATCTCAAGGTATGATTTTTCAGAAGCATATTGCTTCCCCGTTAGGTAATACTTAATCGCGGGGCCCGCTTGAAATGTCCAGTCGATATCTGGCATTCCTTTTCTAAGATCAACTTCAGCACTTTCCACTGGAATATTGGCTGAAAATGAAAAGTCGAGTGTGATATTTTCCAATTGCCACAAGCGGCCTAAAAGCCCTTCACGATTAACCTTAATATGTTCATTTTGATAATAAAAATATGGTAAAGGCACTAGGTAGTTTTTTCGTGACTGAGCACCAGCGTATTGCGGCGTAGACAATGCAAAAACGCCTGCACCATACTCAAATATGGGTTTATTCTTTGGCGTTGAATAACTATTAGTGCTAACAAAAATTAATAGTATCAATAAAATAAAACATGTTAAGGATCTCATTACTTACTCACGACCACTTTTTAAAAATAAGTGAAGTGTTTATCCCACCAAAGGCAAAATTATTACTCATGACGTATTGCGTATCAATCTGCCTAGCATCGTCTCGAATATAATCTAATGACGCACAGTTCTTATCAATTTCATCTAAATTCAGCGTAGGTGCAAACCACTTATCATTCATCATGTTAATGCAAGCCCAGGCTTCAATCGCACCACACGCACCTAAGGTATGCCCCAAATAGCTTTTTAATGAGCTGATAGGCACTTGACCAAAAACATGTTCTGTTGCAAATGACTCCGCAATATCACCACGTTCTGTAGCCGTGCCGTGTGCATTAACATAACCGATATCTTTCGCACAAAGATCGGCGTCTTCAAGTGCTAAGTTGATAGCTGCTGTCATAGTTTCTTGAGTTGGTTGAGTAACATGAACACCATCAGCATTCGTACCGTAACCAACAAGCTCAGCTAAGATAGTGGCCCCTCGCGCTTTAGCATGTTCTAACTCTTCTAAAATTAACGTACATGCCCCTTCACCAATGACAAGACCATCTCTACTTTGTTCAAACGGTCGTGGTGTTTTTTTCGGTGTGTCGTTTTTCACACTCGTAGCAAATAAAGTATCAAATACAGCAGCTTCAGTTACGCAGAGTTCTTCAGCCCCACCAGCTACCATCACCTTTTGTTTACCATACTTTATTGCTTCATAGGCATAGCCGATGCCTTGAGAACCAGAAGTACATGCAGAGCTAGTAGTAATTGTTCTCCCTTTTAACTCAAAAAACACTCCCACATTCACCGCAGTGGTATGTGCCATCATTTGGATATAACTTGTGGCAGTAACGCCATTCATTTCGCCGTTTTTCATTAAGTTACCAAAAGGAACTATCGGCGATGTTGAACCTGTTGATGACCCATACGCGATCCCCGTTGAACCATCAGTTAAACAAGGCGCATCACTCAATTTAGCTTGTGCTATCGCTCGTTCTGTTGCAACGGTTGCCATTAAAGACACTCGCCCCATTGAGCGTACTTTTTGTCGCTTATAATGTTTAGGTTTTTCAAAGTCTTTTACCGGTGCAGCAATTCGCGTATTCAGACCTTCTACGAAATCCCACTCTGGCATATTAACGACAGCACTTTCGCCTTGATTAAGCGCTGATTTAAAGCTTTGCCAATCTTGCCCTAACGCTGTAATTGCTGACATTCCTGTTACCACAACACGCTTCATTATATAAGCCCACCATTAACCGATAACACTTGTCTTGTGATATAAGCGGCGTCATCTGACATGAGGAAAGCTACTGCGCCAGCAACTTCTTTTGCCTTTCCTGCTCGCTTTAACGGTATTAGTTTTAACATGTCATCCAAGGGTAAAGCAGCGGTCATTTCGGTTTCAATTAACCCTGGTGCTACACAATTAACGGTAATTTTTCGCTTGGCTAGCTCTAACGCTAGCGCTTTTGTCGCGCCAATCACTCCCGCTTTTGCGGCACTATAATTTACTTGCCCTCGATTACCAGCAATACCGGAAACGGAAGCCATGGTAATGATACGTCCGCCTTTTCGAGCTTGTACCATTGGCATCACCGTTGGATGAACAACATTATAAAAACCTTCTAAACCCGTTTTAATTACGTCGTCCCAGTCATCACCACCCATTGCTGGAAAAGCCATATCACGGGTTATGCCTGCATTACAAACAACTCCATAGTATGCACCAAATGCTGCAATATCATTTTCGATTGTGCTTTTTGCTAACGCCCTATCACAAACATCAAATTGTAATACCGTTGCATTACGGCCAAGTTTTATAATATCTGACGCGACTTCCTCTGCTTTCGCTTTTTGACTGCGGCAGTGTACAGTGATATCAAACCCCAGCTCAGCGAGCTTTAATGCTATTTCACGTCCTATACCACGACTTGAACCTGTTACTAGCACACGTTTATTCATTGTTGTTCCTTTAAAAATTCTCTCGGGTTTTCTGGTTGAAACGCATTAACTTTTGCTTGCGCAATAATATGCTCACCTAATGAGATTTCACATTCAAACACGCTTAATCCTGATGTTTCTTTATATAATTCTTCAATTGATATTTGGTAGGTTTCATTTAGCTTGAAGCATGTTTGGTAGCATTGATATTTCCTGCTTCCCAATAAAAAACCTATATCTACGGGTTTTCCTTGTTCTAGTGCTTTAATACCTGCAAAAGCCGCAATAGCTTGCGCCATATATTCAATACCAATATAACTTTGTACACCGTTACTGTCAGGTTGATAAAAAGCCGAATCTTTCGTTATATCCACTTCGCATGTTGCGTGTGTTTCGCCAAAATCGATAAGTCGAGAAATTAAGATCATAGGTTCTCGATGAGCGATTAATGCTTCAATCGCGTATTTATTCATTTTCTTTACCTAAAATAATACTGATGTTATTCCCACCAAACGCAAAGGAGTTTGATAAAACATTCTCTAACGAAACACAACGTTCACCTTGTGCAATGCCAACTTTATCAAGGTTCGCATCTATTCCAAAATCGCTTTTATTAACAGGAATTTTTTGTTCAATATTTTTTGATGATAACAGCAACCACAATAAACCAGCTTCAATCCCTCCAGCGGCTCCTAATGTATGACCAGTAAAGCGCTTAGTTGAACTGCAAGGTACTTTAGTGCCAAAAACGTCAGAAACTGCCTGAGCTTCCATCTGATCATTTTTAATCGTTGCTGTACCGTGAAGGTTTATATAATGAATGTTGTCCGCCGTTAATACCGCATCATTTAGTGCTTGTATCATTGCCGTTTTCGCACCTTTCCCCTCTGGGTGAGGCGCTGATATATGATAAGCATCCGATGTTTCACCAACCCCCTTCAATTTAATTTTCGCAGACTGTTTCGCCATAACAAATAATGCTGCGCCTTCACCAATATTAATGCCATCACGTTCAGCTGATAAAGGATTACAGAATTGTTTTGCTATTGATTCTAAAGAATTAAAACCGTTATTCGGTAAATGGCTTAACGTATCGACGCCACCGCAAATTACCATATCAACCAAGTCACTGTTAAGTAAACTTCTCGCACTCGCAAGTGATTTAGCACTCGAGCTACAAGCAGTAGAAATAGTATACACTGGCCCTTTGGCACCTGTTATTTCGGCGATAAAATCAGCAGGAGATACCATTTCTTGCACGCTATAGTGATAATTTTCTGGCCAACTATTTACATTTTTATGCGCTGCTCGAGCAGCTTCACCTTCTTTGATCCCAGAAGTACTTGTTCCTAACACAACCGCAATACGAGATGAACAAATACCATTTAATAGCCGTTTAACGGTTACTTCAATCTGTTGGTATGCTAATAACGCAAGTTGGTTATTTCTACTTTGAAACTGTAATGGGAAACTTGATAGATCAGGCATTTCACCTGTATTTAACTGCACTTGACCACAATGAAAGACTTTGTCGGAATCGACCGCTTGCTGCCAGGGCGTCAAATACTCTTTCTTTGGTTGATTGATAAGTGAATTAAACACCTGTTCTTTATTATTACCTAGCGAGCAAACGATGCCTAAATCATGTAAATAGCTCATTAGTGCGCCTTTAACTTTTTAATCGTCATTTTGTATTGTCGTTGCAAGTGATGAAACTCGATTACACTGTCAAAATACGTAACTTCAATCACCGGTTGTTGATGAAAATACAGGGTTCTAACCCTATTTTCGGCGTTTTGCACTTCTTCGATCCGACCACCAATTAACCGAGATGATAGTTTATTTACTGGTATTTGGATCAACTGCATATCAGCTAAAATATGAGCGGGCTCAATATCAAGTGGTATATATCGTTTTATATCAACGTACCCAAAATCATCGTGCGTTAATTCGAACAACGGCATGCCTTGTAATGACACTGCAACTATCGCCAATTTACCTTGCGTGTATTCAGTGTTCACTAACATGTTATGTTGTTGTTCTTGCATCGTTACCGTTAATAAAGCTTGCTGGTAGTATTTCACTTCTTCATCTACAGACTGCAACTTTAACGCTATATCTTTGGCGATAGATACTTCAGCGGGCTGTTGGGTAGTTGAACAGGAAAATAGCAGAGTTAATATGATGGTGACTAAATATCGTTGCATAACTTTACCAATACATTTAATCGTCTTTCACTTTGTACAACATAGGGGTTATTGTCATCCCATGCGTACCCAGCCAAAATAGAACTGATCATCGCTTTTACGTGCGGCTCTTGTTGTTCAAAAAAGATCACATCTTGAAAGCGTCCGTCATACCATGCACTCACAAACGTTTTAAAACAATCAATACCTTTTTTTAGCGGTACAGCAAATTCATTTTCAATATCAACACGTTTACCATTTATTTTCTTATCAACGACAGGTGCAATTAAAGATGCTGACTTCATTGCAATGGTGACCCCGGAAGAAAAAACTGGATCTAAAAATTCACCTGCATTTCCAAGTAATGCATAATTATCACCATATAAACAATCAACATTTGCAGCATAGCCTTTAATGACTCGCGCATCTGAAATAAAGCTTGCATTGTTTAACAAATGTTTCAGATTGGGTGTTTGTTCAATAAAAGACTGTAGTAATTGGTTTGCAGTTAACTGTTGATCAAACATTGATGGCTCGCCTACTACGCCAACACTTGCGGTACCGTCTGCGAATGGAATTAACCAATACCAAATATCTTTATAGTTTGGATGCACAGTAATTAAAATTTTATTTCTGTCGAAGTTTTTATCGGTTATGTTGTCTTTAACATGAGTAAAATAGGATTGTCTAACAGGAAAGTTGGACGGTGTTTCTAACTGCAATAATCGAGGTAATACCCGCCCAAAGCCGCTCGCATCTAATAAAAACTTACCTGTAACTTGATACTCTTCACCAGTGTCAGTTTGAATATCTACCGTCGGGTTATCACATTCTACATCAACTTTTTTGACTAATTCGCCATAGCGAATATCTACCCCTTTTTGCTTAGCGCCATCGGCCAGTAGCTTATCAAAACCGGCACGTTTAATCTGATAAGTCGTACCAGGGCCCGGTGTAAATTTTTCCGTAAAATCAAAATCAGTGTATTTGTCTTGGTGAAAAAATGCTGCACCATTTTTAAATTGAAACGCCAAATCATCAGCTGATGTTTCAATATTTTCTAATAAACCTGCTTGTTTGATAAATGCCATACATTGAGGCAATAGGCTTTCACCGATAGAAAAACGAGGAAAATGCTCCTTTTCAATAATTAACACTTTATGGTTTAAATTTGCAAGCATTGCTCCAGCCACTGCACCTGCTGGACCGGCGCCTATAATGATGACATCAACATGTTCAACTTTCATTTTATTCCTTTGCCACAATTGGCGCCAATATATAAATCAAGAACAACCCTAAGGTTACAGTTAAGCCAAAGCTGTATATCGCCGGAGTTTGACTAAATGCTAACATGCCAAAAACCAATAAAGACGAAGCAGCAGATAGACTCACGGCTAAAAGGTTTGCTTGACTTAATTGCCGTTCACGATAAAAAATTAAGTAATCAACGGCTAAACCAATCAGTAGCATTGCACTCAATAAATTAAAAATAGAGATAGCACCATCGCGTAATTGTGAAAGATATAATGCACTATATGTTGCAGCTACAATAACCAACGCAGCTTTTAGCGTAGTTTTTAATTCATATCGTATTAATAACAATATCAAAATCACAGCTATAGCAGCAAAAAGCCAATAACTTAGTGTTTGTCTAAAGTGCTGAATAACATCAGTTAACGACGATTGTTTATCAAATAAAACCACATCCTTTTTATCCGCTAAGAACGTAGAAACTGCCGATTTAGATGTCCCACTCAGTTCCATTACCGATACATGACCGTTAATATCGTCAACATATAGGTGGTTAAGGTATTGTTTACCTAGCTTTTGAATAAAAGCATTAACGGTTAAGTAAGATACTTGTTCGGGTAGTTGAAAAGTTGGTACCGCTTGTGTCAACAATGAAAAAACACCGCCTTGCTGCGCTTTTTCAATACGTTGAAAATTAATGTTTTGCTGTGCTTTAGAAGGTAGCCAGTCACTTAATTTATTGATGTTAATTAAAGGATATGTAGTACGTAAATGAGCAGCTATCGCCTCTTCTTTTTGTAATAATGCTTCAATTGAAGTCGCGTGGATGAATACTCGATGAACTGACTGTTGATTAAGCAACTCAAAGTGATAACGTTCAGCATCCAAAAGCTCATCAGAGCTGGCATTTAATGACGCAACATTATCGTCAAATTGTAGCGGTTTAACTATTGAAGCTACAATCACTATGCTAATGGCCACTAAAATAGCCGGTTGTAGTTTTAATAGTAATGGTTTTAATGTTTTTGTACTTAATAAGCGAACTGACGATTGCTTTAAATCTTGAGAAAATAACAACCTTTCTAACCATAAGCTAGTAAAATAAGCGGCTATTAATCCAAAACTTACGAATACGGCAACCTGTTTTAATATCATTAACGGGGTAAAATAAAATAAGCTATAGCAAATTAAGGTGGTGATTAAGGCAAAACAGAGTGTCTTCCCTACCCTATGTTTATGAACTCCATACTTACTCGTTAATACATGTAAGCAATAATCAACCGTTAAGCCAATTAACGTTACCCCAAACACGAGAGTGATCACATGTATTGACGCAAAGCTCCATAAAAGCGCACAAAGCCCAACTAAAAATGCATTACTCACCGTCAGCATAATCCAAAAAACAGGAATAACTGAATGAAATGCCCAAACAACTAATATGACAGTTGCTAAAAGACTCAAGCTGCCAAAAACACTCATTTCCCATTTAGCGTTTGCAGCATTTTCAGCAGTATGTAATAAAATTCCAGAAGTTTTAATGGTTACTTTCGGATACTGCAATAATGTTTCGTTCACTAACTGATTAACGTGTTCTGCTGCAGCTATTGCTTGATCGATATTAACTAACGCTTTTTCTGCAGTCTCAACTTCAACAAAAAGTAAAATAGGCTGTTTCGTTGAATTTAATGCAATAAAGTAATTGTCTTTTACCGATATTGAAGAGTACTGGTTCAGCCTTTCATGAATAAAACTCGACGTGGCAAGACTGGGATCATTTGCAAAGGTTTGGCTGACAATTGGGTTGGATATTTGAGCAAGCTGTTGGTTAAAATATTGTTGATAACTCTTTATCGTTGATAGATGTTCTCGAAAATCGTTGGAAAGTACACTACCAACATGCTGCGTATAAAAATTCGACAACTGACTGATTTTCTCTTTATTAGGTAAGCTAACCTGCCAACCTTTTTGTTGAATATCAGACAACATACGTTGATACGCTTTGACTTTGTCTTCGCCAGAAAAAGAGATAATCAATTGGTTAGCGGAACGCTGGAACAATTTTTGTTCCGCATCAATAACAAATTCAGGATAGTCAGAAGCCGGTAAAGTACTTAATATATCTGCTTTAACATCAACACCTTGTCGAACTAAAAACAGTAACATCATTACTGTAGCAAACATTTGTACAATTAATAGCCCGGTATGCTTTTTCATCACAGCTCTTTACTTAACAACGCTTTTATCAGCAGGTGTCATCAACAGTTCAGTGTAATTACCGCTTTTTTCATTTATACGAATTGAGAGGTGTTTATCTTGGTAACAAAGATGAATTGTTTGACCGATTAAAGCAATTTTATCATCCAATGGCGACAATATAACGCAATTGCTTATTTTACTTTTATTAAAAGCAAAAAATGCTTTTAACGCTATTAAATCACCATTAATTAAGGCTTTAACCACCTTAATATAATGATTGGCTAATGGCAGTTCTACCTTTTCTTCTGAACCATTCTGCTGCCAAAGCTTCACGCCATCAAAGATTAATGTACTATGTACAGGTTTAGTCGTCTCCCATGTAAACTTGCTGTCTGTTTGGCGGTAATAACCAGAAGACATAAAAGGGTTGGCTAACACGTTAAAATACTTCTTTTGTTTAAAGGTACCGTGAGTATTTTTTTCCATTGGCATTGATAAAATATTCATCGCTTGCTCTGCATTAAGCTCGAAGCTGTGCAGCGGCTGCGACCATGCGCTAAGCAATAACAAGCAAAAAAAATAAATTAACTTAACCATGGTAGTATTTTTTCTTTAAATATTGTCGGACTTTCAAATTGCATTTCTCCTGTGTCAATTTCAACGGCAACTTGAATGGTATAAGCTTTTGTTAATTTTTGCCCCGTTTTTGCGTCAGAGATAATATAGTCTATTTTTATTCGAGACTCGTACTCTTTTAAGTAAGCATCAACTCGGATCAACTGAGAAAAGTATGCGGAATTTACATACTTTAATCGCATATCAATAATCGGCCACATAAAACCTGACGCTTGCATTTGCAAATAGTCATAATCAATTTTACGTAATAGCTCTCTACGCGCTTCTTCTAAGTAGCGAGCATAATTACCATGCCAAACAACCTGCATAGGGTCACAATCTTGAAAAGGTATGTCTATTTCCGCATAAGCACTGATTAACGCATCTTTACTCTTCATATAAAGGCCAACGTTGGGTTTGAATATGACTGATCGTTTGTCTTAGCATACTGTCTAAAGGTCTATCTTCTGATAAATCAGGAAAATAATTTGCAATGTCTTGATACATAGTAATCAGGCTAGGCGATAATGAATCTAAGGTAAGCTCATTATTTGCTAATCTAATACGAATTCCCTGCACAGCTGCCAGTAATGTACTTGCTAATACTTGCTCTGTTAATTGCAAAACACGTAAGCCATCTCGCGCAGCAATGGTGCCCATGCTGACTTTATCTTGATTATGACACTCTGTAGATCGAGAAAACACACTGGCGGGCATTGTTAATTTCAATGCTTCTGCTGTGTAAGCAGAGGCTCCTATTTGTACTGCTTTAAGGCCATGGTTTATATAACGACGTTGATCGCAACTTGAAGTAAGGTTTGCTGGTAAGCCATTGTTGTAACGGGTATCTACTAACGATGCAATCTGCCTATCAGCTAAATCAGCTAGGTTCGCCACGGCAGTTTTCATACTGTCCATTACCATTGCAATATGACCACCATAGAAGTGCCCACCATGAAGTACATGTTCACCTATGCCATCAATAATCGGATTGTCATTTGCTGAGTTTAATTCATTTTCAATGGTGGTTTTAAAAAATGGCAAGCTATCTTGCAACACACCAATCACATGCGGAGCACAACGTATTGAATATCGATCTTGAAGCCTATCGGCATTTCGTGGGTGCTCATGATGATTTAAATCATCTCGGATTCGTTTAGCAACAAGTTGTTGACCTTGATGAGGTTTGACCGAAAATAAAATTTCATCAAAATGGTGACTATTACCTTTAAGCGCGATACTAGAAAGAGAGGTGATGCGAGCTGCCATTTTTGCTAAGTATTGCGCACGGTCATAAGCTAAACACGCTAAGGCTGTCATCACAGCTGTTCCATTCATGATCGCGAGCCCTTCTTTAGGGCGTAAAGTAATGGGTGTTAAAGCTAATTGTTCTAAAATATCGCGACTCGCTGTTACTTTGCCTTGATAATAAACATCACGTTCACCTATTAGCGCGCCAGCCACGTACGATAAAGGAGTAAGATCACCACTAGCACCAACAGAGCCTTCTTGTGGGATTACAGGAATAATATTTTCATTGATAAATGTTGACAGCAAATTGAGTAAATCCCAACTAACACCTGAATACCCTTGAGTTAAAGATGCTAATCTAGTGGCTAAAATCGCTTTTCCTTGAGTTTCATCAAAAAAATCACCTAGGCCACAACCATGAAAACGCGTTAAATGTAGCGGCAGCTCTTGCACAAGCTCTAAAGGAATTTCAGTAGTAACAGAGTCACCATAACCGGTGGTAACGCCATAAATCACGCCATCTTCCGCTAATAAAGCGTCTAAAAATGTTACAGCGCTCTCAATACGTTCAACGAAATATTTATCGTTAGTAATTTCAACAGCAACATCACCGGTTGCAATTGCAACGATATCTTCGATGGCTAGTCTGCCTTGACCAAATACGACTGAGTTCATTTCTATCCTAACTTATTTTTCTTTTCTTCTACTTACAGTTTCATCTTTCTGCCAGAAATCAAAAAAATTAAACCATTGAAACGGATAACGCACCGCATAATACGCTAATCGCTCAGCATATGCAGTTATTACCTCTTTTAAAATAATGTTTCGCTGCTTTCTTGGCAAAGCAAGCCCGTCGCTAACATGTTCAAAAACAACATGAAAACCACCCTTTTCTTTAAAACAAAAAAACCAATAAATTGGACAATCTAACAATGCGGCAAGTATAAACGGCCCTTGAGAAAAGGCAGCATCATTACCTAAAAATGGTACATATTCCACACGACTTTGTTGAGTAACACTAGTTCTATCACCAACAATCACTATCATTTCACCATTGTCGACTTTTTCTTTAAGGGAAATGGCCAATGCGGGCGACATAGCACCAACTTGGATCAAATTAATCGCAACACCTTCATTCACACTTTGCAGCATTTCGTTAAACTTTACGGCATGGTCAGTAAAAACAAGCACATTAATTTTTGTTGTATACTTTCCGTAACTTAATGCTCGACATACTTCTAAATTACCTAGGTGTGAACCGATAAAAATTGCCCCTTTCTTTCGTTCTACTAGCCTAGGAAATACTTGGCTATCGTTATAGGTTAAATCTTGTTGCTTTATTCTGTTCAGCCATGCATCGAACTTATCAAATGCTGAATCTGCAAATTGACAAAAATGTTTTAAACTAGTGTAAAAACTAGGCTTAGGCACATCACTATTGACACGATGCGCTTGTTTAAAAAACTGGTACGACGCTAACCTTGCTCTACTTCCTGTAAGGAACATAAATAACACGACAGGAAAAAGTACTAGCCATAATAGCCTTCTACCAAATAACCGATAAACCCATAAAAGAATTTTTAAGCCAATCCTTGAGCCTCTTTCTTCCATTTTCGCCCAATGTTGGTTACTTTGTTTCATCTTTTAAGTTTTCTCGCAATTAACATGGGCAGTCTACGCAACATACCAAAGCATAATTTTGTATGCATCCATGAAATTCTGGCATTGTCTTCGAACGCTTTAAAATGAGAAACACCGTTTTGAGGATAAATAACGTTGGTTGCTATAAATTGAGTGTTGGTTCCTTGCCAATATAGCCGCACTAAAATTTCAATATCAAAATCCATTCGCTTGCCGATTGCCACTTTATCGAGCAAAGCAACACTTGCCTTTAATGGGTATACACGAAAACCGCACATCGTGTCTTTTAATGAAGTTGAAAGAGTTTCGATTATCACCCAAAAATGCGTAATATAACGCGCCAAGTAACGAACCTTGGGGATAGAGTCATCATAAACAGGCTTTCCACTAATGACTGAATGAGGGAATTGTTGAGATAACGCAATTAACGCGGGAATGTCGTCAAGACAATGTTGGCCGTCTGCATCCACTTGAATGGCATAATCAAACCCTTCTGCCAATGCATATGTTAGCCCAGTTTGAACAGCCCCACCTTTGCCTTGGTTGGTTTCATGATGTAATAACGTTAATAACGGCTCTTGAGCAGTAAGCTCTTCTAAGTCTGACTTTACCTGCAAATCACTACCATCATTAACCATGATAATAGCTAAGCCATACTTTGCTAATGTCGCAATTTGATTGGCTAAATTTTCAGTGTGGTTATAATTAGGTATCACAAAACAGTATTGCAATTAGGTTTCCTCTAATACTATCCGCCCAGAAGCGTGAGTGCCTTTTGTTGAGATGTACTTAAAGGTAAATTTATGCGCGCTTTTTAGCGTTAACAATAGGGTTACTTTCATATTTGGCGTGATCACTTCTTGAAACTTTAACACTTCTAGGTTTCTAACCGCCGAATCAGCAATCGCTAAATGTTCTCGAGCATAATGTATTGCCCAGTCTAACTGCACAACACCTGGCAAAATTGACGCTTGTGGAAAGTGCCCTTTAAAATAGTCAATATTTTCATCAGCTACTAGTGTTATTGAAACTTCACTATCATCAATAACACTACACTCATCAATACTCGGTAAAATATTTGTTAAATTAGACAAACAGCTTCTCCAATTCAATCATTGGTAATTTTCCCTGTGTATTATAAGGGAAGTGTTCTACAAAGCGCCATTTACGTGGCAGCGTAACTCGTTCAAAATATTGTTGTAAAAATATTTTTAATTGAACTGTTACGCCTCGTGAACCTTGTTCTGCTAGCGCAAGTTTGCCCAAAGGGCTTAATACCACAACAGCTGCAATAGTTGTTCTTTGTTGTTTTAATTCAAAAAGCTTAACGCTTTCAGTCCATTCATGCTGGCAACACACCTGCTCCATGTGAGTTAAATTGACACGTTTTTCTTCAAGCTTAATGGTTCGATCTATCCTGCCTAACAACCGTAACTTTCCTTGTTCTATTTGGCAAATATCATCAAGTTGTATTGTCTCTTCTTTTACAAAAGGGGAATGAAGTAATAATCGATGAGAGCTAGATTCTACGTCACATTCTACACCTGGGAACAACTGCCAGAGTTCATCAGACGGTTTACAAACATGTCGATAAGCAATTCCTCCTGACTCTGTACTACCATAAATTTGCGTTATTGGTTTGTGAAATTGTTCGAATAAGCTTAACGCATGGCTAGTCTCTAATTTTCCACCTGAGCAAAAAACAACATGCAAATGATGTTGATATGTTGCGATAACGTTGTCTTCAACTAATCGAGATAAAAACGCAGGGCTCGAAACTAATACCACGTGTTTATGTTGACGTATGACGCTGGCTATATGTTCTGGAAATTCATGGGTTTGGTAAACGGTATTACCTTTTTTTAACGGAAGAAGTGCTCGAAACAGCAAACCATAAATATGTTGGTGTGAAACCGTGGAAACAAACACATTTTCAGCTGACATTGGAAACAGTTTTTCTAGCGTTAACAATTCTTTATTTAATAATGTCCAGTCTTTGATAATAGCTTTTGGTTTGCCCGATGTACCTGAAGTAAAAAAAATAACTTCGCCACTTTCAGGCCAACTTGGCGCTGATATTTTTTCAGTCGATAAACACGCACCTTCAATAGAAGGCATATCATTGATTGATATATTACCAGCAGTATAATCAGCAGATTCGGCGATGTTTTCAAGCGTACCAATTTGTTCGTTAGGCGGTAATATCACGCGAACATTTTCAATACCCAATGCCAAAAAACGCACTAAAAATCGGTAAAGATTGGCGTCGTAGAGCATAACTTTTATCGAGGAACGTTTTGCAATGGTCGTTTTAATTAACCGTCGATATTGTTCAATATCTCGAAGAAAGTCATCACTTGAATATTGCGATTGACCAGAAAACAACTGAGGGTTTTCACCAATAAATTTATTTATTTTCATTGTTTTTTTGTACTGAACGCCTAACCAATAACTCTATTAAGAACACTATTGCCATAGCAATATAAGCGATAAAGCCGTTATACAGCATCCACGCCTCTTTTGATAAGCACAATGTTGTATACGTTGATATGGCAGCATTTAAAATAAAAAAAATGCACCATACCTTGGTAACCTTTTCAGTATAGTGAACCGCCTTTTCACTTAAATTATCATTTGTTATTCGAGCGAAAGTTTCAATCACACAAGGCTTTCTCATTAGCGAATAACTGAACGCCAAAAACAAAGCAACATTGACAATAACAGGATAAAATAAAATTCCGCTGTCTTGATTGATAATGATAGAAAATAATATGACGCATGCGCCTAAAATAGTCGACACAGGCAACCATGGCATTTTATTCGCCAACGATTTAGCTAATTGAAACCGTAAGAGCACGATACTCAAAAGCGCAATACCAAGCCAACGAGGTTCAACGTATTCTAAACCAAAATAAACAATAAAGGGGTAGAGAATTATAAGTCCACCCAATAGCAAAGTTAGCGGAGTTTTCACTTGGTCAATAATAATGCTTCAAGTTCATCAATAACATCACCAACCGTTCTTACTCGTTTAAACGCATCAGGGTTGATTTTTTTTCCAGTTATTTGGCTTAACTTAACAACCAAGTCAACGGCATCAATACTATCTAGCTCAAGCTCTTCATATAAGTGCGTTTCAGGCTTGATATCAGCTTCATCAACTTCGAAATCTTCAACTAAAATTTCGCTCAATGTTGTTAACATTTCTTCTCTAGACTTCATTTGTTTACCTATTGACTCTTCACACTTTGTATAAATTTAACTAAGCTATTCACTGACGAAAAATGCTGTTTAGTTTCTTCTGAGTTTGCATCAAGTTTAATATCAAAACGTTTTTTAATCGCTAAGCCTAATTCTAGAGCATCAATACTATCTAATCCTAAACCATCTCCAAATAACGGTTCATCATCTTTAATGTCATCAACAGTAACATCTTCTAGATCCAAAGATTCAATGATTAACATTTTCACTTCGAGCACTAAATCACTCATATTCTTGCTATTTCCTCTCGGTAATGCTGCTCTAAAACAGCGGTAAACTGGCGACTCATTTTACTCATTGCATTATCACCAGTAAAAGTAAATGACGGTATTTTATTTGCTAACATTAATCTAAATACAAAACGTTTATTTGGAATATGATACCATTTTTCCGCTTTCGTTAAGGTAGTTGGTTCAACGTTTATTAATACTGGCGTTATAGTAGCATTACATCGTAATGCAATATTGGCCGCTCCTCGTTGAAACCTTATCGCTTCACCGGGTATCGTTCGTGTTCCTTCAGGGAAAATAATAAGGTTATTTCCACAATGAAGTGATTGCCGGCAATCTTCAATAACACCATCGGCACAATCATTACTGATATACCCAGTGTTGCTTAAAATGGCCTTAATGAAGGGGTTGTTAAATAATGTTGCTTTAACAACACAATCTGCATTTGGAATAATAGAAATAAGTACAACGACATCAATGAGTGAAGGATGATTAGCCATCACTATATTTCCTGACAAGTGTTTGAGGTCGTTTTTATTTTCAATGCTAAATTTTGCTGTGCCACTATATTTTAATAAGCACACAAAGCCTTTAAACAAGTAATGCACCATTTTACGTGCTTTACGTTTTCTTTTGTCTCTATTTGAATAAAGTAAAATCTGTAACGGACAGATAAAAATAGAGACAATCAAACCACTAAAACCGAAAACAAAAAAACAAAGCCCTGTGGTGAACAACCGCCAAACATAACTGATATAGCTCATGTTAACGCCTTAACAGACCAGTTATTGTGTCGCCCTTGCAATAAGCAACGACTGTTTTTACTTCTAAGAAACTGGCCAATCATTATACCGTGAGGTAGCAACGCATCTTCATTAAGTGGCTTTTTTTCACTACGTTCAATCGTTAATTCTTCACCTGTAGCAATACTTTTAGAGATCAACATTGCTAAACAATGATCAATTTGTTTTTCATCTTGGTACCCAAGGTATTCAATAGGTAATGCTTGATCGCAATGAACGACTAAAACTTGATCAAGGTTGTCACTCTTTAATTTGGCATATGCATCAACTAAAGCCATCAACAGCGATTCTTTACCAGCAGATACAGTATTTGATGCAGCCTGGTTATTCGTTAAAATACTGAATAACCCAGCGGTGGCATTATGTACAGACATACTAAACCCTGTGGGAGAAAGACTTTCTTTTAACGCTAAGGAATCTAGAAGGCTGGCTGTTTTGTGTAAATCACCGTGTCGTGAAGAAAAAACAACTGGGCAATTAGCTCTTTCGCTGTTTACCTCTGATGCGCAATGCAATGCCATTTTAGTAAAGGCACTTAATCGTCGCCTTTGAATGGGTGAAACCCAATCTAACTTAGGTAAATCACTTTTATCAAAACAATGACGTTCATCCGACAACATTGTTTTATTTTCAGCACTTAAATAGCAAAAATTATTGACATAAAACCGCATTTAAATGCATCCCTACACCTGTTTAGTTGTTTAATTATACTTGTTATCAGAGACCGCGAATTATATAGGGAATTGAGATATATTCAACTTGTTAAACATTTGTGCAAACAATTTTAGTACGAAGCCAAGAATTAACTATAACCTTTTTGTAAAAATGCTATAAAACCAATAATCATCAAAAAGTTTGAAGACGAGAAACACTAACTCATGACAAACTGATCTATTGTGTTAAATTAAAAACTTGAGTAAAACTATAGATGGCGGTGACGGAGAGATTCGAACTCTCGAAAGGTTGCCCTTTACACACTTTCCAGGCGTGCTCCTTCAGCCACTCGGACACGTCACCTAAATTTGATTCATTTTTTAACGATAAATTTTTTACAGTGTTTATCGACACTGGGTGTTTTGGCTGAGCACGCCAGGCGTGTTATAAACCTTGGCAGCAACTCGGACACGTCACCTAAATTTGATTCATTTTTTAACGATAAATTTTTTACAGTGTTTATCTGCACTGGGTGATTTGGCTGAGCTCGCCTAGGCGTGTTATAAACCTTGGCAGCCACTCGGACACGTCACCTAAATTTGATTCATTTTTTAACGATAAATTTTTTACAGTGTTTATCTGCACTGGGTGATTTGGCTGAGCTCGCCTAGGCGTGTTATACACCTTGGCAGCAACTCGGACACGTCACCTAAACTTGAATTTTTATTGCTCCTTCACATCAATACTGAAGGCTGCACTAAAAAAGCTGCGCTATGTTAGAAAAAAAGCCCTGATTTAGCAAGGCTTTCTTATACTTTCAGTACTAATTGGTTGCTTTTTAGCTTAACGTTTTAAACTTGCTGAAAAATCGAGCATGCGATTGGTTGAACGTAAAGCGCCTTTTCGCAGTTCCATATCAACAAAAACTTCTTTGCCAGTTGGATCTATTAGGGCTTCTTCAATGGCTTTTAAGCCGTTCATCGCCATCCAAGGGCAATGTGCGCAGCTTTTACAGGTTGCCCCTTCCCCTGCTGTTGGAGCTTCAAAAAACTCTTTTTCAGGGCACAGTTGCTGCATTTTATAAAAAATACCGCGATCAGTGGCAACAATGAATTTTTGGTTAGGCATTTCTTGTGCTGCTTTGATCAGTTGGCTAGTTGAACCTACGGCGTCAGCTAGCGCTACAATTTCTGCTGGAGACTCAGGATGAACCAAAATAGCGGCATCAGGATGCAACGCTTTCATATCAGTCAACGCCTTGGTTTTAAACTCATCATGCACAATACAAGCACCTTGCCACATGATCATATCTGCACCCGTTTGCTTTTGAATATAATTGCCTAGATGACGATCTGGCCCCCAAACAATTTTTTCGCCTTGTTCATCTAAGTGTTCAACAATGTCGAGTGCGCAAGATGAAGTGACTATCCAATCAGCACGCGCTTTGACGGCTGTTGAAGTATTGGCGTAAACAACAACGGTACGATCAGGGTGTTGATCACAAAAATCGTTAAACTCTTTAATTGGGCAACCTAAATCTAAAGAACACGTAGCTTCTAGGGTTGGCATAACAACACGTTTTTCAGGTGTTAGCACTTTTGCGGTTTCACCCATGAACTTAACACCTGCAATGATTAACGTATCTGCCTGATGTTGGTTACCAAAACGTGCCATTTCTAGTGAATCTGCCACACAGCCACCGGTTTCTTCGGCTAACGCTTGAATCTCAGGATCAGTATAATAATGCGCGATCAATACCGCGTTTTTTTCAACTAATAGGTTCTTAATGCGTGTTTTGTAGTCTGATTTTTCTTGTTCAGATAACTTTGCGGGTTTCGCTGGAAAGTTAAATTCAAAATCTACTGCTAAATTACTCTGTGCCATTAGTTTACTCTACGTGCCTATTACAACTGGGCGGAATTATACGAGATATACGATGAAAAGTGTACTATCGGATCAATGTACAACTGGTGGTTTTTAGTGAACTGCTTATATCGTGTGGGGAAGTCATACAAATAGGCGATAACATGATAAAAAAGTGGTCGGTGGGATTTATTCCGTACATCCTGTACTTCACCCTACGGGCCGCTGCGCGTTCAAAATTGTTCCTGACAATTTTGTGAACCTTCTTCTTGATTCAAAACGTTAGCTGAATTATTAGCTACACGGTTTAGGCGATAAATAATTTTTTAAAAGTGGTCGGTCGTGAAGGATTTGAACCTTCGACAAATTGGTTAAAAGCCAACTGCTCTACCAACTGAGCTAACGACCGATGATAGATGGGTATGATAATAAAATGTAGACTCTGTTTACGACTTAAATACTTAAGAAGTGTTCGGTTGTGAAGGATTTATTTCGTACATCCTGTACTACACCCTTTGGGCCACTGCGCGTTCAAAATTGTTCCTGACAACTTTGTGAACCTTCTTCTTGGTTCAACCCTTCAACCTAACTTTACTCAAGTAAAAAGTGGTCGGTCGTGAAGGATTTGAACCTTCGACAAATTGGTTAAAAGCCAACTGCTCTACCAACTGAGCTAACGACCGATAATCTTATTTTACTATCTAATAAATGGCGAGCCACACTTTCTATTTTGGTATGAAGAAAGTGGTCGGTCGTGAAGGATTTATTCCATACATCCTGTACTACACCCTTTGGGCCGCTAAGCGTTCAAAATTGTTCCTGACAATTTTGTGAACCTTCTTCTTGGTTCAACCCTTCAACCTAACTTTATCATGAAAGAAAGTGGTCGGTCGTGAAGGATTTGAACCTTCGACAAATTGGTTAAAAGCCAACTGCTCTACCAACTGAGCTAACGACCGACATTTATTTACGTGGAACGTCTCGTTCAACGCGCCGCATATGATACTCATAATTTTGGCGAGTGCAACAACAAAATTAAGTTTTTTTGCTATCTGTGATTTTTTGTTTAAAAAGCCAACACACTGAGCAAGTTATCGCCACAAAACTACTGTAGTGACGATAATCTTGGCTGTGCTAACTTTGCAGCACTTGAATCAGGGTACAACGATAAAAGTTGTTGATAGATGCTTTTGGCTTGAGCAACGTTATTTTGTTTTTGTTCGACCATTCCTAACTTAAGCATTGCATCACTGCGTTTAGATGAATCTTTAAACTGATTCACGACAACAGAAAACGCTGATTTAGCTTGTGAAAGCTCACCTTTGCTAAAGAGTAATTGCCCTAACCAATATTGCGCATTAGCGGCATAACTCGAATTGGGATATTGTGAAATAAACTGTCGAAATGCAGGTATCGCATCATCGTAGCGTTTTTCTTTTAACACTAAGTTTAGCGCAGCATTATATACATCATCACCATTCGTAGCTGTCGGGCTAACGGTAGGAGTTGATACAGTTGCGTGCTCAAACGTATTCGCAGGTGTTTTAGGTTTAAGTGCTTGTGACACTCGACGTTCAAGCTCTTGATACAGTTCTTTTTGTCGATCTAATACTTGCGATAATTGATGTGAATGCAACTCTGTAACACCACGAAGTTCACTTACTTCATTTTGTAACTCATCAAGTTGACGCTGCATTTTAATTTGATTACGTGTGTACACCTTATTTTGGCGAACAATGTCTTCAATTTGTTCATGCAATGAACCAGAACTTGCAGAGCTAGAAATAACGTTAGATGCATCAATCACTGGTGCTGGTTCTGCTGCCTGACCATAAAAGGCGGCAGCAGAAAGTACACCAAATAAAACTTGGTTTAGTTTCATTTATAGGTTACTCAATTAGTAAACTAATACCGCACGGCGGTTTTTAGCAAAAGCACTCTCAGAGCGGTTTCTAACCATTGGTTTTTCTTCACCGTAACTTACGATAGAAATTTGAGAAGGTGAAACCCCCATGTTTTCTAAATACGTTTGTACTGACTTAGCACGACGTTCGCCTAATGCAATGTTGTAATCAGGCGTACCACGCTCATCTGCATGACCTTCAATTAAGACATTTACATCACTATTTTTTGATAAGAACGTAGCATGTGCGTCTAATACATTTGAAAAGTCTGCACTTACTGTTGATTTATCAAAACCAAAATAAACAATATGTTCTGAACGTAAACGTTCCATTTCTTGACGTTTTTGCTCTGCAATTTCAGCTTCACGTTGAGCTGCAGTCACTTGAACGTTATCTTGCTCAGTTGTAGTTTGAGTTTGAGTATTTGTATCAACCTGGCTTTGCTCATCAGTTTCAGTATTTGAACTACAAGCAGTTAAAGCCATAATAGGTAAAGCTACAGCAAGAGCCTTCACAGTTTTATTCAAGCGCATTTTAGGTTTCCTTATTGTTTCAATAATTTTAATTCTTACAATTTTTATAAAAATGGTGACCAAGCAGGTGATTTCACTTCGCCATTAAGCGCAGGTAATCGTGCTTTAAATCTACCATCTAATGAGACTAAGCTCAAAACTTGTCGGTTATTATGTAATGTACTGTAGATGATCATACCACCATTAGGTGCGATACTTGGTGATTCATCTAATCGAGTTCGCGTTAACACTTGGAAGGTTCCCGTATCCAAATCTTGCTTTGCCAAATGATATTGGCCACGTGTGCGATTTACCATTACAAGTTGACGACCGTCAGGAGATAATGAGCCACCAAGGTTCATTTCACCATCAAAAGTGAGTCGCCTTACTTTTCCGTTCACTAAATTTACGCGATATAGCTGCGCTTTTCCACCCCGTTCTGAACTAAATATCAATGAATTACCATCAGGTGTCCAACTTGGCTCCGTATCAATAGCACGATGACGGGTAATTCTGCGTAGTTTTTTAGTGGCTACATCCATCACATAAAGCTCTGGATTACCGTCTTTCGACAATACCATCGCCATTTTCTTACCGTCAGGCGACCAACGAGGAGCACTGTTGATCCCATTGAATGAAGCAATTAATTTACGTTTACCTGTATAAATATCAATAGAATAGATTTGAGCCTGATGATTAAGGAAAGTCACATAAGCTAATTGATTGCCAGAAGGATCCCAAGACGGTGACATCAATGGCTCCTTTGAACTTAACAACGTATGTTCGTTAAAACCATCGTAATCAGATATCACTAATTGATACGGATAATCACCTTGGTCTCTTACAATCACGAAAGCTATCTTGGTTAAAAATGCACCACGAGTACCCGTTAATGTTTGGTAAATTTTATTACTAATTCGATGAGAGTAGCGTCGAAATTGGCTTGAGCTTATTTCAACACTACTTTCCGCTAAAATGTGATCAGTACTTTTTACAAGCTTGCCACCGCTTAACATTTGCGTTTTACCGTCAGTAATTTGGCCACGCACTACATCGACTAAATGAAAGGTCACTTGATAACGCCCTAAGCCAGTTGACGATATTTTGCCAACAACAACATTTTCTACACCAATATTTGCCCAAGCTGCATAATCAACATCTTCAACTTTATTAGGAAACTGCGGAAAATTTGTGGGTGATATAGGACTGAATTTACCACTACGTAGTAAATCATCACTGACAATTTGAGTGATGTTTTCAGGCAATTGACCAGGCCCATCATAGGTAAAAGGTAATATTGCGATAGGACGCGCACCGTCCACCCCTTCGGTTATCACTATTTCTAATGAACCGGCAAATGTTCGCGTTGTAATTAACAACACGCATAAAGAAATAAATATTCTGAGTTTTTTCATAAGATATCAAATTGCTTTTTTTAAGGTTAATTAAAACTCTGGCACCACAGTTAAACTGATCGAACGCATTTTTTCAAACACTTCCGGATCTTTTGATACAGGCAAGGTACCCGCTTTCTTAACTGCATTACGTGCCGCATCACATACTATACGGTCACCGCCCTGTCTTGACACATCAATTACAAAGCCTGATGCCGCCAAGGTAATATTCAGCTTACACGACTTACCTTCCATCGTTGCTTGATCTGTTAATAAGTTACTTTGAATGATGTGTGTGATCAATGCTGTATAACGGTCAAGCTCTGAGGTTACTCGCTGTTGGCGAGCTTGCGCTCTTGCTGCCATTTCTTGCGCCATTTGTTCTGCTAGTTGACGCTCTTGCTCTTCGCGCTCTTTTTTAGCTCTGCGTTTTCTTTCAGCTTCTTGGCGTTTACGTTTTTCTTCTTCAGCTTTTTTCTTTCGCTTAGCTTCTGCTTCTCGACGTCTTTTCTCATCTGCCGCTTTTTTCTTTTTCGCTAACGCTGATTTTCGTAACTCTTCTTCTCTTTTGCGTTTGGCTTGCTCTTGTTTACGTTTTTTCGCAAGCGCCGCATTACGAATGCGATCTTTTCTTGCTTTATCTTCGGCAGCTTTTTTACGTTTTTGCGCTAAATCTTTTTCACGAATTTTATTTAACTGCTTTTCTATCGTTTTCTTTTCAACAACAACGGCTTTAATTGGCTTTGGTGGCGCAATAGCATGACTTGCTGTAGGTGTTGGTTTTGCTAACGAAGAAAAATCAGCAAACAATAACACTAAGGCAATAATAATATGCGCAGAAAAGCTAATTACTAACGCTTTTACAAATGGTCCTTGCACGCGTTAGTTCTCCTCGAGAGAGTCAGTCATCAACCCAACCGAAGGTACACCCGCTTCTTTTTGTAATAACACCATTAGTTGAATGACGGCATCATATGACACAGCGCCATCACCATTGACCACAACAGGTGTTTCAGGGGCTTTAGCAAGGTGTGATTTTACTAAGGTTGCTACCTCTTCAGCAGATAACTGCTGATTTTTACTCGTGCCTATTGCTAAATAATAATTACCTTCCGCATCTACTGACGCTACCAATGGCGGTTTAGAGTCTTCATCTAAAGGTTCAGCATCCGCTTTGGGTAAATCTACTTTTACCCCTTGCGTAATTAATGGTGCCGTAACCATAAAGATAATAAGCAATACCAACATTACATCAATATAAGGTACAACGTTTATTTCGGCGACTTTTTTACGTCTAACACGACTGTACATATAAAATCTCCTTCGCGATTACTGAGCCGCAGATGATTGACGCTGTAATATACTTGAAAACTCTTCCATGAAATTCGCGTATCTATTTTCAAGCTTTTCAACACTATGAGTAAAACGGTTATATGCCATTACGGCAGGAATTGCTGCAAATAAGCCCATGGCTGTCGCTATTAAAGCTTCGGCGATGCCCGGTGCAACCATCGCAAGTGTCGCTTGTTGTACTGCACCTAGAGCAATAAACGAATTCATGATACCCCATACCGTACCAAATAAACCGATGTATGGACTAATAGAACCAACGGTTGCCATGAAAGGTAAATGTGTTTCTAACGTATCAACTTCTCTTGAAAGCGCAACACGCATAGCTCTATGCGTACCGTCAACAACAGCCTGAGGCGTATTAATATTACTTTTTCTGATCCGTGCAAACTCTTTAAAGCCCGCTACAAATAAACTTTCAATACCTTTTATTTGTTGATTTGCAGTGACTTCGGCATATAAACGGCTTAAATCAGCTCCGCTCCAAAACTTGTCTTCAAATTCTTCTAATTGCTGAGTGGCTTCTACAAGAACTTTACGACGTTGAAAAATCATCGCCCAAGAAACAACCGAAAAGCCAAGTAAAATTAACATTACTGTTTTCACGAGCAAACTTGCTTCCAAAAACAAATCCAAAATTGAAAGTTCAGCTGACACTTTTTAACGCTCCTAAAATATTATTGGGTATGGCACATGGTTTTACATGGATAAGATCAACATAGGCAACCACAACTTTAATACGACACATGCACAGTTGTTGTTCATTAAACACGTGTTGAATAAAACTAACACTTGCGCGTTTAAGTTGTTCAATTGTGGTAATAACCGTTAGCAAATCATCTAATTTAGCGGGCGCTAAGTTATCCATTTCAAGCTTTCTGACCACAAAGCCCGCACTTTGTTCTAAAAAAGTTGATTGGCTAATACCAAGCTTTCTTAACCATTCTGTACGAGCACGTTCACAAAAATTCAAATAATTTGCATGATAAACATTTCCGCCAGCATCGGTATCTTCATAAAACACTCTAATTTGAAAATGGTCTTCAACTGTTTGCATTAATGAAAGTATGGCTTGTTCAGGTTTTTATATGCTAGGTATAGTAATAGAAAATGATAGATGCAAACAACCCCTACAACGTACGTTTTGTAAGAATTTACAAATAAATTACATCTTTTGTTAGCGTTGATAATTACGCTGAAAGTAGCCAAGGCTAATTCAGCCCCTTACTCATTAGTTTTTCTAATGAAAAAGATAAATTTATTTCGTTTGTTTTAGATCAATGTTTTATCTAAAATACACATGTTTTCTGAGCTAGCGCACTGATAAACTTCTTTTACCCCTAGGGTTTATCATTAGCCAGTGAATTTTTAGATTAGATAGTTTGCTATCTTATCTCTCTGACATGTTTCCTGGAATACCATATTCCTTCTAGCAACTTGAGAAATTAAGTTGGCCCGCTTCCCTTAAGCGGGCTTTTTTTTGTCCAAAAAATCAGCTGATACAATAAATAACCTGAGCTCAGGATAACACTTACTTTCTAGCAGTTGTGTTTCCTTATTACTGCGTTAACTTTATTTGCAATAGACAAGTTATACCAATTCTCATAAAGATTAAGTCAGTTCAGAGCGATGTCAGAGGTGGGAGAATAAGCGAAACGTGTGCAGGTATAGTTGTTCTACATCAAACACGTTTTGCGCAATTATCGCGCCTCTAACACGCTCCCAAAAGGCGAGTTTAAACGCTTCATAGCCTGTGTTATTAATTTTGAAAAGGACGCTACAAGGATGTAGCTTATTAGAGAACGCAGGAGCACGTTCTCCTGAATAACCATTCTCTGCAATCAACGCCGTGCCTCTAAAGCGTTTAATTCTCGCTGAATGACCGAATATTTATGCGAATTGGTATTATTACCGCACAAATTTGCCTTGCACTAAGAAAAAACTCCGTGCTAGAACTGTGTGATATATAAAAAGCTTACCGTTTCAGTTGATTAGCTAACTTCTTATCCCAAGCCAGGTTAAATACACTGAGACTCGTTTAAATTATGGTGCTTTAGGAGCTATAGAAAAATGTTGGTATGCTTTGTCGGTAACAATACGCCCACGCGGGGTACGTTGCAGAAAGCCTTGCTGAATTAAAAAAGGTTCAAGTACATCTTCAATTGTTTCGCGTTCTTCACCTATGGCTGCAGCAACGTTATCTAAACCAACAGGGCCACCATTAAACTTATCAATAATTGCTTCTAATAATTTACGATCCATTATATCGAAGCCTTCATTATCTACTTCAAGCATAGTAAGGGCTTGATGTGCTATACCTTGATCAACTTGGCCTTGTGTTTTAACATCGGCGTAATCACGAACTCGGCGTAGTAATCTATTAGCAATTCGCGGTGTGCCACGCGAGCGCTTCGCTACTTCAAACGCTCCTTCGTTATCAATGTTTAAATTTAAGAAATGTGCAGAACGATTAACAATATCTGTTAAATCTTGATTATTATAAAACTCTAACCGTTGAACAATACCGAACCTGTCTCTTAATGGTGAAGTTAAGGCACCTGCTCTGGTAGTTGCACCAATTAACGTAAAAGGCGGTAAATCAAGTTTGATAGATCTCGCCGCAGGCCCCTCACCAATCATAATATCTAGTTGGTAATCTTCCATGGCGGGGTACAATACTTCTTCAACCACAGGGCTTAACCGATGTATTTCATCAATAAATAATACATCGTTTTCTTCTAAATTAGTAAGCAACGCAGCTAAGTCGCCTGCTTTTTCTAACACAGGACCTGACGTGGTGCGAATATTCACACCCATTTCATTTGCTACAATATTGGCAAGCGTTGTTTTACCTAAACCTGGCGGGCCAAAAATGAGCAGGTGATCAAGTGCTTCTTCACGGTTTCTAGCAGCCTGAATGAAAATTTCCATCTGCGCTTTTACATGCGCTTGCCCCGTATAATCATTAAGTAATTTCGGACGTATGGCTCGGTCAATGCCTTCATCTTCTTTCGTTGCCACCGGTTGTATCAAGCGATCTGCTTCTATCATGCTGCTTCTCTTTATAACATTGATTTTAATGCATCACGTATGATGGCTTCGCTATCCATACCCTGCTGATGAACTGCTTTTACCGCTTTACTCGCTTGCCCATTTGTATAACCAAGTGAAACTAGCGCATTGATTGCATCGCCTTTAGTATCAGGTGCATCTGAAGCTCTAGTTGAAATATTATCTGCGGTTAATGAGAAGCTAGTAGTGTCTGTATCAGTATGCCAATCTTTTAATTTGTCACGCATTTCTATCAGCAAGCGCTCTGCAGTTTTTTTACCAACACCAGGTATTTTAACAATGGTCGATAGATCATCATGGGCGACACAACTAACAAATTGCTCAGCAGACATACCCGATAAAATTGCCAAAGCTAATTTAGGGCCAACACCATTAATTTTAATGAGTAATCTAAAAAGCTTACGTTCAGTTTTATTCGCAAAACCATAGAGTAATTGCGCATCTTCACGGACAACGAAATGCGTAAAAATTGTCGCTTGCTGCTCATGCTCTGGCAAGGCATAAATGCTGGTCATCGGCATAGTAACCTCATAACCTACTCCTGCACATTCAATCAATATTTCAGGAGGAATTTTTTCAATTAATGTTCCACGCAAACGCCCTATCACTACAGCAATCCTATTTAACTAATGTTCTATTTAAATTCATAAATCTTAGTCGCAAACCTTATCACTATATATTTATACAGTAAAGTGTTATCTTAATCTTCTACGTACCGTTTTCGTCGCCTGGCCAGACAATTTGCTTATTGAGTCATGACTGTGGGCATGGCATAGCGCAACCGCTAACGCATCTGCTGCATCGGCTTGTGGTGTAGCGGGCAGCTTTAGAATCGACTTAACCATATGCTGAACTTGCATTTTATCTGCACCGCCAGTGCCAACGACGGATTGTTTAATTTGCCTTGCAGAATATTCGGCAATTTTTAGCTCTGCACTTGTTGCTGCCACAATTGCAGCGCCTCTTGCTTGGCCAAGTTTTAACGCCGAATCTGGGTTTTTAGCCATAAACACTTGCTCTATCGCAAACATCGTGGGTTGAAATTGTAATATTATTTCGCTAACCCCCGCATAAATCGTTTGTAAACGATCACCTAAGTCATCGCCAGCAGCAATGGCTTTAATACAGCCGCTTCCAAGATAAGTTATTGTACGACCTTGCTGTTCGATCACACCGTATCCCGTAAAGCGTGAACCAGGATCAATTCCTAATATAATCGCCAATGTTATTCCTAACCCGTTTGCTTATAGTAAGCACGATTTACATAAAAAATGCAGTTAAAGTATGACTTTAACTGCATCATTTGCTTTCGTCATTTAATACTTAATAATTAAGCTATTCGCCAGCTTTTTCGTCAGCCACTTGAACAACCGTTTGAATGCCTAATTCTTTCAATTGTTCTGGATTTGCTTGACCCGGAGCATTAGTTAAAGGACATGCTGCAGTTGTCGTTTTTGGAAATGCCATTACATCACGAATCGAACTTGCCCCTGTCATTAACATCACTAAACGATCTAAACCAAACGCTAAACCAGCGTGAGGTGGCGCACCATATTGTAGGGCTTCAAGTAAGAATCCAAATTTTTCTTTTGCTTCGTCATCACTAATACCAAGAATACGAAATACGGCTGCTTGCATTTTTTGATCATGTATACGCACCGAACCACCACCAAGCTCACAGCCATTTAACACCATATCGTAGGCATTTGAAAGCGCACCAATTGGGTTAGCTTCTAATTCTTCAGGTGTTAAATTAGTAGGTGCTGTAAATGGATGATGCAAAGCATGTAAACTGCCTTCGGCTTCTTCAAACATAGGGAAGTCAACAACCCATAATGGTTTCCACTCGTCTGTAGTTAAACCAAGTTCTTCACCAAGTTTCAAACGTAGTGCGCCTAATGACTCAGTAACCACATTGTAGCTATCTGAACCGAAGAAAATAATATCGCCAGTTTCTGCGTTTGCTCGTTCGAGCAATGCAGTTACGGCGTCTTCAGATAGAAACTTAAGAATTGGTGACTGCAAACCTTCAAGGCCAGCAGCTTTATCATTAACTTTTAACCAAGGCATGCCTTTAGCGCCGTAAATACCGACAAACTTAGTCAGTTCATCAATATTTTTACGAGAAAACTTACTTGCGCCCTCAGGTACGCGTATAACCGCAACACGACCTTTGTCATCATTCGCTGGGCCAGAAAACACTTTAAATTCTACCTCTTTTAAAATGTCTGCTACGTCAACGATTTCGAGTGGATTACGTAAATCTGGTTTATCTGAACCAAAACGTTGCATTGCTTCGCTGTATGGCATACGTGGGAATTCACCAAGATCGACATCAAGCAATTGTAAAAACAACTCACGAATCATGCGTTCAGTAACTTCCATCACTTGGTCGGCAGTCATAAACGATGTTTCAATATCAATTTGCGTAAATTCTGGTTGGCGATCTGCACGTAAGTCTTCATCACGGAAACACTTTACGATTTGATAATAACGTTCCATTCCCGACATCATCAGCAATTGCTTAAACAATTGTGGTGATTGAGGTAATGCAAAAAAACTGCCTTTATGTGTGCGACTTGGTACTAAATAGTCACGCGCTCCTTCTGGCGTAGCCGCAGTTAAAATAGGCGTTTCAATATCCATGAAGCCTTGAGACTCTAGAGATTGACGTACCGCTGCAGTCACTTTTGCTCTAAAACGTAAACGTTCTGTCATTTCTGGACGGCGTAAATCTAAATAACGATATTTAAGACGATTTTCTTCAGAGTTTTCTTGATTAGAGTCAAGTGGTAATGGCGCTGAACGGTTAAGAATATTGACGTCTAGGCCTAGTACTTCGATGGCACCGGTCGCCATATCTTTATTAATTTGTCCTTCAGGACGTGCGCGTACTTTACCTTTCACTTGAATACAGAATTCATTTCGTAAGGTATTTGCTTTCTCAAGCACTTCCTGCAAGTCAGGATCATAAACAACTTGCACGATACCTTCGCGATCTCGTAAGTCTAAAAAGATCACCGCACCTAAGTCACGACGACGATTTACCCACCCACAAAGAGTAACTTCTTGACCAATATGAGATTCATTTACCTCACCACAATACAGCGTACGCATATAGTTAAATCCTGAATTTTTGAACTTTAGTTACCGCAATACCGATAACCATTTTTACGGAAAAAATTGCCGCCAATTATATAGATTTACGCGTGAATGTCACTTAATTATCCGTGTTAAAAATATAATGATTTTTACCCGCAGCTTTTACGCGGTACATCAACGTATCCGCGACTTTGAGTAAATCACTTTCAGATTCACCATCGGTTGGAAACATCGCAATACCAATACTACAACCAATTCGCACTTCACCAACAGATAACTCAAAGGGTTGCTGCACTGACTTCAATACTTTTTCAGCAATAAAAGCCGCTTCATTTTTATGGTGTAAACCCGTCAATAATAAGACAAATTCATCTCCGCCGAACCTAACCACAGTATCTGACTTACGCACGCAACCCGATAGTTTATCGGCAACCAGTATTAATAACTCATCACCAACATCATGCCCATGGGTATCATTGATTGTTTTAAAGCCGTCAAGGTCAATAAATAAGACTGCCATGGTTCTATCTTGCCTACGGTGATAGTTAATGCCATGGTTTATTCGATCTTTTAACAGTAGGCGATTCGGCAAGTCTGTAAGCTCATCATGCGTCGCCATATGTTTCATTTTCTCCTCTAGGGCTTTACGTATTTTTACTTCTCTATAGAGTCTTCTATTCCATAAAATAAAGGCGATGATCACGATCACAATAATCGCACCTATTTGTAACGACACTCGTAATACCACACTTTTATCAAGCCCGGTTTCAATATTAATTTCAAACCAGCGCTCATATATTTGTTTTTTCTCAGCTGGCGTTATAGTTGCTAAACCTTTATTGATAATACTACGTAAGATTGGCCAATCTTTACGGATCGCATAGTTATTTTCATCGATGTTTAAATCTTCAAGAACAGACATGGATAAGGTGACCAAACTGTCTCTTCGAATTAATTCAGACGCCGATGCGATATTTTCTGCAAAGCCATCCACAATGCCATTTTGCACAGCAAGTAGTCCTTCTTCATGATTATCAACCAATCGTAAAGAAATAGTAGGATGCTCCTTTCGAATTTTTTCAATAAGGTGGTAACCTTTAACAATGGCTAGTTCTCGCCCATAGAAATCTTCTATTTGTTGCCTTTCACCTTGCTGCTTCTGATGAATGATCACCCAAGGCATATCCCAGTAGGAGTCTGTAAATATAATATGTTTTCTACGTTCTGGAGTTTCTGTTGCACTTGCGACAATATCAATTTTTTGTTGTTTTAGCGCCTCAAGCATCTGTTGCCAGTTATCGAAAACTTCATAGGTAAAGTTAAGTCCTGTTCGTTGCTCAACAAGGGTGTTAATATCAATATTAATCCCCTGAACTTGGCCATTTTCATCTATAAACTCAACCGGCACCCAGTTTTTATTAATCCCCATACGTATTTTGTTTTGCTGAGATAACCAACTGTCTTCTTCTTTACTTAATTGCGCTCGTTGTTTATTTAGCTTGAAGTAGCCTTTGCTGTCTTTGTTTAACCATCGGCGTTCAAGTTTAATTAATTCTTCCTCTGGAATAAGTTCAAAACCATTTTTAATGATCTCTATTAACCGATTATTCTTTTTCGATGTAACCGCATAAATATTGGCGCCTAATAAAGAGTCTGGTAATGCATAAAAGTCATGCTGTACGTTCGCTACTTGTAATCGGGCTTCCATAATGTCTTTCACGCCGATTATGCCATCAATTTCGCCCTTTTCAGCTTGTTGAATCATGGTTTTAAAGTCTTGATAAAAGGTCAGTTCATTTTCTGGAAATAATAATCGTATGTTTTCTACATTCGGTATTATTTGAAAAACACCCAGTTTTTTTCCGGCTAAATCAGCTGAAGTGGCAGGCCTTTTATTGTTAATATGCACATAACATTTGATATCAGCTTGGTATACTTGCATCGCGGTACGTAGTTCTGGGTACATGGTTAAGTTGCCACGAGTAAAGCTCAAATCTGGAAAACCTATATGAATATCCGCACCGCCACTGGTGAGCATTTCGCTGGCGTTTTCAAATGACTGTGGAACGAACTCAATAATTTGGCCAGTATATTCAGACCATAAACGCCACATATCGATAAATAACCCTTGTGGTTCTCCGGAAGAGGAAACCGTCATAAAAGGTGCGAATTCAGGAGAAAAAAGTAACACTATGTTGTTTGTTTTTTTATCAATACCCAGCCATTTCTTCTCAATGCCTGAACGCTCTTCACGGGAAATTTTCCTCATTCCCTGTTCAATAAAGTTAAGTAATTGAGAATTACCTTTTTTCACTGCCGATGCATAACCACCTTGATGAAACAACAATCGTTTATAAGCTGGAAATAGTTGACTCAATTCCCGATATTTAGGGTAGTTATTTGAAATTCTATCAATGTTTGCAAAAGCCGCTATTTCACCTTTTAACGCAGCATTAAATACATCAAAACGGTTATCGTAAAACTTCAGCACTAATTCAGGGTATTGTTCAGTGATAAAATCAACATAGCTTGAATGACGAACCACACCAATAGTAAACGGTTTTAAGCTATCAATTTCACGAACATGGTAATCGCGATGTATATAGATATAATTTTTTTGCTGAAAAAAATCACTGGTAAAATCATACTCTTTTGCACGAAGTCGTGTTTTTGAAAGCCCGCCATGAATATCAATAGAGCCGTTATCAACTTGTGATAATGTTTCTGACCAAGTCATTAGGCGAAAAACAACATCAACTTGTTGCTTTTCTCCCCACATACGCCATAAGTCAACGGTTAGGCCCGCCGCTTCACCTTGATTATTTTGAAAGTGATACGGGTAAGAGGTTTTATTTACCGCGATTGTGATCACACGGTCATTAAATGAAGCGGCAAAAACAATTTCATTTTTAACAATAAATAAACCCAGTAAAAGCCAGCATAAAAATGTGTAATACCTCAACAAATTTTAGCTCCTATCTATTAGCTAATGCTTTTTCGTGTGAAAAACTTCGAAGATGTCCAAAGAGTTTATCGTATTCAAGTTCATTCATTTGCGTTTTTAAGTTAAAATAATCACAGTTTTTTAGATTACCATTTAAAAGTAACATGACACCGTCAAAACCTGATCTTATTTTTTCTCACAAGCAGCGCCAAGTAAAAGATTTTGCTTTCGATGCGCACGTTGTCGAAGTATTCCCCGATATGATATCTCGTTCCGTACCGGGATATCATACTATTATTGATACAATTGGCCAATTTAGCCAACAATATGTGACTGAAAGCACTAATATTTACGACCTTGGCTGCTCTTTAGGTGCGGCCACTTTAGCAATGCGCCAAGGAATAAAAACTAAAGGCTGTCGCATTATTGGCGTAGATAATTCAGCTGCGATGGTGGATAGGTGTCGTAGACACGTACTTGCCTTTAAAGGGGAAACTCCTGTAGAAATTATCGAAGATGATGTACTTGCGATAAACATTGAAAATGCTTCTATGGTAGTGCTTAATTTCACCCTGCAATTTATTGATCCAGACAAACGAGCTCAACTAATACAAACCATTTTTGATGGTTTAACCCCGGGTGGCATATTAGTTATCTCAGATAAATTTATTCATCCTGACAATGCCTGTAACCAAACGCTCATTGACTTACACCATGACTTTAAGCGCGCCAATGGGTATAGCGATCTTGAAATTGCGCAAAAGCGTACTGCACTTGAAAATGTAATGAAGCCAGATTCTTTAGAAGATCACCATCTTCGACTTGCCAACACAGGCTTTTCACAAAGTAGCACATGGTTTCAGTGCTACAATTTCTTTTCACTGTTCGCGATTAAATAAGTTACGTTTATGAATTATTTTGCCTCTTTTTACCAACAAATAGCCATTAATAAATTAGCGCCCTGGCTTACTTCACTGCCCCAGCAACTTGCACGTTGGCAAAAAGAACAATTGCATGGTGAGTTTTCTCATTGGCAAAAAACACTTGAAGCACTTCCTAACACATCACCTTCGATTATCGATTTTAGTTCGCAAGTCAAGATTGGTGAAAAGAGTGATATCAATGAAGGCGAATATAAACGAGCAGAAAATTTATTAAAAAAATTAAAACCGTGGCGCAAAGGTCCGTATCATCTTCATGGTTTGCATATTGACACTGAATGGCGTAGCGACTTTAAATGGGATCGCCTATACCCTCACATCAGTAATTTACAAGATAAATATGTGCTTGATATCGGCTGTGGCAGTGGTTACCACTTATGGAGAATGAAAGGATCAGGTGCAAAATTTGTCGTTGGCATTGATCCAACACAACTGTTTTTCATGCAGTTTCAAGCTATTCAGCATTTTGCTAAAGATACTTCGGTGAACCTTTTACCCCTAGGCGTTGAAGATTTACCTGAATTAGCAGCCTTTGATACGGTATTTGCAATGGGTGTTTTATATCATAGACGTTCACCTATCGATTTTTTATATCAATTAAAAGCACAATTGGTAAAAGGCGGTGAATTAGTGTTAGAAACCTTAATTGTTGATGGTGATGAAAATACCGTACTAGTACCCGGAGAACGTTACGCGAAAATGCGCAATGTCTGGTTTTTACCCAGTGCAAAAGCAATGTGTGCGTGGTTAGAGCGATGTGGTTTTAGTAACGTTAGAGTGGTAAATGCCGATATTACTACCGTAGAAGAACAACGTAAAACCGATTGGATTGATACAGAATCGTTACAAGACTTTCTTGACCCTAACGATAATAGCAAAACCATCGAAGGTTACCCTGCTCCCAAACGCGCGATTTTTATTGCTAATAAATAAACAAATTGATCAATGTTAGTGGATACATTGAAATACGATAACAATTGCAACATTCCATTTATTTTATTGAATATATTGGTTAATTATTTTTTGATATCTGCCATTTTTTCGCATCGTATCAATACTTTTATCAAAATCATCGCGTAATTTTTCAGACTTAAAAGCAGCTGAAAAAGTACTTTTTTCAAAAAGGTAATGTACTTTATGCGGTTTAACTAACAGGTCATTACTGAAGTGTTTTAGATAATAATTAAAAATAGCAATGTCTATGATGATCACTTCAGCGCGTCGTAAAAATAGCATTTCAACTTGCTTTTTTTGGTCAGGTATTTCTCTGTAATCAATAACATAATCAATGGCTGAATTATAATCTTGATCTAAATATCTTTTAGCATTTTGAAACGCAACAACCACTTTATTTGTTAACCCTTCCACGCTATTAAACATAAAGTTATTTTCAGCTAAGCTAATCGCTACATTTTGGTAATTAACATAAGGCTTAGATAAATATAATGCTGGGTATTGATAATCAGGCCGAACGTTTAAAATCACATCGGCATTAAGACGTTGAAAAGCAGTAATATTTCGTCCACCTGGGGCATGATAAAACTCAACATCAATATTGTAATGCGCTAAAGCCTCTCGCATCAATTCTAATTGTAGGCCTTTACCATTTTCTTCAATAATAAAAGGTGGTTTAGGTAAGCTTGCAATAACTGACACTTTTTTAGCGGAAACACCCATAGAACATAAAAAGCTAAAGGATAATACAGCAACACTTACCCAATGTTTAATTCGCATTCCAACTCCCAAATAAAAACCACATACTATCATCAAAAATTGAGTTTACATTACCGCGTAAATATGACAGAAAAATTTCGACAATGTTGTACCAATATATCGCTATATCGACATGAAACTCGTTTAATTGAACAAATTACTCCGTCATTATCAACAATAAAGACACCCGTAGTATAAACTAAAATGTGTTTTACAAGTAAATGAAAGACTTAAAGCCTTTTAACGATAACAAAACGTTGCCAACGCTCAAGTTACATGTACATAATACCAATTCGCATAAAGATTAAGTCAGTTCAGAGCGTTTAATTCTCGCTGAATGACCGAATATTTATGCGAATTGGTATAATAAGCTAATTTTCAGAGTTTTATCAAACAATTAGACAAAGGCTATGTATGAATGATATCTGGTCAGAACGACAATTTTCTTCCGTAGTTAAACGCCGTCACGATCACCGAAGCCCATTTCAACGTGATCGTGCACGTATTTTACATTCTGCTGCTTTTCGTCGCTTACAATGCAAAACTCAAGTCATTGGCAGTGGCCAAAGTGACTTTTATCGAACCCGTCTTACTCACTCTTTAGAAGCCGCACAAATAGGCTCGGGTATCAGTGCACAGTTACGGGCAAAGTATCCAGCATTAGCTGAACAGCTATTCCCGCGGGAAGACAGTTTAATTGAAGCATTGTGCTTAGCACATGATATTGGTCACCCACGCTTCGGAACAAAACACCACAAACGTATTTATTTTGGAGGTTTGTAACTCTAACACCTTAATTATAAAGGTAAAGGGGAAGAATCAACACATACATTTTATTACATACGTATTATTATTGTCAAGTTTAATTAGATAAATCATCCAGACTAGCCAAACAATTTTGTTCAAAAAGTTCCATAAAAATACTTACCTCAGGCATATCTTTCTTATAAGTGTCTACTTTCAAAGATAAACGTCTTTTAACAGAGACAAATTCTGGGTTATGAAATTTTAGTTCATCGCATGCTTTAAAGTAAGCAGTAAGAACATCGGCTGCTTTTACTAACTTCTTATACTCTTTATCTACCTGCTTTTGTATAACTAGCTCTTTGAATAGCGGTTGCAACTTTTCAGGTAAGGAATTCAAACACTCTATCTCAGCTAAATCTTCTATTTTTTTAAATTCCTCTGTTAACGCGGGTGAACTGTACTTGGTAACATGGTTTATATCTTGAAGTTTTGTTTCTGAAACTTCGTGATATAAGGCGATAGTGGCAGCTTTTTCAGGACTTATATGACCATCACAATAAACATTTTTAATCGTTGCTAATAAATGTGCAATTACGGCTACCTGATGACTATGCTCAGCTACATTCTCTTCCTTCACTAAATGCATAGGAGACCAGCGTTTAATAAGGTTCATTCGAAGTATCCACGCTAAAAATGAACTATTTTTCACAAAAACCACCTCTTAATAAAACTAATGTTATTTTTTATTTGACTATTGAAAATACAATTTCAATGACTCAAAAAGTTTCCTGCTAAAGGATGCGCTATAAATAAATTTCCTCCCCACTTGATTCATCAAGTGGAATATTTCCATATATTGTAATGTTATAGGGTTATTGATTTACTCTGCTCAATGATTTTCTTTATCCGACTAATTGTTCTGTGAACGGTAGGACGACTCACTTTATATTTTCTTGCTAAAGCAGAAATAGACTCCCCATTTAATTTTGCATTAAATAACTCTCTAGCTTGCTGATCTTTAAGTGCGGGCATTCTCCCCAAGTGTTTTCCTTTTGCTTTTGCTTCAGCTCTGCCTTCGGCTGTTCTCGCTTTTATTAGGTCACGCTCTAGTTGAGCGAATACGCCACATAGATTAATCATTGCGTTTGAAAAAGGATTGTCGTTACTCGTATTTAATGATCCATCGATGATATTCAAGCAAGCGCCTTTTCTATGAATATTGTCTATTGAGTCCAATATTGTTTTTAATGAACGTCCAAGCCGATCTAGTCGAGTAACAATTACTTCATCACCTTCTCTAATGAAATCGATAAGCTCTTTAAGCTTTTCATCATTTTTTATTGATGTACCTGATTGCTTACCTTTGAAAACTTTCTCACAGCCAAAATCTGATAATTTAGAAAGTTGCACTTCTAAATCTTGCTCATTTGTAGAGACTCTAGCAAAACCTACTTTCATTTTATCTAGATTCTGCTAGCTCTAATGACTTAGCAAGCTGATATTCGTCTTCTGTTTGAATACCGTAAATATCCCCACGATGAATATCATAAAAAGAAGCGAAGTCAGGAATATCAGAAATAATATTTTGCCCCCACTTTGCTTTGTGAATGATATTTGATCTACTTAGTTGTCTAATCAAATCATGTGCCGCAGTACTAATCGATACTTCTTCAAGCACCTCACTGGAATCTTGGCCGTATGCACATATATGAATAACACGACCCTCTTCTACCAGAACCCTGAAAGGATCTGTAAGTAACTCTTTTATTTGTTCAAAAGATAATTTTCTTATTTCTGCTTCATTCGTCATCTTCATGCACCAAAGTTATAACTTTCGTACACCCTAACCAACAGGCGAACGAAAGTCAATATAATTACTTTCGTACATGCACGAAATTAACTGACTACTTTCGAGCGCTGTTGACATAAATTCAGTCTAATTACCTACACTTATTTATCAGCCTGCAAATTATAAATCTTTGCAATCAACCATCCTGTAATTCCCGCCAGTGCAGCCCATAATATGCCGCCAAATAGGACCCCAAATATAGACATATGCCAGCCCATACTTTTCCAGTCTGTATGCAACATATTGCCAGTCATATCTGACATCATATCAGGCATAGCCATCACAAAAATTGAACAAACAACCCAGACAATGCCAAAGGCAGCGGCGCAAGCTAATGCAAAAGCTTTTTCATTAAGTTTCATCATTCTCTCCTGTGGTGGCTTTCGCCACCACTTTATTAGTCTTCAAGTTCCACCATATCTTTCGCTGCGATGTCACCAGATATTAGTTTTACCGTCGCGAAGTGATCATTTACAATTTTAGTAATTTGTACCGTTCCCACTTTTTCAATAGTGTACGGATCATCACCTTCACCCGGCGCAATTTCCTCATGGAATCTAATAACACTGTATTTTTGTCCAACCTCTGCACCATGTTTGGCACCAATACAAATCAGAGTTCGATCAGTAGACTGCTCAACCACTTGGCCCCTCATCATATTTTTGTGATAAAACGCAGTATTCGAACAGCCTGCTAAAAAGATACCGGATACAACAAGCAAAAGAATTTTCATATTGGATGTTTTCATCATTTTTTCCTCATCTAACTTATTAACTGAGCAAGCTCTTTGGAAGCTTACTTATTTTTCCGGCTTGCACCCGGAGGAACTTTGTGACAACTCCACGGTTTATGAGCAGCGTTGTCTTTAACATTCTGATCAACAAATTTGTAGTAACTTTCTTTAGTGTGCGTCCACCAATCATCATGAACATCGGCACCATGTTTGCGAATAACTTCCTCAATCCCATCAAGGTTTATATTTGCCGCATCATATGCTAGGTGTATTTCACCTTCTTTGATGTTGTAACTGACTTCATCTATACCAAAAAGCTGATCAATTTTTTTTACTAACTCGTCACAGTTTTCTTCTGTGACATTACTTAGTCTTAAATTTCGAACAACTAAATTCTGCTCTCTAACGCCAACTCTATGATCTAAATCGCTCATAATTTATCTCCTAATGTGAGTGCGAGTGTTGTTGTTTTTTGTCTTTCATTTCTGCCATTTTGTATTTCATTTGTGGCATCATGTTTTCCATCATTTCCAGATGATGTTCAGCCATCTTGATTTGCTTATGCATTGGAATTGCTTCCATGTTTTTGTGCATGGATTGCATCATCTTCATCATTGAGCGGTGATGTTCAGCCATCATCTGCTTTTGCTTTTCAGGATCTTTTTCAGCTTTAATGGCATGGACTTCCTTTTTCATTTCCATCATTTTTGAATGCATTTTTCCCATGTTCTCATGCGACATTGCCATGCCTTGATGCATATCCGATTTGTTCGCACCTTCATGTTTATTCTCATTGTTTTGAGCAAATAAGCTTGTGGCCGCCAATAGTGAGCTGACAAATAAAATTGATTTAGTTAACGTTTTCATGATTTTTACCTTCTATGTTCTTATTAAAATTTGGAATCCAACTTGGTGTCGATTCCATATAGCTATGGTACTCCGAACCAAACTCGGCAATAGCTTGTGTCTCTTCGCGTTTCGCTAGCTTGACGTAAACAACGACTAAGATTGGAAACATCGCAAGTGTTGGGATGGTCGGCCACTGCAATAAAAAGCCGAACATGATTAGAATGAAAGCTACGTACTGTGGGTGGCGACACCTTGCATACCATCCAGTTGTAGCCAATTGATGATGTTTTTGCGCGTGATACAATACATTCCATGCTGAAGACAACATAAAGAAACCTGCAACAATAAACACCATACTCACTATATGAAATGGGTCCCAATGGGCATCACCTTGAAATCCAAAGAAAGTATGTAATAAATGCCCATTTTCATGCACAAAGAAATTTACTTCTGGATAGGTATCCGTCAGCCACCCCGACAGAAAATAGATAGTTAAAGGAAAGCCATACATTTCAGTAAATAGGGCAACAATAAAGGCAGAGAACGCGCTTAGACTTCTCCAATCAGTTGATGTTTTTGGTTTGACAAAACTAAAGGCAAAAAAGATAAAAATTGCTGAGTTCAGTATCACCATTGACCATAAGCCATAATCATATGTTTCATTCATCACTGCTCTCCTTTTTATGTGATTCCTTACGTGCCTTTTCTAACCCTTGTATGTAGCCATCGTGATAGGCTGCATTTTTATCCGTGAGTTCTTAAAAGCTCTCTTCCTTTTTTTCATCAGGCGCATGTGAATGATCGTGACCATGTTTACCATGACTGCCATGCATAAATACGTGCATCAAGGGGCATAGCAATAAAATCAAGTAGGGAAGAAATTGCAGCATATGTTGACCATGCTCAAGCACTAAGAAGTAGGTCACTGCGGCAATAAGTGCCAGTGCAGCCCAGCCTGTAGGTGTTGACCAAAAATTAGGGTGTTGATTTTTCATATTGCCCTCCTAAACGACTTTTAAGACACCGCGATACATTTGCATCTGACAGTGAAACTCATGCTCTCCCGGTGATAAGTTCAATAGGGTAATTTGAGTAATTTCATTTAATTTAAGCTGTTCGCTTATATCCAATGAAGGAATAAGCATTGTTTCAGCGCAGGGGGATTGATCTTTGCGCATAAACTTCAGAGTGACAGGTTGGCTAGCAGACACCTGAATTGAGGATGGGGAATACACACCATCCCTCACTTCAATGAGTACTTCATTACCTTGAACGATTGTTTTATTGGGTTTATATAGCCAAAACCACCAAACAATCAGCGCGATTAACATTAAGCCTAATAAGTTAATAACCATCATTGTGATTCTCCTAATGCTCTTTTGCTTTAAAAAAGCGAAGTCGATTTGCATTTGACACTACAGTCAATGACGAAAACGCCATTGCAGCACCTGCAATTACAGGGCTAAGCAGAATGCCAAAGAAGGGGTATAGAACCCCCGCAGCAAAAGGAATCCCGGCTACGTTATAGACAAACGCGCCAAACAAGTTTTGTTTGATATTTCGTAAAGTCGCTTTGCTTACCGCGATGGCATCAGCAAGGCCATGAAGTGAACCACGCATCAGGGTAATATCCGCGCTTTCAATCGCAACGTCTGTACCTGTGCCTATAGCAAAACCAACATCAGCTAACGCTAGCGCCGGAGCATCGTTGATGCCATCACCTGTCATACCAACGATTTCGCCACTGCCTTGTAGCTCTTTCACCTTGTTGGCTTTGTCTTCTGGCAGCACTTCAGCAAAAAACTCGCTAATGCCCGCTTTTTTGGCAACAGCGGCAGCGGTTTCCTTGTTATCCCCCGTTAGCATGATGACGCGTATACCATTGGCCTGAAGACGTTGGATAGCAGAGATTGAGTCAGACTTGATTGGATCTGCAACAGCAATTATTGCGGCAAGCTCACCATCAACAGCAAAATACATAGGTGTTTTAGCTTCTTTTGCTAAAGACTGGGCTTTTCCAACAAAGCCAGTGAGGTCTATGCCTTTTAACTTCATTAGTTTATCGTTACCGAAAAGCAGGGCTTTATTGTTGCAGTTTGCTTCTACACCAAAACCCGTAATGGCGTTAAAGGCTTCAATTTTTAGTAACTCAATATCCTGATCTAACGCACTTTCAACAATCGCTTGCGCTAAAGGATGCTCTGAGCCGCTTTCTAAACTTGCTGCAAGCTGTAGTACGTCTTTTTCGTCAGTAGCTTTTGCTAAAATAATATCGGTTACCTTAGGTGCCCCTTCAGTAATAGTGCCCGTTTTATCTAAAATCATGGCAGTGATTTTAGAGGCGGTTTGCAGTGCCTCACCGTTGCGAATAAGCACTCCGGCTTCTGCTGCTTTTCCTACTCCCACCATGACAGACATGGGTGTTGCCAAGCCTAAAGCACACGGGCAGGCAATAATAAGCACAGTAGTTGCTGAAACGATGGCAAAAGCAATGGCTGGCTCAGGTCCAAAGTTAAGCCATGCTAGCGCACTTAACACAGAGGTAATCATCACGACAGGTACGAAAAAAGCTGAAATAACATCGGCCAAACGGCCAATCGGCGGTTTTGAATTTTGTGCTCGTTTCACCATATTGATGATTTGTGCAAGCGCCGTGTCTTTACCAACGCGTGTGGCTCTAAATAAAATCATGCCTGATTTGTTCAAAGTACCTGCGACAACCTCATCTTCTTCAGCTTTTTCAGCAGGCATAGGTTCGCCTGTCAGCATGGACTCATCAATAGAGGTGTGTCCTTCCAATACCACGCCATCGACGGGAATTTTTTCACCCGGTTTTACCTTCACAATATCGTTAAATAAAACCTGCTCAATACCTATCTGAACTTCTTTGTTGTCACGAACCACGGTTGCTGTTTTGGCTTGCAAGCCGATAAGACGTTTAATGGCCTCAGAGGTTTTACCTCTGGCTTTTATTTCTAATGCTAAACCTAAATCAATTAAGCCAATGATCATGGCGGTAGCTTCAAAATAAACATGCCGTGCCATCAATGGAACAGCGTCAGGTGCAAACACGACAACCATCGAATACAACCAAGCCGTGCCTGTTCCTAAAGCAATTAGGGTGTCCATATTGGCTGAATGATTTTTGAAGCTCTTCCATGCTCCTACATAGAAATGCTTGCCTGAAAAATACATAACACCAAAAGTTAAAATGCCTACAACCAACCAAGAAATTCGTTCAAGGTTTGTTTCAACCGTCATTTCTCCAACTACAATGCTGTAGATCATCAAAGGAACGCCGAGTGAAAGGGCAATAAACGTATCGCGCATTAGCTTCTTATAATATGCCCAATCAGCCGCCTCTTTCTCATCAAGCGCATCTGTTGCTGAGCTATCATCAATTGGCTTCGCGTTATACCCCACTGACTCAACAGCTTTGATCAATTCTTTTGTTTTAGCTGTCCCATAAACTGTTACTGTCCTATCAGCAAAATTCATTTCCGCACTGACGACTCCAAGAGTTGCCTTCAACGCCCCTTCAATTTTGCCTACACAGCTAGCACACCCAGCACCTTCAATGATAAGCTGTTGGTTATGTGATACTTTCTCCAACGTATTCTCCTTACTTTTACACGAAGAGGATTGAGCTTTTGCCTGACAGCAACAGCCTGATTCAGTTTTTATATTTGTGTTAGTAGCCACCCTTTTTCCTCCTATGCTTTTTTAATTTGCTCAAAGTTTTCGATGAGATGACAAACCATGTTTGCAGTCGGTGCTTTGTCTTCCATTTCTTCCCATCGAGAAAGCGCAGAAGACATTTTTCCTCGAAGTGCCAACATTGCTTGAAACTGCTTTTCTGTTTCTTCAAGCCGCTCTTTGATCAGGCTTCTGACTAATGGGCACGCACTTTTACCATCTTCAGATTCATTAATAATTTCCTTGATATCTGCAACGGAAAAACCAAGGTTTCTGGCACTTAAAATGAATTTAAGTCTCGATACTTCTTTATTCGAGTATGACTTGTAGCCGTTCACTGACTTAGCAGGTTTTAACAATCCTAATCTGGTGTAATAGCGCACCGTATCAGCAGTCGTTCCAAGGCTTTTTGCCAGCTCCGCAACTTTCATATTCACTCCTCAGTTTTTTAGCTAAGTTTGTACTCTCATCTTCAGCTTAGACCTGTGTCTAAGGCACAGGTCAAGTACTAATTCTAGTGAATAAGCTAAAAACTAATTTTTTGGTAAAAGAGAAATCTCGGTCAAAATCGACAGCATTAAGTACTGTAAATAGCAATAGTTTGAGCATTTCCATAATGCCTTTCCAAATATCGTACTAATCGTTCAAAACAATTGGTTATTTAAACCAATGAAAAAATCATTCTATTTTGATGGGAGTGGCGAAAAAAAGACGCACTGTTCCCGTGATTAGCCAATAATTGGTGGACGATAAAGTAAGAGATGGATACCAGATTTTGGTAGGGGTGTACGCTGTAGAATTAGCTCAGAATGAATATTGCAAATACCTTCGTCTTGCGCTTCCACAAGATAGGCATTTAAATGAAAGCTTGTACAAAAACCGCCTTCACAACAAACACAATCACTAGCTTTGCATTTTTCACAGACTTCATCACCATGACGGTGTTTAGAATCTTGCGAGTTTACAGTGTGATAGTGACTATTGTCATTCATTGATTGATGGTGAATATTTTTGCTTCGTTGCATAATATGCGTGTCGGAAGATCCATTTTGATGTTCTTCACAATTCATTGGCTTAGCTGTAGCAAAACTATGCTGCGTAAGCAACACAGTTATTATTACTATTTTAAACCACCTGAAAAGTCCAAACATTATCATTCCTTCTTTAGCACCTACAATATTAGCCACTTTATAAAAATAATTTTATGATCTTGATCAACCTTTGAACTAAAACCTAAACTTTTTACTTTTTACTTTTTACTTTTTTAAACAGCTTAAACTTCACAAGTATAAAAGGGGTGTCTAATTTATACTCATGAGATTGAAGCCAAGCATGAGCACCATTAAAAGAAATAAAAACCCTACGCTCATAATTAGGTATTGAGTAAGGGATCATTTTTCCAATTGTTCAGCTTTAAGCGCTGTACTTTGCAACAATCGGTTCTATCCCGGGCACATCCAATTCCCGTTCATCAAAAGTGATAAAATGGCCTATTGTAGGTCTTTCAATGGCGATGTTTTTTGCCTTGACTCTTTAACCTTAACCATTCGCCAACTTTACTTCTTAGCTGATATTCCACCTTGATAGGTATACACCAGACTGGCACCGACTGAAAACAAGAAGTAGCTTACTATTACTGCTCTTAGTTCTTTCCAAAAAAACTATTAGCTAGGCCTTTCCTAACATAACTAAAATGGTTTAAATCCCAAAAAACGAAAGCTACCATCAATATAGTTGCGGTAGCTCTCATCAAGTCAATATAGTATTTCTTCACATCAGAGCCAGAACTTGATACCTGCAACAAAAGCAGTATCACGAGTACTTTGCCCATTTAACTTCGCAAAGTCGGCTGTATTACCAAATTTATTTGTCCACTCAACGCCAACATAGGGAGCAAACTGGCGGGTAAACTCATAACGAACCCGAAAACCAATAGCACTGCTAGACAAGCCACTACCAAGGTTATTTTGGACGTCATCCTTACCGTAAAGCGTCAACTCTGCTCGTGGTTGAACAATTAACTTTTGAGTAAGTAATAGCTCATACTCAGCTTCGATCGAAAATGCACTATTACCTTGCTCTCCTAAATACGCAGTCATATCAATTTCAAACCAGTAGGGGGCTAGACCTTGTAAACCAAAAGCTAGCCATTTGCGGTTTTCACCTTCGTTATTGTAATCAAGTCGAATACCGACTTGTGTATCCCAATAAGCAGATATTGCGTGGCCCCATAGAAAATCTGTTTGGTTCTCCTCTAAATTACCTTCGCTAAAATCTCCTTCAGTTTTGATGACTAATCTATCAAAAGTAGTGCCATACCATGCCTGAAAGTCAAAAACACCTGCGTTTGTTTGCTCATTATATTCAAGACGATCCCCTAGTAGCGCGTAAAATGAATGCTCATCTGCCAAAGTCAGTCGTTTGTCGCTACTGAGTGCATAAGGGCCTTCAGTCAAAGTTGTACCTGCTGCATAAGCATGGGGGTCTCTAGCATCTTTAGGTGCATCTCCACCCTGTGCTTGCATTTTAGGATCACCCATCTCAGTCATCTCATCTTTTGCAGATACAGATACACTTATAAGGGGCAAACCTATTAATAATAGTCTTAAGGTATTGGTTAGTATTAATTTTTTCATGATACAACTACCTCTCTAAACATACCTGCATCCATGTGGAATAATAAATGGCAATGCCATGCCCAGCGACCTACGTCATGAGGTGTTGTTAAAAAACTAATTCTTTGCGCTGGTTGTACAGGGATAGTATGGCGACGAACCTGTACATCACCTTTTTCATTCTCCAAATCGCTCCACATACCATGCAGGTGCATGGGATGTGTCATCATTGTATCGTTTTGTAAAATAACTCTTAAACGTTGATTATGCTTCATGTGAACTGGCGTGCTTTTTCCAAATTCCAAGCCATCAAATGACCAGCTATAACGCTCCATGTTTCCAGTTAAATGTAATTCAATTTCAGCCTCTGGCTCTTGCTGGTTTGTAATTCCCTCAAGAGAATGTAAATCTGCAAGTGTTAAAACACGGCGTCCATTTTTACGTAAACCTATACCGGGATCATCAAGGTTTGTTCTAGGCATATCAACACGCATATCAACAGAAGCTCCATACTCTGTTTTTGCATGACGCACTTTAGTGCTAGCAACAGCTAATGGGTTTTTAGTCATTCCATGTTGACTATGATCCATTGCCATCGCTCCATGACCCATTGCACTATGATCCATTTTATTAGAATTCATGCCCGACATACCTGCCGTATCAGCCATTGTAGAATGCACACTATCATGGGTCATATTGCCCATCATATCTGTCATCGTTAACCACTCAACGGGGTCTAAAGAAGGTACTGGTGCATCAACGTTAGGTGCCATTGATAAAGTACCTTTAGCATAACCTGAGCGATCCATGCTTTGTGCAAAAATCGTATATGCATCATTTTTTGGCTCGACAAGTACATCATAAGTTTCACCGGGACCAAATCTAAATTCATCTACTGTCACAGGTTCAACATTTTGTCCATCAGCTTGTACAACTGTTAACTTCAGCTCAGGTATTCTTACATCAAAAAACGTATTGCTAGAACCGTTAATAAATCTAAGCCTAACCTTTTCGCCAGCTTTAAACATTCCACGCCAGTTTGTCAAAGGCGCACAACCATTCATTAAAAAAGTCATTGCAGATGCTGATAAGTCTGCAAGATCTGTAGGGTTCATTCTCATTTTATTCCACATTTCCCGGCGTTGTAGCGCATTTGAAACGCTGCTATTTGAAATGTCATCAAAAAACTCTGGAACAGTAGGTTGATTAAAGTTAAATACATCGCCCTGTACTTTTAACTTGCGAAACAAATCCATTGGGTCATCATCAGTCCAATCAGACAATTGGATGACATGCTCATTGTCAGCACTAATAATATCCTTTTCTCTTGGCTCAATAATTAATGCGCCGTACATACCTGTCATTTCTTGAAAGCCACTGTGTGAGTGATACCAATATGTGCCGCTTTGTTGCAGCTTAAATTTATAAACAAAGGTTTCACCCGGCATTATACCTTTAAAGCTAATACCCGGTACGCCATCCATTTGATACGGAAGAATGATCCCATGCCAATGAATTGAACTCGGCACTGATAATTTATTAGTTACCCTGATAGTAACGTCATCACCTTCTCTGAGGCGCAAGGTAGGAGCTGGTATTGAGCCATTGATTGTTGTAGCCATTCTTACAACACCTGTGAAGTTTACGGGTGACTCATCTATCACTAAATCTATTACTTCTCCACTTAGTTCGGGCGCAGTACCTGTTGAAGTTCCAGCAATCAAAGATGAAGCTGCATGAAGAACACTTGGAAAAGCAGCTAATACACCGCCAGCAATTACACCTTGTACAAAGCGTCTACGTGGCGTAGAAACTTGATGTAATGGACTTTTAATTCTCATTTTGTACTCCGTTATTTAACCAATAAATTAATGTGACCAATGAATGTGCTTAATCTTCCATTCACCATTTTGTTTTTCCAGCACCATCGTTTCCATGCCTTGATAATCGCGTTCAACACCTTTATGAGTACCTGTAGTTTGACTACGCGACGCAGAGATAGCGGTATTTCCAAGTATCGTCACTTGATGTTCAAGTGTGTCGCTCTTCATCGCTGCTAAATACTTCATATCCGACAACATATGATGATGAGCATATTCATCAGCGCTCCTTTCAACGCGGCCTCCCTCGAAAATGGTGACATCATCCGCTAACTGCGCTCTAGCCTGTTTTTGATTGCCAGTTTCAAGTGCTTGATGAAATGCCAAAACAACTTTTGCGGCAGGGGTATCTATACCTTTAAACAAACCTTTGTCTTTGTTCTTATCACCATGAGCGTTTGCTGCGAAACTAAACGTCATTAATAAAACGAGTAATATATTTATTGTTTTCATTTTCATTCTCTCTTTTAGGTTTTAATTTGCAGGGCCAACAACACTAGTAAGCCCAGCCGTTACAGATAAAATGGCAAAAGCTACTACCATTTCTATCGAGATAGATTTAGATAAAGCCTCTCTGCCTTGACTATTTTTAAGTTGTGGAACGAGTATTAGTTTATGTTTAGCAGCAAGTGCCAAAATAGACACTACAAGGGCCAATTTAAACAACAGTGTTTGTCCGTAACTTGAGCTTATTAGTGCATCAAGACTTCCGACCAATTGAATCACGAGCCAGAGGCCTGCTACCAACAATAGGCTCACTGTAAAACTTGCTTGTTTGCCAAAGCTTTCCATCAGCAAATGAAGTTCTGCATAACTTAGCTGATGGCAAGCCTGTTTTAGTGGCAATAACGCCCCAAACCACCATGCCATAACGAGCACATGCAAAATAAGCAAGCCTTTTTCAATTGTGCCTAACTCAGAAATATGACCCAGTAACGTGAATGAGTATGCAAGGATTAATAAACTCAACATTAAAGCGCTTTGTTTTAAGTACGAGTTCACAGCGAGTTTGAACCTTAAAGCTAAAGCGATTATTGCGGTAACTAGCCCAAGCGCTCGAAGCAAAGCTCCAGTGCCGACAGAGGAGTCCCACATAATAGCCAATATATCAGCGTCTATCGCCCCCTGAATTCCCTCTTCTGCCATTGCACCAGTACTGGCAAAGAACCAAGTAATATTAGCGATCAAAGCCATAACTATATAAGTTCTTGTCCACGTTAAATTCGCTATTACAGCATTAGTATGAGATTCATTATTCTCAAATATTTGCCTGAAAAATGTATAACCTGCAATACAGGCAAAGCCGACGTAAAATACAATTTTTGACAGTACAATGACTGTATTCCAGATATACATTTCCATATCAATCACACCGCCTATTTTAGTGAACCATAAAGCCGAAGCTATGTTTCATTTTATGACCATCGTTACCTAAGAAGGTTACATCCACAGCATAGTTTGCAGGAGCTAATTTAGGTAGTTTCCATGTAAATTTGCTAGTAGCGACTTTAGAAGGCTCGAATCCAAATTTAAATTCTTCGCCTTGTTTATTGGCCAATGAAACTTTTACAACCCGTACCTCTTTGGTGAACACCAAAGTTAACTCTTCTGGAGGATTCATTAGCATTGCATTATCAGCAGGCACACTTTTTTCAAGATGCACATGCGCAAATACCGCACTACTAAAAACGACACTGATTACGGTTAAAAATTTAATTAGTTTTTTCATATTTACCTCTATTTTAGTTTATTGAAATTGCTATTTATGGTTTCTTAACTTCGCTAAGCATTACTTTTTAGCTCCGCCTTAGAAAGCTCCTTGTTAAAGGCGTTTAATTCTGGCTTTTTAACGATTGAGTAAATTACTGGGAGCACAATAAGAGTGAGTAGCACAGCACTTGTCATTCCGCCTACCATAGGTGCAGCAATACGACTCATAATCTCCGAACCTGTTCCTGTACCATATAAAATGGGCATCAAGCCGATAATGATTGTTGCAACTGTCATCATTACTGGGCGAACTCGTAAGCCTGCACCGTGCAATAATGCATCTTGATATGCATCATCAGAGATAGGTTCAGCTCGCTCTTCAGCTTTTTCCTTAAGCTCAGCAAGTGCCTGATTGAGATAGACCAACATTATCACACCAATCTCAACCGCTACCCCAACTAGAGCAATAAAGCCCACGCCAACAGCCACAGAGAAGTTAAACCCTTCCAGATACATCAACCATATGCCACCAATCATCGCCATCGGCAAGGTAACGATAATGATAGCCACCTCACTAAACGCTCTGAAGTTTAAGTAAAGTAGAATAACAATAATGGCGAGTGTTAAAGGCACTACATAGGTGAGCTTTTCTTTCGCCCTTTCCATATATTCGTATTGCCCAGCCCAAGTAATTGAATAACCTGCTGGTAGTTTTAGATTATTAGCCAAGTGTATTTTTGCACTTTCAACATAAGTACCTACGTCAACACCGTCTATATCGATAAACGACCAGCCATTTAAACGAGCATTTTCACTCTTAATCCCCGGCGGACCGTTCTCAACTCGAATATCTGCGACATCACCTAGTGCAATGCGTTGACCACTTGGTGTTACAACAGGTAATCGTGATAGCTGCTCAGGAGAGTCTCGATAGTCTTGCGGATAGCGTAAGTTAACAGGGTAACGCTCTTGACCTTCTACCGTTTGGGTAACGTTCATACCACCAATAGCTGTAGAAACCACTTGTTGAACATCTTCGATGTTTAACCCAAAGCGACTTGCCTTATCGCGTGAAATATCAACCTTGATATATCGTCCACCTGCAACTCGCTCTGAGTAAACTGATGCTGTGCCTGTAACTTCGGGTAAAATTTGCTCTATTTGTTGGCCGATTTCCTGAATCACATCAAGCTCTGGTCCGGCGACTTTAATACCCACAGGCGTTTTTATGCCTGTTGCTAACATGTCGATTCGGGTCTGGATTGGCATAACCCAAGCATTCGTTAAGCCCGGAAACTTAATCAATTTATCAAACTCAGCTTTTAACGATTCAGTAGTCACACCCTCTCGCCACTGCTCTTGTGGCTTCAATTGAATAAAGGTTTCAATCATGGTTAAAGGTGCAGGATCGGTTGCAGTTTCAGCTCTTCCTACTTTACCAAACACTGTTTCAACTTCTGGCACAGTGCGAATAAGCTTGTCTGTTTGCTGCAATAACTCCCTTGCTTTACCAATTGAAATACCGGGATAGGTAGTAGGCATATACATGAGATCGCCTTCATCCAATGGCGGAATGAATTCACTACCAATTTTATCTACAGGCCAAAAACCAATGATAGTCACTAATACTGCTGCTACTATTGTCGATTTTGGAAACTTCAAAACTTGTTTTAAAACAGGCAAGTAGATAGCAATCAATAATCGGTTTAACGGGTTTTTCTTTTCAGAAACAACTTTGCCTCGAATAAAGTAGCCCATCAATACAGGCACCAATGTGATCGCCAAGCCTGCTGATGCCGCCATTGCATAGGTTTTTGTATAAGCGAGCGGAGAGAACATTCTTCCTTCTTGCGCTTCCAAGATAAATACAGGTAAGAATGAGACTGTAATAATCAGTAAGCAAAAAAATAATGCAGGGCCTACTTCACTCGCAGCCTTGGCTACGATTTGCCAGCGGTTTTCATCTGTAAGTGGTGTTTTCTCCATATGCTTATGCATATTTTCAATCATCACTATTGCACCATCAGTCATCGCACCAATCGCAATCGCAATACCGCCTAAAGACATAATATTGGCATTGATGCCTTGCATATACATGATGATGAACGACACCAAGATACCTAATGGTAGAGTAACAAGTGCCACAAAAGATGAGCGAAGATGAAATAGGAAAGCCACACAGACAATAGCAACGATTGCAAGCTCCTCTAGCAACTTGCTCCAAAGATTATCAACAGCATCATCTATTAACTTCGATCTGTCATAAACAGGGACAATCTCCACCCCCTCTGGTAGAGAAGATTTAAGCGATTCAAGTTTTTCTTTTACCCCGTTTATGGTTTGTTGAGCGTTTTCACCAAAGCGCATAACGACAACACCACCAACAACTTCGCCTTCGCCATTAAGTTCTGCGATACCACGGCGCATTTGAGGACCAAGGTTAACGTTGGCAACATCACCAATACGCAACGGCGTGCCTTGTTCGTTAATACCAAGTGGAATTTTCTCTATATCACTAACTGATTGAATATACCCCGTTGCGGTAACCATATATTCAGCTTCAGCCATTTCCACAACGGATGCGCCAGTTTCTTTGTTCCCTTTTTGTAAGGCTATTTGTATTAAACTTAGAGGAATATCGTAAGCTCTCAATTTATCAGGATCTACTTGCACTTGATACTGCTTAACCATACCACCAACGGCGGCAACTTCGGACACGCCCGGAACAGTTTGTAGTTCATACTTTAAGAACCAGTCTTGAATGCTTCTTAATTGGCTTAGATCATGGTTTCCAGACTTATCTGTTAAAGCGTAAATGTATACCCAACCCACACCTGTTGCATCAGGTCCTAATTGAGGTTTTGCCGAATCAGGCAGGCTTGATGCTACTTGGCTTAAGTATTCAAGTACTCTGCTTCTAGCCCAATACAAATCAGTATCATCATCAAAAATAATGTAGACGTAGGAATCACCAAAAAATGAGTAACCACGAACAGTTTGCGCCCCCGGCACTGATAACATCGCTGTAGTAAGGGGAAACGTCACTTGATCTTGCACTACTTGTGGTGCCTGTCCCGGATAGCTCGTCTTAATTATCACCTGCACATCAGAAAGATCGGGGAGTGCATCTACTGGTGTTTTTTGTAATGAATACAAACCACCAAACGCGATAATTAAGGTAATCAACAAAACAAAGAAACGATTGCCGATAGACCATCTAATAATTGATTCAATCATTATTTTTCTCCCACTTAATGATTAGAATGATCAACAGCAGCTTTATTTTCCTTGCCGTGTTGTTCATCTGATTCAAGAGAAATGTCAGTGATAACTAAGTCATCTCTAACCTCAAAAGTGAAAGTGACATTATCACCGACATTGAAATCAACCATTTCTATATTGTCCGCGACGATAAAATCCATCGTCGCAGCAGGTCTATCCCATTTCTCTATTGGGCCTCTGCTAATATTTAGAACACGCGTATCAACATTAATAGAATTAATTAGACCTGATACTGTTGCAAAAGATACTTCTTCACTCATATCACCAGACTCACTCATGATATGAATTCCAGTAATTTCATATCCACCGCCTTCGGTTTTACTTACTTCAAAGTGCAGAGATTGACCTGACTTTAATGAGTCAATATCGACTTTTTCAGCCACAGTAAAATCCATAACCATTTCAGGCCAATCCCAAGCTTCAGCAGGGCCATGTGAAATATTAACCATGCGGTGCCCTGCCATAACACTATTAACATCCCCTTGCATCCAAACAGAGTTAGGCACTTCATCATGAGTCATTCGTTTAAAGTCAGAGCTTTTACTTGATTCAGAATCAATCAAGAATTGGGCAGATGTCACCACAACGTCATCTTCATTTAAGCCGTCTAATATTTCGATGCTGTCGATATCAACCCGGCCAATAGTCACTTCAATAGATTTAAATTGCCCATCACCTAACGCAAGTACTACTCTGTCCTGTTTACCTGTTCTAATAACGGCTTCTTTAGGCACGAGGATGGTGCTATCAGCTTGATTAGCGTGAATAGAGACTTGTGCAAACATATTTGGTTTTAATTGATAGTCTGTGTTATCAAATTTCAATCTCACTCGGAGTGTGCGTGTTTTACTGTTCAATGTTGGATAAACATAATCAACGACACCAGCCCAGTCCTCACCGGGTAAATAATCCAGTGTCATTGATACAGGAAGTCCTTTTTTAATTAAGGCTGCGTCACGTTCAAACACTTCTGCTTCAACCCAAACTTGATCTAGCTGGCCAATGCTTAATAAGGTGTTTCCCGGCTTTACATAAAAACCTTCTCTAACCTTCAAACCATCGACAACACCTGCTTGTGGTGAATAAAAGGTAATTGTTTGCTGAACCTTTCTTGTCTTTTCTAACTTTTGAATGAAATCTGAAGAAAGCTGTAACGCTTTAAGGCGATCTTTGGCTGCTGAAATTAAGGAACTATTATCGCGCTTTAACGCTATTAACAGCTCTTCCTGAGCATTAACTAACTGAGGAGAATATAGTGTATAAAGAGGCTGCCCTTTCTCTACAGGGTTACCTGCTGCTTTGATGTAAAGTTTTTCAATCCAGCCATCAACCCGTGGGTGGATATGAATTAGCTTATCTTCATCATATTGAACATAACCTACCGTTGAGATTTCAGTATGCATATTTTTCAGTTCAACAGGTGCAGTGCGAACCCCAAGGTTATTCACTACATGAGGCGCAATTTTTACTGCTCCGGGGCCAAAGTCATCACCAGATGATCCTTCCTCATACACTGGAATTAAATCCATCCCCATAGGCGACTTACCGGGCTTGTCCCGGCGGTAATTAGAATCCATCGGTGCAACCCAATACAGAGGCTTTTTTTCTCCTGATGTTGCTTCATTACTATTACTGTTTGAGCCAGTACCTTGATATAAACTCAATGCTCCAGCACCAAGTGCTGCCCCAATGATGATGGCAATAATTGTTTTTGTATTCGTTGACATTATTTTTCTCCAAATTGCTGACTGGATAAGTGCTGATTAGTTTTGTGTGAAGTTTGCATCGACTTATGTTCAGCATTTGAGTTAGATTGAGAATGCGCAAAGAAATAGTTGATACGAGCAACTGTTTTAAGTGCGTCAACATCAATTCTTAAAGCTGATATTCTGGTATTTAATTCGGCAATTCTTGCTCGAACAACTTCGGCAAAATCGCCATCATCATTTGTGTAGGCTGTCAATGACGCTTCTGCTTGGTCATGAGTTTGTTTAAGGAGTTGTTCTTGATAGATAGATTGTCTATCTGATAAGCGTTTAAGCTGTCTTAGTTCTTTTTCTAAAACACTGATCATTTGCTTTGTCAGTAATAGTTTCTCGGTTTTAATAGTCTCTGAATCTGCAATAGAAGCTGCAACTTGCTTATCTTGTCTGTTCTCGGTAAACAAGGGTAAATCAAACGTTACCCCAACAGAAAATAAATCAGCTCGGCTATCACCAGAGGGCATATTGTCGCGATAGGCATAACTAGCATTAACACCCCATTGCGGCTCATATTGCTGTTTGGCTAACTCAATTCCTTTTTCTGAAGCTTTGCGTTTTATATCAATCGCAAGTATGGCTGGGTGATTCGAAAGCTCCTGAGCCAATAGATTTCTTGAGTAATTAGATGCTTTTAGGACTGTTGGATTATTCAATTGAATCGAAGGCAATTCTTTTGAGACGCTAAACTCTAATGGTTGCGCGTCAAAGTTGAATGATTCATTCAAACGATCCGCATCGTAAATATGAAGCCACTCATTGAGACGAGCGATTGTCGTTTCTAGTTTCTGCTTTTGCGAAGTTAATCTGTCATCTAACTGCACGATTTCCAACTGAGCACGAATAACATCTTGCTGTCTAGTTTTACCAACAACGTTTGAATAGCTAGCTTTAGCCACTTCCGCCATCTGCTCAAAGAGAGACCAATCATCTTCAATCAATTTAATAGTTTGTTGGGCTAAGTAAGCATCTAACCAAAGTTGTGACACTTGGCTTTTCAACTTAGCTTTACGATCCTCTCGTAACAGTGGAAATTTCGTGGACTCAATTTGTAACTGGTCTTTCTTGATCTCTAGACTGTCGCCTCTCGGAAACATTTGAGAGACGCCAACCTTTAGCTGAGTCATTCCTTCCTGATCTAAATCCCAAGTATCTGTTGGTAAATTCATTATCCCTAGCGATACTTTCGGATCAGGCAAAGTACCTGAAGCAATACTTCTATTTTCAACTGCACTTTGTTTCAATCGGCTACCATGAAGCCAAGGATCATTTTGCTGAGCTAAGGTGATAGCTTGTTCAAGCGACACTACTTTCTCAGCTTGAGCTGAGAATACAGATAAGCCGAGTATTAATGCAGTTGAAAGTGAAGTAAGGTTTGAAGAGTTCAATTTCATTAGAATTGCTCCTCGTATGTCTTAACTTTTGCATAGACTTTGCTCGTTCCATCTTTAAATAGAATTAACACGTTGTATGGCATAAAGCGGTCATCGACTTCCATACCGGGAGAGCCAACTGGCATTGCTGGAACTGAAAGCCCAATCGCATTGGGATGTTCTTCTGATAAGAACTGCTGAATAAATTTAGCAGGTATATGACCTTCAAAGGCAAATCCATTTCTACTCACTGCCGTGTGGCATGAACGGTAATTAGGTTTGATACCATACTTAGTTTTGATGTTGCCGATGTTTCGGAAATCTTTGGAATGCGCAACGATCCCTTTGTCTTCAATATGAGTTATCCATTTTTTACAACACCCACAAGTAGGGGTTTTATAAACGATTAACTCCAAAGGTGTTACGTCGTGATTGTCTGCATGGTTATGTTCGTTGGCGTTTGCAAACGCAGGTGAAAGCAGCATTACTACTGCTATTTTTAAATACTTATTGATCATTTTTGCCCCCAGACATCGCTGGAAAATATCTATAGCGCTACGACGCTATATTGACTAACAGAAAAATTAATTACATGTGCGAGAAATTTGGACGCACTAATCCTGTATTAGGCAAAAATTGGTGGACGATAAAGGGAAGTGGAAATTGAATGAGGTTGTTTAGATTGCAGAGCAGCTACAGATTCACTGAATATTTGAATATCTGTCGAATCAATACTGGAATTTAGGACTGTCGTAGATGAGCAAGCATTTGTAGGACAAACACAAACACCACAACAATCTTCTGATTGACCGTTACTGCTTTTATTCATATCACCATGCTCCATTCCTTCATGATGACTCATCTTGGAATGTTCCATGTTCATGTGTGATTCATGAGAACCTAATGACATTTCGCAAGGCATAGCAGAATACGCAAATGCTTGCCCTACAAAGGCAACCAGCATAGCTACAACAACTAAGACTTTTGAAAGTGGTTTAAACATAAAGTTCTCTTAAGAAAAATACCATCACAATACTAAATTAAAGTCATATCTAAGTAAATGATAAACCGTGGTGCTTTTAAAAATTTTGATTAATACAGGAGACTAGTGAATATAGTCGAGAAAAAATAACTAATTAATCACCAGTATGAGAGCAACAATTATGTCCTTCCTGAATTGGTGGACACTTTACTGTTCCATATGAACAGTAAACACAGCAGTCACCCTTTAATGGTTTTAACAAAACTTTGCACGATTCACATTCATAATACCACTGACAAGCGTTTGTCGGCATTTCTTCAATTTTACTATACCCACATTCTGGACATGTAATAGTCGACTTTAGCTCTATACGTTGCATGTTTGCTCCCTTACTGGTTTTACGATATCCAAAACCGACATAACGACCATTAAGCAAATACCAAAGTAAAATAGGTATGTGCTCCAATCATATTGCCAAAGAGGATAAAGCGTTAATAGCACTGCTACAGGCCCAAGAATGCTGAAGGCAGCTCTGGTATGGCTTTTATTTTTGTGCCAGTTGTATAAGTTTACTAGTAGCGCCAGAGTTGCAAATATAGGTAACAAGGTATTTACAGCAATCCCCTCAAAATGAGAAAGAAAACCTAACCCCAACGCTGATGCTAATGAACCAAGTGCAGGGAAACACCCTGTACAACTAAGTGCTGCAAGCCAAACCCCGCCTGAGCCAACTTTATCTAAAATTTTATTTATCATTTGAAAGTCTATTGGTTGATATTACCAGCACTTTAAACTCCGTACATGAGTACGGAGTCAATCATTTTAATGAATCAATAATAGGGCAATATGTTGGATCATCGTTTTGTATACAGGTATTTGTCATATCCACAATTACTTTCTCTAAACGTTGAAGGTCGCTAATTTTTTCTCGAATGATTGCTAACTTTTGTCGGCTTAATAACTCAACTTGAGCGCAGTCGTTGTCCATAGACATTAGCGATTTAATTTCTTTTAACGTAAAGCCGAGCATTTTGGCTTTTGTGATGAACCTAAGTTGTCCTGCTATTGTTTCGTCATATTGTCTATAACCTGATATTGGTTTTGTAGGTTGTGTAATAAGTCCTTCTCGCTCATAAAAACGAATGGTTTCTACGTTTAAATTTAATGATTGTGCTAATTTACCAATGGTTTTCATAATTGCCTTTGCGACTAAGAATAGCTCAAAGCAGAATTTAGATTAACTATCCAACGACTTAATAATACCGCATCCTTCAATGGTATTATCAGAATTGCATGTACTTGCCATATGTTGTAATTCATTTTTTAAGGCCTTTAATTCTTTCATGCGTTTGTTGACTAAATTTAATTGCTGCTTAATCAATTCATTCACACTAGAGCAGCTTTCTTCTGGCTTATTCTTTAATTCAATAAGACGTTTGATATCATCAAGAGATATATCGAGGCTGCGACAATGCTTAACGAATTCCAGCTCTTTTAACGCCTTATTGGAATACAACCTAAAGTTACCCTCAGAGCGCTCAGGATCTGAAAGCAACCCTTCTCTTTCATAATACCTAATTGTTTGTATTGAACAGCCTGATGTTTTCGATAATTCGCCAATTTTCATAAACCTTTCCAATAAACTTGACCCTATAGTTACTATAGTTTTTATAGTTAAAGCATACAAGTTAATAAGGGGTAAAAATGTGTGATAAGTATCTAACCAAGACCAGCATAGTCAATTTTGAACACAAAAATATCCAATCCCTCATAAATCAACGAAGGTGGAAAAGCTTGGATGATTTCAACAAAATTGGTGCGGCCTACCAATTTGTTAAAGATGAAATATTATTTGGCTACAATGAAAGCGATGACATTTCTGCAAGCAATGTTTTAGCGGATGGTTACGGACAATGTAATACCAAAGGTAACTTACTGATGGCCTTGTTACGAGGGTTAGGTATTCAATGCCGATTTCACGGGTTCACCATTGCTCAGCAATTGCAAAAAGGTGCTATTCCAACGTATGTCTTTTGGTTAGCGCCGAAATACATTATCCACAGTTGGGTAGAGGTTTACTTTGATGGACGTTGGATCAACTTAGAAGGCTTTATCTTGGATGAGCAATATCTCACTTCGTTACAACAGAAATTTAGCGAAGAAAAAGATAACTTTTGTGGTTATGGTGTTGCGACAAAATGCTTCTCTACTCCAGATATAAATTGGCGCGGAACTGATACCTATATTCAAAAAGAAGGTATTCATGATGATTTCGGACTTTATGACTCTCCTGATAAGTTCTACCAAGAAAAAGGCACTAATTTGTCAGGCGTTAAACGTTGGATGTATCAACGAGTGATCCGTCACCTGATCAACTTCAATGTCGCCAACATTAGAAAGACGACAGTACTGGAGGTGCAAAATGCACAACCATAATCATAGTCATAATCATAGTCATAGTCATCAACATGGTAAAGATGACCGTATTGGTTGGGCATTTTTCCTTAATGTGACATTCACTATTATAGAATTTATAGGTGGTTGGCTCACTAACAGTACGGCGATAATGGCAGATGCAGTTCACGATCTTGGTGATAGTCTTTCAATAGGTTTTGCGTGGATTTTAAGTCGTTTTTCAGATAAAGAAGCATCAGATAAGTTTAGTTATGGTTATCGTAGACTTACACTCTTTGGCGCATTGATAAACAGTATTGTTTTAATCATTGGCTCAATTTGGATTTTATTTGAAGCAATTCCAAGGCTGTCCAATCCTGAAATGCCTGTTGTCGAGGGGATGTTAGGGCTAGCGATACTCGGCGTTGCCGTTAACGGATATGCTGTATTAAAATTAAAAGCTGGAGAAACCTTAAATGAAAAAGTACTTACATGGCACTTGCTTGAAGACGTACTTGGCTGGGTTGCTGTGCTTATTGTATCTATTGTGCTGTTATTTGTAGATTTGCCCATTTTAGATCCGTTACTATCTATTGGCTTCACATTGTTTATCTTGTTCAATGTTTTTAAAAATCTGAAATCAACAATTGTCTTGTTTCTTCAGGCCGCGCCAGATGAAGAAACTCAAGAAAGTATAAAAGAGTCGCTAACTAACCTTCCAGAAGTTAATGGCGTACATCATCTGCATTTTTGGTCGTTAGATGGCGAAAGTCACGTATTAACCGCTCACATAGAATTAGTCGAAAAAATTGACGTTGATGAATTAATTAAACTTAAGGAACAAGTGGCTAAGAGACTTTCTGCCTATCGCTTGTCTCATACAACCATTGAATTTGAGTTTCCTAAAGAGACTTGCCGAGATGATGCGAATTAAACTTTAAAAATTAAAATAAAAAGATTAAATATAAAAGCAGCTTAAACATAAATTAAGCTGCTTTTTTGTTTTTAAATTTCGTCAGATTGCTGTTTACTGCTCTCAGCGCCATGCGCCCATTGATATAAAATAGGCAATACAAACAAAGTTAAAATTGTAGAAGATATAATACCGCCGATAACAACTGTTGCTAGTGGTCGTTGCACTTCTGCACCAATTCCAGTGTTTAACGCCATTGGAATAAAACCTAAACTTGCGACCAGTGCCGTCATTAAAATAGGTCTTAAACGAATGATGGCACCTTCAATGATCGCTACGTAAAGGTCGCCTTTTTCATGCCAAAGATCTCGAATAAAAGCCAACATAACCAAGCCATTTAATACGGCAACACCTGACAATGCTATGAAGCCGACACCTGCCGAAATAGATAAAGGCATGTCTCTTAAATAAAGAGAAATTACGCCCCCAGTTAATGCTAACGGTACACCACTGAAAATGATCAATGCATCTTTTAATGAACCAAATGCAATAACCAAAATACCTAAGATAACAATTAGTGTGATCGGCACAACTAAGCTTAATCTTTTACTCGCTGACTCTAGCTGTTCAAAGGTTCCGCCATAATCAAGCCAGTATCCTGCTGGAATTTCTCCTTCCTGATTAATTTTAGCTTTCACTTCTTTGACAAAACCGCCTAAATCTCTACCACGAACATTGACGGTAACCACAACTCTTCTTTTACCGCTCTCACGGCTAATTTGAGCAGGTAAAGACTCAGATTTAAGCTCTGCAACTTCTTCAAGTGGCACATAGTTACCATTCTCAAGTGGAAGCGGCAGAAATTTCAAACCATCAATATCCGTTCTAGTTTGCTCCGGTAGACGAACAACTAACTCAAATCGTCTGTCTCCTTCATAAATGATCCCCGCAGATTCCCCCCCTATTGCAGTGGCAACCCAGTCTTGCAATTCGGTAACGTTCAATCCATACCTACCAAGTGCTTCGCGTTTAGGGATTACCGATAAAGATGGAACACCTGTGACTTGTTCCATTCTGGCATCTGCTGCACCATCTACGGTTTTCACAATATTTAGAATATCTTTTGCGGTAAGTAATAACCGATCCAAATCATCGCCAAATACTTTGATGCCCACATCAGCTCTAACGCCAGAAATCAATTCATTGAAACGCATTTGAATAGGCTGAGTGAATTCATAGTTGTTGCCCGGAATGTTTTTCAGTACCTCTTCCATTTCTTCAACTAATTCACTCTTTGGCTTTGAAGGTTCGGCCCAATCTTTACGTGGTTTTAAAATAACAAAGATATCAGCAATACTCGGTGGCATTGGATCAGTTGCTACTTCTGGTGTGCCGATGCGCGAGAATACTTTATCAACTTCAGGAAACGCTTTAATACGTTGCTCAAGTACTTCTTGCATTTCTACTGATTGCTCTAGGCCAGTCGATGGAATTCTTAATGCCTGTAGTGCAATATCACCTTCATTTAATTGAGGAACAAATTCTGTCCCAAGCGTAGTTGCTAACCAAAGGCTATACCCCATTAACAGCGTTGAGAATGAAACAATAATCCAACGAAATTTCATCGCCATTTTTAACAATGGTTCATAAATAGACTTGGTTGAACGAATAACTACACTTTCTTTTTCGCTGATTTTACCTTTCATAAACACAGCTACAGCAGCAGGAACCAGTGTAACTGAAAGGATCATTGCGGAAATTAACGCCATAACGACAGTTGCCGCCATAGGGTGGAACATTTTCCCTTCAACGCCAGTTAGCGTGAAAATGGGGATGTAAACAACAGTGATAATTGCCACACCAAACAAGCTTGGACGTATCACTTCTGAAGTGGCTTCAAAAACGGTATTTAGGCGTTCTCTTAAGTCTTGCCTATGACCGTTGTGTTGGGCCTGTGCTAACCTACGGACAGAGTTTTCAACGATGATTACAGCCCCGTCCACTATCAAGCCAAAGTCCAATGCGCCGAGACTCATTAAATTGGCAGATACTCCTGCTTGCACCATACCTGTGATTGTCATTAACATGGAAATAGGGATAACAGCAGCGGTAATGAGAGCTGCACGTAAATTTCCAAGTAGAATAAATAACACAACAATAACTAAAAGCGCACCTTCAACGAGGTTTTTGGTAACGGTTGCAATCGCTTTATCTACTAATGTTGTTCTGTCGTAAACAGGCTCAGCGGTAATGCCCTTTGGCAGAGATTTTTGTATTTCGCTGAGCTTCTGTTCAACTGCTAAGGCAACGGTGCGAGAATTCTCACCAATCAGCATCATGGTTGTACCAAGCACTGTCTCAATGCCATTACGAGTAGCAGCCCCTGTTCTAAGTTCTTTGCCAATAGCAACATTGGCAACATCACTTATTTTTACAGGAATACCATTGTTCTTTTTGATGATGACATTGAGGATCTCATCTATTGTCTCAAGTTGCCCAATGGAGCGCACTAACACTTGCTGTCCGTTTTGTTCGATATAACCTGCGCCACGGTTGTCATTGTTTTTACGTAATGCATCAGATATTTCTTCAAAGGTTACCTGATGAAAAAGTAATTTTTCGGGTTTAGGCGTTATGTGATATTGCTTGTTGTAGCCGCCGATACTGTTGACCTCAATGACGCCTTTAACTTGAGCCAATTGCGGTTTAATGATCCAGTCTTGTATTTCTCTTAAGGCAATAGCGGTATAAGGCTCTCCATTAGGCATTTTAGCGTCAGGAGAAGCTTGTACGGTATACATAAATATTTCGCCAAGCCCTGTCGAAATAGGACCCATTTCTGGCTCTAAGCCAGAGGGAATAACGCCTTTTATCGCAGCTAATCTTGCATTGATTAAGTTGCGAGCAAAATAAATATCGGTTCCCTCTTCAAAGATAACGGTTACTTGAGATAATCCATATCTTGACAGGGAGCGGGTGTGAGACAGCTTTGGCAATCCGGCTAAGGCTGTTTCTACAGGAAAGGTCACCCTTTGTTCCGCTTCCAAAGGTGAATAACCGGGGGCAGAAGTGTTTATTTGTACCTGCACGTTTGTTATATCTGGAACAGCATCAATGGGAAGTTTTTGATAACTCCACATACCAACGCCGATGATTACCATCAGCAAGCTTAATACTAAGTAGCGCCTATTTATTGCAAGACGCAAAATTGATTCAATCATATTGCGTCTCCTAATCGTCGTCTTCTACTTCAGATTTCAATATATCTGCTTTTATCAGATAACTGTTTTTGTTTACATATTCAGTGTCTTTACTGAGGCCACCAATAACCTCGATATAGTTCTTATCTGAACGTCCTAATACAAGCGGTGCAAATTCGTACTCTTCATCTTCTTTAACAAATACACCTAATTGTCCCCCCAGTTCTTGGATAGCAACTTTCTCAACGGCTAAATCCACCTTGAATTGATTTATTTTGACGTTGCCTTTTAATAATTGACCTGACGTTAGCTTTAACTCAGTGTTGTTTAAACGTACACGTGCTAAAACATAAGACTGATCTTTAGCTGGAATTATATTGGTGATGGTTGAGTTGAATGCCTGTTCACCATGCTCAATATCAACAGGTTGACCGACTTTAATTTGATTATATTGGCTGGTAAACACCTTAAATTCAGCCCACAAGGTGTCAAAATTGACGATTTCAAACAAGCTAGTGTTTTGCGTGATACCGCCAATATTTCCATTTCGCTGTAAAACAGTCCCAGAAACAGGCGATGTTATTTTATAAGTATTTAAGCTCTCATTAGATTCAATAACGGCTAATAGATCGCCTTTTTTTACCGTATCACCAACAGTGGAGTTTATTGTCTTTATAACGCCGTTATATCTAGCGCCAACTTGAAATAATTGTTCAGCGCCTATCGTCGTAGAGCCGTATACAGGGATAGTTTGGTTCAACGTTTTTGAAGCTAAATAGGCTGTTTCAACACCAACCTTTTTTGCCATGTTATTGTCGATTTTGCTTATGCCTTCTTCGCCTTCATGTTCATCTTCACTAGCGAAAACACTTTGAATGGGTGATAGATACCCAATAAAAATCAATAGTGCGAGTAAATAGTTTTTCATTTTGAATTCCTAAACGATTCAGTTAATAACTGAATCAATAAATTGTTATTAAACTTAAAGTGATGTTTATTTAGAGTGACAGCGCTTCGTTTGTTAGTTTTTCTATCTCTGCGCCATAAATTAGGGCAGCAGATGCCGCATCAATGAGGGTTCGCCGAGCATTTAACAGCTCTTGTCTAGCCGATACATAATCAAGATATCCATATCGACCTTTTTGATAGGCGTCTTGAGTATCTTCCAGTGCATCTTCAAGCATTGGGATAACCGACTGCTTTAATGAATTAGCTGTTAATATGGCTTGTTTTCTATTGGAGTATGCTCGTAGTAAGTGATTTCTAAACCTCAACTTAGTCGCCTCTTTCTCTATGGCAACTTGGTCACGCTCTGCTAGCGCACTAGCGATTGCACCAGAATTTCGCTTTTCAGCAAACAAAGGTAAGCTAAAGCCAGCGACCAGTACCGTATCATTGACTTCTTGAGAGCGCCTAACACCAACAGACCATTTGATATTGGCCGTTGACTCTGTTTTAGCCAACTGTAATTCGGCCTCTTTTAGTCGCTGCTCACTTGCATAAACTTGAATAGCAGGGTTTTTCTCTAATTTCGCAAAGAGACTACTAAAATCACTATCATTGCCAAACTGAAACAGATCTCCAGTTACTCTAGAGAATGACACTGATGTTTCTCCCCAGTAAGCTGATAAAGAAAGCTTTAGATATTCCAAGCGCTTTTGTTCAGATTGAAGGGTGAGGTTAGCCTGAGCAATAACTGCTTTTGAGCGTTTCACTTCAGCCTCAGGAGTAGCACCTGCGCGGTTACGCTGAGATACAATCTCTAACGTTTCTTGTGCTAAGCTCAAAGCATTTTCTGCCAATATAACTCTTTGTTGGGCTGCAAGTACTTCCACGTACTTCTCAGTGACTTGAGCCATTAAATTAAGCGCAGAGACTTCTTTCTCAGCATTGAGTAGTGCTCTTGATTTTGAAACAAGTCCAATCCGCGCTGAGCGTTTATCTCCCATTTCGATAACCGAAGATAGAGCGACTGTTAATTCAGCACTGTCGAATGCATTAAATTCACCTGAGCCTGCAAAGTTCTCAGCTTCAACTTCTAGTTCATAAGCAGGATTTAAACTTGCTGTTTGTTCTTGTCCTGTTAATGCGGTTTGTTTGAAATCAAATATTTTGAGTTCAGGATTTTGTTTAAGCGTCCACTGAATTGCCTCTTGAAGATTTAACTGCTTTTCAAAGGCATAAACATTAAATGTAAAAAGTGACAACGCGAGAAACGCGATATATTTAAGCCGAGGTGTTACACACCTCAAAATTGCTATCTTGCGATGCACACAGGTATTAAGTGCCATGTATACTTTCCTATAAATTTATATGTTTTTTTCGGTCATTAACATTTGACCTTTCATAATTTTCTATAAAATTTAGGCGTATTTAGGTGGGCGGAATGGCACCGAGATATAGCCTTTTAGCTCAGGAGAAACTAAGGCGTAGGTAAGGAAATATTCTATTGTTTGTAAAATGTTACAAGAATAATCTGCATTTAAAAATAAGTGACAACAGCAACAAAAATTACAATTATCAATTGAAGTGTTGCTATTACTCACCTCAAATATATTGGAGGTTTCTGGAGATTTTAGCGGGGTAATAGACTCAGTTAGTGATGTATTAAAAGAACTTTCAATTAAGTTTACTTCAAGCTCTTCTAGCGAAAAAAACACAGATTGCACCGCGATTAAAATCATTATCACGTATGATATATATGGTTTAAAATATGACGGGTGCATTCTTTTAACTACTTTCTACTTAAGACTTTAGCTGTAAGATGCGGCGAGCACCGTTTAAAACGACAAGAGCAATTATCAAACCAATCACTAAATCTGGATAACGACTGCTTGTTGCTGTAACTAATAAGCCAGCTAAAATTACACCAACGTTTGCGATAACGTCATTTGCTGAAAAAATCCAACTCGCTTTCATATGAGCGCCGTCTTCTTTGTTGCCAAATATCAAAAACAGACAAGCAACGTTAGCGATTAGTGCTATTCCACCAAATATCATCATTAAAGAAGAGATCGGTTCACTACCGTAAACAAAGCGTCTTACGACTTCGCTCAAAGCACCTAGCGCTAGAATAACTTGAAGCACACCAGATATATGTGCTGCTCTAAGTTTCATGCTAATACTTTTACCTACGGCATAAATAGCTAAACCATACACAGCAGCATCAGCAAACATATCTAATGAGTCTGCAATTAGGCCAGCAGACTGTGCAATAATCCCAGCAATTACTTCTATAAAAAACATGACTCCATTAATGGCTAACAACCATTTTAGGGTTGATGCTTCTTTCATCTCATTTTTTTGGGCTAAGTCTTTTGCTTTTGCAGCTTCTGTACTGCAACTTTGTTTAGTTGACTCTAACTCTGCACCGAGTTTAAGTTGTTGTAACTTTTTTGTTATCTCATCTAAATTTTCATCATGAAAAACTTTGACTAAGCGATTAGGAATATCAAACTGCAATCCAACTGAAGGCTGAATTGAGTCAAGTGCTAATCTGATCAATCTCTCTTCTGAAGGACAGTCCATTTGAGGCACTTTATATGTACTGACAAACGCGCCACTATAGTTATCTAATTGTGTATCAATTTTTACGTCTTCGTTGGTAGGAGATGATTGACACTTACCACTACATTTTTCTGACATATTTAACATTCCGAAACAATATTAAAATAAGTATAAAATCTATAGTGGCTATAGAGTCAAATAAAAAGTTATTTAATTTGAAAAGATTGGGAAGTAACTAAATTGGCTAGTTTAAGTAAATAGTTTCTGCTAGTATTTTAAATACTATATTTAACAGGTAATAACTTTGAACCTTAATGTTGTGCTAAAAATACTATTAGTCGTTTCTATTGTTTTGCAATCGTTAACTGCTGTTGTATCCGCAACATCTGAGAATCACCAGATAGATATAGAGCACCTTCAAACTCAACATGATCATGACGATGATCGAAATGTTTTAAATGATAATACAGATGATGAACAGCACGATGTAAAGGATTGTCATCACTGTGGTCATTGCAGTGGCAGCCACTTATCTTGGATTTTAGTCAGTAATTCAAATGTCGATGGTAAGCTAAATATTATCAATAAAACTCCTTATCAATTTGACCAGACAAAAGCCTTCCTAGAAGCGATACATCGCCCACCTATTTCTTAATTAGATTAATTTTTAATGACCTATTTATTCTTTAACAATGGATAAAGGGTTCGTGTTTATTAATTTTAAAATTAAGAACTTTTATGTATATATATTTAAAAAATGCAGGTGTATGCCTGTCTATGTGTCTTGCTATAAGCTTTTCAATTAATGCTTATGGCAAAGAAAAAAGTACTTCATGGTTAGAAAACCAAATAAATAAAGATCCTGAAATTATTGAGGCAAGAGAGTTACTCAAAGCTAGTCAATTTCAGGCAAAAAGCTTGACTAAAGCTATCTATAACCCTGAGTTTGAGGCTAGTTATGAAAAGGAAGGTGATTTTAAAAACTTTTCAGTTGGTCTGAGTCAAACTATTGATTTATGGGATAAACAGTCATCCAACAAAAACATTGGTGAAATTGTTTTTTACATGAATCAACAGCAATTATTAGGTTTACTTGAATCAAAGAAAGCCGAAGCACTAATCGCGCTTGTTAATTGGCAGGCTGCCAAAGATGCAGCAAAATTGTTAATTGAAAAAGAAGAACAACTGCGAACTCTGGTTAGCATTGTTGATGAAAAGCAAAAAGTGGGACTACTGGACCCTATTGATGCTGAATTAGTGTATCTAAACCTAGCACAAGCCTTTAGTGAAATTTCCGAATATCAAATTGCGTTAAAGCATGCGGAAGTTCAGGTTCAAGAATTACTGCCGGATTGGACTCCTGATATAGCCAAAGGACAGAAGTTTGAGTTTAAGACAACAAATTATTCCTTCAATACAGAATGGGTTAAACAACACCCTAAAGTAAAGCTTGCTAAAGCGTATTGGCATGAGCAACAAGCAAAGGCTCAACTTAGCACAATAGAAGCTAAAGCTAATCCCACCATTGGGATTAGCGCAGGCGAAAGTGGCAATGAAAGTACAGTTGGACTTACATTTTCAATGCCTTTAAATATCAGGAATAACTACTCCGATACTATTAAATTTGCCTACTCAAAATCTATTGCCGCAGAAGCCAAATTTCAGTCGGTTTTTCGCAAGCAGTCTTTTAAGGCAAAAGCTAACTATGAATCACTTTTGGTTAGTAAAAAATATTACGAACAGTGGTTAATACTTACCCACGGCAGGTTGAATAACAGCGAAAAATTACTAAACAAACGCTGGGAAGCAGGTGACATAAATACTTCTGATTATTTATTTGCTTTAAATCAACGGGCAGAAGGACTTCACACAGGAATTCAATTGGAAAAGCAATTCAAAGTTGCCGAGATTTCCTTCATTTCAAGTATGGGTCAGTTATCCAAATTTGAGATTTAACCGCTCCAATTTTAAACAAGCGAAATCTCAAATTTATAAAATATAGGTTATAAAAATGAATACAATATTTAGTAAAAAATTATTAGCCGTAGTAATGAGCAGCCTTTTAGTTGGGCTTACTACGAGTCACATTGCTTTTGGTCAATCGTCAGGTGTTACAGATTCTACCGCAAAGATTTCACAGCAAGATGTAAAAGAACATAAAGATGATCATGACGATCACGAAAAGGGACATGAAGAAGATAAAGGTGACCATGACGAGCACGAAAAGGGACATGAAGAAGATAAAGGTGACCATGACGAGCACGGACATGGAGGTGGAAGTAAAGAGGAAGAGCATGAAGAAGGTATAACTCTTAGCCCGAAAAAGATGTCACTTGCTAACATAAAAGTGGAAAGCATTGTTCCAGAATATCAATACAGTTCGATATACGCACCCGGCGAAATAAAAGCCAATGGTTATAAAAGCTACGTGGTTTCACCTCGTACTGAGTCGGTCATTATTAGCCGTCACGCAGCTCTTGGAGAACACGTAGAAATAGGCCAAAAGTTAGTCACATTGTTTAGTGAGGCGATGGCACAAGCACAGGCTGACTATTTAATCGCTTCAACCGAATGGCAACGAGTGAAAAAGCTGGGTAACAAAGCGGTGAGTGAAAGTCGATTGTTACAAGCTGAAACAACTTACAACGCTTCTTATGGAAAACTCATTGCTTTAGGGTTAACTGAAAAAGCAATTCAGAGTATTTCCAATAAAGACATTAAAGCATTTGGGCAATATACATTAACAGCACAGCGTGAAGGCGTAGTGCTTCAAGATGATTTTATCCAAGGGCAACGCGTTAATGCTGGTGATACAGTGATGTTGCTAGCAGACGAAAAGCAACTATGGGTAGAAGCAAAAGTATCGCCTAATAAAAAGCTAGATTTGTCCAAAAACTCGCCGGGTATAGTCAAATTAGAAGGGCAAAGTTACAACGCAAAAGTCATTCAAGAAGCGCACACCATCGATCCGTTAACGAGAACGAGGATAGTTCGTCTGTCAGTCGAAAACAAAGACGACAACCTACATTCAGGTATGTTTGTGAAAGTCTATTTTCAATTTTCAACCCAAGAGAAAGTAATGGCTGTGCCGGAAGAAGCCTTGGTCCGCGGTGCTGATGGTGATTGGACCATATTCGTTGAAGACCACCCCGGAGAATTTAAAGCTGTAGAAATTGAATTAGGGCGAGCCTTAGGTGATTTTAGGGAAATAATCGGCGTTGAAAGTGGAACACGAATTGTCACCAAAGGCGCTTTCTTTGTTGCTTCTGAAATTGCAAAAGGCGGATTTGATCCGCACAACCACTAAGGAGAAATACAATGTTTAATAAAATTATTGATTGGTCCGTAAACAACCGACTCCTTATCTTAATCGCTCTTTTTGCCTCTATTGTTGGTGCAATAATGGTTATTCCAAAGTTAAATTTGGATGCCTTCCCTGATGTCACTAACGTTCAGGTTGCCGTGAATACTGAAGCGCCCGGATTGGCAGCGGAAGAAGTTGAACAACTTATTACTTATCCGATAGAAGCTGTGATGTATGCCTTGCCTGATGTTGAGCAAGTACGTTCGATTTCTAAAACAGGTTTATCTGGTGTCACTGTCGTTTTTAAAGAAGGCACCGATATTTACTTTGCTAGGCAACTTGTCTTTGAACGACTTCAAGCGGCAAAAGAATTGATCCCAGAAGGTGTTGGTACACCGAATATGGGACCGAACACCTCTGGGTTAGGTCAAGTATTTCAATATTTATTGATATCAGATAAAGACGCTGGTTTTGACGCGATGGCACTTAGAAGTCTCAATGATTGGATTGTCAAACTACTTATCATGCCCGTCGATGGTGTTACTGACGTTCTGTCTTTTGGAGGCAACGTTAGGCAATACCAAGTAAACATTGATCCTTCAAAACTTCTTGAATACGACCTAACCCAAGAAGATGTCGTCACTGCCCTAGATAGCAATAATGCCAATGTTGGCGGCTGGTATATGAATCGAGGCCAAGAACAACTGGTCATTCGAGGTACGGGGTGGTTTGAAAGTGGAGATGCTGGCATCGGTAATATCAAGCAAGTACCAGTAAAAACCTTCGATGGGACAGTAATAACTGTATCTGACATAGCAAAAGTTGGAATGGGCAGCGAAATTCGACAAGGCGCTGTTACCATGACTCGCAAAACAGCAGAGGGCAAAGTCGAGGATCTAGGTGAAGTGGTTTCAGGTATTGTATTGAAGCGGATGGGGTCAAACACTAAGGCCACCATTGATGGAATCAATGCAAGAATACCACTCATTAATCAAGCGCTTCCAAAAGGCGTTCGCTTTGAACCCTTCTATGATCAAGCTGATTTAATTGAGAAAGCAGTTAATACCGTCGTTGAAGCACTAGCATTAGCTTTTGTTTTCATCTGTATTGTACTGGCGCTTTTCTTAATGAACCTACGGGCAACCTTTTTGGTTTTAATTTCAATTCCTATCTCAATTGGCATTGCTTTGATGATCATGGCGTGGTGGGGAATTTCTGCCAACCTTATGTCACTGGGTGGAATTGCTGTGGCTATTGGTATGTTGGTCGATGGTTCGGTGGTGATGGTTGAAAACATGTTTAAACATTTAAATAAGCCAGATTCAACTCACTCAGACAGTGTTCACGCTAGCGTTCCTGCCTCTGATACAGACCCACACGATGTTGAGCATGATGATCACGGTATTGAATTGCGTCTCAAGGAAGCAGGCAAAGAAGTCGCTCGTCCGGTATTTTTTGCAGCGTCTATTATCTTAGTGGTATTTACGCCATTATTTAGCTTCGAAGGGGTAGAAGCAAAACTCTTTCAACCTATGGCAATCAGTATCATCTTAGCGGTCGTATCTGCCATCATGGTGGCCTTGTTTGTTGTGCCTGCTCTGGCTACTTATCTGTTTAAAACTGGTGTAAAAGAAAAAGAAAGTTTCGTACTAAAACCTTTAGACAAACTTTACAGAAAAGGGCTTACTTTCGCACTAAAACGCACGAAGTTAGTCATTTCAGCTTCACTTATTTTAGTTATCTCTGCATTTGCATTAGTGCCATTTATTGGCACTGAATTTGTTCCTGAGCTAGAGGAAGGGACGATTAATTTAAGAGCAACCCTCGCTCCTTCTTCTAGTTTAGATACAGCACTTACTGTTGCTCCAATTCTAGAAGAAAAATTAATGACCTTTCCTGAAGTAACTTATGCCCTGAGCAGAATTGGACGAGCTGAAATAGGTGGAGATCCAGAGCCTGTGAACAACATAGAAATTTATATAGGATTAAAACCAGTTTCTGAGTGGACAAGCGCTTCTAATCGATATGAACTTCAAGCTAAAATGGAAAGGTCACTGGAAGAGTTTCCGGGGTTGCTACTTAACTTTTCTCAGCCCATTGCCACTCGTGTTGATGAATTATTATCAGGTGTAAAAGCGCAATTAGCAATCAAGCTATTTGGACCAGAGCTTGATGTGTTAGCCAATAAAGGTCAGGAAATTGAAGCTGCAATTAAAGAAGTTGAAGGTGCTAGAGATGTCGCTTTAGAACAAATTGCTGGTGAAGCTCAATTAGTGATCAAGCCTAATAGACAAGAATTGTCACGATTTGGCCTGTCCGTTATCGACGTAATGGAGGTTGTGCGCGACGGCATTGGTGGCGTCGAGGCAGGGCAAGTTATTAACGGCAATGAACGCTACGATATTTATGTACGTTTGGAAGAAGAATATCGTCGAAACAAAGAATCTATCTCAGATATTCGACTTCAATCACCAACTGGGGCTTGGGTGCGCTTAGGTGATGTTGCATCCGTTTCATTTGAGTCTGGTCCACCGCAAGTCAGGCGCGATGACGTACAAAGGCGAGTGGTTATTCAAGCAAACGTCCAAAATCGAGATATGGGTAGTGTTGTAGCTGATATCAAACAGATAATAGCTAAAAAGGTTGATTTGCCCTCCGGTTATTCTATTTCTATTGGTGGACAATTTGAAAGCCAGCAGCGTGCACAAAAAAGGTTAGCCATAGTGGTTCCTTTATCATTAGGGTTAATAGCACTATTGCTTTACTTTGCCTTTGGTTCCGTTGGTCAGGCTATGTTGATACTAGTTAATGTACCTCTTGCTGTGATTGGTGGTGTATTTTCTCTGTATTTATCAAACCAATACTTATCAGTGCCTAGCTCAGTGGGGTTCATTACCTTATTCGGCGTTGCAGTTTTAAATGGTGTGGTGATGGTAGAAAGCATCAATCAACGTATTAAAGGTGGGTTAGAAACCTCCAAAGCCGTTTTTGATGGCGCAACCTCTAGATTAAGACCCGTATTAATGACGGCTATCACTTCAGCATTGGGCTTAATCCCAATGTTAATGTCTAGCGGTGTTGGTGCTGAAATACAACGTCCTTTAGCAAGTGTTATTGTCGGAGGATTAATTACGGCAACCTTATTAACATTATTTGTGCTGCCTGTTTTATACAGTTGGTTTTCTAGGAAGAAAATAAAAGAATTATCTAGATAGAAAAATTTTTATAATGAACGAATATCTCACACTTAAGTGACGTTTTGTGTGGGATTACAATCTTAACTGTAGTGGCCAAAATCACTAAACCACAACATATTAACTTGAAAGACGATAGTAAAGATTTGAGGAAAACTAAGTGCTTGACGTTTTAATTCTTGCTCTAGCCTTAAGTATGGATGCCTTCGCTGTGTCTGTTGGCTTAGGTGCTAAACAACCAACTAATTTAAATAAACTAGCTTTAAAAGCTGCATTTTACTTTGGCTTTTTTCAATGTGTCATGCCATTATTTGGTTATTTTAGTGGCAAAGGCGTATCTTCATGGGTAGACGATTATGCGCCTTGGATAGCATTTATACTGTTATTCTGCGTCGGTGGTAAAATGATTTATGAATCATTTGCAGAAGGTATTGAAGAAGACATATCTCAAATCACTCACCGCGTTTTACTCACATTGGCTATTGCAACAAGCATTGATGCGATGGCCGCAGGTTACGTAATAACCTTAATGGACGTTAATGTTCTGACCGCTTGTTTGACTATCGGTTTTACCACCTTTGCTTTAAGTTGGCTGGGTATATATATTGGCTCTAAAAGTGGAACCTTACTTGAAAGTAAGGCAGAGCTACTAGGTGGCATTGTACTAATACTTATTGCTTTTAAGGTGTTACTGTAATCCCGGTATTTTTACTTGACACTACACATAAGAATTTAAATCGTTTATTTGCTAAAGCAATAACTTGCCCTTCTCGAATAGGAGGGCATTTACAGCTCCATTCCCCCAAAGGTATTAACCAACATTTCATAGATAGTTTTGACTCATCTAGTGCAATTTTTGAGGACGCAACCTCTAGATTGAGGCCAGTATTAATGACCGTAATAACTTTTACGCTAGGTTTATTTTCAAGGTTTAATATCTAACAATGTTGGCGCTGAAAGTCAGCGACAGCTTGCCAGTGTTATTGTTGGTGATTTGATAACGATAACACTGTAAACGTTATTTATATTACTTGTTTTATATGAGTGGTTCTCTGAGAAGAAAGTAGCAGAATTATACTGTTAATAGCTTAAAAATTTGTGAAGTTTCCAAATTAACTAAGGAACCTTTTTTGGAAACTTCCACCTTGCTACAGTAGCAAATTTGATTAGAAATTGTTGTGGTTATTTGCTGCCAATACTTCACCATTCTTGGCTATTTTAAAATAGATTTTCTTATCACTTTTAGGATTATTAGCACTAACCACATAATAGCTATCTTCAACACTCGAAATTGTAAACTGCGATTTTTCTAAGCTCTTCCATGTATCATCAAGCTTACCAATGGAAAAACCAACATCTTTAAAGGTCATTTTGTTTATCGCTGTTGCTGCAATAACTAGCGCTTTTTGGCCACTGATCACTCCATGATCGCTGTGTGCATATACATTTAAGCTTAGTAAAGCCGTACATAGTGCAATAATCGATATTATTTTGTTCATTTCATTCTCCAGAGTTTATATAAATAAGAAATAATTATTATTTCAGACCAATCACTTCGTATTGGCCTTTTACCATAAGCTGTATACCGATAGCGTTATCGGTCTTATTTTTCCAATACCAACCATGTGAGCCAGTGAAAGGCGTTGTATAGCTGCCCTTCATTTCATTACTAGTAGCAATGGTATAGCTTTCAAAGTAGCCAGTTGTGTCTCCTTCAGGCTCACCATGTAGGTCAAAGTACAAAGGCTCACCGTCTGTTAACCACTCATAGGTCATTTTTTCATGTTGCTTCATGAAAAACTTGTATTCAATGCCGCGTCCCGCAGGTACAGTTACTTCAATTGCTTGGAACTCATCACTCCCTTTATTGGCAATTGGATCAGCTACTGATTGTTGTTCATCACCTGCTGTCGCTAAAATAGTTAATCCAAGCTTTTCACCAACACCTGTTGGGTCAATATTATATTCGGCTGGCAATATGAGCGTGACTATAGCGATAGCCGCAACGAAAACTGCTGATACACTCGCTTTAATCAATGTCTTACTACTTACTGTATGTTGCATATATTTCTCTTATCTTTTTAATTTATTAAATGGTGAAATAACCTGTTAATTGCAGTCCCATCAACATAACACCAGCGCTCATTAATGCAGTGTTAGTCAATGTTGAAAAGCGTTGGAATGATGGTAGCTTTCGCCATGCATTTATAACGATCAGGATAATAGCTAGAGCACAAAACTGGCCTAACTCAACCCCCAAATTAAAGGCAATTAAGTTGGTAATAAGACCATCTTCTGGTAATTGGAACTCTTGTAATTTTGTTGCCAAACCAAATCCATGAAACAGTCCAAAAATCAACACAGCCCATTGAGTACTGGGTTGCCAATTAAAACAACGTTTAAAGCCGCCTAAATTATCGAACCCCTTATATATCACCGAGAAACCGATAATTGCGTCAATTAAATAAGCATTAACTTGTATGTCACTCAGCACACCAAATAATAAGGTTGCACTGTGTCCAATAGTAAACATGGTGACGTACGAGAGTACGTCACGGCTGCGATATAAAAAGAAAATCACGCCTACTAGAAATAGCAGGTGATCGTACCCCGTAATCATATGCTTAGCGCCTATGTATAAAAATGGGATAAACTGCACACCTGTATTCTGCTCTAAAAACACTCTAGTTTTATCGTCAACACCATGAGCAAAAGCTTCGATGCTAACAAGTGCTAATAGTGTAATAGTCAAATAAGTTAATATTTTAATCATGTTATTTGGCATCTTTTGACTCCAAAACCTCAACGTCAGTCAAAAGTGACTCCTTTTCTTTATGTGGCTTATTCTTATGTGCTATGCGATATAAGGCAGGAATAACAAACAAGGTTAATAACGTTGACGAAATTATTCCGCCAATCACCACTGTTGCTAATGGGCGCTGCACTTCTGAGCCAATTCCTGTGTTTAGCGCCATAGGAATGAAACCTAATGATGCTACCAATGCCGTTGTTAATACAGGACGAAGACGAGTCAGCGCACCATCAAATATCGCTTCATCTAGCGGTATCCCACCTTTGCGTAACTCTCTGATGAAAGAAACCATAACTAAACCGTTTAAGATCGCGATACCTGATAAGGCTATAAAACCAACCGCAGCCGAGATTGAAAATGGAATATCACGTAATAACAGGGCAGCGATCCCCCCTGTAAGTGCTAAAGGGACACCTGTGAATATAATCATTGCATCTTTAAACGAGCTAAGAGCGAGTATCAGTAATCCAATGATCATGATTAATGTGACAGGCACCACGATACTTAGTCGCTTAGATGCAGATTGCAGCTTCTGATAAGTGCCACCGTATTCCACCCAATAACCAGTAGGGATTTCAATGTTTTCGTCAATCACAGATTGAATATCGGAAACAAAACTCCCCAGATCTCTACCTCGAACATTGGCTGTTACTACAATTCTACGTTTTCCGTTTTCACGGTTAATTTGATTAGCACCAGTAACCAATTCAATTTGAACTAACTCTTGTAATGGCACTGAATGTCCGTCAGGCAAAGTAATAGGTAAATAAGCAAGTTCATCAATATTATTACGCTTTGATTCCGCTAGGCGAACTACAATATCGGAACGCATATCTCCTTGATAAAACTTACCAGCAACTGTGCCTCCCATAGCGGTAGCCACTTGAGATTGTACTTGCCCAATACTAATACCAAGTTGCATCAGTTTTTCACGAATTGGCACGAGGCTAAGCATAGGCAAACCAGTCGTTTGCTCTATTTGTATATCTGCTGCACCATCGACTTGAGTGATAACGGCACCTATTTCATCACCTAGCGTGTTTAACGTCTCGAAATCATCGCCAAATACCTTAATGGCTAGCTCAGCTCGAACTCCTGCTAATAGTTCATTAAAGCGCATTTGTATAGGTTGTAAGAATTCATAGCGGTTGCCCGGAATAACTTCAACAAGAGCAGCTAACTCTTCAACGATTTGTGCTTTGGGTTTATTAGGGTCAGGCCATAACTCACGAGGTTTGAGGATAATAAAATTATCAGCAACACTTGGCGGAACCGCGTCTGTTGCGACATCAGCCGTGCCTATCTTGGTAAAGACACGCTCAACCTCTGGCATTTGCTTAATTTTATCTTCTAAGGATTCTTGAAGCGCGATTGCCTGTGTTAGAGAGGTTCCGGGTATACGCAACGCATGCATGGCAATGTCGCCTTCATCTAAGTTGGGCGCAAATTCACTACCTAACTTAGTAGCTTGATATCCAGATAAACCTACCAATAATGTCGCGACAATGACCACAAACCATCGTGCCTGTAACACCCATTTTAATGCGGGTTTATAAAGTACAACAGCACCACGGATGACAGGACTGTGCTTTTCTTTCACAGGCTTTATAAATAACAAGGCAATCATTGCTGGTACGAAGGTGACAGACAACACCATTGCACTAAGTAGTGCGATAACTACAGTGATAGCCATCGGGTGGAACATTTTACCTTCAACACCCTCAAGAGCGAAAATTGGCAGATATACTGCGGTGATAATAAACACACCAAATAATGCTGGACGTATTACTTCCTTTGTCGCGTCATAAACTAACTCCATACGCACTTTTAATGGTAATGGAGTGTTACCTGCTTGGCTCAACCTACGAAGACAGTTTTCGACAATAATAATGGCCCCATCAACTAATAAGCCAAAATCCAGCGCACCTAAGCTCATTAGATTCGCACTAACCTTTGTTTGCACCATTCCTGTAACAGTCATTAACATGGAAAAAGGGATCACTAACGCGGTTAAAAATGCAGCTCTGAAATTACCCAATAGAACAAAGAGTACGACAATGACTAAAATAGCCCCTTCAGCAAGGTTTAACTGTACAGTTTCTAAGGTTTTATCAACTAATTTGGTGCGATCATAGACAGCCTTTGCAACCATACCTTCTGGAAGCGTGGCATTTATTTCTTTTAGCTTTTCACCAACCGCGAAAGCGACTGTTCGACTGTTCTCACCAATCAGCATGAAGACAGTACTCATGACAACTTCACGACCATTTTGTGTAGCTGCGCCCGTTCTTAACCCTTTACCGTTCTCTATATCAGCCACATCCTTAATATATATAGATGAACCATCAAACGATTTGAGAGGTATATTGCCAATAGCTTCCATATCCGCAACTTGACCGGGTAATCTCAGCAGCCATTGCGCTCCATTTTGTTCTATAAAGCCTGCGCCTTGGTTTTGATTGTTTTGCGCTATAGCATCAACCACATCGGCTTGTGAAAGCCCAAAAGCAAGTAGCTTCTCAGGTTTAAAGGCGACCAGTATTTCACGCTCAAAACCACCGATTGGGTTTACTTCTACCACACCGGGAACTCGCATCAATTGCGGTCTAATTGTCCAGTCATGAACGGTTCTCAAATCCATTGGCGTAATGGGCGAACCATCCGCATGAGTAGCTTCAGGTTTAGCATCAACAGTGAACATAAAAATTTCACCGAGACCTGTCGCAATAGGTCCAAGCTGAGGTTCTAAACCCTGCGGTAATTCGGCACGAGCCGCAGACAAACGCTCATTGACAAGCTGACGAGCAAAATAGACATCGGTATCATCACTGAATATTGCCACGACTTGTGAAAGACCATATCGAGAAACTGAACGGGTATAGGTTAAGCCCGGTAAACCTGACAATGCCGTTTCTAACGGAAAGGTTACCCTTTGCTCAACTTCTAAAGGCGTAAAACCAGCCGCTTCAGTATTGATCATCACTTGTACATTGGTGATATCAGGTACAGCGTCAATCGGTAACTTCGTAAAACTCCATACACCAAGCCCAGATACTGCCAATACCATTACCATCACAAGGAATTTGCTTTTTATTGAAAAGCGTAAAATTGATTCCAACATTTAAACGCTCCTAGTGGTCATGTGATGCGCCAGACTTTTCAATGTCGGCTTTTAAGATATAGCTATTGTCTGTCACGTATTCCGTTCCCGTTTTCAACCCACCGAGAACTTCAATCCATTCACCTCCAGCTCTGCCTAGCTCCAGCATACGTACTTCATATTGCTCACCAACTTTTGCGTAGACAACCGTGAAATCTCGAAATCCTTGCAAGCCAACCCGCTTAACTGCTAGTGGTACATCTATTGTCGAAATCTCAATCGTTGCTTTAACAAAGCTTCCTTCAGCAAGATTTCCATCAGCTAGTTCAACCCAAACTATTTTCGCTTGATCATCTCTAACGACAGGCTCAATAAATGAAATTTTGCCAGTGATTGATCCCGTATTACCTTCAACATTTAGGGTTACTGGTGTGCCTAAATTAACTTTGGAATAATCTGACGGGTAAACCGCCAATTTCGCAATATGGCGACTTAAGTCTGATATTGTCAGTAAAGTACGGCCATTGGTTTGTTCACCAGCATTGGCGAAAAGCTCACTAACAAAACCATTTGTAGGCGCTTTGATGGTATAGGGTTTAAGGCTTTCATTACTTTCTACGGTAAACAATGTTTGACCTTTTTTAACCGTGTCACCGAAACTGACATGCAATTTAGTAATTTCACCATCAAATCGAGCTGAGATACTCCTGTGAGCACCCACAGGCAAACTTAATTTTCCATAAGCTGGAATCGTTTGATGAATAGTGGCAGGCCCTGCTATTTCAGTTTTAATTTCCATTGCATTTGCTACTGCTTTTTCTATGGTTGTTCGGCCCTCAAAGTTGTCATATTGCCAATTATATTGCTTACCTTGATACGAAGCTTCAATGGCTACAACAAATGAGTGAGGTTCGTAAATAACCATATCCCCACGAAGGAAATCACCTTGAGCTTTGAAGTTAATATCATCAGTGCCATCGCCTAGACGGATTAATTTAACGTTTAAATTAACTTTTTTAGGGTCAATAGCTTGCCCATTATTCGTAGCCCAAACGCGGAATTCTGGTGGGACGCCTGTTTCAAAAATAGATAGCTCAATCGCAAAATCGCCTTCTCGTAACATGCGACCACGATGAGGCCCTTTTTCTGGCTCCGCTTGTTCAGCGGCTGGAGTTGAAGCTGCAACGGCATTAGGCGAACCAGCGCCAGTTAATGAGATAATAATCGCCAAACTCAATGACGACAGGATGTTGTTATTTTTCATAGATACTCTCACTGAATTAGGGAAACGCCAGTTAGACGTTGAATTTCAATATGTTGTAGGTGCAATGACTGGTAAGCATCAAGTAATTGGTTTTGCGCACTTAACAATTCTCTACGTATGTCACTCCATTGGTTATAGCTAAGTTTTCCAATATCAAATGCCTGCCCAGCTTCAGCTAGTGCCGCTTCTAGTACTGGAATTATTTCCAATTGAACTGTTTCAATAACATGGTGGGAATGAGCCATTTCTTGCAATAGTACATAGAGCTGGGCATCAAGCTTTTGCACTAATGCTTCTTGCTGGCTAGCCAACACATCTTTTTTTGCTCCCAAAGACGCTATAGTCCCCGCATTACTATTCTCGCTGCCCCAAGGAATAGATACTCCTGCCACTAACCCAAAGTCATCGCTCGCTTCGTACCTTCTTAAGCCAGCAGTAAATTCCCACTGAGGTTTAGCTTCGATTCTTGCAAGCTCAATTTGCGATTGAGCGATACGTTGCTCTGTCATAAATTGTTGTATTTGTGGGATTTGCTTAAGCTTGGCTAATTGGCTTTCCACTGATGGGATGGCAGGTTTAATTAATAAATCTCCAGCCAGCTTAAGCTCTGCTGTTGGCTTTCCCCAGTAAGAAGAAAGCTGATAATGACTAGCTTTTAGTTCATGATGTAAATCTTCTACTGCTAGATTTCTTCGAATAAGCTCAGCTTGGGCCAATTGCATCTCTACATTGGAGCTTTTGCCAGCTTTGACTCTTTTAGCAATAGCATCTAAGACTTCTTTTGCTTGAGTAACTGCCATTTTGCTGAGTTTCAAACGCTCTTGTTTTACCAATATTTCAACAAACTGCTTGGCTACTATCGCTGATAAGTCCAATGCTTTTATTTTTTGTTCTATTTTTACTGCGCTCGCTTGGCTTTTTGCTGTATTTACTCTGCTGTTTATTTGATCTTGTTGAAGAAACCAAGAGTAGGTAAGCGTTGATTGCATACTTTTTAAAGCGCTATGATCACCAGTCCCCATCGCGTCTTCAATCATCAAACCAATTTGAGGTCGTTTACCAATAGCAGCTTGAGCTATATTACCTTGCCATATACCTTCTTTCGCTAAGAGCGCTTTTAGTTCAGGATGATTTTCAAGTGTCATAGACACCGCATTTTCCATTGTTACAAGAGAAACTTGCGTCTCTTCAGCAAAGGCTGGCAACACAGAATTAAACAGTAAAAACACCACAAAAAACCGATTGGCAATCGGTTTTTTCTTTGTGTTTTTCCGAGGCATAAATTTCATTTCTAGTCCTTAATTAGTGATTGAATATAGTTTCAATGAAATGATGGAAGCTATCGACGGATGAGGCGGTAAGCAGTGGCATAAAAATAGTAAGTACTACTGTTGTCAGCAGAAGAACACGTGGAGTCGAAGTTATTGGCTCAATAAGGCTTTGTACACGAGTGTGAGTCTGATCGTAGCCAAAATGGCTTATGCTCGCACCGATAGGATGATTTGTTATATTTCGTTGCATACGAGCAACGTTTAATAAGGCTTGCGCAACATCTAGGTTGTCGTATTGACTGGCGACTTTACTGTCGGCAAGTTGTTCAGTTAATAAGGTATATTTCTCTAGTAGTTGACGCTTTATGTTTGACGGGAAGAAACCAGTAAACACCGAAAAAATCACCTTAAAAAGAGGGTCTCGTGCGGTCACATGAGCAGCCTCATGTTCTAAGATAATTGCTAATTCTTGTTCGCTAACTTGTTCTTGTAACCCCGTTGAGATGTATATTTTGGGCGATAAAAAACCTGAAGTAAATGCGATAGGAGTTGATACTGACAATGTAAAATAGTCGCTGCAATCTTGCCCCTGTATTTTTTTGTCTTGTGCAAAGTCGAGAAGATTAGACAAAGAGGCAGACTGTTTTTTCTTTCGATAAATGACCGAAGTACATATCTTAACGACGAAAATAGATGCAAACATTAACGTGATTGCATGCCAACTGAAAAAATTAAAAATATCGATATGGTGCCAATGGGCAAATTCTTCTAACCATGATAAATAAACGCCATTACTTTGGCGAGGCCAGAACAAAGCAGTGCATAACGTAGCAACCCACCACGGGGCGGTAATTAAAAGCCATAAAGATAATTTACGCACAGTAAATGTTATGTTGTCTAGGTTCGAAATAAATAACTTAGCGATAGCACTGATAAATACAATACAAATAATAAATGCCAACACAGCGACACTCATTAAGTTTAATGCAATTGCTAAATCTCCAATGATCATTGTTATTGTTGACCCTTTCTAAGTTTTCTTTGTTCTTCGATTAGGCTTTCAAGTTTATCGAGTTGATTATCATCTAATTGTGATGATGCAGAACTAAAGGCTGCGATTAAACTATTCTCACCATCTTCAACAAAATCACTGGTAACATTCGCAATTAATTGCGCGATTAGGCTTTCACGATCTACTTTAGCGCGATAACAATAAGCATGACCTTGCTTACTACGACTAAGTAACTCCTTCTTAAACAATCTATCTAGTGTACTTTGAATGGTATTTAGCGAGATACCGCGCGTAACGCCAAGTACACTATGAACTTGTTTCGCATCAGCTTCTTTTTTGTTCCACAAATACTGAAGAACTAACTTTTCTAACTCACCTAACTGCATAAATCATACTCTTATTTTCATTAGCAGCATGGTGACACAACAAAAACCGATTGGCAATCGGTTTTTTTTACAGAGACCCATATTTTGAATAGTAACTTATCTGACTCACACATATTTTTGGTAAAAGGAATTTTATCAAAGAGCATTTATTCTGATAAATATACTTATTTTAAATAAGAGCTTAGTATTGAAATCAGAGCCTCGACTTCACTTTCTCGCTCTTCTTTAGTCAAGTCAATCTGACCTATATGCTGTCTAATATGGTCTTCTAGTACTTTATTCATCAAACCGTTAACAGCACCGCGAATTGCGGCTACTTGCTGCAAGACTGCAACACAATCAGAGCCGTCTTCTAAAGCCTTCTCGATAGCATTAGTTTGACCACGAATTTTCTTTATTCGAACCAGTATTGCATTTTTATCGTCGTGTATGTGCGCCATAATTTCCAATTGCCTCAAATACTATAGGGGAGTATAGTATAACACGATATTTATTGAGGAACACATCAATGCGAGAGCAAGCAACCGAAAAGTGGGCGCATTCACATAATTTTGCATTTAACGCTGAACATTCTGAAAAGAAAGTGACGATCGTCTTTGCAATCACGACACTAACTATGATTCTAGAAATCGTTGCTGGAGTATGGTTTGGCTCGATGGCGCTCCTAGCCGACGGATGGCATATGTTTACTCACTCCGCCGCTTTTGCTGTTTCAATTTTTGTTTACTGGTACTCAAGAAAACACAAAAATAACAGCGCGTATTCTTTTGGTGTGGGTAAAGTTAATACTTTAGGCGGGTTCGCAAGTGCTGTAGCTTTAGGTGCGGTAGCCTTGATGATGATAATTGAATCAGTCGGGCGGCTTTTTTCACCGCAAACAATTCGTTTCGATGAAGCCATCGCGGTTGCAATTATTGGACTTCTGGTGAATGTAGTCTCGGCGTTTCTCCTCCATGATAATCACCACCATCATCACGGGCATGATGACCATACTCATCATCATGATCACAATTTGAAAGCAGCCTATTTTCACGTCCTTGCCGATACTCTAACGTCTCTTTTTGCTATCGTAGCGCTCTTCTCTGGCAAATATTTTAACTGGTTATGGGCTGATGCGATGATGGGTATAATAGGAGCAATAATCATAATGAAATGGGCGTATAACTTGCTAACTGAAAGTAGTGACATTCTTCTTGATAAATCAGCTAATGAATCAGTTAAAAACAAGATTGTAGCCAGCATAGAAGATGATGGCAAAACCGTTGTCACAGACTTACACATTTGGAAGCTATCAAGTAAACACCTTAGCGCCATCATTTCTGTCGCCACGTCATCAAATAAAGACCCTGACGACTTCAAAAAAATCATTAAAAGTAACACTGAAATTTCACACCTAACCGTCGAAATTAATAAAGTTTAAGCATCACTTGGCGAAAATATTTTCAAGGAAATTTAGTTATTAAACGGCTGGTTTAAATTAAAAGCTAGCCTTAAATTCCTATTGAAACCAAATCTTAACCTATCCGGCTTTTTGTTCATCATGTAAGTCATCAATTAATGTTATTGCAGAGGTTTTATATATTGCATATTCAGCAAGTGTACAAGGCCGCATGTACGCCTCGTATTGTTTCCCGTCAATTACAATATTTTTTGTCATCGCTTCTTCAAACTGTTGTAAAGAACTTGAAAGGGCTTTGTAATAGTCATCATCATCACCCACAAACTCGCCGTCTTTATTGATTTCAAATAACTCTAACGCGAGCAGATTATCTTCAAAGTTAAATAAGCATTTTCCATTTTTGACGTGTTCATTTGTAAGATATATATCAAGATAATCCAACGTACTACTTTCGTTATTTATTGGAAAACCAATGATATAAAACATGTGCTGATCAAATTCACAATACCGGATATTCGTTCCAACGAATTCTTCAGATAATGCAGAAATTGATTCATAAAGCCTATCTTGAAATGTCTTTTGAAAATCACATTTTGGTTCTGCTAATTTTTCAAATATGGGCTGTTGTGGTCCATTTCCTAGACCAATAGAGTTAAAAGACAACAAAGCTTTATCTTGCCAATGTTTCCAATCACTCCACATTATTGGAGGGAATTTGAATTTTGAAAATTCACTTTTTAATGTCAATAGTTCATTTAGGCTGTTATCAGTGAACATGCAAGACGTGATAATTCTCGTTGCTAAGATCCTAAAGGGGACATTATTAATTTTGATGTCATAATATGAAGTAGGGTTTTCTTCAGAAGACAACGGTGGATAAAGTTGCCAATTTTCTAATGAAATGTGTGGGAATACTTGATTAATGCTAGATTGGTTTTGGAGACCAAATATCCTCCAAATTAGAGTAAATAAAGGAATCTTCTCGACGGATACATTCAAGAATTTTTTAAAGCGTTTAGCTATCGTATCTAAGTTTTTTTCAATGTGACTTTGAGCATCAATTCCAGAATTTGGATGCACTTTACAAAATGGATACACAGAAGCTTTGAGACTATTATTAGCAAGCTTGTTTAATAAATCTTCGTAGTTGTGGCACTGGTAGATAGAATTAGCGATTAGATCTTTTGCCTTTGTTAAAGGAATGTCGAGAAGTTTTGATGCTCTTTTCGCTTGAAGAAAGATATTTTTAGTTGAATTATTGTTCGGCATACTCACGTTACTCTCACTGTTAGAAAGGTTGTTAAACGAACACCTGCCGAGGCTCGTTCTACTAACGTAAATACAAATTTTCTGAATGAATCCACTTTGCCCTAAAATGCAATTAATGCATTTGGCAGATGCAGGCTGTCCAGTCAACCAGTGTCTATCCTAATAAACAATTTTTAAAAATGGAAGTATTAGATTTTACTATCAGCAGAAACACCAAAAACCTTCACTAATAACTCTCTTGCAGAGCCGTTATAAAGAGTAACCATAGGGCTATTTTGGATAGATACTAATAAGTCACCAAATTCATTTATAAATGTAGATTGAACTTCTTCATTTGATTTTGGCGATACATTCGTCAAAAACATTCTTCCGGTTGACTCATCACACTTAATTTTCGTTTTAATATCGCCAAAAGAGTTTTCAAGATAGATGTATTTTGCAAGCAAAAATTGGGCTTCGGTAAGAGGAATATCTATAGTTTTAGCAAGCCTTTTAGCCTGTCGCTTAATATTATCCAAAGATTGATGGTGTTCATTTTCGAATGACATACTGATACCGCTAGCAGTATGACAGCTCACCACGCTGTTCTACTTTACACAAATAAGGAGAATATTATGACGAGTGAATCCACTTTGTTCAGATGATCACAAGCAGCTCGCCGCTGCTAATGGTGCTATTATATAGTCTCTAATACTGATTTCTATTAATTAATATCAAAATGCAACTAAATTGAACATTGTTTAGAAATTATTCAAAAGCCCCCTTGAGAGATTACGCAGTGAATTTCAAATCTCTTTTGTCTATCATGAGGAGGAAATCAAGGTAACTTAAGTGTAAATTCAGCCAATCTTAAGATTGGGAGGATAATATACTTTGTATTTTTCATTATTAGGTGCCTACTGCTTTGAAAGTTCTAATCATAGAAGACTCAACATCATTAAGACGAAGCTTAAGAGTGGGTTTATCCAATCTTGGCTTTACCGTTGATGATACAGGTGATGGCTCTGAAGGCTTAAGCATGGCTCTTTCAGGTGATTATTCACTATTGGTGTTAGACTTAATGCTACCGTCTGTTGATGGCACCTCAATTCTAAAAGCCGTAAGGCAAGCCAAAAAAGACATTCGAGTTCTTATTTTATCTGCACGAGATTTAACAGAGGATAAAGTTGAAGGACTACTCAATGGTGCAGATGATTACCTGACTAAACCTTTTTCATTTGATGAACTTCATGTTCGCTTATTGTGTTTAATGCGCAGAGGAAGCCTAAATATCAATGATAGTAAAATTAATTTAGGCCCACTTTCATTAGATCTTCATTTAAAGCAACTACAATGTGCAGGCATAGACGCGAATCTAACACCAAACGAATATAAAATTGTTGAGTGCTTATTTTCAAACCAAGGAAAGGTTCTTTCATCTGAAAAGTTAAGTGAGTACTTGGCAGGTCAATATGATGCTGTTGCTAAAAATTCCATTGAAGCACATCTATCAACTGCTAGAAAAAAAGTAAAGGCCCTAGGTTATGACCTGCCAATTAAAACAAAACGTGGTTTTGGATATTTTGTAGAGAACAATTAGTGAATTCAATCAAGAAAAAGCTCAGTCTATATTTATCACTCTCAATTTCGCTTCTCCTAGTAGCTATTTTACTTGCTACCGACATCAGCGTTGACACTTGGATTAGCAGCGAGTTTGACCGCGCAATGAAGAATAAAGTCGGACTACTTGAAACTTTAGTTGAAGAAGATGAAACAGAAGTTGACTTTGAGTTTGCTGGTGAATTCATGCCTGAGTTTGAAGGCAAAGAAAACCCTGAGTATTTCCAGCTTTGGTATAACAATAAAGTGTTTGAACGTTCCGATACGCTAGAATTTTTTGAGGTAAAAGACCTTCCTAAATATTCAGTAAAATTAAACGAATTCGTCTTTAAAGATATTACACTCCCCGATGGGCGTGCCGGGAGAGTGTTATTCACAAAATTTTTACCGCAAATCGATTCTGATTTAAGAGAAGAGCTAAGTATTAGTAGAGAAGAGTTTGCGAAAACACAAAAACCAATGGAGTTTGCTTATGCGCTGAGTAAAGAAGAACTAAATCATATACTTTGGTTTGTTGACATTATTTTTGTAATTACCTCGATCACCGCTGTGTTTGCAGTGAAAAAAATAGTCTTTAACGTAGTAGAGAGAACCCTTCAACCCATTGTTAAATTTAATACTGAACTTAGCCAAGTAAATCTTAATTCTGAAAAACGAGAAATCGCTACTGACGAATTGCCCTTAGAGTTAATACCAATTGCGAAAGGAGTAAACCAGTTTATTGAAGAAAATCAGGCGCTATATACACGTGAAAAAAGAGTGACATCTGATATCGCTCATGAACTAAAGACCCCGATTGCAGAACTTCTTAGTTTAAGCGAGGTAGCGTTAAAGTTCCCTCACGAAAAACAAATTACAGATAATTTTACGAATGATGTCCAAGACATATCAACACGATTGAAAAATATCGTTAATGGGATTCTGCTTTTGCAAAAAAGTAGTAATAATGCAGCATTAGAAAAAACAGATATTAATATTTTCACGCTTTTTGAAGAAATCATAAGCCGTGAAAATAAAGACGGCAGAAAAATACTAGTTTCATCACCAGAAGCTCTCCCACTTGTTATCACTAATGACATAGCACTAGAAACCATATTGTCTAACTTGGTAAACAATGCTTTATTTTACAGCCCAGCGAACTCTCCTATTAGCATTGACATGAAATGTGCACCCGATAATAAAGTATTGATCGAAATTACAAATAACTATGAACAGGCACTTAAAGAAAGTGATTTAAATCAGATTTTTGAACCTCTATGGCAAAAAGACTCATCTCGAACTTCAACACAGCGCTATGGCTTAGGTTTAGCTATCGTAAAATCATATTGTGAAAAAATTAACGCTGACATCTCAGTAGCACTTTGTACTGATGATAAGATTACATTCACCATTATTGTGTAATGAACAGATTTATCTATATCGTATTGTTGTGTGTAGCCTCTGTCAGCGCTATCGAAGCAAACGAAGTCCTCATAGATGGAAAACTTGATGACGAGATATGGAGCGAGTCCATTAGATTCAAATCCAACTATCAGGTTATTCCTCAAACACTTTTAAAATTTGAAGGTAATTTTTATTGCCAATATGTAGCATCGGAAAATGGAATATACGTTGGCATAACCTCTTTTAAACAAAATGATCTCAGAGTAAGGACACAAGAAAACGATACGCTTTTTTCGAATGACAACATCCAGATCATGCTGGATATGGATAATTCAGAACAAGAAAGTTATGTCTTTTCCGTAAACCATCAAGGAAGTTATTTTGATGGGATTTATAAAACGAATAAAGAACTCGATGCAGATTGGGATGGTAATTGGGAATTTAAAACCAAAGATGATGACGAATTTTGGGTCGCTGAGATTTTCATACCTTGGGATACCATGTCATTTAATATCCAAAAACAGAATATATTCGGAATGTCTGTTAATCGATTTGATGAAGCAACTAATGCGACTTATTCTTCTACCCCTGCTAACTTGAAAATGAATAGTTTTCTGCAAAGTTTTTCTAAAGAAAGTGTCGTCATTAATAGTAAAGCTAGCTTTGATTTATATCCCTACATCGCATTAAACAGAGATATTGACAGCAATGATAATTCTTCTGTATTGGGCGCTGAGTTATTTTGGAAGCCTACCAAAAATCAACTAATTAGCGCGACAATCAACCCGGACTTTGGTCAAGTTGAATCGGATGAACTAGTCGTAAATTTTTCGGCAATAGAAAGTTTTTTCTCTGAAAAGCGCCCTTTTTTCAATGAAAATCAAAGTATTTTTGATGTATCAGGACCAGAGACACTCAGACTAGTACATACGCCAAGAATTGGCGGGGAATCATATTATGACGATGATTATGCTGGTGAACTAGATTTAGCACTTAAATATACCTTTAGTCACAATCACCTTGATTTAGGTTTCATGTCAGCACTTGAAGCTGATAGCAACAACCTAGGTAGAGACTTCTGGGTTTTGCGGGGCCAATATTCTCTAGATGCAAGTAAACTAGGAGTTTTAATCAACCAAGTAGACACTCCCAGTATCAGTCGAAAATCGACAATTATTTCCACGGATCTGCAATACGCAATAACTGAAGATACTGAAATAACTTTGGGCATAGTAAATTCAAATATTGATCAAGGTTTGAGTTCTGTTAGTGATTTAGGGTGGTGGCTAATGGGAAGTTCAGAGATTAATGAACGCCATAGCCATGAATTTAGTTTGTTTACCTATGGTGAAGATCTACAACTTAATGATGTTGGTTATGTAAAAAGAGTGAACAGAAAACAGTTTGAATACGAATACCAATATAAAATCCCAAACTTCAACAATATGTCGGTAAGAGACCTTGTATTGGTATTTGAATTAGAAGCTAAGACAAATTTTCAAGATGAAGAATTACCGCTGATATTGGGTACAGGTATAGAAATGGTAACTGATGGTGAATTTGAGTATCAACTATCGTATGAACATGGCAGTTCTGGTTATGATGATCTAATCACTCGTGGAAACAATTCTCTATTACTCCCTGCATTTGACAATGTTGAACTCGATATTAGCTCTCCAGAGTATTATTGGGGCAAATATGGGATTCAAGTAGAGGCCGGAAAAGAAGGCTTTTCTGGCAACTTTTATAATATTGAAGCCCTCATTGAACAGCAGTTCAATGACAACATCCATATTGGGTTAACATTGTCGCAATATAATAGTGATAGCTGGATTGATTGGAATGAGAATAATATTATTGATGAATACAATTTTACCGAACAAGGTGTAGCACTCAGCTTAAACTACCATATTACCGATAATCATGAATTAAGAATCAAGTTCGAATCCTTTATAGGTAAAGCGAAACATTTGAATCAATATGAAGCTAATTTTGAAGGAAGCACAGTTACACTAACTGAACTTGAAGACTTTTCATTTTCTGAGAATGCCTTGCAATTTCGCTATAAATTCTCCATGAGTAAACTTACTGCATTTTACTTAAGTTATGGGTTTGGCGGTGAATATGAAAATGACATAGCCAAATTTGGAAAAGTAAACCTATACAAGGAAGCTTTTAAATCAAAAGATCCACATAATATTTTTGCCAAGGTTAGATATCATTTTTAGTCTAAACAATACATTTACTCCCCAAATTTAAGTCTATATAGATAGGATAATCAGTTTCAGATAAGCCAATCTTAAGCTTCGATGCATAACATGAAGCCACACTCAAAAGAGGTGGCTAAATGAAGCTCATATCTGTTTACAACGTTACATTAATACTATTTTCATTCGTTACAGCCGAACTTAACGCAACAGAAAATACGGATCGTTGTAATCAAAAAGAACGCGTAATTCTGTCTACCCAAGATATTTTCGATCTATCTGATCCAGATACAATATTCCTACATCGCTGGGCCAACTTACTTCATATAAAAACAAAAGAAAAAGCACTGTATAACGAAGCCGCTTTTTTTATAAAAAAATGTGACATTGATGTTCAAGATATTGCAGAACTAGAGCGCCACCTCAGAAGCAAAAAATACATTAAAGATGCCAAAGTATCGATTCAGGAGGAAACAAATCAAATTAGCATAGAAACTTGGGATAATTGGTCATTGATGCCCACTATCGACTTCTCTAGGAAGGGAGGTAAAAATAAATATGCTATTGGAATTAAAGACAGAAATTTTTTAGGCCTAGGCATTGATGCTGAAATTGAGTCATTCACTAATGATCAGCGCAGCGGATATAAATTCAAAACCAGTTTCCCCCTGTATTTAAATAATAATATTGAAGCAAGTATTCGACTTACAAGTAATGATGACGGCACTTCTGAAGCTATATTTCTACAGAAGAACTTTGTTAGCTTCGATACACCGAACGCATTCAATATCGGTTTTAATAATTTTAAACAACTCGATACTCAATATAATAATGGTCAAGTTTCCAATCAATTTCAGCATAATCAAAGGTATTCAACCGCAAGTTGGCAATGGCTTGATAATGATACAAATGAAGATACTTTGCGCTTTGGTATTGGCTATACCAATGAGCAACATCAATTCTTTAGCTTGAGCGAACAACCTAATTCAGCTCTCCCTAAAAATCGCGAATTTAGTTACCCATTTTTAAGTGTCGAATATTTACAAAAAGACTTTCGTAAACTGACAAACCTTAATTTAATTAATCATATTGAAGATTTTAATCTTGGTTGGCACATCACCTCTGATATTGGCTCTGACCTTGGTAAAACTAATACATCTCCTACCATAATTTGGCGTTCAAACCTATCCAAAGGCGCTAATGTTTTTAAAGATGCCTATTGGCTACTAACTACGTCATTTGACGGTGAGATTTACAGCTCAGCAGAAAACGAAAATAGAATATCGCTTAGCATTAGTAATGAATATTTCCAAAAGATAAATGAAAATTGGGGAGCATATTTTAAGAATGTAAGTCAGATCAGTAAAAATCAATACAAAGACCTTCCAATTGCGTTAGGAGGTGAGTCGGGTTTACGAGGCTATCCACTCCAATACCAGCAAGGTGATCACAGTACGCAATTTACACTAGAAGCTCGCTATTACCCACATATCAATATTTATAAATTGCTTGAAGTTGGCGGTGCTGCATTTATCGATACGGGCAAGGTTTTTAGTCAAAGCGAAAGCGAATTTAACCAAGAGTCTTGGATGACTTCTATCGGTATAGGTGCTCGGTTCTACTCCACTCAAACCAGCGAAGCACGTGTCATTCATATCGATATTATCAAGCCTATGACCAATGGTGAAAATGTCAATGGTGTTGAGTTTCGCATAACTACTAAGCACTCTTTTTAAGGTTTATAAATGAATAAAGTAACAAACTTGTTCAATTCATTTACGTTTTCTACAAATAAACTGGTCTTGTTTACTTGTAGCTACGTGATTTTTTTACTCAATATCCCTTTCTTTATAAAAACAACAGCAGCAATCACTAGACTTGATGAGTTCAACCAGTTCTTCTTAATTTCTATTCCAGTTTTATTACTATGTCTTTCAGTGTTTCTACAATGCTTTTTTGCATTTAGATGGATTACGAAGCCTCTGCTTATACTATTAGTAATGGTTTCTTCGGTTGTTTTTTACAGCAGCATTACTTATGGCATTGTTTTCGACTATGGCATGATACAAAACACGGTTGAGACAGACACGGCAGAAGCCCTTTCATACGTCAATTTTTCAGCATTTATATTCCTATTTACATTTGGCATATTGCCCTCAATATTGATTGCAAAAATACGACTAACTTATAAGTCATTTTTAGGGGAGTTATTTGATCGAACAAAATTAATGGGAGTAAGTTTTGGAATAGTGGTTCTTATCGTTCTCGTTTTTTACTCAAGTTACGCCTCTATCGGTAGAAATAATCGTGACTTAGTTGGCTACTTAACCCCATACGCATTAATTGATTCAACCGTAAAGTATCTTCAGAGAAATTACTTATACCCTCCTTTAAAATTTACCCTATTAGATACAAACCCGGTAATTGTGAATGAAAAGCACACTAAACATGTAACGGTATTAGTATTGGGCGAAACAGCTCGTGCTCAAAGTTTTTCTTTAAATGGCTATCACAAACCAACCAATCAATTTACTGAAAAGTTAGGTGTCGTCTCATTTAAAAATGTCAGTTCTTGCGGAACAGCTACTGCGGTATCCGTGCCCTGCATGTTTTCTAGGTTAGACAAAGAAAATTACGATAAACGTCTGGCAATTGCTCAGCAAAATGCGCTAGATATTATCCACCTTGCTGGAGCAGATGTACTTTGGGTTAGTAACAACAATGGTAGCTGCAAAGGTGTTTGTAATAGAGTAAAAACCTTGCAGATCGACACAACAAATACTGACCCGTTGTGTGATGGTAAATATTGCGTTGATGAAGTTCTGCTTAGACCATTAAAGCAAAAACTTGCATCGCTAACACATGAAGACACCTTAATTGTACTCCATATGATCGGTTCTCATGGCCCCACTTACTATAAGCGTTATCCAGATAAGAATCGTATCTTTATCCCTGACTGCCAACGAAGTGATATTCAAAATTGCAGCACAGAAGAATTAGCCAATACTTACGACAATACAATAGCCTACACCGATTACGTTCTCTCTAAAGTTATAAGCGAGCTAAATATGTTAAGTCAATCACAAGATATAGAAACATCTATGATTTATATATCAGATCACGGAGAATCGTTAGGTGAGAGTGGCGTATTTCTGCATGGATTACCCTATGCTTTTGCCCCCAAAGAACAAACTCATGTACCTTTAATTTATTGGGCAGATTCATTACATCAGAATGAAAGAGTCAGTTGCGTAAGTAAAATGAGTGACAAAAATATATCCCACGATAATGTATTTGATATTTTACTAAGTGAAATGTCGGTGGACTCAAAGACTTTTATTAAGCAAAACAACCCTCTAAATCAATGCAAAACAGCGGGTGCTATCGCACAAACAGTACACCAAAATACTAAGAATGGAGCTAATCGATAAATGTTTAATAATGAAAATAAGCCTAAAGGTTTGAAACGAGTTTATCTTGCCACATTGAACTCTGCTAGAGCATTTAAATGGCTTATCAAAAACGAGGCTGCCTTCAGACAGGAACTTCTACTTTTAGTTATAGCGATTCCAATTACTTTTTTATTTGAGATAACGGTAAATGAACAACTTATATTAATTATAGCGATATTATTCATTCTGTTTACTGAAATACTCAACACTGCTATTGAAGCCATTGTTGATAGAGTTGGCTTAGAAATTCACCCTCTATCAGGTTTAGCGAAAGACTTAGGTTCTGCTGCGGTATTTATTAGTCTAGTAATAGCGGTCTTAACTTGGTTAGCAATTTTATGGTAAACGCAGCTTACATCCAACGTCACATATCAGAAATTTAGAGAGAAAGTATTTGAATACTAATATCAATGAAAATTTAATAAAGGTTCCTCAGAGCACATTAGTTTTTTGGACAATAAAAGTGCTAGCAACAACACTCGGAGAAACGGGTGGTAATGCAATATCTATGTCTATGAACTTGGGTTATTTAACAGGCACAATTCTCAAACGTCCGGCAGAAAAGCAACATTAGTCTTTGGGTTAAGTACTTTAAGTTTATCCTAAGCATTTCTTAAGTTTCATAAGGTAGCGTGAGCTTCTTGTCCATAATCGAGATACTCTGGCGATGTTTACTGCTGTATATTGTACTTTAAGACCTTTTTTAATTTATTCTATTGTAACTATCCTAGTCCTTTTATTATCAAGACTAGGATTGACATTTTGGCAGTTAGATCGATTTAGCGACATTAGTAGCGTTTCAACGCTTTTAATCAATGGCTTTAGAATCGATTTAAGTACCATTGGTTACCTATGCGCCATACCTGCTTTATTACATCCTTGGTTATTTGTCACAAAATTTAAGCAATGGTGGTTAGTATTACTAAAACTATGGTTTTCCATCGCTGCAATCTCAGTCATATTTTTTGAATTAGCGACTCCTGCCTTTATTAACGAATACGGATTTAGACCTAATCGATTATTTATTGAGTATCTAGCGTATCCAGATGAAGTGACAAAAATGCTTATAAATGGTCATTTAGCGACCTTACTAATAGTATTAATACTGCTATTCATTTCTAGTATATTCATTTGGAAGGCCCTTGGCAGAATACTGATCGTTAAGTCATCATTTACATCAGTAAATATGAAAAGTTCTACTCTGGCTTTTTTAATTCTCTTCTTAACAATACTGCTTTGTGCCAGAGGCACATTAGGCCATCGTCCTATTAACCCCGCTTTGGTCTATTTTTCAACTGACCCACTGATAAACTCGCTAACATTAAACTCCATTTATAGTGTGGCCTATGCATTCAAACAGTTTGGCGATGAGAAAAATGCAGCTAAGCTATATGGAAAAATGGACGAAAAAAGAGTCATAGAATTAGTAAAACAAGAAACAAACATTTCGCCAAATAGTTTCGTTAACACTAAATTGCCATCATTATCTAAACGTGCACCTGTTTATCAAGGACAACCTAAAAATCTAGTCATTATTTTAGAGGAAAGCTTGGGCGCTCAATTTGTGTCGTCACTTGGTGGTATACCACTGACACCAGAAATAGATAAATTGAATGCCGAAGGCTGGGCTTTTAAAAGGCTATATGCGACTGGAACTCGCTCTGTAAGAGGTATTGAAGCAGTAATAACGGGATTTACGCCCACTCCATCAAGAGCTGTAGTTAAGCTTGATAAATCTCAAAAAGACTTCTTCACAATTGCTTCTCTGCTTAATAATAAAGGTTATGAAACCCAATTTATTTATGGTGGAGAAAGTCACTTTGATAACATGAAAAGCTTTTTCTTAGGCAATGGTTTCACTGATATTGTCGATTTTGACGATATTGAAAACCCTCAATTTGTTGCTTCATGGGGAGCCAGTGATGAAGACTTATTTAATCAAGCAGATATTGAATTAACCGAACTTCACAATCGTAAACAACCATTTTTTAGTTTTATATTCACTTCTAGTAATCATGACCCTTTTGAAATCCCAGAAGGAGTTATTACACCGATTGAATATACCGACAACCAGTTACAAAAGTATGACGCAAAGGAATTACTTAGACATAAGGCTATTCAATATGCTGACTATGCGTTAGGAAACTTTATTGCTAAAGCTAAAACACAACCATATTGGGAAAACACCATTTTTCTTGTTGTTGCGGATCATGATGCAAGGGCGATGGGAAGTGATTTAGTCCCAATAAACAACTTTCATATTCCCGGTGTTATTTTAAATTCTGGAATATCCCCTAAATTAGATGAACGCGTTGTAAGTCAGATAGACTTAGGTCCGACCTTACTCTCATTAATGGGAGTAGAAAATCAATCTCCCATGTTGGGACATGACCTTACTAATCCAGACGCTTCAAATCGCGCAATGATGCAATATGCAGAAAATTTCGCATACATGGCTAATGATAAAGTTGTTATTCTACAACCGAGTAAGGCCCCTTTGAGTTTCACTTATAATTATGCCCATAACGCATTAACTTCTAGCGATGATAACCCTAAGCTATCAGAGATAGCTTTAGCACATGTTTTGTGGGGAAGTTTGGCCTACGAAAAAGGCTGGTTTAAACTAGAAGACAATAAACAAGAATGACAGTGTTAGTAGTTGAATCTGACAACAACACTACGAATTGACGCTGTTACATCTTAGACATTAGCTCCATGTGTATTGCTTATTTGATTTAGGGGGGAACACAAACCCTGCCTTGAAAAATAATTACTGGTTCCATTAGGATTAGTAAATTTAAAAGTATCAATGAAGCTTTAATTAAATGACTTTTGGTAGAACCATGATTTTTACTTAATGTTGATAACAACTTATCTTCTATATCAAAAACAATGATTAAAAATGAAAAGAAAATTAATACGCCTACAGAAGAAACGCTTATCCATACTGTTCAAGCAGAAAGATAAATATTCCATCGCTAATAGCCCAATCGTTACTTTTGATACTATCGCTAAAGTAAAGGAAATGGGACAAAGGTATTATCACCAAAAAGTTGATCGATTGCAAAAACTGAACGCACGTCAACTTAAAAAATATAGAAGAAAGCAAAAATCTTCTGGTCTGACAGGCAGTAAATTCGGTTCTATTTGTGAAAAAAAATTAAAACCAGCCTCAGCCGTATTTAAAAAAGTAGCTTTGAATGATCTGAAGGGAACCGTTGAAGTTGTGAGTTCTATTTTTAAAAATAACGCTAGTTGACTAATTTTGAGTTACAAACTCTCTGATCAATTGTTCAGCATCTAGTTTCTGATTATCTTTACATGCTGCAATTACTCTCTCTATCAGAATAGGATTTATTGATAGGCCGTCAATACGATTGTTAGCAATAGCCTCTCGGACATTTTTGATCATGATGCGCTGATTAAGTGATAATTGATCATTACATAACTGTATATTTTGTTCTGATTGATGAGTATCTACTTTGCTCATTATTTGCCTGTTCAAATAGTTTTTAAATACATGCTTCATTTTTAGAAGCTAAAATGCAAACTTGCAACGAATTGGTACTAAAACGCTTCAATTCGTACTGAATTAAACTCATACTTCCAAATCATATATCTAATCAATAGCTAATAGACTTCTATACTCCTCAAATGAAAACCTATCAGTCATTCCGCTAACGTAGTCAATCAGTAGGCGCGATCTGTAATACATTTCTATAATTTTATCTTCATCAGTTACGACTGCTGCATCGTGTAGCCTTTTTACGCTATCACAATAATAGCGCTTATGTTTATTAGATAATAAATGGTACAACCTAGTCTCTATAGGAAAAGATTTTAAAGATTCGCTTTTTGAAAGAGATTTAAAGTTTTCATAATCTAATTTGAGAAGTGGTGTATATATATCAAGTAACCCTGATATGATAGCATGTCCTTGCAATTCTGATCTTTCTACCTCCTTGGCAGAAAACACATACTTAAAAGCAACACCCTTTAACACTTCTGTTGCCAAATTATATTCGTCATTACCATCTAATAAAGATTCATCAAGTGTTCCATTGAAAACTGATTCATGATTGGAAATGTATCGTTCAGAAGCATAATTGGCTAGATCATTTACTAAGTTAGTTCTTAAAGTAAGTATATAAGAATGGTTCTTATTATGAGATTCCGATTCATATCTTGCATATGCCTTTTGCGCAAGGTTAGGAAGATAACGTTTTTCAACTACCTCGTTATCTACTTCATCATCATCTAAGTAAGATTCCCAAATACTAACGATAGCTTGATGAAGTTGGTCTACGTCCAAAATACCTTTATCCAAAGCATCGTCTAAATCCGCAATACAGTATGATATGTCATCCGCTGCTTCCATTATGTAAGTAAGTGGAAATCTATTTCCTGATTCAATGCCTAAACTACTTTGTAGTTTATTAACGTATTCTTCTTCAGAATAATAATAGCCGGGTTTTTTCTTTCTATATTTATACGATTCAGTTTTTCCTGTCGGCCTCTGCTCATAGGCAGGTCTAGTATATTTAATTAAACAAGCTACTTGAGTAAATGACAAGTTCAAGTCCTGCAAGCTATGTAAAATTCGAATGGCTTGGGCATTACCTTCAAAGCAAAGTAAGTCTTTTAGTAGTTTACTATCCTTAACTTTATCCCCGAATTTTTCTGTAAAGATATTTAACAATGACGTTCCTGACCACATGTTGATAGCTTCTTCACCAAAATGCCCAAAGGCTGGGTTTCCAACATCATGAAGTAAACATGCTATTTCTATTGCGCTGGTAAATCCGTCTTTTTTATCTTCTAACCCTAATTCTCTTAACTTACCATCATTATCAAGTTTTTTTAATACAAGCTTAGCTATATACCTACCAACTTGTTGTACTTCTAACGAGTGAGTTAAACGACTTCTTACTGCCGCATTCGATTCTAAAGGAAACACTTGAGTTTTTTGTTGAAGCCTTCTTACCGCAGCAGAGTTGATTGAACGGCCCCGGTCTGATTCCATTTCCTCATCGAATGTTTTTTTCGGAGCTGTTGATGCACGAAAGCGTTCATGTTTTAGCTTTTCGTTATAATCCATACTGCTGTTCCCTTAATATTGTTATTATTCAATAATTATAAATTTACAATTCCAACAAACATTAGGAATGTTTGTTCAATACCTATATCTGTTGGGCAAATGTTGTTAATTTAAACCTAGCTTTCTTTTTACATCAAGGGGTATGTCATTCAACATCCTTCCATACAGCTCTTCACAAGTATTCTGAAGTAATTTTTTATTTTCTTTTGTTAATTTAACCGTACTTGCTTTCAACTCTTCCTTAGTTTTGTGCTGATACCCCTTGTTAGGCTTATTGATTCGGTCATATTTCGCTTTATGAAGTTTACTGTTTACGCCATTAAAGTAAGTTATTAACCCTGCTGAGTATGTATTGCTGTTGAACAATGGCTGAGGTTTTTTTCCAACTCTTCTAGCGACTTCTACTTTTGAAATAGTCCAATACTTTTTATATTTATAACTACCTTTATCCGGATGACCACTAATGAAGCGTAACTTTTCCATTTTAAGATTGTTTATTGCTGTGTAAGCTTCTTTGGCAGTTGGATGAAGCAAAATCCATGTTAAATCTTTATCAACTTCTATACCCTTAGGCTCTTGAATCCTTTCTTCTTCCAGTAAAAAGTCATCGTAGTAATTTATACTCATTACGACACCTCCTCAGAGCTGACCGCCATTTCTATTGTTTCATTTAAAAAATCAATATATTTCTGATAAGGTGATTCATCGTAATTTTTACCTAGCTCTTGTATACGTTTTAGAGCTAATCTAACAGTCACTAAATGTGATCTTTTGATAAACATTGGAAGGTTGGGGTTTCTACAAGCTTCAACATCTGGTTTGACATAAACAACAGTGCCGTTGTAGTTTCCTTCTTCAAAATCACCATTGATACAACCTAAGCAAAACTTAGGTTCAGCTTTATGCCGCTGAGGTATACCACCCTCTGAGCACTTAGCGTTGGCAAACGTACCTTTTCGCAACACGCACGTATTCCAAGGATTAACTTTAATATCAATTATTCTGTTATTCGAAACCATGTTTGCTAATTTTTCATACTCTTCTAATGTATTAACCTTGGTAATAGCAACAGCTTTATTTATGAACCGATCAAACATACCAGCATAATGTCTTCTTTCCTCATTAATGCTTTGGATTCTAGATCGCACAATGTGATTTATTGTTGTTCTCTTAGCTACCTGCATTATAGCCTTAGCTTCCTTACCCTTCAGATAGGCCATAAAAAATCGGTCATCAATGTGCTTGAAGTTTGCTCGGATAAACTTGCCTATATCGCCTTTATATCGTCTTAATACTGCTTCTGCCCATACATGTCTTAATGCATGTGGGGTTGCATTAAATATACCTTCTTTAATCTCGTCTATTATTGCTCTTGTATCCGAATCGCTGATATTGACATGATTTATTTTAATGTATTCCAAAGTTTCTTGAGATAAGCGGCTTTCTAAAATTTCAACTGCAATCTCATCAAGTTCACCATTGGCATAAAGTCTAATAGTTTCGGCAACACGTAAGTGTTTCTGACCGATTTTATAACTGCGAGCAATTAGCTGTAAGACCTGATTATCTTTTCTGAGTTTGTCTCTAAGCTCTATAAGTCCCTCGACTACAGGACTATTCAAATCATATTTATCTGTCAAATACTGCCTTCTTTTTAATTCTACTAAATTGCCATCGGTATCTTTAACAGTTAGTAATTCAAGCTCATCTAAATCCAAAAATGTTTCGTATTTTTCAGGAAATCTTACCCAATGCCTCGCTACCATACCGCGAACATGACTCCCAATTAGCGTAGTGTCTCCAAATTTAGCTGAAGTCAACGCAAAACCATTGTCATTTTCCTCTGTAAAAACAGACAATTGCCTAATAAGAATTGCAGTGGATAACGTTATCTCTCTTTCCAGTAATGTTTCACCATTTGTCTTTGGCGAAATCCATTTAATGTAAAATCGAAACGGTGAATAAACGGCATCTGAAATATCTTTATTAACAGTAGATTTTAACGATGATTCAGGAAACCCGTATTCACTTGCTCGCCAGCCCGTATAAGCTACCAGAGCCGTTACACCAGCAGCTTCAACATCCCTGAAAAAACTCCCCATTTTGGCATTAGTTCTATCACGAAATAGATCTAAGTATTCGTCCAGAAGTACTTTCGTTTTCTCTAAATTTAAAATTTGTTCGCTTAAAGCATCGTCACAATAATCATCGAAATCTTGTAATGTAAAGTCGATCCTGAAGCCTGCGTTATCACTATTAATACACGCAGCGTATTCTGACAGTATATGCTCTCTTTTTTTAAGCTGACCATCATAAAAGCGAGCATACATCAGTGATCTCACGAATTCATAAGAGTCAAAACGAGTTTCGTCCAGTTTTAACTCTGATATTATTTGATTAAGTTTATATATGTTAAACGCATGATACTTAACTACTATTTGGTTATATTTATTAGCAATTAAATTGCAGAGTTGCTCTTTATTTTCACTAAATAAGGCATCCCACTTGTATTGATTTCCGTTCTCTACTAAATCGAATCCTAGTTCAATAACAGCACTACGAAGAGCTGTAGCAAAAACAATATGTTGCTCAAAGAAGCTTGCACAATAATCAACATAATGTTTACCCACATCCAAAGTTAAAAAGTCAAATGTTCCGCCTTTTTTATAATCTGCCAAAGTCATATCTATTTGCGCTAAGCACGCTGTATTAAACGCTTTGTTTATATCATCCTCTTGGATATTAGGAACAACGCCTTCTACGCCGTGAAGGCGCAAAGTTCTTGTAATACTCAATAAGTTAAACATTTTAAATCGTGAAGCATAAGCTGGAGATGACAGGCGTCTAACAAAGGTCCCGTCAATAAAATCGTGAGTAAGAGCCAAACTAAAAAAGTCCTCTATCTTAGTTTCATCTAACGAGTCGATGTTATTTTCCCGCAGAAATGCAAAAAGCACTTTTAACATTTGTAAATACCAAACACCTGCATAATCCAACGAGTTATTATGTCTTTGTTGTAAAAAAAGCCACTTGGCAAAGTCGATAATCTTCAAATTAATGAACTCTTCAACTTCAAACTCAATTCTAATACTTGATTTGAAATTTAAAGTTTCATTATTGAAGTCTTCAAAATATAACGTTGCATACCAATTTTCCACTTTTGTATTATTTGAAGAAAAAGGAATTACCCATTTATGACTTTCAAAGGAAGCATGTCCGTTAGGATCAATTAAACGGAGCATGTCATTACAATGCTCTAAGAACCTAGATTTAGAATTATTAATGTAGCTAACTGAACTAACTAAATTTTTCACTTAGTAACTCCCAGTAAATGCGGTAAAAATGGGTGGTAGATCTTTTTTATACTTTTTATATAACTTCTGACCTTCTGCAACCGTTTCATTGCTAAACAATCTGTTAGATAAAACTGCTTCTATCCATTCTGCCGTGGGTAACGCCTCTAGAAACAAGTACTCTGGTGCTCGTTCAAAGATTTTTTGATGACAGCGTTCTATTTCCCCTAAGTAGTGTAAAAACTTAAGAACAGTTTCCGGTGAATCAACAAGATAAATGTTATCAGGCAAACTATCTTCACTGTGTTTATTTGATACCAAGAAACCAAGGTCATTGACCTTGCCATCACTTTTGCCAGTAACAACTTTTAATAGTGCCAAGGTATTATCTGCCTTTAATTTTAGGGTTTGTAATGCACTTTTTATTGTTGTGTTATATTCAGAAACTTCTGACTTACTAGGCCTTAAGACATTTAAGGAAATATCATTCATTACAGTGCGAGTAATTTTTCCGCAGTTATCTATCCAAGTTTGATTGTCTTCGGTACGATAATTAGTGCGCTCTGTTTCATTCGTATGAGAGTTGTAATTAGTAATTCGAGTTGGGTCAAAGTTATCTGATTGAGAGTGTACCTTTGAGTTCTTAACTGCTTCCGAACTAAAGATACGAGTCACCGTTGGTGTTTCGCAGTTTAAAAGCCAGTTAGTATTTTTTCTCTCATAAGCCTCTTTTCGAATACCTTTCTCACATATAGCCACAACACATTCGATGAATACGGGTGAAACCTTTTCTTTTAATAACTGGGTATTTAGCACGTCACGAATATGAGATTTCCCTAAAAACTTGAAAAACAGCGAGATGCTTGTTGTTATTCCCATTTTGGATTGTAACGAACCATCGTTATCAATTAATTTGTTGTTGACTTTAAGGCTGTCAGTACGGTCATTTAGAAAAGCAATTATTGAAGTACCTAGTACCGAATTTCCTTCAACTGCTTCTATTTCATGATAGCTTTTTGCGCGAGACTTGAAATAGTCTGATTCTATTTGAGTAACTTCTCCTGTTTGTCTTTTAGAAAATCTAAAATCACTCAATTTTATTTTAAACAAATCATTATATGGTACCGTTTGATATGACATTAATAGCGCAAATAAGTAATTTTCCCCTTTAGAAATTGGGATCTTTCTTTTTTTTGCTTGCGAATATTCAACTAGCTCTTGAATAAAATCCGGTGTAAATAAAAGTGAGCTTTCAGTTACCTGACGAAAAACTGTGACTCTTTTATTAGATATCTTTGTTGTTTGGGTTGCTATTTTTCCTGTATTCCAAAATTCGTCTTTAGCATACTGTTGTGCCTCTTCCACGCATTGAGAATATATTAGAGACTCTAAAGCTGTATTGATTATGCTATCGGCTTCGATACCAGTAAGAACATTTCTAAGTTTCTCAAAAAAATCTCTTTTATTAGTTAAAGTAGCAACTTTAAATGCTGCTTCATCTACTCGAAACTGCTTACTTTCGCGTCCGCCTTTATAATTATCTAAATGAGGACGAATCAATTTCGCGGGAAAATATTTTGGTTGAACCCTCTTCTTATTAAACAGATCAATAAGCGCGTGTTTTGCCTTATTAATTTCAATTAATGCGCTGCTAATTGTAATTTGGAATGACCACATCAATAATTTTGGTGATTCAGCTCTTTTATATAGTTGCGCACCAACACCGATATCATCTCTTCTTAACCAAGAGTGAAAGCCAAAGTAATCAGTGAGTGTAGTTTGCACACTACCATCACTTACTGCGGGTTTGCTTTTTGATAGTAAATCTAAGTATCTATAATCATTGGTTGCAAGTAACTCGTTACCAAAAGGAACATAATTGAGCGCTTTGTTAATCAACCGTATTAATTCGATCATTCCTGTGCTTTGAGTCTTTACTCCATCGTTTTCAACCCGATAAGATTCAAAACACTTTAAGATATTTACACGATTAAATTGATCTATTTTTAGTACATTTAAATAAATCATAAACTTCGGAACTATATGAGATAATGTTTTACGATAGCCTTCAGTCCCCTCATCAAGAACAAATGTTATATAATTTGCAGCGTATAAAGCCGCAAATATCAATCGCTTCTCTTGTGATTCTCCATCTTTGAGAATTATGATTTGCGACTTTGCCCCCTGATATTCGGGAACAATAAATCTATCCACATCAAATGGCTCAAAATCAACTGCTCTAACTGTTTTTTTGCTCGAAAATTCGGCCAGCATCTCAGCTTGTTGCTTTAATAAGCTAGCTTCAACGTTATCCATATGAGCACTCCAAGTATGATTTTTCTTGATCACGCTTTTCCTTAGCAGACCTTATGTATTTTCTTGTTGTTATTGGAGCATCTTTGCCCTGAGCTTCATGACCCAATAATTCTGCTACTAGCAAATATGGCCTAGATAAATGCGTAACACTTTCAAGCTCAAGCCCATCTTCCTCAATAGCATCATGGAACTTATCTGTACCATAAGAATGCCTGAGAATGTGGTATGAATGTTTATCGTCCAGCATATGAAGATAATCTGGTAATAGTCCTTGCTGTTGTTTATCAATTACTAAGCCCTGCGTCTCACTAAAATCTCTAGAGCCTTGGTATTCCTTTATCCCATGTACAACACCACTTTTAGGATCTGTTAACAACAAGCTATCCTCAGCACATTCGGGTCTTTCAGTCTCGTAATAAAGTTTAAATCGCAACATGACATCACGTGGAATATAAATCCATCTAGAAATGCCGCCAACACCACCTCTGCGGCCTTTAGTATATTTACCTTGAAGCCAATATTTGAACTCTTGCTTTTGTTTGTTAAAGGGCTTATTGAGTTTTGTTTCAATATCTATTTCCTTGCAAAACGATTTTATTCCTGAATATGATCGGCCACCAACTTTAAAATCGCTTAGTAATAATCCCATATTTTCCTTTGTACGAAGGCCGCATTCTCCACCTGCACGCAAAATACATTCGACTCGCAGGCTTTTAGCATTTGCATAAAGTTCAGCTCGCATGCGTGGAGACAAATACTTAATAACATTTCTCCTTTTAGTATTATCCCTTGCAATAGATTTGTTTTCACTTTTGACACTGATCTCTTTAATGTTGGTAAATCCATTGAAAGCTAAATAGTTGTAGTAATATATTAAGCCTGAGACAGCTTTTTCGATCATTTTCTCGCTGGTATTACGATCTAAAATCAATACATTATTTATGTAATAATTGATTACTTCTTCAGGTAAGTTGTGGTGTGTAGTTAGCGAAATTGTAGATGAGTTTTCTGAATAACTTTCAAGCCATAAAAGAAACTTTCTCAACTCATAAAAGAATTCGGTAATTTTTTTCTTTGATAACGTTACTTTATTTAGCTCAGCGTCTTTAATTCGGCGCTTTCCAGACCCATCGATCCATGTTAATTTGTATACTTGTCTATTTTTATAAAGCGAATGTAAATATAAGTTGGGTAGCAACAATGGAATACCATCAGAGTCACACATCATCTTTGTTTTATATTTTTCACTTTGAAAGTTATACATCATCTATTTCTCACACCACGTCTAATTACATACTAATTTATCTTTCAAACAATGGATACATTTTTATATTTATTAGTGGGTGTCTGTTTTCTTTCGGTCACGGCGGTGAAGTTGCCTTACACTTTATGATGCGAGACCATGGCGGATTTGAAGGTAACGGTCAAACCTTTCGTATTGTTTCACGTTTAGAGCCATTCAGTGAAGGTTATGGTATGAATTTAGCTCGGCGAACCTTATTAGGATTGGTTAAATATCCACAAACGTTAGATCTCTTAACCGCAAAAAAATCACCTGAGGCACCGCAACGATTTCGTCAGTTAAAAGCAAGCGACTGGCATCCGCCGAAAGGGCTATATAACGATGACACATCTTCTATCAATTGGTTATTAGCACCACTATCGTCACAAGACAGAGAATTATTTCAATCAAGTTCTGAGCCATCGGCAAATAAACATCTCAAAACACATTATAAATCGTTAGATTGTTCAATGATGGAACTTGCCGATGATATCGCCTACGGAATACACGATTTAGAAGATGCAATAGCCACAGGTGTCGTGCAAGCAAATGATTTTGAGAAACATGTCGTTCAAAAACTACAACAATTAGATGATCAATGGTTGCAACAAATCAGCATTCAATTAACCGAACAACTTTTTAGTACGCAGCATCACTTACAAAAAGAAGCCATTGGCTCATTAGTAAATTACTTAATTACTGCGATAGAACTCGTTGATTTAAATACAGATCAAAACACTACATTTACTGAGCCATTGTTACGTTACAACGCTAAACATCCGAAAATAGCGGAACAAGTGCTAGACATTTTTAAAGGGTTCGTATATCAATTTGTTATTAAGCAACCTGCAATACAGCAAGTTGAATATCGCGGACAACAGATTGTCATGGAATTATTTGAAGCATTGTCTTCTGATCCTGAGCGTTTACTGCCTAATCAAGCTAAAGTACAATACCTAAAAGCATTACGTGAGGAAGAAAATCCACATCGCGTGATTGCTGATTACGTTGCTAGTATGACTGATGATTTTGCCACCAAGCTTTATCAATCATTGTTTATTCCTCAAGATCACACCCCCCTTTCATGGTCAAATAATTAAAGCATGTTAACGATTTACGCTGGCAAAAATGCCTTAAAACAAATAAATGAAAATGGTTTTACACCAGGGTTATTCAGTGCAATGTACGGGGCAAGTGGTGGCCCTAAGTGGTTTACGTTATTTGGATTAGATAAATTTATCTTTGGTGAATTTTTTAAAAACACTACACAAACAATCAATTTAGTTGGCTCATCTGCTGGCGCTTTCCGCTTTGCTGCATTAAGTCAACATGATCCGGTAACTGCTATAACAGCATTAGCAGAAATTTATAGTGAAACGGTTTATTCTAAAAACGCTGATGCAGTTGAGGTGACAGATAAAGCAAAAGCGTTACTCGATGCAGTTTTTTCTGAACAAGGTATCGAAGAATCACTTAATCACCCTGTATTTAAACCACATTTTATCGTGGCTAAATGTCGTGGATTAACTAGCTACGATCACAAAATCCCGCAAATATTTGGCTTAATTGGCAGCATATTACTAAACCGCGTGAATCGTGGTTTATTAGCAAAGCAATATCAACGTTTTGTCTTCCATGCGCCTAATAGCCCGTTAAAAGTTTCAGATCAATACCGCTTCAATAATCAATATATCAGTTTAAACTCGGTGAATTATAAGCAAGCTTTACTGGCGTCTGGCTCTATCCCATTGGTGATGCAGGGAGTAAAGTTTATCGAGCAAGCCCCTACAGGTATGTATCGTGATGGCGGACTCATAGATTACCACTTTGACGTTAACTTACCCGACAATAAAGGGTTAATTTTATATCCTCATTTTAATAATCAACCTAAGCCAGGTTGGTTCGATAAAACCTCAAAACGTCAAGTCTCCATAAAACATTATGAAAATGTTGTCATGCTTTGTCCTTCAACTAAATTTATCAACAGCTTACCTTTTAAAAAGATTCCGGATCGTAAAGACTTTACCACCATGGAACCGCAAGAAAGAGTTGCGTATTGGCAAACCGTATTGTCGCATTCAGAGCAACTTGCTGAAAGTTTTGCACAGTTTATTCGTACCCCCGACATAAATAAAATTGTACCTCTTTAAACAGAAAAGAATCGCGAATAAATCGACGTGCCTTTAGATGAATAAAGAACTACTTAACCACATATTATCATTGACTTAATTTTAACCACTGTGCATGATAATTAAAAAGCATACTAACTGAACGTCGATGGTAATAAAAAAAGACAATAACCAATCACGTAAGCGTGGCATTAAAGCATCACGACAAAAGCTCGATGCAGCCATGCTAGCGGTAGGGCTAAAAACACAAACCGCTTTAGCTAAAAAAATTGCCGAACAAGAAGGCCTAGCAACCCCACCGAAAGACATGGTTAATAGAGCATTTCGGCAACTTCCCGTAGAGCCTATATCATTAGAACGTATTGCCGAAGCCCTTTGTGTACCAGCTTACCAATTGTATTTAACCAGTGAAGATACGGAAGCTCCTGTTATAAAAACAACACCTCAACCTGTTGATTCAAAACAAAGTTCAACGGATAAAGTGCATGATGACATCATTGAAAATAAAAAGAGATGGCAAAGTCCTGCCTTTATTTTTGTTTTTTTACTCGCCATATTGATCACAAGCTATCAATTTTTCTTTCCCCCAACCAACACAGAAAATAGTAACAAAGTTCGCCCGCCTGCGAGTATCGAAATAGTAAAACTTGGTATCATAAATTCAGATGATACTATCAACGAAGCTATAACAAATAGGCTTTCACAGCAATTATCGCCAACCGTAAAACTCGTAAAGCATTGGCCAAAATCTGTGATGCAACTAGATCAACTAGATTGGAGTAAATCAGTAGAGGCTGACTATGTCATTACATGGAAAATCACCAATCTTGAACGCTTCAGTCATCTAACAGTTTATCTATTAGATCAACATCAACGTATTATGCTGTACAACGATGCGCTGTTAACTGTCTCTTTAAATAAACAACTTGGCCTATTGACTAATCGAATAGCACAAACGTTCACCACTTTTATACAAACAGGCAGTGTGCTGAGCATAGATGGACTCACCTTACAAAATGAAGCTGTAGAGCAATTCATGCTCGCCATGCAATACTTAAATCAAGAAAATACTTTAGCTAACTTATCTCGTGCAGAAGCACGCTTACAACGAGCAATTCGTATTGACGCTAACTTTGCGCGCGCGCAAGGTGCACTTTGCACTACCCTATTACGTAAAGCTAGCTTATCTAGTGATGTTAAAATGATTGGTGAAACCGAAGATACTTGCACACAAGCATTGAAAATAGCACCTGTAGAAGAGTCTTTGCAAGGAATGGCAAATTTCACACGCGCCAAAGGGAAGCTTGAAGACTCAATGGCTTATTACCAAGATATTTTAGCAATGAATCCTGGCTATACTGATGCTTTGTATGGTCAATTTAAAGTCGTTCAAAAGCAAGCGGCACAGCAAAAGCAACCTGCGTTATATTCTGATGCGATAAACATTATTGATAACGCTATTGCTCAAGAGCCTGAAAGCTGGCGAGCATATTTTTTAAAGTCACATTTATTATATCGTATAGGTAAACCCATTGAAGCGATAACAACGCTTCAAAAAAGCGTAGAAAAAGATGAAAATTTCAATAATTTAAATAACTTAGGAACCATGCACTTTTGCCAAGGAGACATGGAGCAAGCAAAACAAGCTTTTCTAAAAGTTAACAAACTCGAACGAGATCCTAGCTGGATAATTGAACACCAACTTGCGTCTTTATTTCAGTTTTTAGGTGAAACGAACAAAGCGGTTGAATATGCCGAACGCGGCATGGCACTTTTAACAACAGAAAAAGTAGACGGTCATTTTGATCCTTGGATCACCAAAGCACTTGCTTATCAGGCTGATGGCAATAAACAAGTGGCACATGAAAGTTTTGCTAAAGCGTTACAAATTGCTGAACGGTTACGTATTGCAGGCAAAGCCCCAGGTAATACCGAAGTACAACTCGTGTATATCAAAGTTGCTGATGCCTATATTGATGAACAAAGTATCGAGCAGCCAACGAAACAACAATTGTTAAATGAACTTAATGAAGTAGCAAGCAAGGCAACAATACCAAACGCATTAGTTCGCTTAATGCTCGCTTATGTCATGCTCGGAGAGTTTGAACCTGCACGACCAATCTACAAACAAATAGTGGGCATGTGTCCTGGTTTTGTTAAAGATCCAATTTTAGCCCCGCTCGCTAGTTAATCACTACAGATCTATGAGTAATACTAAAGTATTGTCCATAGATCTATTTTATAAAAAACGTTTAATGCAGTTGAAAATTTTTTAACGCTCAAAATTTGCATTGCTTTACCTTCTCTATTGCTAAAAAATCACTAACGTCATTTAACTGTAGTTAACGGCAGTTAAGCTAGAGTGCTTATTCCAATTATATTTTTACCTGTAATAATCAAAACATATAACAGTTTAAAGGACGATAAACATGATACGTTTTCTCATTATGGGTTGGTTAATTTCAGCCTTATTAATAAGCATTACAGCAAACGCAATAAACATTCCAAAAAGCCGGCAAGACGTAATAAATGCTTTAGAACAAGCAAGTAATATTTGCCAAGGAAGCTGTCAAAAAACATGCGCAACTCAAGCTAAAATATTAAAGAATATGGCTAGCTTAAGCGGCAAAATTCCAACAATTAAACAGGGAGTAAAAGCATGTCGCGACGCTTTTGCAAACGATAGCTCGAAAAACTCTGCCACGCACTCTAGTGTTTATATGAGCTTGATGATGGTTGATAGTAACCTTAATTTGATTGTTAACGCTGAACAAACATCAGCCAGCAGTCAACAAGCGGCTAAAACAGCTCCTCTACCCAATGTAGATCTTACCATTCATGACCAATCAGGTAATCTTGCTCCTAATAAAGTAAAAGCGTTATACAGTCATTTATCTGCATATTGTCAGTCATATATGAATAGCGCCGGTGTAGTAAAGTTATGTAAGTCACAATGTGAAAATACATCTAAACAACTCTCAAGAAATTTTGACAATATTCCTGCCGCGCAGCAAAAAGCCAAGACTGCAACAGGTATAAAACAGATTTCAGCAAAAGGTAGTTTGCGTGCATTAACAATGGGCTTGGAGCAGAAACTAACTGGGCAAACAGGCGGTTGTATTCACTATTTCAACGCTTATTTAGATAAGTCAAAAACCACTCCCCAAATTGTCACCACATTAATAGCTGCTGGACAAGAAATAAAAGCGGGTAAGTGGCCAGTTAAAGAAGCACCAAGTTTAAACTTAGATGAACTACTCGTAGAAAAAGAAATCACCATTAGTGATAAAGTTAAGCAAGTGGTTGCAGTTAATGCGATTGAAAACCTTACATTTTCTGAGGCACAAAACCTTTTTACTAATACAGATGAATTTAAAAAAATTCAATCAAGTGTCAACAAAAACGGTTTTAAACTTGACCAAATTAAAGCCTCGATGGAAAAACTGGAAAAATTAAAAAGTAAAGTTGATTCAAACACCTGGAAGAAAAAAGCACTGCAATTTAGTGAATATGGCAGCCAAGCTGAACTGGTTGCAGCATTAACGCAGTCATGTGATACAAACTATTTAACACAATTTAACCAAGACTCACCTTGGCTGATTCCCAACAACCAAAAGTCATTCGCTCTTAATTATCAGTTAAAACCTGCGTATTTACATCGTTTGTGTTTTAACGAATTACACAACAATGTTACTCGCAACGTATCAACATTTACTTCTGCTAATCAATTCAATGAATGGCAGCAAAACAACGTATCCCAAGCACCGTTAAGTGGTCGTGCTACTTGCCGAGATTGCCCACCAGACAGAGTAATGACAGCAGAGCAATGGTTACCTAACTGGTCAGCATACGCCAAAAACAAGCAGAATAAATTCAATCAAGTAGCTAAAAGCAACGAAAAACAAACGAAATATTTAACGTTTGTCGAGCAAACATTATCACCATGGATAAAGCAGCACCAACAAGAAATAAATGGGGCGTTAAAAGTGTTAAGTGCTGCAGAAAAAAGCAGTAAATTACAACAAGAAATGATGGGGAAATTTCCTGATAAGTTAATTGAAAGTAATATTCATCAACCACCTGGCAATTTATATGGCTTTATACAACAAGTAGGAATTACAGGTAACGATCAAAGAACAGGAAAACCTAAATTTTACCAAGCAATTTTACTTAAAAATATCGTAAGTTGTGAGCAAGGTGCTTCTTTAGCAAGTGAATTGTTTGACGCGCCAGCTAACACAAGCTACCAAACATTATTGAAAGCAACCGTTGCAATAAACAGATGCGCAGATTTATTTCCAGTCATAGCAAAAACTAACTTTGAGGATTTAGATACTGCGAAAACAATGGGAAAAAGCGTTGTTGAAAAAGTGATAAAACAAGGCAATCTAACGCTTAGCACCCAAGGTGCCATTTACAATGATTATATACAGTTTTTAGGTTTTGATTATCTAGACCTATATGGCATGCAACGCGTTATGCATATGCTAAAAAATGAACGCAACAACCACAAATTAAGTGATAACACGATTAACGAGCACTTTATCGCATTAACTAAGCAGGCATTTAACACATTGACGAATATTGACTTTGACAATAAAGCTGCGATGCAATCACTATTAGCTAAACGGGCACAAGCTGAAAAAGAACGCAAATTAGCATTACGCCTTGGTAATCCAGCTCAACATGCAGAGCAACAAAACATAATAAAACCACGTAAAGTTTCAAGCAACGCATACCGGTTAGATTATTTAGGACGTTGCATGCGTAATGGCACCGCGAATACATACAATTGTGAATGTGCCGCAAACGCATACGAAAAACAGAGAGAAAAAACACCTAATATAACGGAGTATAAATTCGCAAAGAGTGAACCTTTCCGTCAATGTGCCGATGAGAAAGCTATTGCAGACCTACAACTTAATCAATGTACGTCTATGCAAAAATCAGGAGCATTTAGCGGCGTAAACTGCGGGTGTTATGCAACATCATACGGCAACACAATAGCTAATATGATCAAAAAATCAGGGTATCCCAATAGTCGTCAACAAAGCCAAGCAAGACAAACTGCAACAAAAAGTTGCTCATAAAGGATGTTAACAATGTTTAAAACATGCACATACAAGATTATCCAAGGCTTGCTTGTCGCTAATATTTTACTTTTCGTAAATAAGACGAGTGCGGATCAATTCCCCGTGTTAACCGCTAGTAATCAGTTAGATGTTGGTAATGCACAAATACTAGCAGGAAAACTTGAACAAATATGTACCTCACGGTTTAAAAACCCAGCACAAGCTTTTCAATGTAAATCCACTTGTGGTGGTTTATACAGAAGAGTTCAAACGCTTTCGGCTCAAATAAATAGGCAGGCAAACAAGCCGTCAATCAAGAACAGTGTTAAACAGTTAGCTCGTGACACTATTAGCTGTAACCAACAATGGCGCAATAACTTCCCTGCCGAATTTAAACCTTTTGCACTGTTGTTAAAAAGTTTGCATGAAGGTAAGTTACCAGCGCCAGGCAAGCCAAAGGTCAATACGGTCAGTGCCCCAAGCCAATATGCACAAGTACTTAATTCACTGGTGCCTTCACTATCAGCGTTAGGTAATGTTTGCCATAATTCTTTATTTAAAGACAGCTGTGTAAAAAGTTGTGCTTTAGATAATGACACCCAACAGTTTAGCCAATTAATAGCAAAAGGGTCATTAGCTAGCCTCAAAGGCGCAGATAAAATGACTCCGTGGGTATCAGCATTAAAAGACCAATCGACAAAGTTGCTACAAAAATCTAAATCTTGCGCCAAACATTACAGTCGAAACCCAGCAAGCTCAATTGTATCATTACAACAGATTACAAAATCAGTGAATGATCAGGTCAATATTGTTTACCAAAAACAACTAGTCGCTGAAAAACGAGCGAGAGATGAAGCTAAACGTCAGCAACAAATAGCATTAACAGCGGCAAAAGCAGAAAAACAAAAACGCTTTGAACAAGCAGTGGAAAAACTACGTAAGTGTCGTTCTGATAGCCCATTTAGCGGCTATAGCGGTTGCAGTTATTTAACCGCTGTATATGACAACGATTTTACCTTAGCAATGGACATTGAATATCAATCTAGCGCTCCATACCGACTCGGCTGGATGGGTGAAGCAAACGCGGAAATGGCGCGAATGTTTGGTGATCTGTACGGCAGTGAAGAGCAACTGAACCAAGATTTAACGAATTCATGGAAAGCTTACCATTTTGTTGGCCGACTACTCGGCACCTATGCAACTTACTATCAACATTACTACCCTACCTGTTTAGGTAAAAATCCAGCAGTAATTACTTTAACAACAGAAAGACAAAAAGAGTATCGTAATGGTTTTGGCACATTAATTCGTACCGAAAGGCTACCAAGTAAATCTGATACGATTTATATACCGCGTCGACTTTATCCACATGTTAACTTCGCTGATATCAATAAAGATACACAAGCACAAGTGCAAATAGCCGATATGTTATCAGGCGCAATAAACAAGTACCCTAGAATTAATTTGTTTGAAGTCACCATGGGGCTTAGTGAAGCGATGGAGAAACATCGTTGTGATAGTGGTGTGATCGAAAAGCTGGAAAAACAAATGTTAGCTTATCAACAGCATCGACATAATTATAACCGTCAGTTTAGTCGCTAACCATGACTAGCTTTTAAAAGATTGTTGATGAGAAATCTGCTCCTCACTCTTTTTTATCGAACTCAATTGCCAGTGAGCATGTTATCACTGGCAACACCTTTTCAAAAAGTCGTAAAAAATAACGATAACTTTCGTCGAAAATTACTTCTTCAGTTGTCACTATTAAACCAAATGACTGAGCCTGTCGAAGAGCATATACAACAAGACAACGCTTCAATTACAATGACCAAGCGCTATATTCAGCGAGTGGACGATACTTGGATAAATTTCCCTATTGACCCCATTATTGATTACGATAAATTGAGGTTAATTCATCAGATAAAAAAACACTTAACGGTACTAAATATTCAACGATACATTTCAGCAAAATCTCACTGTTATGTAGACTGTTTTCTCAATGAACAAATAATGCTGGTAACACAAAGCAATAACGATACAAGTGCAAAAAATAATGCTCCTTTATCACTTAAGCGTTTATTGAAAAAAAGACGGTTTTATATCAACCAGTTAACGAACGAAATCTCGACCTTGTTAACGTTCAGCAACAAGGCGACAGCACAGCATACCAATACGATTGTTGTGCTGTTATTTGATCATTCTGCCAATGAATATATGCAACAAACGTTACAACCTATCACAACAAACTATCAAACCTTTGTAACGCAGGCATTAATTCACCTAGAAGAACAATTAAAAGCACTTAACAATAACATGGCGATAACGCATCATGATCACATCACCTTCAATCAAATAAAACAATGCCTTATCAATGCTCTAGCTGGCAAAAAATAAACAGTCGTTCAGACATAACAAGTTCATTACTTTGCCGAGTTCACGATGTCGCTTTTTGGTAAATCGCACAAACTGCGCCAGCAGGATCTTTTATCACGGCGTATTTATCTTGTCCCATCGATTTAATGTCAGTGATCAACTCTCCGCCTTTTTCTTTCGTAGCAGTAACAGCTTGCTCGATATCCTCCACTAAAAAATAAGGTAACCAAGCAGCTGGTAAATCAATATTACAACCTTTAGCATGACAAATACCTGCGACAGCATCACCACTGCCAGGTGTAAGCATGGCATAATCTTGATAGTCGCCCATTGACACCTCGCTGGTTTGCCAACCAATCACGTTCTGATAAAAATCTTTCACCTCAGTAGCGTTTTGCACCGATAAATCTAGCCATGCCATTTCACCAATTGCTTCTTTCATATTATTTACCTTCTGTTATTTGCTGTTCACGTGATTTAGGGTTTATCGGATAATATTTCTCCGGCAACCGATTAATATGCTCAAAAAACCGTGTGTCTTTATAAGGAAGTTTCATAAAACCAGAAATTCCCAGTCCCGTTATTGTAGGAAGTAATACCAAAAGTTTAGCTAATAAACTTGAAAATTCTGCTTCTTGCTCATGATTTAATAACATTAAATAGCTATGAATTTTTAAATGTGTTTCAAGTACTTCAAAAATAATACACCCCGTATGGTGAATTAAGTTCAATCGCGACAAGACTTCCATCATTTCGTCGGGCAAATAAAGATATTCATCTGGATCTTTACCGTCTTCAAAATACGAATGCAGTTTTGATTCATCATCTTGATCAGGAACATCACTAATATCAAACGGTATCACTTGCTCTAGTTGTGCAATAAAAGGCTGTTCAACAGTATCCCGTTCAACATGTAACGTATTACGTGCATTGAACAAACAACTTTTAAATACACCTGTTCGAAAGATGCCTTGCGCTAAATAAATCATATTATTTACTGCACTTTGGAACGATGTTTTTAACGCTTGATCAAACAACGTTAAATTTGAATCAATATAAACCCCTTCTTTTTCCCAGCGGATCGCCAATCCGCCCACCACAGGAAAGTTACCTAAGCGGCTCACCGCAGCAATAAACGCTTTTTCGGTATCGCCCATGCCCATTAAATAATTTTTATAATATTTTTCTAACTGCGCATCATTGATATTTGCTAAAGATGCTTCATCGCTTTCTTCACGTAAAAATGATTTACGAGATCCATAAACTACGGTATCAATTTCTCGTGTGCGGGGTTTGCACCACACCGGAATAAGTGGCTTTATCTCTGGCCAAGTTGGGGTTTCGGCCAACACAGTATTGCGTAATAATGACAGATGTTTAAAAAAGTAATCTCCGGCTTGCTCACGTGTTTTTCTATCATCGCTTAACATCGCTTCAATCACGTTCGCCAACATTTTTGGTAAACCAAGAGAAGTTGGCTTTATCACTTCATGCCCATAACGACATGATTGACCAGATGCTAGCGCGTATAATGTTGCTGCCATGCCCTGTTCATCAAAGCGTGGAGAAGACATTTCACCATTAATTTGCTCCGGACCGATAAAATAGACATCACCAAGCCGAGCATTAGAATTTTGCAAATCACTACTCATTAGATCCATGATATTATTTGCGGTGGTTTGGCCGTTAATATCAAGTTGAGCAGAGACTGCAGAACCCCAGTCTACCAAGTATAATTTGTTCTTTTCTTGATGGTACACAAGGTTAGACGGTTTAATATCCCCATGAACGTACGGCTTCCCCTTACTATGGTATTTTACGGTTCGTAAATACAATAAAATATCTGCCAATTGCAATGCGATATTAACAATTAATTCAGGCGCTAACGGCCCAACTTGATGCGAAAAACGTTCTAAATCAATGCCTGGAGCCCGTTCCATATGCACAATAGATTGCCGCTTAATTTTATAATACTCAATTATTTGAGGAATACGCTCGTGTGTCAATTCACGCTGTATTTCAGCTTCCTCGGCTAGCCTGTCTTGTACATGTTGCGAAAGATTAATCCGAGAAAATTTAAAAACTTGTTCAACGCCTGCTTCATTTCTACCACCAAATACAAAGCCATAAGCGCCTTTACCAATTAACTCAATATCTTCATAGCCCAACAATAAAAGTTGCCGCTCACAAAGTTCGACCCACTGTTTTAGCTTGGTCGCGTCTTTATGGCTAAGTAAGTAGATTGACTGTTCTTCAGCAATATAAAAATGTTGTAATTTCTTCTCAGCCACAAAATACTCGCTTAGTTTTAACGATCACGATTTAATATTCGCACCCATGCAAGTTCGTCATTTTTCTGTCATAAACTCACGATAATATAGCGTTACTTAATCAGCGACGCTCGCTGTTAAGTGCTCTCTCTAGTAAACAAACACGTTAGTTTGCATTGTTCCTGCCTTGGCTATTAGCCAAGGCTTTTTTTTAGAAACTTAGGTATTTTCTAGAAATAGGTTATTCAATTGGGTTAACTGTTGCCACACTTGGCTTGCTTGCATTTGTTGCCAATTCATTGGCTTTGTTGCTAGCATTGCACTTAATCGCAATTTACTTTCTTGGTGAATCGAAATATTTGCATTATCAATCACATCAATACATGCTTCTCGATTATTACATAATAACAGCATATCGCATCCGGCTTCTTGTGCCGCTTCTGCTCGTTCTATATACCCACCAATGGAAGACGCACCATGCATCGACAGGTCATCACTAAATATGGCCCCAGAAAAACCTAACGATTTACGTAATACTTGCTTAAGCCATTTGGTTGAAAAGCCCACCGATTTATCATCAACATCTGGAAAAATAACATGTGCAGGCATTACCGCATCTATCATGTTCTCATTAATTAACTGGCGAAACGGCTGTAAATCATGATGAGAGATATCGGCAAACGAACGCGTATCAATCGGCATAGCAATATGTGAATCTGCTTTTACACTTCCATGACCTGGAAAATGCTTTGCCGTACATTTCATGCCAGCAGACTTCATCCCCTGAATAAAAGCTTTAGCTAACGGTGCAATTTGTTCAATGTTTTGTGAAAAGGCACGCTGACCAATAACGTCACTCACCCCGTTAATATCTAGGACAGGCGAAAAACTGATATCAATACCAACACCTTGTACTTCCATAGCCATTAAAGCACCTGCGTTGGCCGCATATTGCTGGGCTTGTGCTATATTATTATTCGCGTGTTCAATAAAGCGCCCCATGGCAGGAATTTGTGAAAACCCCTCTCTAAATCGTTGCACACGCCCTCCTTCATGATCTACACCGATCAATAAAGGTTTATTGGCTGTATGTCTGATGTGAGAAATTAATTCACGTATTTGTTGAACAGACTCAAAATTTCGAGAAAAGAGAATTAATCCACCAACAAGCGGGTGTTGAACAAGCTCTTTGTCTTGCTCTGTTAACGACGTGCCATGCACGTCCATCATGATTGGACCCATAACTGTAAAATATCTAAACAATAATCGGCTTACTGTACCTAATATTGTGACATTGCAAAAGTTAAATTACTCGGTAACGCCCTAGCTGGCTTGTAGTGGTGCGCCAACACCGGCAGACACAAACGGAATAACTTTACGTATAACATCACCAATATCTAATGACTGATCAAAATCATTTTCAGCGATATCAATTAATGCATCACTTGAGGACATGGTGAATACAACAGTCCCCATGGTAAAATGTAATCGCCAAAAAATATCTTCTGCGGTTAATTCTGGAAAGGCTCGCTGAACTGCTTCAACAAAATTTGTGATCACACCTGGGTATTGAGTGGTTAAAAACCAACGTAAAAAACCTTGGCTATCAGTATAACCTCGCCCTAAAAGCTGTAAGAAATTGCTTGTGCCATTGTCACGAAAAACATTTAACGATAATAATGGCTCGATAAACGCAGAGAATACTTCAAGTAACGAAGGCTGCTGCTCTTGTTGACAAACCAAGACTAAGGAGTCTTCTAAACGCGGCGCTAATTCATTCATGTAACGAGACATAACTGCTTTAATTAATTCTTTTTTTGACCCAAAGTGATAGTTAACCGCAGCTAGATTTACATCAGCTAAACTTGTGATCTCGCGTAACGAAGTGCCATTAAAGCCCTTATCAGCAAATAATGTTTCAGCGGCATCAAGTATTTTATTTTTAGTATCCATGGGAATCACCACATTTTACTGCACAATTACCCCACAGTTTAAACAAGCGTTTTAAATAACGCAATAAACGAAAGTTCAAGCTATGAATATTGATACCTGAAACACTAAAACAGTGGAGTTCAAAATTAACCGTTTTTATACTGACAATAAAACCTCCAATGATACGTTTTTATAAAGCTAATCCTTTTAAAAGTGAGTAAATATCGCGTAGGTTATTGTGCTCTTCAATGACTGTATAAAAACAAACAGTATGACAAATATCTCAATTTATAATCTGTAATTTTTCCTAATTTATACGCAGGAAATACATCAAATTTACTTAATAAATAAGCAATTACAATTTTTTTTAAAATAGCTAAAGATCCTAACTTATATTTAGGTTATTATTTAATCAACTCTTGTGAATGTATTGTTCAATACTGGGAATGTGTTGGCCGTAAGAGTTTTCTAAGTTTCATGAATTTTAATAGCCCGGCATTCAGTCGGGCTTTTTTTGTCAATGTATTAAGTTTTTCTATCTACCTGCATTTTTATAAAAATAAGCAGAGAACATTGCACTTTTGGATTATCACTATTACTTTTTTAATGAACTATTAAACATCAATATATTCTTTTATACTGACATTAAATTTACAATAGGTTTACAAATAGCATCATGAAAAAACAATTAAAAAAATCTTTCATAGCCCTATGTATCGCAGCAACCATTGTTGGCTGTAACACGACACCCGCAACAACAACTTCGCTTACTCAACAAGATGCAGAGCAATTCCTCAATAATGTAGAACAAGAGTTGATAGCATTGAATTTAGCCGGCGCTCGAGCGGCATGGATAAATGCTAATTTTATTACTCACGATACAAATGCACTTGCAGCAAATGCAGATCAGAAATCAACAGAAGCCGGTGTACGTTTTGCTATGGAAGCGGCAAAATTTGATAATGTTGATGTAACAGAAGATCAACGTAGAAAGCTGAATATTCTAAAACAAAGCTTAGTCATGCCTGCACCGCAAAATGCTGAAAAATCAGCTAGACTCGCGACGCTAGGTTCACAACTTAATAGCATGTATGGACGAGGTAGCTATACTACCAACTCTGGTGAAACGCTAAGTCTAGGTGACATGACATCGACAATGGCAACCTCAAGAGACTATGACGAACTATTAGAAATGTGGCAAGGTTGGCGAGAAGTCAGCCCAGAAATGAAGCCCTTATTTACCGAACAATCAGCACTAGCTAATGAAGGTGCTAAAGGTTTAGGTTACCGCGATTTAGGTACAATGTGGCGATCAAATTATGATATGCCAGCCGATGAATTCGCCAAAGAGCTAGATCGTTTATGGTTACAGGTGAAGCCATTATATGAAGACTTACACTGCTACGTTAAAGATAAGCTAGCTGAGCAATACGGTGAAGATAAGGTACCAAGCGACCAGCCGATACCGGCACATTTGCTTGGCAATATGTGGGCGCAAACCTGGGGCAATATTTATGATGTAGTCGCACCTGAAAATGCCGACCCTGGTTATGATGTTACTAAACAGCTTGCCGCGCACCAATACGATGAAATTAAAATGGTAAAAGGCGCCGAGCATTTTTTTACCTCTCTAGGCTTTGAACCACTACCCGAAACATTTTGGGAGCGTTCTTTATTTACTAAACCAAAAGATCGTGACGTAGTATGTCATGCATCAGCATGGAATTTAGATGCTAAAGATGATATTCGTATTAAAATGTGTATTCAAAAAACCGGGGAAGAATTTAACGTAATTCATCATGAATTAGGACATAACTTTTATCAACGCGCCTACAAAAACCAACCTACGCTATATCAAGGAAGTGCGAATGATGGCTTTCATGAAGCAATTGGCGATACTATCGCACTCTCTGTTACGCCTAAATACCTTAAAGAAATTGGCCTAATTGATTCAATTCCAGATGAATCAAAAGACATTGGATTATTAATGAAAATGGCACTTGATAAAGTGGCGTTTATTCCTTTTGGCTTATTAGTTGATCAATGGCGTTGGAAAGTATACTCGGGTGAAATTACGCCTGAAAATTACAATACGGCATGGTGGGAACTTCGTGAAAAATATCAAGGTATTGCGGCTCCTGTAGCCCGTCCAGATAACGCGTTTGATCCAGGTGCAAAATATCATGTGCCAGGTGGTGTGCCATATTCTCGCTATTTCTTAGCACATATCCAGCAATTTGAATTTCATAAAGCGTTATGTGAAATTGCGGGTAACACAGATCCCATTCATCGATGCTCTATTTATAATAATAAAGAGGCTGGAAAGGCACTGAATGAAGTGTTAGAAATGGGACAAAGTAAACCATGGCAGCAAGCTTATAAGGTGCTAACCGGTAGCGAACAAATGGATGCTACAGCAATCTTAGATTACTTTGCGCCATTACATAAATGGTTGAAGAAGAAAAACCAAGGTAAAAGCTGCGGTATATAACCGATAACATTAGTTTCTAGGAAGGCGCCTAGGGTCTGTTGATCTTTAGTGTTTATTTTTGCAGCAGTTTATTGGTATTTAGACAAGGCATTGCGATTAATGTGTGGTTATTCCACATGAAAAAGCAATAACGACGTATAAATGACAAAAAACGCTGCCCTTTGGGCTGACGAATCCCCAAAAAATGACAGGCACAACATTTTATGATCTTATTAGTTCGCCAAAACAAAAATAAGAGTAAAATGCTATGCCTGAATCCTTACTTTGCCATAACTTCTTTGATAAGTCCTTATCGAATTTCAATCAAGCGAGAATGAAGACACTTAAAGCATGCTCTGAAGCACTTATAGCGTCTGATAGATTAACCTTAACAAGTTTGGGGCGTTACTTAGCTGGGCGTGCGAACATTAAGCATAAAATAAAAAGGGTTGCTCGTTTTCTTAATAACGAGCATTTGTTTAACCAACAAGTTGAAATATACGCTTCGTTGGCCAAACCAATCATTAGCAACTTGCCTTATTTAGCCATTGCAGTGGACTGGAGTGGTTGTTGTCGTTCAGATTACCACCTGCTTAGAGCGAGTTTACTCGTTGACGGCCGTTCTTTAGTGCTTTACAACATGGTTGTTGAATTAAAAGATTTTGATACGCCAGAAACCAATGCCAGATTTTTAGACAACCTCCTTCAAGTTATTGGTGAACACCGGTCCGTTTATATTTTGTCAGATGGTGGTTTTCTTACTCCTTGGTATACTAAAGTCCGTTCATTAGGATGGCACTTTATTGGCCGTCTCAGAGGCACGATGACATGTAAGTTAGAAGGTAAAAATACTTGGGAAAAACTCCCTGCCTTTCATCAGGGAGCGAGCTGTCAACCAACTCGACTTGGCAAAGCGAGGGTTACTCAACACAGTCCAACAGCATGTGATGCATTTCTCCATTTGTACAAAGGAAAATACAAAGGACGAAAAGGGAATAGCCGTTTTACTAAAGATACTCGCATGTATCGACGGCATGCTCATGAGCCATGGTTACTCGCAACATCAGATAATACACTCACTAGTGATCAAGTAATTAAGTTGTACAGTAAAAGGATGCAAATTGAGCAAAACTTTCGCGATGACAAAAGCCAACAATATGGCTTTTCGTGGCGGTTTAGTAAAACACAAGGCGTAAGGCGAATGAGTGCCTTGTGCTTAATTGCATGTTTAGCTAGTCTATTACTTTGGTTTGTTGGCTTTGAAGCGGAGCAGCGCAATTGGCAAATAATGTTTCAGGCTAATACGATAAAACACCGCAGAGTTCTATCGTTTCTTACATTGGCGAAGCAAGTAATTCGGCATAGACTCCACAAAATTAAAAATCACTATCTACAGAAAAGTCGAGAAAACTTTTTAGCTTATTATCAAATATGTTCAGTTATATAAAAATGGGGATCCGTCAGCCCTTTGGGTTCAGCTAAACGCTATTTCTTCATCGTTGTTCGAAATTTACATGGAATAACCATGTGACATTGCTCACGCCTTGAACAAAAAGCGTTTAGTTCGAACAACATTTAATCTCGAAAGTTCAACAGACCCTAATATATGGCGCCTTTTTTATGGCTTTTTGTACCACAGACTCTACTAGTTGGTTATTATTAAAAGGGGTGACCTGAAACTTTACTTATGTTTAATTTAATGTACCTGACCCCTTTAATTAGAGCTTGTTGATCTTTCATGTTTACTTTTGCCGCAATTTGTTTGGTATTTATACAAGGCAACACTTGCGCCGTGTAGTTATTCTACTCCAGTCAAGCGTTAACACAGTAGAAATGCCAAACAGATACAGCCCGAAGGGTTCAACTAAACTTAAACAGCAAAGATCAACACGCTCTAGTTTATTATGTCTGTTTCGGATGTAATACGACCTTATTTCTACCCGATTCTTTTGCACGATATAATGCCGCATCAGCGCATTCTATCCAGGCCTCATAATTTTTAATACTAGGCTCGACTTCTGCCAGACCTAAGCTAATGGTGTATTTAACATCAATATCATTATGTTGCACTAGCGCGCTTTCAATTTCTGCACGTAAACGTTCCGCAAAAGTTTGCGCATTTTCTATAGCGGTATCTGAAAGTAAAATAGCGAATTCTTCACCGCCATAACGACCAGAAACATCGGTTTCTCGTACGTGCTTACGGATCACACTAGACAAGTGACGGATCACTTCATCACCTACCACGTGCCCATAATTGTCGTTAACATCTTTAAAACGATCAATATCAATCATCACTAAACTGCTCGCGTGCTGACTTCGCGTCCAACGTTTATATTCAGCTTCTAAACATCGTTCCCAATGCGTACGATTAAACAATTTTGTTAAACCGTCGGTTTGACTTAAAATGGCTAACTCAGCATTCGCTTGCTCAAGATCTTGTTTATGTACAGCATTATCAGTGACATCATAAACAATTAAACATAAATGCGTAACTTCGCCCGTTGACGACATTAAGGGAATAAACGTGGTGTTTTGGTACATATAATCAGCGGTACCTGTAATGGGTCGATAGTTTTGAAATTTAAATAAATAAGGACGCTGTTCCCAAATGGTAAACGCTTTATTTTTAAGCATAAATACTGATTCTGATTTGCGCACAAACCACTCTTCTGGAATTTCTTCAAATAAGGAAAAAAGCGTTTTACCTTTCACTTCTCTTGGTAATAATCCGCTATGATTTTCCATAAAACCATTCCAAATTTGTATCTGGTATTTTCGATCAAGCACAACCAAACCTACATCTATGGTGTGCAACATTTCCATTAACCAGTGTAATTCATTTATTTGCTCAGTTTCTAACGACATGTTTTTAATCCAACAGGTAAGCAATTTTATTATTTAACGTATTCATAGAGTCTTCAGTAAACAGTAACAAAAGATCACATTTTATTGGATAGTTTTCAATTCCATAGCTTATTTCTATTGCTAACGTTCTTCGCCACTTAGTCGAATTAGTCGCAATTAATTCCGATATTTTACGATGTTGACCCAATACAACCGGGTGTCCCTGACTAAAAGGCATATCTAACTGTTCCGAAACTCCTTTCAAACAAGCGCCAATCAGCACATTTGCCAAATCCATTAGCAATTCAAGCTCGGTTGTATCGTCAACTTCATATTGATAATTCATTAAATCCGCTACATCTTTAAAGCTAGAATCATTTAAAATAAGTAACGCTTCACCAGAGATACCTGCGCCAATAAAGCCTTGGCAAATTCCTGACGTACTTTCATGGGCTTCAATGGCTGATAACGCCATTGACAACTCACTCACCTCAATTAAATTAACATTCGGAATTGGCAATACCACGAATACATCAAGTAAGCGTGCTAATAAATCACCGGCTTGTCCCATCGCTACATTGGCAATTTCTTGATAACAATCGCGAATATCACCTTCTAACGCAGGTAATTGAGGTACCGATTCAACGTCAGCCACTTCAGAAGGTGGGGTAGCTACGCTCACTGGTGTTACATTCAAAGGTTCACTAGGTTTACTTGATAATGGCCTATCTGTCTCACCTTGCTGAACATCAGCATTAAACACACCAAAAGCCGCTAATATGTCCGTTAATTTTTCTTTGTTTACAGGCTTTTGTATAAAATCTAACGCCCCTAAACTAGTGACTCGTTGGTGCGCCTCAGGTTGAATATCACCAGATATCACAATCACCATTGTTGGCAGGTCTTGTTGTACAATAGCCTCTAATACTTGATAGCCGTCCATTTCTGGCATATTTAAATCTAAAAATAGCACATCTCCTTTGCCTGCTTTAATTAACTCGATGGCCTCTAAGCCATTAGTTGCGAAACTGATCTCGACATCCCAGCCATCAGGCAAAGATCTCGCGACCTGTTTTCGCGCCATATTTGAATCGTCACAAATCAACAAAGGTGTTGGCATAGAAAAACTCGTCTAACACAAAGATAATATTAATAAAAAAACAATTTCGGCTATTTTAAAGCCTTCTCAAATATAACCATAGTTATAAATCGATAAAAACACTATTTATTCGCAATTTATTTTTGTCAGAGGTACTATTTTATCTTCAACTCTTAAAAAATATATGACATCACATGAAACAAACAACTTATTCAAGTATTTTCGCGATTCTCATCAGCCTATCGCTGCCAAGTTTAGCCAATGAAACAGTATCGAACCCGCTACCTGAATCTTATGACCTTGTTAAGGCGGGTGATAAATACATTACATTATTGGGCAACCAAGTAGCTGTTGGGGAGCAGGCACCTCAGTTTAAAGTGGTTGATGATATGTTTTCACCAGTATCTCTCAGTGACTTTTCTAATATGCCAGTGTTAATCTCTGTAGTACCTAGCTTAGATACAGGCGTTTGTTCCGTTCAAACAAAGCGATTCAATGAAGAAGCTGCCAAATTAGGCGACAACTTAACGTTGCTGACGATTAGTAATGATTTACCTTATGCACAGAAGCGCTTTTGCAAAAATGAAAATATCGAACAGCTACAAGTATTATCAGACAGTGTTTGGCGTGATTTTGGTAAAAAATATGGCCTTCTGATCAAGGATATGGGGTTATTAACACGCGCAATATTCGTCATTGATGCTACCGGTAAAGTCACTTATAAAGAGCTTGTTGCTGATATTTCACAACACCCTGATTACGATGCAGCACTTGCGGCTTTAGAAGCAATAAAATTAACAGACGACAAAAAATAAAACCTTTATTTTTTAAAAAGTTACCAGATAAGCACAAAAAATTTAATTTTTATCCTTGAATAAAAACATATTAACCCTATCTATTAATTGTAGTCGCTGAAAGGGACTACAATTAACCGCCTGTTCACTATTGAAAGGCACTTTATAAAAGTTATGCGAGTACGATGAAATACGCGGCGAGAACCTCGAGCGACATTCAACGCACAACTTTACTTATTAACATATTGCTTAACAGAGGATATGAATTATGCGTACAACTACAGATTTTAGCCCACTTTACCGTTCATTTATCGGTTTCGATCACTTAGCTGGATTATTAGACAAAGCATCTCGTGCTGATAAACAATCGTCTTATCCCCCTTATAACATTGAATTGCTTGCTGAAGACCAATACAGAATTACCATGGCTGTTGCAGGTTTCGCTGAAGAAGAGCTAGCGATACAGTCTGAACATAACAATTTAGTCATTACTGGCACTAAAGCAGGTGAAACAGATAAAACCGACAGAAAATTCTTACATCAAGGCATTGCAGAACGAAATTTTGAACGAAAATTTCAATTAGGCGACCATGTTAAGGTGGTTGGTGCCTTTATGGAAAATGGTTTACTGCACGTTGATTTACAGCGTGAAATTCCAGAAGCTTTAAAACCACGAAAAATCGCCATTAATGGTAAAAGCTTATTAAATGATAACTCGAATTAACATAAGCTAAACTGATTTTCTCCCTTATTTTTTGCCCGGTTATTCACCGGGCTTTTTTTGTTGATTTAAAAATTGGCTGAACAAGGTTACCGTCTCTTGCGGATGAGAAACTGGCGCCATATGACCCCCTTCAACGTAGTGCAGGTGAGCATTAAAAAGATGCTCAGCAATTAACTGACTCAATACTTTACTCAACGGTCTGGTTTGTTCACCTATGACTAATAAACAAGGACATAATAACTGACTGAGGTCTATCAACTGATAGCTTTGGTCTAATATTCCTTGAAAGTCTGCATGAACCTTCGGCATAGCAAGTGCCATTTGCTGTTGTACTTTTTGAGGAAGCTGTTGAAAAAACTGTTCACCATTCCAAAAATTAACAAATGCCGCTGTTGCCTCTGTACTTTCTAATTGGCGTAATTGCTGTGAAAATTCACTCACTTGCTGAAAGTATTGCGCTTGAGCCTGTTCAAGCAAATGAAAGACAACCGGCTCAAATAAAGATAAACTTGCTACTCGTTGACGATTTTTCATTGCCCAAGCTAATGCAACAGCCCCACCACACGAATGACCAACAAGATGAATTGGCGTTTGAATATTTTCTTGAAGTAAGCACTGTTCAATGCGAGTTAACTCATCTTCAAAGGTATAACTCGATAGATCATCAGGTAAACCTGCATCACCATAACCAAGTAAATCAACATTAATTAATGTAAAGCTGTCTTGTAATTGAAAACACAATGGCAACCATTGCTTACTACTACTGAGTGAACTATGCAATAAAATAACGGCAGGGCCTTGTCCTAATACTTTGATACCTTGCATATCTGAAACACAACCTTTTCATATTAACATCGTAAAATGTTGCACATTTTAACAAGAGATATGATTAAATAACTAGGTCAAAAGCAAGATATAAAGAGAAGCATGAATATAACATTAACCAACAAAAGCGCCCTAGTGTGCGGTAGCAGCCAAGGTATTGGAAAAGCATGTGCAATCGAATTAGCATCACTGGGTGCTAACGTCACTTTATTTGCACGTAATGAACAATCACTCAATAAGGTGTTGGCGTTATTAGACACTAGTCAAGGCCAACAACATCATGTATTAGTTGCTGATTTTTCCCAGCCTGAACAAGTGAAAAATGCGATTACTGCAAATATCGAAAAGCATGGTGGCATTGATATTCTCATTAATAATACTGGCGGGCCAACGCCAGGGCCTGCTAATACAGCAGATGCGCAAGCGTTCATCGATGCCTTTCAGTTACATTTAGTCTCGAACCACCACTTAGTACAAGCGGTAATCCCACACATGAAAAATACAGGATATGGACGGATTATTAACGTTATTTCAACGTCAGTGAAACAACCATTACCAAATTTGGGTGTTTCCAATACGATACGTGGTGCAGTAGCAAGTTGGGCTAAAACGTTAGCCAATGAATTGGGCCCGTTTGGTATTACGGTAAACAACGTTTTGCCAGGCGCAACAGCCACCGCAAGATTAGACGCTATTATCGAAGGTAAAGCAGCAAAGCAAAACATTAGTATTGAGCAAGCGACCGACATTGAAAAATCTCACATACCAATGAGACGATTTGCACAACCAGAAGAGTTTGCCGCTGCGGCTGCATTTTTAGCATCACCTAGCGCGGGCTACATCACTGGTATTAATTTACCCGTCGATGGTGGCAGAACATCCAGTCTGTAATCGTTAAAAAGATAGGGTAAATAATAACTCGCTAAGATCAGGCTGCCATTGAAACTCTTTCAGGCTGATCTTAGTCCCTACTACCACAATTTGTTCTTCTTGTAGCAACGCTTTTTGCCGTTCAAACCCTTCACTGGCAAGCGGTAACGATATTTTCCCTTGTGCGTTAATCACACGAAACCAAGGAACAGCTTTATTTTGCCAGCCGCCATCAGGTACATAGCCAAGTGATTTACCCACTAATCTAGCGCGGCCGGGCAAACCAGCTAAATCAGCAATTTGACCATAAGTCGCTACTTTACCAACAGGGATCTGTTGTACCGTTTGCCAAATTCGTTGGTAATTTCCTATGTTGGTCATTACCAGGGTAATACGTCGCCATTTGAATGTTTAAACACACCCGTTTCAGCCATTGATTGTTGCTCTATTAACTTAACAATACGACCAGCCGCTTCATTAGCACTAATATCCCCACCCATATTGACCATTTCAGTTTGAACATAGCCTGGATGATATACGCCAACAGAAATATCGTGAGATGCTAAATCTTTCGATAACGACATAGAAGCCGCATTTAAAGCTGCTTTTGACATACGATAACCATATCGACCACCTGAACCATTATCCGCGATAGAGCCCATTCTAGAAGTGATCATCGCAACTTTACTACCGGTAACTAACTGAGGCAGTAAACGTTCAACAACCAATAAAGGTGCTAAAGCGTTAACATCAAACTGTTCTTTTATTGTGATTGTGTTTAATTGACCTAATTGTTCATCTCTTAGAATACCCGCATTGCAAATCAACACGTTAATTCTCTCGTTAGATAATGCCTCAGCCATAACAGTTAACCCTTGCTCGGTGGCAACATCAACCCCATTGATTACCTTTGCATTTATCGCATCTAACGCCTCTGAGCTTTGACGACATAATGCGATAACGTTATCACCCTGTTCAGCGAAAATCGTCGCCATGGCAAGTCCAATTCCACGATTAGCACCAGTAATTACTACAGTGTTTTTCATTTCACTTCCTCTGTTTGTTATTGATCAAACCTTATGTACTATATGGCAACACGCTATACATTATTCAAGGATAGTTTATGAACATTGAGCTGATCCAACAGTCCATTTCACTTCAAACAACGCGTTTTGACTTAGCCTTAATGACTTCAGATGATTTTAATCTGTTTCAACAGTTACAAACTGATCCAAGATTAATGCAGTACATTGGGCCAATACTTGAGCCACAAGCATTAGCAGAAAAATTTTCACAAAGGATCAAGCCTTGGCAACATGAAGAAGAGCATTGGCTAACCTTTAAAATTACAGAAAAATCATCAAAATCTGCTGTTGGTAGTATCGGTTTTCGTATTGAAGACTTAGCGCAACAGCGTGCTGAAATAGGTTATTTACTATTAGGAAAACACCAAGGAAAAGGTATTATTCCAGAGGTTGGTCGTTGCCTGATTGAATTTCTCTTTCAACAAATTGGCGTTCATAAAGTTATCGCTTATTGTTATGCCAAGAATATTGGCAGCTGGAAAGTCATGGAAAAACTGGGTATGCGAAAAGAGGCGCACTTTCGTGCTCATACTTTACTCAATAATGAATGGCATGATGAGTTTATTTACGCTCTGCTAGTCAATGAACAAAAGAATAAACACTAAAAAAAGCCACTTGACGTTAAACTATCAAGTGGCTTTTTAAGCGCGCGAGTATTAGGGCGTGTTGATCTTTGCTTTTTGAGTTTAGTTAAACCCTTCAGGCAGCACCTATTTGGCATCTCTACTATGTTATCGCTTGATTTGAGTAGAATAACTACACGGCACAAGCTCTGCCTTGTATAAATACCAAACAAATTGCTGCAAAAACAAACTTAAAAGATCAACACGCTCTGTATTAACCGTTATCTTTTTTCATTTTTTTCATTTTCTTTTTACTACCTTCACCACAATGATTTTCACCACAACTGGTACGTGGCTTTTTCTTCATTGCACCTTCACCGCAACTTTTTTTATCTTTGTGCTTCATGCCTTCACCACAGCTTTTTTTGTCTTTATGCTTCATACCTTCGCCGCAGCTTTTTTTGTCTTTATGCTTCATACCTTCGCCGCAGCTTTTTTTGTCTTTTTTATCGGCACCTTCGCCGCAAGAACCACCTTCATGTCCAACATGGCTGCTTCCTGAAAACTGTACATTTTCAATTTCAAATGGGTTAATATTATTTTCCGCTTTAGCTGGTAACGTAAAAACGCTCGCCATCGCTAAAGCAGTAAACATTGCTGCTATTGTAGATTTTTTTGACATACTCATCTTATCTTTCCTTTATTATATAAAAATAGATACCATATCTTACGATCAGCTCTATTTAAGAAGACCTGAACTATTTCATTTAATTTCAACAAATATTGCTTTTTTTAAGCTAGGCGAGAAAGTAAGATTTGTCTAGCCAAAGTTGTATCTATATATTTATGAATAATAACGTAAAAAAAATAACACTTGCGCCAATGGAAGGTGTTGCAGATGCGCTAATGCGAGAATTGCTTACCTCCATTAATGCCTATGATCTATGTATCACTGAGTTTGTTAGAGTAGTACAAGGGTTAGTACCACGTCATATTTATCACAAACTGTCGCCAGAATTACGTAATAAAGGTACAACTTCTAATGGCACACCTGTACGCATTCAATTACTAGGTCAACATGCCATGTGGATGGCAGAAAATGCCAAACGCGCTATTGAGCTTGGTTCGCAAGGTGTTGATTTAAATTTCGGTTGCCCTGCAAAAACGGTTAATAAAAGTAAAGGCGGCGCAGTGTTATTAAAATCGCCGGAGACCATTCATCAAATAGTTTCTGCCGTTAGAAGTGCGGTACCCTCTTCTCAAACCGTATCAGCTAAAATTCGTTTAGGTTTCGAAGACACAATGCTTTTTGAAGAAGTGGTTTCAGCTGTTGCCCAAGCTGGCGCAAACGAATTAACCATTCATGCACGCACCAAAAAAGACGGTTACAGACCACCAGCTTATTGGCAACATATTGGTAAATTAACCAACAGTCACGATATGACAATTTACGCAAATGGTGAAATATGGGATGTAGACTCAGCACAACAATGCATGGTAGAAGCAAAAACCCAACATTTAATGCTAGGCCGAGGTGCGCTTGCCATGCCTAATTTGGCGAATGTAATAAAGGGCACAGAAGATAAAATGTCTTGGCAAGCACTGAGTCGCTTACTACAACACTATGCCCAATTAGAGTTAAGCGGTGATAAAAGCTTTTATTTTTCGAGTCGATTAAAACAATGGCTCCGCTATTTGAAATTGCAATACCCGCAAGCAGAAAGCCTTTTTCAACGAATAAAAACGTTGACACAAAAGCACGAAATACTAGCAGAAATTTCCACACTCACCTCACTTGATGCCCAAAATAAATATCCATAAATGCACGGGTATGAATTTTTCTCATACCCATACGAAAAATTTGCGATAAATTATCACAATTCGAGCTAGTGTTAGCGAAGATTTTTAACCAAAAAATCGGTATGATTACTCTCAAATTAGGTTAAGAAGAATATAACAGTGGAACAAGGTTCAGAATTAAGAGCAAGGTATAACGATATCAGGCGTGGCGTTTACTTTATTGGTACTACCCCTCCTAAAAGTGATACGCCCGTTGAAAAAGTCGATGAAATAGCCGGAAAATTACTTGAACGAGTTAGCGATATCGACTTTGATGGCTTGATTGTTTACGATATTCAAAATGAAGATTCGCGCACTAATAAACCAAGGCCGTTCCCATTTAAATCAACACATGACCCACGGCATTATTCTGCATTATTGAATCAAAAATCATCACGACCAGTGATCACTTATAAAAGTGTTGTGCAATCAAATGCTGATGATTTTAATACTTGGGCAGATGAAGCATGGCAACGATTTGGTATTACAGACGTTGTGCTAGTAGGAAGTCCTTCAAGCCACAATCAAGTATCACTACCGCTACAAACGGCTTATAAAACGCTTGTTGAAAACCAACATGACTTTTTTATCGGTGGTGTAACAATTGCTGAACGCCATGCGAGTAAAGGCAATGAGCATGAACGATTGATTGAAAAACATAAACAAGGCTGTAATTTCTTTATATCACAGGCGATCTATGATCCTCAAGCCACCATTGATATGCTCACTCGCTACGCGATCGAATGTAAAAAGTTAGGTCTAAAACCTCAACGAATTATCTTAACGTTTTCACCTTGTGGCAGTGAGAAAACCTTAGAATTTATTGATTGGTTAGGCGTTAGCGTTCCAGAAGCTACCAGCCTACGTATTTTAAATGCCGAAAAACCACTATATGAGTCTATTCGCATTTGTACTAATAGTTTACACCAAATATTAGATGCCGTTTTACCTTATCAATTACCACTTGGTCTGAATATTGAAAGTTTAACCAATCGAAAAGAAGAAATTGATGGTTCAATATTGTTATATAAATTATTACGTTCTACCATGGAAAACTATCTAGCGAAGCAAGAGTTGCAATCGCTGATCAGTTAAGGAGAGTTAATATGACAGGTACTACAATGGTTGTGCTTATTGTACTTATATCTGTGGGCTTTAGCGTACTGTATGATATGTATAAAAAGCATATAGCCTTTAAAGAACGTACGCTAAATAGTAATAATAAAGCGCATGAGCAAAATATTTCGTTAAAAAAGCAAGTGTTATCCTTGGAAGAACGTGTACAAGTTCTAGAAAAGATCGTGACTGATCAGGGCTACCAAGTTAGTCAAGAAATAGAAAAACTGTAACAACCATGAAATTAATCATGAAAACTGAGTTTGATAACCTCAGGCTTAATACTCAACACCAATACGACACAGACAGTAATGGTGATAAGCAAGTGGTTAAAATTTACTGTGGTGATTTACTCATTGCGAAGCAAGTAAAGGTTAAAAAGTCTATTCGATATTTTGGTGTTAAAAATTATCGCGACTTTTTAACCAATTAACACGATTAACGTAACAGACATGCAAACCTTCAACTGTAATATTATCACTGAATGCCTATGAAGTAGGACCACGTCAGCTTTTATCAAGCGTCCACATGCTCTATTGTCATCTTCACTTTTTACAAGCTATTCCAGTACAACGGCTTTACGAATAGTAATTATTAGCCATACTCAAGAGCAAAGTCTATTTATTTCTGTTACATGCTAGTAAATAAGGAGCGTATAGTGAGTAAGTCTGCACAACTTTTTAGAATGGCTACCGAAGAGCACATATGTCCATTTGGTTTAAAATCAAAAGATTTATTAGAGCGAGAAGGATATAACGTTGCAGACCATTTATTAACGTCTCGAGAACAAACAGACTCATTTAAAAAGCAACATAGCGTAGACACCACCCCACAAACTTTCATTCAAAATACACGCATAGGGGGATATGATGAATTGCGCAGTTATTTTAATAAAGCACAAGCAGATCAACAGGGTACCAGTTATACACCGGTAATTGCGATTTTTTCCATCACCTTATTATTAAGTTTAGCGTTTAGTTTCTCAGCTGGATTTAGCTTGATATCAATATACACCCTTGAATTATTTGTGGCATTAACCATGTCGGCTTTGGCAATACAAAAACTGCAAGATTTATTTAGTTTTACTAATTCATTTATTACTTATGATCTTGTTGGCATGAAAGTAGTGAGATATGCCTATGCTTATCCCTTTATAGAGGCCTATGTTGGTATTGGAATGATTGCTGGTTTACCCGCTTATAGCGTTGCGCCTTTTTCATTATTGATTGGTGGTATTGGTGCAATTTCAGTTATAAAAGCAGTGTATATTGATAAACGTGAGTTAAAATGCGCATGTGTCGGTGGAGATAGTAACGTACCACTAGGTTTTATTTCTCTCACTGAAAACCTATTTATGATCAGTGCTGGTATCTGGATGTTTGTTAAATAACAAAAAATCATCACCCGCAGAAAACAGCGGTTAATATGTATTAATCGCTGTGCTTCCCTCAGAAACAAAGTCTACTTTCGCATGTATTTTTACAGCAGTTTATTGGTATTTAGACAAGGCATTGCGATTAATAGGTGGTTATTCCACATGAAATAGCAATAACGACGTATAAATGACAAAAAACCTGCCCTTTGTATTCAGCTAAACGCGATTTTAATTATGTTCAGTAAAGTGAACATTTCGAACCATACACACTATGAAATATTCATACATATAATTTACAAGTCGTACCTGTTTATTTTATAATCAAATCCTTTAGTGGCTAATATCAAGAGTAATACAATGAAAAATAGAGTAGTAAGTAGTTTTTTCATGATATTCGTTGCTTCATGTGCATCAAACGGAGATGTGTCACATTGGCACGGAGAATCACTCGGTACATTAATTGAAGAATATGGCACACCTCAAACATTCCTAAAACTCGAAGATGGCAATAAAGTCATTGAATATGATGGCGCAACAGCATTACATAAAGCAGCTAATTATTGTTCTTTAACTTTTATGATCGATAGGCAGAATAAAATTTTAGGGGCATCACGCAAAGGTAATGGCACGAATTGCAGTAACTTTTAAGTGCCTTTTTCATAAAAAATTTAGTAGTGACAATAAACTTTACGACGTTGTCACTACTAAGAGGTTTACACATATTTGTGACTTATTGGCCTCTATTTACCCTCAACCAATAAGTGGCATAAATAAAGCTTCCGCCTAACACAAATGTTCCCACAGTTACCTTACTCATTATTGCGTTAATCGGAACAGCTGAGATGGATGTATATTGACCGGTTATAGCGTTAGAAAAGTCAAAATAATTGACAAGCATCACAGTAAAATACGGTGAAGCTAAATTGAAATATTCAACAATAATTGCTTCAACGATCACTAAAATAGTAACGGGTAAAATCGCCAATAAAAAGGGGGCTTTTTTAGCATATATAGACGTCAACATTAACCAAGTATAAACAGGTAACAACCACAGGCTAAGCGGTAACAAACTGCTCCAAGTAATAAGAAAATTACTGAGCCATTCACCTGAAAACCATAAGCCCCATATATCAATATCTTGACTAACAGATAAGACCGTACATACAATCAATGCTACTAACACAAATAACAATAACACTATCGTTGCTGCTAACATAAAAATGGCAGGTAAAATAATCGCACCAACAAGCAATTTAACACCGACGGTTTGGCTGTCTGGTACTGGCAATGAACGCCAAAAAACGATAGATAAATCTCGTCTTTCATCGAAAAAACATGCGGTGAAATAATAAAGTTGCACAATAAACGCAACAATCATAAAAGGAGCAAATAATGCAGAAATAAAACCAAACACTATTTGCGAAAACAACATGTTATCTTGCTGTTGGCTAATTCTGTTCAGCTGTTGCTGCCAGTTAATTGGTAAGCCGTCTCCGAGAATATAATTAAGCACTGGTATCAATACTATTAGCGAAGCTAGAATTACCGGCAACCATACAAATATTCTTTTATATTCCCATAATTCTTTTTGTATATTCATTTGTAAAGAGTGCATGTTCATTAGTACACCTCCTTGGCCATTACGCCTACAAAAATATCCGCTAAGCTTGGCGATGATACTTTTCCAACTGCTTCCAGCTGTTCCCGTGAGTGCTGATCAAATAACATGGTTGTGATCCCCATTAAACGATTCGTACATAACGGCAACATAGAAGATGCCAGCTCTTGGCATTCATCAGAAACAGCAACAAGCTTAAACCTGTCTTTAATCTGTTCAACACTTTCTGCAATAATAATGTTGCCATCTTGAATAAAAGCAACATCCGTTAAAATGTGCTCAATTTCTTCTATTTGGTGTGTTGTCACGACAATCGCTTTCTCTTCGGAGTAAAAGTCTTCGAGTAAGTGACTATAAAATTGACGTCTCGTTAAAATGTCTAGACCGAGAGTTGGCTCATCTAAGATAAGCACCGATACATCTAACGCTAAAATCAATGCCAAATGTAGTTGCGTTATCATGCCTTTAGACAATGTACCTACTTTGCTTGACTCATTAATATTTGTTTTAGATAAAAAAGTACGCGCTTTATCTGCATTAAACCTTGGATGAACCCCCGCCATATATTTAATCGCTTGTGCTGCAGTTAACCATTTTGGCAGCACTGCTACATCAGCAATATAAGCGACGTTTTCTAGCATTTTCGCGCGGTTCTTTCTGGGTTCGAAACCGAGAATGTCAATTTCTCCTTGGTAAGAAATTAGCCCCAACATTGCCTGTAAGCAGGTAGTTTTACCTGCTCCATTAGGCCCAACTAAACCGAGGATCTGTCCTTTTTCAACAGTTAAATCTACATTATCAACAACTTTCGTATTTTTATAACACTTTGATACTTGTTTTAGTGACACTACCGCACTCATAGTGAGTCCCCCGTGGTTAACAATGATTCGGGTTTAAGTTTTAATCGTTTTATTTGTTGTAATATCTCAGGCCATTGCTCTTGTAAAAACACTTCACGTTCCCGTACAAGCATGGTTTCTTGAGCGCCAGCTTTAACATAAAGCCCTTTACCTCGTTGTTTCTCAACAATGTTTTCATCCTGCAACATTTGATATGCCTTTGAAATGGTCATTGGATTAACTTGATACTGTGCAGCTACCTTTCTCACAGAAGGAAGTGCTTCCCCTTCTTGAATATATCCATCAAGAATTCGTCCAACTACTTGCTGATATAACTGCAAATAGATAGGCTTATCAGCCTGCCATTGAGTTGTCATCGTGTTTTATCCATGAATAGTGATTAGCGAATAATTAGTGTTATACATCACCAGCACACCAAAACACAAATTTTACGCTCAAATAAGCTGTAAATAAATGTTTCATTCAACGAAGATAAAGTGAAAGAGTCTACCGAAGACAGTAATGCACGTTAGTGTATTAACGCTTAATGCTGCTTCCATACTTGAGCAGTAAAGTCATCAATAGTGTGGTTCGCATTGTCTTGCGATAACCAATTGACAATTAATTGAGCAACATCTGGAAAGGTAGTTCGTGTTTGTGGTGGTAAATTCACTAACCATTGTTCAACGACTGTACTCGAAAGCGCACTAACCGCTTTACCATAACCAAGCTGTTCTAATGCCAGCGCATTCGATTCTTGCTCCATTTGTCCAGCGATGGGTTTAGTAAGAATAGGAATGCCTAAATGAATACATTCGCTATTTAATTCAAAGCCGCTATTACAAATGACTGCACTTGCACGCTTTAAATCTTCTTTGAACCCTTGATAACTCGTTGTTCGCGTTTGCACATTTGCTTGTTCACTATCTGTTAACTCTTGAGAGTATTGAACGAACTGGTACGCTGTAACGCTGTTTAACATTTTCAGAACCGTTTGTTGATCTTCAAACGGTAAATACACTAATACCGGCCCTTTTTGTGCCGAACGTGTTAACCTAACATCAATAATAGGCGGCAATACGTTATTATTGTAACGAGCCCAATGTAGCCCTATCGACTGTTTTGCTGGTGCAAAGTACTTTAAAATACCACTTGCTAATACATTGCCACCCGTAATCGGAGTGTTTTCACCAAAGGCATATTGATGGCCAATCGCTAATGATTTTACACCAGATAATTTAGCAGCCCAGGCGGTGATAGGTTCAAAATCAGTGATCACTAAATCGTACTGCTTTACATCAAGTGTGCGAATATCATTGACAAATTCAATAATATTATTGGTTTTTATCGTTCGCCAATGATCTATTTTTCCTTGATGGGTAACGAATGTCAGGCCCCTCCGATAAAGAAAGTCACCAAACACTTCCATATCAAATAGTTTTTCTTTCTCACGCCCTGATAATAAATACGTCACATCTATATTACGTTCGTTAAAGTACTTAGCCATCACACGAGACCGTGAAATATGGCCATTGCCTGTCGCTTGAATACCGTAAAGGATTTTCATTAAAGCACAACTCCTATCACAATTAGGCTACCAAGTAATGCTCCAGCAATGATATCAGAAGGAAAGTGCACTCCTAGCACTACACGAGATATACCAATGCAAGTAGCCCAAATATAAAGTGGAAAAGCAGCACTGCCAATGTGAATAGTTGCAAGTCCTGCTAACGCAAAGGCTGCCATAGTGTGTCCAGACGGAAAACTAAATTGGTCCGCGGCTTTTACCAGAGAAAAAAAGTCAGGCACCACCTCTGGTGGTCTTCGTCTTTTAAGTATGTTTTTTAGTAAAAAATATATAGGTCGTTCAAAAGCAAAAGTAAGGCATGCAAGTAAAAGAAATGTTTGTCCGGAATCAGGGTTATATCCCCAGTAAACCAAGGGAAATAAGCCTTGCATATAGCCATCACCTGTTTTTGACAGGCTCCGAACAAAGGCGATAAATTGCGGGTAATAACGCGATTTCCTGCACCATAGAAGTACCCGTAAATCTACCTGATATAGCGCTTCAAGTACTGTCATAATGCTCTACCTTATCGTGAATATATGACCGAAAGATGACAAAATTGCACGTTAATATAATTATTGTTTTAGCTTTTTTCCAAGGTAGCGTTCTCGTTTCTTAGTTTTTAACTTAGCTAAATCTAGCATCACTAAACCGTCAATGCAGTCGGCAAATTCAGCATCAACACCAAAATCAAGAAATTGCACACCACCACGTTCAGTAAGTTCACTATATTGTTTGTATAATGTAGGGATCGCAGTACCCATATTCGCCAATAGGTGTTTTAAGCGTGTAAAGTCCGCTTTATAATCTTGTCCGGTAAATTGCTGTGTTAATTGTTCAATAGCGGATTGTTGAAGGGTAAAAGGTGATCGCGACGTTGCGATATTTTGCTCGCTACCAAAGTATAAACGGTAAAAATATACCATGAGCTCTTTAGCTGCTTGCGGCATACTATTGCTGATTGTGACTGGACCAAATAAATAGCGATATTTAGGATATTTATTTATAAACGCGCCAATACCAAACCAAAGATAATCTAAACTGCGTTTTCCCCAGTATTTAGGCTGCACAAAGCTCCGCCCAAGCTCTAAGCCTTGTGCAAGGTAAGGTGTCATCTCTTCACAAAAATCAAACAAAGAGTGGCTATATAATCCCGTTAAGCCTTGCGTTGATATCACGTCGTTTGTATCTGCAAACCGGTATGCCCCAACAATTTCCAATTCGTCATCATCCCATAAAATTAAATGCAGATAGTGCTTGTCAAAATGATCAATATCACGACGTAGATTAGACCCTTCACCCACTGCACGGAATGCCTGTTCACGTAATACACCTATTTCCCGCATAATAGGATCATTCTCTTGGTAGCGATGGAGATAAATGCACTTTCCATCTTGCGTTTGACCGAGGTATTCACAAGCTTTTATTGCATGCTTGAGCGCTTTTCTATCTTCGTGTGGAGCGATAGCAGATTGTGTTTTAAAAATACCTGCTCGACTTTTCTTTAAGCGATAAAGGTGCTGTTTAAACAGCTTGGTTTTGGTTTTTATGTCTACAGCTATTGATTGATAGCTTTCGTAAGGAATTTGTTGCCCAATACGCATCGCAACGTTACCTTGCTGCTTGTTAAACATTTCGTTTACGAGCAACAACGTAGATGCTGGTTTATACATCATTGATAAACCGTAAAACTTCGCTGAATTTTTCGCATCTATATATACTGGTACGATGGGAGATTTAGCTTGCTGAGCAAAACGTAGGAAGCCACTATGCCATTTACCATCTTTCACGCCACTTGGGCTTAAACGTGAAACCTCACCCGCAGGAAAAACGATAATCGCGCTGTCATTGGCTAAGTGTTGTTGAATGGCTTGTAAGTTTTGTTTTGGCGTTTGCCCTCCCATATTATTAACGGGCAATAACAAAGACTGTAATGGTGTAAGCGCCATTAACATGTTATTCACCACAACTTTTACATCACGACGAATATCAGCAACGAGCTTTATTAAGGTTAATCCATCAATAGAACCAATAGGATGATTGGCAATGATGACCACGCGACCATCACTTGGAATATTCTCACGCTCGTTATCTCGCACTGAATAACTGACACCTAAATGTGATAATCCTTGTTCGACAAAATCAAACCCTGAAATATGCGGGTACTTCTGTTCAAAATCTTGAAATTTGTTTTCGTGTAATAAGCTTTTTAAAATCGCTTTGACTGGCTTTGCTAACCAAGGGGTTTGTTGTATTTTAGGTAAGTTTTGTTCGACAACATCATCAACACGGATCATCTTTTAAAGCTCCAAAAAGTGTCACATTCCAACCTTTATTGGAATGTTCTTAACATAGTTAAGAAAAATGACACCTTTGTTACTTGTTTATGACGCTTTTATGGCATTACGCGTTAGTTAGAGCGTGTTGATCTTTGCTGTTTAAGTTTTGTTCAAATTAAACGCCTTCTGATCGCGGCACTTGGATTATTGCATAGTCATTCTATGGTTAATTCAAGTAACAAAGAGCAGGAGGCGTTTAGTTGAACCCTTCGGGCTGTATCTGTTTGGCATTTCTACTGTGTTAACGCTTGACTGGAGTAGAATAACTACACAGCGCAAGTGTTGCCTTGTATAAATACCAAACAAATTGCGGCAAAAGTAAACATGAAAGATCAACACGCTCTAGTTATTTATCCATATTAATATTAAGTGTACGTATCTCATCAATTGTCTGTTGCTCAAGTTCTTGCAAAGACTTGCCATGTGCAATCGGTGCACCGGTTTCAGGGTCCACTTTCACAAAAACGATATCGTCAGCCATACAAATCGTTTTTTTAGTGACCTTATTTCTTACTAAACAGCTAACAGTAATTGATGTACGGCCAACACTTTTTGTTTCCAGTCCGAACTCAACTACATCTCCTTGCATAGCGGGTGCTTCAAAGGTTATTTCACCAATATGTTTAGTTACTAAGAAGTTAGTTTCAAGTTGACAAATTGCATAAATTGCAGCTTCTTCGTCAATCCACTGCAGTGCGCGACCGCCAAATAATGACAGTCCATAATTTAAATCGCTTGGCATCACTAATCGTCGAGATAAAAATCGCATAGGTATTTCCTTGTTAAAAAGATGCGTTAAATTATAGACTAAGCCATTGTCTTTAGGGAGTTAAATATAAACTTTACTGGCTACTTACTAAAGTGTGAGTAGTTTTATCGACAGATAAATCGTTGCACAACTTACTACGATAAAAAGTAATGAAAACATCAGTTGAATAACATTGATTAATTTATGTTTAATTGATGAGAAAAAAACAATTTTGTCAGTAGATTGTGCTAATGGTTGAAAACAAAACGTTAACGTTCTAAACAATAAACACCATAAGAATGTTAACATTAAAAAAGTTAACCCGTTATTTTGCGTGGCAATATCGGCAAATAATAATAGGAAAACAAAGATACTGGCGCTTACTAACGTTCCGATAAGAAAAATAGCACGAAAAGGGAATACTAAATTTGCTAGTTTTTCGAAAAATCTAAACATATCAACAGCCCATTTAAAGAAAGTACATTGTTCACAACGTTATCGCATAATATTGATTCAAATACATGCACTTTATTGATTGATAACTAAATGACGACTTATCAATGCTATAGATGCTAAAAACTCACCGTTAATATCCTTTTTGGTAACTTACCGTTCGTGGTAATTGCCCGGTATTGTAGTAATTAACAATATTGTTCACCACAACATCACAGGCAGTATTCTGGCTTGTTGGTGCTGAAATATGCGGTAACACTGTGACTTTATTATGTGACCAAAAAGCATGTTGCTGTGGTAAAGGTTCTTGATTAAAAACATCTAATATTGCCTGAGATAAATGTTCTTGATCAAGCACTTCAAGTAAAGCCTGTTCATGAATAATGGCGCCGCGAGCAAAGTTAATCAAGGTTGCGCCTTTTTTTAATTGCATCAATCGACTTTTATCAAATAATTGACGCGTTTCATCGGTTAAAGGTAACAAACAAATAACAATATCAGCATGACTTATTGTTTGAGTTAAGCCTTCATCTCCCGCAAAACATGCAATACCTTTTATTGATTTTTTACTGCGACTCCAACCACGAACATTAAAACCATTTTGTGTTAATGCCGCACACGCAGCTTGGCCTAATTCCCCCAAACCGAGCACTGCTATATTGCATTCTTGTGTAAGTGTTACAGGGTGTTGTTGCCAGTTTTTTGTTTGTTGCTGTTGCGAGTAACGCAACATATCACGTAGTACAAAATAACTCCAAGCAACACAAGCTTGCGCCATCGTTAATGCTAAGCACGGGTCAACAAGTCTCACTAACTGGATAGGTTTGTGTTTTAAATCATCAACAAGCCTTTCTACACCGGCCCACAAACTATGTACCCAAATAATATTAGGATAGTTAGCCAACAATGCTGGTTCAGGATTAGCTACTATCGCAAACTCTACCAGTGCGTTTTGACGGTTGCTTAACTCATTTGGTAAGCAAACTCGCGCATCTACCTGATGATGTTGTAAAGATTTATTTAGCGCTTCACACCACGTTTGTTGTTCAGATAGCGATAGCTGACTGACTAACGGAATAAGCTTACTCATAGTGCTATTTCTTTTCTTTTAATGACAATACATTACGTTTTGACTGTTCATCAAAGGCAGCATAGGGGCTGGCATTGGGGTTATCGTAGCGCTTTTTCGCCTTTGCTGGCTTAGCAACGTTGTTTTCTATTTTTTCAATGGGCTTTTTACGGTATTCGGCAGGTTTTTGTTGCGTTTTTTTATCGGCCCCTTCTGGGCGATGTGTTAACTGAAGCGCCATTAAAAAATTACGTAAAAATTGCGATTTACAGTGGCGGTAATTTTTATGCTCTGGCTTTCTAAAGAAAGCCGTTAATTCTGCACTGCCAATAGTCACATCCATTTTAGCCAACAAAGCAATAATATCGTCGCTGGTCAAATTCAACGCTATTTTAAGTTTTTTTAAGATTAAGTTTTTTGTGAGTTGCTTTTCAGGCGCTGGTACTGCCTTTTCACTTCTACCGCGCTTTTCAACAATAAAACCATTGAGAAAACTTGCCAATTCACTGTCTGATATAGGCATCGTTTCTTTGTCTTCATCAGGTTTTAACCAAGCGATCACTTGTTGCGTTGTTACTTGCCTACTTGCCAAGGCAAAAATATTTACCATCTGTTGATCTTTAAATTGAAAGGTAAAACGTATTCGACGAAGGACATCATTATTGGTCAAGTGGTTTCTCGCTACAGTTAAGGTAATAAAGTCATTATTATATCGTCTTTCAGCTTTAATTCGAAATAAATGTTAACGCCTAGCGCCTGCTAAGGTATCATCAGCAAGTTTTTCACGGATAATCAAGACAAACAGCTAGCTTCATGACTAAATCAAATACGCTTTTTCAACCAACATTACCTAATCGCAAGGGTAAAAATGCCGATAAAAAGGCATGGCAAAACTTATTAGGGTCAAGTGCAACACTTGCTATTTATCATGCGGCCTTACAAACCGAAAAACCCATTTTATTGCTCACGCATGACACGCCTTCGGCACTCAAATTTGAGCAAGAACTACGCAGTATTAATGCAAACAATCAGGTACCTCTTTGTTTATTTCCTGATTGGGAAACACTCCCTTACGATACATTTTCACCACACCAAGATATTATTTCACAACGGTTAGCAACGCTTTATCAGCTTTCGCGAATGAAACAAGGTATTGTCATTGTTCCTACGGCAACCTTTATTCAACGCTTAGCACCAAAAGCTTACCTTGAAAGTAATAGCTTGCTGATCAAAAAAGGTGATCGAAAAGATCTACATCAAATGCGTGTTGAGTTAGAAGCAAGCGGTTATCGATGTGTTGATCAAGTAATGGAGCATGGCGAATTTTCCGCGCGTGGTGCGATTCTCGATTTATACCCGATGGGCAGTAATAAACCCTTTCGCCTTGACTTTTTTGATGATGAAATTGAAGAAATTCGCCATTTTGATCCTGAAAGTCAACGTTCAAAAGAACAAATTGAAACGATTGATTTGCTTCCGGCACATGAGTTTCCTACCGATAAAGACGGGATTAATACGTTTCGTCGACAATACCGAGAACAATTTAGTGGCACGATTGATAAAGAATCTATTTATCACCAAGTAAGTAACGGTATTTTACCCGCGGGGATTGAATATTATTTACCGCTCTTTTTTGAACAAACAGATACCCTTTGTGATTATTTAGCACCCGATACTATCGTGCTCATGTCTGGTGATATAGAGAAATCTTTAGCAAATTATTGGCATGATATCGAATATCGCTATGAAGATAGAAAATACGATTTAACTCGTCCACTGCTGCCGCCAGAGCAGTTATTTCTCTCTGAAACAGATTTATACGTAGCACTAAAACCTTTTGATCGTATCACTATTGAAGCAACAGCAAATAATGAAGCTTCTAGCACGCGAGGTATCGTAAGTTATGATGTTAAACCATTACCTAATATTACCGTCAATCATCAATCAAAAGATCCGTTTGACCTCTTAAATGGTTTTATAAACGAAAAGTCTTCTCATGGTAAAACGCTATTCGTTGCCGAAAGCCAAGGCCGACGAGAAAGTGTATTAGAACTGTTAAAACGTAATAACTTAACACCACCACTTTTTGACACGATTGCTGACTTTATTGACAGTGAACACCCCATCGGAATCACAGTAAACGCCTTAAGTGCTGGCTTTATTTTTCAATCCAAAGGTACAGCGGCTAAAAACAATATTGCGTTAATTACGGAAACTGAACTACTCGGTGACCGAGTCAGACAATCAAGACGTAGAAAAGCCCAACAAGACGTTCATGCTGATGCAATCTTTAAAAACTTGGCAGAGCTCAGCATTGGTCAACCTGTCGTACATATCGAGCATGGCATAGGAAGATACTTAGGTCTGCAAACCTTAGAAACTGGCGGCATAAAAACCGAATTTCTGACTTTACGTTACGCCAACGACGCTAAGTTGTACGTACCGGTTGCCTCGTTACATTTAATTTCTCGGTACTCGGGTGCAGATCAAGATCATGCACCACTACATAAACTCGGTAACGATACCTGGAGTAAAGCTAAACAAAAAGCAGCAGAAAAAGTGAAAGATGTTGCCGCTGAGCTGCTTGATATTTATGCAAAACGGGCGGCAAATACGGGTTATCAATTTACTCGCAACAAAGAAGATTACCGTGCTTTTGCAGATAGTTTTGGTTTTGAAGAAACCTTAGATCAAGAGCAAGCGATTAATGCGGTGATTAGCGACATGTTATCTGATAAAACCATGGATAGATTAGTGTGTGGTGATGTCGGTTTTGGTAAAACAGAAGTCGCGATGCGCGCAGCTTTTGTCGCAGTAAACGACAGTAAGCAAGTGGCTATTTTGGTACCAACCACACTACTTGCTCAACAACATTATGAGAACTTTAAAGATCGTTTCGCCAATTGGCCTATATCGATTGAAGTTTTATCACGTTTTAAATCAGCAAAAGAACAAAGCCAAATTATTGAACGTGTTGAGTCTGGTCAGGTAGATATTCTCATTGGCACTCATAAATTATTGCAAAATAGCATCCAATATCATGACTTAGGTCTACTTATTGTCGATGAAGAGCATCGATTTGGCGTGAAACAAAAAGATAAGATTAAAAAGCTTCGTGCTAATGTAGATATTTTAACACTTACGGCAACACCGATCCCTAGAACATTAAACATGGCGATGGGTGGCATGCGTGATTTATCAATTATAGCTACTGCGCCAGCAAAACGCTTAGCGGTAAAAACCTTTGTAAGACAACGAGACAATTCACTGATCAGGGAATCTATTTTACGTGAAATTCTAAGGGGTGGACAAGTATACTTCTTACATAATAATGTCGATACTATCGACAAAACCGCCGCTGATTTAGAAGCCTTATTGCCCGAAGCAAAAGTCATTGTTGCCCATGGGCAAATGCGTGAACGAGAACTAGAACGTATCATGAGTGACTTTTATCACCAACGTTATAATGTATTAGTTTGTACTACTATTATTGAAACGGGTATCGACGTACCAAGTGCCAATACTATCATTATGGACCGAGCTGACCACTTGGGTTTAGCACAATTACATCAACTTCGTGGCCGTGTGGGTCGTTCACATCATCAAGCTTACGCATACCTACTCACTCCTCATGAAAAGCGTATGACCAAAGATGCTAAAAAGCGTCTTGATGCTATTGCTTCATTGGAAGACCTTGGCGCAGGTTTTACCCTTGCTACACACGATTTAGAAATTCGTGGTGCTGGTGAGTTACTTGGTGAAGACCAGAGTGGTTCAATGAACCAAGTAGGGTTTAGTTTATACATGGAAATGCTTGACCAAGCGGTAAATGCTTTAAAAGAAGGTAAACAGCCATCGCTTGACCAAGTATTAGCAACACAAACTGAAGTTGACTTACGTGTACCAGCCTTATTACCTGATGATTATATTTTTGATGTAAGCTTACGTTTAAGTTTGTATAAGCGTATCGCAAGTTGCAAAAACAAAGCAGAATTAGACGATGTGCAAATTGAATTAATCGATCGTTTTGGTCTATTACCACAGGCTGCCAAAAATTTAATACATATTGCTAAACTGAAAATTAAAGCGCAAAACATTGGTATAGCACGAATTGACGCAGGACCAGCCGGCGGTTCAATTGAGTTTAGCGAAAACACTCGTGTCGACCCCATGTTTATTATTTCTTTAATACAACAACAACCAAGCGTTTTTAAAATGGATGGCGCAAATAAGTTGAAATTTATCCGTGAAACGGAAGATACAGCAAGCCGCTTTACTTTAATTTCATCAATACTTGCTGATCTGTCAAAAAAACTCAATTAACACGGATGCTAATTCAAGGTATGATGAATAATAAAGCTGTTAAATATTTAAAGAATATAACTTGTTGGTACTTAGATGAAATTTAAACAAGGGTTAGCGCTGCTTTCCAGTCTTTTTGTCGCAAATAGCCTCGCTGCTACAAGTCGATGGTCAGGTGATTGGTTTGAAATAGAAGTTATTTTACTATCAAATATTGCAGATAAATCAGCGATTAAAGAAGTATTTACCAACCAACAACCTTTACCTAACTATGAGCAGTCTCGTGATTTACTAGGAACATACCTTACCCCTGATGTAAGCAATTTAAAACGTTTATTACCACAGTGTTATGCAAACACTAACGCACCAGATGCATTCAGTAAATATCATACCGTTTCAGCCCCTAAACTTAATAGTCTATTTCAAACATTTAACCTATCGTTAAATCAACATCTTGCTGAGCTTGATCAGAATGCTTTAGCAGAAAAACGTTCAAACAACGAACAACAAGCGATTGAAACTCAGGCGATAACTTCCCACGAAGAACAAAGTCAGTCGCATGATGTGCAAACTACCGATGATTTCTTTGATCGAGTAAAAACGACCCAAGAAGGGGCTCTTAGCGTACCATTAGACGAAAAAACACCTAACAATTACACTGCTGATGTAACATTACCAACTAAAACCCCTCTTAACGCGCAAAAAACATTAAGCGATGAAGATTTAACATTCTTAACAATCGTTGAAAAGCTCACTACGGCATATCCTGATATTAATCTTTATTTGCCTGACTTACTCGACAATGCTCCATGCACATTAACGCCAAATCAGTTTGATGCGTTATCAGTTGATCCAGCATTGTATTCATATAACAGTTATGCTGTTGAACATGTGCCATCAAAGATTGATGGCGTTGAAAATTTATACTCATCGACCCCCTATTTAATAAGTAGAGCTTCATTAAAACTTGATGATATTGTATTGCAATTAAAACGCAGTCGTGACTTTAAACCACTATTACACGTAGGCTGGCGACAGCCAGTTTTTGAAGAAAGTAAGTCAGTGCCTATGCGTTTATATGCTGGCGCTAATCTGCAAAAGCACTATCAGCAAGCGTTAATACAATATAATGAAGAAAGACGATCAGAGCTCGATACTGAGCAAAATTTACAGTCAGTTCTTGGTGGTGCGCTTAATAACGCTACAGTTTCACCAGCAATGCAAAAACAACAGGCAATCACTCAACGAAAACAGCAAATTTTATCAACACTACAGCATTTTAACCATGAACAACCGATTTCTCAGCTAACACTAGCACCTGAGCCGATAATCTATGGTGAACAACTCAGTGTTGGTCAAGCGCCGACACCTCCGTTACAACCTTGGTACCTTAATGGATTTTTAAACATTTATTTAATTGGTAATTACCTAAATGTAAAAGCTGACTTTTCAATTATGAATCTGAGCTTAGCAGAGCAAGCAAGTTTAGCATTAAGACCTAACGCAACATTTGAACTAACGCCAGTTAGGCTTAAACAGAAGCGTAGAGTAATCAGTCAAGAAACACATTACTTTGATCACCCTTATATGGGCATGATCGTTCAAATTCGCCGTCATGATCGCCCTGAACCAAGGGTAGTACAATCATTAGCAGGAGATTAAACATATGGAAAAAGAAATTGAAATTCAAGCGGCAGTATTTCGCCGACTATTGCGCCACTTAGACAGTCGTAAAGATGTACAAAATATTGAGTTAATGAATTTAGCTGGATTTTGTCGTAACTGTTTTGCTAAGTGGACTGTCGCTGAGGCAGAGAAACTAGGTGAAAAAGTAGATATTGAAGATGCAAGAGAGCATGTATACGGCATGCCTTACGCACAGTGGAAAGAAAAATATCAATTACCTGCTACCGAAGAACAAATGGCCACCTTCAATAAGCTGCAAGCAAAAAAATAAAAACACTGATCTTCATTACAACTAATTTAAGACATGTCCTTCTACTAAGTAAGTGATGACCATAAGAAAAGGTAAGGCGAAATTGAGAGTTAAATAGCTTTGTTAAGTGCTTATTATCGAAAACATCAAACCGGGTTATGTTGATCTTAGTTGTACACTTATGCAGCGCTATATATGATGTTTATACAAGGCTGAACTTAGGTAACGGGGTTGTTCTGCATAAATAACCTGAGCTCAGGTTAAATAGATGAAAACGCCCTAGAAAATTCGCACTCAAAAGTTCAGCCCCACCTAACTAAAGCAAAGCCATGGGTGCTTCATATTAACAGACGTAAAGAAGTATGCCTTAAATGCTAAGCTTAATTTCTGTCTTGATATTTTCTTTGCGTCTGTCTTTATTCAAACGCGAATCAAGCCAACGGCCTCTATTTTTTTGATGCAAGCGGCGATCTTCCCCTGAACGTCGTTCAACAAAATACGCTTTTTTAGACGCTTTTTTCTTTTTTTGAGGCTGTGCTTCATTATTTTCTTCAGACGACTGCTCCTCCTGAGGCTCGTGTTGCTCAGGTTGGCGATCTTTTGCTGTTGTTTCCGACTTTACAAGATAAGATGGCGGTAATAAATCTGCCAAAACGTCCATTTTTCATACCTAATAATTCAATTAAAAACCAAAGACTTGGTTATATTATCGGCAACGAATCGAATTTCTTTAGCAATGAATTAACAATTTTTTGACTTTTTTTATTTTTCAGCTAAAGCGTGTTAAACGAGTAACAGCAGAAATCAGCAATAATAGTATTTTATAAAAAATGAGCAACTTCATCACTGGTTAAATAACGCCATTCGCCTAATTCAAGCTCTCCAAGTTTAACACTGCCAATACTTTCACGGTGTAAACCAACCACTTTATTCCCCACTGCGGCAAACATACGTTTAACTTGATGGTACTTACCTTCGGTGATGGTAAGTAAAACTTCTTTTGGCTCGACCATTTCTAGCACTGCTGGTCGAGTAAGGTCTCTTTCACCTTGTAATTGCACACCCGATGCAAATTGTTCAGCAGTGTCAGGTTTTAAGGCATCTCGTAACCAAACACGGTAGGTTTTCTCACACGCTTTTTTGGGCGAAATAATATTATGTGACCAACGTCCATCATCTGTGATTAACACTAACCCCGTGGTATCGGCATCAAGCCGGCCAGCAATATGCATATCAAATGCTTTATCTATATCAAGAAAATGTAATACTGATGGGTACAACTCGTCAACATTTGAACAAATAGTATCTACTGGCTTATGCAGCATAATATACCTTGATTGTCTGGCGATTAATTGACTGCCATCTACACGAATATCATTGTTTTCATGTACCTGTGTAGCAGGGTTGGTAATAACCTCATTATTTACCGTTACTTCACCTTTTTTTAATAATTTTTTGGCTTCTGTTCGAGTAAGTTCGGTACTTTTACAAATAAATTTATCTAAACGCATAGGCAAGTTTTTGTCGTCGTATTGTCAATCTTAGTGCAAAATTACGCCAAGATTGCAATATTGGATTGATTAAGTGATGATAATCTGACAATTGTAATCTTTCACACGAGATCCAACAAATGGATTTACTCTCAGGCCTAATAATAATTACTTCAGTTCACTTATTAGCTGCGGCCTCTCCAGGGCCTGACTTCGTCTTAGTGACACAACAAACTCTTAAACATGGCAAAAAAGCTGGCCTGCTTTGTTCCTTAGGTATTGCGTTGGGGTTATCCGTTCATATTATTTATTCTGCTTTAGGGTTAGCAGCAGTAATAGCCAGCTCCGATACCTTATTATGGGGAATAAAAATTCTCGGTGCTGGTTACTTATTTTATTTAGGTATTCAAGGCTTACGTGCAACACCACGTAATATAGAGCCACCGTTGAATCAAGAAGATGCACTTATTGGCAAAAATGACGAGAATAATTTAAACAACAGACAAGAAGAGTCAAGCGTAAAAACGATCATCAAAGGCTTTTTTTGTAACGCCTTAAACCCTAAAGCCCCCATTTATTTTGTCGCATTATTTACTGTGATATTGTCGCCAGAGCTACCTAGTACACACTTAATCATTTATGGCATTTGGTTAATGGTGATTCAATTAGCCTGGTTTTGTTTGGTCACGCTCTTATTCTCACAACCTCGCATTAATTTGAAATTTCAGCAAATGGGCCATTGGATTGATAAAGTTACTGGTGGCGCTATGCTTTTATTAGGCATCAAAGTATTGACTTCTAAACTAGAATAACTGAGACAATAATGGCAGAAAAAATCTATCAATCTTTTACTGACTTTTATCCATTTTATTTGAGCCAGCATAAAAATAAAACCTGTAGACGTTTACATTTCATGGGCTCTTTATTCATGCTTATTCTACTTATGTTGAGTATTTTTACTCAACATTGGCTTTATTTATTTTATGTGCCTATTGCAGGTTATGGCTTTGCTTGGGTTGGTCATTTCTTTTATGAAAAAAATAAACCTGCCACTTTTAGTTACCCCATTTATAGCTTGATTGGTGACTGGGTAATGTTTAAAGACATTCTGCTTGGTAAAGTCGAACTTTAACGGTAGATGTAGCTAACCATGTTATTTGGCTTGAATTCTAATAAATAATATGTCGCCAAATCACGACTAGTTCTATCAATTACTCTTGACTCCATGTTAAATATATTTGACACATGAAACACAAATAAGTAACATCACCCAATGTCTACTATTTTTTACATGGTGTTTAATATGTCTTACAAAGAAAAAACTATCTGGATATCTTTACTAATTTTACTTTATATTTGGGGTGATTATGGTTTCAGCTTATTAGCCTTGATAGAACAACAACAGTTAACACAAACGAATGTCAATTCATTACTAAAAGTGGTTATTTTCAAAACCATTGCGTTAGAAATTATTTTAAATATTGTACTGGCCGTGATTAGTGCAAAAGATGCAAACGTTGATGAAGATGAACGCGATAAACAAATATCACTTCGTGCCAGTAAATATGCCTATGTTGTATTGTCAGTAGGTGTTGCTCTTGCTATTTTTTACACCTTAGCACCAATGTTAAACGCCTTTCTATTACCAGACACGCAATTAGCCTACCACGAAAAAATTATCCAAATCATTATTATTTTTATGGTAAGTGCTGAAATTACGCGAATGAGCTCACAGCTATTCTTCTATCGCAGGGGCTTTTAACGATGACAAAAGTGATCACTAACACGCTTCGTAAGTTACGCTTCGAGCATAATGAAATGACACAACAGCAACTTGCCGATGCAATTAGCGTTTCAAGGCAAACTGTTGTAGCCATAGAAAAAGGAAAATATTCCCCCTCACTAGAGGTGGCATTTAAAATTGCTGATGTATTCGCAGTTAATATTAGCGATGTATTTCAATATCAACATAGCAGTAACACAGACTAAAAAGCGAATACCACGTTACATAGAATGTGAACAATTATTTCTACCAAGTACTATTCGCTAGTAGGTCATTTTTTGTCGTTACTCTAACTTTGTCGGTTTATTAACAAGAAGCGCTTTTATTTCCGCTAATTCATTTTGAAGAGATTCAATTTGCGCTCTACTTGCTGGTTCTGCTCCTTGTGCAGATTCACCGTGCTGTTTAGCACGGTGTTGCTCATGTTCTTCATTCATCACATCTAAAATAGTCCCAACCATCATGTTGAGAAAAATAAATGCCGTTAGAAAAATAAAAGATAAATAGAAAATCCAACTTAACGGATGTACTGCCATTGTTTCATACATTACATCGGTCCAATCTTCAAAGGTTGCTACTCGAAATAATGTTAATAATGAAATTGAAACGTCTCCCCATAATTCTTCATTAATCTCATGAAAAATGATGCTGCCTATTGCCGCGTAAATGTAAAAAATAACGAACATTAACAATGCAATATAACCCATTCTTGGTATGGCTTTAATTAACGCATTAATCAGCAACCTTAATTCAGGCACCATGGAAACTAGCCTGAGTACTCTAAAAACTCGTAGTAATCTCGCTAATAAAACACCAGAACCACCATCAGGAACTAAACTCCCTATAACAATAATGGTGTCAAAGATATTCCAACCACTCTTAAAAAATGATTTTTTATCTGCAGTGGCTAAAAAGCGAATAATAATTTCAATCAGAAAAAATACCGTGACCGCGTTGTCTGCAAACGATAACAGTTGAATAACCGGTTCAGGTAAATCGTGCGTTTTAGCACCGATAAGCAATGCCGATAGAATGATAACGGCAATAACACTCCATTGAAACCATGGGCTCGAATCAATTTGTTTCAATCTATCTTTAAGTGAAATTACGGCAGTACTCATTGTTAACTTACCCTGTCAGCAACAAAAGGGTTGGTTCTTCTTTCTTCACCAAAAGTACTCATTGGCCCATGCCCAGGAATAAAACAAACATCGTCCCCTAACGGAAAGAGGTTTTCACGAATAGATTTGATCAAAGTGGCATGATCGCCTCGCGGAAAGTCTGTTCGCCCCATTGAACCTTTAAATAATACATCACCGACTTGTGCAAGTTTAGTCTCACGATGGAAAAACACCACGTGCCCTGGCGTATGCCCTGGGCAAAAGTAAACCTCTAACGATATATTACCGAAAGTAACAGTGTCTCCTTGATTTAACCAACGAGTAGGTTCGAAAATTTCTGCATGATCAAAACCAAAGCGCGTAATTTGCTCTGGGATCAAATCAATCCAAAATTTGTCTTCTTTATGTGGCCCTTCAATATCAACCGAATACTTTTCAGCAACGGCTTTGGTAGCGCCAGCATGGTCAATATGTGCATGGGTCAATAATACTTTTTCTAATGTAACACCATTTTGTTCAATGGCTTGATTAATGAGTTCTATATCACCACCAGGGTCTACAACAGCGGCTTTTTTTGTTTCATCACACCAAAATAATGTGCAATTTTGTTGAAAAGGTGTAACAGGGATAATTTGGTATTGCAACATAGTAACTCTCAAGTTTCAAAATTAGGAACTATTTTCTCTGCTCCTTAATGTGGGTGCAACCCATTTTTAATTCAATACTAGGTTGAATATATTTACATCAACAAGGAAAGAAATGTTAAGAAATCATTAAAATTACTTTCCTATTTCTAGTGAACTCGGTAAGCTCGGCTGAAATAAAAATAATAGCGCAACACTATATGACACAACTCAGGGACTCTTTTCATTCACGCATTGGTTTTGTACTGGCTGCTGCCGGCTCTGCCATTGGCCTTGGTAACATTTGGGGTTTTCCAACGAACGCGGCTAATAACGGTGGTGGTGCCTTTCTGTTTGTTTATCTGGTCGTTACGATACTGCTAGCATTACCCGCATTATACGCAGAAGTATACATTGGTAATCAAGCGCAAAAAAACCCCGTTTCTGCATTAGGAGACGCCTGCAAAGGTGTTTCTGAAGGACTAGGTCGTAAAGCAGGTATCATAGGCTTATGCGGCGCTATCATGATGTTGAGCTTTTATACCATTGTTGCCGGTTGGATGCTTTCTCATGCGTTGTCAGCAATATCTGAACTTATCGGCCTAACCAATATTTCACAATGGCTAGCAACCTCAAGTACTGAACGAAACCTATTGTTTACGCCAATTTTTATCTTATTAGGAGCAGCAATTGTTCATCAAGGTGTGAACGCCGGTATTGAAAAGTGGTCTACTCGATTAATGCCAATTTTATTGATCATGTTGTTCGGCTTAATTGTCTATATATTACAACAGCCAGGTGCGATGGAAGGGTTAAAAGTATATTTGATCCCTGACTTTAGCCAAATCACCAACCCAACATTAGTGGTTTCAGCGATGGGGCAAGCATTCTTTTCTTTATCAATAGGTGTTGGCGGTATGATGGTTTACGGTTCATACATGCAAAAAGATAAAGACTTAGGCAAGTTAGTATTGTCTATTACCGCATTAGATACCGGCATCGCCTTTTTAGCGGGTTTACTGATAATTCCTGCGTTATTTGTTGCTCAACATGCTGGTCAGCAAGTATTTGAAGGGAATGAGCTTATTGGTGAAGGCCAATTGATTTTCCATATCTTACCTGAGTTATTTACCTCAATGGGCTCTATTGGCCTTGTTGTTGCCGCAGGCTTCTTTTTGTTGTTATCAATTGCCGCATTAACGTCAACCATTTCATCCACTGAAGTGCCTGTTGCCTTTTTAATGGAAGATAAAAAGGTATCTCGACAAAAAGCGACCTGGTTAGTATCGGCTACAGTATTATTTTTCTCTCTGCTGTTAATCGCCTTTTTTGATGTATTATTTGGGGCATTTATTAGCGTACTCACCACTATTTTACAGCCTCTTAGCTGCCTATTTTATTTTATCGTTGTTGGTTGGTTATGGAAAAGAGGCAATAAACTTCGTGATAGTGACCTACAACAAAATCGACCTTGGCTACGTCATTGGGGTAATTATTTGCGTTTTGTCTGCCCATTGTTGTTAACCGTCGTGTTTGTCAATGTGGCGATTTTAAATTAATAGTCATTCATTAACGTTATTAAAAGTAAAAAAGCCTTACACATAGCACAGCATGTAAGGCTTTTTTACTTCATTGTTCAACGCGATATAAACACGACTACCGACTAACGTTGTTTCTGCCCTTCTTCTTCGCGCGATATAGTGCTTGATCTGCTACCTTTACGACTTGTTCAAAGCTTTGTTTATCTTCTCTGGCAGAGACTCCCATAGAAACAGTCACACTCACTGTTTTGGTTTGCTCCGTTGGCTTACTGCCACGTGCTTTTTTACTTTTTCTTACTGGGTGCCTAATAATGATTTTATAATCAGCAATTAATTGACGAATTCGTTCAAGTTCAGGCGTTGCACCCTCAATCGTCTTCCGAGGAAATATTAGGGTGAACTCTTCACCACCATATCTAAACGCTTTGCCTCCTTCACCCACCGTCGCTAATTTTGCAGCTACTAGCTTTAATACCTGATCGCCAATATCATGACCGTAACTGTCATTAAACTTCTTAAAATGATCGATGTCTACCATTGCAACACAGTAGCGTCGCCCTAAGGATAATGCGTACTGATTTAATGCTCTACGGGATGGAATAGTTGTGAGTTCATCGCGATAGGCAAGATAATATGAATCAATGACCACCACCATAATATAGTGCACTAACAACAGTGTAAGTATTGCACTCAAAGGTAAAGTTAATTGTTGATAATACGCTAAACTCGCAACCAGTAAACTTGTGAGTAAAGAAGCGATTAATAAGCTAGGGTATCGCAACGATTGAAACAATATATAGCTACAGGAAAGCAGCAATGGAAGTGTAATCGTTATATGCGCGCTAAGTTGTGCAGGCCAGCCAAGTAGTAAGGTTTGGGCAGTTAAATATTCACCGAATAACAACCAACCTTTTGCCAAAAGAATACAAGAAAAAATAGCAGCTAGGCGCAATCCACCATGGACAGAAATTAAACTACGATCTTTCACATTCACCAAAAAGCTTAAGATGAACATCGCAGATAAAAATATCCACTCTTGGTGTTGAATAAACCAGTCATTACTGACCAATTGTTGTTGAAAGAGTAAATAAACGCTAAGTAAACTAATGATAAGTAAGGTATATCGACTTCTACTAAATTGTGCAGTAAAAATGATACCTACAGCAAATAACCCTAACACAACCTGTTCGATTAGATTTATTTTACTTAACCAATACGATTGACTATAACAAGCAACAACAAAGAATATGCTGACTGCTAGCCCTGTCCATAATGTGGTTTTTATACCTTCAATTTTTTGCAACAACTATACAGCCCTATCATTGTTATTTTTCGACATTTTTTATTTCATTGCACCTCTAGACAAGGTGACAACCGTAAACGCTATTGTATGGTGTGATATAAGCGGCAATCAACTGGTTTTTTCATGAAGTAACTGTGCCTTTAATTTATCTTCTTGGGATAAGTCTACTTGCTCTATCTTGTCGAACCGAGCAGATATTTTATCTGCCGAGGTATGAATTTGTTTAACATCAACTGACGCTTGATCAATATGCCGAGCAAGGTTATTAAAGCGCAGTTTAAATCGGGAAAAGTCAGCAGATAGCTCACCTAGATGTGCTTTAATAATATGCACTTGTTCTCGTGTAGCTTCATCTTTAAGTACCGCTCGGGCTGTAGTTAAAACAGCCATTAGCGTAGTTGGAGAAGTTAACCAAACCCTTTGATTATTCGCATGCTCCACTAAATCAGGAAAATGACGATGTATTTCAGCAAATATCGCTTCTGCAGGAATAAACATAATTGCGCCATCGGCTGTTTCACCATCAATCAAGTACTTACTGCTTATGTCATTAATATGTTTTTTTATATCCGCTTTAAATTGTCTTTCCGCCGCTTTACGAGTCAAGTCGCTGTGATGTATATCAGTCATCACTTTGTAGTTTTCTAATGGGAACTTAGCATCAATAACAACGTTACCTGTTGGTTCTGGTAGCCATAAAATACAATCAGCCACTCGATTATTAGACAAAGTATGTTGTAGGCTAAAATGTTGTTCTGGTAAAACATTACGAATTAACGCACTAAGCTGTACCTCACCAAAGGCACCACGAGAACGCTTGTCAGATAAGACTTCTTGCAGTGATACTACGTTGCTAGATAATTCTGTTATTTTTTTCTGTGCATCATCTATTAATGCTAAACGCTTAACAATATCGCTAAACGTTTTACTGGTTTTTTCAAAGCCATCCGCAAGTCGCTTCTCTACCTGTTCACTGATTTCTTTTAAACGATTATCCGTTGCACCAGTTAACTCTGAAACTTTGTTCGCTATTTTATCACTGGCAATCGTTAATGACTTTGCTTGTTCTTCACGGTTTGATTGATTATGTTTTGCAATAACATCTAGTAATTGCTCAAGAGCAACCGTTTGTGTTTTAGTAAAATCTTGTTGGTGTTTATGCAACATTGATTGCAGCATATGTGCATCATCACGCGCCTGCTGTTGCTGTAATGTTGCCTGTTCAGAAAACAATTGATGTTGTGCAAATTTATGCTCAGAAAATAATTGCTGTTGTTGCTGTATAAGTAATTGCATATGCTGCTGTAATAGCGTTTTTAATTGTTCGCGGCTTGCCTTTCCGTTTATATTCCCAAGCATAATGCCGATCAATAAAGACACGAATAAACAAGAAAAACTAAAGAGCAGTTGAGATGTGGAGAGTTGCTGAAAGAAATCGAGGATAAATGTTAGCATAACACCAATAAACACTGTAAATATGAACAGTCATTTAAGCATAACAAAACACTAATGCCAACCATTAAAAAAAGCGGCAGATTTTACTTGCCGCTTTATCTTAATCATAAACGACAGAAGTATTTATTTCTTCGGTGTTAATGCGTCGTCGAGCTCTTCAATTTTTGCTTGCCAAATGGCTGGTCCAGTAACGTGTGCTGACTCACCTGTAGAGTCAACTGCAACAGTAACGGGCATATCTTCCACATCAAATTCATAGATAGCTTCCATACCTAACTCTTCAAAAGCGACAACTCGCGCTTTTTTAATGGCTTTTGACACTAAATATGCCGCGCCGCCAACAGCCATTAAATAAACCGACTTATGCTGCTTTATGCTTTCTACCGTTGCTGGGCCTCGCTCAGCTTTACCGATAGTACCTAATAAGCCAGTATCAGCTAACATCATTTCGGTAAATTTATCCATGCGTGTTGCCGTTGTTGGGCCAGCAGGACCTACCGCTTCATCACCAATCGCATCAACGGGGCCAACGTAATAGATAAATTTATTAGTGAAATCGACCCCCGCAGGTAAGCCTTCGCCAGAAGCTAATAACTCTTGAATTTTTTTATGTGCCGCATCACGACCCGTTAAAATTTTCCCTGACAGTAATACGGTTTCGCCAGTTTTCCATTCTGCAATATCGGCTTTAGTTAAGCCATTAACATTTACTCGGCGAACATTTTCACCAACTTCCCAGGTAATTTCTGGCCACTCTTCTAATTTAGGTGGTGTTAAATCAGCAGGGCCATTACCGTCTAGATGAAAATGAACATGACGTGTAGCAGCACAATTTGGGATCATCACCACAGGTTTAGACGCAGCATGCGTTGGTACTGAGTTAACCTTAACATCAACAACCGTTGTTAAACCGCCTAAGCCTTGAGCACCAATACCAAGTTTATTGACACGTTCGTAAATTTCTAAACGTAATGCTTCTTCGGCATTTTCTGGCCCACGATCAATTAACTCTTGAATATTAACGGGATCCATTAAACTTTCTTTTGCAAGTACCCCAGCTTTCTCAGCTGTTCCACCCACGCCAATACCGATCATGCCAGGCGGACACCAGCCAGCTCCCATGGTAGGTAATGTTTTAACAACCCAGTCAGCGATAGAATCACTTGGGTTTAACATAGCCATTTTAGTTTTATTTTCACTGCCGCCGCCTTTCGCTGCAATCATCACTTCAACTTCATTACCAGCAACCATGTTAATATGAACAACAGATGGCGTATTATCTTTAGTGTTCTTACGAGCGCCTGCTGGGTCAGCAACAATTGACGCCCTTAAAGGATTATCAGGGTTCAAGTACGCACGACGTGTTCCTTCATCTACCATTTGCTGAATGGTCATATCGGTTTTATCCCATTGCACTTCCATACCGATATTTACAAAACAAGTAACAATACCCGTATCTTGACAAATAGGACGTTTACCATGCGCTGACATACGCGAATTAATGAGTATTTGTGCAATAGCATCTTTAGCTGCTTGGCTTTCTTCTTTGTGGTAAGCCTTTTCTAATGCTTGAACAAAATCTAATGGGTGATAATAAGAGATATATTGCAAAGCATCAGCAATGCTGTCGATCATATCTTGTTGTTTAATAATAGCCATGGTTGCCCTTTAACGATTTTCAGTGTGATCTTTCTACAATAACTATAGCGAAAGTATTGAAAGTTATATTTTTGCCGATATGATACCCTGCTTGAATCGCGCTCGCTAGTAGCGGCGTTTGAATATTTAACGGGTACTCACATTGTCGCAGCATTGTAAAACAATTATCACCGCGAAACCTTTACACTTTGGTCATGCTTATACCCCTGCTGAAGTTTTCACTCCACTTGCCAAACAGCCTTGGGCTATGTGGCTTGACTCTTCAAGTAGAGGGCATATCGATAGCCAATTTGACCTTATCGTTTGGCAACCCCGCGCGACCATTATTGCCGATGATCAACAAATCGTTATTGAACAAAATCAGCAAAAAACGACCTTACCTGTTGACGAAGATCCACTTATTGCTTTATCTGCATTGCAGTCTACAATTTTCGAATCTATCGAAATAGCAAGCTCTGAACTTCCATTTACTGGAGGATCCGTTGGGTATTTCTCATATGACTTAGGAAGAAGTTTTGAACAATTACCCAAACAAGCTATTAAAGATATTGCTATGCCTGAAATGGCCGTTGGCATTTATACTCATGGGATCATTTTCGATAATAAAACACAACTATTTTTTCTAATATGTATAGAAGATGAGCGCGCACAGTTAGAACAAACAGTTAAACAATACTTGCAAAACACGCAAAATGAGCCAACGAGATTCAAACTAACGGCTCCGTGGCAACATAATATTACCAAAGCACAATACACCGAAAAATTTAACCGTGTTCAACATTATTTAACCGAAGGCGATTGTTATCAAATCAATTTAACACAACGCTTTTCTAGCCGTTATCAAGGTAATGAGTTCTCGGCGTATTTAGCATTAAGAGCAGCAAATCAAGCGCCCTTTTCCGCTTACTTAACGTTTGATAACTTTTCAGTGCTAAGTGTTTCGCCTGAGCGCTTTATACAAACAAAACAAAGTAAAGTACAAACAAAACCAATTAAAGGCACAATGGCTCGCTTAGCCGATCCAATAGCCGACCAACAGCAAGCGACATTACTCAGCCAATCTGAAAAAGATAAAGCAGAAAACTTAATGATTGTTGATCTGCTACGTAACGACATGAGTAAAGTCTGCGAAGCTGGCAGTGTTGTTGTACCTAAATTATTTGAAATAGAAAGTTTTCCGGCTGTTCATCATCTAGTCAGTACCGTTGAAGGAACGCTTAAAGAAAATAAAACCGCTATTGATTTATTACGGGCTGCATTTCCAGGAGGCTCTATTACTGGTGCTCCTAAGATACGGGCCATGGAGATCATTGACGAGCTTGAGCCACAACGAAGAAGTATTTATTGTGGTTCTATTGGTTATATTTCTGCCAACGGAAATATGGATACCAGTATCACCATTAGAACGCTGGTATGCACTAATAATCACATTTATTGTTGGGCAGGTGGTGGCATTGTCGCCGATTCTAATGTCGATGACGAATACCAAGAAAGCTTAGATAAAGTTAACAAAATACTTCCTGTCTTAGCTGCAATGCCTTAACATTTATTAATTACCTTATCGCTAATGTTAAGCATTGTGCTATGAATAAACATGAGTTTTTACATAAGTTTCATCTGCACCCGCTAACTGCTGCTGTATCTTCACCTCCTTTAGGTACAGGTGGAGTAATAAAAGAATCAGCAGTGTTAGTTGCGCTTGTTGAAATTAATAACGCTCTACACGTTGTACTCACAAAGCGTGCTTCACATTTAAAGCATCATCCAGGTCAAATTAGTTTTCCTGGGGGAAAAGTAGAAAAACATGATTCGAATATTTTTGCTACAGCGTTACGAGAAGCACAAGAAGAAATAGGACTTGCAGCTGATTCCGTTGCTATATTGGGACAGCTACCAGAATATCGAACACTCACAGGTTTCACCATAACACCCGTCATTGCCTTGTTACCACAATCACAGCATTACGTTATTGACCAAAATGAAGTAGCACAAGTATTTCATGTACCTTTACAGCATTTTATCGACCAAAGAAACCATATTATTATTACCGTTGAGAGAAAAATGCGTCAACATCCAATTTATTACATGCCATATAACGAGCACAACATATGGGGAGCAACGGCGGCGATCCTCAAAGACTTATGTGAAAATTTACGTTAAAACTTTCACACTAGCGTTAAACATTTTCGTTTTCAGCGACTAAACTTATTTAGTAATGTATAACTTTACGTTATCATGACCGAAGATTATTTCACCACAAACAAAATAATGAATTATTATTCAGGTTTAAAGTATGATTAGTGTATTTGATATGTTTTCAATAGGCATTGGCCCTTCTAGCTCTCATACGGTAGGTCCAATGAAAGCAGCAAAATTATTTGTTGATCACCTTATAGAACAGCAATTAATTGATGATGTAGATCGGTTTAAAGTTGAGCTATTTGGCTCATTAGGACAAACAGGTGTCGGCCACGGCACAGGTAAAGCCGTTATATTAGGTTTATTTGGTGAAACCCCTGAAGGTATCGCGGTCTCTTCTATTGAGCGCATTGTTGATCAGGTCAATAAAACAGAAGTGATCACATTATCTTCAGGCAGAGAAGTTCAGTTTCCGAAATCAGACGCGATCATTTATCACCGAAGAAAAACCTTACCTGCTCACGCTAACGCAATGACGTTATATGCTTATCAAGATGATGAAGTTATTTTTGAAGAAACCTATTACTCGATTGGCGGTGGCTTTATCGTGCAAGATTGTGACTTTGAAAAAGAAAAAGATAAAGCACTTTCCTTACATAGTAATATTGTTCGTCCGCATAAATTCTCAAGTGCTGATGAGCTCATTGGTATGGCTGCTGAGAAAGGCTTAAGTATCAGCACAATCATGATGGAAAACGAAAAATGTTTGGCTGATGAAAAAGTCATTAGAAAAGAGTTAATTAATATTTGGCAAGCCATGAAAGACAGTGTTGAGCGTGGCATGAAAACCGAAGGTATTTTACCTGGCGGCTTAAAAGTAACCCGCAGAGCGCCAGCGTTATATCGATCGTTATCTGTTGAAAGTAATAATGACCCACTAAGTGCGATGGACTGGGTAAATCTATTTGCGCTTGCGGTCAATGAAGAAAATGCCGCAGGTAGCCGAGTTGTTACAGCACCTACAAACGGCGCTGCTGGCATTATTCCTGCGGTGTTATGCTATTACGACAAATTTATCAGACCAGTAACCGATGAAGACTGTATTCGTTATTTATTAACGGCAGCAGCAATCGGTATTTTATATAAAACAAATGCCACGATTTCAGGCGCGGAAGGTGGCTGCCAGGCTGAAGTTGGTGTCGCTTGTTCAATGGCAGCAGGTGCATTAACCGAAGTAATGGGCGGTAGTCCTAAACAGGTAGAAAATGCAGCCGAAATTGGTATGGAGCATAATCTTGGTTTAACTTGTGACCCAGTAGGAGGCTTAGTTCAAGTACCTTGTATTGAAAGAAATGCTATGGGGTCAGTAAAAGCAATTAATGCTTCACGTTTAGCATTGAGAGGTACCGGTACACAAAAAGTATCTTTAGACAAAGTTATAAAAACCATGTGGGAAACCGGTAATGACATGAAGACTAAGTATAAAGAAACGTCAAGAGGCGGTTTAGCGGTTAATATTATTGAATGTTAATCACAATGAGCTTTGTATTACCTAAAATACAAAGCTCATTGACTAAAAGCATTACCGAATAGGTAATTCGATATTTTGAAACAACTCTTCGATTTCAGCGTTATTCTTTAATAATACTGCTCTTGTCACCAAGTCGCGATTTAAATGCGGAGCAAATCGCTCAATAAAATCAAACATATAACCACGTAAAAATGTTCCGCGTCTAAAACCAATTTTAGTCGTACTGGCTTTAAACAGGTGACTTGCATCTAACGTAACAAGGTCTTTATCTAATTCAGAATCCATCGCCATGGTTGCAATCACACCAATACCTACCCCCATTCTTACATAGGTTTTGATCACATCAGCGTCTGTTGCAGTAAAGGCAATTTTGGGCTCAACACCAGCTCTTTTAAAGGCTTCGTCAAGTTCTGAACGCCCAGTAAAACCAAAGACATAAGTCACCAATGAATATTGTGCAATATCTTCAATGGTTAAGGTTTTTTTCTTAGCAAGTGGGTGATCAGGTCTAACAATAATACTACGATTCCAATGGTAACAAGGTAGCATCACTAAATCGTTATAAAGGTGGAATGACTCTGTCGCGATTGCAAAGTCGGCTTCACCTTTAGTGGCCGCATCACTAATTTGGGCTGGCGTTCCTTGATACATATGCAACGTTACTTTCGCATATTTTTTCATGAAACCTTGAATAACATCAGGTAAAGCATATCTTGCTTGTGTATGTGTCGTGGCAATTCTAAGCTTACCTTCATCGGGCTGAGTGTGCTCTCGAGCAACCGCTTTAATTGCTTCAACTTTCGATAGAATTTCCGTCGCAATGTTGATCACCTCTTTACCCGCAGGGGTTACATGAGTGAGATGTTTACCGCTACGACCAAATATCTGGATCCCTAGCTCATCTTCTAACATGCGTACCTGTTTACTGATACCTGGTTGAGAGGTAAATAAACTTTCTGCAGTAGCAGAAACGTTTAAATTATTGTTTTGTACTTCGACGATATAACGGAGTTGTTGCAGCTTCATAATCTATGTTTCAAATGACTTATGCCAAAAATATATACTTAAATAACAATTTATTCCATAGCCTTTTGGCTTTTTTGTAAAAATATTTCATAAAAATATAATAAATCCCTTTAATGAAAGAATATTACAACAAAAGGTAAATTAAAAGTACATTTTTTAATCTTTTTATTTAAAATCTAATTATATTTCATTTCAAGGAATATCCAGATATAAGATAACGCTATGCTAAGCTCAACATTTTTTGTAGACTGAGAAAAGTTATCGTAGCAATATCAGTTGAGAAACAAAATATGGGTATTATTATAGGCTTAGTTATCGCACTTGTGATCATTGTTGTTTTTGTGAATGCTGTGCAACAACACAAAGAAAAACAAGAACAAGATAAACGAGCTAAAGCAGCCAAACAAAAAGCAATTATTGATGAAACAGAAGAGTTGATTCTTAATCTTTCACACTTACCTACCAACCCAAAGGTTGTTGAAATACTCAACCGTCGAAGCTTAAATGCAGCGAAAGCAATGGCACAAATAATACCAGAGCTAAAAGGGATAAAAAATAGAATCAATGAAATGGAAGCAAGACTTTCAGCCTCGGAAGATTTAGCCTCACAAACCACAGATGATACCTTTATATTACCCGATAACGAACAACAACTAGTGGTCATCTTACAAACGATCAAGAAATTGAGAGTTACATTAAAATCTGAACAAGCGAAGGGTGCTTTAGATGCCCAAACATTTATGCATGAAGATCAAAAGCTTGATGCAATGCAACTTCGCATTAATATCGAAAGTCTGTATAAGCGTGGGTCTCAAGCACATGGTAAAGAAATGCTTGGTTCAGCCCGTCAATATTATGAAAAAGCGATACAAACATTAACCGAACACCCGCATCAAACTGAATACACCATAAAAAAACGCGAAGAAATTCAAGAGCAACTTGAGTTAATCACAGATGCGCTGAAAAACTCAAATGCGGCAGATGCTGCTAAAAAAGCAAAAGCAGAGGAAGATGATTTAGACTTACTTTTTCAACCTAAGAAAAAATGGTAACTAACCTGAGCCTGGGATAAGAAGTTAGCTAATCAACTGAAACGGTAAGCTTTTTATTTATCACACTGTTCTAGCACGGAGCTTTTTCTTAGTGCAAGGCAAATTTGTGCGGTAATAACTTGTCTATTGCAAATAAATTTAACGCAGTAATAAGGAAAAACAACTGCTAGAAAGTAAGTTGTTATCCCGAGCTCAGGTTAACTAATACTCACACCCAAAAAAGCCGACTGAAAGTCGGCTTTTCTCTTTATTCTGATTAATTAAAACGGCATCTTCATCCCTGGAGGCATTTGCATACCACCTGTGACAGAGCCCATCTTTTCTTTATTTTGCTCTTCAACGCGTCTTACAGCATCATTAATTGCAGCGGCAACTAAGTCTTCCACCATTTCTTTATCATCTTCTAGAAGGCTCTCATCGATCTCTACACGACGAACACTATGGCTACCTGTCATGGTGACTTTTACCATACCTGCACCAGACTCACCAGTCACTTCCATATTTGCGAGCTCTTCTTGCATTTTCTGCATTTTTGCTTGCATTTGTTGGGCTTGTTTCATTATGTTGCCCATTCCGCCTTTCATCATACTTTTCTCCAATTAACACTTATGCCAAAGATAGGGGCTTACGAACAAAAATTCAAGCTTCTACCTTGCTTCTATCGTATCTTCATTCAACTCTGCTTGAAAAGTCTCTTGCATCGCAATAACGAGATCATCTTCTTTTAATAGTGTTTTCGCATACTCGTAACGTTTATCATTAATTTTTTGTTGTATTTGTGCAGGATCATCATTGGTTTCATCAACAATAACGACTTCTACCCTTGTTGTTTTACCAAAGTACTCTGAAACAAACTGATTGAGCTGTGTCATGGCTGCATCTGATTTCAGATGCTTTGTTGATTGATTTAACGACAACACTAAACTTTCTTCGTTCGTGTTTTCATTAATCGTTGCATTTAATGCTAATTGACGTAACCGACCATTTAATGCCATAGCGTCAATCATGTTCGCCCATTTATCAACTTGATTAGCTTTTTTTATAATACTTGGATCAATCGCCTGTTCAATAAAAGGTTGTTCAGGGATCGTTTCAATATCAGGTACTTGCTTGATCTTATTTTTTGCAACATTAGCAACTGCAGTTGTTTCTTGACGCGTTGCGGCGTCATCAGACTTTTTTTCAGTATTCTCCAACGCTTGTTTTTGACTTCTCAGCATATTTCGACGTGCTAATACCTGTGCAATTTCTGGTGTTGCTACTTGCCCCAGTTCATCAGCCACCGTTGCTGACGGCATATTTGAAGTTTCTGTAGTGCTTTCCGATTGCTGCGTATCAAGTGCATTTTCATTCGTTTTATGTTCATTAGGCGCTGTAGGTTGTTCAACAACCTTACAATCTTTTTGAGCAACAACGTCGTTAGATGAATCTGCGGGTATTGTATCTTCACGCAAACTAGCTGCTGTTAATTCCAGCTCAGTCATTTGAGTTGTGAGCGTCTCTTCATTAACAGCACAACTGGCATCTTCCGCCGATGGCATGATTTCTTGAGCAGCCTTTTCCGTTTGTTCTACCTTATTAGCTCCTGACTGTATATCAGTTGATAATTCAACTTCAGAAAAACGGATCTCATCAAAGCTGACCTTATTATCAATTGTTTCAGTTACTGAGACATTTTCAGCATGCGTTTGTGGTTTAAAGGCGAGTAATCGTAATAATACCATGTCAAAGGCTGCTTGTTCGTCAGCAGCATAAGGTAAGTCTTTACGACCCGCTAATGCAATTTGATAATACAACTGTACATCTTCAGGCGACATTGCTTGGCAAAACTTTTCAACGAGCACGTTATGTTCTGGCGATAAATCAAAATGCTTACCAACCACTTGAGTAATCGCAACTTGATGTAACAACTGTATTAATTCAGCAAGTAAACGGCCATAATTAGGAGAATATGAAGCGATTTCCAATGAGAGGTTCATTAACGCTTTACTGTCACTTTTAATCAGGGCTATTAGTATTTTAAACACCCAATTATGATCAACACCACCGAGCATTTGTTGAACATTCGCAGCAATAATTTCACCATTACCTTGCGCTATTGCTTGATCCGTCAAACTCAGTGAATCACGCATACTGCCTCTAGCTGCTTTTGCAAGTAGGTTCAGTGCTTGTGGATCTATTGGGACGTTTTCTGACTGTAAAATTTCCGAAAGTTTTTGTTCTATTTGGTTGACTGTTAACGCCTTAAGGTGAAATTGAAGACACCTTGAAAGAACCGTAATAGGTAATTTTTGAGGGTCAGTGGTGGCTAGAATAAACTTAACATGCTCAGGTGGTTCTTCTAAGGTCTTAAGTAAGGCATTAAAACTACTACGTGAGAGCATATGCACTTCGTCTATTAAATATACCTTATAACGGCCTCTTGTAGGCGCATATTGCACATTATCTAGTATTTCACGGGTGTCATCTACTTTAGTACGAGAAGCTGCATCAATTTCAATTAAATCAACAAAACGGCCAAGATCAATATCTTCACATACATCACATTGCCCACAAGGATGAGCTGTTACACCCTCTGCACAATTTAAGCTTTTAGCAAAAATTCTCGCTATCGTTGTTTTGCCTACACCTCTAGTACCCGTAAATAAATAAGCATGATGTAGTCTTTGCTGCTGCAATGCATTAGATAAAACCGCCACCACATGCTCTTGCCCCATTAATTGAGCAAAGTTTTTCGGACGCCATTTTCTTGCTAAGACTTGATAACTCATGACTTATTTAATCGCCTTCATATGCTAATAAAGAGTGTACCGCTAACCCTAACGCTTCAAGTTTCTTCTCACCACCTAAATCAGGCAATGAAATAACGAACGCTGCATCTGTTACTTTGGCACCAATGCGGCGGATCAGTTGATATGTTGCTTCGATAGTACCACCTGTTGCTAATAAGTCATCAACAACTAATACTTTATCCTCAGGGACTAACGCGTCTTGGTGTATCTCTAAAATATCCGTACCATACTCTAATTGATATTCTTGTGAAAAAGTCGCCCTTGGTAATTTACCTGGTTTTCTTACCGGAACAAAACCAACTCCTAAACGCAACGCTAGAGGAGCACCAAATAAAAAACCACGCGCTTCTGTACCAATAACTTTGGTAAATCCACAGTCACGATATTTTTCAACGAGTAAATCTATGGTTAAGTTAAATGCCTCTGCATTATCTAATATTCCAGTAACATCTCGGAACATAATGCCTTTTTTAGGGTAATCAGGGATAGTGTGTACTGCGCTTTCTAATAACGCTTTTTGAGAGTTTGTCATACTTACTATTAATCTGTTTTCTTAAAGATTTTCTTTAGCTAATAGAATAATAGAAAAACGACTAATTTGATATAGATCTTATCGGGTTAATTTGTGAGAAAAGCGGCTCAATAACCTGATTGAATAAATCAACGTTAATGGGCTTTTCGATCAGTTGATCGAAGAGTGAAGACTCAGCTGTCATGTTAGCGGCAGTTGCGCCTTGTGTTGTCATGAATAATAACGTGGCGTTAGCTAACAATTGTTTTTTATCTAAGTTTTTGACCAATTGAAGACCATTCATAACGGGCATCAAATGATCTACGATAAACAGGTCGTATTGCTTTTTTTGAGCTTTTTCAAGAGCATCTAAGCCATTACCAGCACTATCAATTTCACACGGATAGTCAGCCAGTAACGTACGTAGTTGCTCTAGTACAACAGGTTTATCATCAACAATTAAAATTTGCATATATTTTCTTAGTTCAGTGAAAACTAGCTTAAAACGGTAAACCAACCCATTAACATAGGTAATAGCGGTGCGGCAAACATGACAGTTATGGCAGCAAATAAATGGCGCTTTGATGAGCTATCTTTGAAATTTTCATTATGTGACATCTTACACTTCCTACTAAACTACAAAATGAACGGCGCGAATTCTAGCGAATTTTAACCAAATTAGATAGCCTTTTTTGATCTAGATCATAGTAATACCAATTCGCATAAAGATTAAGTCAGTTCAGAGCGATATCAGAGGTGGGAGAATAAGCGAAACGTGTGCAGGTATAGTTGTTCTACATCAAACAAGTTTTGCACAATTATCGCGCCTCTAATACGCTCCCAAAGGGCGAGTTTAAACGCTTCATAGCCTGTGTTGTTGATTTTAAAAAGGACGCTACAAGGATGTAACTTATTAGAGAACGCAGGAGCACGTTCTCCTGAATAACCATTCTCTGCAATCAACGCCGTGCCTAAAGCGTTTAATTCTCGCTGAATGACCGAATATTTATGCGAATTGGTATAAAGTATGTAAAGCCTTAAATATTACAGGGATAAAAAAACCAGCCACTAGGCTGGTTTTTTAAATGAAGACAACAACATGCTATTAAATAGCTTTGCCTTTTCGTTGTGCAGTATCTTTGATATACGTTACCCAACCTCTCGCACTTTTACGTGTTTTAGGATCCTTTTCTGCAAGCTTAACTGCAGCATAGGCTTGTTTGTACTGTCCTAAATAAAAATGTGCCTCAGCCAAGCTCATATTCAAACGGCCTTTGTTACTAGCACCTAAATCTAACGCTTTGTTCAGTGCTACAATAGCTTTTTTAAACTGTTCATCCTGAGCAAGTAACGTGCCTAATTTAGCGTAATGCTTAGATTCATTAGTCATCTTCGCAAGTTCGCTAAAATATTTAGCTGCGGTATCAATTTCTTGAGCAGCATGGTATGCATTAGCTAGTGAGAATAGGTTCTGATCATCACGTTTTATTTCACCTGAGTTGATATGCTTCTCTAAAATTCTCGCCGCTTTATGCGGGATATTATTTTGAGAATATAAACTTGCAAGCGTTTTAAGATGTGATTCCTTCTCTAAAAAGCCTTGCTTATAAGCAAGATCAAGTGTAGCCATGCCACGCTTAAAATCTTCTGTTAGCAAATAAAAGTTACCTAGTTGCGTCCAGAAAGCTTTCTCTGTTGGGAACAATTGCACCGCTGTTTCAAGCACTTTGACCGCATCTTTATATTTCTTACGTTCGTAATATGAAGTAAGTTTTAATAAATACGGGTTTTTATTTTGCTTGTCACCGTAAGCAGCAATTGCGTTATCCGCCGGCGCGATCATTTTATCTAAACGCTTAAGTTGATACTGCGCGTTCGAAATTTTAACCCACGTATCACCGTCAGACTTACCGGTAAAGTCCATCCAAGCTTCATAATTTTTTAGCGCGTCTGCATATGCTTGTTCTTGCATTTGAAGATCCGCTAATAACTTAAGTGCATCACCATGATCAGACTCATTGAGAATGTCAGGTTCAACAGCTTGCTTAAGATAGTCTATTGCTTTCTGAGATTCACCTAACGTCGCGTACATATTAGCGATAAATCGAGCTAAATACGCCTTGTCATAGTCTTTCTTCGCGTCAATTTCTAATAACGTTGTTAAAGCACCTTGAACATCGTCAGCTGTATATAATTCGAAAGCCTTACCAATTTTTTTACCAACAGACTGCCCAACCAATTGCGTTTTTCGCTTCGGCTTTTCAGACTTTTGCTCAGCAGCTTGTACATCATAAGACGTAGGAAGCTGCACTAACGCAATAGAAGCGAATAACATTAAAGATTTAGTTATCTTGTGCATGATTATTGACCCCCATCCATTTTAAAGTCTAACTGTACAGTTAAACCAGGTTGTTTAATTGGTTTACCATCTACAACTTTAGGCTTGTACTTCCACTTTCTCAATGCGCGGCGTGCTTCTTTATTGAAAACACGTTTTGGTTCGGCATCGATAACTTCAACATCTTCAACACCACCAATTTCATTGATAGTAAATGATAAAATTACCCAGCCTTCAATACCATCTCGCGCTGCTTGCATTGGATATTTAGGATTAATACGCACAATAGGTGCGGCATCACCATCACGTCCAAAGCCTGCACCAGGTGCTGCAATGTTAGTGTTTGCACCAGCAAGTTGTATGCCTGGTAAATTAAAACTTAAACCACCAGTGTCAGTGCTTGTTTCTGGCTCTGGAGCCTGCGGCTTAGGCGGCTGTTTAGGCGGCGGCGGCGGCGGCGGTGGTACACGTTGTCTTGATTGAGCCTTTGACTCAGGTGGCGTAGTGTTTACTTCAACAACAATGTGTTCTAACTTTTCTTCTTCTCTTCGATCTGTGCTAGAGATCAAATAAGCCATAAAAGCGAACAATGCAAAAGTAACCGCTGCGCCTAGTAGTATTGATACTAAAAAGCGAATCATAAACTTACCCCCTAGCTGCAGCGATGGAGATACGGTCGATGCCTGCTTCTTTAATCGCGTCCATTACTTTGACAACAACACCGTGTTTAGCGTTTTTGTCAGCTTGAACAATTACTACATCACTCGGTTGCTCAGCTAATAGTTTTTCAATATTAGCGGCAACACGTTCGACATCCACACGACGCTTATCTAACCAAATTTCACCAGAATCTCTAACAGCAATAAAAATGTTAGCTGACTTTTGTCTGGTTTGATTAGCTGCCTTCGGTTTATTAACTTCAATACCTGCTTCTTTTATAAAAGAAGTGGTCACGATGAAGAAGATCAGCATAATGAAGACGATGTCTAGCATCGGCGTCATATCTATAGCTGCGTCTTCATCTTCACGAATACGTTTACGTGCCATTCTAATCTCTCTCTAGTGGTGAGGTAAACTGTCAACCAGTTTTGCCTTTGCTAGTTTAACTTTTGCATCTAAACGGCTGCTAAAAAATACACCTGATAATGCTGCAACCATACCCGCCATTGTCGGAATAGTTGCCATTGAAATACCAGAAGCCATTAGACGCGGATTACCTGTACCTTGTTGAGCCATGGTTTCAAACACTGAAATCATACCGGTAACTGTACCTAGTAATCCGATTAGTGGACACATTGCCACTAAGGTTTTAATCGTAATCATGTTACGTTCTAGTAACTCTGCCGCTTCGGAGATCCATGTATCTCTAATTCGATGTGCATACCACGAAGTAGTATCAGCTCTGGCATCCCACTTTGCGATAATTTCTTCACGCAATTTAGGGTATGTTGAAGCCAAGAACCAATAACGTTCTATCATTAATATCCACATCATTAAGAGAGCAAAGGCGACAAAGTATAAAACGTTACCGCCAGTTGCAATAAAACTCCTGACAGATTCGATAAGTTCTATCAGGAATAACATTACTTAGACTCCTTCTCTGCAATTTCAGCAATTAAACCAGCGCTTTGCTCGTCTAATTTATGAAGTACAGATTTACTACGACCAGCAACAACACTGTGAACTAGAATTAACGGCAATGCAGCAATTAGACCTAATGCAGTAGTTACAAGGGCAAGAGAGATGTTACCAGCCATAATTTTAGGGTCACCTGTACCGAACAATGTAATTGTTTGGAAGGTTAAAATCATACCGATAACCGTACCTAAAAGACCCATAAGTGGCGCAATCGCTGCGAACATCTTAATCAGGTTAATACCACGGTCAACTTTAGGTGTTTCACGAAGAATAGCTTCGTCAAGTTTCAGTTCTAACGTTTCAGCATCAGCGTTTTTATTTTCGTTGTAAACAACTAATAAACGACCAAGCGGATTGTTTTCGTTAGGTTGATCTAAGTTCTTCTGTTGAGCCTTAATCTTAGAACTAACACTGCCAAGAACAATTAAACGTTCAAGAGCGATTAGTAAACCAATGATTAACAATACAGTGATTGCATAACCAACAGTGCCACCTTGATGGTAAAATTCTTCAAGCGTTTTCTTACGTGTTTCTAACGTTAAAATAGCACCACGAGAAGGGTCAACATAAAGTTCAGTATAGCCAGAAGTTGTGTTGAAGAAGCTTGATGCTGTTTCAGTAATAAAACCAGCCGGCTGTTTAGCAAGTGGTTGAACTTGACCAACTTCATCATTATACGTTAAGTAGCCATTATCTGACACTAAGTTAAACGTACCGATACGGGTAATCGTTTCTGTTGATTTTGTACCGTCAAGATTAGTCACTTCAGTCGTAAATTGTGAAACTTCACCTGACTGAGTCATTTCAGTTTGCAGCGCAAACCATAACTCTTCTAGCTGTTCTAGCTCAGGTATTTCTTTTGCATTTGCGATTTCGTTTAATATATCGCCACGACCAGGGTATTCAGCACTTACGATAGAAGTAGAGATTGCACCATAAGCATCAGCAGCCGCTGCACGACTTACACCGAACATTTCACCTAACGTACCTTCGGCAGTATCAAGTTCAACTGCTTTTTGCGCTAAGGTAATTTCATTTTGTGCGTATTCTTTTGTTAAACGCTTATTACGCTCTTGCTCAGCTTTTAACTGCGCTTTTGCTTTGTTTAATAGCGCTTGTTTGTCAGCACGAGCAGCAGTGAATTCAGCTTCACGCTTTTTATCAATGCTTGCTTCAGAAATACGGTCATTTTTAACCTGTTCAAGTAGTTTTTGTAAGTCGTTTGCATTTGCAGACGCTACCATGCCAGCCGTCATTGACGCAGCAAGCATTACATAATTAATCATCTTCTTCATTATTTAGCTCCTGCTGCGAAAACGGGTAACTTAGTTAAATCTTTCGTTAGCTGGTTACGAGCCATACGAATGCCGTCTGTAATAGGCTTCAAGTATTCATCACCTAATTTTTCCCAAGCACGTGTTTCGTTGTTCCACACCCATGCATTTTTCATATCAAGCGATTGTGCAACAAATGCGATTCGGCCCATATGTAAGAAATCAACCGTAATTTTTTGACCATCTAAATCAAGTTCACCTTGATAAGCAGCAAATACAGTACCGTAGTTAGCTTCAATTTCAAAAGCTTCTAGTACTAAGCGAAATTGCTCTGAAACGGTAACGTTCGAATCGTCCATTACATCACGTAAACCTTGAACACGATCTTTTCGCGCTTCAATATTTACAGGAATGTCTGCATTAATAAATTGATCAAGTGTATCGATCATCTTATACATCAGCGGTACAACACCTTGCTTAGTTTTATCGATACCTGCAATTTGCTTTTCTAATGATTTAATGTTGGCTTTTTGACCATCAACCATACGCTGAACATGGTCGTTGTAATCCGATAAAATCTCAGCTTCGTCTACTGTATTACGGTATTCCGCAAGTAAAGTAAGCGTTTGCTCATAGATATTGTTTATTTTAGCTTGCGATCTCGCAGAGTTTTTAAACGTTTGTGCTTCAGCTTTTTGCAGCTCGGTTAATTCATCTGCAGAAGCGAAAGTGCTTGCTGTCAATGCTAATGAGCCGACCATCGCCGATGCGATAAGGCTTTTTTTACTTAATATGGACATAGTTCCCAACCAATTGTTATTGAATGTAGATAACAAATCTCATTGTTAAGGCAAATCCCAAAAATTTGCCCAATAATTTTTTTAAGTTTTAATTTCTCTAGAATAAAACCATGCAATATTCCCAAACGACATGTTTCATGTCAACCTGACATATTAAAAATGTCTGCTAAATTGAAACAAAAAAAAGTCAATTGTTCTTTTTTGTAACAACTATCAAACAAAACATTACCGTTTCATTTGCAATTGTTTTATTTAGCAGGCGCTTAATATCTTCAGAATATTGCCTACCCTATGTTTTACTAATTCATTCGTAGTAAGTCAAATTTAATTGTTACGATATTCTAATATATTAATTAATTATTCATTATTTTGTCCCCTTTAAGGCAATTACTTTGCTGACAACACCCTAATTTACCTACTGATATTATTGACTTTATCTTAAAAAATCCGCCAAAGCCCAGCCGACAATTCTCTGTTAACAGTGTCTATTTGCAAAAATAGCCTTCTATTCGTACTTTATACCCATATATTAAGTATGGTCATTAGCTATTTGTTTCGACTTCTTTACAGAAAAACGATTTGATTTGTTAAATCGAAAGCTTAAGTTACTAAATGTATTGATTGGTTATATAGGTAAAAATTTTAATATGATAATATTACGCCTTTGAAACATACGTTGTTATAATTTACCTATCTTCATGGAAATTGCTCTCGAACCTAACCTTTGGCTCATGCTTTGCGGTATCGGATTTTTAGCCGGTTTAATTGATGCTATTGCGGGCGGGGGTGGCATGTTAACCATTCCTGCATTGTTAACCGTTGGTTTACCCCCACATCTTGCATTAGGCACCAACAAGCTTGCTGCATCTTTCGGTTCACTCACCGCATCTATCACTTTTTATCGAAAGAAATTGTTTAATATAAGTTTCTGGCGAGTATCTATCATCATGACTGCAATTGGCGCAGTTCTAGGCACAATTGTAGTAGATTATTTACCTGTGCATTTATTAGATAAAGCTTTACCTATCCTTATTATGTTCACAGCAGCTTATACGCTATTTTCAAAAAACATTGTTTATGAAAACAACCAATTGCCAGATAAAAATAGATTATTAAAAATTAAACAAAGTACGCAAGGATTAATCTTAGGCTTTTATGATGGTGTTGCTGGCCCTGGTACCGGAGCGTTTTGGACAGCGACCTCAAGTGCATTATATAAAATTAATATTCTTTTAAGTTGTGGGCTTGCTAGGTCTACTAATTTTGTGAGTAATTTATGCAGTTTGTTAACGTTTATTTATTTAGGTTATGTTAACTTCTTACTAGGTGTATCAATGGGATTGTTTATTATGCTTGGTTCTTGGGTTGGGTCGCATTGGGCGATCAAATTTGGCACAAAGTTTATACGTCCTATCTTTATTACCGTTGTTATAATAATGTCGATAAATCTTGCTTATCAGGCGTGGTTCAATGGTTAGTGTACCAACGTTGAATACGCTTAATAAGCTAGATGCAATTGTTAAGCAGTTAGTCGCAGAAGCGCAGGCAATTGACGATCGACTTGCTGCAAAAAAAGCGAAACAACACAATACTAAACAGTTATTTTCACCACCATTATTTACTTCTCAAGCTGATACTTATCTCCCCTATTCACTTGAAGTAAAAAAGAAAGTTCATCATGTTTCACGATTGATTGATCGTCAAGAGCATAATGATTTTGTTTTTAATGAGTTAAAAACGATAGAACAACAAATACATGCACTTACTACTGCTTTTCATGCCCAAGGAAGACAACAACAAATAGAACAGCAGTTCACGCAAAAAAATCGTGCTAAGTACTTTAAAAAAGCAGCGAAACAAGTATTAAACACTTCGCATCACTTACATCAAAAATTAGCAGAAACACATGAATTTGAACGACGACTTATGGAGATGCTTGAACTAAAAGAAATTGAACTACATAACGCTAACAAAACTACCCAAACAAGTTTATCTCAACAAGTCCTAACGCTTCATCAACGCCTTGGACGCTGTAGACAAGCAATCAGTAAAATTGAACGGCAAATTGAAATGAGTGAAAAACGCTAATAGCATACAGTGTTCTGCTCTTTCTTGACATTCAAAACATGCTGTTCATCGCACTAGCTTACGGCATAGTCCTTCCAACAGAAAGCCAGCAGTTATAAATGAAGTGTTTTAAATTTCACCTATTAGGGCTGCATATTTCCCTCGATTCTATTGCCTTATCATTTTCTATGTAAGTTAACGACTCGACAATCACCGCGTATCGTTTACACCACACATAGGTTGCTTCAAAAAAGTACACCAAAGATCAACACGCTCTAGGCTTTAGGCGTTTGCTTTGCTATGGTTATAAAGATTTTAGTCTTTAACATCTTGAGGTCACAATGAAAATTGCTGATGATATTCACAATTACTATGAAAAACTCGTTGTTCAACATTTCGCCGCATTAAAACTAGAAGAGACACATGATGCTGATTTTATCGCTGACTTAACGTGTGTAGTACTGAATCAACTGCCATGTCGTTATATTCGCCATGAAGTGGATATGGCTTTCTATCTTCCGGCATCTGAGCGATTTGAAATGGAAAGCAAAGTAAAGGTTGCGGTAAGTAAAGCATTAGAGTTTATGAAGCAACATCGGAATTGATTCAAGGCGTGTAATACCAATTCGCATAAATATTCGGTCATTCAGCGAGAATTAAACGCTTTAGAGGCACGGCATTGATTGCAGAGAATGGTTATTCAGGAGAACGTGCTCCTGCGTTCTCTAATAAGCTACACCCTTGTAGCGCCCTTGTTAAAATCAACAACACAGACTATGAAGCGTTTAAATTCGCCCTTTGGGAGCGTGTTAGAGGCGCGATAAATGCGCAAAACGTGTTTGATGTAGAACAACTATACCTGCACACGTTTCGCTTATTCTCCCACCGCTGACATCGCTCTGAACTGACTTAATCTTTATGCGAATTGGTATAATTTCAGATGGGGATTTGGGTGGCAACCCAAACAGCCACACTCCGGCACACATGAATGCGCTGCAAGCTCATATATACTGGCCGACTCAACAATTTACACATTGTGAATTTGTGGGCAAATTGTAGCAGTTCATGTTGCAATAGCAAGAGACTATTGTAATGCATCATCCCAAAGCTCATAATCACCCTTTGTACGGTAGATTTCTGCAATCCTTTTAAGTATTTCTCTATCTTTATTCAATGGACAGTCTCCCTCGTCACATGAGTTATAAAGGCGAAGTTCTAGTTGCCGTACTGCTCGGCATTTTTTGCAATACCCTGTTATTGTGTTCCAAATTTCATTTGGTATATATGTTTGTTTCGACATTTGGGTTGTTCCTTATTTTATCTATTTGAGCAGCGTACCTGCACAAGTTGGCTAATTCTTTGATTAGCCATACTAGTTTAGGAGCTGCCTCGTTGATTGATTTGTATGTATTTTGGTTGCTACGCCCTTTACCTCTAGAAAAGGCTCTAGCAATAGAGTTTGGTACTGAAAGGTCTTTTATGAGCTGTTGTCTAGAGAAACGCTTTTTACTAATAAGATAATCTATTTCTAAGTAATGCAATAGCTCATACTTAGCAACTTGTTCTTCTATGCCTGAATATCGGCTCAAATATCTATCACCTCCTCAAGAACATCACAAATATCCAAAATATCCTCTTCAACTTGAACTCGTTGTGGGTCTTCATCGATAGCAGCCATTACTCTATTATGATTACGTAGCTGTTCATTCGCCTTGCTATACCCTTCAAAACCTAAAGAGTAACCATTCAAAGCTTCTTTGAGTTTTTTAGGTTGTTTCGGTCTGGTTTTATTAGTGAAATTAGCGCCAATAAAGAAGCCACAATCTCCAATTCCTGCTTGTTCTAAGCTTTTGCTAAATCTCCTAAACTGTGTTCCCATTTCCTTCTTTAGTGCTTGGTTATCTTGCACCCAATCAAAGAACCTCAACGGACACTGAATGGCTTTATCAAATCCTTTTCTTTTTCTTAGAGCCTCATGCTTGGTCACTATATTTTGTACCTGAGTTAACTTCTTGCCATTAATAAGTTTAAAGACGTACTTTTCATATGCAGAACGCCCATCTTGGTTTTCAGCTTTATACTCTTGTACTGCAATATTACCTCCTTGTAGTTTTGCGTGATTACAATGTACAAACGTTACTGTTGCTCCGCGTCTTTCGAGTCGATATGCAGTATCAAAAGGACGTACAAACAGCTGCTGTCTAATATCTTCATTCACCATCACTAGCGCTTCATCAAATACTGACGGATTATCTACGGGCTTATTAATCGCTAAACTTTTTGTATTTGTATATATATGGACTTTCTTCCACCTTCTTTCCCTTGAAAGCATTTGAATAATATCTCTCGAAGTAAAGCTATCCCCATCAATAATAATAAACACTTCTTCAAATACATTCACAAAAGAGACACCACTTTTTAATAAAGGGCTGCAAAATAACAACTGTATGTCTTTAACAAATTCCTTAGGTTTCTCCCTAAATTTTACATGAGAGACCTCCTCTTCAGTGTCTCTTGAAAAGAAAAAGGCATTGGTGGCATTTAATCGTTTTTCAGCAATTTCATGTAGATAATCTTTATTATCTACAATAGCTAAACATCTCTTCCCTTTATCTAAACTTTTTTGAAGTTCAGTTAACACCTCGCCTTTAGTTTCATATAGGTGTGCCTCTCTACTCTCAAAATCCTGTTTAGTTACATTCCTACTATTACAGTTAAACTCTACCCCTAATAATTTTTCGTATCCCTGAATAGTTGTTTCTGTCATGTCTGCATCGGCAAAAACAATAATTGGGGTTTTCTCTATCAACAATGATACCGCTTCCTTTGTTTTAACTCTTTCCTCCTCTCCTAAATCAATCCACGACTTTAATGTTTGTGCTGCCTCATCAATAAAAAGCACATCAAAAGCTTTGTTATAGATTGTATCTGATAGCTTATAGATACTATGGATAGTGGTAGATATGCTATTATGACTTGATAAGTCAGCCCCACAGTTAACTTCTTGGTCTACAGGATAAGCTTTAAAGTCATCGGCATTTTGATGAACTAAAAGCCTTGTTTGTCCTATTACTACAACAGACCTTTCTTTACAAAAATCTGTCATTGCTTGGGTTTTTCCTATCCCTGTAGTGCCCTTGACAAGGTTTATAGTTTTTCCATCTTTATTCTCAATAAGATTAGAAAATTCAACATATTCACTATTAGCAAGTAATTCCTCTTTAATTCCGAAGAAAGAATCAGTACATCGCTCTATTACATTTTTTAAAGCTGCTTCTGATTGAAGACCAACTCTTGAAGACACTTTTCCACCTCTATCATGCATTTGGGCAATCATATCCGTCAACACGTCAGGGTTGTAACCATTAGCGATAGCCTCCCTAAAAGCAGCGAAGCTCTTATTATGACTGTCAAAAGACATATCTAATTTAACACCTAATGACTTCTTTGTTATTTCACCAGATTTAAGGTTAATGTTGTGAGTTAAGTCGCTAGCAGGGTTTCGCTTAATCTTATGAGGTGCTTTATAGACTTTCTTATCAACAAAAAGCTCATCTCCTTCGAAAGTAAAAATTTCAATGTCTGAATTAACACCTTTCGGTCTAGACGAGAAAGCTATTTGTGCTGAATTATTGATAAGTGCCTTATCTGCAATAGGGATATTGACTTGGCAAAATTCAGCCCAGCTGCCATGAGTTACAGGCTCCGCAAGTTTAAAATAAACATGAAACTTAATTTTCTGGTCTGTATACCAGCTAGAACTCATCTTAACTACTCTTGAAGCTAACAGGATTTCACGTGGCAAGTGCTTTTCAAGAATTTTATTTACCTGTTGTTCAACTGGACTCCCATCATTTTCAATAGGCTCTCCGTCGATTTCATCTATATCAATGATGCCAATAGTTGAATGACTATAATCTGTCCCAAGTAATACTTTACTTCGGTTACATATCGTTTTGTTATTTGATATTTTTGAAGGCCAAGTTAATAATACTTCCCTTGGGCTCTCAAATAATTTAGTTAATACTTTTGGTAGGTCTTCAATAAAGTTATTAATTAGGTAGTGTCTAACAACATGCTCACCTGCTTTTGGTGTTTCAGGATGTTTTTGACCGTTAATCTTGCGGTAATTCCCTCCTTCAGTGCAACTAACAGATACTAATTCACACAGCCCCATACATTAAAGCTACCTCATATTTTTCTACTTCTCTTCGCTTTAACAAGTACTTTTGATGTGCAAACCATTGCCTTGCGTTGGGCAGTCCTTGTTTTGCCATCTCTTTTATTGCTTCTTTATATACCGAGTAGCACACGTGCTCTTTTACTCGCTCATATGGCATATAAAACCCTATTTCGTTATACATACTAACTATTTCATTCACAGTTAAATTTTTAGTTAATTTCATATTTATCTTTCTCCTTAATTTCAAATATATTATATCAAAAATTGACAATTTTGTAAAAAACTCTTTTTAAATCAATGGTGTATGGTGTTGTCAAAAATGATACAGGGTAGACTTTCAGTGCACTTAAGTGCTTTTGTTTTCATTGGGTTTTATAGCTATTTTTTTCTTCTTAGGAAAACCTGAAAAATTCCTTAAAATCGAATGAAAAGCTCAAGCTAATAGAGTTAAAAATTAGCTTTATTAGTTAACAACCAAACTACACTCGATAAATAGTCATGATCGCAATTACACAAATACAAAGCTCCATGACTTTAAATTTCTAGAGTCTTACAAACCAATAACTCCGATCAACTGTCCGTTAACACAGAATGACAGTAAACAACTAGAAGCTCACAAACACACAACAACTAATCACCACACTTAACTCCAAACGACGACAGCCCACTGTAACGATAGGTTAACTAGCGTACATAAATAAAACTCTTTAAATTCATAGTCAAGAAAGATATTTAGACCTGAATTATTTTCAATGTTTCGACATTTTCTGCTTACCCTGAAATAATTCAACTCGTAAAACAAAGGAAGAAAAATGAAAAAAATAGGATACATAGGCGCTTTAGAAAAAAAGCCCGATATTAGTTATAAGCTAGCAAGTGACCTTATTCACTGGAATGAGCAAGAAGTAAAACTTAGCTCAATATGCCAAGAATTAATAGAGGACAAAAGTGTACTAACAAAAAAATCAATGAATATCGATAAGTTGATAAATGAATTAGATCACAACGATACGATTGTCATCTGTAACCTAGTTTACTTAGCAAACAACTTAGAAACGTTACTGAATAGACTTAAGAACATTGAAGATAGGGGAATTAATCTAGAGATATTGAACATCAACGAGGACAGTTTATATAGCCATGCAAGAGCTATTAGGGAATTTAGTAGATTCCACAAAGGTTTAAGGATTAGTAAAAAGATAAACAAGCAAAATTTCGTAAAAAGGAAAAACCTAGTCGCTTCCCATAATAGAAGTGCAGTTAAGGACTGGAGAGATCAACACACCATAAAAGCTGCATTTGTTAAAGGAGAAAAGACTGTTATTGAATTAGCTAAAAGCTACAACGTATCAAGACAGACAATTTATAGAATACTTAACAAAGAGGAGTTGAAACATGTAATAGAGCACTTACCAATTAACTATCAAATGTGGAATTTAGAAGAATGTAAAGAAAGAGTAAGAGTAAACACTAAGGAGGTAGAAAACAACGAAACGTTAGTAACAGTAACCTTAGGACACTATTTTCGCATAGATTCTTGGTGCATTAAAACAGGTTCTAAAGCGGTATCAAAGATACGCACGGAATTTCTAGAAAAGACAGATGATGAATTAAAAGAAATTTTTTATAACTTAACCAAAGGAAAAAACTTATGAACAACGATCAACAAACAGCAATCACCGATATATTCTCAAGCATTAGATGTAATGACGTACCTATGAAGAAACCCATTATTGACTGTGACTTCGAGGAACTTAAAACACGACTAAATGTTTTCACCAAAGATGTAAGCGGAAACAAAACTTCTGTTACTGTCAAATTGGGTGGACGTGTCGCACTTAACATACAAGGGAAAAAATCATTTTTAATGGAAGCAGGAGCTGCTTCAGGGAAAGACATTCTTGATATGGTGCTCAATATGGAAGAAAACGACTTAAAACAAGTATTATTTGAGGCAAAAGCACACTATAAGAAAGTCATAGCAAAAACTCGAAAAACTAGGACGGATATTTCGGCAAAGCAACATAAGCGAAAAATAGAAACAGCGCAGATGAAAACAGAATCGGCTAACCTACAAGCAAAGTTAGAACTAGATAAACTGAAGCTTGAAGAAGAAATTCAAGGGGCTGCATAATGAAAATAATTTTGAGAAAAGAACTAGGAACTAATTTTGGCGAACGAGCCCTAGAACTTTTATAGATACTCTTTTTGTGAGCTGCAACTCACCCTTACAGTATATACTCAAAAGCAAAAAATAGAAAAGCCCTCAATGACGAGGGCTTCTTTTTTAGTCTATTTTAACCTCAACACTTACAGGCCGATGATCAGACACTTGTCTGCTGGCTTCTTTACGCATAGCTGGCGTATAAATCATCTCATCAAATTCAAATACTGCACCTGATTCTTTTTTAACTTCATCAGAGTATTTCGTGTACCAAATATTATCGAAAAAAGATGTATCTGCAATTGTGGTAGGTGTATGGAGTGGTATTGCAGGTTCAAAGTTGTCAAGCGATTCAATATCATTCCAAGCATCATCATTTGCAGGTAAATTAAAATCACCAACAATTAATACATCTCTACGACTTTCTTTAGTTACAGCCCTATAAACATCATCTAATGCTGCAACTTCTTTTCTTGGCTCCGTTTTACCATCACCAAACTCGGTATGAATAGTGCAAATAGAGAAATCAAAATTACCTGCCAAGAATGCTGCACAATAAGGCTCCCTGATAAAGTCATCATTTATATCAGAATAAACAAAAGCAGAATTTTCGGTATATTTAACTAAATCAGACCTATACAGAAAAGCATAAATTTCTTTTCGACTACTATTGCCAATTTTCTTAGAGGCAACATAACTATAATCCAGCCTAAATTCATCTTTTAGTATTTTCACAAGTCGGTCTAGGGCTTTTGTATCTGTCCGTATTTCTTGAATTGCAATGAAATCATATCTAGCTAAAACAACAGATATTATACCTAGTTCAGCATCAGAACGACTATTGCTCGAAACATTTCTTATATTCCACGAAGCGAGATTCATCGTTTCAGCAATTGTTGCTGTACTTATAAAAAACAATGCTATTGAAAAAATTATTTTCATTTGGTGTCCTTAACATTGACTAGTTTAGTAAATGTTATCTAACGGCATAAAAACATATTACCCAATAGCATTTATTTAAATTCAAGTATCTATATTAGTAATTGAAATAAACTGAAATTGATAGCACCTAGATAATCATATCTCGCTCTTTAGATAGCATCTCTAATAACTTTGTATAATCTGATTTAGATTTCAAAGGTATAGCACCTAGCTCACTAACCATATGTAACGTCCCTTCACAATTTAAACCTAATGGGTTATCTAGTGTTTGAGGTGTTACAGCAAACAAAGGTCTATTTTGACCAACACAAAATCTTGCTTGAGATAGTGAGCCACTTTTGATTTTCGCTTCCACGATGATAGAACCAGCAGACAAACCAATTTGAATTCTATTTCTAGGTACAAAATGATGCTTTAAGGTAGGTATCCCAAAAGAATGTTCCGAAACCCAAGCTCCGTCATTTTCAAGTATGTCATACCCAAGTTTTGCATTCCTTGCAGGAGTTGGTTTATCAAGCCCCCCAGCTAAAACAGCTATAGTCTGCCCATTATCTTCTAATGCGCCTCTGTGCGCAGATTCATCAATACCCGTTGCTAAGCCGCTAACCACAACCCAGTTGTTTTTAACTAGAAAACGACTTAATCTTCTAGAAACTTCAATACCTGTCGAACTAGCATCTCTTGCACCGACAACGGCGACACCAGGTAAGTTCTGGAATATATTAAGGTTACCCTTAACGAATAATAATGGTGGGGCATCTTTAATAACTTTCAGGTATCTTGGGTAGATATCTTGGTTGATACTCAGTATCTCGATGCCATTAGAGATATTGTCTTCATAAATTTTATGAGCAAAACTCCAATCATTAGCAGTCAATGTTGGTAAAGACAAAGCATGCTTTTCCAAAAGATTATTTGCATCGATAAAAGATAAATTACTAGGATTATGAATTGGAAAAGGTTCACGAAGAATCGAAGTAACTCGATTTTGAGGAGTTTTCAGTTTGTTAATTAGTATTAAAGCTAATAACTTGTAAAATAAATCAATATTCACGACTTAACCTAATTCAAACCATGTTTGACCAAAAGAAATCATCACTACACTTTGCGCTCCAGCTTCTAACAGTAACTGCTTACATGCATTCATACTATTACCTGTGGTAGATATGTCATCAAAAAGAAAAACGGCTTTTCCTTGAACATAGTCTCTGTTCAAAATTTCTATTGAGTCTAAATGGTGTTGGACACTTCTATCCCCTCCCGTAGCTGCCTTAGGGACAGTTAAAGTACGGTTTAGTAAATTAGATACATTAGCAAAACCAAAGTCTTCTCTAATATTACTCATTACCTTCATCATCCCTTCTGACACATCATCTTTAGAATGAGAAGGCACAACACAAAATATCTTTGGTTGCGAACCAATAAGCGACAAAAGCTGACTACGAACGACTTTGGAAAAAAAACTAATCGCTGGACTTCTATTCTTTTTTAAATTTATTAACGTGTTAGTAATTTTATCAATTCTAGGATTCTTACCTCCATCCCAAGAATGATAATCATACAACGGCATAATTTGCTCAAAATCCAAGGCTGAATAACTTTTAGGGTACTGCGAAGACAAAGTCGAAAAATCTATATTCGTCACTGTAAATTCCATCTACATTTATTTTTGAATCATCTTATCATTAGAAGAACAATACCATCAACTTAAGAATAACTGCTATTTAAACCTTATGATTAACAAACGAATTTTAACAATAAAAATCAATGAGATGAGACATACATAAAACAATGAGGATACTGTATAAAACACTGTATATAAAATCAAACGGTTTATACTATCATTTTCCTAAATCTGCCATTTATTAATACTCAGGCCAAATTTACTTGTACAGCTCAAGTAACAAAACCACCATTAGATCAGCCTCAAAAGAACGGTCTAATGTCTTCAAAGAACAAATTTATCATTAAGTTTTATCTTCTCTATAGATTTTGTACAACTGATTCCTTGAACAACCAATAATATCTGCTATTTCATTTTTAGTCAGATTGCTATTCTCATCATCCATCAGTTCAACAATACGCTTTCTTTTTTCATCGGTTATTTGACGGGGCTTACCAAACTTAACACCTTTAGCTCTTGCGCGTTCAAGGCCTTCTTGAACTCGCTCGTTGATTAAGTCTTTTTCAAACTCAGCAAAAGCACCTAACATGCTAAACATCAATTTACCGCTACTAGTTGAAGTATCTATCGCTTGATTAAGAACATTCAACGTTGCGCCCTTCTCTTCAATCATATCAACTAATTTATGTAGGTCAGTTAATGACCTAGCTAAACGGTCTAGTTTAGTAACAACCAAACTGTCCCCTTCCCTTAAATAATCAATCGCTTTATGCAATTCAGGACGGTCACTTTTCCCACCACTTAGTCTTTCCTTAAAGACTTTGTCACAATCTTTAAGCTGTTCAAGTTGTGCGTCTAAGTTTTGATTTTGAGTTGAGCAACGAGCGTAAGCAACTTTCATATTGTACTCTTTTATCTAGGAGTTAGATTACATAAATAAGATTACAATAAAGATTACAACATATCAAATGTATTTCGCGATAAATGAGGAAATAAATCAGTGTAATCTAATCTGTAATATAGATTACATCATAGGAGGGGGCGGTTAAGAGACTAGTTAGGTTTAATATATCTATAGAGGGAGTTGCACGTGTAACTTCAAAATATCAATGATAAAGTGATTCATATCGTCAGAAGAGTGCGCTAAGCGGAAGTTAAGAGTGACTAAATCAATACTTCAGCTCCTAGCCAATACCCAACATTAACTTTTGTAAAATAATTAACATATTAGGGGCAATTTCAACCAAAATAAATACATGTTTGTGGGGCTGCTTTAAGCTCAAAGCCGACTGTGGAGTTTAAACTCACTAACAACGGATAAAACTCCGTTAGTACGCATATATTAAGTTTTATTACCTCGTTTTATTCGAAATCCATTAACATTAACGAATATAGTTTATCAATTAAAATTAATAACTTGAGTTTGTAGTAATACCAACGGATAACATATCAGGCCAACTGATTACAAGTCCCTTAGTAGGTGGTGGTAATCTGTTGAATACTCTGCTCTGTAGTGGTGTTGATGTAATGAATTACAATAATTAACACCACTGTTTTTTAATCTAACACACTACAACAATTACTTAGTAGTTAATAATGTGTGCATTCTTTTAACTATCATTAATATTGTTAACATTAGGTTGATAGTGAAAAATACTATTAGCGGTGAAAAAAACCAAACATCAGGTTGTAAGTTAAAATGAATATTCTGTATTGTGAAATCCAACACACATCCACGTAACGCTTTCTCTATTAAACATAAGAAAACTAAAATTACAGACACAACAATCGAATAACAAATATTGTAATATAATTCATCAAGTAAGCTTTGTTTTGCTTTTAAAATTGGCTGATTATTATTGCTTTCAAGTTTTTCAGTTAATTTATTTCCTTGGTCATAAACCAATACTAAAACACTTAACAAAAGAGCAGTAAAGATAGCTCCAAAATTCACCAATAATGAAGACATTTGATCTGATTGTTTAAAACCAAAAAATACGGTTAAACATGCAACAATCACGGGTAACAATATGAAAGTAAATAAATCAGTGTAGTTTAGTTTACTATCTGAAGAACTTTTTAACGTATTAAAATGTCCTGTGATTATTTCAATTACGTTTATTTTGGAACTCATTACGCCACCTCTACACTAAGTCCAGGGTACATTGTTACAGCATACTCATTCACAATTTCTCTAGTCCACCGTCTAATTGAATTGAAATCAGGCACACCAGCATCCAATATAACGTCTTCATCTAGCTCAATTTCACATAATGGAGTTGAAACATTCCTGCCAATTCTAAATGTTTTTTGTTTATTATTCATTTCAACTACAGTTTTAATTTGTTCTCCATATTCACCTATTACTTCAATTGCTTGAAGTCGTTCAGAACCGGGAGTTATGTAATCTCTAAGCTTACCAAGTCCATTATTTCTAGGTGGTTTTATAACTAATTCTTGTTCATGATGCCCTAATAACCTTACTTGATCTGCAATGTCATTCACTCCTACAAATTTAGTAAGTCGAATTTCTTTTGCTGTTGCATCTAACCATGCATTGATGGCATTGTCATAAGATAATGGGTTCATTTGTATTACTAGGTTGGTAATACCCTGAAAATAATTGGAAAAAAGGCTATAAAATAATGTTTTAACACCAATACCTCTGTATGCATGCAAAAATGCTATAGCTTCATTAAAGCCTTTAGGTATAAAAAAATGTATAAAGTGTTTGATTATTTCAGCATTGTTCTGAGCTTTTTCAAAATCTATTTGACCAGTTTCAATATTAATAATATCTGTTTTGATACCATAATGCCCTACATTAAACCAACCAGATATTTCTCTAGTATTTTCGTCATAATTTAAGTCACTAAATTGAAATACTTGTTTGCTATCTTCAACTATTTTATATGCACCAGTATTGGCATTAATAAAGTCAATTAACAACTGAAATAAGTCGTATTGTCCTATATTATCTAACGTGCTATATCGTTGTTCTTGTCTACCATCTAAGTCCTTGTTGTAACAACGAAACAAGTATGGTGCTACAGAATGCATTAACTAATCCTTTATATGTTTTTATTATTGCAGGATGAAATATATCAAATAATAGTTAAAACTTCATTATTAGTAATATAATGACACCATAGGATACTTAATCCTTTGTTATATCATGTGAATAAATACTTCTAACGATTGCCACTAAATAATTAGCACTACTTGAGTGCGATTTTTATTTTTTTTAACCAAAAAACATTCCAGTCGAGTGTCTGCAATGGTGCCAATAGCGGCCTGTCATTCCACTTGTATCCAAGGTCAGTCACTCGGCGAAAGCAGAAGTTGGCATTATTTAGCTTTGCACAGCTACCTTTGGCTGTGAAAAGCAGAAAGTGATAAACGCCATTAAGCTTACACTGCTCCTAATTTATTGCTAGCCCCTTTTACCACTTTTAGATAAGTGTTAAATTACCCCACTTTGTAATTGCACAAGTAAGCATTAACACAATGACAGCATTTGAATTTCTATCCAAGCGCCCACTTTTGGTAATTCTCTATATCGTAATTATTTTATCTTGTTTATTTGGTGCTGCCGTTTACCTTAAACCACCTACAGTATCGGAACTAAAGTCAATCTGTGAAGAAAAGTCTGGGATAAAATTTTCATATGGCTCATTTAAATGTGAGGGAAGCCCGATAGATGAAATAAAACTACGGAAGACCCTTAACGACAATTTTGAAGCAAAATTAAAAGAAGAAAAAAAGCAACATAACAAAAGTATCAACAAGGTTCGAGCGGAACTTAATACAAAAATAGATTCATTAAGCCTTGAATTAAAAAGCAAGAAAGAATTGATTGAAAAATATGTTATTGCACTATCTAACTTTAAAAGCGGTAGAGATAAATTGGTAGAAAAAAATGAATTGCTCAATAAACAGTTAGATCACCTACAATTTAAAGGCGATGGTCAACTAATTGAATTTTTTAACTGGCTAAATGAAAAAATTAAGAACGACAAATCCCCAGAATGGAATGAACACTTCGTGTCTAACTCTAAATGGGACGAGAATACTTGTAATATCCAGTGGAGTATTGATTACAAAATCGGTGGAAAACATAAAACATGTTCAGTCATCACACCGTTGAATCAAATTAGACAAGCCTATAAGGATAGTGAAGACTCTTCTATCATTAGTATTAAATTTAGTGATTTTCAGATTGACACTTCTTTGCATGCTTGTAGTAAGTTACAAAATCAATTCAACAGTGGTTCTACTGAATCTCGAACATTGGTAAATTTGATTGATGCAACTTCAGCATCACGAGCTGAAGAAGTTTTCTCAAATATATATGATGTTCTTCCCTCTTCATGTAGGTAGCCGAAAACGGGATAAAGCAAGCGTAGCATGGGTTAAGGAGGAACGACGGTAACCCTCGCTACGATTATCAATGATTTCAGATATTGAAAAAAATGAGTTCTAAATCCGTATTGCTCTCATCATAGTTCTTATTTTTTAAAACTCATCTTCCATATTGGCACAAAGCTTATTCCCCCGCCTAGCTTAAGTGTCCGCATTACACAGACAGATCTAATATGTTCAATGCGCGTATGATTGCTATTACCTCTTAACAGCCTTAAAGCTGAGAGAACTAACGTCCGCATTGTCGGATCCCTTGTCGTTAAATAAACCAAGGCTTATGTCCGTTATCGTATCTTAGTGAACATAAACTTACCTAATATTGACGACTCATTTAGGTCAGCAAAGTGGCAATTGTGAATATTAGATCGTCGGATTGACTAGTACAAAACCAAAAAAACATGAGCAGATTAGAACCGATATATACAAAGCAAGATTACTTACTATTCTAAAAGAGGCTGGTTATCACCTTTCAGCTTTAATATTAAACTAATTATTTCATCTGAATTAACTTCCATAGCTTCACAATAAGAAATGAACTCAATAACATCAAGCCTTCTCTCCCCTTTCTCCACTTTACCAACAAGCGAATGAACAGTATCCAACTTATCGGCTAGCTGCCTCTGAGTTAACTTAGCTGTTTTTCTTTTTTGTATGAGCCAATCTCTCAAGAAAACATGCTCTTGGTCATAGATTGATTGTCTAAATTTTTTCATTGCACCTATTTTAGGTACATGTTACTTTGCTCCCATATTAGGAGCGGAATGGTAGTTCAAGTAATAAAAGGGAAATAAAATGAAAAAGTTAGCATTGACACTGGCATTAGCAACCACACTACCAATTAGTGCAGCAGATTTCTGGACAAGCGATGCTGATTTTAAAGAGGGTATGGCTGTAATCGCCAAAGCATCATCCGTTTATCAAACGTATTTCAATGATGACTCAGTTAAAAGTAATGAACTCAAGCAAACTTTAGTGCATGGCTGTAAAACTTTAAAAACTAAATATAACAACACCACAGATAGAACAGAATTTATGAAAAAGTACTACCCAAAAATAGATGCTATTTGTAATAAATACTTATAAACACAAAAATAACAACAAATTAAATTAGATGAAAAGCGATATGTACCCAGTTTTTCATTTAAAATTAATAGGGTACGGAGATATTTATGAAAAGGATAATCATTTCACTATTATTGATTAGTGGCTGTGCAACTACCTCTACAACCAACAATACGGAATTAGCAGCAAAAGTAATACCACAAAAAATGGCGGAAAACTGTACTTTTGTAGAGCAATTCGCAATAAATAAAACCAACTTATTTAACTCTGTTAATAGTAAAATCCAAAAAGCTCAAGTTGAGGCGGCTGAGAGAGCAGTATCAAAAGGTGCAAACTCTATGGTTATTGAAGATACAGATGTTACTGGAAATGGTCATGTTGTTAACGTTTCTGTATCTACATATAAATGTGATAGCTAGTTAAAAATAAATCACAATCTAAATAGGTAACAGAAAATAATCTGCTAGTAGTAAGCTTATATTCTGTTACCTGATGCCACCTCAATTAAACTCCCCTATGATGGCTACCGATTCTTTTAAGTAACATTTATCTATATTTTTCCCATATCTATCATAGGTTATACTCCCATTATAGTGTCCTAATATTTGCGCAGCATATTGACGAGCAACCCCTGCACGTTTTAACTCGGTAGCTACAGTGTGTCTCAATGAATGAAAGTCGACCTCCGCTTTTTGACCTTTGATAACAGATTTAAAAGGATTATTTCGGCTAAACCAACGGCTAGCAGCATGGCTATGACTCCCCCTAACTGGCTGCCATTCATGAAATAACCTATCAGCCTTACAATCAGCTACCCAATCCAATAAACCAAGTTCAATAAGCTTAGGATGAATAGGGATAGCCCGTCTAGCATTAGCCGATTTAAGTACTTCACCTCGAATATGAATAGCCTCAGCGGTTACATCACAAGGTTTCAATTGACATATTTCATTCATTCTTGCGCCTGTATAACGCCCAATCATAATAAGCCAATATCGTCTATCACTTCTATCGTATTGCTCTGCAAAGCTCATAAGGGTTCGTAATTGCTTTGAAGAATATGCCTTTCGACCATCTGAAATACTTTTCTTCTTCTCAATAACCCTAAGTCCCTCAAAGGGATTCTCAGAAATTGAGACATTATTCGCCATGCCCCAACGATAAAGAGCATTAAAATATTTTAAATAACGATTAAAAGTAGTCACAGTTTTAGTTAATAAAATAACTGCTTTTAACTCTATTGCTATTTCTCTAGTAATTTCGCCTTTTGGCAAAAAACTTAAAGCGTTTTTGATACGTGTATATTCTCGCTCGCACCACCTATCACCATTCTCAGCAAGGTAAGCTTTAATTAAACTCATTGTCGATGTATTGTGATTAGATGCGGGTTGAGTGTCAGGTGGTGTAGATGAACTGTCATTAACAGTAATTGAAGTGTCTTTTATTGCTGGCGGAGTGCCAAATAAGGTAGTACTTAATTTTCTGAACGCTGTTTTTTTACAACGCGTTCTTAATGATTTCCAAATAGTATTATTTCGATAGTAATAAATACCATTACGAATATATAAATGGGGGATATTAGCTGACTTCATTGTAGCACCAATTGTAGCAGTTACGCTTTATCTGGTGTAAGTCATTGATTTATTTAGGTTGGGTGGCAACCCAAACAGCCACACTCCGGCACATGAGTCGTCTGCTGCGGTTGCTTCCTTCCGGACCTGGCCGAGTTCACAGAGTATCATTGCGAAGGGACCGTAAGGGTCACCATAGATGCTATTATAGCGGCGAGGATTATCGCTAAACATTCACTGAGTTGCAAGAACAACCGATCAACTCTAGATTGATCGGCTAAAAGTTAATCGTTTTCTTGATTTTCTCTAGCTCTGGATAACTTTTCACTGATTTCTAGTAGCACAGACTTTATCACTAATAGGTTTTCTTTACCTATTCTTAACATTAATTTTTCTGCATCATCCAAGCTTTCGTAAGATTCATCTTTAAATTGATACATCACACTTGGGCGAACAAGTTCTAAGCGCTCTTTAGGGATCTCCATATCAAGTACTTTGGTAATTGAGTCTTGTAAAATATCAGTGAAATTTTCTTCTGGGTAGCCCAGTTCTCTATATGCCTCGTTAATCAGTGGTTTTAATTCAAAATACCAAGAAACTAACGTGTCTGTGTCTACCGAGCGTAATAAATCTACATATAAACTAAAACGTCTTGATGTAGTTTCATCCCATTTAATAACTATTTCATCATCTTCGTTGATCTCTTTTGCAGAAAAGGACGTAGTAGGTTTAATTAGTGGACTATGTTCGTAAGCTAATAACCCTTGAGAAAAATTATCGGTAAACACAACAAAACGGCGGATCATATCATCGTCGATGACCAGTTTAAGCAATTCTTTACGCCAAGTAATGCTAGGTAACTTTTCTTGAAGCCACTGATCACTTTCATTAAGCGTTGGTAATAAAGGTTTTGTCGGTTCAGGTGCTATTGGCTCTACTGGCTCTGGCACGACAACTTCTGGTTCGATTGGCGGTTCAGGAAGCGGTATTGGTTCTGGCTCAACAGGCTGTTCAACTTCCACAACAGGTTCAGATGGTTGCTTACGCTCCGGTTGCGTTGGTTCATCAAGGAGAAACCATAACAGCATTGCCACAATCACAATGATAATACCAATAACGAGAGGCCAAGGTGTTGATGACTGATTAGATGATGATTTATCCATACTTCCCCTGATTAAAAAACTTCGATGAAAAAAGAGTGTACAAAATTTACATTGGTTACACCCTCTCTATTGCAACGCTTTTTAACCAAGGTTTCAAGTAACATTTGTTTATTGTTCACACTTTCTTGCAATTTCGATAAATAATTGTCTTAAAAACAAGCCAATACTAAATTTTTTATACGGCATCTTTTTGGTTTTCAGGTAACGCTTGGCTAAATGCAGGCAGTTCATTGCAATTATTCGTGATACTATTAATTAAAGGGTATGGTGTCATATCAAGATTGAAGCGCTTCGCGTTGTATACTTGTGGCACCAAACAAATATCAGCGATGGTAATATCATCACCAAAACAGTATCTGCCAGCTGTTTTACTTAATTTTGCTTCAATTGCAGTAAAACCTAAATGCATCCAGTGATGTGACCAACGTAGTTTATCTTGATCAGAACAATGTAATTCGTTCGCTAGATATTGCTGTACACGCAAATTATTCACAGGGTGTATCTCACACGCAATGTCAAACATTAGCGCTTGCACTAACGCTTTATCTTGTACAGCGCTAGGGTAAACAGCAGGCTGTGGATATTTTGCGTCGAGATAATCAATGATAGCGATAGATTGATTTAAAATAAAACCGTTATCTTCTAAGGTTGGTACTAGGTGAGTAGGATTCATATCAACATAATTTTTTTGATGTTGTTCTCCCCCAGCCTTAACCAAATGAACAGGGATTGTTTCGTACGGAATATCCTTCAAATTAAGTGTAATTCTTACGCGATAGGCCGCAGAAGAGCGCCAATAGCCATACAATTTCATATAAATATCACCTTAAAAAGTCAAATAATAAAAGAAACGTACTTAAAGACCAATGATTTATTGATAATAAAAAAGCAACCATTGTTATGGTTGCTTTACAGTAATTTCAATCGATTAACTATATTTTCACGGTTTTTTTATTGATATCATATTCACGTAACTTATTAGCGATAGCCGTATGACTCAATCCAAGCTTCTTTGCTAACTGACGCGTGCTAGGATATGCAGGGTATAACTTTCTTAATAGATCCGCTTCAAAGCCTTTAACCGCCGCATCTAACGTACCCTCAAATTCTTGTTCTAAATAACCATGTTCTCGCGTATATGCCGGCAATTGAAGGTGTGATGTTTGAATAAGATTACCTTCCATTAATGATACAGCCCTGATCAACACATTTTCTAATTGCCTGACATTGCCAGGCCAAGGGTAGTGTTCTATAAAGTCACGACAATCATCAGACATATTAATACTGCCTTTACCAATTCGTTGACCAAATTTTGCAATAAAATATTCCGCCAAAGGAATAATATCAGAACGTCGTTCTCTTAATGATGGAATGTTCAACCCCAGTACATTTAAGCGATAATATAAATCTTCCCTAAACTCACCTTGCTGTACCATGGTTAATAAGTCATGGTTAGTGGAACTAATAAATCGAACGTTTACATTGATTTCTTTCTCATCATCAACTCGCCTAAAAATACCATCTTGTATCACGCGCAAAAGCTTAATTTGAAGTTTTGGCGACATCTCCCCTACTTCATCAAGAAAAATAGTTCCGCCACCAGCCAGTTCAAACAACCCTTTTTTAATTAACTCAGGTTTGTTCGATCCCATACCAAATAATTCAGTTTCGGCTGCCTCATCTGGTAATGAAGCACAATTAAGCGTCATAAAGGGTTTTTCTGCACGATCACTTGCAGCATGACAGGCGCGAGCAATTAATTCTTTACCCGTGCCTGTTTCACCTACAAGTAGCATTGAGGATTCAAGCAACGACATTCTTTTCGCTTCACGAATCACTTTTCGCATTGCACCGCTACTTGCTTGAATGCCAGCAAAATTATTTTCATTTGCCTGTTTAAATGCACTCATCTGTTGACCTAAGCGAATTTCTGATTTTAAAATCAGTACAGCGCCGGCAAGAATAACCTCGCCATCAATGCCTTGGATATGAATAGGCATAATATCAGCAACATAATCATCATCAATAAATTTGAGCCGTCTTGTTTGTGCTAAGACTTCTTCACTATCAAGCCAACGATTAAAATTAAAACCTTTAAGCCACTGGCTTACATGTTGACCAACAATTTCATTGTTACTGCAACCAATAATACTCGCTGTAACGTGGTTGACAATTCTAATGTTCCCTTTTGCATCAATAGAAACAAAGGGATCGGGAAACGTTTTGATTAACGTAGAAAGTTCATTTTTTTCACGTTCAGAAGGCATATAAGGCGTTGTTTTAACATCTTCTACCCCTTCTATTAAACGTAACTGTGGCATGAATGTTTGCAATTCAGAAAAATCTAAATCAGGTATATTGATGAATATTTTTCCAGGTTGTTCTAATTCGATACCACGTAAATCAATACTACGTTCTACAAATATGCTTAAAACATCTTGTGCTATGCCAACGCGATCTAAACAACCAATTTCTAATCGCATAAACGTTTCCTCAAACTCATCATGCTTAAAGCTTTATTGTAAACTAATTTTTACAACAAAAAAAAGCCCCCCTACATGGAGAGCTTTATGTAATTAATGTAACTAAGTATTACAATAAGGCGTCAGTTTTGGCCGCACAAATAAAATCGTTCTTATGCAGCCCTTTAATAGCGTGCGACCACCAAGTTACTGTTACCTTACCCCATTCCAATAAAATGGCTGGGTGATGAAACTCTTCTTCCGCTAAAGTTGATACTTTATTTGCAAATGCCCAAGCTAATTTATAATTTTTAAATTTATAAACGCGTTCTAACATCATTACTCCATCTCTGACTTCAGGTACCCAATCAGGTATTTGAGACATTAATGTTTGTAACTCTTCGTCTGTAACTTTAGGGGCGTCGGCATGACACGCTTCACATTTTTGTGTTGATAACTCTGAACTCATTTTATTTATCCTTAACTCGCTTGCTTTTCTTCTTTAGGAGGAAATTTTGCTTTGTGTAAACCGAGTGCCTTTGCTTGCTCGATCAATTCAAATATATCTTCAATTTCATATTTTCTGATCTCGTCAAGATCAGTGACTTTAGTTAACATATAATATACTGGCTGTAGAATATCAATGCGATAAGGTGTACGAAGTACATCGAGTACGTTATCAAGTGACAACGTTTTTCTTTCTACATTTTTATCATTTAGCGCATATTCTGTTTCCGTCGGTGAAGAAATAATACCGCCGCCGTATACTCGTAATCCTTCTGGTGTATCAAGTAAACCAAACTCAACGGTAAACCAATACAATCTCGCAAGGAACACGCGTTGTTCTTTTGTCGCATTAAGCCCCATTTTTCCATATGCTTCTGTATAATCAGCAAACGAAGGGTTTGTTAATAAAGGGCAATGACCAAAGATTTCGTGAAAAATATCTGGTTCTTGTAAATAGTCAAACTCTTCTCGAGTACGGATAAACGTTGCAACCGGAAATTTCTTTTCAGAGAGCAAACGAAAAAACTCTCCAAAACCAATCAATGCTGGCACAGGCTCACATTGCCAACCCGTTTCAGCTCTTAACACCTTACTGACTTCTTCCAGTTGTGGAATACGATCGGTTGGTAACTTTATTTTCTCAAGCCCTGCGATATATTCATCACACGCAGTACCTTGAATGCATGATAACTGCCTGGTGATCAGGTCATGCCAAATGTTATTTTCTTCATCGCTCCATTGAATGTTTCCATCCTCATCAGGATATTTCGAAACGTATGCGCTGCTCTTAGCCATGTTGTAACCTTAAATTTATAAACTCAGCACATTGTTGCTGTTCTTATTGCGCTAAGTTAAGGCGTATTGCCTTTATTATAGATGACAGACATATTAAGCGATAACCATAGCAAAAAGCACCAAATTTAATTCGGCAACCAAATGACGCACAACTCAGTTTGTAAAAATATAATTACACTTTAATTGACAGCAACCATTAACTGACTGTTTAAACAAGAATAATTATATTAAAAGTATCTGTTTTAATTGTTTTCACCCGTATTTTATTCAAGATTTTTTTGATAGTGACACAATCTTTGACACGATTTGTTTACGAATAGTACCTAATTTAGGCGCTTCTTTTTGTTCAAACGCTATTGGTCGGCAAAGCTTCATCGTTTGCAATCCTAACCTGGCTGTTAACATTCCCGCACCAAGACCTTGTGCCAAACGTGCCGAAAGTTTACCTAATAAGTCAGCGCCAACTAAATCAGCACCTACATCAGCAATCAACTCTGATGCGCCAGCGTAAACCATGTTAACGAACACTTGTTTGATCAACTTAATGCGTGACCAATAGCCGATTTGTAAACCATACAAACTCGATATTTCGTTAATCATTTTAATGTTGCGCCAAAACATGAGCCCCATATCCACAAGGGCAATAGGACTTAACGAAACAAGAACAACCGCTTCTGTGGAATATTTACTAATTTTATCTAATACTTTTTGATCAGCTGGCAACAGCACTTGTTTAGAAAATAACGAGATAACTTCTTTATCTGTCATCTCTTCAGCAATTGAAGATGACCATGAGTTCAGCACATTTTCTTTTGCATCGCATGGCATTTTATCCGCCACTTTATCGCATAAAGCTCTCGCTGATTTTGATGAATTATTCTCACAAAGTTCATGAAATGATTGCCGCGTTGATGTTCTTTTCTTTAAAGCACGTAACCCTTTAACTTCCTGGTATATTGTGCGTGAACACATTAAAAAAACGACAGCGAGTAAAGCCGCATACAACCCTGTAATAAAAGGCTCTTTTTCAAAACCTTCAATAAAGAACAAACTTGCTTCAATAAATAGTAACACTGTTAATAACAATAAACCGCTCTTGAGCAACCATCGAGATGGAGATTTGCTTATTGTTTGTTCTTGAAGGATTTCAATGCTTTCATCATCTGCAAGGGGTTCAAAGTTATCTTGCCCGATAATAATTTGCTCTACCGGTTCTGGTAAACTTTTATCGTCTTCGGTATTTAACGTTGATTCTTCAAATAATATTTGCTGTTGATATTTTTCTTTATCTTGGGTCATTTCATCTTATCTCCCAATAAAAACTCTAGTACTTGATCCATACGAATATGTTGAAAAGGCTGATGTAACCCCGTAGAAACCAACGGAGCAAATGGCACAAATTTAAATTGATAATCTTGCCAATAAGATTTTGCAGGAAGTTCTTTCGGTACCATGCCGGGGTACAGCGTAATTTCCTGAAAATCAGATAATTGATTGCCACGAACAACAGGTATTTGTTTTCCTTGATGCTGACTTTTGCCAAATTGAGTTGCTTTAACCGATGATATAGCGAGTGTTTCAGTATTAATATTATCAAAATTTGTTTTCTGTCGTACTGGGTGTACTAACTGTGCGAGCAAAGAAGTCAAATTACCGTGTTGTTCCGGTGTTACATGATCTGATTTAGTCGCAGCAAATAATAACTTATCTATCTTAGGAGAAAATAATCGTGATATAAAGTTTGTTGAACCATAACGGAAGCTTTCAGTGATTAGCGTGATTGCTTGCTGTAAATCTTTAAAACTACTATGCCCATTATTCAATGGTGTGAGGCAATCAGCCAAAATAATTTGACGATCAAAATTAACAAAATGTTCTTTATAGAACTCTTTTACTACCCGTTCTTTGTATTCAATATAACGCGCTCTTAACATACCAATTAAGGTATCATCTTGTGCTTTTTGATAATGATCTAAATCAATATGTTTAAATTGTGTATAAGGAAAAAATTGTAAAATAGGTGCACCGGCAAGATCACCTGGTAAGATAAAACGTCCTGGCTGTATAAGAGATAACCCCATTTCATGACGAAATTTGTTGAGTAATTCAGTGTATTGTTTCGATATATCTTCTAAAAGCTTTTCATCAACTGGTTCAAAGGGTGATATTGATTCAATACGGTTTAAAAAACTAGCAGCTTCATCGGCACGGGGCGATTGCAATAATAGCTCTGTAGTCGCTTGACTCCATTCTTCGTAAGTTTGATTTAGCATAGGCAAATCTAATAACCATTCGCCAGGATAATCAGTAATGTCTACAAAGAGTGTTGCAGCATTAGTCGTGTACTTGATAAAAGAATCTTTTGGTTGATACTTTATTGCAATACGTAATTGGCTGATCCCTTTTGTTGGCGCTGGCCAATGTGGTGGTTCTTCACTTAGCGCTTGCGCCGCGGAATCATAATCAAACCTTGCGATATGTAAATTTTTTTGTGGAACCCGTTTAGCAGCGATAAAACGTCCTTCTTGCATGGTTGAGAAGAACGTCATTTGAGATTGTGCATTTTCATTAATTAATTGGTTTACTAAGGAAGTGATAAACGCCGTTTTACCACTTCGACTGAGCCCTGTAACAGCAAGATTAATATGTTGATCTATCGCGCGATGTTTAAGCACATTGGCTTTAACACGTATTTTTTCGATTAATTCTTTTTCAATTAAAGGCATAGTTTTACAACTCAGATAATCAACTGGTTATACCAAGCCGTGTCAGAAAATAATACTTAGAACGGTATGGCATTATTATTTAATAAAAAACTACGGAATATAGTAACCAGTTTACACACTAAAATATATGAGAAACATTTGAAAAATAGTGAAAAAAAGCGGTATAAACCGCTTTTATAATTTGTTGATTTCACGAGAAACCGTGAATTCAGGTGAGGTAACATAGCGTTCCATTAACTGTAGCTCTCGCTCTAGCATAGTAAACTTTTTACGTATATCATGAAAAGCTTGCTTTGGCGGTTCTCCTGCCTGCCAAATACGAGCCTTAACCTTTATTGGCTCTGCTGCTAATTCATCTTGAAAGTCATTTTCCTGTTGTTTGGCACTATGTTGTTTCGTTGTTGAATTTTTGGCTGTTAATGGTGTTTTATCCAATATGAACCATGCAGCAATATAAATAACAATAAACCAACCCATACCTAATAAGACACCAGATACAACAAGTATACGCACTAACCAAGTTTCCCAGCCAAAGTAATCAGCTATTCCTGCACAAACGCCTGCAACTTTACCTTTACTTGGGTTACGAAAAAGCTCACCGCGGCATTTTTTTATCATACTTTGTTTCTCCAATCAGGCGTTTCAGCATCTAATATCGCTTCAAGCGTTTTGATACGATCTGCCATTTTATCGGCTAACTCAGATAATTCAGATAGCTGGTGATATTCTTCTTCAGTAAGCCCTTGGCTAATTTGTCGTTTACTTCGATAATGTAGCACTAACCATATAGGGGCTACGATTATCATAAAAATAATGACAGGCGCTAAAATAATCTCTTCCACGATACATCTCCTTCCGATTCGATTAGCAATTTACTGTTAAACTAAGTTATTTAGATTTTTTTTCTGGTTTCATCTTAGCTTTTAACTGCGCTAATTCATCATCTATATTTTCATCGTTTTCAAGCTCTGCAATTTCATCTGCTAAAGACTTGCTACCAAGATCATAAGCTTCTACTTGCGCTTCTATATCATCAATTTTGCGTTCATAACTATCAAACCGATTTAAAGCATCATTCACTTTATCGGAATCGATATTGCGCTTAACTTTTAGTCTAGAATTTGCGGTTTTTTCACGCATGATAATAGCTTTTTGACGTGCTTTTGCATCAGCTAACTTTTCTTGTAACTGAGATATCTCATCTTGTAATTTAGCAATGTGCTCATCTACATGGCTCAATTCATCACGTAATGCTTGTGAATTTTCACTGCACTTTTTCTTTTCTACAAGTGCAGCCCTTGCTAAGTCTTCCCGACTTTTACTTAATGCTAACTCCGCTTTTTCTTGCCATTGTTCAGCATCGTTCTCAAATTTTTCAGCTTGGCGCGCTAATTCTTTTTTATCGGCTAACGTTTTAGCTGATGTAGAGCGAACCTCTACTAAGGTATCTTCCATTTCCTGAATGATCAGGCGTACCATTTTCTCCGGGTCTTCAGCTTTATCTAATAAGCTATTGATATTCGAATTGATAATATCTGTAAATCTTGAAAAAACACCCATTTTTACTTCCTCATTCTATTAGAAATGTGTGGCGATGCTTTCTAGTATTCACATTTTACGCCAAGATTATAATCATCTTTAAGTGGTTGTTTTAATTATTTTTATCAACATTGCAAAAAATGCTTCCCTCTACAGCATTAATGAAATAGACTATTTGTTAGCGAAAAACACTAATTATTAGGTCAGCAATGTCTCGATTCAATCAGCAAGATAATCTCATTGGTCAATCAAATAGCTTTTTAGAGGTTTTAGAGCAAATATCACAAATAGCTCCGTTAAGTAAACCTGTGTTAATTATTGGTGAAAGAGGAACAGGTAAGGAACTCGTTGCTGCCCGTCTACATTACCTTTCTCAACGCTGGGATCAGAACTATCTTAAACTAAATTGTGCCGCATTAAATGAAAACTTACTTGAAACCGAACTGTTTGGTCATGAAGGAGGAGCATTTACGGGCGCAAGTAAACGCCATGAAGGACGCTTTGAGCGTGCTGATAAAGGCACATTGTTTCTTGACGAGATAGCGAATACCTCAGGGCTTATTCAAGAGAAATTGTTACGCGTAGTCGAATATGGTGAATTTGAACGTGTTGGTGGCTCTAGAACGATTAAAACAAATGCTCGATTAGTTGCTGCAACGAATGAAGATCTTCCTTCTATGGCTGACTCTGGTGAGTTTAGAGCTGATTTACTCGATCGCTTAGCCTTTGACGTTATAACCCTTCCGCCCCTTAGAGAGCGCCTTGAAGATATTTTGATGCTAGCTGAACACTTTGCTATAAATATGGCTCGTGAATTAGAATTTGAGCTATTTAGTGGTTTTACTGAAAAAGCAAAAAGGTCATTACTTGAGTACCACTGGCCTGGCAATATTCGCGAATTAAAAAATGTTGTTGAGCGTAGTGTTTATCGATGTAATAACCCTCACTTACCGGTACATGATTTAGTTATCGATCCCTTTGAGTCTCCTTATCGCCCAAAACAACGCGTAAAAACCCAAGATCGTGTTGTCGTGCAACAAGCGCCAAGTCAATGGCAAGAACAAGAAGAAGCTCCAGTAAAAACGGTAGAAAAACCGTCAGAGCTAAACACGAGTGTTAACTTCCCACTTTCGTTAAAATCTTTATCTCAGCAATATGAAGTTGATCTTATAAAATCCGCATTAGAAAATTGTCAATATAACCAGAAAAAGACTGCAGACGCTTTGGAATTAACATATCATCAATTACGTGGTTATTTAAAAAAATACAACTTGTTAGACAGTCAACATAGCGAAGGGTAAAGGTTTTTTGTGACAGTTACATCGGCGAGTCAATATTTTAAAATATTAGTGACATTATCAGCTATGTTTCTTGGGGGTTGCGACTCTTATAAAGCTGACTCGCTGAGTGAAAGGAGCTTGATTTATTGTAGCGAAGGATCCCCTGAAATTTTAAATCCTCAACTCGTTACGTCAGGCGTCACTGTTGATGCAACATCTAAACAACTTTACAATCAATTAATTGCATTTGATGTGGCTACTAACGAGGTCACCCCTTCAATAGCTAAATCTTGGCATGTAACACAAGACAATAAAAAAATTACCTTTTATTTGCGAAGAAACGTTGCTTTTCATCATACACAATATTTTATGCCCACAAGGCATTTAAATGCAGATGACGTATTATTTAGTTTCAACCGCATATTAGATCCTAGCCAAGTTTTTCATGATGTTTCTGGCGGAAAATACCCTTTTTTCGATAGCGTTGGTTTTGCTGACGTCATCGAGTCACTTGAAAAAATAAACGAATACACTATCAGGTTTAATCTTAAACGTGCTGACAGTTCATTTTTAGCAAACCTTGCTACCGACTTTTCAGTAATACTATCTCGAGAATATGCTGAGTTATTAATACGTTCAAACAGACTAGAAGATATCGATACATTGCCTATAGGTACTGGCCCTTATAAGTTTAAAGAATATCGAACTGGTTCATATATTCGTTATGAGCCTCATGCAGAATATTGGGAAGGCCAGCCAAAGCTGCAACAACTTATTTTTGATATAACCCCTAGCAATACCGGCAGATTAACTAAATTACTTGCTGGGGAGTGTGATGTTATTGGTTACCCTATTGCACATAAAAAAATAAACAACAATCCTTTGCTAACACTTGAAGACGTCACGGCTTTTAATATTGGTTATTTAGGCTTTAATACTGCAAAGCCACCTTTTAATAACAAATTAATACGAAGAGCGGTCGCACATGCCATTAACAAACAGGCGATTTTAGATACTGTATATTTTGGTGATGCAAAAGCCGAATCTGCCAATTCAATTTTACCCCCTTCTTCCTGGGCATATGCTGAGGATACCCATGATATTGAATACTCTATTGAACAAGCGGAATTGTTATTAACACAAGCAGGGATCACTGATGGTTTAACAATAGATTTATGGGCAATGCCCGTGCAACGTGCCTACAACCCTGATGCAGTAACGATGGCCAAGCTTATTCAGGCGGATCTGCAAAAAATCGGTATAACCGTCAATATCATTAGTTATAATTGGCAAGAATTTTTAAGACGTTTAGCACTTGGCGAGCACCAATCGGTACTTTTAGGTTGGTCGGCTGATCACCCTGATCCTGATAATTTTTTTACTCCCTTACTTAGTTGTGGCTCTGCTGAAACAGGCAATAATAGAACTTTTTGGTGTAACCAACAATTTGAAAAATTACTTCAAGGAGCCCTAAAAATCACTGATGTTGAACAACGTAAAGCATTATATCGAGAAGCTCAAAAAATTGCCGCTGAAGAATTGCCGCTGTTTCCTATTGCACACTCTAAGCGATTCCAAGCACGTAAAATATCCGTAAAGGGTGATATATTACACCCCTTTGGTGGCATTAGCTTTGGTGGGGTAGAAAAACAATAACATGCTAATTTTTACCTTAAGGCGCTTAAATTTATTTTTCTTCACCATGTTAGTATTGACGCTTTTAACCTTTAGTTTAAGCTTTTTCTTTCCTGGCGAACAAATTATCAATGTTACTGGGCAAATAGATGCAACGCCTGAACAAATAGCGTTAATTGCGTTAGATTACAACAAGCATGAATCATTAATCATGCAATACTGGAGCTACCTAGTACATCTTTTTAACGGAGACTTAGGTGTTTCTATGGCCTCAAGAATTCCTATTATGGATGAAATGATGAGCCACCTTCCTGCCACGATAGAGCTCACGACTGTTGCTTTAATTATTGCAATGGTTGTTGGTATTCCAATCGGTTTTATCGCCGCTATTCGGCACCGAAAAAAAACTGATGATATCATTTTAGCTGTGTCGATGGTTGGCTATTCAATCCCTATTTTTTGGCTCGCTTTACTTGCCATCTTAATTTTTTCTATTCAACTCGCCTGGTTACCTTCTGCTGGGCAAATCAGTTTAGTTTATGAGATTGAACAGGTAACGGGTATTTTATTTTTTGATATTTTATTAAGTGATAACCCTTATAAATGGCAAGCTTTTCAAAACGCGAGTGTGCATATATTATTACCTGCTTGTGTTGTCGCTCTTGCACCTGCCACGGTTTTTGTTCGATTAGCAAGAACATCAATGTTAACCGTATTAGATTCACATTATATAAAAGCAGCTATGGCAAAAGGACTAACCTTTCAACAACTTATTTTTAGACATGCGATTAAAAATGCGATGGTTAATGTGATTAGAGACGTCGGCTTACAATTTGCTAATTTAGTTACATTAGCAATGGTAACAGAGGTTATTTTCAACTGGCCAGGCATCGGAAATTGGCTAATTCAGAGTATTTACCAGCGTGATTATACTGCCATACAAGGCGGGCTATTAGCCCTTTCAAGCTTCATATTTATCGTGCATATTTTTACAGATTTTATTTACGCAAGCTTAAACCCATTAGCACGAGGTATTAAGTATGGCTCGTGATAAAACATATACGGAAGAAGAGTTTCCTTCACCATTAGTACAGTTATGGCATAACTTTAAGCAATCACCCGCAGTGATGATTGGCTTTGGGTGTTTTATTTTTTTAGTCTTGTTAGCAATATTTTCACCTCTGATATCTCCTTATTCGCCGATAGAAAATAATCTTGACGCTATTCTGCTTCCACCCGCGTGGCATAACGATGGTGATGTTAGCTATTTGCTAGGAACTGATAATTTAGGCCGCGATATGCTGTCTCGTTTAATGCACGGTGCATCGTTAACCTTTGGTTTAAGTTTTATTGTTGTCATCTTATCTATGTTTGTCGGAGTGATAATCGGTTCTATTTCAGCGTTGACTAAAGGGGTAAAATCAAGCTTTCTTAACCACTTTTTAGATGTCATTCTTTCCATTCCATCGTTGCTTTTAGCCATTATTATCGTTGCTATTCTTGGGCCAGGTCTTAGCAATACATTATGGGCTATTGTGATCATTCTAATTCCACAGTTTATACATATTACAAGAAATGCTGTTGTACAAGAATTTAAAAAGGACTATGTACTTGCATCAAAACTTGATGGTGCAAGTAACATTCGAATCCTTTATTACTCTATTTACCCTAATATTATTGAAAAAATGATCAGCCAAGCCACGCTCGCTCAATCTGCTGCAATATTAGACATAGCAACCTTAGGATTTTTAGGGCTTGGTGCGCCTATCCCAATGCCTGAGTGGGGAGCAATGTTGGCTAATGGTATTGATTTATTTTATATCGCGCCGTGGACTGTTTATCTACCTGGGCTTGCGATTTTATTTGCCGTTGTTGCCACCAATTTAGTCGGTGAAGGCATGCGACATGCGCTGAAAGTCAGGAAAGAACATTAATGAACTTACTTGATATTCGCAATCTATCCATCAGATTACTTACCACAACCTCTTCAATTTTAGCGGTTGATCGGGTGAGTTTAACCATGAAAGAAGGGGAAGTTCGCGGTCTAGTTGGAGAATCTGGTTCGGGCAAGTCTTTACTTGCACAAGCCATCATGGGTGTATTAGATGATAAATGGAAAGTAGATGCTGATCGTTTTCATTGGCGTGGACAAGATCTAATGCGGTTATCGCTAGAAGAAAGAAAAGCCATTATTACCAAAGATGTGGCGATAATTTTTCAGGAGCCTATGGCTTGTTTAGATCCAACAACAACTATTGGCGCACAACTTGAGGAAGCGGTCTCAGGAGAACAACTAACCGGCTTTTTTTGGCAACGAAAACAACAACGAAAGCTTGCTGCAATTAATTTATTGCATAAAGTTGGTATTAAAAACCACGAGAAATGTGTGCATAGCTATCCGCATCAGTTAACAGAGGCGCTTTGCCAAAGGGTGATGATAGCCATGGCATTAGCGCGAAAGCCACTATTACTGATTGCAGATGAACCAACGGCTGCCATGGAAAGTACCAATCAAGACCAAATCTTTCGTCTACTTGCAAGTCTTAATCAATTAAAGAATATGTCTATTCTTCTTATTAGCCATGATTTAGAAAATGTCACCCATTGGACAAAAAATATAACGGTTATGTACTCAGGTCAATTTGTGGAAGCAGGAACAACAGAGCAAATATTTCACACGCCGTTTCATCCATACACCCGCGCGTTAGTTGATAGCAGTCCTATGGCAAATATGCAGATACCTGCTAAATCACGCTTGATGACGTTACCCGGTAGCATTCCTATATTGCAACATCTCCCCATAGGGTGTCGACTTGGACCACGTTGTCCGAAAGCACAAAAGGCGTGTGTGCAAGCCCCTAAAGTTAAAAATTATCACGGACATCAAGTAAGTTGTCATTATTCATTAAAGGATAGCTATAAATGACAGCTTTATTACAGGTAAATAACTTAAGTAAAACCTATCGAATTACCAAAAGCTGGTTTAATCGTACATTAGTTCCTGCGTTGGAGCCTGTTTCATTTACATTGGATGCACATAGAACGCTCGCGATAGTGGGTGAGGCAGGTTCTGGAAAGTCAACGCTTGCGAAGCTTCTAGTGGGAGCAGAAAAGCCAACAACAGGCACAATTAAATTAAACGCACAGTTACTCCAAGATGGTAATTTTAAACAGCGCTGTCAGCATATACGGATGATTTTTCAAGATTCAGGCACCACGTTAAACCCTAGTTTAACCATTCAACAATTGCTTGATGAACCTTTATATTTAAATACCCAATTAAATGAAGCACAACGCACTGATTTGATCATTGCGACCTTAAAAAAAGTAGGATTACTTGCAGAGCATATGAATTTTTACCCTCATATGTTTTCAGGTGGCCAAAAGCAGCGTATATCGTTAGCTCGCGCTATTATTTTAGAGCCACAAGTTATCATTCTTGATGAAGCGCTTGCCGCATTAGATCCGTCATTACGATCTCAAATGATAAATTTATTACTCGACTTGCAACAACAAATGGGACTTGGCTTTATTTTGATTTCTCATAACTTGGGTATCGTTAGGCATTTTAGTGACGAAATAATGGTGCTGTGTAAAGGACAAGTCGTTGAAATGGGTAATACCACCGCCGTACTACGAAACCCTAAGCATAAATATACCAAAAAGCTGATTATGAGCCAACGCTTCCAACTCTCGAAAAAATAACCTTAAAGATTAAGGGGTCAAAAGATTAAGGGGTCAGGTACATTAAATATTAAATTGGTATCAGACATGAGTAGATATTAAAAAGGCCGCATAGCGGCCTTTTGACGATTCACGTATTAACGGCATAATTAATATTGATTAGATGCCTGTATCGATGAACGACGTGTAATCTTGGCTTCTGCTTTTAACGCTTCAACGTAAGACGCATAAGCTGACTGTGCCAATTGCTGCGTAAGTTGTTCTGCTAAGCGCGGCGTTGTCTCCGCTTCTTCGCTTTCATTTACCGCGGTTACATTAACAACAGCATAGTCACCCGTTGTCAAACTTACCGTTGTTGCAGAAACAGTATCTTCTTTTGGATGAGGCAATTTGAAAGCTTCTCGCACTAAATTAGCGTCAAGGTTACTACCATATCGTGCTACATCAGCTTGTTGTTCAAAACTTGTTTGACTCGCTGCTAATTGCTCATCAACGGCTTCTTCATTTCTTATTGAAGCGAGCAATTCTTCTGCTGCCGTTTGTGCTTGTGTTTGCGCTTTTTGTGCCGTTAACGTTTCACTGATCGTTGCTTTAACTTCATCAAGAGGTTTTACATTTGCCGCTTGATATTCATTAACACGCAAGACTATAGCTAAGCTATCGCTTACTTCAATAATGTCTGAGTTAAGGCGTTCTTCTAATACTAAAGAAGAAAACGCAGCTTCTATTGCTTTAGGGTTATCAAAAGGCGCAGTATTACTGTTTTTTGTTAACCAGTCAGAAGTTTGAACGTTTACATTAATTGCTCCTGCAGCATCTTCTAAGCTATCAGGTACTTCAAAACTTAATTCAGCAGCACGTTGTTGCAATTCAAAGTATTTATCTTGTGCTTTGTCTTGGCTTACTGTAACTCTTAATTCTTCAACAACATCAGAGAACGGTTTAACCTTTTCATCTTCTAATGCCGTTAATTTAATTAAATGCAAACCAAAGTCAGTTTCTACAACATCTGACACCTCTCCAACTTCAGTTAAAGCAAATGCTGCATCGTCAAATGCTTCATCCATTGCACCTCGTTCTATCCATTCTAAATCACCACCATTTTCACCGCTAAACACATCGGCTGATAACTCTTCAGCTAAAGCCGCAAACTCTTCACCATTGGCAAGACGGGTTTGAATGTCTTCAATTTTAGCGATTGCTGCTGCTTCATCATCTTCATTTTCAATTAAGATATGCGAGACTCTGCGTTGCTCTTCTTGACGATAATTTGCAATGTTACTTTGATAATAATCTTGAAGTTCTTGATCAGAAACCGTTATGTTTTTGGCAATTTCATTAACGTCGATAGTAATGTAATCAACCTTTACTTTCTCTGCGTTTTGATAACGAGCTTGGTTAGCTTGATAATATTGTGAAATCTCTTCATCTGTTACCGACACACTGTCAATAAATTGTTCAGCTGAAATAATGGCATAGCGTAAATCACGCTTTTGATTTTGTAATGCCATTACTTGTTTTTCTTGAAACGGTAAACTAAATTCTGTTGCAACCAATGCTTGTGAAAGCTGTCGTCTCGTCATTTCTACACGTAGGTAATCACGAAAATCAGATGATTGATAAAAGCCGTTCTGGTTTATCACCGCTAAATAACGGTTATTGTCAAACTCACCTTCTACTTGAAATGCAGGCATTTCACGGATAGTTTTTTTAATTTGTTCATCACTTACACGAATTGACAAGTCATTAGAGGCTTGATCTATTAGCTCTTGGTTGATCAGGTTATCAACAATGCTATTTCTAAAATTAGCCATATATGAAGCATCAGACGCTAATGTTTCAAACATCTCACCATATTGTTGCGCCATGTTAGCACGCTGCTGCTGAAACGCTTTATCGAATGAAGCTTGCGATATTTTAACGCCATTCACCTCTGCAATTGATGTATCAACACTATTGGTATAACTACCTATCCCTGCTACTGCAAAAGTAAGGATAATAAAACCAAGAATAATCTTTGCGACTAATCCTTGAGAATTTTCTCTTATATTTTCTAACATCGTTTTCTCTCAACACTAGGTTTTTAAACCTGAAGATAATTATCTGCGCGCGATTTTATCAGATGGAACGCTAAGCTTGAAGCTATCTGTAAAATTATTCGAAATATTCTTATTAAATTTTTGGTAGATAACAAAAGACCACCTTTAAGGTGGTCTTTTGAAATGCTTATTTAGTAACTGTGATTAGTTACAAGCATCTTTTAAAGCTTTACCAGCTTTGAAAGATGGAATTTTTGCTGCAGCAATTTCAATAGTAGCACCAGTTTGTGGGTTACGGCCTGTGCGTGCTGCACGGTCACGTACTGAAAAAGTACCGAAACCAACTAGAGCAACTTGCTCACCACTTTTTAATTCTTCTGTAACAGCTTCGATAAATGAATCTAAAGCACGACCAGCCGCTGCTTTAGAAATGTCAGCACCCGCAGCAATTTTCTCGATTAATTGAGATTTATTCACAGTATATTCCCCTTCAATTGTTATTATTCAGCGCCATCTTTTGTTAATTTAGCGTCCTGCAAAAGCTTTTATAACAAGCTTCTTTTTGAACATCAAGCACTGAGTTAAAGAAAATCTAAAATTAAGATAATTTTAATTATCTCCAGCAGACCCCTTGTTTATATTGGGGTACAGCGCTATTAGCCTCATTAACTTACCATAGTTACAGCGTTTGGAAAGCCTTTATTGCAAATTTTTGCGATTTTTTTCACTTTTTTTGCTTATTTACTCAAAAAAGCATCAGTTTTCAGGTGTTAACCTGTGATTTTTACTTTCTCGATAGGGTTTTCCAACGCGATTGCTAATACTTCTTCAATCCATTTTACGGGATGAATTGCTAAGTCAGCTTTGACATTATCTGGAATTTCTTTTAAATCACGTTCGTTATCTTTCGGGATCACTACCGTTTTTATCCCACCACGGTGTGCAGCCAACAACTTTTCCTTTAACCCACCGATTGGCAACACTTCACCACGAAGGGTAATTTCACCGGTCATCGCTACATCTGCTTTTACCGGGTTACCCGTTAAACTTGATACTAACGCAGTGCACATACCAATACCGGCACTTGGGCCATCTTTTGGTGTTGCTCCTTCAGGTACATGCACGTGGATATCACGCTTCTCGTAAAAATCATCATTAATACGAAGCGCCTCCGTACGACTACGTACAACCGTCATCGCTGCTTGTATAGATTCTTGCATTACATCACCGAGAGAACCGGTATAACTGAGTTTGCCTTTTCCTGGTACTGAAGCGGTTTCGATAGTAAGCAACTCACCACCTACAGAGGTCCAAGCTAACCCAGTTACTAAACCAACGCGGTTCTCATCATCAGCTTTACCATAATCAAAGCGTTGCACGCCAAGAAAGTCAGCCAAGTTATCCTGTGAAATTTCGACTGATTTGACTTTTTTGTCTAGCAAAATCGTTTTAACGACCTTACGGCACAGTTTAGAAATTTCTCTTTCTAAACTACGTACGCCAGCTTCTCTTGTGTAATAACGGATAATACCAATAATTGCGCTATCTTTTACTGAAATTTCGCTGTCTTTTAAGCCATTACGTTTAATTTGTTTGGTTAACAAGTGACGTTTAGCAATATTAAGCTTTTCATCTTCGGTATAACCAGACAAACGAATAACTTCCATACGATCAAGTAATGGCCCAGGAATATCCATACTATTAGACGTTGCTACAAACATGACATCTGAAAGGTCGTAATCCACTTCTAAATAATGATCATTAAAACTCGTATTTTGCTCAGGATCTAATACCTCTAACAGCGCAGAAGATGGATCTCCTCGCATATCTGACGCCATTTTATCAATTTCGTCTAATAAGAATAATGGGTTTTTCACCCCTACTTTGGCAATTTTCTGAACCAGTTTACCCGGTAATGAACCAATATATGTTCTTCTATGACCGCGAATTTCAGCTTCATCTCTTACACCACCTAACGCCATGCGAACATACTTACGTCCAGTTGCTTTAGCGATTGATTGCCCTAATGAGGTTTTACCAACACCGGGAGGCCCTACTAAACATAGAATTGGCCCTTTTAACTGACTAACACGCTGTTGAACGGCAAGATATTCGATAATGCGTTCTTTTACTTTATCAAGGCCATAGTGATCTTTTTCTAAAACTTCTTCAGCTAACGCTAAATTTTTCTTTAGCTTACTACGTTTTTTCCACGGTACACTTGTCATCCAATCAATATAGCTACGCACAACGGTTGCTTCAGCTGACATTGAAGACATCATTTTGAGCTTTTGTAGTTCAGCTTGTGTTTTCTCTTTCGCCTCTTTTGGCATTTGAGCATCTTCAATTTTTTTCGCGATTTGTTCAAGCTCATCAGGTACATCATCCATATCACCTAATTCTTTTTGAATCGCCTTCATTTGCTCATTCAAGTAATATTCGCGCTGGCTTTTTTCCATTTGTTTTTTTACGCGAGTACGTATTTTCTTTTCAACTTGCAGAAGGTCGATTTCGCCTTCCATCAGTGCCATTAGATGCTCTAATCGTTTAGCAACATCTTTAATTTCAAGCACATTTTGCTTTTCTACTAGCTTTAATGGCATATGAGCGGCCATGGTATCAGCTAATTGTTCTGCATCATCAATGCCTGAAATTGACGTAAGTACTTCCGGTGGTATTTTCTTATTTAGCTTAACGTAACCTTCAAATTGCGAGATAGCTGAACGCACTAAAACATCTAAACTGTCTTCGTCGCTATTCTCAGCGCTTAAATATGCAATATTAGCGGTAAAGTATTGTTCTGTTTCAACAAACTCGGTGACTTCTGCTCGCCTTACCCCTTCAACTAACACTTTCACCGTGCCATCTGGCAATTTCAACATTTGTAAAATGGTGGCAACAGTGCCTGTAGCAAATACATCATTTTCGCTTGGATCATCAACTGCGGCATCTTTTTGAGCAACAAGAAAAACCTGCTTGTCGCTTTCCATTGCGATATCTAAACAGCGAATCGACTTTTCACGGCCAACAAATAAAGGAATGACCATTTGTGGATAAACAACAACATCACGTAAGGCCAAAACGGGTACTTCATTAATTTTGCTGACAGGATTTGATTCTTCAGACATCGGGGACTCTCTTAAATGCAACAATCTTAGATATTAATCTTTAGTAAAAACTATATGGGGTTATTCGCAACGCTTTCAACAATTAGTTTAAAAAAAGCAAATGTTCGTACAATAAACACACAACATAGTTCTATAATGCAGTTTTTTCACAGATAATTTTTAAAAGATAAAAAAAAGAGTACCGAAGTACTCTTTTCAATCCATCACTAATTAACTATCAGATGCAGCTTTATCTTGCGCAGACTCATATATCACAATAGGCTTAGACTCACCTTTAATGACGGTTTCATCTAATACAACTTTCGTTGCGTTTTCCATCGTTGGTAGTTCATACATCGTATCAAGTAAAACACCTTCAACGATCGAACGTAGCCCTCGAGCACCTGTTTTACGTACCATTGCTTTATTTGCAATCGCTTGTAAGGCATCTTTTCTAAACTCTAATTCAACACCTTCCATATCGAATAATGCTGAATATTGCTTGGTTAACGCATTTTTTGGTTCTTGTAGTATTTGGATCAATGCACTTTCATCAAGTTCACTTAATGTTGCTACAACCGGTAATCGACCGATGAACTCAGGAATTAAACCATATTTAACTAAGTCTTCTGGCTCAACTTCTTGAAAGCGTTCAGTCAATGACTTCTTACTATCAGTTGCTTTAACTTCAACACCAAAACCAATGCCAGCACCTGTATCACAACGCTGTTCAATCACTTTATCTAAGCCCGCAAATGCACCGCCACAAATAAATAGAATCTTAGAGGTATCAACCTGCAAAAACTCTTGTTGAGGGTGTTTACGACCACCTTGTGGAGGCACAGAAGCAACAGTACCTTCTATTAGTTTCAATAATGCTTGTTGTACACCTTCACCTGACACATCACGCGTAATAGACGGGTTATCAGACTTGCGAGATATTTTATCGATTTCATCGATATAAACGATACCACGTTGTGCCTTTTCAACATCATAATCACATTTTTGCAGTAACTTCTGAATGATGTTTTCAACGTCTTCACCTACGTAACCGGCTTCGGTTAACGTAGTTGCATCTGCCATAGTGAAAGGTACATCAAGTAAGCGAGCTAATGTTTCAGCAAGTAACGTTTTACCACTACCTGTAGGCCCAATCAGCAAAATATTACTTTTGCCTAATTCAACGCCATTGTGAGAATCGCCATTACGTAAACGCTTATAATGATTATAAACCGCTACCGACAGCACCTTTTTAGCATGCTCCTGTCCGATAACATAATCATCAAGGCTTTCTCTTATTTCTACTGGTGAAGGTAAACTTTCTTTTTCTTGCTTAGGAGAAATTTCTTTAATTTCTTCTCGGATGATGTCGTTACATAACTCAACACATTCGTCGCAAATAAACACCGAAGGGCCTGCAATTAACTTACGCACTTCATGTTGGCTTTTACCACAAAACGAACAATATAATAACTTGCCGTTATCACCGTCACCTTTTTTAATATCGGTCATACGGTACCTCTAAATTATTCAATATCTATATTATAAGTATTTCACAAAATAAGCAGATCTCAATGTCTATACTTACTTTAGTGTTACTTTTCGGCTCTTCGTTCAAATATGGAGTCAACTAATCCATAATCAACTGCTGCTTGCGCACTTAAGAAGTTATCACGATCAGTATCTACCGATACTTTCTCGAGTGGCTGCCCTGTATGTTCAGCCATCAAACGATTCATTTTTTCTTTAATGGTCAAAATTTCTTTCGCATGAATTTCAAAATCAGAAGCTTGACCTTGAAAACCGCCTAAAGGCTGATGGATCATAACACGTGAGTTAGGTAAACAGTAACGTTTACCCTTAGCGCCACCAGATAACAAGAATGCCCCCATGCTCGCCGCTTGGCCAACACACACAGTGCTAACATCAGGACGAATGAACTTCATGGTGTCATAAATAGCCATACCCGCTGTTACTGAACCGCCTGGCGAATTAATGTATAAAAAAATGTCTTTTTCTGCGCTTTCTGATTCTAAAAAAAGCATTTGTGCGACAATCAGGTTAGCCATGTGGTCTTCAACCTGGCCGCATAAAAAGATAACGCGCTCTTTGAGCAAACGAGAATAAATATCATAAGAACGCTCACCCTTTGCTGTTTGTTCAACAACCATTGGGACTAAGGCGCTTTCAATTTGGCTATTCGTACTTTGAGATTTAGTAAGAGAAGTGATCAACACGATTTCCTTTTAAAAAAAATGGCTCATATGTTTCCATACAAGCCATTTAAGCTATTGCGTGAACTATTGTCAATCAAAAAGCTTATTTAGCTTCCGGATTCATAATATCTTTGAAGTTAGATTTCTTGTCTTTTACCTTTGCACCAGCAAGTAAAACTTCAACGGCTTGTTCTTCAAGCGCTACGTTTTGCATTTGCTGATTCATTTCTTGGTTAGACTTGTAGTATTCAATCACTTCTTGTGGATCTTCATAAGCAGAGGCTGCAGATTCAATCAACTCAGTGACTTTAGCTTCGTCTACTTTTAATTCATTTTGCTTGATAACTTCACCAAGTAATAAACCTACTTTAACACGACGTTCAGCTTGTTCTTGGAACATTTCAGCTGGTAGTTCAGGTAAGTTTTTAGGGTCCATTTGACCACCAAAACGTTGTAAAGCTTGTTGACGAAGTACATCAATTTCTTGAGCAACTAATGACTGTGGTAAGTCAACGCTGTTAGTTTCAAGTAAGCCATTGATCACTTGCTCTTTCACTTTCGTTTTTACCGCTTGTGAAAGTTCACGAGCCATGTTTTTGCTTACTTCATCACGAAGTGCATCTACACCACCATCTTCAACACCGAATAGCTTAGCAAATTCGTCATCGATTTTTGGTAATACTGGGCCTTCAGTTTTATGCACTTTGATGTCAAATTCAGCTTCTTTGCCTTTTAAGTTTTCAGCATGATAATCATCAGGGAAAGTCACAGAAATTGTTTTTTCTTCATCAACTTTCATACCCGTGATTTCTTTTTCGAAACCAGGGATCATACGGCCAGCACCAAGTTCTAATTCAAAACCTTCAGCTTTACCACCTTCAAATTCTTCACCATCAACGCGGCCTAAGAAATCAATCGTTAGTTTATCGCCTTTCTTAGTTTTACGCTTATTTTCTTTCCACGTTTGGTGTTGTTTCTGTAACGTGACAAACATTTCATCAATGTCTTTGTCTGTTACATCAACATCAGGACGCTCAACGGTAATTTTATCTAAATCTTTTAATTCAACTTCTGGATAAACTTCGAACGTTGCTTCAAATTCTAGATCTTGACCATCTTCATTACTTTTAGCAACGAATTGAGGACGACCTGCAGGGTTAATTTTTTCAGCAACAATCGCTTCTACGAAATTACGTTGCATTACTTCACCAGCGATTTCTTGGCGTACAGCTTTACCGTAACGCTTTTGAATAACAGAAGGTGGAACCTTACCAGGACGGAAACCATTGATCTTTTGTGTCTTCGCAATATGACGAAGACGGTTTTTTACTTCAACGTCTACTTTCTCTGCAGGAACTGAAATCGTTAATTTACGTTCCAAACCTTTTGTAGTCTCAACTGAAACTTGCATTTACATACCTCAATATTTAGTACTTTGTAGCACTTTCAAAAATGCATCTATATTCTGAGCAACAAGCTTTCTTGTTGTTCGAAACCTATCTGATGACTAGCTAGGCTCGAAATAAATCCGAATCAAAGATGAATAGATTAAAAATAATGACGCGAAATTATAGCGGCGCTTTTAGCCAGAGTCGAGAGCTCTAAGCAATTAATTTTTGAACGGTGAAGCAAATTACTTTAAATTGCCCCCAACCCCAGAAAAAATAAAGGATTTATTAACATTCATTCAATTTAGAAAAAATCATTTTTATACAAGTTATCAACTTATTTCCATTTATTGAACCAACAGGAATCAGTCAAAAGCGGTTTTCGTAGAAATCATTGATATGAAAAGTGAATAGATTTGGGGTGCATTGAACTTTCGAGTACAAATTTCGTACGAATTAAACATGTTCGAAGGACAGCGTACATTTAATTTTTCTACGGGGAATCCATATAAGACCCTAGTGAATATTAAAATATCTAACTAGCACTGCATCAATAATACTAATAGCTTAGGAGGTGTTAACTAAATGCGATATCAATAAGGAAAAGTGGTCGGTGATGCAAGATTATTCCGTACATCCTGTACTTCACCCTCCGGGCCGCACTACGTGCGTTCAAAATTGTTCCAGACAATTTTGTCGACTTGCTTCGCAAGTTCTCATCTAAGTGAAATTTAATAGTTTATTTTTTACGTTTGATATGAGCAATTTCAAAAAGGAAAAGTGGTCGGTGATGCAAGATTATTCCGTACATCCTGTACTTCACCCTTCGGGCCGCACTACGTGCGTTCAAAATTGTTCCAGACAATTTTGTCGACTTGCTTCGCAAGTTCTCATCTAAGTGAAATTTAATAGTTTATTTTTTACGTTTGATATGAGCAATTTCAAAAAGGAAAAGTGGTCGGTGATGCAAGATTATTCCGTACATCCTGTACTTCACCCTTCGGGCCGCACTACGTGCGTTCAAAATTGTTCCAGACAATTTTGTCGACTTGCTTCGCAAGTTCTCATCTAAGTGAAATTTAATAGTTTATTTTTTACGTTTGATATGAGCAATTTCAAAAAGGAAAAGTGGTCGGTGATGCAAGATTCGAACTTGCGACCCCTTGGACCCAAACCAAGTGCGCTACCAAGCTGCGCTAATCACCGACGAGAAATGGGGTGGCTAATGGGACTTGAACCCACGACAACCGGAATCACAATCCGGGGCTCTACCAACTGAGCTATAGCCACCACAGGAATGGCACGCCCTGTAGGAGTCGAACCTACGACCCACGCCTTAGAAGGGCGTTGCTCTATCCAGCTGAGCTAAGGGCGCACATGACCTACAAGTGCGTTTTTAAATTTAACAGTATTTTGAAAAATTTAAAAGTGGTCGGTGATGCAAGATTCGAACTTGCGACCCCTTGGACCCAAACCAAGTGCGCTACCAAGCTGCGCTAATCACCGACATTTTGTTAAAAACACGCTTGCTTTCAACGGGTGCGGATATTACCGAGTTGCCCTTTGCTCGTCAAACGTTTTTTAATAAAAATTACGTGTTCGGTCACTTTTACAGCAAACCAAGATTATTTGACAGCTATTTGCTTAAAAAGTAGCTAAAAGTTGAGTTTTACAAATAAAAACTAACTTAGTCAAAATGAATACAATATATCAACGAATAGCATCTACACCTGCTAAGTAAAATATGCGAAAATGTCGACGTTTTTAATCTAATCTTCCTAGGAATTATGACTGCATCTCTCATTGACGGCAAAAAAATTGCGCAACAACTCAGAACTTCTGTAAAGGCAAAAGTAGAACAGCGCGTTTCACAAGGCTTGCGTGCGCCTGGTTTAGCGGTGATTTTAGTGGGCAAAGATCCTGCTTCTGAAGTCTACGTTGGTAGCAAACGTCGTGCTTGTGAAGAAGTCGGTTTTGTATCTCGTTCATATGACTTACCAGAAACGACCTCAGAAGATGAACTTTTATCTCTTGTTAGAGAGTTAAATAGTGATGATGAAATAGATGGCATTTTAGTGCAATTACCCTTACCAGAAGGGTTAGATGCTAATTTAGTGATAGAAACCATTGCGCCACATAAAGATGTTGACGGTTTTCACCCATCAAATGTAGGTAAATTAGCGCTAAGACAACCTGGTCTTCGTCCTTGTACACCAAAAGGGATAATGACCTTATTCGAATCTACTGGCGTTCATCCTCACGGTTTAGACGCTCTCGTAGTGGGTGCCTCTAATATTGTTGGTAGACCGATGACTCTTGAGTTATTACTAGCTGGCTGTACGGTTACCACCACCCATCGTTTTACAAAAAACTTAGAAACAAAAGTACGTAACGCTGACTTATTGGTAGTTGCAGTTGGAAAGCCCGCTTTTATACCTGGTGAATGGATAAAAGAAGGCGCTATCGTGATTGATGTTGGTATTAATCGTTTAAGTAACGGTACGTTGGTCGGTGACGTTGAGTTTGACGTAGCAAAAAATAAAGCGGCTTTTATTACCCCTGTACCTGGCGGTGTTGGTCCAATGACGGTAGCAAGTTTGATTGAAAACACACTTATCGCTTGCGAAGAGTTTAGCCAATCCTAAAAGACATTAAAAAAGCCCGGTTAGCTATTTGTTAACCGGGCTTTTTACTCTCAAATACAATGGTATGTATTAACCTTTACGCCACGTTGTTTTACCCGCGCTATCTTCTAGTATGATATTCATTGCTTTTAGCTTATCACGTGCTTCATCAGCAAGTGCCCAGTTTTTATCTGCACGTGCTTGATTACGTTGAGCGATTAATGCTTCAACCTCAACAGTTTCATCATCATTCCCACCTTGTAAAAATACAGCCGGATTTAATTGGAATAAACCAAGCACATTACCAAGAGCCTTTAAGGTACCTGCAAGTTGTACTACTTCTTCATCCACATTGTTTTGTTTGGCAACATTTATTGCTTTTGCCAATTCAAATAACACTGACAACGCTTGCGGTGTATTAAAGTCATCATCCATTGCTTTGATGAACGCCAAAGCATGCGGTGATGATTTATCAAGTTGAAAACCTGTTGGTACATCAACATCACGTAATGCCGTATATATACGCTCAACAGATGCACGTGCTTGCTCTAAATTTTCCGTCGAATAATTTAGTTGGCTACGGTAATGTCCCGTGGTTAAAAAGAAACGTGTGGTTTCTGCATCATACTGTTTCAATACATCACGAATGGTAAAAAAGTTACCAAGAGATTTAGACATTTTCTCTTGATCGACCTGTACCATACCGGTATGCATCCAGTAATTTACATAGGGTGTATCTAATGCACAGCAGCTTTGCGCTATTTCGTTTTCATGATGTGGAAACTGTAAATCAGAGCCACCACCATGAATATCAAAGTGTTTGCCTAGTTCTTTCGCATTCATTGCAGAACATTCGATGTGCCAACCAGGGCGACCTGCGCCCCATGGCGAATCCCAACTAGGCTCTTCTGGTTTTGCCGTTTTCCACAAAACAAAGTCTAACGGATTACGTTTAGTAGTATCTACGTCAACACGTGAGCCCGCTTGTAACTGTTCTAAATTTTGGCCACTTAACTGCCCATATTTAGCAAAACTTGACACATCAAATAATACATCACCGCTTTCGGCAACATAGGCATGTTCTTTTGCTACCAGTGATTCAATCATTTCTACAATCTCTTCCATGTGCGTAGTCACACGTGGCTCAAGATCTGGACGAAGAATATTTAACGCATCAAAATCTTCATGCATATAGCCAATGGTACGCTCAGTAAGTGCTTCTGGCGTTTCATTGTTTTCAATAGCACGTTTAATGATTTTATCTTCCACATCAGTAATGTTGCGTACGTAGTTCACGTCATACCCAGAAAATCTCAGGTAACGTACAATATTGTCAAAACTAATATACGTTCTACCATGACCAATGTGGCACAAGTCATAAACCGTACAACCACAAACATACAATCCTACTTTACCTTGGTTAATCGGGGTAAATGTTTCCTTTTCACGGGTAAGTGTGTTGTACATTTGTAACATGAGGTTTTCTGACTCCTGATCAGTAGGTTTATTTAAGCATCGGCATTGTAACTGAACTTAGTATTATAATCACCACTTCCCTTTACAGATTTAGCCATTAGGTTACAATCCTTCCACAAACTTTATCAGAGATAAAAATATGATCACTTTTCAAACTTCTTTAGGCGATATCAAAATTGAATTGAACTTCGATAAAGCGCCTGTTACTGCAAAAAATTTCGAACAATACGCTAAAGATGGCTTTTATAATGGCACTATCTTTCATCGCGTAATCAAAGGTTTTATGGCGCAAGGCGGTGGCTTTGCTTCAGGCATGGAAGAAAAAGAAAGCGGCGAAAGTATTGAAAATGAAGCCAACAACGGTTTATCAAATACACGTGGTACGTTAGCCATGGCACGTACACAAGACCCGCATTCAGCATCTGCACAGTTTTTTATTAACCTAACAGATAACGATTTTCTTAATTTTAAAAACGAGACCGTTCAAGGTTGGGGATACTGCGTATTCGGTGAAGTTGTTGAAGGTATGGATATTGTTGACAAAATGACACTCGTTGAAACAGGTCGCTTTGGCTTCCATGATGATGTACCAAAAGATGAAATTATTATTAACGATACAATCGTTGAGTAACATTAGTTAACGTATGTCGAATATCACTTATTTTATTGCCGACTTACATTTAGCAGAAGACAGGCCGGATATTACGGCCTGTTTTTTGTCATTTCTTAAAAAAGATGCGCCAAAAGCCCAAGCACTCTATATTTTAGGTGACCTGTTTGAGTATTGGATCGGCGATGACGATGATTCACCACTGGTGATTCAAATTGCGCAAAACCTTAAAATACTTAGTCAGACAGGCACGGCAATATACTTTATTCAGGGGAATCGAGACTTTCTGCTAGGAAAACGCTATGCACAGCGCTGTGGTATGACACTATTACCAGATATCGCCACGGTTGATTTATATGGCCAAAAGGCCGTGATCATGCACGGTGATACCTTATGTACTCGCGATGTTGATTACCAAGCATTTCGGAAAAAATCACGTAGTTGGTGGTGGCAAGCAATAATAAAAAGTTTACCATTATTTGTACGACGTAAAATCGCACAAAATTATCGCAAGAAAAGTGCACAATCAACCGCGATGAAATCACAAGATATTATGGATGTTACGCCAAGTGAAGTAGTTCAATGTTTAGCAGAAAATCAATCAAAACTTCTGATCCACGGGCATACGCATCGCCCAGCAACACATGAGTTAACGGTAAATGATGAGCCAGCTAAACGCATAGTATTAGGCGATTGGTATGAACAAGGTTCTATTTTATATGTCAGTCCTGATAGCATCACGTTAGAAAATGTGCCTTTTAGTCGTTAAATGAGCACGCAGGTACACCTGAATGAAACTTAAAATCTTCATCAGCTGTTAAAATAAGTTCAGCTTCAAGCTCACCAAAAAATTTGATTCTGTCAGCAATATCTTTACCTGCTATCTGTTCAGCGAGTGCAAGGTAATCTTGGTAATGACGAGCTTCGGAACGCAGCAACGATATATAGAAATCCCCTAAGCGTTTATCAACATGAGGCGCTAACTTTGCAAACCGTTCACAAGATCGCGCTTCAATGTAAGCCCCCACGATTAATTTATCAATCATCGCATCTGGCTCAAATGTTTTCACGTTACGTAACATACCTTTCGCGTATCTACATGGAGTAATGCTGCGGTATTCAACACCGTATTCATCCATGATCTCTAGCACCTGATAAAAATGGTGTAACTCTTCTTTAATCAATACTACCATTTTATCGATAAGATCTTGTCCGTATTTTGAATCTGACCTTGGAATAACTGATTTAGTCAGCTTATTTTTTGAAGGCAGCTCGCGCCAATCCCCTTCCCTCTTATAAATAAGCGTTTCAAAAGGCTCTAACCAAGCGAGTAAGGCATTAGCACTTTGTTTATCTACTGCATATTTACGAATTAAGAACATGGCCGATTGCGCAGCTTTTAATTCACAAATTAAGTGATCAATAAGTACAATGTCGAGGTTCTCTTTCTTTTTTGCTTCATCAACCCACGCTTGAGGAGTTTCACATTTAAGAAACGACAAAATTGGCAATAATAATGATTGAGTCGACATTTTCGCTAGTTCTTCATTTAACACTTTGGATATGCGCGAATTTTATCATACGATTATTTATAAAGCCGTGATTAATTGCAAGAAACGTCACATTTAATACTCGAGGGTAACGGGGCATTGCAATAACAGTTTTGTCGCCTGAAAAACGTAAGGCAATGACAACTCTGCTAAATTTTATTAGTTAAAGTTTTCGTTTTATCATATATTTAAATGTTTATATAACAACAAGCTACATTAAGGTATGCTTAATAAAGTTTCTTTTAATACAAAGAGGTATACATGAAACTGGGTATTGACAATAAATCGACTGATAAGGCTTGGGATGTTTTGAAACGTATTTGGTTTATACGCGTTATTATTGTGCTATTAGCCGTTGCAATTGGCGGTTGTTTGATTACAGAAAATAGTGCGCTCACCTTAATTGAAAAGTCAATTGGCTCACTACTACTTGCACTGTTTGTCGCAGAAACGATAGCTATCGTTGAATATTTCGCTAAAAAGCCATCTTTTATCTTGACAGCATATCTTATCACCCAAGCTTTCAAAATCCCTATAGCAAAGCAAAATAGTAAAGCACACTACAAATAAGCAATAATTTGAAATCTAACTACAGCTCTTCATCGTATATTTTCAAAGAACACCTTCCAATGTAAACAACTGATAATAAAAAATAAATCAAAGATACTGCTTGTTTTCTTAAGTTTCACCCATTCGCATAAAGCATTAATTGAATAAATATAACGTTACTTCTTGCATATAGTTAGATATCTAACTATATTAATTAGCCACCTAACTAAATTAACGAAAAATGCTATATTATGAATAGAAGAATGTTTTTAAAAACCGGTAGTGCGGTGGTAGCTGTAACAGGCGTTGCTGCAAGCGGCTTATGGTTTAACACACGCACACCAACAAAAGCTTTTGAGCCTTGGCAACATGCAAGCAGAGGATACGGTGATCCTCGCTTAGATGCGCTTGCCTACGCAATTCTAGCGCCAAATCCTCATAATCGTCAGCCTTGGCAAGTGCACCTTAATAAGCAAAACAGTATGGATTTATATTGTGACTTAGAGCGTCGCTTACCGCATACCGATCCTTTTGATCGTCAAATAACCATAGGTTTAGGTTGTTTCACTGAATTATTTGTTATGGCTGCCAATAATTTAGGTTATGACGTTACTGTTGAAAGTTTCCCTGATGGTGAGCCTCAGCCAAGGTTGGACAAGCGACCTATTGCTAGGTTCACCTTAGAGAAGTCAGCAGCCATCAAAACTGATCCGCTCTTTGAGCAAGTTTTTACTCGTCGCACGTCGAAAATCCATTTTGATACTACTAGAGAAATAAGTGCTTCTACTATGGCAACGTTACTATCAACCAGTCACTCAAGTGGAAGTAGCGATAGTAATATTGTTAACAAAATTAGAAAGATTAGCTATCAAAGTTTAAGTGTTGAAATGACAACACCAAATACACTAAGAGAAAGTGTCGACCTTATGAGAATTGGTCGGACTGAAATTGAAGCACAGCCAGATGGTATTTCAATGATAGGTGCACCTATGGAGCTACTTAACAAAGTGGGCATGATGACACGCGAAGGGATGAGAGATCCAAATAACGCTATGAATGTACAAGCGCTGTCAGTATTTAAAGAGAAATTCAACACTTCAATGGGGTTTGTTTGGGTAACCACTAAAACCAATAGTCGTAAAGAGCAACTACAAGCCGGTCGTGATTATGTTAAATTAAACTTACAAGCAACCGCGTTGAATATAGGTATACAACCTGTAAGTCAAGCTTTACAAGAATTTCCTGAAATGGATAAACAATTTAAAGACATTCACAGTTTATTAGCGGTAAGACAACCAAATAGGATTCAAATGTTAGCCCGAATAGGGTATTGTCATCAAGTTGAACCAAGCCCACGCTGGCCATTAGAATCTGTGATATTAACTACTTGAATAGGAGAATAAATGTCGAAAGATAATGAAGGAGAGCAATCCCTTGATCCTGTCATGGCATTTTTTCGTAATATTGCAGTTATAGAGCAACTATCACGAGCACGAATGGAGCGAGCGCTTCCGGATGGTATGCAAGCATCTCACTTCGGTGTGCTCAGTCATATGTGCCGAATGGATCGTCGAAAAAGTCCAGCTGAATTAGCTAATATTTTTCAAGTTGCTCGCCCGTCAATGACCAATACCCTACAAAAACTTGCCGCTAAAGGCTATATCCTGATCGAAGAAGATCCTAATGATGGCCGAGGCAAGCTCGTTCAAATTACCAGTAAAGGTCGGCAAGTTTTTAGCCAAGCTATACAAACAATAGCCCCTTTGTATAAAGACACCATAGATACTCTGGGGATTGACCTCTTTAAGGAACTTTTACTTGGTCTGGATAAGGTAAGAAGCTATATGGATAACAATAGATCTTAATTCCATCTCTTTTATCGCTTCTCAGTCATGCGTAAACCTTTTTTAACCTTTCAATCCCAATTAATTATTAGGGTCTGTTGATTTTTCGAGATTAAATTTTGTTCGAACTAAACGCTTTTTGTCATTTATACGTCGTTATTGCTTTTTCATGTGGAATAACCACACATTAATCGCAATGCCTTGTCTAAATACCAATAAACGGCTGCAAAAATAAACGCGAAAGATCAACAGGCCCTAGTAAGAGGAATAAATAGTGCTAATTTATATATTGGTTAATAACGAGCGCAATTAGCGAACAACAGCCTTTGGAGTTATGATGTTGTAGACTCGTATTAATTAGTGTTGTGATTCTTTTCTTCTTTATATCGCCCTTACTAAACCGTTACAGTTTTCATTACGCTGGGCTTTATCATACGTAATGGAAGAGTTTGCCGGTATTTAAACAGAAAGCCCTCAGATAAATGATTCATTGATGGCACTTTAGCGTCGATAGCCGATTCTTTAACATTTTAAAATGACGTTGGTAAGCTTAGTCAATGATAACGGTTTAGAATACTTATACTATCAACGATTAGTGTTTGAACATGTTGACGATATATTGTCTCTCATTGAAAGCCTTTATTATGAGCTCAGTTTCTTTTTGATTGACTGTGCTTGTTGAAATTCATCATCATCAACGAAGGTAAACTCAATTAAACGGTTAATTGACGTTAAACCAATTTCTTTTGTTAAAATACCTTCAACGGCAAAAGAAGCACTTAAAAAGCAAGCATCATTCCATTTTACATATGCTTCGAATTCACCTGGCGGTAGAGAACAGACAGTAGAAAATAACTTGCCAGCTTGCTCTTTTTCATCAAAAGTCCAAAGTAATTGAGCAGCTCTTTCAAGCACTTCAATATTATCTTTGTAGGTTACAGAAACTTGCTTGATAAATGGAAGAGCATTGACTTTATCTTGTGTATTTTGTAGATAATCCATCATTGCCATTTGTGCAAAGGCTGAATTGTTAATCATTAATTTATCAACAATAAGCTTCTGTTTATCGTTATCACCGCCCATCATAGACGGTTGTCCGTAAGCACGAGCAGCAATATATTGATAGCGTTCATTTTCAGGCGCTAACGTTGCTGCCCTTATACTCGCTTTAACATGCTTTTTATAGATTGACATCTTACTAAATATTGAAGAGTTTTTCGCATGACGATACCACAGTCTCGAGGCCATATAATGAAAATTCGCCTTTTCATCATTCTTGGCAATAATCTGTTCTAAATGCTCATCTGCTCCCTTAACACCTTTTTGAATGTCAATTGCAGCCTGCAATAGTGCTACTTCTGCCATTAACGACTTATTTTCAGTCTTAGTCACTTGTAATGCTTTAACAATGCTCATTACTTGTTGATAGTCACGATGAAAGTACGCCTTTTTGGCATCTAAAAGCGTTTTATCGTTAGTTGCAATTGCGTTCATTGATAACAAGATTAAAGTGATGAGGCTAATCAATTTCATGGTATTTTCCTTTTTTATGGTAAATAAAAGTCAGCAACAGTTGCCTCCGAAAAAGCGTTAGCTTTTAAGGAGACTCCAAACTTTTTAATATTGGCTGGTAAGGCAGTAGTTAAACGTGTGTTAATGCAACTTAACTGCAATTGTATTGTCGGCTATATTCCTATCGATTCGGAATCGATTCGGATCAATAGTCACGTGACTTGGTTTTTCTTTAGATTTTATCAAGACAATATTGCGTTCTTTATTAAATTTCACTTTCTGAATCGAAAGCATATTTTCGTTGTTCACTTTGGGAAACCCTGAATATAACGCGACATCTAAGCTGTCATTGATAGGTGCTTTTTCTTCGGTATTAGTTTTTACATCTAACACAAGTTTGACGGTACTTATATCAATTTCCGTTTCATAAAAGCCACTATTTAACAGAGTGGTTTTAGCACTATGCAGCGAAAAATCATGGAAAACAACGCGCTTAAATAGATCATCTATTATTCCTTTTTGACCGTCGTTTGACACTAAATAGAATTCATTTAATAAATCCAGTGATGTTGGTTTATTGGGGTAACCATGTTTGCTTAGTAAGTCTCTCAACGCTTGGTTAATTTTCTCTTCTCCAAGTAAGTCCAGTAAAGCATGCATTGTTTGCTTACCTTTAGCATAATAAATATGTGGTTCCATTCCTGTAGAAAATAAAGGTTTTTCGATATTGTTGCTATAAGACCTAGCGCGCAAATAACGGTCTAATGACAAGTGAACTTCAAGGTTTGTTGAATATTCGCCATACACCTTTCTTGATAGCACTAACTCACTATACTTGCTTAATGTTTCAGTCAAAAGAGCGTAACCACCTACATAATTTGGTTCAATATAACCGCCCCAGTATTGGTGAGAAAACTCATGGGAAACGCCTCGTAATAGCGGGTTAAATTCACTATTTTCAACATTACGATTATCAAGATTGAAAAAACGATTCTCTACGCCTAAATACATCCCCGGTTGAGCACTACCAAAGGATTGAGCACTAGAAAAATAAGGTAGTTCAACAACCGTAAATTGATTTGATTGGTAATCACCAAAGTTCTCAGAAAAATAATCCATTGTATGCTTTAGCGCATTAAGTACATACTGACTATCCTTATTATGTTCAGGGCTATGAAAAAGACTAATTTCAACGCCTTTATATGTTTCTCTAATCTGCTCAAATTCTGCAGAGATATACGCTAACTGACGTTGAACTTTTCCGTCAGTTTGATAATGAAAAAAACGCCTACCTTCATCTAGCCACGTATTTTTTAAGCGTCCTACTGTTAATGCTTGATGCGACTTCTTTGTGGAAACAATCGTCTCAAAATTAACCCAGTCGTCTCTCGATATCTGCATGTCTTTTGTTGGCATCGCCAGTTTAACTAAAGGTAAGCCCCGCTTACTCCTTTCTTCCTCATCATCAATAACATAGCGTAAGTCATAGCCAAATTGCGGCATGATGTCTTCAAGTTCAATGTAGGCGCCACCTTTTGTTACGTAATGTTCACCATCGAGTGCTGAAAAAGCATTATGTGTCACGGAAAAGTCAAACGTAAGTGTCCGCTTCTCACCTGCTTTCATTGGCGTATTTAATGTAAAAAAATAGGTTTGATATTTTTCATCGTAGCGTTCAAGTGCAGCCTCATTAAAGGTAATGTTTTGGGTTATGTGACTTTGCTTAAATATTGAAACCATCACCTCGTTAATATCTTCTTGGGTTTGATTCTCAATAATATAGCGCCCTTTGGCCTGATAGCGTCTAGTGTCTGGAAATATGTCAACATTAACATTTATATCTATCACAGTTGGTTGAGGTAAATGAGCTAATGCAGCATATTGAACTTCATAATCCTGCATCAGCCGCAATGTTTGCTCTTTTGAAGAATATTCATTGAAGATATTAGTTTGATAGAAAATATAGCTACCACTTGTAAGAAAAATCACGACAACGCTAGCTAATAAGTAGGTGCTGCTCCTCGAGAGTTTCTGTGCAATATTAGAGTTACCGCGTTGCCAATACTTAACCGTGAGCAGCGAAATAATAAGACCAAACGATAACCAATAAAGATTATACCAATGAACAGCCCCATCGTGGTAAATCGTATCCGCCATGTTAGAAAAAATAAACTGCGGACGGTACGCCAAAATAGTTAACGGGTGCTCTAAGCCTAAATTTTTAACGAAAACACTAAGGAAAAATACGGCGAGAGCGAGTAATAATCCTAAGGCTTTGTTTTTAGCTAATCGCTGCAAGCTAAGCGCTAGAAAAGCCGCTAATAGCATTGGGACACCAGCATAGTAGTACAATATAAGGTATAACCAAGGTTGAATATCAACAATACCTTGTGACAGCTGAAAGCCAATAGCAATTACTATTGCAGTGGTTATCAAGGTAAAACAAACCATAATAACGGTAATTAACTTTGCTAAATAAAACGTTACGTTTCTCGTTGGTGTCGTATCAACTAGCGAATCAACTTTTAAATCACGTTCGTTCCAATATAATTCGACAGAATAAAAGATGGCAATCAACATGCCGATATCAGCTAATGGTTGTTCTAATAGCTCTAATATAATTGACGTTAATGGGTAATAGGGCTGACCATTGTTTATTGGTCCGTTAAAAATATTCCCAGCTAAATTCCCCAAAGTAAAAACCATAGTAACAAGTAACAATACGATAAATGTTTTACCTTTGGTCGCAGTTAAATATTCTAGCTTAAGTTTTGAAAACCAAATCGATACGTTAAATTTTTCAAAATCTTGCTGAGGCTTCACTGTTTGATAGCTTTGTGATTGGATAGGCGATAATTGGCTAGCTTGATTGTCAAATGTTCTCTGTGGCTTCTTGGATATTTTGTTAACTGTCCTAAAACTAAACTTATGATACGTATACGAAAAAAGTCCAGCACTAACAGCAAGCCAAAGCAAGCGATTGAGAAGAAGATTACCTGACAACTCCGGTGTTAATATATTACGTTGGGTACTATTCCAAAACGCAGATTGTTCCATAAAAGCGATTAAGCCATATGGCTCCATTAATGCCGTAAACCCGTTACTATCGCTTAATAGCGTATTAGAACCGGCAATTAAAGGGGAATTCCCCAAAATAGATACTAATAGGTAAAGTACGAAAATCGTTATGCCAGCTACATAAACAGCAATGGTATTTTTAGATAGCATTGCCGTCGAAAAAACGACTGATGAACACAATAAAATAGTGGGTAGAATAAATATAAAAAAAGCTAAAAAATAATGACTAATGTTAATTGGCCCTACCAAGCTTTCATCTAAAAATAATACACCTAACATCATGGCAACAAGTACAATAGCAAACAGTATTATCGATGAAGTGACAATCCCCAAATAACGACTTGCGAGATACTGAAATTTATCCATAGGCGTTGTAAAAATGATGGATTCCATCTTAAATTGACTATCTCGGATCAATGTTGCAGAAGCCAAGACACATAATGCAAAAATAATATAAGGAGATATAAACAAAAGCGTTTGTGTGATCGCAGAAGCTGAATTTGCATATAATAGAGCAGAACCACGCTGCGAGTTAATCAAAACAGCCATCCAAACGAAACAAAACGTTACCGCCCAAAAACTCCCTTGTTTAAGATGATACTTTAGCTCAAATAGCGTTAATCCTTTAAGCATGGCTACCTCCAAACTCACCTGTATCTGATTGAGAGACTTTGTTTAACGTTGAAAAGTAAACATCTTCTAAATTTGCTTCTACTGGTTCGCTGCCAATCTCAGGTTGAAAATCACTTTGAATAATAATTTGTGTTTTACCCGTGATCAGACGTTCTGAAATCACATTAAATGTCGATTTGTAATAAGCTAACTGATCTTTATTGATCATTTTACTCCAAATAGTACCTTCAATTCGCTTAATTAGGTCAGCAGGTTTGCCCTGCAGTCGAACTTCGCCAGCGGCTAAAATAGCCATATTAGGACATAATTGGCTAACATCTTCGACAATATGCGTTGAGAGAATGACGACAATATTTTCACTGATTTCACACAATAGATTATGAAATCTATTGCGTTCTTGTGGATCTAGACCTGCGGTAGGTTCATCGACAATAATTAATTTGGGAGATCCTAGCAGTGCTTGCGCAATACCAAATCGCTGACGCATCCCTCCAGAATATGAACTAACATCCTTCTTTCTAACATCATACAAATTGGTTTGATAAAGCAACTGTTCTATTTGTTTTTTTCGGGTATTTTTATCCGTTATTCCTTTCAAAAGTGCAAGATGATCTAGCAAGTCGTAGCAAGATACTTTGGGGTATACACCAAACTCCTGAGGTAAATAACCTAAACAGTTGCGAATAATATTAGGATTTTTAATAATATCTTTATTATCAAAACTAATTTGGCCATGCGATGGTTGCTGTAATGTTGCAATAGTCCTCATAAGTGACGACTTACCAGCGCCATTTGGTCCAAGTAAACCAAATAATCCTGGTTCGATATCAAGAGATACCGATTTGATTGCTTGAACACCATTGTCGTACGTTTTAGATAAATTTCTTATGGTTAACATCGATAATTCACTAGTATCAATTTAATATATCTGTAGTGTACAATCGACTAAAATGTTGTAAACAAAGCAATGTCTAACGACGTTTAAAGGTAGTTGAACGACAAAATACGCTGTTAAACGAGCTACCTATTCACTATCGTCATAGCGAAGCAAGCTAACGCGCTTTTTTCACAGGTGAAAATTTGAATTCTTGGTTTAAAACAGTTCTTTTTATACTCTTATATTCTCTTACGCTATATGCTATTTACAGTTTGGGCAATAGAGATATATTACTGATGTTTCTTACCTTTTCATTAATGATCCCTTTAGTTTATCTGTTACATGATCGAAATAAACAACGACAGCACATTGCTCATTTACATGAAGAAACCCTAAAATCTGAACTTAATTTGCTAAAGAGCCAAATAAACCCGCATTTCTTTTTTAATACGTTAAATAACTTATATGGCTTAGCGACAGAAAAGTCAGAGCTGACTCAAGAAGTGATTTATAAACTTTCACAAATGATGCGTTTTACGATTTATGAAGGACGAAAAAATACAGTAACCTTAGCAGACGAAGTTGACTATTTAGAAAATTTTATTGAGCTTAATATTATTCGCTACAAACACAAAATTGATATCAAATTTGAACAAAAAATAGACGATAAACAACAACGAATTCCACCTTTGCTTTTTATTAATTTATTAGAAAATGCCTTTAAACATGGTGTTGATAGCCAACTAGAAAGTCAATATATTCATTTCTCATTAACAACCACTAAAACAACAATCATGTTCAATATAGAAAATAATTTCGACAAAATAACGTGTGATAAAAATAAAGCGATTCGCCGCTCTGGTGGTCTTGGTACAGAAAATTTATCACGTCGTTTAGCGTTACTGTTTCCGAATAAACATTCGTATACTCGCTATATTGAAGGTAACCAATATATAGCCAATGTGACGATCAATTTAGCCTAGTTAAGATACAATAAGACAATTATGATGCAAATAAATTACTTGATAATTGATGATGAGCCAATCGCTCATACACTCATAGAAAGCTTCGCTGAAGATATCGACTATATGAACTTGATAGGTAATTGTCATAGTGCTATGTCTGCTTTGCCTTTGTTAACAACACATCAAATTGATTTGATATTTTTAGATATTAACATGCCAAAACTCAACGGCTTTGAGTTTTTGAAAACATTAACATACCCACCGCAAATTATCATTATTTCTGCTCATAGAGAACACGCCGTAGAAAGCTACGAATATACAATTGCTGATTATTTACTTAAACCGTTTAATTTTGAACGTTTTTTTAAATCTCTTCAGAAAGTCATGAACAATATGACTACAGAATCAACACTCACTTCGCAACCAGCGATAGGTTCAGTTAGACAAACAAGAGCCACCAACATTGACGAATATATTGAGCAAAGCATCTTTATTAAAGACGAGAAAAAAAACCATAAAGTCGCACTTAGCGATATTATTTATATAAAAGCGGAAGGTAATTACACGTCTGTTAATTTAAAGAATCGTCACATTTTAAGCCAAATGAAAATTTCGGACTTTGATCAACTGTTACCAAAAAAAAGCTTCAGCCGAATACATAGATCATACATAGTTGCTCATCACGCGATTACACTTGTCAGTGCAAATGAAATAAAGCTTGATAACATATCACTGCCAATAGGAAGAGTATATAAAGACAATATTCGCAACCTAATTGACAATAACTTATTGATCATTAATTAACTTTCATTCAATTATTTTTTACGCGCAAATTAAGAGGCCGCCCTTAAAAATTCAGGCAATAACTTTATGTTTACAGTCAGCGAAAGGTGAACTACCGTTAAAGACCACACAAGCTAAATTAATCAACGAGTCATTAAAGGAATGCACATGTCATCGCCTAACATTATGTTTTATCTACTTTTAATAGTCGTTAGTGTATTTTCGTTTACAGCCACTAGTCAACCTAACAATAATAAACTCATCGATGACCCTAAACAGCCCGAAGGTAAAGCCTTAATTACACAATATTGTACAGCTTGTCACCGCACCAATATGATCACGCGAAGTTCAGGGTATAACGCCGATGGTTGGCAAGCGTTAATTCACACCATGATCGACTTTTCTAACAGCCCTGCTATTGAAGAAAAAATTGTTAGTTACTTAGCCAAAAATTATCCACCCAATGATAAACGAACACCTAACTTAACATCAGGTGATACCGAAATTAGTTTTACCACATGGCATACGCCAACCCTTGGACAACGTTCTCGTGATCCGATAGAAGCAGAAAATGGTGATATTTGGTGGGCAGGTCAACGTGCAAACCTTATTGGCCGTATTGATCCTGACAGCGGCAAAGTGAAAGAATATCCCCTGCCTGATAATGCTATGCCACATACAGTAACCACTGATAACTTCGGCAACATTTGGTATACAGGAAATAAAAATGGCACCATGGGTAAGCTTGATATAAAAACAGGTGAAATTACTGAATTCCCGATGCCGGACAAACAAGCTAAAGATCCTCACAGTGCAATCTTCGATGATAAAGGCATACTTTGGTTTACCCTTCAGCATAGCAATATGATAGGTAGATTAAATCCAGAATCAGGCGAAATAAAACTGGTAACGATGAACGCTCCTAAATCTAAACCTTATGGGATTAAAATTGATGATGAAGGCACTCCATGGGTAGCCTGTAACGGTAGAAACTGCTTAGTTAACGTTGATCCAAAAACGATGCAATTAACCGATATTATCTTACCTAATAAAGCGACTAGAGTGCGTAGGCTTGATATCGCAGCTGACGGTATGATTTGGTATGTTAATTCATCTCAGGGGCGATTAGGCCGTTACAATCCTGACACTGGAGATATTAAAGAGTGGCCTTCTCCTAGTGGCAGTCAATCTCACCCATATGCCATAGCCGTGATTGATAATATCGTTTGGTATAACGAGTCAGGCATGAGACCAGATGCATTAGTGAGGTTTGATCCCAAAAGTGAGACATTTCAAAGCTGGGCTATCCCTTCAGGTAATGTATATGCAGGAATTGTAAGGCATATGCGAAAAACCAAACAAGGTGATTTATTAATTCATCAAAGCAGCACTAGCAAGGTCATCAGAGTGAATATAGAGTAGAATGCACACTCGAGTTGCAAAAATTCTGTTGAGCGCTTAAGTCGCGTGAGGTTGGCCAAATAGCTTTATCAATGAGGGCCTGTTGATCTTTCGCGTTTAGTTCGAACAAAATTTACTCTCGAAAGATCAACAGACCCTAATATTTAAGTCTCACAAGGTTTTGCTTGAGCAAAAGTATATAAATAGAATAAAGCGTGAGATACTTATCATACCGTTTAAATGAAACATTGATGCCATGGCCAAAAAAGCAATTAATAAATTACTCGAAAATCATAAACAATTGATCCACAGCGAGTCATTAAAAGTTATCTCACATGTGCAAAGGGAAGAAGATGATTGGATCCTTAACACCATTATGCTTGAAAATATCGATGTGCCATTTAAATATAAACGCAAAAAGCAGTATAGGTGCTTATCAGGTCAAAAAGTCAATGTTACCTATTACCCTGCAACTGAGACTATTGCTGGATTTGAGATGGAGATAATGAATATTGTCCGAATAAAAGTCAGCTAAGTTCCACCTCTTTGATCACATTTCTCTTATCTATTTTAATTATAATGAAAAATGATTTGCTACGATTTTAGTATAAAATTCACTCTGTTCTTGACTATATCTTCAACATCTTCCATAAATAACATATCAACTATAAAAATAATAACGTTGAACACACGCTAGCGGATAACAATAACAACAACCGCAAAAGGCGATTTTGGGGACTGAGTAAGAGGATATAACATGATATTAAATCATATATGGGGGCTTTATGCTCATCCAAAAGAAGAATGGCGCACAATTGAAAAACGCCATGAAAGTTACATGTACAGTGTTGTGCATATACTAACAATCGCATTGATACCAGCTATATGCAGTTATTTTGCAACAGCACATATTGGTTGGTCTATTGGTGCAGGCCCTGTCATTAAAATTGCAGAATCAAGCGCTTTAGCGATGTCAGTTGCCATGTACTTTGGAATTATTGTCGGTGTTTTTGCACTCGCCTATTTGATCCAATGGATGGCTATCACGTTTAAAGCCTCTCCTGACTTTTCACAGTCATTAGAACTAGCGTCATACACTGTTACTCCTTTGTTAATGGTAGGATTAACAGCCTTATACCCTGTACTGTGGTTTGTCACACTTTCGGGTCTTGCTGCACTGGCTTATTCGATTTATTTACTCTATTCAGGGACGCCAATTATGATGAACATACCTGAAGAGAGTGGCTTCATTTATTCAAGCTCAGTAGTCACTTGTGGCTTAGTACTACTTGTCGCGTTAATGGCGATTAGTGCTATTATGTTTGGTATGGGGTTTAGTACTGAATATATTCGATAATATTCACTAGCTTTGTAAAAATAAAGGCACCTAATGGTGCCTTTATTTTTCTATAAGTTGATATTATTCAGAGCCTTCATTATGCATATCAATAATTGAATCGGCATTTTTATCTGACGTTTCTTTTACTTCGTTATTTCTTAATGCGTCGAGTCTTTCTAAATAATCTTGATCAATATCTTTGGTAATGTACTGACCATTGAATACTGATGTTTCAAACTTTTTAATATCAGGATTAGCAGTACGAACAGCTTCTTCTAAATCTTCAATCGATTGGAAAATCAATTTATCAGCACCTATTAGCTGACAAATGTCTTCCAACTCTCTACCGTGAGCAATTAATTCATTAGCACTCGGCATATCAATACCATAAACGTTTGGAAAACGTATTTCAGGAGCTGCTGAAGCAAAGTAAACTTTTTTAGCACCCGCTGCGCGTGCCATTTCAATAATTTGCTCAGAGGTGGTACCACGTACAATTGAGTCATCAACTAATAAAACATTTTTCCCTTCAAACTCTGCTCCTATAGCATTTAGCTTACGACGTACTGATTTTTTACGTTGTTCTTGCCCTGGCATGATGAACGTTCTACCAATATAGCGATTTTTAACAAAACCTTGTCTGTACGGTAAGTTCAATGTTTGTGCTATTTGCAGTGCGGTATCACAAGATGTTTCAGGAATTGGAATAACAACATCTATATCTTCATCAGCCCACTCTTTTGCAACCTTAGCACCAAGTTTTGTACCCATTTCAACGCGTGAACCATAAACGGAAATTTTATCCATGGTTGAATCAGGGCGTGCAAAATAAACATACTCAAAAATACATGGATTAAAGCTTGGATTTTCAGCACATTGTTTACTATGTAATTGACCATCTTCGGTAAAGAAAATAGCTTCGCCGGGCGCAACGTCTCTGACAAACTCAAAATCGCTTGCATCTAATGCAACCGATTCAGAAGCGATCATATACTCTGTGCCTTTCTCAGTGTCTCGTTTACCAAACACCAAAGGACGAATACCATTAGGATCACGAAAAGCAACCATGCCATGGCCAATGATCACAGCAACACTTGCATAAGCACCACGAACACGTTTATGTACATTAGCAACCGCAGTAAAAATATCATCAGGCGTTAAATCTAAACCACCAATATGTTGTAATTCATGGCCAAGAATATTTAACAAAAGCTCTGAGTCAGAAGTAGTATTTACATGACGACGTGCTTCTTTAAATAACCAATCTTTTAATTCTTGCGCATTGGTTAAATTACCATTATGTGCAAGTGAAATACCGAATGGTGAATTTGCATAAAATGGTTGCGCTTCAGATGAACTAGACGTGCCTGCAGTTGGGTAACGAATATGGCCAATGCCAATATTACCTTGAAGTCTTAACATATGACGCGTGTGAAAAACATCTTTCACCAAGCCATTCGCTTTTCTGAGTCTAAAGGTGTTATCGTGAATAGTCACGATACCTGCAGCGTCCTGGCCACGATGCTGAAGAACTGTTAAGCCATCATATAAAGATTGCCCAACCGATGTATTACCAACAATGCCAACTATACCACACATGTAGTTTACCCCGATGTTTTAAACTTGCTGTAAAAAACTGGATGATTGTTTGAGGTACTCAAAAAACCATTCAATAATTAATGAAAATTCAGGTATCAATAAAGAATTCTGCCACCATTCGCTTGAAGGTGCAGGCGTAAATGCATCCATAAAAAATAATATGGCACTACTCACTAATGCGCCCCTGAGCGCACCAAAAACCAATCCTAATACGCGATCTGTTCCTGATAGCCCTGTTTTCGTTACCAGTTGCCCGATAACATAATTAACAATGGCGCCTATGATTAGCGTAGAAATAAATAAAATAGCAATGGCAGCGCCATTACGAAGGAGTTGATCAGAGATGTTAGTTAATAGCGTCGCTAGTTTTAAGTAGAAAGTACTGGCAATAAAGAAGGCACTGATCCAAACAACAAGCGAGATAGCTTCTTTAACAAAACCCCTGATAAGGCTGATCAGTGTTGAAATACCTATGACTGCCAAAATGGCATAGTCTACCCAAACCATAAATTACGTGTCTCATCGATTAGAGGCGCGCATTCTACCAGAACACGCACTAAGATCGCTAATATTTTATTATTTTGTTGGCTGAAATTTGGCAATTTTTCCTTGCACTTTCGTTAACTCTTTAAGTGCTGGAAGTTTTTTCTCTAAGCTAGACTTAACTAATTCAGGACCAATAAATACTTTTGTTAATGTGCCACTTTTTGTGTTTATCGGCTTAGTGAAGACAGTGTAGCCCGCTTTTTTTAATTTACGCGTTAGGTCCGCTACATTTTTTTTATGGCGAAAACTACCCAATTGGATCACCCAGGCTTGCTCGTTAGTTATTTTTTCAGGCAAAGCGGTGATTTTTGAACCAGAAGAAACGGGCTGATTACTATTATCGCCAACAGCTGTTTCAAGCTTATTATTAATATCTTGTTCAACAGGCGTTTTGTCTTGATTATTGTCGTCTAAGGCTACTTCATCCGTTAATTCTTCTTTAGGTAATTTCGCTATTTTATCTTCATCAATGGTTAAACTCTTAGGCTTAAAATCAACTTTTGGCGCTGTTGGTATATTTTCAAACTCTTCCTGATAGGTTTGTTTTTCACCGTCGAGTAAATCGGGTAAAAAAATAATAGCAACGGCGGCAACGATAATAGTACCAACCAATCTATTTTGAAAAGGTGTAGACAAATTAACTCCTATCTAGCAATGTTTTTACTTTTGCGACGGTATAAAACGAACCAAAAACTAAAATTAAATCTCGATTATTGGCTGTTGACCTAGCCATTTTAAAGCCGTCAATGACGTTGTCAAAAGTTAAAATATTTTGCTCGGTAAAATATGACGCTAAATACTCTTTACTTGCCCCACGTGGTACGTCGCCAAGCCCTGAAACAAACCACGTTTTTATATGGGGTAATAAGGGGGTGATCGTACTGCTAATATCTTTATCCGACAACATGCCAATAACCGCATACACGTTTTCACAATGATATTTGCTCACCACTTCTGCTAAATATCTCGCAGCTAATGGGTTGTGACCTACATCCAGTAGAATATCACCATCACACTGAATAAGTTCGGTTCTACCAGACACTTTGGTTTCATTAATAAGCGCGGTAACCTTTGCTTGCGATAAAGGGTAATCTAACAGCTTTAGCACCTGTAGTGCAGTAGCAATGTTATCTTTAGGAATAAATCCTTGAGGGAGGTTGTTAAGTGATGAATCTTGATCATGCCATTGCCAACTGGTGTTGTCTTCAATCACAAAAAATTCTTTATTGCGGCAATATTGTATACTGCTTAAAGTATCTGCATGTTTAATGACACTGCTAGGTGGATTACTGTCCCCAATGACAACCGGTTTTTCAGTACGCATAATACCTGCTTTTTCAAAACCAATTGACTCTCTATCATTCCCTAAAAACGCTTGATGATCTAAATCAACAGTTGTAATTACGGCTATATCAGCGTCGATAATGTTAGTTGCGTCTAACCGACCACCTAAGCCGACTTCTAAAATAATATACTGCGGCTTTGCTGTGTTTAAAACAGTTAATGCTGCTAACGTTGTGTATTCATAATAGGTTAATGATATATCACCACGTAGAAACTCTATTTGCTCAAAAGCATTAACAAGTGAGTTATCATCGATGTCTTGTTTATCTATGCGTAAACGTTCATTAAAGCGATGAATATGCGGTGAAGAGTACACAGCAACGCTATCATTGTTTGCAAGTAAAGCATTTTCAATAAATGCACACGTAGTGCCTTTACCGTTTGTACCTGCCACTGTGATAACAATGGAACGTTCAAAGTTTAACCCTAAGCGATTAGCAACGTTGCTAATACGAGTTAACCCCATATCAATTTCAGTGGCATGAATACGTTCAATATAAGAAAGCCACTCATCGAATGAACGATTTGAGTGGCTTGTATCAATACTCTTCATAGATAAACTAACTGGCTCGTAACTCTTGGTTAGTAAACTTAGCTAATACTCTTGCTAGCGTATCGCGCATGTCCCGACGATTAACAATCATATCAATGGCGCCTTTCTCCAGTAAAAACTCACTACGCTGAAATCCTTCTGGTAATTTTTCACGAACCGTTTGTTCGATAACACGTGGACCAGCAAAACCAATTAATGCTTTTGGCTCGGCAACATTGATATCACCTAACATGGCTAAACTCGCTGATACACCACCCATAGTAGGATCAGTTAACACTGAAATATAAGGTAAGCCTTTTTCTTTCATTTTAGCAAGCGCAGCGCTAGTTTTAGCCATTTGCATTAACGAAAATAATGCTTCTTGCATACGTGCTCCACCACTTGCAGAAAAACAAACTAGTGGTACTTCATGCTCTAAACAATATTCAGCCGCTTTAACAAACCTTGCACCTACAACTGATGCCATAGAACCGCCTAAAAATGAAAACTCAAAAGCCGCAGCTACAATGGGTAAACCATGAAGTTCACCATGCATAACAACTAAGGCATCTTTTTCGCCGGTGGATTTTTGAGCAGCAGCCAACCTGTCTTTATATTTCTTTGAATCTTTAAATTTTAATTTATCTTGAGGCTCTAGATCAGCACCAAGTTCAACGCGTTCACCTACATCAAGAAAATGCTCTATTCTCTTACGCGCTGAAATTCGCATGTGGTGATCACATTTAGGGCATACAGATAAAACACGTTCTAGTTCAGCTTTATACAACATCGCGTTACATGATGTACATTTTTCCCAAACCCCTTCAGGTATATTACGCTTTTGAGAGGTTTTTGCTTTTGGGAGAATCTTTTCAATCCAGCTCATAATTTCACTTTCATCAATGCTTGAATTTTGTTTATATAATAAACAGTTATACAGTCAATCGCCACAACGGCATTTAACCCGTAATTAGAACATAACATAAGGTGGTTTGAATATAAAAAACTGGTCTGCCCTGTATATTATGGTTAATTAAAAAATATTGGTCCTAAAGGACTACTTGGTAGTTGATATTTTTCTGGGTACGTCACATCAACAAAGTATAAACCATTTGCTGGTGCTGTCACACCAGCAAGACATCTGTTTTTAGCCGCCAGTACCTCTGCTATCCATTCCACTTCTTCTTGACCTTGACCAACTCGCATTAAGCTACCAGCGATATTTCTGATCATATGATGTAAAAATGCATTACCTTTAACATCAATACACAGATAATTTTCTTGCCTAGTAACCTTACAGTGCTCGATTGTTCTTATTGCGCTAGGTGCTTGACAATGTACCGTTCTAAAACTAGTAAAATCGTGTTCCCCGACAAGAAACTGAGCAGCTTGATGCATCAGTGCTTCATTGAGGGGATTATGGTTAAACGTTAAGCCCCTGGAAAAAATTGCAGGTCTCAAAGGGTTATTATAGATAATGTAACGATACCGACGAGAAGTTGCGCCAAATCTAGCATGGAAAGTTTCGTCGACAGCTTTGACCCAAGTTACCGCTATATCTTTTGGTAAATGTGTATTAACCCCAAGAGTCCAAGCTACTTCTTTGCGAAAGTTAACCGTATCAAAATGCACTACTTGATTGGTCGCACTCACCCCTGTGTCTGTACGACCCGCACAAACCACACTAATCGGTTCATTCGCTATTTTAGATAACGCATTTTCTAACGTTTCTTGTACGCTGACCACATTATTTTGACGTTGCCAACCACAATATTGGCTACCATCATATTCAATACCAAGTGCAAATCGCATACTTCATAAACCGCAATATATATTAAAAATCGCGGCGAATTATCCACTATTTTTTGATGCTTTGCGAATAAATCGCGCTATGAAAACGACATTCTCAATGTAAAACTAACGGGTGTATTCAATTACGTTGATAAATTAGTTACTTTAAACCATCTAATAGTTGCTGAGCTTCAAATTGCTGATCAGCATCACCTAGTTTAACCACGTCTTGTAAAATGACTTCAGCATTATCATTATCACCAATTTCAATATATACTTTTGCCAAGTCTAATTTAGCAGTCACGCCACTGTCATCATCTTCATCAACATCAATTTGGTTGATATCGCGAGTAAACTCTGGAAACTCACCTAAGCCAACATCAATATTTGTTTTATCATAAGGTTCTTCATCATCTGAGCCTTCTGATAAGGTTTCAGAGATTAATTCATCAACAGAAATGAAATCTTTATTTTGACTTTCTGTATCTTGAGAAAACTCACTCGGTGTCTCTTCTTCTTCAACTTGTTGTTCAGCAGAAACGTCAAAGCTTTCAGAACTTGATTCTGCAGGCTCTTCTTCAATGTTTGCTAAAAGCTCGTCAAAATCTAAATTATCGAGTTCTTCAATGTCTTCTAACTCTTTCGCTTCAACTTTTTCAACCTGTGTATTTTCATTATCATCAGCCAATAAATCGGCTAATACATTACTATCTGTAAAGTCAGGCGTAATTTCAACGGCTTCATTCCTTGATTGTTCGTCGTTTAATAATTCAGACAACGTTGATTCGTCAAATTCTGCGTTTAAATCCGCTTGAAGTTCATCCGATAAGCCATCAGTGATATCTTCTGTGTTTGCTGATTCAATATCATCCCCAATTTCAAGCGGTTCATCATCAGTTAACGCACCGCTTTCTTGTGCAACTTCCGCGAGCAAATCGTCAATATCTAAATCTTCTTCAACCCTACCTTCTTGTTCTTGGGGTGAAATTTCTTGTTCTTCCGCTAAAAGGGCATCAATATCAATACCATCAGAAGCTTGTGTTTTATTAACAATGGACTCAGGTTCTTCAACGTTCGACTCCGCTAAATCACTTAAATCAACAGCTAAAAACGATTCAACATATTCCTCTGGCAGGTTATCAATTAACACTTTGTTATCACCTTCGGTTGGCGAGCTATGTTCACTTTCATTTGGCTGTTCATCTTCAACAGTCGGTATAGTGTCATTTGTCGGCTCTGCTTCAACCAGTGGGTTATTTTCGGATGCGGTAGGTGCCGCCATAGAATCCATTAATGCATCGATATCATCAGGATCGCTTAATTCTGATGATAAATCATCGTCAACTGACGGTGTTTCTTCCGCTGCTGGTGCTGCCGCCATAGAATCCATTAGCGCGTCAATATCATCAGGATCGCTCAGTTCTGATGATAAATCGTCGTCAACTGATGGAGTTTCTTCTGCTGAAGGTTTATCCACTGCTGGGGGCTCTTCCGCTGCTGGTGCTGCCGCCATAGAGTCCATTAACGCGTCGATGTCATCTGGATCGCTTAATTCTGACGATAAATCATCGTCAACTGATGGAGTTTCTTCTGCTGAAGGTTTATCCACTGCTGAGGGTTCATCTACTGCTGAGGGCTCTTCCGCTGCTGGTGCTGCCGCCATAGAATCCATTAACGCGTCGATGTCATCAGGATCGCTTAATTCTGACGTTAAATCATCGTCAACTGATGATGTTTCTTCTGCTGAGGGTTCATCCACTGCTGAGGGCTCTTCCGCTGCTGGTGCTGCCGCCATAGAGTCCATTAACTCGTCGATGTCATCAGGATCGCTCAGCTCTGATGATAAATCATCATCAACTGATGGAGTTTCTTCTGCTGAGGGCTCATCCACTGCTGAGGGTTCATCTACTGCTGAGGGTTCATCTACTGCTGAGGGCTCTTCCGCTGCTGGTGCTGCCGCCATAGAATCCATTAACGCGTCGATGTCATCAGGATCGCTCAGCTCTGATGATAAATCATCATCAACTGATGGAGTTTCTTCTGCTGAGGGCTCATCCACTGCTGAGGGTTCATTTACTGCTAATGGCTCTTCCGCTGCTGGCGCTGCCGCCATAGAATCCATTAACGCGTCGATGTCATCGGGATCGTTTAATTCAATGTCTTCAGAAATTTCAACGATTTCTTCATCACCATCTAAAACATCTTTTTCAGGTGCATCGTCTTCGTTTTCGTCAAGGTCAGATAACAACGAATCTAAATCACTTTGATCTAATTCATTACCTTCTAAAGGTTCTGATTCTTCTGAGGAGTCTAAGGATATCTCCTCTAAATCGTCTAAGTCGCCAAGATCATCTAAATCATCTAGATCATCGATATCATTCAAGCTATCGTCTAAATGAATGACATCGTCATCTAATAACTCTTCATTGGGAGATTCAAGATCATCACTAAATAAAGAATCATCATTGTCATCACCTTCTGAAAGGTCAATAGACAGTTCGTCATCAAGAGAGAGTTCATCGTCTAAAGACAACTCATCATCAAGCGATAGTTCATCGTCTAATGATAGTTCTTCTGTAGGCTGACTTTCAGTTTTTTCCGGGATGTCTTCACTTACTGGTGGTTGTGACTTTTGTTCAACAACCTTCTCTTTAGGTTGTTCATCTTGCTTTTTACGCAAAAATAACAGTAACAACCCTGCAATTAACGCTAACGGCAACCCTATCCCCATCGCCAAAAACCATGGACTATTTAAGAAGCTGTCATTGGCATTTTCTAATGCTTGCTCAGCCTTGAGACGTGCTTGTTCTTCAGCCTCGGCTTTCGCCAAAAGTGTCTGTAAAAGAGTAATAGTTTGTTGTTGTTGCAACTCTACATCTTTACTTTTTGCAACTTCATCTTTCATGCTACCAAGTTGCTCTGTAAAGGTATTAAGTTTTTGTTTAAGCTGTTCGTTTTCTTTAAGTATTGTTTGAAGGCCATCGATGGAATCAAGTACATCGTTTTGTATCGTGTCTAAACGAAGATTTTGCGACTGCTCGTACGTTTGTAATTTATCATTTATTTCGGTTTTCGCTTGATCTAAATCTTTTTTCTTTACCGACTCTTCAGGTGGTTTCTTACTGACTGGCTTAGCGGTAACTTTTTTATCCCATGATGAGTCATCATTTTCCGATTTTTGTTTTGCAATTGCCGGATTTATGCGTGCAATTTCTGCCGTAGATGGCAACGTCAAGTATTGACCATCTATCATGTGATTTAAATTACTGTCTTTAAATGCTTGCGGGTTCTTTTCAAACAACGCTTGCATCACCTGATACACAGAAAAAGCAGGATCAGGACGCACGGTAAGTGCAATATTCCATAAGGTATCTTGTGACGTGATAGGCCCATATCGCTCATAGCGGTAGGTATCGCTATTTTTAGGGCCACGAATACGAATGCCACCCTCTTCTTCAGCAAAAGATGGTATGCTCATTGAGCTAATGCTTACCAAAATTACCTGCCACAGGCACAGGCGTAACAATCGTTGCATTAAGATTTCCTAGCTATTTGTTATTATTTGCCAAATGTTTGGCGCTTCCAACTAATTAAAATACAAAGCAAAATTTATTCCAATTTAAAATAGATTATATAACACTTTGTAGTATGAATCGCTTTTATACCCTTTTTATAACAAAAAAACTCGTCGTTAACTATAACGACGAGTTTTTATTTTTCTTTAGTATATCTTAAGCTTAGCTTAAATGATCTTTAATCAATAATTCTGCAATTTGAATACTGTTTGTTGCTGCGCCTTTGCGTACGTTGTCAGCGACAACCCAAAGGTTAATACCATTAGGGTGACTAATATCTTCACGAATGCGGCCAACAAAAGTTGCATCTACGCCGCTTGCTTCACCGATTTGTGTAGGAAACTCTTCGTCTTTGTCACATACTTCAACACCTTCCGCTTGCTTTAACAGATCTTTAACTGCTTCAGCAGAAATTTGCTCTCGAGTTTCAATATGAATCGCTTCTGCATGACCAAAAAATACTGGTACACGTACAGCGGTTGGATTTACACGGATAGTATCATCACCTAAAATTTTGTTTGTTTCCCACACCATTTTCATTTCTTCTTTTGTGTAGCCATTATCTTGGAACACATCAATTTGTGGAATAACATTAAAGGCAATTTGGCGAGAAAATGCTTTCGGTTCTATAGGTTTGCCACTTAGTAAATCAGCACATTGTTTTGCTAATTCGTCCATTGCTTCTTTTCCTGCACCTGATACTGATTGATAGGTACATACATTAATGCGTTCAATGCCAACAGCCTGATGAATAGGTTTAAGTGCAACCATCATTTGGATCGTTGAACAGTTTGGATTAGCAATGATATTTCGGTTACGATAATCTGCTAGTGCCTCTGGATTAACTTCAGGAACAATTAAAGGAATATCGTCTTCGTAACGATACTCTGAGGTGTTATCGATAACAATACAGCCTGCTTCGCCAGCAATTGGGGCAAATTTAGCAGATATTGAACCACCAGCAGAAAAAAAACCGATTTGAGCTTGGCTAAAATCGAACGTGTCTGCGTCAATTACTTCAACACTTTCACCGTTAAACTCAACAAAGCCACCAGCAGAGCGAGCACTCGCTAATGGGTATAATTTATTAACAGGAAAGTCACGTTGTTCTAATAATTCAATGATTGTTTTACCAACTAGTCCTGTTGCACCTAATACGCATACATCAAATTTCTGTGCCATAGCTTACTCTCTTCTCCTCTATTAATTCTTAACTAAACCCAAGTGCAAGTACTTGTGTTTCACTTTGTTGATCATTAATGACCACTTTTGTCGCTGAAAACTCCCTGCGAGCCGGGTATGTTTTCCTAATATAATCAAAGCCATTAATGTAAACTTGTTGACGAAAAATTCCATCGTCACGCCTTACGTCATAAACCATTTTTACTAACTGATTTAATATAACGTCATTTAGTCTACCATGTAATTCAACTTGGCTTATGGTTGATTTTGGTAATAAGCCCTCAAGTGACTGAATCGGCTTTTTATTTAATTGCTCACATAGTGCCAAATAAAGCATTTCTGTACCACGAGCTTTTCCTTCTAAGCTATAACCAGCAATATGTGCAGTGGAAATTTCACAAAAAGGGATCAAAGCTTCAGCAATCTTCGGTTCATTTTCCCACACATCTAGCACTAACTTAGTTGCCATTCCATGCTGTTTAAGTAATAACAGCGCTTGGTTGTCTATCACTTCTCCTCGGCATGCATTAATTAATATTTGATCTTCAGTTAAAGACGATAAAACTGTTTGATCAAACATATGATATGTAGGGTAAAGCCCGGTGGTGGTCTTTGGTACGTGTAAGGAAATAATATCGCACTTCAAGATGTCTTCAAAGCTGGCAAATATACGAGAATCTTCGCCTGTAGCTGCTAGTATTGGATCATAGAGTTTATGCTGAATACCTAGTGCGGTAAGCTTTTCACTTAAACGACTGCCAGTGTTTCCTGCACCAACAATACCAACCGTTTTGTCAAAAACTGAAAAACAATAACGTTCAGCTAATACGATTAACGTTGAAAGAACATATTCGGCTACCGATATTGCATTGCAGCCTGGCGCTGATGAAAAGTTAATTTGCTTATCAAATAAATACGTCTGATCAATATGGTCAACGCCAATGGTTGCAGTACCAACAAACTTTATTTGTGGACTATTGCTTAACAACTTCTCATTTACTTGAGTTATTGACCTTACTAACAACACCTCAGCATCAATAAGGGTATCTGCTGATAATTCCCTGCCATTAAACGCCGTTAACTCTCCGAATTCACCAAAAAATTCAGCTGCATACGGCATATTTTCATCATAATAAATTTTCATAATTTTATAAAAGAAAAAGCCGCTAACTTACGTTAACGGCTTTTTTATTTGACCGTTAGCAGCGCTTATTTATATTTTTTCATCACTAAAGTTGCATTCGTTCCGCCAAAGCCGAAGCTATTTGACATCGCTAAATCAACGTCTTGTTCACGAGTTTCAGTGACAATATCAAGCCCTTGAGCTTGTTCGTCTAAGTTCTCTACATTAATGGATGGTGTAATAAAGTTATGTTCCATCATTAATAACGTATAAATAGCTTCATGAACGCCCGCCGCACCAAGTGCATGCCCTGTCATTGCTTTAGTTGCACTAATTGCTGGCGATTTTTCACCAAACAATTCTTTAATCGCACCTAATTCTTTTACATCGCCAACCGGCGTAGATGTACCATGAGTATTTAAGTAATCTACGTTGCCTTCAACACCTTGCATTGCTTGTTCCATACAACGTACTGCGCCTTCACCACTCGGTGCTACCATATCGTAGCCATCAGACGTTGCACCATAACCGACAATTTCAGCATAGATATGTGCGCCACGCGCCAATGCATGTTCTAATTCCTCAACAACGACCATTCCGCCGCCGCCTGAAATAACAAATCCATCGCGGTCAGCATCGTAGGTACGAGACGCTTTCTCAGGTGTATCATTATATTTAGTTGATAATGCACCCATCGCATCAAACATCATTGCAAGTGTGTAATCTACTTCTTCACCGCCACCCGCAAAAACAATATCTTGTTTGCCTAGTTGAATTAATTCAGCGGCATTGCCAATACAATGCGCGCTTGTTGCACAAGCTGAACTGATTGAATAGTTAACACCTTTAATTTTAAAAGGTGTCGCTAAACATGCTGAACAGGTACTAGACATTGTTTTCGGTACAGCATAAGGACCAACACGTTTAACACCTTTATTACGAAGAGTATCTGTTGAGGCAACAACGTTCGCAGAAGATGCGCCACCAGAGCCAGCAACAATACCTGTGCGGAAATTAGAAACTTGTTCGTCAGTTAATTTGGCGTCATCAATCGCTTCTTGCATTGCAACATAAGCAAAACCAGCAGCATCACCCATAAATCTAAGGGCCTTGCGATCAATATGGTCTTTTGGATTTAGCGTTGGGTTACCCCAAACTTGGCTACGCAACCCGTTTTCAGCAAAGCTTTCAGCTTTAGTAATGCCTGAACGACCTTCTTTTAACGACGCTAATACTTCTTCTGCGTTGTTACCAATACTTGATACGATACCTAATCCGGTGATCACTACTCGTTTCATTTAATTAACCATCTTTAATTTGGAAATTCGGGCGTATGATACAGACTTTTTGTTCGTAAACTGGTCTGTCCAGCGTACACTTGTGCGCTGATTTTTTATCATCATGACAAACACCCTAAAGTAAAGGTAAAATATACCGCGAACGCCAATAAAATTACAGTAAAAATTAACGTGACTGACAATAATCATATCCATTTTCAAGAAGACGGCTCGCCTTTTAGCGACAAATTTGATGACATTTATTTTGATACGGAGTCAGGATATTTACAAAGCCAACGCGTGTTCATTGAAGGTAACCAAATACGCGAGAAGCTGTTAACATCGCAATCAAGGTTAACAATTGCCGAAACTGGGTTTGGTACTGGCCTGAATTTTTTACTCACACTACGGCTATACCATGAGCTTAAATCAACAGAAACATTACCAGAATTACATTTTATCACGACAGAGAAATATCCTCTTAGTGGGGCACAATTACAAAAGTCGTTAGCCTGTTTACCCCATTTAAGCCAATTCGCAACACAATTACTTACACAATACCCTGAAACACTCACGGGTAATACAGAACTGTTATTTTGTCAGGGAAAAGTTACATTAACACTCTTAATTGGCGACGCTACAGCGAGTTTAGCGTCATTGAGCTGCTCAAACAAAGGCATGATAGATGCGTGGTACTTAGATGGTTTTTCACCGGCTAAGAACCCACATATGTGGCGCGAAGAACTCTTTAAAGAACTCGGTAGACTTTCAACTGCCAATGCAAGCGTTGCTACTTTTACCGTTGCTGGAAATGTCCGTAGAGGCTTAACGAACAATGGTTTTCGCGTGCAACGAATCAATTACGGTGGTAAGAAAAAAGAAATTCTTACCGGTAAGTTTCAACACAGTGCTCGTTTCGGTAAGGGCTATCAACTAAGACCACTTCGTTCGAAGCCTCAGCATGTTTCTATTGTTGGTGGCGGTATCGCGAGTGCATGTCTTGCCTATAAATTGGTGCATAAGGGTATTCATGTCACCTTATACTGTAAAGATAAACAACTAGCACAAGGAGCATCGAATAACCCTATTGGCGCGTTATACCCTTTAATACATCAAAAAGCTGATGAATTAAGTCAATTTTATCAACACGCATTAGCAAATGCGCGTTCATTTTATCAAGCGCTAATATCACAGGGAGCTAGTTTTTCTCATGATTGGTGTGGATTATTAGAGCTTTCTTTTAACGACAAATTACAAAAACGCCAACAAGGCATTTCTGATTCTGCAATCTGGCCTAATTCACTTATTCGTAGTGTCGATGCTAAAGAAGCAAGCCAGTTATCTGGGGTAACCTTATCTGATGGTGGCTTGTATATTCCAGATGCTGGCTGGGTAGCTCCTCATGAATTAACAACAGCGATTATAGACTTATTGCAACCTACAGGTTTATTAAAAGTAAAATATAACGTTACTGTTGAAGCGATAAAACAGCTTATTAATAAAAAGTGGCAGTTGCAGACCAACAAGGGGCAATTAATGGCTAGCAATTTAGTGATGGCAGCTGGCGCAGAAACCATTAAAATAGCGCCGATATCACAGCTGCCTCTACAACCTGTTAAAGGTCAAATTACGGCATTAACCACCAATAAGCAAAGCAAAAGTTTATCTACGGTTATTTGCCATAAAGGCTATTTAACCCCTGAAAGTAACGGCATACATTGCATTGGCGCGACCTTTGAAAAAGATAAATTTGATACTACTACGGAAGATCAAGCCGATCAGTACAACCTTAGAATGCTGAAAGAGTCAATGGGTAATCAACTAGGGTGGCAATCTTCAGATATTATTGATAGTAAAGCCAGAGTCCGTTGTATGACTCCTGATCACTTACCAATTTCAGGGCCGATGGCAAAAGTTTCACAGCACACTGAGATCTATTCTCATCTGTCAAAAGATAAAAATTGGCGTTACCAAACACCAGCGCCATACATGCAGAACCTTTACGTATTAACAGGGTTAGGTGCAAGAGGAATTTGTTCAGCGCCGCTTTTGGCGGAAATTTTAACCGCGGATATCTGCGGTACTCCTTACCCTGTCAATAATGAAATGGTATTTAGTGTATCAACCAATCGCTTTATCATTCGCGACATTATCAAACGGAAAGTAGCGCTGTAAAAGACAGTTAGCATTACCCCTTAACTGCTAACTGTTCAATTAATTGGTGCCAGTAACATTTAACAACCTCACGATCACTCGGTGAAAGTTCAGTTCTTGCAGCTGTCATACTTTCACTAACGTGTTCAATTAACGGCGTTGATATTACTTGATTCTCATCACCAAACTCACCTGCTGATAGTGCAATAAACCCTCGAATATAGCTTGATGCAAATAGCTCATCGCTACTCACATCTTGTGCCGCTAGTTGATCAAAATGATGATATAAATCTGATAAATGAACGATACTCACTGAAACTCTCTTTTATTGTGGACTAGAAACGGGATAATAAACTTGATCATTATACCCTGTGATCACCGGCATAAAACCTGATAACTCATCATCTAATGTATTATCGCCGGTATCAGCAATTAATGGCCGAGAAGCTAACGCAGTTAATTTAGCTTTTGTAGCAATAATCAATATATTTTCTTTACCTATTTCTCTGATAATACGGGGGCTTAACTGTTGGTTTCCTCGACCAAAAATGTGACCTTGCCCACCAATCAAAGTAATAACAAGTTTGATACTTCCTTTGTGTTGGTGTAACAATTGCCATAATTGTGGCTCTGTCACATCATTTGCTAATAGCCTTTGCTCATGAACCACATCGACACCAAGTAACGTATTTTTGAGCCCTAATTCTTCCATTAAAAAAGCCGTCGTTGAACCAGAGCCAATAACAACAAGCGCATCATCCATTTTATCGATGATATCAGCAGCAATATCTTGTAAAACCAACTCATCTAATTCTTTACCACCAGACTTAGTTGCTTGCACATAACGCAATTCAGCAGGTACTTGCATTTCTCCGTAACGTTTAGCTTTTACTACACCTTCACGGAATAAAGATTCGTCAATATCCATTACATCAGCTTCTGTTAAGGTAACAAGTTGGTGCGTTACCATTAACTCAACAATTCTACCTGCAGCAGTAGGAGTGACCGCATAAACACCAGAATGAATTTTACAGCCCGCTGGAATACCAAGTACGGGAAAATTATCGCCAACTCTATGTGATATATTGCGGGCGGTTCCATCACCACCAGCAAATAACAACAGATCGATACCAGCAGAAATTAAGCTATCAACAGCGTTTTCAGTATCTTTAAAGCATGTTTTTGTTGTAGTGGAACGGTAAACAACCTGGTAATTAAAACCAAGCTCTTTCGCTAAAGTTTCTCCCATGTCGCCGTTAACCGTATAAAGTGTTAACGCGTTTTTATAGGGTAATAAAACGGTTAGTGCTTGTTTTGCACGAGCATTGGCCATGGGTTTAGCCCCTAAAGCAATGGCTTGTTCAGCAATACCTTCACCGTCACTACCTTTAAGGGCCACACTACCACCAATACCCGCAATTGGATTAATAATAAAACCTAACTTAAACATCGGCATATAACTCTTGATCTAACAAAAACTGCTCGTCAGTTAACGGCAATCGGCTTTGATAAAAGACGGCAAGTGCAGTTATAAACTGCTGGGCTCTCTGTGGGAACCCAACCGAAATATAATGTCTAACTTGTTGATAAACTGCATAACGAAAAGCGATGCTATCAACGTCTTCACCCTGTAAATTGTCTGCAGATACATGAAACGGAATACCAGCGACGACACAAAACGCCCACTCAATCGCCTGAGGTTTAACTTCTACTTGTTCAAAGTGCTTTTGTTGCGCTGGTGATCGCCCATCAGGATGATACCAATACCCATAATCTTCTAACGTTCTTCTATGCGCTCCTGCAATACACCAATGCGCTATTTCATGTAACGCGCTAGTAAAATAACCATGAGCAAAAATGATGCGATGAAAATTCACAACATTAGTGGCAGGTGCGTATAACGGCTCATGATCACCCTTTACCAGTCGAGTGTTGTAGTCGTTAAAAAATGTTTGTTCGAATAAATTAATAAGATCTTGATAATTGTGCTGCATTTGTCCGACTAACTGAACAATTTGCGATATTCTATCGAAAAATGGCGATAATTAATATCGCCATTTTCAGTTTTAACTAGGGCTGCGAATCTGGTTTGTTAACTTTATATCGGATCAATAAATAACCCAATATTCCTGAAATTAATGAGCCAACAACAATTCCTAGACGGTCTTCGAATATCGTACTCCCGGCTGTTTGTTCAAACGCTAAGGAGCCAATAAATAAGCTCATGGTAAAGCCAACGCCACAAAGCATTGCTACCCCATATAACAGCCCCCAGTTTACGTTTTCAGGGAGCTTGGCAAACCCTAATTTTATGGCAACAAAACAAAAGCCAAACACACCGAGCTGCTTACCAATAACAAGGCCAGCAATAATACCTAAAGGCACTGGCGATGTAATGTCAGAAAATCCTATACCTGAAAAACTAATCCCTGCATTAGCAAAGGCAAAAATAGGTAAAATGATAAATGCCACCATGGCATGTAAATTGTGTTCTAACGATTTTAATGGTGACGGCTCATCTTCTTTTCCTTTGATCGGGATAAACAGCGCTAAAATAACACCGGCGAGTGTGGCATGAACACCTGATTTTAAAACAGCAACCCAAAGCACAATACCAAAGAATATGTAGGGTGATGTATCTGTAATACCTCGTCGATTAATGATAAACAAAATAGTTAACACGATTGCTGATACCACCAACGAAGTCATTGACAATTGATCGGTGTAAAACAATGCAATAACAATAATAGCGCCTAAATCATCAAAAATAGCAAGCGAGGTTAAAAATACTTTTAACTGTAAAGGAACTTTACTACCAATAATGGCTAAAATTCCTAATGCAAAAGCAATGTCAGTTGCCGTTGGAATAGCCCAACCACCTAACGCTTTGGGGTTATCAATATTGATTATGGCGTAGCAAAGTGCGGGTACCAGCATACCACCCACGGCACCAATCGCGGGCAGTGTAATTTGCCCTGGTTTAGATAAATCACCTTCTATAAACTCCCGTTTAAGCTCTAGACCAACGAGAAAAAAGAATAACGCCATTAGGCCATCGTTTATCCAAAGTAATAACGGCTTAGCAATTTCAAAGCTGCCTACCGCTACTTTTACAGGTAAATTGAGTAATAAGTCATAATAGGGCGAGAACGGTGAATTGGCGATCATCATCGCTAAAATTGCTGCTGCCATGAGTATTAATCCGCTAGCAGCTTCTAATTTAAGAAAATCTTGTATATTTTTTATTGGCATACAATCCTACGGTTAAAAAAATTGCGCAGACATATTATGTCAAAATGAACTGTGTGACAATATAATCAGCCACAGATATATATAAAAAAATAGAGTCATAAAACACATGTTATTAATTCGGAAAAATATAAAATATTCGACATTAATTTTATTTTTCACGAAGTTTCACTAGTTTTTCTGATAAAAATAAGTGTAATATGGCTTAGCAATGAGACAAAAAAAGAAATATTATGAAGAAGTTAGACGATATTGATCTTAACATTTTAACCCTCCTGTACAAAGATGCCGACATCACTAATAAAGAACTTGCCGCTCAAATAGGGATTGCTCCATCTACCTGCTTAGAACGTGTAAAACGGATGAAAAATCATAACATCATAAAAGGTGCTTATGTTGATATCAATTTCAAAAATATCGGTGGTAATATCGAAGCAATTGCAGCAATTCGTTTACAGCCCTATTCAGAGCAGATTGTAAACAAATTGCGCGATGACTTATTAAAACTACCAGAAATTGTTAGCCTTTATCATATGGGAGGAAGTTACGACTACTTTATTCATATGTCAGTTAAAGATAGTGAGCACTTACGAAAGTTTGTTTTTAATGCCGTAACCTCCCGTGAAGAAGTGCAAACAGTCGAAACTTCGTTAGTGTTTGAACACAGTCGTAGTGGTGTTTTGCCGAGCTTTGAAGACGATTAATTGTCTTAATTTTCAAAATCTTTTGTTTCATAGTACAAAGGCTTCATTGTACCGCAGTTAATAAACTTATAAGTTAATTCGCCTGATGTAGGTATCTGCGTTGACGTTTTAAATTTTTGCGCACATGCGCCTGATAAGTCAACAAAAATCAAATGGTCAAAACTTGGAGGCTGTTGTATTTTATGAATATAAATTCTTTCATTTTTACGCAGAGTCACCGAATCATACTCTTTCCATAACCCTGATTCAGCTAGATTTTCTAGTTTTCTTGCGTATAACTTTTTTGCAAACACAATAGGGTGATTTTCATAAACTAAACTACCGCCTCGTTCAAAATGGCCCAAATACACATCAGCAAGTACTGTTAGTTCCTCTCCCCTTTCCAACCTTTGTAAGTTAAATGGTTCTGGCTTAATAGTCACTAATTCAGCATCGCGAACCAGGTTTAAAAACGAAACCTGTTTCGTTTCAATTTTATAGAGGATCTGCATATCATGTGGTTTTTGATACAACGGCAAATGAGACGCAAAAACACGTGAGCCTTGTGACACCAACACCATGCCATGAACGCCAACATATTTAGGGTTTAAAGGAGGGAGAGAGTCCTCTTCTGCGAAAGCTGCTTGACAATATAAAGTCATAAAAATGAATACAATAAAAAAATCACGCATAATATTCTCAAAAGATTAAGGGGCCATTAATTATAGCCGCTCTACAACTTTTTAAAACCTATTCCCTTATTTCAAGCAGATCACCTGGCTGACAAGCCAATGCATCACACAGCTTTATCAACGTTGAAAACCTAATCGCTTTTGCTTTACCTCGTTTTAAAATAGATAAATTGGCGATAGATATGTCAATAGCCTCAGAAAGCTCTGTTAGGCTCATACCCCTGACAAGTAATAGATAATCAAGATTTACTTTAATTTTTGATGTCATGACAATTCATTAAAAGAGTAATCAATACAGTTACGTTACCAATATACACATTGTTTTACAATAATAACTTATCGATAAACGATAAAAGTTAATTGACTAACAATAAAATTAGTATATTCTAACTTATGAGTTTATTAAATTTTTTACAAGGATATTAATGATGTGGATTATACTAATAACTGCAATATACCTAATGTATTTAGTATTCGTCGTAGGGGTAAGTTACCGACTAGGCACATATAAAACAGAGAATGCAACAAAAGCGGCTATGCTAGGTTTTGTTTTGTCTTTTTTACCACCGCTAGCGCTTATTTACTTAATCGTTTTGTTTCTCAAAGAAGATGTGGCTATCGTGTAAAGGTTAATACCTCTTAAAATAGACAAACTTTATAAGTGACCATAAAAAAAGTCCCACAATTGTGAGACTTTTTCTATTATTAATACAACATTAACATTGCATAATCACAAGACTAGATTCCGAGTACTTTATGATTTAAGGTCGTCAAAAAACTTTTTAACGCTATCAAAGAAACCGGTTTCTTTTGGGCTATGCTTCTTTGAGCTCGTACTCATTTTCGACTCTAATTGACGCAATAAATCAACTTGATCACCCGTTAAGTTGATTGGTGTCTCTACCACAACTTTACACATTAAGTCGCCAACACTGTGGCTTCTTACCGACTTAACCCCTTTACCGCGTAGTCTAAACATTTTACCCGTTTGCGTTTCCTTCGGAACTTTTAACTTCACTTTTCCTTCCAAAGTAGGCACTTCTATTTCGCCGCCAAGTGCTGCTGTTGAAAAGCTAATTGGCATTTCGCAAAACAAGTTATTTTCATCGCGAACAAAAATAGGATGATCTTTTACATGTACTTGAACATATAAATCACCTGCTGGTGCACCTTGTTCACCTGCTTCACCTTCACCTGACAAACGAATTCTATCGCCAGTATCCACGCCAGATGGAATTTTAGCATTTAAGGTTTTCGTTTTTTGCACGCGTCCTTGACCATGACACGAATTACAAGGGTCAGAAATAACGCTTCCTTTACCATTACAACTCGGACACGTTTGTTGTACCGCAAACATACCTTGGCGCATTTGTACTTGGCCATGGCCATGACAAGTACTACAGGTTTTAGGTTGTGTACCTTTTTTAGCGCCAGAACCATTACATGGATCACATTGAACATAAGTGGGTACTTTAATTTCAACAGACTTACCACGAACCGCTTCTTCCAAAGACATTTCTAAGTTATATCTTAAATCACTGCCGCGACGTGCTCGTTGGCCTCCGCCGCCGCCACGACGACCTCCACCAAAAATATCACCAAATACATCACCAAAAATATCACCGAAATCAGCACCACCGCCGCCAAAGCCACCACCGCCCATGCCACCTTGTTCAAAGGCTGCATGACCGTACTGATCATAAGCAGCGCGCTTTTGACCATCCATGAGCACTTCATAAGCTTCTTTTATTTGCTTAAATGTCTCTTCTTTCTCTTTATCACCTTTGGTACGATCAGGGTGAAACTTCATAGCAAGACGCTTATAGGCCTTTTTAATTTCACGATCAGACGCATCTTTGGCAACTTCTAATAGTTCATAGTAATCGCGTTTTGACATAGCTTTAATTCTTTATATTTACTGCAGGTTTCGAAAATTAATTTTTGTATTCGCTTAAACCAATAAAAAAATCAACTCTGGTATTTTGTTGTTAAACACAATAAAGCGCCGACAACGACGCTTTATTAACACCCTTTTTAAAAATTAAGGGCTTAGAAGCTTTAAGTTAGTTGGCTTTAGTACAAAGCGGAAACACGGAGCATACAAGTGTATGTGAGTATTTCCAACAAAGTAAACAAGCCAACTAACGACAAGATTCAAGTCCGACTTATTTGTCGTCTTTAACCTCTTCAAACTCAGCGTCAACAACATCATCAGCTGGTTTTTCACCTGCGCTTTGAGCTGCATCAGCACCAGGTGCTGAACCACCTTGTTGTGCTTGCGCTTTCGCTTGAGCAATTTCCATTAACTTATGCGAAGCTTCTACAACAGCTTGTGATTTAGCGTCAATCTCTTCTTTGTTGTCGCTTTTTATCGCGGCTTCTAGCTCAGTAAGCGCGGCTTCAATTTTTTCTTTATCTTCAGCTGGCAAATCATCACCTGCTTCAGTAATTTGAGTGCGTGTTGCATGAACCATGCCATCAGCTTGGTTACGCGCTGTCACTAATTCTTCAAATTTAGCATCTGAATCTGCATTAGCTTCAGCGTCACGTACCATTTGTTCTACTTCATCATCAGACAAACCAGAAGACGCTTTGATGGTGATTTTCTGCTCTTTACCTGTGTTTTTGTCTTTCGCAGACACATGTAAAATACCATCAGCATCAATATCGAATGTTACTTCAATTTGAGGCATACCACGTGGTGCGGCATCAATACCTTCAAGGTTAAACTGACCTAATGACTTATTAGCTTGTGCTTGCTTACGCTCACCTTGCAAGACATGTACAGTTACCGCAGCTTGGTTATCTTCGGCTGTAGAGAACGTTTGCGACTGTTTCGTTGGGATAGTCGTGTTTTTATCGATAACTTTCGTCATCACACCGCCCATCGTTTCAATACCTAGCGATAATGGTGTTACATCAAGTAATAATACATCTGTTACATCACCTGCTAATACACCTGCTTGTACTGCTGCACCAGAAGCTACTGCTTCATCAGGGTTAACATCTTTACGAGGCTCTTTACCAAAGAATTCTGTTACCACTTTTTGTACTAATGGCATACGTGTTTGACCACCAACAAGAATTACATCAGTGATATCAGTTGTTGATAAATCAGAGTCAGCCAAAGCTGTTTTTAATGGTTCAAGCGTTGCTTTCACCATGTCTTCTACTAACGATTCAAGTTTCGCACGTGTCACTTTTATGTTCATGTGCTTAGGACCTGAAGCGTCCGCAGTAATGTATGGCAAGTTAACATCTGTTTGTTGTGCAGAAGAAAGCTCACATTTTGCTTTTTCTGCTGCTTCTTTAAGACGCTGCATTGCTAATGGATCTTTCGTTAAATCCATGCCTTGATCTTTCTTAAACTCTTCAACTAAATAGTTGATCATGCGATTATCAAAATCTTCACCACCTAAGTGGGTATCACCATTTGTCGCAAGTACTTCAAATGTGTGTTCGCCATCTGCTTCATCAATTTCAATGATTGAAATATCAAAAGTACCACCACCTAAGTCATATACAGCAACAACTTTTTCACCTTTTTGCTTATCCATACCGTAAGCAAGTGCTGCAGCTGTTGGCTCATTAATAATACGCTTAACATCTAAACCAGCAATACGGCCAGCATCTTTAGTTGCTTGACGTTGAGAGTCATTGAAGTATGCAGGTACTGTGATAACAGCTTCTGTTACAGACTCACCTAAGTAGTCTTCAGCTGTTTTTTTCATTTTTTTCAATACTTCTGCAGAAACTTGTGGAGGCGCCATTTTCTCGCCTTTCGCTTCTACCCACGCATCGCCATTATCAGCTTTAACAATACCAAATGGCATAATGTCAATATCGCGTTGTACTTCTTTGTCTTCAAAACGACGACCAATTAAACGCTTAATGGCGAATAATGTGTTGTTAGGGTTAGTTACCGCTTGGCGCTTTGCCGGTTGGCCAACTAACGTTTCACCATCGTCTGTATATGCGATGATAGAAGGAGTTGTGCGATCGCCTTCCGCATTTTCTATAACGCGTACTTTGTCGCCATCAAGAACAGCTACACATGAGTTAGTTGTCCCTAGGTCAATACCAATTATTTTGCCCATCTTAAGGATCTCCAAATACTTTCATTTACAATTAATTTCGTTGTTGACCATTTAGTGGGGGCAGAAAAAATTGTTTTCAACTGCTTCCCCCTAAAAAAATAAAAAAAATGTCACTTTATTTACCTGAAAACGACATATTTAAAATTAATTTATATTTTCTGTTCAACATGCGTTAAAAAAGCCAGGATAATTCCTGGCTTTTTTTAAGAAACAGCGTGACTACGCTTCTGTATCAACGGCAGGTTTTGCTTTTGATACCATCACCATTGCAGGTCTAACTAAACGGCCATTTAGTTCGTAACCTTTTTGCATTACGGCGATAACAGTATTAGGTTCCACGCCTTCTACTTCTTGCATTGACATAGCTTGATGCAATTCAGGGTTAAAAGGTTGATCTTGTGGTTCAATACTTTTTACATCAAATTTCTCTAACGAACTAAGAAAACTTTGTAAGGTTAATTCAACACCTTCAAGCATTGGCTTTGTTTCTTCATTTTCTGCATCAAAAGAAGCTATTGCACGCTCAAGGTTATCAACTACAGGTAATAATTCGCCTACAAATTTTTCTAAAGCAAACTTACGTGCTTTTTCAACATCTTGTGCACTGCGTCGGCGAACATTATCCACCTCAGCTTTCGCACGGATCACTGAATCTTTTTGATCAGCAACCGTTGTTTGAGCTGCAGCTAACGCTAGCTCTAATTCATTTATTCTTTCTTGTTCAGCACTGATTGCTTCATGCGCGTGCTCATGTTGCTCTTCCACTTGCTGTTCAGCTTCTGCAATAATTTTCTCTGCAGCTAATTCCTCTGCACTTTTATTTTCTGATGATTCATTAGACATGAAACAACTCCACAATTCTTAATCTAACAGGATAATATAGTCGATTTTGGTAATTATGGGGGCTTCGCTTTACGATTCAAGCTTATTTCTAAAAGTTTTCTAAAAAACTAAACTTTACAAGCGGTTAAAATACAGCGAAACTTTTACTATTGATTCACTTTTTGTTCTCTGATGATGACTACTGTTTACAGCACAATAGGCCTTATTGGCAAACCAAAACATGATGGTGCTAAAAACACCATAGAAACGTTATATAAATTTTTATCTGAACAAGGCTATCAAATACTGATTGAAACATCCGTAGCAAATGGTTTGGCAATAGAAAACATTAATCATCGAACACTTGTTGAGATTGGCGAGCAAGCAGACTTAGCTATTGTAGTCGGCGGCGATGGTTACATGTTAGGGGCTGCTCGTGTACTCTCTTGTTACAACATCGGCGTGATAGGTGTTAACCGAGGTAACCTAGGTTTTCTTACCGATTTGCCTCCCACCGACTTAATAGAACCACTAAAACAAATATTGAATGGCAAGTCTCGATCTGAACAGCGATTTATTATCGAGGCTGAAGTGTATCGCCATGGAAAATTAAAAAGCTCAAATAGTGCAGTCAATGAAGCGGTACTACATGCCGGTAAAGTTGCTAGCATGATAGAATTTGAAGTGTATATTGATGGCAGCTTTATGTTTAGCCAGCGCTCTGACGGCTTAATTGTATCAACACCCACAGGCTCTACGGCTTATTCGATGTCGGCAGGAGGGCCAATATTAACCCCCAATCTCAATGCATTGTCTTTAGTGCCAATGTTTCCGCACACCCTCACAAGCAGGCCAATAGTCGTTGATGGTGAAAGCGAAATTAAATTAGTATTGGCAAACGAGAACTACGAAAGTTTACAGGTAAGTTGTGACGGACACGTTATTTTAGCCGTTTTACCTGGAGATGAAGTGATCATTAGAAAAAGTGCCAATACACTTAGACTCATTCACCCATTAGATCATGATTATTTCAATGTGCTCAGACAAAAACTAAGCTGGGGTAATAAGCTTTATTAAAATGAAGTAAATTTTACTTGCATCACTCATAACTACTGTATAAATTAACACCTATATATTAATACAGTAGTTGACATTATGCTTATACATTTATCGATTCAAAATTTTGCCATTGTAAAATCGTTAGAAGTTGAATGGCGTTCCGGAATGACCACCATCACCGGTGAAACGGGTGCGGGTAAATCAATCGCTATTGATGCATTAGGCTTATGTTTAGGAGATAGAGCCGTTACTAACGTTGTTCGTCCACATTGCAAACAAGCTACGTTGGTCGCGACATTCGATATATCAAAAAATCCAAAAGCAATAAGCTGGTTAACTAACAATGACTTTTCTATTGATGATGAATGTATTTTAAGACGTGTTATATCTAGTGAAGGGCGTTCGAAGTCATACATTAATGGAACTCCTGTTCCACTTGCTCAACTTAAAGATATTAGTCAGCTATTGATTAATATTCACGGACAGCATGATCATCAATTAATCACCAAAAGTCATACTCAAAAGCACATGCTTGACGCCTTTGCTAACCATCATGAGTTAGTAGATTCAGTAAAGTTTTATTACCAAAAATGGCAAGGTTTAACTCAAGAGTTAGCAAGTTTACAAGAAACTCAACAAAGCCGAGAGGCACAACAACAATTATTGCAATATCAAGTAAATGAGCTTGATGATTTTTCGATATTAGCAGACGAGTTTACCCAATTAGAGCAAGACTATAAGAAATTTAGTAACTGCCAACACCTACTCGATAACTCTCTACAAGCGCTTCATTTACTCAGCGATAATGAACAATTTAACATTAACGATGCCTTACGATCTTGTATCGAAAAAGTTGCTGATATTGCCAACGTAGATCAACACATTTCTCCAGTTATCGAACAAATGAATGAAGCATTACTTCAATTAGAGGACGCGAGCCAAGAACTACAAAGCTACCATGAACGCTTAGAGCTTGACCCAGAACACTTTCAACATATAGAAGATAGATATTCAACAGCCATTCAACTAGCGAAGAAACATCAAATACAGCCAGAAGCTTTATACCAATTGCATCATGATCTTAAGCAACAATTAACCATGATTAGCTCTGATGAAACACGCTTAACACATTTACATCAAGATATTGATGAGGCTAAAAGTCAATACTTGGATACTGCACAGGCATTAACTCAATCACGCCAAACCTCTGCTGAAAAATTAAGTGCATTAATTACCGACAGTATGCGTGAGCTTAATATGGAACATGGTCAATTTAATGTAGCAATCAATAGTAACCCTGCTGATAAGATGTCTGCAACGGGTAGTGACGACATTAACTTCTTAGTAAGTTTAAACCCAGGGCAAGCATTAGATATCATGAGCAAAGTTGCCTCTGGTGGTGAATTGTCAAGAATAAGCCTAGCTCTGCAAGTTATTTTATCTCATCAAATTACCGCACCAAGCTTAATATTTGATGAAGTAGATGTTGGTATAAGTGGCCCTACAGCGGCAATGGTCGGTACAAAGCTGCAGCAACTTGCTGCAAATACACAAGTTATTTGTGTCACCCACTTGCCACAAGTCGCGAGTAAAGGCCACCAGCAGCTCTTCGTCAGTAAATTAACCGATGGTGAACATACTGAAACAAATGTTACGGAACTTAGCCAACAAGCACGCGTCCAAGAAATTGCGCGATTACTCGCTGGTGACCAAATAACAGACTCAAGTTTGGCAAATGCACAAGAATTATTAGCAAGTTAAGCTAAGCATCTGGCGAGACTGCAATGCTTATTAGAGAACATGCTGTTTGCTTGCTTAATATTGATGAATCGCACTCATTAATGAATAATACCAATTGATATAAATAGCTAAAAAAGTTTTGTATCTAAAGGCTGGCTTCGTTATTATCCCCATTCACAAATAAAAGGGTTACTTATTACATCATGTTGTTTCGAATTTTAACGTTAATTGCTTTATTAGGGTTGTCCGCTTGTACAGGTTGGATTTATCGCATAGATATGCCTCAAGGTAATTTTCTTGAACAAAAAGATATTGATAAATTGCAATTAGGTATGACTAAAGAGCAAGTAAAATTTGTACTAGGTACACCTGTAGTAACAGATTCGTTCGATAATAATGTTTGGCATTATGTATATCGCTTTAAGTCAGGTAGAAGTGAGTCTTTAAATAAAGATAGAAAATTCATCGTCACATTTGAAGAAAATAAATTAAAAACGGCAAGCGGTGATTTTGAATTACCTGAAAGTTTTTATACCCCTATCGTTAATTAATACCAACTAATATTAAAAAACCGATATTCGCTATGAGTAAGCGAATATCGGTTTTTTTGTGATTAATAATGAGGTATTAAGCTTTTAACGCATTCACAGTCACGTTAGGTGAACGTTTTACTATTTGATCATTAAGCTCAATACCAATACCTGGCGCTTCTGATACCTTAAAGATACCGTTTTTAGGCTGTGGATCTTGTATGCATAATTCACGATTCCAATGCTTAATCGCGTAGGTATGATGCTCATGAATTAAAAAATTAGGGATCGCCGTTTCCAAGTGCAAAGATGCCGCCGTAGCTACTGGCCCGCCACAAACATGTGCTTGTATACGAATATCGTAAGTGTCAGCATAATCACACACTTTCTTTGCTTCGGTAAAACCACCACATAAACCTACATCAGGTTGTAATACATCAATGCTTTGATCTTCAAAGTATGGGCGTACATCCCAACGATGATATAATCGCTCCCCGCCTGCTATTGGTACGTTGACTCGATCAGAAACCTTTTTATGTACTTTAGTATTAAGATAATTCACGGGTTCTTCATACATCATACAGCCCACTTCTTCAACAATCTTCCCCATTTGAATAGCTGATGCAGCTCCCATAAGTGAATGAGATTCAAAAATAATATCAACATCATCACCCACTGCATTTCTGATCGCACGTAAACGATCACCAAATAACCGCATTTGAGGAGCCGTAAATAACTTGGTTCGATCAAAAGAAGAGCTACCATCTTGGTTATAAACAATGGGGTCAACTTTCACCGCATCATAACCTTCTGCCACTGCTTTTAAAGCGGCTTCGGCATACTCAGCAGGCTCGATTAACTTCTTACATTCTTTGTCCCAATCAAATTGTAACTGACTTGCATACGTGCGTAATTCATCATTCACCTTTCCGCCGAGTAATTGATAAACTGGCAATTTTAACGCCTTACCTTTGATATCCCATAACGCAGTATCAATAGCACTCATCGCAGAATAAAGCACAGGACCACCGCCAAGCCCCCAAAAACTTTCTCTTAACATTTTTGTCCACAGCAGTTCAGTACTAAAAGGGTCGAAGCCGATTAATACCGCTTCGGATATTTCTTTAATCATAGCTGCCGCTGCGCTATGGCCCCAATCATATGCTAACCCTGCTTCACCCACACCAGTAATACCTTCGTCAGTATGAACTCTCACAAAAACAGGGTTCCAAGGTGGTCTTTCAGGGCATTCAATATCAAAAATTTCTACATGTGTTATTTTCATTTTATTCTCTTATTAACTTGCGAAAGTTGGATCTAAGCGATAGATACGCCTTAACATGGCTGGCCACGATTTTTGACCGCCGGTTAGGCCTGTATGCACGATATTAGCTTGTGCTTTGATCCCATCCACTATGCTTTTATCCACTAAAATAGGCTTCATGCCGGTACTCATTATTTGTAATTGTACTTGGCATGCTCTTGTTAAATCGTACATATGCATAAAAGCATCGCCAATTGTGCGACCAAGCGTTAAAGCGCCATGGTTCCTTAACAGCATAAAATTAGCGCTACCTAAATTATCTTGTAAACGTTTCTTTTCATCGGCGTTTACCGCAAGTCCTTCATAATCATGATAACTGATAGAGGCAAGCGCAAACATTGCATACTGACTCAGCGGTAATAAACCTTCTTGTAAACTTGCTACCGCAATTGTTTCATTGGTATGAAGATGAAAAACGCATTGTTCTTCATGCCGTGCTTGATGTACAGCACTATGAATTGTGAAACCCGCAGGATTAATTTCGAACGGACAATTTTGGTCTACAATATTGCCGTTAATATCAATTTTTACCAGGTTAGACGCGGTAATTTCTTCAAACGCTAATCCAAACGCGTTAATCAGCAAGTGTTCAGAACCAGGAATTCGAGCCGAAATGTGGGTATAAATAAGATCATCCCAGCCATGTAACGCAACAAGTCGATAACAAGCCGCCAAATCTATACGCGTTTGCCACTCTTGCGGCGATACTTTATTTTTTAAATCAAGTTGTGGCACATCAAACATTTGGTGTCCTTAAAGCGAGACGATAGCAAAATAGTTTCACAGAAACTGCCCGTCGTTTTTAGGGTAATTGTAGAGAAAGGTTTTATTGAGTTAAAGCAAACTATCAGCTTAAATACTCATAACTTAGACCATCATTTTAATGATGGCAGCAATAATCAGAACAAAAACCAGAATGCGAAGCCACTTACTGTAACTTGCCTGCTGCTGGTCATCCATGGGTTTACCGTATTTTTCGCCAAATATCACCATTAAGGCAACACCACCAAATACGCAAGCTAAAATAATTAATAATGTCATAATGAAAATTACTTGTTTTAGAAAAGTAAAACATAACATAAAATATCAAATAGTTAACGGCAATAACTTCGCTGCGGATCAAATTTATGAGCAACCTTGATGAGTTTCACCAAAAAAGACGATTTATTATTCGCTTGGGTAAAGCATTACATAAATTTGGTACCCCCGCTTACCGCTTAGAAGCTCACTTACAAAGCGTCTCACAATTTTTAGGGTTATATGCCAGCTTTATTGTTACTCCAACATCGTTAACTTTTATTCTTTCTGATGACGAAGAAAATCAAGAATATAATCACTTAGTGCGAGTAAATCCTGGCGATTTAGATTTAGGCGCCTTGGCGCGTACCGATGAGTTAGTGGATGAATTAAGTTCTGGTCAGCGAACATTAACTGATGCAATCGAACGGTTAGACGAAATTGTTAATAAACCCAACCCTTATGGAAAAGTGCTGACTTTTTTCGCGTTCGGCGCATCTAGCGGGGCATTCGCCATGCTAATGCATACTAGTTGGAATGATGTTTTTTGGTCGACAATTCTCGGCCTATTCGTTTGCTTAATTGTCTTTTGGGCGGAAAAATCTAAGCGTGTTACTGATATGCTAGAGCCAATATCTGCGTTACTTTGCGCATTATTCGCTTCATTGATTACCAATTACGATCCAAGTATTAACGCCCCTTTAGTCATTCTTTCTGCGGTTATCGCGCTAATCCCCGGTTTAGCACTAACGTTAGGCTTATCTGAACTTGCTGCACGTAATTTAATCTCAGGCACAGCACGAGTTATGGATGCCATTATGGTTATGTTCAAATTGTATTTCGGCGCTGTACTAGGGATGGCCCTTGGCAATAAGTTATGGGGTGTTGCTGACTATATTGAACCCTTAACACTTCCCGATTGGACCTCTTGGGCTTCAGTTACTGTGTTATCAATTAGCCTTGTTATTTTATTTAAAGCACGTAAGAAAGATGCGCCATGGGGCATACTCTCAGGCTATATCGCTTTTAGTGCTAGCCTTTGGGGGGCTAGTTATTTAGGTGTTGCATTGGGCGCATTTGTCGGAGCCTTCGCATTGGGCATTTATAGTAACCTGTTCTCACGTATTATGAATTTACCTTCCAGCCTAGTAAAAATTCTCGGCTTAGTTGTACTTGTGCCAGGCAGTAAAGTGTATATGGGCTTAAACATTGCGGTATCAGGTCAAATGATTTTAGCTAATACGTCAGATATTAATTCGCAAGCTTTTCTCATTTTTATGTCACTAGTTGCAGGGTTAATTTTTGCCAATGTGGTTATCCCTCCACGAAAATCTTTGTAGAATATATAACATGACAAAAACCGTAGAAAAAATGGCGTATCATCACGGTGATCTTTATCAAACCTTACTTGATAACGCCACGAACATGCTGTCTAAAAAGGGAATTGAAGCGCTTTCTTTACGTAAACTCGCAGAGAAATCAGGCGTTTCAAGAACGGCTGCATACCATCATTTTGCTGACAAACATGACTTGCTTTGTGCTATTGCCGCAAAGGGCTTTACACAGTGGCGTTCTATTGCAGACGATATCGCAAATAATAAAAATTCCAAGATTGAAACCCAATATCGTAATTTTGTCTATCGCTACTTAGATTTTGCCACGAGTAATCCTCATTTATATAACCTGATGTTTGGGCATACTATTTGGCAATCTAACAACGTTAGTGAGCAACTTAAAAAAGCTGCTTATCCCACTTTTAGTCAACAGGTTGAGATGGTTAATCATTGGCAAGAGCAACAATTGCTACCAAATGAACATTCATCGTTAAGAATGTCACAAGTTGTTTGGGGAACGTTACATGGTATTGCTAAATTAACAATAGATGGCATATATACTGAACCATCAAGTATCGAACAAATGTGCGAGTGCGCAATTGACTTAATGATAAAACAACATCATTAGTTGCTATTGATTGTGTCCTTTGCTGATTTATTTCATAATTGAATAAAAGCTCCTAATAGTGTGTGTGTGCGATGACAACAACAAATCAAGATAAACATGACCAATTTAATGAGTTTTTTTCTATTGCTCATAATTTCACCGTTAATGTTACCCCATTAAATGACACACAAGTGACGAGTTATCAGAGTTTTTTAGATGCAATACCTACCCCCTTTCTTATGGCTTCTGAGATATCAAGTTTAGATCAAGCAGCCTTAAAGCCTTTGCAAGCACTCAGTGGTGTTGCGGGTCAACTAATAGATTACTTAAACCATCAGGCACGAAAAATTGATTTATTGATGGATTATATTGTTCAGCAACAAGATGAAAGTAATAAGCGATATCAAGGAGTTAGTTTTGGTGGTGGCGGGTTTACCTTTGTTTGTGATCAACCATTTACCATTGGTACATTCATCGAGGTTAAGCTATTCATCCCAACTGACAATTGCGCCATTTATTGTTACGGAGAAATTATTAATCATACCGCTCAACCTGATAATGAAACGACTTCTACGCAACAAGAATACCAAGTGGTTTACCATTTCATTCGTGATGAAGATAGGGATGCATTAGTGCGAGCAAGTTTACATAAACAAAGTAAAGACTTACAAGCACTTGCGGCAAAAAGAAGACAAAAAGAAGCCGAATAACGTCCGTTAGCTTTAGTTAACATGCAACGTTTGTATTAAACGCAAACCCTATTTAACGTGGTATCTACATCTTCCGATGTGGCTTTTTGACGTTCAGCATGCTCTGCAATATTATTTAGTGCACCATGTAACTCTTGGCTTAAGGTTACAACTGTTGCCATATTATCATTAATAGATGCAGTTGCTTGTTGTTGTTCATCAGTGTCTGCCGCTATCTGTGAGGTTAAGTTATTCACTTCTTTAAATACTTCACCCACTTTATTTAAAGCTGCAACCACTTCTTCCGATTGCGTTAGGCTATCTTGAGTAAGCGCTTGCCCTTTGGCAATAGATTGCACCGCATTATTAGATTTTTCTTGTAGACCTTCTACCATTGATTGAATTTCAACGGTTGATTCTTGTGTACGGTGTGCAAGCGCTCTAACTTCGTCAGCGACAACAGCAAAGCCTCTACCTTGTTCACCAGCTCTAGCTGCCTCAATCGCTGCATTTAACGCAAGTAAATTGGTTTGGTCAGCAATGCCACGGATCACATCTAACACTGAACCTATTCGTGCACATTCTTCTTGCAACAATGCTAGGTCATGCGCCATTTCTGTTACTTCTTGGGCAAAATTTGCAATGGTCTTTTGGCTTATTGAAGAAGAGTCCGTTCCATGTTGTAGGGTGGCAAGTACTTCGCTTGTAGTATCACTCACTTGCGCTGCATTTTGTGATAACATCGATGATGTAGACGCGACGTTATCAATCGAATTAGCCATTTGCGTAATTTGGTCACTAGATTGGTCAACAGCAATAACGGCATCACTTATTTGACTGGTTAATAACCCTGCCCCCTCTCTTAATCTTACTGATTCTCGCCTAATCTCAGCAAGTACATCACTTAAGTTATCAATAAAGCCACCAAGATCTTGTGTCATTAACGCTAAATCGTCATTACCCGAATCAACTAGTGGGCCAGATGGTGCTTCATTAACACTAATTACCAAAGCTAAATAACGTTTTAATTTTTCTAAACGACTTCCGACTTGTTGATTAAAAAACCAATAACTAATGGCTACTTGCAATAAACATAATATAAATATTAATGTGATAGCACCAAGTTTAGAAAGCTGCCCTACAAATAATGCTACTGTCATTATTGCTAAAATACCTGCACCAACGATAGGAATAAGCAGTTTAAATTGCAATTTATTCACCATAATCTATCCATCATGTAATTATTTTTATTTTACGTATAACAACAATACACGAGAGCGAATGTGACTCAATAATAGTCGTTATACTAATGACATAACGTTACAGGTAAATTTGACATTTGGCGACTTTTTTAACAACAAAAATACGATAAAAAACAACATATCTTTCACCATAAACGTGTTATTTTACGGTAAAACTTATGATGAAATCTCAGTGTTTAGCATGCAACAGCAGTTAGAATTGCTAGAAATTAACGTTGTTTAACAGGTTTAAATAAATGTAACAAAGGAAATTCATATGAATATATACAGTTATCTACTCATTTTTTTGTGTTTAGCATTCATCGTTGGCGCAGTGATGATTATCTTTCAATCAGCACGGAAGTTCAAGTTAACCGATGAGCAACGTAAAAACATCAAAATACGTGAAGCAGAGCAGCGAAAAAAAGACAAACAAGAAGAGTAGTATTCAGCAACGGCAAAACATCGTTTGTAAATATTTTACGCAAAATCACCACAATAAAAATTCAGTTACAGTTTTGCATATAATTATTGTGATTTTGTACAGTCCACAACAGTTAATATATCTTTACAACTAGCTTTTATTAATATAATTCAATTAATTACAATAAAATCTAAAATAATAAAGATTAAAAAAAGGAAGCTTGAAAGCAGAGTGTTATAAAACGACACATTTTAACCACTTGTTTTTCATTAACTTTATTCGCACCTCAAGTAGATTACAGATTTTTCAGTAGAATTTATGTCAATAAATACATACTTTTTCGTTTAACTCATTAAAAGCCTTTAAAATAAAGTACTTTGATGATTTTGAATTATTTCAAATCATTTCAACTACTTCCAACGTTACCCCCCTCTGTATTGCAGTATCAAAGAAGCACAGCTTACTATCAACACAACGCTAGTAATGAGGCCATATTGAAAGTTTTCATTCATGGCAACAAAACATGACTAGCGCGACATAACAACCAAAAATTAGATGAAAGTCCCAGGGAGTTTAAAATGAAAAAATCTCGATATACTAAGATTTTTACCCGCTCACTTACCGCTATTGCCATTTCTTCAGTAATCGGAATGTCTACGGCTAGTGCAGAAGATATTAGAGGTGTAATTTCAGTTACACAGGGTGTTGCAACAGATATTATCGTAAAAGCTGTTAACGTAGATACAGGAACAACTCGTAGTATTGAATTAGACGATGATGGTAGTTATCGATTAGCAAAATTACCTACAGGTATTTATGAGGTGACCGTTTCTAAAGGTAATCGCGTTTTAGCACTTGAACAAGTACGTGTGTCACTTGGTAAAAATACCATCACCAACTTTGAGGTTGCTGCGCCTAGCAATGACACTGAAGTTATTCAAGTGGTCGCATCTTCCGTTGCTACACTCGATTTAGCGTCGTCTGATTCAGGCCTCATTATCGGAGAGGCAGAAATTGATCGCATGCCAGTCAATCGTAACTTAACATCTGTTGCTTTATTAGCTCCGGGTGTTGTTCAAGGTGATCAATCTTTTGGTGCAAATACTGCTTCATTTGGTGGATCTTCTGTTGCCGAAAATATATGTTATATCAATGGCATGGAAGTAACCAACACACGTAATGGATTAGGTTGTGGTGAACTACCTTTTGAATTTTATAAAGAATTCCAAGTGAAAACCGGCGGCTACTCCGCTCGCTACGGCCGTGCCACTGGTGGTGCCATCAATGCTACAGCGAAAAAAGGTACCAATGAGTGGGAATTTGCAGTCACTGGTACATACTCGCCAGAATCATGGCGAAGTGATGATCGACAAATAGCGCGTTCGAATGGCGGTTCAGGCACCATTTACCGCGATGAAAGCCTTGATGAATTAACCCAAAAAGAAATGACCTTCTCTGTTGGTGGGCCTATCATCAAAGATAAGCTATTTATGTACGCCATTATTAATCCTAAAAGTACTAAACAAAGTTTAACTTTTCAGCCATCATTTTGGGATCATTATTTAGCGAATAATCAATACAGAAAACGCGAATCTTCAGGTGGCGACAATTTATTTTGGGGTGCAACCATTGATTGGGACATTAGTGATAATCACCGATTAAGCTATTTTGGTTATTCAAACAGATCTGACACTCAAGAAACTATTTTTGCCTATAACAATAATGGTGAAGGTGTCGTAGGTAACGAAACAGGTACCCAAATCAGAAAACGCGGAGGCGAAACACACAGCATTAGTTACACCGGTTATATTACTGATGATTTAATTGTCACAGCAATGGCTGGTCGTATTGAAACAGAGTATGAAACAAGTGCTTCTAATATCGCCTGTTCAACGGTTAATGAGGCTCGCGATAACGTTACAACACCTGCGGTAAGCTGTGGCCCTGGTGGTGCATACGGTGAAAACAACGATACTAACACGCAATATGCGTTAGATCTTGAATATACCATCGGCGATCACACGATAACAGCAGGTATTGAAAGCCAAGAACGCGATACCACACGCTTTAATATTCCAACAGGTCCTGATGGCGGTCACTCTTGGACGTATTATACAGTACAACCAGGCGCTTCAATTCAAGGCAATGATGGTGTTCTATTTACCAATACCAGCGATCAGCCGCAAGACTATGTGCGTGACCGTGTCTTTTCTAATGAAGAAAAAGGTGGTGGCTTTACCAGTGACATAAAAGCTTATTTCATTGAAGATGTTTGGACCCTAAGTGATGATCTCACGCTAACCTTAGGTTTACGTGTTGATGACTTCGAAAATACCGGCGTAACGGGTCGTGTTATTAGTTCATTCACGACTGATGTGGCACCTCGTTTAGGTTTTTCATGGGATCCGACAGGTGACGGTGAAAGTAAGCTGTTTGGTACGTTTGGCCAATATTATTTGCCAATAGCTAACAATACTATTTATCGCGCTGCTTCTGGGGTTGATGATAGAACGACTCACTATACCTTTACAGGCGTTGATCCAACAACGGGCGAGCCTATTGGTATAACACCGGTTAATGGCACTAAATCTAATTCAGAAGTCGTTAACTCAACAGCAACGTTCCCAGAAGAAAAAACATTTGTATCAAATAATGCCGAACCATTTTCGAAAATCGAATATATCTTAGGCTATGAAACAATGTTGTCTGATGAATACTCAATGCTAGTTAAAGGTACTTACCGCTATGTTGATTCAGCATTAGATGATTACTGTGGTCAATACTCAAACGCGCACTGTTTAATGATCAACCCAGGAAAAGATGCAATATTCTACACTGATGCTGACGATGATGGCTTAGCTGATACTGACACACCAGTTAAATATGATAATGCGACAACGGTTCAGTTACCAAAAGGTGAAAACAAGTATTACGCACTAGAAACAACCTTAAAATATAAAGTAGAAGACTTCTCATGGACAGCAAGTTATACGTGGTCACACAGTTATGGTAACTTCGAAGGTGCGGTTAAATCAGATAATGGTCAAACAGATGCTGGTGTAACCACTGACTTTGACTTCCCTGCATTAATGGATGGTTCTTACGGTAACTTACCGAATGATCGTCGCCATGTACTTAAGTTCTTCGGTAGTTATAATGTTACTGAACAATTTGTTCTTGGTTGGAATTCAACGTTAGCTAGTGGTCGCCCTCGTGGTATACAAGGTGGTAGCTACTGGAGTACAGATCAAGATCTATACGGAAGCTATGGCGATACTTACTACGTCACACAAGACGATGGCTCTATCACCTATCACCCTCGTGGTAGCAATGGCACAACCCCATGGACATTTAGATTAGATCTTTCAGCAAGTTATACGTTCAATGTCAAAGGCATTGACATGAGAGCTTCATTAGATATTTTCAATGTCTTAGACAATAGCCAACCTGTCAGTATTGTTGATAACTATGAAGGTATTGGCTGGACAGCGGGTGGTCGTAACCAATTTTATGGTGCACCGCTTGACTGGCAAACACCTCGATTTGCGACACTTAACTTTGAAGCACGTTTTTAAAAAATAATTGATGAAAAGTTAATGTAAATGATAAAGCCGCTGAGTAACAACTGAGCGGCTTTTTATCTTGTAATTCTAATGAAGAAATCAACTACGATAAATGGTTTGAATTAAATGATAGCCAAATCGTGTTTTAATGGGTCCATGAATTTTAAGCACTTCTTTTTTAAACACGACATCATCAAACGCTTTAACCATCTGACCTTTCTTAAACTCGCCTAAATCCCCCCCTTTTTTACCAGAAGGACAAGTGGAGAACTTCTTCGCCAGTTGACCAAAGTCAGCGCCTTTGTCAATTTTACTCTTTAGATCATTCGCTTTTTTTTCATTTTTTACCAATATATGACGCGCACATGCCGTTGCCATAACTTACCTTTTCTACCAAGATCAATGACGTTTATTGTAATCGATTTACCCTAATCTGTGCTTAACTTTGCGATATAATTTTTGTTCACATGCAAAATATTCATCACAAAACCCTAGCGTGGACTGCTTAATAGCTAAAAATCACGCAATATGATCCTAATAATAAATCTAACCAATCAGCCCTATAAGAATGAATTATACCCAAATAAGATATTGGTCGGACTTACAATAAAGTCGAAAGTGACATAAAATGTCTATTATTCATTTGTGTAGAGCGATAAGTAGAGCCATATGTCAAACATAGACCACCTTTTTAAAAATAACCGCGCTTGGGCAGATAAAATTAATCAAGAAGATCCTACGTTTTTCGACACCTTAGCAAAACAGCAAAAACCGGAATACCTTTGGATTGGTTGTTCAGATTCTCGTGTGCCTGCTAATGAGTTACTTGGCATGTTACCCGGAGAAGTATTCGTTCACCGAAATATCGCAAATCAGGTGATCCATACTGATCTTAATTGTTTATCTGTCATTCAGTTTGCCGTTGATTACTTAAAAGTAAAACACATAATTGTCTGTGGTCACTATGGTTGTGGCGGTGTGTTAGCATCAATGGATAAAGACAGCTACGGTCTGATTGATAATTGGTTACGCCACATTGAAGACGTACACCGCTTTCATCAAGAAAAGTTGGATGCAATTACTGATCACACCGAGAAGTTTAATACCTTATGCGAACTTAATGTCATTGAACAAGTGGCAAATGTGTGTAATACCACGATCGTACGCAATGCTTGGGAGTCAGGGCAACAACTGACTATACATGGTTTTGTTTACAATTTAGCTGACGGTATTTTAAAAGATTTACACGTATCTTCTGGTGCAGAAAAGCTACCAAAGTAAAACGTATATTTGACTAAACCGGCAACTCGCCGGTTTTTTTATCTTTTAATTTTGTCCTATTGTCGCCTAGTTATACCTAACTTTTTATTATTAAGGATTGTCATTATTTTTAACCTTGTTTATATTGGTTAAAAAAATAACAACATGTACAAGTCGTTTAATGTACATGAAATTAAGGATGATTAATGGCAGATTTAGCAGTAAGCCCCCTACCTGTTGAGGAAGAAGAATCAAATAACTTTTTCGAATTATTACCTGGTAAAGTCCTCGATTTTCAAGTAAACCACCCTGTGCAAGTTAGATTAAGGCTTCCGCTAATCAATCGGGTACGAAACGGGTAAATATATCATGCTAAAGTATCCATCAACTTCTGATAACTTTAATGATGTATTAATTGGAGGCAATGTTGCCATTATTCGCTATTTACTTGAAGGCGACAAAGGATGCTGCTTTGCTTTTAAAGCAACGATTCGCAACATCACACAGTCTCCAGAAAAGCTGATTTTTCTTAACTACCCCAAAAAGATTGAAAATCGTCAACTAAGAGCTCATCAACGAATAACTACACATTTACCTGCGGCAATATCATTAAATGCCCCCGATCAAAGTAATATCGAGTTAAATGGCATCATTGTAGATTTATCACTGAAAGGATGCGGGTTCACCTTTAAAGCAAGTAGTGACATTGTCAATGTTAAGCAACGTGATATTTTTGTATGCGTTACCCACTACGCGACTGGAGAAATGCGCATACCAGCAAGAGTGTGCAATAGTCGCAATGAAAAGGGTCGAGTCAATGTTGGTATTCAATTTAATGAAGGTGATCAACAAGTAGCAACATTACTAGAACAGTTATTTATTGATACCAGCATTTTGTGATTACGGATAGTAAAACAAAAAAATCCAGTAGTTCAACTACTGGATTTTTCATCATATATCACTACGTAATATTGCTAGTAAATTGTGTTAATACCTACAATACACCACGTTCCATTTGATTTAATTCAATAGACTTAAACAGCGCAGTAAAGTTACCTTCACCAAATCCTTTGTCATCAACTCGTTGGATCATTTCAATGAATATAGGTCCAAATATATTCTTAGTAAAAATTTGCAACAAATATGAATTTTCTTGTTGGCTATCCACTAAAATTTGGTGTTCACGAATACGATCTTTATCTTCTTTCACCCAAGGAATACGGTCAAATACATCATCATAATATTCTGGCACAATGTTTAATGTGTCGATAATAGATTTATCAATCTTATCTAGCGAGCCAACTAAATCGTCAGTAATAAATGCTAGATGCTGTACACCTGGTCCATCATATTCATCTAAGTATTCATCAATTTGGTTATTGCTTGTACCCTTACCTTCATTAATCGGAATAGAAAAGTTACCGCAAGGTGATTGTAATGCATATGAAACAAGCGCAGATTTTTCACCCTTAATGTCAAAATAACGTACTTCTGTAAAGCCAAATACGTCTTTATAAAAGTTTGCCCAATGTTCCATTGTACCTTGGTAGACATTGTTAGTGAGGTGATCAACTGCTTTAAAACCTTTGTCTTCTACTTCAACAGGGTTGTCTAATGGTTCGAAGTCATCTTGGTAAATTGAACCTTTATCGCCAAATTTATCAATAAAGTAAATTAAGCTATCACCGATACCATAAATGGCAGGATACGGCAGTTTATTTGCTTCTTCTTGAGCCGACTTAGCACCACGCGCAATCGCTTGTTCAAAGGCAAATTCAGCATCTTCTACTCGCCACCCCATTGAACAAATAGCAGGGCCATGTGCTTTAGCAAACTCACGCGAAAAGCCTTTTTGCTCGTTGTTCAATAAAAAATGAATATCATTTTGGTTGAAGTATTCAATGTCGCGACCTTTAAATTTTTTCGTTTTCGAAAAACCAAAGCCATAAAATGCTTTTTCCATAAAATCAGAATCGGGCGTTGCGTATTCGGTAAACTCGATACCACAAAGTTTTAAAGGGTTTTCTGCGTTAGTCATAAGTTATCTCTCATTGATTTCTTGATGCTATTATTACGAGTAAAAATCTTCAGTAAAAGTGTCGAGAGATCAAGATTTTTGCCTGTATCGTAAATGAATTTGTACGATAAGATTGCTGAAGTTTAAAGCAACTAAAAGCTAGCCCAATCAGGCCGTACAAAGAAGCTGTAAATAATTAGGTACACAGAATGAATTTGTCTGTTTAACGTTAGATAATAAACAGTAAAACTGACTTATACTTGGACGAAAAAAAAGCGCCTATTTGGCGCTTTCTTCAATAATTATGAAACCCGAGCTGGTTTTCGTGTCCTATCATTTCGTCTTTTAGGCTTATCTGTTACAACAGGTGCTTGTGACACAGAAATCTCTAATGCTTGACGACGTACACGTACGCGTTTCAATTGATTAAAGGCTTTCTCTGGCATCCCTTTTGGTAATTGAACAAACGTATGACGATCATGTAAGTTGATCTGACCAATATAACCACTGTCTAGTGCTATTTCATTGGCAATAGCGCCAACAATATCACCAGGCTTGGCACCATGCTCTTTGCCAACTTCTAAACGGTAAGTTTGCCAATCCACATCATTTCGTGCCACTTTTGAGCGACGAGGGCGTTCTCTTTCACCACGATTATCTCTGCTATCACGACCTCTTCCATCACGAGAACGATTGTTATCTCTATCACGAGCTTCACGGCGAGGCTTAGGATCTTCTTTAGGGCGAAGTGGTTGTTTAACTTGTTTCAAGAACAATAAAGCGGCTGCGATATCTGTCATTGAGAGTTCAGTGTCATTTGCCATCCCTTCAATAATTTCACGCATGTCAGCAATATCTTTTTGCTCAAGCAAATTTTTCAATTCCGTTTGCGTACGTGCAATACGTGCTTTACCAATTTCATGAATACTTGGCAATTCAAACGCACTAATTGTACCTGAGGTTAAACGTTCGTATTGACGTAATAAATACATTTCACGTGGTCTTACGAATGAAATTGCAGTACCTGTTCTACCCGCACGGCCTGTTCGACCAATACGGTGAACGTACGATTCGGTATCACCCGGTAAATCATAGTTAATTACCGTAGAAATACGCGGGATATCTAAACCGCGGGCAACTACGTCTGTTGCAATTAAAATTGACGCTTTAGATGATTTAATTTGATCTACAGCGCGTTCACGTTGTGCTTGGTTCATGTCACCATTTAAGGCAAGTGCTGGGTAACCAGCTCTTTCTAATTTTTCAGCAACTTCAACCGTATCACTTCGCGTACGTACGAAAATAATCATCGCATCATATTCAATCGTTTCAGCAATGCGTTCTAAAGCAGTCATCTTATTGATACCACTTACTTTCCATGCAAGTTGTTCAATATTCGCTTTTGCCTTTTTTTCTGCTGCTATTTTTACATGCACAGGATCGGTTAAGAAGCGATTCGCGACCTTACGAATTTGTGCAGGCATAGTGGCAGAAAATAATGCCATTTGCGTTTTTTCAGGTAAATGTTCAAGGATCCACTCAATGTCTTCTAAAAAGCCCATGTTTAGCATTTCATCGGCTTCATCAAGTACACATACTTTAAGATCAGCAAGTTTTAAACTTTTACGACGTAAATGATCCATTAAACGTCCAGGTGTACCTACCACAACTTGAGCACCACGCTCCAGTTGTTGAAACTGTGGTCCATATGATTGACCACCGTATAAAGTAGCTACTTTTAAACCTTTGATATTTTTTGCGAAGGTTTCAATCGCTTCTGCAACTTGAATAGCAAGTTCACGCGTTGGTGCCAATACAAGCATTTGAGGCTTACGTATTGACGTATCAATTTTAGTTAACGCTGGTAAACTGAATGCAGCTGTTTTACCTGTACCTGTTTGTGCTTCACCTAGTACATCAAACCCTTCCAATAATGACGGAATTGTTTTCGCTTGTATCGGTGTTGCTTGGTCAAAACCAAGTGAAGTAACAGCAGAAAGGATATTTTCAGGCAAGCCTAGGCTAGCAAAGCCGGTAACGGCATTGTCGGTATTTAACATATATTTTGTCTTCCCATGGTAAAGCATCTTGTAAACTAACAAGCTTTACGCGATATAAAGAGGAAACCACCAGGAAGACTTTACAAATAGAGGTAGCACGTCAGTGCAGTACAGATCAAGTCTATTGGGATCGCCCCACTTCAAGATTCTTGCTAAAGCATCCGAGCCCTAACAACGAGGCGCGCATTATACAGAATATAACAAAACAAACAAGTAATAAGTGCATAATTTGACCATACAGTTAACTAGTTACTGTGAATAATACTTTTAGCTTAGCCAAACTGGCATTAAAAATTTAATAAAGGAGTAATAATCACATCAGGCAAAATACCGACACCAATACTTAACAAGAAGATAACGCTAAGCCACAGTCGAGTACGCCAAGTTGTAATGTGGCTTATTTTAACAACATCTTGTTTAAACAACTGAAAAATCATTGGTAAATAGTAGCCTAATGCAATACCACTCCCTACAATCAGCGCAATCAATAATGGCCACAATGCATTATTTGCCGCTAATATCATCAGATAAAACTTGCCGATAAAACCACCAGTTAACGGTATACCTATCAAACTTAACACTGCCACAATAAGCACAAAAGCTTTATAGGGCGAATGCCAAAACATTCCCTTCCAGTGTGCTAACTCAATATTATTACCAACATTGCGATCTCGCTCAATTAACACTAACATGCCAAATATCGCAATGTTTGCTATTAAATAAGCGAATAAATAAAACAACACCGCTTGTCTTGCTAACAGTATTGACTGTTGTTGATGTACCAATAAAACAATCATCAAGTACCCCATATGGGCAATCGAAGAAAAAGCTAGAATACGCTTAATATTGTTTTGACCTAGCGCTAAACAGTTTCCCACAATCATAGAAATAATAGCTAAAGCACTTAACGCATGATGAATGCTTGGTAATGCAACCAGTGTTTGAAAGCCTTCTACATAAATACATTTAGCCAATGCAATAAACATCGCGCTTTTAGAAATAGTGGCTAATACAAAGGTCACTGGCGTTGGTGAACCTTGATAAACATCAGGCGTCCAAAAATGAAACGGCACTAATGAGAGTTTAAAGCCAATACCTGCGATAAACAGTAAAAAGCCCATTTGCGCGATCATATTATCGGCATTTTCTGGCTGTATTTGCACAAAAGATAAACTGCCCGTTTGGCTATACAGAAAGGCAATGCCCAGTAACATAAAGCTTGAAGCACTGGCACTTAGTATTAAATATTTAAAACTAACTTCAATAGCATGCCGTTGGTGTCGAAAATACCCCGTTAAACCTACTAATGATATACTTAGTAATTCAAAACCAAGAAATAAACTCGCAAAATGATCACTAGCAACTAAAACCCCAGCACCAAGCACAGTAAGTAAGAGTAATAAATAAAATTCATCATGAACTTCTAGGTGACTGTGTAAATAAGCTTTACTCATATAAACAGCGGAAAATCCCGCCAGTAACACCCACAAAAAGGCGACCAAAGAAAAACTATCAACATATATTAACTCAGTAATATGTACTGCTGTTTGCCCAATTAACGATACCGTAGCAACAATCGTTACCAGCATTACCATTAAGGTAAACCAAGCGATAAGTTGTTGGCTACGTTGCCAAGAAATAAGCAACAAGCAACATACTACTCCTAGGGCAATGAGTAATTGAGGGGTCAATAAAAGCCAAGTATTTAACGACATTTAATAACCCCCTTGAAAAGTAAATTGTAATAACGCTTGAGGGTAAATTCCGATTAACAGAAGCAGTACAGCTAACACCAAGCAGATCGCCCCTTCTCTTATCGATAAGTCTTCTATCTTCGTCGCAGTATTATCAGGTTTTACACCATGAAAAGCAGTTTGAAATAAACGTAGGCCATAGATAGCTGAGCCAATCATTCCGAGTGTCGCTAATAATGCATGTAATGGCGAAACCGCAAATACGCCAAGTAGACTAAAAAACTCACCGATAAAGTTTGCCAGGCCCGGTATGCCAAATGCAGCAGCAACAAACACTAAAGTGACTCCTGCCATCCAAGGCGCACTTAACGCTATATTACCCATTCGGGCTAAATCTCTGGTGTGAATACGATGATAGATCATCCCTGCTAAACAAAAGAGAGCGGCACTGCTAATACCGTGGGCGATAATCGTCACAATAGCGCCATTAAACGCATTATAGTTAAAAGCAAATAATGCCATCATCACAAAACCCATATGGCTTATGCTGCTATAAGCAATTAAACGTTTGCAATCCGATTGTGCAAACGCCATTTTCGCGCCATACAAAATACTCACAACCCCCAGGGTCATGGCGATAGGCGCAAACTGCATGCTGGCATTTGGAAACAGTAAAATAACAAAACGAATCAAACCGTATGCACCTGTTTTCAATAAAACACCTGCCAGCAATACACTGCCTGCTGTTGGAGCTTGAGTGTGAGCGTCAGGCAACCAAGAATGAAATGGTACAGAAGGTAACTTCACGGCAAATGCGATGAAAAAGCCAATCATAAGGAACGTTGCGGTTTCTGGTGAAAATGCTAATTGTTGCCAGTCACTATATAGGAAACTGAATTGTCCAACCTGCTGTTGATGCATGAAAGCAAGCATAATAATCGCCACTAACATGCATAAGCTACTCACTTGGGTAAAGACAAAAAACTTCACAGCAGCAAAATAACGACTTTCATGCCCCCATATTGCAATCAGCGCTGTTATCGGTAACAGCATCACTTCCCAAAACACAAAAAATAAAAAAACATCACTCGCAACAAAGACGCCAATGATCCCAGCAATTGCACAAAGTATATTAAAGTAATAAAACCCCTGCCGTTCACTCACTTCTTGCCATGAAATGGCTATCGCAATACACGCAAGTAATAGCGTTAACGAAATCAATAAAATACTAAGCTGATCAAGTGAAAATTGCAGTTTAATATTGAAAGCTTCGATCCATGTAGCATCAACAATTACCGTCCATGTTTCAAAACTATGTTCAGCTTGAAACAACTGAAAACAAAATAAAAGACTTACGATAACAAGAGCTATAAGCGCGATGATTTTAGGTGCTTGAATAAGATATTTTTCAACACTCCACGCGAGTAACGCAAAGACAAGTAGTAACGCAATCATTAACAGGATAATCATACTAACCACGCTCCTAACCAAAGTATTAACCCACAAGCAAAAGCAGCAGCGTACCAGCGTAATAAGCCATTTTGTAAAGAGGCAGCAACGTCACGTAGCAGTTTGGCATACCAAGCACACAACATCACCAATTGATCGATGAGATCCTTACGATTAACCTTAGCAATGAAGGTAAAAGGCACAACAACCAATTGTGTATATAAGGTGTCAAAACCTAAGCCTGAATAACACCAACGTTTAAACCTATTTATTTCAATACGTTGATAAGACTGGGCAATTTTTGTTGTATGACCCAAACGGTATTCACGAAAAAACCACCAAGAAAAGGCAATACCAATAAAGGGGGTAGCAACCGCAACACTGTGTAGCCAAGAAGGTTCTTGCTTCATCATTTGCGTTGTTAATGGTTGAAAGACAGAGGTTAGATCAATATTCAGCCAACCACCGAGCAATGACAGAATCACCAACAAACTCAGCGACCCTTTAATTAGCACTCCGTCATTTTTTACTATTGATATATTTTCTCTTGCGCTACCCATAAAGGCTAAAAAGAATAACCGACAACTATAAATTGATGTAATTAGGGCACCTATTATCGCTAACCACCAAAAAATAGGGCCTGCCGTAGGAGATTGCCATAAGTGGCCAATAATGGCTTCTTTTGAGAAAAACCCTGAAGTACCTGGTAAGGCAACCAAACAAGCTAGACCGACAATAAAAAATGCAGATTCAACCGGTAATCGCTTTAATAAGCCCCCCATTTTAAAAATGTTTTGTTGATGATGTAAGGCATATATCACTGCACCAGCAGTCAAAAAAAGTAATGCCTTAAAAAACGCATGTGTCATTAAATGAAATACACCCGCGCTCCAAGCACCAGCGCCTAGTGCTAACATCATATAGCCTATTTGGCTCATGGTAGAGTAGGCAAGAATTCGCTTAATATCTGACTGCACTAACGCCGTTATGCCAGCAAGTAACAACGTTAATGCACCAATCCAAGCGATTAATGTCATCACCTCTGGCGACTGAATAAAAACATTATGCATCCGAGCTATTAAATAAACCCCCGCTGTTACCATAGTAGCTGCGTGAATTAAGGCACTCACGGGAGTTGGACCAGCCATAGCATCAGGCAACCAGGTTTGTAATGGTAATTGTGCAGATTTACCTACAGCACCACCTAACAAGAGTAACGTTATCCAGAACGTTCGCTGTTCAGTTAACGGCCATTCTCCTTGTGCTAACGTATTTAAGGTATTTATTTCAAGTGAATTGAGGCTGGTGAAAAGTAAAAGCAAACCGATAACTAATGCAGTATCACCTATACGTGTCATGATAAACGCTTTTCTTGCCGCGGCAGCATTTTCAGGGACTTCATACCAAAAACCAATCAACAAGAAGCTACATAACCCTACTCCTTCCCAACCTAAATAAAGCAAGACTAAATTATCAGCAAGTACTAATAACAACATCGCAACTAGAAACAAATTCATGTATGCCATAAAACGATGAAAATGCGGATCTTCTTTCATATATGCAGCCGCGAAACAATGGATAAGAAAACCTACGCCGCTCACTACACAGACCATAACCGCTGAAAGTCGATCTAAATAAAATGCAATATTAACAGGGTGTGTTGCCCCTGTATCAAAACTGGTTAAGGTAAACCATTGCCAGAGATTGACAGACAAGCTAGAAACATCATTAAAGGTGAGCTGCCACATCAAATAACCACTTGATATGGCAGATAAAAACACTGTTGTCACACTAATAACACTAGCAAGCTGCCACGATAACTGCCGTTGAAAAACGATTAACAGTGCAAAACTAATCAACGGATAAAACGGCAACCAAGCTAAAATCATCATCATTGCCCTTTCAAATCAGATAATACATCGATGTCGAGTGAACGATATTGATGTTTCATACGAATTAATAAAGCTAGACCAACCGCCACCTCTGCAGCTGCAAGCGTTAATATCAACATGAACATAACTTGTCCATCAGCTTGCTGCCAAACACTCCCGGCACCAATGAATGCTACACCGGTGGCATTGAGCATCACCTCTAAGCTCATCAAAATAAACAGGGCATTTTTACGTACGATGACGCCAACAAAGCCAATCAGAAATAAAACACTGGCTAAAATTAAAATATGTTCTAACGGAATAGCCGTCATTTTTGACCTCCGTACGTAACATCTTTTGCAAAGTGATAAGCTGCAATTAAGCCTGACAGTAATAGAAATGATGCAATTTCAACAGCAAGTAAGTAAGGACCATACAACAATATCCCAACCTGTTTTGAATCAATTACCGTCGCAGAAAGTTGCTGCTGTATCCCCTGATGATTGATGGTATATAACAATTGAGCTAACAACACTAAGGCTAAAGCAACAGGTCCTAACCACATTGAAAGGCCTTTATGAGGGGGAGTGTAGTGAGTTTCATCTTCTCGTAAACCAAACAACATTATGGCAAAGACAAACAATACTAAGATAGCGCCAGCATAAACAATCACCTCTAACCCTGCAGCAAAAGGGGCTCCCATAAGGTAGAAACAAACAGCAACGGCAATCAGTGATATCACTAAATACAACAACGCATGTACGGTGTTTTTTCGCGTTACCACCTTGATACTCGCAACGATGGCAATCAGTGCGGCAAGGTAAAACATGGTTACCAACGGAGAAAAACTCATGGCATAAGACCCTTCACATCAATCGGAGGCTTCTCTTGGCTGCCTTGACCTTTGCCTTTGTTTTTTATTGAGATCCCTGATTGCTGATAGAAACTATAATCTGGATACTTTCCGACACCATCGATTAATAAATGATGTTTTTCATACACTAAACTTTGGCGATCATACTCAGCAAGTTCAACATCGGGGGTTAATTGAATAGCATATGTCGGGCAAGCTTCTTCACAAAAACCACATAAGATACATCGCGAGAAGTTAATTCTAAAAAACTCAGCTCGCATTCTACCGTCATCATCAACCGTTTGCTGCAATGCAATACAGTCTACAGGGCAAGCAACCGCACAAAGATTACAAGCAACGCAACGCTCTTGACCGTCAGGCTCTCTTGTTAACACAATTCTGCCACGATACCGTGGCGCTAAGTACGGTTTTTTTTCAGGGTACTCAACCGTATCAGCTTTGGTAAACGTATGCTTTAGCACCAACCACATCGTTCGCAATTGACTCAACATTAAATCACCTCCGTTAACGCCAACACTGCTGTTACCAGCAAATTAACTAACGCGAGTGGCAGCATATATTTCCAGCCAAACAGCAGTAATTGATCAAACCTCGGACGCGGCAGTGATGTACGCAATAAAATAAACACCATCACCAACACACTTACTTTTAATAAATACCAAACAAGCGGCGGAAGCCATGATGCTAAAGGCTCAGGCATTAGCCAGCCACCAAAAAATAACACCACAGACATACAGGAAATTAGCATCACGCCAAGATATTCGCCTAAGAAAAACAGTGCAAATTTCAGCCCAGAATATTCCGTATGAAAGCCTGCTGTTAATTCAGTTTCGGCTTCTGGTAAATCAAACGGCAAACGATGACTTTCTGCAATACCCGCAATAAAAAAAACAATAAAGCCAACAAATTGCGTTTGAATAAACCATCCTGATTGTTGGCTTAACACAATTTCTCGTAAGTTAAAGCTACCACTTAACAGCACAACCCCCATTAGTGACAATCCCATAAACACTTCATAACTCACCGTTTGTGCTGCAGCCCGCATACCGCCGAGTAATGCGTACTTAGAATTTGATGCCCACCCTGCAAGTACTACAGAATAAACAGCAAGCGAGGCCATTGCTAAAAAGAACAATAAACCAATATTTAAATCAGCAACCCCGATATTCGGTGAAAAAGGAATAACAGCAAAACTCATTAACACACAAACAGCACCGATAACAGGTGCAATAATAAACACTAATTTGTCACTAAAGGGTGGCACCCAATCTTCTTTGCCAAGAATTTTTATTAAATCAGCGAACGACTGTAAAATGCCAAAAGGGCCTACCCTGTTTGGACCTAATCTATCTTGCCAAAGACCGATTAAGCGACGTTCCACCCAAACCAGCATTGCTGCAGAGGGAATAAGCAAGCCTAATATAATGGTGATTTCAAGCAGTTTTAACCATGTATCAAACATCCTCTAATCCTCCAGACACTAACCGGATTGGTATCGTTTGATCTTTTTCTTTCAGTCTTTTTAACGTGTTCTCTTGTTCTAGTTTAGCCAACGTCAAACGCTGCTCAACTTGTAACTGCCATTGTTCAAGTGCTTGTTCATCAGCCAAAATAACATTAACTAACTGCCAATGGTTTTCATGCAACTCATCTGCTTGTAAGAAAAGGTGATCATCCGGTAAATCCGCATCAATCATTAACTGAGCGAATACATCAACTCTTGTTGAATCTATGCTTTGAGATAACGACACTTTTACCCATTGCTTGGTGGCTAATTGATGTTGGTCGGCATAGTTTTGTGATGCATATAACACATTAGGTTGCACTAACATGTTAAATTCAGCTTGTTGTTTTGTTAACCAAGCACGACGAAGCCATGGGATACTCACCGCTAAACTAATCTCGGTGTTATTAGCGATAGCCTGTTTACCGTTTTCTTCAGTTTGATGTTGGTTAACAGGCTGTTCTGTGAAAGGTAAAAAAGTCGCAGATTGTCTTTTTATTAAAGGGCCATTAGGCCGCTGTTGATAAAACGTGATTGCTTGATTTGAATTCCAACTTGGCGCCCACACGAAGGGCATTTTATCGCCTGAATCAATCGCTCCCCCTTCCATTGAAAAGTGAAAAGCCTCTTCACTTTGTGTTGTTTTGGCTTCATGAACCGATTGATTGGCCATTTTAGCTGTTCTACCACTTGCTCTATGTGGCTCTCTAGCGATTGACAAATCGTTCATTGTTAGCGTTATTGGCCAATGGGGAATATGCTCTTTAAACCATTGATGTAACGCTGAAAAGCTATTAATAAATGTTATTTCATCGGTTAATTTCTCTAAACCATTTGCCACCAAACATAACCACTGCCAAGCATTTTGTATCGGTAGTACAGCGGGTGTCACAGCGAAGAAAGGTTGAACCCTTCCTTGATAATTAGCAAAATGTCCCTGAGATTCAGTCACAGGCGTTGCAGGTAACACCATATTAGCAGCTTGGGTAAAGTTACTATCACTGTGGTCTATTGCAATACAAAATTTATTAGCACCCTTTAAGCATTCAATTTGTCTATCCGATAAACTCGATAATTCATGCTCTAGGACAATCAATCCAGCAATGTCTTGATCGTTTATCACTTGCGTGATTATTTGTTCAACGGCTTTTGTATTTTCTTGGGTTAAATATAATTGCCCTACCGTATTCGCTTCCGGTGCTGTTAGCAGTGAACGGCTATTAGTATGACACGTTTTAACCGCATCAATTAACCTAATGCTAGACGAGAATAGACCATAATGTTGATGGCTCCACCCACTGATAATCAAAGGATTTTTCGCCTGATTGATCGCATCAGCAATTTGAAAAATATCAGATGTTACTTCTTTATTTCGAGCCTTGTTTGTTAATACTTCAATTAATTGTTCAATCGCCAGCTTTGTTTCTTCTGGCGATTGCAAATATCGAGCAGTCGCTACAGAGTCTAATTTAGTGCCGACACTGGTAAAAATATATAACGGTGATTTTTGTTCCGCGGCTATCGTTCTTACTGCACTATCTTGCCAGGACGGTATCCCCATACTTTCGGCCCGCGCAATACCCTTATTACGTAATGCTTGTCTTACCGATAAAGCAACTCTTGACGCACTTTGCGTAATATCTTCATCAATGATGAGTACAAAATCTGCTTGTTCTATTTCAGCTAAAGAAACCGGTTGATGTCGTGATAAGTACTCTGCATGCTTTTTAGCAAAAGGCAGCTGTGCTGTTGAAAAACCTGTAGAAAAATTTCCAGCGCCCACCACTTCTTTTAATAACTGATTGCTTTCAATACTAGCTCGGCCTGATCCTATCGCTAAAAATTGCTTTTTCCGATAAGGCAACAAAGCACGAATAACATCTTGTTTTTTTAAGCCCATTGGCGACGAATGATTAATACCCTTAGTACTGGATAATCGTTTGCTGCTATTGACATACGTTAACCCAAAACGCCCGTGATCACAGATAAAATAACCATTTAACTCATGATGATAACGGTTCATGACTCGTCTCACACTACCATATCTTTCACCCACGCTAATATTGCAACCCACAGAGCAATTTGCACAAATAGAAGGCGCTGATTGTAAATCCCATTTACGCGTATAATGTGCTGAGAAGTGTTTGTTGGTAAACACCCCTGTTGGACAAACTTCCACTAGGTTTCCGCTAAATTCACTTTCTAGTTGTCCATCTTCTTGTCGACCAAAGTACACTTGGTTTTTAGAGCCAAACACACCAAGATCTTCTCCGCCTGCATAATCTTTATAAAAACGAACACAACGATAACAAGTAATGCAGCGATTCATTTCGTGACCAACAAATTGCCCTAAATCTTGATTTGTGAACGTACGCTTTAATCCCTCATAATGACGAGATGTGTGGCCAGTCATCACGGTCATGTCTTGTAAATGGCACTCCCCCCCTTCTGCGCATACAGGGCAATCGTGCGGATGGTTTGTCATCATTGCCTCAATCACCTGTTCACGAAATTCCCGCGAAGAATGATCTTTCATACTAATGCGCATACCTTCCGTCACAGGCGTGGTACAGGCCATTACGATACGACCTTTTTCATCATGCTCGTCTTGATATTGCGTCACAGCACATTGACGGCAAGCACCAACAGAGCCCATAGCAGGATGCCAACAAAAGTAAGGTAGATTTAACTTATTAGACAGTACACCAGCAAGTAAATTGTCATTACTGTCAACTTGATAAGCTTCGCCGTCGATATAAATAGTCAGTGATTGGTTATCCATGAAGCCCCCTTTTTTGATATGGGCAACAGTGATGCTCAATATGCTGCAAGAAATCATCAGTAAAGTAGTTTAATGCGCTTCTTAATGGCCCTACTGCACCTGGGGCTAACGCACAATGCGTTTTCCCAATCCACATAAAATCACATAATCGATAAAGCTCATCAATATCTGTTGATGTGCCTTTTCCTTGCTCTATTCTTGTTAAAATTTCCAATGCCCAAGGTGTGCCATCACGACACGGTGTACACCAACCACAAGATTCTTGCGCGAAAAACTGCATAATATTTTTAACCATGGCAACAGGGCAATTTTTATCATCTAACACAATAAGCCCGCCTGTTCCTAAGCGACTGCCAGCCTTGGCGATCGAATCGTAATCCATCGCCACATCTAAATGCTCGGGTAACAGAAAGTCTGTTGACGCGCCACCGGGTAATAATCCTTTTAATGTTAAGCCTTCGCACATACCACCCGCGTGATCATTTAAAAGCTTTCCTATGCTGACTCCCATCGGCAGCTCCCACAGCCCTGGGGTATTGATGCGACCACATGCACCATAAATTTTAGTTCCGGCATCACTTTCTGACGCGTGCTGTTGATACCACTCAACACCGTGAGCAAAAATATGGGGTAAATTACTTAAGGTTTCTACGTTATTTACGATAGTGGGTTTACCAAATAAACCTGCCACTTGTGGAAAAGGTGGTTTCGCCCGAGGGATTGCTCGCTTGCCTTCTAAAGCATTAATCAGCGCCGTTTCTTCACCGCAAATATAGCGCCCAGCACTGGTATGTAAATGTAACTCAAGATTAAAGCCGCTTTGCTGAATATCTTTACCTAACCAGTTTGCTTGATAGGCTTCGTTGATCGCTTGCTGGAGTCGTTTCGCCGCAAGATGGTATTCCCCCCTTAAAAATATATAAGCACACGTTGCCCCAATGATATAACCGGCAATAATCATTGATTCAATAAGCTGATGTGGAACGCCTTCTAATAACAATCGATCTTTAAACGTACCGGGCTCCATTTCATCAGCGTTACAGATAAGGTATTTAGGTTCCCTTGCTCTTGGATCTCCTTCTTCAAAGTCAGGTAAAAAGCTCCACTTCATGCCTGTAGGGAAACCCGCACCGCCACGACCTTTTAAACCTGAATTTTTCACAACCTCTAAGGCCTCTGTTGGCGTATACTCTGAAAGCACTTTTTTCGCAGCTGTATAACCTTTTTGTTGGCAATAGTCCTTGAGACTTAACGGGTTATTGACATTAACCAAGTGCGTTAACGGATGTGTAAGAGGTGTCATCTGCTCACCTCTTTATTTTCTGCCGCATGCAAAGTTTCTAAGATATCTACCACCGTTTGTGGCGTGAGATTTTGATACTGTTCATTTCCTATCATCATAACAGGTGAACGATCACAGGCCCCTAAACAAGCATTTGACAGTAAGGTGAACATGCCATCAGAAGTAGTTTGGCCATAATCTATCGATAAATGACTTTTAATCGCAGACATCACCTCACTATAACCACACAAATGGCAACTGATACTGTTGCATACATGGATCACGTATTTACCGACAGGTTGGCGGTAAATAAGATTATAAAACGTTGCAACACCTTCTAAATCTGCTGACGGTATTCGTAAATAGGCAGCAATTGCATGCAGCGATTCATCACTGATCCAACCTCGTTGCAGTTGTACAATTTTTAACGCTTCGATACTGCAAGCTTCCCGTGTTTCCATGATCTGTAACTCATGATCAATAGCTGACTTCTCTTGCTCAGTAAGATAGTCCAATGTTAATAAGTTACGGTTTAAATCTATCGTCATAACATCACCTATCAACATCTGCCATCACGTAATCAATACTGCCAAGTGTCGCAATTAAATCCGCCACCATTTGGCCTCGAGAAATCACCGGTAGCATTTGCAAATGCGGAAAACTTGGCGTTCTTATACGAGTACGGTAACTCATCGTTGAACCATCACTGATCAGGTGATACGCCATGACGCCTTTTGTCGCTTCCACCGCAACAGACACCTCACCAACCGGTATGGTAGGGCCCCAAGATACGTTAATAAAATGTGGTATCAAGGTATCAATATCTTTCATGGTACGATTTCTATCTGGCGGCGTTGTTTGTGGATGCTCTGCTTTATAAGGGCCTTCTGGCATGTTATTTAAGCACTGCTCAATAATACGAATACTTTGTCTCATTTCTTCAATGCGAACACGGCAGCGATCATAACAATCGCCATTGCTACCAGTAGGAACTTCAAAATCAAATTGATCATAACCACCATATGGGCGCTGCTTTCGTAAATCCCATGAATAACCCGTAGCCCGTAAACCTGGACCAGTAACTCCCCACTCAAGTGCCTCTTTCGTAGAGTACGCACCAATCCCTTGAGTACGTTGTTTTAGGATACTGTTTTGCATGACCATCTTGTCGTATTCATCTAGCCTTGCAGGTAAGTAATTGACGTATTCTCGAACAAGTGTTTCCCAACCCTTGGGTAAGTCTGAAGCTAAGCCGCCAATACGAAACCAGCTTGGGTGCATACGAGCGCCTGATATTGCTTCGACAATGCCGAACAATTTTTCGCGATCAACGAACATATAAAAAATAGGCGACAATGCACCAACATCTTGTGCAAACGTACCGTAAAAGAGTAAATGACTCAGAATACGGAACATTTCTGCGGTCATGATGCGTGCAACTTTTGCGCGCTCAGGTACGTTAATGCCGGCGAGTTTTTCTACCGCCATTACATACGGGAAGTTGTTCATAACACCACCGAGATAATCAATGCGATCGGTGTAGGGAATATAGCTATGCCACGATTGCCTTTCTCCCATTTTCTCTGCGCCGCGATGGTGATATCCAATGTCTGGGACGCAATCGACAATTTCTTCCCCATCCATTTGCAATACGATGCGAAAAGCACCGTGTACGCTCGGATGATTTGGGCCTAAATTCAAAAACATGAAATCATTATCTGGACCTTGACGCTTCATCCCCCAAGCTTCGGGGTTGAACTGTAATGCCTTTTGTTCTTCGTCTTGCTTATGTTTTGGTAGCGTAAAAGGATCCATTTCTGTCGCCCTAGCAGGGTGTGTTTTCAACAGTGGATGTCCATGCCATGTTGATGGCATCAGGATACGTGAAAGATGAGGATGGTTAAGGAAAACCACCCCAAACATATCCCAAACTTCACGTTCATACCAATTAGCGTTAGGCCAATATTGGCAAACACTTTCAATGGTTTTATCGTGTTTTTCAAGCGCAACTTTTAACCGAATATCTTGGTTTCTTTCTGGAGATGTTAAATGATAACTTATAGTAAAATCAGCAACATGTTTCGATTTATGACGTCTTTCGCTTTCATCGATAGCAGTAAGATCAAAACAAACGGAAAAAGGCCTGATTAATTCATGTCGAACAACCTGCATCACTCGACATACCTCTTGTTTTAACAACCATACCGTTGGAATATCATCACAAATATTATCGTGTTTATCCGCGGGTAGTAGCGATACGTCATTAATCAATGCACGAATTTCTTCAATAATAGGCAGCTGATTAGATTGGTGCCAATCTTGACTGAGTGATAAGTCTACCTGCTGTGTCATACGGAATCTGGCTCGTCTAGATTTGTGGTTGCGATACGATGTTCGTGTTTGATGTCTCGTAAAGAAGGTTTAGCTATTTCACTCACCCCCGTTTCATCTACCATCCAACTAACTTGCCTTGGTTGATGAGCTATCTTAGTTTGCAATAATAAAATAGCTTCCATTAAAGCTTCAGGTCTTGGTGGACAACCAGGTACGTACACATCAACAGGGATAAACTTATCAACGCCTTGTACAACGCTGTAAATATCGTACATACCACCAGAGTTAGCACAAGAGCCCATTGAAATTATCCACTTAGGCTCTAATAATTGTTCGTAAAGGTGCTGTATAACGGGCGCCATTTTCCGAAAGCAAGTACCCGATATCACCATCAAGTCAGCCTGACGCGGCGTTGCTCTAATCACTTCTGCACCAAAACGCGCAATATCATGCCTTGAAGTAAAGCTGGTTGCCATTTCCACATAACAGCAACTTAAACCGAAATTGAATGGCCAAATCGAATTTTTACGGCCCCAATTTGCGAGATCATCAAGCTTAGAAAACAGTACATTGCGCGATAGCTCATCTTCTACTTGTTTTTTTGACTGCGACATCTGTTTGTCAAGTTCAGCTTTCGTTAACGACCACTCCATTAGCATTCCTTTTCACTATGATTGATTTGGGACTGTTTGGCTTTAATCGGTAAATGCCGTTTTGTTAATGACAAAGCGCCAACGCGATACAAATATAACAATGCGGCAAGTAAAATAAAAATGAACACAGATGCTTCAATTAACCCAGCCCACCCTGATTCTTTAAAAGCGATGACCCAAGCAAAAAGAAAAATCGTTTCTAAATCAAAAATGACAAAAAAGACGGCATAAAGAAAAAAATGCGAGGTAAAGCGAGTTTTATTAGCATTTACTGAAATAACGCCAGATTCATAAGGTAAGTTTTTTGCAGGAAGTTTCGCTTTAGAACCAAGCAGATGAGAAAGTATCATCATGGCAACTAACATGATAACCAGCGTTAAAAAGTATGCAGCAATCGGCCAAATTTGCGAGACTTGCTCACCCATCGCACTGAGCTCCCCAAATGTTTAACATTTGATTTATTATCGCGATAGACTACTTACTTACCGGCAGTTTTATGTTGCTCATACCACAAAACCCCAGCGATACGAGCTATTTTTTAATTAGCTATTCTAATCATAAGACAAAGATAATATTTTGCAAATATACCGTACATTCAATTAATTAAAATTAAGGTCTACTTATCTTTCAAGATTAAATGTTGTTCGAACTAAACGCTTTTATTGCCATTTAACCTTCGTTATTGCTCTTTCATGTGGAAAAACCACACATTACTCGCAATGCTTTGTCTAAAGACCAAGAAAGACGCTAAACTATGAATCACCAGCAGAAAGATTTAATCAATGTGTTGTGTCCATCGGTTGATCTCACAGCCAAAAGCGGACAGTGATAAATATCCTTATATAATTCACTTATTCAATCTGCATAATCCACACCTGATGACACCTGTCTATCGTTGCAAAACAGAGTCACACCTACACCTTCTCAAACGAACATATTGTCGACAATTTTCAAATTAAGTAGCATTTAAATTGATTAAAACTCGTTTAATCCTTATTATTGTCGACAATAAGGTGTAGGGCGATAAAATAGGTGAAGATTAATTTGGATTCATATAATATTTTCGGAACGATCAATACGATTTTTATTATTGTTAGTTTGTATGGCGTGTTTTCTCAATTGAGAACGATATGGAAGAGAAAAGAGTCTGGTATTAAAAGCGAAAGGCCAACTGCACTTTTATCATTAAACCAATTTACAGTTAGCTACTTGGCATATTTGTCGTTCTTTATATACGGATATTCAATAGAACCGTTTAATCACTATATAGTCTGGCCGAGATTACTTGCTTCGGTATTAGTAGCGTTTATTTTGTTTGAAATTTGGCAAGACCGAAAATCTAAACACGCTAAGAGCACCTTTAGCTTAGCCTGTGCAACTTTGCTAATTGCTATCTCAGGATTATTTATGGGTGAAACAATAATCGATCAAGGAAAATATATTTCTACAACGACAATTGTTTTAGTAACAATCTTGATAGCTCAAGGTTATTACCACCAAATTAAGCTAATTATTAATTCAGGTAGTACAGGTGCTGTCGATTTAAAGATGAGTCAATTCATCTTTATGATGGATATTTCGACTATAGCTTTTGCTTTAAGTATGGGGCTAAGCATAGGATGGCCATTGCTAGTGTTGGCGATTACCAGTGGTATTACTAAAGTCATTATTATGTTTTTATTCAAATGGGTAAAAATCAGTCCAACAGCCCAAAAGCGTAGAAATATTGTGGTAGCTTAAAATACGTTGGCCGACGGTTATTATATAATGTGGCGACCGTCTCTTGATCGCTCATAGCTGTCTGTCAGATGAGACATGAACCTATTTTCATCAACACTGTAAGATCAGATATGAGCTAATACACTTATAATAACCTGTCGTTCTATTTATTTTAAAGACTTCTACCAATGATACCATTTTGATTACTATTGGTAGACTTAATATAACTTTTCTTCTATTCTTCTGCGCCGTTTATCAACTCAGTTAACTGACCTAACTTGGCTAATACTTGCGCATGAATTGATTTTCTTGGATAGCGCCCCACACTGTTAATTTCTCCAGCGGTTTGACCCATTAATATTTCCATTGATTGATCTACATTATCAACCGCATAAATATGAAATTTCTTAGCTTTAACCGCGGCAATCACTTCAGGAGCTAACATTAAGTTTGTCATGTTCGTTTTTGGAATAATTACCCCTTGCTGACCCGTTAAGCCTTTATCTTTACAAAGGCGATAAAACCCTTCTATTTTTTCATTCACGCCACCAATCGATTGAACCTCTCCGTGTTGATTCATAGAACCTGTTATCGCAATAGCTTGCTCTATAGGCAATTGCGCTATAGCAGAAATTAACGCACATAATTCAGCCATTGAAGCGCTATCACCATCAATGTGCCCATAAGATTGTTCTATCGCAATATTGGCTGAAATTGACACCGGCAGCTCACGCCCATATTTGTGGCCAATATAGCCACTAAGTAATAAAACGCCTTTCGAATGTATAGATTTGCCAAGGTCTACTTCTCGTTCAATATCTGTAATGCCATGACTACCTGCATAGACGGTTGCTGTGATCCTAGCAGGAGTACCAAACACACTATCGCCAATTTCAAGCACCGTTAAACCATTAACTTTACCTACCTGTTGCCCGGATGTACTGATTAATACTTGTTCTTCTTTAATTTCATCTAGCCAAGCTTCACTAATACGCCCTGTTCGCTTCTCTTTCGCTTTCATGGCTTGCAACACATGTTCAGCGGTTAAAGGTGTAGTTAACTCTTCCTTGCGCCAAAGGTAAGCAGCCTCATCAAGTAAGTCATTCACTTGCACGATATTTGCGGAAATTTTATGCTGATGTTCTGCGCGTCTTAATGCATAACGAATCAGCTCCAACACTGCACAGTCACTAAGTTCAGGATATTTTTGTTGGTAAGCTCGTTGTCGTATGAGTTGTGCATACTCTAATAAACGCTCATTACTGGTATCTAAATAACGATCAAAATCCGCAAGCACACGAAAAAGTTCAGTAAATTCTTGATCGTAATCTTGTAGCATATAATAAATATCTGGGTCACCTAATAGCACCACTTTTACTTGCAACGGTATTTTTTCTGGTTGAAGACTAAAAGCGCCAGGTTGAGCAAATTCAGAATATGGATTTTCAATGGTAATTTCTTGGGTTTTTAACGCGAGTTTTAATTTTGCCCAAACTAAAGGCTGATTTAACAACTTCTCAGCTTCAAGTAATAAGTAACCACCATTCGCACGGTGTAAAGCTCCAGGGCGAATTAGCCGATAACTGGTATAAGTACTCCCTTGAAAGCTAGCAAAATCAACATGACCAAATAAGCGCTGGAAAGTAGGGTTTTGCTCATATACAACAGGCGCCCCCTCATGTTCATCACGCGCAACTAACAAGTTAGGCAAAAAGCGCTCAACCATTAATTTACGTGTATCTTTATCGTTTGGTTGTTGTTCTTCGTTTTCAACGACTAACAACTCTAGCACAACATCAACCACGTGATGTTTAACACTTGATAAGTACTTTAATACCCCGTCATTATTAGCAAACTCATCTTCTAATTCTTGCAAAAATGGACGAATACTTTGCTCTGCCGTTTCTTGCTTTAATTTGCGCAATTTATCTGACGAAATGCGTTTCCATTGTGGAAGTTCAATTAATTGTTCAGAAAGAATGTTTTCTAATTTCTCAAGCACGTCATAAAACGCATTGCGCTTGGCTTCATCTAATTTAGCAAACTCTTGATCGTTTAATGGTTTACCGTCATTTAATGGCGCAAAGGCAATTTCACCTGCTTCTTCATAAACAACCACTTCGTTTTCTAAAGCCAACGCTTCAACATGGGCAATAGCCTGATCATATTTTCGATTAAACTCGCGATCAATTGCTGCTTTTTGTCGTTGATAGCTTGGGTTATCAAAGATTTCGGGAAACAGATCTAGTAATTCATCAATGAATGTGTTCATTCGAGCTAATAATTGCTTGCCATCACCGGGGCTTACGTAAAGTTTATAAGGCGCATGTACATCATCAAAGTTATTGATATAACACCATTCATCAGGTGTTTCTTGCTCGCTAGCAAGCTTGGTGAGCATTTGTTTCACTAATGTTTGTCGACCCGTGCCATGCTCGCCCATCGCAAAGACATTAAACCCTCGCGTTTGCATAGATAAGCCAAATGCTAACGCTTCTTTTGCTCGTTGATGACCAAGAAATATCGATGATTGAGAAGAGTCTTGTGCGATGTTTTTGAAAAGCGATGCATCTAACTTTGCAGTTAATTTTTCCGGCGCCAATCGATATTGGCTAAGGCTTACGGTCATATTGATGATACCTGAGTACAGAAAGTAAATAGTTTACGGGCGGATGGTATTCATTTATACATGGCAAGGTAAACCATCCTTGATAACATTTATCAAGGCATAGTGTACTCTGAACTAAGGCAAAGTCGCAAAAAAATACCTCTACTATGGCGTTAAACTTTTTCTAATAAAATGATCATGCCCACAATAGATGCATTTTTTTACTTCGGTCATATGCGTAACAGCAGTCGCCTTATGGCATTGTTGACATTCAAGCATTCCAAAGCCAATAACATCACCTTCTTGATATACACCGTCATGTTGAAAATCATCAGGAATTTCGGCCCATTCAACTTGTGATTTATCGGTAATATTTGCCATATTCGCCCAAAAAGATTCCTTCATTAATGATAAATAAATCGAATGCTTCGCCTCTTTTTGGTTCTGGGCATAAAACTCCTGTAGATCATATTTAAAATTTGCGACAAATTGTTTAACACGATCTTCCGGCAATTGTTCCATGGCCAACAGAATTGATTTTGCTTGCTCTACCAATTCAACAATTTGGGTGACTTCATGTTTTTTGACATCTGTGATCCAATCAGACATATCTTGATAAAAGTCAGAAAATCTATCTTTTTTCATCTTATCTTCCGTCAACGTTTTATTTTCATGAAAGTATAGCAGTTTTAGGCGTTATTGACCTTTAACTGTAGTAAGAAAAATCAAGTGTTTAACATTACATACGATTAAACATCATAAGCTTATCAATGGGTTTACCGTCGTTAACTTATATTCAGAATTTTCGCATAAAATAGCACCATATAAACTTGTCGCCATCACAGTAAATCATGTATTCTATAGCGATTATTAAATTACCTTTTTGATCTGAATTTCTTAACGCGAAATTCGCATCACTTCAAATTTTTGAGAACACCATTAATGGAATCCATTTATAATCCCCAAGCTATCGAAGCTGCAGTACAAAAACATTGGGCTGAGAACAAAACATTTAAAGCCGTTGAACAGCCAGGTAAAGAGAAATTTTATTGCTTATCTATGTTTCCTTACCCAAGTGGGAAATTACACATGGGACATGTACGCAATTACAGCCTAGGAGATGTAATTTCTCGCTACCAACGCTTGCAAGGCAAAAATGTGATGCAACCTATGGGGTGGGATTCATTTGGTTTACCTGCAGAAAACGCTGCGATAAAAAACAACTCAGCCCCTGCAAAATGGACTTACCAAAACATTGATTACATGAAAGGCCAACTTAAATCGTTAGGTTTTGGCTATGATTGGGATCGCGAATTAGCTACCTGCAAAAAAGATTATTATCGCTGGGAACAATGGTTCTTCACCAAATTATACGAAAAAGGTTTAGTGTATAAAAAGAATGCAACCGTTAACTGGGACCCTGTTGATCAAACAGTATTAGCCAACGAACAAGTAATCGACGGCCGCGGTTGGCGCTCAGGCGCAATTGTTGAACGCAAAGAAATACCGCAGTGGTTTATTAAAATTACCGACTACGCAGAAGAATTATTAAATGATCTAGATCAGTTAGAAGGCTGGCCGGAACAAGTAAAAACCATGCAAAAGAATTGGATTGGTCGTTCTCAAGGTGTTGAAATGACCTTTGACGTGCATAACAGCGATCAACAATTCGATATCTACACTACTCGCCCTGATACTGTGATGGGCGTCACTTATGTTGCTTTAGCAGCACAACACCCATTAGCACTTGAAGCAGCCAAATCAAATCAAGCGCTTGCCGCCTTTATTGATGAATGCAAGCAAAGCAAAGCAACAGAAGCTGATATTGCGACTATGGAAAAGAAAGGGGTTAATACCGGTTTAAAAGCTGTTCATCCACTTACAGGTGAGTTAGTCCCTGTTTGGGCAGCAAACTTTGTATTAATGGATTATGGTTCAGGCGCGGTAATGTCGGTACCTGGACATGATCAACGTGACTTCGAATTTGCTAAAAAATATGGCTTAACTATTAGCCAAGTAATTGCTGCGAGTGAAGGTGACGACATAGAGCGAGCTGCCATCCTAGAAAAAAACACCTTAGTAAATTCAGGTGAGTTTGACGGGTTATCATTCGAAGAAGCATTTAAGGCTATCTCTGATAAGTTAATCGCGTTAGGTAAAGGAAACATTAAAGTTAATTATCGCCTTCGCGATTGGGGGGTATCTCGTCAGCGTTATTGGGGATCACCTATCCCGATGATTAATCTTGAAAACGGTGAATCTGTACCTGTACCCGAAGATCAGCTACCCGTTGAATTACCTGAAGATGTCGTCATGAATGGCGTTACCTCGCCAATAAAAGATGATCCTCAGTGGGCAAAAACCACTTATAATGGAGAAGCGGCCTTCAAGGAAACTGACACCTTTGATACTTTCATGGAGTCTTCTTGGTATTACGCACGCTTTTGCTCACCAGATGACGATACACAAATGCTCGATCCAGAAAAAGCGAACTACTGGTTACCAGTAGATCAATATGTTGGTGGTATTGAACATGCCATTTTGCACCTTTTATACGCACGCTTTTTCCATAAGTTATTACGTGATGTTGGTTTAGTAAATAGTGACGAGCCATTTAAAAGCTTGTTATGTCAAGGCATGGTGCTAGCAGATACCTATTATCGTGAAAGTGAGAATGGCGCTCAAGAGTGGATATCACCTTCAGATGTTGAAGTAGAACGTAACGAAAAAGGTGCCGTGACCAAAGCAACCAGTAAAATAGATGGCCAACCGGTTATGTCTGCTGGCATGAGTAAAATGTCAAAATCAAAGAATAACGGTATTGATCCACAAGAAGTCATTGACCTTTTTGGTGCGGATACTGTTCGTTTATTTATTATGTTTACGTCTCCACCTGAACAAACATTGGAATGGTCTGATTCAGGTGTTGAAGGCGCACATCGATTCTTAAAGCGTGTCTATAAATTGGCAGCAGATTTTAAAGCAAGTGGTAACGCTCCAGACTTAGCAGCAGTATCACTAAACAGTCAGCAAAAGACCTTACGTAGAGAACTACACAAAACCATTAACAAAGTCAGTGATGATATTGGCCGTAGAAACACATTTAATACTGCTATCGCTGCCATTATGGAGCTAATGAATCATTTAGCTAAAGCACCATTAACGAGTGAAGAAGATCGCGCAGTTATGCAAGAAGCGGTTCAAGCAGTGGTATTAATGTTGTCACCTATTGTACCTCACTTAGGTCATCATTTATGGCAAGAAATTGGCGATGGTACAATGATAGAAAATGCATCGTGGCCTGTTGTTGATCAAGCTGCATTGGTTGAAGATGAGAAGTTAATCATTGTGCAAGTAAACGGTAAGTTACGCGCTAAAATTACTGTGGCTGCTGATGCAACACAAGAAGCAGTTGAACAACTCGGTACGACAGAAGAAAATGTTGCTAAATTTATTGAAGGTAAAACGATTCGTAAAATTATTTACGTTCCCGGTAAACTACTAAATATTGTGGCGAATTAATGAGTGTAGTAAGTAGTAACTTACCCGTTAACATAAAGGTGTTCAGCATTATGCTGTTCACCTTCATGCTGACTGCCTGCGGCTTTCAATTGCGAGGAAATTATTTACTTGACCCCGAACTACAACATTTACATGTAAGTTCGGTAGACAGATACGGTGAACTTACTCGTCTCACGATTCAACATTTACAGCGCAACCAAGTGATCGTAGCTAAACAGTTTGACAATACATTACCTGAGTTACGTATTTTAAAAGACACATTAGATCGAAGAACATTATCAGTATTTCCCAACGGACAAGTTGCAGAATACGAACTGATATATACCGTAAAATATCAATTACGATTTAAAGAACAAGACCCCCTTGATTTTCGTTTCGAATTAAATCGAGACTACCAAGACGACCCAGATATCGCGCTAGCAAAAAGTCGTGAATTATCCATGATGTTGAAAGAAATGCGTATTGAAGCAGCAGACAAAATATTACGTAACATGGCTAGTATACAACGCTAAATAAGAAGCAATTAATCACGTGAGAATTTATCATAATCAACTGACAGCGACTCTCAACAAACCTGCTGTACCTGTATGGCTGATTTTTGGTGATGAACCATGGCAAAAGTCGAACAGTATTTCAACGATAAAGCAACACTATAAACAGCAAGGCTTCGATGAAATAATTCAGTTTACCGTTGATGATAAATTTGATTGGTCGCAGTTAGTTCAAGAGTATCAAGCCATGAGTTTATTCGCCAGCTTACGAATAATCGAACTTGAATTACTGACAAACAAAATTGGTGACACTGGTAGTAAGGTGCTCACTGACATTGCTCAACAGCTGGTGCCCGATGTTTTATTATTAATACATGGCAACAAACTTGATGCCCCAACACAAAAGCGTAAATGGGTTAAAGCATTAGAATCAAACGGCTGTTTTCTTCCCTTGTATGATATTGAAGGAAAACACCTACAACAGTGGGTGCAAAAACAAGCACGGTTATATCAAGTTAATATGCTACCTGATGTTATGCTATTACTGGCTGAACTGTTCGAGGGCAATTTACATGCGCTTGATCAAGAACTGCAAAAGCTTGCTATTTTATTTGGACAACAGTTAATTACCACTGAGCAAGCAGAACAGTTGTTGATAAAACAAGCGAAATTCAACCCGTTTCAACTCATAGATGCCATGCTGATAGGAGATGTATCAAAATGTATAAATATACTCGACCAATTGCAGCATGATGGTACGTCTGCTGGCCAGCTATTATGGTTTATCCATAAAGAAATTAAACAATTAAACCATATGCAAGAGCAAATTGCTTCTGGACAAGACATTCAAACTATCTTCAAAGAATATCGCATTTGGGATAAACGAAAACCACTTTATCAAAAAGCCTTAAACACCATGACATCACAACACTTAGCCATTGCATTAGCAAGGGTAGCAGAGGTTGATCTAACCATGAAAACAACTAGTGATTTCAATGTATTTATTCTCTTAGCAGATGTAATTACTACATTATACTACGGTGAAACAACGAAAGGCTTGTCATTGAATTATGAGTATGGCGACGCATAATTTAACCAAACAACGAATTGGTATTCTAGGTGGCACGTTTGATCCAATCCATAACGGTCATTTATATCCCGCTATCGCTTGTATCGATACATTAGCCCTGGATCAGTTATTACTTTTACCCGCGCATATTCCGCCGCATAAAAATACCACCGTTGCCAGCGCAGAACACCGAAAAAACATGGTCGCGTTAGCAAGCAAAACCCATAAAAAATGTCAGTTAGATGCAAGAGAGCTTTTACGTGATACCCCTTCGTACACAGTTGAAACCCTCAAAGAAATAAGCCAACAACAGCCCAATTGGCAACTTTTCTTTATTATTGGCATGGATTCATTGCTTACATTTACCTCATGGTTTCAATGGCGGGACATTTTAAAATATTGTCACTTAATTGTTACCGTTAGGCCGGGGTATCAACGAGATACTTTAAGTAAGGAAAACCTAAAACTACTCCGTCCGTTTTTTACCCATAACCACCTAAGGCTCACAACGACTCACGCAGGTTTAATTGGCTTTGTACAACAAAAATCGTTTGATATTTCTTCCACTAACATTCGACATTCAATTCGTGACGGCGAAATTAATCAAAATGATATGCCTAAAGAAGTTGCCAACTATATTTTCCAACACAATTTGTATCGTTAAGCCGCTTTTCACCTATTAACCTAGTGTTAGATTAGTGCTATTATTCAGATATATTTCACTACTAAAGAGACGAAACGTTGCAGATAGACGCAATTGCCACATTTATTGTAGATAAAATTGATGATTTAAAAGGTAGAGATATCACGTCAATTAACATTAGCCAAAAATCAGACTTCGCCGATTATATGATTATCGCCTCGGGTAACTCTACTCGACACGTAAAATCAATCGCCCAGCACGTTATTATGGAGTGTCGTGCAGAATCCATTGAGCCTTTAGGCATCGAAGGAAATGATACTGGTGAATGGTGTTTAGTTGATTTAGGTGATGTTATTGTTCACATCATGACGGATGAAACGCGAGACACTTATCAACTAGAACAGCTTTGGGAAGCCTAATTATTTATGCGCATAACGCTGTTTGCTGTTGGTAATAAAATGCCAGCTTGGGTTACCCAAGGTTTTGCTGAATACCAAAGGCGATTTCCTCGTGACTTATCCTTTGAACTGGTAGAAATAACACCGGGAAAACGCGGTAAAAACGCCGATATTGCGAGGATCCTTGAAAAAGAAGGTCAGCAAATGCTAGCGGCCATCCCTAAAGGTAGTAAGATCGTGACCTTAGAAGTAACGGGTAAGCCGTTGACAACGCCACAACTCGCACAGCATTTAGAAAAGTGGCAGCTAGATGGCCGTGATGTTGCACTGCTTGTTGGGGGGCCTGAGGGGCTAGCGCCAGCTTGTATTCAAGCTTCAGAACAAAAGTGGTCACTGTCACCATTAACTTTGCCACACCCTATGGTCCGCGTATTAATAGCTGAAAGCTTATACAGAGCTTGGAGCATTAACAACAACCATCCTTACCATAGAGAGTAGCAATGGTTAAGCAGCCTAGGGTCGCCATTAGAAACCACACTGCAGAAGCAAATTTATTTGCGCGACGTTCCTTCATCGCATTATTAGGTGTGGCTATCATGTTGTTGGTGTTATTTAGTAAAGCGTACAACTTGCAAATAAGCTCCTTTGAAAATTACCAAACACGTTCAAACTCTAATCGTATAAAGCTATTACCCGTGGCACCAAACCGTGGCTTAATTTACGATAGAAATGGCGTGTTACTTGCCGAAAATAAACCTGTTTATAGTATTGAGTTGATTCCCGAGCAAATAAAAGATCTCAAAAAAACCGTAACCGAAGTCAGTCAATTATTAGGCATTTCAGCCGAAAAACAAGAAAAGCTTTTTAAATCTCTACGCAGTAAACGCCGATTTAAGCCGATAGAGCTATTATCGCGTTTAAGTGATCAACAAGTTGCTTTATTTTCTGTGAATCAACATAAATTTCCAGGTGTTTTCATAGAAGCACGGTTAAAGCGCTATTACCCGTTTGCTGATTTAACAACACATTCATTAGGTTACGTTGCGCGAATTAATCGTCGAGATGCTATTAAGCTAGAGGAACAAGGTAAAGAAGAAAATTACAAAGCCACACGCAATATTGGCAAGCTCGGGTTAGAAAAATTTTATCAAGATGAGTTACATGGTGAAGTGGGTCATCAAGAGGTAGAAATTAATAATCAAGGCCGAATTATACGTACCCTGAATTTCACCCCCCCTGTGCCAGGAAAAGACTTAACGTTAACCCTCGATATCGAATTGCAAATGATTGCCAAACGCGCATTATCTGGAAAACGAGGGGCAATCGTTGCTATCGACCCACGTGATGGTGGTGTGTTAGCTATGTATTCCAACCCGAGTTACAACGGGAATTTATTTGTTCATGGTATCAGCACTAAAAATTACGGCAAACTATTAAGTTCAAAAGATCGGCCCTTAATAAATCGTACAGTACAAGGTTATCCACCAGCATCAACCATAAAACCATTACTTGCGTTAACAGGCTTAGAAGACGGCGTGATCACCCCTGAAACCGAAATATACGACCCAGGCTTTTACCAATTAAAAGGGGTTAAAAATAAACGACGTGATTGGAAGAAATGGGGTCACGGCAAAGTCAATTTATCGAAGTCACTCGAACAATCCTGTAATGTTTATTATTATGATTTAGCCTATAAATTAGGCATTACGAAAATTGCACGCATGATGGAAAAGTTCGGCTTTGGCGAATACACTGGCATTGATATTTATGAAGAAAATAGAGCCATTATGCCCAGTGTAGAATGGAAACGTGCGAGATATAATCAACCATGGTATACCGGTGAAACGTTATCAGTAGGCATTGGACAAAGTTTTTGGACAGTTACCCCATTACAACTTGCTCAAGCTATTTCAATTTTAGCGAATAAAGGGCGAATAAAAGTTCCACATTTAGTCAAAGCAAAAACAACCTATGACTCTCAAGATGCTACCGCAACAGAACAAACCAGTCGCATTGAAAATATTCCCGTAGATGAAAAACCTCCTATCGTGCTAAAAGATGATAAAAACTGGGACTATGTGCTAGATGGTTTGCACAATACGGTACAAAATAAAGGCGCTACAGGTTACAAAGCTTTTATCGGCCACAAATATGATGCTGCGGGTAAAACAGGTTCCGCACAAACCGCGAATTTAGCGCAGGACGAAAAATACGACGCTGAATCAACACAAGAAAACCAACGTGATAATGCCATGTTTATTGCTTTTGCACCCTATGAGAACCCTGAAATTGTTGTAGCCGTTGCGATAGAAAACGTTGCTGAAGGTGGTGGAGCAACAAACGCTGCACCTGTAGCAAGGCAAATACTCGATCAATACTTCGGTGATCGTGTGATTGTGAGCAAAAATCCGCATCCACTTCATGATAATACCTACGGTGTCGATGATGATTAACGACTACCTAGCAGTAAGAGGCTTTTAATGCGTTCTCATAAACACGATCAACAAGCACAGCGTTCGTTTTGGCAAATGTTACATATAGATATGCCATTATTGTTAGGGTTAATGTGCTTAATTATCTTAGGTGGCTTTATTGTTTACAGCGCAAGTGGTGGTGATAGCGCTACAGTGATCAGGCATATAAAGCGCCTAAGTATCGCCTTTGTTGCCATGTTTATTATCGCGCAAATCCCTCCATTAGTCTGGCGAAAATGGGCTGTACCAATGTATATTGTAGGTATAGGACTGCTCGTGGCTGTGTTAGCCTTTGGCCATGTGGGGAAAGGTGCCCAGCGCTGGTTAAATTTAGGCTTTGTAAGTTTTCAGCCCTCTGAAATTATGAAGCTTATTGTCCCTATAACCATTGCTTGGTTTATTAGTCAATATGACCTACCCACTAAATTTAAGCATATTATCATTGCCTTTATTATGGTGATTGTTCCAACATTGTTAATTGCCAAACAACCTGACTTAGGTACATCACTGTTAATAGCAAGTTCTGGGGTATTTGTTATTTTTCTTGCGGGTGCTAGTTGGAAACTTATCGGTGGTTGTGCCGTACTCGGTTCTGCCTTTGCCCCAATTTTATGGATGTTTTTGATGAAAGATTATCAAAAACAACGCGTATTAACGTTCTTAAACCCTGAACAAGATCCACTAGGTTCAGGTTACCATATCATTCAATCTAAAATTGCTATTGGTTCTGGTGGTTTAAATGGTAAAGGCTGGATGCAAGGCACGCAATCACAACTTGAGTTTCTACCTGAACGACACACTGATTTTATTTTTGCGGTATTTAGTGAAGAATTTGGCTTAGTTGGAGTAACATTATTACTCGTAGTATATTTAGCCATTGTCATGCGAGGACTTTGGATTGCCGTTAATGCACAACATGCCTTCACTAAACTTTTAGCTGGTAGTATTACCTTAACCTTTTTTGTTTATGTTTTTGTCAATATAGGCATGGTTTCTGGATTATTACCCGTAGTCGGTGTACCACTACCTTTGGTAAGCTATGGCGGTACATCTATGGTCACATTGATGGCTGGGTTTGGCATTTTAATGGCCATTGGTACTCATAGACGATTTATTATGTAATATGACTTATACAAACTTTCTTTTCATTATTGTTTTTATTGTATTAATGGGCTGTAGCGCACAACAAGGACGCTATCAACACCATCACGATAGCTCACCAACTAGGAAACCTAGTGCTGTAGAGTTACAAGACGCGATACCAAGAGTTGAGAAAAAAAGTAGAGGGGGAAATCGAAACTATACCGTTAGAGGTATTCAGTATGAGGTACTTGATAACGCTACCAACTTTAAACAACAAGGTGAAGCGTCTTGGTACGGTAAAAAATTTCACGGGCACTTAACCTCAAATGGTGAAATTTATAATATGTACGGTATGAGTGCCGCCCATAAAAACTTACCCCTACCAACGTACGTAAGAGTGACCAACCTCGCTAATAATAAATCGGTCATTGTTCGAGTAAATGACCGTGGTCCTTTCCATAAAGATCGTGTGATTGACCTTTCATATAGCGCCGCATATAAATTAGATATGCTTAAAGCAGGTACTGCACAAGTGACTGTCGAAGCGATTAGTAATATCAATCAAGAAGCCACGGTGGTTAATAAAGAAAAAGCGCATTATATCCAAGTATTTGCCACTAAAAACGCAACGCAAGCCAATAAAAAAGCCACTAAAATCAGCTCATTATTTAATTATCCCACCAAAGCGAAACAAGAAAGTGGCTATTACAAAGTTCATATTGGCCCTATTAAAGAAAAAACAGTCATTTCCATGCTGTTAGAACAGCTAAAGACGCAAGGCTACCCATCTGCTTTTACCGTAAAATATTAATGAGCGGAGTATTATCAAACCACGCTAGTAAGCAGAAAACCTATCGGACGTGTCAGCGATAAAGTAAAACATCAAAAGATACAAATTCCTCGGTGTTACAACGTAGTAATCGCCTACAAAACTGGTATACTTTTGAAAACTGGTGTTCGGGTGAATGTTCAATAAACTCGGTAATTCTACTGTATTACATAAATTTCAAGTTATAAAAGGTTAATTATGCCATCATCTTTGGTAAAAAAAATAACGACAAAGGGTAAAAAGTTACTCACATTTGTTGGTTGTATCGCTTTCTCAATTTCATCACTTAGTCATGCTTCAGCAATTATTCCTTCTCCTCCTCAAATTAATGCTAAAGGGCATATTTTAGTTGATTTCACTACGGGTAAAGTTATCGCTGAAGGAAATGCTGATATTTTACTAGCACCAGCCAGTTTAACTAAAATTATGACAAGCTACATTGTCGGTAAAGAGCTGCAATCAGGGAATATCAAAAATAATGACCCTGTTAAAATTAGCAAAAATGCTTGGGCAACAGGTAATCCTGTTTTTAAAGGCTCGTCATTAATGTTTTTAGAAGTGGGTAAAGAAGTCCCTATTCATGAAATAAACCAAGGGATTATTGTCGCTTCGGGTAATGACGCTTGTGTCGCCATTGCCGAGCATATTGCAGGCAGTGAAGACGCATTCGCCGATATGATGAACGCTTATGCAGAGCAACTCGGGATGAGCAGTAGTTATTTTGAAAATAGCCATGGTTTAGATAGCACAGAGCATAAAACCACAGCAAGAGATATGGCAACGTTAGCTAAAGCATTAATCCGTGATGTTCCAGAAGAGTATGAGCTTTATAAACAAAAGTCTTACACTTATAACGGCATTAAAACAGTAAACCGTAACGGGCTTTTATGGGATAAAAGCATGAATGTAGACGGTTTAAAAACAGGTCATACCGCTCAGGCTGGCTACAGCTTAGTTAGCTCAGCGACCAAAGGCGACATGCGTTTAATCAGTGTTGTGATGGGTGCAAATAGTGAACGTTCACGTCTTGTTGAAAGTAGAAAATTATTAAATTACGGATTCCGATTTTTCGAAACTTATACGCCCTATAAAGCAGGTGAAACGTTCGCAACAAATCGCGTATGGATGGGTGATAAAAAAGAAGTTGAGTTAGGTATACTTGAAGATACCCCCATTACTATTCCTCGCGGCCAACGTAAAAACCTTAAAGCTAATTTTGAGTTAAAAAAACAACTCGTTGCGCCATTAACAAAAGGTGAAGTCGTTGGCACGGTATTCTTACAACTTGACGGTAAAGATATCGGCCAATACCCAATGGTTACGTTACAAGAAATCAATGAAGGCGGGATGTTTGATCGTTTAGTTGACTACATAAAGCTTCAATTTACTAATTAAACGAAGTACAACATAATCTAGGTACATTTGTTGAAAAGTACTACTTAATATAAAGCACCTTCGGGTGCTTTATTGGTTCTGTGTGGTTAATTTTACACCCCTACTTGAAATTCTCTTTAAAAGCACCATTTTGCTCTGCAAGAAACAATGTTAAAATAGCCGAAATTTTGCTTAGCCTGATAATTCAGCTCTTTGATATTAAGCAAACACTTTAATGAGCACCGTAATGAAAACCAAATTTGATGAACTATTAGAATTTCCGACAGTATTAAACTTCAAAGTCATGGGCGTTGCTTGCGATGAACTGCCAGACCTTGTTGTTGCGGAACTTCAAAAACATACACCTGGCGACTATTCGCCTACCATCAAGCCAAGCTCTAAAGGAAATTATCACTCTGTCTCTGTGGCTGTTACCGTAACAAGTAAAGAACATATCGAACTTATCTATAAAACGCTCAATGATATTGAGCCAGTGCGATACGTACTGTAGCGATTGGCATTCATGACGGACATTAATCAACAATTGGTCATTCGGCAATTAGATCAAACTGACTACACCACTGTGTGGCAAGCCATGAAAGACTTTACCGATACAAGGGGCGACAGTACCCCTGACGAACTGTGGTTAGTCGAGCATCCTGCAGTATTTACCCAAGGTCAAGCAGGAAAAGAAGAACACTTGCTCATGCCAGGTGATATACCTGTGGTAAAAGTCGACCGTGGTGGTCAAGTGACTTATCATGGCCCAGGTCAGCAAGTAATGTACTTTATGATCAACTTGCGTAGAAAAAAAATGGGGGTACGTGAACTGGTGACATTAATTGAACATGGTATCATTGCAACCATGGCTGATTTTAATGTAAAAGCTTACGCAAAACCTGATGCGCCTGGCGTTTATGTTGATAATAAAAAAATTGCGTCATTAGGATTACGTGTTCGTAAAGGGTGTTCTTTCCATGGTCTAGCACTCAACATAAATATGGACTTATCACCCTTTTTACGCATTAACCCTTGTGGTTACGCAGGCTTAGAAATGTTACAAAGTGCAGATATCTGTGCATTAAAAACGGTTGAACAAGCAGGTGAAACGCTTGTAAAACATATGTCGGCGTTACTTAACGCAAATACACTCAGTTATAAAACCGGTTTGGAGTCATTACATGACCATTAAATCTTCACGTATTGAACCTGGTACGAAACTACGCGACGCCGATAAAATGGCGCATATTCCCATTAAAGTAATGCCCTCTGAGCGTGAAACCATGCTACGTAAACCAGAATGGTTACGCATAAAATTACCCAGAACCACAGAAAAAATTGATCAAGTAAAAGCAGGGTTAAGAAAACACGGTCTTCATTCAGTTTGTGAAGAAGCATCATGCCCTAACTTATCAGAGTGCTTTAATCATGGCACAGCAACTTTTATGATCTTAGGTGATATTTGTACCAGACGTTGCCCATTTTGTGATGTCGCTCACGGTAGACCATTGAAGCCCGATGCGGAAGAGCCAAAAAAATTAGCGCTCACACTAAAAGACATGGCACTTAAATACGTGGTGATCACTTCAGTAGATCGTGACGATTTACGTGATGGTGGCGCGCATCAGTTTACCGAATGTATTCGAGAAATTGCTGAACATGCACCGCATACTAAAGTAGAAATTTTAGTACCTGATTTTCGCGGCCGTATGGATCGCGCATTAGACGTATTAAATCAACATCCACCGCATGTATTTAATCATAACTTAGAAACGGCACCACGTTTATATACTAAGGCAAGACCTGGCGCAAACTACCAATGGTCGTTAGACTTACTGAAAAAGTTTGGTGAAGCAAATCCTGACGTACCAACCAAATCTGGTTTAATGGTAGGATTAGGTGAAACTAATGAAGAAATTCTTCAAGTAATGCGTGATTTACGCGCCCACGGTGTCACTATGTTAACCATTGGGCAATACTTGCAACCGAGTAAAGATCACCTGCCTGTTGAACGCTATGTTCACCCTGATGATTTCGATATGTTCCAAAAAGAGGCGATGAAAATGGGCTTTGAACATGCTGCCTGTGGTCCTTTAGTGCGCTCATCGTATCATGCTGACAAGCAAGCTGCTGGTGAAGAAGTTAAATAAAGATAATGACGTCAATAGTTCACTTGGAACTTTGACGTCACGCCTTTTGATGGTAAGTAAATATATTGTAAATAGCCTGAAAAAATTTTATCTAAATCGAGTGTTTTGATCACCTCATCTAATTGCTTTTTCAGTTCCGTTCCCTCTTCATCTTTAGATACTGCAATACTTGCAGGGATTAGACCAATTGATTGGTAATGAATACCGTAAATATCTTTTTCTGCCAATAAAGTCATCACTGATGATCGTTCAAACAAGAGCACATCTATACGACCTTTAATAAACATATCAACTAATTGATGCAAAGTCCGTACTTCAACAAATATATCAGGCTCTACACCAAGTTGCTGAGCAAAGAAGGTGGCGTTGCCTGCTGTAGTCCCTATACGTTTTGGCTTGATGTGATCAATATTTAAATATTGTTGATCAAATGAGAAGAGATCTGATGTAGTCTGAATTTGCCAATCTAGTTCAAGGGCATATTGGTAGAATGTTGCTGTTTCCAAGCCTTTAGGTGTATGGCCTGCAATATCAATACGTCCGTATTTAAGCTCATGCTTAGCCCTTGAATAAGTCATCAGTCTCACGTCAAAACGAAATGCTGATTTCTGTTCAATTGCTCTTAGCATATCAACAGTAAGACCTTCTTTACCTTCAGTAATAAAGGGAGGAAATGGCTCAAACGCGATAACAATTTTCCTATTGTCACATGTTGCTTTTGTTGTTAATAACAGTAAAATTAAGCATAATAAAACTCTCATTTATTCTCACACCATAAGTCACGTTAATTAACATTATTGCGTAATTCACTGCCAAATAAAATAATTTACTGATTAAATAATTAGCAAGTACATTGTACAAAATTGATGTATATAAAACTTAATAAGCGCTAGAATAGAAAACCTTTATACTGATAAGGCTAGCTTTTTTGATGTGAAGTCATCATCGAGGCTAAAATGCCAGCTATAACGCACGTCACCGCTGCCAACTCAAACGATAACATTGCACCTTTACCGTCTAACCAAAAGATGCCCGATAAAAATGCCCCCAATGCCCCACCTATACCGTAAACGCCAGCAATATAAATCGCTTGTGCACGGTTCTGCTCTTGAATTGAGAAGTGTTGCTGTAAATATTGAATGGAAGCCGTGTGATATAGTCCAAAACTAGCAGCGTGTAACAGTTGAACAAAAAACAAAATTATCGCGCTATCAGCCCAATGACCTGTGACATACCATCGAAGAGCAGTTAAAAAAATACTTATGGCTAACAACACCCTAGGACCAAACAAATAATACAATCGCCCCGCAATAATAAAAATACCAATTTCAGCAACTGCACCAAGGCCAATATAAGCGCCAATTGCCATACTAGGATACGATAGATCACGAAGGTAAAGCGCAAAGAAACTATAATAAGGGCCGAAACTAATTTGTAATAATAAGCCCGCAGTAAAAAATAAAATAAAATTACGTTCTATTACTTTAGGGAAAATCGACACACGTTGAGCATTAGGTTTTATGTTTATCTTTGGCTGCTTAAGTAATAGGCTCGAGATAAACAGCGCCAATAAAATACTCCAGCCTAAAATAACGAACACATCAGGTTGACTATCCACCAACAGCTCGCCAGCAATAATCACCGAAATAATAAACCCGATACTGCCCCATAAACGTATACGTGAATAGATATTGGCATTACGTCTAACGCTAACTAAAGTCATCACTTCAAGTTGTGGCTGAATAGCAGTCCAAAATAGACTAAAAATTCCTAAGACAAAAGCGATAGGCCAATAATTCTCAACCCAAAATAATAACGAAAATAATACCAGCGATAAGCCAACTCCTAATTGAATAATAAGCTTAAGCTTACCCGTTTTATCTGCAGCATTTGCCCATAACGTTGGACCAATAATTTTCGTGGCGGTAAAAATAGCAATGAGCTCGCCAATATCACTAGAATTAAAGCCTTTACCATCGAGGAATACGCCTAAATAAGGCACAACTAACCCTACGATGGCAAAGTATGCAAAGTAACTAAAAGAGAAAGAAAGAAAGCGTGGTGAAAGTGACATTGCTGTTACTTCACCACGAATTTGCGGTTATCGTTCACCTGAAATTTGAGGTGTTGTGCAGATAGCATCTGCGTTTTGGCCACGATGGCGTAAAAAATGATCCATTAATGTTAATGCCAACATGGCTTCTGCGATAGGTACGGCACGAATACCTACACAAGGATCATGACGCCCTTTAGTAATTATCTCTGCGGCATTTCCATCAACATCGATGGTATTACCACTGACACCAATACTTGATGTTGGTTTTAATGCTAAATGTGCCACAACGGGCTGTCCGGAAGATATCCCTCCTAACACACCACCAGCATGATTTGTTGCAAAACCTTCTGGCGTTAATTCATCTCGATGTTCCGAGCCTTTTTGATTCACAACAGCAAAGCCATCACCAACTTCTACGCCTTTAACGGCATTAATTCCCATCATTGCATGCGCAATATCAGCGTCTAAACGGTCAAAAATGGGTTCACCAAGACCAACAGGTACATGCTTAGCAACAACCGTCACTTTGGCACCTATAGAATCTTTTTGTTTAATAATCGACCTAAGTAACTCATCAAGTTGCGTTAATTTATTTTCATCAGGAAAGAAAAAAGGGTTATCTTCAACGGTATTCCAATTATATTGCTCAGCGACAACATCACCAATTTGTGTCACACAACCGTTAATTTCAATACCAAACTTTTGCTTTAAGTATTTCTTAGCAATTGCGCCTGCGGCAACGCGCATTGCTGTTTCTCGAGCGGAAGAACGACCACCGCCTCGATAATCTCGTAAGCCATATTTTTGTGAGTAAGTATAATCAGCATGACCAGGACGAAACGATTGGGCAATATTACCGTAGTCTTTAGAACGTTGGTCAGTGTTTTCAATCATTAAACCTATAGGTGTACCTGTAGTTTTACCTTCAAAAACACCTGACATTATTTTGACTTTATCGGCTTCACGTCTTGCTGTTGTATAGCGAGATGTACCAGGTCGACGGCGATCTAAATCTATCTGTAAGTCTTCTTCAGAAATTTCAAGCCCAGGAGGACAGCCATCAATAATTGCGCCCAAACCTAAACCGTGGCTTTCACCATAGGTGGTCACTGTAAATAATTTACCAAACGTATTTCCAGACATACTTAACGTTTCACTCGCTGATTAAAAATTTCTTGATGTTGTTGTAATTGTGCTTTGCTTAAACAGAACACCCCATGACCGCCCCTTTCAAAGGTGAGCCATTGAAAATCAACCTCTGGATAAACAGCTTCCAAATGCACCTGTGAATTACCCACTTCGCAAACTAATAATCCGTCATCCGTTAAATGTTGCGACGCTTGAGCAAGTATTACTCGGGTAATGTCTAAACCATCTGGACCGCTTCCTAAGCCCATTTCAGGCTCGTGCGTAAACTCAGTAGGTAAACTATCAACATCTTGTTGATCAACATAAGGTGGATTGGTAACAATTAAATCATATTTAAGCGCTTCAACAGAAGTAAAAATATCAGATTGAATTGGAATAACTTGTTCAGTTAACCCGTGATTTTCAATATTGATTTGAGCAACATTCAACGCATCGACCGATAAATCTAGGGCGTCAACTTCTGCCTCAGGAAAGTAATGAGCACATGCTATTGCAATACAACCACTGCCAGTACACAAATCAAGAATGCGGTGCACTTCTTTATCTTTAGCGATTAAAGGAAAAAAACGCTTTTCAATCCACTCTGCAATCGGTGAACGTGGCACTAACGTTCGTTCATCAACGTAAAACGGTAAACCAGCAAAGTAGGCTTGATTGGTTATATAAGCCGCTGGTACTTGTTGCTCTATTCGCTGTTCAATCAAGGCCAAACAAGCAAGCTTTTCATCCTGTGTTAAGCGACATTGCATAATATGCTCAGTTAAATGCGAGGGTAACTCGACAGCAAACATCATAAGGGTGATTGCTTCATCCCATGCGTTATCGTTGCCATGGCCAAAAAATAAGTCTGCGCGATTAAATTCGCTTGCTGCAAACCGCACATAGTCACCTAAGGTGAACAACTGCTTTGCTAATTCTTGATGTTGTTGAGTCACTCAACTCCCCTGTTAATTTTCGAATACTATGAGGTTTTACTTGTTATTCATAGCCGATATTTTTAGACTTCACGTATGAAATTTAAAGATGCCCTTTCGCCACAAGAAAAACAATTATTTAAAGACGCTATAGGTAAGGTCAAACCTATGGTGCACGACAAGATACACCCACAAAAAAAATCCATCAAGTCCCAGCGTACTATTCTTAAAGAAAAAGTAGAAAAACAACTCGCTAGCTTTCATTTCTCAGACGAATTTGAACCAAATTTGACCACACAAGGACCAATGAAGTATGTACGTGATGGTGACAGTGCCTACGAAGCGAAAAACCTAAGACGAGGCCTGTACCGCCCAGAGCTTATTTTAGATTTACACGGTTTAGCTCAACATCAAGCGAAACAAGAAATTGCCGCACTTTTGTATGCCAGCCAAAAAGAACATGTACAATGTGTTTGTATTGTACACGGCCTAGGAGCAAAAATATTGAAAAACAAAGTGCCGCATTGGCTTGTACAACATCCAGATGTCATTGCTTTTCATCAGGCTCCTCTTGAATTTGGCGGTGACGGAGCTTTATTAGTATTACTCGATATTCACGATAAACTGATGCTCAAAGAAGATTAATACCACTTTAAAAGATAAATCAAACATTAACAAAGATCATAAGGAGCAACATGTCGGGTTAAATCTCCCTTCATTTTTTGCTTATCATAACTAATTTCAGCGATAGCGGCCGTCGAAAATAAGGGCGCGACTGTATCAAAGGTCAACTCATCAACTAAATAGCTTACCAGTGGCATGTGAGAAATGATCAATACACTTTCCAGTTTATCAGCTTGGCAGACACCATCAATATAATCATGTACTTCTCTAGCGTCGCCAGAAGGCGTAATAATATCAATTGTTGTAATGGGGGCGGAATGACTAACAGCTGACATTAATGTACTTGCCGTTTGCTGCGCTCGTTCAAAGGGACTAACAAAAACTTGGTCGAAAACAATATTGTTATCATTAAGCCATTTGGCCATTAATTTGGCTTCTAAGTGCCCTTGTTCTGTTAATGCCCTTTTGGCATCACTTGTTGCACGTGCACTTGCTTGACCATGGCGCATAACATATAACTGCATAACTTCTACCAAGCCGTTAAAAATATAAGAGAAATAATAAATTGGCGCTATAGTAAAGGAATACGAGACATTGTTATAACATCAGTTAAGAATAAAATGGACTCAACTTATTCCATAGGGTAATTTAGAAGAAAATAGTCATGATGTTGTACGTTTAAACTAAGCACTTTTTGGTAAGCTCGGAGCAGGTTTTGAAACAAAGTCCAAATGATCATAAGACATACTCAGCTATCACCTTAGAAAATGGTCTGCGAGTGTTACTTGTTCATCACAAGGAATCTAAAAAAGCCGCCGCTGCCCTTGCTGTAAACGTAGGGCATTTTAGTGATCCCGACGATCGTCAAGGTATGGCACATTTTCTTGAACATATGCTTTTTCTAGGCACTGAAAAATACCCTGACGGTAGTGAATATCAAAAGTTTATTAGCCAATACGGTGGTTCTAATAATGCATGGACCGCTACAGAACACACCTGTTTCTTTTTTGATATTCATCACACCCATTTTGAACAAGCATTAGATAGATTTAGTCAGTTTTTTATAGCACCACTATTGTCAGAAGAGTTTGTGAATAAAGAACGTAAAAACATTGACGCAGAATTTAAACTAAAACTAAAAGATGATATTCGTCGTCTTTATGACGTACATAAAGCAACGATTAACCCTGAACATCCTTTTTCAAAATTTTCAGTTGGTAATACAGAAACGCTTTCTGACAAAGAAAACCGCTCATTACGCGACGAAGTTGACACATTTTTCCAGCAATATTACAACGCAAAAGCGATGACCTTAGTCTTGGAAGGCCCGCAAGCGATTGAGGAGTTACGTTCATTCGCCACACAATATTTCACGGGTATTTCAGCTAATACATTACCGCCTAGTTTACCCGATGTTTCCTTGTATTTACCTGCTCATCAAGGCATTAAAATTCAAGTTCAACCGGTAAAAAACGAACGACAGTTAATCATCAGTTTTGCACTACCAAGTATCGATCAATACTATCGTCATAAGCCTGAATCATTATTAGCCTACTTATTAGGCCATGAAGGCGAAAACAGCATTTTGTCTTACTTAAAAAATAAACATTGGGCAATTGGGCTAACTGCAGGTTCAGGTATTAACGGCTATAACTTTAAAGATTTTAATATCAGCATTCGCTTAACGGATATAGGCACCCAGCATATTAATGATATTATCGACGCAGTATTCTTCTATATTTCCTTAATAAAAGAAGCTCCCTTAGCTGACTTTTACTATCAAGAAAAAAAAGCAATCGCAGAACTTTCTTTCCATTATCACGAAAAAACCAAACCTATTGACTCTGTCAGTCAGCTAGTCATTAATATGCAGCATTACCCTGAGGAAGATTATATCTATGGCGATTACATGATGGAAGGTATAGACAACAACAGTATTGAATACTTACTTGAAAAGCTTTCGCCTAATAACATGCGTGTTATTGTTATTGACCCGAAAGTGCAAGGCAATCAGGTAACTAATTGGTATCAGGTACCTTATAATGTTGAGCCTATAGCACAAAGTGAACTTGATCATTGGCAACATATTAATAAGGAACTTCCATTAGCCTTACCTTCAGTAAATAATTATATTGTCGGCAACCCTGTTGTTTACGAAAACCAACAAGACAAATTCTCACAGCCCCAGCGTATTACCCAGCAAGATGGCTTAACACTTTGGTACAAACAAGACCAAACATTTAAAGTCCCTAAAGGCTATATCTATATTGGCATTGACGCACCAGCAACGTTAGAAAATGCACAAACCATTGCGATGACTCGATTATATGTTGAGCTTTATACCGAGTCTGTTATCGAACAGCATTATGATGCAGAGTTAGCAGGCATACAGTACCACTTATATGCACATCAAGGGGGATTGACACTACAATTATCAGGCTTGAGTGAGAAACAAGAAGTATTACTCGCGCAATTACTAAATGAATTACAAAGCTTTCAATATCAAGAAAATAAATTTAATTTAATCAAAAAACAATTGATAAATCACTGGAATAACGCCGAAAACAGTAAATCTATCTCACAATTATTCTCGGCACTTAGCGCGACCATGCAGCCGAAAAATCCAGATGCTAAATCATTAACTTCGGCTTTAGAACAAACAACGTTTGCTCGCTTTACACAGTTTTGCCAGTCTATCTTTACACGTGTAAATATTGAAGTGCTCATTCACGGAAACTGGCAACGTGAACATGCAACATCCATTGAAAACATCATCTTACAAGCTTTTAAAAATCAATTATCAAGCGACGCGAAACAAGAGGTTCCAGTATTAGACATACAACAGCAAGGCTCTCTCTATTATCCACTAGCGTTACCAAAACACGATCATGCCGCTGTTATTTATTACCCTATGGTAGACCGAGCAACGACTACCGTTGCATTAACCATGATTATTAGCCAAATACTGTCACCGCAATTTTTTCATCAGATGCGCACTGAAAAACAATATGGCTACTTAGTGGGGGTTGGTTATGTGCCAATCAATCGTTACCCTGGTATCGCATTTTACATACAATCACCAAATCATAATGCTGATAGTTTACTTTCAGCGATGGATGACTTTATTAACAACAGCGGCGACCTCATAGATCAAATGAGTGAAGATGATTGGCATCATCTACAGAAAGGTCTTGCTAGTCAGCTACAAGAAAAAGACACCAGCTTACGCATTAAAAGCCAACGGTTTTGGAATGCAATATGTAACCAAGAGTTCGATTTCAATCAAAAACAAACCTTAATTGACACTTTATTGCGTATTAACAAAGATGATATCAAACAGTTTTTACTAAACAATATTGTCGTTTCAAAACAACCTAAAGATCGCCTATGTCTAGCCTCTTTAGCGCAAACATCTACTGAACAACTAACAGAGTTAAAAAATAAATTAACAAAGCTATCAATAAAACACTAAACCTGCCGATATAGTTACTTACGTAAATGAATAAAATAAAGACATGCAGGGTAATAATTTCGTCAAAAAGTTGACTTAACCATTATTCTGCTTTGTAATGGACTAAATAATAATAATACGTAACGTATTTATAGGTAGTGTTAAGTGCGTCTTTCTATTTCTAAATTTTTGTTCTGTAAAGATAAAAACATATTTTCCACACTCGTATTTCTTGCCGCAATTTTTCCAACTTTTTTACATGCTTCAACACAAATAAACCAACATGGCACGCCGCTTACCGTTCAGCACTTAAAGCCTGCCCAAGGTTTGTCACAAAACTATGTTTTTGACATGGTGCAAGACAAAGATGGCTTTATTTGGGTTGGTACTGATGATGGATTAAACAAATACGATGGTAAAACCTTTAAACAATATCGTTTCAATTCACTTGATGCACAATCGCTCGCCGGCAATAGTATTCGAAACTTACTAATCGATTCAAATAATAACTTATGGATTGGTACTGACAACGGCGTTAGTATTTACAATACCGAATTAGATAACTTCACCACATTTCGCGCAGAACAAGGTAATGATAATACGCTTACCGATAATTTTGTTTGGCAAATTTATGAAGATGCCAACCACAATATTTGGGTCGCGACCGAAAATGCATTACATCGTTTTAATAAAGAAGAACAATCATTTACTCATATAAAAGTCAGAAAAATTTCAGACAACACCTTATTAAATTTCAATGCGATAAGAACTTTCTTCCAAGATGAAAAAGGCAATTATTGGATCAGTAACTACGATGGTGACTTTTATATTTTAACGCCAAACTTAACACCAGATACAGTATTAACCAACCAAATAGCTGAAACATTGGTCGGCCAAACTTTTAAAATTCGTCAAATTGAATACCACCAGCGTAAAAACCATTATTGGATTGCCGTCGATAATAGCATTGTCATACTTGATAGTAATTATGACCTTTACCGTCAATACGACTTAAACCAAACAAATAGTGCAGTGACTGAAATTAGAAGCTTTGGCAAGCTGAACGATGCACTATACTGGGTTGGCACCGACAATGGCCTTTATTCTATTAACCCTTTAGAAGATAAAGCGTTTAAACATCAGTTTTCAAATATTACCCCGCATGCCTTCAATACTAATATAATTAAAGTGTTTATCGATAATGAAAAACATATTTGGATTGGCAGTTTTAACGGTTTAATGAAAGCCAATTATTCCTCTTTGCTAATTTCTCATAGTAAAAACTTAGCAACTCCAATTGTTGAAAACATTGAGAATATCACGGCTGTTGAAGAACACATTTTATTTTCTAAAGATGGTGAACTGGCGCTTTTCAATACGCAATCTAACACCCATAAAAACATTCCACTAGCACATCCAGTTGATCAAATATTTCAAACAGCCGAAGACACCTACATTGTTTCAATGCACAATGAGCTTTTTCGATTTAACAGCAAAACATTGATACCTGAAGAAATTCAGCCTTGGACAACTTCAAAACGACATCAACTAGGTATTAACCTCATTGGCCTACAAAACAAAATTTGGTACATAGAAGACTCAGGAAATCTCTCTTCTTTTGATTTATTGGATTTTTCCACACAGCCTCATTTAAACAAGAAGAAGTTTTTAAATTTATCGGCCACTAAAGATGGTAATTTGCTGCTAATTTCTACAAAAAAAGAACTTTTATATTATCAAGTTGATTCAAACTCAGTGAAAGAGTTCACGCTCAAAAATAAGCATAACTTCATTTTTGAAGACATCATTACTATCAAAGATACGACAAAGTATTTAATTCTTGGCTCAAATTCGCAAGGTGCATTAGTGGTGAACAAAGCCAATGGTCATGGCACTTGGTTTAATGAAACATCTGGATTACTCAATAATTATATTAACGCTATAGTACTAGATAGTAATGGAAACGCTTGGCTAAGTAGCAACAAAGGGTTTAGTTTTATTGATCTACAAACATTAGATGTAAGAAATTTTTATAAAGATTATAATCTTGAAAATAATGAAAATTATGCCCATAGCTCAACGATAGATACCAATGGCAATATTTACTTTGGTGGAAATAACGGCTTCAATTGGTTTACACCAGACAAATTACTCGCTTTTACTTTTGAAATTTCTCCCCCCGTACTCACTTCATTATTAATCGCAAATAAAGAAGTATTGGTAACTTCAACGCCAACCAAAGATCAATTTACTTTATCCGCTCAGCTTAATACCCTAAAAGAAATTACCTTAGCGCATGTTCACTCCCCTTTTAGTATTGAATTTATATCACCAAATGCTAGCTTGCCCGAACAACTTGGCTATCAATACCGCTTAATAGGTGTTGATGATAATTGGCTAACAGCAACCGCAAATAATTTACGAGCAACCTATACCAATTTAAGTGCTGGCAGTTATGTTTTTGAAGTTCAGGCTTATGACCGCTATTCGCCAAAAACGTATACGGCTAATAGTTTAGCGATAGAAATACTGCCCCCTTGGTGGTTATCGAGTAGTGCAATTCTTGTTTATAGTCTCGTAGTACTATTGGCACTATCTTATTTATTACAACAATTTAGACATAAAAGAATTTATCACTTACAAATTAAAGAAAGTGAAGAGCGCCTTAAACTATCACTCTGGGGTAGTGGCGATGAAATGTGGGACTGGAACATTAAAAACGGTAAAATTTATCGCTCTAATATTTGGGGTACGCTTGAATTTCCACAAGATGGCAAGCGCAACTTAGGTAATAACGATGATAATGAAACCAATGTAAACAAAGGTGATATCACACGGATAACTAAAGCACTACAAGATCACTTTGACGAAAAAACAGAACATTTCGAAGCTACCTATCGTGTTAAGAACAAACTAGGTAATTGGATTTGGATTTTAGACCGCGGCAAAATAGTTGAACGCGATGAGAAAAATAACCCTGTTCGAATGACTGGAACATTAAAAGACATCAGTCAAATAAAGAAAGCTGATGAGCGCTTAAAGTTATTTGCCAAATGCTTTGAAAACATCTCAGACGCTGTAGTCATTTACGATCGTCAATTTTTTGTTGTGGATATCAATAAAGCTTTCCAACGTATTACCGGTAAAACTAAAAAGCAAATGATTGGCGAACCATTAACCTTCAGGCAATACCCTGACAGTTTCGCTAATACAGTTAAACAACACTTGTTAACCAAAGGTAGTTGGCACGGTGAAATAGAAAGTAAACGTGATGACGGTATGCTTTATCTTACCGATCTAAACATTGATATAATTCGCGATGAAAATAGCAGCATTTCTCACTTTGTCGGTGTTTTTTCAGATATTACCAAACGTAAAGAAACCGAAGCAGAATTACGAAAACTGGCGAACAGCGATACGTTAACAGGTTTACCAAACCGCTCATATTTCCAAGCAAACCAAACCAGATTAGTAAAAAATAAAGTATCTCATGCATTACTTGTTTTTGATTTAGATAATTTCAAAAAAGTGAACGACTCTATGGGGCATGAAGTTGGCGATGTTTTATTGTGTAAAGTTGCTGAGCGAATAAGAACGGTTGGTAGATCACAAGATACCGTGTATCGATTAGGGGGGGATGAGTTTAGTATCATCGTTGAAAACACTAACGATATCCATACGATCACAACCATCGCAAAAAATATACTACGCACTATTGCCCAACCATTAAGATTAAAAAATCACGAGATCGTACTTTATTCAAGTATTGGTATTGTACTTTATCCTGAAGATGGTGCTACTCCGCAAGAATTACTTAAAAATGCTGACACCGCGATGTACCACGCAAAAAATGCTGGTGGCAATCGTTATAAGTTCTTTAATAGCTCCATGAATGAACAAGCAGTGAAGCGTTTACAAATAGAAGGACTTATTCGACATGGCTTAAAAGAAGATTTCTTCTCTGTGTTTTATCAACCCAAAATTGAAATCAAAACAGGTAAAATAGCGGGTATGGAAGCGCTGGTTCGATTTGAAACCCCATCTAAAGGCATTATTAGCCCATTGACTTTTATCCCTGTTTCCGAAGAAACCGGCCAAATCATTGACATAGGAGAAGTCGTTTTACGTAAAGCATGTTATGCCACCAAAGTATGGATTGATGCCGGCTTATTCGACGGACGTATTGCTGTAAACTTATCTGCAGTACAATTTACCCAACCTAATTTAGTTGGCATGATTGCAGAAATACTTGCTGAAACAGGCTTACCGGCAAAACACTTAGAGCTTGAAATTACCGAAGGAACGGTGATGGACTCGCCTCAACAAGCCATTGATACCATGTTACAAATTCGTGCAATGGGCATACATTTATCACTCGATGATTTTGGTACGGGTTATTCATCATTGGCTTACTTAAAGAAATTCCCGCTGAATACGTTAAAAATTGATAAAGCCTTTGTTGATGATATAGAACAGTCAGAGCAAGGTCGAAATATGGTAGCTACTATTGTTACCATCGCACACAACCTAAGCTTACAGGTGGTTGCTGAGGGCGTAGAAACCAATCAACAATTAAGCTTTCTGTCCGGTTTACGCTGTGAACAGTTACAAGGTTATTTGTACAGTAAACCATTAGCAACAGAAGATTTCCGTCGTTATTTAGTGTCCCATCAAATTACTGACAAATCTACGTCGTTTAACCGTTCATAATAATGAACGCCGTATTTTTAGCCGTCAGATTTATGACGGCTAAAAATAAACGCGAGACTCACTGCTCTCTGACCCTCTACTTATACTGATATTACACATATTTTCCACATTGGCACATTAATCGCTTATTCCTAGTTGCGTTTACAATCATAACCAATAAAGGAAAATAAAAAATGTTAAGTTCAATCATCTTATCTTTGGTAGTTAATACATCACCGACTCCTGTAGTTGATCAAGATTCATTAACCATTGAACAAGTAGGTAGAAAAGTAAGTACAGTGCGTATTAATAATGATTTTGCTGTTGAAAAAACAGGCCGTAAGGTAAGTACTGTTCGTATTAGTAATGACTTTGCCGTTGAAAAAACGGGTCGTAAGGTAAGTACTGTTCGTATTAATAATGACTTTGCCGTTGAAAAAACGGGCCGTAAAGTAAGTACTGTTAGAATTTAAGGTGTAAATATGTTGAGATTTATCAAGAATATCTTCGCTATCGCACCAAAAGAAAATGCGATTGCAGCGAAAATTATCATTAAAGAATTACCAGCTGCTACGTCATTATAGTATGCAACAAAACACTATCATAATCGCTACAAGGAAGTTAGCGGCTATAATCCTTCTACGTTAATTAATAAGACTTAAGCACGCAGAATAAGTGCATTCCAACCAAATAAACTATTCACTTTCATTCGTTTTTTCATACAAAACATTGGCCAAACAAATGGACCAAACACAAAGCCAGCAAATGCCCAACGCCTCCGACCCAAGCCACTTGTAAATGCCTGACAATAAAAGAATAAAGCTGAGAATAACGCTAATACAGGAATTAAAAACAACATAACAATTAGTTCCAATGCGACTTATAAAGATGAATTGGCGCGTATTATAGACAATTAGAGCATTTATTCAACAACTTTAGAGTATTTAAACTAATACCAATTCGCATAAATATTTAATGCGCTTAATGTGTAATAATTGGCTCAAAAAAAGAGGCAATAAATTGCCTCTTTTTATTTACCTCTGATTAACAAACTGGCAATAATTCACCTAGTCGTTATAAAACGTTTCACCTTGATTTGCCATATTTACTAATGACTCACTCGGTGCATATCTATCACCATATAACGCTTTAAATTGATTTAGCTGTGTCACAACTTTCTCAATACCTAAAGTGTCCATATAGCGGAAAGGTCCCCCTAAAAATGGCGGAAAGCCAATGCCAAATATAGCCCCAATATCACCATCTCGCGCATTTCGAATAATACCTTCTGCTAAACACTCTGCTGCTTCATTTAACATCATATAGATGCATCGCTTTGCGATTTCTTCCGAGGCTAACTTACCTTGCGGTGAAATATTTAATAACTGATAGACACTCTGATCAACTTCTTTCTTCTTAACGTCATAACGATAGAAGCCCTTTTTCGCCTTCTTACCTAATCGACCATCATCAATTAACTTATCAAAGGCTTCGGGTGGCGCAAATCGTTCGCCTAACTCTGCTTGCAAAATAGGACCGATTTTAGCACCAACATCAATACCAACTTCATCAAGTAACTGCATAGGGCCAACTGGAAATCCCGCATTTACTAACGCACGATCTAATTTATCTATCGGCTCGCCCGCTAGTAATAAAATAGCCGCTTCATTCATGTATGGCGCTAAAATGCGATTAACATAAAATCCTGCTTTATCTTTAACAACAATTGGTGTTTTACCTTGTTTTTTAGCAAGGGCTACTGTTGTTGAAATCACTTGTTCAGAGGACCCTTCATGGGGAATGATTTCAGCCAGTGGCATTTTGTCTACGGGTGAAAAATAATGTAATCCAATAACATTTTCTGCACGCGTTGCTTTTGCTGCAATCTGCCCAATAGGCAAGCTTGAAGTATTACTGGCAAAAATGGTTGAAGAAGCACAGTGTTGTTCAATGTCTTGCACCATGCTTTGCTTTAACGCAAGATCTTCAAAAACCGCTTCAATAACAACATCCACATCATGAAAACCAGAATAATCCGTCGTACCTGTCATCATTGCCATTTGCTTTTGCATTTCGCTTTTGCGCATAAAGCGGCGTTTCACTTTTTTATTTAATAAGTCATAACCATATTTGAATGCGTTTTTCAGACCTTGATCACCAATATCTTTAATACGTACCGGCAATTTAGCTTTCGTTGCAGTGACAAATGCAATCCCGCCGCCCATAAGACCACCACCAAGCACAGCTACTTTTTTTATTGTACTTGGTTCTACTCCTGCGACACCTTGCTCTTTCTTCATCTCGGTAGTGGCAAAAAATATTTGTCGTAATTGATACGACTCAGGTGTCATCACTAATTCGCCGAACAGGTCAGCCTCTAATTGAAACCCTTTCGCCGGAGATTGTTCTACGCCCATTTTTACACATTTTATAATGTTTAATGGTGCGGGATAATTACCTTTTGTTTTTTTATTTACCGTTTTAATGGCTTGATCAAATAACACTTTACGGCCAATAGGTGTTTTTTCAAGCGCCTTACCTACAAGGTTTAATTTTACTGGTTTATAATGGTTTTTACCTGCTCTTATTTTTCCAGACAGTACCATTTTTTCGGCAACATCAATCAACACTGTATTTGGCACAACATCATCAACTAACCCTGCTTTTAATGCTTGTTTCGCGCGTAATTGTTTACCTGTCAGCATCATATCTAACGCTTTTTGAATACCGACTAGCTTAGGCAATCTTTGTGTACCGCCACTTCCTGGTAACAAACCTAATTGTACCTCAGGTAAACCAAGCGCTGTTTTAGGGCTATCTGAACAAACTCTTGCATGACATGCCATCGCAAGTTCTAAGCCACCACCTAAGCAAGCACCATTAATTGCTGCGATCACAGGAATGTCGAGGGAGGCCAATTGATCAAAAATCATTTGTCCTTGTCTGGATAGCGTTGTCGCTTCTTGTGCTGTCTTACAGCTTGCTAGCATGTTTATATCAGCGCCAGCAACAAAGGAATCTTTTTTGCCACTGCAAAGCACAACCCCAAGCAACGAGGTATTCGCTTTAATTTCTTGTAAAATTGTCGCAATTTCGTCTGCAAATGCTGACTTCAATGTGTTCATCGACTCGTCAGGCACATCCATCACTAAATGGGCAACATTATTGTCTTGAATCGATAAAGTAAACGTTGTTGTATCTGTCATTATTCTGTCTCCAACACCATTGCTGCGCCTAAGCCACCTGCAGCACAGGCGGTTGTCAAACCAACTCCACCACCTCTGCGACGTAACTCGTTAAGCACCTGAGTAATTAATCGGGTTCCTGTCGCCGCAAAAGGATGGCCGTATGCCAATGAACCGCCCATGACATTAAAAATGTCCATATCAATTTCACCAATTGCTTTGTCACGACCTAAATGCGTTTGTGCGAATGTCTTACTGCCAAACATTTTAACATTCGCTAACGCTTGCGCGGCAAAAGCTTCATGCATTTCTATCAAGTCTAAGTCTTTTAATTCCATGCCCGCTCGTTTAAGTGCGATAGGTGTTGCAAAACTTGGCCCCATCAGCATATCTTCCCACACATCGATGGCAGCAAAACCAAAGCTACGAATATAACCTAGCGGTTCATACCCTAATTCTTTTGCACGACCTTCTCGCATTAATAAAATAGCTGATGCGCCATCAGTCAATGCTGTACTGTTAGCAGCTGTAACCGTGCCATGTTTACGATCAAATACAGGGCGTAATTTTGCATAACTTGCTAGATCTGAATTTTCTCTAATGCAATTATCTTTATCTATATAGTGCTTGTAAGGTTCAACATGTGCGGTCATCACCTCATTAGCAAGTTTACCGTCTTTCCAAGATTGAGTAGCTAATTCATGCGAGCGATGAGCTAGTGCATCTTGATCTTCACGAGTAATACCGTAAGTTTTTGCCATTTGTTCAGCGGTTTGCCCCATTGAAAGCCCCGTTGAGTATTCAGCAACCGCTGGCGGAACTGGCAATAAGTCTTTGAAACGAAGGGTTTTCAATAAAGATAATTTCTGGCCCAATGTTTTAGTCTTACTCAAATCAAGTAACGTTCTCGCGAATTTTTTTGATACCCCTATCGGCGCTACGGACAATGAATCTGCGCCTCCAGCAACTCCTATGTCCACCACGCCTGAAAGTATCGATTCAGCAACATTAACCGTTGACTGAAAACTTGTCGCACATGCGCGTGATACACTGTAAGCATCAGTATGAACATTCATACCAGTGCCTAAGACAATTTCACGAGCAATATTAGGTGCCTCAGGCATTTGAACCACTTGACCAAAAACTAGTTGGTCGATAAGTTTAGGGTCAATTTCAGTTTTATTGATTAATTCATTAACCACAATTTTCCCAAGATCTAATGCAGGAATCCCGTGAAAAGCAGTTGCTTGTTTCGCGAAAGGTGTTCTCAAACCAGCAACAACGGCAATACGTTCACCTGAAGCTGTTTTTAATGATAGTGACATGATGTTTCCTTATTGCAAAGAGGTCTGACCTCTTTATTTTTCAATTCATTCTAACGACATTTACAAGGAATTCAACTCACTATATAGGCTAGTTAACGCATTTATAATATCAAGCTAGTGAGTGTTCTCCCCACAAGTATATGAAATTCTGACGATTATGCTAAAATGATGTCGATAAAAAAACGTTACAATTTAGTAGTAGCTCTTGTTTTTGTATTAGGGAACCATATATCAAAACAAGAGTCTGAAATCTTCAGTAAAAATTCATTAACGAAAAAAGAACAATTATCATGGCTATTGAGTATTTTTCATCGCTTAAAGAACATTTATCCGCACAAATTGTTGGACAAGAAGCATTAGTTGAAAACCTATTGATTGCCTTATTGGCAAACGGACATTTAATCGTTGAAGGGCCTCCTGGGCTAGCAAAAACACGCGCAGTAAATGCTCTAGCGCAAGGCGTAGAAGCAGACTTTCACCGCATTCAATTTACACCTGATTTGCTACCCGCTGATTTAACAGGCACGGATATTTATCGTCCTGAAGATGGCAGTTTTGTTTTTCAATCGGGCCCCTTGTTTAGAAACTTAGTACTGGCCGATGAGATTAACCGAGCGCCGGCAAAAGTTCAATCGGCACTATTAGAGGCCATGGCCGAAGGCCAAATTACCGTTGGTAAAAACACCTATAAACTGCCAGATTTATTTCTCGTTATGGCTACACAAAACCCTATTGAGCAAGAAGGAACGTACCCACTTCCTGAAGCACAGTTAGATCGGTTTCTTATGCACTTAGAAATTGACTACCCTGATGCACAAAGTGAGCTTGAGATTTTAAAAATCAATCGTGGTGAAGCGTTAAATAAACCCGTAGAAAAGATCAGCCAAATTTCACAAGCAGATATTTTTGCTGCAAGAGAACAACTACTGCAAATACATATGTCTCCTGCGATTGAAACATATATCGTCGATTTAATTATGGCAACGCGCCAACCGGAAAAGTACGACGATAAATTAAAACAATGGTTAGCCTATGGTGCTAGTCCACGAGCTACCATTGCATTAGATCGTTGCGCCAGAGCACGCGCTTGGCTACACGGACGAGATTTTGTCGGGCCAGATGACGTTCAAGCTGTTGTTCATAATGTATTACGCCATAGACTTCTACTGACCTATCAAGCGGAAGCAGAAGGGATTACGACGAATGATCTGCTAGATCATATTCTTACTCAGGTAGCTGTGGGTTAATTATTGTTACATGTGGTTTAAGTCTAAAACACCAACAGCGACCTTTGATCCTAGCCAGCAATTAGCCAGTTTAATGGCTAACGGTGTATCTATTACGATCAATGAGCTGCTTCAATACCAAAATAAAGCTTCGCTTATTAATCTTACGGCAAATAAAAACTTACACGGACAATTAGCGGGTAACTATTTAGCTCGCACTAAAGGTCGTGGTATGGAATTTGATGAAGTAAGGCATTATCAAACAGGCGATGATATTCGCACCATAGATTGGCGTGTCACTGCTCGAACGGGTGAAACACATACCAAATTATTTCGTGAAGAAATAGAGCGCCCTGTGATTGTGGCAACTGATTTAAGCAGTAATATGTTGTTTGGCAGTAAGTTATTGTTCAAATCTGTTCAGGCTGCGCATTTAGCCGCGTTATTGGCATGGCATACCAAACAACGCGGTGATCGTTTTGGCGGTATTGTGTTTAACGAATCCTCTCATACCGAATTGAAACCACGAAGCAGACAGCAAGGCGTGTTACATTACCTTCATGCCTTAACGACATGTCATCAACAATCAAGCTTGTTATTGGCACAAGATAGTCCAGATGTTGACGAAAAAACACATGCATTCGCGCAAAACTGTTTACGATTAAGACAGGTTTCTCGCCCGGGCAGTTTAGTGTATTTTATTACCGATGGTCATCATACATCAGATGAAGCTATACGGCACTTAGCCAATATTAACCGCCATTGTGAATTAGTAGTTTGCTTGATCTCAGATCCACTTGAACACCAGTTGCCTTCGGTAAAAACAAAAGTAAATGTCAGTATTACTGACGGACAGCATAAACAACAATTAACCCTAGGCGATCAAAACACAGCAGCGGAATATGCAGCGCATGCTCAATCGCTGATCTCTGAAAAAGAAGCCCTACTTGAGAAAGCAGGTGCTCGTTTGTTGCATTTTTGTGCCGGACAATCATTAGAACAACAAATCAAAAACGGAGTTGCACCATGGATCCGTTAGCCCAATTAAAAGACATTCATTTACCAGAGCAAGTCCATCAATGGCCTGTTGCAATGGGATGGTGGCTGCTATTAACAGCGCTCGTTATCTTGTTAATTATTGTCATGATTAAAATCGTGCAAAAAAGAAAACTGCTTGCTGATAAAAAACAAGCGATGACGTTACTCAACTCAACAGACATGAATGCAGAGCAAATTATTGCAACACTAAAGTGGCTTTCTATGCGTTACTTTCAACGAGGCCATGTTGCGAAGCTTCATGGTAAAGCGTTTGCCAATTTTTTAATTTCAGTTATGCCAGAGAAAAAACAAGCATTAATTGCTGAAAACTTGCCAGAACTGTTAATAGCGCACTATCGCAACGCAAATGATGAAGAAGCATTAAATGAACTGAAACAACAAGCGATATTATGGATAAACTGTGCATTACCGCCCAAAGCAGAATCTAAACCAACGCAACTGGAGCCTGCTCAATGATCGAATTAGCATTGCCTTGGGTGTTATTAGCACTGCCTTTGCCATTAATCATGTATTTTCTACCCGCAACCGCAAGCAATGAAGCTGCGCCACTGAAAATGCCGGTTTTAGTCTCTTCAAACACACCTAAAACCTTATTAGGTAATCAGAAGAAAACACCTATATCATTGCTGGCATTATTATGGGTTTTACTGGTAGTTTCAGCGAGTCAACCACAGTGGTTAGGCGAGCCTGTAAATATTCCCACTGAAGGACGAGAACTTATGGTTGCCGTCGACCTGTCTGGCAGTATGCAAGTGGAAGACATGAGCTTAAATGGCGCAACCGTTAATCGTCTTGATATGTTAAAAGTACTATTAGGAGACTTTATTGATCGCAGAGTTGGTGATCGCATCGGTTTGATCTTATTCGGTGATGACGCCTATATGCAAACGCCCATGACTTTTGATAGAAAAACCGTCAAACAGATGCTCGATGAAACGGTACTAGGTTTGGTTGGTAAGCAAACTGCAATTGGTGATGCTATTGCGCTTTCCGTTAAACGTTTTGCCGAAAAGAAAGATTCAAACCGCGTTCTCTTGTTATTAACTGACGGTCAAAACACCGCGGGTAAAATATTACCTGAACAAGCACTAGAATTAGCTGTTGCGAAAAACGTGACGATTTATTCTGTTGGTATTGGTGCTGATGTGATGATCCAACGTTCGTTATTTGGTAAACGCCGCGTAAATCCATCAAGTGAGTTAGATGAAGAAACATTAACTAAACTTGCTGTAGATACCGGTGGTAAATACTTCCGCGCACGAAGCAGTGAAGACATGGAAGAAATCTATCAATTACTCGATCAACTAGAGCCTGTTGAGCAAGAACAGCAACAAATGCGACCATTAACCGCCCTGTTTTATTACCCTTTAGCATTTGCTGCTATTATCGTTTTTAGTTACATTTTATGGTTAAATATTTCAATATATCGACCAATAGGAAAATCAAAAAATACACAAGTAGTAGGTGATAATAATGGCTGATTTTCACTTCATTCGACCTTGGTGGTTGTTAGCTACCGTAGGGTTAATTATTACCCTTTATTTACTGAAGAAACATAATGTTAATCAATCGGGTTGGCAAAAATTAATTCCTAAACATTTAGCAAATGTACTCATCGAAGGCAAACAGAGTGCAAAGGGGTTATCGTTAACTATTCCCTTTTTAATAGGATTATTAGCGATCGTGGCACTTGCTGGCCCAACCTGGAAAAAATTACCCCAGCCTGTATATCAATTGGCACGTGGTTCGGTGTTAATTATGGATATGTCGTATTCAATGTATGCAACTGATATATCCCCTAATAGGTTAACCAGAGCTCGCTACAAAGCCATAGACTTATTAGAAAAATTGAACGAAGGTGAAATAGGCTTAATCGCTTATGCAGGCGATGCTTTTACCATTAGTCCATTAACAGAAGATATTAACAACATTGAATTACTGTTACCGTCTTTAAGTCCAGATCTTATGCCTGCTCTTGGTAGTAACCCATATGCAGCTTTGGCTTTAGCCAGCGATATGTTAAAAAATGCTGGTCATGTTGAAGGCGATGTCTATTGGTTTACTGACGGCATTGATCAAGAAGATGTACAAGATCTCACGAATTGGGTCAGAGAAAACCCATATCGTTTAAATATAATGGGGATCGGAACAACCGCTGGTGCGCCAATAAAATTACCGAATGGTCAATTACTCAAAGATAACAGTGGTGCGATTGTGGTACCCAAGTTATCAGAAAACTTATTATCCACCGTTGCAGCACAAGGCAAAGGACAATATGCACGCATGGTAAACAGTAATCAAGATATTGACACCATTGTATTACCGCCAATAAAGCACGATGCAGAAAGTAACAATGAAAGTTCACAGACCGGCGATCAATGGCAAGAGTTTGGACCTTACCTAGTGTTATTAATGTTACCTTTAGTTTTGCTATATTTCCGTCGTGGAAAACTACTTACCCTAGTACCTATTTTATTCTTAATGACACCAAGCAAGCCCGTTTATGCTGACTTCTGGCAGAATTTATGGCAAACGAAAGATCAACAAGGTCAAGCCTTATACAACGCTAAAGATTATGAAAAAGCTGCCAATACTTTTGAAGATCCAATGTGGCAAGGCAGTGCACATTACCAAGCGGGTAACTATCAAGCAGCACTTGACGCATTTTCAAAGGGTAACAACGCCGATGCTTTATTCAATCAAGGAAACGCACTGGCTAAATTACAACAATTCGACGAGGCACTTGCTGCCTACGATAAAGCGTTAGAGTTAAACCCAAAGCTACAAGACGCCAAAGAAAATAAAGCGTTGGTAGAACAATTAAAACAGCAACAAGAACAACAACAAAACCAAGATAATCAACAGAATAAAGATCAAAATCAACAAGAAGAAAATAACGAACAACAAAGCGATCAAAACCAACAACAAGAACAAGAAAAAAATCAGCAGCAAAGTGAAGACCAACAAGAGCAAAATAAAGAACAGCAACAACAGGCAGCTCAAGACCAGCAAAAAGAGCAAGAACAAGAGCAAAATCCTGAACAAGAAAATCAAGCCCAAGAAAAGCCTGAGCAGCAACCCGAGCAGCAACAGGAACAACAAGCTAAGGCAGCTAAAGCCCAACAAGAACAAGAAATGGAGCAAAAGCATCAGCAACTGTTAAATAAAGTCACTGATGATCCTTACTTATTATTGCGTAATAAAATGCAGTTGGAATATCAAAAACGTCGTCAAAATAGAACCAGCGTAGGAGCACAGAAAAAGTGGTAAAAGTTTTAACCGCCCTTTTAACGTTATTTATTACAGTAAATGCGTACGCGTTAACTGAAGTTACTGCAACTATCGACAAAAACCCAGTGATTGTTAATGAGTCATTCGTATTAACGGTAGTCGCAAATGATGATGTTGACACGAACGCTTTAGATACATCAGCGTTGATGCAAGATTTTATCGTAGGCCGTACCTCAGTTAGTTCGCAAACGAGCATGGTAAACTTTAAAACAACTCGCACCACCCGTTGGACGACAGTATTAATTGCCAGAAAGGCAGGAAATTACACGATTCCACCACTAACAGTGGATGGCGTAACCACCAAACCAATAGACGTAAAAGTCATTAACGCAAGCGAAAACAATACCGACACACAGCAAACGTTGTTTATCACAACGGATATTTCTGCAAAAGATGTCTATGTTCAACAACAATTAACGTTGACCATTAAGTTACATTTCGCTGCGGAATTAAAAAGAGGCAGCCTAACAGAACCCGAACTTGAAGGCGCAAATATCACTCAAGTAGGTAAAGACAAGGAAGGTGAAACAATCATCAATGGCATTCGTTATCGAGTTATTGAACGAACCTATGCTATTAGCCCGCAAAAAAGCGGTGAATTTACGTTAAAATCACCAGTATTTTCAGGCGAAATCATGGTGCCTTCAACGCGTAGAAATAGCTTTTTAAGCTTTGCAGAAACGAAACCTGTCAGTGTCATCGGAGAAGAAATTCCCATTAACGTTAACGCGATTCCGACAAACTATCAAGGTACATGGTTACCTAGCGAGTTATTATCCATTCACCAAGAATGGCAGCCAAACGTTACGGAGTTTAAAGTCGGTGAACCCATTACACGGGTGATCACATTAACCGCTGCGGGGCTATCAGAAGAACAGTTACCAGAATTAGAAATGTTATTACCTGCAGGGTTGAAGGTATACCCAGATCAAGCTGAACTTCACACAGGTATGAATAACAATCGATTAGTCAGTCAAAAGGTTCGTAACTTTGCCATCGTTGCCAATAAACCTGGAAATTACCAGTTGCCTGAAATGGTTATCCCTTGGTGGAACACCGTGACCAATGAATATCAAGAAGCAGTCATTCCAGCACAAATTATTACCATAGCGGCGAATACTGAACAACCTGAGTTTGTTTTACCACCAAACGAAGCACAAATAACGCCAACACAAACCCCGATTGAAAAAACAGTATACGTAGAAAAAGCCTCTATACTTCAATGGGTATTTCTCGCATTGTGGCTGTTAACATTATTGGCATGGTTGATTACGTATCAAAAACAAAAAAGTACGCAAAAAACAGCGGTTGTATCCAAGGTAAATGATCACTACTTAGGACTTTTAGCGGCCTGTAAAAAACATAATAGCGAACAAGTTTTTACCCATTTACTGCCTTGGTATAACAGTTTAAATCTACAATCAGTTTCTACTATTAGTCAGTTACTAGCATCAACAAATAATCAACCGCTTATCGCTGCCATTGAAGAACTGCAACTTGCAAAATATGGACAAGCCCCCATTGCATGGCAGGGTGACAATCTAGCGAAAGCAATCCAGCAAGTAAATAAAACCCAAAGTACACAACAACAGAACAATGGTTTTCAACTTAACCCATAAGCTTAGTTGTGCATTAGCGGTCAATGTTAAAATGAGAAAGCAGCGAAGAGATGCCCTCTAACTGCTTTCTTTACTTCGTACATACAGCCCTCTCCAAATACCCTATAATTAGAGCAACGCAAAACAACGTATAAATTTTTTCTTATTAAGAAATTTAATTCGTTATGCTCAGGTCTATAACACCATGGCGACAAAACAAGTTAGATATGAAGCACTCGTGAAGGCATTACATGGCGATCTTTATCGTTATGCCTTTTGGCTCACACATGACCGTCAAGTGTCAGAAGATTTAGTGCAAGAAACCTTTTTACGTGCATGGCGAGCATTAGATTCATTAAAAGATGAAAAAGCGGCGAAGTCATGGTTAATTACTATTTTACGTAGAGAAAACGCAAGACGTTTCGAACGTAAAAGATTTGAGATGAGTGAGTATGAAGAAGCAACAATACAAGATGTAAAATCCACTAACGCTGAACAAGAAATTGAAAATCAATGGCTAAGAGATAAAATTGCTAAAATGCCTGAAGAATATAGAGAGCCTCTGGTACTGCAAGTGATCGGCGGCTTTAGCGGTGAAGAAATCGCAACCATGTTATCTCTTAATAAAAATACCGTGATGACTCGGCTATTTCGCGCGAGAAATCAATTAAAAGACGCACTAGAAGACGAACCAATTATGCGAGGTTTCCAAAATGGATGATTTGCAATTTAGACGTGAAATTTATGCAGATCCCAAATCCAATTCGCCTGAAATACTTAAGGCGAAGAGTACAGATCCTGCAAAATTAAAATTTGCACAAGAAGTAGAGGCACTCGATGATAAAATCTCAAATGCGCTTAATATTCCTGTGCCTGATGACCTTTGTCAAACATTGATCTTACGTCAATCATTGGCAAGTCATCAGCAACAAAAACGCAAGAAGTATATTAGAGTAGCGCTTGCTGCTTCCATCACCTTGGCAATTGGCCTAACAGTTAATCAATTGCAGTTTTCTCATGCTTATGACTCGGTTGGTGATTACGCTATTGCTCACGTTAATCATGAAGCAAAATACTTCTCTAACAGTATAGAAGCTAATATTCCCTTAGGCGCACTTAACAAAAAAATGGCATCATTTAACGGAAGCTTTACCGATTCAATGGGAGACTTATTAATGGCAGAATTTTGCCGATTTGACGGTATAAAAAGCTTACATATGGTATTTCGAGGCAAAAATAGCCCCGTGAATATTTTTGTCGTACCTCAAAGTAAACATTTATCCTATAAAACCGTTTTTGATAATCATCAATACAACGGCATAGTTAGCAGCACTAATGATAGCCACATAATTGTTGTTGGGGATAAAGCTGAGCCGTTAAAGCAATGGCAGCTAAAATTACAAAATCAGTTACGATGGTTTTCATAATCGAAACACCACAATATTGTTAAGACATCAGAATTAATAAATTAAGGCCTGTTGATCTTTCGCGTTTATTTTTGCAGCCGTTTATTGGTATTTAGACAAGGCATTGCGATTAATGTGTGGTTATTCCACATGAAAAAGCAATAACGACGTATAAATAACAAAAAACGCTGCCCTTTGGGTTCAGCTAATTACCATTGAAACGAGCCAACTTCCACTAAACACTCTGATTCCATTATTAATGCTAGTTAAATGCTTCACTGTCGTTTAACATAACAATCATTCCCTCAATATAAATTACGAATAAAACTGCTAACGTAGTTTTACTAGAGCGTGTTGATCTTTCATGTTTACTTTTTCCGCAATTTGTTTGGTATTTATACAAGGCAACACTTGCGCCATGTAGTTATTCTACTCCAGTCAAGCGTTAACACAGTAGAAATGCCAAACAGATACAGCCCGAAGGGTTCAACTAAACGCCTCCTGCTCTTTGTTACTTGAATTAACCATAGAATGACTATGCAATAATCCAAGTGCCGCGATCAGAAGGCGTTTAAATTGAACAAAACTTAAACAGCAAAGATCAACACGCTCTAATTAAGTACAATATACTTCCCTATTTCATCGAATTAAAATAAAAATGATGAAATTCAACGGTAATTCTCCTATATTCGTAGTAAATAAGTGTGCAGGAAACTTTATGTATTTTTACGCAGCTCGCCAACCCATCTTAGATAAAGAAAAGCAATTGTTTGCCTATGAGTTACTTTTTCGTGACAACATCAACAATGTTTTCCCTGATATCGATGGTGATGAAGCGACCAGCAAGATGATTGATGCTAGTAAATTCAACATGGGGATCAGCGAATTTACAGGCAAAAAACCTGCGTTTATTAATTTTACATTGGAAACACTCAGCAAAGGCCTTCCGGAAATGCTAACGCCGGAAGAAATCGTTGTTGAAATATTAGAAACCGTTAAACCAGGGAAAAAACTGTTAGCACTTTGTCAGTCTTTATTTGAAAAAGGTTACACCCTTGCATTAGATGATTATGAGCATCAAAATGTTTGGGCCCATTTTTACCCGTTTATAAAGATCATTAAAATTGATTGGCAAACCACAAGTATTGAACAAATTAAGCAGATAAAAGTGGCGATTTCAGCCCATGACCATATTCAATTACTCGCTGAAAAAGTCGAGACTCACGAAGAGTATCATCAAGCACAAGAACTTGGTTTTGAACTTTTTCAAGGTTTTTTCTTTGCTAAGCCAGAGATGATAAAAACTAAATCATTATCCCCATCACAAATGGCAATGGCTGAACTATTATATGAAACATCAAAGCCAGAACTTGATCTTGGCGCCATTACTGATGTATTTGAACGTGATGTAACCCTATCTTATAAACTATTACGTTATGCGAACTCTGCTATTTTTAAACGACGTAATGAAATCTCAACCATTAAACAAGCGCTGGTTACGCTAGGATCTGGCGAACTTAAACGTTTTTTAGGGCTATTATTTGCGACTAATGTTAATCCAGATAAACCCAATGAATTAATCAACGCGGCCATGACGCGAGCAAAATTTTGCGAAATGATATCAAAAGATATAAATGCCCCTATAGATACCTCTATTGCCTTCTTAACGGGCTTATTATCATTAATTGATGCGATACTTGATGAAGAGCTTTCAAGCATTATGGACAAGCTACCATTAGCGCAAGAGATAAAAGATGCGCTGATCACCAAAAAAGGTGTACTTGCAGCGTTAGTGATCCTTGTTGAGCAAATTGAACACGCCGACTGGGAAAAAACCAATAAAGTCATGGAAAAACTAGACTTAAAAAAAGAGCCTGTTTTAGAAAGTTATAATGATGCTATTGCTTGGGCTGATGAACAATGTCAATTATCGACATAATACATCATTCGCCCATAAAGTTAAAAAAGCCGCAAAGCGGCTTTTTTAGTTTGTGTACCCTTCAGGGTTCGTAGACTGCCAACGCCAAGTATCTTCTAGCATTTCAGTTAAATTTCGCTCTGCTTTCCAATCTAGCACCTCTTTAGCCAACGCTGCATTCGCATATACTGTTGCAATATCCCCTGCACGTCGAGAAGCAACCTTATAAGGGACTTCCTTACCACTAATATGGCTAAACCCATTAACTATTTCTAAAACTGAGGTACCGTTACCAGTGCCAAGATTTATTGCTTGGCAACCAGAGTGAGTTGATAACGCTTCCAACGCTTTAATATGCCCTAACGCCAAATCAACCACATGAATATAGTCACGAACACCTGTTCCATCAGGTGTGTCATAATCGTCACCAAACACTTGTAATTGTGCTAAACGACCAATCGCTACCTGAGAAACATAAGGAAGTAAATTATTGGGAATATCGTTAGGATCTTCGCCAATAAGCCCTGATTGATGTGCACCAATAGGGTTAAAATATCGTAAATTTATAATCGACCAATCCGCGTCGCTTTTGGCTAAATCAAATAAAATTTCTTCGATCATTAACTTAGTGCGACCATAAGGGTTTGTCGCTGAAGTAGGCATTGCTTCATCAAGCGGTGATACATTATTTTCACCATAAACGGTTGCAGAAGAACTAAACACCAACTTTTTAACGTTATGAGCAGCCATCACTTCGAATAACACCACTGAACCTGTTACATTATTATGGTAATAACTCAGTGGAATCTCATTAGACTCACCAACGGCTTTTAGCCCAGCAAAATGTACAACTGCTTCAGGTTTATACGTCGAGAAAACATCATTTAAGGCATTGCGATCGCATATATCAGCTTTGACAAATTGCGGCACTTTACCGGTAATTTTTTCGATACGAGATAAAACGAGTTCCGAAGAATTAATTAAATTATCAACAATAACAACATCATGTCCTAAAGATAATAATTCAACAACTGTATGGCTGCCAATATAGCCCGTACCACCTGTAATTAATAACTTCATTACTTCCCCTTTGTATAAAAGTCTATATTTTAACGATAATAATCGCTAATTGCTGTGACAAACGCGTTAACGTTTTCCGCTGCTAACTGATTAATACCTGCTGCAGCCGCTCTACCACCACCAGTTGCAAAACGTGCGCAAATATCACCAGCACCTTGTTTATTAGTTAATGGCGCTCTTAAGCTTACAGTATACGTGTGATCGAGGTTAAGGGTAAACACGGCATGCGCCTTATTAGGTGTTTTATTCGCAAGTTCATTGCCTAATACACCACTTACACGTCTGGACCAAGGCTCATCAGGTAACTCTATAACTTTACAGATGTCATTCTCAGCCAATACTTTTGCCTGTTCAGCATTCGCCATGTCTTGATGATAAGCTTGCTCTAATTGAGAAAAAACAGAACCTGGTTGGTTAATAATATCGAAAGGGTTTGAATATTTTACCAATTCTCTAAACAGCTGTTCAGGCGTAAAATGCAAATCTTCGAGTGAACTACCATAGCCATTATAATTTATATAAATACCGAAACGCTTTAATTGGTCACGTTCATTGGTTGAAAGGTTAAGTTCATCTGACAACGCTTGCGCAGCCTCTAGCATATTATCACCGTAAGCAGCGGTAATCGCCCACAATGGAAATTGCTGATTCAAATACTGATTAACAATTAACGCCGTACAAGTATTTGCGTCAGTATCGATATGCGCAGATAAGTTATCGGATGTTGGAATTGAGCCAGGACGATGATGATCAGCATAAAAAACGGTTACATTGTTTGCTAGCAATTCATTCAGAGCTTCAATGTTTTTTTCCATCGAAATATCTAAAGCCGTTACTGAATGAGCTTTTGCAACATCAACATGTTTTAACAAACTAATATCGCGTTTAACACCTGTGATTAAGGTACTTTCTTTAGGATTGGCTAAACGTAGTTGTACTAATGAAATAATACCATCGGCATCGCCATTAAAAATATCGTAATGCATTATGAACCTGTTGAAATATAATGGTTGTCTTCTAAAAATTGTACAACTTGTTGGGCACATTCAACGATTGTCAATTCTGCCGTTTTAATATGTATTTCTGGTGCCGAAGGGATATCATAATCAGAATCAATACCGGTAAAGTCTTTTATTTCTCCGGCACGGGCTTTTTTATACAAGCCTTTTGGATCACGTTGCTCACAGACACTAATCGGCGTATCAATATACACTTCTAAGAACTCACCCGTTGCTAGTTTTTCACGTGCCATTTTTCTATCTGACGCAAAAGGTGAAATAAACGCAGTAGAGACAATTAGCCCCGCATCAACAAACAATTTTGATACTTCACTAATCCGGCGAATATTTTCAATACGATCTTCATCACTAAACGATAAATCACCATTCAAGCCATGTCGTACATTATCACCATCAAGCAAATACGTATGACATTGACGTTCAAACAGCAACGCATCCACTGCATTTGCAACCGTAGATTTTCCTGACCCGCTTAAACCGGTATACCATAATAAACAAGGACGTTGTTTTTTAATATTAGCCCGTTGTACCTTATTAATTTGTTGTTGATGCCAAACGGTATTTTCAGTTTTCATTTAGAGGTATCTCACGTTAAAAAGGAAAGAAAGTAGGTAACAAAGTTAACACGACAATCGAATAAGCCAATGAAACCGGCACGCCAAATTTCACCACATCAAGCAACTTATAATTACCCGCATTGTAAACCATAACATTGGTTTGGTAGCCAAAGGGGCTAATGAAGCTACCACTTGCGGCAAAAGCAACAGCTAATACGAAGGGTAATGGGCTAACTCCTAAACCTAATGCAATATTATACGCAATAGGAAAAATAAGCGCAGCTGCGGCACTGTTTGTCACTAGCTCTGTAATTAGTAGTGTAACGACAAAAATCACAATCAACGTGATATAAGCGCTTTGCCCAGCAAGTAAATGCTCAATATAATTTGCTAATAATAACGCCACACCACTTGATTCAAGTGCTTTAGCTAAAGTAAGCGCCCCTAACACTATCATCCAAATTTCCAGTGGAAAGCGTCGCTTTATTTCATTCACCGTTAAGCAACCCGTAAAAACCAACAACGCGATATAAAACATCAACACTTTTAATAAAGATACTTCTGTTAGTACTGACGCCATAACCGCAGCGATAAAACCAAAAACGGTTAACGAATCACGCCAACCAGAAAGCATATTATCGGGTTGGTGCCCCGATAAGATGTAAAAGTTCTTACTTAAGTTAGTACGTGTACTAAAGTCATTCCCCACGGCTAATACAAGAAAGTCGCCGGGTTGAATAATCAATGAGCCTAATTTACCTGAAAGCGCAGCACCTTCACGACGAACGGCCACTACAGCAGCATCAAATCTGGCACGAAAGCCTGCTCTTTTTAACGTTTTACCAACCACGGCTGAATCAGGTTTAATTAACACTTCAGTCAAATTATCTCTGAGTAAACCATCTTGTTCGGCAAATAGCGTTAAGCCATCAAATTGTTGTAACACCTTAACTTTCGACACATCACCAGTAAAAATAAGTTTATCACCGCGTAATATCACTTCATCAGGTGCCACCGGAGATATCAGCCTGCCATTACGAATCACTTCGACTAAAAATAACGTATCTAAACTTCGTAAACCATTTTCTTCAACTGTTTGACCTATCATTTTAGAGTCGTTACTAACACGTGCTTCTAGTAAATAATCTGGGTTTTTAAGTTGTTCAACTTCCATATCAGGCAAAGAGTGTTGTCTAAATAAAATTAAGGCTAAACAAATGATTAACGCAACGATACCTATCGGCGTAAAATCAAAAAAGCCAAGGCCGTCACTCCCCTGCTCAATCAGCATGGTATTAACGATTAAATTTGTTGAGGTGCCAACTAAGGTAAGCGTACCACCTAAAATTGCTGCAAATGATAACGGTAGTAAAAGTTTCCCTGGGTTAATCACACGATTAGTTTTAATGGTAGAAATAAGTGCAGCAACAACGGCAGTGTTATTCATAAACGCAGATGCAATTGCAGTATAGACAAGGGTTTTTACTGTAGAGATAAACGGCTTACCGTTGATCATCACAGCAGAAAGACGGCGTAAAATACTGGTGCGTTCAAAAGAAAAAGAAGCCAACACCAATAATATTAACGTCACTAGACCTGGGTTTACGGCATTGGCTAATACATCATCTGTTTCAACAAAAGAAAAACCTAAACACGTAATCATGGCCAAGGCAAAAACACGTTCAGGTACCCGCTGATACCTTATCAGCCCAGCAAAGGTTAAACAGAAAAGGGCAATCAATGCCCATTGTGATGCTACCATTTAATGTTTGTCCTTTAGCAGCAAATGATATGAAATATTTATCAGCTGCTTAACATATATGCAAGTGAAGTCTATGCGTTAAGCAACTAATATCAATAAAAGTAATTAGACGTTACTTTAGGAGTTTAGCAATATCACGCGCCCCCCAATGTGGGAAATGCTTACGTACTAAGGCGTTAAATTCCTTTTCAAATTCACTAAATTGATGATCATCTGTTGATTCTGCAGCCCCAGTGATCATACCTGCACCTACGGTGATATTACTCAATCGATCAATAATAATGAACGCACCAGTAGCACGGTTTTCTAGGTACGGGTCAAAATGCAACGACTCAGCCACAGAGAAGCTAACCGAACCAATTTCGTTTAAGGTTAATTGACTAACGGCGGTCGTTTCCATGGTATTTACATTAATTTTATATGCAATATTTGATACATGACCGGTGGTGAGCTTGCTGCCATGTTTAATGTAATATTCACGGCCGGTTTCAAGTTCGTCTTCATGCATCCAAACAACAGAAGCATTAAATTCTTTCGACGTTAAAGGAACAGCACCTTTACGTACAATCATCTCACCGCGACTAATATCAATTTCATCTTCAAGGGTTAACGTGACTGCTTCCCCTTTATCAGCCCGCTCTAAATCACCATCAAAAGTAACAATAGATTTAATACGCGACTGTTTGCCTGAGGGTAACGCTACAATTTCATCACCAACCCTGATATGACCTGAACCAACAGTACCTGAAAAGCCTCTGAAATTTAAATTTGGGCGGTTTACATATTGCACTTGAAATCTAAACTCAGTACAGGTGTCGTTGTTTTCAACATTTACTGTATTTAAAAGCTTCATTAGTGTCGCACCTGGGTACCACGACATATGCTCGCTTTCTTCAACAACATTATCGCCACGTAACGCTGAAATAGGCACAAAGCGAACATCAGTGAAAGCGAGTTGATCGGCAAACTCGCGATATTCTTTTTTAATCTCTTGATAACGGTCTTGGCTGTAATCAACTAAGTCCATTTTGTTCACGGCAATTAACACGTGTTTGATACCAAGTAGTGAACAAATAAAAGAATGACGGCGGGTTTGAACCTGAACGCCATGACGTGCATCAATCAAAATAATCGCTAAATCACAGGTAGAAGCGCCCGTAGCCATGTTACGCGTATATTGTTCATGACCAGGGGTATCAGCAATGATAAATTTACGCTTATCGGTTGAAAAATAACGATAGGCAACATCAATGGTAATGCCTTGCTCACGTTCAGATTGTAAACCATCCACCAGTAAAGCCAAATCTACCGCTTCACCAGTTGTGCCCGACTTTTTACTATCTTTTTCAATCGCCGCAAGTTGGTCTTCAAAAATCATTTTTGAATCATGAAGCAAACGGCCAATTAGCGTACTTTTTCCGTCATCAACACTACCACAAGTTAAAAAGCGCAGTAGTTCTTTATTTTCGTGTTGCTTTAAATAAGCTTGAATATCTTGTTCAATTAATTCTGATTGGTGACTCATCGTTCAGCCCTTAGAAATCGTTAACAGTTAAAATGAAAGTTAGGTTAAAAAATAGTTAGAAATAACCTTCCATTTTCTTTTTCTCCATAGAACCCGCTGAATCATGGTCAATCACACGACCTTGACGTTCAGAGGTTTTTGTTAACAACATTTCTTGAATAATTTCCGGCAAACTTGCCGCTTCTGATTCAACTGCACCAGTTAATGGGTAACAGCCAAGTGTTCTAAAACGAACACTTTTCATTTGTATTTCTTCGCCTTCTTCTAGAGGCATGCGCTCATCATCTACCATGATTAACGTACCGTCGCGTTCTACAACAGGTCGTTTTGCCGATAAATACAACGGCACAATGTCAATACTTTCTAAATAAATATATTGCCAAATATCAAGTTCGGTCCAATTTGATAAAGGAAACACTCGAATGCTCTCACCTTTATCTACTTTACCGTTGTAGACATTCCAAAGCTCAGGGCGTTGACTTTTCGGGTCCCAGCGATGATTTTTATCACGGAACGAATACACACGTTCTTTCGCGCGCGATTTTTCTTCATCGCGACGTGCACCACCAAATGCGGCATCAAAGCCATATTTATCAAGCGCTTGTTTTAACCCTTGCGTTTTCATAATATCAGTGTGTTTTGCACTGCCATGGACAAAAGGATTGATATCCATCGCGATACCATCAGGATTTTGATGTACTAACAATTCAAATCCATAATCTTTCGCCATGCGATCGCGAAAGGCTATCATTTCTTTAAACTTCCATGTGGTATCAACATGCAATAACGGGAATGGTATTTTCCCGGGTGCGAACGCTTTTCTCGCTAAATGTAATAAAACGGCGGAATCTTTACCTACAGAATAAAGCATCACTGGTTTGTCAAATTCAGCGGCAACTTCACGAATAATGTGGATAGACTCAGCTTCAAGCTTTTTTAAATGCGTTTGAATCGTCATTTAACTAATATTCCCTAGCAATTTTAATGACGATAGTGTACTGGATAGCCTTTAAGATATCCATATAAGAAAAAGATTTGTTAGATGATTTAGAAATAAACAAAGGGAGAAGTTATGCATTCACTTCATTAAATTTAAAAATGCATAACTAAACAATCAATTTACTTTATAAGTTGATGTAAGTATTCAGTGAATTCATCACCTATCTGCTGATGTCGCAAACCATATTCCACCATCGCTTTCATATAACCCATTTTAGAGCCGCAATCATGAGACTTCCCTGTCATATGAAAGGCTTCAACCGTTTCTAATTTCATCAAACTTGCGATTGCATCGGTAAGTTGAATTTCATCACCAGCGCCCGGTGGTGTAAATTCTAATAATTGCCAAATGGGTTCTGACAATACATAGCGGCCAACAACGGCTAAATTAGATGGTGCCTCCTCAATCGCTGGTTTTTCAACAACGGCTGTCATCACCGCTGAACCACCTTCATGTAAAACTTCTCCGCCACAATCAACCACCCCATAATGTTGTACTTTTTCTTGTGGTACCGGCTCAACTAAAATTTGGCTATGGCCCGTTTCATTAAAACGCGCTAACATCGCCGCTAAGTTTTCGGTTTTTAAATTCGCAGTTGCGTCATCCAAAATAACATCTGGTAACACGACAACGAAAGGGTTATCACCCACCAAAGGTTTAGCTTTTAAAACCGCATGTCCTAAGCCTTTTGCTTCGCCTTGACGCACATGCATGATGGTAACCCCTTTTGGACAAATAGCTTGAATTTCATCAAGAAGTTGACGTTTTACTCGATTTTCAAGTGTCGTTTCTAATTCAAACGATTTATCAAAATGGTTCTCTATCGAATTTTTAGAAGAATGAGTCACTAAGACAATTTCTTTAATACCTGCATCAATACATTCATTAACAATATATTGAATAAGCGGTTTATCTACAATTGGTAGCATTTCCTTTGGAATTGCCTTAGTTGCCGGAAGCATACGTGTCCCTAAGCCTGCAACAGGAATGACCGCTTTTGTAATTTTCTTATCCATACCGCCCTCGGAAAAATAGCACTGTAATATTTAATATAAGTGAATACAGTTAAATAATTTCATCAAAGTAGTATTAAAACAAATTATTAGCTTATTAACACCTGAATATAATTAACTTACACGTGAATTTATTCATGTTTCAGTTTTTAAATGCTTTAAATTCGTTCATTTAAATTAAGTAAATAAAAAATAATATATTGTATACTTAAATTCAGGATATCTCCGCTAAACCCTTGGTTTTTAAAGTTACAAACAGAAACTAACCTGTAAACCTTTCAACGCAATATTCAATCCGCTTAGCTGAATTACTTGCGCTTCGAGTTCATCAAAGGTATAAATGCCGCTGATTAACGATAAATTGCGCCTGTTGAATCCATTTATCAATCTTATCTAAATAAACAAGAATAATAATAATGCTCAATACTAGGTGCGCACCTTAGGAAGGAAAATTTATATGACAACGCAAAGCGCTAAGACTTTTTTCGGGCAACCTGAAGGTCTTCAAACACTGTTCTTTACTGAAATGTGGGAACGCATGAGTTACTACGGTATGCGAATGCTGCTAGTACTGTTTATGACCGCAACCTTACAAGAAAATGGCTTAGGTTTAACGGTTGCTTCTGCCGCTGCCATTTATGGTTTATATACCGGTAGTGTCTATTTCATGGGGTTACCTGGAGGTTGGATTTCAGACAGACTCCTGGGTGGTCAAAAGGCCGTATGGTATGGCGGTATTATCATCATGTGTGGCCACATTATTTTGGCCTTCCCTAGTGATAAAACCTTTTTCATCGGTTTAATTGTGGTTATTTTAGGTACAGGCCTATTGAAACCAAATATTGGCGCTATGGTTGGCCAACTTTACTCAGATGAAGATAAACGCCGTGATTCTGGTTATGCCATTTATTACATGGGCATCAATATGGGCTCTGTTTTAGGCTACACCATTTGTGGTTACCTAATGGAAGATCAAGAAAACTTTGGCTGGCATTGGGCATTTGGTGCAGCAGCTGTGGGTATGGCAGTGGGTTTAATACAATACCGCCGTACACTTAATAAATTACACGGTGTGGGTGCAGCGCCCGCAGCGCCTTTAACACCTAAAGGTAGACAAATAAGCTGGGCAGTCATTGGTGCTTTCTTAATTATGCTTGCAACCGTAACTGCTGCTGCCATAACGGGTGCTATCATTATTGAGCCGGTCGCTGTGGCACAATATGTTGCGATCAGCTTTAGTGTGATGTTCGTACTTTACTATGCATCAATTTTCAAGTTCGGTAATTTAACCAAAAATGAAATGAAACGCTTAGGTGCTCTGTTACTAGTGTGTATTGCTTCTGCATGTTTTTGGTCAGGTTTTGAGCAAGCAGGCTCTTCAATGAACTTATTTGCTCGCGATTACACAGATAGAATTGTTGGCAGTTTCGAAGTCCCTACTGGCTGGTTCCAATCGTTAAACGCCATGTTTATCGTATTATTGTCACCATTTTTTGCAGCGCTGTGGATCAACTTAGGTAAGCGCTTTGTTAGTCCTGCCTATGGTATTAAATGTGCTATCGGCTTAATGATCATGGCAAGTGGCTTTATTGTGATGTTCTTTGCAGCACAATATGCAGCATCAGGCATGAAAGTAGCGCCTTATTGGTTAGTGGCTACTTACTTCTTACATACAGTAGGTGAATTATGCTTAAGCCCTGTAGCATTAAGTGCCATTAGTAAATTGTCACCGCGTCGCTTTGCTGGCCAAATGATGGGTGTATTCGTGTTAACCTACTCTATCGGTAATATTATTTCTGGTTTATTAGCGGGTAACTTTGATCCAAACCGTATTGATCAATTACCAAACTTATACATTCAAATCAGTTTATTTAGTATCGGTATCGGTATCGTAATTTTATTACTAAGCATTAAATCACGTGTTTGGGAAAACTCAGCTGACGAAGCAGACTCTACCGCACCAACACCAGGTAAAGCTGCAGAAACTATTTAATAATAGCAACATGTTAGCGGTGGTGTAAGCCACCGCTTTTTATATGACATTATTTAACTCTCGCCAAGCAATACGTCAACAGATAAGACACACCCGTCAGATGTTATCTTCAGAGTCGCAAACTGAAGCTTCTTTATCATTAGTTCACCAACTAAAGCACATTGCTATAATCGCAAAGGCCAAATCTGTAGCTATTTATCATGCAAATGACGGTGAACTTAACACTACCCCTTTTATACATTGGTGCTGGCAACAAAACATACAAACTTATCTTCCTGTGCTTCATCCTTTTAACAAAGGGCAGCTGCTGTTTTTACATTATCGCGCAACTTCAGCGATGAACAAAAATAAGTACGGCATTCTAGAACCCCAATTAGATGTTAGACATGTTTGTCCGGTACGTAAGCTTGATATCATTTTTACCCCTCTAGTGGCATTTGATGAAACTGGCGCCCGTTTAGGTATGGGGGGCGGTTATTACGATCGAACGCTAGCAAGTTTAGTTACTACCCCCCCCGTTATTATGGGATTAGCACATGACTGCCAAAAAATTTCCGCTATTCCAATAGAAGCATGGGATGTGCCACTCCCACATATTGTTACTCCCTCTAAACATTATCAATTTAATTAAAATCTCATAACACCGAGCAAAAATTGGCTGTTATAATGCATAAAAAGCAACTCGGATATACAACGATGACACAAGACGAAATGAAAAAAGCTGCGGCTATAAAAGCCGTGGAATTTGTTGAAGATGATGCCATAGTCGGCGTAGGAACAGGCTCAACCGTCAACCACTTTATTGATGCCCTCGCGAGTAAGAAACATGACATTACCGGTGCAGTGTCTAGCTCAGAAGAGTCAACTAAACGCTTGAAAGCGTTAGGGATCGAAGTATTTGATCTTAACAGTGTTAGCGAAATTAGTGTCTATATCGACGGTGCAGACGAAATTACAGAACATATGCATATGATCAAAGGCGGTGGCGCAGCATTAACGCGAGAAAAAATTGTGGCTGCCGTCGCTAAAACGTTCATCTGTATATGTGATGAGAGTAAACAAGTACCTGTACTGGGCAAGTTTCCGCTACCTGTTGAAGTTATTCCAATGGCACGTAGTTATGTTGCAAGAGAGTTAGTGAAATTAGGCGGCGATCCTGTTTATCGTCAAGGCGTGGTAACTGATAACTCAAATGTCATTCTTGATGTGCATAACTTAGACATTATTGATCCTAAACGCTTAGAGTCTGATATTAATGCGATTGTAGGCGTTGTTACCAATGGTTTATTTGCTCACCGCGGCGCTGATATACTCATATTAGGGACACCAGAAGGTGCAAAGGTGGTAAAATAACACTTTAGAGTTTTAACACTATATGATACGGTTGATTAAATTTTGGGTATCTAGCCATCTATACATCAACAATATTAACTACGGTTTTAGCATATGAGCAATAATTCGTTAGCAAAAGAAAAAATCAAGATTTTACTGCTGGAAGGTGTACATCAAAGTGCATTAGAAGAGTTAAAGTCTAAAGGTTATACCAACATTGAGTATTTAAAAACGTCGTTGTCTGAAGAACAACTCATAGAGAAAATTGCTGACGTTCATTTTATCGGCATTCGCTCGCGCACGATGCTTAATGAAAAAGTATTAAGCCATGCAAAAAAATTAGTCGCGATTGGTTGTTTTTGCATTGGTACCAATCAAGTCGATGTGCGTGCCGCAAAAGTAAAAGGGGTGCCAGTATTTAATGCACCTTTTTCAAATACCCGCTCTGTTGCTGAACTTGTATTAGGCGAGTTATTGTTGTTATTACGTGGTATCCCTGAAAAAAGTGCACAAGCTCATCGTGGTGTTTGGAATAAATCTGCCGCTGGTTCGGTTGAGGCCAGAGGTAAAACCTTTGGTATCATTGGTTACGGCCATATCGGTATGCAAGTAGGCATTTTAGCTGAAACCGTTGGCATGAAAGTAAAGTTTTATGACATTGAAACAAAATTACCTCTTGGCAATGCTGAGCAATCACCAAGCCTAACGGCTCTTTTGCAAGAAGCTGACGTAGTAAGTTTACATGTACCAGAAACAGCACAAACGCAAAATATGATGGGTGCTGCTGAGTTTGATGTGATGAAAAACGGGGCTATCTTTATCAATGCTTCGCGTGGAACAGTAGTTGATATTGATGCCTTATGTGAAGCATTAACCAATAAGAAAGTTGCCGGTGCTGCAATTGATGTATTTCCTGTAGAGCCTAAAGGTAATGACGAAGAATTTGTTTCACCACTACGTGCTTTCGATAATGTTATTTTAACGCCTCATATTGGCGGTAGCACAAAAGAAGCGCAAGAAAACATTGGTTTAGAGGTGGCGAGTAAGCTGGCTAAGTACTCAGATAATGGTTCAACGCTTTCAGCAGTCAACTTCCCGGAAGTATCACTGCCTGAACACGTTGGTACCAGTCGCTTATTACATATTCATAAAAACCAGCCAGGTATATTGACAAAAATTAACCAAGCATTTGCTGAACATAACATTAATATTGCCGCGCAGTATCTACAAACAGATGACCAAAACGGTTATGTTGTTATTGATATAGAAACAGAAAACAGTGAAACGGCCTTGCGTGAATTAAAGCTGATTGAAGGTACGATTAAAGCACGTATTCTGCATTAATTTGAGCAGTAATACTTTTCATGAGAACACTGTATTAAAAGATTAAAAGCAAAAAACGGAGCTAATCGCTCCGTTTTTTTATTGCTGATATAACGCTAAGTAATTGTCACTTAATCTTTACCAAATAAATCTCTGGTATAAACTTTCTCAATAACATCGCTCAGTTCATCATCCATACGATTAGACACAATAACATCTGACATCGCTTTAAATTCAGCTAAATCAGTGATCACTCGTGAATTATAAAAGGTATCATCAGCTAATTCCGGCTCAAAAATAACCACTTCAACACCTTTCGCCTTTATGCGCTTCATAATGCCTTGTATAGACGAAGCACGAAAGTTATCGGAGCCAGACTTCATAATTAAACGGTAAACACCAACAATCGTCGGAGATTTCTTTAAAATTGATTCTGCTACAAAGTCTTTACGAGTCACATTCGCTTCAACAATCGCATTAATCATATTATTTGGCACATCCTGGTAATTTGCCAATAATTGCTTGGTATCTTTTGGTAAACAATAACCCCCATAACCGAACGATGGGTTGTTATAATGATCACCAATACGCGGATCTAACCCTACACCTTCAATAATTGAACGCGTGTCTAAGTCATGCGTTTCTGCGTAAGTATCTAATTCATTGAAGTAAGCAACCCGCATCGCCAAATAGGTATTAGCAAAAAGTTTTATCGCTTCAGCTTCTGTTGCTCTTGTAAATAGTGTAGGAACGTCTTCTTTTTTGGCGCCTTGCTGCAATAATTTGGCAAAGGTTTTAGCGCCTGTAGTTTCAGCACCCACGATAATTCTTGAAGGGTATAAATTATCGTACAACGCTTTTCCTTCCCTAAGAAATTCAGGAGAGAAAATAATATTATCTGTTTGGTATTTATCTTTTAATCGTCTTGTGAAACCAACAGGAACCGTTGATTTAATAACAACAGTAGCCTCTGCATTTATTGCCATAACTTCTTTAATAACCGATTCTACAGAACTCGTATCAAAATAGTTTGTTTCAGGGTCATAATTCGTCGGTGTAGCAATAATGATAATTTCTGCATCAGTGTATGCTAATGTCTTATCTAGCGTTGCGGTGAATGACAAAGGCTCTTGCGAAAGAAACATTTCAATTTCTTTATCACGAATCGGGGATTGTTTATTATTTAACTGTATCACCCTCTCTTCAATAACATCTAACGCAATGACTTCATTATGTTGTGCTAACAAGATGCCGTTTGATAGCCCTACATAACCTGTACCTACTACAGTAATCTTCATTTACAATACCTATCTCTCAATAAAACTAAAACATAAAATACATACAAATAAATGCAGCAAAGCCTGCAACAATATCGTCTATCATAATACCAAAACCACCATGACAATGTTTATCTAACAATGAAATCGGCCATGGCTTTATGATATCAAACAAACGAAACAGCAAAAAACCAACAATAATTGACTTCCACGAAACGGGAATTAAAGCCATGGTAATCAAATAGCCGACTATTTCATCCCATACAATTGCTGGATGATCATGCACCTTCGCAGCCTTAGCTGCATGAGAACAAATATAAATACCCAATAACGCCATCACGGCGACTACCGCTAAATATGTCACCATAGGTAACGGCGCTAATAATAAGAACACAGGAATAGCCGCTAAGGTACCAAAAGTTCCCGGTGCTTTAGGAATTAAACCGCTTCCAAAGCCTAGCGCTAAAAATTGCACAGGATCAGACAACGTAAATTTTGATTTAATCTCTTTCGGTTGGTTATTCATTGGCAAAATGCTCAAAACCCTTCAGGTTTAGCTGCGCTGGCTTATTATTCAAGGTAGTAGTAATTTTAAGATTACCATTTAATTGACCAATGCACGTTACTTTTGTCCCCATATCAGCAAGCGTTGTTTCCATACCAACCTTGTTATCTTCTGAGACAGTCATAAGAAGTTCGTAGTCATCTCCGCCTGACAATGCCAACTCCATCGCTTGTTCAGCACCAATCGATGCAATAAGTTCACTAGATAACGGTAAATCTTCTAACACAATATTTGCGCCGACATTCGAAGCTTTGCATATATGTGATAAATCAGCCAATAACCCATCCGAAATATCTATCGCAGCTGATGCATATTCTCTTATCGCTTTACCCGCTAACACTCTAGGTTTAGGTTCATTTAAACGATTCATAGCATGTACGAGTACGTCACCCCGTAAGGTAATGTCGCCGTAGTAGTGTTTTAACGCTAACGCTGAGTCACCTAGTTCACCAGTTACATATATCCAATCACCCGCTTTAGCGCCACTACGGGTAATTTGCTTATTCGGAGGAACAGTGCCTTGTGCTGTGATCGTAATACTTAATGGTCCTTGTGTTGTATCGCCACCAATAAGTTGCACATTGTAAAATTCGCATAAGGCAAACATGCCTTCACAGAAGTCACTGATCCAATCCTCATCAACTACTGGCAAGCTAATCGCGATAGAAATCCAAGTAGGTTCAGCTCCCATAGCAGCAAGATCAGATAAATTAACGGCAACGGCTTTATGGCCAATGGCTTTTGCTGGCGTATTTTTAGGAAAATGAACACCAGCAATTAAGGTATCTGTCGTAATGGCAATATTTTGCTTTTCAGCTGGAGCGATAACAGCACAGTCATCCCCTATACCTACTACGACATCACGTCGATTAACCAACTGTTCGGTAAAATACGTTTTGATCAGCTCAAACTCTTTCATAATAAGTATCCATAAAAAACAAAAGGCGCCTAAAATAAAGCGCCTTATGTGTTTATCTGTCGCCGTTAATTATTGTTCTGGACGAATCACCTTAACAGCTTTATCTAATACACCATTTACAAATTTGTGACTATCATCAGCAGCAAATACTTTCGCTAGTTCAATTGCTTCATTAATCACAACACGATACGGCACATCCGCACAATCGCTCAGTTCATAAACAGCAACTCTTAATATTGCTTTTTCAATATGATCTACATCATCTAAATCACGATCTAAATACGGTGTAATAGCTAAATCAATCGAATTTGTTTGACTTGTAACACCACGAAATAGTTTTTGAAAATATTCAATTTCAAAACGACGCTTGGCATTTTCAGTAAGAAAATGTACTTCAACGTCTGTCACTGAGTTTTCACTCATTTGCCATGAATAAACTGCTTGAACGGCTAGTTCTCGCGCTTTTCTTCTGGGAGATGGTTTCACAAAAATATCCTGTATTAAATTCTAGCTTGATTATAGCTTAGCAAGTACATTAACCATTTCTAATGCACCAAGAGCCGCTTCACCACCCTTGTTACCGGCTTTTGTACCAGCGCGTTCAATGGCTTGTTCGATTGAGTCTGTTGTGATCACACCAAACGATACCGGAATTTCAGACTCTAAACACACTTGTGCTAAGCCTTTATTACATTCACCAGCAACGAAATCAAAATGCGGTGTACCACCACGAATCACCGCACCAATGGCGATTATTGCATCGTATTTACCTTGCTTTGCCGCTTTTTTAGCAACTAACGGTAACTCATATGCTCCAGGGACCTTAATCACTGTAATATCTTGTTCTGCAACATCACCATGACGTTTAAGCGTATCAATAGCCCCTTCTAATAAGCTATCAACAATAAAATGGTTGAATCTAGATACTACAATTGCAAACTTTTTACCTGTTGCAACAAAGCCACCTTCAATAACGTTCATGGAAAAATTACTCTTTAGATGTAAAAATTGTCGCGATTCTAGCAAAAAATGAAAGAATTAGGTACTAGTTTATAACCATTAATAGTAAACAAGAGCATAAAAAGAATTCAAATTAAGCGATGTTATAAAATAATATTTACGGTAAAATAATCAATAATCAATAATCAATAATCAATAAATATTATGGCTATCTACTTTTCTTCGAAAGACATTCCCGAACTTGAAAGCTACTCAATAAAAGAAAGGCAACTAAAGCTAGAGGAAGCTCAAAAAAAGTTCACTGCACCTGAAAAGTTAATATTAAATATTTTAAAATTATTGATGCTTATTCCTCCTTTTTTTTATTTCGCACAACAAGAATGGCAATACTTCGTTATTAGTTTTTTGTTCACTTTACTAATTTTTTTCTTTATTTTTATCCCTGTAAAGCTTTCATTTTCAAGAACTAAGATAAATAATCGAAATAAAAAATAATGTAGTTATATTTGAAACAAAGCTTTAATATCCTCAATGCCTGAAAATTGTACCTTTTGATATTTTTTAATCGAATAATCTTTCACTTTTGTAATGCACTGCTGAAGTTTTTTTAACTGATAACAAACTACAGCATAGTTTTTTGACTCAATATATTTAGCCAACTCTAGCTGATGTTTATCTTTACGGAATGTATTTGGAACCAACACTAATTTTTTGTTAAGTTCGAGTAAATTATAGGTTGATCCCGCTCCAGCATGTGTAATTATAATGTCAGCCCACTGATACCAGTATTGAATATCATTAGTATAGCTAAAGCTTTCATTAAACCTAGTAAGGTCACCACTAACAGACTGAATAACAAAATTATCAGCCGTCTGATTTTGAAGTTTATTAACCTCCGCCAATAACTCAGGAAAAGGAGTCGTTCCTAATGTAACGAAAATATTCATAATCTTCCCTTATAAGCTGCATTTTTATAAACACGTAATAAACTTTTATTTTGTACAAAAAACATATCGCTAATTAAATATAGTATCTTACCTGTGTATGATTTTTGATAAAAGCGAGACCAACTTTCAAACCCAATAACTTTAACTTTCATTAATTTAAATAATAATGCGGGTAATATTGACACGCCTGGTCCTGTAGCAACATAGCCCACAACGTTGTATTTTCTATTAATGAGGATCACATCTCGAATTTGGTAGAAAAAAAGCTTAGGTATATTAGAGAGTGTTCTCCAAGAGGAATACTTATCTCTAGCTTCTGGATACAAAAATGAACTTTGTATTTTAATACTTGTATTTAGTTCATGCTCTGAGTCTGTAAACACTATGAGTTTGATGTCATCAGGAATAGATGCCGACAATAGCGTTAACAGTCGTTTCATCTGTTCTTGATGACCGCCTTTTCCGTAACTAACACATATAACTTTATGCTTCAATGTAATGCCTTTTAGATAAAAACCGTATGATGGAGACAACCACCTTAATATTTCGAAAAATTAATAACCTTTCTAATTCAAGTCAGATATGAATAAAAAGTTATTTAGCTTTAACCAATTGGTTGTCTCTAAACTCCTTCGCAGCTAACATGCCTAAAAGCAACCAAAAATAATAAAAAAAGGAAACTGAAAAATATACAGGACCAGCCAACATCGCAATCACTTGAGCGATAAAAGCAAAAAAAAGACCAAAAGCTAATGAGTCACCTTCCCTTGCCATTTTATATACTGGCCTTAATAACTTAAAATGAAAGTATATGAAAAAAATAAAAAGTACAGGTCCTAATTCAACCCAAAATTGAAGCCAATCAGAATGTGCAACAAACCCAACTCCAGACTCCGTTTTTAACGCATTCATATTGCCTACTTGTCCGAAGCCAGCTCCTTGCCAAAAGAAACGTGCGAGCCAATCATCAAACAGTAACTTCCAGTGAAGCACGCGCCATTGCAAAGAAGATTCAAGTTTCTGTCCTTCCTCAACTTCTACATCTATTCCTGCAACAAACGCTTCAATAATGCGATCACCAATTGGTGTATATAAAGCAAGGCCGATAGAAACAGGAACAAATAAAGCGAGAAAAACACTAATCGTCAAAAACTTGCGATTTGACCCTAAAAAAGCATAAACAGCAACTGCTCCGAATAACGCAATCACGTTCTTAAGTGTGCCACTAAAAAATATCATACACAGGGACATAAACATAATTGTCAGCAACGCAAATCTGTTCTGCTTTTCTAGAAAACCTCTAGCTCCATAAAATACCGCAGAAAATAAAGCTAAATTAGCTAACACATTTACTTTCCCCGCAATACCGGTAGGACGCAGTACTCCATGTATATCATCACCTATCCCGAGAAAATACCCTGATATTCCTGCTAATAAATGCCATAAAACACTACTAGTGATTATAAATAACGAGACCTTTAATTTACCATATAACGCTAGTATAAAACCTAATACAAAAAAGCCTCCCATCAAGAAGACTTTAAGCATTGCAGAGATGCTACTACCAAGTGGCATATTGTTAAAATATGCGATCACAACCGAAAAAGACAAAGTAATAGTAATTGCAATATAGTACTTAAAGCTCGACGTTTTACTTACTAGCGACAAAGCCTTTTTATTGATCAAAATAAAAATCAAAATAAGTGAAAGTAACAATACAGGGACACCTAGACGAAGCACTTGATTATCTATAGAGATAGTCATAACTCGCAGGTACCAAAAGAAGAAAATAAGCAAACTCATATGGTTTAATTCATGCGCTTAACAAGTGTTTATAAACTTTATGTAACTGTTGACAAATATGATTATTTGTCAATTCATATTGTTTAGTGCTTTTTCCTTCCTCTACTGTTTTTGTCTGTGATGACAATATTAGGCATATAAATTCGGCGAGTTCTTGCTCATTATTGCTTATAAAGCAGTTATTTCTGTTTTCAATTAAATAAGGTACATCGCCAACCTTTGTTGATACTACAGGAAGACCAGCAAAAATGGCTTCTTTAACAACCTGAGGTGATCCTTCGTAATCGGATGTCATTAATAAACAAACACTATTAGTAAACAAGTTTGCGACTTCTTCCCTAGAAAGTGACTCCATAATCGCTATCGTTAATTTCTTCCCTATACGACATTCCACTCTGTCTATGATTCGTTTAAATTTTGGGAAGTTTTTTTCAACCCTTTGGGGCGACGAGGGAAATACTATCGTATCGGTTCGTTTATCATTAGCCCTATTCACAAAATGTATAAACTGTGATGTAACACCGCAAGGTAAGTAGTGCGCATTATTGTTATAATTTGAAATTCTATCAAAAATTTGCTTACTAACACCAATAACGGCATCAGCACAAATTAATGCTAACTTGGAAACCAATAAACTTAACCGATTATTACCTAATATATCTGAACCGTGAAAGGTAACAATAATTTTAATTTTTTTGTATCTAACATATGGCATTATAAAAAACAAAGGTAAAAAGCTTAAACCAAAATGTACATGAATAAATTGAGGCTTCGCAGAAATGCACCGCTTTAATAATCGATAACTTGACAATAAGTATCGACGAAGCAAACCACCATTGATTAATTGCAACACGCTAATCTGTGCATTCGGAAAACACTCTTTATAAGAGTCTATTTGTTCTTTTACAAAAATTCCCCAATAAGGATTAGTTTTTGTAGGGAACATATTTGTCAATATCAAAACTCTCACTTCGAAACCAGCCGATACTTTAAGCATAAAGCTTTCAACCAAAATTTTATCATTGGTAAATTAAATAACTTAATTAACTGCCAAAACGAAGGGAATTGTCCACCAATGATTGCCATTCGAATTTTTGCATTTTTTTTCTGGTAGCTAGACAGTTTTGACCAATGCTTGTTATAAAACTTTTTACAGCCTTTGTAACGATTACTTGAAGTAGATATTCTAGGTCGTTTTTCATCTATATCAGCGTAGTATGTTTCCACATCTATTTTCAAAGCATCACCAAATTTATCTACAATTCTGACCCACATATCATAATCTTGCCAAGCGGGTAATGATTCATCGAAACCGCCAAGAATTTTAAAACGAGATGTCTCAGTGAACACTTGATTACCAACTAAATTTTCATCTAACAAAAAAGACAAGTTAATACTCTGCTTTTGAAGTGCATCGTTAGGTAATGGTTGATACACACAATCAAATTGACTTAAATCTACTTCAATATTTTTTGTGGTCACTAAAGAAAAAGACTCATCGTAATATTCGACAAGTTTTTCAACTCTAGAGGGGTGAAATATATCGTCGTCATCTAGCCCAGTGCAAAAATATCCGCTTGCATTGTTGATGCAAACATTTCGAGCAGCACAGGCTCCTTGAGGCGTGTTATGCTTAAAATATTTAATAGAGCTATATTGTTCAATTAATCGTCGTACAACTTCTTCAGTATCATCGCAAGAGCCATCATCACATATTAATATTTCAATGTTTTGATACGTTTGATTGAGTACTGATTCTACTGCCCTCACCAATAAAGCTGAGCGATTATGTGTTGGTATATAAATCGATACTAATGGATTTCCTGTTTTAATTCCCATTATTTATGACTCTTTGTACCTCGTGCCACATTTCATCAGTCTTTGACTTATAATGTTTACTTCGTTCATTTAAAACATCAACAACATCTTGGTTATCGCAAAGGCATTTTTTCATTAATCCCTTCATTTGTTCAGGTTGGAAATTTGAAGATATTAAAAATTCAGGTACACCATACTCACTAAAGAGTTGCTCATACTTATGGCTCCAACTAGTACCAATACAAGGAACACTTTGTGAAAGCGCACTTACACAGCCATGAAACCTAGAACAAATGATCAACTTTGCACCGCCAATTAAGCCCTTAACCTTAATTGGATCAGGCTCTGAAATCACTTCTAAAGGCATGTCCAGCTTATTATTAATTTGTCGACAAATGTCTAAATCATCAACACCCTCATGATTAAGGATGTAAGGCTTAAAACCAAGGTTAATCGCATGTTCTGCTGCTAAAACAAAAAAATTAATATATGAAGAAGCCCATTGTTTATTTGGGTTACGTTTATTAACCATATTATTATTCGGAATTAAGCATACTTGGAAATTTTCACGATCGTAGTATTCAGGTATTGCTCCAACTAATGCATTTGTGAAATCTGGATAGACTGAAATATTTGGTAGTTCTCCCGTTAAGCGAGTCAAGTGCGCATAAGATGTTTCTTCTCTAGAACATACTAAACTGGCTTTATTCATCGAGCTTTTAATCAACTGCTGATTTTTAGCTTGGGTAAATGGACCAAAAGCTTGAGGTAAAAAAACATATTTCTTATTATGCTTATGCATACGTGATGCCTCAGCTAACGCATGCTCCAACATAACAGTATTCCACTGATCGCCATAAGCAAAACCGGAGGCATCAAAAATAATGTCTATATCTGCTTCTGTAATAATTCCCCATTTTTTTAAAGCTTTACGAATAAACGGAGGCAATACATATGTAAGTCTATTAAAATCAAAAGGGTACTTTCTAAGAGATAGCTTTTGCCATGCGCCATATTTTGCTCTATCCATATAAGAGGAATTCACATTGGGTGCTAGAGCTATTTCTGCATCAGGCCAAAGCTCCATAATCTTCTGATGAATAGCGCAAAGCATCAATTCAGCCCCTTTATTGACGAATTGCACACCTTTAATTTCAATAATCATAATTTAACTTCTTTTAGTAACTGTTCTGGTAATTTTTTTTGCGAAAAAGGAATTTTACCATCTGGTTCAGCATAGCCAAAAGCTAAAAGCATAATAGGCCGTTGATGGGCTTTTAAATCTAGCTTTTGACTCATCTTTGCTTCCCTAAATTCAATATCTGGCCAATTAATTGGACAAGTACTTATCCCCAATGACTCGAATCCCAACATTAATTGCATAGCAGCTAAAGAACCATCAATGTAAATAACATGTTTATCACGTTCAGCTGGATATGCGGATAAATCACCAACAATAACAAACAAATTTTGTATGTTTTCTGCAAAACCAGCTGTTCCCATAGCTAGTTTTGCTATATGTATTGCATCAACATCCTTTAATAAATAGAATTGATATGGCTGCCTATTACATGCGCTAGGGGCCAACGAAGCCATTTCTAATGCTTTGTTTATAAGCTCTTTCGCAACAGGTTTATCCTCAAACCATCTAACAGATCTTCGTCTTATAAATAACTGCTTTAATTGCTCAGGATCACATGATAGCTCAGGTCTTGAGACTTCATCGTAAGGAGTAAACTGGCGATTCAATGAGAAAGACGGACGACATTGCTCAAAAGCCGCTTTTAATTGTTGTGTGTGTTCTGATAATTTAATAACACTAAAGTATTTCAATAGAACATCAGACGCCCATTGTAACTCTTCATCGCATAATGTACCTGCTTTTACGCATTCAATATAACAATCAACTGTTTCATCTATATACGCTAGAGCAAAAACCTCTCTTCGAGGTTTCATTATCAAGCCTTTTTCTAATCGGTGAGTATTACGTCTTAATAAAACACTACTTTTCCCAATTTTGTAAAGTGATTTGCCATAAGCTACCCGGCCTTTTAAGACAGCCTGTTGCTCACGAGAAAATTGCCTGCTAAATAATAAATAGTAAATTGAACTTAATATGCGATGACTTGCAAAAAATGGAATGATTGCTTGATCAACACTATTATTTATAGCCCTTATATTTTTAACAAATTTGGGTGGTACTATTTTTTTTAAAAATTTCTTCATTACACTATTATCTAACTCATTTATTTATGTCATATTTAGAAAAATTATTGCTTAAGTTAGCAATTTTAGTGCTACATCATTAATTTTATTGCTTAACTATTTCGAAAAAGAAAAGTGCCGAACAAGTACAAGCATCACGATAAATACACCAGAAGCAAGTGTTCCTCCAATACAAATTAACGCGCGTTTAGGTGAGGACTTATCTTCTGGGTAGCTTGCAGGATCAACTGTTTTAAATACATACTCTTTTCGTACTTCCGTTAGTAGTAAAGTTTTCATTTGTTCTTCTATTAACTGATAAAAAGTTTCTTTCATCACTTTACTGTTCGTCTTTTGAGCAACATTCTCTAAATATTTAATACTGCTTTTTGCTTCCATTAAATCTTGCTCGCGGATCTCTTCATTAACATCCTCGACTAACCATTCCAACCATTGTTGGGCAATATCTGGTTTGAGAAACTCAAGTGAAATATTAACTACTCCGGATTTATTGTCACTTTCAACGGTTAGTATATTTTCAAATGCTAGATAAACATCTTCAGCAGAAGGTATTAGAGGTTTAGGATAAAAAACTTCTCTAACCCATTTATTTGCTTTTTCATCATACAGCTTATTATTAATTACTAGATTTTTGTCATCGTCTAGTCCATCTGCTGCAATCAGCGGTACCAATATATTATGCTTTGTTACAAACTCGTTTAAAAAAGCACGAGATTTCAATAATTCTTTAGCTAATGAAACTTTCTCATCATTCCCTCCACCTAAACTAACACCCGCCAAGCCTGCTAACCCCCCTAAATTTCCAGCAAGAGAAGATAGATCTTTTTGGGCATTATTATTAGACATTAATTTCACATGAGACGTATATTTATTAGGTAAACTTAACGCATATACGACAGAAAACACGGCGAATATACTGACAAAGCCTAAAATTAAAAATTTATGTTTAAATAACACATAAACAATGCTTGTAAGTGAGATTTCTTCTAATTCATTTTTAGTTTTCATTTATTCATTTCAACTCTGATGATAAATATTGAAAAACGTGAGGAGTAAATCAAAGCAGTTTATGATTTTTAAAACTTTACTTATACAAAAGTACAGAGTAAAACAACCACATTCACGCAAATTTAAAATTGTTAGCAGCACTTTATTAACCAGCGAATTTTAACGTATCGTTACCAAAACAGCTAGATTGTTTTAATTTAAAAGCTTAACTACTCCTATATTCACTGGCCCTTTTGAACTAACTGTTTTTTTTGTTTCATGACTAATTTATAAGCTAAATAACCAAATAAGCTACCTTTTGCATGAGGGTATTTAATTTTTCTTAATGCCCATCGATAAAATGGTACTAATGCGTACAAGTCATTTTCATCGGTAAAATAATCAAATACCGACCTAATTTTTTTTACAGGAGAAGAATAATGATCGTTCACATTTCCATACCTTAACCTATCGCCTGAAATATCGTTATATTTATCTTCAACAAATTTTTTCCATAAGCTTGAATTCAAACGATATTCCAGCGGTACTTTTTGCCAAAAGAAAATTATGTTTTCATTCCACAAAGGCATCCACCAATCTACTTTAAAAAAATCATAATACCTGTTTGAATTTATAATAAATTTGGCTTGGCGTTCATAAAACTCCCAGGCTTCAAACAAGGAGACTGCAAGCAGACTATCTTCTTGTCCTTCAGAAATTCTCCTCAGCTGATCAGTCAATTTAATATTAAGATCATCACGATTTTCATGTTTCACTTTATTTTTATAATGTTTTGCTATAATTGCATCCACTATGCGCTCAATATTAGTTGACGCCTTAAGATTAATAAGTTGATGTGGTATATGCCCACCTGAAACAAAATCTCCAGTATGTCCTGGGACAATTAATGCGTTACGATGAATAATTTTCTGATGCAATAAAGCTTTTAACGCTGGATATACTTGAATATTAGGTACAGAAATATAATTACTAATGAATGACAGATATTGTTCAAACTCGTCACTTTTTTGCACAACTTTCCATCGTTTTTTATCATACTCAATTAAGTGCCATTCAAAGCCAAGTTTTTCCGCTACTTGTTTACTGATCAAAACCTCTTTACTATTTTTTTTACCGAACGTAAATGTCAGCACATTAGGATAACCAGATTGTTTCAAATATACGGCAATTGCCCTAGAATCATAACCACCACTTAATGGCACTACCACTTGCCGACCTCCCGCATAATCAATGAGTTGATTAATTGCAGCTTTCATGGCGTCATCTAGTTGCATACAAAGCTTTTCATCAGCCACATGCTTATTACCATTCATCGGTATAAATTTGTAATACGCAACTTGTTCAAATCCGTAACACTTTGACGTTAACATGTGTCCAGCTCGTACCTGATATACGTCTTCTATAAGCGTATTTTCACCTGTTACATAGCCAGCTTGTTGAAACTCTTGTTCTGATAAAGGTATCAAGCTCTGTTTATTCGTTTTGCGAGCCAAGTAAATTGCAGAGTCAGAAACATGCATTTTTTTGTTTTCGTCAAATGCATAAAGCAATGGTTTACTTCTTGTTTTATCACTTGCTAAAACAAATACATCAGAGTCGTTAATAATAAACGAAAAAAATCCTGACAGCTCTAAAATAAATTGCTTAAGTGTTCCTGCTGAAACAGCCTCTCTCGTTAAGTTATAAAGAGAAACAGCAGACAGTTTTTGTTCATCTAAGTAAGCACAGCCTATATAGTAAAACCTACTTTCTATCTTTTCTGCCTCACCAAATAACCCTTTAATATTGATAGACACATGATGAGGGCGGAGTGTTTTACAACTATGAATCATAATTAATTGCCCTATTATTCGAGTTTTTGTTTTTTTGTTCACATGAAATATAGGCTAATGCGATAATCACTAAGTTATGTATAACGCTAGCTAATACAAACAATTTCAGAGCAAGCCATTCATCATTTCCGTAATGGCCACCTAATATTAACATTGCAATACGTACCGGCATTGAAATGATATTTATCAATAACGATTGCTTCTGCTTTTTTAGAACAATGAGCAATTTCAAACTGGGCGCATTAATTAAAATAAAATAAGTCCATAGTGATAACCACTGCGCGTAAACACCAGCTTCAAACCATTTTTCACCAAAGATCAAAGAGAATAGTGCCGGGCCAAAAAACCAAATAATACCTAACGGCAAAAGAGCAACGACAGACAGGTAAAAAGTTGTGTGAACAAAATACTTTTTCGCTTGAGCAAACTGTTGTAGGTTAACTTGCTTCGAAAAACGTCCATAACATACATCACCTACAGCTTTGCCTATCAACGTTATAGGTATCGCTAAAATGGTTCTGCTAAACGTATAAAAACCTGCTGAAACAGGGCCAAATAAAGCTGCTAGTATCACTACAGGGGCACTTTGTGATAGTGCATTAAGTAATGCTTGAGGTGACTGAAACAAAGGAAAGTTACGATACCTAGCTAACAGTTGTCTATAGTCGTTATTTGGAAGACTTTCTGTTTCATTTTTTATCGCGTTCTTAACAGGTAAACCAAGTAATAGCGCATTGATCAAAGGGTTAACAATAGCAATCACAATTAACGTAATTGCATACGGTATAAAAAAGCCAACGCCTAGTTTTAATAAGTTAATTATTAAAGCATGAAGTATGCTAATTTTTGCCCTTAGTTTAAATAAAGATAATTTAATCGACCAATTTTCACTGAGCTGAAGCATCGCACCAAACAGCACAACAGCAGGCACCGAATATAAATACATACCATCGCCTTGGGCGTTTAATACGTTAACTAGCCACGGCTTGTTTAACACAATAAATAAGGTAAATATTAAACATGCTAACAGAGCAATACAGGTTGAAAGCTTTGACAGCGCTTTAGCTTCATTATTTGACTTAGTAAGCACGACTGCCATGGGTAATGTTAATGCAGCTATTGGCATTAATATTGTTGATAACGCGACAAATACCCCCAAATGACCGAATGCCTCTGGTGTAAAAATGCGAGTGAGTAAAGGTGTGAACGCTAATGTAATAATTTGTGCGCCAGCTGTACCTGTTACTACAGCTAAAATAGCAGAGAGATCTTTACGCACGGTTTTCCTTTAACGTGGTGAATTTACATCTGATTTAAAAACGAGGCTATTAAACCATAAAACCGCTATTAATTCGAGCATTGAAAACGTTAAGAATTGTTACTTCGCCTAGTTATTCACCTTGTTACCAACTATTTGGTTGCTTATTGATTACGTAAATTAAAAGAAACACAGGTAAAAGTAATCTCTTGTTTGTTCCGAGTAAAACCTTTTCAATATATGTGCATAGTCGTTTTTACTGTTTACCACAGTAAAAAAAAACGACCCGAAGGTCGTTTTTTATATTAAAGTGTTAAATCAACTTATGGGTTAATTTCACCTTCGTATGCATCACTTAATAGTGCCATGCGGCCACCAGAAGCTAGGTTACTGTAACCAGTAATCTTGATGTCAGCATCAGGAGCTGTTGTAGAGAATGTAACGCTTAATGAAGTACCTTCAGGTAACATTAATGCATCATAAACTTCAGCTTCACCAATTTTAGTTAATGATTCTGCTTCAGCTTTACCTACTAAAGTACCGCTGTAAGCAACACCTTCACGCGTAAATGCTGTGATTAACACATCACCTGTTTGATCGCCTGAGTTAGCAAGTTCAAAGTTAGTTGTGATGTGATCATAACCAATTGGCGCGTAAGGGAAAGTAATTTCAGAACCGTTTAAGTCCCAAATGAACGCATTCGCACCAGCTGAAGAGCTACCTAATAAGTAAAATGCATCAGTATCAGCTTCTGTTGGAGTAATCATCATAGATGCTTTAACAGTACGAGTTGCAAGGTTAGTGTCGCCGTCAACTGTAATCGCAACTGTTGCATCAGAAATACCAACACCTTCTACCATGTTATCGGCATCGAATACTGCTGTATCATTAGTACCAACTAAGTCAGTCTCAACGTAATCTGCTTGCTCTACACCGGTAAAGCTACCAGTTAATTCCATCGCAAATGCTGCAGTTGTATGATCAATACCTAAATCAATTGTGCCGTCAACTGTTACGTCAAATACAAAATCAGTAGTTACGTCATCACCGATAGCATCAGAGAAGAATAAACGATCTTGTTCAACATCAATGGTATCAGTTACCGCTGTTGCAGTTAAGTCAAATTGGTTAGCTGTAGTAACTAGCGTTTTTGATCCTGCGATCGGTGCAGAAAGATCAGCACCCGTATCATCTTTTGCTTCAGGTAAACCAACAGTTAAATCGCCAGCACCAATAGTTGCCTTAGTGAAGGTTGTTACAACATCAGCTGTATCTGTAGTAGTATCTACAAGGTTGAAGAAAAGATCATCAGCAACTAAAGTGGCAGACGTTAACTTAAATAAAACCCACTCATAATCACCATTTGCGTCTTCACCAAAATCAACTAAGTCAGCCACATCAGAGATTGCGAAATCGTTAATTTGTGTATTTAATGCGGCAACTAAAGCTTTAGCATCACCAGCAACACCAGGAGTGATTGTTAATGCAGCAAGTGCTGATTTATAAGCAGATGCATCAACTAACAAATCTGCAGCTTCAGCGGCTTCAATAACCCCTGTAGCTGCTGCTTTAGCAGCGGCAAGTTCCACATCTAACTCGGCTTGCGTATTACCAGTTGCGTTTGCAACTAAACCAACTGCAGTATCGATATCACCTTGAATAGTTGCATTATCACTTACTGCAAGACCATCATTACCGTATGCATTAGCAGTTACCGTTCTTTTTTGTAATTTAAGACCTGTATCTGCTTCAATCGCGCCACCTTCAAATACAAATTTCAAGGTATTGTTAACACCTAAAGCAATACCTGCTTCGTATTTAATACCGATGTTAGCAGCACTTAAATCGCCTTCAAGTGCAGTACCAGTGTACGCATTTAAGTATTCGTTACCAACTTTGTAAGCAGTACCAGATACCGTTATATCACCAGCGAATGCTGAACCTGTTGCAGCAGCAAGTGCAGCTGCCATCAATGTTTTTTTGAACATTTTAAATCCTTATTTTTCATGAAAATGAATTTTATTATAACTTTAGTTATTATTTAGCTAAGTAATAACTAAATAAAAGCCATTATTTAACGTTAAAAGACTTTAACATGTTAGTGGAAGTACCGCTAAAATGCCAAATCTTGAAACAATTTATCTCAACTAAACCAAAGGTGTCAACACCTAATTTCGTAATTAATTCAGTGTCTTTTATTTAATCAACACCAATTTGATTATAAATTCAGCTAAATGTGATAAACCAGTTAGCGCCAAATTAATTAGCTACTATACCACACTTAACATTTAATTCATCAACCCCTTGTTTTTAAAAGACAATAATAAAAACAATTAAATGTGAAGGTAAAAAGTATTATAACAGACATGCAAATGCTACTTTACCCTCTAAATCACTCGCGTTGCTAAACTCTGTTTAGCTATATTAAATTAAAAAGTTAAATATTCTAAATTTTGTTTAAACGAATCGGTAATTTCTTGCCATTGGTCTGTTCTGTCAATCACTCTTGGCGTGATTAACATAATTAATTCTGTGCGGTTAGTGCTTTCGCCGTTTGATTTAAATAAATGTCCTATTAACGGGATATCCCCTAATAAAGGCGTTTTCTTATCGCCTTGGTTAGTATTTTCACTAATTAAGCCACCTAAAATGATAGTTTGACCGCTTTGTGCAACAACTTCTGTTTTTAAACCTCGCTCGAAAATATTCGGGTTACCACTTGCACCTGAAGAGTCAGGCACTTCATTAGAAATAGTTTGGCTTATTTCCATGATCACAATACCGCGGGCATTAATTGAAGGGGTTACAGTTACATCAACCCCTGTTTTGCGATATTCAGAACTGGTCGTTTGTCTGTCGCCACTGATAGGGTCTTCGGTGGTTTCACCAACTACTGAAATATCTGAACCCACATTAATATTAGCCGAGACACCATCACGCACTAATAAACTGGGGTTTGATAGCACTTTGATTAGATCATTCGTTTCAATAAAATTCGCTTTTATACTGCCATCTGCGCCGTTTAGCGCTAAACTAAAACCGCCAATTCCCGTTACACCAAAGGCATCTTTTGTTCCCATGCTAAGCTCACCTTGGGTAAAGGCCCACTCAACACCATGTTTAAACTCATCACTTAAATTTACTTCCGCAATGGTAATATCTAGCATTACTTGACGTGGTAATACATCTAGTTTTTTAATTAGCGGTAACAGTGCTTGGTATTTATTACCCGAGGTATAAAAAATAATCGCGTTTGAACGTTCATCAACCACTAAGGTCATGTCATCTGAACTTACGCCGGTTAAACGCGTATTCGAGGGTGCGTTACCCGTAGAGCTTTTACTAGCAGTATTGCTTTTTGAGTTCGCTCGAGCTGTTCCACCTAATAAAGCAGATAAACTTTCACCTAAATCTGCGGCACGGGCATATTGTGGATGATACATAAAGTATTGTTTAGTGACACTTTGCAAAGGCTTATCAATTAACTTCGCCCAATAACGCACACGATCGAGTAACGATTTATCAGCAGCAAATACAGCAATAGAACCAATTTGTGCAATGGGAACCATGACTAAGTTTTTACTGCCAGCATTATTTGTAGCGATGGGAATGCCTTCATTCTCTAACAACGTGGTAATTTGCGTAGTAAACTCTTCACTGGTGATGTAAGTGAGGTTTATTAAACCAATATTTTTACCACGGTTTGACGGTGCATCAAGTAAATGAATAAACTCAAGCGATCTGAGAATTTCTTCGCGTTTACCTTGCAAGAACAAGGCACTTTGATCCGCATCTGTTGATATTTGCACACCTACTAGTTGTCTTAACGCTTTCTCAATACTTATTTTAACACCATATTTTAACGGAATAATTTGTAGAATATCTTGCCCTGTTTGTGGCACATCTTCTAACTCTCTACCAACTGCCGTGACTACATTTTTAGCACGTTTATTAAGTTTAGGTTTATTAATAAAGTACAAGCCATCATTAAAGTTAATGCTAACCTCATGTTCCATTAACAATTCACTTGTTAACTGCATTAAACGACGAGGGCTAATTTTTTCTTGTATGTTTAGGGTTATTTTTTCTTTTGAAGGCTCTACGCTTTTATCAATTATATAATTAATGCTGAGTAATTCACCAAGTGCGTAATGCAAAAACTCATTTAATGGCATTTCATTGACCGAAAGGCTAAGTGATGGCTCTGGTGAAAACGACGCAGACAGCTTTTCAGCTTTGCGTAGGTTAACTTGCTGACGTGGTAAGGGTTCTAGGTTTTTAATCTGAGCTAAGTCGGTATGTAGAAGATCTTGCTCTTCTGGAATAGTATCATCAGTTGTTACCACAACTATATCTTCTTCACCATTCAAGTAAGACTGAGGGACTTTAAACCCCGAGCTTTTCTCTGGTTGAGTCTCTTGTGTTGAGCTACAACCAAACATAGCAAATACACAAAATAATATTGTAAGGTGTTTTTTTGTTTTGTTCATAGTTATTTTACTTAATGTAACCTATTGCTAGCTGCTTGTATTATACAAGTGAAGATTTATCACATTGCTGTAACCAGTTAATATCAGTTTATTAGGCAATATGTTTGTTACGGCATAACCGTTTAATGTATCTGTTAAGGTGACTCTGCGAAGCTCACGTTTATTTGTTGTTAAGTTTTCTTGGGCAACAACAGCGAAACGACCATCTTGCTCAAACGTTCCAACTAACATTAATCGCATATTTTTAGCATATAGCTCTTTTAAATCACCTTTTTGGGCTAACATTTCTGCTTCAGATAAACCTTGCTGTTTTTCTACTTTAGTTTTTGCCGTTGATTCGTATCGCTTTAGCTTTTCAGAAATTTGTTTAAATTCTACTTCATTCAATGCAAGAAGTCCGGTTGATGATAGTTGCTCTTGAGACCATTCATTACTAACTTGCGCAGTACCATCATTAAAACGAGTAACGAAATCAAAAAATATTAAGAATAAGATGATTCCCCAAACAACAACTAACTCTCGTTTAGTAAATTTTTTTAACCCGTGTACTTCGTTCTCGGTCGTTGTCACTTTTTTAAAGTTCAACATCATTTAGCTTCCAGGTTCGTCGAAAGGTTATAAGCTGAAAAAACAAGACTACCTGAAGCCTCGCCAAGAGAGTTTTCTTTCATTCTTCGGATATATATCGTCCATTCTACAATGTTAAAAAAGGTCGCTTGATCTGATAGATCCATATGCAATAGTGCTATATCGTTTGTATCACCTTCAAAAAAAATTTTAGCGCGTAATTCTTTGATATCACCTTCAAGTTCATTGGGCCACGTGAAGTTTTTTATTTTTACCTTGTGTTGACTAAACTTTTTTTCTACTTGTTGCTGCAAGGATAATTTCATCTCATTTGTAGAACTAAAACTGTGATAAAGCGTTTTTGTTCGCTCATTTATTTTTTCTACATCTGTTAGCGAAACTGCTAGTGTTTCCTTACGTGCTATTACATTTTCAGCTTTATTTAACCTCGTTGCCTTTGCAGTTATGTCGTCAATATTTTCTTGTTGCCAATCAAAAACAGGTACAACTATAAATCGAATTGCCGCGAGCAAAGCAACAACTAATAACAAGTTTTTACGATTTCTTAGTGTGCTCATCAATTACTCCTTACTTCAGGGAGTGCTTGTTTAGATGCAGGTTCTACACGACTACTTTTTACTAATTCATTAGTGTTGAGCGTAAAGCTAATACTGAATTCTTCACGTCCCCTACTTTTACGTACAGGCTTTGAAAAGCTTGGTTGCATTAAATAAGGATTTTTAGTTAATTTTGACAATATATCGGTAGCTCTTTGACCTTCATTAGCCCACCCTTGGATAGTCACTGTTTCATTTTTATATAAAATCGCTTTTAATTGAGCACCTGAAGCAATAACGTCTAAAGCTATATGCCAAATATTCCAATGAGGATTTTGATTTTGTAAAGGTGCTTGTAACTGCTTATGCTGACTTACTGCTGTTTGGTACGCTTTTTGAAGTGACAAGGATTCATTCACCTGCTCGGCTTTGTTTGTTAAAGCGTAATCCAAGTGTGCATTTCGCAAGACAAGCCAACCACTTGTAAGTAATAAATAACCGCTGAAGAGGGTAACTGCAATTATGCCTGCTTCTTTCCACGGGTAATCTTGCCAGTTGATTTTCTCTGACTTTACCACAAACCCTTGAAGCGACGTAATACCTTGCCTTAATAATCCTTCATATAATAAAGCAACAAAATCGGATTGCTCTTCTGTGCTTAAACACTGTTCTTGTTCAGTTACTAGTGGAGCACCTGAAGCCAATGCAAACAACTCTATTGAAGGTGTATTGGCAGACTGAATACCAGATACGATACCTTGGCCGGTTTTAGAGATAAACAAAGTATTTGATAAGGTTTTTATGCAAGCAATCGATACTTTATCATCAAGTGCATTAGCTAACAAAAACGATTCCGGAATAATTAACCAAGGTTTTTCCTTTATTGAATCAAATATTTTTGGTTCTACAACCCAAAGCGTAACTCTATGGCTATGTTCATTTATTCGTTCTATAAATTTTAGTGTTGTACCTGAAAAAGGTGCATTGTCGTCGTCATATTCTAATGCTTTTAATAATTCGCGTTTATTGGCAATCGGATAGACCTTAGAAACTTCGAAATAATGCTCGCGACCTAAAATTAACCAAGTAGCTTTAGCGATCTTTTCTTTGGGTTGTTTAATTAAGGAAACACCCTCTTTTTTGTCACTCTTTATCGCGTAAAATTCATTCGATAAATATCCACCACGATCCGCTAACTTTTCTTTGATGAATGCTAGTATACGTGATTTTTGCTGAGTATTTTTTGATGCTTGATTATTAGCTTGTTGCAATTTACTTTCTTAATGATCGCCGAATTAACGGGGGTAAAATTATACACGACAATAGTTATATTGGAAGTAGCTATTACCTTAACGAATAGGAGTATCCTACCTCAGTACTCACACACCATACAATGTATTCTGATCTTTTATGTCCAAAATAGCCATTATTTTAGTAAAAGAGTATTTCAACCATTGCCTTTACGATAAAAACAAATCATCTAGATTTAATAACGAGCAAAAATCATTAAAGGTTCGTTGGCAAATGGTTCGAATTTAAACTCTATTGTTTCTTGTAACACCACATCATTCACACTTGCTTGTATACTCAAGGTTAAGTGGTTAGCCGGAAAAAAAGATAAATATGTCTCATCATATTGATTATTCAATATCCCATTAATTTCCTCCTTAGTCAAAACTCGGTTTTGTCGTTCAGCAATTATTTGTTCAGCTACATCTAATGGAAATAGGAGCTTTAATAAATGGTTTGGGGCATTTTGAATCTTAAGTCCCGCTAATGGATATAATGTACTCATTGACTTTATAGACTCTAAAGCCACTTGATGACTTTCAAAAAACAAATCAATCTCTTGTGACAATTGTATCGGAAAATTTCGATATTCAAAGCCATTTTCAAGCATTGTTGGCTCTTGTTCACCAACAATCCAAGCATCTGTATCTTTGTCTTGCCAATCACCAAAGCGCCCCTGAAATTCTTTTATCTGCTGGTCTTGTAGGCCTAAATTCTCTAATGCTACGCGCCAGAATGGCCACTTTATGAACTGTAATGGTAATAACCCTGCATTATCTTGAATACGTACTTTTATGACAATACTTTCATCGTTTATTAATACAAAAGGTTGCCCATACACATTCCAAGGTTCACTGTTTGGATAAAGCTGTTCAAGGTGCTCATCGTTTTGTTGTGTCAATAACAAGTACAACATTTTACTTTGTGTGCTTTTTATCAAGTTGCTTGCTTGAATTCGGTTTTCAAGGGCTGTAGCGGTAGCAATTTGCTCTCTTGCTGTATACGTAAAACTCAACGCTAATAAACTGATAATCATGCTAATTAACAAGACTTGTACTAATGCAATACCCGACTGTCTTGTATAGGATGTAGAGTTAATCTTGATTGACATAGTTTGATAATACTGCTGGGATTGGCCGATTCAAACGGGATTGTATCGAATACTGTTTACCTTCAACGGTAAAAGTTACACTTACCTGTTCTGGAAAAACAAGTTTTTCTAAACTATTATAATCGCTAAGCCACTCCTTTTGCGGAGGTTGCATACTTGTTAGGTCAGGTGTCCAATTTTTATTTTCTAAAGAGGACCAACCGAAATAGAGAAACTCTGCATTTTTTACCCTATCAAATAAAACAACTGAATGCTCAAACTCTAATTGTTGTGTTACCTGTACTAACATTTGTTGAACCATTGGTGATTCTTCATACAACAAGCGAAATGTAAAATCCTCATTTTGTTCGAACTTTAGTCTAATCACTGCTGCAACTTCTGGATCAAACATTGATCTTAGTGTTACCGCAACAAATCCATTTCTATTACCTTCGAAATAATATTTGGCACCTTGTTTATTATCTGTAACAACATAACCAGTAATACTCTGCAAAGACTCCTGTAGAAGTAGCAAATTCTTCGTGGTTGTTAAGGTTTGGTTAAAATAGCCAAGGCGGCCATTCCACCTATCACTAAATAACGAATATGCATTAGTTGCAATGAGCATTACCATGGAAAGTAACGTCATCGATACTAGCATCTCAATTAAGGTGAAACCTTTGCTCCTCTTCACCAACTTACCTCATTAAAATGATATTCTCTTATCGCTTTATCAATGGAGAGTTGAAGTTCTATATTCCACAAAACAAACTGGTTGATAGATTTTTCCAGTTCACCACTCGCCAAACTGATGCGCTCAGGTGGTGCGCTAATATAAGCAGGTTTCGCTATCCAAGAGAAGGTTACTCGCCCCCACTGGCCTTGATCTTCCATTATTTCTTGTTGATTTGAAGCTTGAATATTAGCTTTGATACTTTCACTTATTGTTTCGACAGCTGCTGAAAACAATAAGGTTCGTTCTGCTTTACCACTTGATAATATCGCACCTCTATACACTAACGTGATAGAGGCGATAACTAAAAACAAAATAAAGGAAGCGACTAAAACTTCAATTAACGTAAAACCGCGCGAGTAAACGTAACGTTTTCCGCTATTAATTCTCATCTATTGCTCCAATAAAGCAATCAAGTCTAATTGTCGAGTTTTATTATTCTGTCGAAACTCAAGTGTAGTAATATCAACCATACCATTTTTATTAAAAAACATGACAGATTCGTCAAAAAATAAGAATTCAAATTGTTGCTCTAACAGTTGAAAGCTTGTCGCTTGGTTTTGTTCGTTGAATATATCATTTGTTGCCACTTTGGAAATGATAACTTGATGCTTGTTAAGTTCAACTTTGACCGTTGAGCCATTTGAAAAAGCTTTAATGCTGGCTTTTCTTAGCAAATTACAAAACGACAAGAATTCACTTTGAGCACTAGCTTTATCCACAGTATTAATGGCTAATGGCGCTACAATTGACATCATAGTCATCATAATAGAGATGACAACTAATAACTCTATTAATGTTACTCCTCTAACAGAGCGATACTTACGTTTACACAAACAAGTTTGTTTTTGCGAACGTAAAAACATTTTAAAACCCGAGTTCATTGACTGATATAATGCTTAGTAGCATTGTTACAACAACACTACCAACTATACCGCCCATTGTAAGGATTAGTAAAGGTTCTAAGGTAGATGTCATTTTGTCCGTCCAACTCTCAAACTCTGCCCTTGAGCGGGAAGCTATTTCATTGAATACAGGTGACAACTTACCACTTTCTTCACCTACTTCAAGCAACGAAAGAAAAAACTCTGGGTAAATAGGACTTCGGCCAAGAGAAGCAGTTAACCCCTCCCCTTTCTTAATTTGTTCTTTGGCAGCTATTAGGCCCTGTCGAATAAAACGGTTTTTTACACTTCCCGCTGATAGTTCTAACGCTTTATCAATTGAAATGCCCGCATCAATCATCATAGATAATGCCGCATTAAACCTTATACGTTCTACAACGAGCAACGCTCCTTTAATTAAAGGCGTTTTTATTAATACTTCATCAAGCCTTCGCTTAGTATTTGGATTTTTAAACGCAGCCATTAGCCCTATAATAGCAGCTGCAATCGCGAGAAAAAGAAACCATTGATACTGCTGCATCCAAGCACTTACATCTAATAAAACTTTTGTGTAAATAGGTAACTCTGGCAACCCATCAAACAACCCGCTCATTTGAGGTACAATGTAATTAAATATAAATAAAATACATAATATACAAACACTTAAAATAACCAAGGGATAGGTAAGGGATTGTATAATTTTTCGCTTAAGATTTGCTTTAAACTTTAGATCTATGGCGAGCTTTTCAAAAACATTAGATAAATCACCACTAGCTTCTCCTAACCGCACTAAATTAATGTAAAGGAGATCAAAAACATCAGGATGTTCTGCCATGGCATCTGACAGCATATTTCCACGTTTCACTGCTGTATATAACTCTTTAAGTAGTTTTTCAGAAGCACCTTTCGCTTTATTACGTTGCAAAATATATAAGCTTTTGTCTATTTTTACGCCATTTTTTAATAATATAGACAGCTCAGATGTAATAAATTCTAACTCGTCTAGGCTAACCGTTTTACTTTCAAATAAACTAATTGAAGACTTATTTTCACCCTGTTCTTTTAAAGAAATGATAATAAGTTTTTGTTCAACTAATTCTTTTTTAGCAAGCTCAAATGTATTTGCATCAAGAATACCTTCAACTTTAGCACCATGAACATCGTACGCTTGATAAAGAAATTGAGCCATTAACCACAAACCCTAATAATTTCATCCACTGTAGTAAGACCTTTCATTGCTTTTACTAAACCGTCTTCAAGTAAAGTACGTCCGCCGATACTTTTATTATGTGCTTTCGCTTCAGCGATGAACCTTTCATTTTTAGGTAAACTTGTAATTTCTTGGTCTGAGCGTAAATATTCAATAACAGCCATTCGGCCCTTGTAGCCGCTATTATTACAGTGCTCACAACCTTGAGGTTGGCATAAAGTGATTTCTGTCAGATTGTTTTTATTAGCGAGTTCTTCCAATTGATATTTGTTAATTAACTCCTTCTGTTCAGGGTGCGGAATAGTGCAGTGTTGACAAACTTTACGTGCCAATCTTTGCGCGATAATAGATACTAACGCCGCATTCAACAAAAATTCTTCTACACCTAAATCAAGTAAACGCGTGTATGCACTGGGCGCATCATTTGTATGAACTGTACTAAAAACTAAATGACCGGTAAGTGCAGACTGCATTGCTATTCGTGCAGTTTCCTTATCTCGAATTTCACCTATCATTATAATGTCAGGATCTTGCCTAACAATACTGCGTAAACCAGCGCTAAAATCAAAACCAATATCAGGCTTAACTTGTACTTGGTTAACTCCTTCTAATTGATATTCTACTGGATCTTCTAAGGTAATTATTTTCACATCATCATCGTTAAGTTCATTCAAGAACGTATACAAAGTCGTGGTTTTACCACTACCTGTTGGCCCCGTAAGTAAAATAACACCTGCAGTATGTTTTAAGTCGTCTTTTATTTTTGTTTCGATATCCTCGGAGAGCCCTAAAACATCCATTTCATATTGAACTGCGTCTTTTCTTAAAAAACGCATAACCATACTTTCACCATCATTTAAAGGTAATGAAGATACTCGAATATCTAACGCTATATTTGAAATCTTCATTTCAATTTTGCCATCTTGTGGTCTGCGCTTTTCGGCAATATCCATATCAGCTAATATCTTAAGCCGTGAAATGACAGCAAGTTGAAGCCGTAATGGTAAGGTTTCTATCTCTTGTAAAACCCCATCAACGCGAAATCTGACTCTATATCTACCTCTTTGCGGCTCAAGATGCATATCTGAAGCACCTTGTTTAAGTGCTCTTGCAATAAGTGAGTTTAATAAGTTAACCGTTGGGGCTTCACTAGCTAGTTCTCTTAACTTATCTTCTTCAACATCTGATAATAATTGCGTATCATTTCCAGCATTCACTTGCTGTTCAATATGATTAATTTGAAATTTCTGAAAAACATCGTCAGTTGTAATAACGCTTGAGTATTTAACATGTAAACTCTGTAAATACTGAATAACTTCCCAATTTAAAGGAGATACGGTAACAAAAGTATAATGCTTGCCGTTTTGTTTATATGGATACCAACCTCGGTCTGTTAAAAACTTTACATTTAAGTCGGCTCCAATAGGAGGTTCTAATGTTTCAAACTCATCTAAGGTTAAAATAGGTAACTGCAATAGACGACTATAAAAAGAGGGTAGGTTATCTTCAGAAAAGCTTCCCATGTTAATAAGTAAACGCTCTAAAGCGCCACCAAACTTGGATTGATATGCTTTTGCTTTTTCAATATCATCTAAGGCAACATCAAATTCCTGAAGGGTTTGCTCCATATTCAGCATTATTGATGCACCAAATCTTCATCTTCATCTTTACCGCCTAAAACACCGTCCTTCCCATAACTCATTAAGACGTAGTCTTCCCCATTAGGGCCAGGTGACTTGTATTGATAAGCGTTACCCCATGGGTCACTAGGTACATCTTTAGGTATGTATGGACCATCCCAATTAGGCTTTTCTGATACTCGTAATTCGGATAATGCAGTCGGATAGTCGCCAATATCTAATCGATAAGTATCTAAAGAAGTTTGTAACATTTGCATTTGGGCTAATGCTGTTTTTTGTTTAGAAGAACCAACTTTCGAAAACATTTTTGGTGCTACTAAAGACATAAGTAACCCTAAAATAACGATAACAATAAGTAGTTCAATTAAAGTAAATCCACGATTTTTGTACATACAAATAAAACACAGTTAGTCAAATTAATGCAGCAAATATTACCAAGATAAAACAAATGAGTCATTAAAAGTTTACAGGGAATATGTAAGAAAAAATACTTGAAAAAAATCTATTAACACATACTTTAATTGAAGCACAACTGAACTATCTATTTTTATTAATATGCTTTATGAATCGCCAAGCATGCTGCATTGCATAAGAATAAATACAAAATAACAATAAAAAAGCACTTAACATGAGTGGTTCAGAAATGCTGAAAATTTCGCCCATAATACCAATACTAGAGCAAAAGACTGCAAGTGTACTTATCACCCATAATGCTTGACGAGATGTTAAACCTAATCTCATACATATGTGATGTAAGTGTCCATTATCAGCTTGAAAAGGAGAAACGCCTTTACGCATTCTTCGTATCATAATTGCAAACATATCCATCAAAGGAATTGCAATCACCCACAATGCTGTTACAGGTCTAAATGATGCTTCGCCGTATACTGTATTTTGCGTTTTCAATGTTAACAACCAAATAACCGTTAAGCCCATAAACATACTACCTGCATCGCCCATAAAAATCTTTTTACCACGTGGATTTCGAGTACTCACATTATAAAAAAGATAAGGAATTATCGCGACAACAAGAATTAACGGTAATAGTACATCGGCAGAATTATCATTTAATGTGGTTAATAAAGTTATTGAAAGTATTGAAATAATACTCATTGAGCCTGCAAGACCATCGATACCGTCAATCATATTAAAGGCATTAATAGCAGCAACACAGGCAAGCATGGTAAATATCATGCCGTATGAACCTACATTTACGTTGCCAAACGAAAAAATATTGCCAAAGTCGTATATATAAATACCTGCACCAAAAACCATTAATGAGGCTACAATACCTTGAAAGATCATACGAGGTGCTACACTTAGATCATAGATATCATCCATCGTGCCAATAAATACGAGTAACGCTGAGGAAATAAAATATAAGTTAATAATTTGATTTTGTTCAACAAAAAACGTTGAAGCTATTAACACCCCAGTATAAATTGAAATACCGCCAATAAGGGGGATAGCGCCGTCATGCTTTTTACGCTCATTTGGTAGATCAACTAAACCAATATGTGGCGCTAAGGGAAGTAACACTTTAATTGTAGAAATAGAAACACAGAAAGCGACAAGTAAAGCACTTAAAATAAGAAGCATTCAATAAACCTTGGTATTTAAAAAAATACACGAGCCAGTAAGCATAAAAAATTTCGCTAATTATAGTAGGCTAGCTAGTTAGAATCTAGGGTAAACAGCAAATATTTTACAAACAACCACGTCAATTCATCAAATGTGAAAACGGCGAGTTATAACTGAAGCATTATCTCGCCGTTTAACACTATTGTCTACAAATTAGAAATTGCTGCAACTGCTACCGCTGCTTGATAGATAATTTGTGTAGCTACCTGCCATAACGTTAAATCTTCCATATAATATGAATCTAACGGTACAACAACGGTATCACCCGGTTGTAACTCCTGTGTATCCGAAGCGAACCAGCTGTCACCACTTGGAATATGCACTTGGCCATTGGCTTTGATAACATAAACACGATCTTCATCTGCTTGCTTTTTCATTCCACCACTTAAACCAATATAATCAAAAGCATCTAAATGGGTTTGATAAATATGTGAAGACGTCACTTGAACCTGCCCTACCACATTAACAGAGTTTTGTTTGGTTGGAATATACAGCATATCGCCGTCTTCAAGTATCACGTCTGTTTGCTCGTTTGCCACGATTAATGGGATATCAATCACTAAACGACCAATGGGTTTTACACTAGTTAAATCAGCTAATAGTTGGCTTGTTTGTTCGTAATCAAACGAACTGTTGCCATCTCGATCAGAGAGATTCTTAGAAGCAATTTCCATACGTAAGCTTTCTGACACCTTAACAAGGTTTTTCAGCTCTAACTCTTTAATGGTTTCTCGCGTAAATAATGAACCTTCAAGATAGGCAAAATCAGTAAAACCACCCACACGCTTGATTAATTGCCCCAGTGTTTCTCCCCTGCGAATGGTGTATTTACCAGGGAACATAAACTCACCTTTGAGTTCAACAGTGTGGTTTTCTTGCCAAGCAGGTATATGATGAATATTTAATCTGTCTTTGCTTTGTAATTGTTTATTCTGGCTGCTCTCCCCTGCGAGTGCACTGGCAAGGTCAATTTTAAATGCTTGCTTTACCGCTAAACCGTTTTCTATATCATTTCTAGTCATTTCAGCATTTGCTAAATATGCAGATTCTTGAAGGCCACCGGCGGCTTTGACTAAGTCATCAACACGACCATTTTTTGCTAGTGGATAAACCCCTGGAAACTTAACAGCACCATCAACCTCAACGAGTTGTAACGGTTCACCAGAGGCAGCTTGACGCTTTAATTGCTCTATAACGGGTGCTAGCAAACGCTTACGTGAGAAAAAGTTAAGTTCTCGTAATTCTGGCTCTTCTTCTTCAGCACCTGTTAATTCCTCAATAGACTTATACGTTTGTTTTAACGTTTCTTCCGCTTTGTTGACTTCTTCTGTTAAATTTAACGCATTTTGTGAGTTTTCATTTTCGTAATATTGCCAGAATAGCTTGTCTTCATGTCTTTTCTCTGCATTTTCTTTTTCTAACAGTAAGAGCTCATCTTTCGTGAAAGCTAAACTTTCTAAACTATCAATTTCAGTTGAAATAACCTCTTGATTAGAAAATATTAACACTCTGTCGCGAGCCTGCAGCACTAAATTATCTTCTGAGTTTTTGTCACTTACTGCATTAAATAAACTAAATTGTAATATGTCTATATTGCGACCAATGTCTTTTTCGCGGATCACTAAACCGTAAGTTAAGTCAGCATCACTGGCAACATACGCATGAATGTTCGGGATTAAATCGGCTATGCGTTGCCCTTCGTACCATTGATATTTTCCTGGTCTAGTAACTGCACCAATAAAGGTGACAGAATTTTCATATTGCGAAGATGTTTTCGTTACTTTTACTACATCACCGTCTTTAGCTTTTTCTGAAAGTGCTGTAGATGAATTGAAATCAACCGTCTTTACAGTTCTAAGGTTATTATCATTAAACCCTTCAACAATCGTTGAAGAGGGGTATGCAGAAGGCAACATACCGCCAGCCATTTTAATGACATCTTGAAATTTCTCACCTTCTTTTAATTCGTAAATAGCAGGTCTTTTCACTTCACCATCGACAGTCACTCTATCTCCAACAGAGGAAATAAACACTACGTCTCCAGATTTTAAAAGAATATCGTGACTAGAATCACCTTTGATAAGTAAGTCATATAGATCTAAGTTTGCGACGAGTTTTCCACCGCGCTTAATTTGAATATCACGTAACGAGCCTACCTCACTAATACCACCTGCTGCGATAATAGCGTGTGTGGCACTTGATAACGAATTTAACACGTATTGACCCGGTCTATAGGCATCGCCTAGAACAAACACACGAATTGAGCGTAAGTCAGACAAAGTAACGATAACGTTAACGCCTAATACTTTGTTTTTAATTTCATTCGCTAAATACTGTTTTGCTTCAATAAAGGTCATACCGGTAACATTAAATGCTCCGAGTTGCGGAACAACAACATCACCTTCTCTTGAAACCTCAATTTCAAAATCATTACTTTCTTTGCCAAACATTTGAATTTTTAGCGTATCACCCGGACCAACTAAATAGTTCTCCGGAATAGCAATATCCATAGAAGGCGCAAAGGTAAAAGGTTCATTGGCAAACACGTCATAACCAAAAGGTTTTGGCTTACCGTCATCATCTTCTTCTTTTTCTAGTTCTGCTTCTTGATCAAAAATAGGGTTACCAAATTCATCGTATTTAGTCCCTCGAGGAAAAAGTTGCGGTAATGCTTCTTCTTTTTGCTCTGTTTTCTTGTTATTGCTACCTGAAAGCTGAGCTCGTATTGCGTTATAATCAACTCCCATGCTTTGCGCTAATGATTTTTGCTGAGCTGGTGGTAATCGCTTAAATTGTTCGAGCTGCTGTGGGGAAATATTCGAAGGTATTTGCGCCGAAATTGCATTGCCAACAAATAGATATATAAACAAAAATACAGTGATTATTTTTTTCATTGATAAAACCAAGTTAAACCTAAATTATTGTTATTTACTCTTCGCCGCCGTCGAGTTCGTCCATAAATGCTTCAAAGTCTGCATCGTCTTCACTCTCTTCAATGGGAGGATTACCATCATAAACTTTAAATTTCATATTTTGAAAGTACGCATTTTTGACAAATTGATAAGTATCTGTCGAATTTTCTAGCATTTGTTCTTGATCTTTTAATTGCGCACGCTGTTCTAACGCGATAATACCAACTCTGACTAAGTTTGGCCAAAAGTCAATCACCGCCATTGGCCAGTAGTAACGATCAACATAATCGCCTACTTCATCACGAACAGAACTAGGCCCCATTGCAGGAAGCATTAAAAAAGGGCCATCACCTACACCATAACTACCAAGCACTTCGCCAAACTCTTCATGTTTTCTGCCCCAACCGAAGTCGCTAGCAGGGTCAAAGAAACCAAACAATCCAATAGTTGAGTTTAATATAAAGCGCCCTGTGCTTTTAGCTGCGTCACTAAACTTACCTTGTAATAAGTTGTTGATTACCGCCGAAGGTTCGTTCAAGTTCAGTGCCATGTTATAAACACCTGAACGAAAGTCTTTATTTACGTTATCGACATATGCTTCAGATGCAGGCTTTAACACATATTTATCTGCGTACTCCCAATTAAACGTCCAGATGGGGCGGTTGATCGTTTCAAGTGGGTCTTTAGGATCACCTGCGGCTTCATGGTGCGCTGGTGTAGAAGAACAACCGACTAGCCAAACAGCAGTAAGCGCGATAAATAAGTTTTTTAGATGTATTAGCGACCGTGACAACGTACTCTTTCCTTAAGAAAATCTAAGCTGAAAAAATTCCGAGCAAAGTTTACCACGAGCAATCGCTGTGACATAGTCTTTAACAGTTGAATTTAACAAGAAAAGTTTATAAAAAATGTAAGAAAATAGTTTAACTAGATGACTTACTGCTCCGCTTATGCATTGCAATTAGCATCTCAGCCTCTATTCTAGGCAATTGGCATACGACCATTAACTCATTGACATCGGCGCCTAATTTAACCATTTTTTGCGCGCGGGAGTATAACTTGTCTTCAGGTTGTTGATGCTGAAATTCAGCTAATTCTGCTTGTAATGTAGCGATTGATTCTTTCAATGCATTCGTTCGGTGGGTTAATTGACCACTTACTTGTTCTTGTTCTACTTGCCAATCAGCTGCTGTAGACAATTTATCGTTAACGGTCTTTGCAGTGTTCATTAGCTCTTGTTGTAAATCAGTAACAAGTATTTCTAAACCTGAAAGTTGAGTAGTTAAGTACGCTGTTTTTTTTGAAAGGTTCATTATTTTAACAAAACAAATAATGTTCAGTATCAGCAAGCACGCGATAACTGCATATTCAATATAGTTGAGTAGCTCATTCATAATGTTTATGGTATTTGCCACTTCGGTGGCAAATACTTAGAATTGCTTCAATTCATCCCACTCGTCGTCAGTTAGTAACTTATTTAAATCAACTAAAATAAGTAATTCACCGTCTCGGTTTGATACGCCTTGAATAAATTTAGCACTTTCTTCGTTGCCCACATTGGGCGCAATATCAATTTCAGACGCTTTTAAATAAACCACTTCAGCAACACTGTCGACTAAAATACCTATCACTTGCTTTTCAGATTCAATAATGACAATTCTTGTATTATCCGTGACTTCGGATGATGGCAAACCGAATCGTGAGCGGGTATCAATGACAGTAACTACGTTACCACGTAAATTGATAATGCCTAGTACATAAACCGGTGCGCCAGGTACAGGTGCTATTTCACTATAACGTAACACTTCTTGAACTTGCATTACATTAATGCCGTAAGTTTCGCTATCTAATTTAAACGTGACCCACTGAAGCACTTCATCATTCGTGTCTACATTATCACTTGCACTGCGTCTTTCATCAGACATACCGCTCGCCTCTTTCGCGTTAATTCTTCAAAAATCTATTATAAAGATAGATTTACCTTGTTAATACATCAAATTAATTCTTACGTTATTAAGCATTTTGATGAATATTCGCACCATCATTTAACATCATGATTAGTGCGTCTACATCAATTAATGCACACATACGTTCTTTTATCAAACCCGCTAACCATGGACGCTTCGTTGAACCTGTTAACCATTTAACGTCATCTTGCTCTAAGGTTACCGTATCAATTAGGTTTTCAGCCAACAAACCCCACTGACTATTATTTAACATTATAACATACTGATAGTTCAATGAATTAATAAGGTTATCGTTACATTTTTCCGGCATTATCCATTGAGCAGTGTCAACAACATTAATTTTTTCGTCCCTATGTAGCATAACACCTTTAAACCAAGCAGGTTTCCCCATTAAACTATTGGTTTTATCTACGTTGTGAATGCCACCTAATTCAATAAGAGGTACAGCAACAATAAGCCCTGCTACATCGAAAAACATAGCCTGAAAAGCTCCCTTACGATAATCTTTGTCAGCTTTAACAATAAATTCAGCTTTACTTTTGCGTGTCGTAATTGCTTCTGGTTCTTCAGTGGTCGTTGGTACTTTGATTTGTGGTTCAGCTGTTTTCTCTTTTGCTTTTATCTCGGGCTTAGCTGTTATCTCAGGGGGTTTATTTAACGATTTTGCAGACGTTATAACATCAAGTTGTTTTTCATCAACATTGTGCGTCACACTTGCTTGCTGTAATAATTCATTTAATTGTTGTTTTTGTTCTAATACAGGTTCAACTGAGTCTTCAGTTAATAACTCAGACAGATAGTTTTGCATTAAACCTTTGCTTGCACTTAACGAGCCTTTATCTTTTGCAGCCATTAATGACGCTCCTGAATGCTTTCAAGAGACAAAAGATAATCTAACAAGTTTTTATAGGCTGTTACCCCTCGCGTTGAGGCTTGAAAATCAGAGGGAACTTGTTGTGCTACACTAGCATTTCTAAAGTTTGTGTCTATAGGGATAACTCCTTGCCAAACGGTGTTACCATAGACTTCTTGCAGCTTTCTATATGCTAAAAGCGATGCTTTAGTTCGCTTATCAAACATGGTTGGCACTATTGTATAAGTAAAAGGTTCTTGTTGTTCACCTTGCATAATATCAAGTGTTTTCATCATCCGATCTAACCCTTTCAACGCTAGGAACTCAGTTTGTACTGGCACAATAATGCGATCTGCAGCAGCAAGAGCATTAACCATTAATACCCCTAATACAGGTGGGCAATCCATCAATACTACGTCATATTCGTCTTGAAGCTGGGCAATAGCCTTTTTTAGCACTAACCCCATACCGCCTTTTGCACCTAATGCTCTATCTAACGTAGCTAATCCCATAGTCGCGGGTAATATATCGATGTTTTTATATTGTGTGGGACACAGGCTTTGCATGATCTGCTCTTTGGTAGACACTTGTGTAAACAGGTCATATACGCTTAACTCAAGATCTTCAGATTCGATACCAAAATAATAGCTCAAAGACGCGTGTGGATCAGTATCAACAAGTAAAACGCGTTTACCTTGCTCGGCTAATAAACCGCCAATCGAAATCGTTGTGGTTGTTTTACCCACACCACCCTTTTGATTTGCAACTGTCCAAACTAACAAGTTATCACCTATATAGCACTGTGGTGCTATCCGTACTGTATTTCTTTCAAAATAGCGTTAGGAAATTCAAGTAAAGGTATGTCTGCTGTTGATATACCAGCCTTAGCAACGGCTTGGGGCATGCCATAAACAACGCAACTTTCTTCATCTTGTGCCCAGATAGTCGCTCCTTTTGCTTTAAGCATTCTTGAACCTTCTCGGCCATCAGATCCCATACCAGTAAGAATAACCCCGAGCACAGAGCCTGAAAATATTTTAGCCGCTGAGCCAAAACTCACATCAACACTTGGTTTAAAAGCAATTCTATCAGTATCATCAACCACTACTTTTAGCTTAGCATGATTTTCTTTACCTTCAATTAGCATCTGTGTACCGCCTGGTGCTAGGTAAGCTACACCTGGTTTTAACACATCACCATTTTCTGCCTCACGCACACTTATTTTACATAAACTGTCTAAACGCATGGCAAAAGCTTTAGTGAAGGCCGCTGGCATATGTTGTACCATTATAATTGGCAGAGGAAAATTTTGTGGGAGTTGAGTCAATATTTTTTGTAAAGCGACCGGCCCACCTGTTGATGTACCGATTGCTAAAAGCTTATAGGATTTCCCAGATGGGCGAATACTACCAATAGGTCGCTTAACTTGTGTATTTAACGTACTATTACTGACAGGTACTGTACTTGGTTTAGTAATGGAAGGTCTATTAAATGGCCTAGCACTTACTCGCCGAGAACCCAGCCTTTTACGGGCTATTTCTAATACTCGACTACGTAATATACTACCAGCATCACTATTTGCGTTCGCAATTTCATTGAATTTTTTCGGCAGAAAATCAAGCGCACCTGCATCAAGTGCATCAAGCGTTGCCTTAGCTCCTTGATGCGTTAAAGATGAGAACATTAAAATAGGAATCGGTGAATTTGCCATTATTTGCTTAACAGCTTCTATACCGTTAAGTAATGGCATTTCTATGTCCATGGTAATGACATCAGGCTTTAAAGACTTTGCTTTTTCTACTGCTTCAATGCCATTAACAGCAACGTCTATAACCGTTAAGTTCTTATCACTATTAATAATGTCAGTGACCCGACGTCTAAAAAAACTCGAATCATCAACAACCAGAACTTTATAGGCCATTTAATATCTCTTTTGCGTATTGTTATCGTTAATTATGAACGCAATTTTTTATTTACCGCGGATTTTTTCGCATAAAATTTTAACATGCTTGGTACATCAATAATTAATGCTATACCACCGTCACTTGTTATTGTTGCGCCTGCCATACCAGGAGTGCCGTGTAATAAACGGTCAAGCGGTTTAATTACGACTTCTTCCTGCCCGATCAAACTGTCTACCACAAAGCCAATTTGTTGAGCACCTAATTGAACAATGACAACATGCCCTTTATCTCTCGGTTTTTCTTTGAAATCTCTCACTAGCCATTGATCAAGATAAAATAGCGGGATCGCTTTTTCTCGAACAATGATGGTTAGTTGACCATCAACGACATTAGTATTCGTTAAGTCTAAATGGAAAATCTCATTAACGGCGGCAAGAGGTAGCGCGAACGTTTGTTCACCAACGACCACCATTAATGTAGGTAAAATAGCTAATGTAAGAGGGACTTTAATCTCAAGTACCGTACCAACACCTAATTCAGAATCTATATTTACTGTACCGTTTAATTGGGTGATTTTCGTTTTGACAACGTCCATACCAACGCCACGTCCCGACACTTCTGAAATCTCTGTTTTTGTTGAAAAACCAGGGGCAAAAATAAGATTAAAAGCGTCAGAATCAGACATTCTTGCTGCGGCATCAGCATCTAAAACGCCGCGCTCAATGGCGATTTCTTTTAATTTTTCAGCGTTCATCCCTGCACCATCATCTCTAATGGTCAGTAGTATATGATCACCTTCTTGTGAGGCTGATAAAATAACCGTACCTTCACGCGGTTTACCGTTTTCTTCTCGAGTACTTGGTGTTTCAATACCATGGTCAACCGAATTACGTACTAAATGCACCAAAGGATCGGCTAATGCTTCGACAAGGTTCTTATCGAGATCGGTCTCTTCACCCTCTAATATTAACTTAATTTCTTTATTTAAACTTCTGGCAAGATCGCGTACTACACGTGGGAAACGACCAAAAACTTTCTTAATAGGTTGCATGCGAGTTTTCATCACTGCACCTTGTAAGTCAGTAGTTACCGCGTCTAAATTAGACACAGCTTTAGTCAGTTCTTCGTCTTCCTTTGTCATGCCTAAACTTGTCAGTCTATTACGCACTAAGACTAACTCACCAACCATGTTCATAATTTGATCAAGACGCTGAGTATCAACACGAACGGTTGTTTCACCTTGCGGAGCATTTTGTTTATCCGCAGGTTTTTTCGCCGGTGCTTTAGCAACGGGCTTAGCCGCTGCAGTTGGTTGTTCAGCTGGCTTGGGTGCTGTTGCTTGAACAGGCTTAGGTTGAGCAACCTCTTCAGGTGCTTGGTTACTGCTTGTTTGAGGTGCTTTACCTTTACCGTGCAATTCATCAAGAAGACTTTCAAAATCGTCATCGTTGATTTCATCGTTGTTTCCAGATTCAGGTTTTGCACCAACACCTGGTGCAAAAGCACCTTGACCATGAAGCTCATCTAATAAGTTTTCAAATTCATCGTCAGTTATTTCATTGCTAGAACTTGCCGAGCTAGCAGAAGGGGCAGTACTTTGTGCAGGTGGCGCACTGGGTGAGCCTCCCCCATGTAATTCATCTAATAAGCGTTCAAACTCATCTTCAGACATTTCGTCTGATGAAGCATCATTGCTTGATGTGTCTGTTGATACGACCTGTGTTGGCATTTCAGGTGTTGCGGCAACTGGTTCTGCGCCTTCGGGAGAGCTTAGACGATGTAATTCTGCTAATAATGCTGGGTCGGCAGGAATCAGTTCTTCACGGGCTTGCACCAAGGCAAACATATCATTAATCGTATCTAACCCTTGCAGAATAACATCCATAAGTTCAGGTGTTACACTTCGTTGACCATTACGCAAAATATCAAAGATATTCTCAGCGCCATGACACACATCTACAAGTTCAGTTAATGATAAGAAACCCGCACCGCCTTTTACCGTGTGAAAGCCACGAAAAATAGCGTTTAATAGATCTGCGTTATCTGGATCGTTTTCTAGTTCAACAAGTTGCTCAGATAAGCTTTCAAGTATTTCACCTGCTTCGATTAGAAAATCTTGAAGAATTTCTTCATCTGCTTCGTATGACATCCAGCAACTCCTATTAGAATCCTAAACTTGATAAAAGATCATCAACATCGTCTTGATCAGCAACTACGTCATCTCGATTATCTTTATTAACAATTGGGCCTTCAACGAGGTTTTCGCCAACCGATGGCTTACCCGTGCCCTGCATACTTTCACTTGTGACACCAAAAGCCGTCAACATATTAATTAAGCTATCTTCTACTTCTCTAACCAGATCAATCACTTTTCGAATCACTTGTCCGGTTAAGTCTTGGAAATCTTGCGCCATTAATACATCAGTCATTAAACCATGCATACGCTCAGTTTCACGTTCTGAAGTTTTCAGTAACACGTCAATATCATGACATAAAGATTTAAACTCACCGACATCTAAATTATTATGCATCAGTTTATTCCACAGCGGTTTAACTGTGCTAATTTGGTGTTGAATGGTATTAACAACAGGAAAGATAGATTCAACCGCATCCATCGTTTTGTTGGCTGCATCTTCTGTACGACTGATCACATAATTTAATCGTTCTTTTGCATCAGGAATATCTGCTGTCGCTAAATCATTCAATCGCGAATCTAACTGAAAATTCATCAATGAGTCATGAAGTTGACGGGTTAACTTACCAATCTCGGCAAATAACTCGGAATTAATCGGGTTTTGAATTTCGGCAATTAATTCATCTGCTTTATCTTGTTGATCGGTTTCTAAATATTCAACCAACATTTTTGCCTGTTCCAATGAAACATGGACACCGTTATTTATACTCATGCAACGTCCTTACGTGGCAACTCGTTATTATCCTAAACGCTCAAAAATTTTATCAAGCTTAGTTTTTAACGTTGCTGCAGTAAAAGGCTTCACAATATAACCGTTAACACCCGCTTGCGCAGCCATCACGATTTGTTCTTTCTTCGCTTCAGCTGTTACCATTAAAACAGGTATATGCGACAAACTTGCATCTGCTCGTATCGCTTTGAGTAAATCGATACCTTGCATCCCTGGCATATTCCAATCAGTAACGACAAAATCAAAATCACCTTCTTTAAGCATAGGTAAAGCTGTACTGCCGTCATCTGCTTCTTGAATATTAGTGAACCCTAAATCACGTAGTAAGTTTTTTACGATGCGTCTCATTGTTGAAAAGTCGTCAACAACAAGTACTTTCATATTTTTATCCAAGGCACCCTCCAGGGACTTAATTCTAAATGCTTATAAATATATTGTACTTAACTTTGCCAAGATTGCATACGGGCTTTTAATCGATGTAATGCTTGGCTATGAATCTGGCTAACTCTCGACTCACTAACATCGAGCACTTGACCAATTTCGCGTAAATTCAATTCTTCGTCGTAATACAGAGACAGTACTAAAGCTTCTCGCTCTGGTAAAGTAGTAATGCACTCTGCCAATGACTTTTTAAACACTACATGTTCTATATTTTGATATGGATCAGTATTGTTTTTATCTTCAAAGCTTGAAACAGCATCTTCATTGACACCTAAATCTTCAATACCGATGATTTTGCCGCCATTTACTTCGTTAAGAATATGATGGTACTCATTCAGCGAAATATCAAGTTTTTCAGCCACTTCAATATCAGAAACATCTCTGCCTAGCTCTGCTTCCAAGTTTTTTATGGCTTCGCTGACCATTCTGCTGTTTTTATGTACTGATCTGGGGGTCCAATCACCACGACGTATCTCATCGAGCATTGCGCCACGAATACGTATACCCGCGAAGGTTTCAAAGCTAGCCCCTTTGGTGTTATCAAAGTTATTTGCCGCTTCCAATAGACCAATCATGCCCGATTGAATAAGATCATCAACTATCACACTAGCAGGCAGACGAGCGAGTAGATGATAAGCGATACGCTTTACTAAACTGCTATGCTGCTCGAGCAATGCCGTTTTATCAATTTGCGAACCGTATGCACTGGCTTTACCCAAAATTGCTTACCTTCGAATTAGTTTTCAATTAACTGTTCAATAAAAAACTCTAAGTGCCCCGAAGCATGGTTTGGCACTGGCCACTTAGTTATTTTTTGAGCTAACGCTCTAAATGCTCTGGCTGCTGGAGAATCAGGAAAAGCTTCTACAATAGCTTGTTGCTTCCTAACTGCATTACGAATGTTTTCATCAAAAGGAATGACACCGACTAACTCAAGCGCAACATCTAAAAAACGCTCAGAAACTTTTGAAAGCTTACCAAATAACTGCTGCCCTTCTTTCGGACTTCTTACCATATTAGCAACGACTTTAAACTTAAATACTTCATGGTCACGGCTGAGTAATTTCATTAACGCATAACAGTCGGTGATTGAGGTTGGCTCATCACAAACAACCAATAACACGTCTTGAGCCGCGCGAGCAAAACTCAATACCATATCTGAAATACCTGCTGCGGTATCAACTATGAGCACATCAAATTGCGTTTGCATATCGCTAAAAGCACGAATTAATCCAGCATGTTCAGATGGCGTAAGATCAACCATTGACTGAGTACCAGAAGTTGCGGGAATGATTTTAATTCCTGCAGGGCCTTCAATAATAATATCGTCGAGTTCACACTCGCCTGACATAACATGTGATAAATTACGTTTTACACGTAAACCAAGCATTACATCAACATTGGCTAAGCCTAAATCAGCATCGAGTACTAGTACTCTTTTTCCAAGTTGAGCTAAGGCAATAGACGTATTAAGCGAGACATTGGTTTTACCCACTCCCCCTTTACCACCAGAAACTGCTATGACTTTAATTTGATTTTGCTGTTGCATTTTTCTTAAGCCACTTGCCTGATCAATCATTTACATCACTCTAATTAAACATCAAAAATAATTTACATGCCAACTGCCATAGAAGCAGAGGTAGGGCGCCACGAGTTGTGACCATTCAATTTTGTTGCAAGCCTATCTGCAAGCGTAACTAACTTTTCAGCATTTGCAACTTTAATATCTTCTGGAACTCTTTGTCCATCAGTAAGATACCCTATTGCGAGGCCATTTTGTATAGATGTTGCAATTATTTCACCAACGCTCAAACTTTCATCTAGCTTTGTATAAATACACCCCGCCAACGGTACTTTTTTGAAGCGTTCAACGTTTTCTTGCATAACACGTTGTTGGGTATTGGCTGACAATACTAAGTAATTTCGAATTCTAACACGAGAATTCGCAATCAGGGTAGTAAGGTGATCGTTTAATCTCATATCACGCTGCCCCATACCTGCGGTATCAATGAGCACTAATTTTTTATCTGAGAACTGTTGTAATAGCGTATCAAGTGCCGCGCCATCTTTGGCAAGCTTAACCTGACAACCAATGATGCGTCCATAAGTAGTTAGTTGTTCGAAGCCTGCAATTCGGTAACTGTCTGTAGAAATCATGGCGACTTTATCGGCACCATGAATTTGAGCAAAACGTGCAGCTAATTTTGCGACGGTCGTTGTTTTCCCTACACCCGTTGGCCCTACTAGCGATACCACACCACCACGGTGAATAATTTCATTATTTGTTGTATATAATTGACTCGCTAACAATTGCTTAGCTTGTAGCCATGAATCTTCCTCATTTTCAACATTGGGTAAATAGCTTGCGATCTGGTCAGCAACATTTTCAGTAATCCCCATTGCCATTAAACGGTCAACCAATAGGGCTTTAGCAGGGTTTTTTTGTGCCATATCTTGCCACATCAAACCGGAAATTTGATGCTCAAGTAATTGACGAATAGAAGACATTTCACGGCGCATTGCTTCAATTTCACGGTTTTGCTGTGGCGTATTATCTCTCGTTTGATGATGTGATTCTGTCATTGACGCTTGCTCACTCTGATGAGCATTGTTTGGTGTTTCAGTTGATAAAGCTTCAGGAGTCGACTGAAAGGCGTGTTGTTTATCTGTTGGTGCTTGGTGTGCCCCTTGCTCTAAACGGTCAGTAAAGTTTTTTAGCTGTTGCTCAATATCTAATGCATGTTGCTGTTGGTGTGCAGTAGATGTTTGAATCGGCGTTGCTTTACTTTTAGGGGTATTTTGTTGGCGCTGTAATAATGCAGCAAGGCTATCAGCTGGTGGCTGTGCTTCATCAGTACTAGATTGCACGTTTGACGCCGCTTCATTAGTATTTTGTGGCTGCTGTCCGATAGACACCACATCTTGAGAAATTTCTCGCGCAACGTGCTCTGATGGCTGTGCTGAAGGTGTTGTTTGTTGGCTATAATCTACCGCCGCCATTAATTCAACACCTTCTGGAATCTTCTTATTCGACATGATTACTGCTTCTGCACCAAGCTCTAGCTTGATTTGTTCAAGTGCTGTTCTCATATCTTTTGCAACAAAACGTCTTATTTTCACGTTGACCCCTTACCGAACACATCGCGGCGTTATCTTTGTTAAATCAGTTACTGCATCAACATTTCTCAGTGTTTAACGATAATGATTACTGACCAATTGAGCTGATAATTTTAATTTGCTTATCATCAGGTACTTCTTGGTAAGAAATTACTCTTAAACCTGGAATGGTGTATTTAACAAACTTAGCCAGTACCGTTCGTAACATACCTGATGTCAGCAATATTGGCGTATCACCTGCCATTTCTTGTTGCTGAGCACCTTCTGTTAACGACACTTGTAACCTTTCGGCTAAGCCAGGTTCTATACCTGCACCATCGTCTCCTGCCATTTGCATTGACTGGTGCAACATTTGTTCCAACTCTGGTGACAAAGTTATGACGGGGATCTCGTGTGCTGATCCGACAAGATCTTGAATAATAAATTTACGTAACGTAATACGCACCGCAGCGGTTAAAATATCGGTATCTTGACTCTTCGGACCATATTCAACCAGTGTTTGTACAATACTACGCATATCACGCACAGCAACGCCTTCATTCATTAGGTTTTGCAACACTTTAACAACCGCGCCAAGTGTTAATACTTCTGGAATTAAGCCTTCAACAAGTTTCGGATAACTTTTCCCAAGGATATCGAGTAAATTCTGAACTTCTTCATGACCTAAAAGCTGAGATGCATTGTTGGTCAACACTTGGCTAAGGTGCGTTGCAAGCACCGTAGCAGCATCAACAACAGTATAACCTAAAGATTGAGCTTGTTCCCGCTGAGCTTGTGTGATCCACACAGCATCTAAGCCGAATGCAGGGTCTTTGGTATGCACTCCGTCAAGTTTGCCATAAACTTGACCTGGATTTATCGCTAAATCATGATCATGACGAATTTCTGCTTGGCCAACCGTCACTCCCATTAACGATATTTGGTATGTATTAGGATCTAAGTCTAAATTATCACGAATATGTACTGCCGGGACTAAGAAGCCAAACTCTTGTGACAGCTTTTTCCTAACCCCTTTAATACGGTTAAGCAGTTCACCACCTTGGCTTTTATCAACTAGGGGGATCAAACGGTAACCAATTTCTAAACCCACAATATCAACGTGACTCACATCATCCCAATCTAAATCTTTCACTTCTTGCTGATGCTGAGCGGTCTCTACTTCTGCAATTTCTTTCGCTTTTGCATCATCAACTGCTTTGGCCTTTTTGATTTTACTCGATAAAAAAGCACTGCCGGCAATTAACACCGCAAAGGTTAAAAAAGCAAAATGAGGCATACCAGGCACAATCCCCATAATAAACATGACAGAAGCTGCAATATACAGTGACTTTTGTTGTCCTAACTGTGTGCTCATTTGCGAGCCCATGTCTTGGCTAGTGTTTTGTCGTGTTACCACTATCGCAGTTGCTACTGATAATAATAAGCCAGGAATTTGAGCAACTAAGCCATCACCAATGGTTAACAAGGTATACACTTCTACCGCGTTGTCAAAAGTAAGGTCATGCTGCACCATACCAATCACTAAACCACCAATGATATTGATAAATAAAATAAGAATGCCGGCTATTGCGTCACCTTTTACAAACTTACTAGCACCGTCCATAGAACCATAAAAATCAGCTTCACTGGTCACTTCAGTACGACGCTCTCTCGCTTCGTCAGCATTAATAAAACCCGCATTTAAATCGGCATCAATAGCCATTTGTTTTCCGGGCATGGCATCTAAAGTAAACCGAGCTGTTACCTCTGATATTCTGCCTGCACCTTTCGTTACTACGATAAAGTTAATGATGATTAAAATTAGAAACACCACTAAACCGACAGCATAGTTACCACCGATAACCACTGAACCAAATGCTTCAATCACCTTACCGGCGGCATCAGGGCCTTCATGACCTTCGAGTAACACAACACGAGTACTGGCAACGTTTAACGCTAATCGCAAAATTGTCGCGATCAGTAACACTGAAGGAAAGGAACCAAATTCAAGGGGTTTGAGGGTATAAACCGTAATTAAAAGCACCACAAGTGCTAAGGCAATGTTGAACGAGAATAGTACATCGAGCAACATGGCAGGCATGGGTAATATCACCATACCGAGTATCGCTATTACAAGAAGCGGCGTGCCCGCTCCTGCAAAAACACTAAACTTTTTCTGTTTTAATTGATTGAAATGTGCTGCTAATTGCATTTAATCATCACGATAGTTTTTTGACGCATATCGGGAATGTGCAAATTTTAGACCAATTCACCAGAATTTATATAAGCAATTGACTATTTTGCGGAAACCAGAAAAATTCAGCCTTAGGCATATTAATACTTGTAGTCATCAGGTATAGGTAAGTTTTTTGCTAATGGTACTGGTCGACTTGCTTTACCCTTTTTAAATTCTGCAAGTTGATAAACAAAGGCAAGTACTTGAGCAACAGCTGCGAATAACTCTTCCGGTATTTCTTCATTAACGTCTGCCGTATAATAAAGTGAGCGTGCAAGCGCAGGTGATGTTAAAATTTCCACGCCATGCTCTTTTGCTATCGTACGAATATGAATTGCCATTTCATCAATACCTTTGGCGATCACACGCGGAGCACCACCTGATTCAGTGTCATATTTTATCGCTATTGAATAATGAGTGGGGTTAGTGATCACGACATCAGACTCAGGTACTTCCGCCATTTGTCTGCGTTGGGAGATTTCATACTGTGTTCTTCTAATTCGACCTTTATTTTCTGGGCTCCCTTCAGAATTTTTCAATTCATCTTTCACTTCTTGCTTGGTCATCTTAAGTTGACGGATATGATCCCATTTTTGATAAGGCGCATCGACCGCAACAATAATAATAAGCGATAAACTTAACGCTAAAAACATCCACAGTAATAATTCAACCGCATGTGCAAAATTTAACGGAATTGCCTCAATACTGAGTGATAATATTTGATCAAATAAGGTAACAAGTAATAAATATGCACTGAAAAATACGACAAAAAACTTTAACAACGACTTAATGAGTTCAACCCAAGCTTTAACACCAAACATGCGCTTAAAACCAGCAATCGGGGATAATTTACTCGCTTTGGGTGCCATTGCTTCAACCGAAAAATTTAAACCACCGAGAATGATATTACCGACGAACGCGGCAACCATGATGATGAAAAACATCCAACCTATCGGTACCGCTAGCGAATAAAGCGCATCGCTAATGATATTGAACAGTTTATTGATATCCATCACTTCTTCACGGGTTAAATTAAATAACCGTTTCATAATTAAAGATAGACTGCTGACCAGTGAACTGCCTGTCATCATCAACGCAATAGCACTACCCACTAACACGAACATAGTACCTAAATCTTTAGATCGAGCAATTTGACCTTTTTTTCTTGCCTCAGAGAGCTTTTTTCCTGTGGGTTCTTCTGTTTTTTCACCTGAATCAGACTCAGCCATGACATTAACTCGCGCAGTCGATTAAATGACACGTTAAATCTAATGCTCGTTGCCATTGTAATTCAAAATGTAGCATAAAGTTTTCCATGGTCAGCCACATGATCAATAACCCAGAGCACATGGTGATTGGGAAACCTATAGCAAAAATATTTAACTGTGGTGCTGCTCGGGTCATGATGCCGAAAGAGAAGTTAATTAATAACATGGCGGTAAGTGGAGCCATCGCGAGTGATAGAGCGGTTGCAAACATCCATGCCCCCCATTCCACTAAGTCGCGAAACTTCGTTGATGAGAACTCTTCTAGCGGTATCGGCAGCGTTGAAAAACTTGCGGTGACAAACTGTAAATAGGCTAAGTGCCCATCCATCGCCCAAAAAAGTAAGGTAGATAAAATAAGAAAGAACTGACCAACTGCCGGCACATTCATACCACTAGCAGGATCAACTAGCGAAGCAAAACCAAGACCTGTTTGCATCGCAATTATTTGGCCAGCCATGGTAAAGGTGTTAACCACTAAATTTGTCACTAATCCCATCATTGCGCCGATGATGGTTTGTTGTGCTACCAATAGCACCATCTGAAAAGAGAATAATGATTCAATGCTAACCGGAGGTATAGCTGGCATGATGGCAAAAGTAATTGCTATAGAAAGAAAAAGTTTAACTTTCATCGGAACTGCTCGTGCGCCCAATGCAATCATCGACATAATTAACGCTGAAACGCGGGAAAAGGGCAGAATAAAATCTGCCATATATTGGTTAATAACCGTTTCAGAGAATTCCATAGTAACTAACCGTTACGCGATCACAGACGGTATAGATGTCACTAACCTAATGGTGTAATCCATTAACTTTTGTACCAACCAATGACCACCAACAATTAATGCCAGCAGTGTCACAATTAGGCGAGGCAAAAAGCTTAACGTTTGTTCATTGATAGAGGTTGCTGCTTGAAAAACCGCAACGATTAAGCCCACAATTAAACTTGGCACTATAACAGCACTAACAAGAACAATAACAAGAAACAAGGCGTCTCTTAGTATATCAACAAAGATTTCAGGACTCATTACGGGACCCCCATACCATAGCTACTTGCGATTGTGCCAATCACTAAATTCCAACCATCAACGAGTACGAACAGCATAAGTTTAAAAGGCAATGAAACAATCATTGGTGATAACATCATCATACCCATTGCCATTAAAATACTAGCTACTACTAGGTCAATTATCAAAAAAGGAATGAATAACATAAAGCCAATTTGAAAAGCTGTTTTCAACTCGCTAATGATGAATGAAGGAATAATCACCGTCATCGGCAAGTCTGTTGGCTTATCCACTTGAGTAATACCGGCCATTTGCGCAAGAGTATCTAAATCTTTTATCCGTGTTTGTTCAAGCATAAAGGCACGAATAGGCACTTTAGCGCTATCTATCGCTTCAATTGAGGTTTTTTGTTCTGCAAGATAAGGCTGAATTGCCGTTTCATTTATTTGATTGTATACCGGTGTCATAATGAAAAGCGTCATAAACAGGGTTAAACCAATGATCACCTGATTCGACGGTGTTTGCTGCAAACCAAACGCTTGACGCAAAATGGCCATAACAACAACGATACGGGTAAACGACGTCATCATAATAACTGCAGCAGGAATAAAGCTTAACGCAGTCATAAAAATCAGTATTTGCAAAGTAACTGAGTACTCTTGACTTCCGTCGGGATTCGTTGACAACTTAATCGCAGGTAAAGACAGATCTTGCTCTGCAAAAACATGACCACTCAACATCATTCCGAGACACAACACCAGCAGCCATAACAAGCGAAAATTTGTGTGCTTACCCGATGTTAACTTGCTCATACTATTCTCGATTATTGTTGATTTTTTGATTGATAAACTTTGCTAAAGGGTTATTAATTGCCCCTGTGATTGGGCTATTTTCAGGAAGTGGCGTTTCCAAGGTTTTAATTAATGTAACTTGTTGGTGACACACGCCTAACAATAGCTGCTCATCACCGACTTGTATCACCATTAACTTTTCTTTACTTCCTAAAGGTAAGCTGGCGATGACTTTCATACCAGAAGATACTTTATTGATCATAGTAAACTTTTTCAAGACAAACGCACTGACAACTATTAATGCGAGTACTAACAATAGTGCTAATATCATACTCGCAGCGTCCATATTTACGTTTGCATGTTTACCCACTTCAACGTTGTTTTCCTGTGCAAGGCTGATCACAGGAAAAAGTAAAACCAGCAAACTACTAATACAGCGTAATGTATAGTATCGTGATATTTTGTGCATTATTTAAGCTTTTTAATGCGTTCAACCTGACTGATCACATCAGTTAAACGAATACCGAATTTATCATTCACAACTACCACTTCACCGTGCGCAATCAGTGTACCATTGACCAACACATCTAACGCTTCACCGGCAACACGATCAAGCTCAACAACAGAACCCTGATTAAGTTGTAATAAGTTACGAATACTAATTTGGCTTCGGCCTACTTCCATAGAGATTGTCACTGGAATATCTAGTATTGTATCGAGCTTACGCTTTTCTTCACCTGTGATCGGAGCATCTTCTTGTAGTTCGTCGAATTCTACCGCTTCTGCATTTTCTTCATCGGTTTCAGCTTCAGCTTGTTCATCCATCGCCTCATCCCACATGCTCAGATCTTCGTTTTCGTTCTCGTTTTCATCACTCATATTCAGCCTCTGTTCTTAATAATCTAAATCATCTTCAAGTAAGTGTAACTCTGCGTCACTGTCTAAACGTTTACCGCCTTTAGTTAAAATGGTTAATTCATTCTTCACAGACTCTGGACGCTTAATTTTCTCTTGAATTTGCAGTGCAATGTTTTCACGACGCTTGCCTAGTTTCGCTCTAAACGTTGGTAACTCTTCAATCAATACGGTTATATGTTCTGGCATTTCAATCGGGATAATATCGCCTGTCTCTAATTCCATAATTCTTGATAAGGGAATATCAACCTCTAAGAACTTGGTTGATAAGGCAACCGGAACATCCATGATTTCATCACGTAACGCCTTTGACCAACGCATATCAGTGTCTTCTTTGTCACTTTGCACACCAGCGTCTAACAATTCTCGAATAGGCTCTAACATCGAGTACGGCAAGGCAACATGAAAATCACCACCACCGCCATCTAGTTCAATGTGAAATGAGCTAATAACCACCACTTCAGTAGGGCTAACAATATTCGCCATAGAAGGGTTTACTTCAGAATCTAGGTATTCAAAGGATACATCCATGACTGGCGACCACGCTTCTTTGTAATCTTCAAAGATAAGCTTTAGTAACATTTGAATAATACGTCGCTCAGTTGGGGTAAATTCTCGGCCTTCAATTTTGGCATGGTAACGACCATCACCACCAAAAAAGTTATCCACTAAGATAAACACTAAACGGGCTTCCATGGTGATAAGTCCAGTACCTTTTAACGGTCTAAAACGCACCATATTCAAGCTAGTAGGTACAAACAAGGTATGTACGTACTCACCAAACTTGATCATTTGAATTCCATTAATAGACACTTCTGCCGTGCGGCGCATCATATTGAATAGGCTTATCCGCATATGCCGAGCAAAACGCTCATTAACCATTTCGAGCGTTGGCATACGACCACGCACAATACGATCTTGCGACGAGAAGTCATAGTCGCTGGTGCCTTCTCGTTCAGGAACGTCTTCAGCAACCTCGTCTTCTTCAACGTCGTCTACGCCATGAAGTAGCGCATCAATTTCGTCTTGTGAAAGTAAATCACTCACGGTGGTATCTCTTTAAAGTTGTGTCATTATTGCATCACAAAGCCAGTAAATAATACTTGCTCTATTACTTTTTGCTCTTCTATGTCCATCATTATTTTATGTACTTCAGATAATGCCTGCTGCTTTAATGATGTTTTACCTGCACTAGTTGCAAGATCATCAGCATTTGATTGAGTAAATACTGCTAATAAAGTACTTTCAATCAACGGAATATGTTTTTTCGCGGCTTCCTCGTTATCAGAGCCCCGAACCAACAACTGCACTCTTATTTCTACAAAACGGTCACGGTTAGCACCAGGAATATTAAAACGAAAAGGTCTTGGCATCGGTACATATAATGCGGTACCTAAACTAGCACTTGCCGCAGGTTGAGCGCTACCTTCAGTGATCGCTTCTCCTTCGACGCCTGAATCTAATGCTGCATCTAGTTGCTCTTGTGTTGGGCCATCATCGCCCCCCATAAAGAAAAAAGCGGCGCCACCACCAACAGCCAGTATAACCACAGCTGCAATAATAATAATTAACTTCTTTTTTTTACCAGAACTATCAAGTTCTAATGCTTTTTCTTCTTCAGCCATAAATAGCCCCTATTGATAAAACTTATATATATCAGCAACTATATCTTCGATTACAGAATGCGCAACTGCTTTTATACAATTAAGCGTAGTAATCCACACCAGTTGACGAAGCTTTATACAAATTTACCTCTGGAGCCGCTAATTGTTCATGAGCAGAATTATTTTCCCCTTGATTTTCGCCCTGTGCTAGTTCACCGCCAGCTTCGCCACCATCATTACTTTTTTGATCGCGCTGTTCAATATTTGCATCACCGACATCAACACCTGATTGTTCAAGCATTTCTTTTAATCTACCCATGTGTTGCTCTAATGCATCTTTTGCTTGCGGGTTTTGTACAACAAAGTTAACGGCCGCTTGTTCATTTTGCATATTAATTTTAACTTGCATGCTGCCAAGTTCTGGGGGATCTAACCGAATTTCGAGCTGTCGCAATTTTTGATTGATCATCACCATCACTTTCTCTTTAACCTCGATACTAAAATCTTTGCGATTTATCGCAATGGTTTCTTGAGCGATGATCTGAGTTGAGCGTGTTGCTTGTACCGAAACACTCTCAGCAGTCGTCTTAGCATGTATCGCTTGCGCAGCTTGTTCTTGCTCTTGTGTTAACGCAGTAGTAGGTCTTGCTGGCTCTGAAAAAACGGTTTGACGCTCTGTTTTCAGGTCGACAATAGCCTGCTTCTCTGTATCAACTGGCGTATTAACTTTCATGTCAAATGACTGCTTTTGAGCATTTTGTTCAGCGTTATTTTGTTGTTCACTATCGCCAGCTGATGAACTATTGGTTTTAGCATCAACATTGACAACATTAGCTGTTGCTTGATTTATGATACGGGTGTTGTTTTCTTTGCTATCTGCTTTGTGAGTATTATCTATGTTTATTGGCGTTACTGAAAATGGTGTTTCTGCACCTTGCTTTTCAGCAATTGCAGCGTCAACTTCATCAGCTTTATTAACATTCAACTCTGGATTAACAGAAGAGGCAGAAATTACTGGTTCAACTGTTTTTTTAGTATCATTGCCTGCATTATCACTCACCGTTGCAAGTGATTTATCTGCAACTATTGTGTTTTCTGCGGCTTGTTTAATTTCTTGTTGAGTTAATTTCGAAGCCGATTTTTCAACATCATCAGCAGATGCCAGCTTATCATCAACAGTAATCGTCTTTGTACTATTTTCCTGCTCAACAGAAGTAGCCGCCTTTACACGGTTTAATTGATCAGATGATGCCAAAGTCTGTAACACTTTTTCATTTCCACTCACTTTTTTCACGTCAGTGGCCTTTTCTTTGTTTGATTCGCTACTTTCAGAAACGGTGATTGCTTGAGCCTCTTGGTTCTTATTAGATTGAGTTTTTGTATCTCGCCCCGCTAATATTGCTTGAATTTCAGTGGCAAGCTTTTGCTCTTTTTGTGACAACTCTACTTTTTCAACCGGCGCTTTTTCAGACTGTGCAATTTGTTGCTGAACATTAATTTGCTTAGCCATTTCCAACGCTGCTTGTCTTGATTGTTCATGTTTTTGACTATGTTCAGTAGAGGTGATTTCAGAAGCATTAATAAAGTCTAATAACTTGATCGCAATTTCAGCACGAGTATTTTCAACAGGTGCATCGACATATTCAGTTGACTGCTTATCATGTGCTTTTGTACTCTGCTCTGACGTTACTTCTTCAGCTGTATTGTTGCTACCTTCATCAACGGCATCAGCTTGAATATCTTCATTTTTTGCTTTTTCTTCTGTCGCTTGATTGCTAACATCTGTAGCATTCTCTGAGGGTTGCGAACGAGATGCGGCATGTTTGTCAGTCGCAACTTGTGACTGTTGTTCACTTGCGTTTTCTTGCCGCTTTTTGCCGTTAGTGACGACGGACTTATCCGCCATGTAATCTGAAAAGTTACTGGATTTACTTCTGTCTGCACCCGTATTTTTTTGTGTATCGATGCTTGACAATATTCCTTTATTTTCAACACCTTGATTTACATCTACGGGTAGTACGTTTACTTGTCTCATCGTAAAAAACCTTCACTGAACAGTTAGATAATATTTTCTTGCTTTACGCATTAACGCATCATTAATAAATATTCTGCAATTTCTATTCCATTAAATAGTTTCACACTAATTTTAGGGTATAAATATCATTCTTCATGGGTTCAGGATTGTGGATTACGGCGTCGAAAATATTGTTGAGCTGCAATTTCATCAAACATCGCTTGCTCAGCCCTATTCGCCTTTTTAGCAAGTAATAATTTTTGTTTTTCTTGTAACTTCTCGATCGCCTGTACTTTTTGATGCTGTAATGTCCATTGCTGCTTTCTTTGCTCCATTAACGCCTTTGCTTGCTTGATGGCAATTTCAACTTGTTCTGCTGCATTATCTAATTTAGCAACAAATGCATGAAAATGGCGGTAAGTGACACTATCAACGCCTGACATGGCTCGTTGATCAAGCCGTTTCATATACTCGAGTCTAAATTCACCCACACTTTGTAAACGAATGAGGTTTTCCTGGTATTCTTTTTCAGCTAGTTGCAATTGTTGAACAGCTTTATGTTCTTTATCTGATTCAAACTTATGAATAGTGTTCAATTGCTTCATTGACATAATTACTTACCTCGCCACTACTATTATTCAGTGGCCGTATTTTGCTGTTGGGCATGTGCTTGTGCTGCACTAATCACTTCTTGTAGCTGTGCCAAACTTTGATCATAAGGTACAACTTCATGCATTTTTTGCTGAAGAAAAAAGTTAATGACTGGCAGCAACTGTATCGCCTGATCGATTCTGGGGTCAGTCCCTTTGCTGTATGCACCAATTGAAATTAAATCTTTATTTTGTTGATATAGTGAATAAAATTGTTTTAAATTTCGTGCAAGATCTTGGTGTTCTTCACTGGTCACCATAGGCATTACCCGAGAAATAGAGCCTTCTATATCTACTGCTGGAAAATGCCCACTGTCTGCAAGTTGGCGAGATAATACAATATGGCCATCAAGTATTGCCCGTGCTGCATCAGCAATAGGATCTTGTAAGTCATCACCTTCAGTTAATACGGTAAAAAATGCCGTGATCGCACCTTGGCCATCACCACCGTTACCTGCGCGTTCAACAAGTTGTGGCAACTTAGAAAATACTGAGGGCGGATACCCTTTCGTCGCGGGTGGCTCACCTACCGCTAAGGCGATTTCACGTTGAGCTTGTGCGTAACGGGTTATAGAATCGATCAGAAGTAAAACATTCATGCCTTGGTCGCGAAAGTACTCGGCAATTTTCACCGCTGATTCACAACCTTTTAGTCGCATTAATGGTGAATTATCTGCGGGGGCCGCAACAACAACAGAGCGTTTTCGCCCTTCTTCCCCTAAAATTTCTTCAATAAACTCTTTAACTTCTCGACCACGCTCACCTACAAGCCCTACCACGATAACATCAGCCGTTGTACCGCGAGTCATCATGCCTAACAACACACTTTTACCCACGCCAGAGCCTGCAAACAATCCCATACGTTGACCTTGACCAACCGTAATAAAACTATTGATCGAGCGAACACCAACATCTAATGGTTGTGTAATTGCACGGCGTGCTAATGGGTTAATAGGCTCTGAAGAATGCTTTGCTTCTGGATCTGTTTTGATTGGACCTTTGCCATCTAAAGGCTTTCCTACCCCGTCAACTACTCGACCAAGTAACTCCATCGATAAAGGTAAACGTGCCTTAGCCATTAAAGGAACAACGCGTGCACCAGGTAATACCCCTTGCAAACTCTGCTCTGGCATTAAAAAAGTAATATCGTTCGAGAAACCAACGACTTCGGCGATTAATTCGCCTTGTGCGGTTTCAACAAGGCATTGACTACCCACTTGAGCCTTTACACCAACAGCCTCTAGTGTCAATCCAACAACGCGCACTAACCGCCCTGCAACCGAAATAGGTTGGCGGTGGATAAATTGTTGGCTGTTAATTAGCCGCTGATTAATACCTTCTATGTCTATCATCAACTATTTGACACTCTGAGCAAGAAACGATTATTGATGTAATGCATTCTGCAAGAAAGATTCCAACACATCAGTTAAGCGCGTTTTTATCGATAAATCGATATTAGATGTGCTATTTTCAATTTGACAACTACCTTTAGGTAACTTCGGTGATGGTAATAGTCGCCAGCCTTGCTCACTGATATATTCGGGTGTGAACTGTTGCTCTACTAACATAATGTCATCGGGGTTTAGCAGTATTTGGGTTTGGGCTTCTTGACTTGGTAAAGCCTTCATCCCCTTGTCGATGGCTTCAAATAAGATGTCATGATTAGTTTTAGCTTCTTGATAAGTCACGGCTTCTGTCAATTGAACAACAAGTTGAAGCAATTGTTGTTCAACATTTTTTTCAACAGACTTAATGGGTTGATGCAATTGCTCAATTAGCGTTTGCCAATTATTTGCAAGGGTATCGACGGTTTCTTTACCTTCAGTAAGGCCTTTATCAATCCCTTCAATATGCCCCTTTTTCAAGCCTTCTTCATGGCCAGCTTTTTGCCCTTCTTCAAAGCCTGTTGAAAATCCTTCTTCTTTACCTTGATTAAAACCTTCTTGATATGCCGCTTGACGAATTTCTTCAATATCTTCAGCGGTTAAAGGTGTTATTTCTTCTTCTACTTCCTCAGGCGGTTCGTACCGCCATGAAGGCTTTTTACCGAGTGCATTGGTTGGTAATGTCGTTTGATCTATATCTTCTTCAACCGTAGGGTATGCCCAAACATCAGACTCGCTCGCCTGTTCTGGTTTAATAATATTGTCTTCGACATGTACGCCTGAAAAATTTTTCATTCTTGTACCATTTATACTCTACAAATATAAATCAAGTTATAGGAATTCATCACCACCACCAGCACCGCCTAGCATTATTTCACCAGCATCTGATAATCGTCTTGCTACTGATAAAATTTCTTTCTGTGCCGCTTCAACTTCACTGATACGTACAGGGCCCATGGCCTCTAAATCGTCAGCCATCATTTCAGCTGCGCGTTTAGACATGTTGGTCATTATTTTCTCTTTCAAGGTATCATCTGCACCTTTAATTGCTTTCATAAGAGCATCTTGCTGAACTTCACGTAGAATCGCTTGAATACCGCGATCATCAACATCTGCTAAGTTTTCAAAGACAAACATTAAGTCTTGAATTTGTTGACTCATTTCTTCGTCATGTTCACGTATTGAATCCATTAGCATACCTTCAACATTGGTATCTAAATAGTTCATAATATCTGCAGCTGCTTTCAAGCCGCCCATTTTAGCAGCTTGCGCACCAGCTTGACCGGCAAATTGTTTTTCCATAATTTCATTTAGTTCTTGAAGGGCTGCTGGTTGTACTTCTTCAAGGTTCGCGATACGCATCATTAAGTCTAAACGCGTTTTCTCTGCAAATTGCCCTAATATCTCAGCAGATTGTTCTGGCTCTAAGTATGACAAAACGATGGTTTGAATCTGTGGATGCTCATTTCGGATAATGTTTGCTACTTGTTTAGAGTCCATCCATTTAAGAGAATCTAACCCTTTTGCACCACCGCCCATGACAATTTGGTCAATCAAATTGCCGGCTTTATCTTCACCAAGTGCTGCGGTTAGCGCTTTGCGTACAAATTCTTCACTTTGGAAGCCAATGGTACTAAAGTTTTGAATTTCATTAATAAATAGCTTGTGCACCGCAGTGATTTTCTCTTGAGTAAAATCTTCCATTGCGGCCATCACCATACCCACTTGTTGCACCTGTTTTGGCTCTAAGTGTTTTAGTATTTGTGCAGCATCTTCTTCTGATAAGCTCAACAGTAAAATTGCAGCTTTCTCAGCGCCATCAAGTTTGTCTACATCAAACCCTTGTGGAATAGCGGCTAGTTCTTGTGCTTCATCACTCATCTTCAATCAACCAACTTTTGACAACTTGAGAGGACAACTCTGGTTCATTCGCTACCAAAGCTCGAACGGCTTTTAAAATATCTTCATCACGATGTAAGTCTGGTAATTGTAGACTACCGTCAGGCGCAAAACCAACCGCACCGGCATCAAAATCAGCAGACAACATATCCATGGTTTCATCACCTAAGTCTACATGACTATCAAGTGACTTATCACCATAATCTTCAGGTTTTTGATCAGGGTAAATTAATCGTTTCAGCATCGGTCTTACTACGGATAATATCAATATAATGATCACCACAGCGCCTAACGACAGCTTAAGTATTTTCAGGAACCATGCTTCTTGATAAAAAGGCACCGCTTCTTCTACTTCTACTTCCATGCGCGAAAAAGGTAAGGTAACCACTTCAAGTGCATCACCACGTTGTAAATCAAAACCAATACTGCCTTGGAGTAACCGGCGGATATTTGCTAATTCTTCAACACTTCTTGGTGTTTGAACCGCATCGCCGTTAGCGTTTGTTGAGTTTAAATAATCAAGCGCCACTGAAACACTGATGCGACGAATAACGCCTGATTGTTGCTTGGTATAACTAATTGATTCATCAAGCTCAAAGTTTTTCGTGGACTCAGAATGTTTGCGACTTGGCGTTGAACGTTGACTATTGGTGCCGGTTGCATTTTCAGGAATATTGGAATCTAACGGTGGTTGATTGGTTAACGCACCAGGAATACCGCCAAGTGTTCCACCAATTGAGGTTTCTTCCACTTTCATTTCACTTCGAAGTGCAGGTAAATCAGGGTTGTAACGGCGTTGTGTTTCTTCTGAATTGGTGAAATCCATTGTCACGTCAACTTGTGCCGTGTAATTGCCTAAACCAACCACAGGGATCATGATGGTATCTATTTTATCCATGTACTCTTGTTCGCGCTTTTGTTCGATTTCAAACTCTTTGCGTGAACGTGAAGAAATAGAATTTTGAGAGCCTGAATTAAGCAAGCGGCCATTTTGATCAGTCACTGTTACACGATTAGGTGTTAAGCTTTGTACCGCTGAGGCGACAATATCTACGATTGAGTCTACTTCTTCTTCTGACAATAAGCGTCCTTTACGTAAGGTAACAACAACGGTTGCAGAAGGTGATTTTTCACGTTTTGCGAAAACATTTTCGCGTGGAATGGCTAGTAATACCTTTGCACGGCTTACTGTTTGTAGCTCTTGAATAGTACGTGCAAGTTGTTGTTCACGAGAGTGTTTTAATCGCTCGCGTTCTAAACGCTGGCTAACACCAAACCCCATATCTTGCATGATGATTTCTTCGCGGTCGTTTGGTTCGTCGGTTAAACCTTCACGGGCAAGCATCAACTTAATATCTTGGTAGCGATCAGCAGGTACAGAAATAGTATTATTTTCTTGAATATAGTCGTCTACACCGTTGGCATCCAAAAAATCCATCGTTTTAATTAATTGATCGGTAGGAAGCTTAGTTAAGTAGCGATACTCAGGTTGGTTTGCCCACATAATCACGAAAACAGCAATCGCTAAACAAATGGCTAATGCCATAATAAGCGTTACCTGACGTAACACATCAACGTTACCCATCATTGCCGATAAACCAGATTTTTGCTCTTCGATACCGTCATTTGCGTTGTCATTCGCAACAAGATCGTTACCACCGTCAGCTGTTGCTAATGCTGTGTTTGTTGTATCAGCCACTATATATTCTCCGCTAGACTACTTTTTACGCGTACGATTATGCTATCCGAACGATTAAACAGGCATACTCATAATTTCTTTGTATGCTTCGACAAATTTATTTCTCACTTGCACAGTGGCTTCAAAGGCGACACTGGCTTTTGATGCAGATATCATGGTGTCTGCTAGCGTGACGCTGCGATCACCCATTTCGAAACGAGTCCGTTTATCACCAGCTTCTTGTTGAATATCATTTACGGTATTAACCGCTTGTTTTAGCATAGAAGCAAAATCACTTTGTGATGAGTTTACTGGCGCAACTTCATTGCCAATGATGTTGTCATTTTTGATTGTCGATGCGCGGTTACCCATTGCTTCTAGTTGCATATTTTGCATTTGGGCATACAAGGAATTGCTTTTGATATCCATGATATTCTCGCTAGTGTCAAACTTTTGAAAAATTGTTACTAACAGTAATAAAGCAACATTAATGCCATAAAAAAGCATTAGTTATTTAACTTAAAAATCATATAGATAAGCAGTTAAAATTAGAAAAACACCGAGCTTATTAACATAAAATAAGCGCCGGTGCTTTGATAGAAAAGATTATGCAGGAATTTGAATACCACTATCGCGCATACGTGCGATTTTATAACGAAGCGTTCTTGGACTAATACCTAATTTTTCGGCCACCGCTTTGCGACTTCCATGGCATGCTTGCAAGGTATCTAATATGATTTGATGCTCTTGCATTTTTAGTTCACTTCCCAGTTTATCATCACTAGCAGTTATGGTAGCAACATCAGAAATAGCAGGCGTATCAAAATTTTCGATTAATAAGTCAGCTGCATCAATCACACCATCACTATGTAAAATCAATGCACGTTGTATCACATTATCTAACTCTCTAACATTGCCAGGCCACTGATAAGCATTTAATTTACTGCACGCTGCTGGAGTAAACTCAGGTGATTCTTGCTGATTTTTTTGACAAATTCTTGAAATCAAATGATTAGCGAGCGGTACAATATCATCACGGCGCTGCGAAAGTGGTAACCAGTTTAATGGGAAAACATTTAATCGGTAGTATAAATCTTCCCGAAATATACCTTCGTTAACTGCCTCTTTAAGATCTCTATTACTGGTTGCAATAACACGCACATCTAGCTTAATGGTTTTTCGGCCAGCTAACCGCTCAACTTCACGTTCTTGCAGTACACGTAAAATTTTCGCTTGTAAGCCAAGATCCATCTCAGTGATCTCATCAAGTAAAATAGTGCCACCTTGTGCTTGTTCAAATTTACCAGGGCATGCTTGAATAGCACCGGTAAATGCCCCTTTTTCATAACCAAACAAAGTGGCTTCTAACATATTTTCTGGAATAGCCGCGCAGTTTATCGCAACAAAAGGTTTATTCGCCCTTGATGAATGCCCATGTACATATTGCGCTAAGACTTCTTTACCTGAGCCACTAGGGCCTAACACCATTACTGAAGCGTCTGTTGATGCGACTTTTCTTGCAAGCAATAACAACTCTTTGCTTTTAGTATCAGCCACTATAGGCTCGAACGCATCATTTTGCTGGATTGGTAAGTATTGATTAACCATGTTTAGTAAGACTTCAGGCGCAAAAGGTTTAGCCATATAATTACAGGCACCATCCTTCATTGCTTGTACAGCATCATCGATAGTGCCGTAGGCTGTCATGATCAGTACCGGCATTTTAGCAAACGATGATTTTATACTTTTCAAAAGATTTAACCCAGACATACCTGACATTTGTACATCACTAACAACTAAATCCACTTGCTGATTTTTCAATAAAAGTAATGCAGCTTCGCCTGACTCTGCTTCAATGCATTGGTATCCAGCAAGGTTTAAGGTATCAATTAATGCCTCTCGTAATCCGGCATCATCTTCTACCACTAAGATTTTACTTTGACTCATCGTAACTCTCCTGAGGTGAAGTTAACGACTCGCTACCAGTTTCATTTGGCAACAAGGGTAATGATATTACAAAATGTGCGCCCTCTCCTGGCTTACTTATTAAATGCACTTCACCTTGATGTGCATTAGCAACTGATTTCACAACGGCAAGCCCTAGCCCAGTGCCTTGACTGCGAGACGTGTAAAAAGGTTCAAAAATTTTGGCGGCCTTTTCTGCCGCTATGCCACAGCCGTTGTCTTTAACACTGATATACGCTTTTCCGTCTTTGCAGTAACAGGCAATATGAATGTTAGCCTTTGTTTCAATGACTTCTAGGCTATTATGAATAAGGTTTTGAATCGCACCACTTAGCGCGGTTTCATTGCCTAATACATGGCAATCGTCAGGGCAGTACTGAATATCGATTTCAGCATCTGCTTGCTCAATGAGTGCTTCCATACCATGAACTGCAGCGTTGACTAAGGCATTGGCCGACAAAGAAGAGACAACTTGTTGTTGACCACTTTTTGCAAATAACAACATATCATTCACGGTTTGTTCGAGATCAGATAAACGCGACATCAACTTTTCTTGAAAGTTATCGCGCTCTGTAGTTTGTAACTGCTTACTTTTTAAATTAGCGCCGTATAAAATAGCTGCTGAAAGTGGTGTACGTATTTGGTGTGCAAGTTTAGATACCATTTGACCTAGCGATGATAATCGCTGTAACTGGCTTAATTTATCTTGCAGTAGACGAGTTTCTGTTAAATCGGTGATCATTATAAGTTGACCAGGTTGATCGATTAACGCGGTAATTTCTAACTTCACACGGCGACCATCTTTTAGTGATACTTCATGCCAGTCATCGGCGCGCGGCTTAAAAGAACGGCGGATCACTTCAAACCATGGGTATCCTAAGATGGGCTCTTCTAACAGCTGGCTGGCAATTTTATTCATTTTGACCACAATGCCATTTCCATCGAGCATAATCATACCCGTTGGCATGACATCAATAAGTTTTTCGAGTTGATTTGATTGCTGTCGTAATAAATCTAGCTCGCCTACATAAGACTCTGTGGCGAGTTTTTGCTTATTAGCAATACATGGCTGTTCAACAAACGGGAACACCTTTTGTTGATTCATAGTAGAATTAGTTTGATTTGCAACGGCTACAACCATAATACACTTCTCGAATGACGATAATATTCAAGAAAAAGCATTAATTATGCCAACAAATTTTTTGTAGATTTATCAAAGAACTGTAGATAGAAAATACATGAGTCAAGATTTTGTCAATCTATAGTTCGCTAGAAATATACGGCTCGTTAGTCGCTTGATAAGGCTGATTAACGAAACCAATTATAGATGTCATCAGCCATCTGTTTTTTGTAAGTTGTATTTTCGCATTTTCTCAACAAGTGTTGTTCTACGCATGCCAAGTAATTCTGCAGAACGAGCTACCACCCAATCATTTTTGTCTAATGATTGAGTGATCAAAGACACTTCTAAATCTGCTAAATACTCTTTTAAATGTAAACCGTCTGCAGGCAACTTATCAACCTGTACGGTACTGCTGCTTTGTTCCTCAAAGCCAGCCATAAAACTGTCATCATTAATGTTTTCATCGTCTGTATCAGTGTCAAAGCCAGCAAATAATTCATTAATAGCTTCGCGTTCTTGCAATTCTTCTGGGTATTCTGGGTTGTATTCTTCAATATCAATATGACGATAACGCTTAGGTAGCTCTGATACGTCAACCACTTGTTCATTGTACATGATAATCATGCGTTCTATTAAATTTGATAATTCACGGACATTGCCAGCCCATGAATGTTCTTGCAGTGATGCAATAGCGCGCTCTGTAAAACGAACCGTTTGTCCTTGTTCGCTTTCAAAGCGCGACATTAACTCTTTTAGTAATAAAGGAATATCTTCTTTACGATCACGAAGTGCTGGGGTTTCAATCGGAAAAACGTTTAATCGATAATATAAATCTTCACGAAAGGCATTGGTTTTGATCATTTCTTCTAGGTTTTGATGGGTTGCCGCGATAACTCGTACATTCGCTTTTATGCTTTTCGCCCCACCCACACGTTCAAACGTTCGCTCTTGTAATACACGTAAAAGTTTTACTTGCATCGGTTGTGGCATATCACCAATTTCATCAAGAAACAGTGTACCGCCCTCGGCAAGCTCAAAACGGCCTTTTCGAGTTGAAATAGCGCCAGTGAATGCCCCTTTTTCATGACCGAATAACTCACTTTCAAGTAAGTCAGGAGGAATAGCACCACAATTTACTGGGACAAAAGGCGCTTTACCGCGATCAGATAAATTATGTATATTTCGAGCCACGACTTCTTTACCCGTACCTGACTCTCCCAATATCAAAACATTTGCCTGCGTTGAAGCCACTTGTTCAATCAGAAAGCGTACATGTTGCATGGGGGCACTGCCCCCCACTAGCGAACGAAAAAGCGCAGCATTACCAGCATTTTTTGTTTTATTGATCGGCAATTTATTATGATATTGATGACAATGATGGATCATTTCCGTTAATTGCGCGTAATTCAGCGGCGCACTGACATCACCAATAACATTGACAAAACCGACAAGTTTTTGTTTATCAATCACATCATGTAATAAAAATGGGCAACTAGGATTACGTTTAACTAAAGTAACCACAGCATCACTCACATCACCGCATAAAATGATGGTCAATGTATTTGTTAATGTGGGAAGAGCATCAACAATTTCATCCTGCGCGTAGCAATGAAAATGCTCACCGACGAATGCTAAGATTGTTGCAAGTTGTTGTGCTCTTGCTGCGTCATTATCAACGACAAGAATATGTTTTTGACCCTGCATAATCCTTTGATAACCTTTATTTTTAAACGTTCCAGTTTTGATTGTAGCGAGGATTGGTGAATATTCAACAAAATTTTGACACTAGGGCGTCATAACTTTGACTTGAAGACACTTTATTTTTGATAGTTACCCGTGGTTACGTGCAAATTTAACAAATTACGCGTAACCTTTTGTTATTATGGAGTGATGGCGTGTAATTTGCTTTGTAATTTGCCATTGGTCACAGACAAATAAGTTCATTGTAATTAACGCATCCTATATTGATGAGCAGAGGCAATAAAATGCAAATAAACGACAGTTTTTTAACATCTCAGTTTGGCGAAGAGTATTTATACCTAATCAATAGAAACGCTTTTGAAAAACAACCGTCTCACGCAATCTTTGAGAACTTATATGATGAAAAACTGCATACAGAAGAAAGATTCTACATAATTCTTGGCACTGATTCGGGGCTATTACTCGATCATGTTGTACAGCTCGAGAAACCGGTCGATACACGTTATTTATTTATTGAGTTGCCCGAAGTAATCGAACGACTAGAACATAAAAACAAATTAGACGAGTTACCCGAATACATCACTATTACCACCATTGATAAATGGAAAGACAGCGCTACAGCGTTCGGTATGGACTTGTATTTATATAAAGATTACTGTCAGTTCATAAAATCAGTTGCCGCCATCGATTCATTTGTTCCTGCTTACAATGCTGCCATTTTACAATTCGAACAAGAGTTCCAAAGCTACCGTTTCATTACACGTGCCACTCTTGGTGTGTCTCCTTTTATGAGCCCACAATTAATGAATATTTGTGAGAATCAAACACCAGCGTTAGTATTTAAACATAAGTTCAAAGGCGATACATGTATCATTCTTGCGGGCGGTCCTTCATTAGATGAAGATATAGAGTGGGTAAAAAAACACAAAGACCACATAGTTATCATCGCTGTTTCGCGAATTGCAAGAAGACTTAATCAAATTGGACTTATACCTCATATTGTCGTTTCCGTTGACCCGTATGAAATAAGTTATGACGTAAGTAAAGAGTTATTATTGTTTCCTCCCAATGTGCTATTTTTACACTCTAACAGCGTTACGCCATTTTTGTTGGCTCAGTGGCACGGTAAAAGTGCGTATCTTAATCGAAGATACCCTTGGGATGAAAAAGGTGATGAAAAAAACCTTAAATCCGCTGGTCCTACGGTCACAAATACGGCGCTAAAAGCAGCTGTAGACATGGGGTTCAGTAACATTTTGTTATCGGGTGTTGATCTCTGTTTTTCAGAAAAAGGTGTTACTCATGCCTCAGGGAGTAATGAAGCAAACATCGGCCCAACACTGGGACGCCCTGGCACCTGGGTGAAAACTTACGCAGGAAAAACCGTTGAAACACTTATCGTATTTGGTACTGCTGGTGAACGTTTATCTGAAATAGCGGAAGAAGCTAAGAAAACAGACCAAGCCGTTTACAACTTATCACCCAATGCAGCTTGCTTACCTCACATTGAACACGTTCCTTCTTCAGCATTGTCTTTTACACATGACAAAGAAAACTATGCTGATAAACTGCTCAGCTGTATTCCTGTCATGACCACAAGTGAAATACAGCATGATTACAATGTAGTGAATACTAATGTTAAAAGAGTACTTGCTGACGTTAAAGACATCAAAAGGCTTGCAGAAAAAGCGTTAACAGCAAATGAGCAACTCTTTAAAGAAAAAGGGAATGAGAGCGAGAATTTCAAGTTCAAAATTCAAATGGATAAAATTGAAAAGAAACTGAATACAACGTTCAAGCGCACTTCGAAGTTTATAAAGAATTTTGGCATTGATAAATTCATCAGTTCTGCCCAAGCAAATTCATCTGATGAATGGTCTGATGATAAAGTAGAAAAAACAGGGAAACTATACTACCAAGCGTATATTGTTACCTGTGAAAACCTCATCATTTTGCTTGATAAGGCATTAGAAAGAATTAATAGCAGAATAGAAGAACAAAAACCTACTCCGCGTCTGTCAATCATGTTTGCTCAGTGGGAAAAAGATAGAATTTTAGGTAGAGCACAGCATTGGTTAGAAAAAACTCACGTTGATCAAAGTACATTCACCAGTGAAGAACAGTCGACGTTTGAGCGTTTTGCTAAAATACACACTGCAGATATCCATAACGTAGAAACAAAGCACTTAACGCGCACCAAAGAGGAAGCGTCTTTAGATGGAGTCAGACGTAAAGTTATCACCTTATTTCATCAAAAAAATATCGATGCTTTAACGACATTAATGAATAGTTTAAAGATTTCGATGGAAACTGAAGAACAAGCTAAGGTATTGTATAATTTAGGGTTAGCGTATTCCTCAATTTTAACGGAAAGCTACCAAGACGCGCTGTATTATTTTGAACAGCTTCCTCCAGAACATATTGAAGAAGATGAACTTCAACAATTAGCTGGTATTGCTTATAAACTTAAAGATTACGATTTAGCGAAAGCGTGCTTACAAGAACTTTCGGTATTGTCGATCACATATTTACCGCAATTCACTAAATTATTGCGACTTTTAGGGGATGAAAAAATCGCCTTAAACTATTTTCATCAATGTATTGAACAAGATCCTAAAAATGTATTTTTATGGAATGGCTTAGGAGAGTTTTACTTTAATGGAAAGGCATATGATTCAGCCAAAATAGCATTCGAGACCGCACTTTCAAATGCCCCTGATGATAAAAGAGCCAAAGAGTTTTTACAAAAACTTAATGCCTTACCATCAAATACATAACAATAAAGAATAGATAAAGCTAAAGAATGAGCACAACATTGACGATATAAAGGTTAATATTGTTTACTCACCTTAACATTTTAGACAGCCTGTAGGAGCTATCATGAGCGATATATTAAAAGGCAATTTTACCCCTAAAAAACAAGTTACTAAGCCGGATGACACAATAGATGATGACTCAATAGAGTCTAAATTTAAAAAAGCCGCACTAAACTCTATTGGTGGAAGCATGGTCTATGTGGAACGCACCGACCTTACTTGGGACGGCGAAGAATAGATACGTTAATCAGAAAGAGACTGAAGCATGGCGCAATGCGAACTGAACGATAAATTTGTGGATGTAGTTTCCAAAATTACCGATATCGGTAAGAATTGGCATAGTCACGATCTTGTCACCAATGCTATGGCTAATTTACCCTATACAGAAAAAAGCTTTAAAGACTTACCGCCACTACCTGAGAGTAAAAAAAACTCAGCTATTATCGTTAGTGCCGGTCCCAGCTTACATAAATTTGATGTATTAGCAAAATTAAAACAAAGCAACTATCAAGGGGCTATTGTTGCCATTGACGGTTCGTTAGTGAAATGTTTAAAAAATGGCATTGTTCCTGATTATGTTTTAACACTTGACCCACACCCTACTCGCATCGTTCGCTGGTTTGGCGATAATGAATTCGAAGAAAACACCCGACATGATGATTACTTTTCACGTCAAGATTTAGACGTGGAATTTCGCAATAATTCGATTAAAGAAAATCAAGCAAACATTGATTTAATCAACAAACATGCCCCGGAAATAAAACTCATTATTTGCTCTTCTGCGCCGAGAAATGTTGTAGAACGAGCAAAAGATGCTGGATTTGACATGTACTGGTGGAATCCGATTGTGGACAACCCACAAGATCCAAAAAGTCTAACTCGTCAAATTTATCAAATAAATAAAAAGTCTTGCATGAATACTGGTGGTACCGTCGGTACTGCTGCTTGGGTATTTGCCAATGCGATACTAAAAGTGCCCTCCATCGCATTAACAGGCATGGATCTTGGCTATCATAGCGAAACGCCGATTGAAATGACCCAAACGTATTATGAACTGCATGAGTTCGCCAATACGCGAGAAGAATTAGAGCAACTGTTTCCCAAATTTATATTCCCATTATCGAATGAACAATTTTATACCGATCCAACCTATTTTTGGTATCGAAATAACTTCTTAGATTTATTCTCTCGTGCATCAGGAACGACATATAATTGTTCTGAGGCTGGTACGTTGTTTGCAGATAATTTACCCTGTATTACTTTCAATCAATTTCTCAATAGCGAGCAATAATTATGGCTAAAATACTTTTTATAAATCCCGTTGTTCGAGAAGAAGATGTGCCTCGCCATATCCCATACGGTATTGCATTACTTGCAGCTATTGCCATGAAAGAAGGCCATCTTGTACAAGTATATGATGCAAATGCTCACCGATTACCGTTAGACACTATTATCGAAGTTTGCCAAGCAGACGATTGGGATGCCATTTGTATTGGCGGCCTAACAACAACATACAACTACATTAAAAAAGCCTGCAAACTCATTAAAGAAAGCGCACCAAACGCTCAGCTGATTGCCGGTGGCGGTTTTTTAACATCAATGCCACATGAAATTTTCGAATGGATCCCTGAAATTGACGTAGGTTGTATCGGCGAATCTTTTGTCACCTTCCCGGAAGTACTAAAAAAAATAGACAATAAAGACGTTAATTACTCTGATGTACTAGGCGTCATTCACCGAGATTTAACCGGAAAAAGTTTTTTAACCAATATCAGACCAAATATTAAAGACTTAGATACGTTACCTTGGCCTGCATGGCATTTGTTCCCATTAGATATTTATTTTGCCAATTCCTCAAACTTATTCAGTGAAGAATCATTTACTTCAAAACGCCGTATGGACATTAACGGCAGCTTCGGCTGTGGATTAACTTGTAAATATTGTTGGCATTTAGGCACAACAGGCGACATGCTTGTTGAAGAAAACGACAACGGTGAAAATGACGTTGTCTTTACTTATGGCCGTAATATTCGTTATCACAGTGCCGATTATATTGTCAGCATGGTTAAACACTTACATAACGAATATGACATTGACTTTGCGGCCTTTATTGATGAAAACCTCATGACAATGGATGTAGCCAGTAAAGGAACTTGGCTAAAAGAATTATGTAAAAAATGGATTGAAGCTGGCTTACAACCAACGTGTCGTCAACAAGGCATACCCCACGATGAAAACTGCAAAGGTGTGCATTGGAATGGTACTTCACATGCAGGGCTCCACCGTCCAGAAACCTTAAAACTAATGTATGAAGCTGGCTGTACACACTTAGTATATGGTTTAGAATCGTTTGATCCCACTGTGTTACGCAACCTTGGTAAAGGATCAAATGCACGAAAAAATAAGCAAAGTATCGCTACGTGTTTAGCTTCGGGTATTAAGCCTATTCCAAACATTATTATTGGATTTCCAGAAGAAAGCTTTGAGAGTGTTAGAAATACCATTGAAGCATTAGTTGAATTAGGCATTACCGCTAAACCGCATTTTGCAACCGCTTATCCTGGCTCTGAGTGGTACTATGCCTACAAAGATTCGATTATGGAACAATATAATCAAGATCTTGAGGCTTACATTATGGATTTAGGTGATGCTAGTAAGATCACGGCTACCATCAGCCATGAATTTTCTCCGATGCAGTTATTAGGCCTTCAACAGATTGTTTATTTAAAAGATCTTCGCTTATTAGATTTATCAGAACAACATTGGGCTCCTGTGCAAGAAAAACTTACGCCAGTGATTCAGCCTAAAATGTCGTTTAATTTAAAAACCGTAAAAGAAGCAGGCCCGCTTGCGAGCTAACATGCGTAATCAACACAACAATAATCTATTTTAAAATGATGTAGGCAAACATTCATGGCGTTAAACAATCAAAACCGCATATTGGTTACTGGTGCAGATGGCTTTATTGGCTCTCATCTTGTCGAAATGCTGCTATCCCAAGGCCACCATGTCAAGGCATTAGCGCAATATAATTCATTCAACTATTGGGGTTGGTTAGAAGATATTGCACAACATGATAATCTAGAGATTGTGTCAGGCGATATACGCGATCCGCATTTTTGTCGCCATATCACCCAAGATATAGATACTGTTTATCATTTAGCTGCACTCATTGCGATCCCATACTCGTACGTGGCACCTGAAAGTTATGTGAGCACTAACGTTACCGGTACCTTAAATATTTGCCAAGCGTGTCTTGATAATAACGTTTCACGCGTTATTCATACCTCTACCAGCGAAGTGTACGGCACAGCACAATATGTACCTATCGACGAGAAGCACCCACTACAAGCTCAATCTCCATATAGTGCTTCAAAAATTGCTGCTGATGCGATGGCAATGAGTTACTTTAATGCGTTTAATCTGCCTTTAACCATTGCTCGGCCTTTTAACACTTATGGCCCAAGACAATCAGCTCGAGCTGTAATACCTACTATTATTAGCCAAATTGCTAATGGTGAGTCAGAGATCAAGCTTGGGGATGTATCACCCACAAGAGACTTTAACTATGTTACTGACACCTGTAGAGGCTTTATCGCATTAGCCAATAGTGAAAGTACGATAGGTAAAACCATTAACATCGGTTCTAATTTTGAAATTAGTGTTGGCGATACGTTAAACATGATCAAAGACATCATGAAAAGTGATGTTAAATTTACTGTCGACCAAGCAAGAATACGCCCTGATAAATCAGAAGTTTTTCGATTATGGTGTGATAATACAATGATTAACTCGCTCACCCAGTTCACACCGGAAATAGATATAAAAACAGGGTTAAGCAAAACGATTGCATGGTTTGCTAAACCACAAAACCTCGCTAAATATAAGCATTCAATTTATAACGTGTAGGGTTGAATTATCAGCATGAAAAAAATAGCGGTATTTACTGGCACTAGAGCAGAATACGGATTGCTATACCTTACGTTAAAAGGCTTACAGCAGTCTGACGATGTAGCACTACAGTTGTTTGTTGGTGGTACTCATCTTGCCCATAATTTTGGCTACACTATTAAGCATATAATTAATGATGGCTTCACCGTTACTGAAAAAATGGATTTTCTGCTCAATTCTGACACTCCTGTCGCCGTCAATAAATCAATGGCTTTAGCGCAAATGGCTGCTGGTGAGTGTTTTGACCGCCACCAACCAGATTTACTTGTACTGTTGGGTGATCGTTTTGAAGCATTAGCCGTTGCAAGTGCCGCTACAATCGCTGGTATTCCAATTGCTCATATTCATGGAGGTGAGCTTACCGAAGCGGCAATGGATGACGCTTTTAGACATGCGATTACTAAAATGGCACATTTACACTTTACTTCGACAGAAGTGTATCGGCAGCGAGTTATTCAACTAGGAGAACAACCTGAAAACGTGTTAAACGTTGGTGCTCCAGGCATTGATAATATTAAACAGCTGCCTTTACTTTCTAAAAGTGAACTTAGTGACACCTTGTCCATCGACTTATCTAAACCTTATTTTTTAGTAGGTTACCACCCAGAAACTTTATCAAATCAGGATGCTAAAATAGGGTTATTGTGTTTATTAGCCGCATTAGATCAGTTTGAAACGTTCTCTGTAGTCATCACTTATCCAAATGCCGATACTTTTGGTCGAGCAATTATCACCGAACTGGAAAATTATGCGCGTTTGCACCCAGAGCGCGTGCATTTATTCGAATCTATCGGACAATTAAATTTTCTATCCGCAATGAAACATGCTGTTGCACTCGTGGGTAATTCGTCCAGTGGCATTATAGAAACGCCATCATTTAACATTCCCACCGTGAATATTGGCGATAGGCAAAAAGGCAGGCTTGCCAGTAAAAGCGTCATACATTGCAAAACGAATAAACACGATATTACAGCGGCGATTCAAAAAGCGATATCCCCAGAGTTTAACGCATCAATAGCTAATGAACCTAACCCATACGGAAACGGGGAAGCTTCTTGTAAAATCGTCGAAACATTAATCACACGGGATATCACCACGCGAGCAAAGTCATTCTTTGATATAACTTAATGCTTTGACCGAGAAAAGGCGACACATGTCTCATAAAGAAAAAAATGTACTGATCATTGCCGAAGCAGGTGTGAATCATAACGGTAGCGAGCAACTCGCTAAACAACTTGTTGATGCTGCAAAAAAAGCTGGTGCAGATGTTGTAAAGTTTCAAACTTTCAAAGCTGATAACCTCGTTACTCAATCAGCTAAACAAGCACAATATCAAATAAAAAATACTGAATTAGAACAAACGCAGTATCAATTGTTAAAAAGCCTCGAATTGCCTTTTGAATCTCACAAAGCAATCAAACAATACTGTGAAAAGCTAGGTATAGAATACTTATCAACGGCTTTTGATGATGATAGTTTACGCTTTTTAGTCGAAGAACTTAAATTAACACGTCTTAAAATTCCATCTGGTGAACTAACTAATTTACCCTTTGTACTCGCACATGCAAAAACAGGTTGCCAATTAATAGTTTCAACAGGCATGGCAACGAATGAAGAAATAGAAATAGCACTCGGTACTATTGCTTTTGGCTTTTTAGCAACTAGTGAGCAGCCTTCTATTGAAGCATTTCAACGTGCTTATCAATCTGAGGAAGGGAAATCACTACTTTCTCAAAAAGTAACTCTTTTACATTGCACTACCGAGTACCCTGCACCATTTGATGAAATCAATCTAAATGCGATGGATGAAATGTCACGTAATTTTTCATTACCCATTGGTTATTCAGATCACAGTGCAGGTATTGTGGTTCCCATTGCCGCGGTAGCAAAAGCAGCTTGTATCATTGAAAAACACTTTACTTTAGACAAAACCATGAATGGACCAGATCATAAAGCCTCTATAGATCCGAACGAACTAGCGCAAATGGTGTCAAGCATTAGGATCAGCGAAAAAGTGCTTGGTTCGTCAATTAAAGCACCTACCGAATCTGAAATAGCAAATAAATTAGTCGCACGTAAAAGTATTGTGGCAAAAAAACACATCAAATATGGTGAACTATTAACTGCCGACAATATCGCAATTATGCGACCAGGTACGGGTATTGATCCTAAGTACTATTGGCAATTATTAAACTCACCTGCCTGTTATGAATTTAACACTGGAGATTTAATCAAAATCGATTAAACCTGTGATTATCTTAATTTTTAAAGAAATTTGGTGTACTTTTTGCTAAAACTATTAATAAGACAAAGGCTATTCATAGTTTTGGCCGATTTTAGGGGAAGCTAATGAGTCATAATTGGCAGGATGTTTTAATATCGCCTACGGCAACAATGGGTGATACCATTTCTGTTATCGATAAAGGTGCCATGCAATTGGCACTCGTTGTAGACGAACAACGCGTACTCCTCGGTGTAGTCACTGATGGAGATATTCGCCGTGCCTTAATTCGGCATCAAGATTTATCCACACCAATATCAGAGGTCATGAATAAGGCCCCACTTGTGGCAAATATAGACACCTCTAGAAACAAATTATTAAGCTTGATGAACAATCAAGGATTAGGTGCCATCCCCCTGATATCTGAAGGTAAGATAGTTGGCCTAGAAACACTACAACATATTATTAAAAAGCCCTCTTACGACAACCCAGTTTTTTTAATGGCTGGAGGCTTTGGAACAAGATTAAAACCATTAACGGATAACTGCCCTAAACCTTTACTCAAATTAGGTGATAAACCCATACTTGAAACGATTCTTAATAGTTTTATCGCCAGTGGATTTCATCAGTTCTACATTTCTACACACTATATGCCCGAAGCAATTAAAAATCATTTTGGTGATGGCAGTAAATGGGGGGTAAAAATCCACTACGTTCATGAACAAGCCCCTTTAGGAACCGGTGGTAGTTTAGGGCTTTTACCTGAAAGCTTACCCAATTTACCTATTATCATGATGAACGGAGATGTACTGACCAAAATTGATTTTGAACAATTATTAAATTATCACAATCAATACGATCCTATTTGTACAATGTGCGTCAGAGAAGAGGAATATAAAATACCTTATGGCGTTGTAGAGGCCGAAGGGTCAAAAATAATCAGCTTAGTTGAAAAACCAACCCATAAATATTTTATTAATGCAGGTGTGTATGTGGTTAGTCGCGCAATGATAAATGCAGTCAATAAAAACCAACGCGTTGATATGACTGATCTCATTGAGAACTATATCGCTAATAAAGAATTTGTTGCGATGTTTCCAGTACATGAATACTGGTTAGATATTGGGAAAATGGTTGATTTTTATCAAGCACAAAAAGATGTAATGCAAGGTGGAAAATTCTATGGTTGATAAAATTTTAGCTGTTATTCCGGCACGTGCAGGTAGTAAACGTTTACCTGGAAAAAATAGCAAAATGCTTTGTGGAAAACCGCTAGTGCAATGGACAATTGAAGCTGCACAACAAGCACTTGAAATTTCTGACATTATCGTGAGCACGGATTGTGAAAATATCGCAGATATCGCCAAACAAAGCGGCGTACCCGTGCCTTTTCTCAGGCCTGATAGTATCTCCGGTGATGAAGCAACCGCGATAGATGTGGTTAGGCATACGGCTAATTATCTAACCGAGCAAGGAAAGTCGTACGATTATGTTATTTGGTTACAACCAACATCCCCCTTACGTACAGTAGAAAATATACAGCACGCCATTCAAGTATTAAAAGATAAACAAGCTTCCGCGGTTATCAGTGTATGTGAATGCGATCATTCACCAATGTGGAGTAATACCTTAGCGTCTGACGGAAATATGCAGAACTTCATTTCAACTTTTGTTAAAAAGAACCCTAGAAGCCAAGCGTTGCCCACTTACTATCGATTAAATGGTGCTATATATATTGCTAAAATCGAACAATTACTTGAACAAGAGACTTTTTTCTTAGACAGCAATGTTTATTCATATGTAATGAAGAGGGAAGATTCCGTCGACATTGATCATCATCTTGACTTCAAGTTAGCAGAATTTCTCTTGGATGAACGGCAACAAGTTACCTAAAGGGTATCGGAAAGAGATAGTGAAATTAAGGTGGCCAAATGTCAGCTACAGTTAATTATCACTCACTATTTGATAGGTATTCACAGCTTTTTTGATTTTTGATTGCTTTTGGCCGTCGTCTAACGATTTTGTACGTTCTTTGGCAAGTATCTCTAGTTGTATTTTGTCTTGAGCTTGCACATTAAGTAAAAACGTTCGAAGTGTTTTCTCATCTTGGTCGTTACCTGTTTGACGTACTTGCTCTGTGACTTTTTTTAACAGTTCCAAACGAAGCGCCAATTTGGCTTCTACATGCTCAAACTCACTTTTTTCTGTTAATGCTGTTATTTCAGCAGAAAGATCGTCAATCTGCTGATATAACGAAGCAAAAGACATACTAAGCTCCTACAGCCGCCGTAGTTTCATCATTTTTTTGCTTTAGCTTGTCTAGACCTTCTTGTTTCGCATCTTCTGGCATCTCTGACCATGCACTTCTAACCGGCTTAATCATATCAACCACTTCGTCTAACTTAGCAACATTTAATGATGTACTCGCTTCCATCAAACAATCTATACAGTAACTGTACATCACTTCGAAGTTCTTAGAAATTTCAGGTTGGCTATCAAAATCTAATGACTGAATTAACGCATCTAAAATATTAATCGACTTTGTTAAAGATTGTGCTTTCAGTTCATAGTCTTTTCGCTCGATAGCCCCTCTAGCTGTAGCAATACCTTTTAATAGACCATCGAACATTAACAAAATAATTTGGTGTGGGTCAGAAGCTAATATATTGCTATTAATATCGACTTGTTTATATGCACTTAAGTTCTTTCTCATGATAATTCTCCTACTGCATTACTTTCCAGTATTTGCATTTTTTTAACTACTACCAGTGTTCGCTGGTTTTAGCGCAGTTTCTAACCAATTCGCTGTGGCATTATAACCAGCAACCGTTGAGTCTAAAAAAGCAAATCGCTGTCTTAAAGTATCTTCGTAATTTCTTAAACGCGCTTCTAAATTATCGTATTCGTCAGAGATATCTGTCAAATCTTCATTTAAATTTTTCTGTCGCTGCGTCAATGTACCATCGCTATCATTATAGCCTTCAATTAACGTGGTTAATTGATCGATGACACCATTAGGAGAAGCAAAAATTGCACCAACTTCATCGATATTATTTTCAAGGGCATCTGAAAGCATTTCAGAACCACTTTTTAACGAACCCGTTGCAACTTCTGATACTTTTAACACACCAAATTTATCGAACTGTATGCCCATATCACCCAAAGATTGAATATCTCCACTCATACCTGACACGGTATTAATTAAAACATTCTTTAATTGTCCATCCATCGAGCGTAAATCTGAATCAAACGCTAACTTACCAAACTTAGCAGATCCTAACACATCCATACTTTCAGATAAGGCATTAAATGCACTGACAAACTCAGTAATTAATTCTTTAGGCGCTTCTTTATCTTGAGCAATACTTAACGTTGCTGGGCCAGAGGCAGAAACATTGTTAGCAACAATAGTGACGTCTTCAATACTGTTTTTAAACTCATTGGTATCATTGGTGATGAAATTACCATTACCGTCTACTTCAATAATTGCATCTTGTGCATTACGGGTTACTGTTGCGTTTGTAGCCAAGCCATCAAGTGCAGCATCACCAGTAGATACAGAAAGCTCATTCGCCAAGCCAGTTTTCGTTGAGGTGTAGGTTAGGTATGTACCAGAGTCGCTGTTTATTAAACTTGCAGTAACACCAAAATTGCCACTTTCCGCATTAATTTTATCACGAATAGCTGATAGGTCATCAGCTGCATCAATGGTAACATCAAAGGTATCAGCACCAGCACCAAAAGTTAATGTACCAGCACCGACTGTTGTGGTAGAACTGGCGTAGTCTTGAGTTTGTATACGAGTAGCTTGTGCGAGCTGAATTACTTCAATATCAAAACTACCGCTACTGGCAAAGCCATTGGTAGAAACAGTAATGTCTTCATTACTCGCTGAAATAATTTGCTTGCTAAAATCATCTATTGATGCAAGTTTATCAGCAACAGATTGGAAGGTAGAAAGGGCTGATTTGAAAGTGCCAAGACCAGAAAGCTCAGCCTTTACTCTGTCTTCTCTTTCTTGTAATCGAACTTCAGTGGGTATAGATTCAGCGGTGACAAAGGCTTCAATGATAGATTCAAGATCTAAACCAGAACCGACACCTGCAGACGTTATGTTCATAATACCCTCCTAAAATAAATGTAGATTATTGCAAAAAAGATAATTTACACTTTTTCATCAAGAAATATACCAGATTTAAGGTCAATATCTTGACGCAAACCTTTAATTTTTTGTGCTAATTCAATCAGCTCGTCAGATGGAAACTGTTTGATCAATTCATTACTTTCAGTATCAAAGACTTTAATAACCGTTTTCTCTGATTCTTCATCCATAGAGAAGTTTACATTACGATTATAAAGCTGCATAAACTCTGAAATTTCGTCAAAGGCTGTTTTTATTTCAGCGTTTGATTCTTCTTCTGTTTTAGCTTCTTGTGCTTCTATTTTCTTTTGCTGTAACTCTTCAATATCTTTTAGTTTAGCATAGTCGAGCTCAACAGCTTTAAGTTCAGCTTTTTTGGCTTCATCGTCTTTACTAACTTTCTGGGGCTGCTGGGCAAGTTCAGAGAATTGGTTTGATGGTCTTGCATCTGCTACAACTGCTTTAACCATAATTTACTCCTACTTTTTATTGGTAAAATGGCACTCATTGTGAGTGCCATTAACTATCTAAACTATAACTTACCTTTCGTTTATAATAAAGATAGTGCTATTTGTGGCTGCTGATTAGCCTGTGCTAACATTGAGCTTGATGCCTGTTGTAGTACCGTACTTCTTGCTAATGCAGCACTTTCTGCAGCGTAGTCAGTATCTTGAATACGAGATCTTGATGCTGATAAGTTTTGCGACGTATTATCATTACTACGAATGATAGAAGAGAAGCGGTTTTGCTTAGCACCTAAGTCAGCACGCGTGTCGTTTACCGTTACTAGTGCAGCATCAATTTTCGCTAAAGATGCAGATGCAGCAGTTGCAGTTGTCACACCTACGATGCTTGATAATACTGAAGCAGCGGTAAAGTTTTGACCGATACTTAAAGTAATGCCTTGGTTATTATCAGCACCAACTTGGAACACTTTACCTGTGTAAGTACCATTTAATAAGCTTTCACCGGCGAAACCTGTATCTGTTGAAATACGCGTTAATTCTGTTTCTAACTCTTGGAATTCAGAATCTAGTGCCGTTCTATCAGCAGCGCTGTTTGAACCGTTCAATGCTTGAACTGAAAGTGTACGCATACGTTGTAGTGTATTTGTGTACTCTTCTAAAGCACCCTCAGCTGTTTGCGCTAAAGAAATACCATCATTGGCGTTACGTGAAGCCTGATTTAAACCGTTAATTTGTGCTGTTAAGCGACTTGATATTTGTAAACCTGCAGCATCATCTTTTGCACTGTTGATACGCTTACCTGATGATAAACGTTCGAAGTTTGTTGATAAGCTATTCGTTGAATTAGCTAATTGACGCTGTGAATTGATTGATGCAATGTTACTATTTACTACTAAAGCCATGATTACGCTCCTGGGAGAACCCATTCTAGTTAGTTAATCTATGAGGTTAGTTACATAACCAAGCCCCTTCTGAGAACTTTATCGGTAAATAAAAAATTAACTTTAAACATTTTTAGAAAAAAAACTAAAAAGATATCAGGAATTAATTTAACCCATTGGTTTTTATATAAATAAAAAACACAAAAAAAACCCTCATTTGAGGGTTTTTTAATAAAGAAGCGATATTATTTGATTACTGTAACAACGATAACGCTATTTGTGGCTGTTGGTTCGCCTGAGCTAACATCGAGCTTGAAGCCTGTTGTAATACCGTACTTCTTGCTAATGCCGCACTCTCATGAGCATAATCTGTATCTTGAATACGCGATCTTGATGCTGATAAGTTTTGCGCCGTATTATCATTACTACGAATAATAGAACCAAAACGGTTTTGCTTAGCACCTAAATCAGCACGTGTAGACGTTACTATAGCTAACGCACTATCAATTGCAGCTAAAGCGTCAGATGCATGACTTGCTTCTGAAATACCATCAATACTTGATAAAATTGATAGTGCGGCAAAGTTTTGCCCAATACTAATTTCAATATTTTGACCGTTATCAGCACCTACCTGGAAAACCTTTCCTGTATAAGAACCATCTAATAAGTTCTCACCAGCAAAACCAGTATCTGTCGAAATACGCGTTAATTCCGTTTCAAGTTCTTGGAACTCAGCATCAAGTGCTTTACGGTCAGAGTCACTGTTTGAGCCGTTTAACGATTGTACTGAAAGTGTACGCATACGTTGAAGTGCATTGGTATACTCATCTAACGCCCCTTCAGCAGTTTGTGCTAATGAAATACCATCGTTAGCGTTACGCGCTGCCTGATTAAGGCCGTTAATTTGTGCAGTTAATCGACTTGATATTTGTAAGCCCGCTGCATCATCTTTCGCGCTGTTGATACGTTTACCTGACGACAACCTTTCAAAGTTAGTCTGTAGGTCATTTGTTGAGCCATTTAATTGGCGCTGTGCATTTAAAGATGCGATGTTACTATTTACTACTAAAGCCATTGCTATCATCTCCTAAAAATTAGTTAGGTAGTGGTTCTTGTGCTGATAACAACAAAGTGCTGAACCACGATAATCAAAAAAATTGACAATCACATACCTGCATACGTTGTGCCAACATTACAAATAATTAAATAAACTTAGGTTTTTCACTTGAACAAAGGTTTGCTGTGCGGCCTGTAAAGAGACTTTTGATTGTTCGAACTCTGCAATAGCTTTTGCGTAGTCCAAATCTTCAATGTTTGAGCGCCCTTTTTGTAGATAAAGTTCAGAATCAAGGTGATTGTTTTCTTGATTTTCAATAAGTTGCAATCTAATGCCTGCTGTAGTTTGATTCGACACAACTTGATTTAACGCCGAATCAATCTGACTTAGAATATTGTCGTAATCAACTTTATGTTGAGTAGGATCAGCTGGATTATTACCTTGAGAAATCCAATCAATCGCCTGTTTCATTGTTTCAAAAACACTCACGTTTTGCTGTGGTGTAAGATCAAAATTGTCACCCGGCAATGGGTTGCCGTCTATCTGAACTTCAACACCATTTGGTAAGGAAACGATTTGCCCTGGTGTGTAGCCGGCAATGTTAGCCATAACATCACCATCGGCATCAGTTACCACCAAATCAGTAGCGGTCACAAAATTAAAATTATAATCAGGGGGAAAACCAGCACCCGGTGTCACATTGTTTAAACCAGGGTTAATGATTTCAGCGCGGTTAACACGAATGCCTGAGTTATTGGTATTATATACAGCGGAATAATCACCAATAGTATTGGGTGCTTTCATAAAAGCGTCGTCACCGGCTAAGTTTGTCGGTACATTGACACTTTTTGCAATTTGTAACTGGCGTTCTCCACTATCACCTTGATAAACTACCGAGTTATCCGGCTGAAGGCTAAAAGGCTGAACATCTATTTGATAACCAGAAAAAATATAGCCACCCGTTTCATCTTTCAGGTTAGCAATATCTAACATTTGCTCTAAGCTATCTTTCGCTAAATCTGCTAATGCTAATAAGTCAGAGTCCGATTGCGTACCATTTTGAACTTGAATAAAGCGCTGTTTAAATTCTTGCATGATATCGGTAGCATTTGCGAACGAAGTTTCAATCAAGCTATTACGACTTTCTGCTTGGGAAATATTACGTTTATACTTTTCAATATTCGCTAATTCATCTTTATAGCCCGTTAATGTGCCAAATTGTACGGCATCATCTTTCGCTGTTAATACTCGTTTACCACTCGAAATATAGCCAATTTGATCATTAACACCTGATTGCTTATTGCTAAGTTGCAGGCTATTTTGATAATAAAACTGTGCTGTTGATACGCGCATAAATCCTCCTACCTAGCCACTGCTAACAAGGTGTCAAAAATAGTATTAGCCGTTGAAATAATTTGAGATGCCGCTTGATATGCTTGCTGGAAGCGCAATAAATTAGCGGCTTCTTCATCTAAATTAACGCCAGACGTTTCTTGGTTTCGGTTATAAGCTTGGGTAAATAACGCTTGAGCTGTATCAGCCACTAACTCGGCAGATGCTGCTTTTGAACCCACATTCGCTGTTGAAACACCTAAGCTTTTTGAAAAAGATTCCCTGCCACCATTAATAATCCCCTGCTCTTGAGTCAACGCCATATCTACAGCATTACTGCCATTACCAATACCATAAGCATCTTCAATAAAGAATTGTTCAGGTGCATTAGGAGCAGAACCAGAAGGCGTACCAGAAATATTGACCTGAAATTGAGCCGTTGCTGGTGCAGGAGGTAAATCAACGGTAAATGTTGCAGGAGGTGTAGGTGGCGTATACGGTATTGGCGCCGACGTCACGCCAAGTTTATCAGTAATCGTATAGTTAAACACACCCACTGGGTTTTCTAAAATATCAATCCGCATAGGCATTTCAGCACGAGCAGCAACCGGGTCAATCATGTTTACAATTTCTATTTTACCTGGGCTGACATTATTATCTGATGGTCTTATAGCCACAGGGGTTGCAGCAGCAATGGCTGCACCATCCGTAATCTGAGCTTCAATTAATGCTGCGCTATTTTCTGTAGGTCTTATTACAAAAGAATCATTTGCACTCGGGGCACCACCGGTTTCAACAAATTCAAAGCCGTAAGCTGTGGTATAAGTACCGCTACCGGGGGCACCTAAATTGTCAACTGTACCTGTGGTCATATTACGCATTTGATAGTTAGCCCCATCAAAAGTGATTTGGAATTCATCAGCGGGCACTAAACTTATATCGCTTATCGATACTTCTGCGGTTAGCGAACCAGCATTAGAGGCTGGTGTTAATACACGTGAAGCCATTAATGTGGGTGAATTGATATCTGTGAATAAGTTGGCCCCTTGAATTTGATTTAAATCGAGGCCATCAGCTTGGCTAGCATTTAATGTTTCAGAAATAGCCATAGCTAAACGATCAATATCTCGTCTCGTTTGATCTAAATAATTATCACGAAAAGCAAATTTAGCGCCTAATTGTCCGCCAAGTGTTTTTTGCGACAAGGCTACAGAACCATTAGCGCCAGCAATTTCTAATGAGGTTTTATTCGGATCAGGGTCGCCTGCCACTACATTCACACTTAACGGTGTAAGCCCGGCAACAAGTGTTGCACCACTCCCTATCATGACAGTCATCACACCGTTTTTATCCGAAACAGTGTTTACACTGGTAAATTGACTTAACTCAGTGATTAATTGGTCGCGCTTGTCTAATAAATCGTTAGGCTGCCCTGCTGCTCCGAAGCCTTTATTTTGTAATATCGATTCATTAATTTTAGCGAGCTCATGTGAAATTTCAGTAATTTTACTGGCAACTTGGTTAATTTCATTGTTGGTAGAGTTTTCAAGCTGATCAAAGTTTTTACTAATTGATTGTAAATCACTCGCGAGTATACCAGCTTGCGTTAGTGCGATGTTACGTAAGCCTAAATCGCTGGGGTTATCTGCGATACTGTTAATGGCAGTATAAAAACGGTCTATTGAAGAAGATACTTGGTTACCCGAAGTACTCATGATCTCGTTTAATTGTGTCAAGCTTGCATGTAGAGCGTTAGATTCACCGAGATTTGTACTATTAAGCAGTTGTTCTTTATATGAAAATTTATTATATAACCGCGTGATATCGTCCACATAAGTGCCGGAACCCAGGAAGTTTCCACCAAAGCTGTCACCTGAAAGAGTGGTTTGTTCAGCGCGTTGTCTGTTATAACCCTCAGTATTAACGTTGGCAATGTTATGGCCAGTTGTCGCCAACTGTTGCTGTGAAGATAGTAACCCACTAACCCCAGTTTGGTATAAATTAAACGACATGATTGACACTCCTACAGAGATAAAACAACTTAAAAATTAAGGTTTATTTACTTAATAAGCTGGTTACTCTACGTAGTGTCCCCATGATTTTTGTCGCATATTGAGGGTCCGTCGCATAACCGGCACCTTGTAAGCTATGCAGGAATTGTTCCACATTACCAACTTGCTGTAATGCGCCTTGATAACGGCGATTTGTTGACAAAAAGTCGACATAATCAACCGCACTTTCCATCAGGTTGTTATATACCCTGAACGGTTCGCGCTTTTTCACCATAGTACCGTGTTCGTATTCAAGGGTTTCTTTGTGAATTTTATCGCCGCTCCAGCGATTATCCGCTTTGATATTAAACAAGTTATTTGAACTAGTACCGTTCTCTTGTTGGATAATTTTTTGTCCCCAACCCGTTTCAAGCGCTGCTTGAGCAATAACCACTTCAAACGGTACTTTTAACTTTTCTTCAACCAACTTCGCTGGCGCAGTTAATGCACTAACAAAGTCTTCTGGCTGTTCAAAGTTCGCCTGAGTTGGCGTCGTGGTTTGTGCAGATGCCTCCGCTGAAGGCATTAGGTTATTGTCAGAAGTTTGACGATTTAAAAGCGAGTTAACAGATAATTCATTATTTTTCATTTGCATATCGGCAAAGGTATTCGATTTAAACAAGGATTGCGGCGTATAGTTTTCAGAGTCACCACCTAGTTGACGAACAATGAGATCAGAAAGCCCAAGTGAGCCATTATTTGATAACTCTAACGCTAATTGTTGATCATGCATGTCGCGATAAAACTTTGTTGACTCGCTATTAAACGGACTGTCAGACTCAAGTACTTCTTGTGCACTACGCATACTTTTAAGCAGCATTTGCATAAAAATCGCTTCAAATTGCTTTGCCGCTTGCGATAATGCTTGCTGCTTATCTTCTTTGTTAGTTTGTTTTGATTGCAAGCGAATATCATTTAACCCATTCAGGTCTAAATAATTTTGAGCATCACCTATTCGCGTATTCATCATGCAGCTCGCTAAGTTAAATAATAACCAACTCGCCGCGCAATGCGCCAGCTTGTTGCAAAGCTTCTAAAATGGCCATTACATCGCCGGGCCCGGCACCGACATTATTAACCGCTCTAACTAACGCATCCAAGGTAATACCTGGGTTAAAAACAAACATGCGATTATCATTTTGATTCACATCAACAATGGAAGTCGTTGTGATTGCCGTTTCACCTTCTGCAAAAGCGTCAGGTTGCGTAACTTCTGGGTTTTCATTAATGGTCACAGTTATACCGCCATGGGTGATAGCTGCTGGCAACAAACGTACATCCTTACCAATAACAATCGTACCGGTTCTTGAATTAACAATCACTTTTGCTGCTGGTGAGTCTGGCTCAAATTCAAGATTTTCTAACATTGATAGAAAGGTTACTCGTTGGCTCGCATCTCTTGGGGCAGTTACTTGTACTGATGTTGCATCAATTGCTCTTGCAATAAAGGTTGAAGGATCATTCGGATTCGCAAACTCACTATTAATGGCCTTTTCTAGGTTTTTTGCTGTCGTAAAATCAGAGTTACGTAAATTAAAGGTAATATGATCACCCATGGCAAAGGGAGAAACGACCTCTCGTTCAACTATCGCACCATTAGCAATGCGACCAACCGTTGGCGTGTTCACAATCACTTTAGATCCATCTAAGCCTTCTGCACCTAAACCACTGACAACTAAGCTCCCTTGCGCAACAGCGTAAGCATTTCCATCGATCCCCATTAGAATCGTTTGCAATAATGTACCACCACGTAAGCTTTGTGCACTGCCCATTGATGATACGGTGATATCTATGGTTTGTCCTGGCTTTGCAAATGCGGGCAAATCAGCGTGAACGGCCACGGCAGCAACATTTTTAATTTTGGGTTTTAAATTCTGTGGCATGGTAATACCGAAATTACTCAACATCGTTTTGAAACTTTGTTCAGTAAACGGGCTCTGTTCACCGGTACCTGGTAAACCTACAACTAAGCCATAACCGACTAATTGGTTATTTCTAACACCCGCTACATCGACTAAGTCTTTGACACGTTGAGCATTGGCGTTACATGTTGCAACTAACGCGAACACTACGAAAAATCGTTTTAATAAAACAGTCATGTTAATCACCTACTTATAATGGCCACCAAGAGCTGTTAAAGAATTTACTCAACCACCCTTGTTCTTGTACTTCAGCAAAGGTACCAGTACCCGAATATTGAATACGTGCATTTGCTACTTTTGAGGAAATAATGGTATTAGCAGAGGTTATATCTTGTGGGCGAATAACACCTGTTAAGCGAATATATTCATCCCCCTTATTGAGCGTTAACCACTTTTCGCCGCGAATCATTAAATTGCCATTGGGCAAAACTCGTAAAACGTGAACTGAAATATTACCGCTTAAACTATTACTTTGGTTGGCTTTAGAATCCCCTTTGAAGTCAGAATCTTGATCTAAACCGAATTGCACAGAATCACCGTTAAAAGTCAGCGGCGCACCGCCTAAACCGACAATAGGATTTAACGTATTACTGTTTTCTTTCTTTAATTCTGTTTTGGCATTTTTTTGCGCTTGCGTATTTTCGTTTAAAATCACAGAAATTATGTCGCCAACACGGTGTGCTTTAGAATCTGAATAGATATTATTGACATAATTGGTACGAAATAAAGAGCCCGTAGGTACAACAGGCTGTTCCTGAATTTCAGGCTGAATGGGCGCAAAATCTGGATCATTAGGTAAGACTTTTGCTTGCTCTACACTGGCACAGCCCGTCAACGTCATCCATGTAACGAGTATCATAATTAACTTTTTCATGTGACGTCTCCTACTGATTATAACTGCTGATTGATATAGCTAAGCATTTGATCAACGGCTGAAATGACTTTTGAGTTCATTTCATAAACCCGTTGGCTTTCAATCAAGTTAACTAGCTCTTCGGTGGTATTAACGTTTGAGGTTTCTAATGCGCCTTGTACCAACATGCCAAAGCCTTCTAAACCGGGAACACCTTCTTGAGGCGCACCACTAACGGCTGTTTCAACAAATAGGTTTTGACCAATAGGCTCTAAACCCGTCGGGTTAACAAAGTTAACCGTATTAATTTGACCTATTACGGCTGGCTCTGCTTGCCCTTGTAATGTGGCTGATACTTCACCATCTTGAGACACAATAATTGATTGCGCATCTGGTGGAATGGTAATTTGTGGCTGCATTAAATAGCCAGCGCCAGGGGTAACAACATTACCTTCTTCATCCATCGTAAATTGTCCATTTCGTGTATAAGACAAACTACCATCAGGCATTAATATTTGAAAAAAACCTTCCCCTTGTACCATCAAATCAAGAGAATTGTCTGTGGTGATCATATCCCCTTGTGTATGTATTTTTTGGGTGGCAACCACTTTAGTACCTGCACCTAACATCAAGCCTGATGGCATTTCAGTATCTTGTGCTGAACGGCCACCTGGTTGATTAATTGTTTGGTAGAGCAAATCTTCAAACACCGCTCGACTTTTCTTAAAGCCTACCGTGCTCGCATTTGCCAAGTTATTTGATATAACGGCAATTTCTTTTGTTTGCGCGTCTAAGCCTGTTTTACTGATCCACAATGCTGGGTTCATAAATCACCTCAATAATTCGTTAGAAAGCACGCAATAATGATGCGCTCGCTGAATCAATTTCTTCAGCGGTTTTCATAAGTTTTAATTGCATTTCAAATTGACGTTGCAAAGCAATCATTTCTGTCATTTCTGAGACAGGGTTTACATTACTAGATTCAAGCATACCGTTTTGAATCACCACGTTAACATCTGCATCTAATACGTTGTTTTGCGCAATATTATTAGGTTCTGCTTGTGCGTTTACTCGAAACAACCCGTCATTACCTCGCGTTAAATCTCTAACATCGGGGTTAACTAACTTAATACGTCCCACTTCTTCCTGTATTGAAGCTGGCGCGCCGGCGGGCTGAACCATAATTGTGCCATCTTTCGATATTTTGATGTTATTCACAGGCAAAGGTAAAAATACTGGTCCAGTATCTCCCATTACCAAATCACCATTAGGTGTTTGTAAATAGCCTTCTTCAGTAATGGTTAAGTGACCGTCACGCGTATAGGCTTCTAGGCCGTCTTTAGCTTGTACGGCAATCATGCCAGGGCCTTGAACGGCAATATCTAAATCACGACCAGTGGTTTGTAACGCACCACTGTCAAAGTTTTGGCTAGCTTTTTCAGTCATGGAAAATACACGCGTAGGCAAACCTTCACCAAATGCTTGCATTGAACGTGCTTGCGCAAGATCGGCTTTAAAGCCGGTTGTCTTAGCATTCGCAAGGTTATTAGCGTTAATGGCTAACGCATTCATGTTTTGCTTGGCACCACTCATGGCGATATAAAGCATTTTATCCATGGTAATTTCCAATCCTAAAAAGTGTTAATGTATAAAATGCAAAGAGAGTGCCAACTAGCAAAAACAATAGAGGTATTTATACGAAGGGGGTGATATAAGAATTATGAGGGTATTTGGCAAACGTGAAAAGCCCTCAACACATGTTAAGGGCTTTCAAAAAATCAATAAAATTAAAAATTATCTGATTTGTAAAATCGTCTGGTTTAATTGGTTATCTACTTCCAGTGAACGCGAGTTAGCTTGGAAGTTACGCTGCGCTGAGATTAAATCAATCAGCTCAGTGGTTAAGTTCACGTTCGATTGTTCAAGTGCTGACGATTGCACGGTACCAAAAGTCCCTGTACCCGCTTCACCCGCTAACGCCTCACCTGAGCTAATACTTTCTTTCCACGATGAGTTACCTATTTGGGTTAAGCCTTGTTCATTAGCAAAGTTAACCAGCGCTATGCGAGATAATGGCTCTGAGGTGCCATTACTGTATGTTGCGCGAATTAACCCGTCGGTATCAATATCAATACCCGTTAATCGACCAACGGCTAACCCATCTTGTTCTAGCGCCGTCACTTCAAAATTAGAGGCAAACTGAGTCGGCTCATTGGCATTAGGGCCACCCGGATCTAAATTAAAGTCAATAGCAATGGTTTGGGTCGCATCGGCACCATTAGCTAATATACCCGCACCTAAAGGAAGCGAAACAATGCCGCCTTCTGCAGGTGTTGGTATCATAGAATCAAAATCACCAGAATTGGTAAAGGTTAACTGAGCACCAGTAATACCACCTGGTGCCAACGGGCCAGAAACGGTACCACCAACAGGGTTAGTACTACCACCAGCAGGATCTTCAATCGGTACTAATGTACCATCGACCCCTGTAAATACATCCCAGGTATTTGCCGCAGATTTGACAAAATAATAGGTCATTACATGACTATCACCTAAGGAGTCAAACACTGTCACAGACGTAGAGTGGTTATAAGTTAATGGGTCGGTATGATCAAAGTTACCCGGTGCACCGGTGATAATGGCATCCCCAGCAGGTAAATTCATGCGAATATCCACTTCACTGGTTTGTGTTGGCGCACCAGATGAAGTTGGAATACGAATAGGAGAAGCAGTACTTAAACTCACTGACGCCGAAGAGCCGTCAGCATTAACGGGGAAACCTAGTAGATGTTGACCTTGTGAGTTCACCACAAAGTTACTGTCGTTTAATTTAAACTGGCCCGCTCGGGTGTATGAGGTTTCTAAGCTACCAAGTTCTGGGACTGTGGCAAAAAAGCCATTACCCGTAATGGCTAAATCTAAAGCGTTATTGGTAAATTGAATACTGCCTTGAGAAAACTGTTGAGCAACATCAGAGGTTAATACCCCATCACCCACTTTGGTTTTACCCGCCGCTAATAATGACGATGCATACACATCAACAAACTCAGCTCGCGATTCTTTAAAGCCAACGGTGTTAACGTTTGCGATGTTATTAGATGTAACATCTAAATCTTTTTGTGCGGCATTTAAACCACTTAGTGCGATATTAAAAGACATAACTTCACCTCTTTTACTAAATCTTTTTTCAATACTGAAACAGGCTATTCGCCACGATTAACTTTCTGATACTTCAACAACATCTATGAGTTTCATGGTGCTACCACCATTTAAGTTCAGAACAATATTGCCACCTGATCCTGCTAACGTGACACTGTCTACTTTACGATACGTCATGGCTTGTAATTCGCTGGCTTCGCCATCAACTAGCCCTGCAATTCTAAATCGGTAAGCTCCTGTAGGAGCTTGCTCACCTATGGAGTTTTCACCATTCCATGTAAACGAAAATTCACCCGCATCAACATTACCAACGGGCACTGTTTGAATAATTTCACCTGCGGTGTTTTCTACATAGATATTGACATTACTAGCGGGCAAATCAGTCACTAACTTACCTCTTACTTCTTCACCTTCGGCTTTGCCAAAAATATTGTCATCAACCAGTACGCTTCGACCAACAAGTGATGATGCCTGTAATGCTTGACTAGACGACATAGAAGATGCAAAGTCAGTAAACTTTTCATTCAGTTTTTGTACGCCATCCGTAGTCGAAAATGCGGTCATCTGAGAAATCATCTCATTATTTTCCACAGGCTTTGTTGGATCTTGATGAGAAAGTTCTTTTGTTAATAACGCAAAGAAATCTTCTTGGGTAAGCATACCATTATCATTTTCGTCAGACTTTTTGTAATCTTCCTGTTGCCAACGCATATATTCTAATGGGCTACCGCCGGTTACTGAATCCATAATTACTCCAAACTAGAAATTATCGTTGACCTAACATTATCGTTTTGTTCAACATATTCTTAGCTGATTCTGCTAATTGAATATTGGTTTGATAAGAACGTGACGCAGAGATCATATTGGTCATTTCCTCAATTACATTCACATTAGGCTTATATATATAGCCGTTCTCATCCGCCATCGGATGATCAGGTGCATGTTCAATATTCAACGGTTTATTACTTTCCACTATACCCATCACCTTGACACCGACTGCTTCAGACTGACCCGCAGCAGCGGCAGCTTTTTGCATCTCGGCGGCAAAAACTGGATGACGTGCACGATAAGTTTGATCAATGCTGCTACTAACACTATCAGCATTGGCAATATTACTTGCCGTAGTATTTAATCGCACTGATTGAGCGCTCATGCCTGTGGCAGAGATGTCGAACACATTAAATAAACTCATAATTAATTACCTCCGCCTAGCGCTTTTTTCAATCCACTTATCTTACTATTCATAAATTGCAGACTCGCTTGATAGTGCATGGAATTATCTAGATACAAGTTTCGTTCCATTTGTACATTTACCGTATTACCATCACCGGTATCTGGTTGATTTGGAACACGAAAATCCACATTATTATTAAGCTGACCACGAACATCAAAGTGTTTTTCATGGGTACGAGACATGCCGCTTTGTTGCCGGTTTGCCGCTTGGGCAAGTGCCGTCTTAAAGTCCATACCTTGTGCTTTATATCCTGGGGTATCGGCATTAGCGATGTTTCCCGCGATTACTTCTGCATTTTGTGAACGCACACGTAAACTGTCGGGGTGAATACCAAATGCTTTTTCGAAACTAATGGCCATAGGGCTTCCTCCAAACTAATGGAGATAGCCATACAATAATTATGCCAGTAGAAAGTTATTTACGAGAACGTTTACTTTTTTTGATACACGATGCCAGGGTGGCAACGTAACATATTAAAATTTTTATTTAGTCCTGAAAGTGACTCAGAAGCCCCTAAAAACAAGTATCCACCGCTATTAAGTGAACCATGGATTTGTGATAAAATTTGCGCTTTTATTTCCGGCGAAAAATAAATCAGTACGTTACGACAAAAAACAATATCAAAGCGCCCCATTAAGCTGTAACTGCCCAGCAAATTAAGTTGGCGAAAATTCACCATTTTTTTGACATGATCCTTAACTTTTAACATGCCGTTATCACCATTTTCAAAAAACTGACGTTTTCTTTCTGGTGATAACCCACGTGATAAAGCAAGTGAGTCGTAATGTGCATATTTACAATGCTCTAACATGGTATTAGAGATATCAGTGCCGATAATTTGTACGCTACCAGGTAAACTGCCAGGGTTTGATTGTTGAAATTCTTGCGCTGACATCGCAATTGAATAAGGCTCTTGACCCGAAGAACTCGCTGCTGACCAAATTTTGACAGGCGTGCGCTGCCCTTTAAACTCTGGAAGTAGCCGCTTTTTTAACAATTCAAAGGGATATTCATCACGAAACCAAAGGGTTTCATTCGTGGTCATGGCATCGATAACCGCAGAGCGCAATTGCCTTTCCATGGGGCTTAACGTTCGTGTGACCAAGTCGCCTAAAGTCAGCACATCAAACTTTGCCATCAAAGGCGCAAGGCGACTTTTAACCAAATACTGTTTATTATCGCCCAGCACTATACCGCATTGTTGCTCTAAAAACTCTCTAAACTGATGATAACTTTTATCATCAAGTTGTCTAGCTGACACTATATATTTCCTGCCTTATGCTACGCGATGAAACGGACTAAACTGTCTTAGCCCAATTCTTCTACTTTTAACCACTTTTTAACTGCGGTGGCCAGCTCATCAGGGTGAAACTTAGGAATAAAATCTTCAGCACCCACTTTTTCAACCATTGCGTTATTAAACACACCACTTAACGATGTGTGCAAAATTACAGGCATTTTCCTCAGTTGCTCGTTGCTTTTTATTTCCGCTGTTAATGTATAACCATCCATTTCTGGCATTTCAATATCAGAAATCAACAATGCCACTTTTTCATCAATGGATGTGCAATCTTCGGCTAGTGCCATAAGTTGGTCTAAAGCATCTTGACCGTTTTTCGCCAATAACATTTTCAACCCTAATGGTTCTAACGCTCTTTTGACTTGGTTTCTGGCAACCGTTGAATCATCAGCAATCATAATAACCCGATCACCCATGCTAACCCCAACACTCTCATCAATAATACTTTCACTAAGCTCTGTTGATATTGGGTTAATTTCGTTAAGAATTTTTTCAACGTCTAAAATCGACACCATTTCATTGTCAATTTCAGTTACTGCAGTTAAGTAACTTGATTTACCTGCGCCTTCTGGCGGTGGCATGATATCTTGCCAACGAATATTTATAATACGTTCAACACCTCCAACCAAGAAGCCCTGTACACTACGGTTATATTCAGCAATGATGACAAAAGCATTTTCATCCGGAATAATTTCAGGCCCGCCAGTCGCTTTACTTAAATCAATCACAGAAATCGTTTGTCCACGAATATGAGCAACACCTTTAACAAATTTATCTTGTTTAGGCAGTAATGTTAATTTAGGGCAAGGCATGACTTCCCGTACTTTAAACACATTGATGCCAAACCGCTGACGCCCAACTAATTTAAAAAGTAGTAACTCAAGCCTGTTTTGTCCTACCAACTGTGTGCGTTGGTTAACCGAGTCTAAAATTCCTGCCATAAAAAACCTCTGATAATTTTTCCTGCAACCTTTAACGGCTAAAAGGCATAATTCTTGATAGTATACTTAGCAATTACATTTAGTGCCTAATTATTGACACAAAATAACGACAGCGATGCTCTCTACAATAAGCATAGACGAGTATTTCAAATTCCCTAGTATTTAGATTACAAAATTTATGAGCAAATTAAAGATATTTATCACTTTTTCTGTATTAAACACTTTATTGTCTAGCCCAATAAGTGCAGAAGAATACACACGCGAAGATATTAAATTATTTGCAAAAAATTACGTGGCACAAAACTTACCAGCTTCACAAGGAAGTAAACGGGTGATCACGCCCGCTGATATTGACCCAAGAATTCAAATAAATCCCTGCGCGGTTCCATTACAGGCGAATATACCTGAAAATTACTCAACGAGAAACGTCAATGTAAAAATATATTGCGAAAGCTCAACACCATGGAACATTTTTCTGCCAGTTCGCGTGACAGAAGAAGTGCCTGTTTTAGTGTCAACAATCAAAATAGCAAAAGGTACGGTGCTCGACGAAGGTAATATTGCCATAGAATGGCGACCTATCCACCAAACACGTGGTGAAGTTATTCGTGACCCAACATTAGCTTATGGCGCAAGGAGTAAACGCAGCTTAACGAGCGGAAGCGTGATTAGTAAACGCATGTTTTGTATTGTCTGCAAAGGTGAAAGTGTCGTTATCAGTGCAATTACAGATAACCTAACCATCAAAACAAAAGGAACAGCGCTTTCTAACGGTGTAAGAGGCCAGCAAATTAGAGTGCGTAATAATCAGTCCGGTAGAGTTGTTACAGCGGAAGTTAAAGCTATCAACCAAGTAGTGATTAATCTATAATAAAAAGGTTAAAGAAATTGAATCATTTGCCGATAAGTAAATATACACCGCAATTAATTGCCGATAAGGTTTTATTATGGCTATAAATATCAATAACTTGTCAAACACTGGGCAAGTAAAACAAAAAGTTGACCAGCAAACTCAACTTAAACAACAGAACGCGCAAAACGCAACGAATACTGAACAAGCTAAAGTCGCAAGTAAAGACTCTTTTTCAATTACACCGCAAGCTAAGCAACTTGGGGATTTACAGAAAAAGATTGAAGACTCTCCGATTGTAGATCAGAAAAAAGTTGAAGAGCTAAAAAAAGCGATTACTTCTGGTGATTATAAAATTAATCCAGAAAAATTAGCCGCGAGTATTGCGAGTTTCGAGTTTGATTTAGCTGAATCAGTTTAAAACTATTTAAGGAAAGTAAGTGGCTGACAATATCAATTACCGTCAATTATTAGATAAGCAGTTTGCTCAATTACAGCAACTTGAGACTATTATTGACGAAGAGCGGCTTACGTTACAAAAAAACTCACCTGATGCGCTTGCTAAAGTGACCGAACAAAAAAATACGTTGTTGCTCGATATTCAAACGTTAGATCAACAATTTTCACAAAGTTTGGCATTTAGTGAACAAAAAGCTAATGGCGAGTTAGATGAAGTACTAAAAGCAATAGAGCAAGCGTTACTACGTTGTAAAGAAAAAAACCAAGTAAACGGTCATATCATCCAACAATCGCAAATGGCCGTTGAACGTTTAAAAACCACTCTATTACAACAGAATGATAAATCTTCCGTGACCTATGATAGCAAAGGTAAAACTTCTGGTGGGCTTAGCAGCTTAGGTATAAAAGCTTAACATCACATCAAAAATAAATAATTGAAAAAAATGGCCTTACGTTTGTAAGGCCATTTTTGTTACAACAATTAACGTAAAGACAATTAATAGTATTTAACGTGTTTAATTTCTTTCTGTCTATTATTCGCTAAATAAATTTCCCAAACATCTTTAAAATCAAGATGTAACTCCGTGGTATAGGTATCACCAACAGGGTAACTTTTAATGACTTTAGCACCACGGATAATACCTTGCACAGATGCTTTTAATCGTTGGTCTTCAACAATTAAATTACGCATTGTTAAATCACTAGAAAGCTGTTGTCCATAGACTTGCTCAGCAAGTTCGGCGTAGGCGGCTATTTTAGAGGCATGAATTGCCATCAACATTTTTTGTGTGTCGTTGGACGATTTCTGTAAACTAATTGGTGCTTGACCTACAGCAGTAAGGAGAGGGAATGCTTCTGGTTTTACAGCTTGCCATTGCACATGTTTATCATAGACAGAACTACAACCAAGTAATGCCAATGAAGCAACCACACAGCAAATTTTAGATAAAGAACAAGTTTTCATAAACGTACCTTACTGTTGAATTTTAACAGCTCTTTTTTCTTCAAGCATTGCCTGAGAATCACGTAGGATCATGCCATCTTTTATCCGCACGTTTTCCCTGCGCTGTAATTCATCACCAATAACCCATTCTGGAATAAATGACTGCGCAGTAGCAACAACTACCCGTGATTGCATGCCAATCATACGAGCATTGACCATAACACCGCCATTCTGTTCCATCATCGTGCCCGTAACTACGTAGTCAATTATCTGACGCTCTGGAAGTTCTTTCCAGTCACGACTAAATATATAGTCGCCTTCTTTTGTAACACGTATGTGTCCAGTCGTTTTAAAGTCAACGACAATTAAGCCATGCCGCTGCAATTCATGAACAAAACTTTCTGAGAGTTGATTACCAAGCCAGTTCGTTGACTCTAAATCAGCTAAGTGAACAAACGACGCAACCGCCACCGGTGTTTTAGGTGTGACAAAAGTACTACTCTGTAGCATCTGAAACGCTAAGCCTTTCACCACATCATTTATCGCATGCTTTGGTAGTTGGTAAGCATCAATTTCGCCTTTATTTTTATGAGCGGCTTGATAAAAGTCGTCATCTGAATTGTTATTACTTTTTGAATGCATCGCACTACACGATACTAATCCAGACAATAACATAAGCATTAACCAAGTTTTCATTGAGCTCCCCTCAAATACAACTAAATTTTATAGTTATTCACAAAGCAAAAATTACGCCAACTCATCAACGCCATGTATCGAAAAAACTATAGGCATAGAATATGCATCACACTCATTAACCATATATGAGTCGAGCCTTTGACACATAGTTTATGCTTTCGTATCGTGCGAATGAATACACCAGATGCAAAACGTTAACTAAACTATAAAAATCAAATGCAGGATCAAAGCCAAGATAAATCAGGTGAGCAATGCAACGACTAAGCTTTGTAATTTTATTTTTATGTCTATTAGTAAGCCCTATACACGCCCAGTGGTATGAATCACAGGGGCATGCATATGTGATCCAAGGTGACTCTATAGAAGCACGAACAAAAGCCATTGAAAATGCACTTAAAAAAGCTCTACTCGTTGCAGGTGCTTCTGTTTCAAGTGTTCAACAAGTGGTCAACGGTCTGCTAACTCAGAATGAAATCAATATTCGCGCTACTGGCAATATTAATGCTTTTGAAATTATAGATGAAACTCATGAAGATAAAACCATCACAGTGACCATAAGAGCAGATATCATTCCGCAAACGCGGCAATGTTTTTCCGCTGATTATCGTAAGTCTATGCTGATCACTAAAAGCCATTTAGTGCATAGAGAACAGGCCAATATTGGCGGCATTTACTCCCTTGATTCAGCGATAATGAAACGCTTATCTGATCAGATAAAACAAAATGGCACCTACCTTTCACCGCAATTATCTGTGAAATCAAGTAGTGCCTTTTCAAGATATAACAATAGTTTACAGCTAGATAAAATTAAAGCGGTGTCAATGTCATTAGCCAATATCACCGACAGCCAATACGTTATGTATTCAGAAATTGAAGATGTCTCATTCGCCACACAAGCTGAAAACTCTTGGGCATTTTGGCAAGAAGATATATTTGAACGCTTTTTTCAATTAACCGTGCATATTTATAATGGTGCTAATGGTGAACGATTATTTGAAAAAACCTACCGAAACGCAGCACCATGGACATTCAATAAACGCGAACAGGTAGACCCTCACTCACATGTTTTCTGGCAAAGTCGTTACGGTCAAATCATCGATCAAGCGCTAAACCAAGTAAGTACTGATATCGATGACAACATGATGTGTCAACCTACTCGCGGTAAAATTGTACAAGTGAACGCTAATCAAGTTCGATTTAATCTAGGAAAACAGCATGGTGTGCAAATTGGTGATGAATTTTCATTGTTACACCTCAAAAATTTTATAACAGACAGTGGCCACTCATATGCAGGGTTTAATGTGAGTCCGTTTAACGTAAAAGTGATTCAAGTATCGCAATCAAATGCTGTTGCTCAAACCACTGATGGCGCTTTAATCGACAGCATTCAAATAAATGATGTCGTTGTGCGCTATTAAAGATATGAATCGCTGTGCAAGTAGAACCAATACTGTTTAGCTATTGATCAATACTAAGAATAACGTTTAAATTAACCGAGGTTTCGTCCTCATAGCTTAACTGGATAACACTGGGCCTTCTAGCCCTATCGTTCAACTTACAGTCAGTTTTTATTAAAGCTTATAATAATGCCAAAAGTGTATTTATTATGATGATTTGACACTATCAGTACTATAAAAAAACGATAAGTACGGTATTTTCTTATTTTTGCGTTTAGCTTTAATTTGGTTTTTTAATGAGTAGGCCAATATCAAGTTAGTTAATTACTTGAGTTAAATCGATATTTAGGGTCTGTTAGTTGTTGAGTCAAGTGACTGGGGGCCAATTCTACTTAAAGGTGGCTTGTATAGACATAATAGATAATTTTATTTTACAGGGTCAACCGCGAAATGTTGACCTTAAATACAGTCAAAGCCTATTTGATACGCACTCTCTGTGAAAAATTATAGAAACTGCCATTACTCAGCAACCTAATGAAGGAATTTAAATTAAGATATGATTCGAATAGCTACTGTAGGTTCTAATATCATCACAGAACAGTTTTTAGGTGCGATTAAACATACCAATTTGTTCGATATCGCAGGTATTTACTCTCGGAGCGCGAAAAAAGCTGAAGCTCTAGCCACCAAGCACAGTGCAAGATTTGTATTCAACTGCCTAGATGAATTAGCGAGTTGTTCAGAAATAGATGCTGTATACATTGCTAGCCCTAACTCACTACATTTTGAACAATCTGTTCAAATGCTAAAAGCTGGCAAACACGTTATATGTGAAAAACCGCTAGCCTCTGACTTTCAGCTAGCAAAAGAAATGTTTAGGGTTGCCGAAGAAAACAATGTGGTGCTTTTTGAAGCATTTCTCACAGAGTTCTTACCGAACTTCAAAGTAGTTCAGAATAGCCTCAATAATATTGGTAGAATCACTCAAGCGCATCTAAACTTTTGCCAATATTCTTCTCGTTATTCAAAATATATTAAGGGTGAAAACCCAAATACTTTCAACCCCACTTTCGCGAATGGTTCAATAATGGATATTGGTTACTATTGTGTTGCAACTGCTGTTGCATTGTTTGGTGAACCAAGGTCGATAAAAGCCTCAGCAAACCTTTTGGCTTCAGGTGTTGATGGTAATGGACAAGTCATTTTTGTTTATCCTAATTTTACCCTTGTTATTGCACACTCGAAAGTAAGTCACTCATTCGTCAATAGTGAGATACAAGGTGAAAACGGTTCAGTCCAAGTAAAAAACCTATCGCAGATGGAGCAGGTATTGCTATGCAGAAAAGGGCAAACTGAAAACGACCTGACTGAAGTACAGCACAATAATCCCATGTATTATGAAGCGATAGAATTTGCAAAGTGTGTGCAGTCTGGCGAAATGGACGTAGATAAAGTCGCTAGATCTTTATCTGTAGCGAGAATAATTACTGAGATACGACATCAAACGAATGTTGTTTTCCCCTCTGATAATCAAGTGATACTTTAGGACGTTCTTAACTTAGCTGTCATTAAATTTTTACTTAACCTAAGCTCGGGATAAGAAGTTAGCTAATCAACTGAAACGGTAAGCTTTTTATTTATCACACTGCTCTAGCACGAAGTTTTTTCTTAGTGCAAGGTAGATTTGTGCGTCATTAACTAGGGTCTGTTGATCTTTTGCGCCCTTACTCATTTAGGATAGCAATGAAAGCATATGTAGGGGTAACATGGTCGACAGAAAATCGATAAAAATCTCTGTTCAGATATTGAATTGATAAACATGTTATTAGTATGATCGATGCTTGAAACAAAAGGTGATATATAAAAGCTTCCGTAACTCAGCTGGATAGAGTGTCTCCCTCCTAAGGAGAAAGCCGCAAGTTCGAATCTTGCCGGAAGCGCCAACGTAATTTTCATAGCCTAATAAATTTTCACAGTTAAATTACTACTACAGCATATTACTATAGAAGAACTAGAACCTTCGCAGGACAGATGTAATCCTAAGAGTTTTATAACGACGCCCTCCTAAAGCGCTGTTCCAGATTCGAGGCCTGATGAAGAAGCCATAAAAAAACCGCAACTATGAAGTGTCCAACTTAATGGGATCACTTCACTATTGCGGTTTTTATAAATAACTGAATTAGGGCAACGTACAATAAAGTATTAATTGGCTAATTCTGTACTTACTTCCTTGTCGTCTGCAACTGAGGTATTACTTAGTACGGCAGATAATGCCAACACAAAGACTGCTAATATGACGGTTGTCAGCTTTATTCCTTTTGAAGACGACTGTTTCATTGTTATATCCAAGCAGGTTTATCATTGTTATTTTGTCTACTACCTAACCAACTTATCTGATAAATATCTTTAATTCAATAGTTTATCTTAAAAACAAGTTATTTTTTGAACAATCGTTACTCTTAGGCTCAGTTTCTGATTTAAAATCACCTCTTAAGTAACACGCTCAATCACTGATCTTGTCGCATATGCAATAGAAGTTATTCATCAATGAACAAAATATAATAAATAGCGTAATAACATTTGCAGTCACGGCCTTACTGCGTAAAAATAGCGTCTCTAAAAAACACCCTCATATGAAAAAATAAAATAGTTGGAGCCACTATGCCATCGCGTAAAGATCTCGCTAATGCTATTCGTGCATTAAGCATGGACGCAGTACAACAAGCAAACTCAGGTCACCCAGGAGCCCCTATGGGCATGGCAGATATTGCCGAAGTTCTATGGCGCGACTTTCTAAAGCATAACCCTACCGATCCTAATTGGGTAGATCGTGATCGATTTATCCTTTCGAATGGTCATGGCTCAATGCTTATATACTCTCTATTACATTTATCAGGTTATGACCTGCCAATTGAAGAAATTAAAAACTTCCGTCAGTTGCATTCAAAAACGCCCGGTCATCCTGAGTATGGCTATACACCAGGTGTTGAAACAACCACAGGCCCACTAGGCGCAGGTATTTCAAATGCGGTAGGTATGGCAATTGCCGAAAAAACCTTAGCGGCGCAGTTTAACCGCGAAGGTCACGACATTGTTGACCATTACACTTATTGCTTTTTAGGTGATGGCTGTTTAATGGAAGGCATTTCACATGAAGTATGCTCTTTAGCCGGTACGTTAGGCCTAGGTAAGCTTGTCGCTTTTTGGGATGATAACGGGATTTCCATAGATGGTCATGTTGAAGGTTGGTTCTCTGACGATACCCCAAAACGGTTTGAATCTTACGGCTGGCATGTAATCGCAGACGTTGATGGACATGACCCACACGCGATAAAAGAAGCGATAGAACAGGCTCATCTAATTACTGACAAACCAACAATGATTTGTTGTAAAACAATCATTGGTTTTGGCGCCCCTAATAAATCAGGTTCACATGACTGTCACGGTGCTCCGTTAGGCCATGATGAAATTGCAGCAGCACGTAAATTTTTAAATTGGCCACATGCCTCTTTTGAAGTACCCGCTGATATATACAGCCAATGGGATCAAAAAGAAAAAGGCCAAACAGCACAAGCAAGCTGGCAAGAAAAGTTCGCGGCATATAAAAATGCACACCCAGAACTTGCAGCAGAATATGAACGAAGAGTAATTAATGGCGATCTTCCTGCTGAATTCGAAGCAAAAGCAAACGCACTTATTCAAGAATGCCAAGAGAAGTCAGAAAACATTGCTTCAAGAAAGGCATCACAAAATACCATTGAAGCATTTGGGGCTATTTTACCTGAGTTATTAGGTGGCTCTGCTGATTTAGCGGGTTCAAATTTAACCCTATGGTCAGGCTCTAAAGGTATTCAAGACGATCCTGCCGGTAATTATATTTATTATGGTGTTCGTGAATTCGGTATGTCTGGCATCATGAACGGTATTTCATTGCATGGCGGCTTCATTAATTATGGCGCAACTTTCATGATGTTTATGGAGTACGCACGTAATGCAGTTCGTATGTCTGCATTAATGGGTATCCAAAATATCTTTGTTTATACCCATGATTCCATTGGGCAAGGTGAAGATGGTCCAACTCATCAGCCGATCGAGCAATTAACCAATTTACGTACAACACCCAATATGGTGACATGGCGTCCTGCCGACGCTACTGAATCAGCTGTTGCGTGGAAAAATGCCATTGAAAGACAAAATGCACCAACGGCATTAGTATTTTCACGCCAAGGATTACCTGCTGTATCACGTAGTACTGAACAGGTAAGTAACATTGCTAAAGGTGGTTATATTGTTAAAGATAGTAACGGTACACCTGACGTCATTTTAATTGCCACGGGTTCTGAAGTTTCGCTAGCGTTAAAAGCAGCCGAAACTCTTGGTGATAAAGTACGTGTTGTATCGATGCCTTCAAGCAATATTTTTGATCAGCAAAGTGATGCCTATAAAGAGTCTGTACTACCAAGCTCTGTTACTAAGCGTGTTGCTATTGAAGCTGCACATACTGACTTTTGGTATAAGTATGTAGGCTTTGCAGGCAAGGTGGTTGGCATGACGACCTTTGGTGAGTCAGCGCCAGGAAATGCATTGTTTGAGCACTTTGGTTTTACTGTTGAAAATGTTGTTAACACGGTAAACAGCTTATAATTTAATAGCGCCATTAATAATGGCGCTTTATTTCCCAAGGTAACTTTCTTTAGATATGCCTACAAAAATCGCTATCAATGGATTTGGTCGTATTGGTCGTAGCGTTGCTCGTGCCTTATATGAACACAATCATCGCAAAGATTTACAACTCGTTGCCATCAACGAACTAGCAGATCCTGATGGGATTGCCCATTTATTAAAATACGACAGCACACATGGGCGATTTTCATTTGCCGTTTCACGTGAAAGCAACCGATTAAATATAGCCGGTGATGACATTTACTTGACACATGAAGCTGACATAAAAAATATTAACTGGAAATCCTATCAAGCAGATATCGTACTTGATTGTACTGGTAAATATAACTCTAAAGCCGATGGACTTGCCCATCTTAAGCAAGGTGCCTCTAAAGTGCTTTACTCACACCCAGGTGCGAAAGATTTAGACGCAACCATCATATATGGTATTAACGATAACACGCTAACTACCGATCATCAGGTTGTCAGTAATGGCTCTTGTACTACGAACTGTATTGTACCAGTCATTAAAGTGATTGATGATGCCTTTGGTGTTGAAAGCGGCACGATTACAACAATTCATTCGTCAATGCATGATCAACAAGTGATTGATGCATATCATCCTGATCTTAGAAGAACAAGAGCGGCGAGCCAATCCATCATTCCTGTTGACACCAAGTTAGCCGCTGGTATTGAACGAATTCTACCTAAGTTTTCAGGACGATTTGAAGCTATTGCTGTGCGCGTACCTACCATCAATGTTACTGCAATGGATCTTAGTCTAACGGTTAGCTGTGATGTATCCATTGCACAAATAAATCAAGCCATTGTTAACGCACAAAACAATGGTTTACAAGGGATCCTTGGGTATACGGAAGAACCTTTAGTATCGATAGACTTTAACCATGATCCACATTCAGCCATTGTCGATGGTAATCAAACGCGTGTAAGTCATAAACGTTTAGTTAAAATGCTCGTTTGGTGTGACAACGAATGGGGATTCGCCAATAGAATGCTAGATACTGCTAAAGTGATGGCAGATCTACCATAATGAACTCATTATAGGAACAACTTATGTCTGTTATTAAAATGACTGATTTGGATCTCGCTGGTAAGCGCGTATTGATCCGTGAAGATTTAAATGTACCCATTGCTGACGGTAAAGTCACTTCAGATGCTCGACTACGAGCATCGCTACCGACGATTAAGCATGCTCTAGCTGCAGGTGCAAAAGTGATGGTCATGTCACATTTAGGTAGACCAACAGAAGGTGAATACGAAGATAAATATTCTATGCAACCTGTTGTTAATTACTTAGCCGACGCTCTTTCAAGCCCAGTGCGCTTAGTCAAAGATTATTTAGATGGTGTTGAACTTGCCGATGGTGAGCTTGTTGTTTTTGAAAATGTTCGCTTTAATAAAGGTGAAAAGCAAGATGATGAAGCATTATCAAAGCAGCTTGCATCCCTTTGTGATGTTTATGTGATGGATGCGTTTGGTACTGCCCATCGTGCACAAGCAAGTACGCATGGTGTTGCTAAATTTGCCCCCGTTGCCTGTGCAGGCCCTTTATTAGTAGCGGAACTTGATGCTTTATCAAAAGCACTTGATAACCCTGCCCGACCTTTAGTTGCCATTGTTGGTGGTTCTAAAGTATCGACTAAACTAACAGTATTAGATTCACTATCAAATATTGCCGATACCCTTGTTGTTGGTGGCGGTATTTCAAATACTTTTGTTGCATCCGCGGGTAATGAAGTGGGTAACTCGCTTTATGAAAAAGATTTGATCCCAGAAGCGCAGAGATTATGTGAAAAAACAGAGGTTGTTTTTGCCAATGATGTAACCGTTACACGTGATAGTTTCGACAACTGGAAACATGACTCAGTAGCAACGGTAAAAACATTAACTGACGTTCAATCAGAAGATGACATTATTGATTACGGACCGGAAACAGCAGCTAAAGTGGCAGAAATCATTAAAAATGCGGGTACAGTATTATGGAATGGTCCTGTTGGCGTCTTTGAAATTGATGCGTTTGCTAAAGGCACTGAGGTGATATCAATGGCCATTGCAAACAGCAAAGCGTTTTCAGTAGCAGGCGGCGGCGATACACTGGCAGCAGTAGATAAATATAATATCGCTGATAAGGTTTCTTATATTTCAACGGGTGGCGGGGCGTTTTTAGAATTCCTTGAAGGTAAAGTATTACCTGCAGTTGCAGTATTAGAAGCACGGGCTAAAAGCTAAAATATAATAACCCTACCTTTTCCTTGTAAAACCTTAGCATCTTGCTAAGGTTTTTTTATCTCATTAAAAAAAAGTTTTGTTGTAACATTTCAAAAATAAGTTCATGAATTCTGTTATTCCACGCTATTAACAGCCATTTTTTTTCGTAATTCTTATCCATTTTCATCGCAAACACGTTAATACTATTTTTTTACCGTTAAACAATAAAAATACAATGATGCAAAGTATGAAAACTTTCTGCTAGAATTACACAATGAAACATAATTGTTTCGATGTGAAAGTAATTTAATGCTATTTCCTCAACCAAAATTGTAACTTAGGAGTTTTTCATGGCTTTAGTTTCCATGCGACAAATGTTAGATCACGCCGCTGAATTTAATTACGGTATTCCAGCATTTAACGTAAATAACTTAGAGCAAGTTCGCGCGATTATGCTAGCAGCTGATGAAACAGACAGTCCTGTCATTTTACAAGCATCTGCTGGCGCTCGAAAATATGCAGGGGCCCCCTTTTTACGCCACCTTATATTAGCTGCTATTGAAGAGTTCCCTCACATTCCTGTTGCTATGCATCAAGATCATGGAACCTCGCCAGCAGTATGTCAGCGATCTATACAACTCGGCTTTTCATCAGTAATGATGGATGGCTCATTAATGGAAGACGGTAAAACACCGTCAAGTTACGAATATAACGTGGATGTTACACGAAAAACAGTTGAAATGGCTCATGCTTGCGGCGTTTCAGTTGAAGGTGAGCTTGGTTGTTTAGGCTCACTTGAAACCGGCGAAGCTGGTGAAGAAGATGGTGTTGGTGCTGTGGGGAAACTAACGCAAGAGCAAATGTTAACAGACCCAGAAGAAGCTGCAGATTTCGTTAAAAAAACCCAAGTAGATGCCTTAGCAATTGCATGTGGTACATCACATGGAGCATATAAATTTACCCGCCCACCGACAGGCGATATTTTATCAATCGATCGCATTAAAGCGATACATCAACGCATCCCTAATACGCATTTAGTTATGCATGGTTCATCATCTGTACCACAAGATTGGCTAGCTACTATCAACGAATATGGCGGCGCAATACCCGAAACTTACGGTGTACCTGTTGAACAAATTCAAGAAGGTATCAAAAACGGTGTTCGTAAAGTCAACATTGATACCGATTTACGATTAGCCTCTACAGGTGCTATTCGTCGTTTTATGGCACAAAATCCAAGTGAATTTGACCCACGAAAATACCTTGCTGAATCAACAAAAGCCATGTATGAAATTTGTAAAGCACGTTATGAAGCGTTTAATACCGCAGGTAATGCGTCAAAAATAAACCCCGTATCACTCGATGTAATGTTCGAACGTTACTCGAAAGGTGAACTGGTCGCACTAGTAAAATCTTAGTATTAAAAATTTCAATCAATACCAATCTTTTAAAAGTGCTAAATTGAGTCATTCAGTTTGGCACTTTTGCTATTACCGTTTCATTAAAAACTTTCTGTCTTTAAAAATAACAATGGGCTTAGCCTGTTAAATTTATTATAATTTGTCGACTAATTATTCTATGACACAGAGGGAGTACTCGTGGAAAATTTAATGAACTGGTTTGCTGAAAATCAAGAGCTCTTTTATAGTTACGCGTTAAATATACTCATTGCATTTTTAATCTTTATCGTCGGTCGCATTGTCGCACGCATAATAGCCTCAACACTGAACAAGATTCTAAAACATAAGCAAGTTGATGATACCGTCAGCAGCTTTATTTGTAGCCTCGCTTACGGCTTACTTGTATTGGTTGCCTTCATTGCTGCTATTTCACATTTAGGCTTTAATACTACGTCATTAGTTGCCATTGTTGGTGCCGCTGGTTTAGCAATTGGTTTAGCGCTTCAAGGCTCCTTATCAAACTTTGCTTCAGGCATTTTACTAATCACCTTTAAGCCTTTTAGAGCGGGTGACTTTGTTGAAATAGCAGGAACAGCGGGAATTGTTGAAGAAGTACATGTTTTTTCAACGAACCTAAGATCTCCTGATAATAAAACAGTTATCGTACCAAATGGTGCCATCACCACCGATACCATTACCAATTACTCAACTAAGCCGACACGTAGGATTGATCTTGTAATCGGTGTAGGCTACAGTGCCGACTTAGCGAAAACCAAAGAGATACTTACACGTGTAGCGAAAGCACACGAATTAGTACTTAAAGACGAAGACGTTACTGTAGGCGTTAGTGAATTAGCTGATAGTTCAGTTAATTTTGTTGTACGCCCTTGGGTAAAAACCAGTGACTATTGGCCAGTATATTTTGATCTAATGCAATCTATCAAAGTTGAACTGGACAACGCAGGAATCGAAATTCCATTCCCACAATTATCTGTTCACGTAAACCAAGAGAATACCAATGAATCTTAAATTAGCAACTGCTGCACTTTGCCTTACCCCTTTTTTGATACAAGCAGAAGAGCAAAAAGAAACATCACCAATGAAGGCATCCGCTGAATTTGGCGCATTATTTAAAACGGGCGACACTAAAAGTGGCGATTTAAAAGCAGGCTTAGATTTCAGCTTTGAAAAAAACCAATGGCGTAGTTCATTAAACTTTGACGTACTCGTTCGAAAAACTGAAACAGAAGTTGTCAAAGAAGATGGCACAATCACTGAAGAATTTGAAACCTCGGATCAAAAATGGACGATTGTTGGACAAACCAACTATACCATAGAACCAAACGGTAAAAACTACGTATATGGTAATGCATCGTATGCTGATAATCGTTTTAGCAGCTTCGATAATCAAAGTTCTATTTCATCTGGTTGGGGTCGACGTTGGTTTGAAACTAAAAAAGCAACGCTAGATGCTGATGTTGGTCCTGGTTACAAACGCGATGTATTAAAAGAACCAGACGAAAATGGTGAAACAACACATGATGCATTCATTATTCAGGCGCAAGCGCTATACAAACGAAAAATCAATGAACATGTTGAGTTTAAACAGTTAGTCGTCGCAAAGTACGCACCAAAAAATGGTGCCAACAGCACATATAAAGCTGAGTCATCAATTACCACAAAGCTGATTGAAACGTTACAATTAAAATTTAGCTTTATCGTTGAGCATAATACTGATGTTGATGAAAACAAAGAAAACACAAATACACAAACAGCGATGACGTTAGTATATAGTTTTTAATTAAACCGTTATTCTTTTTCTCAAGCCCTGTTAGCTCATTAACAGGGCTTTTTATTATTCATTTTACGTTGTTATTTAACCATCGGCTAAATGCTTTCGGCTGCTCTAACGGCAACATATGCCCTGTATGTTCAAATATCGTTAAGTCCATTTTTTCATCTGTAGACGCCAATCGTTGTAAGTCATCAAGATTCACTAATGTATCTTCTCGGCCAACACAAAAATGTTTGGCGATAGGTAAAGCACGCAACTGCTCAAATAAGTTAACTCGCTGTGTCGTCGCGCGTAATTGCGCCATTAACACTTCACCACCAAGCGATTTATCCATCTCTGCAATTAACGATATCACTTCTGTATTATCGTGCGCATTGCTCGCCATTAAATTTAAAATGCGTTTTTTAGGAATACCACGATAACCATGTTTTTTGATCCAATGAATCGTTCGAGATCTTTCTTTCACTTCTTCAACGGGTAAAGCGCAAGGAATATTAGAAACGATAAATAGCGTCGAAACTTTCTCAGGGTAACGTATTGCAAAGGCTGAAGCTAAATAGCCACCTAAAGAAAAACCAAGTAAGTTAACTGGCTCCTTTGGCAACTGCGTTGCTATTTGCTGTACGATCTCATCAATCGAATCACCATCGTGTAACGTTAAAAAATGCGGTATGAAATGGTTTTCAGCCACAGACAGCGTTGGTTGCCAAAGTCGTTCGTCGCACATGGTGCCGGGTAATAAAAATAACGGTTGCATGATTATTGTAAATATTGATCAAAAGGTAGCACAGTAACTTGCTCATCAGCTTGAACATTGCCCTGCTCTTGCGATAACACAATATAACAATTTGCCTTTGCCATGCTCGTAAGCATTCCTGAACCTTGGCTACCTGTTGACGTTACAGTTAACTGACCTTGGGTATTGATTTGTATCACGCCGCGTTGTAAATCCATGCGACCTGGCGCTTTTTTCAAGCCTGTTGTAGTGCTTGCACTCAGCCTAATTGAATTTTGCTGTTTCATATTTTGTAATTTAGTTAGCGCAGGTAAAACCAGTTGATGCGCAGTCACTAACGCCGATACTGGGTTTCCAGGCAAACCAAAGAAGTAACTATTCGGTAAGTGACCAAACGCAAATGGTTTACCGGGTTTGATAGCAACCTTCCAAAAATTTATACGACCTAACTTTTCTAAAACAGCTTTAATATAATCGGCATCGCCTACTGAAACGCCACCCGAGGTGATCACCACATCAGCTTGTTCGTTAGCAGTTATTAATGCCTGTGTAATCTGTTCTTCGTTATCAGGAATAATGCCCATCGGTATTACATCAACACCAAACTTAGTTAACATTGCCTGTAAACAATGGCTATTACTTTCATATATTTCACCAATAGATAACGGTTCTCCGGGATTTTTCAACTCATCTCCGGTTGAAAACAATGCGACTTTAATAGGCTTATAAACCGTTACTTCTGCAATACCAAGAGATGCGAGCACCCCCACATCTATTGACGTTAATCGTCTGCCTTGTTCAAAAACGAGTGCTCCTTGTCTTATATCTTCTCCAAGATTTCGTACATTAGAAAACTGAGTCACGCGCTTTTGTAGATGAATAACGTTGCCATCTTGCTGACATTGCTCTTGCATAATCACAGTGTCACAGCCTTTTGGCATGGCTGCACCCGTCATAATACGAACACACTCACCTTGCTGACACTTTCCTAAAAACGGTTTACCAGCCATGGAACGACCAATAACATTTAACGAGTTAATATCAGCAGCGCCTTGTTTAAAAGCATATCCGTCCATCGCCGAGTTATTCATTGGTGGAACATTAACAGGGCTATATACATTTTTCGCTAGAACACGGTTATCACTCAGTGCGAATGATATTTCTTCACTGGCTGTTAAGGGTTTTATTTCCGCTAACATCTGATTTAATGCTTGCTCAAACGGCATTAAACCAGGTGCAGAACAACAATCATTCATCATCTATTCCTGATTCTATTTTTCGTAATGATACCAATTATCAGTTAATTAAAAACAAGATGCTATGGTTTATCTTGTCATACTTTGATACACCTCAAGTTTTAACCTATGAAATAATAGTATTATCATCGTTGGGCATTATGTACTACTATAAAACGTAAATTCGCCGAGCTTCCGTTGCTAAATTTCATGTAAATATGCAGCCTTAGCCGTGATTATTCTTTAATCGCCAGGGTTAATAGGGAAACTTATTAGCCTCCCGACATTTGGAAAGGTGAAATGTTAACTGACAACTACGGCCGTAGGTTTTATTACCTAAGGCTCTCTATTACTGATGTATGCAACTTTCGTTGCGATTATTGTTTGCCTGATGGTTATCAATGTGATCACGATCGTGACTTTCTATCGTTAGCTGAAATTCAACGTTTAGCAACGGCTTTTGCTTCATTAGGTACAGAAAAAATTCGTATTACCGGCGGTGAGCCCTCATTACGCAAAGATTTACCTCAAATTCTGGAAAGTTGTAAATCTACCCCTGGTATTAAAAAACTTGCCATCACCACCAACGGCTATAAATTAAACAGTCAAATTCAAGATTGGATCGACGCTGGATTAGACGCCTTAAATGTCAGTATTGACAGTTTAGATCCTCGACTTTTCCAATCAATTACTGGTCACGATAAGCTACAAGAAATACTGTCAGGTATCGATAAAGCGTTAACTCTTGGACTTACCCAAGTGAAGGTAAATACAGTATTAATGCGACAATACAACGGCGCAGATATCGATACCTTTTTAAACTTTATCAAAGAAACACCTGTCACACTTCGCTTTATCGAATTGATGCAAACGGGTGATAACCACACATTCTTTACTGAACAACACGTACAAGGTTCGCGCATAAAACAGCAACTGATACTGGCTGGTTGGCAACCGGTTATTAAAGAAAAATCATCAGGCCCTGCACAAGAATTTTATCACCCTGACTATCGAGGCAAAATTGGTTTGATCATGCCTTATAGCAAAGACTTCTGTGCTTCTTGCAATCGCCTTCGCATTAGTGCGTTAGGAAAATTACACTTATGCTTATTCGCCGATCAAGGTTTATCATTACGAGAGCATCTACAATCAGATGATCAAGCACCGTTAATAAACGCCATATCACATTTGCTAACAGATAAAAAAGCGACACACTTTTTACAACAGCAGTTAACTGGTGCAACTAAAAATCTTGCGATGTTAGGAGGATAAAGCATGCGAAAACCTCGACATTGTTTAGGCGTTGTATTAGCTGGTGGTAAATCTTCTCGAATGGGCAAAGATAAAGCACTACTTTCAGTGAATGGGGAACGTTTACTCGATCGTTCAGTAACGTTACTCAACAAAGCAGGCGTTGACCAAACTATCATAAGTGGTAATGTTCACGGCGAACAAGACAAACTTGAATGTATTGGTCCCCTGGGTGGCATTTATACCGCATTAGTAAAATATCAGCCCCACGCATTATTAATAATTCCGGTAGATTTACCTTTTATAGATCTTACGACTTTGCAACACCTAAAAAGTGCAGGACAGCTCTCAAATAAAGCATGTTTTTATCAGCAGCATTATTTACCGCTGTACCTACCTAACAATCACTTTTGTCAGCGTTTTTTCACTAAAAATATTGCCACGCAAACATCTTTAATCCCTAAAAATAAAACGAATACATACTCGGTACGTTCGATGTTGAACCATTTACCTCATCGCGAACTACCCATAAAAAATCCACATGCTTTGTTCAATGCAAATACACCGCAAGATTGGCAACAAGTGGAAGGAAAGTTAGCGAAAAATAGGAGCTATAATGTCAAATTCTGATCATGCAACAAACATCTTTACTTCACTAAAAATCGCCGTATTAACCGTATCAGACACACGAGATGAATCAACGGATTCTTCTGGTAAAGCCCTTGTAGAACGTGCTGACAATGCAGGTCATCAAGTTGTTGAAAAAGCCATTGTAAAAGATGATGTTTATCAATTAAGAGCTATCGTATCGAAATGGATTGCTGATGATAATATCAATGTTGTTATTAGTACCGGTGGTACAGGGTTCACCGATAGAGACAATACTCCAGAAGCATTACTGCCATTATTTGATAAAAATATTGAAGGCTTTGGTGAAATTTTCCGTGCTATTTCGTTTGATGAAATTGGCACCTCAACTATACAGTCTCGTGCATTAGGAGGGATTGCTAATCATACCGTTATTTTATGTGTACCGGGCTCTACTAATGCATGTAAAACAGCATGGGATAAGTTAATTGCTGAACAGCTCAATTCACAGCATAAACCTTGTAATTTCGTGCCGCATTTAAATTTATCAACACAAGCATGTACAACAAGAGACAAAAATGAATAATTCACCAGCCAATATTTTAAGCCATATCAATCAGCAAGGTGACGCCAACATGGTTGATGTTACCGATAAAGCAACCACTGCACGAGTTGCTATAGCTGAAGGTTTTATCAAAATGACCAGCGAAACACTCACATTAATCACCCAAGGTGATAATAAAAAAGGTGATGTGTTATCGGTTGCGCGTATTGCCGGTATTCAGGCAGCAAAAAAGTGCAGTGATTTGATCCCATTATGTCACCCTTTAATGTTAACAAAAGTTCAAGTGGATTTTACCCTTGATGAAGTTAACGCTTGTATACGTGTTGAAAGTCTTTGCAAACTTTCAGGACAAACAGGCGTTGAAATGGAAGCATTAACGGCAGTATCAGTTGCCTGCTTAACGTTGTTTGATATGTGTAAAGCCGCTGATCCAGCCATGGAAATTTTTGGTATAAAAGTATTAAGTAAAACAGGTGGAAAGTCAGGGCATTGGCAAACGCATTCCAAGGATAGCTTATGATCAAAGTTTTATTTTTTGCTACTTTACGCGAGCAATTATCTTGTCACGAACTTGAAGTTAGCGCTGATAACATCAATACTGTTTCAGCATTACTTTCACACTTATGCAGCCAGTCTACTGATTGGCAACAAGCCCTTTCGACCAATGTATTATGTGCAGTAAACCAACAAATGGCAGATCCTCAACACATTATTAATGATGGCGATGAAGTTGCTTTCTTTCCGCCCGTTACGGGAGGTTAGCATGTCAGATAACTCCACAATAAGTATTCAATCAACTGATTTTAACCTAGCTGATGAATACAACAAGTTGCACCTCAATAACGACGAAGACGGAGCTGTTGCCACCTTTTGTGGAAAAGTGCGCAATAATAATTTAAAGAAACAAGTCATCGGTTTATATCTTGAACATTACCCAGGAATGACAGAAAAACAACTTGCAGATATTATTACAACGGCTCGAGTACGCTGGTCTATTGGTCGTGTAAATGTCATTCACCGTATTGGCCAGTTAGCGGTTGGCGAGCAAATTGTTTTCGTTGGTGTTTCAAGCAAACATAGGCAAGATGCGTTTGCCGCGTGTGAATTCATCATGGATCACCTTAAAGTCAAAGCCACCTTTTGGAAAAAAGAACTAACCGCTGACGGTGAAAATAATTGGTTAGCGGCAAAAGAAACAGATCAACAAAAAGCCAATACCTGGTAAATAACTCATCTGGAAATGCAATGTTAACTACATCAGAGAAACTACGTTATAGTCGTCAAATTATGGTAAATAAAATTGGCGAGTCCGGACAGTTGGCGCTTCGAAATGCCACTGTGTTAATTGTTGGTATGGGTGGATTAGGCAACCCCGTAGCGATGTATTTAGCTGCTGCTGGTATAGGAAAACTGATTATTGCAGATGGAGACTCTGTTGACATAACTAATCTACAGCGACAAATATTATTCAATCAGCAAGATATTGATCACAATAAAGCTGATACCGCTGGCGAAAAGCTAGTGTTAAATAACCCCGATGTAGAAATAGAAGTCATTGACGAAATGCTAGATGATGAATTAGCGCAGTATTATGTACAACAAGCTGATTTGGTCGTTGATTGTTGCGATAACATTGCGACACGATATTTAATGAACAAAACCTGTGTTGAATATAATAAACCTTTTATTGTCGGAGCTGCCACGGGCTTTGATGGTCAACAATTAACCATCGTTCCTAATATAAAAGATGCCGCTTGTTATCAATGTGTTTTTCCCAAAAGTGAACATGCTCCAGAAAATAATTGTCAAACCGTAGGTGTTATAGGCCCCGTACTTGCGGTAATTGCGGGAACTCAAGCCATTGATGCAATAAAATTACTTGTTGGCATTGAACATTCAAATAATAGATTAGCCTTGTATGATGGTTTACATCAACATTGGCAGCATATTTATGTGAAAAAGCAAATCAATTGTCCTGTGTGTGGTAGTGCATAGCAAAAAGCCCTTAAACAAGGGCTTCTTTTGTGTGTTCTTACGAATCGCGCTACCTAAATAACCCCGCATTTTTATCTGACATTGCTTCACGCCAACCACCTAACCATTCAGACTTTGCATTAGTATTCTGATAAGGACAATTTTCTCTATTTTTACCAGAAACGCCAGCTTGGTAACCATTAGAATATGCTCTATCTAAACGATCTCTTTTTTGTCTTCTCATGAAATGAATCTCCATAAACATTTGAAATTTATGATTTTATAGAACTTCTCTAATTGATAATAAATATCAATCAACCACTTCATTTAAGAATATTTACCTTTTTATTGCAAGTATAGAAATGCCATTAAATCGTCATTAAATCGTGCGAAACTGAATAATTTTCATGCCAATTTTTAGGTCAAAAGATAACCACCTGAAATTCATTCTGTTATTTATTTTCTGTTAGATCGTTAAGAAATTAAAAAAAAATTTATATAAAAACTTCATTTAAAAATAACTGCTCATTCCCCTTTCAATAACGGTGTTAACATTCCTTCTAATCCATTCAATTTAATTTCATAAACTAACGCTAATTGCTCGCCTAATTTCCCTTCAGGAAAACCTTTTCCATGAAACCAAACCAGATAAGGTTCTGGTAATTGTAACAGCTTGCGGCCTGCATATTTACCAAATGGCATGGTTTGATTAATTGCCGCAATCATCGCTTGTTGATCAAGTTGCATTATTTACCATCTTGTCATGTAAACATGAAAAGTATCATACACGCTTCAGCTATTTATGTGCGTCTTGCTTTCATTTTTTTGTCATAAACAGAGTAAGTATCAAGTTTAAAATCTTTAGAGAAAAATCAACACTGTAGGAAATCATCCATAGTTACAGGGTGTCTCAGTTTGAATAGCGTCATAAAAGTTTCATCATTGTTCACTAAAAGCTCGTCTTTAGTGACATAAATTTGTCATATCCACCACTTATAATCGCCGCGAATTATCACATTAACCAACAGACAGGGAACTTCAATGTCTATAGTCCGTAAACGCAGTGCATCACACAAAGCTTTTATTCCTGCTAACGCGAGAGATAACCAATATATTTTAGCAGAATTTCCAATCAGCAATGAGCTACTGAATAAAATAAGCCCAACACTTAACGAATCAAATCAACAGGCCTATTTTCAGTTTTATCAAAGCATGTCTCAGTTATTGTTTACCCTTTGTAATGACTTTGCCATTAAAAATTGTGTATTTGTTGCTAATGATAAATTAGTACGTGTACGTTACAGCCAAGAAGTACATCAATGGCAAACAGGTCAGCAAATTCTTTTCTATTATGATCCAAACATTCATGAATTACAGAATACATTTTTTGATGCCAATGTACGCGCAAAAAAAATAACGCTTTTGTTTCTCGCTCAAGGCGATGAAATCAGACAAAATGCTGCTGAATTTCACCAAAAGGTGCTTAAAGTTCTGTTGTGTTATCAACAGCAAATAGCCTTACCTGCCAAAGACATTCGAATTCGAGATCACCAACACATCACCTATGACATATTCGCTCGCAATAAGGGATGTACAGGTGTTACAGCACATAAATTGCGTACCATAGTTCAACGCTATGCTAACCAAGGGACTAAAATCCCTGATGATTGCTCTAACATTACTTATGCGGTTATTAACTTAGCAATCAATAATCGATTACTTAATATGGTTGAAATCGATCCTCAGTCGATTGATCCCTATAATCCGTTATATACATTTTTAACCGATACTTTTTCGCTTGTAGCAAAAAGATTTAATTTAAATAACGGTGCGCTGATCGCAAATGGGCTAGTACCTATTGTTAGATATAGCGAGCACGAAACGGTTTCAACGATTGGTGAATTACAAATGCTGGGCTACAACCCTGAAAACAGTCCTTGTGGCATCATAAGTAAGTGGCAAGCCGATCAACTAACCGACAACATACAACTTATTTTTGTTGCGACCCGCGATAACCGTAGTGATCATGGCTATGGTCGATTTCTTAATCAAATAGAACAAGCAACGCGATTATTAGCAACAGAGTTAGAACTTCCCCAAGAAAAAGAAGAGTTAACCGTGAGGTTTCATCAGCATATTGCATATAACATTTAGTTATAAAACTTGGTACTGTTCAACCCTGTGAACCACGATATAATGTGTTTCTATACTTCATCTGATTGTAGGGTGTACTCATGGCATCGACTATTGAAAAAACAACGTTAGCCGGAGGCTGCTTTTGGTGTATCGAAGCAGCTTTTAATAGTTTACAGGGAATTTTAAGCGCCGAGTCTGGTTATATGGGCGGACATACTGATTCTCCTACCTACAAAATGGTGTGTGAAGGAAATTCTGGGCACGCAGAAGTTGTTCAATTAACTTATGACAGCGATATTATTAGTTTTCGTGAAATCTTAGAAATTTTTTTCACCTTGCATGATCCAACACAACTAAACCGTCAAGGCAATGATGTTGGTACGCAATATCGTTCAGCAATTTTTTATCATAATGAAGAACAGCGAGAGATTGCCTCAAACATCATTAAGGAACTTACCGATTCTGCAGCTTTTTCAGCACCCATTGTTACTGAAATAACCCCATTAAGCTCATTCTTTTCTGGGGAAGAATATCATCAAGACTATTTCAATAATAACCCTGAAAATCAATACTGTCAGGCTGTTGTTTCTCCTAAACTTGCCAAGTTTAGAAAAACATTTGTTGAAAAATTAAAATAACTTGCGCTTGCGCTAAAAGAAAAAGCGCTTAGCGCTTTTTTATTAATACATCAAGGTATACAGCTTTCGGCGATATTTAGTCGCGAGAGGGTCGCCGTCTGGCAAAGCTTTTAATACATCTAACAATAATTGTTTACTGTCAGCATCACTTGAATCTTGTTGAACTAAACGGAACAATATCGTTAACGCTTCTTCATTACGGTTTACTTGGTTATATTGCGCGGCTAGTTTTCGTTTTAGCTCATTGTTTTGAGGGTCTTGTTCAATCGCTTGTTCAAGTGATTGAATTTCTGGTGAATCGGCAGCCTCGTTAGCTAACTCTAATTTAGCGACTAAAGCAGCATAATCACTATCCTGATCTACCATCTTTATCGTGCCCAGTAATTGTTCGGCTTCTGATATTTTTCCTGTTTGTAAATAAACATCAATCAAAATGAACTTAATATCAGCTCGCTCTGCATCTAGTTGATGTGCTTGAGTAATTAAACCAAACGCTTGATTAACATCGTTCTCAGCTAAGCATGCTTTTGCCTGAGTTAATAGCTCATCTTCTGGTTTAGGTAGGTGCTTACCAATAAAGGCTTCAATACTTTCATCTGTTTGTGGACCAGAAACACCATCAATCGGTTGTCCGTCTTTAACTAAAACGGCAGTTGGTAAACCTTGAATACCAAATTGCGCAGCAATTTGTTGCTCCGCCTGACAATCAACCGTTGTCATTAAAATATGTTCATCGGCTCCCATTACTCGTGCTGATAACTTGTCTTTTAATTCGACACTCTCTGGTACTTGCTCTGCCCAAAAAGCGACTAAAACCAGCTTTTCTTTTGAGTCTTCCAATACAATCTTTTGAAAGTTTTCCATCGTCATGGCTACGGATACATTTGACACTATTATTCCCCGTCAGATTATTTACATTTAACGTGGGGGCGTAGCGCAAATTAACAAGTGGAATAACGTTAAACTCTCGAAATAAACCATTATCTTTTTTGTGAAATTAGCGATATAGTAAAATTACGCTTGTTTCGTGGTCGGCGTAATAATTTTCACCAATATTACATAAAATAATGAAACATGTTGTATTTATAAGTTTTTATGCTCTATTAATTAGCGAAAGTTTTTCGTTGATGGCTGCGCCGTCAAGTCCTTCGAGTATCCGATATTGTATTGACCCTGATTGGGCCCCCTATGAATCACTCATTAATGGGCAACATATCGGTCTTTCTCGCCAATACCTGACTCTTATAGAAAAAAACTCAGAACTTACCTTTACCTTAATCCCCACTGAGAGTTGGCAACAAACGCTTGACTATATTCAAGCTAACAAGTGTGATTTGATCCCCATGTTAAATAGCACAACTAACAGAAAAAACTTTCTCGATTTTACAAAAGTGCTCTTTCGAGCACCAAATGCACTTTATGGACATTACAACCAACCATTAGTTGGTCATTTAGCAAACATTAATCAACAATCCGTCGCTGTAGTTACTGGCTATCGATTGCATCGTTATTTATTAGAGTACCACCCTAAAATAAATATCGTAGAAGTTGAAAATGAAGCGCAAGGCTTAACAAAGGTACAAAATAAAGAGATTGATTTTTACTTAGGCTCTTTCCACGGAGCCAATAAATATATCAAAGACAATGCATTACATAATTTAAGAATTGTCGGTATTTCTGAACTAGAAGATAAGCTTCGTATTGGGGTGGGTAAATCTTTGTCACATATTATACCAACACTCAATCAGGCGATTTCACAAATCACTATAGCAGAGCATGCGCAAGTGTTTTCATATTTAAAAGACATTAACACTACTCAAGTCAAAGACTATAGTATGGCGATCAAATCTGCTTCTGCTTTTATCGCAGTGATCATTTGTTTATTATTTGGCTATTGGCGCTCAGTAAATAATGCAAGTATCTTAGAAGCAAAAAATAAGGCGTTAGAGCTTGCCCACCAACAACTTGATGAAAAAAATAAGCAGCTTGCAGACCTGGCCATCCGTGATTCATTAACGCGATTGTATAATCGTGGCCATTTATCAGAGTGTATTCAACAACAAATAAAGCTTAAAGAACGTTACAATAAAAATGCCTGTTTAATCATATTAGATATAGATGACTTCAAAAATATAAATGATCAATTTGGTCATAAAGTTGGAGATGATGTTTTACAACATTTTGCCAAACAATTAACGGAATGTGCCCGAAGTGTTGATATTGTTTCACGCTGGGGAGGTGAAGAATTTGTAATACTTTGTCCAGAAACCAACATAGATGAAGCTAACGTTATCGCAAAACGTTTTCAACAATGTTTGGTTGAAACATCTTCTGACGCTCTGCCCTGCGTAACCTGTAGTATTGGTATTGCTCCATTACGCGAAAGTAAAAGTGCAGATCAATGGTTCATTGCGGCCGATAATGCAATGTACCAAGCTAAAGAACTTGGTAAAGACACCGTTTTTATTGTGGAGAACGCTTAAAGGGTATAAGAGCAATCATGCACCAATAATTAGGCGCATGATAAACAATGAGTTATGACTATTTTACTTCATTGAGCAATTCGCGAGCAATAATCACTTTTTGTATCTCGCTAGTACCTTCATAAATAGAAGTCACGCGCACATCACGAGCAAATCGCTCCAACGGATATTCTTTTATGTATCCGGCACCACCCATCATTTGTAATGCGTCGTAGCAGGCGATATTTGCTTTTTCTGCAGCAAAAAGTTTTGCCATAGATGCTTGCTTACCAAACGCTAAACCTTGTTCTTTAGTATAAGCCGCTTGCATAAGTAATAACCGAGCTGCTTCTAGCTCGGTATAACGCTCTGCTAATTTCCATTGTAACCCTTGAAAATTAGCCAAGGGTTGGTCGAATTGCTTTCGTTCGATTAAATACTCACGTGCATAATCCATTGCTGCTAAGCCAATACCCAGTGCAAGAGAGCCAATACCAATTCTTCCGCCAGCAAGCTCACCTACGGCAACACCGAAGCCTTTATTTTCTTGGCCAAGTAACGATGAAGCTGGTACACGGCAATTTTCAAAATGCACTTCATTCGTGGGCGATGCTTTTTGCCCCATTTTATCTTCTGTTTTACCTATATTTACACCCGGCGTACTCGCTTCAACAATAAAACATGAGATGCCTTTGCCTTTTTTGGCGCTCGGATCGGTAACGGCCCAAACGACAAAAACATCAGCAAATGTTCCGCTGGTAATATATAACTTGCTACCGTTAATAATATAGTCATCACCTTCACGAACGGCGACTGTTTTCATACCTGCAGGATCAGAACCTGCAGAATTTTCAGTCAAACAAAAGCCCCCTGCACGATATTGTCCGTCACATAGTTTAGGTAAATATTGTTGTTTTTGATCTTCATTACCTACCGCTTGAATAACTTCTGCCACCATATTTGTGACTGAGGTAGTAACTGCCGTAGAGGCACACGCCTTTGCTAATTCGGTGATTGCTAAACTAAATGCCACACTGCCAGCTTCTACTCCGCCATATTCGGCTTTGATATTAAGCCCCATAAAACCAAGTTCAGAAAGTTTGGCTAAATTAGATAAAAATAACGACTCATCGGGTGACTCGTCTAATTGGCTGGCAACAGGTGCTAACTCAGATTCGGCAAACTTCTTCGCCATATCTTGTATCATCACTTGCTCTTCAGATAATGATAAATTCATTTGCTATGCCCCTTTAGTGTTAGGCGTTAAAGGTTTCTTATCATTCTATACAAAAACACACTTATAAACACGAAATTATTTAACGTTTACGTTAACTTCCACTCAAAAATTTAAGGGGTCAGGTACATTAAAGATTTAAGAAAATTAACATGAGTAGATATTTCAAACATCGCCGCTTTGATAATTACTACCTACCGAAGCAGGTAGCTTAAACATCAGCAAAGAGAAGCACACTATAAAGTGCGCCTAACAGCAATCACATAGCCGTTAAGGCCTGTTTGTTAGGCAAATATAAACCATAATAAGCCCGCACCAAGTATCAGTCGATAAATAACAAAAGGCATCATGCCTAGTTTACCTACGATAATTAAAAAGTAATGGATACACGCATAGGCACAGATAAATGCTAATACACTACCTAAGCCAAGCACTTGCCAGTCAACCGTATCAGTACTTGTCATAAATTTATAGGTTAAATAGCCTCCCGGCATCATAATACCTGGAATAGAAAGCAAGAATGAAAATCGTGCGGCGTTTTCTTTACTTAAGCCCAACATCATACCAAATGTCATGGTGATACCAGAACGCGATGTGCCAGGAATTAGCGCTAGTGTTTGTGACAAACCAATAATCATCGCGCCTTTAAAACCAAGTTGTTCAACTGAAACATTTTCTTTTGCTTTAATATCGGCAAAACCTAATAATATGCCAAATAGAAGTGTTGTGGCTGCAATAACCGCAACCGTTCGTAAATGCGCTTCAATAAAGTCGCTACCCAATAAGCCAACTAAGCCTAATGGAATAGACGCAAATAAAATCCACCACGCTAACTTACCATCAAACGAATTACGCTCGTGTTTTGCGGGGCCAACACCCAATGTGCCAAACCAAGCTACAGCCATTGCGCCAACTTCTTTACGAAAATACAATACAACCGCGAGTAAGGTACCCACATGAACCGCAACATCAAACCCTAAACCTTGCTCTTGCCAGCCAAGTATTGCTGAAGGCAAAATTAAATGTGCTGAACTTGAAATAGGTAAAAATTCAGTTAATCCTTGTATTAATGCTAGCCAGAATATTTCTAGAAATGTCATGTTTATGTCAGGTCCTTTTGCGGTTGCTGCCAATGTAAGGCAACTTTTTCTAATTGTTGTGTATGTTGATCAAATGCTTGCCACAATTGAGCAAATGTTTTCTTTTCAATAGGATGTTTAATATCAGGCGCTATTTCTGCCAGCGGCCAAAGTACAAAAGCATTAAAGCATATCTCATCACGTGGTAATTGTGCTGGTTGCTCACAAATCATATCGTCATAAAGTAAAATATCTAAATCTAACGTTCTCGGGCTATATTTTTTAGCATCATGCGCTCTGCCATGACTATATTCTATTTGCCGTAATGCATCGGCAAGTTGATGCAAAGATTGGTTGGTAGTAAAACCAACAACCATATTATAAAACGGTGAGCCACTAAAGCCGACAGCTTCGCTTTCAAAAAGAGATGATAACGTTAATTGACCGTATAACGATGACAAGGCATTTAAACCACTTTCAACATTTTTTTGACGATCAATGTTACTGCCTATCGATAAATAAACACGGGCCATTAATCACACTGCCCACGTTCAATTTCTACCCCTACAGAAGCCGCATTAAATACGGCATTGGGTTTGTGAATACGTAACTTTATCCATGGGATCTGATATTGACCCATTAAAAAAGTGATCATACGTTCCGCTAATGTTTCAATAAGATCAACCGGGTGTTCATTAGCAAAACGTTCTAATGCTTGTGAAATTTCTGCGTAATCAAGCGTTTTAGCTAATTCATCGTTTTGTGCGGCTGGTTTAATATCCCAAGCCATTTCAACATCTAGCACCAATGTTTGCTTTATTTGCTTTTCCCATTCGTAAAAGCCAATCGTTGTTTGAATAGACAAACCACTAATAAAAACCTTATCCATTAGATTCTAAACTTAATTATTCTAAATTAAATGGCGAGTTTACCTGTACAAGAGTAGAAAAACTAGTTTGTTAAGGGCACAATAAACATAACGTAATGTTGTTTAACAGGGAAATTGACGCAAATGTTAACGTTGACGCTAGCCATGGTTGTTTTTGCCTATCTTTTGGGTTCAGTGTCTAGTGCCATTTTATTGTGTAAGTTATTAAACTTACCTGACCCACGCACGCAAGGCTCAGGCAACCCCGGCGCCACTAATGTACTCAGAATTGGCGGAAAGCGCGCAGCGATAGCGGTGTTAATGTTCGATGTATTAAAGGGGACGATACCTGTTTGGGCCGCTTATTTTCTTGGCATTGAACCTCTATATCTTGCGAGTATTGCCATCGCGTCATGTTTGGGTCACATGTTTCCTGTTTTTTTCCAGTTTAAAGGCGGAAAAGCCGTTGCTACAGCATTTGGTACACTTCTACCTATTGGCCTTGATCTTGGTGGTTTATTAATTTTAACTTGGTATGGTGTAGCCAGAGTAACCAAATATTCAAGTCTTGCTGCCATTATTACCGTCAGTTTAGCACCGCTTTATACTTGGCTGCTTAAACCTTTATATACCTTTCCAGTATTAATGCTTTCCGCACTCATTATTTTCCGTCATCGACATAATATAGTTCGTTTATTAACAGGTAGTGAACCGAAAATTGGTCGTAACAAGCTCCCTTAATATGGAAAACTTGTTACATCAATTTACACCTTAAGTCGTCACATACTTATGTGAAGTATTTTTATATCGCAGGCAAAGTATCTAATGGCCACCGTGGTGTTGCCTTAAAACTCAAATCAGCAAAAACACCAGCCTTTAAACGTTGCATACCTGCATAGGCGATCATTGCGCCATTATCGGTACAAAATTCTGGGCGAGGATAATACACTTTACCGCCTAGCTTTTGGGTAATATGCGCTAGTTTTACACGTAATGCAGTATTTGCACTAACCCCACCTGCAATGACTAAGCGATTTAATTGACATTGTTCTAATGCCCGTCTGCATTTTATCGCTAAGGTATCTACCACCGCTTCTTGAAAAGCAAAAGCAATATCGGCATGTGTTTGCGTATCAAAATTACCTGCATCTTGCTCTTTACGAATAGTATTAGCTGTAAAGGTTTTTAAACCGCTAAAGCTGAAATCTAACCCTGGGCGATCCGTCATTGGTCGTGGAAACTTATAACGGCCACCTTTGCCACTTTCAGCCATTTTTGCCAGCACTGGGCCACCTGGATAATCCAACCCCAACAACTTGGCTGTTTTATCAAATGCTTCGCCTGCCGCATCATCTACTGACTCACCCAACATTTCATATTTGCCAATACCATCTACCCGAACAAGCTGTGTATGACCACCAGAAACAAGCAAAGCAACAAAAGGAAACTCAGGTACGTCGTCTTCTAGCATCGGGGCTAATAAATGCCCTTCCATATGATGTACAGGTACCGCAGGTAAATTCCAACCATACGCTAAACTTCTACCAATGGAACAACCAACAAATAAAGCACCAATTAAGCCCGGGCCTGATGTATACGCCACACCATCGATATCTTTTGGTGTTAAACCCGCTTCAGCAAAAACTTCTTTAATTAACGGTAATGTTTTTCTAACATGGTCACGCGAGGCTAACTCAGGCACAACACCACCATAATCCGCATGCACTTTAATTTGACTATATAAACGATGAGACAAAATACCTGCTTTTTCATCATAGATAGCAATTCCTGTTTCATCGCAGGAGGTTTCAATACCTAAAATTCGCATACTTATCGCTTCACTTGTTATGGATTAATCAATATGGCGGCGATTTTACCTAGCAAAGAGGCATTTCACCAGAGAAAAGCAAAATTAAACTTTACTTTCTACGTGCTGTGGCAGTAGAATACCGCACCATTTTTTAACAGAGTGGGCGGAAGTAAGGTAATTTTCATTAAAGTTACGTAAAGCTCTTCGTCAAATCTATAGAGATACAACTAAGGTAAGAGGCACAATGCCAGTAATTAAAGTTAGAGAAAACGAACCATTTGACGTAGCGTTACGTCGCTTCAAACGTTCTTGCGAAAAAGCAGGAATTTTATCAGAAGTTCGCCGTCGCGAATCATACGAGAAGCCAACTTGGGAGCGTAAGCGCAAGAAAGCTGCTGCTGTTAAGCGCGCTGCTAAGAAATTATCTCGTGAGAACGCTCGTCGCGTTCGTATGTACTAAGCCAACCTTAGTTGCATATCTGAGTGAGTAGCATGAGCCTACTAGAACAACTCAAAAGCGAAATGAAAAACGCTATGCGTGCCAAAGACAAAATTCGTCTTGGCGTTATTCGCATGGCGTTATCTGCAATTAAACAAGCAGAAATTGACCACAATACAGAAGCAACAGATGAGAACATCATTGCGATTTTGACCAAAATGGTTAAACAACGCAAAGAGTCGATCAAAATGTATAATGAAGGTGGTCGAACAGAACTTGCAGAAATTGAGCAAGCTGAAGTATCAACACTTGAAACCTTTCTGCCACAAGCGCTTAGCGATGATGAAATAGCAACGCTAATTCAAAACGCAATTGCTGAAACGGGCGCAAGCTCAATGGCAGAGATGGGCAAGGTGATGGCTATTTTAAAGCCGAAGATGCAAGGTAGAGCTGACTTAGGTGCCGTAAGCGGACAAGTTAGAGCTACATTAAATAGCTAACTAATTAAGCACGTTTTGTAAGAACCGTAAATGGCAACATTTGCGGTTTTTTTATCCCTGAAAGTGAAAACTTAAGCATTTTACGATAACGTATAATATCAATGTGTTTAAACACTTTTTAACCCGCTTAACCTAACACGAGGATAATCGATATGGCCGGGATGATCCCGAGACAGTTTATCGACGACTTATTGGCTCGCGCTGATATTGTTGAAATTATAGATGCTCGTGTACCTTTAAAAAAAGCAGGAAAAAACTACCAAGCATGTTGTCCTTTTCATACCGAAAAGTCGCCTTCTTTTTCTGTGAGTCCTGATAAACAATTTTACCACTGTTTTGGCTGTGGCGAACACGGCAATGCTATTTCCTTTTTGATGGAGTTTGATCGTTTAGAATTCCCCGATGCGATAGAAGAGTTAGCCAGTTTTTACTCAATGGATGTGCCAAGAGAGCAATCTCATCAGACACCTGCACAACTAAAGCAACAACATCAAGCCTACCAACAAAAACAAAATGATTACGAACTTATGGCAAACATAAGTCGATTTTATCAACAACAGTTAAAAGTTTCCGATGATAAGCAAATCGCCATTGATTATTTAAAAGGGCGAGGTTTAAGTGGACAAATTGCTAAAACCTTCGGAATAGGCTACATCAGCGATCAATGGGATGGCATGATGAAAGTTTATGGCCAATCGAGTGAATCTCGCCAACAATTAATTGATTTAGGCATGGCAATACAAGGGGAGCGCAACAAGCCTTATGATAGGTTTCGTGGCCGCATAATGTTCCCTATTCACGATAAACGCGGTCGTGTTATTGGTTTTGGTGGCCGAGTGTTAGGTGATGGCACACCAAAATATTTAAACTCGCCCGAAACACGAATTTACCACAAAGGGCAAGAGTTATATGGCCTTTTTGAAGCGAAACAAGCCAATAAACAACTACAACGGTTAGTGGTCGTTGAAGGCTATATGGACGTAGTAGCACTTGCGCAACACGGTATAAACTACGCAGTTGCATCATTAGGCACTTCCACCACAGCTGAGCAAGTTCAAACACTCTTTCGTACCGTAAAAGAAGTGATTTGTTGCTATGACGGTGATCGCGCCGGCAAAGATGCAGCATGGCGAGCCATGGAAAATGCCCTACCGTTAATTCAAGATGGCATCACCTTAAAATTTGTTTTTCTTCCAGACGGTGAAGACCCTGATTCATTAGTTAGACAGCTCGGTAAGGAAGGCTTTGAACGAGTGCTTGCTGATGCATCACCTTTATCTAAGTTTATTTTTGATAAATTTTTAGCAGATAACCCCGCTAAGACCCATGAAGAAAAAGCAGCGTTAATTGATCAGTTGCAACCTTTACTCAACAAAATGCCTGACAGTATGATCAAAAATGCGTTGATTGAAGAAATGGCATCTCGATTTAGTATCTCCAGTGAAAAACGTTTACGTGAATTGCAAAGTAGAAACAAAAAAACGGCCAATAAAGTGGCTGCAAAACCAGCAAAAGTTACCCCAGTAAGGCTAGCTATTGCATTATTGATTGAGCATCCCCATATAGTAAAAGCATTGCCAGATTTAAATATGTTAGCAGGCGTTGAACTGCCAGGTGTGGCATTGCTAAATCAATTGATTATACTGTGTTCGCAAAACCCTGAGGCTAACAGTGCGCAATTGCTAGAACACTTTCGAGGAACAACAGAAGGTGAGCAATTAACCAAATTAATGTGTTGGCAGCACCTCGTAGTAGACGATGCTGCCGAGCAAGTATTTTTAGACAGTATTGAAAAACTGCTAAACCAATTTGTAGAACAACGAACGGAATATTTACTGGCAAAAGCCAGAACAGATGGCATGACGCCGCAAGAGAAGCAAGAGTTACAAATATTATTAAATGCTTAACAGGCATTTATTTTTGTAAACTTGCTATAATTTATATCACGTGAGTTAAATAACTTTTATTTTTCACAAGGTATTAAACATAAATAGTACAAAGCAACAGATATTATCGCTGGTAATTTTACAATCAATTTGCTAAAATTTTCGGCTTTACTGTTCGTATTTTATCGTCAAAAAACAGGTGGACACTCGTCAATGGATCAAGCCCCACAATCTAGACTCAAAGAGTTAATAACCAAAGGTAAAGAACAAGGTTACTTAACTTTTGCCGAGGTTAACGATCATCTTCCTCAAGACATCATAGATTCAGATCAAGTTGAAGACATTATTAGAATGATCAATGACATGGGTATTCAAGTATTTGAACATGCCCCTGACAGCGATACATTAATGATGTCAGAAGCTAATACTGATGAAGACGCTGCTGAAGCGGCGGCACAGGCATTAGCGACTGTTGAGAGTGAAATTGGTAGAACAACTGACCCAGTACGTATGTACATGCGTGAAATGGGTACTGTTGAACTTCTAACGCGTAAAGGCGAAATTGTTATCGCCAAGCGTATCGAAGAAGGAATTAAAGAAGTACAGCGCTCTGTTGCTGAATATCCCCCTGCAATTAATTATTTGCTTGAACAATGGGATAACTTTGAAGCAGAAGAAGGTCGTTTAAGCGATATAATTTTAGGGTTCCTTGACCCTGATGCCGAAGAAGATGAAATTCCGGCAGCTGCAACCCATATTGGTTCAGAACTTTCTGAAGAAGAGTTGGACGATGAAGACGAAGATCTTGAAAAAGATGGCGACAAATCTGACGATGACGAAGATGAAGAGGAAGAAGATACAGGGCCAGATCCTGAACTTGCTCGTGAAAAGTTCGGTATGCTGCGTGAAAAGTATGAAGCTGCCAATAAAATAATCGATGCAAAAGGCCGTGTACATAAAGATGCCGTTGCTGCCATTGATGAGCTAGCTGAAGTATTTAAAGAGTTCAGACTTGTACCAAAAGTTTTTGACAAACTGGTTAAAAACATGCGTCAGGTTATGGACAAATTACGTGTTCAAGAACGTTTGATCATGAAGCACTGTGTTGTTGGCGCAGGTATGCCAAAAGCAACCTTCATCAAGATTTTCCCAGGTAATGAAACCTCTAAAGATTGGTTCGTTGCACAGCAAGAAGCGGGTGAGGCATGGTCAACTAAACTGGCTGATGTTGAATTAGACGTTGAACGTTGTATTCAAAAGCTTGGACACTTAGAGCAAGAAACGTTCTTAAACGTGCATGGCATTAAAGACATTAACCGTCGTATGTCAATTGGTGAAGCAAAAGCTCGCCGCGCGAAAAAAGAAATGGTAGAAGCAAACTTACGTCTCGTAATTTCTATCGCGAAAAAATACACAAACCGTGGTTTACAATTCTTAGATCTTATCCAAGAAGGTAATATTGGTTTAATGAAAGCGGTAGATAAGTTTGAATACCGTCGTGGTTACAAGTTTTCTACCTATGCAACATGGTGGATACGTCAGGCAATTACGCGTTCAATCGCTGACCAAGCCCGTACCATTCGTATTCCTGTGCATATGATTGAAACCATCAATAAGCTTAACCGTATTTCTCGCCAAATGCTTCAAGAAATGGGTAGAGAGCCTACGCCAGAAGAATTAGCAGAACGTATGATAATGCCTGAAGATAAAATTCGTAAGGTATTAAAAATAGCGAAAGAACCGATTTCAATGGAAACACCAATTGGCGACGATGAAGATTCGCACTTAGGTGACTTTATTGAAGACGGCAGTGGTGAATTACCGGTTGACTCAGCAACGTCTGAAAACCTGAAAGATGCAACACACGAAGTACTAGCAGGACTCACCGCACGTGAAGCGAAAGTATTACGTATGCGTTTTGGTATTGATATGAATACTGATCACACACTTGAAGAAGTGGGTAAACAGTTTGACGTAACGCGTGAACGTATTCGTCAAATTGAAGCAAAAGCGTTACGTAAGCTTCGTCACCCTTCTCGTTCTGAACAACTGAAAAGTTTCTTAGATGGCGAGTAAGCAAGTTAAATAAAAATGAAAATCCAGCCAAGTGGCTGGATTTTTTTGTCTAACAATAATGAATATTAAACGTTATTTTACCTCTTTTGGTGGCCCGAATTTTGGGTTGGTTAAAAACGATTCATCCGTTAGTGTTGTTAAAAATGCTAGTAAATCTTGCTTATCTTGTTCAGTCATCTCAAACCCTTTTATAAAAGGGCTCTTTAAGGGATTTTTCCTACCGTCGCCAACAAATTCACCTTGTGCTAATTCTCTACCTCCAGCGGCATAAAAGTCTAATACTTCACCTAACGTTTCAATGCTACCATCATGCATATAAGGCGCAGTGACTTCAATATTCCTGAGTGTTGGTGCTCTAAACCGTCCGTTATCTCGCATAATTTCAGATACTTCTGCTAAGCCAATATCTTTTTTCGGATAACCTTGATCGTTATGAGTAAAATATAACCCCGTATTATGAAAAGGACGACGATCAAGAATTTGGCGTTCATGACTGGTTGATTGCGTAAAGTTAAAACCACCATGACAGTGATGACATTCAAGTTTTTCGGAAAAAAATAAGTTCATACCACGAATTGCCGATGCTGAAATTGCATTATCATCTCCTTGATAAGCATAGCGATCAAACGGTGCGTTCAATGAAATCAAACTTCTAACAAAGCTTGCTAATGCCTTTGAAACTGTTGCAAAAGAAATGTTCTCATTAGGAAATGCTTTAGAAAATAATTTAGGATATTCACCGTGCTTAAAGCGATTAAGCACAGCTTCTTCATGCTGGGTGATCCCTAATTCAATTGGCGCTTCACCAAACATGGGAATTAACACCTGTTGCTCTATAGACGTAATACCATCATGAGCCCATGTCAGTGTTTTATTATATGCGACATTAACTAACGCTAATGCATTTCGTCGATGAACCTGTCCTGTTGTGCCAGTCGAGGTGTGTCGGCTTTCTGCAAAGGCAAATTCCTGCTGATGACAGCTAGCACAAGACTGAGTTTTGTTAAAGGACAACGCTTTATCATAGAAAATTTTCCTGCCAAGCATTACCTTAGCTTCACTCATTGGGTTATCAACGGGTACTTGAGGTTTAGGAAAACCTGCCATTATTGGCCATTGATATTCAGGTGGCTTGGTATCTTTGCCACAAGCAATAATCAACAGTAAACATGCTATAAAAATTAGAGAATGTATTTTCATAGCATGTTCGGCGTATGACGGGCAATATTGGCAAAGATTAACTGACAAGCAATATTGTCTCGTGCACTTTTACAGTTACTGTGTTCACTAAAAACAATATCATGGAACCATGGCGCAATATCCAACTGAACAACACCTTGTTTGATTGTCCCTAACGAAATACTCACTCGATTAGGGTGAACACAAGCTTGCTTGGGTGATCTAAGTGCACTGGCAGATGAACAACCTGTTGATCCTAAATGAAACAACCAATTTTCAGTATTACTTTGCATTTCAAAACGCATAAATTTATGGCCGGTCTGCCATACCCAAAACATATTTGGCACATTTAATGGGCTTTGTTGCGTCATTGGGTTTTGATGATTTAAATCAAAAGGTACACCAACAGTGGCTTTCAGCTGTTTTCCTTCTAGGTCACCTGACAATGCTAATTGCCAGGTTGCGTTTGCTTCATCGGCGCAATTTATTCCTAGCAAAGCAACGTTTTGATGCTGTGTAGGTGTTTCAGTCAAACTTATAGGTTGCCATAATTGCTGCTCATTGAGCATGGCAATATTGCTGAGGTATAAATACAATTGTGACAATTGCCACTTGTTGTCAATAACGGAATTACAGTTAAGTGGTGAGCCATTAAAATAAACCTCAACGGTGATTAAGCGTTGTTTTTCGGGTTGAGAGCACCCCATTAACATACAAAGTATTATAACATTTACCCACAAAATATACTTCATCAAAATCCCTATAAACGCGACGAAAATAAATAATTAAACACAGGCATTATCAGTAATTAAGGTACAAAAAGCTAGACCGCACATGAGTCTGTTATCAAGTATATCCCCCCAGTATTGACAACAATTTGATACACATTTCAAATATTTAATTTTATATATAAGTTAAAACTTTACGTCACAATTGTTAAGTTATACTAAAGAAAGTGAATTCAATGTAATAATGGACATTCTATAATGAAAAGCACCTTAAGCAGGACTCTACTACTTGTATCGGCGTTACTGACCACTCAAGCGTTAGCACACTCAGAGCATGACAGGGCACGATTTGTTGCCCCTGACGGTAACGATGTAGGGAAATGTGACAACGCTTTGCGACCCTGTAAAACGATAGCCTATGCAGTAACACAAGCGAATAAAGGCGACAAAGTACTCGTTGCCAGTGGTGAATATCATATCAATGATGCTAACGAACTATTTTATCTAAAAAGTAAAATTGTCCCTATTCGCGGCGGATACAATAAATTTGATCACTTTCAAAGCCAAAGCCCTGCGACCAATATATCAACACTTATTGGTATTCCACATGAGTTTGCCAATGAACTAGCGAGTCACGGCTTTAATATCATTACAGATCGTAAAGCATTAAAGCAAGACAGTCGATTAACAGCAAAACTTGCCGCTTACAAAAGCATGCAAACGGTGCAGACAAATGTTAACTGTGTTAATGGTAAAGCAGGAAGTTACGATTGCGAAAATATAGATTTACTTGGCCATCTGCCCTTAAGTGCGTTATCCACAAATAGCGGTGCCGGTAGTGATATTTGGGGACATGTTGATTTAAACACCGGTAAAGAATACGCAATTATTGGCCTAGAGCGTGGCGCATCTGTTGTTGATGTTAGCGACCCAAGCAACCCTACAGAAGTAGGTGCTGTAAACGGCAGAGCTGTTGTATGGCGAGATATCAAAGTATACCAATACTTTGATAAAAGCATTGGCTTATGGCAAGCCTATGCTTACGTTACATTAGATGGCGCATCTCCTAGCAATACTGAGTACGTCACCATAATCGATTTAAATAATTTGCCTCATTCGATCAATGTTGTTGAAAAAAATCAAACAGTGTACAACGCCCATAATGTTTACATTTCAAACGTTGACTATAGCCTTAACATTGCACATCCAAACACTACACCTATCTTACATTTAGCAGGTACCAATAAAAACACAGGGCAATTTCTCAATTACGATTTGAGTGATCCTAAAACACTGACTCAACTAACTGATGCTTATCAATCAGACCAATCAACAGGTTCACGTCCGTATACACATGATGCAGCATCAATGACCATAACAGACAGTCGAAAAGATACTGACTGTGTTAATGCACAAGCATTTTGTACCATCTTTTTCGACTTCAACGAATCTGAGTTTTTGTTATGGGATATTACCGACACCACAAAAACTACAGATTTAGGGCGCGCTACATATTCAGGTGCACAATACGTTCATTCAGGGTGGTCATCTGAAGACAATAACTATGTGTTCGTGCATGATGAACTCGACGAAGTAAATTTAGGCATTAACTCTACGCTGCGCATTTTTGATATTACTGACTTAACAAATCCTACGCAGGTTGGCTCATGGGTTGGTGACACAAGAGCGATAGATCACAACGGCTTTGTCCGTGGTAATCGTTATTACATGTCAAATTATGAACGAGGCTTGACGGTATTAGATATTACCGACCCTGCATCACCCGAACAAGTAGGTTACTTTGACACATTTACACCAAGTGATAATGCCAGTTTTAACGGTGCTTGGGGTGTATACCCATATTTACCGTCAGGTAATATTCTAGTAAGTGATATCAATAGCGGTTTATTCATTTTTAAAGACAATACCTTAGATGAAGCTCAAGGTACGCTTGTTTTTAATCAAGCCAAAGTATCTACCAACGACAATAACACATTGTCTCTCACGATTGAGCGCACAGGTGCACAGGCGACGAATAGCGCAGTATCGGTAGACTATGTTGTTATACCAGGCAGTGCAGACGCTAATAGCGACTTTCAAGTGTCTAATGGCACGCTTACTTGGGCAGAAAATGATGTTACCGCTAAAACAATTGAGATTAACATTGCTGAAAATAACATGGGGTTTGAAAATGACGAGTCATTCTTCTTAAAACTATACAACCCAACCAATGGTGCATCGTTAGGCCATAACAGTTATGTCAATGTCACCATAAATGGAGAGCCAGATTATGGTGCCGCATCATTTGCCCTTGCAAGCACAGAAGTTGCCGAAACGCAGGAAACATTATCAATCGCCGTTAATCGCCTTGGTAACACACAAGGCGAAATATCGTACTCATATCAACTTCAAGGCATCGACGCTACAGTCGGTGCTGACGTTTTAGCCGCCGCTGGACAATTAACATGGGCTGATGGTGATAACGATACACAATATATTGATATTACCTTGCTAGATGATGACCTTGAAGAGCAAGCAGAAACATTTACGCTCACATTAACCACAATCGCCAATGGCCGCATAGGTACAAACGGCACAGTTACCGTAACCATCGTGGATGACGAAACCAACAATGCACCAACGGTAACTTTAAGTGAGAACTTTCAAGTCAATACCGGGCAAACCGTTAATTTAACCGCAAGTGCTCAAGACTCTGATGACGATGAAATGACCTATCAATGGCAGCAAACAGACGGCGCAGTTGTAGAAATTACCAATGCTGATCAACTAGAGGCCAGTTTTATAGCGCCCAATAGTGCTTCTACTTTAACCTTTAGTTTTACGGCAACTGACTTTAGAGGCGCAGCAACAACCGAAAGTATTTCAATTACGGTAGTCGCGCCAACAGTTACTGAACCTAATTCAGGAGGAAGCAGTGGCGGCGGCGCTTGGTTCTGGCTAATGCTTCTATTAGTACCACTTTCTATAGCACGCGGAATAAAGCACTAAATTGATGTTGAGCAATGCAGCTATTAGTGCTGTATTGCTCAACAAATAAGCTAACAAACCAATCATTGATAAAATTTAAAGTTTCAGTGGTGACATTAAAATAAAAAATGCTTATACTGCACGCCGATTTGTGAAAGCATTCACAATCATCTTCAAATAAATGGCCCTTTAGCTCAGTTGGTTAGAGCACCCGACTCATAATCGGTAGGTCCCCAGTTCAAGTCTGGGAGGGGCCACCATTTAACATGACCTATCTCGTTAATACTGTGCATCAAAGCATAACTTGGCCACTTTGGCCATATTATGGTGATTGTTAAACCATAACCTGGCCAATTAAGAATTAAATGATTATTTTTTCCGCTTTAAAATTCTGAATTACAAAAACTATATAATCAGCCTAGTTAAATGAAAGTAAATGATATTTTCTTATTCGACAGACATCTTAATATTGAAATAATAACTTTCTTCTGTTAGTTTCGAGCTGCTTACGGGCAGATTTTGACTGCGCATCGCAGTTTTTGATTTATATGTTACTTTACGTTTGCTACCTTTGGGTTCGTCCCAGTATGTTGACTATATGTCCGTTTATATTTTCGCCTAAGAGTGCCCGTAAGCTCCCTCAAATTAAAATTTAGCTATAGGAAGTAAGTAGTTGTCAAAGCTGAAAGCTCTAAAGAAAAGTAAATCTCTTCGAGAGCTTGCACCATTGTTAGGTTATCAGCCCAAAGCGATATCTTACATTCTTTTCAAAATAGAAGAAGATAATAAATATACCTCTTTCGATGTTCCAAAGAAGTCAGGTGGAAAACGTCAAATATCTAAACCATCTGACAAGTTGAAAGCACTCCAGCGAAGTCTAGCGGATTTACTTTACAGCTGTTTAGAAGAGTTAAAACCAAACAGTCAGAGTTTAAAGTCTTTTAAAGGGGATCACAAAACCCTCCCTAATACACAACGAGCAAAAAGAGCAGTTTCTCACGGCTATGAAAAAGGGTTATCTATTGCATCCAATGCTTCTATGCACACCAATAAACGATATGTTTACAATATAGATATTAAGTCATTTTTTCCTGCATTTAACTTTGGGCGTGTTAGAGGTTACTTTATAAAAAATAAAAATTTTAAATTGCATCCGAAAGTGGCAACACTCATAGCTCAAATAGCCTGCTTTAAAAATGAACTTCCACAAGGAAGTCCGTGTTCCCCTGTGATATCAAACCTAATATGTAAAAGCTTAGATATGGAGCTATTAAATATAGCTAAACGCAGTGGATGTACATATACAAGATATGTAGATGATTTAACATTTTCTACAAACCTAAAGAAGTTTCCCAAAGAGATTGCTTCTAAGCGACGGTTTTCATTTAACGAAAAACAATGGCGTCTAGGAAAGGCAACTGAGGTTGCAATTCGAAGAGCCGGATTTGAAATAAATAGCAAAAAATGTAGGATGCAGCGCTACACCTCTTTACAAGAAGTAACAGGGCTTACTGTAAATAAAAAAGTAAATATTCGAAATTCATATTACCGAAGTGTTCGAGCAATGACTCATAGTTTGTTTAAAAATGGAGTTTATTATAGGCCACCACCTAAATCGCCCCAGACACAAAAAAAAGGATTTTCAGAACTGTCCAGTAAAATACTTGCTTATATATTGCCTTGGCAAAAAAGTCTTATAAAAAACAATGAAACCAAGGAATTGGAATTAATTGATTCAGTTGAACCTTTAATTGGAATGTTCGCTCATATATACAATATTAAATCTTATCGAAATAGATTTGTTAGAAAAGGTTTTAGGCCAGACATTCATAACGGCATTAGGACGAAGGCTAATGGTAATATTACATTTCCAACGATTGACAGATCAGAGTCTTATGAAGATGATAATCACGTAATTGCAATTGATGGCGTAAAAAATTTATACGGTAAGCTACTGTTCTTTAAGTATTTCTACTTTCTTAAAAAACCTTTGATTGTTTGTGAGGGAAAAACTGACAATATTTATTTAAAGTGTGCCATCGAAAGACTCAGTGATACATTTCCCCAGTTAGCAAAAGGGGATAAAACTTCACAGCAGGTATCATTTTTCAATCGAACCCATACAAACACTGAGATGCTTAAACTTGCAGAAGGTACACCAGGATTAGAGTATTTAATTAGCATTTATAGACGTTTTATGAACTTATATAAGTGTGAAGGAAGGGAGCATCCAGTTATATTTATTGTTGATAACGATGATGCAGGTAAAGGTCTGATTAACAAGGCTAAAGGTATTAGAGATCAGATTAGAAAAGCTAAAATGATAACCGCACCTAGGCACAAAAATTACTATTTTGAAAACATATATATAGTCTCTATACCCAGTCAAAATAGCCATGGAGAAAATGTAAAAGATATAGAGGATCTATTTGATTCAGATACACTTGAGAAAAAATTAGGCAGCAAAACATTTTACGGAAAAAATAAGGGATTAGACAAAGAAAAGCATTATAGTAAAGCCCACTTTTCTGAACATGTAATACTACCAGGCAAGAAGACGATAAATTTCGATGAATTCAAACCAATTCTTCACGATATTGTCGATATTATTCAAAATTACGATCATAAACAGATCGATTGATCTAGTTTACCTGAACACTTGTTCTTATTGGTATAAGCTAAAGGTTTATTGTTAAATATATAGAAAGCCAACCACCTTTTTCTAGGTGGTTTAACTTTCCGTCCCACAAATAAAAACTAATACCCTATAGAATGGTGGAGCAGAGGAAAACTACTAGAGAATTGGTCAGACTCATCAGTACAAGTTTTCATGGATTTTGGTGAAGAGCTACTATGGCGATTAATCACTTTCGACAAGAAATCTAAAAAGGGGGCTGTAGCTCCTCTTCCCAAAAAAGTCTATATAGAAGATTGTTTAAATGGCTGCTCTATCAGCAAAATGTCATTAAAATAAATCTGCGAATAAAAAGCTAATTTAATTTACTTCTTAAAATTACATCCCCATACCAGGTGATGAACTCCTCTGTCTACGCATATTAGCCACATAAGCTCTAACATCGTCAACCATAGGTCCAACAGCTTTTACCGCCTCAACTAGCTCATCTACAGTAATACCCAGCTCTTTAGTCCAATAGCGAACTTCCCAATCTTGGCTAATGTTTATTTTCTTAGGGTCTTCAGGTCCTGTACGGCTTAAATCATCTGACATTTCATACTTCCTTTAAATTACGCTTACTCAAAATCGACTAAGCTAAAAACAACTTGGAGGCAAATCAATGAATATCAAGAGAAAATCAGAAAAATAACCGTTTATACGTAAATAATATGCGATACCCGAAAACTTTACACGAAGCCATTCTTTTTAGGTAGCAGCTCCCTCCAAGCACATCATCACGATTTCTACATGTAGAAGATTTTTCTATAATCAAATTTCCCCACTGTCCTACTGTCCACTTCCCCATTAATGACACAGTTCTAAATTAGAATTTTCCAGTTTTTCTCGGTAAGCTGCCGGCGGCAGGTTACCCAGACTCTCATGTGTTCTTTCTTCGTTATAATCCAATCGCCAGAACCAAGCCATATCTCGCACTTGGCTGAGATTCTCAAACAAGTAGGCATCAAGAAACTCTCTGCGGAATGAACCGTTAAAGCGTTCAACAAAGCCATTTTGCTGTGGCTTACCTGGCTGGATATATATCAGTTCAATATTATGGATCTCACACCAATCTGTTAGTGTCGCAGAGATAAGTTCTGGGCCATTGTCTACACGCAACTGTTTGGGCAACCCACGCTCATCTTTTAACTGCTCTAACACGCGAACTACACGGCCAGCGGGCAACGAGGTGTCCACTTCTATAGCGAGGCACTCTCGCGTTCCTTCGTCCACCACATTCAACGTTCTGAATCGTTTACCGCAATACAATGTGTCATGCATAAAATCGAGCGCCCATTGGTGGTTGGCTTGCTCCTGCACTTCTAAAGGCTGAGCAATTCGCTTGGGTAGCACACGTTTAGTTCTTCGTTTTAGATTCAACCCCATCTGGCAATACACGCGATAAACGCGCTTATGGTTGAACGGAAAGCCTTTGAAGCGCATTCGGCCAAAACACTTCCAGAAGCCTGCTCGTGGCGACTTTTCAAGTACGGCATTGATAGCATCAATGACAGCAGCATCTGCTTTACGCCAGTCTCGTTCAGGGCGATAAAAGGTCGAACGGCCAATGCCAACAAACAGACAAGCCCTTACGATACTTAGCCCCGCACCAACCATTACGCTGACGCATTCTCGTTTATCCGCTGTCACCAGCCCTTTTTTGCGAAAAGCTCCTTAATCGCATGATTTTCTAGACTGACATCCGCAAACATCTTTTTAAGCTTGGCGTTTTCTTCTTCCAGCTCCTTCAACCGTTTGACGTCAGAGGCTTCCATCCCACCGTATTTGGACTTCCAGTTGTAATAGGTTGCACTACTGATACCGTGTTGACGGCACACTTCCTCGACTTTTCTACCAGCATCAACTTCTTTTAATACTGCGATGATCTGAGATTCTGTATAGCGTGATTTTTTCATAGTCGTCTCCTGCATTAATCATTACAGAAAACTCTAATTATGTCTGTCTCAGTTTAAGGGAAGTGGACATACGGCTCTCCGTCGTAATAGTAGTCCCCATTTTTTTAGAGTAAATAGCCGAACAAACATTACTAATAGCAAGTGCACCAACATTTCTGAATGGCTCTGACTCTCTAGTATGTTGAATATACTGCCAAGCCATGTCAGTTATAGAAAAAGTATCGATATATCTCGTAATTTCACTATTATTAAGCATACGAATTCCTTAGCCTTTATAAGATTGATAAAAGCCTTAAAAATTAAGTAAACAAATCACTTGACGATCAAACTAAGGAGAGCGATACTTTGAGTGTCTAATTCGAGGTATCACCTCAGTAGAAGATCGAAATCAATTTTTGGTTTCGATTTTTTTTACGCCTAAAATATGGCGTTTCTTGCATTCACGTTCATCAATTCATAATTAAGTCCTCAATAATCCACTATTATTTTCACAACTTTTTATTCTTAATTTTGCTAGCCAAAATGCGACATCTTTTGTTAACGCAAATTTCCCTTTTCGCTTTTCAATTGGAAATGTAGGGATAGGAACTGTTTTTCTTCTAACTGCGATACGGAAAGCTTCTAGTGATTGGTAACCTAAAGCCTTAGAGAGGTGCTCACCTGTCATAAGCGGCCCATGCCGATCAAAGAGCTCTTTCTCTAGTTCATTGGTGAGCTGAAAGACCACTTCATTTTGTTCAGTCATAGACACATTCAGATCCTTTTAGCTTTACTTAGACTGAAAATAATGTTTTTTATACACAGAGACAAATCCAAAAACTCATATGTTTTGTCCCATTTTTTCACATCAATTGAGGTGATATTTAGGTTGGATTGAGTAATTTCATGGATATTAAGCGAAAAAATAGTGTTCTACATGCATCATGTAGAATTTATGCGGAGAAGAAAAAGCTCAGTTGGGTGCAAGTTATTCGCCGCCGATATTATTTTGCTAGCTTATGCCACCTAAAAGGAGTTGATTACTCAGGTGCAGCGATAGAAGCATTAATAGAGCCTGACTATTATGAAAACTTTGCAGAAAGAAAAAACCTTTATGCCAAAATAGCACGAGGTGAAAGAGCCCCAAGTAAAAACATTCGTAAATTATTTCCCGAGTTAGAGTCTACCTGGAAGTCACCTATTTGGGAGGCGCTTGAGTTAGGTGGTGAGCCCAAAGATACTTTCGTTGAATTCTACCAAAGTCTTCCTATAAAGTTTCAGAAAATAGTTTTCTCTAAGGATAGCTCCCCTAAAAATGGTTTTAAAATTGGTGTATCTCAACCGCAGATTAAAGCTATTCAAAACTTTTGCTGCGAAAATGCATTAGCATGCTTAATAGCGTTGAATGCACAACCAAAAGAAATGTGTATAGCGTGTGGAGGTAACCTAGAAATACCACTATACAATTCACTTTTAGATCACTTTGCTGTTAGCCCTATTAATTACTTTAATCAAGAAATATTAGAGTACGTCTTTGAGAAGTTAATACGAATAAAAAATGAACGGTACTATGAAACTTTTCCTGAAGAAAAGGCTAAATGGCTTATTCCCAACCTGCAAACATCTTCAATGCTAAATAAAAAAATGTACATTCTAAAGCTAGCAAGGTATTTGATTAGTGTCTTACTCCCCGAAGAAGAAAAAAAACTACTAGCAATATGCAGAAAACTTAATACAAACAAAATATTCGAAGAATTAGTATTTCTTCAGCATTCCTATATTTCAGAACCTCAATTACTAAATGAGGTCATTAAAGATTTTAATAATAATTTACCTAAATCGAAACAGATCAACATATTGAGTTTTCGGGATAAGTTGACTCAGTTTCTAAAGGTTAACAGTGCATTCTAAGTCTATCAAAATTAGTAAATTTAGTTTTTCATTAAATATGCTGGATAAAAACATATTGTAATTGTTTAATTAATACTTATGTTTCAAGATTGCCGTTACTTAACTTTAAAATCAAAAGCTTTATTTTTAACCAATATGCTTAACCTACTTCCTACTATTCACATAAATGTTAAAAACTCTCCAGCCGTTTTCATAAATGAAATGACTAAAATTGCGGTTCAATCTGGTGAATTTAACGTCGAAGCAACCTAGGACCTGCAAGACTTTGATGGTTTGAGTATCACTAATTTCCGTGTTTTAAATTCAAAAAATCATCATGGACTAGGAGTTCAGCTAATCACTCAATCGGATAAAAACAATAGAGTAATTGTTGAATTGAGAGCCATCCAATGGAATCCAGTGACACATCTAAGTTACGAGGTATATGTAAATGAAGCAAAATACCTGTTTGCTCCCCTTCTATCCGCATATAACAAAAAATTTGGTACTCGCTATCTTTAGATTGGCGAAGGTTTTACAATTTCGTCCACAAAAGCCGTATGCGCTCCCCCTTAACGGAAGAAGATATGGCCTACTTGCTGTTTAATGAAGGATTCTCTAAACAGTATGCTCAAGAAATAGCTAATATATATGTAAATTTAGTACAGTTTAAACGCCTAACATAGCTATAGACGTCTTAGGGCTAAGTAATTAAAAAACCTGGCGCAAGCACCATCGAATCAACGTTTTCTAGTTCATCGCGATTAACAAGAATTAGAGGGTACTCTACGTGACTCAATTTATGCTTTTTAGAACAATCAACTCTTAGCTCTGACATCGCAAACCCTAAAGTAGCTTCCGAAATGTAAATGTCTTTCACTGGTGATGTCTGAAGTTCAAGTTCTATAGCTTCAGCGTGCTCCAACTTGGGATGAGGCTTTAGTTTAACTGCGCGCATTTGATGCCAAGAGTCATCCTTTATATCACTATGAATTACATTATCAATCTCTCCAAGCGTAACAGCGTTCTTAATTCGGCTAAACTTAAACGTTCTAAATGTTGATGATTGCATATCATACGCTCGAAAATACCATGTACCAGATGCCATAAATAAACTATGAGGAGCAATTACTCGACTTGAAATGCCACTACTTGAAGAAATATAGTCCAGTGACACATATCTTAGGCCTACAATAGCTCTTGTGACAGGGGCAACCAATTCTGTTGATAAGCTCTGGTTAAATGAATGAATAGTTAAGCCATAGGTTACAACCTTAAATTGACTAAGCAGTTTACCTGACGCAACATACCTCAAACCATCTAATGCATCATGTTTATATTCAATTTGAAAAGTATCGGCTTTGACGTAACCTAAACGCGGCCCTAAGTAATTTTCTTGATTAGGGTTCTTATCAATATACGATTTGATCAGTCTGCTTGCAGTAGCTTCGCCTATTCCAAAACGCTCTACAAGTTCAGAACGTGTCAGTTGCCCTTTAAATAATAAGAGAAACTCAATGAACTTGAATCGTTCATGAGTTTGCAACTCAGTAATATCCATGATGTTAACTCTAATCACAAATTAATATTCCATATGATACATTAAAAAAACAATAAAATGTAAAATATAAAGTGAAAAACAACTTTGCACGCACAATTAAAATATCATATGATACATAAAAACAATTAACGACTAGTAAATGTGAAACCATCACTTAAAAAAGCTTTTTGGGACATAGAAATGGGTCGAGCTATTAATTGGAAAAAATTTTCCAGTCAATTGGCTAAATTTGGTATTGCTGATAAAGAAATCAAACGTGCATTTAAAGTAACAAGGTATAGTGATGATGCTTACGCTGTAGCAATAGCATCGGAAAAATTAGTCAATCAGTTTAAAGTAATTATTGAAAGCCATTCGCTTAAAACCCGAAGTGCGGCATCCAATCGTGGAAATTCGCACTTAGAAAAAGTCGATGGAGCGCTGCTAGTAGCTAATACTTCAGGTAATGTAGTGCCATATAATCACTTATTTAAAAAAGATCGGTTAGTTGACACACCTCAAAAAACTCATTGCTTGATAATTGAAAATCTAGAGTGCTTTTTAACCTTTGAACATACCTTTCACTTCGTATCAAACCATTGTGATTTTGATATGGATATTAAAGATATTGAGTTTCTTTGGGCTGCTGGAAATAGCATAACTAATTCTTTAATAATCCCTTACTTAAAGAAATTTAACGGCCAAGTATTTTGTTTATTTGATATCGACCAAGGCGGGCTAAGTATCTACTCAAATTTAATCAAAGCAGGCTTAGAAATAGATAACACGAAGTTTCTTTTTCCCTATGACATCAAAGAGCGATTAGAAAATTCAAAAAGGAAAGCCTGTACTAAAGAATTAAATTCACTTTCAAGTAATTATGGCCTCTCAGAAACGACAAACCAACTTATCACTCTTATCCGCCATTATAAAACAACCATTGAGCAGGAAAGCTACCGATATGAGTTCTAATATTCTTCCCTTAGATTTGCCAACAAACTACGAGCTATTAGAGCTTATATTTATCAATAGTGGTTCTAACTATTATTCACGTATACCGTTAGATACAAACGCGGCACTTTTCGCAGGTAATAACGAAGGAAAGACATCTTCGCTTGCTGCATTGAAACTATTCCTTCTTCCAGAAGTGAACTTTAAAAACTGTGAAGATAAATTTGGTTTCGAATCAGGAGGGAAGTACTTTTCTAATTTAGATTCATTTAAATATTACTTTCCATCAACTGAATCATACATCATCTGTAATGCCAAAAACCCAAAAGGAAACTTTTGCTGGGTGCTTTTTAGAACAACTGACTTAGGTTATCAACGTATAGCTGTTCCAACAGACTATGGCAATATTGAACACCTATTTTGGAATGGAACTTCAATAGCAAATGAAGGAGCCGGTCAGCTTCAACCAAATATCAATATCACTGAAGTCAAAAAGACCTTACAAAACCGTGACTATAAAGGAGTATTATTTACTGATAAACAATCTATTGGTGAAGCAATTTATACCAGAACATCTAGTGATAACAACCATACTCGCTTCAGCTTGCTGCCTATGGCAAACAAATACACATTAGCTAATGTCGAGACAGTTCGAGCTTTAGTCGGTATGGCATTTAGCCTAGCAGACGCTTCGACAACCACATTACCTCGTGCAATTGGTAATATGATTGATGGTCGAGGAATGAGCGTAGTGAAAGATGATGGTATTATTGTAGATATTACTGACGCTTTAAATGAATTTGATGAGCTCAAAGAAATTGAAAGTTATTTATCTACAGTAAGATCCAATCAGCCAGTTTGGCAAAAGCTTAAAGACAATAATAAACTTTATCAGGAACATCGTGAAAAGCTGGCAACCAATTTTACAGCTACAGCAACCCAAGTAGCGATGTATGAAAAAAAACTCAAGTCCCAACATCAAGATTTATCTCGCCAAGCCGCAGAGATTTCTCCGAAAGTAACCCAAGCTTCAACCGAAGCTAAAGAGGCAGGAAAAACCTTATCTGGAGAGATCGCCAAATTAAAGTCTTTCAATGAACAGTTTGAAGAATGTAACGAGAAAATTCAATTAGCAGAAAACGCTCGTGCTAGGTTAGCACCGTTATGTGATAACCCAACAGATAGTGCAATCATCTGTGAATTAGAAGAAGAAATCAGATTATGCCAACGAGACATTGACTCACTGAATAGCGAAGAAACAGCACAGGCATTAGTTAAAAGCCACAATAAAACGATTCAAGATAATAATATTAAATTAAATAATTTAAAAAACGCATTATTGGCAATAGAAAATAATTCAGATTTGTTTGGTCAACTCTCATCGCATGGAAAGTCTGTACTACAAAGTCTAAATAAAGGGCTAGCTGAAGTATCATGCCAACTAACAAAAACTCAAAAAAATACAATTGAATCATTTACTGATTTATTTGGCAAAGATAAAGAATTTTTAACTATTTGTGAGAGAACTACACCTATAAAGATCACAGAAGCGTCGGCTGAAGAAGCTCGAGAACAACTCATTAAACAAATTGACGAACTTGATGATAAGCAAGAGCAATTATCTAATGAAATGCGTAAAAATGCAGGTTTTATCAAAATGACAAAAGATGCTAGATCTGCAAAATTAACTGAGTTATCAAAAGAGCTTGAAGAGCTAAATACCCAAAAAGAAGCCTATACTGGTTGTGCTGCTCTAATATCAATGAGAGATAGTGCAAAAGAAAAAATCGCAGCATTAAAAGTAAAAGTTAGTCAATCAGAGGGAACAGAAAAACAAGCAGAGGCTCATCATAAAGCATTAAAAGAAAAACATGATAAATTACAAATTCAAGTACAAACAATTCTGAATAACCTACAGTCGCTTAATAGCTATATACAAAACTTACAATCAATAGCCAATGAATCATATCGCTCTGTAAGCTATGAATCCATTTCAACTACCGTGAATGAATCACCAGAACTCCCGCCTTTTCAGGAAAATATTGTCAGCGAGGAGATTCAATCCCTAAGCTCACTTTTGATACATTTTCGAAGCTCTAGACAAGACGTTTTCGAAGGGTTTCAGTCATTACTGAGAGCTAATGTTATTAACGTATCTGTTGAAGAGAAAAATCAGTTTACTCTAACTAAAGATGCCTTCGAAACTTACTATTCATCATTAGAATCTGTGTTTGAAAACATTAGTGCCGCAGAAGAAAAGTATCAATTAAGGCTCAATGCACATAATAACAACGCAGCTACTTCAGCACGTATCATTGAGAACGTAAAAGACATCATAGAATCAGAAATTACGGGGATTAACACAGAGCTTGCTGAATACAAAATATCTAATTTAGAAAAGGTCCAAATTAAGGCAGAACTTCACCCTCAGTACCTTGATATGATCAAAAGCATATCTCGCTACACCAGTGTGACAGACAATTTAATTTCTGAAGAGTTCTATAAACAAATATCAGCTTTTCAAAATCAATTCTATATACGTAAGTCCAGTAAAATAAATATTCCCAAAATCATTGAATCCGTTTCTTATGAATTTGATCGTGGTAACGGTAAAGAAGATGTTCCTCAATCAAATGGGACAAATAGCATGATTAATGCGGTTATGTTAGCTCAACTATTGAAACGTCTTGTACCTGAAGACTTAAAACTCACAATGCCTGTTATATTTGATGAAGTAGGTAAACTAGATTCGCACAACCTTAAAGAAGTACTTAAAGCAATGCAAGAAAACGGCCTGATATTGTTTGCAGCAAACCCAGCACCAACGGGAGTTATTGTTAATGTACTAGAAGTATCACATGACCTATCAATATTTAAGGCGACAGATGTAGATGTACATCACAAAGCTGAGGCAATATATTTCCCAGGAATGGAAGAACGATTAGAAGCTACTAGCGAATCAAATATAGAAGAAGTGGTTAAGTAATTTCATGGAAACAAATGCTCAAAATACGCTAGTGCTGATTTTTCAACATGTTGAAATTTATTTTTCACTTTTGGATTTCTATGCTCACGAATCCAAATCCGCAACCTGTTTTCGAATTTCTGAATACGAAGCAGTTCTAGAGCATTACGCAAGAACCAAGATCGAAGATAAAAAAGAAAGAGATCGAATTAGCAACTCATTAAGCCTTAATAACTTAAATGCCTGCAGCTTACTGAGCTTTATCAATGAGCAAAGAGGGATTTTCGCTATTCAATCAGGTCTTTTGCAAACAATCCAATGCTTAGATTCAAAGCGAATTAGAGAGTTGGGGCAACCTGATTTAGATATTATTACAGCACAAATTCAAACTTTGTTTCGCTTTTTTCAATCTCCAACATGCGACCTGCATTCGAAAAATACGGAAACAGCAGAACACTTAATGTCCTTGATGGATATTATGCAAGATACTTTAGCCAAGATTGCACATAATGTTCGTGCATTAGACGGCAGTTCAAAACGCTTGTCTGAAATACTGGAAAGCCATGATTTCAACAAACTCGTAGCTACAGAGCAAGTAAGAAGTGCTATTGATGAAATTATTCAGATATCAAAACGAAACATTCAACCAACTCTGATCTTTTTAAATGAAAAAGCGATGGTTAAAGCTTCATCAGCACTGTACATGATTCGCAAAATGCGTCAGCAGTTAGAGAATACACCGTTTATTGTTCAACATCGTAATATTTCATCAATTGAAATGAAGTTATTGTCTTATTCTGAAGTAATTCGAGATATTCGCCAACGATTGTACCGATACGTTGATATGGATAGACAGCAACGGGAGCTTTATAACCGAATAGAAGAGCGATTCAATGAACTTCATAGTGCAGCAGTTTTAACAATGGATGCAAAGCTAAAAGGTAAGCAACTTTCTTCTTCATCCCCTCTCTTTGCAGATTCGAGAATACTTTGGGGGTTACATAACTGGTCTCGTTCAAACTTAACCTCAGCACTATTTGAATTTCCTAAAAACGATTTTAAATATGCGCTTGATGAGTACATTCGAACCAAACTAAATCGCGTTGATGCACTTGGAAGTAACAAACGCAAGCCGTCTGCTAAACGACAAACAGCCAAAGAAACGTTACGAGAAAGAAAGCGAATACGCATAATGAAAGATGCAATGACAAACTTTGAACCTTCGGAAGCTATAGAAGACGTTTATCTAGAAATACATGAATTACTAGTAAGCTCAATGACTGACTACCAACTGGCAGATATATATGACGCATTACCTTTTATTGATGAACGATGGAAGATTAGAAAAACTCTGAAAAAAAGTGAAATCATCTACGGTAACCATAAGCTTAGTTACATGATTAAGCGCCTTGAGGCAACATCACATGAATAATTTTCAATTAAACCAAATTGCTTCCCAAGCAATTTATAAAGACCTGATTTCAGGAAAAATGATCAATGAAACTGAATATGTAGACGGAGAGCTAATTCCATCCACAAAATTCAGAGAACTTGTAAATGATATTGATAAATATCGCGAATTATATGCATTACTTGGTTTTACACTGAAAGACTTGGATAGTACTTCCTATTTTATAACACGACTTGATAAGGCAAATGAATTTAATGACACTGCAGCAAACATGCAAACGATATTACTTATATTAGCCCGAGGACTGGGTAAACAAGGTATAGCGCCTGGAATATTATTTGACGAAAAAGCAGGTGTTTCTAGCAAAATCATTGATGAAATTGGCGCAGAGGAAGAGTCGGCGCAAATTCTAAAAGCGTGTGGCATCAAGCAACCGTTAACTCATCCAGTTAATAACACTCTATTAGAGCGCGGAATAGTGTTTAAAAACTTAGATGATAGATATGTACTGTCAAGTTCGGGTACAACCCTTTTTAACAGATTGTTTAATAGATAGGATGGATAGAGCAACGATGCTTCCAAGAAGTTATACAATATGAACTGGCGTTATCTAGGCTCCTTACTTGATGCACGTAACTCAGGTTGCAGCGGTGTATACCTGATAGTGCATAAAGGCAAATATAATAGAATTGTATATGTTGGAGTAAGTAACAACGTTGGTAGAAGAATATCAGAGCACTACGAAGGTTACTTACGCGGAAATAGAACTGTTTATAATGCTGGGAAAAATGACGATGTTTATAGTCTTATGTCAGCAATTAACATTCGAAATCATATTAAGCAATATCAAAAATTAGCAAGAAATCACTACATATGGGCCTCAACAACATTGCACTCGGACAAACCTAAAAACCTTCTTGCTAAAGGCCAAAGCTTTTCTGAACAGTGGCAAGATATCACTTTCGATAAGTATTTACCCCAACTCTTTGTCTGGGCTCTCCCCATATCCAATTATGATTATGAAAGTGTCGCTAAAATAGAAAGTGTTATACAGAAAAAGTTAGTTGCCGCATTTGATTTAAGAGGCTTTTTTAATGTAAAACAATTGAGCATTCTAGGAAAAATTGAATATCCAAAATTAAACAAATACTCACTATCAATAGACCCACCAGACCTAGATTTTGCTTCAAAAATTCTCTTGAGTGACTTAAGTCGAACAGGTACACCAATATCAGCATACAAGGCATTAAGAGCTCAACTTAAGGAAGAGCTTGTTACAAGAGAAAAAGAAAAACAATCGAGAATATCGATAAGACAAAAGATTCAGTCACAATATAAAAATTCAGGTAAACCTTGGACGTATGAAGATTTGGAAAAGCTAAGAGTCATGATAGTTGACTTTAAACTTTCTCCATTACAAATGTCACCATATTTAGAACGCGCTCCTAGTGCAATAGCAAAACGTATCGTTAATAATGACAAACTTTCCAATAAAAAATGGAGGGAACACATAAAATGGCTTTGAATTGGATATTAAGTAGAAACAGTAAGTTAGTTAGATAAAACTTAACTTTATCCAACAACTTCAGCTAATGAGACCTTTTAAATCTGACTGTCACATATGTACATTCACAAGCATAGAAGTGTATCACCTTGAGAGACTCATCGTCTGCTTGACGCAAAAATACCAACGATTAATAACACTATAAATGGTAAAACAACTGACTCAATATAGCTTTTACTTGGATTAAGAATAAATATCATATGGCCAGCAACCAAAAGTGCCATGAATAACATACCAAGCGCAATAAATACACCATACTTTATTTCATTTACAGCACCATACCTATGAGCAATTGAAGTTATTAAATCCGCTATTTTTTGTGCTACATACCAACAAGGTATATATAGAATCATGGCAAAAATAGTTGCGACTGTTGAAAAGTTATCACGTGTTACAGTGTAATCAAACCCTAGTCTAGAACCCGCAAGATTTATACTATTTTCAGATATTCCGGCAGACCAACTTAGTGGAAGAAACACTGCCAAATACATAGCAAAAAATGATGCGCCAAAAACGTAAAATTTCCAAAAAAGTAACTGAGCATTTCGTCTGTTATTTGCCCTCCAAACTTCTAACTCATCATCTGAAGCATTTTTATTTGGTTCGAAGTTTTCTGTTTTGGATGGGTGATCGGGGAGACGTATTTTTAATTTATTTTCAACGTGAGGAGTAATTATATTTGCTGCTACTCCAAGAGCTATTGCCACCACTCCACCGATTATTGCTTCTAACATAAAAACCTATTGTCTACCCGATATTTGTTAAACAAACGTAGCATTAATATCCACCCATCTGCTGACGTGCGTACTAAATTATCACAAATAACAAAATGATCAATTTGCGAAACCACTGATATTTATAAAGTTCACGAAAAATAGATAACTTAATATTGAAACAAGGAGAAGGGCGTTAATTTTGTTTTTGTTGGAAAAATTCATAACTAGATAATGATAAAATTATTAACAAATAACTTAATTCATATTTTAACTTGGCCATTTTATGGTTTAACAACGCGGTCAAGTTATGGTTTTAAGCACAATACCCACTAACTAAAATACAATTTAAACTCTACGGATCGGTAGCGGATCGGATTTACCAAGTTTCTGTTGTTGAATATCAACAAAAACTAACTTCATGCTTTTCATAAATTTTGAAATGATACCAACTCTATTAAATATTTAGCCAACTTAGCACTTCATTAGCGCGCTTAAAACACGCTAAATAATTTAAGCATAGTCGCTTCTATGGTTCGATTATTTAGGGAAGTTATCAGGGCGCTAATGAGTTCCCAAGGGCGAGTTTAAAAGGGTTATAGACTGTGTTATTGATTTTAACAAGGACGCTACAAGGATGTAGCTTATTAGAGAACGCAGGAGCACGTTCTCCTGAATAACCATTCTTTGCAATCAATGCCTTGCCTCTAACCCTTTTATTTCTCGCTAAGTGACTAAATACTTAATTGAGTTGTATGACTTATTAATCGAAGAGCAAAAACGATTTTTAAGCAAAGTCGAAATAGCTTAGGTTATCGAGAATTACGAAAAGGTTATGCAGAGAGGGTTTTAAAGTGAGTGTGTACGGTACTCAAAAGCTCATGGCTCAGCTTAATTTAGTGGTTACTGAAAGTACCACAGCCAACTCGTAAGCATTTGAGAGAGGATGTGATGGCGTATATGCGTTATTACAACTTAGAACGGCTTCATACCGCTAATGGTGATCTATCGTCAGTAGATCCTTAAGAAAAGTGTCCTGATTTAGTTGTGCAGAACAATAAACTTTCCACCGTTAAAACACTACAAAACTAATTTACTAAATTTCAGCCCCCCTAATAAAAATCCATAAAAACCTACTTATCAATCAAGTATAAAAAAGTAAAACGCAATAACTTACAAACATTAATAATGATTTTCTATTGCCAAATTTATAAAAAATCTTTTTTTCTACCAAAATATTCATTCTGTTCTATTCTTAAAATGAGCCGTTATCAGACATGGAGTGTTTTTATGAGATTTTAACTCTATGCGTTTAAAAAACAAAATTATACTGAATGTCGGAAGCGTAGTATCGATTGCGCTAATATTAACTTCAACATTACTTACCTACATAGCAACAACAGATGTTTCATCTGCTCTTTCTTCTCAAGTTGAGCAACGTTTAATTGGTCTACGTGATGCTAAAAAAGAGCAAATATCAGACTATTTCGAAACAATTGGCCAACAAGTTGTTTCGCTTGCTAATTCGAGTATGACTGAAGATGCCACACAGGCATTTATCAGTAGTTTTCAACGGTATTCAGCAGAATCAGCTTTACCTGACAAGGCACAGCAACAAGTTCAATTATCAACCTTTTATAAAGATGATTTTTCAAAAAAGTATCAGTCGGAAAACCAACATCGCCAGTTAGATACCGCGCAATTGGTTAATAAGCTATCTGATGCAGGGCTAGCATTACAATATCGCTATATTGCGGCGAGTCAGTATGGCTTAGGTGAGAAAGATAAATTAATAGCACTTAATGATGACTCAACATACGATGATATTCATCAAAAGTATCACCCTAAATTTCAACAGTATTTAGAGCAATTTGGCTTTTACGATATTTTTATCGTCGATCTACAAGGTAATGTGGTTTATTCTGTTTTTAAAGAGATAGATTACGCAACCTCGCTTTCTAATGGTGCTTTTTCAACATCGGGGTTAGCACAAGCTTTTAATCAAGCAATATCCGCTAAGCATGGCGAAGTGAATATGACAGACTTCGCGCCTTATACCCCCTCTTACGAGAGCCCAGCCGCCTTTTTCTCTTCACCTATTGTGGTTAATAACGCCACAGTAGGCGCACTTATCTTTCAAGCGCCCATAGATAGAATTAATAACATTATGACTTATCAAGGTAAATGGCACGAGCGGGGTTTAGGTAAGTCTGGTGAAACTTATTTGGTCGGCAGTGATCTTTTAATGCGCAGTGAAAGTCGATTTTTATTAGAAGATACCAACAACTATCTAGCGACATTGAAAAAATCAGGAGTATCTGAAAAAGATATCGCTTTAATATCAGCAAAGAAATCAGCATTAGGGATCGCAAAAGTGGATTCTAAAACGATAAAGTCAGCCATCAACGGTGAAAGTGGCTTTGATTTTATTGAGGATTATAGAGGTGTTATCGTTGCATCTGCTTATGCTGCGTTTAATGTCGCCGGAAATAGATGGGCAATTGTAAGTGAGCTCGATCAAGATGAGGCGTTTCTCGCATCCGAACAGCTTAGTTCATCACTCGTATTTACCTCGCTAAGCAGTACATTAGTATTGGTGGCTTTGGGAATTTTAATCGCTTTATGGCTTGGCAACTATTTAGCTAAACCTATAATAAGCCTCAATAGTTCTGTCAACCAGGTCGCCGAAACTCTCGACTTTACCCGTCGAGTAAAAGAGACAAGCAATAACACTAAAAATGACGAAATTGCACAAGTATCACGCTCTTTTAATAGCATGATGAACATCATGCATAAAACATTAACCAGCATGGGAAAAACCTCTAATATTTTAGATGAACAAGTTCACCAATTAAGAGAAAAGTTTAATTTAGTTGAACAAAAGTCTGTCGGACAGTCTGACAAAACTACTCAGCTTTCGGCAGCCATTGAAGAAATGTCTACCACCTCTGAAAGTGTTGCTGAATCTGCTACGTTATCGAGCGAAGCGAGCGCTATTGCAGTTGAACAAGTCAAAGTGGGAACCGAAACGCTTGAGAGAAGCTTAGCCGTCACGAAAGAATTAGGCAGTACGGTGTTGGCGTCAACGGAAACAGTCAAAACCGTTGCTGAACAAGCAACAAATATTGTTACCGTGCTTGATGTCATCAGAAGTATCGCTGATCAAACCAACTTATTAGCATTAAATGCAGCCATTGAAGCTGCACGTGCAGGTGAACAAGGACGAGGTTTTGCTGTTGTTGCTGACGAGGTAAGAACCTTAGCACAGCGAACACAAGAATCTACACTAGAGATTCAATCCATTATTGAAAACCTGCAACAAGGCTCAAACGAATCAGTATCGGTCATGACCTGTGCGGCAGACATGGTTGAACAAACCTTATTAAGCGCAGAGTCAGTGAGTGAGACTTTTCAAATGATCTCTGAGCAAGTCGCGAGTATTGAAATACAAAATAGCCAAGTCGCGTCAGCAACCATGGAACAATCTATGGTTGGTAAAGATATGGCAGAGCAAGTAGAACAAATAAACGTGCTTGCAGATGACAATAACAACTCAGTAAAAGAGGCCTCTAGTTGCTGTAATGCCGTAGAAAAAGAATATGAAATGTTAAGTAAACTGGTAAGTCAATTTAAACTGTAATGCTCAAGGCTGATAAAGCACAACGAAAAAAGTACTTTATCAGCTGTAAACTCGTTAAGTTTGGTATTTTACCACTCCGAAAAGTACGTTACTGTTAACATGTCGTAGAAATCTCCCCTCTCATCGTAAAAAGCCTGATAAATGAACATATTATGCTCGACTTTAGATGGTAAAACAGTAAGAATTCTTATTGCATAAAAAAACTTAAAAAACAGAGAAAGTCATGGAAGTTCACAACAAAAACATCACGTGGTATGTCATCTTTTTAATGGTGTTTTTTCTTACTTTACCATCAGCGAATGCCGAAACACAAACCCAAAAACAAACGGTGAATATTAATGCGTCGATTGTCGAGTTAACAGAATTTCCCATGAGTTACTATGTCGATGGCTCTGAAAAAATGTTATTTGAAGAGGTTATTAACCAACAATTTACCCCTTCATTGAGTAAGTTATCGTTGGGAACGGATGCTATGATAACATGGTCTAAAATAGTAGTACGCAATCAGCAAGATGTGGCAATTAAACTATATGTACACCACCCGCATGCCTACCATTTAAAACATGTTAGCTTTTATGAAACCCAGCAGAACCAGTTACTGAATCACATTGATATCCCATTACATAAGTCGGGTGAAAAACCTTTGATGTATGGCGGCACTGCCGTTTATCCATTTCAACTTGCCCCGCAAGAAACGAAGATTATCTATGTAAAAAACACCTCTTTTTCTCATCAATGGTATCAGTTAAGCTTGTTTGATGAACAGTCTTCAAAACAAGCATTAGTAGGCAGTGGTAAATATATTGCGTTATTAGTTGGCATGATGTTAGCGTTAATGATTTACAATTTTTTCTTATATATTTCTGCCCGTAAAATAGAGAATATTGTTTACGCTTTTTACCTCATTTCTGGCACTATTTGGGTCGCCTTATCTTATGGTGTCGCTGCTAACTTTTTTGGTGTTTTTAGCGCTGAAGTATTTCAGTTGAATTCAAATGTGCTTAGCATGCCTAGCTTTCTTGTGATCTTTATTATGCTTATTTTCGACACTCGAAAGCGATACCCCAAAGAGCACTTTGCGTTAAGTTTATTACTCGCATTACTCGTTGGTATGTTTTGCTATAGTTTATTTGATATCACCGCGGCTTTACAATCAGCAAGCTCTCTTGCCGCTACCATGATGATTGTTACCTTTGGGGTGGCAATTTCCTTATGGCGTAAACGTGAACCCTTAGCGAAATACTTCTTTTTAGGCCACTCAATGTTTATTCTTTTTAATATGCTAGCGGTGTTTTATTACAAAGGGTTGAGTGATTTCAATCAAATAAATAGCCATGGGGTTGGCATTGGTATTTTATTAGAAGCATTAATGATGGCATTTGTTTTGTCTTACCGGATTAAAGAGTTAGACCGTATAAAAGGCAAACAAGAAGAATTAAAACGCTTAGCTGACACTGACCCAATGACTGAATTATTTAATCGTCGATATTTTGAAAAAACAGCACAACAAGCCATTCATGAGGCTAAAGAAAACCAAAGCGTCATCAGTATTATGGTCATTGATATTGATCACTTTAAAACCATTAATGACAATTACGGCCATTCAACGGGTGATGAAGTTATCATTTCATTTGCAAAACTCCTTATGAAGCACCAACGTGATATCGATATCGTTTGTCGCTACGGCGGCGAAGAATTCTTATTGCTATTACCTGGTTGTGATAATGAAAACGCCTGTAAAGTCGCAGAAAGGATCCGCCAAGCGGCAAGTGAAGCAGTATTAACAGACGAACAGCAAAACGAAGTTACTTATACCGTCAGTATCGGGGTCCACCAGTTGGAACTCTCATATGATACTACACGAAGTGCTATTGATGCCGCAGACAAAGCGTTGTACCACGCAAAATCATCGGGACGAAATCAAGTACAACTGACACAGGCACAATTTGACATACAGGCTCAAGCTTAAACAATGACACTACACCTTATTTAATGATACTTGAATAAGGTTGATACTTTTTCATTGTCTTTTGCATAAAGATAGCCGTCAGAACAGTAAACGTTGCAAAGCCTGCGGCGACAAAACCTATGTTATCTACAGCATAATGACTGGAAACCCATCCTCCAGCCATAGCGCCAATACTGATCCCAAGGTTACAAATGGCCATGTTTAGCGATAATGCAAATGCTTTATGTTCTTTTGCGATCTGTATTATTCTGACCTGCGTGATCACAAATGCGGCCATATGTACAGCCCCCCAAAAAACTAGGATAATTATGGCCAATATCTTCCAGTAACTGCCTATAAGTGTCAGTAGCAGAATAACTGTACAGAAAAGTAACGTGAGATAAATAGTGGGTTGCAAGTTTTGTTTAAAAGTGAATCGTCCCACCAGCCAATTACCTAACACGCCAGCACCACCAAAGACTATCAACAACCACCCTATTGCTGTGTTGCTAAACGTAGTTACGGTTAACAGAAAAGAAGAGATATAGGTATAAACAGTGAACATTGCTGTGAATAACAACATTGATAACAATAAATGTAAGAGAAATAATGGCTGCAATAACAAAGGCCTATTATTTTCATTAGCGATATTTTTTTTCGGTGGCACTGCAGGGACATAGAGCACAATACCCACTAAGGCAAAAAGGCCGAGTATTGATAGCAACCAAAACGTAAGCTGCCAATGATATTCCACAGCGATAAAAGCACTCAGTGGAATACCTAACACCGTCGCAAAAACTAACCCTAAGTTGACACGAGAAATGGCCCAATGTTGGCGATTATCACCAGAAGTATCTACCGCTGTCATTGCAATAATACTTAAAATAACAGGTAAAAATCCCCCTTGAATAAACCGAGCAACAACAATCACCTCATAACGAGGCAGCAGAATAATAACAACATTTGCCAAGATAAAAGCGCTGGTTGTAAACATAAAATAATGCTTTGTATCAAAGACTTTCACCATTAACGTTAAATAAGGCCCAACCAATGCAGCGCCTAATGCAAACCATGTGACAAACCAACCTGCATCTGCTACAGAAATACCAAGTTGCAGCGAAATTTCTGGCAAAAAACCTACCATGGAAAATTCTGTTGTAACAACGACAAAAGATAAAAAGGCGAGAATATTCAAAAGTGCAAGATTATCAGACTCTTTAACATTTTGTTGCTTCCTCACCTTAATACCCTCTGCCGCTATTACGCGTTAGTGCCGCCGTCAATTGTTAGTCCAGAAGCGGTCATACACTTTCCTTCTTCACTTGCAAGAAAAGCAACAACGCCAGCAATATCGTCAGGTTCAGCATATCGTGGTATACACATTGCGCTACGCTGCATATCGCTATATTCACCGTCTGCTGGGTTCATATCGGTATTTGTAGAGCCTGGATGAACAATATTCACCGTAATTCCCTGAGGACCTAAATCACGCGCTAATCCTTTAGTAAAGCCAATTAGCGCTGCTTTACTTAGACTGTACAAGCTCAAACCAGGCATTACAGCGCGTTCTGCGAGGTTACTGCCAATAGAGATTATTCGTCCACCAGATTTCATATGTGCAGCGGCTGCTTGTGAAGCAATAACCACGGCGCGAACGTTGATGTTTAGCGTTTTATCAATCTCTTCTAATGTAAGCGCTTCTATCGGTTTAGGACTAAAAATACCGGCGTTATTCACTAAAATATCCAGTTGACCAAACTCCGCTATTGTTGAATCAACTGCAGAAGTGATTGCATGAGGATCAGCATTATCAGCTTTAATCGCTATAGCTTTACTTCCTATATCTCTCACCTTCGCAACTACACCGTTTGCTTTTTCCGCATTGTTAACATAAGTAATCACTACGTTTGCACCTTCTTGAGCAAGGCGTTCTGCAATTGCAGCCCCCATTCCTCTACTACCACCAGTGATAAGTGCTACTTTATTTCTTAATCGTTGCATACTCTTTCCTTTTATCTGTTAATATATGTATCGAACGTTACAAAAATATACATTAGCATTGTTTTCTTATTTTGTAACGATCATTATGAAATAAATTTACCGCTTCATGGAGCACAATAATGAATAAACGCGGAAGACCACGTAATTTTGATAGAACAGAGACGCTTAGAAATGCCATGATGACTTTTTGGCAGCAGGGTTACGACAATACTTCAATGGCAGATCTCGTAAGCTCTATGGGGATTAACACCCCTAGTATTTACTCAACGTTTGGTTCAAAGGAAGCACTATTCAATGAAGTTGTCACGCTGTATCGTGCAACAGAAGGTAGTAAAATATGGCTCGAAACCATGCGAGAAAAGTCTGCAAAAGCAGCCATAAAAACCCTACTAACATTGAGTGCAGAAGAATTTACTCACGAAAATAGACCAAAAGGTTGTCTGATTATAATAGGAGCGATGAACCAGGATGACACGAATTTATCAGTGCATCATACGTTGCAAGAATGTCGCGTAGAAAGTAAAGAAAACCTTATTACTTTGTTAAAACGTGATATTGAAAACGGCACGCTCAAATCAGAAATTGACTGTCATGCCATTGCAACGTATTACATCACCCTTCAACAGGGTATGTCTATTCAAGCCCGCGATGGCGCTTCAAAAGAGGCACTACTCTCGGTAGCTGAATATGGCTTAATGACTTGGTCATTACTGACCCAATAAAAAGTTAGCCAGTAATATGCAATACTGGCTGTACAACGTTTAATAACGCACACCACATTAAATTACCCGCGGTGTGCTCCAAACGACTACTGTTTAAGAAAGTAGAATTGATTATTTTCTCTATTGCTATCAAGTAATACTAGTGCAGAATCAACCTCAATATGGCTAGGTTTTGTTCCCAATTTCCACACCTTACACGTAATAATGCCCTGCTTAGCATTCGCGATAAAGTTAGTATTTGCTATTAGCTTTTCGTCATCGCTAAATGCACTTAATTTCACTGTTGTAAGATCTGTTTTATTATCTTGCAAACAGACATTGATCACATAGCCTTGTTCAGTCTTACTTAGCTCTGCTCGTGAAATTTCAACGTCATGTATTACGGTTTCTTTAAACCAGTTATTCACCAATTTTTGCTGTTCAGCTGTTTTTCCTTCATTTAAATAGGCAATAAAGTCTAACGTTGTTGCAGGCTTATTCGGGTATGAATGTAACGCGACTAGTTTTCTTAACGCTTTGTTGACAGCAGCTTCCCCTAATTGCTGTTTCAACGCATACATAGCGGCTGCACCTTTTGAATAGATTAAGTAGTTTTCATCAGCGCGGTAAAGTGGCAGCTCATTAATATTAGTGCGCGAGCGCCCAGAAAAGTAGCGCTGTTGCTCATATTTAATAAGCTGTTTTACATAATCATCGCCATATTTTCGTGTTAGCAATACCATTTCAGTATACTTCGCCAGCGTTTCTACTAATACCGCTTCACCCTCCGTTGCAGCACCATTTAATCCATGTCCCCACCATTGATGCGCGACTTCATGAACCGTACGACGATATAAATGGTCAAAGCCATCTTCATTGGTCAAATCAACATGGAATCCAACGCCTTCACCAATAAAAATAGAGTTTGGCAAAGCATAGCCGGTAGCAGGGAAAAAGCCTGCGACAGGCACCAATCGTAAGTTATTGGCTTTAATAGCACCAAAATGTTCGTTACCATACCGCAAGGCATCTGTAATTGCGCTTAAATGAAGCGTTGCATATGCTTCTTTGTTTTCGGGATAGTAAACGTCAACAGAAGTGTGAGCTATTTCAGCCGTTTTAACCGGCAAGTTATGCGAAACAATATGCCCGATGTTTCGCACTTTTCCGCGTGTTCGATATTGAAACGCTTTTCTATGACCCTCTTGCCATTGTTTTACCAGTTCACCTGGTGCAAATGCGATGTGGTCTTCATTCGTTACAATGGTAGTATCTAATATCGCCCAATCATAAAGTTCAGACATATCACCTTGATATTTTTCAAGATCTTGCTCAAGTGTGTTATGCGTAAGCTTAGGTAAAGCGAACTCTTCGCGTAGCCCTTCATTACTTAATTGATAATGCTTTACATAGCCAAAAAAGGGTAAATAACGTAAAAACCTAATATAGCTGTAATTGCTGGTTAAAACATTATCACCCGGCACACCTAAGTAACCGTTTTGTTGATAATCGGCGACAACACTTATCGCAGCCGTTTCACTGGGTTGAATTGGTTGTTCAAAAGCATAAATATGCGTTTGATGCACGTGATCAAAAGACACCTGTTTAGCGTTTTCCACGTTCACATGACGATAATTAAAAGGCAAAGGTGTCGAAAACACCAACTGTGAAATAGCATTGTCGCTACGATTGATTAACTGGTATGTCGCATCGACAGCCAAGCGTCTTTCATTAGGCATTAATTCAACGATGGTTGTTATTTTTTCAACGGCAAGTGATGGTTGGTCTTTCAAGTAAGCATATTTTTTTTCATAACTAGCTTTCCACACATGCCGATCACTACTTGATTGGTAATGACCTATGTACCAAGTCTGATAAACGACATTACCAAGCGTTATCACCAACGCTACTGCGCCACAGATGAGAATAACTTTCTCACGGCGATGCCATAACACAGGCGATGTAAAGGCTGATGATAACTCTTCTCCTCGACGGAAAAATTTGAACGCAATAAGCGATAGAACGATAAGTAAGCTGTACCTAAAGCTTAAGTAGCCAACGAATGCATCTACTTCAGCACCAAAGCCAACAAACTCAGAGTAACTTAACAATGGTAATTGTCCGAGTGTCCATAATGGGTGTTCTAACCCAAAAGATTGCAGCACGCTAGTTTCAAGGCTAACAAATAAAGCGAAGGTAAGGCCTAGTGCTAAGTATTTATTGGGTAATAATGCATGTACAACAACACACAGCGTTGCTAGCCAAATCATTGGAAGACCAAAGAAAAAGTACATGGATACATACATATTGAGATCAATATCACCGCCATTTACCGACTGCATGACAATCGAAACAATAATACTCAACGTGATAAAAAATAAAGGTACAAAGCACAGGGCTAACAAACGTCCAAAGAACAAAGCAACGTTACTAACACGCGTACTATCGATCAGTGGCTTAACTTTACTTTGCTGATCACGCCAACACAGTTCAGCCGCGAGAAAAAGCATAAACAAGCCACCAAAGCGCGGTAAAATGTCAGCAATGTATCGGTTTACAGTGATCAACGTAGACGCAATTGCTGATGTACCCAGGTTTTCAAGATGTATGTACCCAAAATAAACTTCACTACTGATTAAGAAAATTAGCGCGCAACACATGGCAAAGAAAGTCTTTGTTTTAAAGCTAAGCTGCCATTCTTTGCGTGCTATAGTAAGCACACTATATACTGGTATCTTATCGGATAGTCGAGCGATGAAAGTAAGTGCCAATGTACGCGTTAAATCCAATTTAACGCGTTTTATCCAATGTGGTAAAAGCACACGTTCATCTTGAATCGTATCTACTTTAAAATGCTGCACATGATGGATAATGGCATAACCAGTAACCAGCAGCGCTGCAAGAACAACTGCAATACGATTTGTCAGTAGCGTTACGTCAAAGGTGGGTAATAGTGTATTTTTATCTGAAGGTTGCCATTGTCTAACTTGCTCAAAATACGTACTTAAGGCAAATGGATCTAGCCATGCATATAATGATGATAAATCAGCAGAAACCGCAACCCTACTTGCCATCAACGGTGAACCATTAATGGTTAAAAAGAATTGGTAAGCAAAGAAAAGCAAACAAGCATTCAAATACAAATAAATACTACGTTTACCGTGCAAACCAATTGCAAAAAATATCGCACAGACTAATAAAACGTTAGGTAACGCTAACACGAATAGCGCCCAACTGAGACTCGCTATAGGCAAACTAAAAGAGTCGGGCGATTGCGTCGTTAAGCCACCGAGAATACCTAAAGCAAAACTTAAGTACACACACCAACATAAGATAAATAGGGCAAAAAACCTTGCAAATAGTACCTGTGTTAACTTGGTACTACTCGCATAGACAATGCTCGCCATATCACTATCAAAATCTCTGATAGTGGCTTGTGCAGAGAATATCGCTACCAGTACTGGCAATAACAAAAGTTGGATAGCAAAGGTTTTGATCAGAAAAAAAGCGCCGCTGACGTCAATGTCCATGTCTGGCGTTTGTTTATTTATCACAAAAGCGCCAAACGCAAACGTTAACACCATTGCAAGCAACCAAATCCAATGGCGACTTTGTAGTTTAAGCTCGGCAATTAATAAGCTTCTCATAATAAATTCCTTACTTATTTAATTGCGATTCAAACGCATGGCAATGCAAAGCTGCAAAATAAGCATCTTCTAAATCAGGTGTTACTCGATGAAAATCGGGACTAGGTTGACTCTCACTATAAACATGAACGGTGGCCTCTCCAGCAAATAAACGTTGGCTGATAACGTTAGCTTGAGGAACAACGTCTTCAAGGTTCGATTTACTTGTTTTAATCTGCCAAATTTTGCCTTGAACTTGTTTAATCAACTGCGCTGGAGAGCCTTCTTTAACAATTTTTCCCGCGGCAAGAATTGCCATGTTAGGGCAAAGGTGACTGACATCTTCAACAATGTGTGTTGATAACAGCACCACTTTATCACGGCTTATTTCAACTAATAAGTTATGAAAGCGATTACGTTCTTCGGGGTCGAGTCCTGCTGTTGGTTCATCAACAATTAGCATCTTAGGCTCACCCAACAATGCCTGTGCTATACCAAAACGTTGCTTCATGCCCCCTGAAAATCGACTAACTGCGTTATTTCTATGCTGCGTAAGATTCACTTGTGCGAGCAATTTATCTATTTGCGCATTGCGTTGCTTACGATCAGTAATACCCTTTAGTTTTGCTAAGTAATCAAGTAACTCAAAAGCAGATACCCCTGGATAAACACCGTAATCTTGAGGCAAATAACCCAACTGTTTACGCATAAACTCAGGGTGTTTAATGATATTTTCACCCGCAAATTCTATCGTGCCGGTATCAGGCTTTTGCAAGGTTGCAATAGTCCTCATTAAACTAGACTTACCTGCGCCATTTGGCCCTAAAAGTCCGAACATGCCGGAGTCAATTGATAAGTTCACATCATCTAATGCAGGTGCCTTTTGTTTCTTTTTCTCTGCGTAGGTTTTGCATAAGTTCGTTATAGTTAGCATATATCCACCACTCTTAGTGTTACATGGCGTTATTGTTATTAACTGTTACGGACTTTGCGAGCAAACAATGACCAAGGTCGAATCTTTAATGATGAATGTCAAAATCAACCGCAAACGAGCTCCTCTCGTACGTTGATCATGAAAATAATGCTTTTTGTCATTTATGTACTGACATATAGCAAAGAACAGCGCAAACTAATGTTTGGTTTATTATTAATACTTATTCTATCAGGCAGCTATGTTTTCTCGTTCCTTTTCAAAAACATTCTTCTCTTATTTTTTTTCTCCATATATGCCGTTTAGTCTCTACCTTGCTTTTATCGTATCTTATGCCTTTTTAACCGTTAACGAGCTTAATTGGATAACCTTTGCTCAAAGAGTATGCGTATTGGCGATTCTCATTTCACCTGTACTTTGGTGCAAATATCAAAGCTTACGGTCTGAAAAAACAGCAGCACTCGCTTGGTGGGCCATCGGTTTTATAATGTTGCCACTAGGGCATTTAATAATAAGAGAAAACAGCAACAGCTATGAAGAGTTCTTTGATAACACGTTAGCCTTGTTTATTAGCTTAGTTGCCATTGAGATCATTATCTTTTTAAGGCGAAAAGTAAAACCACTAAATCTATCGAGATTTAAAGATAAAGTCACAATGGACAATACTTTACTCGCAATCGTGGTGTGCTTTAGTTTGTTTTGGTCATTAGTATTTAACTCGGTAGATAATCCGATAGAGAACCAACCCATTCACGTTATCATTGATTTAAAGCGAAACTTGCTGCGATTTGATGAATTATTAACTTATTTTGTACAGTTTTTTGCATTTTATATGTGTGGCTATTTTATTTATTGGATAAATCATCATGTATTAATTAACAACGTTATGGCTCGTTTTGGGGTATTTCATTATTTATGGACTGCCTGCACATTCACGTTAATAGCAGCGCCACTATTAAGCCAGCTTACGTTGTTTTTACCGATAAATAGCGTTGAATTCACGTTATTACCTAGCGGTAATGATGATCCCTTTGATGTTTGGAACTTACGTATTGCTTTTATTATCATGATGATAAGTTTACCTCTAATTTTAGCCTTTAAGTGGCAACAACAGGTTGCAGAAGTATCATTACTCAAACAGCAAAATACCGAAGCAGAGTTGAAGTGGTTACAGCAACAAATTAACCCTCACTTCTTGTTCAATACCCTCAACAACTTATATTCAATGGTGTTAACTAAAAAAGCGCAAGCACCGCAATGTATACTACAGTTATCCAACCTGTTGCGATTTGTCGTGTATAAAGGTGGTAATCATCGTGTAAGTTTAAAAGACGAAATTGCTTACTTAACTGACTATATTGCACTACAACAAATTCGCGTCAGCCATAAAGCGACATTAACCATTAATATTGACCAAAAACTAGCAGAGAATACCCAATTTAAAATAGCTCCATTACTCTTAATCGTACTCATAGAAAACGCCTTTAAACATGGTATTGATGCAACGGATAAACCCGCTTGGTTATCTGTCGATTTATCACTCGAGCACAATAAACTTAGCCTAATATGCCATAATTCCATTGATGAAAGGCTGAATAACAGTCAATCAAAACCACACGAAAAACAAATAGACGGTGGCCTTGGACTTGAAAATTTACAACGTCGATTGGCGCTTGATTACACTAATAAGCATCAATTGAATATTTCGTCACAACCACATGAGTTTTTAGTCACCTTAACTGTGGAGTTAGAAAATAATGGATAAGCTTAACGCTTTAATCATTGACGACGAACCCCTAGCACACGATATTTTACAGAGCTTTTGTGACAACGTTCCGTTTATCAACGTTGTTGGACAGTGTTATTCTGCCACCCAAGCGCTTGACTTCCTTTCCAAGCAATCGGTAGACCTGCTATTTTTGGATATTAATATGCCAATGCTTTCGGGCCTAGACTTGCTTAAAGTTTTGAAAGAAAAACCACAGGTTGTTATCACTAGTGCCTATCAAGAGCATGCATTAGAAAGTTATGAATTAGATGTAATTGACTATCTTTTAAAGCCCTTTTCATTTGAACGCTTTCTTCAGGCTTGCAACAAATCACTTAATCACTATAAATTAGTTCAACAAGCAACGCACACAGAGAAACCACATTCTATACAGCAAATGTTTATTAAAGTTGATAAGAAGCAACTTAAAATAAACTTAGCAGACGTTAGTTGTTTTGAAGCTTACGGAAATTACGTGAAGGTTTGGCGTGATGGTCAAAGCGTTTTAACACCAAGAACACTGTCAAGCTTTGTAGAGCAACTTAAAGACTCGTCCTTTTTACAAGTGCACAAATCGGCCATGGTAAACCTTGAACATATTCGTTTTATTGAAGGAAATAAAATAACGTTAGTCGATGAACGAGAGATCCATATTGGCAAGTCATTTAAAGCGCAAGCATTAAGAAAAATTTTCGAATTAACAAAGCTTTAGTGAAAATCTGTTTGCATTAAAACTAATCAGCATTAAACGAATCAGTCATTACTTGAACTGACAGACTCGATTTATAGAAATCAATCAAATCTGGCTGTCGCATATGTGCCATTTTCGGCCGTTCGAGTTAGCTACCTATTGCATTGCCAAAGGCATCTTTAAGAACCAGTTTATTTAGTTAAGTAGCGACATTTCACATCCTATAGAATTAACCCAAGTTAATGATTTATATTTCTCACCTCGAACTTCTTTAATACTGACTCTACTCGCTATCGAGCTTTTAACAGACAAATTAAAAAACATTTTATCACTTAACCAGAGTTTTACTTCATTTTTTGCTCCGGATACTTTTGTACTATCTCCTCCGTTTTTTAAGCAAAAATAGAAATCGCCTAAAGTACCGGCTTTAACAAATTCATCACTTCCATTTTTTAATATTGTCATTCTATATTGCGTTTTTGGTGACATATTGGATATATAGCTTGAGAAGGTTTTATCTGTATAGATAAAACCTAAAGCAACAAGCAGAAAAATAATTAAAATAATAAATACCTTTTTGTTATTTTGTAGCACTGCTATTTCCACCATTTTAATGTGCCAGAACTAATCTCATTAACTTTACCAGCCCCTACGTGATAATAGACAGAGCTTGTAGGTAAAGGCTTTAGAAGCTTTAATGGCGAGCTAATTGAAGTTGTAAACTGAGCACCAATGATACTTTTATCGTCTAATGACTGAACATAGCCAGTTTCTAATCCAACATTACCAAACTCAAAATCTACTCCTTTTATGTGATATTTCCCTGATAGCGCACCTTCCCAGTCAAAAGTAGGATATATAGAAACCTCATTTCCTAGGCTTACATCTGGTACTGGTATTCCTAGCTCTGCCCCAAGTTCACCACTGAAGTAGTTACCATAACTATATGACAATTCGCTGAAATCTAGAGCTAAGTAATTACCAATAGCCCCATCTACGCTAGTTCCTGTTGCGGCTCCAGCAGTTATCCCCCAAGCAAGAGTAACTTCTCCCTTTTCTCTAACTTGATTAAACACTTTTGAAGTAACATCTATTACTTTCTCAGTCTGTCCTACCCAACTTTTTTGGTATTCCGCCCTTTCTTGATCTCTCCAAGCAAGTGTCGAATCCAATCCAGCATTTAACTCAGTAAAATCTAACCCCATCTGAGGGCGATTTCTTACTCCCCCCGCATGCATAGCCATACCTGTTGCAATATCATCTGCAAATACACGCTTATAAATATTATCTGGAGAGTAATATTCAGTACGTTGAGTTAACGCATCTGCTTTAGCTTGATAACCTGCCGTTAAGTCATTCGCTCTCGTAACGCGATAATCACTTAATTGACCAGCTACATTCAACTCATAATCAGAGCTGTATGCCATATAGGCACTAGAGAAGTTATTGAAGTTATCAACGGTCTGATTCAAATCAACCGCCATAGTTTCTTGAGCTTTACCTAGTGTTTTCGCTAGGTTTGCATCAAGTACACCATTAACTTTCTTACTTGCATCTTGGCCAAGTTGACGACTCATCGCATCAAGCTTCGCTTGACGCTCAAGGTCTTCTTTTGATGGTTGCGGTGACTTACTTAAACCACTAACAATAGAGTTACCAATCGCATTGCCAAAGGCATCATACTTATAATTACAATTTATTAATAATCTTGGAACATTAAAAATCAATAGGTTACATATCCATATGCGCTATAATTCAAAAGTTGCTTAAACTGTCGTAGCGATACTTTTCGTTATAAGAAAAAAGCCAACGTTAGCTTACAAGAATTCTATTAACATAGAAACCTGAATGTCCGCTCTTCGCTCATAGCTGCCTGTCAGGTGAAATACAAACCTATTCTTTAAAAAGTACAAGGGCAAATATGAGCAACTAAACACTAAACAACGAACTTATTTTTGCCATTATTTTTCGCTTGATACATTTTCTTGTCAGCTACTTTAATTAATGAATCAACATCTTGCCCTTCATCCGGATAAAAAGCGATACCGATACTTGCGCTAATATTTGCATGTTGGCTACGCCCGTTATCGTCCAAAATCTCAAATTCACGTGATAACTCTGCAATGGTTTTTTTAGCTAAGTCATATGAATTATCTTTTGTAGAGAGTTCTGGAAGACATACAAGAAATTCATCGCCTCCGATACGACCGACACTATCTGACTCTCTGAATATACTAGCAAGCCTGTTACCTACGAGAGTTAATAATTTATCTCCCGCTGCATGACCATAGCTATCATTAACATGTTTGAAGCCATCTAAATCAATAAACATAACCGCGACTATCGTTTTGTCTCGTTTTGCTTTTACCAAAGCAGTTTGCACGCGCTCACGTGACAACCATACCGTAGGTAACGTTGTTAATGGATCATAATGTGCTAATTTTTTCAGCCTTGCTTTGGTTTGCTTTAGCTCGGTGATCGTATCGTGAAGCTGGGTAATATCATATTCTGTTACTAAGAAAACGTAATCTCCCGTTAAGGGGTGACGACTCGATCTTACATCAACATGATGGCGTTTAAGGCCTTTTTTTGTTTGCATTAAATGCTCATGCTGACAGTCTTGTTGTTGCTGTGCCTGCTTTAACCGTTGCTCTCCTTGAGCCGCATCACAAAAGCGGACAACAAAATCATTAACAGATTGTGTCGACGTTACCGTGTCATAACATGAGGTAAAAGCCGGGTTTTCAAAAAGCCGTTTTCCAGTTAAGTCATAACAACTGACCATCGCCGACGTATAGCGCACAGCTTCGGCAAATAACAAGTTTTCAGGTTGAAAACTGCTGTCTAGTTGTTCACTAATAAACGCAATAATGCCTCGATGTTTTTCTTCGCCTAAGAGCACGGCAACATGACGCATTAACATCAGCTTGGGTTGACCATTGGGGTACGTCGTCCATGGGTCTTGTGTCTGGCCTTCAACGGCCGCTTTTACAAACGTTTGTTCGGTGCGTTTGCGGGCGCCTTCAGTATCATCTGATAAATCTTTATTGATCAGTTGTTCAACACTTTCGAGCCCCCAAAATTCAAGCGCTCGTGTGTTCCCCCACCAAAAACCATGACAGTCTAGATCAAATATCCAAATAATATCTGGCGAGTAATTAAATCCTGTGACTTCTACTGTTGTTGAGATCACAGGTAAGTGATCAACGTTGATATTCTGATACAAGGAGGTTACCACTTCACAAACAACACTGCATTTATACTATTATATCGGCAAACTGCGGATAAACTAGATAACAGCATAAGATATTGGTCATTTTACTGTTATATCACTCGAAGCTTGTAAGTGTACTCACAAGCCCAACGCAAACTTAACGTTGATATCTTCAATGTTAGTATAGTTTTCCTTAGTAATTGGAATAGCGACATCCAAAACATTATCAGCCCCATCTAAGTTATTGCCATCTACATCAATAGTTTTAGATATTGGCATACGATAGCTCACTAAAAGTGTTTCCGCCTCAGCAGGTACGTCTTGGCTTTCACCAACGTGCGTATGACCAATATTGCCTTGCTTATCAACATAGATATACCCTTTAATTCTCGCGTAAGCACCATCCGTTGCAGGCAGTTGTCCGACAGTTTTCGCTTGAGCATATCGCCTTGTTCGCCACACAAAATCATCACATGAACTCACACATGCTTCATTTACGACTAAAGTTAAAGCATGATACTGTATCGGTAACTTCGCTGAAGGAATATTTTCTAGTGCGCACTCCTTAGAGCCTCGGCAAAAATCTGCGCGTGGAGGCAAGTATTTGTGTTGTTCACTCATATTGACTTTAATTTTTTGATACCAATTTTCGGCATATTCATTGTCATAAAATGAATCTTTTCGAATGTCTTTATCTTTTAAAAGCGCTAAATTTCTATATAAAACCACATTGTCCATGAATCCATTCGTAGTTAATGCAGCAATCCATGGAGTATTCTCAGAGCCACCGCCATTATTTTGAAGGTCTATAATCAAAGGTTTAGCAGCTTGCTGGCTTAGTAGATTTTTAATTGCCAAAATATCCGAACACATTCCTTCTGCGGTAACTTTTTGACAATAAATATCGTTTTGCTCAGTACCCCAACGACCAAAATATCTAATCTTCAATAAATAGTGATTATCAATTTCAAATAAACAACTTTGATCACCTTTAAAAACAAGATTTTTAGGTAAACTGGTATATAAGTTTTCGCATTGTTTTGGCTCACTTTTTTTTGCAGTTTTCTTTAATTTTTGAGGTGTTAAAACTTGTTTTTTACTGCCATCTTTAAAGGTAACATCTAGTTTTTCAGCATTGTCTTTGAAGCGATAACCGCGCCCTATTGCAACAGAGAATAACTTCAAGCAACCAATATCATGCACGTCATTACAATATAAGTTAAAAAACTCATCGAAGAGATCAATCACCGAAGTACCATTTAATGAAAGAATCGTTTGCTTATTATCTAAGTCAAAAAAGGTAATGTTTGGCCAAGTATAACCAAGTTTATAACGTGGCCATTTAGCAATGGCTTTTACATGTTTTCTGATCCCTTCTTCAACTTGAATATAAGAATGGCGATTGATAATGCCATCGTGAATATTATTAATCGCACTATACAAGCTACTCCAAGCAGATGCCGACACCACATTTCGCGTAGCTATTTTTTTGAAGTTCTCCCATTTAACTACGCGCGTACTATCGCGTAATTCAATTGTTACACCATCAACACTTTCTATACCATTCAATAAGCTTTCAGCAATGGCTTCCCGCTCATGCTTAGTTGGAAAATCAGCCGCATGAACGACAAACACTTGCGTAAACAATGCAAGTGCGTATATCAATTTAAGGTTAAACGATTTCAATTACGATCCTTGTTTAGTGTAATATTTTGAATTTCAAAGATTATAATACAACATAAGAACTACAAAACATCCACTATTCATTAAAGTGATCTTTGTTTAGTCGAGATAAAAAAATGTATGATTAGCAAGTGTATGTTAACTCTAGCAAAGCAAATATTGCTTTGATTCGGATCCACGCTCAATTCAACATAAGGAAATACCATGCAACATTTATACTGCCGAAGTGTCGTGCCAAATGATCAATGCACTGCATCTTCTCTATATCAACAAAACTGCGATTCAAGCCATTGGCAAGCATGTGAACAAGCACGCGTTGATCTGCGCGAGTTTATTATTTCACCTGTGATGGATCAGGGTTTACTGAATGCTTGTACGGGGTGTGCATTATCAGCCGCGATGGAGATCACATTAAATAGGCAAAAAACTGATTTTTTTGATGATTGCAGCCAAGTTTCTAAAGCCTCTGCGATGTACATTTACTATCATGAGCGCTTATTAGCTGGCAAAGAATTACAAAACACACCGGTTTTGATCAGCGACGGTTTTCAAGCATTGCAACTTTTCGGTGTATGTTGTGCTGATTTATGGCCCTACCCAAAAACACATGTTCCTGAGTCGTTATATCAATTAATAAAAACTGCGACGCTTGAAGAAATCACCAATAACCTTGAGCAAGTGCTAGTAGAAAAACGGGTGATTATTCAAAAATTAATGAGCGAGAAACCCTCCCCAAAAGCCATTGAACAAGCTAAAACATTTAGGCAAGTTAAGTATTGCCGCTTAAGTATCGAACACGGCATTGATGAAATAAAGCATGCTCTTAGTAACCAAACACCTATTATTTTTGGTTTTATGGAGCCCCGTAGTTTTTTTAATATTCCACCTTCAGGCGTTATGCCTATTCCAAACGAAGATGAATTACGTATCGGCGGCCATGCTGTTTGTGCCGTTGGCTTTGATGATGACAAACAAGCTTTGCTCATTCGTAACTCTTATGGTGAAAATTTTGGTTTATCTGGCTACCTCTATATGCCTTACGAATTTATTTTAGGCTCGTATCAGGTTCACGGCGAAAGCTTACCTAACGCATTCGACTTTTACTGCTTACTTGAAGAACGTGCTATTAGCTCTACCTAAACACTAGGACGTGTTGTTACTGTTGAGGTAGGCTGATAATAAACTTAGATCCACCAAGCGAAGATTCGTTTACCTGACAATAACCACGATGTGAGCGACAAATACGTTCAACAATTGCTAAACCTAAACCAAAGCCGCCTAATGCTTTATTGCGGCTTTTATCAATACGATAAAAAGCATCAAATACTTTATCGCGTTCCTCGGAAGGGATACCACAACCATCGTCTTCAACGATTAATTGAATATTATCTTCATGCTGAGTGAGCGAAACTATCACCTGTTGCTTAGCGTACCTTATCGCATTACTCAATAAGTTTTGTAGTGCGCGTTCAATGAGAACTTCATTACAAAAATATTTGCAATGCGTTGGCAGATAACACTGGATCTGTTTATCAGATAGGCGAATACCTTTATCAACCACTTGGTTTACAATCAACACAAGATCGTTCTGTTGTTTGCTATCGCTTGCGTCAATCTTTTCTAATCGCGCATAATTAAGCATTTCATCAATGAGCGTCGACATTTCTGTAACATCTTGCTTCATTTCAGTTCGATGCTGCTCGGGAACTTGTTCTAACATTTCGAGTGAAAACCTTAACCTTGCTAACGGCGTTCTAAGTTCATGCGACACAGCGTTAACCAACTGTCGCTGATCAGAAACTAACTGAGTAACGCGTTGCGCCATGGTATGAAATGTCTTTACAATATTACTAATTGGTGATGACTTACTCTTCAAACCTGTGATGGCGAAATTTCCCTTCGCTATTTGTGCGGTCATTGCATTTAATCGATTGAGATCTTGCCATAACGGTTTACTCCACAAGTAAATAATCAGCGCGAGCAGCAAATAAGACAAGCAAAGTAAAACGATTTTTAACGTATTGTGCTCAGGCTCCATCGCGCTAACCTTAATCGGCCCAAACATATACACTTGTTGAGAGCGCTGCTCTTTGACATAAACAATGAGTTGATCAAAGGCATCATAGGTTACAACTGGCCTATGTGCGTTTAACTGTTTAAGTTGCTGTGGTAACCATGCCACTTCTTGCAAAGAAAGCATACTCACAGGCATGTTTAACAAGGTAGACAATGACGATAAAGGCAAAGGCTGTAAGGCTTGTTGTTCTACAATAACGCTTAACGATCTAACTAACGGTGGGTTTTCAACATTCCCCTGAGGATACCATTGCTGCCATAGTGATTCTGTTAACCAGTTAATGGTCACTAAACCTAGCACGATCACGAGAAATAAATGAATAAATAAGCGGTTCAATGTAGCCTCAATGCGCCATTACAGTGAAATGCTTCCCTTACCATTAACTGTGCCAAGCCGTTTTACTCAACATATAGCCTTTACCCCAAACAGTGATAATACGAAAGGGTTGTTCTACGTTATCATGTAATTTTTTACGAAGTCTAGACACTCTCACGTCTACACTGCGGTCTAAGCCATCGTATTCACGTCCGATCATTTTTTGATGAATATAATCACGACTTTGCGGTTCACCCGCGTTTTCAGCTAACAACCATAACAATTCAAATTCATGACTTGTTAAATCAATAAGCTGATTTGACAAAGTCACTCTTCGAGCCGTTTTATCTATAACCAACTCACCATAAGAAAGTGTTTCAACGGCGAGTTCAGGAGCACTCTTGCGCCGCAAACGCGTATTAATTCGGGCAAGTAGTACACGTGGTTCAATGGGTTTTGTTAGGTAATCATCAGCACCAATTTCTAAGCCAAGTACGTGATCAATATCGCTGTCTTTAGCTGTTAAAAATAATATCGGTTGTTGATAGAAAGGACGCACTGCACGACAAATTGAAAAACCATCTACTTTAGGTAACATCACATCAAGAATGGTTAAGTCAGGCTGGCTTTTTTTTATGTAATCAAGTGCGTGATCACCACGATGTAGCACCGTAACATCAAAACCATTTTGTTTTAAAAAGTCTTTGATCAATTTAGCTAAACGTTCATCGTCTTCAACCAACAATATGTTTGCCATTAAAATACACTCCATTGAGCTCGTAATTTACGTCTAAATTTTCTTGGTGCACTCGCATTCACGCGAATTTGTTTTTGCGCCAATATTGTTTCTTGATCTCGTAAACTAAACATCATGTTTTGCTGGAGATGAATATTTAACCGTGTTGCTATACTTGCCGTGTTTTGCCAGCAAGTTAATTGCTCGGCATCTTGATATAAACAGTAATTACCAGCGTTTGGGGTTTGCCAATTCACATTTACTGTCATGGTGCACGGTTCACCCATTTTATTAACAATACATATGGTAGGAGAGATATTTAATACCACTTCTTGTGCATTTACAAGTGGCTGACTGAGTATTCCAGCGATAAGTAACCATCGCTTAACACCGAGTTTAAAACGCATATTCCATCCCTAGAAATACGGTATCTATTTGTGATGTGTTAATCAGTGGACTGTTAGCTGTATTGGCATCAAGCAGCTTTCGTTTCCAATAAAACGATAAGCGCCACTGGGTTGAAATTGCTTTCGTAAATTTCACATGAAAAACAGGGTTAATACTGGTTTTGCCTTGAAAAGTCACTTGAGTAAACAGGCTATCTTGTTGCTCCACACCATAATAGTAATTCACTAGTTTACGGCTATTAACCTGTGCGCCTAAACCAAAAGAAAGTTGGCTATGTTCTATAAATGGTAAAGTTACTCGGTGATTAACACTCAACTCCCCTGTGTAACCTTGGTAAACATTGGAAACATCCCACAGAAGTTTTGCCATGACACCTGTGTGTTGATCAATAAACCAATTAAGTTGCCCCCCCGCGTCAAGCGCCCAGTCGCGATCTTCAACTTGGTTTATATCAATGGCTTCTTTTGACGCGCCATGAAACGCATTATTCATGCTTACGACAAAAATATTTTTTGGATGCCAACGAGTAAAATAAGCTTTCTCTTGATTAAGCTGTGTAATCGCACTAAAAACCCAACGTTCATTTTCTACTAACGAATAACCTAGCAACCCATTATCAAAAAAAAGCTTTTCACTGTAATAACTTACAGATGGAACAAGCACTAAAGGAATGTTATCTCCGCCATTTAGCGGATTCGTATGAACACCACCACCAACAGCAATTGAAAACTGCCATTGCGATACGGGTGCGCACGAATCACTCTCAGGGTGGCAACCAGCAATTGCAGTATAAGTAAGAAAACAACATAGCAGTGCTAAATACTTCAACAAGTTTACTCCGAAAATTTTTGCCTCAATTTATCACAGAAGCCAACAAATACTAGCGGCGATTACACCTGATTACATTTAATAGCAATTGGCAACAGCAGTTCACCTTAACTTCATTCATAGTAATTCAATAATGCATAGTATTCGATAAGGAACAACATGATGACATTGAAAGTTACTCTTTTTACACTGTGTCTCTGTGTTCTTGGCTGCAACTCAGACAAAGCAGACATTATCGTGACACAAAATATTCACGCAATCCCGCCGTTAAATGCATTGGAAAACTCAACAACGCCATTAAAAAAAGTAGATCGTCATACTTTTCAACGTCATTTACGAAACGGTATTTATTTAAGAAGTAAAGCGAGGAATAAATACCCTTTAGTACCAATATATAATGAAAAACACGCAGTAACCTCTTTACGTTATTCATCATCGGCAATAAAAAATACTACCTTCGCAGGCGATCGAATAAAACAAAATGATCAATATATATTTATCGCAACTAACCCACACTATAACGATCAATCAACTGATGAATCAGCACCAGGTATTAAAATTTTATCGAAGTATCAACAAGGCGATATCACGCCAATTGTTTACGTTCCACTGATGTTAAAAGATGCCGTAATTAATGGTATATATATCACCGATAATCGATTAGCAGCTTTTAGCAATCAACAACACTATGCAGGTTACGCAAGTAAAAATACCCCTGAAAAAGCGTCGTTTTTTCCTGTAGGACACAGATCCCACCTGTCTATCCTTGATATTTCGTCACCTGAACAAGCGATATTGCAACATACTTTTACCGTTGACGGACGCATTATTGATAGCAGAAAAATTGGTAATAAGCTGTACTTTCTAAGTAGTTTCTCCCCTTATATTCCTGGGCTGCCACTTGCAAACAACGACGCTGAACACCTTGCTAATTATCGAAAAATCTACTCAACCCCGATAGCAGATATTCTCCCCCAAATAACCAATGATCAAGGTATCAGCTCACCACTAGTAACATCTGATCAATGTTTTATTTCTGCAACAAGTAACGATGACGATGGTTTTGATGGCATAACAACATTGACTGTAATTGATATTAATAAACCAGAGTCAATCACATCACGGTGCATTAATAGTGATATTCAAGGTGTATATACTTCGAAAAAAGCCATGTACTTATACAACACAAAAAAACATATCAACAATGCAAAAACATCTGTCATTCATAAGTTTTCATTTAAAGAACAAGAACTTGGTTATCGTGGATCTGTTGCACTACCCGGTGGTTTTGGCGAATTAAACGAGAACTTACGGTTCAGTGAGTTCCAGTCGATGTTACGCGTTGTTACTACTGAAGGAAATGAAAATACAGGCTTTGAACATCAATTATTTATTTTACAGGAACCCATAAATAGCCAGCAAAAAGCCCTTAACATTATTGCGCGGTTACCCAATGATACTCAGCCCCAAAAGATAGGAGTAAGTCCTCTTGATCACAGTGTGCAGCAAAATATAAAAGCGGTTCGTTTTGATAATAATTTAGCCTACATTATGACGTCTTTAGCAAGCGATCCTATCTATCTTGTCAACTTATCAAATCCAAACGCACCGTATATTAGTGGAACTCTCAGCATACCTAGCGGTTTATCATATCTACACCCCATTTCAACTGAACTTTTACTAGGCATAGAACAAAATACTCCAGAAAGTCAAATTGAGAATACTCACACGAACGATCAAACGTCGATAGTGCAAGGGTCGAAAATTAGCCTTTTCGATGTCAGTAACATTAATTCACCTAGAGTCATCGCCTCTTTTACACAGCCAGCAGCTTTCACTCCTGTTGAATTCAATTATCTTGCACTCGCGCATCACTTAAGTGAACCTAACGAACGTCATCGCTTTGGCATTCCTATGGAAAGATGGCAAGTAAAAAGCGAGCAACAAAAAAATACCAATATAGAAACTTGGACTAAAGAAAACTTTCTAACGTTAATAGAAATAACGAATAAAAACACTGGTGCTCAATTACACCACATTGGGAATGTATCTGCGTTTAATAATTCTTTGAATGTCACCCCACACTTCCCTTCATCATTAGATGATAGAGCAATCTTTAATCTTGACGATGTTTACTATATACACGGTAACAACCTTTGGCGCAGTTTTTGGTATGCACCAGAAAACATTTTTGGTCCCTATTAAACATTTACCTCTTCATAACAAGAATCATCACAGTAGGAAATATATGAACAAAATAAACACTATTAACGAATTTTATCACCACCACCTATTACGAATTTTTGGTATGTTATTTGGAATACTAATGGCGATCACCATCGGTGCTTTTTTGCTTAATCAATATCAGCAGAGCAGTTTAAAAAAGTCGCACATTAAAAACAATGCGGCTGCTATACATATAAAGAGCATTAATACTTACAACGCTTTTTCAGGCAAAAAAGTAACCTTAGTTGCCGAGGTTGATGGTGGCAAAAGACAACCAATAGATTACTATTGGCAACAACTCACTGGCCCTAAGGTTAATTTCACAACTCGCGACAATAAAATATCATTTCAAGCGCCTAAAATATCAAGCGATATTAATCTTACATTCTCGTTAATTGTCGATACAGCGCAACAGCAAGCACAGCGTACTACTGACATTGTAATTAAAGTCTCAGATCAAACAGTAAATAAAGAGTTTTTATTCATTACAACCATTTTGGCAAGTTTACTTGCCCTAGCTCTTGAGTTGTCAGCGAGGCAAAAACAGCGGAAGCAAACCAATATTGTAAGCAGAAAAAATTGAATGATGTCACATTAGTGCTGCGAGATATTTCGCAGCACAATTCATGGCACTATGGTTTAACGCGAATAACACCTACTTTGCCCTTCGCACCTGCGGCAATAAACATTTCACCTTCATTTGCCAGTGTATAAAAACCTTTATCGCCTTGCTCAGCATTTTCATTATCAAAGGCTTGCCATTTTTTGCCTTGATCAAAAGACAAATCACTGCCTGTTTTTCCTGTAGCGATACACAGTCGTTCAGAACAGCTCATTGCAGTTCTCAGGCCTCTTTGCCCTGCATTGACTAATTGCCACTGTTTTTCAAAACGTGCAATGTTGGCATAGGCTTTAGGGCGCTGTTGATAATCACCACCGAGAACAAACAATTGTTGATGATGATTTAACGCCAATCCGTAACCACCTGCTGTTTGTGTTGCTTGATACAGTGGAACAGATTGACGTTGCCATGATTCGCCCCAATCATGAGAAACATAGACAGATGCAGAAAAGCCACCCGTTGTGATCCAAGCTTTCCCTTGCTCGCCAACGAGTAAAGTATTACCAGAAGCAGCAAATGCTGCTTCATTGTTGAGAAGCAAAGGGAGTTTAGTTTTTGCGATGCGTCGCCACGTTTTGCCACCGTCTTGCGTTTTTTTGACAACGTAATAACCATCAACGGGATCACCTAATAATAAACCCACTTGATTATCCCAAAAACCAATGGAATCAAAAAAGCCTTGCTCATCTTCATTTTGGTATAGTAAGTGCCAACTATCTCCTCCATCAGTAGTTTTCAATAGTTTAGAATCTTTCCCTGAGCCCACGCTCATAATAATGGCGGTTTGTTTATCAAATACTTCAATGTCTCTAAAGTCTAACAATTGCTCAGTATTAACTGACTTATCAAGCCAAGTATTTCCTTGATCTTCACTGATAAACACACTTTTGTTTGTACCAGTCACCCACATTTTCCCATCAACCATAGCGCTACCACGCAAAGAAGGTTCATTGGGTAATTGCTTTACCTGCCATGAAAGCTCATTTGCCACCGCTGAAAAGCTTAAGCTACACAACATAATCAGTGCGGTTAAAAAGTTAGTACGATTGAATTTTCTGTTAGATGTTTTCATTTTTATGGTTACTTTTATTGGCTGTTTAAAAGAGATACTTAAAATTTGCATTGTTTATTTTAACAATTTGAGCGATAGTAAAGTGTCGTTTTTTTAAACAAAGCGTTAATTTTCATTCCCATCATAATGTATGGGAAGCATAACGAAAACAAGAACAATAACAAAAGATCAATATTATGCTAGAAGTCGATGAAAAAGTATTAGCGGATATAAAACGTGGGTTTTCAGTACCGCCTCAACCTGAGTTGCTGCTACGTTTACAACGTGTTATTGCAGCAGATGAACCTGATATTAATCAAGTTGCATCCATTATTTCTCAAGATGTTGCTGTTTCCTCTACCGTGATCAAAACCATTAATTCACCTATTTATGGTTTAGCCCGCTCTATTTCTGATATCAATAAAGCAACCAAGTTTATTGGTTTAACTGGCATTTCAACGTTAGTGACTAATATTTTAATGCAACGGTGCTTTAGTCAAAATGATTCTAGTATAGCCTTAGAGGAGTTTTGGGATAATGCTCAAAATATTGCTAGTACCTCAGTTAATATTGGCAAAAAAATAAAATTAGCCGTTTCTACTGATAAGTTGTTTTCGTTAGGATTATTTCACGATTGTGGTATTCCTGTTATGGCAATGAAGTACCCAAATTACCCAGAAGTTTATCAACAGGCTTTTAATACACCCAGTAAAACCTTAACCGTCATCGAAGATGACATTTTTCGCGTTAACCATGCCACAATCGGTTATTATGTTGCTAAATCTTGGCGTTTACCAAAAGAAATTTGTCAGTTAATTTTATGCCATCATGACCGTCAATTTCTTTCAACGTCTCAAAGTCGTTCCCAACAAGTCTATTTTGCTATTTTAAAAATGGCAGAGAATCTTGTTTTTCAGCAAAAGCATTTCCGCGATGCACCTGATTGGGAAGCGATTAAAGAAGATGTTTTGTGCTGTTTAGATTTCGATCAAGAGGATTACCTCGACCTATTAGAAGAAAGCATTGAATTACAAGCGAGTGCTTAATAGTATTTACTCTAAATTAATACACTTTATTCAACGGTAGAAACGTATTGCGAGAGAACCGATTTCACCTTGTTTTGGTTTATCGGTTTGGTGATATACTCATCCATTCCTGCAGCTAAGCATTTTTCTCGGTCTCCTTTCATTGCGTTAGCTGTCATCGCAACGATAGGAATCGTTTGGTAGGTCATACCTGCCTCTCCTGCACGTATCGCCTCCGTAGCTTGATAACCGTCCATTTCCGGCATTTGGCAGTCCATCAAAATCAACTGAAAGTAGTCATTATCAAAACTTTTTAATGTCGCTAAAGCTTCCACGCCATGTTGTGCAACCTCACATTCAATACCCAATTTAGTTAATACGCCTTTGGCAACCGCTTGGTTGATACGGTTATCTTCGACTAATAATACGCGGGGATTACAAACCTCAGAATTTGGTTTATTCGAAACGTCAGTGTGTTCCTCATCATGAGAAGCCGTGTTAATCAGCTCATTATCAACATCTTTATTGTCAGCATTAACAATTGATAAAAGAGCATCTGTTGTCACTGGTTTTGTGATGTGTTGGTGTACATTCAAAGCCATAAAAGGACTAACAATACTTGGCATATTCACAGGTGTCATAATAATGATATTTACGGCATCAAAGCGACTATCCGCGTCTAACCGTTCAATAAGATGACGTCCATCAACTTGTGATAATTCAACATCGATTAATATTACATCAAATAGCGGCTTTTCAAATGCAACAAGTTGCTCGCACATCTTTATTGCTTGATTTCCATCTGCAGCATACTGCGTATTGATCTGCCAATGGTTTAATTGACGACAAAGCACCTCGCCTGCGGTACGATTTTTATCGACAACTAACACTGAATTTATCTTAGTACTCGCGGGTTTTACCGGTAATGTATCTGTCGCTTTGTTTAACAATAAGTGGCAAATAAACTCGCTTCCTTGATCATGCTCACTGACAACTCGAATATCTCCTTTCATTTGTAAACAAAGCTTTTTCACGATTGCTAAACCTAAGCCTGTACCGCCATACTGGCGAGTAGTTGATGCATCTAATTGTTCGAATACATTAAATAACTTTGTTTGGCGTTCTGTCGGTATGCCAATACCAGTATCTTTTACCGATATCGTTAATTTATAATCTGTATCAGTGACTTCATTAAGGGCTACACTGACAACTACTTCACCTTGTTCGGTAAATTTAATCGCGTTTGCGACTAAATTTATCAAAATTTGACGAATACGATTAGGATCGCCCATCACTAAACATTGCTCGACCTCTGTTGCATCCAAGATTAATTCAAGCCCTTTCTGTTGTGCTTGCAGAGACATAGAACGAATAAAGCTGGTAAGCGTGTCAATTATATTGAAAGAAATATGTTCTAAATCTAGCTTTCCTGCATCAACTTTTGAAAAATCTAAAATATCATTAATTAACGTTAATAAAGAGTTAGCACTTTCTTGCGCGATTCTAACCCGTTGACTTTGATCGATATCAAGCTTGGTGTCTTGTAACAGATCTAGCATACCTATCACGCCATTCATGGGTGTGCGAATTTCGTGACTCATACTGGCGAGAAACTCATTTTTGGCATTGGCTGCAGACTCCGCTTGAAGTTTAGCTTGCGTAAGTGCTATTTCATTTTCAACGCGTTCTGTAATGTCGTAATTCACCCCAATTAATGCTTTTGTATTACCGTTTATATCAACTAATGCGAGAGCAGCCGCTTGAATGTGTCTTACCTCACCTGATGGCCAAATGATTTTAAACTGAATTTCAAGTTTTTGATCGGCGATATTTGATTTGTTAAATGCTTCCTGAACACGTGCTTTATCGTCTGGGTGAATACTGTTTTCCCAAACCTCAATGCCGCCTGAAAATGTATTACGATCAATGGCATATAGTCTGCACATCCAATCATCCCACTTCAGTACATTATTCACGACATCATATTCCCAAACACCAATACCTGCAGAATCAGCTGCCAGTGTCATCCGTTGATTAAAACGTTTAATTTCTTCTGCCGCGCGCACCCGTTCTGATACATCTTGAATAGAGCCAAACACTCTAACGCAAGTTCCGTTTGTGTGTTCAGCTGTACCACGAGCAACAACCCATATCTCTCGCCCTGTTGCCGTAGCAATTTGACACTCAACACTAAACGAGCCACCTTTTTCAGTAACCGTTTGTAATGCTTCTTCAATACGGTCTCTACTATCCCCTTTTTTATAAAACTCAATGGCGGTATGCAAATTTGGCTGATAATTATCACTCACTTCATGGATCATTTTTGTCATTGCTGACCAATGTAAAGTTTCATTGATTACATCAACTTCCCATGCACCAATACGAGCTTGATGTGCCATTTGCTCCATCATTCTTTGTTGCTCTAGCATACGTTTTTGTTGCAATTGTCGTGTATATTCTGCACCTACCCAATTGCCGATAAGTTGGATCAGCTCTAGTTCTTGCTCACTAAATGGATGTTCTGCCGGTTCAGGGCTTGAAAAATTTAGTGTACCGAAACGTTTTTCTTCAACATATATTGGTACACCTATATAACTTTCTAAAGAAAAGTTTTCATAACAGGGATGTTCACGTATTTCACTTTCGCCAACATGATGAAAAGCTTTAGGTTCGTTAGCTAAGTAGGTATGCCAGCAGTATGTATCATCAAAACTAAACTGAGCACCAGATGCTAATTCTCCATTCGGTGATATACAGTGAAGAATAGTGTATTGATCTTCTTTTATTTCACTTAAAATGCCGAACGGTAAATTAAACAATTTACTTCCTAAAGTAAGCAACTCTGTAATTTTTTTATCAAAAGTAAGTGAAGTGTTTGAGGTGATACGATGTAGTTCACTAAGAGCTAATTCTGTTTTTTTCTGCTCTGCTATGTCATTTTGAATCACAATAAAGTTTTCAATCTTACCTTGCTCATCATGTTCGTTTTTCAACGCTACTATGGTGGTATCAAACCATAAAATTCGACCTTTTTTATCTATATTAATCGACTGTCCATGCCAATAGCCTTCTTTAAGACAGGTTGCAAAAATTGTTGAAAAAGCTTCCTTAGAGTAGTCTTCAGAGCAAATAGAAAAAACATTTAAACCTATCGATTCATGTTCTTGATAGCCGTAGAATTTCAAGAAATTTTGGTTTACATAAGTTAACAGACCTTGCTGATCAATTTTGTAAACAACAGCATGGCGGTTGATAGCAAATTGATACTCAGCACTCTCATTTTTAGCCTGTAATAGCTCAGTATAATTTTTTTTAAGTGCTTTCTGAGTAGGTCTAAATAAGACAATGTAAGCAATAATGAGCGCGCCAATACTAAGGAACCAGGTGACTGTTTTTAATTTAATGGTTAGCGCGACTCTTTCTTGTGCTTGTTGCTCAATTAAAGTGACAGTTTTGTTTAAGTCACTAAGTAAATTTTCTATCATTTGAGCTGGTAGATATGTTGCAATATAGGCGTTAATTTCATCTATATTTCGTAATGCTAATACCGCCGAAACATGTTTATTTAAGAGGGTGATTCGTTTATTAAGATCTAAAGGGGGATCAAAATAAAACCGAGTTAATTTTTCAGAAAACAAATCATCATTCGCTAAAATAGTATTTGTTAGGAACTGCTGGTTTTCATTGATTTTTAAGGTTGCGGCTTGCAGAAGTTGAGTGATGTTCGGTGCGCCTTGGTTCTTCTCTACGGACCTTGAATATTCATGAATGTGCAATGCTATTTTTTGTGACAACATACGTTGCATTCCAGCAACATTAATAATACGCGCATCATGCTGCTGTTGTTTAATAACATTACTTGTAAGTGCATATGATAACGTTGCTAACAATGCAAAAAAACATAACGCAATAATATTACGCTTTCTCACCTTTTGCGTTAACGTTAATTCACTCATGGTTAAATCCTTTTATACTTATTCCGTTTTTGATGCGACAATTTTATGAACACCTTCACCATCTAAGCCGATATAAATATTTCCATCATGACCTTGAAGCAGACTTCTAACTCGTCCTACACCTTTTAATAATTGATATTGGCTAATACTTTGTTGTTCATTCATCTCAATAGCGACAATATACCCAAACTTCATCGAACCTAATAATAGCTTCCCTTTTAAACGAGGAAAAACATCTGTGGACACATGAATAAAGGCAGAAGGTGCTATTGACGGCTTCCAGTATAATTTCGGTTGAACCATTCCTTCCTTTTCGGTCAATTGTGTAAAAATAGTGCCATTGTAATTAACGCCATGACTAACAACAGGCCAACCATAATTACCACCTTTTTCGATTAAATTTAGTTCATCACCCCCTCGAGGTCCATGTTCATGCGACCAGAGCTGTTGAGTATCATATCGGTAAACTAACCCTTGAGGGTTCCTATGACCATAACTATAAACGGCAGCCTTTGCCTTGCTATTGCTTACAAAAGGATTATCTTCAGGCACCTGCCCATCAAGATGTAAGCGGAGGATTTTTCCTGCATCACGAGTTAAATCTTGCGGATTTTCATCACGAGCGCCACGATCTCCAATTGAAAAATACACATAACCGTGAGCATCAAAGGCAATTCTACTACCATAATGTTGGCCACGAGTTGTGTTCTCTGTTGCTTTATAAAGCACCTCCACATCAACAAGTGCTTGCTTATTTGCTGACAATTTAGCACGAGCTAATGCGGTATGACTTCCTTCAGGCTTACCAGCCGGACTTGCATAAGTAAAATAAAGCCAAGGGTGTTTTTGATAATTTGGATGTAAAGCAATATCAAGTAAACCTCCTTGCCCATTTGCATCAATAGGAGGCAACCCAGATATGGTATGTTTTTTACCTGTTGAAGGAACAACAAGATATAAGGTTCCACTGCGTTCTGTTACTAACAGTTCGCCACTTGGCAATTGCACCATACCCCAAGGAACATTAATATCATTTGTGACAAGTTCCGTCGTAAATTTTTCAGCATAGGTTTGAGTATCAAGCGGGTGTGAATCTAAAGCATAGCTTTGCTGAGAAAGTAAGATAACAATCAATAAAAACTGACGCTTTAATATTGTTTTTAAAAACATTAAAAGATGACCTCCTGCATTGGCATAATTGCCTATATGCTGATTATAGTATTCACACCGTTTTAAACAGTACCCATTAAACGCTTCAACTTTATTTGAATACTTTAAAAAACATAGCAAAATCTGCGGATATTATCTCATGATTGCTAAAATCCACAGGTTAATTAATCGTAAGACATGAGAATATAAGATGAACAGTATTACCACTATTGTCAAATAGTTACATTTATTTCTCTTTCAGGTTCAACACTATAATGTTGACAACGAAGGTTGAAATGATAAATAAAACAGAAAAGGCAAGGAATGTATCATCACGATTTACAGTTCAACATACGCTTAAATCGCAGTATATAGCTGAATACCACACTCACGTACAACACATTTTTTGTTAACTTATTGTTATTGTGATGACAATATCATTAAATAAAATGAGATAATTCAATTTGATTTTAGTTAGTTTTGATAAACTGCTCCCAAGACAATAATATATAGCGTAAATCATCAACGCCGCAACTCACTCCTTCTTGAAAGTCAAACTGTAACGCATCAACCGCTAGTTCATCTGGCATAATTACTTCACCATTAAGCATCACGTTCGTGTTTACCTCGGCATCTTGGCTGTTCAGCGTTAGTGTGTATTCACTCCCCATAAACATTAATTCTTGTTCTTTGCCTTGCTCAATACGTTTGATTGCACTTAATATATTTGATAATTTATCAACATCACTGCCAATTTCAGTTTCTAGCCAAGGCCCTAATAATTGGTGGTCTAAAGAAAAGTTGGCTTTCGCCTGTCCTGTAATAGGATCATGAATAAAATCGTATTCCATCGCTTTCTCACGCGGTGAATGAGTAATATAAGTATAGAGGAAAAACGTCTTTAACGCGCTACTATCATATGTAATTACTACATGAAAAGCTGGTTATTGAACGTTTTCTTGACACAGAAATGCCATTTTAGTTTTCAATGAATATCAACTAAAAATAAGCACGTTATTAACATCATCAGCCCTATATAGTTTTTTAGATTATTATCACTGACTTAAAACACAGAAAACTAAAAAATTCATTATTATCTGGAACTAAGACTCAACAAGGGGGTCTATCGTTACAGTGTAATTAACGATAATGTAAATAGTGTTAAAAGGAATTTATCCAGCTTTATTATTCTCCATAGCTATTCACCTGATTTTATTATGGGTGGTTAGTCAAGCAAAGGTGAGTATTGATAAAACCATTGACCAAGTAAAACCAATAAAAAGTTATTTATATCGACGACCACAAGTAAAAGAAACGCCGTTAAAGCCTTCTGAGCAACCTGCTAAAAGTGCTCAAATAAAAAAAGATAATAAACGCGTAACCGAAACTACTAAAAAACGTGTTGCTGATGTATCTGTTACACCTAAAGCCGATATTCCAACCTCTACACCTGTTAAACAAGAAAAAAGTCAATCTTTGCCAGCGATAGCTAGTAACCCAGATAAGATGCTTGAAAAGAAAAAGGTCCTGGAGTCCCCTTTAAGCACAAAAACATTTAGTGCCATAGAAGCAATCAATGAAAAGCGTGATCAAGCAATGTTCGAAAACCTTACACGACTAAGGGACGGTCAAGCAAAAGGATCAATCTTTAATCCTAAGCCGGCACTGGTTCCTCACTCAACCGTAACGATTGATGAGTCTGAAAAACGTAAAATGGCTACTCAGCAGCTCGGCTCAGGTATTAACATAATTAAAGGTGAAAATGGCACTTGCTATGTAGATCGTGATTTATCATTCATTGGCATGGAAGGGTTAACATCACGAGAGAGTTTTGCTTGTGGTTTGTCTGAATTCGATAAAGCGTTTAAAGCGCACATGAAAAAACTCAAAAATAAAATAGGCAAATAAGCATTTCTAGCCAACATAACAGTAACAATACTCACTTATTTTCCACTGGTGTACGTAGGTAACGTTTAAAACCCCTCGAATTTTTATGTTTTTAGTCGCGATTCTTTGGCTAACCATACAAGCTGTGCCTTTATTCGTTTAGTTATAAACAGATAGCTTCTCGTCTAATAGCTGAGTACATTTTATCACCTGAAATTACTGATTATGTTAAAAAATGACTAGCGACAAAATAGCAATTAACGCTAATATACATACAGTTTTTTAAGAGATTTACTTGGTTTTTATCATAGTATTCTCTTGAGTATTTGGATGTAAATGAATGGAGTTGTTATGAAAAAAGCCTTAAATACAATAATGTTTTCTCTAGCCTTTGGTATTGGTTTATCTGGATGTATGAGTACTAGCCCTTCTATGGGGGGGTCATCAGGTAATACTGTTTCAGGTGGTGCTGCTGGCGGTGAATCGTCAGGACAAAATAGTAGCTTAGAAAACTGTACACAAACACTAGGGACTTTGTCTGTTTTTGAAGATACGCATCAAGATTGGTGGGGCTACTATAAACGTCATTATCCAAATCTAGGTAGCACGCTTCCTGTGCTACGTACTATGATCCAACAATCAAATTGTTTTGTTTTAGTAGAACGTGGTAAAGCAATGGCTGCGGTAAACAAAGAACGTGAGCTAATGAACTCTGGCGAATTACGCAGTAATAGTAACTTTGGTAAAGGCCAAATGGTAGCAGCTGATTATACCATGCAACCTTCTATTCAGTTTAGTGAAAAAGGTACAGGCGGCTTAGGTGGTCTAGTTGGCGGTATTGGCGGCTTACTTATTGGTGGAGCTAAAAGTAACGAAGCAGCCACTACATTATTATTAGTTGATAACCGCTCAGGTGTACAAGTATCGTCTTCTGTCGGTAATGCGAAAAACTGGGACTTTAAAGCATTTGGTCTAGGTTTCTTTGGCGCCCTAGTTGGTGCTGGTGGTTACAGTGATACACCAGAAGGTAAAGTCATTACCGCAGCATTCGCCGATTCATATAATCATATGGTTAAGGCATTGCGTAACTACAAAGCGCAACAAGTTGAAGGTGGTCTAGGGAAAGGTGGAAAACTTACCGTCGGTGGGTAAACCTTTCTATCAATGTCTTGCACTTTCTGTGATTAAACTACACAGAAAGTGCAAATACGCCACACTGAATAGCTAAATGACTATCGTTGATTCAATCATAGGCACAATAGACAACACTAAAATCAGTGCCATAAAGCGATTAAACCAAGTAATGAATGTAGGCTTTTTTAGCACCGTTTGTAATCCAGATCCCATACTTAGCCAAAATAATGAGCAAGGTAAACCAAAAACTAAATATGCTGCTGCAATATAGAACACTTCCGTATTTTCGCTACTTGCGGATGAAGTGAAAGCAATAATAGCGCTAACCGCCATCACCCAAGCTTTTGGGTTAACCCACTGAAACGTAGCTGCTTGCATAAAGGTAAAAGGCCGCTTCTTCTCTTTAGCAGTAAACTCTACAGGTAGGGTGGCTATTTTATAGGCTAAAAATAATAAGTATAAGATCCCGATGATTTTAATCATTAAGTATATATTTGGAAATTGCCTAAACAACGTAACCAAACCAAAGCCTACCGCTATGACCATAATTGGAAAGCCAATATTAATACCTAGCACATGAGCAAGGCTCTTACGGAACCCATGATTTACACCAGAGGTAATACCATTCCGTCTAAGAAAGTGCTCGCTTAGCGAGAATTAAAAGGTTTAGAAGCAAGGCATTGATTGCAAAGAATAGTTATTCTATTGTTAAAATCAATAACGTAGCATAAAAGCCTTTAAAACTCGCCCTTTGGGAACTCATGGACAACATGATAACCTCACAAAATTTGCTTGATGTAGAATAACTATATCTACACATATTTTGTTTGTTCTAATATCGTCCATGCAGTTCTAAGTGTTCACTTCTTTAGATGGATTGGTATTCATAACATCACATTATTCGGCCCTGGCGTTCCAGAAGATGACAGAATAAAAAGTACAAGCGCGAGTAATTCCATTACAGGTTCCAGCGATGGTTCATAATTTATGATGCATACAATAAACCAATACCTAGAAACCTAACATATACACTTATTTAAAAATAAAACCTATACAGTTTATGTTTATTAAGCAACTAAATGATTTGTTATTGATTTTAATAATGACATTACATGGATATGGCCTATTAGAAAACGCAGGAGATCGTTCTCCTGAATAACCATTCTCTGTAATCAATGCCTTATCTCTAGCCTTTAAACTCTCGCTAAGTGATTAACTTCTAATGCGTATTGGTATTAGGCCAACTAAAACCATGAAAGACTTTTAAATACATTGCTTCAACTTTAGCTCTCGCCCATGGTGTTCTGCGAAGAAATTTCAAGCTAGATTTAATAGAAGGATCATGATTAAAGCATCGTACATCAACGTTTTCTCCCATCGCTTTCCAGCCAATTTTTGCTTCTAATTCTCTTAAAATGGCTTCAAGTGTTTTGCCATGTAATGGGTTATTCGTTTGATGATTCATGAAATTCTCTTAAAAAGTTTCGTCACTTACCTGAGTAAGTATTATAACACTGTATATCAGACTACGAATACGCACAAAATTAAGTAACCTTACCTTGCTAAAAGCATGGTTAACTGATCTAAATCTAAGCGATTTATTAAGGTAGCTTAATTATAAAGCAGGGCTAGCTGTATTGTTTTGTGGATAATACAACCATTATAACTAAGGTTTCTATTAACTATAAATATGATGAATGGCGTTTATTGCCGCAAGGGATTCGAAGTAAGGCAAAAATCAGGTAAACTATAGGCAATTAATTGTCTGCTGATTTTAAGTTATTGGCAAATTAAAAAGCTAAAGAGAGTATTAAATGAGTCTTTATTTAGAATATATCAAAGAAATTGAAAGCCGTAAGGCCGATTTAGGTCTAGCGCCTAAGCCTATCGATAGTGCAGAGTTATTATCAGAAATCATCGCACAAATTAAAGATCAAAACCATGAGCACCGTGAAGATTCATTAAACTTCTTCATTTACAATACATTGCCAGGCACAACTAGCGCTGCTGGTGTAAAAGCAAAATTCTTAAAAGAGATTATTCTCGGCCAAGAATCTGTAGCCGAAATTACACCGGAATTTGCATTCGAACTACTTTCTCATATGAAAGGTGGCCCTTCAATTGAAGTATTACTTGATCTAGCATTAAGTGACGATACAACTGTTTCAACACCTGCTGCAGAAGTATTAAAAACCCAAGTATTCCTCTATGAAGCAGACACTTCACGTTTACAAGTTGCTTACAAAAAAGGTAACACGGTAGCAAAAGACATTTTAGAAAGTTACGCCAAAGCGGAGTATTTCACAAAACTGCCTGATGTTGACGAAAAAATTGAAGTTGTAACCTATATCGCTGGTGAAGGTGATATCTCAACAGATTTACTTTCTCCTGGTCACCAAGCGCATTCTCGTGCTGACCGTGAATTACACGGCAAATGTATGATCACACCTCAAGCGCAAGATGAAATTAAAGCATTACAGGCTAAACACCCTAATGCAAAAGTTATGCTTATTGCCGAAAAAGGTACGATGGGTGTTGGTTCGTCACGTATGTCAGGCGTGAACAACGTGGCACTTTGGGCAGGCGAGCAAGCTTCTCCTTACGTTCCATTCATTAATATCGCACCTGTTGTTGCCGGTACTAACGGTATAGCGCCTATTTTCTTAACAACAGTTGATGTAACGGGTGGTATTGGCCTTGATCTTAAAAACTGGGTGAAAAAAGTAGATGCAAACGGCAATACGGTTACCGACGCTAATGGTGACCCAATTTTAGAAGAAGCATACTCAGTTGCAACTGGCACTGTATTAACTATCGATACAAAAGCCAAGAAGCTTTACAAAGGTGATGAAGAGTTAGTTGATGTATCTTCTGCGTTTACTCCACAAAAAATGGAATTCATGAAAGCAGGTGGTTCTTATGCGGTGACCTTTGGTAAAAAGCTTCAAACACTTGCTGCTGCAACATTAGGTATTGATGTACCACAAGTTTACGCACCATCAAAAGAGATTTCACACGAAGGCCAAGGCTTAACAGCCGTAGAAAAAATCTTTAACCGCAATGCAGTAGGTGTGATATCTGATACACCACTTCATGCTGGCTCTAATGTTCGTGTTAAAGTGAATATTGTTGGTTCTCAAGATACAACAGGGCCAATGACCTGTCAGGAACTAGAAGCAATGGCCGCTTCTACAATTTCACCGTTAGTCGATGGTGCATACCAGTCTGGTTGTCACACAGCATCTGTATGGGATAGTAAAGCACAAGCAAACATTCCTAAGTTAATGAGCTTTATGAATAACTTTGGCCTTATTACCGCGCGTGATCCAAAAGGTGTTTATCATGCAATGACGGATGTTATCCATAAAGTATTAAATGACATTACGATAGATGATCGCGCCATTATTATTGGCGGTGATTCACATACGCGTATGTCTAAAGGTGTCGCATTTGGTGCTGATTCAGGTACCGTTGCTATCGCACTTGCTACTGGTGAGTCGGCAATGCCAATTCCTGATTCTGTTAAAGTAGTCTTTAAAGGTAAAATGAAGTCGCACATGGACTTCCGTGATGTTGTTCACGCTACGCAAGCACAGATGCTTAAACAATTTGGTGGAGAAAACGTATTCCAAGGTCGTATTATTGAAGTACACATTGGCACTCTTATGGCTGACCAAGCGTTTACGTTTACTGATTGGACGGCAGAGATGAAAGCGAAAGCTTCTATCTGTATCTCAAACAATGAAACCCTAATTCAATCAATTGAGCTTGCGAAAAGCCGCATCCAAATCATGATCAACAAGGGTATGGAAAATGAAGCGGGTATGTTAGCAGGCTTAATGGCGCTAGCAGACAAGCGTATTGAAGAAATTAAAACAGGCGCTCAACCTGCTCTATCACCAGATGATAATGCAAAATACTATGCCGAAGTTACTGTCGATTTAGATGCGATTTCTGAGCCGATGATTGCTGACCCTGATGTAAACAACGAAGACGTATCTAAGCGCTACACACATGATGTTATTCGCCCTGTTTCATACTACAAAAACAAGTCTGTCGATTTAGGATTTGTTGGTTCTTGTATGGTGCACAAAGGAGACATGCAAATCATTGCACAAATGTTACGTAATCTTGAAAAGAAAAATGGCTCTATTGAATTTAAAGCGCCATTAGTTGTTGCGCCACCAACTTATAACATTGTTGATGAATTAAAAGCAGAAGGTGATTGGGAGGTATTAGAAAAATACTCTGGTTTTGTTTTTGACGATAACAAACCAAAAGGTGAAGCACGTACTAAATATGACAATATTCTTTATCTTGAGCGCCCAGGCTGTAACTTATGCATGGGTAACCAAGAAAAGGCTGAACCAGGTGATACTGTAATTGCTACATCAACACGTTTGTTCCAAGGCCGTGTAGTAGCAGATACAACTGAGAAAAAGGGTGAATCACTTCTTGGTTCAACACCACTTGTAGTTCTTTCTACGGTATTGGGTCGCTTCCCAACAATGGACGAGTACACTGCTGCTGTTGAAGGCATCGATTTAACGAACTTTGAACCACCAACAGAAGAAATGAGTACTAAGTACATTCCTGTTAAAGCGGTTTAGTGCATTATTAAACTGAAAAGGGTTGCTAAATAGCAACCCTTTTTTATGATTTACATTAATCAATGATAATTAATACCAAAGTACATACAGCAAAGACTATTTTGACGGACACTCAACATTTGCAGCTAAGGAAGGAAGGATATAGTTTGGGTGTGCAAGGCGATCATCATATTCTTCTACACCTCTTAAAATTTCAATTTTAAAGCCATAAGATTTACATACATCTAAAGATTTTCTAACCAGAAAAGTTGCTAAACGATTAAAAGGAACCTTCTCTTGTGCACGAACAACAATATTAAGTCGTCCATCATCTAAGGTCGTTTGTTCAAAATGAACGCCATGATCAAAGTCAAACTGACTATTCGACTGACTGCTTGCGCAACCCGCCAGCGTTATTAACAAACTGATCATAAAGTATTTAACCATACGTATTCACACCTTAATTTATAAAAATAACCTAATAAAGAATAGCAAAAAGCCAGCGAATTCGCTGGCTTTTATTATTGTACTAGATAATACGTCTATTAATACAAAGCGCTAATCTATATACTTTTATTTGTTATTTCTTTTTCTTAACTGCTTTCGGGTTAGGTAAGTCAGTAATTGAACCTTCGAAAATTTCAGCTGCAAGGCCAATTGATTCATTTAACGTTGGGTGAGCATGTATGGTTAAACCCACATCTTCTGCATCAGCGCCCATTTCAACCGCTAAACAAATTTCACCTAGCATTTCACCCGCATTAATACCGACAATAGCACCACCAAGTACACGACCTGTTTCTTTTTCAAAGATCATTTTGGTTTTACCTTCAGTACGTGCTGAAGCAATAGCGCGACCAGAAGCGGCCCACGGAAAGTTAGCTGTTTCAATGTTTAAACCTTGCTCTTTCGCTTCACGCTCTGTAACACCAACCCACGCCATTTCAGGATCAGTATAAGCGATTGAAGGAATACAACGTGGATCAAATACGTGCTTTTTACCTGCAATAACTTCAGCAGCAACATGTGCTTCATGAACTGCTTTATGTGCAAGCATTGGTTGACCAACTACATCACCTATAGCAAAAATGTTATTTACATTAGTACGTAACTCATTTGATACATTGATAAAGCCACGCTCATCAACATTTACACCTGCTTTATCAGCAGCAACTAAATGACCGTTTGGCTTACGACCAACTGCCACTAAAATTTTATCATAACGTACTTGTTTTTCAGGCGCATTCTTACCTTCAAACGTTACGTACAAACCATCATCTTTCGCGTCTACAGCAACAACTTTTGTTGAAAGCATGATGTTGAATTTCTTTTTATTGTACTTAGTGTAAACCTGAACAATGTCTTTATCTGCTGCTGGTACTAATTGATCGGCAAATTCAACGACAGATACATTAGAGCCCAGTGCTTTATATACTGTACCCATCTCTAAGCCGATAATACCGCCACCAAGTACAAGTAATTCTTCCGGAACATCTTCAAGCTCTAGTGCACCTGTTGAATCAATAACACGTGGGTCATCATTTGGAATAAACGGTAAATCAATTACTGAAGAACCACAGGCAATAATCGCGTTATCAAAATTAATGGTGGTTTTACCATCGGCACCTTCAACTTCAATTGCTTTGTCTGACGTAAATTTACCAAAGCCTGTTACGGTTTTAACTTTACGTGCTTTAGACATTCCGCCTAAACCACCAGTTAATTGACCAATTACGTCTTCTTTCCAACTACGAATTTTATCTAAATCAATTTCTGGTTTACCAAAGGTAACGCCGTGCGAAGCCATTGCTGCTGCGTCATCGATTACTTTTGCAACATGAAGTAATGCTTTTGAAGGAATACACCCTACATTCAAACATACACCACCTAATGTTTCACGGCTTTCAACTAATACGACATCTAGGCCTAAATCAGCAGCACGGAATGCCGCTGAGTAACCGCCAGGACCTGCACCTAAAACTACTACTTGAGTTTTAATTTCGTTACTCATGCTAACCTCAATTAACTTGTTGTTTAGTCACTTGCCACTTATAAAAATTAAAGCCACAAGTATTTATTCATTTGATTTTTCTGGCTCGAAGTTTACTCAAACTCGAGGTAAATCGCCATCTTTTATCTAACTTTCTAAGACCAAAGTAGCAGAAAGTAATCAACATTATTGCTGATTACTTTCTTTTTTACTTTTTCATTACAATATAAGTTTGCGAATATCACTCATTATCGATGCTAAATGAACTGTGAAACGTGCTGCTAAAGCGCCATCTATTACACGATGATCATAAGACATCGAAAGCGGTAACATTAGCTTCGGTTCAAAGTCTTTACCATTCCACTTTGGTTTCATTTCAGATTTTGACACACCTAAAATAGCAACTTCAGGTGCATTAACGATTGGGGTAAATGCCGTACCACCAATACCACCTAAACTTGAAATGGTAAAACAACCACCTTGCATGTCAGCAGCCTTCAGTTTACCTTCACGTGCTTTAACACTAATTTCCAGTAACTCTTTTGAAAGTTCGTAGATACCTTTTTTATCAACATCACGCACTACAGGCACAACCAAACCGTTTGGCGTATCAACGGCAACACCAATGTGAATGTACTTTTTCAAAATTAAGCTTTCGCCATCTTCACTTAAACTCGCGTTAAAGGTCGGGAACGCTTTCAATGCGTCTGCTGCAGCTTTCATGATAAAAACAAGCGGGGTAATTTTAAACCCTAACTTTTGCTTTTCACAAACCACATTTTGTTCTTTACGGAACGCTTCAACATTCGTGATATCAGCTTCGTCAAATTGAGTAACATGTGGAATCGTTACCCAGTTCTTGTGTAAAAACGGCCCTGATATTTTTTGAATGCGTGACAGTTCTTTCGTTTCAATTTCACCAAACTTAGAAAAATCAACCGGCTTACTTGCAACAACTTGCAAGCCACCGGAACCACTAGCGACAGCATTTGAACCAGTGGCTTTAGGGCGCGACAATTCATATTTCACATAAGATTGAACATCTTCTTTTAAAATACGATCTTTTCGGCCAGTACCTTTAACTAAGGTTAAGTCAACACCAAACTCACGCGCTAAACGACGAATTGACGGCGATGCATATACTTTACCAGTAGATTTAAACTCACCCGCTGAAGGGTGATGAGGTACAGGTGCTGCTTTTTTCTTACCTTCGGATTTTGGTTCAGTTGGTTTTTCATCTGCAGGTTCAGATGCTTTTGGTTCTTCTATTGCTGCAGGTGCACCACTGTTGGTTTCAAGCTTCACAACAAGTGCACCTTTACCTACTTTATCACCAACACTAATACTAACTTCTTTAACAATACCAGCATGTGACGAAGGCACGTCCATCGTTGCTTTATCTGTTTCTAGTGTGATCAAGCCGTCTTCTTCTTGAACTTCATCGCCAACGGAAACAAGAACATCGATAACATCAACTTCGCCATCTTCACCGATATCAGGTACTACAACATCAACAACTTCGCTACCACCAGATGACGGTTTAGACTCTGACTTAGCCTCTTTTTCAGGTTCAGATTCAGAACTAGCATCATCCTCAGCTTTTTCTTCCGGTTCAGCGTTATCTTCTTCTTGCGCGGCTTCATCATCAGATGCGTCACTATCGCCTGCGACTTTTAACTCACCTATTACATCACCTTCTTTAATTTTGTCACCAACACTGACACTAAGTGATGTTAACTCGCCTGCCATCGGTGCAGGTATATCCATTGACGCCTTATCGGTTTCAACAGTAACAATACCTTCATCAGCTTCTATTGAGTCACCTTCAGCAACACAGATCTCAATGATTTCAACTTCTTCGCCGCCTACATCTGGGACTAGAATTTTTTGAACATCAGACATAATCTTCTCCTCTAGTCTTAATTATGCGTAAAGCGGGTTAAGTTTTTCAGTATCAATATCAAAACGCTTAATTGCTTCTGTCACAACTTTACGTTCAATATCTCCTCTGTTGGCTAATTCATACAATGACGCAACCACAATATAAGCTGCATTTACTTCAAAATGGCGACGTAGATTCGCTCGGCTATCCGAACGACCAAAACCATCCGTACCTAAACAGCGATATTCGGTATCGATAAATGCCCGTACTTGGTCTGAATACGATTTCACATAATCAGTAGCGGCAATAGCCGGACCAGCATCTTTAGTGATCACTTGTGTAATATAAGGTATTTTTGCTTCAGCCTCAGGATTTAGCATATTGTCACGTGTTGTCGCTTGGCCTTCACGCGCTAATTCATTAAATGAAGTGACAGAATATACATCAGAAGAAATACTGTAATCATTGGCCAATATTTGTGCCGCTTCACGTACTTGCAGTAAAATTGTACCTGACCCCATTAATTGCACATTGGCTTTAGCAGATTTTGCTTCTACGCGTTCTAGCTGGTAAATACCTTTTATGATCTTCTCAGCAATGTCTTTATCTTCTGGCAAAGCTGGGTGTTGATAGTTTTCATTCATTAACGTTAAGTAATAGAAAACATTTTCATTTTCTTCGTACATACGACGTAAACCATCTTGTACAACAACCGCAACTTCATAACCATAGGTTGGATCATAAGTTACACAGTTAGGAATTAAACCTGCTTGAACATGTGAATGACCATCTTGATGCTGTAAGCCTTCACCGTTGAGCGTTGTTCTACCTGCTGTAGCACCTAATAAGAAACCACGCGCTTGAGAATCACCTGCAGCCCATGCTAAATCACCAACACGTTGGAAACCAAACATTGAATAATAGATATAAAATGGGATGGTCGTTGCGTTACAAGTTGAATAAGAAGTACCAGAAGCAACCCATGAAGCCATTGCACCTAGCTCATTAATACCTTCTTGTAAAACTTGGCCTTTTTTATCTTCACGATAATAAGCAACTTGATCCGCATCTTGTGGAATATATTTTTGACCTTCGTTAGCATAAATACCTACTTGGCGGAATAAACCTTCCATACCAAAAGTACGCGCTTCATCAGGAATAATTGGCACAACACGTTTACCAATTTTTTTATCTTTTAATAAGGCATTCAACACTCGTACGAATGTCATTGTTGATGATACTTCGCGATCACCAGAACCTTTTGTAATAGCATCGAATGCTTTTAACGATGGAATTTCTAATTGTTCATCAGCTTGCACTCGACGTGCCGGTAATGAACCGCCTAATGCTTCTCTGCGAGCACGCATGTACTGCATTTCAGGGCTGTCTTCATCAAATTTAAAGAAGGGTAACTCTTCAATTTGGTCATCGCCAATGGGCATATTGAAGCGGTCACGGTATTGCTTGATTGACTCAATGTCCATTTTCTTAACATTGTGTGCAACGTTTTGCGCTTCACCTGACTGCCCTAAACCAAAACCTTTTACCGTTTTTGCAAGAATAACCGTTGGACGGCCTTTAGTATTAATCGCTTTTTCATAAGCGGCATATACTTTAACAGGATCATGACCACCACGGTTTAAACGCCAGATATCTTCATCTGACATATTTGCCACCATCGCTGATGTTTCAGGATATTTATCAAAGAACTTCTCGCGAGTATATTTACCGCCTTTCGCTTTACAGTTTTGATATTCACCATCAACGGTTTCATTCATTAGCTGAACTAATTTACCAGAAGTATCACGCGCAATTAATGGATCCCAATAAGAACCCCAAATCACTTTAATCACTTCCCAACCAGCACCTCGGAAGGTACCTTCTAGTTCTTGAATAATTTTGCCGTTACCACGAACAGGGCCATCTAAACGTTGTAAATTACAGTTAATTACAAACGTTAAGTTATCTAAGCCTTCACGAGAAGCTAAGCCAATGGCACCCAATGATTCTGGCTCATCACACTCACCGTCACCCAAAAAGCAATAGACGCGTTGCTCAGAACAATCTTTGATACCACGATCGGTTAAGTATTTAAGAAAACGAGCGGTATAGATTGCTTGTAATGGACCTAAGCCCATAGATACCGTTGGAAACTGCCAAAAGTCATCCATTAAGTGAGGATGAGGATATGAAGAAAGCCCCTTGCCATCAACTTCTTGACGGAAATTCGCCATTTGTTCTTCAGTTAAGCGCCCTTCTAAAAAGGCACGCGCATAAATACCCGGAGAAATATGACCTTGAGCGAAAATAAAGTCACCACCATTTTCAGGTGTTGCCGCTTTAAAGAAGTGATTAAAACCTACATCATAAAGTGTTGCTGAAGAAGCAAAAGAACCAATATGACCACCAAGTTCTAAATCTTTTTTCGAAGCACGTAATACTAAAGCCATCGCATTCCAGCGAATTGCAGCACGTATACGTTGCTCAATGGTTTGGTCCGCAGGCATGTGAGGTTCTTGCCCTGGAGGAATAGTGTTTACATACGCTGTAGTTGCATCAAACGGTAAGTGTGTGCCACTACGGCGCGCTTGATCAATTAGCTTCTCTAATAAGAAATGAGCGCGTTCTGGACCTTCATTTTCCAAAACTGCTTCCATTGATTCAATCCACTCTTGTGTTTCTAATGAATCAATATCCATGTTTTCTGGGAGCTCAGACATAGTATTACTTAGTCTCCGATATGTTATTTATAAATGTAAAATTTTTAGATTAACGATTATTCTTATTATTGCTCGTGGTAAATTCAACGAGTAATAAACAAATAAGCATGAACCTGCTAACTTCTTAATCTTATACCTTCACGGTTTAAATTCGCTGCATTCGACGAATTGAACGTTCCATACGGCTTTGTTCTTCAGTCAAATTCAGTAAAACTTCTTCAATAAACGCTAAATGTCGATGGCTTGCGCCCCACGCCTTTTGCGGTTGTCCGCTCAATATTGCGTCGAGTAAGCGTGTTCTATATTCAGCAATCTTGGCAAATATATCCGGACGCTGCGCCAAAATTGTTAGGTTTTTTTCAATATTATCAATCACTAAAAGCGACATACTTCGGGCTAAATGTAAAATAACACCATTGTGCGACGCAGCACATATTGCTAAATAAAACTCGTATACTGCCGCAGCTTCTTCATGGTAATCCTGCTCAATTTGCGCATTACCAATGGCTTCATGTTTCGCTTTAATCAGCTCATAATCAGCAGCGGTACCGCGCATTGCCGCGTAATAAGCTGACATACCTTCAATACCATGACGAAATTCTAATAAATCAAATTGTGCTTCATTACTGCTTGCCATTAAGTCAAACAGCGGATCAGAAAAACCCTTTAAAATTTGTTCACTAACAAACGTGCCACCACCTTGGCGACGATTAATTAAGCCTTTCGCTTCTAGTTTTTGTATCGCTTCTCTTAATGAGGGGCGTGACACATCAAACTGTTTCGCCAGCTCACGTTCAGGCGGTAGTTTTTGGCCCGCTTTTAAACTTCCTTCTAAAATCATAGTTTCCAATTGTGATTGAATCACATCAGAAAGTTTTGCCTGCTTTAGTGGCTGTTTGATGTTAGGAAGCACCATAAATATCCATCTTATACAAAATATTATCACGCAAATTTGTACTATTCTAGATCAAAAAAACACGTGGTAAATTGGTAATACCAATATAAAAACTGATGTAAAAATAACAAACAACAACAGCAATGTAAATAGAACATAGCTTAGTTGCCGAAAAAAACAACAGTAACTATTCACTAAAATCACATGATAATAGTAAAGAGTTGAACCTCTAAAAGGTGGAAAAATTAATGTAAAGAAGCCTTTAAATAAAACAGTTAAAGGCTTAGCAAGAAAGCAAAGGAATGAGTGGATAAAGTTAATTAACTATAAATTCAACAAGTTAGCTAATTACGCCTGTCAGTATTAAAATAGCGACAACCGCTAAACATAATAAAAGTGTTCGTTTAGCTAACCTTACCAATAAACAAGGCTCAGCAGTGCAGTCGTCTTTATCTATCATTAAGTCTTCTGACTTTTGCGCAACACTGATCAAAACTTTATGTGGTAATTTTTCAACATCAAAAAAGTTTTCTAACCATATAGGTAAAGCTTTAGAAAAATGGCCAACCAGCATATAGCCAAAAGCCACTATTCTGACTGGCAACCAATCAACAATGAAAAGTAACGTTTCATTAAAACTTTTAACTTGGGGTTGATCGTCATCACATGATTGCTCTTCATTCGTTGGTGGCGTACTTTCTTGCGTTATCGTCTCTTGATCATCAGTGGGGGTAGTATTTTGTAATTCTGCCCTCATTAAACTTTCTTTTCGCTCATGCTGGCACTTTGGCGATTCATTCAGTTTAGTGAGCAAACGGTAAAATAAAGCACCTGGTGCGCCAAACAATACAAAGAAGATCATAATGGCAATAAAGTATCGATAATTTAACCACACTAAGGATTGACCAAAGCCAAGTTCGGGTAAATTCTTATCTTGTGTCAGTTGTTGATGATACAAGCTGCACGTTGTTTGTTCGCCTCGGAATGCCGCCATCAAATATTGTTTATAGGTGTCTCGTGTTTTAACACAACCAAAACAAACAATTAGCACCAAAGTAGAAACAATTAAATGCAATATACCGTCACTAATAATGCTTAATACCGCATAACAAAGCACTGTAGGGACCAAAATAAAAATACCATTAGCCATCATTGAACGTTGTGGGGCTGCTAGTGCTTTAATTTTTTTAAACAGGGTTAAATAACGTTGGTAATAAACACTAAATTGCCATGCTGATGAAGAAAGAAATTTCTCTGCAGCTAAGGCAATTAATAAACTGATCAAGCTCATGTTTGCTTCCATTTTTAATTGTTGTTGCTGAACACTAGAAACTGTAAGTGTTCAATAAAGTTTATACTTTACTACTATTGAACAATGTTAACGAATTGTGACTAGAATAGCACCTAAATTACGCGAGAAGACAGGTTAAGTAACGATTTATAACGTTGCCAATCAAACGCTGGGCCTGGATCTGTTTTTCGTTCAGGTGCTATATCACAATGCCCAGTAATATTTGCATTGATTCGCTGGTAGTTAGATTTCAGCACTTTTGTTAATTCCGCTAAACGAAGATATTGTTCGTCTGTATAAGGAGTGTTGTCGGTACCTTCTAACTCTATACCAATAGAAAAGTCATTACATTTTGATTTTCCTTGGTACTCAGAAACCCCAGCATGCCAAGCACGATGATCAAAAGAAACATACTGTATTATGTGTCCATCACGCCTAATCAAGCAATGCGCTGATACCCGTAATTGGTATATTTCGTTAAAGCTAGCGTGAGCATGCTTATCCAGCTGACCTAAAAATAAATCGGTTATATATGGGCCACCAAATTCCCCAGCGGGTAATGAAATGTTATGAATCACTAACAAACTGATATCTTTTGGCTGGCAATGTTCACGCAAATCAAAATGCGGTGACTCACATTTTTCAGCCGCCGAATACCAACCCTTTACAATCTTATGTTCACTTTGCGATAGTGAATCAGTCATAATCATCTTACAATATAGATGCACATTTAAACGCATCATACTGCGACACGGGAGTGATTTAAAGTTTTGAACCAGAAAACACCACCTGAAATTGGCTTTGCAAAATATTTTGTTTGGGTAGCTTGGATAATCGCTATTGGCTTACTTGTTTTTTTCTTTCAAGATATACTCGATAAACAATGGAACCCTAATAGTTCACCGGAATTTCGGCTGTCTAATACTGGTAAAGCCGAAGTCATTTTAGCACAGAATAGAGCTGGGCATTATGTCGTTAAAGGCACTATTAACGGAAAGCCCGTGACTTTTTTATTAGACACTGGCGCTACCAATGTCTCTATTCCGGCGCATATTGCAGACAATCTCAATTTAACCAGTACAGGTAGCCACATTGCTCAAACTGCGAATGGCAACGTACGAGTATTTGCAACAACACTCAATGAACTCAGCATCGGTAACCTTTTTCTATACGATGTAAGCGCTAGCATCAATCCAGGAATGAAATCAGATGAAATTCTATTAGGCATGAGTGCACTGAAACAGGTAGAATTCAATCAATATGGCAACCAACTTACTTTAAAAGAAAGATAAGAGACTTTTTTCATGTTTTCTGCGCAATTAACAACTGATATTAATCAAGCGGTCACTCGCTCCTTGTGTGAAGATCTTGGTGTAAATACACTTAATGATATTACTTCATCTGCTGATATTACCGCTGAACTTATCCCTGCTAATGAACAATCTGTTGCCACAGTGATCACACGTGAAGACTGTGTTATTTGCGGCGTAGAATGGGTAAATCAAGTTTTCGAACAACTTGATAATGTATTAGCTGACAGTGCAGCACAAAACACTGAAATTATTTGGTTTGTTAACGACGGCCAAACAGTAAAAGCAAACACCACTCTATTTGAACTCAAAGGTAACGCAAGAATCTTATTGACAGGTGAGCGTACAGCGTTGAATTTTCTACAGTCTTTATCTGCTACTTCAACGGTTACTGCAAAGTACGTTGAGCGGCTATCTGGCACAAAAACTAAATTACTTGATACACGAAAAACCATTCCAGGGCTGAGATTAGCGCAAAAATATGCGGTGACTTGTGGTGGCGGTGTAAACCATCGTATCGGCTTATTTGATGCATTTTTAATTAAAGAAAACCACATAGCGGCCTGTGGAGGCATCACTAAAGCAATAAGCACTGCACGCCAAAACCACCCATCAAAAACCGTTGAAGTAGAAGTTGAAGGTATAGAAGAGCTTACCGAAGCATTAACTGCACAAGCCGACATAATTATGTTAGATAATTTTACGCCAGAAATGATAGAGCAAGCGGTAACCTTGACACAAAAAATATCTGCTGGGAAAACGAAATTAGAAGTATCAGGTAACATGACCTTTGATACCTTAACCACTTATGCAAAATCTGGCGTTGATTTTATTTCAGTAGGTGCCATCACTAAGCATGTTAATGCTATTGACCTTTCAATGCGCTTTGTCTAATTGTCTACCACACTAAAACATATCAATACTCAAATGCCACTGTTCATACTTTTAGCAAAGTGTGAACAGTGCGTTAGTTTACCGGTTTAAACATTATCGTTAATAACACAGTGACCTCACAACAAAAACCAACCATTATTAATCTTCAAAATATGAACTTATTACTGATTTAATTCGTTAACAACTTGTTAAAAATCAGCCTGATTTAGTACAAAAAAGCCAATCTTAAAAAAAATTAACAAAAAATCGCACACAATATTTTACATTTCTCATTTTTTGGCGCAGTATGAATTTAGCCCCCGTAATAACTAGTATGGATTTACTTATTATGAAAAAGACACTACAAAACATTTTAACTGCCAAAAAAGGCCAAAAAGGTTTTACTTTAATTGAATTGATGATTGTTGTGGCAATCATTGGTATTTTGGCTGCCGTTGCGCTGCCAGCTTATCAAACCTACTCTGATCGCGCAGCGTTTTCAGAAGTAGTACTCGCAGTAACACCATACAAAAGTGCATTCGAAGTTGCCGCACAAACGGGTAGAGTTACGGCTTTAGCTGATGCAGATGCTGGTACTAACGGTATTCCAGCTGCTGCTGGTGCGAATGGTGAAATACAGAGTGTGAATGTAACTGACGGTGTAATTACAGCCGAAGATGTAAACGGTGTTACCTATGTTTTAACTCCTAATGGCGTTACTGCACCGATTCAATGGACTCCATCAGGTTCTTGTGTTGCTGCTGGTTTATGTTAACCAGCTAATAAGCTCCTACGGGAGCTTTTTTGCTTCTTGCATGATGAAAAAACTAAATAGCGGTTTTACCTTAATTGAATTAATGATTGTGGTTGCAATCATTGGTATATTGGCCGCTATTGCTATTCCTGCCTTTCAAACCTATTCTGACCGTGCACGCTTTGCAACAGTTGTTGCCGCTGCTGATCCTGCACGAAAATTAATCGATATCTGCGTGCAAACCGATATGGTAGCAGATTGCAGCACTTTACCTGAAAAACCTGAATGGTCAGCAACAACGTTAGTCGATACGGTAACGTTTTCAGGTAATGCCACGCAAATAACCATTACCGTCACACCAGATAATATTGGTGGTATTACTTCTGGCGATACCTACATTTTAATCGGCAATGTAACCGGCGGAAGAGTACTATGGACAAACGGTACAGGTGGTTGTATTGCTTCAGGGCTTTGTTAATATATTGAACTAACAAACACTTAGCTACTTAAAAAGATAATAAAGTTATTAAAAGATCCTATTTTCTCATAAAAATTTTTTCCTGTTTTGTGTTTGTGAACAAAAATGCGTTACACTGTAGAATAATAATATAAATTTAATGTAACCAAGGTGTTATGAAAGGACTGCATCAACAATCAAGCGTTTTGTCTGCTTTGTCTAAGCATGATTTAGTGCCGACTGAAATGGTCGAGAAAATCAGTGCAGATTTTATTCAACAATCAAAACCTTTTGTACGCTTTCTTGTTGAAGATAAACATTATAACGCACAAAACATTGCCACTATATTATCAAGAAGCTTTGGTTACCCATTAATTGATCTAGCACATTTTGATACCAGCCTTGTTCCCGAAGGTATTCGTAACGAAAAGCTCATTCGAAAACACAATGCCCTCCCCTTATTTTTACGCGGAAAAGTGCTTTATGTTGCCATTTCAGATCCAACAAATTTAGATGCTTTAGAAGAAATTCAATTTAATACCGGCTTTACCACTGAATTAGTACTGGTTGATGAAAAAGCACTACACAACTGTATTGAAAAGGTATTAGAAGAAGAAAGCGGTGCGCTTGATATCAGTGATATTGATACCGAAGAATTATCGGGTATCGATGTTCAAGAAGAACGCAACGATGATGAAGATACCGCAACAGGCGATAAAGAAGATGCGCCTATTGTCGTGTATATTAATAAAATACTATTGGATGCCATCAAAAAAGGGGCATCTGATTTACATTTCGAACCCTATGAAAAATCTTATCGTATTCGTTTTCGGGTTGATGGTATTTTAACTGAAGTTGCCAAGCCGCCAATTGCATTGTCTTCTCGCATGGCGGCTCGTTTAAAAGTAATGTCTAAATTAGATATTGCAGAACGACGTGTACCGCAAGATGGTCGCATAAAGCTGGCATTATCAAAAAGAAAATCAATCGATTTTCGTGTTTCTACCCTACCTACGATGTGGGGCGAAAAAATAGTAATGCGTATTCTAGATTCTTCTAGTGCCATGCTCGGCATAGATATGCTCGGCTATGAACCTGAACAAAAACAAATATACATGGACGCCTTAGCACAACCACAAGGCATGATATTAGTCACAGGGCCTACGGGTTCAGGTAAAACAGTTTCACTATATACTGGCCTTAATATTCTCAACACCGCAGAGCGTAATATTTCTACTGCAGAAGATCCGGTGGAAATTAACTTAGAAGGTATTAACCAAGTTCAAATAAATACCAAAGCAGGGTTAACGTTCCCTAGTGCGTTACGTTCATTTTTACGTCAAGATCCAGACATAGTCATGGTGGGTGAAATACGAGATCTAGAAACCGCAGAAATTGCCATAAAAGCGGCCCAAACAGGCCATTTGGTACTTTCAACGTTACACACGAACTCTGCCGCAGAAACTTTAACTCGGCTATTAAACATGGGCGTTCCTTCTTATAACGTGGCGAGCTCTGTCACAATTATCATTGCACAACGTTTAGCAAGAAGATTATGCACACAATGTAAAGAAGAAGAACATATCCCTGAGCCTGAGCTGCTAAATCAAGGCTTTCTCCCTGAACAGCTAAATGATATTACCTTGTTTAAGCCTGTCGGCTGTGATCAGTGCACAGGTGGCTATAAAGGCCGTGTGGGTATTTATGAAGTAATTCGCATTAACGAGCGTATATCCAGCATCATTATGGAAGGTGGTAATTCTTTAGATATTGCCGCACAATGTCAAAAAGAAGGCTTTAACAATTTACGGCAATCTGGGTTGAAAAAAGCCATGCAAGGCGTAACCAGTTTAGAAGAAGTAAACCGTGTAACGAATTCATAGCAACAACACTCAGCGATAGCAGGAATAGTGTATGGCAGTGTCAGCAACAAAAGCAAAAGTAGCCGCGCCTAAAGCGTTAGATGTCTTTATATGGCATGGCGTAAACCGTAAAGGCAAAAAAGTTAATGGCGAACTTTCCGCTGTTAATATGATGGAGCTTAAAGCACAACTTCGCAAACAAGGTATTACTCCTGGCCGCGTTAAAAAGAAACCTAAACCACTATTTGGCTTAGGCGGTGATAAGGCCATTACACCTGCCGATATTGCTGTTGTTACTCGACAAATTGCCACAATGCTTGGCGCTGGCGTACCGTTAGTGCAAACCATCGAGATGATAGGCAAAGGCCATAACAACGGTAAAATGCAAAAATTACTCGGTGATGTCGGTCATAAGCTACAGTCGGGCATTCCGCTTTCAGAATGTTTAAGAGAGCACTCGCGTTATTTCGATGACTTGTATTGCGACCTTGTTAATTCAGGTGAACAATCAGGCTCACTAGAGACCATTTACGACCGCATCGCGACTTATAAAGAAAAAGCAGAAGCATTAAAAGCAAAAATTAAAAAAGCCATGACCTACCCTATTGCGGTATTAGTGGTTGCCGCCGTTGTTACATCTATCTTATTAATTTTTGTTGTGCCAGTTTTTAAAGAAATTTTTGATAGTTTTGGTGCAGAACTTCCTGCCTTTACCCTTATGGTGATAGGTATATCAGAGTTTATGCAGGCTTATTGGTATATTGGTTTAGGCATATTATTTGGGGCAGGTTTTCTGTTCAAAAGAGCCCATAGAAATAGCCTAAAATTTAGAGATACCGTTGATAAAAATATTTTAAAAATTCCAGTCATTGGTGACTTACTACAAAAAGCAGCTGTGGCTCGCTATGCACGCACATTATCAACCACATTTGCCGCCGGTGTACCTTTACCTGATGCGTTAGAGTCTGCCGCAGGTGCCTCAGGCAATGCAGTATTTCGTGACGCTATTTTAGATATCCGCGCAGAAGTTTCTTCCGGTATGCAGATGAACTTAGCCATGCGTAATTGTAATATTTTTCCTGACATGGTGATTCAAATGGTAGCGATTGGCGAAGAGTCAGGTGCCGTTGATGATATGCTAGCAAAAGTAGCTACCGTGTACGAACAGCAAGTAGACGATGCGGTAGATTCATTAACCAGTTTACTCGAGCCAATGATCATGGCGGTATTAGGTGTCGTTATTGGTGGTTTAATTATCGCGATGTACTTACCTATTTTCCAAATCGGTCAAGTGGTGTAGTCACTCGTTAGTTTTCTTTTCAAAAGCATTCGCTTACACTGTCTCTAGATTTTATTAAGGCAGTGTCATTGTGTTAGAAAATTTTCAATTATTGTTTTCCACCTCCCCAGTTAGCTTTTACATTACCGTTGGTATTTTAGGCTTATTAATTGGTAGCTTTTTAAATGTGGTGATTTACCGCTTACCCAAAATGTTAGAACAAACTTGGTACCAAGAGTGTAGAGAATTTTTAGCTGACGAGCTCAGCACTAAGCCTGTAAAAGAACAACAACCAATAACTTTATCAAGCCCTGCATCCACTTGCCCACATTGTCAGCACAAAATACGCTTTTACGAAAATATCCCAGTGATCAGTTGGCTTGTATTACGCGGCAAATGCAGCCAATGTAAACAAAAAATTTCGGCAAGATATCCAAGTATTGAAATAACCACCTCGTTATTAAGCATCGTTGTAGCTGTTCATTTTGGTGTTACCGCGAGCACACTAGCCGTATTACTATTAACATGGGGGCTAATATGTCTAACCATGATCGATTTTGACCATATGTTACTGCCCGATCAAATCACTTATCCTTTATTATGGTTAGGACTGTTGATTAATATCAACGGCTTGATTGTTCCCTTAGATGAAGCGGTTATTGGCGCAGTTGCCGGTTACTTAAGCTTATACAGCGTTTTTTGGTTGTTTAAATTAATAACGGGTAAAGAAGGCATGGGACACGGTGACTTTAAGCTCATTGCAGTATTTGGCGCATGGATGGGGTGGCAATTACTCCCCTTATTAATTTTGATGTCTTCTGCCGTTGGCGCTATCGTTGGCATTGCATTAATGCTTTTTAAAGGCCACGGGCGTGAGCAAGCAATACCTTTTGGTCCATACATTGCCGTCGCCGGCTGGGTATGTTTATTCTGGGGGCAAGCTATCTGGCAATGGTACCTTGACCTACTACTATAATGGCGGCATTAGTTATCGGCTTAACAGGCGGCATCGGAAGCGGAAAAACCACTGTATCTGATCAGCTAGCCCAATATGGCATTGATATTATTGATGCCGATATTGTTGCTCGTGAAATAGTGGCTAAAGGCAGTGATGCGTTAAATAAAATCGAGGCACATTTTGGCCACTCAATTCTCAACAAAGATAAGTCTCTAAACCGAAGTGCGTTAAGATCGTTAATCTTCCAACATGAAGATGAAAAACAATGGCTAAACAGCTTATTGCACCCACTCATTAGGCAGCAATTACTCGACAAACTGGCGGCCGCACAAAGTGAATACGTGGTACTTTCTGCACCGCTATTATTTGAAAATGGTTTGGATAAATATACTGATCGCACGTTATTGATTGATATAGAACAAGACGCGCAAATTTCCCGTAGTGTAAAACGAGACAACAGTAACGAAACACAAATTCGCGCAATAATTAACAGTCAAATGCCTCGAACAGAAAAGTGTTTGCTTGCTGATGACATAATCAGTAACACTAGCCTGACGTTTTCACAACTGAATGAAAAAGTTCAAGAAATTCACCTAAAATACTTAGAATTAGCAAAGAATTAAAACTATTTCCCTAAAAAATTAGCCATTTAATTTATGTATGGTTAAGATAAGCGGTTAGATTCCCAGTAAAAAGTGATTATGACTAGCATTTTATACGAACACCCTTTGAACGAACGGATCAGAAACTATTTAAAGCTCGAGCAATTATTTGCTCAAGTGGAGGAGTGTTTAACGCTAGACATATCATTAAGTCACCAAGTATTTTTCAACGCATTATTTGCTATTCTCGATACTCTAGAAAGAAACGACATACGTGGTGACTTAATAAAAGATTTAGAAAAGTTAGAACAAAACCTTGTCGTTTGGTCTAAATCTCCAGACATTGATAACAGTGCATTACAAGATACCTTAAGAGAAACCGTTGCATTGTTAAGTCAATTAAAGTCTCCTTCACCGCAGTGGTTGCAGCTTAAAGATGATAAATTTCTTGCTACACTCAAACAGCGTTTTGCTATGCAAGGAGGCAGCTCTAGCTTTGATTTACCACAACTTCGATTTTGGTTAGTTCAACCAGAGCAACAAACGCGTGAGCAACAGTCAGTGTGGCTCTCATTGCTTGAGAACATGTATCAAGCGCTTGCTTTAATTCTCAAGTTTATCCGCCAACGTGGATCTTATGAACAAATAAATACCAATAATGGTTTTTATCAAGAAAGTGGTGACGGGTTATTGCTGTTAAGGATGAAAGTACCTGAAGGCGCGGAGTACTATCCAACAGTTAGTGGTAACCGTATTCGGTATTCCATTCGATTTATGTGTCCATGTGAACAAACTGGTCGTAAGTACTGTGATTTAGCGATACCCTTTGAGTTAGCCCGCTGCTAAACCATCTGTTATACCAATTACAAAATCTACTGTTATAATACGCATTTTTTATGGGAGGAATAAATGACCATAAACGTGAATTGCCCAACCTGTCAAAAAGACGTAATTTGGCAAGCATCAAGTAAATTCAGACCTTTTTGCAGCGAGCGCTGTCGCTTAATTGATCTTGGCGATTGGGCCGACGAAAATCATAAAATCACTCAACCAATTCAGCAAGATGTTCCTCTGACTGAAGAAATGATCGACCAACTCGAAGAAGAAGTATTACAACACAGCAAATTTTTCATCGAACCCGAATGATAATTGAGCATAACCAGCGGTTACCCTGTTCACTTATTGCAGTAGTTTAGCGTTATTAATGCCAAGCTATTTCATAGGTTTGAAACTTGGCATTTAGGCATGGCTATTCACTGATTGTTGCTTTGAAACCAAGCAACCACAGCATCAATAATCGCTTCATTTGCCTTAGGGAACTCAAGGGTTTTTAGTGCTGCTACTTGATACCAACCTTCACCTTGGCCTTCTTGAGCACAAGGTTCACCTTGGTAATTATCAATAATATACACGTCAAGCAATACACTTTTATCACCGTAGTCATGTGATACCTTAATTAACGGGATGCATGATAGTACATCAATCGCTATTTCTTCTTGTAGTTCTCTATACAGTGCTCCAGCAACACTTTCACCTTGTTCAACTTTACCACCCGGAAATTCCCATTTACCGCCTTGATGCGCGTTGTTGAGGCGTTTAGTTAGAAATATTTGATCGCCATTAATAATAACACCTACGGCAACATGAACTTGTTTTACCTTTGTACTCATCTTATTTACTCAAAATTAGCCATTAAAAAGGGCTTTAAAAAAGCCCTTTTATTCAAATATCAATAATGTGTGCTTAGCTTAACTTGCCATGACATTGTTTATACTTTTTACCTGAACCACAGGGACAAGGTTCATTACGACCAACTCGTGGTATCGCGTTTTCACTTGCCGGTTCACTTGCTGATTCATGAGTAAAAGCTTTAGGTGCTTCGTCTGATTTTCTATGTTGCTCTTCAACGGCTTCAACATCAGATTCAGCTTGAATTCTTACTTTGCTTAAAATTCCAATTACATCATGTTTAAGGTTATCTAGCATCTCTGAAAACAGTTCAAACGACTCACGTTTGTATTCTTGCTTAGGATTTTTTTGCGCATAACCACGTAAGCCAATACCTTGTCTTAAATGATCCATCGCTGCTAAATGTTCTTTCCAATGTGAATCTAAACTTTGTAACATCACGGCTTTTTCAAATTGACGCAATACATCAGGGCCAACCATTTCTTCTTTTGTTTGATACTCTTGTTCAATGGTCTCAAGAATTTTCTCACGTAACGTTTCTTCGTGCAGTTTTGTGTCTTCTTCAAGCCATTGAGCGATTGGCATTTCAACCGCAAAGTCACCTTTTAAGCGCTCTTCTAACCCTGGAATATCCCACATTTCTTCAAGAGATTGTGGCGGAATATGTTGTTCAATAACGCTATTAACAACATCAGTTCTAATATTAGCAATCACTTCTTTAATGTCTGCTTCATCCATTAATTCATTGCGTTGCTCATAAATAACTTTACGTTGATCATTCGCTACATCATCAAATTCTAATAGTTGCTTACGAATGTCAAAGTTGCGACCTTCAACTTTACGTTGAGCATTTTCAATGCTCTTTGTCACCCAAGGGTGTTCAATTGCTTCGCCACGTTCCATGCCTAATTTACGCATCATATTAGTAATACGTTCAGAGGCGAAAATTCGCATTAACGAATCTTCCATCGAAAGATAAAAACGTGTAGAACCTGGATCACCTTGACGACCCGAGCGACCACGTAATTGGTTATCAATACGGCGTGATTCATGACGTTCTGTTGCGACAATATGTAAGCCGCCTAACTCAAGTACTTTATCGTGTTCTTCCTGCCATTCTTCTTTTACTTTGGCAATTTTTTCTTCACTTGGATTTTTAAGCGCTGCAATGGCAGAGTCTAAATTACCGCCTAAAACGATATCTGTACCACGACCCGCCATATTAGTGGCAATTGTTACTGCGCCAACTTTACCTGCTTGAGCTACTATGTCAGCTTCTTCTTGGTGAAATTTAGCATTCAACACTTTATGTTTAATTTTAGCTTTTTTCAAAAATGAAGATAGAAATTCAGAGGTTTCGATACTAATGGTACCAACAAGTACTGGCTGGCCTCGTTTCACACAATCTTGAATATCTTCTAAAATTGCTTCAAATTTTTCTTCTGCCGTTAAATAAATCAAGTCAGCCATGTCTTTTCGCACCATTGGCTGGTTGGTTGGAATAACCACAGTTTCTAAACTATAAATATGATTAAACTCAAAAGCTTCGGTATCCGCAGTACCTGTCATACCTGAAAGTTTGGTATAAATACGGAAAAAGTTTTGGAAGGTAATAGATGCTAATGTTTGGTTTTCATTTTGAATATTTACCCCTTCTTTCGCTTCTACAGCTTGGTGTAAACCTTCTGACCAGCGACGGCCTTCCATCGTACGACCCGTGTGTTCGTCAACAATAATGATCTCATCATCTTTAACAATATAATCAACATCTTTTTGGAACAACTTGTGCGCGCGCAGTGCAGCCATTACATGATGTAATAACGTAATATTACTTGCAGAGAATAATGAATCGCCTTCTTCAATTAAGCCTTTTTCTTGCAATATTTGCTCAATACGAATTTGACCACGTTCCGTTAAATAAATTTGTTTAGCTTTTTCATCAACGGTAAAGTCACCTTCAACAAAATCGGCAGATTGACCAGTTTCTTCATCTTTGTCTTCTTCACTCTGTATATCAAGTGTTGGCACTAATTCATTGATTGAACGATATAGTTCAGAACTATCTTCTGCTGCTCCAGAAATAATCAATGGTGTACGCGCTTCATCAATTAAAATTGAGTCAACTTCATCAACAACAGCAAAGTTTAACGGTTTTTGTACCCGTTCTTCAGGAGAGAATGCCATGTTATCGCGAAGATAATCAAAACCAAATTCGTTATTGGTACCATAGGTAACATCAGCTTCGTATGCAGCTTTTTTATCAGGAGGAGACATACCAGGTATATTGCAACCAACCGTCAATCCTAAAAATTCAAATAATGGACGAGACCAGTCAGCATCACGCTTTGCTAGGTAATCATTGACCGTAACAACATGAACGCCCTTACCAGTTAATGCATTTAGATACGAGGGTAAGGTTGCTGTAAGTGTTTTACCTTCACCGGTTCGCATCTCAGCAACTTTACCGTCATTAAGCACCATACCACCGATCATCTGTACATCGAAATGACGCATGCCAAACACACGTTTACTTGCTTCACGTACAACAGCAAACGCTTCTGGCAATATAGCATCTAACGTTTCATTGTTTGATAATCGGGTTTTAAACTCAGCAGTTTTTGCTTTTAGTTCTTCGTCGCTCAACGCTTCGATAGCTGGTTCTAAGGCATTTATTTTTTCTACTTCTTTGCGCATTTGTTTGATAAGTCGATCATTACGACTACCAAACAGCTTTGTCATTAACTTTACAAACATCTCGTATAACCATTGTTAGAAGAAAATTCTTCAGCTGATAAAAATAAAAGTGATCGGTCTAAGCCGATCACCAGAAACTTACATTTTACTAGGACAAATTGAATTTTACTGTGCACATTTCACTCACGTTGATGATTTTACCTTCACACTGATTAAATTCGTGGTAAATAGCATGCCATCAATCGTTAATAAACTGGAGTTTAATTGCCCTGTTATTTGTATTTACTTGTCAGTAATTCTGCATTATCGCATGTTTACGTAGAAAAACTACCTACCTAGTACATTGCTTGTCAGAAAGCGTGAAAAATATCATACAACCTATGCAATCATTCAATACATCTTAACTCTATTTTGCTTTGCGATAGACATATTTAATGGGGTCAATTTGCTTATTATTACGCAAGATTTCATAATGTACGTGCGGTCCAGTGGAACGCCCTGTACTTCCCATCCGTGCAATAACTTGCCCTTTACTCACTACGTCGCCAATCTTCACTAAAATCTCTTTATTATGGCCATAGCGTGTTTTTAATCCCTTACCGTGATTAATTTCGATTAAATTACCATAACCGTAACGACGGCTAGCCCAAGATACAACGCCTGCGGCTGTGGCAATAATTTCAGCATCTTCTTTACCAGCGAAATCAACCCCTTTATGCATCGCAGGTCTTCCTGTAAAAGGGTCTTTACGCGTACCAAAATACGACGAAAGCCAACCTTTTGTGATAGGACGACCGGATAAATAACTGGTATTTTCTATATGGTGACCTAACGTCAAAGATTCAAGCAAGTTCAATTGTTTTTCTTCAAACGCTAGTGATGATTCAACACTTGTAATGTCTGCAAGCAACTCTGCTAAGGTTTTAGTTTGACTAGAAAGCGTTTGTTCTATGGGGCCACCACTAGGAGGTAAGTCTTGAAAATTAAATTCTTTCGCGGGAATATTCGCTTCTTCTGCAAGACGATCACCTAAAGCATTAAGCCTTAATACTTGGCTCTGTAATTCAGCTAATTTCATGGTAAGTGCCGTGACCTGTTGTTTACTTACCGTTAATGCTTCAGGCTCTTTAGTGGGAGATTTAACGGTAAATGTTGAACTGTTAGGCACTGCATCGGCAGACATAAAAAGGTGAACAACAAAACCAGAAATAATGGCAAATACCGTAATAGCAGACAACCAATGAAATTTATTAAGCTTCATTGAGAATCTTACGTTTTTTCCTCGGTATAGTAGTGTTAAACTCATACTACCTATTTCACCTTTTGTTGATATTTCATAAATACGATGGCTAGAAAAAATAAATCACCGTTTGATGCGTCTAGCTTACTAAAATCGTCAGCAGGCACTTTGGCACAAATTGCCACAAAAACCAAATTTTTATCACAGCTTGAAGACATCATCCGGCAGTCTTGCCCTGACTTGCCAGAGCAAGTGTGGCACATCAGTAACTTTAATCAGAACACCTGTGTTATTGGTGTTTCTTCTGCAGTGTGGTCTCAACGATTACAATTTGAGCGAATGAACATTTGCCGTAAACTCGCAGACATTACACAAGGTCAGTTCAATCAAATTGACATAAAAGTACGACCGTTTGCAAATCAAATAGCAAAAGAAAGCGAGGATTCAAAGCCGCGCAAACACCTTTCCAAAAATACCGCTAAGCAACTTGAAGCAGTTGCTGAGCACGCATCTGACTCACTGAAACAAAAAATTCTTAACTTAGCTAAACTTGCCGATAGGTAATATCAAAACAATATTTTACTAAAGTAAATAAAAAACCGAACAAATTGTTCGGCTTGTTATTTTTATTAGAAGCTTGTTGCACTAGCCTCTTGAAATTCTATCGGGGAAACCGATGAGTCTTCATACGTTACCCACTCCCAAGCATCTTTATGCTTGAAAACTTCCCTTAATAATAAATTATTTAATCCGTGTCCTGATTTAAATGCACGTAATTCAGCAAGCATATTATGACCACACATAAATAAATCACCAATGGCATCTAAAATTTTGTGTGTAACAAATTCATCGTCATAACGTAAATCATCTTTGTTTAACATTTGAAAATCGTCTAACACAATCGCATTTTCTAAGCTACCGCCTAACGCAAGGTTATGTGATCTCAGCAGTTCAATATCACGTACAAAACCAAAGGTACGTGCTCGACTAATTTCTTTGATAAAAGAGCACGTTGATAAGTCCATTGTTTTCTGTTGAACCGTGTTGGCAATAATCGGGTGTTCAAAATCAATAGCAAAATCAATTTTAAAACCTTCGTGTGGACGTAACTCAGCCCACTTATCACCCTCTTCTACTCTAATTGGACGTTTAATACGAATAAAGCGTTTTGCTGTTTCTAATGTTTCAATACCTACCGATTGAATCAGATAAACAAACGGTAAGGAGCTACCATCCATGATCGGAATTTCGTGAGAATCAACGTCTATAATTAAATTGTCAATTCCCATACCTGCAACTGCAGCTAACAAGTGCTCGACGGTGGAAATCTTCACACCTTGTTCATTCACTAAACACGTACACATCGTGGTCTCACCAACAGCCTCTGGCGTTGCTTTAATATCAACAACAGGTTCTAAGTCTACACGGCGAAATACAATACCTGTATTTGCAGGCGCAGGACGGAGAGTGAGCTGCACCTTTTTACCTTTGTGTAAACCAACACCTACTGCTGAAACACTCGTTTTTAATGTACGTTGTTTAATCATAAGTAGCCTTCTTAAGCTCTAACTAATTGCCAAATATGGCACCACCTTTCGAGCGGCGGCATAATATAGCAAAAATGCTTAACAAAATCAAAATTTAGCAAAATACCTACGCGTTATCGGCGTATTTATACCGGAATAAATAATTACTTAGTCAGCCTGCTTTCTCAAAAATGCTGGAATATCTAAGTAGTCATCAATCGCAGCCGCTGTTACTTTTTGTGTTTGTGCCTGAGCATTTGCTTCTGGCATTGCTGCTGATTGTGTATTTACTTCTGGTTGTGGTGCCGAAGTAAATTCCTGACCAACCGCAATGGGTTCAACTGCTGGCGTCGGATTCACTAACGTGATATCAGGCTTGCGCTCTGCACCAATACCTGTTGCAACAACGGTTACCCTTAATTCATCAGTCATTTCAGGATCGATGACCGCACCAACAACAACCGTTGCATTTTCAGAAGCAAACGCTTTAACTGCATTACCAACTGTTTCAAATTCATCAATAGAAATGTCCATGCCAGCAGTAATATTAACTAATATGCCGCGTGCACCGGCTAAATCAACATCTTCAAGTAATGGGCTAGAAATTGCAGCTTCTGCAGCTTCTTCTGCTCTGTCTTCACCTGAAGCAATACCTGAGCCCATCATTGCTGTGCCCATTTCTGACATTACTGTGCGAACATCAGCAAAATCTACGTTTATGAGTCCAGGACGGGTAATAAGTTCCGCAATCCCTTGAACAGCACCTAGCAATACGTTATTGGCAGCTTTAAATGCATCTAATAATGACGTACCAGGGCCTAACACTTTTAATAGCTTTTCATTTGGAATAGTAATCAACGAGTCTACGTTTTGTGCTAAAAATTCTATCCCTTGATCTGCGTAGTTCATACGCTTTTTACCTTCAAAAGGGAAAGGCTTAGTCACTACAGCAACCGTTAAAATGCCCAATTCTTTAGCAACTTCTGCAACAACAGGTGCCGCGCCAGTTCCTGTACCGCCCCCCATACCAGCAGCAATGAAAATCATATCTGCTCCTTGAATGGTTTCTTTGATGGTTTCGCGGTCTTCTTCTGCGCTTCGACGCCCAATTTCTGGGTTAGCTCCTGCACCTAAACCTTTTGTGACATCACCACCTATTTGTAACGTGACATTCGCTGATGAGTTACGTAACGCCTGTGAGTCTGTGTTTGCCGTAATAAATTCCACACCTTCAATGGTTTGGCAAACCATATGTTCAACGGCATTACCGCCACCGCCGCCAACACCAATCACTTTTATTACAGCTTCTTCGTTATGATCTTCCATTAATTCAAACATTTTTTCTCTCTCCGATTGTTATGTTTTGTTCCACCAAAACTTTTAAAAATAACAGGATAACAATGTCACCCTTTTTAAAATTCACCTTTAAACCAAGCCAGAACTCTTGTGCCAATACTGGTGACACCATCAGTTGGCTTTTCTTCACTTTGGTTTTGTTCGTTCGCTTGCATGCCATATTGCAATAGCCCTACTACTGTCGCGTATGTAGGATCATTAACGTACTCTTTTAAACCCGCTATGCGTTGAGGGGCTGCAACACGTACTGGCATTTGAAATACTTCTTCAGCAAACTCAACAACGCCTTCCATTTTCGCGGTACCACCTGTTAACACATAGCCCGCTGCTATTTGGTCTTCTAAACCACACTGGCGTAATTCTTCTTGGATGAGCTCGAATAATTCATGATATCGAGGCTCAACAACTTCAGCCAACGTATGACGTGACATAGAGCGCGCAGGTCTACCACCTACACTGGGAACTTCAATGTTTTCTTCCATACTGACCATTTGGCGTAGTGCACACGCATATTGCACTTTTATGTCTTCCGCATGGCTCAACGGCGTTCTAAATATTTTTGCAATATCACTGGTTACTTGATTGCCAGCAACAGGGATCACCGCGGTATGACGCAAAGCACCGCCAGTAAATACAGCAATATCCATGGTACCTGCACCAATATCTACCACACAGATACCCAGTTCTTTTTCATCATCAGTGATCACACCATAACTTGACGCTAGTGCTGAAAAAATTAATTGATCCGCTTTTACGTCGCAACGCTCAACACACTTAACAATATTTTTTGCCATATCATTAGCGCACGTGACGATATGTACTTTTGCTTCCATACGCACACCTGACATACCTATTGGACTTTTTATACCGTCTTGGCAATCAATAGAATATTCTTGTGGCAACACATGCAACATACGTCTTTCTGCTGAAAGCGGTACTGAACGTGCGGTATGGATCACGTTATCAACGTCTTCTTGCGTGACCTCTTGATCGTTAATTGGCACCATGCCGTTTTCGTTTTGACAACTAATGTGCTTACCTGAAATACCTAAGTACACAGAGGTAATATGACAATCAGCCATCAATTCCGCTTCATTAATTGCCCGCTGTATAGATTGGATCACGAGGTTTAAATCGTTTACGCCCCCTTTATCCATTCCTCTCGCCGGCTGACTCCCAACACCTACAATGCTAAGTTGGTTATCTAACGTAATTTCGCCCACAGCAACAGAGATTTTGGATGTACCAATATCCAAGCCTACTACTAAATTTCTGTCATTAACTTTTGCCATTTAAGTTAAACTCTTTCTTTCTCTGTTAAAGGTTTCCAACCTACTGAAAGGCCGGTGTCATAACGTAAATCCACATAATCTACTTGTTGCTTTTGCTCAGCATTTTTTTTAATTTGTGGATATACATCGATAAATCGCTGTATTCGTTGTACTCTATTTTCTCGACCTAAATTTAGCGATACGCCATCATTTAGTGTCAACTGCCATGAATAACGCTCTGAAAGCATTAACTCATCAATGCCTAGTTCACCAAATGCTAAAATCTCACTCAAATTTGTGTAGTTTTCTAACGCTGTTTGTTCACTACCTTCTGGGCCGTAAAATGCAGGTAAATGTTTAACGACCCTTGAGGTATCTGCCTGAAAGGCAACACCTTGCGTATTAATTAAAAAATCACCATTCCAAAATGCAACAGGCTCTTGGTCTACCACATAAATTTTCAATTCATTAGGCCATTGTTTTCGCACGGAAACAGAGTACACCCACGGTAAATCGGCCACATGCTGTTGTACTTTATTTACATCAACGTTAAAAAAGTTACCCAAATTAATCGTTTCGATTGCCTTTTCAATGTCTAACCTTGTGGTATATGGCATCTCACCCATGATTTCCACAGAAGTTACCGGCGCAGATTCTTGCGCAGATAAGCGTTCTGACATCAACCATCCCATATAACAAAGCGATAAAATAACTAACACAAAAAAGCTAACACCAAACCAGAACCCCCAATGAAGTTGTTCTACATTGTTGCTTTGTGACGTTGCTTTTTTCTGCTTGGTTGCCACGGTGCTTATTTGCCTTTATTTTCTATGCTTAATTCAACAATCTTTGTTACCAGTTCAACAAACGATAACCCATAAACTTTGGCCGCTTTCGGCACTAACGATGTTTCTGTCATTCCTGGTACCGTATTTACTTCTAATACCTGCCATTGGTTTTTATTATCTCGCATAACATCAACGCGCCCCCAATCTTTTGCACCAGTGCATTTAAACGCTTTCAATGCAATGTCACTAAGTGCTTTTTCATCATTATCAGATAAACCACTAGGGCAATGATAACGTGTTGTGCTTGATTGGTATTTCGCCTGGTAATCATAAAAGGTATTTGGCGTTTCCATATGAATTGCTGGCAACGCGTTATTACCAAGAACCGCGACTGTGTATTCTGGTCCTGAAATCCATGCTTCCACTAATACTTCTTCATCATATTGGAAAGCGGTTTCAAGACTATGCGTTAATTCAGAGGGATTTTCAGCTACTGACATGCCAATACTAGAGCCTTCGTGTGCGGGTTTAACCATCACTTTATCGCCTAGCTTTTGCAGGATCGCTTTAGCCTGAGCATTGTTAAAGCTATCTTTATGTACTATCTCAAACGCAGCGGTTGGTATTGCCGCCGACTGCATCACTTGTTTAGAACGTATTTTATCCATCGCAAGTGCTGAACCAAGTACGCCAGAACCAGTATATGAGATATTCATATACTCTAGGGCCCCTTGCACACTACCATCTTCACCACCTCGACCATGCAAAGCAATAAACACGTGATCAACATCAGCTCTTGCTAAATCAGACAAGCAATAATCTTTAGTATCAATTAACGTTACTTTAAAGCCGGCTTCGGTTAAGCCGTTTGCTACCGCCTGCCCTGATCTTAATGACACTTCTCGCTCTGCCGAATCACCACCAAATAATACCGCAATATGAAGGTTAGCTTTCATCGTTGCCTCCTAATATCGCATCATTCGCTAATGAACGAGCAAGCGCACCAATATTACCGGCACCTTGAGTGATCACCATATCACCATCAATGAGATGACTGGCAAGTAGCTCAGGGAGTTTCTTTAAATCGCTAACGTAAATGGGCTCTACTTGGCCTCGTTGCCTTATGCTTCTGGCTAAGCTTTTACTATCTGCACCTGCTACAGGTATCTCACCTGCGGCATAAACATCAAGCAAAAATAAGCTATCGACTTCAGACAACACTTCAGTGAAGTCTTCGTATAAATCTCGTGTTCGGGAATATCGGTGCGGTTGAAAGATCATCACTAAGCGTTTATCTGGCCAACCATTACGCATCGCTTTTATCGTTGCGGCAACTTCACGTGGATGATGACCGTAATCATCCACCAACACCATATGACCTTTATCCGTTGATAAGTCAGCCAACTGTTCAAATCTTCGTCCGATTCCTGCAAAATTCGAGAGAGCATTTTCAATCGCTTGATCAGCAACCCCTTCATCGGTTGCCACAGCAATACTCGCTAACGCATTTAATACATTATGTTGGCCAGGTAAATTAACGCTCAAGTCAAGGTTAGGTAGGCCTTTACGTTCTACACAGAAATAGCTAACGCCGCCACTTTGTTGGTAGTTAGTCGCCACAACATCAGCGTCATCAGAAAAACCATAGGTGATCACTTGGCGACCAATTCTTGGTAGTATTTCACGCACTACTGGGTTATCAATACAGACCACAGCAAGCCCATAGAAAGGCAAGTTATGTAGAAACTCAATGTAGGTATCTTTAAGTTTTTCAAAATCACCTTGGTAGGTTTCCATGTGATCTTCATCAATATTAGTGATCACTGCAACCATAGGCTGTAGATGTAAAAATGACGCATCGCTTTCGTCAGCTTCTGCGATTAAATAACGGCTTGAACCTAAACGTGCATTGGTACCTGCACTATTTAATAAGCCACCAATAACGAACGTTGGATCGAGATCAGCTTCTGCAAAGACACTGGCTATTAAGCTAGTGGTTGTCGTTTTCCCATGTGTGCCAGCAATAGCAACGCCATGTCTAAAGCGCATTAATTCTGCTAGCATTTCAGCACGTCTTACTATTGGTATACGTAACTCTCTTGCTTTAATGAGTTCAGGGTTTTCTTGATCTATGGCCGTTGATACTACAATAACGCTTGCACCTAGAATATTGTCTGCTTGGTGCCCTATCGTTACTTTTGCGCCAAGACTTTCAAGGCGTTTAACGACAAGATTTTCACCGATATCTGAACCGGTAATTTGATAACCTTCATTTAGTAGTACCTCGGCAATACCTCCCATACCGGCACCACCAATACCAACGAAGTGGATTGATTTAACACGGCGCATTTCAGGAATAATGCTAGCGATATTTGATATTTTTTTCATAAATTTACTCATCGTTGAACAAGCCCCTGGCAAATATTAGCAACATCTTTTGTTGCGTTTGCATGTGCAGCATCATGCGCGGCTTTTGCCATGGCTTGTATAACGCTATCGGAGATGAATAAGCTATTTAACATTTGAGCTAAGCTTGTTCCGTTTAAATCTTTTTGTGCAATTAATTTCGCCGCTTGTCGTTCAACTAAATACAGCGCATTCTTTGTTTGATGATCATCAACGGCGTGAGGGAGTGGAATAAATATTGCCGGTTTAGCTGCCATCGCTAATTCAGAAACCGTTAACGCGCCCGCTCGACATATCACTACATCAGCCCATTGATAAGCACTCGCCATATCATCAATAAATTCATGTAATATGACTTGTGAAGTATCAATGCCGTATTGTTGATATAGCGACTTAACTGAGGCTAAATGCCCTTTACCCGTTTGATGCCATATTTGAATATTTTGGCGTTTAATTTGGCTGATAGCTTTCGGTACGGTGTCATTAAGCACTTTTGCTCCTAAACTTCCACCTACCACTAACACTTTTTTCGTACTTGTTGGCTGTACAGGTATAACTTGCTCTAATGCAATAATATTACCACGCAATGGGTTACCCACGACTTGGCATTTAACGCTATCATTAAAGGCATGAGGAAATGCACAGAGCACTTTTTCAGCAATTTTTGATAAATAACGATTACTCATACCGGCAACGGCATTTTGCTCATGCAAGACTAACGGTTTACCGCATAACCACGCAGCTACCCCACCTGGCGCACTTGCGTAGCCACCAAGCCCTAAAACAACGTCTGGCTTAACTTTGCGAATAACCTGAATTGATTGCCAAACTGATTGCCCTAGTTTAAACGGTAGCTTTAGCCAATCTAACCATGTTTTATTCCGTATACCCGCAATATTAATAAATGAAATGTCAAAACCATGTGCAGGTACAATTTCAGCTTCCATACGCTTTTTGGTGCCAAGCCAATGAATATGCCAACCTTGTGCTTTTAAGTGTTCTGCTACTGCAATACCGGGGAAAATATGTCCACCAGTACCACCAGCCATGACTAATAAAGTAGGTGTTTTAGTCGTATTCACGATTTTTTACCTCCTTTACTCGTCGCTTGTAAGCTTTGCACCCGAATTTCATGATCAATTCGCATTAATACCACTAAGGCTATCGTCATGATGATCATTGAACTACCGCCAGAACTGATCAGCGGCATAGTTAACCCTTTAGTAGGTACAATCCCCGCACTGGCACCAACATTTACTGCCGTTTGAAAGCTAAACCAAATGCCAATGGCATAAGCAAAGAAGCCTTCAAAATATTTTTCTTTTAATAGCGCTTTTCTGCCAAGCAGTAAGGCTTTACAGACCAATGTTAAACTCAACATAAGTACCATAGCGACACCTACAAACCCCATTTCTTCGGCTAAAATCGCCATGACAAAGTCGGTGTGAGCTTCAGGTAAATACTCAAGCTTTTGAATGCTGTTACCTAAACCTTGTCCTAATACTTCACCCCGCCCGTAAGCCATTAATGATTGTGTGAGTTGATAACCTGTACCAAATGGATCAGCCCATGGATCTAAAAAGCTGGTTACTCGCGCCCAGCGATACGGCGAGAAATACGCTAACGCAGCAATCGCTGACAACCCTACAGAGGCAATTGAAATAAACTGCCAGAGCTTTGCTCCCGCCAAAAACAACAAACCAAAAGTGGTAACAAACATCACCACCACAGTGCCTAAGTCAGGTTGAAATAACAGTAAGCTGGCTAAAACACCAAAAACAACAAGAGGCTTGAAAAACCCTTTAAAGTTTTCCATCACCTCTTCTCTGCGTCTCACCATATAAGCAGATAAATAACAGAAAAAATAAAGTTTTGCTGGTTCGGCAGCTTGTACCGTGATCGGTCCGATAACAATCCAACGCGTAGAACCGTTCACGGTACGACCGATAATAAGTACAGCGAGCAGTAACACAATCGCAGATATCAACAGCGGTCCGCTATATTGCTGCCACTTCACCATAGGAATTTGCATGACCAAACCACCAATAATCACGCTTAATACAATATAAACACTGTGTCTGATAAAGAAATGGAATGGATTATCAAATAAACGTTCAGCGACAGGCATTGACGAACTCATCACCATTACAAGACCAATAGCATACATAGCAGCAGCAAGTAGCACGTAGTCTCTATCAAACGTTGCCACTGTTTTACGTTCATGAGTGAACCATTGATGAAACTTGAATAAAGACAGCTGAGTTACCGACGACATTATTCCGCCCCCTGTAACGACTTAACGGTTTGAGCAAAGACATCACCACGTTCGGCAAAGTTTTTAAACATATCAAGGCTAGCGCAAGCGGGAGAAAGTAAAATAATATCCCCAGCTTCAGCACATAAACTTGCTTGTTTCACTGCATCTTCCAAACTTTCAACTTGTAAGCTTGATGAGTTAAGTTGTGCGATTTGATGACCATCTTTGCCGAATGTAATTAGCTTAGCGACTTTATTCGTTATGGCATCTTCAAGAACTGAAAAGTTTGCACCTTTCCCTTCACCACCAGCAATGAGTATTATTTTACCTGAGGTTAGGGTTGGATAAAGTCCTTCAATAGCCGCTACAGTGGCACCCACATTGGTTGCTTTCGAATCATTGATCCAATTGATTTTGTCAGAAGTTATAATTCGTTGGCAACGATGTTCAAGTCCGTGAAACGATTTGCACGCATTTGCTACTGCATCAAGCGGCCAACCTAAACGATGAGCAATGGCAAATATCGCAAGATAGTTTAAGGCATTATGTAAACCCGCTAAAGGTAGTGCATTTATGGCAATAATTTTTTGTTTTCCAAACGCAAAATATTGACTCTTATCTTCCGTGATAATGCCAAAATCATTCTGATTTGGTACACCAAGCCCGAATGATGTTACACGTTCAGCCGATAAACTTAAGTGGTTAAAGCTTGCAGGATCATCACGGTTGATTACTGCAAACTCACACTGCTGATAGACTTTTTGTTTAATTTCGCTGTAATTTTCAACGGTTAAATGCCGATCCAAATGATCGTCACTTATATTTAAAACCGTGGCCACTTTAGCCTGCATACTCTGCAATGTTTCTATTTGAAAGCTTGATAATTCAAAAATAAAGCCATCTACTTCCGCGTTTATCAATTCAAGTACTGGCGTACCAACATTACCTGCAAGCGCCATATTGACATCAAGAGCACTAGCAATATGCGATAAAATACTGACGACGGTAGATTTACCATTTGAGCCAGTAACAGCAACAATTGGTTTATCATTTAACTGACAAAAAAGTTCAACGTCGCCAATAACTTTGCAGCCCATTGAGATATGAGGAAAAAGATCTTCAGCGTGCAAATCTATTCCTGGACTAACAATGAGGATGTCGGCCTGACTAATTTCATCAAGATCCCACAAACCGGTGACTAACGTATTGCTTGGATAAGTACGCGTAAACTCAGCACCATTAATAATATTGTCACGACTATCATTTAATAAACATGAAATATTATGTTGTTGTAAAAAACGCACGCAAGACATGCCCGTTAGGCCTGCACCCAACACCACAATGCGTTTGTTTTTATAATGATTGACAACATTTAATTTCATGTTATTGATTACAAACCTTACTAATTATCTAAGTTTCAACGTTGCTAAGCCGACTAATACCAGCACTAAAGAAATTATCCAAAAGCGCACAATAACGCGTGGTTCAGGCCAACCTTTTAATTCATAATGATGATGTATAGGCGCCATTTTAAAAATACGCTGACCACGTAGTTTGTAAGAGCCTACTTGTAAAATGACAGAGACCGTTTCCATGACAAACACGCCCCCCATAATGAACAACACCAACTCTTGCCTAACAAGTACAGCAATGACGCCTAAGGACGCACCTAAGGCTAAAGAGCCAACATCACCCATAAATACTTGTGCTGGGTAGGTGTTAAACCAAAGAAACCCTAAACCTGCACCAACAATTGCCGTACATACCACCACCAACTCACTGGTCAGTGGGATATATGGAATGTTGAGATAGGCTGAAAAATTAATATTGCCGGTTACATAAGCAAATACTGCAAAAGCCGCCGCCACCATAATGGTTGGAACAATAGCTAATCCATCTAAACCATCTGTTAAGTTAACCGCGTTACTTGTACCCACTATGACAAAGTAGGTTAATAAAATATAAAGCATACCTAATTGTGGTAGCACATCTTTGACAAACGGTATTATGAGTGCCGTTTCAGATGCTTGCTGTGTCGTTGAATACAAGAATAATGCAGTGCCAAACCCTAACACCGTTTGCCAAAAATATTTCCAGCGCGCAATTAAACCATTAGAATCTTTGCGAATTACTTTACGATAATCATCAACAAAACCAATAATGCCAAAACTGACCACGACAAACAGCACGGTTAACACATAACGATTGGTTAAGTCGCCCCACAATAAAACACTAAACACGATGGCAGCTAAAATTAAAATGCCGCCCATGGTTGGTGTACCTGATTTTGATAAATGGCTTTCAGGCCCATCGTCACGTACCGTTTGACCAATTTGCATTCGTTGTAAGTAGCGTATTAATTTAGGACCAAAATATAAAGAAACACCCAACGCCGTTAACGTGGAAACAATTGCCCTAAACGTTAAATATGAGAAAACGTTAAACGCGGTAAAATATTGAGTTAGGTATTCACTTAGCCAAAGTAACATTAAGCAATTTCCTCATGCATTTGGCCACTACGCCACTTTTTAATATCTTGAACAACCAACTCCATATGAGAACTACGGGATCCTTTCACTAATATCGAAATTTCTTGCTGCTCACCTGCCAATACTTGAGCAAGGTGCTTTAATAAAACGCTGCGCTCGCTGAAGTGTTTGCCGTGAGAAGGTTTACGTTGATTGAATGCATCAGCAGTGCTTTGACTTAATACACCAAGCGTTAATAGCTCATCGATATCTCGACCTGCTGCATATTCGCCCACTTCTTGATGGTAGCTCCGTGCATTTGTGCCAAGCTCACCCATATCTCCAAGAATCAGTACACGCTTGCCTGGATAGCTGGCGAGTAGATCACTAGCAGCTTTAATTGATTCAACATTGGCGTTATAGCTATCGTCAATTAATTTACAATTTTCATCTAAACGATGAAGGTTTAATCTGCCTTGAACGGGTGTCATTTCAGCTAAACCTAATCTTATATCTTCTAAGCTAGCACCAAATTCAAGTGCAATTGATGCGGCCGCAACGGCGTTACATACGTTGTGTCGGCCAGGAATGCTTAATTCAACAAAAGTAGAGCCTACTTGGTCGCAAAACAGGTTGAAACTTGCACATCCATTGTCATCGAGTACAACATCGTTGCTGTAACAATCTGCTTTGTTATAACAAGAAAAGGTTTTTACGGTTTTATCCACTAAACGCCATTGCCACTTATTCGCTAACTTACAGTCTTGGTTATAAAGTGCGACACCGTTGCTTTTCATGCCTTCGTAAATTTCGCCTTTTGCTCGTGCAACACCGCATAAGTCACCAAACCCTTCTAAATGAGCGGCGGCGATATTATTGATAACCGCAACATCAGGCTGAACAAGACCAGAAGTATAGGCAATTTCGCCCATATGATTCGCGCCCATTTCCACCACGGCAAAATCATGGTTTTCTTCTAAACGCAATAACGTTAATGGCACACCAATATCGTTATTGAAATTACCTTTAGTCGCAAGCACGTTGCCTAAGCGAGCCAAAATAGCCGCTACCATTTCTTTTACCGTTGTTTTACCGCTACTTCCTGTAATACCCACGGTTTTCGGTGATACCTTTTCTTTCACATAAGCACCTATTTTTCCTAGTGCTTTGTGGGTATCTTCAACCACAATTTGAGCAATATTTAGTTGGCAGTCATGATCAACAATTACCGCTGAACAACCAATATCTTCAGCTTGTTGCACAAACTTATGACCGTCAAACTTATCACCACGCAAGGCTAGAAAAACATTTTTTTCTGCCAATGAGCGGCTATCTGTACTGATAGCATCAATCGTTTTATCTTCACCGATTAAGGTGCCATCTACCGCATTAGCAATTTCTGATAGTTGTAATTTTATCATTGCGTTATACCAATTTTATATTGTGAGCTTACCCACTCGCGTTCATTGTATTGATGGCGTTTTCCTTGTATTTCGACATAATTTTCATGCCCTTTACCGGCAAATAACACCACATCTTTCTGGCTTGCGTTGTTTAACGCATAGATAACCGCTTGTTGGCGATCTAACATCACAGTAATATGCTCTGGCTTAACGCAACCTGACAAAATATCATTAGCAATCGCTTCAGGTTGTTCGCTTCTCGGGTTGTCATTAGTCACAACAATTCTATCGCTATATTTTTCAGCGACTTGCCCCATTAATTTACGTTTACCTTTATCTCTATCACCACCACAACCAAACACTGCCCACAATTGGCCTGAACAATGTTCTCGGCAGGCAAGCAATGCATTTTGTAAAGCGTCTGGTGTATGTGCATAATCAACAACAGCGAGAGGTAGATGGTTTGCGTGGAATGTTTCCATTCTGCCAGTTACCGGTGTTAACTTGGTAATTGCCGCTGCAATCTCAGTTAAACCAATCCCTTGTACTAGCAATACACTGATCGCGGCTAATAAGTTGTCAACGTTAAATATGCCTAGCAAAGGACTGTGTATTTCGGTTTCTCCACAATGTGTTTGTAATTCTATTTTCACGCCATCATGGTTCGGGGTTATTTTTGCAGCGTAAACAAACTTCTCATATTGACGAACGCTACTTAGCTTTCCATAGACAATAGTCGGCTGTTTAATGGCTTTCTTACTCAGCCATTGCTGAGCATAAAGGTCATCACCATTGATCACCGCATATTGTCTGTCATTTTGTGCAAATATCTTCGCCTTAGCTTCACCGTAATTTTCCATGGTGCCGTGATAATCTAAGTGATCACGAGAGAGATTGGTAAAAACAGCAATATCAAACAATTCAGCATTTACCCGCTCTTGTGCTAAAGCATGCGAAGAAACTTCCATCACTACCGTGTACTGAGCTGATTCGACAAAACGTTGTAATAAAGCATGAAGCTCTGAAGCACCAGGAGTTGTATTATTAATAGGCTCAAGAGTATTTACTTTACCTGCGCCATTAGTGCCAATAACAGACGTTTCAAAACCTAATTGATCTTGTAGCTGCGCAATTAATTGGCTGGTACTTGTTTTGCCATTCGTTCCTGTAATACCAACCATATTTAATGAAGCTTGCGGCGATTGATAAAATGCTTTTGCGACATTAAATAACTGTTTATTTAATTGATAAAACGCAATAACAGGTACTAACTCTCCCGCTTTATTATGCGCATTTTTGACATGACCATGTTCAGCTTGAATAGACGTTTCAACAAGTATCACGCTACAATTAGCTTGCAATGCTTGGCTAATATAGGCTTTACCTTGCTGTAAGGTGCCATTCACCGCACAGAAAACATCACCAACGGTTAGTTGTCGGCTATCATTGCATAATTGGCGAGGCATGCTCGGAACCGTCAATGAGACGGTAATAGTAAATTTAGCGAGTAGCGTTTCTAGATAACGAGCATCAACGTTAAACACGTTTACCTCCGTTATCATCTTTAGCATTTACCACACGAGTATCAGCATCAGGTTCAATATTTAGCAAACGTAAAGCACCCTGCATCACCCTAGAAAATACTGGCGCTGCAATTTCGCCACCGTGGTATAAATCACCACCTGGCTCATTTATTACTACGATCACAACAATTTTAGGATCTGAGATAGGTGCAATGCCGGTAAATAAACCAACATAGTCATTGCCGTAACCACCAGCTACCGCTTTAAACGCTGTACCTGTTTTTCCACCTACGCGATAGCCTTCCACTTTGGCTCTATGCGCTTTTTTCTCAACCACTTGCTCTAGCATGCCTAGCAAGCTTTCGGTATTTTTTTCTGAAAAAATGCGTTGTTCGTCATAGCTGTTAACTTTTTCGCGTTTTAAAATGCTTAATGGTTTTTTAACACCACCATTAGCAATTGAGGCATAAAAACGTGCCATTTGAATCGGCGTAGCAGAAACCCCCATGCCATAAGAAAGTGTTGCTAGCTCAATTTGTGACCAGCGAGAACGCGTATGCATAATGCCTTCACTTTCACCAATCAAATTGATACCGGTACTTTCACCAAAGCCCGCTTGGAAAAATTTATCTAAAAAGAATTCTTTAGGAAGTGATAACGCCAACATTGACGTACCTAAGTTTGATGAATTCACTAAAATATCAGTCGGTGTTTGTTTTCCGTAATTACGAGGATCGCCAACTCTTCTGCCACCTAAACGCATAATACGTTTACTGGTGTCAATTACGGTATCTTCGGTGACTTCACCAAATTCAAGTGCTGACAACACGGCCATTGGCTTCATCGTTGAACCAGGTTCATAAAAATCGGTTATTGCGCGGTTACGTAAACGATGTAAAGCAACATTGCTACGGTTATTCGGGTTGTAAGACGGACTATTGGCAAGTGCTAATACTTCACCACTATCAACATCAGCTACCACAACCGAACCAGAGCTGGCATTAAACGCTTTTACTGCCCCTTTTAATTCACGATACGCTAATGCTTGAATACGTTGATCTAAACTAAGCACTAAATCTTGTGGTGGCTTAGCGTCTACTGTTTCTAGCACTTCGATGCGATTGCCTTTTGCATCTTTTCGATAACGCTTGCTACCCTGTTCACCTGTTAATAGGTCATCATAGACGCGCTCTACACCTTCAATGCCCTTGTCATCAACATTGGTAAAACCTACCACATGAGCACTTATTTCGCCTGCAGGATAGAATCGTTTAGATTCTTTTCGTAAATGAATACCAGGGATTTTTAATTGTTTAATATACTCCGCCATGGCAGGTGACACTTGACGCTCAATATAGACGAAACGCTTTGCAGGGCTTTTAGTGACACGCGACTTTAAGCTATTCACATCTTTATCTAGTACATCCGCTAAGGCCTGCCAATGCTCAACTTTAGCCAGTGCATTTTGCTCCATAATGATTTTAGGATCAGCCCAAACAGTATCAACGGGGACACTAACGGCGAGTTCAACGCCATTTCGATCAACGATTGAGCCTCTATGTACTTTATTCGCAGCAGTACGAAGCGAGCGCATATCACCTTGTTGTTTTAACATATCAGGTTCAATCACTTGAATGTAAGCAGTGCGAGCGGTTAAGCCTAAATAAACAAGCACAATAACGCCTATGACGAGATAAAACCGCCATGATGCTGTCATTTGTTTGTACTTACTTACTTTCTTAACCATTAATTATTTCAACCTAATAATTATTTCATTATCAGCAGAAGGTTTTTCCATATTGAGCAATTTTTCTGCCTTACTCTCAATGGAGCTGTGCTCTGCTAAACTGTTTTGTTCAAGTAACAAATTTCGCCACTCAATATCTAACTCATCTCTTTCAGTTAACAACACTTCCAAGTGGCTGGTGCTTTGTCGATTTAAGTGGGTAAAATAAATCACCGTAAACGCTGAAAATACAACAGCTAGTAACAACAAATACATCCAAATATGCTGTTTAATGTCATGCCAAACTTCAAACGCCAAAACCACTTTGGTTGACATGTTTACTCAGCCAACCGCGTTGCTACTCGCATAACAGAGCTACGAGAGCGCACATTTTCACCAACTTCATGTTTTGAAGGTTTTTGTCTTCCTTCTAAACGTAACTTTTTACCTTTATTAATTTCAGCTTCACTAACTGGCAAACCTCGCGGCACTTGCTTACCTTGTGAATGTTTTTTCATAAACTGTTTCACCAATCTATCTTCCAGCGAATGGAAACTAATCACCACTAAACGGCCGCCTTCAGCTAATACAGATAACGATGCGGCAAGTGCTTGTTCAATTTGCTCTAATTCACTATTGATATACATGCGGATTGCTTGAAAGCTTCGTGTTGCCGGGTGTTTTTTAATTTCACGTTGTGGCGCTGTTTTTTTAATTAACGCTGCCAACTGTCCAGTGGTAGTAAGGGGAGACTCTTCTCGACTGTCAACAATCGCATTAGCAATGCGCCACGCGTGCTTTTCTTCGCCAAAGGTTCTCAGCACCCAAGTGATATCTTCAACGTCAGCAATCGCTAGCCACTGTGCGGCAGTTTGCCCTCGTGTGGTATCCATACGCATATCAAGCGGTCCGTCGTTCATAAAACTAAAACCGCGTTCTGCCTGATCTAATTGCGGTGAAGACACCCCTAAATCAAGTAAAATGCCGTCTACTTTTCCTAACAGCTGTTCTTTTTCTGCGATTGATAACAAATCAGCAAAACCAGTGTGTTCGATAGAAAATCGCGGGTCGGCAGAATATTTTTCTGCAGCAGCTATTGCGGTAGGGTCTCTATCGATTGCTATTAAACGCCCTTGGTCAGAGAGCTTGGAAAGGATAAGTCCTGAGTGGCCGCCGCGACCAAAGGTACCGTCGATATAAATACCGTCGGGGTTAATCGCGAGTCCTGATATTGCTTCGTCAAGCAACACAGAAATGTGAGACTTATCAGTTTGCATTTTAAATAAACGCCGTTTTAGTTGTAATGAATTCTTTTGTTATAAAGACAGGTCGAGCAAGCGCTCTGTTAATTCAATTTCACCTGACTGTATTTTGGCAATGCCTTGCTGCATTTGGCTTTGCCATGCTTGTTCGCTCCAAATTTCGAACTTTTTCAGCTGACCGACTAACATCACGTTTTTGTCGAGACCAGCATGATTGCGTAACGGACCATTGATTAATAAGCGACCACTCTTATCCATCTCACAGTCTGACGCATTTCCCAGCAATACTTGCTGTAATAAACGTTCTTGTGGGTTCATACTCGAAAGCCCACAAAGTTTTAATTCAATTTCTTCCCATTCAGGAAGTGGATATAGCAATAAGCACGCATGTTGTATATCTACCGTACACACCATTTTTCCCTGACAATCAGCCACAAGCTCTTCACGATACTTTGTTGGTATCGTAATACGGCTTTTACTATCAAGCGTGATTGAACTGGTGCCTCTAAACATGCTGCCTTTTTTGTTTGAAGATCTACTAAGATCCACTTTTTTCCACTTTTCTCCACATTTATACAGTTTAGTGAGTCTAGTAAAGGTATGTCAAGCAAAGAATTGCTTATTTGATCTGCGTGATCAGCAATAAAATTGCGGGATAGAAGGAAGTTTATGTTTTTGTGGAGTTTTGTGGTTTTCTCGCCTAAATATTTAACCTAAATGGGTAAAATAACGCCTAAAGTTGAGCCATACTGGTGGCAAGGTGAAAAAATTGATATTCGTGAGGGTCAAGCATCACTGAAATTTTTTGATCTATTGTTAATAAAGTGTCGCTATAGAAACTAAGATCGTCAAATGATAAGTCGTCATCTTGAGTAATGCTACTTAACGTATAGCGATAGCCTTGTTCGGTAAAAGATACATGTTTAACCACACAGTTCGGTGCTGCAGAAGATAACGTTAAGTATTGCGGCTTTACCAATATGACTTGTTGTTGTTCGCTCATATCTATTTGATCGATACCAGTAATCTCACCAAGCGCAGAATATACTTTATTATTTTTACGTGTGATTGGTAACCAACTACCTATTTGTAGAAAATCAGCAACATGCCAACTTTTTGGCTGATCAAATACTGCTCTAGGTGTGCCGTATTGAATAATATTTCCTTGATGAATTAAGGCGATTTTATCGGCAAAAGAAAACACTTCATCTTTATTATGCGTGACGAAAATAGCACTAATATTTAATGACTTGAGTAAGGCGCGTAATTCAATCATTAAGCTATTTCGTAACCGCGTATCAATATTTGAAAAAGGTTCATCTAATAACAAAATTGAAGGTCTAACCGCTAATGCTCGTGCAATTGCTACACGCTGTTGTTGGCCTCCAGACAACTGATGCGGATACTGTTGTTCCTGCTCCGTTAATTTTAATAACGTTAATAATTCATCAATACGTTGTTGCTGTGCTTGTTTTGGCAATTTGCTGATACCAAATGCAATATTTTCTCTGACAGTCAAATGTGGAAACAATGCATAATCTTGAAAGATAACCCCTACATTACGCTTTTCAGCTGGCACAACTTGTGATGTGGTAATCGTAACACCGTCAATTTTTAATTGTCCTTTAGTAAAATCAACAAAGCCTGCAATCGCGTTTAACAAGGTTGTTTTCCCACAACCGCTTGGGCCAACCAACCCTAAAATTTCACCTGAATAGAGCGAAAAGTTCACATCAGAAAGTATATGTTTTTGTTGTAGATCAACGGATAAGTGTTGAACTTTTAATATTTCACTCAACGGTATTACTCTTTTTTATTAAGTACGATAATAGGTAATAAACCAAATAGTACGATGAATAAAGCGCCTATGGCCCCTTGCTCTAACCTTTCATCTGAAATCATTTGGTATACTTGGGTACTTAGTGTATCAAAATTAAAAGGTCGTAAAACCAAAACAGCAGGTAACTCTTTCATTGCTTCAACAAACACTAATAGCCAAGCTACCATGATGGAGGATTTTAATAACGGTAAATGTACTTTGAATATACTCCGCCATTTACTCACGCCTAAACTAGCAGGCGCCAGATCCAAAGATTTAGGGATTTTAGTAAGTCCGCTAGCAATAGTACCATTTGCAATTGCGGCAAAACGTGTCACTAATGCAAAAATAATGGCAAATAGGCTTCCAGACAACAGCAGCCCAGGCGTAGGTATTTCAAACCATTTTGCAACATCGTTCAGCCAATGATCTAACGGACCAAACGTAGCTAACATAGCCATTGCTAATACGGTTCCTGGTACAGCATAACCAAAGCCAGAAACTTGTAGTGGTATTGCACAATTTTTTACACCACTTAATCGGCGATATAACCCTAACAACACAGCTATCAATGTTGCCATTGTTGCAACATAAATCGATACCTCTAAACTATTCAAACCTGCCTGCCATAGACCCGCTAAGCTTGTTTGCTCAAAATACTGAACCGCCATATCGACTAATAAAATAAAGGGTAGAAGAAACCCTGCAAACACCAGAAACCAACAATAGATCCCTCCTATGATATGTTGACGGGTTGTCAGTGAAATACGCGCCTTACTGGTTTGTTTATCTTTTGATTGGTGTCGTTGATGAGCCCTTGCTCGATACTCTGCAGCTACCGTTAACAGCACCATAACCATCAAAATACTCGCGAGGGCGTTGGCAGTTGATAATTCGCCATACTCCAACCATGTATCGTATATTGCGGTTGTTAACGTATTAACTGCGAAATACTGCACCGTTGCAAAATCAGCCAAGGTTTCCATTAATACAAAGCTAGCTGAAATAGCAATTGCCGGTCGAGCGAGCGGAAGTGTAACCTTGAAGAAGCATTGACGTGAACTCAGGCCCAATGAACGAGCCGCCTTCACAAGTTGTTGATCTTGATACTCAAACGCTGTTCTTGTCAGCATATACACATAGGGAAACAACACTAAGGCGATCATCACTGCTGCCCCTGTTAAGGTTCTTAAATCAAAAAACCAATAGTCCGCTGGAGATTGCCAAGAAAAAAGAGCACGTAAATAGCGCTGTATAGGTCCCGCATAATCAAATAAATCAGTATATAAATAAGCAATTACATAGGCGGGCATTGCAAGCGGTAATAACAATAACCAACGTAACACCCCTCGAGTTTTTAGATCCGTTAAGCTAATTAATGCAGCACTAGGCACACCAAATAATATGACAAGTACAACTACATACACTGCTAACAATACGGTGTTTAACACATAATCAGGTAAAACAGTTCGCCATAAATGTAAAAAGGTATCGCTATTAGCTGCGATACCTGAAAAAAACATCACTGCTATTGGCGTCATTAACGCCAAAGCAATTAGCCAACTTGTTGAAGACCAAAAAGGGTATTTAACGCGAGAGATCACAAATCAAATTTAGCCTGATCTAGCAAGGATATTGCTGCTTTACGATGTTTTGCAATAGTAGTTAACGGTAGATCATCCGCTTTATAATTTCCCCAAGACGCAACCAACTCTGCTAATGGAACACCTTTTCTCACTGGGTACTCCATATTAGCTTCAGCATACATTTGCTGCGCTTGTTCTGAAATCAAAAATTCCATCAACGCAAGGGCGTTTTCACGGTTTGGTGCATGTTTTGCCATGGCTACACCCGAAATATTGATATGTGCGCCACGGTTATTTTGGTTAGGAAAATTAATATTAACCGCGTCAGCCCATACTTTTTGCTCTGGGTTAGTTAACATTTTTCCGAAGTAATAACTATTGCCTAAACTCAAATCACATAAGTTTTGATGGATAGCTTGAACCTGACCACGGTCATTACCTTGAGGTTTTCTCGCCAAGTTCGCTTTGAAACCTTTTAACCATTCAAGTGTTTTCTGCTCGCCATGTTCTGCTATCATCGATGCGACTAATGCAACAGTATATGGGTGCTTGCCACTACGAGTACAAATTCGTCCTTGCCATTTAGGATCTGCAAGATCTTCATAATTTACGTTGATATTACCTAAGCGTTTCGAAGAATAAATATTTCTAACACGCGTTGTTAACGCAAACCAAGTATCGTCATTCGCTTGAAGATGGGCAGGAACATTCGATTCCAATTCTGTTGATGAAACAGGCTGTATTAAGTTTTTATCTTGTAGGGCAACTAATCGGCTAATATCGGTTGTTAATAAAACATCTGCGGGGCTATGTTCTCCTTCACGCGCTAACCGTTCCGCCATCCCTTTTTTTGCAAATACAACATTGACTTTAACCCCTGTTTTTTGCGTAAACACATCAAAAAGTGGTTTTACCAAGTTAGCTTGCCGATACGAGTAAACATTTACTTCCTCACTAGCATGAACGAAGGTAAACGGTAAAAAGCAACCCGCTAATACCGTAAATTTTATCAGGGTGTTTTTTAACATAACAAGGTCTCAACAAATACTGGAAAAATGAATGCAGCAAGACTAATCAGATTAGCATGGTGAGTCAAGGTTTCTGAGAATTATTCTCATTTACTAACGTTGTATCACCATTTATTTTTGAATAACCATCATAGTATTGCCAATAAGCAAAAATATTGATCTCAATAGGATTAATTTTGACTAGGGTCTGTTGATGTTAAAAATTATGCAAACCGCATAATGTTAACTTACTTTGCTTTCTCAGCTAATACGGCTATCACCTCTGGCGACAAAGATTGTGAAGATAAATATTGTTTACCTTTATCGGTTTCTAATACCCAACCTTTCTCAGTCATTTTAATACAGTTGATATCTTGCCAAGCAGTATGTTGTTTGACACCCGTTAATGTGGTGGTAAAACCACGGTGATCTACGGTTAAATGTACCGTATTATTGGCCGCTTGACTCCACATTTGTCGGGTGATCCACCACGGCTTTTTGTATTTAACACTTAACGCTTCAACTAACCCCAAAATAAACAAAAACCAAGCGGCATAAGGCAAAATATCAGTAATCAGAATCAAAATTGCACCTATGCCGCTTAAAAGCATCGCTTTGCGGTACTTTTGCCAACCCTGCTCTTGTTGAGAAGACTGTTCAAAACATTCGGTATAATACGCTTTATCTAACTTATATTGCGTTTGAAAAAACAAATTGCCTGACATAGTAGTTACTTACATATTTTATTAGCGTTATTTTACCCATTGGCTGATTATTAAAACAATACTTTTTAATCACCCACTGTCATTTGCTGTTATAACAAACAAGCAGAAGTTAACCTTTACGCTTCGTTAGCTGATTCAGATAACTCGACAAAATCAAACGTAGTCCCTGATTGACCATATAAAATAACACTACATCCTTGCCAATTTTCAGGTATTTGCCACGTAGATTGCTCATTCACAGTGTAGGTATGGTATTTATTAGCGCAACGCACGTCCATTTTAGTCAGTAACCCAGAAACATTAACTATCGAAAAATTATTACGAACAGGGGTAAAATTCCAAAACGGTGCTTGATGTAACACCCCTTTGACCAAGATCGTTTTGTCACTCTTAATGGTATTGTGAATATTTTGCTCAAGTTGTTGGTAAGTTAACTTTTGCTGCTCGTTTAAAGGCATTGCTGTTAATGCATCTAAAAGCGTTAACGCTTTGTTTAATTGATTTAATTGCACAGCTAATACGAGTTTATTATGCGTTAACGCTAATTCATATTGTGCACCTTTGTCCTTACCGTAATTAAACTGAACCTTTGATAAATACGTGAGTTGTAATTGCTTATTATCGGTTGCTTTATTGTATCTGGCTTTTAGCAAATTCAGTAAATTGCTTTCAGACGCATAGCGATTATTAAACGACGACATTTCTTCGATATACTGCTCAACAGCCGTTATTTTCTTTTCTTCTAACGCCTCTAGTGCTAGGCGATATTTTTTCATAAAACGTCGACGAACGCCATCTTCCTCAGCTTTTGAAGACATTTTAAAATCAAGCTGAACAGTATTGACGCAACGTTGAATAGGTTCGCCATTTTCCATTGCGGGTTTATATTTCCAATGTTTTATTGCTTTTAAAGACTCCTGTTCGAAATCTTTGCTGCCGGATGAATCCAATTTCACGATGTTTGAAACAGATCCATTTTTTTCGATCACAAAACTAAATGTCGCCCAACCCGTTCTTCCTTGTCTTGCTGCAGATATCGGGTATTTAGGGTTGACGCGTTTAATAGGTATTGGTGCCTCAACTGTGCTCAAATGTGTTGCTAAGGCTTGATTTTCTGCTTGACTCGCCTGTACAAACCACGTTGTAAACATTAACACGATTGTTGTTTTTATACTTTTCATAATTACATCCTTGTTAACAGTTAGATAACCTTTCTCATATCAATTAAATGGGGTACAAAACCAAACTTTTCATAAGCGCGCATTGCGGGTTCATTTTGTGCAAACACACCTAAATGCAATATATTAACCCCTTGCGATATCGACCACTCTTCTAGGTATTGTAAAACCTGTTCAGCCACCCCTTTTCCACGAAGCGTTGGCGCAACATAAATGAATCCGATATAGCTCAAAAATCGATGCTGTAAATAAGGTTTTGCAGCTTTAAGTTTGGCATAACCGCTGGCTACGATTTGCCCTTGCAATGTGGCGACAATTAATACACTTTCATCACTCTTAATCAATTCATCAAGATTGTAATAGGTGACGGGTTCAGGTTTGAATTGGTTTTCAAACGGACGCTCTGCAGCTATCACACCTTGCTCTAACGTCTGTAATATTGGGATATCATCTTGGGTAGCAACACGAATGTTGAGTCCTTTCATAACAACTTCTTATCAATTTTTTTTATAGCGCTAAGCTTCCCAAACAATAAGAATAATTGCAACCTGAGAATATCAATAATAGTAGTCCCCTAAAATACCAAAATATATTTTAAAAAATTGATTTATCAGCAAATACTTGCACCTAGCTTTTACATAGATAAGATATCACAGTAGTATCATCAAAAATGGAGACATGTGTGACCGGTATTTTTAGCGATTCAAGCATTACTGAACAGCCCTTTGGGGCATTATCAACAGGAGAACCAGCCACGCTATACACCTTAACAAATAAGCAAGGCATGCAAGTTAACATCACCAATTATGGTGGTATTATTGTGTCTATTTTCACCCCCGACATTACAGGGCGTCTTGCCGACATTGTACTTGGTTACGATAACGTGGCAGATTACGAGCAAGATACTTATTACCTTGGTGCCATAATTGGTCGATATGCAGGAAGAATTGCCGAAGGTAAAATATCGCTTGATGGAAAACAATATCAACTAGCGTTAAATGCTCCAGACAGCCAATTACACGGTGGTCCGCATGCTTTAAACAAAAAGCTATGGCATGCAGTTGCTAAGCACGAACACCAAAACACCAGCTTAACGTTAAGCTATGTTAGCCCGGATGGTGAAAATGGTTACCCTGGTAATGTCACGATTAAGGTGGTTTACACTCTTGACGATCACAATACACTGTCTGTTGAATATTTCGCTGAAACCGACGCAACTACATTGCTCAATTTAACCCAGCATAGTTACTTTAATTTAGCAGGACATAACAGTGGTTCAATAGCGCAGCATCAAGTAGCAATTAATGCTGATCACTTCTTGCCTATGACGCCAACCGCTTACCCCACAGGGGAAATTTGTGAGGTATCAGGAACAGTACAAGATTTTCGTCAATTAACTTCCTTAAGTAAACATATTGACGGCGATGATGAACAAGTACAAATAGCGAAAGGTTTTGATAATTATTGGTTGGTAAACCCAGATGCTCAAACAGGTGAACATTACATAGCGAAAGTTGTAGATCCAGCCTCCGGAAGAACCCTTACCTTGTATAGTGATCAGCCAAGTGTCATTTTATACACAGCAAATTATATTGACGGAAGTCACACAGGAAAAAACAACAGTCGTTATCAACAACGTGCAGCTTTATGCTTAGAGCCACAACGAGCGAACAACATGAAAACAGGTGCTGACATTAACAATACCTTGTTAACCCCCAACACACCTTTTTATAGTAAATCACGGTATGTTTTTTCAATCGAAGCGTGATCAGCGATTAGTAGTAAAAAGCCACCTTCATAGGAGGTTGTTTAAAATTGACAATAAAAAAGCAGCCTAACAGCTGCTTTTTTGTACTAACTAGGTTTGTTTATAACAACCTTGCTAAAGCACTACCGATAACAATACCACTAGCGAATAAAATAATAACGGCACTGATGCCTCCTAAGGTTGCTAATGCAGATTGCTCTGCTGCAGTTAAAGATTTCCACCATGTTTTCATAATGACCTCTTACTAAACTAAATTTTGCACGAGAATAGTGACCAGTACACCGACGACAAGACCGCATACACCCGCTAATACAAGCGCTTTACGCTTATGTTGAGGTGTAATATCGACAACGTGCTCTACGACTTCGATTTGGCTCGTAAGATCTAATAACGTCGCTTGCTCTTGCTCAAATACTGAGGCTAATGCCATTAACGTCTCTTTCGAACTATTGCCATACCTTTCTACACGCTGAATGGTTCGTAGACTAACACCACAGGCATCTGCTAAATGTTGCTGTGTCCACGATTTATCAGTACGGAGCTGTTTTATTTTTTTTGCACTTATATCCATGTATAGCCTCTACTTGCAAACGTGTTCACAAAAACAACTTATTCATTATTTCAACACTCATATACCCTATTACGCCTCCCAATAAACCACAGAGCAGTAGCCAAGGTATTACTTTTTTATCTTTAAGTTGATAGTGTTTTTTAAGCACTTGTTTTTGCGTTGCTACATGTGTGCCATCAGCAATTAGAGTACAATGCACTTCACCGATTAATATCTTTGCCATGGTAACTTCAACTTCAACCATTCGATTGGCAATAGTTAACGCATGACAAGATTTCCGGCGTAAACTTCGCTGAGACAATATCAATTCATCATTTACATAGATGTTCTCTTTTCCCGATAGTGCTGAGCAATGCACATGGATGCGTTGTTCATCTAAGATGAAATGGAAATGGTAGCCATCTCGATAACCAACTTCTTGCATTGATTCATTCATATCCGTTTGGAGTTTTTCATTATTCATTTGATATCCTGTTGTTAATTCACTTCGAGAGCAAGTACATCACAAGCAAGTAAAATGGTCTGCGACATGCTTATGACAGGACAAGAATCTGACATATGACACTTAGTGTCACATTCTATATTCAATTGAAATTAAAGCAAAAAAAAAGCGCTGAGCGCTTTTTTAATATTAAACGTCAAGTAAACGCTTTATATCTTCGGTGGTTTGATCGATTCTTTTGACATCTATCGGTGCAATAAAAATAGTATCATCACCCGCTAAAGTACCTAAAATACCTGCAGACTCTCCCATGCTGTCTAGCATACGAGAAATGAGTGGTGCACCGCCAATGCCTGTTTTAACAATAATTTGCATGTTGTTGTGTTTTACACTGGCAACCACAGATTGAATCGCTTGACGAGATTTTGGAATAGCTAATTCATCAGGAAGAATATAGACCACTTGATCGCTAGCGTTACGCATTTTAACGGCGCCAAGTTTAGATAACAAACGCGAAATTTTAGCTTGAGACATATTTTTAAAGCCTTGCTCAGCAAGTGCCGCTGCAAGTTGACCTTGAGAGCCGTAACATTGCTCTTTTAATAAACTTTTAAAGGCTATAATTAATTCAGCTTCATTTTTCTTGCGTATAGATGTCATTATCTGTCTTTGTTCAAGTAAGTGTATTAGCGAATATTTTAACGACTTTTTAGCGTTAGTCCTATCTTTTATTCATTCTTTTTGTAGTTTACACCTCTTACACAGGCTGAATACTGCCTTGCTTGATAAATATAAATATTATAAAACCGTGAATATTTATGCAGCCAGATTGTAATGACCCCGTGCTTACTTTAAGGTATATAAAATCATTGCTTTTTAACCATCTCTATATGAACATGCGCTTTACTCTTTTAGCTGTGCTTTTATTGCTGTTCAGCTGCCAGCAAATACCAGCGATTAATGAAAAATCAGAACCTTCTCACATCAGGCGTGCAGAGCCTTCAAACTTTGGTGTACATGAACATCGAGCTAAAACGTTCCCTCAGCATTATATACTAGAAGGTCGTTACACAAATAAAACCGTTTCGCTTACCTTTGATGATGGCCCTTCGCACCATACCATCGCGTTGCTAAAGATACTCAAAAAACACCGAATTCACGCAACGTTTTTTATGCTGGGTGATCAAATGCAACAATATCCTGACATTGTTACTCAAGTGCTCAACGACGGTCATGAAATTGCAAATCATTCATGGGATCATGACGATATGCTCAATTACCCTAATCTTGATGAATTTTGGCGTCAGCAAATCAATAAACAACGCAAAATCAGTCAGTCTATTTCGGGTAAAACACCACTATTATTTAGGCCTCCTTTTGGCCGAATTTCTGATCAACAAGTGCAATTCCTTGCCGAGCGTAATATTAAAACCATTATCTGGTCGATAGACACTCAAGACTGGAATGAAAAAACAAATTCAGTTACCAATTTAGTGAGCTCTGCAACTGAATTTATGCACCCAGAAGCGATCATTCTTATGCATGATGGTGGCGGAAACCGTAAAAACACCATTGACGCTTTAGACAACATTATTTCACACTACCTGGCAAACAATTATACCTTCGTCACCGTTTCAACGTTGCTTAACACGCCTGCCTATGAGAATGATCTGATCAACGAATAATATTCCATATTAATAAAACGCTTGTATACCTGTTTGCGCACGGCCTAAAATTAACGCGTGCACGTCATGTGTGCCCTCGTAAGTATTCACAGCTTCTAAATTCATCATATGGCGAATGACATGATATTCATCAGCAATGCCATTACCACCGTGCATATCCCTAGCGGCACGAGCAATATCTAATGCTTTACCACAAGAGTTTCGTTTTACTAACGAAATTGCTTGTGGTGCTAATTGTTGGCTATCCATTAAACGACCCGTTTGTAAAACAGCAAGCAAAGCGGTGGTAATGTCAGTTTGCATATCGGCTAGTTTTCTTTGAATTAACTGTGTTGCTGCTAATGGTTTACCAAATTGCTCACGATCTAATGTATATTGTCTGGCCGCGTGCCAGCAAAATTCAGCAGCGCCTAACGCTCCCCAAGCAATACCAAAACGTGCTTTATTTAGGCAACCAAAAGGGCCTGAAAGTCCAGAAGCTTTTGGCAGCATTTGTTGCTCTTCAACAAACACATTGTCCATGATAATTTCACCCGTGCTCGATGCCCGTAATGAAAACTTACCGTCTATTTTAGCCGTTGAAAGCCCAGGCATGCCTTTTTCTAAAATAAAACCCTTAATGTCGCCAGCAAGCTTAGCCCAAACAATAAAAACATCAGCGATTGGGGCATTTGTGATCCACATTTTGTTACCCGTAATACGGTATCCACCAGATACTTTTTCAGCTCTGGTTGTTAAACTTGCAGGGTCAGATCCAGAATTAGGCTCAGTTAATCCGAAGCAGCCTATCATTTTTCCAGTTGCAAGCTGTGGTAAATATTTTTGCTTTTGAGCTTCATTCCCATAAGCAAAAATAGGATGCATCACGAGTGAAGACTGCACGCTCATAGCGCTGCGGTAACCACTATCAACCCGCTCAATTTCGCGAGCAATTAAACCATAACTGACATTATTTGTTTCTGCGCCACCATATTTTGCAGGTAAGGTACATCCAAGTAATCCAAGTTCACCCAATTCTTGCATAATACTCACATCGAAAACTTCGTTGCGATTTGCCTGCAAAATTCTAGGCATTAATGACTTTTGGCAATATTGTTGCGCAGTATCACGAATCAGCCTCTCTTCCTCAGAAAGCATCGCATCAAACAGTAACGGATCTTGCCAATTAAAACATGGTGTATTCATGCTAAATCTCTCTTTTAGAGCTATTACAACTCAGTGTGCATTCCAATTTACAACGTAAGGTTACGCAAACGTTCATTAAAGGTAAAATATAGTTTTTATCTAACTGCTATAGCTTTAAACTATAGCAAATGATGACACATGAGAATGGCATGGATTTAAAACAATTAAAGTATTTTGTCGCTGTTTATGAACATCGCAGCTTTAACGCCGCAGCAAAAGCTTGCTTTATTGCTCAGCCGTCTATTTCAAACGCTGTTGCACAGTTAGAGCGTGAATTACAACAAGGGTTATTTACTCGTCAGTCAACAGGAGTTTGTCCCACACAAGAAGGTAAACAACTTTACCCTATGGCTAAACAATTACTTGGCCAAGCACAAGCCATAAAAACCAGTTTTAACCAACAAACCATTAAAAGTGAATTCTCACTTGGCGTAACGAAAGGCTTAGGCGTAGAACGTATGAGCCAGCTGCTTAAGGCATTTATTTCTAAAGAGCCTTCTATGTCACTCACACTAGTGCCTCAAGATGCGCAATGCCATGCTAGAATCATCACAAAAGAAGAGCTAATCTCCGCTGAAAATTTTATCACAATTTGGCAAGAACGTTTTGTTATCGCATTACCTCATAATCATCCTCTTGCACTTAAAAATGAAATCACCATAGCAGACTTTCATCAAATAGACTTTATTCAACGTGTCCCTTGTTCCGCATGGCAAACACTTTCATCAACGTTAACAAAAGCAAGTATTTATCCTCGAATAAGGGCAAATATTCAAACGATTGATTATGCAATAGGGTTAGTAAGAGCTGGGCTTGGCGGGGCAATTGTCCCTGCGCATAAAGAAATCACCGAATTACCCGATATCTGTTTTAAAACAGTACAAGGTTTAGCGTTAACACGAGAAGTTGTACTTGCCTTTCAACAAGCTTCGCCATTGCTGACCAGTTTACAGTCAACAATTCAGAGCATGAAGAGCACAAGTTAGCATTTTGTACCTTTGTAAATAGCGTACTTGAGCAGATAAACCATTATGCGCATTCAACAATGCTAATTTTATTTACAATTTTTAAACACTTTACCTTATGCTAGAACTGCCAATAAATAGCACAATTTGTTAACATTGCCCTTGTCACTAAGGGACTGTTGATCATTTCTCAATAATCCTGTTGAAAGATAGTTGCATTTACTTCATAGGAACTTGCCCAAATGCCTAAATTGCTCATCAGCATCATGTTCGTTTTGATGTGCGCCAACGTTAACGGTAATGAAAAAAAGCCAGAGAACCAAAGTACGGTTTTTAATAAAACCTTCAGTTGGCAAGCACAAATAGGTATTTCAGCCTATTATACCGACATTATACTCAAAGACGTTGAGCAAACAGATCTGAAAAGTTACCTCACCATACCGCTACTATTCGATTTTTATTACAAAGGCTTTTTCATTCAATCCAATCATCGACGCTCTGAAAGTTTTGCTCTTGGTGCCGAACTCGGTTATCAATTAATAGTCCGCGAAAATTGGGAACTCGATATCATCAGTAAAGCTTATATTGCCGGTATTTCACCCGATAATATTATGGAACAAGCCGATAAAAAAATAGACAGTATCAATGGGCTTTCCGAACGAGATGTTGGTGAAGGTATTGGCTTACGTTATACCCATTATTATGCAAATAGCCAACTATCTATAGATGTTGCAAACCTTGCTGTACCTAGCCATGCCAAAGGTTGGTTAGTCGAAGCTTTTTATAGTCATTTGATCCCTTATCGAAATTGGGACATTTATATCAATACCAGCTTAAGTTATTACCCAGATAGCATGATGGACTACTACTATGGCATAAAAGGTCACGAAGTTACCGACACAAGGCCATATTACGAAGCTGACACCACGTTAAAGGGCCAAGTTGAATTATTCGTGCAACGCCCTATTTCTGAGTCCTGGACATTTAGCGCCGGCATTAGCTTTACTAAGTACACTGACAACATAACAGATAGCCCCATTGTTGATAAATCTCATAAAGTAACCGCCATGTTTGGAGTACTCTATGTTTTTTAACTACCGCAAAGGAATTGCAGGGTTTGTTTCAATCATTTTATTAACCGTAAGTACATGTTCATTAGGGCAAGAAGCCTTAAATGAAACGATAATACTCACAGCTACCCCGAATAATTGTGTCACCTTACGCCAAGGAAGAACCTGCTACGCTGAGGTCATGATTGTCTGGCAAAGCAATGTGAAGGGTGATTACTGTTTACGGCATAAAACAACGGGAAAATCCATGAAATGCTGGCAAAAAAGCCAAAAAGGCCAGTGGAGCTTTGAATTTCAAGGCAACGAAACAACTGATTACCAATTAGTTTCACTTAATAAAATAAAAGTGATTGCAAAAACCCGTATTAATGTCAGTTGGGTACACAAAGCAACACCTAGAAAACGTCGTTGGCGATTGTTTTAACTGCAGGACTCATCATGAATAAAATGCAAAAAGTATTATTAGTTGAAGACGACTTATCGCTCGCTAAGTGGGTCAAAGAATACCTTGAACAACAACAATTTGATGTTGAACATGTCGCACATGGCGATGAAGTAGCAGTTGCTTTTAATCACTTTACGCCTGACGTGGTATTGCTTGATGTGATGTTACCCGGACTAAGTGGCATTGAAGTATGTCGATTACTCAGGCAACAATCTGACACACCGATTATTATGTTAACAGCAAGAGCAGATGAATTTGATGAAGTGATTGGTTTTGAAGCCGGTGCTAATGACTATGTTATAAAGCCAGTTAGGCCTCGCGCTCTATTAGCAAGAATCCAAAGTGCATTGAAGTATCAGCCCATGTCATCGAAACAAAGTAACACTATTAGTTTTGGTCTGCTACACATCAACGGTGAAGCAAAGCGCGTTACTTACAAAAACGAAGAAATTGAACTTTCAACCAGCCTTTTTAGTTTCCTATGGTATTTAGCGAGTCATGCAGGTGAAGTAGTAGACCGAGACAGTGTATTTAAAACACTGAAAGGACGTGAATATGACGGTCAAGATCGCCGTTTTGACGTGATGTTGTCTACCTTGAGAAAAATATTTAAAGATGATCCACAAAGCCCGAAAAAATTCAAAACCGTTTGGGGTAAAGGCTACTTATTTGTTGCTGATGCTTGGACTGATTAATTATGAAAAAGCTTTTTATCAGTATTATTTTTGCTGTTTTTGGCTCATTGTTTTTCATTAGTTGGGGAGTCGATCAATTCATTGCAAAACATAGCGATGAAAACGAAAATTCCGATACAATTATCTATGAAAACCTTATTGAAGGCATCAGTGCAGAGCTTAATAGCACACCAGAACAACAACTTTCACAACACTTAACGCAAATTGCCAAACACTATTCGCTTGATCTAACCTTAGAAAGTACATCTGCTATAGCACTCCCGCCTGCATTATTTAAACAACTTTCACAACAAGGTGGTTTACTGTTAGCCTCAGAAAAACAAGCATATTTAGTTAAACAGCTAACCACCTTTCCACAACATTTAGTGAAATTACATTTGCCGACAGCATCCGAAAAAGATCAAAAGTTAAATGTCTTTTTTACCGCCATTTTATATTTAGGTGTAGGAAGTATTATTATGCTTTGGTTGCTACCATTAGCACAACGTTTGTATGTACTCACAAATGCCGCAGACCTCATTGGAAAAGGTGAAAAGAACGTAAGAATTAAACTTAGTCGATTTTCTTACATTTCATTACTTGAAACTCGTTTTAATCAAATGGCATACCAAATAGAGAAACTCATGGCAGATAATAAACTACTTGCCAGAAGCTTATCACACGATATTCGCACGCCTATGAGCTGTTTACGTTTTGGCATAGATGCCGCCCTAGATGCTAACGATGTTGAAAGTAAAAATAATTACTTGAAAAGAATGGAGTTAGAACTTTCTCGTATGGAGGATATGACTGCAGCCTTTTTATCATATGCCAGCATGGAACGACAAGGGGTACATTTAAACATCACCAAAATAGAAATTAATCAATTTATTAATAACCTTTGGCAAGACTTTACATCACTAGCACTACAACATAACATCTCTTTTGAATATCGAGAGTTAGCAAATAATGAATATATTTCTGGTGATCTATACTGGCTAAATAGAGCGCTACAGAATTTAATCACTAATGCTATTCATTACGCCAATAGTCGCGTCATTATCCGAACACAAATATCACACAAAAACATAAAAATTATCATTGAAGATGATGGAAAAGGCATTGAACAGGAACAACTTACCGTTATTTTCGATCCATTCGTCAAACTCGATTCCAACCGCTCAAGAGAGCAAGGGCATTTTGGTTTAGGACTTGCCATTTGTCACAAAGTGGTCGATTGGCATCACGGCCAGATATCAGCAAGCCGATCAACATTGTTAAAAGGCGCTAAATTCATACTTTCTTTACCTCGTGAAAACCAATAGCAATGTACCATAAACTCTTGCTTGCATTCATATTTCGATACAAGTAACGTTAAGCAAATAACTTAACATGCACTACTATTCATGAAAATAATCGATCGGCGTTTTTTTATCAAATCTGCCGCAGCAATTTCGACAACCCATATAGCGACGACAATCGCCGATACCTTTACTCAAATATCCCCATCAACACTCTTTGATCATAAAAGTGTAATGAACTTAATTGCCCCTAAAATGGCAACCGTTCGCATTGGCTTTATTGGCTTAGGAGAAAGAGGTTTAAGCCATGTTAAGCACTGTAGTCATATTGATGGCATAGAAATAAAAGCGCTTTGCGATATCGACCAAAACGCCATGAATCAAGCCAGCCAATACCTTGAACAACAAAAAATAACTCGGCCCGATGAATATTCGGGTTCCGAGCTTGCTTATAAAGACATGCTCACCCGAAGTGATATCGATATCGTTATTATTTCCACACCTACGCAATGGCATACTCCCATGGCCGTCGATACAATGAACAGTAACAAACATGCTTGCGTTGAAGTACCCGCAGCAACTTCCATTGATGAGTGCTGGCTACTGGTAGACACCTCAGAACGTACACAAAAAAACTGCATGATGATGGAAAGTGTTTGCTATGGTCAAGATGAATTAATGGTTCTTCAAATGGTAAAACAGGGGCTGTTTGGCGAATTAAAACATGCTGAAACCACTTCGAACAAAGAGGTACCGGAACAAGTAACGCAAGAAGCAAATAACACAGGTTCATCGCATAAGAAAATATCAGATCATTTATACCCTACACACGGCCTAGGGCCCATATCACAATACATGAACATTAACCGTGGCGATCAATTTGATTTTCTCACCGCTGCTGAGTCAACCCCAGTGAAACGAACCGAAGACACTCAAAATCAATCGCAGCATGTTACAAGTGATTTTAATACCACCGTCATTACGACAAAACTCGGTCGAACCATCAACGTTAAACACGGCACTAGAACCCAAAAACCTAACATTGAACATACCTTTATACAGGGGACAAACGGCACATTTTCTGGTTCCCCAAGTCGTATAACTCTAGAAAAGCTGCCAGATACTATTAAGCATTATTATCAAAATATTCACCAATTAGCGGTTAAAAAGTGGCAAGAAAATGGTCAAACGGGTAAGAAGCCCGAAATGCCAAGTCAACACCAATGGGATGACAATATGGCGTACTGGCAAACACAATATCAACACCCTTTTTGGCAGCATATAGGAGCGGAAGCTACACAAAGCGACGAACTGCGTGATAAAGATTTTCTTATGCTGTGGCGTATCATTTTTTGTTTGCGTAATGGCCAAGCACTTGATCAAAATGTTTACGATGCTGCTGCTTTGTCGGTGGTTTCACCGCTTATCGATGAATTAGTTTCCAATAATAGCAACCATAAAGATATTCCTGACTTTACCCGCGGTTTATGGAAAAATACCGTCCCGATTTCCATTGCCTCTTAACTTGTATTAACTATATGAAAAATGAAAATAACACCAAAACGTTAGTAATATTGGCAGCTGGGCAAGGTAGCCGTTTTGGCCGTGCCAAGCAATTTGTTCAATTTGGCCCAAAACATTTAACATTGATGGAATACAACATTATTCAAGCCGTTAAAGCGGGTATTAAAGAAGTTGTTTTCATCACACAAGTGTCACAACAAACTACCCTAATAGAACAAGTATTGCCTCGTTTGCCCAAAGGTATTAAAACACACATTGTGTTACAAGAAACAAGCAATTTACCCGCAAACTGTGGTGTAGCAAAAGACAGAGTCAAACCACTCGGTACCGCTCATGCAGTTTGGTGTGCTAAAGATGTCATCAAAAAGGGTTTTATCGTTATCAATGCCGATGATTACTACGGCGAGCAAGCGTTTGCTAACATTCAAGCCCTTGCACCAAATGACTTTGGCCTTGTCGCCTTTGAATTAGGCAAAACTTTATCTACACATGGCGGAGTGAACAGAGGGTTATGCCACTACACAAATAATCGATTAGAAAGCATTAAAGAAGTGGTAGAGATCACCGAAATAAATGATGATGACTGTCAGGGGCTTTATGAAGGAGAACATATAATTCTTTCGAAATCACAATTTGTCTCAATGAACTTTTGGCGCTTAACACCTGCTATTTTCAACTGTATTGAAGACCAATTAATCAAATATTTTCCCGCTAACGCAGCTAATGGTTCTGAACAAAAAGCCCAAGAAGTATATTTACCTGAAACCGTTTTTGCCTACATGGCAACAACAAATGCACGTGTAACGCTTTTAACTTCACAAGATGCGTGGTTTGGCGTAACATATGCCGCCGATTCTCCATCTGTAGAGCAAGCGTTAAATAACCTGTCGGGTAATGGAGCATTCGACATTAGCGATTAACCATAATAAAACTAGGGACAGCGATACTTTTATGAACATTAATATTGATCGTGCACAAATAAGCCACGTTTTAGAAGCGTACCTATGCGACACAGAAACCAGTAAAATAATACCGTTAGGTAACGGTTTGATCAATACGACGTACCTGGTATCGAATCCCGATAAAAAGTTTGTATTGCAGCGTATTAATCATCATGTGTTCACTGAACCAAACCAAGTCATTAACAATGCTGATTTGATCAACGAACATTTACATGTCAAACAAAAACTGGGTGAGTATCATCTCGAACCCATCTGGCAAATCAAGAATCATCAAGGTGATTCAATGGTGCAGTATCGCGACAATAGTTGGCGCGCTATCCAATTTATTCCAAACTGCTTTACCATAGAAAAAGTAGAATCTGCACAACAGGCCCACGAAGTCGCAAACGCGTTTGGTGCATTTACTTGTGCATTAAGTGATTTTCCTGCAGAACGGCTAGATGAAATTATTACTGATTTTCACCACTTAGCATTTAGGCTATCCCAACTCAGCCAAGCAAAAGCTAATGACCCTAAGGGTCGTCTTGCAAACTGCCAGCATTTAGTCACCGCTTGTTTATCAGAAACCGCCTTTATTGATGAGGTAGCTGATATCGTTAAGAAATTACCCGTTCAAGTCACTCATAATGATACTAAGATTAATAATTTGCTGTTTGCTAAGGCCACCAATAAACCCGTCGCCGTTATCGATTTAGACACGTGTATGCCAGGGTTTGTTATGCATGATTTCGGCGACATGGTGAGAACCTGTTGCTCAAACTTACCAGAAGATGGCAAAAATATTGACGAACTATCTATTTCAATAGAAATTTTCCAAGGACTAGCCCGAGGCTATATTGAAAGTTTTCAAGGCAAGTTGTCTACACTTGAACAACAAAGCTTAGTGATTGGCGCCCAGTTATTACCATTTATGATCGGCATACGCTTTTTAACTGACTATTTAGATGGCGATAATTACTTTCACACTCAGTACAACGAACACAACTTATCGCGCGCGTTAAATCAGATTACCATGTATCAACGCTTAAAAGACCAACGTGAAACATTACACGATATCGTAATGAATGCGCATAGATAAAACCTGCTTCGTTACATAAAACATTTAACGGATACTCCCTACCCTGCCAAACTTGACCAGGTAACAACGCGTACAGAGCTATTGTTCTGTAACCCTATTATGTGCAATCAATTATTTTATTGAAAGTAAAACAATATAAATGTTCAAAACAGAACATGCTGACACTCTCCCACCCAACCATCTAATTCAACTATAAATTTTTCGTATTTGACGGTAAAAAATTTTTCATTCAGTAATGGTTCTTCTATAAAGATAGCTTTTTCCCTAATATCACTAAGTAATTGTTTATTATTAAATCAATTATCAAATTCTTCCCTTTCAATGTTAGGCTAATACCAATTCGCATAAAGATTAAGTCAGTTCAGAGCGATGTCAGAGGTGGGAGAATAAGCGAAACGTGTGCAGGTATAGTTGTTTTTTGCGCAATTATCGCGCCTCTAACACGCTCCCAAAGGGCGAGTTTAAACGCTTCATAGCCTGTGTTGTTGATTTTGAAAAGGACGCTACAAGGATGTAGCTTATTAGAGAACGCAGGAGCACGTTCTCCTGGATAACCATTCTCTGCAATCAACGCCGTACATCTAAAGTGTTTAATTCTCGCTGAATGACCGAATATTTATGCGAATTGGTATAAATAAAAAAAACAGTAATTCTTGTAACTATAACTAGCCTTATGCTATTAAAGTAACAGTGTAAACAAGGAAAGAATTGCAAAACGAATTGTCAGAACAACTATAATTGGGGTAAGCAGAATGAAGTTACGCTTTAAAGTAAGTGCGCTGGTTGCGCTAATTTTAATTTCGTTTTTAATGTTAATGGTAGTAGGGTTAACGGCACTACGCATAGCAAGCAATGATGATAACCGCGCACGTGTTGAGCAATTATTTAAATCCACCTACAATATAATTGTTGAAATGGAAAAGTATGTTGCTGATGGTAAAATGTCAGAGCAAGATGCCAAGAAGCTAGCCACTCAGCTACTCAGAGAAAACAAATATCATAAGTCTGAATACGTTTACGTCGCTGACGAAAACTTAAACTTTATCGCAACCCCTTTAGATCCTGAATTACATGGCACTAGCTTTCACGAATTTAAAAACGGTAAAGGGCAAAGTGTAGGTAATATTCTTCAAAATGCCGTCAATAAAAAACCTAATGGCATTGCCACTTATGAGTGGACCCAAAAACAACCAGATGGCTCCATAGAAGATAAATTATCTATCGCCCAACAAACACCAGTTTGGGGTTGGTATGTAGGTACCGGTATTGGTTTTGCCGAAGTTGAAGCACGTTTTTGGTCTAACGCAAGTTGGCAGGTGTTTATCTGTTTAGCATTAACAGGCGGCTTGGGTGTTTTATTATTCTTTTTTACCCGTAAATTACTTGATGATCTTGGCGGCGAGCCGTCAGCTGTTTTAAAAATTGTCCAAAAGGTAGCAGCCGGCGACTTAACGGGAAATAACTCTAGTTCAAATACTAGGGAAGATTCAATTCTTGGCTCGATATTACGTTTACGTGAATCATTAGCGACTATTTTAGGTAGTATTGAGGAGTCTATTCAAAAATTACGACAAGAAACGGAAGACGCCAATCGTCGTAGTGCAGAAATTGATCATACCTTTGAGTCACAGCGTAGCGAAATTGATATGGTTGCCACTGCCATGACAGAAATGTCTTCATCTTCTCAAACCGTTGCTGACAGCGCTAATGCTGCTGCACAATCAACAGCAGAAGCTGATCAACAAGGAGTAAAAGCCCACGGAATTGTTGATTCAGCCGTTCAATCAATTACAACCCTTGCCAGCCAAATTGAAGAAGCAAGCGTAGTTATTACGGAACTTGGTAATGATGTAACCAACATTGTCTCAGTACTCGATGTTATTCGTGGCATTGCAGATCAAACAAACTTATTAGCACTAAACGCTGCTATTGAAGCTGCCCGTGCTGGTGAACAAGGTAGGGGTTTCGCCGTGGTTGCCGATGAAGTACGTAACTTAGCGAAACGCACGCAAGATAGCACTGAAGAAATTCAAAATATGATAGTACGCTTGCAAACGGGTTCTAACCGCGGTGTTGAAACGATGGAGACAAGCAAAATCTCAAGCGAAGGCACAGTAGAGCAAACTCAAGAAGCAGCGACAGCGCTCAACCAAATTGCGCAAGCACTGAGCTCTATCACCGATATGAATAATCACATTGCCACAGCTTCTGATGAGCAAAATAAAGTTGGTGACGACATTTCACGACGTATTAATATGATCGCTGAAAGTTCGCATGATGCAGCTGAACTGGCCCATAAAGGCAGAGATGCCACTTCTGCATTAATTCAATTAACCGACCAATTAGAATCACTAATGACACATTTCAAAACAGTAAAATAACACAATACTTCATGTGCGGTATTATTGTATGCCGCGCACCTTGCCAAAAAATTCATACTCCCTAAAGAATATTATGAAGCACTATGAAAGCTTCATTTTACAGGGGTATTGTTTTATTTTGTGATGTTTTCTTTTGTTCTGATAGCTTTTCAGAAAATTTGTTTCGTTATCTGTAATAGTTTTTGTACAAATTTCATTTTGCACAGCTACCAATACGAAAAACTTTTATGTTATTTTTTTGTTAACTTGCAAACGTTCTGCTAGTCTTATTTTGTCTTAAGTGACCTTTAAGACTGAGAGCGTAACAAAACATTGTTAATAAAAGGTTAATTTTAGTGCAGTTGCAGGGGTGTTGGTGCGCTTATTTAATTTTCTACATTGTTCCGCTTTCACTCAAGCAAGTTTGGCTCTCCCCCAAGCTTGCTTGAGCTTTCTTCAATAATTTTAAATCACACGTTTTTCAATACATTTAATACCAATAATCAAAGCATAGAGCGACTATTCTTACATTATTTAACCTGATCTCGGGATAAGAAGTTATACCAACTGAAACGGTAAGCTTTTTATATATCACGCTGTTCTAGCACGGAGTTTTTTCTTAGTGCAAGGCAAATTTGTGTGGTAATAAGAAAAAACAACTGCTAGAAAATAAGTTGTTATCCCGAGCTCAGGTTATGTAGCTTGTTCTAAGCGCGCTAATGAAGTTGTAAGTTGATTAAATCTTTAACTCAATTGCTATAATAACAACGCGTTGTCCGTTATAATCTGTGTTATCCCAATCAGATTAATAGGCATTTATTCTCAATAAAGCTATGTCGAATAAGCAATTTTCGTTGTCTCACTTCTTTCCTTATCAACTAACCCGTTTACAAGCGTTAGTCAGTCAATCTATTGCTCAAGTATACCAAGGTGAGTTTGACCTCTCTCGACAACAATGGCGAGTATTAGCTATTTTAGCAACGCATGCCCCTATTAATGCTAAATCAATTGGCACACTTGCCGATTTAGAAAAAATGCCGACCAGCAGAGCAATTAAAGGCTTATTAGCACAGCAACTTATTATTCGCGTAAATTCTCAAACAGACAAGCGTGCGCAATTATTATCATTATCTGCGCAAGGTGATGTATTATTTAAGCAATTAGTTCCCTTGGTGAGCCAACAGGAAGAAGCACTTTTATCCGTACTATCAACACAAGAAAAGCAATGTTTAGCTACCGTCTTTGAAAAATTAGCCAAACAAAGTGAAAAAATATTGCTCGGAGATGAAGTGTTAATCAAAGATAAAGAGATAAAATAAAAAATATAGCACGCCACTAGCGCTTGCTAATTTAGCACTGCCAGTATGTTCTTCAATAACTTTTCTGCTTTTACTGGTTTAGCAACATGCATATTCATACCAGCCGCAATACTGTTATCTTTATCTTCTTGTCTAGCGTGTGCGGTCATCGCAATAATCGGTAATTGGGTATATTTTGGATTTTCACGAATAATTTTCGTCGCGGTGAGACCATCCATTACCGGCATTTGTATATCCATTAACACAATATCGACAGGGTTTTTATCTAATTGTGATAAAGCAACTTCGCCATTTTCAGCAACAATAACACTTGCGCCCATTGATAATAATAATTCTTTTGCCACCAGTTGATTGACCAAATTATCTTCTACCAGCAATACTGTTACGTCTGCTAATTGTTCTTTCTTAATCTGTTGTTTTTCAATTTTTTTTGGCGTACTTACGGGGTTCAAAGGCTTATTTTGTTGAACACTTTTCAACGCTAAATGAAGCTGGCATAACGTATAACGATATAATGGCGCATCACATATTACATAAGGAATTTGCGCTTGATCTAGCAATTGATAAGCATTACTGGCTGGCAACGTGTTGTCTTGTTGGTAAACCGCTAGCACAAAACCCCCCGCCGTTTTTGCTGTTGCATGATAAAAATACTCAACAATTTTTTGGCAGTTTTCAGTGGTGATGACATCGAGCCTGACAAACAAGAAACAAGTATCACCTTCTGTTACTTGATGTTGCTCAAAATCTGATAGTTGTTGATAGCGATAGTGGAGTGATGACAGTAGTTGTACAAATGAATCAGGTAATGTAACGCCAAATGATTCAATGGTGACAGGCGTATATATCGTTTGTTGTTGCGCATTGTTTGATTTGTTAAAAGGTAAAATAAAACTAAACTCACTCCCCTGCTTAGGCGCGCTTTTAATTTTTATTTCACCATCAAGTAAATTGACAATTCTTTGACAAATTGACAAGCCCAACCCAGAACCACCATATTTACGAGTCATTGACTCATCCGCTTGAATAAACGCATCAAAGAGTGTTTTTTGTTTCTCTAGAGCAATTCCTATCCCGGTATCTTTAACTCTAAATTTAACTAATGTTTTATCATTACTGTTGGCAATAACACCAACATTTACATTTATTGAGCCTTGCTCCGTAAATTTCACTGCATTATTAAGTAAGTTACTTAACACTTGCACCAATCGCATATCATCGGTAAAAACCATCTCAGGTACATCAGGTTCAACCACCACCTGTAAAGTTAATTTTTTTCGTACAATGATATTTTTATTAAGATTAATGGCGCGATGTACAATATGATCCACACTACAAAAATCTTTAACGATGTTCATATTACCTGATTCAATTTTTGCTAAATCTAGTAATTCGTCAACAAGGTGTAATAAGGTATCTGAAGCATCTTGAGCATTGGCAATTTGTTGTGTTTGTTGTGAAGTAAGTTGTGTATTTGTCAGTAAAGCATGCATGCCCTGAATTGCGTTAATCGGAGTGCGGATTTCATGACTCATATTCGCTAAAAATTGACTTTTAGCTTTATTGGCTAATTCAGCTTGTTCTTTCGCATTTTCTAAAGCAGCATTGACTGCGTATTGTTCAGTCACATCACGAATGATAATAATCGTACCAAGCACTTTATTGCCTTGATCATAAAAGTTTGATGAGAATAATTCATACGTATTACTTACTGTTTCAATGACACGAAAAATGCCGTGCATGCTTTCAGTCGTTTTGCCTCCAGTTTCACAGGCTAGCAGTGCTTTTCCGAGTTCGTTATTAATTAATTTTCCTGCCTGTTGACCTATTATTTGCATTTCTGAGGAGCTAACAAAGCGCTCAAAGGCTAAATTACAGCCGATAACTTGACCGCTAGAATCATTGAAAATCAAATAATCAGGAATCGCATTCATTACGGAACGTAAAATGGCATAATCTCGTTGGTGTTGTTGGCTTTTTTCTAATAGTGCTTGCGTTTTTTCGTGCACACGCATATCAAGCACGTTATTTTGATCTTTGAGCTGCTGCAATAGGCTTCTATTTTGACTAAAAATATCGCCAACAATATTGAACCAATGTTGCCAACCAGAAGGTGGTGTTATTTTTCCGTGGTCACCTTGCGCACTAAAAGCAATATGACTGATAAATGCCTGTGTCGGTTTAATAAACGTTTTACGCGTGACAAAATAAACAACACTTAATAAGGCTGTTTGCCCAATAAAAAGCAACAAAAACGACCAAATAAAACGACTAACTATTGGTTGAGAAAAGTGATCATAGGGTTGATATCGTAATAATACCCAATCAGTTGATGGTAAAAGAAATTGTTGCACTAACCATCCGTTGTGCTGAAACGATGCAGGCTCATTTTGCAATGTTTTGTAAGTTAAATCCTTTAGCGTATCAGGCATTAAGCTTTGCCATTTGCTGACTTGATTAATCGCTAAATTGTTCGCCGTTTTGTGCAGCAACACTTGGTCATGCTGATTAAATAAAATATAGCTATGTTTATCGCCATCATTCATTAATATCGCGTTGTGTAACCTTGCAAGATCAATATTGATCACCACGGCTCCCACAAAGGTTTCTTTATCAAATACCCCTGCACCAACGGAACTATATAAACTGGTTGCAGAAGATCCCAAATAAGGTGCTGACCACTGATAGCTATTGGAAAAGTAAGCGGTGTTACTTAACTGTTTAATTTGATCGTTGTCGAGTAAAGACGCTGAATACTGCCAGTTTTCACGGCTTATCCAAGGATAAATGCTGACAAATTGATTTTTCGATACATAATAAAACCAGTTTGCAGCATGGTTGGTACTTTGCGCGTTAACAAATGCAGGGGTTAAGGTGTAAGCCATTGCTAGCTCATGTTTTAATTCATCGTTGAATTCTTTGATTTGTCCAATACCGGTGATATTAACGCTAAGTTGCTGCCGTTGTTCAATAATATCGCGTTTAGTTTGGGCTAGATAAAAACGTTCGTCTTCTTGCTCAAGTAGAGGTGTTGCCAAAGGAAAATGATCGGGTTTACTGAGTGCATAGTTAGCAAAACGCTGAATAGAACTAATGGAATTTATGGCTTGTTTGAGCGTTTCATTTAACGCGTAACTTTGGTTTTCTAATGCGCCATACTCATTCAACTCGTGTGACTCAAGTTGATGATAATAGCGATAACCAGCCATAGATACGGCAACCAGCAAGATCGCGAAAAAAATCCCTATAATTGAGAGTTTATAGCGTGTAACAACTTGATTATTGCCCTGCTTTTTAAGGTTCATTGATATAACTGATGTAAAGAATCATCTTAACGCGATAATAAACATTAATGATATAAAAATCATGTGTTGAATGTTATCAAAAATATAACTCTCCTTTGTTTGTAGAAAATACCGTCTCAAATAAACAGTCAGTGATAACACTCACTATTAACCTTTCTACTAAGTGACTTAAGACGTATAAAAACGCAAACAGACCGAAGATTCGGCCTGCTTGCTGTTTTATTTATTACCACCATGCAGCGTATAACGCGATCAAAATAATCACAACACCTACCGTTGCCACATTGAAGCCTTTATCAGTGGAAAAATTCACTTCTTTTAGGCTAACACTAGAATTCGATGCTTTACTGTCAGTAAATAATGATACTAATACACATAATGCCAGACACATTAAAAACACTAAGCCAACACGATCCATAAAGGGTAATTCTGGCCAAGTAAATTTAAGCAATAATGAAAATACCGCTGAACCAATAGCTGCCGCTAAAGCACCCGATGAACTGGCTTTAGACCAAAACATGCCCATGACAAAAATCACCACAATTCCAGGGGTAAAAAAGCCCGTAAATTCTTGAATGTATTGGAATGCTTGATCAAACTTACCTAATAATGGTTCTGCAACAACCAAGGCAATAGCCAATGATGCCAATGCGGCAATTCGACCTACTTGCACATAATGATGTTGCGATTTCGCAGGCTTCATCTTGGCATAAATATCCATGGTGAAAATAGTGGAAATACTGTTTGTCATAGAAGCGAGCGATGACACTATCGCTGCCACAAGTGCTGCGAATACTAACCCTTTAATACCTACAGGCATTAAGGCCATCATCGATGGATATGCTTGATCAGGTGTCGTTAAGTCAGGATATAAAATCACTGCTGCAATACCCGGTAACACAACAATAATCGGCATTAAGAGTTTAAGATACGCGGCAAAAGCAATACCTTTTTGCGCTTCTTTTACATCTTTCGCTGCAAGCGCACGTTGAATAATGTATTGGTTAAAGCCCCAATAGCTAAAGTTCATGACCCACATACCGCCAATTAATACAGAGATACCAGGTAAGCTCATGTAGTGCTCATTATCACTACTTAAAATCATATCGAAATGACTCGGAACTTTTTCAGTTAATACACCAAAACCAGCAAGTACCCCTTCACCACCAGAAACTGCATCAAGTGCAAGGTAACTCAAAAATAGTCCACCAAATACGAGTAAGACAACTTGTAAAATATCAGTGTATGCAACCGCTTTTAAGCCACCATATAATGAGTAAGCAATTGAAAAAACAGCAAGAAAAATCATACCGTACATCCAATCAACACCCGCTACGGTTTCTATCGCTAGGCCACCAAGCCAAAGAACGGCGGTTAAGTTGACAAAAATATAAACCGCCAACCAAAACAATGCCATGGTCGTTTTAACACGATTATCAAAACGCTGTTCTAAATATTGCGGCATTGTATAAATGCCATTTTTCAAAAAGATAGGCAGCATATACTTACCTACTAAAATAAGCGTAATAGCAGCCATCCATTCGTACGACGCGATTGCTAAACCCAGTGCATAACCGGAACCAGACATACCAATAATTTGCTCTGCTGAAATATTAGATGCGATTAACGATGCACCAATTGCCCACCAAGGCAGTGCTTTACTTGCGAGAAAATAATCTTCGGTGTTTTTACCTCCCTGTTTATCTTCTCGTGACACCCATAACGCTAAGACTAAAAGCCCTAACACGTAGGCGATGAATACACCGGCATCCAACATCTCTAATTTCATCATTTCTCCCCTAATTTTTGCTATTTTTTATGTGCGTTAATTATTAATTATTTTTTATTATTAATGGTAAGCATATACAAATGTGCAGCACTCCAACTAAAGTTGGTTGCACCCTGCATATCACCGGTCATTGGATTGTAATTCTCTCTGATCGGCTCTGCTAATATTAAACCTTGTGCATTATCAAAAAGCTTATTTGTAAGCGCTTTACCTTGTTGATAATAACCATAATTTTCTAAGGCTGCTATGCCAAAATAAAACTGATCTAACCAAACACGCCCTCGCCAATAAATATTTTCATCATATGCAGGATTTGTAAGCGCTGCTGTAGGTAATGGGATCAGCGAATTAAACTGTGTTTTCGCCATCATTTTTTCGACTACTTGCTCTGCTTGTTTTTTCTCGGCAATCTCAGCCCATAGTGGGCTCCAACCTTCTGGCCCCATACCGCGAGCAGTAAGTAATGTACCTTGACATTGTAACGGTGCTAACGTTTCAGACGATATTTGCAGATCATAATAGAACCCAGTTTTCTCATCAAAAAAGCATTGATTTATTAGTGCCGTTAACCTGTTTACGTCTTTTAATAAACCTTTTTTAAGAGTGTCTTTGTTAAGTAAGGAGGCCATGTCGGCTAAAATTTTCTTTTCTTTGACCAAGTAAGCGTTCAGTTCAACTGACTCTTGATCAATGGAAAAGCCAAGTAGCTGCCCTTTATTATCGCGATTTTCAAAGAACCTTACTTGCCAATCTTGTTTCGCTTTAGCCAGATCTCCTTGGTAGTGTTTGTTCGCATAAGCAGCTAACTGTGCTTGATTGATAAAACCAAAACGTGCGGCATTATCCATCCCTGATTCCCAACCAGCGCCGTGTTGAGCACCAATATCTAGTTGTTCATAATCACCTTCTGCTAGCACTTGCTCATAAAGAGCTAAGCCATGACAAGACAACCAGCCATTATCTGCAGGCTGGCATTGGTGTTGATATTTATCTTTGTGTTTCTCTGAGACTTTAAGCGTAAAGCTGATATTCCCTTGCGCATCATTATGAAAACGGTGCTTGGTTGCGCCATATTCTATTAACCCATTGTTGTTATGATCGCGATTTCGATACCACCAATCATGGTAAGCCATTAATGGCTCAAACATTTCTTGCACAAAGCTTATATCTTGCGTTGCTTTATACACTTCCCAAACAGCCCAGGCCGCTAATGCAGGTTTGGTATTTCGTTCATTCCAATTACCACCATCACCATTGCGAACACTATCTTTGTTATAAAAAACAGCATCAATCACCATACCGTGATCTTGTGGGCGAACAGCATCGTTTGGTTTGACTTGGTAATCGAACATTGCTCGAATATTATCTTTCGCCACCTCAGGGGCAAAGTAAGCCATGGCAACAGCATGTTTCCAACTGTCCCAAGCCCACACACCATTGAACCATCTAGCTGTAACGGAAGGTGTTACGCCATCATGTTTTAATTCCCCAGCCGCACTTCGCCAGTTACCAATCAGCGTTTCAATCGACTTTGCAGCAACACGTTGTTGTTCAGTATTTTCAATCGCTTCAACACTGGCTAAATATTGCTGCCAACGTTTAGAGGTAGCAGACAAATATTGTTCAGGGTTCTTTAACACTTTTGTTGTTAATACTTCACCTTGTTCCACTTCTTGTTCGTTATGATAATAACTATGGGTTGCATAAATCGTCTGGCTTTCATTGGGTAGTAACGTTAATGAAGCCTGGCTGATATAAGACAAGTTCTGCTTATTTAAGCGTGTTTTGCTGTTTATTGAACGCTTGATTACATAACGAGAAGTACCAGAAAACATCATATTCCATGTACTACGTAAACGATCGAACTCAACAGATACGCCTCGTGCTGATTTCGATAATCTTCTTTGCCAATTAGGGTATTGTTTTGACACAGAAATTTCTGGCGTCCATTGAGATAATAATTCGCCTGACCACTTGAGGGAATATGCTTGTGTATCTTTGCTGTTATTTATTATTGTCGTGTTGACCAATGCAGTTCGATTCGAGACAAATTGCAACGTAAAGGTTACCTTAATATCTTCACCACGATACTGCTGAATAAGCTTTCCAGGCTCCGATGACTTACTAACTGTGAACGTTGACCAATCTATCTTCTGACCATTTTTTTGCTTAATCAGTGTTAGCTTATCTAACTGTTTAGCAATGAAAACACCGTATTCTTCAGCGATTATCATTGGTCCAGTAAAACCGCCTAACTCGTGTTGGCTTTCAGGCAATAAAAACCCATGCCAACTACCAGCATCAAAAAGCGGATTGTATTTTTGGTTGCCGTATTGGTCAAAGTTTTGATGTGAAACGGGTGTACCTGCTCGGTTGATCAAGTTTTTAAACGGCTTTTCTTCCACCGATGCTTGAACAGTACTAAGCAAACAAAAGGAGATACATCCTACTAACCATTTTTTTATCATAACACCCTCTTTAATATGAATATCAAGTGTTTATGCGAATAACGAGCATAATGGTTGTCAATCATTTTAGCTAACACTTTAAAATATCCCATTTATACTATATATTTTATATTCTTCACATTTTCAGGGGAAAGTAAATGATTAAATCAATTGTTGTATTAGGTGGTGGTAGTGCAGGTTGGTTAACCGCATGCTTAATAGCAGCCAAACACGTTAACAAGAACTCCCCTTTTTCCGTGACATTAATAGAGTCACCAAATATTCCAACAATAGGTGTAGGAGAAGGCACATGGCCAACCATGGTGAACACATTACAACAACTTGGTATAAGTGAATTAACCTTTATGCAACGTTGCGATGCTTCTTTTAAACAAGCGTCGAAATTTGTCAATTGGGTGAACAATAAAGAAGGTGATGAGTATTATCATCCGTTTACTCCGCCACAGTCATTTGATCAAATTAGTTTAGCTAGTACTTGGCAACAACACTACGCAGATAAACCTTTTGCCGAAACCGTATGTTTACAAGCATTACTTTGTCAGCAAAAACGGGCCCCTAAACAGTTAAAACTTGGCGATTATAAAACCATAGAAAACTATGGTTATCATTTAAATGCCGGTAAATTTTCACAGCTTTTAACAGAGCATGGCACTGAAAAACTGGGCGTTAAACATATCCTTGATGATGTTATCGCGGTAAATAGTAAGTCAAACGGTGATATTGCATCATTAACAACCAAAGAACACGGAGATATTAACGGAGATTTATTCATAGATTGTTCAGGCCAAGCGGCAGCTTTAATCGGCAAACATTATCAAGTGCCCTTTATCAGTAAAAAAGATATTTTGTTTATTGATAAAGCCATTGCGGTACAAGTGCCCTATTCATGTGAAAATTCGCCTGTGGAGTCTGCCACCCTTTCTACCGCACAAACCGCTGGATGGATATGGGATATAGGCTTACCCACAAGACGAGGCGTTGGCCATGTATTTAGCACTAAATACACATCCATTGAATCGGCTACTAAACAACTTAAATCGTATCTAGCCCAATCAGTGGATAACATTGAGCAACTCACTTTTAGAACACTTGATATCAACCCTGGGCACCGAGAAACCTTTTGGCATAAAAACTGTGTTGCTGTTGGTATGTCTTCTGGCTTTCTAGAGCCTTTAGAAGCATCTGCCCTAGTTATGGTAGAACTGGCAGCGAAAACCATTGCACTACAAATGCCAGCGAGTCGTGAAGCAATGGATGTTATCGCCCGCCAGTACAATAAAAATATGACCTTTCGATGGCAACGTATTATCGACTTTTTAAAGTTACATTATGTGTTGAGTAAAAGAGATGATAGTCGTTTTTGGCGTGATAACCGAGACCCAGCAACAATACCTGACTCATTAAAAGAGTTACTGACCTTATGGCAATACCAACCACCAGAAAACAATGGTTTTTTAAGCCCTTATGATCTATTCCCTGCGGCAAGCTATCAGTATATTCTCTATGGTATGGGCTTTATCACTCAAGCCAACTGCTTGGGCAACGAAACAGAATTAACTAAACAATCAAACGAAGCGATTAATAAAGTAAAATCTAGACAACATAAAATGCCTTCGTTATTACCAACAAACCGTGAAATACTCACCGAAATTCGCCAACAGAACCGCGAAATTCACATCGATATTAATCAAGACAATAGACAAAACAATCAACCATGGCAATTTTTAGCAAGCGATAACTTATCCAAGGTTAGCCAGCAGTATCCAATATTTTTTAAGAAAATAGCATCCGGTTATACACCTATTTATTTAACCCACTTAACTGACCAAGGAAGCATTCATCAAACTAACCAACATAATAAAAAATTTCCCTATGAAGAAAATAGTGCGCATACGCTATTTCCCTTCAACGATGATGCATTATTAGAACCTGTTAAACTCGATATTACCTTAAATGATGACACCGAAGTAAAGATCTCTGGCTTATATGTTGTTCAACAAAACAAATGGCAGCAAATAAAGTCATCTTCACAGTATTCTTCAACGTTAACCAAACAACTCGATTTAATGATGTCATCTTTACAACATGTACCAGCGTTGATTGCCGTTGAAAACAAAAAAAGAGGTGTATAAGCGCAACTTGGTTATCGTTGCGCCAACATAAAACCAGCGTGATTGCTGGTTTTATCATGACTAATACCAATTCGCATAAAGATTAAGTCAGTTCAGAGCGATGTCAGAGGTGGGAGAATAAGCGAAACGTGTGCAGGTATAGTTGTTCTACATCAAACACGTTTTGCGCAATTATCGCGCCTCTAACACGCTCCCAAAGGGCGAGTTTAAACGCTTCATAGCCTGTGTTGTTGATTTTGAAAAGGACGCTACAAGGAGGTAGCTTATTAGAGAACGCAGGAGCACGTTCTCCTGAATAACCATTCTCTGCAATCAACGCCGTGCCTCTAAAGCGTTTAATTCTCGCTGAATGACCGAATATTTATGCGAATTGGTATAAGCTTTTAAGTGCGTGGTTTAAGCACTATAGATGATCATGTAAAAAGCTAACGTATTTTTTGGATGCTTCTATACGATTGACTTTTTTACTGAAGCCATGACCCTCGTCATCAAACACTAAATAGTCGACAAAGGTGCCGCCATTTCTAATTGACTCAACCATTTCATCGCTTTCAATTTTCAACACTCTAGGATCGTTTTTGCCTTGTACCACTAATACTGGCTTTTTAACTTTATGGCCAAAGAAAACAGGTGAAATACTGTGAAGTCGCTCTTTATCAGTACTTGGATCGCCTAATTCGTCATAAAGTGATTGTCTAAAGGCTTCCCAATAAGGTGGAATACTCTCTAAGGTACGAACCCAATTTGTCACCCCAAAAATATTGATCCCCACTTCAAATTCATCAGTAAATGCCATTGCCGCCATGGTTAAATAACCACCATAACTGCCACCAATCACACCTATTCTGTCATTGTCGACCCAATCTAACGACTGTAAATAATATTTGTTATACACCACATCTTTCAAATCATGATCACCGTGTTTTTTATCATCTAAGTGAAAAAATGTTTTACCGTAGCCACTTGATCCTCGGTTGTTAATTTTAAAGATTGCGTAGCCATTATTTACCAAGTGTTGAATAGTCGCGGAATACCCTTTACGGCTTTGCCCTCCTGGGCCACCATGTATCCAAATAAGTGCTGGCACTTTCTGCGTTTCAGCTTGAATAGGTTTATATAAAATGCCTGGAATTTCTAAACCATCAAAACTCTTAAACCTAACAACTTCGCCGGAAACTAAATTGTCTTCAAGTATGTTGGGATTGCCTGTATTGGTTAAACGCTTTACGTTATCGGAACCCAGTTGATGAACATATAAATTTGACGGAGATGTATCTGAATTAATATAAAATACTAACGTGTTAGCATCATTTGAGAAGTTAACACCACGTAAATCACCGCTTGGCATTTTAGGTAAGGTCAATGGTTTCATGGTTGATAAGTCTAATATTTCTATTTTTGTTTGCGCGTCTGCATTAACGCCCACCACCTGATAGCGACCATCTTTAGAAAAATAAGTAAAGCTAACATCCCAATTCGCCTTATAATTCACTTCCTTTGTTTTTGTATTGAGATCATAAGCCCATGCTTGTCGATATTCGCCAAATTCGTCAGTGGAATAAATAAGTTTTTGACTATCACGCGTGAACGTATAGGCACTATGTTCAACCTCTCCTTCATGCTCAGTGATTAATTGAGCCACCTCATTTTCTTCTTTTAGATTAACTAAATATAAATTTGAGTCAGCGTTGGTGATTGTTTTGCTTAATGCGATATATTGACCATTAGGACTAATACTCTCAACTGAGTAACCAGAGGTGTTTTGATACACAAGCTCCCTTGAATAGTCACTCACTTGATACCGGTAAACATCAAAAAACTTTGGATCTCTTTCATTCGTGGCAACATAAAATTGTTTATCATTTTCATGCCAACCGACAAAGCTTGCTTTTAAGTTATCACCTGGGGTTAAATCTTTTTCATCGCCTGATAGTTCTCTAACATATAAATGATTTAATTCATCACCACCTTTATCAGCGGTATAAAGTATTCTGTCATCCTTTGGAAACCAGCTAACCACATAAATTGATTCCACAGTGGAATGCGTTAACGGTATTACAGGAGAACCATCAAGCGGTACTTTATAAGCGTTAAAAATACCGCTTGTATCATTACTTACTAGTACCGCACTAGCGTCTGCATTAATTGACGACCCAAAAACAGATGTCGTTTTATGAAATTCTTCAGCACTATATGTTTGAAAGCTTGATTCTTCTTGAGCAGTAGGTTGCTCATAAGCCTCTTCAATTGGCTTTGAACAAGCCGATAGGTAAAAGCCAGTAAAAATAATAGTGGCTAGTAATGGAAATTTTCTCATCAGTAAACTCCATGTTTATTATTGTTTTGATTTAACAACGTATCAGTTGTTTAATTTTCATCCTTATTCAGTATACAGAATAAGCGCATAAAACATATAGTTTGCTGTTATTGTCATTTAATATTGTTTTAAAGATAAATTTCAAATAGAGGTAACCAAACGAGAATTGCCCCGTTTGGTTAATTAGGGTCTGTTGATCTTTCTAGATTAAATGTTGTTTGAACTAAACGCGAAAGATCAACATTGTTTACTTGCTAATTAAGGCTAGCTCAGCATCAGCGTTAAGCACCACCCACCAGCGATGACCAAAAGCTGAATCAAAACCGACCAATGGGTAATCACTACAGCCTTCTGCTTGAGTAGGTATTGTCGTTAAAAACGTATCATCCCAAGCAGCGTCAATAATACACTCATCTGGCGCAATCGGTTGCCAATCGTCTTTTTTTATGGCTAATTGAACGGTCGCTGAATCAATGTCTTCATTCGCACTGTATTGCACTACGTATTTGTCTGATACAGCATCACTGATATCCCAAGATTTAGTCGCGGTTTCAGGTAAGGTAACAGCTGGTTTGCCTGCACCTTGTTCAATATCACCTAAATCAGGACCAGATAAAGAAAACGCAAGACCAACATCTGCTTCAATATTTTTTTCCACACCATAATCATCTTGATACATACCTGTTTGGTTTTGTGTACCACTTACAATCAAAATGTCTGAAGCAGTATTGTCGTTAGCAGGAGTCCAACTTAAGGTAACATGCTCTTTTAAATCAAAAGTCGTTTCGGGAATAACCAGTTCATTATTTTCATTGTCTGGCACAACCCGGTAAGCAGCATTTAAGTTAGGTGACCAGCGTTCGTGAACTTGAAATAGCCATTGATACGCTAACCGAACTAAATCATTCATTGTTTCTGCGCGGCTGATACCTGGCGTATAACCCATATCTCTTTCACGCGTATCAGTACGATTAAAAGTATCATTACTTCCGCCGACTAAACGAGCATACGAACCATCATTCGCGTAACAATCATTGGTAATATATTCTGGTTGAAACACCATTGCAGGGCGTGTGTTAGGGTGAATAGCATTAGGATAGACAAGTGTTTCACAACGATTATTGGTTCTAGCGAATTTATCCATTAATTGCCACTGTGCATTAAATGCATATTCAGGCGCATTTGAATGTGCTTGATGATTCGCAAAATACGACTCGTATTCAACACGGTCATTGTTAAACGTTAATATTGATGAATTAACATCATAACCGGGATCATCTGAGCGATCAGTTTGGTTCTTTTGCGAGATTACTGCCTGCACGAGATCTCGCTCTCCGTAACGATACTCATACCCTTTATAAGACGCATTACCCACCATGATTTGAGTATAGGCGTCCATGCGATAATTTCCGCCCGTTGGCGTAGAACTCGAAGGATAAGTAGTAAGTACTGACTTAGCCGTAATTAATGAGCGCTGATATTGATGCTCATGACCTTGCACATAAATCACATCATACGCTGAAAAAAACTTACGTATTTCTGGTTGAACATCATACAACCAATTGTCATCTTTAGTACCATCTACAATTTGTTCACGAGTTTGACCATACTTCGCACCAATTAAACCATCATGGCTGGCTACCACGATATGCTCAAAGTTCCCTTCATTAGCTTCAACGGTTTCTTTGATCCAATCAAAAGCTAGTGGCAAATTATAATAAGCAAGGCCAAAAATAAGCACATTTTCACGAATCACTGAATAATTTACCCATTCATAAGCAGGCATATGAATGGCGTCTTCAGGGATAAAGTTTTTCATGTTTTCTATCCAATTATATGTGTACGCATAACTGGTTTCGTGGTTTCCCATCACGGGTAAAAATTCGATACCTTGTTCCGCATAAGCATCTGCTACTGAGCGCCATTCTGCAAATTCAACATCAGTACCATTATCGGTTAAATCTCCAACAGCAATGATCAGATCAACATTATGAGCTTTTTGATGTTTTACCACTTCTGCCATAGGGTGTAAGGCAACGTGTGCTTGACCTTCTGCATCGGTTCCTCCTTGAGTATCTGGCAACAACCCAATTTTAAATGGATTATAAACAACAGGTTCTGGCTCTTGAGGTTCTTGAGGTTGTTCGGTTGCAATAGGCACCTCAACAACGACTTCTTTTTCAACTATTTTAACGTCATCACCGCAAGCCGATAATGTAACTATCAATGACAAACATAGTGCACTTTTTTTATAATTATTCACAATACTTCCTTCGAATTACACATTAAAAACAACGTGTAGAGTAGAAGCATTGATTGACAATGACATGACGAGTTTATGAAGGATTCACGACAATGAATGTAGTAGAGATGAATAGCGATTCTGTATGTATTAATTTTATAGAAAGCGCAATAAAAAATAAAACAAGCAAGCGTTCGTCAAGATCAAAACTTAAGCGACAGACTACAAAAAGCAATAAAGGTTATGCACGAAAAACCGTATACAACTAAATAATAAAATTCAAAGAAAAGTGGAGGCCATGTAGCCTCATTAAGAGGCAAAAATCGTTTATTAATGTCAAAGGAGACCATAGAAATGACAGTCCACCTCAGGGCGCGTTGTTAGGCGATCCTACTGCGGTTTAAGTTTACCGAGTAAGGTTTTTCCGTAATCTATAGCTTCACGCTCAATTTTAGTTAAAGGGTCAGATTGACCATTCTTAGGTGTTTGAAATAATGACTGACCATATTTAATTGCAGATTTTTCCATTGCATTAAGCGTTATCTGTTCAGATTTTTCATCGTGCTTGGTTGCATTCATATTTTGCTCCTGAATTATATTGTTAATTGACGTTTCAAATACAGCAGCAAGACACTTTAAAGACTCTGAACCAACACTTTGTCCACTCTCGACTCGTTGAATAGTACGAGCGCTTAGACCTGAATGAAGAGCAAGGTCTTCTTGAGTCCACCCTTTGTCTAATCGACGTTGTTGAATACTCATCACTTTTCCTTTTGCTGTTTGATGCCTATTTATGACAGCCTTACAGGAGAATAAACACGACAAAATAACGACACATACAGTTTTGTCGGCGACAACCATAAATTATGGTCGCCTAACAGTTTATTGTAATTGTTCGCAAAATAAAGCGCTACATAACAACGGTTAATGCTTTGGTGATACTTTGTGTAGATTCCATGTAAGCAAAGCAAGTGTTCAATTTATTTTAAATGTATTTCTTGATCTAAATTTTACTAGTGTAATTGAAAACAAAAGAAATAATAAAATATGCATGCTTCCTCCTCCGCCAGAACTATCTGATGAAGTTGAATTATTTGTTGTACTCGAATTAGAGCTACGTGAAGAATCTAATGGGTAGGCGTCAGCACTGTCATCTACACCGTCACCATCATCATCTGTATCAGTATTATTACCAATACCATCACTATCTGTATCCACTGACTCAGATGCATCTAACGGGAAAGCATCGGCACTGTCATCTACACCGTCACCATCATCATCTGTATCAGCATTATTACCAATACCATCACTATCTGTATCCACTGACTCAGATGCATCTAACGGGAAAGCATCGGCACTGTCATCTACACCGTCACCATCATCATCTGTATCAGCATTATTACCAATACCATCACTATCTGTATCCACTGACTCAGATGCATCTAACGGGAAAGCATCAGCACTGTCATCTACACCGTCACCATCATCATCTGTATCAGCATTATTGCCAATGCCATCACTGTCGGTATCTACGGTTTCACTTATATCATATGGAAAAGCATCTGAGGAGTCTTCTACACCATCATCGTCTGAATCAATAATCCCTAACTCCAATTCATCCCATCGGCCATTACAGTCAGCGTCATACCTACAACCTTCTTCAGCAATAAATGCAGGTACTGCGGTATATTCTATTTTATTGTTATAACTATCTGTTGCTATAAGTTGAATATCATATGCTCCATATTCGAGATCAGTTAAATAAGCTTCATTTAAGGAGTTTGATGTACTTGCTAATTCTACCCACTGCTCAGTACCGCTGAACCTTATGCTAATAATATTTGATATAATTGATGAATCGTCATCAAACTTGACAGAAATTTTTCCATTACCATTTGCAAGATAATTATGTGAAGAGCCAAGTGTACTAATTGAAAAAGCTTTAATCATTGGTGGCGACTTATCTACGGCGTTAAGATCATAATTTAATATTGTATTTATAGATACGAGGGTATCTTCAATGGAATAACTATTAAATTGAAGCTCTATTTGTTCTGTTTCTTGTGGTAACTCAATAGATTTTATTTCCCAGAGATTAATACCGCCAGCGCTTTTTATATAAACGTCTCTATTTTTCGATTTTCCTTCATTTCCATCGATATAATAACTTACATCCCCTTTATAATATGTCATTAGGTCATCTGAAAAGTAAGCTGTGCTATTGGCAAATTTATGGCTTAAAATAAATATACCGTCATTGTCAATTATTCGCGCCCTGAAAACAGGTAAATCATAACCTAATTTAAAATCATAAAATGCATCATTCATTTCTATTTTCTTTTCAGAGTGATTAGTATTTTGAGCATCAAAAACTATAAGGTCTCCCTGAGAGTCGAAATAATATTCAGCACTCTTATAAACGCCATCACTCTCGTGAAAATACGCATAACTGCTTTCATCTGAATTAGTATATGCTTTGCTATTAGCAAAAAATGAAAAATCGGGTGATGGTGATAATGACATCATACTAAAAGTGGTTTCGCTATTTTCAGGCATTAAAATTGAACTGCCAGTCCCATTTAAGTTATTTAGTGGATATTCTTCGTATCTCCAAAAAGTGGGGTTAATAAATTGATTTTCTTTATCATCTTTCATTGCATAGGAAAAGTTTAACATTCGGATGTTATTAACATCATTAGAAAATAAAAGCTCATCACCATTAATTGAATATTTGTCAAACCGATGATCTATCAGTATTTCGTTGTGATAATTAAACGAGTCGTCTCGTTTTCTAATTTGAAAATCGTAGAAAACATCATCTGTAGGCTGATTCATATATAGTTCTAATGGAGGTTGTTCAGGGTAAGCACCCAAAATACTTGACCATTTACCAGCGTGATCTGAATGCATAGCATTTATATGAATCTGTAACCAAGGCGGTAATGCACCATTAAGATCTAACTTCCTACCAAATTGATCTTTTAAGTCAAAATTCACTTTTTTTAAGCTTTCGTCGATCTGATAAGTGAGCTTTGTATTATTATTGAGCGAGTATTTATCAAATATATAAGCTTTTGAAGTAAACCCTCCCAATGCATTTAGAATAATTCTGTATTCACCTTCAGGTAATACAAAGGTTTTCTGTGTTATGTCATTGTTATTGAACCATATATTCTCAATTAGCCCTTTGCTTTTTTCTAAAATACTTAGAGTAAATTGATAGCTATCTAGAATCTCCTCGCTATTTAATTCTTCTACATTTAGAACAACTCTGTTTACATTAGTGATAGCGATAGGAATTAAAAGTTCGGAGCTATTTCCTTTTATTAAAATTTTCGCTATATATGTTGGATGTTCAATAGGCTTAACAGCTAAATCGATTGGAAGTTCGATCTCAATTTCTATTGATTTACTTTCGCCAGGAAGTAGTTCTATGCTTTTTAGTGAAGGGGTATAAACAATGGGGTTTTCATTATTTTTAATAACTGATATATCAAAACGTTGTCTATCATTGCTAGAGTTTGTAACCTTCAATGCTTTGAGCTGATTTAATTCAGTAATATCTTCATACCAACCGAGATTGAAAACACTTTCATCAACTAAAAAATCTATCTGTTGAGCGTTTGCATAATTAATAACTCCCATTCCCTGTGCGCTATAATCTTCGTCAAGGTCAATGGCTGTTCCCATTAATATGGCTTTAACTTCATTTGGTTTTAAGTTGGGTTTATCCTTTAATAATAATGCAGAATAACCTGACACAACGGGAGCCGCTAAACTAGTTCCTGACGCAGTTGTGTAGCTACCATTGAGGCCAGTTGTTTGAATATTAACACCTGCAGCAGAAATATCTGGTTTTGCATATCCACTTTGCTCAGACATACCTTTAGAGCTAAAATTTGCGATGTGTGATTCACCTTCAGATGCTGCAACAGTTATAACATTGTCATGCGCGGATATATTTCCTAATGTAAAGTTTTTACCGCCGTCATTTCCTGCACCTACAACAACTAAGATGTTAGCTGCTATTGCTTTATCAATAGCTCTTAATAAAGGATGTTCTGGGTTATTAATTTCTTCTTCACTACCTAAACTAATATTTATAATGTCAACTGCATCATCAATATTTCCATCACCATTAGGATCCATTGATGCTTCAATTGCTTTAATCATTAAATGATCTGGACAGTAATGAGAACAAACGTTATACGATAATAATGATGCTTTTGGAGCTACACCTTTAACTTCTCCTTCAGCGACAATAATTCCTGCGACTAACGTGCCATGAGAATCTGTTTCTTTAGGCATTGGGTCATTAGAATCATTAATAAAGTCATACCCGCCTATAACTTTACAACTAGTACCCAAGCACCCCCCTAATGCAGGGTGTGTATAGTCAATGCCTGTATCAATAATTGCAATTGTAATTCCTTCACCTTGATTAGTATTATCGGGTGTAGCTAATTTGTTTTTACTTAGTATCTTTTGGTTATGTTCTTGAACTGGAATTGGCTTCAAATTAAGAGAAGGATAAACACTTCTTACTTTTGAATGCGCCTTAACCTTTGATAATTCATTTTGATCAAGGTTAGCAATAATCGTATTTGTTGATTTTGTTAGTCTTGAAATAACATTGAATTTAGGGAGAGGATCTTTCGTATCCCTTAATATTTTATTTTGCTGCTCTATCCTTTTATTTGAGCGACTCTGAGCGCTAGTTAAAACTCGCGTATCTGAATTTACAGAAAAATCATCATGCAGCTCTATTAAATATCTTTTTTTATGATTGGATTTTAGATAAATACTATTTTTTGGTTCAACTTCTATATTCTGTTTTTTTCCTTTAGTTTCCGCAATAATATCGAAATTAAAAATAATTAAAGTAACAAAAAGTATAAAACGCATGAGTATCCTTTCAAATAAATCCATATAATAGCAAAGAGTATATTTAAGTATTTATTTTTACTCAACTAATTTTCCGTACAGTTATTTACAGAACTCCAAGTTATCACAAACTACATTTGCTCTTTCTAAACGCCAACTGAAAAACCGCGTTAAGATTCTATGCCCTTTAAACATCAAGCCTTTAATAGTTTGGATAATATTTCCGTCATAAAAGCCTACTTAACATTCACCTGTTTCATTTGTCCTACAATACAATTTGTTGACTAGGAGGGGCAACACCAATTCTGTTAACCAGCGTAAGTGTTTTTTCGACCAGTTATCTTTAACTTCACATTGAATATTGTTTCTAAGAAATAAGCCTTTCAGTTGAAATTTGGCGTCTTTTAAATCCTTCATGGCCGTTTTCCGTGCACGAGATAAATCTCGTATGGCTTCATCTTCTGCTTCGGGTACATAAATAGCGGTGAGCGTTTCTGCCTTAAAAAGTAGCGCTAGTTTAGCCGCATCACGTTTATCTGTTTTTACTCGGTCGCCAGGTTTTTTAGGAATGAGTGAAGGAGCTACGATATAACAGCAATGGCCAAGGCTGGTTAACAAACGATAAATCCAATAGCCACAAGGGCCTCCTTCATAAATAAAGTGCAGTGTTGCTTTAGGGTATTTTGATTGTAGTTGCCTAGCGAGCTTAATAAAGGCGGATTTATTCTACCTAATGATTAAGGTTTAGCTCCTCGTTCGTCTTTTAAAACAGCGAGTTGTGCAAATGTTTTATGAGTATCTAATCCAATAAAAATTATGCTATGGTTATTCATGCTGATCTCCTTTTTTAGTATTTAACAAACTAATTATGGCTCTGGCTATCAGCTAATCCACGAATGGTTGGAGAACAGTACTTTCGTGGGGAATCATTATGTCTAGCACTACAAGAGGAAGTCATGCGTATTAAATTAATATTTATATTGATAACTTTATTTTCGAGCGTATCAAATGCGCAAGACTATTTTGTTAAGAAAGTGAGTTTCAAAAACATTGTTGCCAATCTATATCTTCCTAAGACCTCTGAAAAAGTTCCTGTGGTTATTGCAATCGGTGGTTCTGAGGGAGGAATCGGCACAGGTGATGCCAATGGTAAAATGATTGCACCACATGGGATCGCTGTATTAGGGCTTGCCTATTTTAAAGAAAAAGGGATTGCTCAGACACTAGATCAAATACCCTTAGAATACTTTTTAAGTGCAATTGATTATCTTGAGACTGTACCTTCAATAGATTCGTCAAAAATTGGTTTTGTTGGTGGTTCAAGGGGAGCTGAATTAGCGCTTTTATTAGCATCAATGGAACCACGTATCAAATCTGTTGTGGCGACAACTCCAAGCAAAGTAGCTTGGTACGGAATGACTACAGCAAAGTCAGCGTGGACATTTAACGGAAAAGATATTCCTGCTTTAAGTTTGGAACTCGATGAAAAGGCTCCTTTACTTAATCGATTTGAAGTCGCTTTAGAAAATAAAGAAAATGTAGCAAACTCATTATTCTCTTTCGAAAAAATAAATGGTCCAATATTGCTGATTTCAGCAAAAAACGATCAAGTTTGGCCTTCATTTCGAATGTCGAACGAGATAGAGGAATACCTTAAAAAACATAAGTTTAAATATTCCGTCACACACAACGCATATCCGACAGGTCATGGTTTTAGTCAAGAGACAGCGCCTGAAATTAAACAGTCAATAATTGACCATTTTGTGCGTACGTTGTAGTGCTAACAAGACCTTGTTATGTGGCAACTTTAAACTAACTCTAAATTATAGAAATATTGATGAAACAATAATTACCCTTGTGTCTTAATTAACACAAGCAGTCTTTTTTTATGTTCAGTCAAATGGGGGACAAGCTCATCACTAAATTTCATAGCAACATCTATTTGTTCAATTGCTTCACTAAATTTCCCTGATCTTTCATAAGCATTAGCAAGGTCGCTATAGCATTTAATACATGTCGGATAATTTTTCGTGTTGAACTTTAACAATGTTATTGCTTCATTGAAGCCATTGTTTGTATTTAAATGGTAATCAGCAGCTTCATTAATGATAGATTTTTGAGGCTTAACTTCATAACCATATCGTACAGATAACATTTGATAGTATTTTTCTATTGCTTGTAAGCCTTCTTTTAATGGCTCAAAAGGTATAAACCACGGTTCATACAAATCACGAAAGGCATTGAACTGCCCAACAACAGGTGTAGTTCCATGTTTTTCACGATCAAAAGCATCCAATCTAAATAAAAAGTTATTAGGTTTATTGAGTTTTAACTTAGCATTTAATTCTTTGAAAGCACTTCGCATAGCGAGTCCGCTTGGGTGGTCACTTATAAGCCCTTCATTTCCTATATTAATATAAAGATAGTTTGGGAATTCTTTTTTGTGAGTTAGAAAATCAAGTGTTTTTTTAACGGTATCTTTATTGTTCCAATATAAAGAAGGGCTATAGGCAAAATGTGCTTGGAACAAATTTGGCCGAGAATGAAGGGTATGCACAACTAAAAGGCCACCAAGAGAATGTCCCGAAAATATCTTATAGCTTTCTGTACTATATTTTTTATTTATATAAGGAATCAGTTCTTGTTCAATAAAATCTAGAAACTTCTCTCCACCGCCGGACGATTTTCTTGTTTCAATTTTTGTCGGTGTATAGTCTCTCATTCTATTTTTACTAGAAATACCTACAACGATCATTTCAGGCACCCTCTCTCCTGATTTTAGGTAACTCAACGTGCCTACCGTGTGGGCGAAGTTATTCTTGCCGTCTAATAAGTATAAAACGGGGTATTTTTTAGCGTCACTATAGTTTTCAGGAAGGTGAATCCATAACTCGTAATTTTCTTGTAAGAGAGTTGACGCTATCTCAGTTTTAAACCCTATATTTATATTGTTGTCTTCTGCAAAGGAATTAAAGGAAGTGACGATAAAACAGATAGTTGCCGATAACCAATAACTAATTGATAAATTTTTTTTCATAAAATTAATTCCTTTTATTTTGTTAAATTTTCGATAATTTAGGTAAAGATTCCAGAGTGCACATACTCAATTTTCCACATTACACTCGCAGCAGGCGAGATTTTCAGCGCCCTGCAGCCTGTGCTTGTTATGCACTTATGAAACGACCATTTGCTAGCTCTTGTTCGTCAGGGATTTCATATTTTGGCTCCATAAAGTTAAACATGAAATCAGTAACCGGAAAGGAATAAACAATAGGGTCTTTCTCTACGTTTCTTTTTTCTACTCTCTTTTTGCGAATATCTTTTGGCGCGCTCAAATAATGTACTTCTGGCTCAATGCCCAGCTTCTTAGCTAGATCAGTAAAATGACAGCGCTGCTCTTTAGTCGTGAAGCCTAAATCTAAAACCACGCTGCCGTTTAATTTTAAAACTTGTTCAGCAACCTGCCAGATTTGAACATAACACCGATTTCCCCTCTCAATCATCCAGTCATAATCAAGGGAGGTCATATCTTTTGAAAATAAATTCTGCATCCACGGATCTATAGAGAAGCGAACTGCCCCAATATCCTTAGATAAAGATAAGGAATATGTGGTCTTCCCAGCCCCTGTTGGACCGGTAACAATAATTAATCTCGCCATTTTTTGTGGTTCTCTATTGATGCATAAAGCCACATTAAGCGGCTCATAACAGTTTGGCTTAAATAAGTGAGGCTCGAACGGAAAGCCAACTGTAAATATTGTCTTTGTTGATTTTCTTGTATGGATAATAAACCCACAAAACTTAAACTTATTCGGTAAAGTGAGACCCAAGCTATAGCAGCAACTATAGCTTTTCTATTAGGCAGTTCGATTGATTGATGGCTCCTCAATTGAGAGACCGATAACAAGAAAGAACACCTTCTAGAACTCCAAGCAAAATACTCGAATAGTCTACTGGGTCTCGAACCCGCATTATGCAAGCAAGGGTTAGCTTATTATGAATACTAAAACAAATCAAAACATTAACGTTGGTGTCGATACGGGTAAATATCAACTCGACATTTATATTCGTCCTCTCGATATATATTTCACAGTGAACAATGATGAAACAGGCATTAAAAAAGCCGTTTCTATTATCAAAAAACACAAACCAACGCGCATCATCATTGAAGCAACAGGACGCCTTGAAATGCCGTTCATTATGGCATGTGCCAAAGCAAACTTACCGTTTGTGATAGCCAACCCGGTTCATATTAAACGTTTTGCTGGTGCCATTGGTCAACGCGCTAAAACCGACAAACTCGATGCCCAATTAATTGCCCATTATGGTGAGGCGATTAAACCCAGGCTGTCACAGTTGAAACCAGATACCATGCAGGTTATGAGTGATTTAGTTGCGCGTAGAAATCAACTTCTTGTGATGCAAACCATGGAAAAGAACCGCTTACAAATACTCCCAAAGAACCTCGCCATGACAATAAAACCAATACTCACAGCATTTTAAAATCAAATAGATAAAATAGAAAAGAAAATCGTCGAAGTCATCGAGAGCTGTCCTGATTATCAAGCCAAAAACATGATTTTACAAAGCATGACTGGGATTGGAAAAATAGCCGCAGCATCTATCATTAGTAACTTACCAGAATTGGGCTATATCAACAGTAAACAAGCGGCAGCCTTAGTGGGAGTAGCACCAATGAATAGAGAAAGTGGGCGATATAAAGGCCAAAGAAAGATACAAGGAGGTCGTGCACAAGTTAGAACCGTATTGTACATGGCAATGATGTCAGCGATGCAATCAAACCCCGTTTTTAAAGCAACATATCAACGATTACTGGCCGTTGGTAAACCTAAAAGAGTTGCGATAATAGCGTGTATCAGAAAGATGATTGTGATTTTAAATTCGATGCTCAGAGACGGTGTAATGTGGGAAGCGCCAAAAGTGTAAAATTAACTATTGACGCCATAGTCTCTTGTTATATGCCCAGTTTACCGCTTAACTTTTTGCAAACAGTTTATGAAACAACTCTTCAGATTTTTTGAGCCCCTCATCTGTTAATACAACAGATTTAGCTTTACCAACGGGATCGCAAATTAAACCCTTTTCATGTAACCGATTAGTCACTTCCCAATCAATTTGTTTCCATGCTCGAAAGTGATCATGCAATGTAAGATACATTAGAGCTAAAGCTGCCTCATCTATTTTATCTTCATCAATGTTCATGATTAACTCCAAAACCCGAAGGGCATAGACATAATGACTCCCCACGAAAGTGCTGATCTCCAATCATTCGTGGATTAGCTGATAGCCAGAGCCATAATTAGTTTGTTAAATACTAAAAAAGGAGATCAGCATGAATAACCATAGCATAATTTTTATTGGATTAGATACCCATAAAACATTTACACAACTCGCTGTTTTAAAAGACGAACGAGGAGCTAAACCTGAATCATTAGGTAGAATTAATACCAATAAATCCGCCTTTATTAAGCTCGCTAGGCAACTACAATCAAAATACCCTAAAGCAACACTGCACTTTATTTATGAAGCAGGCCCTTGTGGCTATTGGATTTATCGTTTGTTAACCAGCCTTGGTCATTGCTGTTATATCGTAGCTCCTTCACTCATTCCTAAAAAACCTGGCGACCGAGTAAAAACAGATAAACGTGATGCGGCTAAACTAGCGCTACTTTTCAAGGCAGAAACGCTCACCGCTATTTATGTACCCGAAGCAGAAGATGAAGCCATTCGGGATTTATCTCGCGCACGTGAAACCGCCATGAAAGACTTAAAAGACGCTAAATACCAACTCAAAGGCTTGTTTTTAAGGAACAACATAACCTGTAAGGTAAACGATAACTGGTCTAATCAACATTTACGTTGGTTAACCGAATTAGTGTTGCCCCACCCTAGTCAACAAATTTTCTTGCAAGACAAATCTTTATGGAAAAGATTTGAACAGCTTTAGCTGGCCTTTTAGGTGAAATACAAGGACGTATTTCATAAATGATACAAACCATCACCGAGCGAATGAAACGTGTGTCTCGTTTAGTGAACGAACTTGAACACCAAGTGAAACAATGGCGCTATTACCCTGTTGTAAAAGCGATTCAAGCCATGCGCGGTGTACGTATGTTAGTTGCCGTGGGCACTATTGCCGAATTAGGGGATCTACGACGTTTTGATCATCCCAGAAAGTTAATGGCCTACCTTGGGTTAGTGCCAAGTGAAAGTTCTAGTGGTGATACTCGACGATTAGGAAAAATAACGAAGTGCGGCAATGGTCGAGCCAGACGGTTATTGATTGAAAGTGCTCAAACCTACAAACACAAAGCCAATATATCCACAGAACTTCAAAAACGGCAAGAAGAGTTAAGCAAAGAAATCGTTGATATTGCCTGGCAAGCTCAACTTAGGTTATGTCGTCGTTATCAACGTCTCATGCAAAAAGGTAAACACCGCAATGTAGTGGTTACTGCAATAGCGCGAGAAATGATCGCGTATATTTGGGCGATATCACGGGAAGTTGTGATAACACCAATGGATCCACGTACACGTATTTCAAGGTTACCTGCATGAACACAAGTATTGAGTTAGCGCATTGGATCAAGCATCGGGAGTGGCACAACAACCGAGGGCGTTAGGATGGCAATAGCCTAATGGCTATTGAACCACGAGCATAGACTGAAATCAGGTGTCACGACGGAACAAGTAAGGTAGGCACTGTTAACCGAAAGGTTAATAATCCACGACAAAATCGTCTGGAACGATTTTGAACAGCGAAGCTGATTTACGAAAGGCAGGACGCCTGTAGTCATATCAGCATGATAACCGACGAATTTACTTGCTTCATCTATGCGTTAACTCACTCAACTTGATAAGAGAGAAATTATGGCTCGAAAAAAAGCAGAGATCTTTATGGTTTAACTTGACGTGGAGAGTCATACCAACGCCCTGTTAATAGGCAAATAATAGTTGGTTAAAATAAGCGACGAAGGAGCAAAAACCAACTGTTATTGTGATCTTCCCCCGCAAAAGTGGACACCTTCCACTTTTATTTTCCTGCCAATTCAAACTCAACTGGTGGTTGATATCCTAAACTTGAATGCAATCGCTGTCTATTGTAAAAGTAATTTAAATAACCTTTTAGTTTAGAATGTAACTTACTCATTGTTTCAAAACGATTTCCTCGAATGATGTCAGCTTTCAATGAGTGAAAAAACGACTCCACTTCAGCATTATCTGTGCAGCATCCAGGCCGGTTCATACTGGCATTAATATTGTGAATTTTTAAGTAGTGCTGAACATTGTGGGCTCGATATTCGGCACCTCGGTCAGTATGAAATAATACTCTTTCAGTGGGTTTGCGTTTTTTAATGGCAAGCCGCAATGCTTTTAACGTCAGCTCAGTTGATTTGTTTTTACCAAAGGCCCAGCCAATAACACGACGAGAGTATAAATCGATAACGACAGCAAGGTAATGCCAACGTGCACCAACTTTAAGATACGTGATATCACCCGACCATTGCTGGTTTGTCGCTGTCGGCTTGTCTATATTTCTACGCTTATTTTGAATTTCCTTATAGAAAAATTTAACCTTAGCTGGTTTGCTATATGTCTTAATTGCTCTAGCTCTCAAGCCACTCTCTTGCATTAACCTTGCAACCCGCTTCTTGCTTGTTCTTATACCTGATCTTTTCAACGCATAAAACACACGGGGGCTGCCATACGTCTGATGATTAGCATGAAACACGGCTTTTATTTGCTGCAATAAATCTGCATCTCTTAACACTTTGGCTGATAAAGGACGATTACGCCAAGCATAAAAACCACTGGGAGAAACGTTGAGCCAATCACAAAGGTACTTCACACCTAAGATTTGTCCGAACTTGTGGATGAATCCAAATCGCTCTGATGTACTTCCGCCAGATACCGTTGCCACTTTTTTAGCAAGTCGTTCTCCAGTTTCAGACGCTCATTTTCCTTTTTAAGCTTTTGAATTGCAGACAGTTCTTTTTGGGTGGGGACTTTACTCATTATTTCATTGCTGCCCTGGTAGCGCTGATGCTTAGAGAATTTACCTTCTCTGTATTCCTTCCGCCAACGACTGAGCATAAACGGGTGAATATCAAGTGCTAAAGCAACATCCTTTGACATGACATTGTCTTTTAAGCTTAGTTTGACTACTTTGATTTTGAAACTTACTGGGTAAAACCATGTTTTTCTAGGTTGTGTATATTTGGGCATTGTAGCCTCCTCAATATGATGAGGAGGTGTCCACCAAAACGGGGGAGGTGCATTTGTCCTTTTGAGTGACTTGTTATATTTTTTATACCATAATATATTATATATAGGTACTTATGAGGTTTTACATCATGGCTAAAAATACAAGCGTAACACTAGGCGATCATTTTGATCAGTTTATAAACCAACAACTTAACACTGGTCGTTATGGCTCAGCAAGTGAAATTGTTAGAGCTGGATTAAGAGCTTTAGAAGATCAAGAAGCTAAGCTGTTAAATTTACGCAATATGTTAATCCAAGGCGAACAAAGCGGTGTTGCTGAGTACAGTTATGAAAGCTTATTGACTGATTTAGATAAAGATAACCATTAATGAATAAGTTTGTATTATCTGCGAAAGCCAAAACAGACTTAATTAAAATAGCTAAATATACCCAAATTACTTGGGGACTATCTCAACGGAATGATTACCTAAAAGTATTAGATAGTACATTCCATTTATTAGCTGGTGAACCCGAACTAGGCATTAACTGTGATTATATTAGAGAGGGCTACAGTAAATACCCACAAGCTAGTCATGTGATCTATTACAAAGAGTATAAAAACAGCCAAATATTTATCGTGCGAATATTGCATAAAAGTATGGATGTAAACTCCGCACTCTAGAAAAATATAACGCTTTGCTAAGAGGCTAAAATGGTTGGCTGGCTTTTTTGCGGTTCTTTGCAAAAAACGAGCAAACTGTTTTAGTGATCTTCCCCCGCAAAAGTGGAAGGTGTCCACTTTTGCGGGGGAAGATCAGATGTTGAACAACGTCTTAATTATCTTACAAATTATGAAAATATTGCTCTTAAAACACTGCCTGAAATAAAATCGTTGTTTTACAGACCAACGACTTTAAGGTTGCTTTATCAGTTCAGCACGATGCTGATTTAACAAATATGTTAATTGTGTTTTTGTTTTTAGCGTTTCTTTGTGGTTTTCACCTAATACTTTTGCACTTATTTTAAGAGTCTGTCGAAAAAGCGTTTCTGCTTGCTCATATCTTTCAGTTGCCAGATAAAGCTCAGCTAAAGAATGATGTGCACTTAATACCTCAGGATGTTCAGGCCCAAAAACTAATGTGGCAGCGCTTATATGCTGATTTAACGATTGTTCGGCTAACTGATATTGCCCTGTTGCCATTTGAGTTAAAAATACACCTTTCATACAATAAAGTGTGTAAGGATTATTAATTCCTGACTTAGTTAGCCATTTGTCTATACAAAGCTGATAATAATGTTCTGCTTGCTCATAGTCTTTTTGGGCGTAGTAAAGGTTCCCTAACTTTTCTATTGAATACAACGTGTGACGATAGTCAGCGCCAAAAAGTTGTGTTCGCTTTTGATATACTTGTTTAAAAATTTTTTCCGCCTGTACAAAGTCTTTCTTAGCTAAATAATATGTTGCTAAATTATCTAGTGCTCCTAAAGTATCTTGATGGTCTTCGCCAACGATTTGGTTGCTAACCTCAATGGTTTCTTTAATCACCGGTAACTTGTCGGCTCCATATTTTATTACGTTTAGCCGGCTTAAATTAAACAACAAACCTAAATAGCCCCCATCTTTTGCTAAATGGTGTGCTTTATAAATCTCAAGTCCTTTATTTATATGCTGCTCAGCAGGTTCTATTTTCCCTAAATCAATATAAATAAGCCCTAATGTTTTATGAAGTAAAGCATCAACATGAGGAGGATAGGCATTTTGCGTGGAGTCATTGAGTTTTCTGCCTGCATTATCAAGTACATTAGTTAATGAAACGTCTTTACCTTTGGCAACAAAAGGGCTACTAGCCGCTAACGTTTCTGTTAAAAATTTTGAAATGGCTTTTGTTTTTTGATTTTCTACTAAAGCGATATCTCGCTCATTTGCCACTTGCTTCGCTTGAAACCAAGTCAATATGCTAAAACCTATCAGTGCGATAATAGCAAAGCTTAACGTAAACTTTTTCCTTCCCTGATAACGTTTAGAACTCTTAATGAAAGCGAGTTCGTTATCATTTAAGGTTACTTCTTTGCGCTTAATTAATTCTTCAGCATCAAGTACTTTTTGCTTGGAATTGAGTAGTGCGTCGGTAGCTTTACCAGTATTTAGCCAAAATATGCAATCGTCAGCGAGTTGTTCTCGTTTATGGATAGCTACGCTGTTGTTGCTAAGCCATAATTGAATGCGTTGCCAATGTTTTAACAAAGCTTCATGCGCAATAGTTATAAATTGACAATCTTGTGCATCGCTACCTTGATTATCAGTGGAGTAACTATGTTGTTCACCTGTGTTTGTCTGAATGATAGTGATAAACAAACGAGCATTAAGAAAATGTTGAATAAACTGCTTTTCAATGGGTTTCTTAAAGTAGTTTTTAGGTAGCTTTCGTGCCGTTACATTATGCTTATTTTTGTGATCAACTTGAATTAAGGCATGCATAATATTGTCCCAGCATGCTTGAACATTAATCGGTAAACTATTGAATACTTTTTCAGCTTGTTGAGCTATCGCCCCTTCAATCCCCCCCATTTTTCGATATGCGCTAAGCAACAATACATTATTACTACTACGTTGTTGGTACAATAAATCAAGGGTATATTCTAACAGTGGCAATGCATCTGGATTTTTAACCGCAGCAGCAAGTAATATTTCGTCTAAATGCTCTTCATTTTCTTTGTCGTGTTCAAAACTTAATCCTGCGGCAATTGCAGGGTTTCTGATCATTCGACTAATTTCTACTGGGGTTGGCGCTTGTAAATCGTACTGTTTTCCCTGGTCTTTTAATTCATAAAAGCCTTTTACATCAAGACACTCAGCATAAAAATCATTTCTAAGCATTGCAATAAAAAGTAACTGTTCACATTGCGCTACTTGCAATAAACAACTCACTAAGTTTTGCTTTAATTTGACCGTTAAATTTTCATCTAACAGAAATTGTTCAAATTGGTCGATAACAAGTAGTTTGTAATTTTTTACTTGCTCGGGTTGATCAAGCGCTGCTTTATTATGGTCTAGGTTATTGTGAGAATTTAAAGCGTTTGTTAACTGAATTGGGTCTATTTCAATATGCGAAATTAAGCTTGATAGTTCCATTGTCGTTTTAATTAATGATAGTTTATCTAACGCATGGACTAATGCTGAAATAGGTGATTCATCGATACATTGGCTAGGGCTAATAAAATGGTATTGAGTCACCTTAAGCTGAGAAAAACCCGTTTCACTGTTAAGATAAGGCAACACTCCTGCTCTCATTAATGATGATTTTCCACTGCCACTTTTACCTAAAATCAATAGAAAGTTATTTGGTCGTTTAATACTCGTCTTTAATTGGCAAATAACGTCTACAATAGCTTTAGCTCTGCCAAAGTAAATTGAACTATGCTGTTCATTAAAGGTGTTTAACCCTAAATATGGTGAACCTTGCGTCCATTTTTTTAGCGTTTGACGTTGTGATACTTGATTAGATTTCGTAGAAAAATTAATTGGAGCAATGATTTTATAACCACGGCGATAGATTGTTTCAATAAAGCTCGGTTTTTTTGAGTTACAGCCCAGCTTTTTTCTTAATCCTGCAATACATTTTTGTACAGGAGCATCCCCGTAAAATGTACCCGCCCAACAAGCAATTAATAACTGTTCTGCACTAACGGTTTCACCCGCATTTTGACAAAGATAAATCAACACATCCATCATCTTGGGCTCGATGGTTAAACGTGTTCCTTCTTTTATTAGTTGATTAGAGTCTCCATCAACCGTCCATGTGCCTAAAGTAAAAGTACGTGGTTGCTCAGTATATTCAGCGGTGCTATTAGAATCCATTCTCTGCAGCCTCTATTTAAACAGTAAATTATCAATAAAGCTTACAGCATAAGGTCAGCTTCTGCCACTTAACTCCCCAAAATAAATTAAACATAACCAATTGAATAATAATAAGTTTTTAACAGCCACTAAAATGGTAAGAAAACCGTAAGTCTTTTTAATATTTTTTGAACAATACTGCTAGTACAGGAAGTAACACGTAAATATTAAAAAACCTAAGGAGCACAGATGATGAACTGTACAATGAAAATATTGATAGTCATTCAACTAATGCTTTTTCATTTATTGGTTAATGCGCAAAACATAAATGGACTTGCAACACAGAGTAATGAAACATGGAGCTTTTCTAAAGAATTAAAGGCGAAGTTTGTCAATAAACAAAGTCTAAATTATCTAGTGATTAGCAATTCAGAAGGTCGAATTATCACCGAGCACCTTATTCCAAGAGCAAAACACTTGGCTAACATTACTTGGGCGAGCAGCGATCAATATCTAACCTTTACCGAAAATAACAGAAATTTATGGCTTTTTAATATTGTAGATAAGTCAGCAACGCTCATTGAACACAGCTTTCAAAGTAAAAAACCATTGAATTTTAATGCCCAATGGTCGCCAAATGGTCAATGGATGCAGTATTTATCCAACAATAATTCACGATACCCTGCAAAAATGTATTCTTTAAAACGTAAACGAGCTTATCTTGTACCTGTGGCCTCAGACGTCATTGTTGATATTGCATGGCATGATAGTAAAAATGAATTAGTGATTAATACCGATCAATCAACAAAAGAACAAACTGAAATGTCGTTATACGATATTAAAATGACCCTTCAATCAGAAGAGCAAATAGTACAAGTAATTCCCTTTGACTGATAGTGTAATCACTAGGGCCTGTTGATCATTCGCGTTTAGTTCGAACAACATTTAACCTCGAAAGTTCAACAGGCCTTAGTTACAAAGAGCGGCAAGCGTTTAGTTGACCACTAAAATAGCTTGCTATCGGTATACTGCGTTTCTTTCCATTTCAGCTATTTTGTTCATTTCAACGTCGTGCCACGTTGCATCGCAGTCAATATAAGACGCTGAATTTTGTGGTGATGGCAGCAGCATAATGGTTCTTATATTAGCCTTTGCCACTGTTAATGGAGTTAATTGCCATTCACTAATTTGTTGTGTCAATGCTTGCTTTAAAGAAGCTTCTATTGGTCGACAAAAATCTACCAACGTTACTTTACCGCGTTTAGAAATGGTAAACTCTACCGCTAGCTTTCGTTCCTCAATAAGCGGGTACATTGACTCATCCAAACTAATCGTCATATCACCAATATGCCAATATTTAGCGACATGATAAATAGGCGTAATAGATAATGTTTTAGCATCTACAATTGGTTCAACAACCTTTTTAGCCACCTTTATTGGATTACTTACCAACTCATACTGCTGTAAAATATCAAAATAATTCAAACCATTAACCAAACTTATGAAGGCTTGCTTTTTCTCATCGACACTTCCTGGAAATTGTTTGAATATACTCACTAAGGCGTTTGCTAAAAACTTAGACTCTTCAAGATTTAATACGCCATGGTAAGGGAAGGAATTCTGTATCCACTCCTTATAGCTATTGCCAAAGGTTGGTGTTGCTAAACGTTCTTGTCGAAATGTGTTGATGTTATGGCTTTCATTGGTTAATTCAGCACGACAATCATCAGTAGCGTATATTGTTTGCTCAGTGTCGCTAAGCCTAAATTCCAGCATAACTTTCTGTCGTTGTGCTTGCGGCGAAGGTTGTTCAGTTTGATATTGCCATTGCGCAACTGCTTTAACAGCTTCACCTTCGAACACTTGATGACTACTGGCTATCGGCTCAACAAATTGCGTCTGCCCTTGTTCATTGATAAAAAACTGTACGGTAACACAGCCTTCAAGGTTTTGTTTAATCACTTTAATCGGGTATTTAGGATTTATTCTTTTTATGTTTTGCCAGTCATTTGCACTGGCAAATGTCGTCATTAGGCAAAAAAGCAATGTCCATATTTTCATAAGCGTCCTTTACGAAATTAATTTTTCACGTTTACCAGTAAGCAATACTCTAGCGCTATTGTTTTACAAAGTTAAGCCATTAGATGTTGCTTATTGCTGTTTACCTTATTCATTATCGGCAACAACTTGCCGTAAACACAATAAATCGGTAAGGGTTCGTCACACAATCCCTTCAACATTTTCAGTTAATATGCTTTCATCAAAACCTATCTATAACGTTAATCACCCGTGCAAAGTATTTGTGCAAAATATCGTTAACCTATCTGAAAATGGAGTGATTATTGCTAGGTTTTTGTTAGTGACTTAGTTTAAAAACGATAAGGTAACAGGAAAAATGGAAATTACCAACAACGCTTTTCACACCCAAATACAAAGCTCAAACCAAATAAATAACGCAAAAAACGGTAATGCTTTTGCGCAAATTCTCGCAGGATATCAGCCGAATAAATCGGAAAGTGCCAAAGCCGAGGTACGCGCTGAATCTGTTTTTAACATGAACACCAACCAAGGCAATAATGATATTAATCTCGATGAATATCTAGCCACTGGCCCGCAAGCTACCCCAGTCTCGTTAAAAGATGTAGAACTCTTATTACCAACGGCGCATAATGTTGATACGTTGGCAAAATATTCCCAAGAAAAGTTTAAAGACCTATTAACGCAATACAATATCACATCACCACCTGAAACAATCTCGTTTGATAATGAAGGTCAAATTGTGATACCCGCAGATTACCCATATACAGCTCAATTAAAACAAGCATTAACAGAAAACCCTATCGTGGAAAACGCGCTTAGAACTACCGCTGCCTTAGCAAGCCATTATGCCGGTATTATGGAAGGCCAACCCTTTCGAGATGAAATGGCAACAGCAAGGTCGCAAGCAGATAGAGACAGAATCATCGAAAAATACAGTTATTTATTTGACGATAATCGACCCGCTAAGCAAATCATTTTAAGTTTTTTAGAAGACGGTAGTTTGTTACTTGGTGAGAAGAAACAAGTTGCATAATTGAAGGTATAAAAAAACCCCTTAGTAAAGACTAAGGGGTGCCAGTGCTACAAATAAAAACATAGCTAGGGGGAAATATCATTTAAACAAGTTGTTCAATGTGTACCGATTGGCCAAGTTTAGAGAGTTTATCTAACCATTGTTGTGCAATATCAGGCTGACTAGGTGCAGCATGAACACCTGCAGGAATATCGCCATTGATCACCGCTTCAATACCCAATGCCACGGTAATTGACACTAAACGTGCCATTGCTTGTCCTTCATTATTACCTGCAGCGTCCATATAGTAACGTTGGTGCCAAACGGTGTTATCTGCTTGTTTTGCTTCTAACTCAACAGACATAACAACACGGTCAGGTTCACCTTCTTCATAGCTATACTTGTCTTCTAAGTCTTTACTAATGGCTTCCATTTTTGCTAAACCAGCTTCGCCCTGTAGGTCGCCTACTTGATCAAATAAATATTGCCACGCTTGTGACCAACCATTTAATCGTAACGTGCCACGAACAAACTCTTCAACTTGCCACTCAGGTTCAAATTCATATTGCTTAACAAAAGGAATAGAATCGCGGTTTGGATACGCTTGAAATGTTTCATTAACAGCGCTGATATGAATATCTTTTAACGCTTCCCACGGACCTTTCGAGTTGTTTTCTACGCCATTTTCTAACCACTTAGCAGGCGAGGTTAATGCTTTAAGTACCCCTAACGGTGACCAGCTGAATTTATACTTAAAGTCATTCGGCGTTTTTGGAAAGCCGCCACAATATGAGCGAAAATACAATTTTGATTCTGCATTACACGCTTCACTTTCTTTGAAGCGTGCCACTAATAAATGTGCGAATAAGTGATCAATGCCTGGATCTAAACCAATTTCATTGATAAAGGTTAAGCCTTTCGCTTTTGCTTGTTGATCAAGCGCTCTCATTTCAGGCGCAATATAGCTGCTTGAAACAAAGTGCGCTGATTTATCTAAACAAAGCTGTGCCACTTCAACATGCATATTAGCCGGTAACATCGAGACTAAAATATCTCCTGATTTAACATTTTCAGCTAAAACAGACCAATCTAACTGCTTTAATTCACATTGAATATTTGCCTCATCTAGCATGGTTTGCGCTTTATCAGTACGACGATTCCATACCACTAGGTTATGTGATGAATTTGATAGGTATTTGATCCCTGGCGTGGCAGATAGCCCAACGCCAAGCCAATGAATGGTTGATTTCATAGGAAGTTCTCTTATAGGTTTGTCGTTTTTTGATGATAGATATCGAGTGCTTTTTGCCAAACAGGCAGACTCAAATCATGTAAAGATGCTAAATAAGGCACTAGCTGCTGGCCATAATCTTCACTGCTTTCTTTTGGCAATAATGAAGGTAAATGATCAATCGCAATTAAATGTAAACTATTTGGCGGTGATAGTACTTCGATCGTCGGATTATTGAAGGTGGTACAATGGTCATAAATTCGAATCGGGTTATAATCACCGTACGGATCACAACTAACATCACAAATAACACTTAGGTTACGTTCTGCCGAATCAAGGGAAGAAAGCGTCACAAAAGGCGGCAAGTCCTGGTTAACCAATACACAATTAACTAATACATCCGCATCATTCACTTGCTCAAATGGCCCGCCTACCGCGGTTTCTTCCATATCCCATTCAATGGTGCTTAATTGCAATGCTTTGGCTAAGCCGAGTACGCCGGAACCACTTCGCCCTTTTGCACCAATAACCATGACGTTTGGTTTATTTGCACATTGTGCAAGCAACGCCGACACTTCATTTAATAACTTTTCTTGATCGGGAAAGGAGCTCACAGGCGATAATGCTGTTTTTCCAAGTTGTTTATTTGCCCAAGCCCATACGCCAAGCGCTGCACCAGCAAAGCCAGCCCAGTAACCAAAAGCGGCGATTCGGCGTTGGTTTTCATCGACTAAAAATTCTAAATCGTATAGTGCACCTTCACCTTGTTTAAAGCGTGATAATATGTCATTTGCACCTGCTTGATCTTTATAAGCATGGGCGAAATAAATATGTTTATGAACCAATGGAAAACTATCTTCAGGTAATTCTTTTAACCCTAGAATAAAAGCACTTTTGGGTGCCTGTGGCCAGCTTCCTTGTGCGACAATTTCACACCCCATGGCTCGGTATTGTTCAATGTTAAAAATGTTTTGTGACCCCTGTTCAACCGACACTTTAAAGCCGGCTTCAATCAATGCTTTTGCACCTTTAGGGGTTAGCGCGGTACGTTGTTCCTGAGGTTTTGTTTCGGCACGTAACCAAATATGCGTTTGACTCATAAAAATATGTACTTCTCGTTTAATCAATTCAAAAACAAAAAATGAAAGTCAGTCAGTAAAAATACTGACTGACTTAATATTAACTCAATTCAATAATTAGAATTTGCCTCGAATACCCACCGAATACCTAGGCCCAGTTTCAGTAACCGTTAACGTTTGGTTAGCGTATTCTGCATTTTTGATATAAAGCTCGTTGGTGATATTAATCCCTTCAAAAAATACCGTTAGGTTTTCATTCAGGTCGTAACTACCACTGATATCAACTTGTTTATAGTCATCAACATAGTGGCCATCTCGCCATGTTTGAGGTTTAGACTGCATGAAACGATCGCGATTGTTATAAGCAATACGGAATTGAATCTCGTCTTTTTCATAGAATAAAATCAAGTTCTGCGAGTCACTTAAACCAATTAATGGCAGCTTTTCTGCACCTTCATCGGCAGTAGATTCACTGTCAACAAACGTCATGTTTGCAATAACGCCTAACCCGTCAAATGGTGCAGGCAAACTGGTAAACATGTGCTGAACCGCAACTTCATAACCATCAATTTTGGTGTTGTCTTCATTGATTGGACGCGACATCTTATAGGTATATGTACCACTTGGTACTGTTACCGTTTCTTCCGTTTCGCCTGAGCCTAAATAACCATCAACATCTTTAGTAAAGGCGGCAATTGCTGCATAGCTGCCTTCTTGGTAGTACCATTCGAGTGTTAGATCTAGGTTAGTAGATTCAAATGGATTTAATTTTGGGTTAGAGCCAGAGCCAAATAATTGATCAATAGGACCATCGCCGTAACTTGCTAGTGGTGACATTTCAGCCAATTCAGGACGCGTTAAACTTTTAGACCATGCAAATCGAGCTATAAGCTCATCGGTAATTTCAAGCTTACTGTTCAAGCTAGGTAAAACATTGCTATAGCTGTGACCAACTTCAACAGCCACATAATCATCTGAGGTTATTGCGCGAACTTCGCCTGGTTTTTCATTAGATTCAATTAAATCTAAAAGTGCTACTTGATTACCTTTCGATGTACTGTCTGTTTTTACATAACGTACGCCTGCAATTACTGACCAAGGCATTTCATTTACTTCGCCTTCAAAATAGAAATCAGTATAAAGAGATTTTAACTCTTCATTGACTTCATACGCTGTAGGGTCATCAACAATGCCAAAACCAGCACGAGAGAAAATTGCACGTACTAACTCAGGATCATCTAGCTGTGAAATCGCTTCATCCGTACCTAAGAAGGCAAATAAATCATCTGAATTTAACGTTGGCCAGAACTCAGTTGGGTTACCTGAACCTCCTGATAAAAAGCCATCGGCGTTGTAGGTCCATAACATATCTGCTGGTAATGGAATACGCGAGCTGTTATCGGCATACGTCCACGGCAGTGGATTTTCTGTTTCAGCGTAGGTAGAACCTAAAGTACGATCTGAATAATGCAAGCCAAAACCAATTTTTACTAATGGGCCCATTTCAACATATACGTCGTTATCTATTTTCGCTTCAAGTACTTCATCTTCAACACGAGTACCTTGTAAAGACGCCCAACCTGCGGTTAGTACATCACCATCTTTGAAATTTTCAAACGTCATGGTAGGTACTAAATCACCTGAGGTACGATCATAGTTATATTCACCAGGGCGACCTGCAACAACATCTGACCAACCTTTACCCGGATCATGCTCTGCTTTAGAAGTATTAATATCTGCTGTTAAACCCCAGTTATCAGTTACTTGCCAATCAAGGTTTAAACCAAAGGCTTTTAACTTGTTGTCAGCATCTGATTGACGAACTAAGGTTTCGATGAAACTGTCAACAAAATCAGCTTTTACTAAAGTATTGTTTTCATCAATAACAGGGTTTCTAACGTTGCCTGTTTCAAACCACATTGGAAATACATCTTGGCGGTATTGCACATTGTAATCTGAATACAGTGCATCTGCGGTTACTGTTACATCTTTTGTTGGCTTATATTGGAGTACTAATGTGCCACTGTTACGCTCACGCGTTTCTGTTTGTGCGATTTGATCATAGTTTTGCGGGAAATAAATTTCGCCATAATTTTGACCGTCTAAATCGTCTTCAGTTTTGTAATAATAAGCTGTATTCGCCTCATCGTAACGACTTTCACGTTTGTAATGTGAAAAGGAAGCCAGTACACCAAACTTATCATCATCAAAGGTACTGCTGATAAGGCCGGAAAATTGCGGGCTCATCTTACCTGTCATGTCATCATACAAGCCTTTGACACTGCCAACGGCTTTAAATCCTGGGAAATCCAACGGCTTAACAGTGCTGATATCTACTGTTGCACCAATCGCACCTTCTTGTAGGGCTGCTGATTGCGTTTTATGAACTTCAGCACCATTAATAAGTTCAGACGCTAAGATGTCAAAACTAAATGCTCTACCACCACTTGTTGTTGCAAGGGTACGACCATTTAATAATACAGAGTTGAATTCTGGCCCCATACCACGCACAGTAATAAGCTGCCCTTCACCACCACTACGATCAATTGAAACACCCGTTATACGCTGTAATGATTCAGCAACGTTTTGATCTGGAAACTTACCAATATCTTCTGCGGATATCGCATCTACTACATTGCCAGAGTCTTGTTTAATACCTACTGAATTAATCAAACTACCGCGAATACCTGTCACGGTGATCACTTCAGTGTCTTTTTCTGCTTGTTCTTCTTCCGCTTGATTCGCATCTGCCCATGTAATACCTGATACCCCAAGGTTTAACATAAGTAAAGACGTTAAATAGCTGAGCTTAAAAGGCTTGCCGTTTTTCATATCTGTTCCTCTGTTTGTCATGTCACTTAAGCGCGTGTCTTAATGCACACTTATAATACTATCGTATTTATAGTATAAATCAGATAATAGTATATTTAAGGATTAAAAGTAAACGGCTGAATATAAAATATGCAGATATATTGCATACAAAAAATGTAAGTTTATGTTTTAAAGGTAAATATTTTTTTAGTTTTTAATTGAAATGATTGAATAGTCATAAAATGCATTACGCCTTTAACGCACAAGGCAAAATGCCACGTCTGTTACAACATAGCATTTTGCCTCTTTCTCTTGATTAACACTTATGAGAGCTAATCACACCCAAGTGTTTGCAAGCCTTTAGTCAATGCATTAATAAACATATCTGCATCTTGTTCATTGAACACGATAGGCGGTTTAATTTTTAAGATATTATAAAATGGTCCTTCAGTACTCAAAATGATGTGTTGGGTTTTCATAAACTCCACTAATAGAGCAGTAAGTTCAGTGGCAGGTGCTTTACTTATACGGTTTTCAACCAGTTCAACGCCAATAAACAAGCCTAACCCTCTTACATCACCAATGACATCAAATTGCTGTTGTAATTTACATAATTCATTTTGTAAGTAATCGCCTGTTTGTTGCGCATTTTCCATCAGTTGCTCTTCTTTGATGACATCAAGCACCGCGGCACCTATTGCACAAGAGACAGGGTTACCACCAAAGGTGTTGAAATATTCCATGCCTGTAACAAAGGCTTCGGCTATTGCTTGCGTAGTGATCACCGCAGCCATCGGATGACCATTACCAATAGGCTTACCTAAGGTAACAATATCTGGCACCACCTCTTGGGTTTCAAACGCCCACATATGACTTCCTACCCGACCGAATCCAACCTGTACTTCATCAGCAATACAAACTCCGCCAGCATCGTGTACTTTTGTATACACCGCTTGTAAGTAGCCATCGGGCATAATGATCTGCCCCGCGACCCCTTGTAGCGACTCGCAGATAAACATTCCAGGTTTTTTACCTTGCTCAGCAAGTTCATCTATCGCACGTTGCACATCTTCGGCGTAAGCATTAGCACTGGCGGCGGTATTTCCTTGGTATTTGCCACGATAAGGATCAGGTAACATCACTTTATGTACATAATCTTTTGCCCCTTCACCACCAGGACCATCAAATTTATAAGGGCTAGCATTAATACAGGCATTGGTATTGCCGTGATACGCACCTTCAACCGTCAATAGCTCTGTTGAACCGGTATAATTTTTCGCTAAACGGAAAGCCAATTCATTAGCTTCACTGCCACTGTTGACAAACATACAAACCGATAACGGCTCTGGCATGGTCGCGAGTAATTTTTCAGCATAATTGACTAAGTTGTCATGAAGAAAACGAGTATTAGTGTTTAGTTTTGCCATCTGAGCTTGCCCAGCAGCCACTACTTTAGGGTGGCAGTGCCCGACGTGGCACACATTATTAACCATATCTAAATAACGGTTTCCTTGCTCATCATAAAGATAGGCACCTTGGCCGCGTACAATTTTTAATGGTTCTTTAAAGCTTAGGCTTAAGGTTTTTCCTAAATGCTTTTCACGAAATGTTTTGATCTGAGCCTTAGTTTTTCCTTGGTCAGGGTTAATACCACACGCAACTTTTAATTGGCAAGCAATGGCATAAAAATTCACTTTTTTAAGCAAAGCGAGTAATTGCCATGCCGGCTTAACTGAAACTAACAAGTATTCATTATCTGGCTGCTCATTGATTGCTTTAGCGGCGTTACACACACTGGTACAAAGTCTTAACGCAATTAAATAAGGTAACGCATCAAATTCATCGTCACTGATCGTATATAGCTCATGAAAACCAGCAACTGTACTGGCTAACGTGGCTAGAGGATCTGCTTGCTCCATCATGGCATAAGCAGCCGTAATCGCTAATTCATTAATCGTTTGACTAAATACCATATCGCCAAAATCTATCAAACCCGTAATTTTTCTTGGCGTATGGGGTTGATCAACAAGCAAATTATGATCATTGGCATCATTATGAATAACACTACAAGGTAGTTTTGCTAAGTTGGGGGCCACATGGGCTTGATACATTGCTAAAAAATAATCAACTTGTGGTTTTTGCTCTTGGGTTAGGTATTGTTTTTTATCTTGGCAAATAGCATAGCCGTGCGCTAAATCCCAATCAAAATAGCGATACGCACCTTGGTGCTTAAAGTCGTGTAAGGTGTTTGCCACCTTGGCCATAAATCGACCAAGATCTTGCCACAAACCTGAAGACATGTTTTGTTGATTCGCTTGCGCATAAAAATCACCCGGTAAATACGTTAATACCCGTAAATAAAAGGTGTTCTGCTGAGTATCGACTATTTCAGTGATCTGCTGGTTATCTTGGTTTTTTACCATTTGAGGCACAGGTAACTCATGGGCTGATAAATGCGTCATGGCTTCATTTTGCATCATCAATTCAATTTTCTTTTCGGCACTAGAAGCTACTTTAACAACATAGCGTTGTTCACCTGTCACCAAAAGTAAATTTTGATCACAATAACTTGCCAGTGCTGTTAATTCGCCATCTAATTGATAATGATGTTGTAATAACGTTATTAGTGTTTCAATAGAAAATGTTGGTGTGACTGAATTCATGGTTATCTCTTAACGGTTATATGGCGAGCCTAATACAGACTCGCCAAAGTCTTTATTTAACAGTTATCGGCATTAAGATAAAACGATAGCGTAAATCTTGTGCTTTGATGGTGTATTGCTCATGTACTAGACGTCCCCATGATGTATCGCCGCCTACGCCCATTTGCAGGTGGTCAATATTCACTGTGGTTAACTCTCTACGTGGCACATCAATAGCGTGTTTAGTCGTTACCGGCACTAAGCCAGAAGCAGAAGCTGTAGCATCACCCGGTGCAAAATCAATATCGGCTTGTAAATATGGCCATGCACTTGTATTTAATACTTGTTCACCAACAGCTTTAAAACCAGCGCCTTGTTTGTTGGTGATACTCATCCAACGAACATCGGTTTTATTGCCATTTTCTTGTGGACGAATATAGTGCTCAATTTGTTCGTCAACCATAGCGCGGTGCAAAGCAATTTTAGCCCCCGTTTTGCGATCCCAATAGGATTCGTGCGGCCCCCTTCCATACCAAGTAAGGTGTTCATATGTACCTGGCATAACCAGCTGCATTCCAAATCTCGGTATATTAGGAAGTGTTTGATCATCAACTAAATCGAGTGATGACGTAATTTGAACACTACCATCATTTGCAAGCTGATAATCAAGCGTGAATGTGCCTTTGAAGTCTGGTGACTTATAATGCGCAGTTACACGATTAGCGTTAGTGTCAAATTTACTCAAGGTTAACTTCTGTGCCGCTGTTTGCCATATAGCAGCCCATTTTTGCATGTTATTCCCCAAATCATTATCGGTAGGCGCACGCCAAAAATTAGGCTTTAACGGCTGTAGCAATAAGGGTTCACCGTCTAGTGTGTAACCCACTAAATAACCAGTTTTCTTGTCAAAACTTGCTTGAAAGCGCTTGCCCTGATAGCTCACTTTTTCATGGCTTTCAAGCTTAATCAATGCACTTTTATCCGCTTGAACAAAGGTGTTTGCCTTTTCTTTACTACTGACAACGAACTGCTCAAACGCAATTTCATGCCCTATTGGCAGTAACGGTTGCTGATCTTTAATCACCGCACTTAGTGTAATGACATACTCTTTGCTGCCATCATATATTAACTTACTAATTGGCAACGTTACTTTAGCTGTGGTTCTCGGTTGAACCGTAGGCATTTTTTGTTTGCCGCTAGCAATAGTTTTACCGTCAGCTGCGATGTTCCATTTCAGTTGATATTGGTCTAAATCTGTAAAGAAAAATTCATTTTCAATCGCAAAAGTACCTTGCTGAATATCCACCTTAGAAAAATTGATGTTTTGATAGACTTTTTTCACTTCATAAGCATGAGGATGCGGTTTTCTATCAGGATTCATTAAGCCGTTATTTAAAAAATTGCCATCAGTAGGTAACTCAGGATGAAAATCTTTACCATAAGCATAATACTTCTGACCATGCTCATTAACATATTCGAGTGATTGATCTACCCAATCCCAAATAAAACCACCTTGTAGTGATGGATACTTTTTAATAACAGCCCAGTAATCTTTAAGATTACCAACCGAGTTCCCCATGGCATGAGCATATTCAATCATAATGCCAGGTCGGTAAGGTTTACTTTCTGCATATTTCACTAAACGCTCAATAGAAGGATACATCGGCGCAAAAATATCGGTGTAATGCTCAGTGCCTGCTGGTTCGTATTGCACAGGTCTCGTACCATCGTTATCTTTTAACCACTGGTACGTTGTTTCAAATACTTTACCTTCACCCGCTTCATTACCTAACGACCAAATGATAATAGAAGGGTGGTTTTTATCACGCTCATACATACGACGCGTACGATCAATATGTGCTGGGATCCAGCTTTCTTCATCACCAATCTGCGTGGCCTTATTTGTCGCTAACGGGTGTGACTCTATGTTTGCTTCATCAATCACATACAATCCATATTTATCGGTTAAATCATACCAATATGGATTATTTGGATAATGACTTGAACGTACCGCGTTAATGTTAAATTGCTTCATTAACTGAATATCGCGTTCCATTGATGCTTTATCAACCACATGACCTTTTCGTGGATCAGTTTCATGGCGATCAACACCTTTAATATAAATGGCTTGCCCGTTAACCAATAGCTGTGCGTTTTTAATTTCTATATGGCGAAAACCAATATCGTCTTTAACCGATTCAATCACTTCACCGTTATTGTTTTTAAGGTTAATTACTAACGTATATAAATTTGGCGTTTCAGCGGTCCAAAGAGCAGGGTTATCCAGCTTACTCGCTAAGCTAACTTCGGTGCTCTTGCCGCCAGAAAGTGTTACTTTTTTCTGACCCTTAAGCACTGGTTTCATTCCTTTTCTAGGGTCAAGTAGCTTATATTCAACTAAACGTGCTTCTGTCGCTTTTTGAAAATTTTCTACCGTAACATCAACGGTAAGTTCGCCTTGTGTGAAGTCTTTATTTAATTTAGGTTGCGCATGAAAATCAAAAATATGCTGTGCTTCAGTTGCAAACAGATAGACATCACGCTCAATGCCAGAAATACGCAACATGTCTTGGCTTTCCAAGAAACTGGCATCTGTCCAACGCCTGATTTGAAACGCTAACAAGTTTTCATTGTCTTGCAAATATGGCGTCAAATTAAATTCGGCTGGCGTTTTTGCTCCTTGGCTAAAACCGACCTTTTTGCCGTTCAACCAAACATCTAACGATGATTTAGCCGCACCAACATGCAAAAATACTTGTTTATTTTTCCAGTTTTCTGGCAGGGTAAATGGCTTTCGATACGAGCCAATAGGATTGTAGTCTGTTGGTACATCAGGCCATTTGGTACTAAACGGGAACCTCTCATCTAAATAGATTGGATAACCATAGCCTTCAATTTCCCAATTACCTGGCACGGGTATTGTGCCCCAATCAGTATCGTCGAAATCAGGTAAGTGAAAATTACTTTTTGCATCGTTAGGCGAACGTTGCCAGTCGAAAGCCCATAAGCCGTTTAGCAGCATAAAGTTGCTACTTTGCTCTTTAATATCAACAAGCGCTGCTTGTTCGCTTTGATAAGGAAATAAACTTGCCCGTGGTTCAAGTTTGTTAATCGCGAAAACCGTATGATCACGCCACGGCTCTCTCACTTCATTCGCTGATGCTGATGTTGCAAATAACGATGTTGAAAATAATGCGATACTCGATAATTTTTTTAATAACATTATTATAAACCTGTAAAACTTTGTACTATTTATACTACAATATACAAAACTACTGACAAGAGATAAATATACTTTTTTCCATACTACTTTTGTAACACCATGTTATTAAATAACATTTTTATCATTTATAGTATTTAATATACCAATTGTGTAGTTATTACTGGAGTAAAGTAAATTACTCATTTATTATCAGCACATTATGCAGACTAAAATCTGCTTTAGAATTCAGTAAAAGGTAACTCATGGACGCTAGGCACTTAAATTTAACACAACAACTTGTACACGAGCTTGGCCGTTCAATTTTAAAAGGTAAATACAAAGTCGGAGATAAACTCCCGTCTGAAGCTGAATTAGGCGAAGTTTACGATATTAGCCGTAATGCAACCCGCGAAGCGGTCAAAATGCTAACCGCAAAAGGCTTAATCAGTTCACGGCCACGCAAAGGCATTCAAGTCGCAGAACAAAATAAATGGAACTTGTTTGACACAGACGTGCTCGGTTGGATATTAGTCGGTAAGCCTGATTTGTATATGCTGCGCCATTTTATGCAATTAAGACAGCCTGTTGAAGCACAAGCCGCATACTTAGCAGCGCAGTATGCAACCGCGGAAGATTTTGAAAATATCGAGCAAGCCCTATCAAATATGCAACTAGCAGAGGTGAATAACGACGCTGAAGCGACTCATCACGCTGATGTGAAATTTCATAAAGCCGTGTTAAATGCTACTAAAAATCCATTTTTCATACAATTAGAAAACTTTATTGAAATCGCCTTACAAGTAAATTTACGTTACACCAATCGTATAAAGCCGGTCACAGAGCTCGAATACCAAGCACATGCCGATTTATTTGCAGCAATCAAAAATGGTGAAGCAGCTAAAGCATATGAGTTTGCCATGACAACACAATCTGCCACGTTGAAACTTATTGATGAAGCCATCATTCGCTCAGAAGCTGAAGCAAAAGCCTAAAGCATTTATTTGTAACTATTCGTTGTTGCCACGCTGTTTAGCTTGTATAAAACTCACCACCAGTGAGGCATAGAGTTGCCCAATATCATTCATGCCAGCTTCAATACCACTTGGGTGTTGAACAGGCGCGCCTTCTGCTAAATGTAAATAACAGCTTTCAGGCTCCAAGCCCATGCTGTAGACAAAATATTCTGCATCTTGCACACTGATACCACAATTGGTATACGCGCTTGCAGGCACAAAAGAGATGCTATCTACATCAACTTCAATGCCTATCGCTTGTTCAACTTCGTTTAAATATTCTTGTCCTGCTTGTAACGCCGATCTGAAATCTTGATTTCGTCTAACCCAAATATCTTGATAGCTAACCCATTTAAAACCAAAGTCATGAAGAGCTTGAATATTTGCTTTTGAATTTTTTAATTCATGCATACCTAACGAAAAATAGCGGTTTAATAAGCCTTGTTTAGCAGCATAACTAAAGCCATTGCCACTATGACGCCCTTCTGGTGCTCTAAAATCAGTATGTGGATCTAAATTTATTGCACTTATGGGAGCATGCCTACTTTGGCTGGCCGCTTTAATGATTGGGTAAGCGTTATTATGCCCGCCACCAATGACAATGGGAATTAGTTGCTCGGCAAAAATAACCTGACATACTTGACTAACACGGTGATCTAACTCACTCACTAAGTTCCTCATTGCTCCAAGTTGCTTTTCGCTAGAGGTGTGTAAGTGTTCACTTTCTTTTTGAAGATCTTCACAATACACATGACCAAGCACCGCAATTTGCTCACCACGAATAAAGTCGTTTTGTTGTAACGCACAAAACTTGGCTAAGAACGCTTTCCAACCTTTATCAGCACCGGCTTTACCTAAGTTTGCTCGTGGCCCTATATCTTCTGGAACACCAAGTAAAATGTATTTTACGCCATCAGCTTTTAACATTTTTAGTGTCGTAACAAGATCACCATCGGTCATAGATTCAACGGTTTTTATCACTTCACCAAGACGTTGCTCACCTGCTCTTTTTTGAAAGTATGGTGTTAAGTATTGTTTTTCTGATGAGACCAAAAACATAGCTATTCCTTTTGATGGGTATTTCAACGCAAACATTCAATGTGCAATACCCTTTTAGTGTAAACGTCACACGCTGTTTTTTGAACGTAAAATAGCAAAACGTAGAACCTTTTATGTGAAGTATTTTAATGCGCCAAACACAAATTGTATATACAAGAAAAATAAAAGGGGTCAGGTACATTTAAAATTAAGATCATCTAACTATTACAGTTTAACCTCATTGACACTAACTCCAACAATGAAAACTGATTTACAAACAATCCCAAAAAAGAGTCAATGACCATACCACTGACTCTATTACTTCTTAAAAGCACTAAAACATTAACCTTTAATGAGTAAGGATTTATGCCATAAAAAGTATACCGCAGGTAACACAAGTAATGTTAATAACACCGCACTTACCATGCCTCCTACCATAGGGGCAGCAATTCGACTCATGACTTCGGAGCCCGTACCACTACCGTAGAGTATTGGCAGCAAGCCGATAATAATGGTGGCTACCGTCATCATTACCGGACGAACACGTAAGCCTGCACCTTGCATAATGGCCTCTATTAAAGCGGCAGAGTCAAAGTCACGGTGCTGTTCTACGGCTTTTTCTTTCGCTTCTTTCAGGGCTTGATTTAAATACACAAGCATAATCACGCCTATTTCAACGCAAACACCAGCCAGGGCAATAAAACCCACCCCCACCGCAACAGAAAAGTTAAAACCTTCTATGTACATCAGCCAAATGCCACCAATCATGGCAAGTGGTAGCGTTCCCATAATAATGGCAACTTCAGCAAAGCTTCTAAAGTTCAAATACAACAGCACAACAATGATCGCCAACGTTAATGGCAACACGTAGCTCAACTTCTCTTGGGCTCGTTGCATATATTCATATTGTCCTGCCCACGTAATTGAATAACCGGCAGGTAAATCAATTTCACTAGCCACTTTTGCCTTCGCCCCTTCAACATAACTACCAATATCCACATCTTTAATATCGATAAATGTCCAACCGTTGATGCGAGCATTCTCACTTTTAATACTCGGTGGGCCATCTTCAATATACACTTTAGCAACATCTGCTAACGCTATGCGCAAACCGTTAGGGGTAACAACGGGTAACTTCTGTAGCTGCTCTGACGAATCCCGATAGTCTTGCGGGTATCGTAAATTAATCGGATAGCGCTCAAGGCCTTCAATCGTTTGGGCAACGTTCATACCGCCAATCGCTGTAGCAACGACTTGTTGTACATCAGCAATATTTAAACCGTAACGGGCAGCTTTTATCCGATCAATATCCACTTTAATATATCGACCACCGGCAACACGTTCAGAATAAACCGACACGGTACCAGGGTGATCTTTAAGCACGGCTTCCAATTGTTGGCCAATCTCTTGGATCACCTTAATATCACTACCTGCGACTTTGATACCCACTGGGGTTTTAATGCCTGTGGCTAGCATATCGATACGTGTTTTAATCGGCATAACCCAAGCATTCGTTAAACCAGGAAATTGTACTAACTGATCAAACTCTTGTTTTAAGCTTTCTGTTGTTACGCCTTCACGCCATTGTGACTGGGGCTTTAATTGAATGAACGTTTCAATCATCGTAAGTGGCGCGGGGTCTGTCGCAGTTTCTGCGCGGCCGACCTTCCCAAACACAGTTTCCACTTCAGGCACAGTACGTATCAATTTATCTGTTTGCTGTAATAACTCTCGCGCTTTACCGATAGAGATACCGGGATAGGTAGTCGGCATATACATCAGATCGCCTTCATCTAATGGCGGAATAAATTCAGTGCCTATTTCATCTAACGGTAAAAAGCCTATACAAGTGATAGCAAAGGCTGCGATAAGTGTTGTTTTTGGATAGGTTAACACCTTTTTCAAAAGTGGCTGATAAATCGCAACAAGCACTCTATTTACGGGGTTTTTCTGTTCGGAAATAATTTTTCCGCGAATAAAATATCCCATTAACACAGGCGTTAATGTAATGGCTAAGCCTGCTGAAGCTGCCATTGCATAGGTTTTGGTATAAGCAAGTGGAGCAAACATTCTGCCTTCTTGTGCTTCAAGAATGAAAACAGGTAAAAAACTAACGGTGATAATAAGCAAACTAAAGAATAATGCAGGCCCAACTTCAGACGCTGATTTCGCGACTATTTGCCAGCGATTTTCTTTAGTAAGCGGCGTTTTTTCTATATGTTTATGCATGTTTTCAATCATGACAATAGCGCCATCAGTCATTGCGCCAATGGCAATCGCTATACCGCCTAAAGACATGATATTGGCATTGATCCCTTGGTAATACATGATGATAAATGACACTAAAATACCTAGTGGTAAAGTGACAATGGCTACCATTGATGAACGCACGTGAAAAAGAAAAACCACGCATACAAGTGCAACAATTGCTAACTCTTCAACGAGCTTTGACCAAAGGTTATCCACCGCGCTTTCAATCAGTCTTGAGCGATCATAAACAGTGACAATTTCAACACCGTCAGGCAAACCATCCTGTAGTTCATTAAGCTTTGCCTTTACCCCGTCGATGGTTTGCTGAGCATTTTCTCCATAACGCATTACCACCACGCCTCCGACAACCTCACCTTCACCATTAAGTTCAGCAATACCACGACGCATTTGTGGCCCTAGATTGATGTCTGCTATATCACCTAAGAGTAAAGGTGTACCATTGGCATTTAAACCGAGTGGAATGGCACTTAAATCACTGATTGATTGAATATAACCAGAAGTCGTTACCATGTATTCGGCTTCAGCCATTTCAACCACTGATGCTCCTACTTCTTGATTACCTTGTTTAATTGCCGTTTGAATTAAACTCAGCGGCAGGTCATAAGCGCGCAGTTTATCGGGGTCAACAACAACTTGGTATTGTTTGACCATTCCGCCTACAGCAGCAACTTCTGAAACACCTTCAACGGTTTGTAACTCATACTTTAGAAACCAATCTTGAAGACTTCGTAACTGGCTAATATCGTGCTTTCCTGTTTTATCAACAAGCGCATAGAGATACACCCAACCAACACCGGTAGCATCAGGGCCTAATTGGGGTTTCGCTGAACTAGGTAAATTAGCAGCTACCTGAGACAAATATTCTAAGACGCGTGAACGCGCCCAATAAAGATCGGTGTTATCGTCAAAGATAATATAAACGTAGGAATCGCCAAAAAATGAATACCCTCGCACAGTTTGTGCCCCAGGCACTGATAACATGGCGGTGGTTAATGGGTAAGTAACTTGATCCTCAACCACATGAGGGGCTTGTCCTGGATAGGATGTTTTAATGATCACCTGCACATCAGATAAATCTGGTAACGCGTCAACAGGGGTGTTTTTAAAGGCAAATACACCCATACCAATGATAATTAATGTCGTCAATAACACAAAAAAGCGATTAAAGACTGACCAATGAATTATACGTTCTATCATATCAGTCTCACTTAGTTGTGTTGGTTGTGATTGCTATGCTGCTGGTGACTATTGTCACGAGTAGAACTCAGTTCAACGATAATAAAGTCATCATGTATTTCAAACGTGAAGGTGACTTGCTCATCGTTTGAAAATGCCTGTAAATCGATTGTTTCATCAACGATAAAATCCATAGTGGCGGCTGGTCTATCCCATTTTTCAATGGCTTCACGGCTAATATTAATCACTCTCGTGTCATGGTCGATATGATTTACCACACCGTTAACCGTCGCCGAAGAAACTGGCTCATCGGCAGTTTCAGGTTGTGAGATAATATGAATGCCTGTAATGACGAAACCGCCGTCATCAACTTTGCTAACTTCAAAATGCAACAGCTGTCCAGACATTAGCGTATCTATATCAACACCTTGAGCAACATTGAAGTCCATGGTCATTTCGGGCCAATCCCAAGCTGCTACCGGTTCATGAGTAATATTAACCATGCCATGTGCAGCCATTACATGGTTTACTTTTCCTTGCATCCACACTGAGTTGGGCACTTTATCATGACTCATACGTTTAAAATCTGACGATTTACTGGACTCAGAATCAATTAAAAATTGTGCAGAAGTAACCACAACATCCTTTTCATCCAATCCATTTAAAATCTCGATATGATGTTTATCGACGCGACCAATAGTCACTTCGACAGATTTAAACTGCCCTTCGCCCAATGCAAGCACAACACGATCTTGCTTACCGGTGCGGATCACAGCTTCTGTAGGTACTAAGATAGCGCGGTTAGTTGGGTTAGCATGAATGGTTACCTGCGCGAACATATTAGGTTTTAATTGATGTTCTGGATTATTAAATTTTAACCTTACGCGTAATGTTCGCGTTTCACTATTTAACGTGGGGTAAACATAATCAACCATTCCAGTCCACTTTTTACCCGGCAGAGAATCGAGCGTCATCGTCACATCAAGCCCTTGCTTAATTAAAGCAATATCTCGTTCGAAAACTTCAGCTTCCACCCAAACCTGATCAAGTTTTCCGATACTTAATAATGTATTTCCCGGCTGTACGTAGAAACCCTCTCTGATTTGTAGATCATCAACAACCCCAGCTTGCGGTGAATAAAACGTCACATGTTGTTTAACTTTACCGGTTTTTTCGAGTGTTTTGATAAATTCAGCAGATAACTGTAACGCCGTTAAACGTTCTTTCGCTGCTATAATTATCGACTTGTTATTGCGTTTCAACGCGATTAAAAACTCTTCTTGCGCATTCACAAGCTGTGGTGAATACAAGGTATAGAGTGATTGCCCTTTTTCAACAGGATCACCTGCCGTTTTAACATACAGTTTTTCTATCCAACCATCGACACGTGGGTGAATATGCACCAACGCATTTTCATCATATTGAACATAGCCAACCGTTGAAATTTCGCTATGCATAGTTTTTAATGCAACAGGCTCGGTACGCACCCCAAGGTTATTCACTACATGAGGAGAAATTTTTACTGCCCCTAGGACATGTTCATTTGCTGAGTTAGCTTGTTCATATACCGGAATTAAATCCATGCCCATGGGAGATTTTCCAGGTTGATCTCGGCGATAATTCGCATCCATTGGTGCTACCCAATATAAAGGTTTTTTCTCTGATAATGCTGTAGATGAGTTATTATCATTCGACCCACTATTTTGTAAAACACTCAACGTACTAGCTCCTAGTGCAACACCTGCAATAACAGCGATAATGATTTTATGATTAGCTTGCATTATTGATCTCCAAGTTGCTGAGTAAGTGCAGTGTTAACGTTTTTAGTGTGTGGTGTAAGTTGACGTGATGTGTCATCAGCGTGGGTGAAAAAATAATTGATACGAGCAACTGATTTCAGTGCTTCAACGTCAATTTTTAGTGCTGCTATTTTTGTGTTTAATTGTGTGATCCTTGCTCTTACCACTTCTGAAAAATCACCATCATCATTGGTATAAGCAGTAAGTGACGCTTCAGCTTGATTATGCGTTTGTTTAAGCAATTGCTGTTGATATAACTTTTGTCGCTCTGAAAGTCGCCTTAGCTGTCTTGTTTCTTGCTCAACTGCACTAATCATCTGCTTTGTTAATAATAACTTCTCCGTTTTTACCGCGGCAGATTCGGCAATGGATGCCGATACTTGTTGATCTTGTTTGTTATCAGTAAATAAAGGTAAATCAAAGGTGACGCCTACTGAAAACAAATCAGCACGACTATCACCAGATGGCATATTATCTCGATAACTATAACTGGCATTTACCCCCCATTGCGGCTTATATTGCTGTTTTGCTAGCACCACATTTTTTTCAACGACTTGTTGCTTGACATCAATCATTAGCAAAGCAGGGTGATTTAACAATACTTTTGCCAAACGATTACGGGAATATTTTGCTGCTTTAAGTAATTCGGGTTGCTTTAATCGAATCTCGGGCAGTTGCGATGAAACATTAAATACCAAGGCTTGTGCGTCAAAATTAAACGTTTGGGCGACATTATTAGCGTCATAAACATGCAACCATTCATTTAAACGTGCAATGGCAGTTTCTAATTGTTGCTTCTCAAGCATTAATCTATCTTCAAGTTGCACAATTTCTAATTGCGCACGAATAACATCTTGTTGACGAGTTTTCCCTACAACGTTTGAATAGCTCACTTGCGCCACTTCGGCAATCTGTTCGAACAAAGCCCAATCATTCTCGATAAGCTCAATAATTCGCTGGGCTAAATAAGCATCAAGCCATAACTGTGAAACGGTGCTTTTCACAGTCGCTTGACGATTTTTTCGCATTAATGGAAATTTAGTTGCTTCAAGCTTCAATTGATTTTGTTTAATCGCCAAACTATCTCCACGAGGAAACATTTGAGAGACACCGACTTTTAATTGTGTCATGCCCTCTTGTTCGGTATTCCAAGAATCGATAGGTAGGTTCATCATGCCTATTGACACCTTAGGATCTGGCAATGTACCAGCAGCAATACTTCTATGGTTAATCGCTTGTTGATTTAACCGATTGCCATGAAGCCAAGGATCATTTTTTTCAGCTATTGTAATTGCTTCCGTCAACGATAAGGTATCTTTTGCCTGGAAAGACGGCGAGTATGGCTTGTCTATAAAGTGCTGATGCTCTTCCGCTTTAGCACTATTAGTGATTAGCGATATGAGTATCGCAATAGTTAGATAATTTTTGATCATTTTGCCTCCAGTCAATGCTGGATGTTTATTTAGCGCTAGACGCTAAATGAATTAACAGGAACGTGATAAACAGTGCGTTTAACTTTGCATTTAGTAAAATGCGGGCGCACTAACCCTGTATTAGGCAAATATCGGAGGTCGATATAAAGAAGGAAGCGTTTGGCTTTGCTCAGTTTGTGGAACAGAAATGATTTTTACTGATAAATCAAGTTGTCGTGTTTGCATCGTTGAAAATAATGCCACGGCAATATTAGAGCAACTACCACTAAAACAGCTGCAAGATTGCTCACAACAGCTATCATCCATGTTTTCATGATGTTCAGCTGACTGAGTCGCCATTTGATGATGACTATGATCCATCATATCCATGTTATGAGTTTGTGACTGGCTCGTTTTCATATTAATCATATGATAAGACATTACTGTAGACGCCATCACTTGACCTAAAAAGGACAAACAGACCGTCAATATCAATAATGTTTTAACGAAATTAGTCGACACCAGTACATAAACCAAGTAATTCAATTAACGAAATGATTACACAGTTGTCATGGTTGATCAATATACTGATACGACTTTAGTGCTAATAAAGCTGAAATGAACAAACAAAGGGGTTACTCGCTAGAAAGTAAGCAAGCTAGCCCCTTTCACTGTTCATCTTCTCGGTTTTATAAATTTTCTTCCGCAAATGATGCTAATCGCGAACGAACTACACCATTTAAATTCACCGTAGTGCTACCTGGAAAATCTTTAAAACGTTCAACAATGTAAGTTAATCCTGAAGTTAATGCGCTTAAATAATTACTGTCTATTTGCGCTAAATTACCAGAGCATACTAATTTTGTGCCTTCACCACAGCGAGTAATGATGGTTTTTAATTGCGATGCGGTTAAATTTTGACATTCATCTAAAATGACAAAGGCATTTTGTATGCTTCTGCCGCGCATAAAATTAACAGATTTAAACTGAATATTCGCTTTATCCATAATGTAGTTTAAGCTACTTTCCATGTTTTCATCTTGTTTATGCAAGACTTCCAATGAATCGGTAATCGCCGCTAACCAAGGCGCCATTTTTTCTTCTTCCGTGCCCGGCAAAAAACCGATAGACTCGGCTATTTCAGGCGTACTTCGGGTGACAATAACCTTGTCATACATGCCGCGTTCAATCACCAACTCTAAAGCTGACGCTAATGCAAGTAAGGTTTTACCACAACCTGCAGGCCCAGTTAAAATGACTAAATCTATCGAAGGATCAAGTAATGCATCCATTGCCATGCCTTGATAAATATTTTTTGGCGATATTCCCCACGCTTGCTTTGACATCAGTCGTTCTCGACTTAAATCAGCTATCGCTAGTTTTTGTTCATCCCAGCCTACAACTTTACCCGCAAAATGTTCGCCTTCATCAAGCAAATATTCATTCATGTAAGCGTTCGGAAATACCGACTTTTCAACATAGTGAGTGGTATTTCGCCCTTCAGATTCACTCTCGCAATTTTTAACTTGTTGCCAAAAGTCTCCTGAAAATTTGTGATAACCTTTAGTAAGAAATTGAATATCATCAATTAATTGGTCAGTTCGATAATCTTCAACATGTTTAAGGCCTGCCCCTTTTGCCTTAAGGCGCATATTAATATCTTTAGTAACAAGCACAACTTTACGCGTTTTACGAGTACCTTGAATGTGTAATGCTGTATTAATAATACGATTATCATTTTCATTAAAGGACAGCTTACCAGCAGTTTGTTCTAACGTGTAATCATTAAAAATAGACAGCCTACCAACCTTGCTACCATCTTGTTGCGTGGGTATTGGAACACCAGCAAGTACTTCTTCTGGCGTTGCGTTTACTAAACAATCTTCTAGTGCTCTGATAGCAACTCGAGCATCCCGGCTAACGTCTTTGTTACGATCTTTAATAGAGTCGAGTTCTTCAAGTACGGTCATGGGAACAATTACGTCGTGTTCTTGGAAAGATAGAAAAGCGAAGGGCTCGTGCAGTAATATATTAGTGTCTAATATATAGATAGTTTTTTCTTCAGTCATATACACAAATTTCCTCAAAAAATGAAAAACCTGTGTCAATCAAATTGGCAACTAACCACTAAACAACGCTGTCAATGTGATCAACAAGTCCGTTGAAGTTTGACCCTCCTCACGCCATCAAAATGTATGAAGCAATTTCACTTTGACAGCTTCTGAGTCTTGTTGCAAGTACCAATGTAAGCCGTTTGTGTACTTTTTTAATAAGTCTAGCTTCAGCTAAGGTCTGTTGATCTTTCGCGTTTATTTTTTAGCGGCTATTTTATGAATGACGATTGACGGACTAATCCATTAAGTGCGGTTCTCTTACGCGCTTTATAGCTCCAACGATTGAAATAATCGCCCAAGCAATTTCAAGTGCAAAAACTGGTAAGTTTTGATCCTGCCAGAGCTGAGGTAACAGAACAATTGCGGCATAAGCATTCAGCAATAAGTAAGCAAGGTGATTCAGTTTTTTACAGCAAAAAAGTAAATATCCTGCGGTAAAAGCGTATGCTGAAGACCAACCAAGTAAAGCAATATTTATCACACCGTTAGCAAAATATAGATAACAGAAATAACTGATAAAAACTAACAAACCTAAATAAAAAATACGGGTACTTGCCGGTATTTTATTGATTGGCCAGCCACGTAAAATAGCTAAACTCACCATCGCCCAAAAAGCATTGATAAACACTGCTTGATAAGAATTGACCGCCAGTGAACTCATCACTAGCACTGTCGCGGCAATCAAGTTACCACCGTAGTAGATACTTGGTTTCCACTGTCGTACAAATGAAATATAAGCATGATTAATCAAATATATTGCTGTGCCTATCCAGCCTATTAAGACCAACATTAAATTAACTCTATATGCATATTTCTTACGTACACTTCTTTACCTACTAACGGGCCATTTAAAATGACAACCTTACTTACATCCATCATGTTTTTATAAATTCGATCACTTTTAGAAGGCTTTAACAATACATCACTCCATTCGATGACTAACACTTTTGTACCTTGTGCTAAGGTATAAAAAGCCGCATTTTCCGTTAAATCGGTTTGGGCTAAAATGGCGGGGTAACCTTCAGAGGTAATTAGTTTTGCAATATCCGGTTCAATGGTAAGCTGTTCAGGAGATAACACAAAGCTTTTTAAATCAACCACTTGTTCAAGTAACTCATTTAATGTTTTCACTAGCGCACGTCCTTGCTTATTATCCGCAGCAATGAGATGTAAACTCTTTGTATCGCGAATATCCTCAAGTGGCTTTATCAATAATTTTTGCTGCTTAAATTGATTATTTAAAATGTAATTCATCACACTTTCTGTCATTGGCAGATAGTCGATATCACCTTCGAGTAAGGCTTGGAGTGCAGCATCTTCGCTATTGAAAATTTTAGCTTTTTCAACGAGCTTATCAATATTTTCACCATAACTATAACCAGCTACTTTACCTATACGGTATTTTGATAATTCTGCTTGTTCAATTTGCTGGCTATATTGTCGATTAAAATAAATATGACTTGTTACTTGAAAAATAGGTGCCGAATAAAGCACTTTTTTCGCACGTTCAGCGGTTTTAAAATATGGAAAAGACGCTAACTTTTCTTTCCGAGAGATTTGTTGAAATGCTAAATCGTAGTTTTGTCTTAGCCAAGTTATCTCGGTGTTATTTTGACTAAACACTTGCTCTAATAAGGCCACGGCAGAACCCGCATGTTCATGGCTAACATAAGGTTGCCATGGCGCGGTGGTTATCGTAACTTTATCAGCGCTGGCTGTATGCCAAAATAGAACCGTACACATTAAGCAAACGTAACGCATGTTATTTTCCTTTCATCACTTTATAAAGAATAACCAACGCGAACGTTAAACCAAAGCCAAACGAAAACATAATATCTGCATCAATTTCAGCAATAAATTCTAAGAAAAACGAACGGTTGTCATCGTTATAATCAAGCGCAGGTCGCGACATCATTTCTCGGCTAAACTCGGTTAAATATAAAGACAATTCAAACACAGCAAAAAAACTTAACGTCACCAGCAGTAAATCCGTCATCACAGTGCTTCGTTCTCGCCGTTTATTATCTGATTCTTCCAATCTTGCCGAACAAATTTCAATCATACGTTGGCCGTTAGCTGCAACTTCGTTAAAGTCCCAACTTGCTAAAATGTCGTCTAAAAGCTTGCGCTTAAAGCGATTTAAAAACTTCTTATGCTCATGCAAATCAATTAAATGCAACCGAGTGACGACCCGTGCGAAAGAAAGTTTCTCTTGAGTTTTTGCTAAATTATTAGCGTTGTAAGCACTATCAATCGCCTGCTTAAGTAGCTGATTACAATTTTCTTGGGCAGTGTAATAATACTGCGCAAGCACCATCGTATTGACTCGCAAATCTTCATGCGTTTTACTGCCATCAACAATGATGTATTGCAGCCAAGTAATGGAATAGTTTCGCTCACCACGAATGATCGCTTCAGCGTCTTGTGGTGTTTGGGTATCTTTCAACCACGTTCTAATGAGTTGTTGAATAGTGGTGTTTTTAAGTTGCGCATTTTCCAGCATTAAAAAGCGGGCAATCCAATGAATATCCGCTTTTTCAGGCATAGCATTTAAACGCAACATTTTGTTTTTATCGTTGGGGATTAAATGCTTAAGTTCAGCTAAAAAGGTTTGATAAACGTTGTCTATCTCAAGCTTAGTTTGTGCTTGGCATTGCTCAGAAATTTGTTCAGCAGTTAACGATGCATCGAATGCCATATCAAGTTCAGCAATAGCAACATTATTGGGAAATACATGCAGCACAACAGGTGAAATTGACGCATTGTGCCAAGTTAATATTCTAATATCTCTGGCATCGCTATCAATAGTATTATAGTCGTGCTCAACATCTGGTTGGTTAAACGCACGGCAATGTTCATTACTCGCTGCAATGCCTTGGATAAGTTCAAGGTACTGAGTGCTAGATTGATCAACCCCAATGGTGACACTTAACGGGATATAAAGCGGTGATACGGTTTTGATGATAATTTCTTTGCTCATTTTTTATCTTTCTTAGGTCAGTAGAGCATCATAGCTTTGAGCATATCACTAGCCTTTAACCTTAACAAGAACATAAAGTTACATTAATTAGGCTGCACTCCATATCTGTTGTTTTTGACCCTTTTTCACTAAAATGCCAGCGTTAAAGCAAGCTGGCATTTTCATACTTCATGGTGTTATTCAGTAAAAACTAAACCTGTAAAAAACAGATATTAATTAATTCTGATAACTAATCCCTAAATATACCTTTCTCTCTTGAGAGAAATAACCGTTTATCGTGTTGTATTGCTCATTAAACGCATTGTTTATTTTCGCTTCAACGTTAAACTTATCTGTGACAGCATAACTAGTACCTATGTTAATCAATTGATAGCTATCTAGTTTAACTTTGCCCACACCCCATACATTATCGTATCTTTTACCTTTATATTGCCATTCAAGGTAAACATCTGCGTCAGCAATATCAGTACTGAATTTATAATTGGCAAATTCTTTAGCTCGACGAATAAGTTGCTCATTTGTAGCAACATCTTCAGCTTCTACATAACTCACATTAAATTCGTGTGTACCGTGGCTTGCTGGGTAACTCAAACCTAATTCAGCACCTTGAATTTCAACTTTATCAACGTTACCTGGCATTTTTATGCCGTCATTATTTATCGCACCATCCCACAGTATTAAATTTTCAACATCTGTTTGGTGTAGATTGAAAGAAGCAGCTACACTGCCAAATTGGCTGATTATATTAAACTCGACTGAGTCAGATGTTTCTGATACTAAGTTTTCATTACCCATAGACCCCCAATTTAATGGGTAGTATAAATCATTAAAGGTTGGTGCTTTAAAACCCGTTCCTGTTGATAAAACCATACGCGTAGCTTCACTTATTTGATAACCTACACTGGCATTATAAGTGGTTTCAGAATCAACATCTTCAACATCATCATAACGAGCAGCTAGTTCATAAGTAAACGCATCTTGATTATAGACAGTATGAGCAAAATAACCTGATATATCGCGTTGATTCTCATTAAATTCACTTGTACCACGCACACTTTCATCATATAAATCAGCACCAATATTTAACTTCCAGTGACGGGTAAGTTCAGTATGATTTATCAATGAAAACTGACTACGACGGGTATCAAAAACACTGCCATCTTGTTTTGTAAAAGAGTTTCCATAATTAATATTAGATGTTCGACTTTGGCCTACAGATAGTTGAGTCTTGTTTTTATACCCATTGATTTTTGAAGAATAAACAGCACCAAGATTCCATACGTAGTTGTTAACATCTGACTTGTTTTGGTAACTACTATCGTATTCTGTTTCACCTTGTTCAACTTGTGCGAGCCAAGTTAAAGCCAAAGCTTTGCTCACTTGTTGTTGGCCATTTATGGCGATTGAGTCATAACTGAAACCATCGTCATCTGTTTCGCTGTCATCTTTGACATCAAAACCATCACTTTCTTCATGGCTCACACTAATACTGGTAGAGCCATCACCGTGTTCGATGCCAATACCTGCGCTGTATTTTTGGTAGTTATCACTACCGAAAGTTGCATTGGCAAAGTGGTCACCGCCATTCACTTTACGCGTGAAAATTTGTATCACGCCACCAATGGCATCTGAGCCCCAAAGTGCAGCACGAGGACCTTTTATTACTTCAATACGTTCGATTAATTCAGGGGCAATTTCATTTAAATTAGTTGATCCTAAAGTTGCTGAACCAATTCGTACGCCGTTTAATAGCACTAAGGTGTGATCCGAATTACTACCACGCATATACACAGAAGAGTTCTGGCCTTTGCCACCATTAGCTGAAATATCAATACCTGATACCGTCGCTAATAAGTCCAACACAGATTTAGCCTGAATTTTTTCAATCTCAGCTCGGGTTATCACCACCTGTGAAACCAATACATCTTCAGCTTTAGTAGCCACACGGTTTGCTGTTACTAAAATTTGTTCATCTGTTTGATAGCCAGACGTTTCTGCAAACGATGTTGATGAGAGTGAAAGTGCAGCTGATACTGAAGCTGCGATAAGTTTATGTTTCATGTTTTCCTCGCCACCTGCGCCCACCGCACAAGTAAAACTAAGTTAAAAATTTAGGCCGGTCTCCGGGCTTCTTGACAATAAAAGTAAGAGTACTTTGTATCGTCAATTTACCGTTGCGGGGGCAGCACAAGAGTTTCACTTGTTTCCCTTGTTACTCAGTTTGTGACTAAGTGCCTAAATTTGTATTATTCTGACGACAACGTCAGAGGTTCGAAAGCAACTGTCGAATACCCAACAATTGCGTAGTAATTCCATTAAAACTATTGTCGATGCTTATCAATCAACCGACAAAGCGATGCTAATTCCTTAATAGAGCGCGATGTCATGCGGTACAACATATCGGCGTTAGGGTGAATAAACGCATTATGTTTTACCGCGGGTATTTCTGACCATTGTTGCCAATCAATCTTATCTGGAGATTGATGGCCATGAGACGTTGGCTGAATAATTATTTCAGGTGATTTTATAATCACTTGCTCAATATTTATTTGCGGGTAATCTGTTTTGCTATCAACAAAAGGGTTCGTTGCCCCGCACACCTTTATTTGTTGTTGTAACCACGCATTTTTTGCAATTGTCGTTAACGGTCTAGGCCATAGTTCATAAAAAACCGAAATCGGTTCAGCGCCTTGATAATCAGCTCGAACCTTTGCTAAATCCGCCAGGTAAGCATCTGCTTTTTCATTGGCAATTTTAGTTAAACCTGTCCATTGTCCTAAATCTCTTAACTCTTGTGCTACATCTTCAAGCGCAAGCGGATTTGAATACACGATTGGAATACCGAACGAAGCTAGCCGGGCTAAATCTTCACTTGGATTACCCGTTTTCCAAGCAATAATAAGATCAGGGTTTGTCGCCAGCACTTTTTCAATGCTTAATGCGGCATAATTACCGATACGAGGAATACTTTTGGCTTGTTCTGGAAAATCAGCATGATCGGTAGTACCGATGATACGATCCCCTGCACCTATTTGATAAAGGTTTTCAACAATATGAGGTGCTAGCGCAATGATTCGCTGAGCCGGTTTATCTAGCGTATTGGCAATACTTGCCACACTGATAAACCAAAGCAATGTAAAAACATACTTTGCCATAAGGATCACCAATCAATCCCTTTTTGTACTTTAATTCCAGCTTCAAAGGCATGCTTTTGAGATTGCACTTCAGAAACAGTATCAGCCATTTCAGTTAATCGGCGATGTGCAGCTCTGCCTGTTACAATGACATGTTGACCTTCAGGCCTGTTAGCGATGGCATCAAGCACTTCATCAATATCAAGGTATCGATAACTCAGCATATAGGTTAATTCATCTAGCAAAATAGTTTGAATGCTAGGGTCTGCTAGCAATTTTTTAGCCTCTTGCCACACTTTTTCAGCAGCCGCCATATCAGCTTCTTTATTTTGAGTTTCCCAAGTGAAGCCTGTTTTCATGACATAAAACGGTACGCCCGATTTCTCTAACAAATTGCGCTCTCCACACTCCCAAGTGCCTTTAATAAATTGGCATACAGCAGCAGTTAATCCATGGCCAACGCTACGAGTTATCATGCCAAAACCAGAGGTAGACTTTCCTTTGCCATTGCCTGTTATTACCAATAATAAACCTTTATCGTCTTGAGCTGCGGCAATACGTGCGTCTACTTTTTCTTTTAGTTTTTGTTGACGTGCTTTATGTTTATCTTGTTTGTCTTGTTCATTCATGGTGCTGTCTCCAATGGGTTAATGCGTTTTCTATTTTATCTAATGCGAGGTATTGCTCGCATGTGTCGGCTAATCGTTCTATGGCGTGTTCTTGTATATCTTCTAATGATGTTGCTGCTGAAATTGTCACTTGGCACCATGAAGCAAGTTGTTCGATGGCATTTTTACTATCCCAAATGCCATGTAAATAACCACCAGCGATTTGTTGATCATCGCTTATAACGCCTTGTGCGTTACCTTCTATTGTCATCAAGGGGGGTAAATCGGCTAAATAGGTTGTTTCACCTAAGTGAATTTCATAACCTTTAATGGTTTTATTTATCCCCGCTAAGTGCAATATTGCTTCCCGATTAGCCAGTGTTTTTCGTGGTTGTAAAATCGTGGTGATCGGTAACAAACCTAGCCCTTCACTGATACCCGCTTTGCCTTCTAAACCAAGTGGGTCATTAATATGTTGGCCTAACATTTGAAAGCCACCACAAATACCAAACACCTTACCGCCATAGCGTAAGTGTGTGTTAATTTGCTGATCCCAGCCTTGTGCTTTAATAAACGCTAAGTCTTCACGGGTATTTTTACTACCCGCCAAAATAATAAGATCTGCCGCTGGTAACGGTGAGTTTTTCACTTCAGACGCATAGACAAAGGTTAAATCTATTTCAGGATGTACTCTCAACGCATCAAAATCGTTATGATTACTCATTCTAGGCGTTACTGGCACAATCACTTTTAATTGGCTGTTTGCTATGTTTTGAACATTATCTACTGCGTCTTCGGCAGCAATATGTAATCCATGAATATAAGGAAGCACACCTAAAACAGGCTTATTGGTATAGTTTTCTAGCCATTGTAATCCTGGCTCTAATAACGAAAGATCACCACGAAAACGATTGATCACAAAGCCAATAACACGTTGTTGCTCGCTTTCGCTTAACAGAGCTAAAGTGCCAACTAAGTGAGCAAACACACCACCTTTATCAATATCTGCAATTAAAATAACCGGGCAGTCTGCTGCCTCGGCAAAGCCCATGTTCGCAATATCCCCTTCACGAAGGTTAATCTCTGCGGGGCTACCTGCGCCTTCTACTACAATACGTGTATATTTTTTTTCTAATCGCGTATGTGAATCCATCACCGCGTTAAAAGCAATTTTTTTATAATCATGATACTGATCAGCATTCATGCTTTCAAAAACTTGACCATGAATGATAACTTGCGCATTTTTGTCAGATTGTGGCTTTAATAATATCGGATTAAAATCTACGGATAACGGTACATTGGCGGCATGCGCTTGCACCGCTTGTGCACGGCCTATTTCGCCACCATCTGGCGTTACCGCACTATTTAACGCCATGTTTTGGGGTTTAAACGGTGCAACATGTAGACCTTGCCTCGCATAAATTCGACATAGTGCTGCAACCAATGTTGTTTTACCGGCATCGCTAGTTGTGCCTTGCACCATTAAGGTTTTTGCCGGCATTATCGTGCCTCCATAACAAAGTCAGGCAATGATGAGCTATTATCAAGGCCATGTTCATGCATAGGCCGAGCAATGTATTTAACCCGACACTGGTGTGCTTTAATGTGAATTTTAGTTAAGCTGCCATAACCAATCGACAGTTGTGTATACCACAATGGATTTCGCACATTAATGTTCAACACTGCTGCCAAAATCATCCGAATTACGCCACCATGACAAACCACTAAGAGATCGTCTTGTTGCTGGCAAGCTTGTTGCACTATCGCTTGCCATGCTTGATTAACGCGATAGGAAAAGCCCGTTAACAACTCGGCCTCAGGCAATGGATGCTGTACAGGGTCTCGCCAAAATCGTTCTAACGGTTGCCATTGCTCAGGCTGTTGATAAACATTATCAAACGCAACGCCATCATAACGCCCAAAATGCATTTCTTGAATGGCGGGTTCCATACTCGGTGCAGGTAATGATAAAGCGTGTGTAAGTTTTGTCGCTAAAGTTTTACAGCGCATTAACGGAGAACTAATAACATGAGAGCATTTGCCTGACCGTTGTTGCTCATACGCTTTAAATTGCGTTACTAAGTGTTGATTCTCAACATCACTAACCGCAACATCAGTTGTGCCATAAAGGGCAGCTTCGCCCTGAACTTTGCCATGCCTTAATAATATAACGTTAGCCACTAATCGCTCCTTTTAGGGTTAACGGTAATCCTGCCGTCACTAAGGTGACTTGTTGTGCCGTCGCTGCCACTTTTTGATTTAACCAGCCAGCGTGATCAACAAATAACCTTGATTGTTCTCCCATCGGCACAATGCCAAGCCCTACTTCATTGGCTACCACGACAAGGGTTAATCTTGTTTGATGCTCTGATAACGTTAAGAGTAATTGTTCAATAGCGTGAGATAAATGTTGCGCTTTTTGCTCACGTGTATTGGTTTTATTTTCAACACTCATTAACACATTTGTCAGCCACAAAGTTAAACAATCAATTAACACAACGCTATTATCCGGTATGTTTTGCAAGGTTTGATCAATGTGAATGGGGCATTCGCACAACTGCCAATGGTAAGGTGCCCTGTCTTGTTGATGTTTGATAATTCTCTCTGTCATCTCATTATCATAAGCTTGTGCTGTAGCAAGGTAATATCGCGGAATATCAACACATGTATTGACTATCCACTGCTCTGCAAAGCGAGACTTGCCGCTTCGCGCACCGCCAAGGATCAAGTGAATCATTTCACACCACCTATGGCAAACGCGACAATTAATAAATAGATAATTAATTCAACAAGTTGTTGGCAAGCGCCTAAACAGTCGCCAGTAAAGCCCCCAATACGTGCTATTAACCAACGGCGAAACAAAACACGAAAAATGTACAAGGTAAACAACAGAGAAATTACAAAAGTAAAAGAGAAAAGAACATTCGGTAAAAAGAAAAAGGGCACTACGGCAACCAATAACACGAATAAACAATCTTTTTGCGTTTGTTGCTGAGCCAAAGGCTTGCTTTTACTATCAGATTCTTCACTGACATAAGGGGTATCAATTATTAAGCTTGCTGCTATCGCTCTCGAGCAAGCATGAGCTAGAAATAAAGAGAATATAATAAGTGCTGCATTTGCTAAATGTACCAGCACTACATACTTTAATAGCATCACTAAAAATAGACTAATCGCGCCATACGTACCTAAACGACTATCTTTCATAATAGCGAGTCGAGATGAAATCGTGTAACCACCGCCTATACCATCAGCCATATCAGCAAGGCCATCTTCATGAAATGCGCCAGTGAGCAAAACACTAACAATTAACAGTAAAACAACGGCTAAATTAACAGGGAAAAACGTCACTAAAATACTAAACACAGCGCTCAATATGGCTGCAACCAGTAAACCAACTAACGAAAAATAACGCGTTGCTTGATTGAGATCAGTTTCCTGAAAATCAGCGATATTACCAACAGGAATTCGCGTAAAAAATTGGCAAGCAAGCCTAAATAAACGCCATTGTTTACTGGTGTTTAGCATTACACTGTTACTCCTGCACTTTCAAAGCTCGCCATGTCATTATAAAAACTTACGGCGGCTTGCAGTAGTGGAAACGCCAAAGTTGCCCCCGTACCTTCTCCTAGTCTTAAAGCTAACTGTAATAATGGCTTTGCGTGGAATTGTTCAAGGATCCGTTGATGCGCATGTTCATTCGATTGATGCGCAAAAATCAGATAATCAGTGACTTCAGGGGCTACTCTTTGTGCTACTAGGGCTGCTACGCTAACAATAAAACCATCCACTAACACCGGCACTCTTTGCTCTGCGCTCGCGATTATCGCACCAGCAATATGAATGATTTCAAATCCCCCTAGCTCTGCCAGTATCTTTTTTATGTTCGCATGCTCTTCTTGGTCTGCCAGGCGTGTTAATCCTTTCTTAATAAGTTGCTTTTTAAGCGCGAACTGTTCTGCTGTAATACCAGTGCCTAGGCCTACGGATTGCTCGACAGGTATATTAAGTAATGCCGACATTAATGCCGAGGCAGCACTCGTATTTGCAATTCCCATTTCGCCAAAAATTAAGACATTACAACCTTGCTTAATCGCACGTTTTGCAATGTTACCTCCTGCAGATAAGCCGTCATTCACCTGTGTGATGGTCATTGCTGCTTGCTCGCTAATATCGAATGTTCCTGGGCCTAAACGTGACTCAAAAAAGTTATCGTGCTCTTCCTGTAACGCATCAGGTAACGGTGTACAGATACCAGTATCCACTACGCTAAAATCAATATTATAGCTACGGCAAAAACAATTAATGGCAGCACCACCATTAAGGAAATTTAACACCATTTGATAAGTTACATCACTAGGCGCAATACTTACACCTTGACAAGCAATACCGTGATCGCCAGCAAAAACAATGACCTGAGGCTTTAATGTATCGAGTTTTTGCCACCTGCCAGAACGGTTACTTTGTATAGTAGCCAATCTCTTGGCAAGTTGTTCAATCACTCCTAACGCACCAAGAGGTTTTGTTTTTTGATCAATTTTATCGGTGATTTGTGGCAAATATTGCTGCGTTAATACAGGGACATTCGTTATCATTACATTCTTCTCATTAAAAATAGAAAAAACACGCTACCAATCACAGAAGTGATCACACCAATAGGTAATTCTTGCCCTGGTAAAATAGTTCGAGAGATTACGTCAACCCAAATTAAGAAGCAGCCTCCAACTAAGCCTGCACACAGCATGAGTTTCGCTAGGGTAAAACCAAAAAATGGTCTTACGATATGCGGTATCATTAATCCGACAAAACCAATTCCACCACAGTAAGCGACAACAACCGCCGTCATTGCAGCACAAATGCACAGTGAAAGTACTCGAACTACATCAACATTGACACCGAGCGTTCTTGCCCCTTCGTCGCTCAATAACAACGCATCTAATTGTCTTGAAAACATCAAGGTAATAAAGGTACATATAAAAATGATAGGTGCAATAAGAGCAATAGCGTCATAATTAGCGCGTGCTAGTGATCCCATCATCCAAAAAATCACCCGATTAGCTTCAAACGCTTCACCGAAATACAAGATAAAACTGGTAACGGCGCTCAATAAGAAAGATACCGCCACGCCTGCTAACAATAAATGTTCAACTCGACGCCAGTTATTATTCATCAGAATAGTCATGACAATAAACACAGCAGAAAGTGCACCTATGAAGGCGGCTAATGGTAATGAAAATGCTTGTAAATATTCAGGTAATAAGCTTGAAATAGTGGCCCCTAGACCAGCACCAGCAACAATACCAAAAAGATAAGGATCAGCTAACGGGTTACGAGTCACATTTTGCATTAACGCCCCAGCGCCAGCTAAAGCAAAACCCGCTAAAAAGCCCATAAGCACTCTAGGCAATCGAATATCCAGTAAAATAGTTTGATAAATTGGTTGTTGGCATTGCGCACTTACACATTGCCAAACTTGGGAGAAGCCAATTTCCGTGGTACCAAAGCCCATTGATAATAACAATGACAACAACACTAAAATGACCAATACCAATAAACCAGGTATAAAAGGCAGCCGAGTATCCATTAGCCTTGCCCCCCAAAGGTAACCCGCAGCTTTCCGGTTATTGGATTGTTATCAACTACGCATGGAATTTTAAATACCTGCTCTAGCAGATTTTCTTTCAAGACCTTTTCAGGGGTATCAAACGCTAACACGGTTCCTTCTGACATCAACATAATGCGATCACAATATAGGGCTGCTAGATTGAGATCATGAATGCTCATCACCAAGGTTAAATCAAGCGCTTTAACAATAGATAAAATTTGATGCTGATAGAAAATGTCTAAATGGTTAGTGGGTTCATCCATAATTAATATTTCAGGTTGTTGCACAATCGCACGTGCAATAAAGCAACGTTGTTGTTCACCACCTGAAAGTGTATTGAAAGCTTGGTGTTTTTTATTTTTAAGATCTACTTGTTCGATGGCTTGATGCAATAATTGATAGTCTGCTTGGGTGTTAAGATCAAAGTACTGTTTATGTGGTATCAAGCCCATTTTTACCACATCAAGCACTGATAAATTAAATACCGCTTCACGGTGTTGGCTAACCACTGAAATTTTTCGCGCTATTTCGCGACGATTAAATGCAGCTAGCGCCGTTTCTGATAAGGTGACGTTACCTGATTGCGGAATATGTTCTCGATAGAGACATTTTAAAAAAGAAGTTTTACCTGCGCCATTGGGGCCTAAAATACCAATCGTTTCGCCGAGGTTCGCGGTAAAATCAATCCCATTAAGAATTAGTTTACTGTCTACAGACCATACTAAATTTTCCGCGCTTAAATGTAACAAAACACCTATACCTTTAAATAGATGTGCGGAAAATTAGGTTATTAATAGCAATGCTGTGTAATAACTCAACTATGTTACCCGCACAGTTAGTAATGTATTTTCATGGCAGGTCTCCTGACTCTTAGGGATCACCCAAATTTCACCTTCCCAGTGGTATACCAGTGGTTCTGAAATTCAGCCCTAAATACAGTTGCGGGAACAGTTGTGGACTTACACCACATTCCCTTTTAAGCCTTTATTATCAACGAATTATAATCGTAAATTAAATAGGCACCGTAAAAATTTCGGCTACTCTAGCATAGTATCTAAATGAACGCCAGAAACTAGATGTATAGACGTCTATAACACTGTATAGATAATTATGCAGCCAGTAGAGTAACTGACTGCATAAATTAAGAAACAGAACTTTGTTAAATATAGTGTAGAAAATTTAAAGAGATAACCCTAATTGTTTAACCACCTGTGCTAAGTGTGTCATGGCTTCTTCCGTTGGTCCTGGGTAATCCCCCATAATAGGTACGTTACCCATATATCCAATGTCTTTCATGCCTGCGGGGCTAGAATAGAAAGCCGCTAGCACTAACGATCTAAAACGTGCAAAAGCAGGAATTATACGCATAAACGCGTTATCGTTATCTTCTCGTTCAAACGCGATATCATCAATAATTTGTAGGCGCTTTTGTTCGGTTAAATTAACAAACGATTGTTCAAACCTCAATTGAGCTTCGTCATCTATCCACGTTAACGCTGATAAAATCGTTAATCGATCGTGCTGCTGCCGAGTATAAGGTGCACTAACCCATTCATCCACCACATCAGGCACGCCAACTTCGCTACCTGAAGGCACTGTACCTTCTCGTGGCACAATAATATCGGCTAATACCGCAACAAGGGTTAATTGCTCTGCTGTCAAGGTTTTCGGCCACGGTGATTTAGGCGGGATCAGTAAATTTGGATCTTTACCGTAACCTTTAGCATTAATGGGCGACAACGTTAGCTTGGGCCAGTGCCCTTTCCCAGTATTTTTTTCAGCAGCTATAGTGAGCGCACTAACACTATTAGGAATTAACGTGCTAGCAGACAATGCACCAACCCATTTTAATGATTCTCGACGACTGAGTTTTACTTGGTATTTGCTAGTCATCTTAAAGCGCCCCTTTGTTCATTTGCTCAGAAAGCCACGTTGCATTTCGCATCGCTAATGTCATGATGGTTAATGTACAGTTTTTGTGTGGATTTGACGCAAATACACCGGCGTCCATGACAAATAAGTTATCGCAATCCCACGTTTGTCCCCATTGGTTTGTCACAGAATCTTTGGGCGAATCGCCCATTCTTGTCGCGCCTACCTCATGAATTATTTGTCCACCTTTCAAAATAGCTTTTTCAGCAGAAGGCAATGGATAGTCAAACGTTGCTCCCATGGTTTCTAATATTTCTTTTGCGGTTTTTAAACCATGAGCCACTTGATTCAATTCATGTTTTGACCACTTCCAATGAAACTTGGCAACGGGAATTCCCCATTTGTCTTTAACGTTATCGTCAATTTCCATGTAACAATGTTCATTTGGCAACATTTCACCCCGCAAGCTCAAATAAACCGACGAGCCATATTTGTCTCTTACCTGTTGCTTTAATGCCTTACCGTAACCTTGCAACCCTGAACTTACACCAGAACCTGGCTGACCAAAACCACTGCCAATTTCAAAGTGATAGCCTCTTGGGAAATCAAGTTCGCCTTTTTCTTGTGCTTTGTGCCCCCACCAAGGAATAAATAAATGATTAGCAGTATGACCATCCTCATTATACCTTGGTCTTCCAGCTAAAGCGGGAATATAGGCTCCTAAGCCAGTGCCTGTTGAGTCCATAATATTACGCCCTAGCTGGCCACTTGAATTAGCCAAGCCACTTGGGTGATGCTTACTTTTGGAGTTGAGCATAATACGTGCTGATTCACAGGCACTTGCTGCTAAAATAACGACATTAGCGGTTAAGCATGTTTCAGTCTTTGTTTTTTTATCAACATAACAAACACCGGTTACTTTACCGTGTTGATCAACTGTCACATTCTTAACCATTGCATCAGTAACAACCTCTAAATTACCTGTTGCTTTCGCCATAGGAATTAATGAAGTTGTGGTTTGAAACGCTGCGCCAATAGAACAACCACGACCGCACGGAGTAGCATAAAAACACGCTTGTCTATCATCTTTAGCACGTGTTAATACCGCTCGATGCATTGGCGCGGTTGGTATGCCTAATTTTTTTGCCGCGGCAGCAATTAACAATTCAGGCACTCTTGGTTTGGGCGGAGGTTGAAGTACACCGTCAGATGAATCTGGCATATCATCTAACCCAGTATTGGTGCCGCATACCCCAACTAAGTATTCTGTTTTATCATACCAAGGTGCTAAATCCGAGTATTCAATTGGCCAATCAGCGCCCAATCCGTCGCGTGATTTACCTTTAAAATCATGTTCACTAAAACGTAATGAATACCGCCCCCAGTGATTTGTTCGGCCACCCAACATACGTGCTCGCCACCATAAAAAATCAGAACCTTCACCGGTAGTGTATGGTTCACCAGGCACACTCCAACCGCCATCAACCGTTGCATCATAAAAACCAAAGTCTTTATCAACGTTACCAGCGCCCATTAATGGCGCTTCACCATTGGTTTTAAACATGGGTGTTTCGGTTTTAGGGTCATAATCTCGGCCTGCTTCTAGCATTAACACGCGGTGTCCAGCTTGTGTTAGTACATAAGCAGCCATTGCGCCACCCGCACCAGAGCCCACTACGATTACTGGATGCTTTTTATCTTTCATGACTAAAGCTCTTTAATTTTGATATTTCTAAATGACACAACATCGCCATGATCTTGTAAACCAATATAGCCATTTTCTTGTTCACCAAAGCCTTGCCATGTGGCAAACTTACTATTAGCTACTAGCCCATTCCATCTATCACTACCCATAACGATATCCGTGGTTTTCACTTGATTTTGCCAGACCTCTAAATGCCCTTCATTTACACGTATCCTTACGCTATTCCACTCTCCTGCTAGTTTGTGCGAACTGTCTGGCGAGGCAATCATGTCGTATAATGAACCTGAACGATGCGTCGGATCTTTTCTATCACTGTGCTTTAAGTTATCAAGAATTTGAATTTCTGGTGCGCGAGAATAGACATACTTCCCTTTTTCGTCGACACGAATAAAAATGCCACTGTTGCCTGCTTCAGAAATACGCCAATCAAGTTTTAATTCAAAATTTTCATAAGGGGTTTGTGTAATAATATCTCCACCCCCTTTGCCAGTTAAGGTAAGTGTATCGTCAATTACTTGCCATTGTTCACTCAGTGTTTTTTGTTGGTAGTTTCGCCATTGTGAAGCTTGTTTACCGTCAAACAACAATTGCCAGCCAGCTTGTTTTTCAGCATCAGTTAATTGATTATTAGTTTCAGCCATTGCGGACGATGAAAATAGTAAACACGCTGTTGTAATTAAAACGGCTTTGAAATTATGTGTTACTTGATGCATTCCACGTATTTTTGTCATTATCATGTGCTCTTATGTCCTTTATTATAATTGCTTAAGTACTTTTTCTAAGCCTCTTTTCGATTGCTGAACAGCTTCCATCGGAGTCAGGCCGTTTGGATATTCTTCTTGCTCTACAACTATCCAAAGTGTTCCACCTACTGCTATGTTCGCTTTAGTTAGTGCTAGCCAATCAATAGTGTCTTTACCTATGATCGGTAATTTCCCTTTAGTGCCTTCAGGTAATTTTACTTTGTAGTGTGTTGTTAATGTTCTTCCTGGATAGCGTTTTACGTATTCAACAGGGTCTTTGCCAGCATAAGTTGTCCAACCAACATCTTGCTGCAACACTACGTCCTGTGAAGTGTTTTCTGCAATGTAATCCCAATAGGTTGTTCCCTCAAAGCTGTTAAATTCTTGATCGTGATTATGAAAGCCAATACGCATACCATGAGGTTTTAACTGAACGCTTAAGTCATTTAATAAGCTAACCACTTCTTTCACACCTTCTGGATGCCACGCTCTTTCATCCCACGGCACAATTAACATAGATACGCCCGCGGCTTTATAAAATGCGACCGTATCAGCAAAGTTTTGTTTATTCAGTTGTTCAAACCCTAAGTGTGCGCCACTTGCCGCTAGGTTTTTAGCCTTTAAGAACGCTTTCAACCCTTCTGGATTATTTTCAAAAGGGCCGAAGCTTCCTGCAAACTCAACGCCTTGAAACCCCATATTAGCAAGTGATGATATGGTTTGTTTAAAAGACGATTTAATATCGTCTTTCACCGACCATAACTGCACACTTATTTTAGGAATTACGCTGTTTTCTTGATGCCCCAGAGCAGCTTGACTTACAAAAGGTAAACAGGCACACATTAGGGTAACTAGCTTATTTTTCATGGTTTATTCCTTATTATTTAAATTCGTTTAGCGTTCATTTCTTTTACGGCATAATCAACAGCTCTTGCAGTTAGTGCCATAAACGTTAACGAAGGGTTTACGACCGCAGATGAGCAAAAACTCGCGCCGTCTGTAACAAATAAGTTCGCTATATCATGTGTTTGGTTAAAACCGTTCAGTACCGAATTTTTCGGATCGCGCCCCATCCGCGCAGTACCTACTTCATGAATGGCTAATCCTGGTGGTGCACCGTCAATTGAGTTATAACTTTGCACGTCTTTTAAACCCGCTTTAAGTAACATATCTCTAGCTGTTTCTTCAGCATCAGCCATCATAGCAATTTCATTTTCTGACCACGTACAATCGATATGTAATTGCGGTATACCCCATTTGTCTTTTTTCGTTGAATGTAACGCTACATGGTTTTCAAAACGCGGTAACATTTCACCTTGCGCCATTAAATTGAAATACCAGTCACCCGCTTGGGTGAGCCTTTGTTTAAATCCAACACCTATGCCTTTACTATTAGCGGCGCCTTTCCAGCCACCTCGACCAGCGCCACCAGCTAGCGCATACCCTCTTACATAATGATCTTTATAGCGCTTTGGCTCAAACTGAAAGTTTGGAATATAAATATTGGTAGGTCTTCTGCCTGATACGGTTTCATCTTCAAAGCCTTCAACGCGACCAAAAGCACCCGCGTTATAATTATGATCCATCAAATAATGCCCTAGTGTGCCAGAGCTATTGGCAATGCCATTAGGGAACTTTTTCGAGGTTGAATTGAGCATGATCTGCGTTGTACCAAGCGTAGATGCACACAGAAACACTACCTTTGCGTAATATTCACGGGTTGATAAATCGTTATTATCAATCACCCGTACACCTTTCACACGATTAGTTGTTTCATCATAAATTAAACTATGAACCACGCTATTTGGTGCTATATGTAAGTTACCTGTTTTGGCTGCAGCAGGCAGCGTAGAGCTTTGTGTTGAAAAATAAGCACCAAAAGAACAGCCTTTTTGACACTCATTTCGTGCTTGGCACTGTACTCTACCTTGTGAATAATGAAGTTCAGTAGGTTTAGTTAAATGAGCGGTGCGGCCCATTATCATCGGTCGTTCTGGAAATAATGTTGCAAATTTATTTTTTAGCATTATTTCCGGCGAGCTAAAGTCAAAAGGAGGCAAGAACTCACTGTCTGGTAATTGAGGTAAACCATCATAATTACCTGAAATACCTGCATGCTTTTCAACATGTGAATACCAAGGAGCAATATCATCATAGCGAATAGGCCAGTCGTTCCCATGACCATCTAACTTATTGGCGTTAAAATCATAGTCACTGAACCGGTATGATTGTCGATGCCAAAGCAATGATTTTCCACCTAACTGGTTAGCACGTATCCAACTAAAATTAGTGCCTTTTTTCGTACTGTAAGGCAAGTCTTTGTCATTACCGAAAAAATGTTTAGTACCATCGTGAAAAGCGTAACACTGTTGTTGCACTTTATATTGCTCTTCCACTAACAGATTATCGACCTTCATGCGGTTAGGGTATTGCCAAACACCCTTGCCTTCTGTAGGGTAATCTTTTCTATGTTCGACAATGCGACCACGCTCGATCATCAGTGTTTTAAGCCCACGTTCACATAACTCTTTTGCTGCCCAACCGCCACTTACACCAGAGCCAACAACCAGTGCATCATAGATATGATCACTTTGTTGAATATATATATCTTGTTGCATAGCTAACCTCTTAACAACGCTAAACCCGTGCCAAATTTATTTAATAATAAGCAAGTGAGCCGTATGTTTTCCCCACTGAGTCATAAGGCACTGAACCTTTAAATCCTCCAGGAACTGCTTGATAGGCTAAGACCTCAGTTGCCCCAACCTCTGTCGTAAAATAGCCAAAAACGATCAACGCCTTCAAGTCACTAAACTGCTGTTGATGTTTCTCAGTGAAACTCATAGCACCGGACTCAATACTTTCTAATATCTGAACTTTTTGAATAGCCGTAAGTTGATAAAAATCTGCTGTGTGTAGCTGCTTTGCTTTAGCATTAATCACATCAATAATCGCCAAAGCATTTACTTGTTCAGTTTTTTGATGGCAAGTAACTAATTGATGGTCAACAAAGCCATGTACGTTAAGTTGTGCAGCACTAGGCGTATCAGTTTCAGGGATAATCGTTGAGCAAACGGCACTAAGTACATTAAATTGTTGTTTAGTAAATAATTTACGTGCCTGTACCCCAGTTTTCTGTTGAAAAGACATCGCAGACGCTAGCGCATTTCCCGCAGTTAAGTGCGCGACAGTGCTGGCACCCAACAATGCTGACAAACCTTTAACAAAGGTACGTTTACTCGTTGATTTTAGTAAAATATTGTTACTCATACTTTCCCCAACCTTGCTTTATTCTGTCGCATGTTTACGTTTTCGCATGTATAAGGTCAACCCAGCGAATGCCACAATAAGAATAACTGGGAAAATAGACAAGTTAGCCAATGCTGCTTGACCTGCAACAAGTTCAGCCATTTGCGGATCAGGGTTTTCAAGCAAAGCGGCTTGTCTCGCATCATCAATCCACTGACCAATAAACGGGTTCCACATACTGACGGCAAACATGCCTGCTCCCCCCATGATCGACATACCTAAAGCACCTGACTGAGGAATGTTTTCAGCGACAAAGCCGATCATCGTTGGCCAAAAATACGTAACACCCAAGGCAAAAATTAAGGCACATAAATAAACGGCACCGCCTGTGGCAACACTCATGGCATAAATACCAATAGTGGTCATTACTGCTGAGCCAAGTAAGACACCTGATGGATTTAAACGATGAACTAATGGTCCTGCAAAATAACGGCCCACTGCCATAACACCGGTAATCAGTGCCATAATTAGCATAGGCGAAGCACCCGATGCACCTAAAATTCGCTCAATCCACTGCTGTGTACCTAGCTCGCTTGTTGCCGTTAAGGTCATACAAAACGCCATAAATAAAAACAAGGGTGAAAACAGTCCTTTAATGTTTTTACGCGTTGATGTTTCAATATTATCGCTTTGCGGAAATTGATGGCTGAACATTAAAAAACCATAAATAAGCGTTGGCACGATCATGATCGCTATTTGAATTTGCCAGCCGATGCCCGCATCGGTAAATAATTTTGAAATAAGCGCCCCAATAACAATACCGCCTGGGAACCACACATGAAAACGATTAAGCATAGTGGTTTGGTTTTTATGATACATATCGGCAATCATAGGGTTACAGCCAGCTTCAACCGCACCGTTAGCAAAGCCAATACAGAAGGTTGAAATTAACAACGTCCAAAAGCCATCCGCTGAAATGGTCAGCAATAAGCCAACAAGATGACCAACAAAAGCAATGAGTACGAGTTTTTTTGCGCCTAAGTAGTTATAAAGTAAGCCGCCAAACATCATCGCCACTGGAAAGCCCAAGAAAGCCATGGCATTAATCCAGCCAAGCTCTGCATCCGTTAGTGCAAACTCTTGGCTTAATTGCGTTAAAATACCCGCCCTGATAGCAAAGGTCATTGCGGTAACGATCAACGCTAAGCAACAGGCAGTAAAAAGCGTATTTTTATTTATTGTTTTCATACTCTTCCTTATAAACCTAAAATTTTTCTGTTTAATGTCTCATCTTGACCGCTTGCAGCAAAGTCATCAAAGGCATGTTCAGGTGTACGAATTAAGTATTTTTCGATAAACGGTGCGCCTTCACGAGCACCATCTACGGGATGCTTTAAACAACACTCCCATTCAAGCACTGCCCAACCTTGAAAGCCATATTGAGTTAATTTACTGAAAATTTGCGCAAAATCGATTTCACCATCACCTAAAGAACGAAAGCGACCAGGGCGCTCTTGCCAGTTTTGATAGCCACCATATACACCGCTTCGCCCATTCGATCTAAATTCTGCATCTTTTACATGAAAGGCTTTAATACGATCATGGTAAATATCAATAAAGGCTAAATAATCTAATTGCTGTAAAACAAAGTGGCTTGGATCATAAAGAATGTTTGCCCTCGGATGGTGGTTTGTTGCCGCAAGAAAGCGCTCGAAAGTCACGCCGTCGTGTAAATCTTCTCCTGGGTGTAACTCAAAGCAAAGATCAACACCGGCTTCTTCATAGGCATCTAAAATAGGTAGCCAACGTTTAGCAAGCTCTGCAAAACCGTCTTCAACAAGGCCTGCTGGTCGTTGTGGCCATGGGTAAACTGTTTGCCATAACAGTGCGCCTGAAAATGTAGCATGTGCGGTTAAACCTAATCGTTGACTCACTTTAGCCGCCATTTTAACTTGGTTTATTGCCCATTCAGTACGAGCTTTAGGATCATGACGAACCTCTTCAACTGCAAAAGCATCAAATTGCGCATCATAAGCAGGATGAACGGCAACTAACTGACCTTGGAGGTGCGTTGAAAGTTCACTAATCGTCAGGCCAGCCTTCCTAACAATCGCGTTAACTTCATCGCAATAACTTTCATTTTCATAGGCTTTTTCTAAATCAAATAAACGTTTATCCCAAGTAGGAATTTGTACCGCTTTGTATCCTAAACTAGCTGCCCATTCACAAATACTTTTTAAATCGTTAAACGGTGCCTCATCACTACAGAACTGTGCTAAAAATATGCCTGGCCCTTTGATTTGTGTCATAATTTTTCCTCTCTATTCTGTCGCAAGCGATAATTGATGCCATTTCATGTCTGACTGACTCGCGCGTACTGTATTTTCAATAAATGCCATTCCTTTTACAGCTTCTGTAATACCCGGTACATCATGAGTCTCGTTGCTAGCATCTTCGCCTCGCTGAAAAGCACGCACTTGACCAACAAAATTTTGGTAAACATTGGCAAACGCTTCTAAATAGCCTTCTGGATGACCAGCAGGTGTTCTCATTGCATTGAGAGCTTGGTCACACATTTCCCCAACACCAGCTCTTAACATTTGAGTAGGTTGGTCAGCTGATTTTAGCCACAAAGTATTCGGCTCCATTTGCCACCATTCAAGACTTTTTTTATCACCGTATATACGCAAACGTAAATTATTTTCTTCACCAATCGACACTTGGCTAGCAAGCAGCACCCCTTTTGCTCCATTTGAAAAGCGCAATAAAACCGTTCCGTCATCGTCAAGTTGTCGGTCGGCAACCGTGGTTTCAAGATCTGCGCATAACTGTGTAATATTTAAAGCAGACACGTATTCAACTAAATTGGCTGCATGTACGCCAATATCTCCCATACAACAACTTATACCCGATTTTTTAGGATCTAAACGCCAGCTGGCTTGTTTACTTGCTTCATCATCTTTTGATGCAAGCCAACCCTGGCTATATTCCACAACAATTTTTACTATCTTTCCTAACTCACCTGATGCAACAAGATGTTTAGCTTGCTTAACCATCGGGTAGCCATTGTATGTGTGTGTTAACCCATACAAGGTATTATGTTGCTCAAGCAATGATTGTAGCGCTAATGCTTCTGCTAAATCGAAGGTTGCCGGTTTATCTGATAACACATGAAATCCGTACTCTATCGCCATTTTTGCGACAGGGAAATGCAAATAATTAGGAGTAACAATAGCGACAAACTCCATGCCCTTTTCAGCGGGAAGCGCCGCCTCTTGTTCAAACATTTCTTGATAGCTTGCATAGCATCGCTGTTGAGCAATGTTTAAGTCTGCTCCTGATTGTTGACTACGTTCGGCATTACTACTAAACGCTCCACAAACAAGTTCAATGTTACCATCTAGAAATGCGGCCATACGATGTACAGCGCCAATAAAGGCACCTTGACCACCACCAACCATGCCCATACGTATTTTCTTCATTACTGGCCCAATTATTTAGAGGTTATCCACTTAATATAGGCTTACTGTACATAAAGTGTTATTAATAAATCGGTTTTTAATGCAACAAAATCGGCGAACGGTTATTATATTTTTCATGATTACAATTTTTAGCACTGGGTTATAAATGAGCGTTGATAGAACATTACTTGAACAAATAGAAACCTTACAGCTGATAAAAATGTTTGATTTATTACCCGATACGCTTTTTTGGATCAAAAATGAAAAACACCAATTTATCTATGCCAATAAAGCCTTCGTAGAACATCAACGGGTTAAGTCAATTGAGCAGGTGATAGGTAAAACCGATTACCATTTTGCGCCTGCGCATATCGCTAAACAATTTATTCGAGATGATGAGAAAATTTTGGCTGGCGAGCGAGTCACCGAAAGATTAGAAATGAATATGAATGTAGGGGGTCATATTGCTTGGTATAGTACAACAAAGCGCCCATTGTATAATAATCAAGGCAAGATTATTGGATCATACGGTATTACCAGACACTTAGAAAAACAAGCCATGGCATTAACCGGTTTAGAGGCGGTAAAAGTGCCTGTTGATTATATTAAAGAACATTTTGAACAGCCATTGACGATTGAAACATTAGCGCAGGTTGCCCATTTATCAGTCAGTGCGTTAGAGCGTAGGTTTAAAAAGTATTTAAAGAAAACACCCAAGCAATTTATTAATGATTTACGCTTAGAGCAAGCAAGAAGGTTATTGGTAGAGACTACAACGCCCATTGCGGAAGTTGCAGAAAAGGCTGGATTTAGCGATCACAGCTATTTTAGCAAAAAGTTTAAAGAGTTATTTGGCGAGCTTCCCTCTCAATTTAGAGATAACTATCAATAAATTGCTAAAAAATAACACCTGTTCTTATTAGTTACTTAACCTGATAATTAGTTACTTAACCAACTGAAACACATTAGCAGCCGCTGATTGATATTGAGGAATATCAACTTGAGCACTTACCATAGATGATTGTTTAAATCGGTCGAAATTAGCATGTTTAACCGATAACTGAGAACAAAATTCTTTGAAGGTTGAAAAATCATCTCGGGTAAACACTTCATTTTCTCTGCTAAGTAAACCATCAAAGTAGGCATTGTCACCGTTAACTGTCAGTGAAGCTATAGCACTATATGGGTCACCGTAGTTGTCAACACGTAACGCTCTTACGGCTTTGACTTCAAAGATCCAATTATTTAATTGAACATATCGCGGCATTGTTTTCATTATCATCGCCTTTTTACACACGAAAAAAAGCCGACTGAGAGTTGGGAAGACAGTCGACATAAACGGGGGAATCGTACATACCAAAACAACTGGTATAAGGGCTACTGATATTGATTTACATCACTCAGTTCGGCTGTGACCAATAAGCCTTACATTGATAAATCACGTTAACTTATCAGCAATAAAAGCAATAATCGGTAACCCCTAATTCCTTAGTTTTAAAGCTATTGTTTAGCTATTACCTTCATACTGTGCAAATTCACTTGCACTAATTGCTTGGTCGCTATTGGTGTCAATATCATCAAATGACGCTAACAAGCCAGTATCTAATACATTTTCTAGCTCTTTTTTACTTAATAAACCATTGCTATCATCATCATAATTCTTTAATAGCTGGTCAAAGGTCATTTGTTTATCAGTAGTAAGGTTTGCCACTTTTTCACCCTTATCCATGTTAGGTGCTGTTGGTTTTTCATTGGCATTAACGAGAAAAGCACCTGTGGTACAAAATGCTACAACTGCACATACCTTTTTTAAACTAACTGGTTTCATATTAAATTTTCCTTTTTGCTTTTGTTAATTAAAGAGTGTTGGGAATGTTCAGACTCACTAAAGCAGTAAGCGCGCCAACTTTTTAAGATACTGTTTTTATTGAGTTTATAAAATTAAAGCTGACAATAAACCCTAATAACTGTTGCCATTTGGCGACAGTATTGAAGGCTAAAAAATTTATTGAAGGAGATAAAGCAATTCAAGAGTGATTTTTTATCGCAAGATCAGTATCTTAAATATAATTTTGATTAATAAATTAACTGTCGCCATTTAAAGACAGTGTTGTATTCCCCACCTAATACCGTAAAAATACGTACTATTCATACTCTTTACTTGTTAACGGTTAGGCAACCTCATTTGAACTTAACACTACGCAATATTTCGATTAAGCATTTAACCATTTTTGGTTTTACCTCAGTGATTTTACCCTTGGTATTAACCTTACTTTATGGCAGTCAAAAACTGCACCAACTAGCCGAACAAAGTGCTTCTAGTATTTCAAGTGTTGCTGCCACAGTTGCAAATGACCGACAATTAAGTGCTTCATTAAATTTATTACAACGTACTGCCAGCCAATACATTGTATTAGAAGAAAAAGAATTGCTGGATCGTGTTTACCGCCAACAGCAACAAGTAAACAGAGTACTCAAGCAATATGAGCAACAAGCTTCTTCACGGGCAATTAACGAGTTATGCCAATCATTGCGACAAGAGGTCAATAAAACCATGTTGCAAATAACGGCGTTAGAAAGGCCTTCCTTAGACGATTTACAACAATACTTTAAAACCATGAATCATCTCAGTGCTCAGTTAGGTAATGAAAGTGAAGCGCTTATTCAGTTCCAAGTTAGCCGAGTACAATCAAGTGCAAACACAACTCAGAAAGTGCTGTTAAATAGCGTATTCATTATTCCTGTTACCATCATTATCGCCATTTTATTTTCGTTAATGATTTTAAAACCATTACAATCTTTACAGCGTAAAATTCAACGTTTAGAAACGGGTAAGTTTGATGATGAAATTCTTTTTTCTGGTGCGACCGAGGTTCAAAACATTGCAAAAGCCCTAGAAAGAATGCGCCAAAGATTACACACCTTAGAGCAACAAAAATCGAGCTTTATTCGTCATATATCCCATGAATTAAAAACACCACTTGCTGCAATACGTGAAGGTACAGAGCTACTCTATGACAACAGTTTAGGGCAACTTAACGACGGTCAATATGAAGTCACAGAAATTATGCGCAGTAATGTTAATCGATTACAAATGTTAATTGAAGGACTATTAGATTTTAATATTGTACTAGATTCAACGAGTTTACTTTCTGCCGCACCTGTTAATATTTCACTTCTTATTGAAGAATGTCTGGCCGCACGAAAGCTTGAACTTAATGGAAAAAACATTGAAGCCGTGCTTAATATTGACGCCATTACTTTAACAACAAATAGTAAACAGTTATCAGTCATTTTTGATAATGTATTATCAAATGCAATTAAATATTCACCAAATAACGGTAAAATCTTTATTGATGTTTTTGAAGATGAACAGCAACTTATTTGTACTATAGCTGATCAAGGGCCTGGTATTACTTCTCCTGCTATCGAAAAAGTATTTGATGCATTCTACCAAGGGCCAGCACCAGAAAATGCACCGATCAAAAGCAGCGGTTTAGGGTTAACTATTGTAAAAGAATTATTAAAACGCTTAAATGGTACTATCGTGTTAAAAAACCATTCAAACAAACGTGGTTTAATTGCCATGATCAAACTTAACTTAACGGATAACTAATAACATGAACATGGAGAGCTTCCGCACCTTCGTTGCACCTAAGCAATATCGACTGAATAGTTATCTATTACTTTTTATATTAATGTGTGCGTTCAGCGGCTGTAAATTAACATCAGACAAGGCAGTTTCACCTACAATGAGTGAATATTACTTATGGTTAAAATCATTGCCCGTTGAAGCATTATCCGAAGAGTTTACGCGCATAAACAATAAGACTAACACTACACAATCACCATATAAAAACCATGCACAACTCGCTTTATTGTATGCCATACCAAAAGCCATTCAACACAACCCATACACATCAAAAACCATTTTAAATCAAATAGATAAAAGTCATTTTTCCGTGTTTGATTTAGCGTTTATTGAATTATTATCAGAACAATTAAATCAACAGATTATTGCATTAAATAAAAATGTGTTAAGCACGAAGGCACTAGAAGATATACAAAAAGAAAACGAGAACCTTAAAGAACAAGTCAATAAACTAACGACACAAATTAATCAGTTAAAGAGCATCGAAAGAGACATTCAACCACAAGAGCTAAATTAATGAGCAGTAACACCGAACAGCAAGAAAAGTTAAACGTATTAGTGGTTGATGATGACCCAAGTTTGTTGCGTCTAATTAGTATTCGATTAAGTGCCGCAGGTTATCACGTGCATGCTGCAGATAATGGAAAAAAAGCACTCAATATTGTTGATAGCCACCCCATTCAGTTAGTGATCAGTGATTTACGTATGGAAGGTATGGACGGTATGGCATTATTTGAAAAAATACGTGCGGTTCAACCAAGCCTTCCTGTGATTATTATGACGGCCCACGGCACTATTCCTGATGCGATTCATGCAACAAAACAAGGGGTGTTTAGCTTTTTAACCAAACCCTTTGAAAGCCAAGAACTTCTTGAAACAGCTAAGCAAGCACTTCATTTGCAACCACATGCTGATACTTTTACACAAGATGATAAATCGCAAATATGGCGGCAAAAAATTATTAGTCGTAGTGCGGTAATGGCAGCTTTACTGCAACAGGCAAAACAGGTAGCACAAAGCGATTTTAGCGTATTAATACACAGTGAAAGTGGAACCGGTAAAGAATTGCTAGCACAAGCCATTCACTTAGCAAGTGATCGTAAAGACAATACGTTTACCGCGATAAACTGTGCAGCTATTCCAGAACAATTATTAGAATCTGAGTTATTTGGCCACAAAAAAGGTGCCTTTACTGGCGCAGAACAAAACCATGTTGGCTTGTTTGAAGCATCTGATGGCGGCACGTTATTTTTAGATGAAGTTGGTGACATGCCAATGAATTTTCAAGTTAAGTTACTCAGGGCGCTGCAAGAAAGAGAAATTCGCCCAGTGGGCAGTACTAGCTCTGTAAGTGTTGATGTACGCATTATTGCCGCAACCCATCAAAACCTGCAGCAAGCGATTGCGAATAATGACTTTCGGGAAGATTTATATTATCGACTAAATGTTGTTGAGCTTGCCTTACCACCACTATCAGAACGAAGAGAAGATATCCCTTTACTTGCCAATCACTTTCTTAATAAAAGTAAAACCAGTACTAAACGAGAGATTAATGGCTTCACTAAAGAAGCCATAGAGGTACTTATTAGCGCTCCTTGGCCAGGCAATATCAGGCAACTACAAAATGTCATTGAACACAGTGTTGCACTTGCCACTGAACCGCTAATCAGTGATACGCTGATTCGTAATGCATTAAGAGATCGCACCTCACAGTTACCCTCATTTCAAGAAGCACGTGAACATTTTGAGCGAGATTACCTGTCAAAATTGTTAAAGATTACCGCAGGAAATGTTTCACAAGCGGCTCGTATTGCTCAACGTAATCGAACAGAATTTTATAAGCTACTCAAAAAGCATCAGTTAGACGCAGAGCAGTTTCGAGAAGATGTCGCCTCTGAATAAAGAGGCTATTAAAATTTGAGCTGAACTTGAAAGAACCTTAAGGAATGTGTTCAGACGCTAAATAATCATGTGATTGCATTTCTTGTAGTCTGCTTAAGCAGCGTTTAAATTCAAACGTTAACCTTCCGTGACTGTATAAGTTTTCCATTGCAACTTCAGCAGACATGATTAATTTTACTTTTCGTTCATAAAATTCATCGACCAATGCAATAAAGCGCCTTGCAGCATCATCACTATCGGCACTCATCTGCTTAACATTAGCAAGTAGTACCGAATGATACACTTTACTTATTTCCATGTAGTCACTTTGGCTTCGAGCTGATTCACAGAGCACAGAAAAATCAAAATGTACGACACCATCTGACGCTTCAATTGCATGTAATTGACGGTTATTGATATCGATAACGGTATTTGAACGCCCTTCTTCAACCGACAATTGAGTAAAATAATGATGAAGGTTCTCCGTCGCTTTTTCATCAAGCGGATGGTGATAAATCTCAGCTTGTTCTAACGTGCGCAAACGGTAATCTATACCGCTATCGACATTAACAACGTCACAATGCTGATTTATCAAAGCTATTGCAGGCAAAAAACGAGCTCGCTGCAAACCATTACGATATAACTCATCAGGTATGATATTCGAGGTTGCTACCAAGGTAACATGATGAGCAAACAACTCCTCAAATAATGTGCCTAAGATCATCGCGTCGGTAATATCCGAGACAAAAAATTCATCAAAACAAATAATACAGGTTTCATCAGCAAAGCGTTTCGCAATAATCTTTAATGGATCAGCTTGCCCTGATAACGTTTTTAATTCTTCATGTACTCGATGCATAAAACGATGAAAGTGCACGCGCATTTTATTATTAAAAGGCAAGCAATCATAAAACGTATCGACTAAATAGGTTTTTCCACGACCAACACCGCCCCAAAAATAAAGACCTTTTGCCCTTGTAGGCGCTGATTTTTCAATAACACGCTTCCACCTATTAAATACTTTTTTAAATCCTTTAACCGGTAAAGGCTTGTTTTGTAAGTCTTCAAATAAGCGTTGTAAGTGTTTTACCGCATTCTCTTGTGCTTGATCATATTGAAAGTCGTCTCTTTCGAGATCTTGTTTATACTTGTCTATAGGAGATAAATGTATCATGTAACGTTACGTGTTATTGATTGTTAACCAATGCTTGAAAAAAATAATTTAGCATACATATTAACTTTCAAATAATTTGGCTTTGTGTGTTAATCTCTATTTTCGCCAATTTTTTCCGTTATTACAATTTGTACGGCTTGTTAAATAAGGTTTTTAATTATGAATATTGTTGTGGGTATCATTATTTTTATCGTCGGTGCTATTGCAGGCATATTTGCCAATAAATTTATGTCAGCTTCAAACAAAGAGAGTAAAAATCTCGCTGAGAAAGCAAGCGAAGCAGAAGCATCTTTAGCACAATATAAACTCGATGTAGCAGAACACTTAGATGACTCTAAAAAGCTACTTGAACAGATGAATAATACTTGCCAAACGGCCATGCAACAAATGGAGCAAAGTACTAAGCTCCTTCAACAGGCCACAACCGCTGAAGAAATTTTTATGCCGTTCTTCGCCAAAGAAACGCAAGAACAACTCGCTCAAACAGTGGCGTTAAGACACGATCGCAATGAACGTGCAAAACAGGAAACTGTCACCGAAGCACCACTCGATTATTCTGGTACAGCAAGCGGCTTGTTTGCTGATCAGACACAAGCTGTTACAAATAGTGACATTGAAAAATAGGAACTTGCAGTTAAATCCTTAGTCAGTAGTCATACCACTTTGTATAACAAAATGAACATTAAAATATACAAGTGCTTTAAGTTAACGTATTAATATCAGTATGAAAGTAGGAGAGATCTCTGTTATGAAAAAAATATCTGTGCTGTTGAGTAGTATTTTACTTTCAGGTGGCGTTGCCATGGCAAGCCTACCCGCACACGCAAATTTACCATTATCCGTTGCTGGGCAACAAATACCTAGTTTAGCCCCCATGCTCGAAAATGTTACCCCTGCGGTAGTACTCATTTCGGTAAGAGGCACACAGGAAATAAAACAACGTGTACCTGATGCATTTAGATTTTTCTTTGGAAATCCTCGACAAACGCCGTCAAGGGAGCGCCCATTCCAAGGCTTAGGCTCTGGTGTAATTATCGATGCAGAAAAAGGCTATATTGTAACCAATTATCATGTGGTCAAAGAAGCCGACGAAATTCAAATCACGCTAAAGGATGGTCGTCAAATTGAAGCAACCAAAATGGGATCTGATGAAAACAGTGATATAGCATTATTACAAGTGGGTACCGAAGATCTGACTGCAGTAAACATCGCTGACTCAGACAAATTACGAGTGGGTGATTTTGCCGTCGCTATAGGTAGTCCGTTCGGCTTAGGACAAACTGTTACATCAGGTATTATTAGTGCATTAGGCAGAAGTGGTTTAAATGCTGACAACTTTGAAGACTTTATTCAAACAGATGCCGCCATCAATAGCGGTAACTCAGGTGGCGCTTTGATCAACCTTCGCGGTGAACTAATTGGTATTAATACAGCAATTATTGGCCCTAACGGCGGTAATGTCGGCATTGGTTTTGCCATACCAAGTAATATGGTTAAAAGTTTAGTCACACAGATTATTGAATTTGGTGAAGTTCGCAGAGGTGTTCTTGGCGTTGCCGGTAGAAGTGTAACAGGTGAATTTGCTAAGGCAATGGAGCTCGAAGAAGCACAAGGTGCGTTTGTTGAACAAGTTACTATCGATTCAGCCGCAGATGAAGCAGGTATTGAAGCAGGTGATGTCATCACAAAAGTTAATGGCAAAAAAATACGCTCATTTTCAGAATTACGCGGTAAAATTGGTGCTATTGGTGCAGGCAGTGAAGTTAAGCTAACTGTCATTAAAAGCAATGGCAAAGAAAAAACCTATTCCGTAGTGCTGAAAAAAGCTGACAGCCCTAATGTTGAACCCGCGTCAATTCATCGTATGCTTGAAGGTGCTGAGCTTGAAAATCATGACCAAGCTAAAGGTGTTTTAGTTTCAGATATTGAAGAAGATTCTCCTGCAAATATGATAGGTTTGCGCAAAGGCGATATTATTCGCGGTGTAAACCGCAGCCGTGTCAGTAACATTGGCGAACTTCGTGAATTACTTAAAGAAGGTGATGGTATCTCGCTCTTGCACATCATTCGAGGTAATTCAAACTTGTATATCCGTATACGTTAACTTTCCATTGATGATGTGATAAAACTGTTGCTAGTATTTTATACTAGCAACATCATACACAAGAAACGGCTCAATCATTGAGCCGTTTTTTATTGTTAACACATGTGTTAATCTTCTAAAAAAATAACCGTAAATTACGCCTTTGAAAATCTTAGACTCAATAAAATACGTACTTAACGCTATTAGCTATGGCGTTATTTTTGCTGTCGTCCTTTTAGTTATATATCCTGATTTAAGTGGTGAAGGTGACAACTGGTGGAGCTTTTTTCGCCCGCAAAAAACTTCCCCTGCTCCGCTCTCCTATGCAACGGCGGTTCAACGTGCTGGTCCTGCAGTTGTTAACTTGTATTCTGAAGAAATTCAAAACAGTGTTAATTATTTGCAAGCCCCACGCAGCGTAACGCGATTAGGCTCTGGAGTAATAATGGATCCTAATGGTTATATGCTGACCAATTATCATGTCGTGCAAAATGCCGCTCAAATTCGTGTTGATTTACAAAATGGCCAACGATTTCCTGCCACTATTATAGGTTATGACGTGTACACCGATTTAGCGGTATTAAAAATTGAGGCTAATAACCTTCCTGTGATCCCGCAAAATTTTGAACTTGAGGCATCGGCAGGCGACGTAGTGCTTGCAATAGGTAACCCATTAAACTTAGGTCAAACAATCACGCAAGGTATTATCAGTGCAACGGGTCGTACAGGCTTAAGCAATACAAATCATACTCAGTTTTTACAAATGGATGCTGCTATCAACGAAGGTAATTCAGGTGGTGCATTAGTTAACACCAATGGTGCTCTGGTTGGTATTAATTCGCGCTTATTCCGTGAAATCAATCCACAACTTGATATTCAAGGTATTTTCTTTGCGATCCCTTACCAACTGGCTTACAAAGTGATGCAACAAATTATTGATAATGGTCGAGTCATTCGAGGGTGGTTAGGGATAGACACACAAGTGTTTAGTCAAAACCCTCGCGGCTTTCTTATCAGTGGGATTGTTAAAAATAGTCCTGCCGACATTGCCAAACTTCGCGCAGGCGATATCGTCACTCAAATTGGCGACACACCTATTACATCTACTATTCAAGCACTTGATTTAGTAGCAGAAACAAGACCAGGCACTGAACTAATCTTTATTGTATATCGCGGTGAACAACAATTAAAAATACCCGTTACTATTTTAGAAAGTGAACAGTAAAGCTTATACCAATTCGCATAAAGATTAAGTCAGTTCAGAGCGATGTCAGAGGTGGGAGAATAAGCGAAACGTGTACAGGTATAGTTGTTCTACATCAAACACGTTTTGCGCAATTATCGCGCCTCTAACACGCTCCCAAAGGGCGAGTTGGTATTATTACGTGATTAGAGTTTTATAGAATGGGAAAACCACCTACATTACTAGGTGGTTTTAATATGCTGTTAAGCGCCTTGAACACGTGTGATATCAGCGCCCAATGCCTGCAATTTATCTTCAATTTTTTGATAACCACGATCGATATGATAAATTCGATCAACCTGCGTTTCTGTCGTTGCCACAAGGCCTGCAATCACTAAACTTGCAGAAGCTCTGAGGTCTGTCGCCATCACCTGAGCACCCGTTAAGGTCTTAACCCCCTTAGCAATAGCGGTATTTCCTTCTAAGGCGATATCTGCTCCCATACGCTGTAGTTCAGGTACATGCATAAAACGGTTTTCAAAAATGGTTTCAATCGTCGTTGATGTTCCCTCAGCGATAGCATTTAAAGCAACAAACTGAGCTTGCATATCAGTAGGAAACGCTGGGTGTGGTGCCGTACGAATATTCACAGCTTTAGGCCTTTCATTCATTGCTAAACAGATCCAATCGTCACCTGTTGTCACCGTTGCACCCGCTTCTTGTAACTTACTGATCACAGCATCAAGTGCGCTTGGGTCAGTGTTGGTGCAAGTAACGTTACCTTGTGTCACAGCAGCTGCAACTAAGAATGTGCCTGTTTCTATACGATCTGGCATCACTCGATACTGTTCACCCGCTAACCTAGCGACACCTTCAATGGTTAGCGTGTCACTGCCAGCACCAGAAACATTTGCCCCCATTGCATTTAAACAGTTTGCTAAATCAACAATTTCAGGTTCGCGGGCAGCATTTTCGATGATGGTTTTACCGTCTGCTAATGCAGCTGCCATCATTAAATTTTCTGTACCTGTGACACTCACTGTATCCATGAAAATGGTGGCGCCTTTTAAGCGACCTTTGTTTTTCGCAATAATATAACCATTTTCTACGTCAATATCTGCTCCCATCAACTTCAACCCTTGAATGTGTAAGTTGACAGGGCGAGCACCAATAGCGCACCCGCCTGGTAAAGAAACTTCGGCATGACCAAAGCGCGCTAACAATGGTCCAAGTACTAGAATTGATGCGCGCATTGTTTTAACCAGTTCATATGACGCTTTATGATTATGTATTTTAGATGCATCAATAGATACTTGATCTTCTGCTACCCACTGAATAACAGCGCCTAAATCACGCAACAACTTTAACGTCGTGTTAATGTCATTTAACTTAGGAACATTACTGATTGTGATCGGGCGTTCTGATAATAAACAAGCCATCAAAATAGGTAGTGCTGCGTTTTTTGCACCTGAAATAGCTACTTCGCCATTAAGCGGATTACCGCCATTAATTTTAAATGCGTCCAAGGTATTCTTCTTAATTACTAATTACAGGGGTAAGTTAAACATTTTTTCACGTTGCCAGTCAGACGTTGTGAAGGTTTTTACCGTTACCGCGTGAATAGAGCCATCTTTAATCGCTTGTGATAAAGGAGCAAAGATCAACTGTTGGCGTTTTACTCGTGATAACTCTCCGATAAAATCAGCGACAGCGATTACCGTACATTGCGAGCCATCGAACTTAACGTGTAATTCGTCAAGCTCAACAGCATCATTAATTAATTTTTCAATTTCAGAAACTTCCACAAGGGTCTCCCATTAACAAAGTTACTGGGATTATAGGGCTTATTGAACTGGCAAGAAAGCCGAGACCGCACTTAATTTTGCTAATTTCACCAAGTCTTCAGGCAAATCAACAAGTTTAAGGGGTAAATCTGCTTTTTGAGCCCTTTCAACCATCAATAATAACCATGCTAACCCCGCAGTATCTACCGCATTAACTTGTGATAAATTAATATGGGTAATGTTATTTGAAAGGTCGCGAGTAGATTGTCGCTCTATATTAGCAGTAATAAATTCACGTGTTAAATTACCCTTGACCACCAGTTGATGTGCTTTTGGTAATATCTCTAATGTTTTCACGTAGTTTCCCTATTTAAAAACAATATCTTTTTCGGCTTTTTCTTTTAGCAATTCCGTTACGTAAGGTAACCCTTTTTGGCGGATCAAGCTACCAAGTTCAGCTTCTTTACTATCAAGCAAGCTGATACCTTCTGCTACCATGTCATAGGCCTTCCATTCGTCAGAATCTCTGCTTTTTCGCGTGGAAAATGAAATATCGATAGGTTCTCTTCCCGGCTCTATCACTAACGTTTTAACAAATGCGATACGACCAGAATTTGATAACCTAGCCTGTTCAATGGTTACTTTTTGGTTATTATATAGCGTAAATACTTGTGCATAAGAGGTGATTAAATAATTAAGAAAAACAGGTACGAATTCATCACGCTCTGCTGCTGTCGTATTCTTAAAATTCTTAGCGCCAATCACTTTAAAAGCAGCATAACGATAGTCGATATACGGTACTAACTCTTCACGGACAATTTGTTTTAATAAGTTTGGATTTTTACGTATTTCCGTTTGTTCTCTAGCAAAGCGTTTAAAGGTGATATCAGCTACAGCTTTAATCATATCAAACGGATCAGCAGTATTAATAGTAGTAGAGCCGCTACCTTCATTTATATAAAAAGGCGTCTGAGATGTTATTAACGCATCGTTATGATCTGTTGCAAAAGCACTACTTGATGCCAAACATGCTGTAAGTAAAATTGCTGTGTGTTTAGATAACATTTTCATCTTTTCCCCAATCATTAATCACCATTCCCTTGGCCGAATAAAAACTGCCCTATCAATTCTTCTAATACTAAAGCGGGTTTAGTATCTTCTATGTAATCACCTTCTCTTAGTGTACCAACCGACTCATCAATAAAGCCAGGTAGCAAACCAATATACTGTTCGCCTAACAAACCAGCGGTTAAAATAGACACTGATGTTGCTTCTGAAAAGTTTTTAAATCGTGTATCGATTTCCAACGTAACTAAAGGTGTGTAATCGTCAGAGTCTAAGCTTATTTCACTCACTCTACCGACAACAACACCACCCACCTTAATAGGCGAGCGTACTTTTAAACCACCAATATTATCAAATTTGGCGTAAAGCTTGTACGTTTCTCCGCCACCTGAAATACCGCTATCGGCTACTTTTAACGCTAGCATTAACAATGCAGCAATACCAATTACCGCAAATAGCCCAACAAAAACTTCTATTTTTTTTGACATCATGTCATCCACCCATTAAACACAAACACCGCTTAACCAAACCTGAACACATTTACTTGGTAAACATTAACGCGGTTAAAATAAAATCTAAACCTAAAACAAGTAAAGAAGACTGCACAACCGTAGCTGTTGTTGCTCTACTAATACCTTCTGAAGTTGGCACACAATCATAACCTTTATAAACGGCTATCCATGTCACGACAAAGGCGAAAACAATGCTTTTTATCACACCATTTAAAATATCTTTTTCTAGCGAAACTTGCGCTTGCATTACTGACCAAAATGTACCGCTATCAACACCTAACCAATCAACACCGACTAGATGTGCCCCTAAAATACCCACTGCTGAAAATATTGCCGCCAATAAGGGGAGTGAAATAAAGCCTGCCCAAAAGCGTGGTGCTATTACTCTACGTAATGGATCAACCGCCATCATCTCTAAACTTGATAATTGTTCAGTGGCTTTCATTAAGCCAATTTCTGCCGTTAGTGCTGAACCTGCTCGGCCCGCAAAAAGTAGCGCGGCAACTACAGGCCCAAGTTCTCGCAATAATGATAACGCCACCATAGGCCCTAAACTCGCCTCAGCACCATAGCCAACAAGGATAGTATACCCTTGTAGCGCTAGCACCATGCCAATAAAGGTGCCAGATACCACGATGATAATTAGCGACAACACACCAACAGCATAAAGCTGCTGTACTAATAAAGGAAAACCACGTTTTACATCAGGAACATGTGCTAGTGCAGAGGTTAGCATGATTATTGCTCTGCCAAGGGCGCTAACTCGACCAATAACCTTACGGCCTATTGATTGCAACCAATTCATTTAACGCTCCCTTTACCTAATAGCTCTTCTTGATATGCTGCTGCTTTATAGTGGAAAGGAACCGGACCATCGGCTTCTCCATTTACAAATTGCTGTACCAGCGGAGACGTTTGCTGACGAATTTCATCAGGTGTGCCATGACCAATCACTTTTTGTTCAGCAATGATATAGATATAATCAGCGATGCTCATCACTTCTGGTACATCATGAGAAACCACAACAGATGTTAACCCTAACGCATCATTCAACGATTTTATCAATCGAACAATAACGCCCATTGAAATAGGATCTTGGCCAGCAAAAGGCTCGTCAAAAAGGATAAGCTCAGGATCGAGTGCAATCGCGCGAGCAAGTGCAGCCCTACGTGCCATACCACCAGATAATTCATTCGGTTTTAAGTCGCGTGCACCTCGTAAACCAACAGCTTCGAGCTTCATTAATACCATTTTTTCAATAATGCGCTCTGATAAGTTGCTATGCTCTCGCATGGGAAAGGCAACGTTGTCATAAACCGACATATCGGTGAATAATGCACCACTTTGAAATAACATACTCATGCGTTTTCGTACTTGATATAACTCATGGCGAGAAAGCGTAGGAATATCATTACCATCAAACAGTATGTGCCCAGATTCAGGACGCAACTGTCCGCCAATCAGGCGTAGAAGTGTCGTTTTTCCGATACCACTCGGCCCCATGATTGCGGTGACTTTACCTTTCGGTATTTGTAAGTTTATTTCATCGTATATGATTCTTTCTTCCCGTTTGAAAGTCATATTTTTGATGTCGACCAACATATCTGACATGGTTTATTATACTGTTTAATTTTCCATCTTTTAAGTAGTACTAATTCTACCTGACTGCAACAAATACTTCATCCAAATTTCATCATTTAATATGTCTAAATTACGTGAGAAAACGTGTACAAACGTAAGAAAGTGTAAGATGTGCTCAATTTTTACACACAAGGTAGCCATCGTAAAAAAAGATAAGGTAACATTAACCACTCAAAAGTAACTGTTTTGGTCAATATTTGTAAAAAAATCGCAATCATTTCGCTTTTTTATCGATCTTCGTACAATAACGCTTTTTTTTTCTCTTACAACGGGCGACAATTTACCCCTTAATTTTGGAGTGATGAATGTTATTACAGATTTTTATATTATTAGTTTCTTTAATCGCCTTAGTTTGGAGTGCCGATAAGTTTGTTTTAGGGGCCTCTTCTCTTGCCCGCAATATCGGTATCTCCCCCATGATTATTGGTCTAACTATAGTGGCTATGGGTTCATCTGCACCAGAAATGATGATTGCAGGTACTGCTTCTTTGCAAGGAAACCCTGATACTGCAATCGGTAATGCTATAGGGTCTAACATCACAAATATCGCATTGGTGTTAGGTATCACCGCAGTTTTACACCCGCTATCTGTTTCTTCAAGTACCATCAAACGGGAAATTCCTCTAGTACTTGCGATTACGGGTATCGCTTATTGGTTTGTTTCTGACAGTTATTTTAGTTTCGTTGAAGGGCTTATTTTAATTGTAGGTTTTGTAGCGTACATTCTTACCTTACTGATTATTACCTTACGTCGTTCTAAAACACACCCGCTTGATGATGCGATGGTATTAGAGGCTGAACAAGAAGTACCCGATGCTCTGCCAACACCTACGTCACTCTTTTGGTTAACTGTTGGTATTATTATATTGCCATTAAGTGCTACATATTTAGTTGATGCGTCTGTTTTCATTGCAAAAGCATTTGGTATTAGTGACTTGGTTATCGGACTAACGGTTATCGCGATTGGCACAAGCTTACCTGAATTAGCCGCCAGTATTATGAGTATCGTCAAAAAAGAAGATGACTTAGCCTTAGGCAATATTATCGGTTCAAATATTTTTAATATTTTGGCCGTGCTTTCTCTTGCCGGCTTAATTGCTCCTGGTAGCATTGACCCAGAAGCGTCATACCGTGATGCACCGTATATGCTCGGTGTAACATTTTTATTATTTTTCTTATGTTTCACACGGCGTTTAGGTAATTTTAAAATCACCAGATTAAACGGTGTTATGTTGCTGGTTTCCTTTGTTGCATACCAATTGTTATTGTTTAGCCAGTTAAAACATTAGAGCTCACTATGAATAATTTTAGCAAAATAGCCAGAGACGTTATCAATATTGAAGCGCAATCAATTATCGAATTAACACAATTTATTGATGTTAATTTTGAAACAGCGTGCCAATTAATGTTAGAAACTAAAGGCCGTGTAATCGTTATTGGTATGGGTAAATCAGGCCATATAGGCGGAAAGATTGCCGCAACATTTGCCAGTACAGGAACCCCTGCATTTTTTGTTCACCCGGGAGAGGCAAGCCATGGTGACTTAGGTATGATCACCCCTGAGGATATTGTACTCGCTATTTCAAATTCAGGTGAAACCGGTGAAGTATTATCAATTTTACCCGTGATAAAACGTATTGGTGCAAAGCTCATTGCCATGAGTAGTAACCCGAATTCAACGTTAGCCAAACTCAGTGATACTCATGTTTGTAATAAAGTGTCCCAAGAAGCTTGTCCACTTGGCTTGGCGCCAACCTCTAGCACAACAGCAACACTTGTGATTGGCGATGCGATGGCGGTGGCATTGTTAAATGCCCGTGGATTTACTGCCGATGATTTTGCCTTATCGCACCCAGGTGGCAGTTTAGGCAAACGTTTATTATTAAGGCTACAAGATATCATGCACACTGGAGAACGACTTCCAGTTGTTGATCAACACGCAAAAGTTAAAGATGCCCTCGTCGAAATGTCGTTGAAAGGGCTAGGTATGACTGCCATCACTAACCAAGAGCACGCACTTGTTGGTTTGTTTACTGACGGTGACTTACGTAGAATACTCGATGCTAAAATAGATATTCATCAAGATAATATTTCTTCGGTAATGACAAAAACACCGACAACAGCGCCACAAAGTATGCTTGCGGCAGAGGCATTAAAAATCATGGAAGACAAAAAAATTAATGGTTTAATTATCGTTGATGAGCATAATAAACCCATAGGTGCAATGAATATGCATGATTTACTAACCTCAGGGGTACTGTAATGATTTCAACCTTATACGGTGAAGTAACCTCTGAGGTATACAACAAAGCGAAAAAGATAAAACTTTTTGTCTGTGATATTGATGGTGTGTTTTCAGATGGACGAATTTATCTCGGTAATGATGGTGAAGAGCTTAAAGCATTTCACACTAAAGATGGTTATGGCATTAAAGCACTTAGCGCCAGCGGGGTTGACGTTGCCGTGATCACAGGGAGGCAATCAAATATTGTTCAAACCCGCATGACAGCATTAACGGTCAAACATATTGTGCAAGGCCAAGAAAATAAACTTCCAACGTTAAAGGCTATGATCGCAGATCTTAGCTTAACGCCAAAACAAGTTGCCTATATAGGTGATGATATGCCTGACTATGAATGTATGCAACATGTTGGTTTAAGCATTGCGGTGAGTGACGCGCACCCAAGCATTCTGTCTATCGCTGACTATACTACGTTTACTCGTGGTGGCTTTGGTGCAGTTAGGGAAACCTGTGACTTATTCATGCAAAGTCAAAACACATTACACAATGCCACAGGCGCAAGTATATGAGCCGAACTCAGGTATTATCGTTTTTATTTTTTGCTTTTGCTATTGCGGCATACAGTGTGCTTGAATGGCATCACACGAAAAAAGAAGACATTGAAGTGGTTGAGAATAACATCACGCCTGACTTTATCGCCGAATCACTTAAAAGTGAGGCTTTTTCGTTACTAGGAAGCTTAACCTATCGCATTGATGCAAGGCGAATGGAACATTACAACGAATTAGCAGTCACATACTTTGAGTACCCTAAATATACCTTATACCCAAAAGATAGTGATGTTCCTTGGAAAATAAGCGCTAATGAAGGCACACTTTACAATAGCAATCGAGTCAAACTCGAAAACAACGTATTATTAATTTCAACGGATGAAAAAAGTTTAATTAGAGAAATTCATGGAAAGTATTTAGAACTCGATTTAAATACCAATATTATTAGCTCAGAAAATCGCATAGAAATAAAAGGTGTTGATTTTGCTATGCAAGGCACAGGGTTAATAATAGACTTAAACACGAAACAGGTAACACTCACACAACATGAACAAACTATTTATCAACCGTCTGCACATTAGTCTTTTATTATTAAGCATGAGTGTTAGCACTGTGTTCAATGTTAACGCTGCCAAAATTGACTTACAGCAAGAAATTAGCATTGATGCTTCTCGACAAGCTGCTGATCTTAAAAATAAAATTTTCAGTTATATTGACAATGTTGTAATTAAGCAAGGTTCATTAGTGATCAACGCTGATCTTGTTCAAGTTATTACGGCAACAGAAACGGATACAAAAACTTATATTGCCCAAGGTAAACCCGCCACGTTTAAACAAACGCTAGAAGATGGAACACACATTTACCTACAAGCTGATGAAATAAAATATGAGCCAGCCAAAAACACAGTGACCATTTCCGGTAATGCCGAATTACGTCAAGAAGGCAGTAAAGTAAACGGTAGTGTGATTACCTATAATTTCTTAACTGAACAAGTACTTGCTAAAAGCGAGAATGATCAACGCGTTAAAACCGTATTACAGCCAAAGCAATTAGAAGAAAAAAATCCATGAACAATGCGAAATTAAATGCTACTCACTTGGCTAAATCCTATAAAGGGCGTATGGTAGTTAAAAATGTTGGCTTAGAAGTAAATGCTGGCCAAATCGTTGGTTTGTTAGGGCCAAATGGTGCAGGAAAAACCACCTCATTTTATATGATAGTAGGCTTGGTTACCCAAGATAACGGCAGCATTACGTTAAATGACGAAGATATCACTTTGCTACCAATGCACGAACGAGCACGCAGAGGTATTGGCTATCTTCCACAAGAAGCGTCTATTTTTCGAAAATTGACTGTATATGAAAATATTATGGCGATTTTACAAACGAGAAAAGAACTAACAGAAATAGAACGAGAAGAAAAACTAGAACATTTAGTAGAAGAATTTAACATTGGACATATTACCGAAAATTTAGGTATGAGTTTATCTGGTGGTGAACGTCGTCGAGTAGAAATTGCCAGAGCACTAGCAGCTGACCCTAAGTTTATTCTGTTAGATGAGCCTTTTGCGGGTGTTGATCCAATTTCTGTAGGTGATATAAAAAAAATTATTCTACACTTAAAAAATAAAGGCATCGGCATATTAATAACCGATCATAACGTTAGAGAAACACTTGATGTGTGTGAACATGCTTACATTGTAAGCCATGGCGAACTCATTGCCCAAGGTGATGCAGATCAAATCCTAGCGAATCAACAAGTCAGAGATGTATATCTTGGTGAACAATTCACGTTATAGTTATAATATGCTTTAGCAAAAATATAAGATTTACTTGAAAGGATAAGAAGTAATTAATGCGCCCAAGTCTGCAACTACGTATCGGACAACAACTCACAATGACGCCGCAACTCCAGCAGGCGATCAAGTTATTGCAGTTGTCCACGTTGGATTTACAACAAGAAATTCAAGAAGCACTAGAAAGCAACCCTTTGCTTGAGGTTGACGAATCATCATCGTCTGTAGAAGACAACCAACCTGATCGTTTAGAAGAAGCTTTTTCCGCAAACACTAATGACGAGAAACCAAACAATAACGATGGTTCAGAAGACTCTACCCCAACGGTAGACGAAATTAGTACCACCGAAGCAATGGATAAATCAGATATCCCTGAAGAACTGAATATCGATACAACATGGGATGAAAGTTACAGTGCTGGCGTATCAAATACCGGCGCAGCACCTATCTCTGACGATTACGTTTACCAAGGCGAAACCACCGATTCCATCCAAGATCACCTACGCTGGCAAATGAAGCTAACCCCGTTCAGTGAAACAGACGAAGCTATAGCCATGGCAATCATCGACGCCATTGACGATGCTGGCTATTTACGCGTCACCACAGAAGAAATTTTAGAATCAGTTGGTGTTGAAGACGTTGAACTTGATGAAGTCGAAGCAGTATTAAAGCGAATTAATGTTTTTGACCCCGTAGGCGTAGGTGCTCGATCAATTGCTGAATGCTTAACTATTCAACTGAACCAATTTGATAAAGACACACCATGGTTAAATGAAAGTAAACTCGTGATCAATGAGTACATTGATTTACTCGGTAACCGTGATTATCGACAAATCATGCGGAAAGCAAAACTCAAAGAAGATCAATTACGTGAAGTGATCCGCTTAATTCAATCTTTAGATCCTCGCCCTGGTGATTCTGTGATCCAAGGTGAAGATCAATATGTGGTACCTGATGTATCAGTCGAAAAGAAAAATGGTCGTTGGATCGTAGAATTAAACCCAGATACTGCACCAAGGCTTTCAGTAAATCAACAATACGCTTCAATGGCTCGCTCGATGAAAAACACGAATGACAGTCAGTTTATTCGATCAAACTTACAAGAAGCTAAATGGTTTATCAAAAGTTTAGAAAGTCGAAACGACACCTTATTAAAAGTGTCTAACTGTATTGTGCAACGTCAACAAGGATTCTTTGAACACGGCCCAGAAGCCATGCGTCCAATGGTGTTAAACGACATTGCTGAAGCTGTAGACATGCATGAATCGACCATTTCACGAGTGACCACGCAAAAATACATGCATACACCGCGTGGTATTTTTGAACTTAAATATTTTTTCTCTAGTCATGTAAGTACAGAAAATGGCGGAGAATGTTCTTCAACAGCGATTCGCGCTTTAATTAAAAAGCTCGTTGCTGCAGAAGTGCCTGCTAAGCCACTGAGTGATAGCAAAATGGCAGAACTATTGGCTGAACAGGGTATCAATGTTGCTAGACGGACGATTGCTAAATATCGAGAATCGTTAAATATTCCACCGTCTAACCAACGTAAAAGTTTACTTTAACTCTCTAGTAAAAGGATAACGCTTATGCAAATTAACCTTGCCGGACATCATGTTGAAATTACTGAACCTATGCGCGATAGCGTCAATAAAAAGTTTGCAAAGCTAGAGCGGCACTTCGATCACATTAACAATGTTTATGTTGTGTTAACGGTTGAGAAACTGAGTCAAATTGCTGAAGCAACCGTACACCTAAGTGGCACTGAAGTGCATGCTAAAGCGGAAAATAATGATATGTACACATCAATAGATTCACTCGTCAATAAGCTCGATAAACAGATCCTCAAATACAAGGGAAAAATTAATCAACATTAGTTTGTTGATCACAAAATCCACTATGAATTTTATCGATATCATCAAAGAGGACTGCACACTGTGTGCAGTCCAAGCTACCAGCAAAAAACGTATTCTTGAACTTTTATGCAGTAAAGCTGCTGATACCAACGATCAAGTCACCACTTATAATTTACTTGAAAGCTTAATGTTAAGAGAGAAAATGGGCTCTACCGGTATCGGTAATGGTATTGCTATTCCACACGGTCGGCTAACATCAACAGATAAAGTCATGATTGTTATCGCTACAGCAGAAACCCCGATAGAATTTGACGCCATTGATAATCGGCCTGTAGATATTTTTATCGCCTTATTTGTACCGGAAGCTAAGTGCCAACAACATTTATCAACGCTACAAAGTATTGCCAAAGTATTCAGCGATAAAAGCGTGTGTAAGCAAGTACGCAAATGCGACAACAACCACGAATTATTTCAATTACTAAAATCTACTGCCCAATAACCTAGGATTTCATCAATGAAACTTACGATAGTAAGTGGCCGCTCCGGCTCAGGTAAAACAGTCGCTTTGCGCGTGTTAGAAGATTTAGGTTATTATTGTGTAGATAATATTCCTGTAAATTTATTACCGGCATTGACCCATACGGTTATTAATGACTACGAAACAGTTGCTGTAAGCCTAGACGTTAGGAACTTACCTGCTGAACCAACAGATGTACCAGAAATACTCGATTATTTACCTAGTGCAGTAGAGCTTTCTATTGTGTATTTAGACGCTGATGACGGCGATCTTATTAGACGGTTTAGCGAAACACGTCGTTTGCATCCGCTCATTCGCCAGAACATCGCACTCGACCAAGCGATGACTTTAGAAAAGAAATTACTTGAACCCATTGCTGCTCGCGCCAATTTATATATAAATACTAGTCAGTTAACACCACATCAACTTGCAGACTTGATACGCGAGCGAGTATTGGGCAAAAAAAGTGGTTCCATGGTAGTAGTGTTTGAATCATTTGGTTTTAAACACGGGCTACCAAAAGATGCAGATTTTGTCTTTGACGCGCGCTTTTTACCCAACCCTTTTTGGGAAAAAGAATTAAAGCCGTTTACTGGGTTAGAGCAACCAGTAAAAGACTTTCTCGCCAGCCAACCAATTGTGACCAAGTTTATCTGGCAGATAAACAGCTTTATGATGACTTGGTTACCGCATTTAGAACGGAATAATCGTAGTTATATTACTATCGCTATTGGCTGCACTGGTGGTAAGCATCGCTCTGTATATATTGCCGAATTGTTAGCATCTAACTTAAAGAAAGAGCGTAAAGATGTACAAGCTCGTCACCGCGATCTTAAATTACCCAGCACATAATAGACCTTTGTCTGGCAAGTATTTTTCATCATAATAACGTAGTAAGTAATTGAATGAATACAACGGTAAAAACGTAGCAGCTTTGAATAAATTACCTTTACACTAACAGCACGTCAACTTAAGGGATAAGGTTAAACATATGGCTCACTTTTCTCGCTCAATCATAATCAGCAACAAATTAGGGATACACGCTCGACCTGCCACTAAGTTAGCGCAATTAACTCAACAATTTAAAGCAACGGTAATGATTGAGTTAGAGGGTAAGCAAGTTGATGCCAGTAGCATAATGGGTTTAATGTTACTTGCCGGTAGCCAGGGTAAAACAGTGATTGTTCATACTGAGGGCCCTGACGCTAAGCGTGCATTAGATGAAGTACACCAACTATTTTCTAACAAGTTCGATGAAGAAGAATAATGTGTTCGCCTTTGGTGATATTATAAACGTACACGAAAAACGCCCCTTTATGCCAATGTAGTGTTCACATTTACAATAAGAAAAAAGCTGCTAAAACCAACCAGTTGAGATAGACTATAATACCAAATATAGTAGATGCCTTGGTGACGTTCTAAGAACATCACCCATCTGTTTCATTTTTAGCATTCAAATTTCGTGAAAACGGCAAAGGGTAGCATGATGCCGGAAGTGTCAGAACAAGAACAAAGCCAACAACGCCTACAACAAGTCAATGAAGCGCTTGGCAGCGGTATGTTTGTTTATGTCCGCAAACTACTACAAAACATGCCCGCTTATGATCTCGCTCTACTGCTTGAGTCGTCCCCAAATAAAAGTCGTACTATTTTATGGCAACTTATCGATCCTGATCATCATGGCGAAGTATTAGAAGAGTTAAGTGAAGAAGTACGTAAAGGCATCTTAAAAAATATCCGTCCAGAAAAGTTAGCAGAAGTTGCTGAAGGTATGGATGTTGATGATCTTGCAGAGGTGTTAAGAACACTACCAGATACTGTCTATAACGAAGTGCTAAATTCAATGGATTCGCAAGATCGAAGCCGTGTAGAACAAGCACTTTCATACGAAGAAGATACCGCTGGTGGTATCATGAATACCGATACCATCACGATACGTCCTGACGTAACCGTGGATGTTGTACTCAGGTATTTACGTTTAAAGGGCGAATTACCTGTCGCCACCGATTCTTTTTATGTCGTTGACCGTAATGATAAATTTATTGGTGCTGTATCACTTGCAGCTATCGTTACCGCAAAGCCAGAAGAGTCTATTTCAACGTTAATTCATGCGGATATTGAAGCCGTAAATGTTGAAATGCCCGAAACAGAAGTTGCGCAACTCTTTGAACGTTATGATTGGTTCTCTGCCCCGGTGATTGATGATAACGGTCGTTTATTAGGTCGGATTACTGTAGATGATATTGTCGATATCATCCGTGAAGAAGCCGAGCACTCTATGATGAGTATGGCGGGTCTTGATGATGAAGCGGATACGTTTGCGCCTATATTAAAAAGTACTCAACGCCGCTCTATATGGCTAGGTGTTAACTTAATAACCGCTATTTTTGCCGTTGTTGTGTCTAACATGTTTGAAGATATTTTAAGCCAATTAACCATTCTCGCCATTTTAAACACACTCGTTCCTAGCATGGGCGGTGTTGCAGGCAATCAAACGCTAACACTAGTGATCCGCGGTATCGCACTTGGCCACGTTGGTGATTCAAACTCCCGCGTATTGTTAATGAAAGAGTTAGCCGTTGGCTTTTTGAATGGCATTATTTGGGCAATTTTAATTGCCGCGGTAGTAGGTATTTGGAAACAAGACATAATACTCGCCGGTATTATTGCTTTTGCTATGTTAATGAATATGACTGCAGCTGGGATAGCAGGGGTTACTATCCCACTTATGCTCAAACGAATGAATATTGATCCTGCATTAGCAGGAAGCGTGATATTAACAACCATTACTGACGTAGTGGGCATTTTTGCCTTCTTAGGTACAGCAGCATTACTGCTGGGTTAATTCAAATCAGCTGCTCACCGCAATTGCTAGATTGCGGCACTCAACTAAGCACTGTTAATTTCCAGCGACTTGCATTTGATCAATAATAATTGAACCGGTTTTAATAGCGCCTTTTAGGTCGTAATCGTTACCAACAGCCACTAAATTTTTAAACATGTCTTGTAGGTTGCCTGCAATCGTGACTTCAGAAACAGGAAAAGCAATTTCACCATTTTCAACCCAAAAACCTGCTGCTCCTCTTGAATAATCGCCGTTAACAACATTAACACCTTGGCCCATTAATTCTGTCACTAATAAACCTGTGCCTAAGGTTTTTAACATTGCGTCAAAATCACCACCATTGGCACTGACCTGCCAGTTATGAATACCACCAGCATGCCCTGTTGTTGTCATGCCTAATTTTCTCGCAGAATAACTGGTTAATAAATAGGTGGCTAAATCACCGTTTTTGATAATTTCCCGATCATTCGTGGTTACACCTTCGCTATCAAATGCGCTGCTGGCTAAACCTTTTAAAATATGTGGTTTTTCTTCTATCGTTAAAAACGAAGGAAAGATTTGCTCGCCCAATGCATCTAATAAAAATGATGATTTACGATATAAATTACCGCCGCTAATAGCGGCAATAAAGTGTCCCCAAAAGGTGTTAGCAATATCTGCACGAAACATAACAGGCACCTTAGCCGTCGGTAGTTTTTGTGCATTAAGACGCGCAAGCACTTCATTGGCCGCTTCTTTACCGATAGCTTCCGGAGCATTTAATTGTGAAAATTCACGACTGACACTATAAGCATAATCTCGTTGCATTTCGTCATTATCTGCGGCTATCACGACACAACTTAAACTATGACGGGTACTTGGGTATCCCACAATCTGACCATGACTATTACCATAAACTTTAAAACCCTCAAAACAAGCCAAAGTGGCGCCATCTGAGTTAGTGATCTTGTCATCGGCACTTAATGCAGCTTGTTCACAGGAATTGGCTAAATCAATCGCTTCTTCCGTTGTTAATACTTTAGGGTGGTATAAATCTAAGTCTTTCGGCTGCATTGCCAATAACGCTTTATCTGCCAGCCCAGAACTTTCATCCACTGACGTATATTTAGCAATATTGACTGCAGCTTGCACTGTTTGATTCAACGCATCTTGCGATAAATCAGCGGTTGAAGCACTCCCCTTTCTTCCTTGCTGGTAAACCGTTATTCCTAAAGCACCGTCACTGGTAAATTCAACCGTTTCAACATCGCCTAGTCTTGTTGTTACACTCAAACCTTGTTGTCTGCTCATCGACACTTCAGCACCATCTGCACCTAGTGTTTTCGCTAAGGCTAAGGCGTCTGCGACGGTTTGTTTAACATCTGTCATTTGTTCAGGGATTGTTTTTATATCGGTCATTCGTCAATATAGCTCTTTTGTTGCAAGCAAACGCTCTCACTGCTAGAGGCGAGTTCGCGCTTGTTGTATAATGCTTAAAATTTTTAATGATAGCGTTATTATGCCTCAGTACGAACACGATATCGATGAATTCGATGAAGATTATAAAAGTAAAACCGAAATAAAACGTGAAATGCACGCTATGCAAGACTTTGCCATGAAATTGGTTAAGCTTTCCAAAGCACAGCGCGCGAAAGTGCCCTTTCCTGAAGAAATTCTTGAAGCGTTAGCGCTCGCTGACAAAATTAAAAATAAGCCTGAAGCATTACGCCGTCATGTCAGGTTTATGAGTAAAGTGTTACTTGAAACTGATTTAACAGATGTGAATCAAGCATTAGATATAATGGCGAATAAACATCAGCAAGACACCTCACGTCATTTACGTTTAGAACAATTGCGTGATGACCTTATTACTCAAGGTAACGATAAAATTGAAGCCATGCTTAAACAATACCCAGCAATGGAACGACAAAAATTAAGGCAACTTGTCCGCCAAGCAGCTAAAGAGCATAACGCTGAAAAACCGGGTAAATCATATCGAGATCTCTTTGCTTACATCAAAGAACACGCGGAAGAATAATACCCATAAACGCTATGGCTAACATTAAGTAAAAGCAGGTTACACCAATAACACGCGACTGAGTTATTGGTGTAAACAAAGTATTATTTGATTAAATTTTTCACTTACAAGGTAAAATACTTAGTAAACACTTTATAAAGTTCAGTGCCCTGGTTAACACTTGCTGATGCAAAGTGCAAAATAGGAATAACTTCTTGATCCAAAGATAAATAATGCAGAGGATCACCATCACCATAGTTATCCATTCTTAATATTCTTGCTAACGGCTCGCCAGCAGGCAAAGGTTGTCCGAATTCAGCCAAATAATCTACCATTCCGCCCATGGGTGAATAATAGGCTTTATAGTCTTTTAACATACATGCATAACGAGTCATTTGTTTTGCTTGGTATTCTGGCGCATCAATGACGCCTTTATACTGTAAGTAACTCAAAATACTTTGCGCATCTTCTAAAGCCACATCTAAATCAATTTGTTCTTGTGAGCCAAGTTCAACGGTAAAGCTTTCTTTATTCAATGAAGCAGAGCTAATCGAAAAGTTAATACCTAACTCTGCGAAAGCTTCTTGTAGATGCCACCAGGGGCAAAAGGTTGCTTCATCTAATGCGCCGTCAAATTGATTTGGGATCAACAAGGTATGCGGAATATCAAAGTGTTTAGCGCTTTCTTTTGCGTATTCTGGGCAATATAAGTGTTTGCTAGATATTGGCCCAGTATGCAAGTCAAGCACAAGGTCTGCTTGGTGTGCTAAGCGCTGCAGCTGATAAGCGATTCGTTGCCCAGTCGTTAAACCAAAAATATTGTGATTAAGTTTTTGTTCAATACTTTGGATCATTAATGCTTTAAAGTTCGCCTCAATGGTTTTATCGTCTTTACCAATACTCTCACGGACAAACGGCTTTATCATTTCAGGCGAAAAATGATACATTCTATTCCAATTAACGCCGGTGATAGGATCAAACCTACCTAGTGTATATTCACCATTTTTATGGTTGCAACCAACAGGGTTAGCATACGGTACCAGGGTAATATCACCCTTAACGTGCGTATTCCTTAATAACTCCAGCAATTGGAAAATTACCGCGTTACCTTGTACTTCTGCACCGTGCATGTTCGCCTGAATATATACACTCGGCGCTGTTGAATCACCTTTAAGTCGATACACTGGAACCGTTAGTGCTGCGCCACTGGCCATTTCACCTACATGCATCACGTCTTTTGTAAAATTTGTCATTATCGTCTCTTTTATTATTATGCTAGATACCACTGCGCAGGCTTTGCTGCACGTACAAGAGATAGCTCTTGCTCACAATAAACATATTCTGCAGCGGTTTGATGGCATAAAAAGAATGGCATACTCTCAGTAAAACCATATGCGCCTACATAACCAAATAATAAGCGGTCATCTATATCTACATCCGTTGGTAACGGTAAGTTACCAAGCTTATCCATACTGGTACATAACGGACCATGTAAATCGAATAGCGTATTTTTTTGCGAGGAATCACGTAAAAGCCGAACAGGAAAAGGCTGCTCGGTTATCCCCGGTCGCAACAAATGGTTAATCCCTGCCGCTAGCACTAATTGCTGTTGGTCAAAATTAACCTTTTTATCAACCACTGAGGTCACATAGTAACCACAATTAGCTACAGCATATCTACCAAGTTCTAGCCATAGCTCGGCAACATTTGCCTGTTGCTTAATTTTCGCCAGATCGGCAATAATATCTGGCCAATGTAACTGTTGTCCGTGCTCATGGTAATCAATCCCTAAACCACCACCTAAATCGAGTATTTTTAACGACATACCAAGGGTTTTAGCAAGCGACACTAAAGGCTCTATCATTTGCTGCCATAGGGCATACATTGTTTTATTCGACAACATGTTACCCCACTGAAAAATATGTAGACCACATATATTCAGGTGCGGATACAAAGATACATGATGGCTTTTCCACGCGTCTAATGACATACCAAACGGCGTTATTTGGTTACCACCTAACGGATTTTTCTCACCATCAGGCCATTGTAACTGTACTCGTAACAGCACATCAGGCGTTACCGACTGCTCATTTGCTAGCTCATTCAACCACTTCAGCTGATTAGGACTTTCAACAACAAACGTGTTGACCCCTTTGGCTAGAAACTCGGCAAGTTGAGCGCGCGATTTAGCAGGGCCAGTATTGAGTATTCGATTAGCACTCACATTTTGGTCAAGCACTTGCTGTAGTTCACCGCTACTGGCAACGTCAAACTGAATCCCTGCTTGATCAACCGTTTGAATAATACGTGATAAAGGGTTTGCCTTTACTGCATACCAAAGTTTCACTACATCTTGTTGCTGTAAGGAAGATAAATGACTTTTTAATGCATTTAAGTCGTAAACAAAGTAAGCAAGTTCATCGACATTATCACTAACATGATGACTTAATGCCTGTTGTAGACCTTCACTTTTTTGAAACTGTTGATACCAGTTATTGGTTAGTTGCTCACCCGTTGAGTGCTGCATATTTTCTCCTGTTATCGAAGTACTGATTCAAGCGTTAATGAAGCATCACTTTGTTCATCACGATATTTAACAATCAGCGCACAAGCCATGTTCAACCCATTTTCATTAGCCCATAAACCTGATACCGGTCGAGTGCCGGGCACCACAACCGCACGTTCAGGAATATCAGCACCTTTAGCTAGTTGCACATGGTTAACACAATCGTAAACAGGCACAGAAGCAGAAAGTGTTACGCCCGGAGCAAGCACTGCCCCTTTGCGGATCACGATACCTTCAACAACGACAACACCCGCCCCAAGAAATGCGTCATCTTCAACAATTACAGGGCTCGCACCAATAGGCTCTAATACACCACCAATTTGTACCGCGGCAGACACATGCACATTTTTACCAATTTGCGCACATGAGCCAATCAAAGCGTGACTGTCTACCATGGTACCTTCGTCAACAAATGCCCCCACATTGATATAAGCTGGTGGCATAACAATTACGCCAGGTGAAACATGTGCACCTCGACGTATAGAAGAGCCGCCCGGTACAAGGCGCACACCGTCAGCAACGGTCATTTCTCTGGCGGGTAGATTATGTTTATCAACAAATCCTTGGTATGGCCCCGTAAATGCTGTATTTTCTCCAGCTTTGAAAGCCGCTAATATCGCTTCTTTAGCCGCGACATTTGCATGCCATGTACCATGCTCATCTTTATTAGCCGCTCTAATGGTGCCTGCTTCTAATTGTTCTAAGGTGTGTTGCCAACTCACTAGGTAAATTCTCCAAAAACTAACAGTTCAAAAAGCGCGGCAGAAATGCCACGCGATAACGTGTAAATTAAATGGAGAGCTGAAGGCTTTGCAGACGAATAACTACGTAAGAGAAGTAGCTAAACCTGACAAAGGCCAGAAGCTCTCCACCTTACGGTGACAGTTGCCAGGATTCAGCCTGAACAACCGACAAATACATCATCAAATATATATTTATCTCGGCGTTATACTCCCTGGTTAATGTTCATAAGAGTTTGATCTCTTCCCATTAACTACCTAGTAAACGCGCCTCTTCTGGCCCTATTTGCGTAGGCCGGTGAAACCCACCTACGATAAAAGGGACTCCATATTAGAACATTTATTCTAATATCTCGCAACCACCAACCCTTTACGTAATGAAAGTCTTCTTTATCTGACAATATTGTTCAACACGCTATTTGGTTAAAGCACCTTCGGACATAGAAGTTAATCCACCTACTTAACTTACCCTTTTTAATGTGCTATTAATATTAACCAACTGATAGTTAATAACTTTTTATAAATATTTCATATGGCTTTAAAAACAAAAGTACTGAACAAATATAACTTGCCTTATTTTGTCCATGGATGCATTTCATTACCCAATGAAATTTGTGTCGTTTTAGGTTCTCATGCTCACTGTAGCGGAAGGTTCCTAATATTGAAGTCAGGACATTTTGAAGTACTTGATTATGAAATCCCTAGAATGAAATTTGATCATTTCAACTACAGGGGGGCGCTTTATAAAACTGATTCTGGATTTGGCTGTGTTCTTGATCATAGCGTCATTGAATATGACTTTAACAATAAAATATTTAAGAAATACCCATTTAAATCGCCTTTTCCCGAAGATAACCAACATGAAACAGGTCCATTGAAAACTGCAATCAAAATCGCAGATAACGAGCTACTTTTTCCCTTAGAAGATTATTTCTATAAATTTAAAAGTAGTTATTTCACCAAGGTTTACCTTCATGATAAATATGCGACTCATGATCCTTTTATTTACTCAATGAAAAAATCTCAATCTTCGCATATCTCAGATTGCTCTGTTGCTTACGTGAATAATACCATTTTATTTCACCGATGTGAGTACTTCAAAATGCATATGGACAACCCTAGCGATAGATCAGAGCTTTGCTCGTTAATAGATGGCAACGAAAACATCATTTCTGAGGTTTCAAAGGGTGTTAGCCAGTTTTCAACTGATTGTGCACATTTATTAGTTAAAACGCATTCAGCGCCTTTCAAGCTTGAGTTTTATTCAATAACAGGAGAAAAAGAAAGCGAAATAGCGTTAACGCCAAAAAAAGTCATCGGAGACCTTAATAAAAGATATCTTTCAATTTTTGATAAATTCAACGATAGGCTATGGATGGCTCGCGATACTGAAGTGACCGAAACACTATTAGCTTAATTTGCGTACATTTAACAACAAAAATACACTAGGTCTGTTTAAATTTAAATCCTTTACCTCAGTAGCAAACCTAAAATTACTAAAGCCTTTTTACATTAACCTTAACCGGATAACCTTCTTCACTATATTCACTGTTCACTTCCGGGGGTTGCGAAATAGCTTGTTCGATTAAAAAGAATCTATCTTGTCCCCAGCAACTTGTGCTTTGATATCTAAAACAAGGAGTTCCCCATAAACCTAATTCAGCTAATTCTTTGACATGTTGTTCAGCCCACACTTGCCAATCATGTTGTTGTTGGTAGGCTAGCGCTTCAGCATGATCAATCTGTAATTGCTGACACATTCTCTTCATTGCATGCTTATCATTCAGGTTAATAGACTCAACAAATAAAGCGTTAAAAACCGCGCTAACATAATCAATGGCTTTCCCCTGCGCTGCTGCATAAGAAAAAATTTGGTAACAACACACTACGTGTTGATCAAACCAAGTAATAGTATTTGAAAATGCTATATCGGCTGCTTTCGCTTCACGATAAGCATCGATATACATATATTTTTGTTTATTAACAGGAATTTTGAAGCCACGTTTTTCAATCGGTATAATTGGTTTAATCGATAATGTTAATTGATGCTTTGTTGCCAAACGAACCGCTTTAACAAACCCGATATACGAATAAGGGCAATTTAATGATAAATAAACGTCAACAGTTCTATCTTTAATTATTGGTACAGTCAGATCAGTGAAGTGTTCATCGTTAAATTCATGCTGAAAATACGGTTCGCTGTCTTTTTTTATCAACCCTAGGCTCAGTAATCGCTGCTCTAAATATTTTAACCTATCCACGCCTAAAAACCATTCTCCAGCAAAAAAACAGGTGGCCGCTAAATAATGTCCCTTATTAACAAGTCTACGCTGATTTTTAATTTGAAAATTAATCACCGGAGTTGATGTTTGACAGTAATATTCAAATGAGCCTTGCCAAGTAGTGGTAAAAAGCTTTTCAGCATCGACAACATTTTTCACTGATAGCTGCCAATACTGCTGACCTGTTAATAATTGAGAGTCATTGGGCGCAACGGTAATTGCCTTTAAACCATAGCGATGTGCAATAACATTAGCGTCAGTTAGCACCCACTGACGCATAAGCTTGGGATACACGTTTATCCCCGGTAAAGATTCATAAACAAGGTATAATGTTATGTCTACCTCATAACGTTGTTCAATATGAATAAGCGCTTGTATAAGCATATAGCTATGAGGATCTTTTAGCGCGACATATACTTCAATACAAGGCTTTTTATTAAACAATGATGGCAATAAAAAATATTTCGCATTTTGCATGCGCTTGTAAAGGTTGCTTCTAAACCACCAAGCTTGTATTTGCTTCAACCATATATCAATAACTTACTCCTAGTAATTACACCTTACAATGTAAGGCTAAACCTTGGTACCATCAAGATAATAAGGTAGAATACTGCCTTATTATGACACAAATTTACGTACTTTTCTGTCTGCGTAGAATTCAATTTGTACTGAGCAATCAATGTTTTTAACCAACCTTAGCCAAGTGTTAGCCCGTCATGATGATTTACTCATCGCTTCGTCACCTTTATTAGTGAACATGCCACAAGATAACTTTGCTAATCATTTGCAGCAAATTTCATCTGCTGATGAGATAACATTTTACGATACGCAATATGATGCTTACCTATTTAGAGACAATACCGTAAAAAGTAACGCCATTTTTCATAGTCAATATCAAAGTAAAACGTTACATGACTTAGTGATAATGACCTTTCCTAAGAGTAAAAAAGAACTCACGTTTACGTTGGCAATGCTCAGTGCAAACTTGTCAGAAAATGCAAGAATATTAATAGTTGGAGAAAATAAAAGCGGTATAAAATCAATAAGCAAGTTGACTCAAGGTTATCACAACACCCTTGATAAAATTGATTCTGCTCGGCACTGTGTTTTGTATGAATTAACCTTAAATAAATTGCCCACTTTTAACCTTGAAGATTGGTTTCAATATTACGATTTAACCATTAATGGTGAACAATGCGTAATAGCGGCTTTACCCGGTGTTTTCAGTCAAGGCGGTCTTGATAAAGGCACAAGCGTTTTATTTGAATACCTGTCAAATAACCTATCAGGCCATGTGCTTGACTTCGGTACAGGTGCAGGTGTTATTGCAACGTATTTAGCGAAAACAAATCAACATATCACTATTGAACTTGCTGATGTGAGCGCATTAGCCTTAGCATCGGCTGAAAAAACACTTAAAATAAACAAGCTATCTGGTAACTTGATTGCAACGAATAGTTTATCGTCAATAAAAGCACAATACGATCATGTTGTCACAAATCCGCCATTCCACCAAGGAATCAAAACACACTACGCCGCAACAGAAAGCTTTCTAGCGGGTATCCATAAATACATAAAACCTAACGGCACATTAACCGTTGTAGCCAATAGTTTTTTGAAATATCAGCCAATTATGGCGTCATATTTTAAAAAGGTATCCACAGCAGCTACCAAACATGGCTTTACTGTGTATTCAGCTAGAAAATAAGATAAGTAATTGAAATTTACAGATTTGAGTTGCAATTTAGCTTGATATCAACAATTATCAAGCTAACGGTAAATAAACTATATTATTCTAATGCCAGTTCATAGAGACATAAAATCAATACGTCGCGCAATTCTGATCAGCATTGTGGGGTTTGTGTCGCTATTTGTTTTACTCGCTTGCGCCTACATGGCAAAAACTTTCTTAAATGAATCTGAACATCAATTAGAAAAAAATACTATCCAATGGGCTAACTATGTTGTTCAGCTGGCATCAGATGATTTACGCAGTGGTGACAAATTTGCCTTAGAAGATAAATTACAACTTTTTTCTGCCAATGAAGCGATACAAAAAATTGATGTTTACGCATTAGAACATACCACAGACAATTTCAATTATTTCGCAGGTTACGATTACTTAAAAAGTGCTAAAACTATTGGCGAAAAAATTACGACACAAGAAAAGAACCGTTATCTAACTCCCGTCAAAGAAGGTGATGTAGTTAAGTTTGTTACCCCTGTTGCTCTACAAGATCAAAAGCTAGGCTATGTGTATATTGAACTAGATACCCAACAAGGTTTGTCGTTCGATACCCATATTATTATTATTTTTGTTTTGCTGATTCTACTACTTTTTTGTTGTGTCTTTTTTGTCAGTTATCGACTGGAATATTACATAGTGACGCCATTAAGAACGTTAAGTACCGATATTTTAAAAATCACACAATCAAAAGATTATAGTTTACGAATTTCAAGCTTACCTTATAGAGAAGCAGAAATTTTAGCCATGAATATCAATAACTTCTTAAACCGCACTGAACGGCATATCACACAATTAGGTTTAGCAGAAAAGCAAAGTCTAGAATTAAATATTGAATTAGAGGACAAGGTCACCAAGCGAACTGACGCATTAAAAGAATCGAACCAAGAGTTATTATCTACCTTAGAAAAATTACACCAGTTCCAAGACCAACTGGTAGAAAGTGAAAAAATGGCATCTTTAGGTGATATGGTCGCGGGAGTTGCTCATGAGGTAAATACACCTATAGGCTTAGGTGTTACAGCTTCTACGTTGCTTTCCGATAGGCTGACAGATATTAAAGCATCCTTTGAAGATAAATCCTTAAAATCAAGTCAACTTAAGAAGTTTCTTACCGAAGGCGAAGAAAACGTAGGAATTATATATCGCAATTTAAAACGCGCTGCTGAGCTTATTTCTAGTTTTAAAAAGGTGGCTGTTGATCAGTCAAGTGAAGAATTTAGACAATTTAACTTCAATGATTTGCTTAATGAAATGATGCTAACCTTAGCACCACAAATTAAAAACTCACCATACAATATTACTTTCCACTGTCCTGAAGAACTCACTGTTGTGAGTAAACCAGGCCCCATTAACCAAGTGCTAATAAATTTAATTCTAAATTCAATTACTCATGGTTTTGATGGTCAAGAAAATGGTAATATTACCTTGTCAATTGCTCAACATAGCGAAACGCTTCATATGGTGTATCAAGATGATGGGCAAGGTATTGCCAGTGAGATTAAAGATAAGGTTTTTGAACCTTTCACCACAACAAAACGCGGTGAGGGAGGTAGCGGCTTAGGGCTACATCTCGTATATAACTTGGTAACACAAGCACTCGGGGGGAGTATTAAGCTAGAAAGCAACCCCGAACAAGGTACAAAGTTTGAAATTCAGTTCCCTATCAGTGAACAGCTACTTTAACCAAGTATGTAGCTTAACACTTTATTAACACTGGTTAGATTTTAGCCATTGGAATATTTGTTATTTTATATTAGGGTGTATAAAATTGTTATTAAGATGTAACGATAAACAATAACACTTAAATTCGTTATAATTGTACTAACAGACAAAAACTAGATTACGTATTACTGTATTTATTTTGGAAAAACGCATGCAAAAACCTCATATACTTATTGTAGAAGACGAAGAAGTTACTCGATTTAATTTACGCAACTTATTCGAAGCAGAAGGTTACATTGTTTCAGAAGCAATAAACGGCGAAGCGATGGAGCAGCAATTAAAAAATAATACCATTAACCTGGTAATTATGGATATAAATTTACCAGGAAAAAACGGGCTACTTTTGGCAAGAGAATTAACCACCAATAGCGACCTAGGACTTATTTTTCTTACCGGCCGCGATAGTGATATCGATAAAATTTTAGGGTTAGAAATTGGCGCAGACGACTACCTGACTAAACCATTTAACCCTAGAGAGTTAACCATTCGAGCGCGCAATATATTAAATCGTATCACGCAAGGAAAAAATGATACTGATAATGCCATTGTTAAATTCAATCAGTGGACACTTGATGGTAATTCTCGACAAATGACCGCACCTAATGGTGATATTATTTCAATTCCGCGCGGTGAATATAGAGCATTACGGTTATTGATTGCCAATGCTGGCCAAATCGTTACCCGCCAACAATTAATTAAAGAAATGACCGGACGAGACTTACGCTCAAACGATAGAACAGTTGATGTAACCATCCGTCGATTAAGAAAGCACTTTGAGTCAGTAGATAAACAAGTTGAGTTAATTAATACCATTCATGGCGAAGGCTATCGATTCGTCGGTAAAGTAGAATAATTAACAATTTTCTTTATACCAACACAATACAACATAAAGCTCAGTTTATAAAAGGTTAGTAATGCTAACCTTTTTAATATACGCAAATAACTCAACTTGCCATATGCAATCAAATAAGTAATGGCTGCAATAAGTTACTGAGAATCTAGCCACGTTTCAAATGTTATAATTGATAACTGATTCTCATGTTTCAATAAGGCCAAATACTCACGTTTGCGTGGCCACTCATCCGTCGATTTTTCTACCTGTACTAATTGCTGGTGTACAACAGATAAACCAACACTACCTGCAGCACCTTTCATTTTATGACATGCTTCTTGCCAACCTGACTGGTTTTCATTCTCAACTGTTTCTGCTATATCATCTAAATAGATTTGAGATTGTTCAATGTATAACGCTAACATCTGCCTCACAACATCTACGCCAAGGTTATCAATATAACCAACAAGCAGCTCAGTATCTAACTGTTTCATATTATTAAACATTCATTTATCTACGTACGGTTGATATTCATTGTAACAGGCAAATTCATTTTGTCATTAATCTGCTCCAATATTACTTTCTGGATATATTTTCTGACAGTTGGCCGATATAGCATATACCAGCTTAATATTGCTTTTACCGATGAATTCATTCAAAATACTCGCCCTTTAAAACTAGGCGTTAACATTACTAAAAACGCTTAAATGCATTAACCCTGTTATAACTGAAGTTAGGGGAAGCCTAGCCCTTTATATAACACCCTATTACCGGAGTCTCCATGTCTACCTTAATGCCTGATATTGCAAATCATACTACTGCCCAAACCGAAGGAACACTAGATTGGGTGGGAATGAGCAATATTGAAATGCCTATTATGTTATCTTCAAAAGATGAGTCTCCTAGAATGGTTTCTGCGTTTGTTGATGCGTTTGTTAACTTAAAAGAACCACAAGCTAAAGGCATTCATATGTCTCGCTTATATTTGTTGCTTGATGAGCTCTCCACAAGTAATGAATTAAACTATCAAAGCTTAGTTACCCTGCTTGATGGTTTTATCAGTAGTCATCAAGAGCTTAGCGATAATGCTAAAGTGGTTTTTCGCTTCGATTACCATTTAAGAAGAAAGTCGCTCATTAGCGGTAAACAAGGCTGGAAAGCCTATCCTGTTACAATTACCGGTAGATTAAACCAAGGTAAGCTAAGCATAGAGCTTCATGTTGATGTGCGTTATTCATCAACTTGCCCTTGTTCAGCAGCATTAGCTCGCCAACTGATCCAACGTGCATTTAAAGAATCATTTAACGAAGAAAGCGTAAACCTCGATGATGTTCATCAATGGCTAGGTACAACAGAAGGTATTGTTGCAACACCTCATAGCCAACGCTCAGTAGCAGAGATTAAAGTAAGCCTTAGTGAAAACTTAACTGAATTTCCAATTAAAGACATTGTAGATTTAACAGAAGGTGCGTTAAAAACCCCAGTTCAAGCTGCAGTGAAACGTGAAGATGAACAAGAATTTGCTAGATTAAACGGTCAAAATTTAATGTTCTGCGAAGATGCTGCACGTAAATTGCAATTTGCAATGAATCAAGTACCTGCGTTTGAAGACTTTTGGTTAAAGATAAACCACCTTGAATCATTACATGCCCATGATGCAGTAAGTATTACGACGAAAGGTATAGCAGGCGGCTACCAACCTTAATATTCAAGCATACGTTCTTATAATAGCAGGAACAATTCCTGCTATTTTTTTATCTATTTTCCGCTAAAAAGACACGCAGCGTTAATACTGACTAAGGATTATCTGACACACATAGTTGCTACTCACTGTTGAGACACGATTACTACATATTGCCTGTACACATAAATTAAATATTTCCACTAGGGCCTATTGATTTTTAGCGTTTATTTTGCACCGTTTATTGATATTTAAACAAGGCATTGCGATTAGTGTGTGATTATTCTGTGCACTCCCATGAAAAAGCAATAACGACGTATAAATGACAAAAAACGCTACCCTTTGGGTTCAACATTTACTCTCGAAAGCGCAATAGTCCCTAATTATTCCATTCGACTTACCAACTTTTTAATAGCAATTTTTTATAGGTTAGTTATTTAATGTTTAAGGTGAATAATTTTTTGCATAAATTACCTAAATCGCAAACCTGTGGCTAGCCCTTACCTATCATGTAATAAATTTACATTATACAACCACATAACGATCAAAACCCACTTAAATGTAAATAATTATCATTAAGATAAAGAGCTCTTTCATGTAAAAAGCAATACTTTACCCTTTAAATACAACAGGATATAAAAATGTAAATAAATTACGAGCAAAAACTCTATTTTTATTGACCTTTAACCAGTTTGCGTTTAATGTTAGGGGTTCCGCTTAGCTCAAAAACCAGAGTAATTATGCATTTTTTACATAATTTTATTCTAATTTTAACGACTCTGGTGCCAAGTAGGTATTTTTTTTAGGAGAGAAAACATGCAGCTTTATGATCCCAACTTTCAAAAAGACAATTGCGGGTTCGGCTTAATTGCACATCAACATGGTGAAAACAGCCACAAGCTTGTAAAAACCGCAATTTCAGCACTTGATCGTATGCAACATCGTGGTGGTATAAATGCTGACGGTAAAACAGGCGACGGTTGTGGATTATTAATGAAAAAGCCTGACAGCTTTTTCCGTGCAGTTGCTGAAGAGAATGATTGGAAGCTCGGAAGAAAATATGCCGTTGGTATGATTTTCTTAAACCCTGATCCTATCATTGCAGCACAAACTAAAGAAATACTTGAGCAAGAACTTGCACAAGAAATGCTAACCTTAGTTGGCTGGCGTGTCGTGCCAACTGACAATTCCATATTAGGTGACATTGCAGTCGGTAATGTACCTACTATTGAACAAATCTTTGTCAATGCGCCTCCGGGTTGGCGTAATCGCGATCTAGAGCGCCGTTTATATATGGCTCGCCGCCGCGCAGAAAAGCGTATTGAAGACGAACGCTTTTATGTGGCTAGCTTGTCATGCTTGGTTACCATCTACAAAGGCTTAATGATGCCTGTAGATTTACCTAACTTTTATTTAGATCTTGCTGACATACGCATGCAAACAGCAATCTGTGTATTTCATCAACGCTTTTCAACCAACACATCGCCACAATGGCACTTAGCACAACCTTTCCGTTATTTAGCCCACAATGGTGAAATCAATACCATTAAAGGTAACAGACAATGGGCAAGAGCACGTACTTATCGTTTTCAATCTCCGCTCTTACCTGACTTACAAAATGCGGCGCCATTTGTTAATGCAGCAGGGTCTGATTCATCATCATTAGATAACATGCTTGAGCTATTTTTAGCCGGTGGTATGGATTTATTCCGTGCTATGCGCTTATTAGTACCACCTGCATGGCAAAACAGTCCATTAATGGATGATGATTTAAAAGCATTTTATGAGTTTAACTCAATGCACATGGAACCATGGGATGGCCCAGCAGGTATCGTGATGACTAACGGTCGCCATGTTGCTTGTAACCTTGATAGAAACGGTTTACGCCCTGCACGTTATGTTATTACACGTGATGGTTTTATCACCCTTGCCTCTGAAGTGGGTATTTGGGATTACGGCGAAGATGAAGTAGTAGAAAAAGGCCGTGTAGGGCCAGGTGAAATGCTTGCCGTAGATACCTATACAGGTAAAATTTTCAACTCAAATGATATCGACAACGATTTGAAAGTACGTCATCCGTACCGTGAATGGTTAGATAAAAATATTAGCCGTTTAGTGCCATTCGAAAAACTCGATGCAGAGCTTATTGGTAAGCGAGCATTTAACGATAAAAGCATTGCCCAATATCATAAATTGTTTAATTACAGTTATGAAGAAATTCAACAAGTGGTTAAAACTCTGGCAGAAAACGGTCAAGAAGCAACAGGTTCAATGGGCGATGATACGCCAATGGCGGTGTTATCAAGTCAGCCAAGAACCTTATACGATTATTTCCGTCAACAATTTGCGCAAGTGACTAACCCGCCTATAGATCCATTACGTGAACGTTATGTGATGTCATTAGGTACGTGTATTGGCCGTGAACATAACGTATTCAATGAAACTACTGGTCATGCAGACAGAATCCTTTTTGATACTCCTGTATTAATGTATACCGGCTTAAAGCAATTGCGAGAGCTTGATCCTGAACATTACCGAAGTGATACGTTAAGCTTAAATTACCATGCTTCTGAAGGGTTAGAAACCGCAATTCTTCGTGTATGTGATGAAGCTGTTGAGCTTGTTCGTAATAAAAACACGGTAATTTTAATTCTTTCTGATCGCCAAATTGATAAAGGCTCCTTGCCTATACCTGCAGCTATGGCTGTTGGTGCGGTACAAAAACGCTTAGTGGATGAACAATTACGTTGCGATTCGAATATTATTGTTGAAACAGCATCAGTCAGAGATTCACACCAATTTGCCGTTTTACTCGGTTTAGGTGCAACAGCTATCTATCCATATCTTGCTTTTGAAACGGTAGAACAACTTGTCGATCAAGGTCAAATCAACTTATCGGCACGTGAAGCCGTTGAAAACTACCGTAACGGTATTAATAAAGGCTTACTGAAAATACTCTCTAAAATGGGTATTTCTACCATCGCAAGTTATCGCTGTGCTGGTCTTTTCGAAGTGATCGGTTTGAATCAAAATATCATGCAACTTTGCTTCCCTGACTTACCAAGCCGTATTCAAGGTGCTGACTTTACTGATATAGAGCAAGATAATATTAATTTAGCCCGCAAAGCTTTCTTAGCCCATCAAAAAATAAGTCACGGAGGCTTATTAAAATATGTTCACGGTGGTGAGTACCATGCGTACAACCCTGATGTGGTGAAAAATTTACAAGATGCCGTGCAAAGTGGTGAATACAGCGACTATCGTAAATTTGCTGAGACCGTCAATAATCGTCCGGCTGCCGCTTTACGTGATTTACTTGCGCTTAAATCGGACACTAAACCAATCAGTATTGATTCGGTAGAAGCAGACACTGAAATGTTTAAACGCTTTGACAGTGCCGCGATGTCTATCGGCGCTTTGAGCCCTGAAGCGCATGAAGCTTTAGCTATTGCTATGAACCGCTTAGGTGGATTCTCAAACTCTGGTGAAGGCGGCGAAGATGAGCGTCGTTTTGGTACCGTGAAAAATTCACGTATAAAGCAAATTGCATCGGGTCGATTTGGCGTAACACCACACTACCTAGTCAATGCAGATGTATTGCAAATAAAAGTAGCGCAAGGTGCAAAACCAGGTGAAGGTGGCCAATTACCAGGAGATAAAGTAACGCCGCTTATTGCAAAATTACGTTTCTCAGTACCAGGCGTAACACTTATTTCACCACCTCCGCATCATGATATTTACTCTATAGAAGATTTAGCTCAGCTTATCTTTGACTTAAAACAAGTAAATCCTAAGGCTGTTATTTCTGTCAAGCTCGTTTCTGGCCCAGGCGTTGGTACAATCGCTTCAGGTGTTGCCAAAGCTTATGCCGACTTTATTACTATCTCTGGTTATGATGGAGGTACAGGGGCTAGCCCATTAACATCAGTTAAATACGCGGGTTGTCCTTGGGAACTTGGTTTAGCAGAAGCACATCAGTCACTTGTTTCTAATGGTCTACGCCACAAAGTACGATTACAAGTAGATGGTGGTTTAAAAACAGGTTTAGACATCGTTAAAGCCGCTATTTTAGGTGCTGAAAGCTTCGGCTTTGGTACAGCTCCTATGGTAACGCTAGGCTGTAAATTCTTACGGATTTGTCACTTAAACAACTGTGCGACAGGTGTTGCTACTCAAGATGAAGTGTTGCGCGAGCAGTTTTTTAAAGGCTTGCCTGATCAAGTAATGAATTATTTCAAATTTGTTGCTCAAGACGTGCGTGAGATTTTAGCTCAATTAGGTGTGGAAAGTTTGACCGCAATTATTGGTCGAACAGATTTACTTGAACCACTTGCAGGTATTAGTGCTAAGCAACAGAAACTTGATTTATCACCTATCATTGCGCCCGTTGTCCCTAAAGAAAATACTGCTGTTCATCAAACAGAGCAAAACAAGCCATTTGATGAAGGTAAGTTAAATCAAGAAATTTTAGCTGCTGCACGTGATGCAGTAGCACACAGTACAGGTGGAAACTTCCGATTTAGCATCAAAAACGTTGATCGTTCTGTAGGTGCGGTATTATCAGGTGAAATTGCAAGGCAGCATGGTGACCAAGGCATGGCTGCGCAGCCAATCAAAATTCAATTAACCGGTACCGCTGGTCAAAGTTTTGGTGTATGGAATGCTGGTGGTCTTGAATTAACCTTAACTGGTGATGCAAACGACTACGTGGGCAAAGGAATGGCTGGAGGTAAACTGACTATCAAACCACCGAAAGGTGTTGCCTATAAGAGTCATGAAACGATGATCATGGGTAATACCTGTTTATATGGTGCCACAGGTGGCAATCTATATGCATGCGGCCGTGCAGGTGAACGTTTCGCTGTGCGTAACTCTGGTTGCCAAGCAGTGGTTGAAGGTACAGGTGATCATACCTGTGAATACATGACCGGCGGTATAGTCACCGTATTAGGTCAAGTTGGCGTAAATTTTGGCGCAGGTATGACAGGCGGTTTTGCTTACGTACTTGACGAAGCCGATGATCTCGCCATCCGAATGAATAATGAATCAATAGAAATGTTAGCCGTTTCTGATTTCAATATTCATATGGAACATTTACGCGGCATTATCAATGAACATTTCGAAGAAACAGGCAGCTTACGTGCCCAAGAAATTCTTGCAGACTTTGATAAATTTTCACCAATGTTTAAATTAATTAAACCAACAGCTACTGACGTAAAAACACTTTTAGGTCATCGTAGTCGTTCTTCTGCTGAACTTCGCGTTCAAGCACAGTAACTAAAGAACGCGAAGAGGAAGATTATAATGAGTAAAAATGTATACCAGTTTATCGACGTAAATCGCATCGAACCGCCGAAAAAGCCAATAGATGAACGAAAAATCGATTTTGTTGAAATATACAATCCACTGAGTAGCGAACAAAGCTCAGGGCAAGCAGACCGTTGTTTAGATTGTGGCAATCCTTATTGTGAATGGAAATGTCCAGTACATAACTACATTCCACAATGGTTAGAACTGGTCACCGAAGGCAAAATTTTTGAAGCCGCAGATCTATGTCATCAAACGAATAGCTTACCTGAAATGTGTGGTCGTGTTTGTCCACAAGATAGATTATGTGAGTCAGCATGTACGTTAAACGATGAATTCGGCGCAGTTACCATCGGTAATATTGAAAAATATATTACTGATACCGCATTTGAGCAAGGTTGGAAACCAGATCTTTCTGATGTTGAACCCACAGGAAAAAAGGTTGCTATTGTTGGCGCCGGCCCAGCTGGTTTGTCATGTGCCGATGTATTAACACGTAATGGCGTTGACTGTGTCGTGTTTGATAAACACCAAGAAATTGGTGGATTATTAACCTTCGGTATACCCTCTTTCAAATTAGAAAAAGATGTCGTCAAACGTCGTCGCGGTATTCTAGAAGGGATGGGAATTGAATTTAAGCTCAATGTAAATGTGGGTGTTGATATTCCTTTCAGTGAACTGACTGATAATTACGATGCTGTTTTTCTTGGTATGGGTACCTATACCGATATGACAGGGGGGTTTGAACACGAAAGTGCTCCAGGTGTGTATAACGCACTTGATTTCCTTATTGCTAATACGCAACACATTATGGGTATCACTGAAAACATAAAACCGTATGTCAGTTTTACTGATAAAAAAGTTGTTGTGCTTGGTGGTGGTGATACTGCTATGGATTGTGTACGCACTTCTATTCGTCAAGGTGCAAAAGAAGTTACTTGTGCCTATCGACGTGATGAAGCCAACATGCCTGGTAGCCCTCGTGAAGTGCAAAATGCCAAAGAAGAAGGTGTCGACTTTCAATTTAATATTCAACCATTAGATGTTGCAGTTGATGAAAACGGCCAGGCCTGTGGTGTTAAATTTGTGAAAACTCAACTAGGCGCACCAGATGAAGCAGGTCGCCGCCGACCAGAGCCAATTGAAGGAAGTGAGTTTATTATGGAGGCTGATGCTGTAGTGATCGCATTCGGCTTTTTACCAAGCCCACCTAAATGGATGCAAGATGCAGGCGTTTCGCTTGATGAAAGAGGCCGCGTGGTCGCCAATGCAGAGAGTGAATTTGCGTTACAAACTTCCGCGCAAAATATTTTTGCCGGTGGCGATATGGTATTAGGCTCAGACTTAGTTGTTACGGCTGTGGATCAAGGTAGAAAAGCAGCATTAGGTATTTTAGATTTTGTGCTAACTGAATAGTCAAAAGTCAATTTATCGGTACATAAAGAGACGGTAATACGTCTCTTTTTTAATTCTTTTATAAGGAAAACCAAAGACTTTCGCCAACAAGTGATTCAGCGCTTATCCAGTATCTCGTAGCGGCTACGCGCCAATCAAATGCCGCACAGTATTTATATGTTCAGGGTTTTACCAAAATATTTTTACTCATTTAATACCAATTCGCATAAAGACTAATGAGTAGCATTTTTAAAAGGCACCTTCCCGATAATTATCGAGCGATTTCGTAAAGCATTTAAGTAAGTGAAAAATCAGGTGTGTTATCTAGGTTACAAAAATGGCTAACACTAACCTAAACATTCTTCGATAGCCGCAGCAGGCATAGGCTTATGAAAATAATAACCTTGGCCATACATGCACTCCATTTGCAAAAGTAGGTTTGCATCAGCGAGGTATTCAATGCCTTCACCAACGGTTCCCATTTGTAAATTTGTTGCTAAATCAATAATGGTTTTGATGATCGCTTGGTGGTTGCCTTGTTTATGAATATTATTAATAAATGAGCGATCAATTTTTAGCACATCAATAGGAAAACGATGTAAATAACTTAGGCTAGAATACCCAGTGCCAAAATCATCTAGTAGTATTTTCACACCCATTTCTTTTAGCGCTCTCATGTTTTTTAAGACCATGTCGCTATTTTCAAGCAGCGCTCTTTCAGTTAACTCCACCCGTAAATGTTTAGCTTTAATACCAACTTTTATCAAAATAGCGGCAATGTCAGTTGGTAAATTAGGATCGAAGAAGTGGTTGCCATATAAATTGCAACTCACGTATAGATCATCACGTTTAAATTTTAGTTGCCATTGTTTTAATTGAAAACACGCTTTCTCCATGATTTGTAAATCTAATGCCAAAATAAGGTTCGTTTCTTCTGCGAGCGAAATAAATTCGTTCGGCATGACAAAACCTCTTTTCTCACTTTGCCACCTTGCTAAGGCTTCAAAACCAACAATTTTTTTATCGGATAAGCGTACAATCGGTTGAAAGTAAGGAAAAAATTCTTTTTTATCAATTCCTTCACGAGCATCTGCCTCTAATGTCATCGCATTTTGCACTTTCTTATGCATGCTAGAGTCAAACACTTCATAACGCCCTTTTCCCATATCTTTTGCGTGATACATAGCTATATCAGCATCACGCAGCATGGTTTCAGCATCTTGGTACCTTTCATCATTAAAAAGTACTCCCATACTAGTGCCAATGAAAACTGGCTGGTTTTCGATCAAAAAAGGCGTAGAAAGAAACACGGTAATGCGTTCAGCAACATCATAAGCTTCTTGTTGTTCAACTAAATCTTCAATTAATATGACAAATTCATCGCCACCAAGTCGTGCTACGGTATCTTTGGTTCGTACGATATCTTTTAAGCCTTCAGCAACTTTCTTTAATAACACATCTCCCGCATGATGCCCTAAACTATCATTGACCACTTTAAAGCGATCTAAATCTAAAAATAAGATAGCAAATTGCAGCTCTGGTTTTCTTACCCAACATGCAATGGCATGATTTAACAAATCTAAAAATACAGCTCTATTGGCCAGCCCTGTTAATCCATCATGGGTTGCAGCATGCTTAAGCTTTTCTTCAATGGCACGACGCTGTTTAATTTCTTCTTCAAGTTCAACGGTACGCAACTTCACTTGTTGCTCAAGCAACTCTTGTGTTTGCCGCTCAAACAGTGCCAATTCGCGTCGTTTTATGGCAGTGGAAACGTGCTGTGAAACAAAGTTAAGCAGCTCGGCATCATTCTCATTAAAAATAATGCCCGCTTGGTAACTCTGAATAACCATTGCCCCTATTGCTTCTTTCGATTGCATCAAAGGCACGCCAAGCCAAGATTTCGTTTTCGCCTGTGGCTTTGCTGTTTCGCCCTTTTCATACAAATCAAATATTTGCTGCTTATTCAAAAGGATGGTGTCTTTTTGTTTAATGACTAACTCGGTTAAACCATTTGAAAATTTGCGTGGTGAAAACTTTTCAGCCAGATCTTCAGAATCCTGCTCTGAGTAATAAACAAATGTAATCATATTTTTAATACGATTAAAATTAGCAATATAAAAATTTTCTGCGTTTAGCAGTTGACCGACAATGTTATGCACCATTGCATAGAATTTTTCGATATCAATTGAAGCATCATTAGTTAATTCAGAAATTCGATAGAGAGATTCTTGTAATAACTCAGACTTTTCTCGCTCACGTATTTGCTCCATCAACTCATGAGTGCGCGCATCTACGGCTTTTTGTAGACGCTCTCGATCTTGAAGTCGTGTCATGGCAGTCACGATATGTTGTGCAGTAAAAGTTAGCATTTCAAGATCATGTTCTTGATAACGTGTTTCTTCGTTATAGCTTTGTACCGCCATGACGCCAATCACCAAATCATCACAAATTAAAGGCACTCCTAGCCAATCAGTTCCGATAGTGCCCACCGCTGTCAGCAAACCTTGATTTTGCATTTCATCCATTTTTTCTGGCGTCACCAATAAAGGCTTACCTGTTTCAATCACATAGCTAGTCATTGAGCCTAACCAGTCGTTATAATCAACAGGACCAGAAGGAAAACTGTCTTTTTCATCAATATCATAAACAAAGTTTAAGGTATTAAATGTTTGGTCATACATCACAATGTAAAAATTTGGCGCGTTCATAATTGACGCGATTGCTTTATGTACTTGTGGGTAAAAGGTACGAAGATCAGCACATTCATGCGAAAGCTGATTAAGGGTAAATAATGCAGTATATCGCCCTTCCAGCGTTCGGTACTTTTCCAGTAATGACAATGCCTCTTTTGCTAATGCATGATCATTATTTGGTAGTGAATTAGCGTCACTTGATGATTTATTACTCATATATCATTAAATTATCATAACTTTAGCAAAACCTCTAATTGGTATAGCTATACTGTTGATCAATATTTATCGTTGATAATCATAACGTTTTAATTATTTACTCCTTTCTCCTCTAACGCTTGCATTTCTTCTTTGTTACCACAAATAGCATCTTGCTGGCTGTCGCGATAGTAACGCATTTCAACACAGTCTTGCTGATAACGACGTTCTAATTCCGTGCGAATAATAGGTTTATCTTTCGCTGCATCAATTTTACCCTGTAACGTTTTACACTCTTGGATTTGTTCAGTCGCTAATGTAATGTCTTCACACGTTTCAGAATTGCTTGAACAAGCTGTTAACATACCGTTTATAATTAACGCGATTACTACAGTCAATTTCATTAGTTTTTTCTTCCTAGATTCAATACATTATCCTTTCATTATAGCGATGTTTTTTATTCTAGATAGCTTTACGCTATGATTATTTAAAAACTTTACCTGACCATCTAGACAGGTTTTGATATACTAAAAAAAGTACAGCAACAAAATGAGTTTTCACTATGCAAGTTCAAGTGGTCGATTACCGTGAAAAAGACGCGCCAAAGCGTTTCGTCCAAAGTTTAAGAGATACTGGATTTGGTGTATTAACGCACCATCCGATAAAACAAGAACTGGTTGAATCAATCTACCAACATTGGTATGACTTTTTTCAACATGGTGACCCAGAGCAATACGCTTTCGATCCTGCAACCCAAGATGGTTATTTTGCGCCTGCAATTTCAGAGACTGCCAAAGGCCATCAGAAAAAAGACATCAAAGAGTATTATCATGTCTATCCATGGGGAAGAATTCCTGAGTCATTAAAAGAAGAAATACTCACCTACTATAAACTTGCAAGTTCACTCGCTGCTGAATTACTTGACTGGATTGAGCAATATAGCCCTGAAGATGTCGCTAAACTTTATTCTGAACCGCTTTCATCTATGATTAATAATACGCCAAATACCTTGTTGCGTGTTTTACATTATCCACCATTGTCAGGTGATGAAGAGCCCGGAGCAGTTAGAGCCGCTGCCCATGAAGATATTAATTTAATCACTATTTTACCCGCAGCAAATGAACCTGGCTTACAAGTGCAACTTAAAGATGGAAAATGGTTTGACGTACCGGCAGATTTCGGACAATTAATTATCAATATTGGTGATATGCTGCAGGAGGCTTCAAAGGGGTATTTCCCTTCAACAAGTCATCGTGTTATTAATCCATCTGGTGAAGAAGCTAAGAAATCTCGCATTTCTTTACCGCTGTTCCTGCATCCGCGCGACGAAGTGGTTCTATCAGATCGCCACACGCAAGAAAGCTATTTATTAGAACGGTTAAAAGAGTTAGGCGTTAAATAAACACTCTTTGAGCAAACCTAATAAAAATCACCATTTTTCAGAAAAATTAGATGATCAGCGCTATGATTAACGTTACCATAGCGCCCCTTTTTTGCATCGCATTTTTTTGGAGTTTATTTCTATGTCGTTTCAGCAGGGTCAACGTTGGATTAGTGATGGAGAATCAGACCAAGGATTAGGAACAGTCACCAGTGTCGAAGGTCGCTTTGTCTCAATTATGTTTACCGCGACCGGAGATATCAGAAAATATGCGATCGATAACGCACCGCTAACTCGCGTTATCTTCCAGCAGGGCGATATCATCCCTAGCCACGAAGGTTGGCAGTTATCTGTTAATGATGTAGAAGAAACCAATGGGATATTAACCTACCACGGTATCCGTACTGATAACGAAGCATCAGAAAGTTTAAAAGAAGTGATGATTGATCACTTTATTAAATTTAATAAGCCCCATGACCGTTTACTTAATGGTCAAGTCGACAGGTTAGACTGGTTTCGCTTAAGAAAAGACAGCCTCAAACATCAGTTCCAGCAACAACAATCATTACTTACCGGTTTAACTGGCGGCCGCGTTAGTTTAATCCCACATCAGCTATATATCGCAGATGAAGTCGGCAGCCGATTTGCACCACGGGTATTATTAGCCGATGAAGTTGGCTTAGGTAAAACCATCGAAGCCGGGTTAATCATTCATCAACAGTTGGTTACTGGTAGGGCACAACGTGTATTGATTATTGTGCCAGAATCGCTAACTCATCAGTGGCTAGTTGAAATGTTACGTCGTTTTAATCTCCACTTTAGCATTTTCGACGAAACACGTTGCCAAGAAATTGCTAACTCAGGTGATGAAGGTGAAACAGTTAATCCTTTTTCTTCTGAACAATTAGTGTTAGTAAATCTAGATTTTATCACTAAACAACCACAGTGGTATGAAGCACTCATTGAAGAAAAATGGGACCTGATGGTCGTTGACGAGGCTCATCATTTAAATTGGCAAGTTGATAACGCAAGCATCGAATATCTTTGTGTAGAGCAACTTGCTCAAACAATTCCTGGTGTTTTACTTTTAACAGCAACGCCAGATCAACTTGGTCATGAAAGTCACTTTGCTCGTTTACGATTATTAGACCCTGATCGATTTTATGATTATCAAACCTTCACAGAAGAAGAAACGCATTACACCGAAGTAGCTGATGCTGCCAACGCGCTTGTTGCTGAAACCGCATTAAATGATGAGCAACAACAAGTTTTGACTTCATTGCTGGCTGAAAGTGATATCAGTGCACTACTTGCTGATCTCAATGGGGATGAAGCACAGCAATCGAAAGCACGTAAAACATTATTAAATCAGCTGCTTGATCGGCATGGTACAGGTCGCATTCTGTTTAGAAATAGCCGAAATACCATCAAAGGCTTTCCAGAAAGAAAGCTTCATGCTACGCCTTTGACCATGCCACAAGCATATCAAGAAAGCATTGAAGATTTTTTATTATCAGACAGCCGAGAAAATTTAGTTGCTAAAAAACAAGCACAATTTATTAATACACCAGAACGCTTATACAGTTTAGCGTCTGTTGAACAATGGTACGACATAGACCCTCGCGTTGATTACTTAACGACTTTATTAAAAGATCTAAACAAAGAAAAATTACTGGTGATATGCGCACACGCTGAAACCGCCATTGAATTAGAAAATGCCCTCCGAGTAAAAGCAGGCATCAGAGCAGCTGTATTTCATGAAGGGTTAAGCATTTTCGAACGAGATCGCGCAGCGGCATACTTTGCCCAAGATGAAGACAGTGCCCAAGTATTATTATGTTCAGAAATTGGCAGTGAAGGCAGGAACTTTCAGTTTGCCCATCACTTAGTGTTATTTGATTTACCAACTAATCCTGATTTACTCGAACAACGCATAGGACGATTAGATCGAATCGGCCAAACACAAACCGTTAATTTACATGTGCCTTATTTTGAACATTCAATGCAAAGCGCTTTATTCCAATGGTATCACCAAGGATTAAACGCATTTGAGCATACATGTGTTACTGGTCGTTCCGTATACGAAGCTCAAACAGAACAATTAATAGACTTACAATTTTCGCCAGTTGCTGACGATGCATCAATCAAACAATTTGTTGATGACAGTCACACATTACACTTACAAATAAAGGTAGAGTTAGAAACTGGCAGAGATAAATTGTTAGAATTAAATTCTTCGGGACAAGGCCGAGCTGAAACGTTAGTTGATGAAATTATTCAGCAAGATAACCATACCCGTTTACCGCAATTTATGTTTCAAGTATTTGACGTGTTTGGCATAGGACAAGATGACAAAGCAGACAATGCTATTGCCTTACAGCCTACAGAACATATGTTAAGCGGTAACTTTCCTTGTCTCCCTGATGATGGTACAACAGTCACTTTTCATCGCGATACCGCTTTAGCTTGTGAAGATTACCATTTGCTCACTTGGGACCACCCCATGGTAACAGGTGCGATTGATTTGGTTCTTTCTGATGATGTGGGTAATTCAAGTATTGGATTACTTAAAAACCCAGCACTACCTGCAGGTACATTCTTCCTAGAATGTATGTTCACTCTTGAAGCAACAGCGCCAAGCCAACTGCAACTGAAGCGTTATTTACCTACCACCCCAATTCGTGTATTGGTTGATAAAAAAGGGAATAATCTTGCTGATAAAGTCAGCGAAGCGGTATTAGATCAACAGCTCATTCCGGTTAAAAAGCAGGTTGCCTTACAATTAATAAAAGCATTGAAAGAGCAAGTATCTCCGCTGGTTGAAAAAGCTGAGACACATGCCAAATCGCATGTTGACTCGCTTATCACTTCAGCCAAATCACTAATGACAGATAAGCTAACACAAGAATGGCAAAGACTGTCAGCGTTAAAAGCTATCAATCCAAGTGTTCGTCAAGAAGAGTTAGATTTTATTAGTCTGCAACAACAAGAGTTAACGACTTATATTGAAAAAGCACAATTAAAATTCGAAGCAGTCCGTTTAATCGTGGTGACTCACTAACGATGAGCGCAAACCCTGATTTTGTTTATTCACCGCCGTTATCTCCTTACCTTGATATACTGTATCGAGACAATGATATCGTCGTGGTGAATAAACCAAGTGGCCTTCTTTCTGTACCAGGAAGACTACCTGAGCATAAAGACTGTCTGCAAACACGTGTTCAACGTGTACTACCAACTGCTACCATTGTACACAGATTAGATATGGCAACTTCAGGTGTCATGCTGATGGCATTAAATAAACACGCGCATGTAGAAATTAGTCGGCAATTTGAAAAAAGGTTAACGCAAAAATACTACCTTGCGCGTATTTTTGGTCATCCAGAGCAAGAAACAGGAACCATTGATCAACCATTAATTTGTGACTGGCCGAATCGACCAAAACAAAAGATAGACCACAAGATTGGTAAAAAGGCACTGACCCATTACCAAGTGCTAAGTGCAGACGAGCAAACCAGTTTAGTTAAGTTAACGCCGGTCACGGGACGTTCTCATCAATTACGTGTGCATATGTTGTATCTAGGCCACCCCATACTTGGAGATCGATTATATGCTCACTCACAAGCACTTAGCATGAGCAACCGTTTATTATTACATGCACGAGAACTAACATTTAATCACCCAGTTCAGCAAAGAATGCTAACCATCGGAGCCGATTGCCCGTTTTGATACTGGGGTCTGTTGACCTTTCGCGTTTATTTTTGCAACAGTTTATTGGTGCTCGGGATAAGAAGTTAGCTAATCAACTGAAACGGTAAGCTTGTTTTTAACAACAGTTTTTCGTTAAAGTGTCGATATAGTACCAATTGATATAATTATTAGGAATCGTAATGGGCATACTAACAAAAGCAGTACTTTTGCCTGTTATCATCAGCTTTATTGTTGCTAGCTCAGCTATTTCTAGCCGTTCGTTCAGCCAAGAAAACCAAGAACAAGAAACGCAACAAAACACTAGCGAATCGACACCAGAAAAGGCTTCAGAAAAAACGACGAACAAGGCTGATGCCGAAACAGTAACTAATGAACAACAATCACCTGAAAAAGCCGAAATATCACTCCCTAAAACATTGCCTGAAATTTATGCGTTAGATTTAAAGCATTATTTACCAGAAGGTGAATATGAAAATATTATGGTCGATGATAATGAACACGTTGCCTTAGTGACTACCCATGATAGCGAATTACCAAAAGGAATTGCTATTTTAATACCAGAATGGCAACAACCGGCGACGAGCCCTCAAGCCATCAACGAATTACGAAAAATATTGCCAAAACAAGGATGGACAACATTTAGTTTACAACCGCTTGATAAGCCTGAAAACTATCCTTCAAACGCGCTCGACGATGCAGCTAAAGCAACAGAAAATGCCGAACAGTTGGCTCAATATCAACAACAACTAGCCCCATTAATCGCCGCAAGTATTGAAAAGGCAAAAAGCTTTCCTGGGATCATCATATTAATTGCACAAGGGCAAAATGCTGCACAAATTTTGTCAATTTTACAGCAGCCTGAATTTGCTAAACCAAATGCCTATATCATGTTAAGTGCTTACATGCCAACGACACAAGAAACACAAATTGCGGCAGAACATCTGACTGACTTAACCTTACCTATACTTGATGTTTCTTTGAAAGCTGATCATTTTCAGGTTCCTCGTAATGTGGCTCTACGTACCAAGTACGTTAAACAACTTGCAAAGTCTCAATATCGACAGACCACCTTATTTAACTTCACTACCGGCTATTACGATGCCAATGCGTTAGCAACACAAATTAAAGGTTGGCTAACATCACTCGGGTGGTAATTCGCTCAGATAAGTCGTAAACACATGGCTAACTTTTCTTTTTGTTGATCAACTCATACGCCGCCTGAATGTCTTGTGCCTGCTCTTTTGCAGACTCCATCATTTCAGGTGGTAGGCCTTTTGCAACAAGTTTATCTGGATGATGCTGAGCCATGAGTTTACGATACGCTTTTTTTACTTCTTGAGCCGATGCCGAAGGGGAAACTCCTAGCAATTTATAGGCATGTTCAAGTTGTTCTTGATGTGACTGCCCTTGTTCTGCACCTTGATGAAACTGTGCTCCTGCCATGATCATTTCAAGCAACTTATCTAAATCACGTGCCGAAAAACCTAATTTTTTTGCTATTACATGCAAAGCTTCACGCTCGCTTTGCTCTAAACTGCCGTCAGCAAACGCAACTTGAATCTGAATTTCCACAAACATTAACAGCAAGTCTTGTCGGTGACCACAACGTTTTTTGAACGTTGTTAATTGTTTTTCTATAGGAAAGCCAGCCAATTTACCTTCACGAAACGCATCTTGTGCCTGCTTCTTCATTTCAGCAGTTAAACCAAGCTTATTCATATAGGCACTAGCAAATGCGATCTCATGCTCTGTTACTCGACCCTTGGCTTTAGCGATATACCCCATGACGGTGAACGTGGTGTAAAAAAAAGTTTGTTGTTTACTTTCTTCATCTTGCGCTGCAAATCGATCGAAATCGAAACCCACGCCTTTATCAAAGCGATGTCCCAGCCACATACCTAATAATGCACCGATTAAATGTTTACTCAGCATAAAACCAAATAAAAAACCAAGTACTTTGCCCCATATACGCATTAATAAAAACCTTCTAATTCTTTGTTAAGTAAAGCAAGCCGTTCAGGAGTTCCCACATCTGTCCAGTTACTGGGTAACACACTACCCGTTACCGTCTGTTGATTAATGGCATCACGCAACAATGGTGCTAGCTTCGTTGGCTGACCTTTTTGACAGGTTGAAAATAAGCCTGCACGATAAATACCGATGCCACTATATGTATATCGAGAAGCAGTATCTCCATTATTTTTCACCTGCCCATCTTCCAAATTAAAATCCCCTAAAGGATTATGTTCAGGATTTTCCACTAGCCATAAGTGTGCCTGTGTTTGTTCTGATAACTTCGGGATATCGTTAAAATGATAATCAACGTAAATATCACCATTCACCACTAAAAAAGGTGCGTTATTATCGTCAAGAATTGGCAGTGCTTGGCATATACCGCCAGCAGTTTCGAGTGCTTGTTCTCCTTCATGGCTATAGACAATGGATACACCAAATTGACGACCATCCTTTAAACATGCCACTATCTTATCGCCTAACCAAGCAGTGTTTATAACAAATTCACGAAAACCTGCTTTGCGTAATTTTTCAATATGATGGACGATTAATGGCTTTCCTGCTACTGATAACATTGGCTTAGGCAAATTATCGGTTAAAGGTCGCATTCTTTCGCCGCGGCCGGCCGCTAAAATCATAACCTTCATTTAGCTTCCTTGTGCTCAACAAGCGGTAATACTTTATCAATGACTAATTGTTTTAGTGATGCAAGCTCAGGGTAATGCTGACAAACGTCAACAATATAATGCAAGGTCAACGGGATATCCTTCACATAACTAGGCTTGCCATCGCGATGCTTTAATCGTGCAAATATTCCTGCCGCCTTTACATGACGTTGAATTCCCATTAAATCGAACCATCGACGCCATTGCGCAGTAGATATATTCTCTCCTGTTAATTGTTTACCATAGTGAGCAATAAAATATTTCAATGCTTGTTCTACAACATCATCTGACCATTTAACGTAGCAATCTCTAAGTAATGACACGACATCATAGGTAACAGGGCCGATAACTGCATCTTGAAAATCAATTACTGCTAGTTGCTGTTGATAACACATTAAATTTCGACTGTGAAAATCTCGATGCATCACAACTTGAGGTTGTGCCAATACATTATCAATTAAACAGTCAAAACAGGTTGCTAGTGACTGGCGTTCTTCAGGTGATAAGGTGAGTTCTAAATGCTCTTTTAACAACCATTGTGTAAAAATATCGAGTTCCATTCTCACAAAATCAGCATCATAGTGCGGTAAGTTTTCTTGCGGAAGCATTGCAATAACAGGCAAAAGATCAATCGCACGCTGGTAATACTCAATCACAGTATCTGGCGATAACACATCAGCAAGTAAGGTATCCCCCAAGTCCATTAAACAAAAGAAGCCTTTCTCAGTATCATGGTAAAAAATTTCAGGTTGAAGAACATTCGCTTGCGCTAAACGTTGTGACATCTGAACAAACGCTCTATTGTTGCAATACTGAGTTGGTGAGTCCACCGCAATAAATGATTGTTCATCTAATTGAAACCGAAAGTATCGTCTAAACCCCGCGTCACCTGTTAAAGGTTGCAGTATTACTTGATTGCTTTTGTGTTTTTCAGCTAACCAATCCGTTAGCTGGTCCTGTCTTACGTCGTGCAAAAATTTCTCCTACTGTTGGCTAATACAATTAACATAATGAAAAAAAATAATCAGGAAAGACGAATTACCGTTTATTTATTGGGTTCACATTATCGCTATATGTACTTATATTTCGTTATACCGCTATAATAATGTTTCATTAGATAAAATTGCTATATTATTAACAACTTTAGGGGTAAAATAATATGAATTTTTGTGATACCTAACAAGCCATTTTACTTATCGGAACATTAATGCATTTTCTCCGGACATTGTTGGTCATATCAACGACATATTTTTTTCCTTTAAACGTGTTAGCGCAAACTGCTGATTCCATACAAAATATCAATGCTAGCTGCCCGCTTCCAACTTACCCTACCATTGTTGATGGTTCGGAAACATTAAACAGCGACACCTATAACATATGGTCAAAATCTACGCATATTAAGCGAGAAAAATTTGCCAAATTTATCGGTGGAGTAACACTTTCAGGACAAGGACAAGCCATTTCAGCTGATGAACTATTTGTTGATAGAACAACTTCTGCGTTGTCGGCTACCGGTAATATTCACTTTCAAAACCCAACGGTTGATATTTTTGCCTCATCGTTAGATGCTAGCAAATCACAAAACTATACCGAGTTAACGCAAAGTTCTTACCAACTGGCAGGTAATCCAGGTCACGGTAGTGCTGGTAATATTAGAATCACCGGCGATGGTACTTTAACGTTAGTTGACTCTAATTTTACTACTTGTTATGGCGAGGTGCCTGATTGGCAAATTCAAGCCAGCGAAATCAGTATTTCACTCGATGAAAACCACGGTGAAGCCTACAACGCTCGCTTTAAACTATTCGGCGTTCCTGTTTTTTATGTGCCGTACTTTTCATTTCCTGTTTCGAATGAACGTAAATCGGGTTTTCTCTATCCGAAATTTTCTTCTTCACAACGTACCGGCTTTCAATTTGAATCACCTTTTTATTGGAATATTGCCCCTAATATGGACGCCACTATCACGCCGAGATACATGTCTAAACGTGGCCTGCAACTATTAACTGAATTCCGATATTTATCAGGCCAGCAAAATGGTCAATTAAATATTGAATACTTAAATAAAGATGATGAATTAAATAATGACGACAAACGCTATTTAGCACGTATTCAACATGTAGGGACTATTTCTGAAAACATTCGTGCTTACGTTGATTACACTACAATTAGTGACGACAACTACCTTGTGGATATAAAAAGCGAGCAATACAATTCAAACGATGCCTACTTGTATCAAATAGGAGAAATCGCATATTTCAGCGATAACTGGTTTACCAAACTGCAACTTCAAGATTTTGAAGTATTAGGTGAACACCAAACGAGTTATCAAACCCTACCCCATATTGAGTTTAGCCATTTTACTCCTCTTAACTTTTATCATGCCGAATTTGATATTTATTCTGAAATTACCCGATTTACGTCAAATAATCTAGCATTGCCTGAAGCAGACAGATATCATTTTGAAGCGGGCCTCACGTTACCGATTTCAACACCTGCATGGTTTCTTAACTCTGAACTGAGAGTGTTACAAACCAACTACCATCAAACCCGAACAGAGGCATTTAATCGTTTAGAAAAATCAGTGAATAGAACCTTGCCTAAAATTCGCTTACATGGTGGAATGAACTTTGACCGTGATATTACCTATTTCGATCAAGCTTTCACCCAAACCCTAGAACCACAATTACAATATTTATACATTCCAGATGAAGATCAATCTGCAATTGGCGTTTACGATACAACAACATTGCAAGATGACTATGATGGCCTTTTTCGGGATAGACGCTTTAGTGGTTTAGACAGAATTGCACAAGCAAATCAGTATTCATGGGGTATCACCAGTCGTTTGCTCGATAATGACAATACAGAAAAGTTTAGATTAAGTGTCGGTCGCATTGTTTACTTAAATGATACCCATGTTAGCCACAACAACCAGCAAATCGCCTCATCAGGTGAATCAGCACTAGCCAGTGAATTGTACTTAAGTTTGAATAGAAATTGGCAATTTAGTAGCGACATTCAATACAACACAAAAGAAAACTCAACCAATCGAAGCCAAAGCTCGTTAGATTATATTTTTGACAATAATAATACAATTCAATTGAACCATCGCTATAGCAAAAATGTCTCAGGTAGCAAGCTTGAACAAGTTTCGTTACTGACAAGTGTCGCAGTAAATAAAAACTGGCAGTTTGTGGGGCGTGTGACACAAGATTTAAAAGATAAACGAAGCTTAGAAAGTTATGCTGGGTTACAATATGAAAGCTGTTGCTGGGCGGTTCGCTTTGCTTTTCACCGACATATTAACTCAAATATTGATGAGCAAAATCAATTTCAGCAAAACCGCGATGAATTTGATAGTGGATTCATGATACAGTTCATCATAAAAGGATTAGGCGGTAACAGACAACCAATAGACACAACTGAAATGTTTAACAACAGTATCTTTGGTTACAAACGCCCTTATTTTCTCAACAATTAAACGAAGAAATATAATTAATGAAAACCATATTTAAATCTTTTGTATTGGCTTGTGCCTTTATTGGCAGCTATGCATCAGCTCAAGAAGTAAAACTAGATAGCGTCGCCGTAATTGTTAATGACGGTGTGGTGTTAGAATCAGAAATTCAAGATTTTCTAAGTAAGATTAAACAACAAGCGGCAAAGAAAAATCAAACATTGCCAAGTGATAAAGCGTTACGTGTGCAAGTCACTGGAAAATTAATTGATGACAACCTCGTGGCACAATTAGGTGAGCGTATGGGTATACAAATAAGTGATGCTCAACTCGATGAAACCATACTGTCAATTGCGCAAGATAATAATTTAACCTTAGAGCAATTTCGTCAATCAATTATCAGTGAAGGTTTAGATTATGAAAAATACCGTGAAAATGCTCGCCAAGAACTTATTAGTGGTGAAGTAACACGAAACTCTGTACGTCGCCGCATTTATATTTCACCACAAGAAGTCACCAACTTACTTGCTGTGATGAAAGAACAAACCAATAATGACGTTGAGTATCGCTTAGGACACATTTTAATTGAATTTCCGTCTGAGCCTTCGCAAGATGACATAAATGCCGCAAAGATCCGTGCAGAAAAAGTGCTAAAACTACTAAATGACGGTTCTGATTTTACCCGCATTGCCATCGCGTCTTCAGGCGGTTCAAATGCCTTAGAAGGTGGTGATTTAGGTTGGCGTAGTATCAATGAATTACCAACCCTGTTTTCTGAGCTTGTTGACGGTAAAGATAAAGGCACCATATTAGGCCCAATTAGAACAGGACTAGGCTTTAGTATCGTAAAAATTCAAGATATTCGTGGACGCCAAGTCATGGAGGTTGAAGAGGTCAACTCAAGACACATCTTGATTGAGCCCACTATTATTCTAAGTGAAGCTAAAGCCAAAGAAACCTTAGAAAAACTTCGTGAAAAAATTGTTTCAGGCGAAGCAGATTTTGCAGAACTGGCAAAAGAATATTCTGATGGCCCAACGTCAGTAAAAGGTGGTGAATTAGGCTGGACAGATCCAAAATCATTTGACCCTGCATTTTCAAACACCCTAGCAAAGCTCGAAGTAAATGAATTATCGCAACCCTTTCGTTCTTCGTTTGGCTGGCATTTGGCAGAGTTAACCGGTAGAAGAACGTTAGACGCAACTCAACAAATGAATGAAAATCGCGTTTATCAAGTGCTATACAAACGTAAATATTCAATGGAAAGTGCTCGTTGGTTAAAAGAAATGCGCGACGAAGCTTATATCGAGATACTGGAGTAATTTAAACCATGGTAAATCGTATCGCGGTAACGCCAGGAGAACCTGCTGGCATAGGTCCAGATTTGATGATCCAAATTGCCCAACAGGATTGGCCAGTGCAGATCGTCGTTGTTGCTTCTCTAACACTTATGGAAGCACGCGCAAAAGAACTCAATATTGATATTGAATTCTTAGCATACAACGAAGACCAACCAGCAATAACACATCAAGCCGGAACGATGACTATTTTACCTGTTGAACTGGAAGCGCCTTGCATTACCGGACAACTAAACCCTGCCAATGGACACTATGTTGTTGAAACCCTACGCATTGCTTGTGAAAAAAACATCAGTGGCGATTTTGACGCTGTAGTCACGGGGCCTGTTCATAAAGGGCTGATCAACAAAGCTGGTATTGCTTTTAGCGGCCATACTGAATACTTTGCGCATCAAGCAAATTGTTCTGATGTCGTTATGATGTTAGCAACAGAAGGACTACGTGTTGCACTGGTAACAACACATATTCCGCTTGCTTATGTCTCAAAAGCTATTACCCATGAACGTCTGCAGAAAGTTACCCAAATTCTGCATCACGATTTAATTGAAAAATTTGGGATAGAATCTCCGAGAATTTATGTTTGTGGCATTAACCCCCATGCAGGTGAAGATGGTCATTTAGGTCGAGAAGAAATTGATATAATGAACCCCGCTCTAGATGAACTTCGCGAGCAAGGCATGAACCTAATAGGCCCACTACCTGCTGATACAATTTTTCACGAAAAATATTTACAAGACGCCGACGCCATTTTAACCATGTTTCACGATCAAGGCTTGCCGGTATTAAAATATAAAGGCTTTGGCAATTCAGTCAACATTACACTAGGCTTACCTTTTATAAGAACGTCTGTAGATCATGGTACAGCCGTTGAATTAGCAGGTACAAATCAGGCAGACCCAGGTAGTTTTCGCCAAGCAATTTCGACAGCCATTGAACTTGCTAACAATCATAATTCAAGAAAATAGGTATGTTTTACATCAATGAGTAAAAATAGCCATTTAGGTCATCAAGCCAGAAAACGTTTCGGGCAAAACTTTCTTCATGATCAAGCAATTATCAGCCAAATTGTTGATGCTATTAATCCTGAGCCCGGTGAAAACCTGGTAGAAATTGGCCCCGGTTTAGGCGCTCTTACAGAACCTGTGATAGAACGAGCTGGTGATATTTCCGTCGTAGAACTTGATCGGGATTTAGCGCATCGATTAAGACATCACCCATTTCTAGCCAAGCACCTAACCATTTACGAGCAAGATGCACTAAAATTTGATTTTACCTCGATTTGTAAAGCAGATAAGCCGTTAAAAATCTTTGGCAATCTTCCATACAATATCTCTACACCACTTATCTTTCATTTGCTTAGCTTTCGCGATGCAGTAAAAGACATGCATTTTATGCTACAAAAAGAGGTTGTAGAAAGAATGGCCGCGAGCCCTAATAGCAAAACATACGGCCGACTTTCCATCATGACTCAATATCAGTGTCAAGTTATTCCTGTGATGGAAATTGGCCCAGAAGCTTTTCAACCACCACCAAAGGTTGATTCAGCAATTGTACGTTTAGTGCCTCACAAAGAAATAGCCAACCCTGTAAAAAAATTGTCAGCATTAAACCAAGTGTGCCTTACTGCTTTTAACCAACGTCGAAAAACAATTCGTAACAGCTTTAAAAAACTTATTGACGTTGACGCGATTGAATCGTTAGGGATTGACGCAAGTTTACGTCCAGAAAATATATCATTAGATCAATATATCGCCTTAGCCAATTATTTAGTTGACCACCCAAGCAATGACCAATAAATCAGAGCAAGTAATCGTTACCGTTGATACCCATTATCTCACAGAACAATCAAGTGAGCGTGATCAACGCTATGTATTCAGTTACACCATTACCATTGAGAACCAATCAGAGGTTCCAATAAAGTTATTATCTCGCTATTGGCTGATCACTGATGCGAACGACGAAAAATCAACGGTTGTTGGTGAAGGCGTGATAGGTGAACAACCAATTATTAACAGTGGTGCAAAGTTTACTTATACCAGCGGCTGTGCTTTAAAAACGCCTGTTGGTACCATGCAGGGGCACTATCAAATGATTGATAACAACAATGCCCCATTGAAAGTCAATATACCTATCTTTCGTTTGGCAACACCCAATATTTTACACTAACGTTTATGGCTACGTACTTCATCGGTGATATACAAGGTTGTTATCAAGAATTGCGTTTATTGCTTAAACAAGTTGCGTTCTCTCCTGATAAAGATGAATTATGGATCGCAGGTGACATGGTGGCAAGAGGGCCCGACTCATACCACACACTAAAATATTTAATGTCATTAGAAAGCTCAGTAAAGGCAGTATTAGGTAACCATGATCTGCATTTACTTGCCACTTATGCAGGGTTAAAAAAAGCAAAAGATAAAGACAAGGTTCACGCTTTGTTATCAGCACCTGAAATCGAAAATATGATTGAATGGTTAGCCCGGCAACCTTTATTGCGACAATTGCCCAATGAACAAGTTTATATGTCACACGCTGGTCTTTCTCCTCAATGGGAAATTAAAAACGCCATTGAGTGTGCTAACTTTGCAGCCAAAAAACTATCAGGTAAGAAAAGAAATTATTGGCTCTCTGTTATGTACGGAGAAACCCCCAATAATTGGCAAGATGTAAAAACTAAAGAAGATAAATTTCGCTATACCATAAACGCCTTAACCCGTATGCGATATTGCTATAAAGACGGCAGTTTAGATTTTTCTTGTAAAAGCTCTCCTGAAAATACCCCAAAGCATTTAAGCCCATGGTTTTGTCAAACAACAAACCAGTTAAAAAAAGCACATTGGGTTTTCGGTCATTGGGCAGCATTAGAAGGTGATGTTCCTGTAGAAAATATTTATGCTCTTGATACTGGCTGTGTTTGGGGTGGGGAATTGACCTTACTTCGTTGGCATGATAAACAATACTTTAGACAGCAAGCCATAAAAAACTAACGTAAAGCAACAAGTAAAGGTGTAATTCATTTCAAGCTTGTTATACTAGCTGTTAAGGAAAGTAGGCAAGGTGCCGATATAGGCATAAATAACAAATAAAATACCTACTTTTTGTATCAACACCCAAATTAACTATTGGTGGTCTCAATGAATTTGACTGTGAAAGTAAAAATTATTGGTGGATTTTCCATCATTGCTGTTTTACTCGTTCTTACAAGTATTATCTCTTTAAGTAATTTAAATAATATTCATCAAGCAACACTCAAACAGAGTGAGCTTGCTATCCCAACGCTGAGCTCAAGTACAACCCTTGCAAATGAGCTTAGTCAAATAGGAGGCCTAACGTTACGCGGTTATTATCAAACAGAATTAGCTGGTTTAGCTGATAACCTAGAACGTTTTAATACTATCAACCAATTGTTTATCGCTGAACATAAGAAATTAAAAAACATCGTTAGTAAAGAAAAAGCATTACTCGCTAATTTAGCGAAAATTAGTGATATACACGCGAATGTAGAATCAAATATCAATGCCGTATTTAGTAATCGTAAAACAGCAATAGAACAATATAATATTGCATTAGATACCATTGATGTGCTTGAAGAAAAAGCTGACGATGCTGCAACGCTCATGCTCGATTTAGCCGATCATGACTTAGCCGACACTAAATTACAACGAGCAGTTTCTTTAGGGGAGCAACTAGAATTTCAACTAAACGGAATTGTTGCTTCATCGTTTGAATATCGAGATCTAAAAAATACCCAAGCAACCGAACTAGTAGAAAGCCAAATTTTAACTGGCTATGAAAATGCTAAACGCGTTATACGTGAAATTAGCAACGAACTTACCTTAAATAATGCTGGTGGGATTTCTGATGAGTTACTTAGTATCGAAAAGCACCTCGACGATCTTTTGCTGGGTAGTTCAAGTATTTTTACCATCAAAAATGCACAATTAGATGCCCGCGAACAAGCAACGGCTCAATTAGAAGCAGCAGATCAAAACATTGCTTTAGCAAAAAGTGTACTTGCCACCCAAGTTGAGCTAGCAAACAAAACCACCAATGAAGCTGGTGTATTAGTTGAAAAATCTGTTTCTACCGGTACAACTGTTACCTGGATGATAATGCTAATATCAATAGCCTTAGCTGCTGGTATCGCATTTTTCGTGCTAACCAGTATCACACGCCCACTTTCACGCGTTAATGATATGCTAAATATTGTTGCCTCTGGCGACCTTTCTCGGAAGCTTGATGATTCAGGTAAAGATGAGTTTGCAACATTATCACGCAACTGTAATACCGTCATTGACAGCCTACGTAACCTAATTACGGGTATCGTGAGTCGCTCTACGCAACTTGCAACCGCAGCCGAACAAACATCAGCAGTGACAGCACAAGGCACAACAGCCATTGAAGAACAACGCACACAGGTTGAACAAGCTGCTTCTGCAACCACAGAAATGAGTAGTACCTCACAAAGCGTACTTTCAAGTGCCAATGATGCGTTGGGTGAAATCAAACAAGCCGATGATGAGGCAGAAAGAATCAAAGGTATTTCTAATCGCAACCGTATGACCATCGAGCAGTTAGCAAGTGAAGTAGAAGACGCCTCGCAAGTCATTAACAAACTACAGCAAGACAGCGCTTCAATTGGCGGTATTCTTGATGTAATTAGGGGAATAGCAGAGCAAACCAACTTGCTGGCGTTAAACGCAGCTATAGAAGCCGCACGAGCTGGTGAACAAGGTCGTGGTTTCGCTGTTGTTGCCGATGAAGTAAGAACATTAGCAAGTAGAACGCAAGAGTCTACCCAAGAAATTCAAAACATGATTGAAGTACTACAAACCGGTGCTGAGAAAGCAGTATCTGTGATGGAGACAGGTAAGAAACAAGCCTCTGAATGTGTTGTACAAAGCGGTGAAGCGGAAAAAGCGCTAGAAGTTATTACTCATGCCGTACATGAAGCTTTTGATCGTAGTTCGCAAATTGCCAGTGCCGCTGAAGAGCAAAGTACTGTTGCCCATGAAATCAGTGAAAACTTGGAATCTATCGTTGCTATTGCTGAGCAAACTACAGCCGGCTCTCAGCAAACCGCGCAATCAAGTAGTGAGGTTGCCCAATTAGCCGAGGAACTACAGCAATCGGTTAGAGAATTTAAATTGTAATCGGTATGTATTTGATAAAACGGCACCTACTAAGGTGCCGTTTTTTTGCTATGTTCACATAGCCCACTTCAGCCTAACAATGATACATCCATTCTACAAAGCCAGTGGTGTCTCTTCTTACTTACATTGACACACGCCATACATCAAAATCTATCAGAGACAAATGTTATCACTGCGACCATACGAGTTTTTTTACTGTTTAACTCGCTGTAATGGGTAAATTTCGCCGCCAAATGACATCGATATATTATGCGAACCCAATATATTAATTTCTATGGGTAATTCTTTCATAAACAAAACGTGATCATGGGTAGAGTATAATCGCGTTTTTCTCACCAGCTCACCTGATGATGTTTCTTCGATATAAAGTAATTGGCCATTTTCCTGTGCAAAGGTAATAACATTACCATTCGGCTCATCAACAAGGTGATATTGACCGATAAATGGAGGAAATTTTTCCATATCAAAAGGTATTACAGGATTAGAACTGAAGTCAGGGACACTAACCGCTTCATCAAAAATCGCTAATGCTAAATTTTGTAAATCATCATCAGCAGATGAATTGGTTAATAGCACTACAGCCACTTTTTTTGATGGGTTAAATCCCACAAAGGCTTGATAGCCATTACCATCACCTCCGTGATAATAAACTCTACCGTTACGACTATCATGATGTTTCCAACCTAAAGGCGTTTCATAACTGAAGTTTTGTCCAAAGAGAGCACTAGCCCAATTATCTTTATCAGCCACACCTGCTTGCATATGCTTCACGACAAACGCTAATAAATCTTCTGCATTTGCGTATAATCCCCCAGCTCCGTAGGCAACCGTAGGAGTATTTATTTTCTGCTCACTAATATCTTGCATGTTTAAATGAGAATGTGCTAATTGTTGAGGTTCAGGAAGATAAGAGACCGAGTCAAGTTGCCAAGGCTTGGTGATATAGTTCTGCATTAACCTATCGAGCGTTTTTTGCTCATAGGTCGAAAGCAGCTGCCCTAAAACAGCCATACCAATATTTGAATACTGACTTTTTAACACTCCTTTAGCTGGTAATAAATTCAATAGTTGCTCTCGCACATTCGCTTGTAAAACATCGACAGGAATAGTTTTAGCTAAGCCACCTTTATGCAAAGCCAATTCTTTTAAAGTGACCATACTAGTTGTTACATCCGTTATGTCTTTTGCGGAGGTATCTATTGTTAAGCCTTCATGCTCATTTACCATTTTCGACATTAAGGTAGTAGTAAACAGTTTAGTCACTGAACCTATACCAAATTGTGTTTTGCTATCAATAACCTGTTCAGCATCTATACTTTTCTTACCTTTTGCATAATAAAACTCCCCATGTTGATTATGCAAACCAATGACAATACTTGGGCGGTGTTTAAGCCTTATCGCATCGTCAATCGATTTTTTTATTTCATCGGCGATCTTTTCTTGATCAGCCAATTTTTCAGACATACATGCACAAAGCAAAAGCGTTATTACTGAAATTAATAATGTTAATGTAAAATTTTTCATCGTTAATCCTCTTGATATTCTATGATGTCAGCAGGCTGGCATTCTAAAGCTTCACAAATTGCATCCAATGTATTAAAACGAATCCCCCTTGCATGACCATTCTTAAGTAATGACAAGTTAGTGCTAGAAATACCGACTTTTTTCGAGAGCTCTTTCAACGACATCTTCCGTTGAGCCATGATGACGTCTATGCGTACAATAATTGCCATCAAATCACCTCGTCGCTATCAGCTTGTAATTCATTACCATAGTTAAAGACATAAAGAAGTAAATAGAAAAAAATTCCCGCAAGTAATAAACCATAATCAATAGCAGGCTGGATAAATAAGGTTTCTCCGATTTGATTTTTTATACTGAAGATAGGGAGGGGGGAAAATCTATCAATAGATAAATGATTAATTAAAATCAACGGCCAAACATATGCCTGAAACAATTGCCATAAAGGTATAATCAGCGACAAGCTTCTCAGCCAATTTATATCGTTTATAGCGTTATTGCTAAATGGATTTTGAATACTAATTTGTTCTATTAACAATTGTAAGTGTTTAAAAAAGAGTATCCAAAGTGTTCCCGTGACTATTGTTGTAACTAGACGCACAAACATTAATACATAAGAACTAAAATAAGTCGTTACTTCTCCTTGATACAGTTTAATTACCGAATCAGGCATTTGTAATAACTGCGATTTCGCTGAAACTGTCTCTGGCATAACAATGTCCCAGCGAGTAACAACAGGTTCGCCAACTATCATCATCCCAATAAGCCAAAGACAGATAATAATTAAGCTTGCCCATGTTACCCAATAACACACTTTAAAAATATAATGTATTAACTTTATGTTCATATAACCTCAGAAAAGAACCAAGCATTACGTAAAACATAATACAAATTACGTATAAAGTAAAAATATTTATTTATAGCATTATAATTTATATAACCCTACTTAGGTTTTTTGATGAATTTCTCTCTATCATTAACCACTAATTAAAAAGAAGCCGATTATGGTGTTTACAACCATTACGTATTTTTGATATGCCAGCTTCTTCCATTCATAGTATGGAAAAATCAGGAACTATAAAATATTTAGGGCCTGTTGATCTTTCGCGTTTATTTTTGCAGCAGTTTATTGGTATTTAGACAAGGCATTGCGATGAATGAGTGGTTATTCCACATGAAAAAGCAATAACGACGTATAAATACCAAAAAACGCTGCCCTTTGGGTTCAAAATTTAATCTCGAAAGATCAACAGCGCCTAGTGACTTAATTAACGTCTCTCATAAACACAGAAATCTAGTGCATAGGCATTTTTATCATCTGGTGCACGTGTTTCGCTACTCACTTTTTGCCAACCGTTATCATACTCAGGAAAACGAGTATCACCAGCAATGTGACCATCTATATGAGTAACATACAAACGATCGGCTTTCGGTAAACAATGTTGATAAATGGCGCCACCGCCAATGACCATTATTTCTTCAACACCCTTTGCCGTATCTAGTGCTTGCTCAATAGAAGTCACCGAAGTGATCCCATCAGCTTCATAAGAGGGATCACGAGAAATAACAATATTTAAACGTCCCGGTAATGGTCGACCTATCGACTCAAACGTTTTTCTGCCCATAATCACAGGCTTACCAAGCGTGTTTTTTTTAAAATAAGCGAGATCAGCAGGTAAGTGCCACGGCATATCATTATCTTTGCCAATAACACGGTCAGCTGCATGCGCAACAATCATAGACAAAATAGTCATATCAATCCTTAGAATAAAAGCGACAATAAATTTTACAGCAAATGGAATAAGCAAGCTAGAAAGCCCTGTATTTTCCGGCCAATACATTGCGCTTTCTTTGAAAGCAGACAACGTTAAAAATCTTATTTGCGGTTGTAAATAATAACGATTTGCAATATCATCCACGAAATTTTTAACAATCACTCAAATTTCATGAAAACCTTACCTTTTCAACTAACAATGATCGCAGCTCTTATTTCTCCTTCAGCTATAGCATTCGATGACGCATCCATACAGACTGATGAAAACGCGATAGAACGAGTAATTGTGACGGGAAGTCGCATTGAAGAAAGCCTTGATGAAGTACCTGCTACTGTAACCATCATTTCACAGCAAGAAATAGCACAGCAAATGAAGATTACGCCTGAGTTACAAGACATTCTTGCAGCACTTGTTCCTGGTATGTCACCTAGCACAGGCACTTCAAGTAATTCTGCACAAACATTACGTGGTAGAAACCCTTTAGTAATGATTGATGGCGTGCCTCAATCTACACCACTGAGAAACGGCGCTTTAGGGATCAGAACCCTTGATGCTTCAGTTATCCAGCGAATTGAAGTCATTAAAGGTGCAACTTCAATTTTTGGTAACGGTGCCGCTGGCGGTATCATCAATTACATTACTAAAAAAGCAGCAACCGATAAAACATTCGCTGGTGAGATAAGTCTTTCTAGCCGATTCAGTGCCGTTAAACTTAAAGATAGTGCAGGACACCGTATAGCAGGAAATATCCACGGCCAACAAGATAAGTTTGCCTATGTACTTAGTGCAAGCTATGAAGAAAATGGCGTTCAACGTGATGCTGAAGGTGATATTTTAGGGTTAAAATACGGTTTAAGTGATGCCGTTACTGAAAATCTTTTTACCAAGTTTAACTACTATTTTGATGATGAGAAAAGTGCTCAACTGACCTATAACTACTATGAATCACAACAAGAAACGGACTTAGTCGATGTGGTTGGAAGTATCAATACTGGCGAAAAAACTTATGCAATAAAATCACCGAACGGTGAACGTTTAATCGGTGCTCCACAGGGACCTCGCGGTAATCACAACATTATGTTGAAATATACCGATGACAATATTTTTGCTGATACCGCACTAACGTTTGATGCTTATAAGCAAGACATCGAAAATGTATTTTTCTTTTCATCAAATTTAGCTAACCAAGATGAAGGTTATGACGGCGGACAGTCGATGATTAAGTCTGAAAAAGAAGGTTTGCGCGTAACGTTTAATACCCTAATTGATTTTGAAAACCTCGCCGCTACCTTTATTTACGGCATGGATATGTTGCAAGATATCACATCACAACCTCTATTAGATGGCCGTATGTGGGTACCTGAAATGGATATGGAGAACCAAGCCTTTTTCTTACAATCTAAATGGCACTTCAATAACGACATTATCGTAAAGGCTGGTATTCGTAGCGAAAGCATTGATTTACAGGTTGATGACTACCAAACGCTCAAGTTGTGTCGAACACCCAGCCAATGTTCAGTAGCAATGCAAGTAAAAGGTGATACCTTAAATTACGATGCAACAACGTATAACTTCGCCATAAAATATAATTATCACGAAGCCTTCTCACCTTTTGTAAGTTATTCTCAAGGTGCTGATATTTCTGATATTGGTCGTTTACTAAGAACAGCTACTGTTTCAGATATTGCAGATATTCGTACTGAAGCATCAGTAATTGACAATTACGAGCTTGGTTTTACCAGTAACTTTGACGATGTTCGCATCGAATTTTCAGCTTATCGCAGTACTTCAGAATTAGGAACAACTAACCAATTTGACCCTGTCACTGGGGTATACATGCCAGTAAGAGCACCACAAGAAATATGGGGCCTTGAAACGACGGTAAGTTATCATATCAGCGATACGTTGAAGTTAAATGCGACAGCCAGTAAAGTTGAAGGCACAAATACGGCTACTAAGGAGCACTTAGGGGGTAAGCAAATAAGCTCTCCTAAAGCAACCTTGCAAGTTAACTGGCAACCAAATCAAGATACACAACTGCTGGCTACCTTACTCTATGTTGCTGATAGAGATAAGTTTGAACAACAAAATGGTGAATGGGTTGGCGATCAAGGGCCTATTGATAGCTACTTCACAGTAAACCTTTCAGCCAATCATCAACTCGGTGATTGGCAGCTATTTGCGGGTGTAGAGAATTTATTAAATAAAGATTACTACCCTGTGCGATCACAAGTATATAGTTACAATGGCTATAACTTAAAGGGGCTAGGTACAACTGTAACCATGGGTGTTAGCTACCAGTTTTAAGTGAACATTCCCCTGCTGAGCATCAATGTTTACTCAGCAGGGGAAACATTTCTTAGGTAAAAACAAATAACCATGAAATTACTGCTACGCCGAATACATTTAACACTTGCACTCATTAGCGCAATATTTCTGCTAACGCTATCAATTTCTGGTGCTCTATTACTCTATGCAAAAGATATTCAACGTACACTTTTCCCTGCGCAGTGGACAATCAGCCCTCCCCCAACAACTATTAACGTTGAGCAACTCATTGCTACCATTGAACAACAACACACGGTTAACGTCAGCTTAATTACTTTACCTAAAGACCCCTCCGCACCTTGGCAATTTCGGTTAGCAAGTGGTATTTACATGAATGTTGACCCTCAAACGCAATCAGTGATTCATCAATACGATTATTATTCAACATTTTACGGTTTTTTAATGGCTTTTCATCGCTGGTTAGCTATTGATAATGCAAATAAACCTTTGAAAGTGTTTATGTCAATTGCAAGTCTCTGTTTAGTTGTTCAATTAATCCTTGGTTTTTACTTATGGTTTAAACCCAAAAAACCCTTAAAGCGATTGAAAGTTCGGTGGCACGCAAAAGCTAAAACAAAGTATGCCCAATTGCATAACGTCACAGGCGTGATCGCTTTGCTACCGTTAGTATTCATCGCTATTTCCGGCATGGCATTTCACTGGAGTGGCCCTATACAAACTTTACTCAATGGGCTATTCGTCGGTGAAATACAAACATTACAGAAACCAACCATCAGTGAGAGCAACACAACGCGTTTGCAAATAAATCAAGCATTGAAAAGCGGGGAAAAGGTATTTCCTCATGCGTCACTTTACCGTATTTATATTCCCTCAAAACGAACTGAACCTATCCGTTTACGTTACACACAACCGGCAGAAGCACATGGAAATTCATGGGTTTGGGCGGTTCCAAGTACAGGTGAAACTATTGAATACTTTGATGCAAGTAGAGCCAATTGGGTTACACAAGTATGGAACTTTAGGTACCCTTTCCATGTCGGTGAATTCATTGGTTGGCCGATAAAGTTACTTTGGTTAGTTATTAGCTTAACGCCTATCTTTTTTATGGTTACTGGCTTTTATTTATATTTTTCTAGAAAACCCAACATTAGAAATGTTCGAGGTTAAAAAGCTTTTGGCTCATTATTCATGTTACCTTTAGTAAATCACTTTTTCTGATAGGACAAAATGAATAACGTTTGGTGATGATCATTCGCTGCATGCTAATACTGCTGGCATGAACATAATTTTTAAAGGAATAAAAAACCTGACTTATACCAATTCGCATAAATATTCGGTCATTCAGCAAGAATTAAACGCTTTAGAGGCACGGCGTTGATTGCAGAGAATGGTTATTCAGGAGAACGTGCTCCTGCGTTCTCTAATAAGCTACATCCTTGTAGCGTCCTTTTTCAAAATCAACAACACAGGCTATGAAGCGTTTAAACTCGCGCTTTGGGAGCGTGTTAGAGCCGCGATAATTGCGCAAAACGTGTTTGATGTAGAACAACTATACCTGCACACGTTTCGCTTATTCTCCCACCTCTGACATCGCTCTGAACTGAATTAATCTTTATGCGAATTGGTATTAAATATCCCCTTCTCTGTTCAGAACAACTTAACTTGGATAAACAGCACCTAAAACGGAGTTACCATCTTAGGTGCTGTATCATTCGACGATATCTATTTTTCAATCAATTTATGTGTCTCTATATCCCTTAATGCGTTTCGTTCTCTTTTTCTACGCTCTTTTTCGCTTTTCTGTTTCATTTTTTGCAACTTAAGCATAGATGGTTTAACAGGTATTGGTTTACGTGGTAGTACTTCATCACGCATTGCAGCCTTATAAATAAATGCTGCCATTATCACCGATGCTTGTTTCATATCATCTTCAATTACATGATCAAAAGAATCAATATGAGTATGATGTAGTCGCGATGAATAATCTAACGGATCTTGAATAAATTGAAAACCTGGCAACCCAACATCATCAAAAGATTCGTGATCTGTGCCACCAGTGGAGCGATTTGTTATGGTTCCTGTACTTAAATCAGAATACGGCGAAAACCAACGACTAAAAATTGGTTTTACAGCAACATTACCCTCAGTATAAATACCACGAAACCTACCACTGCCGTTATCCATGTTAAAATACACGGAAAAGTCATCATAGGCTTCTTTAGGTTGAATAGGCCAGCCTGGAGTTTTCCACAAATATGGCGGTAACTCAGCTTCAACTTTATCTTTCGGCTTAGGACGTGTTGCAAAATGTTCTTGAACATAAGCTCTTGAGCCATACAATCCTTGCTCTTCACCTGACCATAAAGCTATTCTAATCGTATGCTTTGGTTTAATATCAAGCGCTTTTAATATACGAACAGCTTCCATTGCTACAGCAACACCAGCACCATTATCAACAGCGCCATCGCTTGCATGCCATGAATCTAAATGACCACCTAACATGATAATTTTTGGATCATCAGAAGTGCCCGGAATTTCAGCAATAGTATTGTAGGCATTCGTATCATTATCATAGAATTTAGCATCTACATTTAGTGTAATTTTAGGGGTATCACCGTCATCCATTAAGCGAGTAATCAAATTATATTGCTCTGCTTCGATAACCATCGCAGGAATAGGAAACGTATTGCCAACTTTATGAGATTTCCCCCAAATACCAACTAATCCACCTTGTCGCCAGCTTCGATAAACTGCACCTACGGCACCTTCTTCTTTTAGAAAGGTATTCAACTCCTTATTGAATAAATAACGCTGTTTATAACGCTCTTGATTATGTGGTGCTCGATCAGAACGATGACTTGCAGGCCGATCTACAGGAAAGTCTTTTAGTTTACCTAAATCTGAAGACTTATGTCGCTTGAAAACCGTGTTTTTAGGTTCACCTATAGTACGACCTTCTCCCATCATCAGTATTTTACCGCGAAGTTTACCTTTAAACTTTTTAAGATCAGCAATCGAAGTGGCGTCAAACATGATAACTTCTGCGGTAACTTCACCTTTTGTTCCCGGCGTCCACGCTACCGGAATACCATGAAATGAAACTTTCCGTGGAGATACTAAATCTATTGAAGCTGATGTATGCGTCCAACCTCTTCCAAATTCAAACGGGTCAAGATAAGCATTTTTTAATCCCCAACGCTCTAGCTGTTCTAACGTCCAATCGTTAGCAGCTTTCATCTGAGGAGAGCCCGACAAACGAGGGCCTATATTATCGGTCAAATACTGTAATGTATGCATTACTTCTGAGTTATAAAAACCTTCTGCACGAATTTGGTTCGCAATATCTAAGTCATCATTAGCAACAGTAGACAAGCTAAACATATTAACAGCACAAAAAGCTGACAACGCTATTTTCTTCATGTTAATCCTTTGATTATTTAATTTTTATTATCAAAGATCACATTACTCTGAATCCCTAGGTGATACAGCAGATATGCGTTTAGTTAACAATTATCTGAGATGTTCAACGTTTTCCTTTATTTTGAATACAAGGTAAACCTATCAAAAAAGTAAATAACCCGAGCTCAGGTTAGATAGGTATGCAGTGCTTGTTCAATGTCCACAAAAAATCCGTAATCAGTTACCTGATTACGGATTTTGCATGTTCGATCGATCAAGCAAACATATGTTTAACTGATCGGCATTAAGCATAAGTCCGCTTTATATTAACGCCAATAGATATATCTAACGTCGATATTCTACTTCTACATCGTAATCGTCTTCGTCCCAATCTTCATCGTCAAGATCGTCTTCAACATCATCAAGTGCTTCTTGATGATAAGTATCCCATTTAAACTCAACGGCTTTATCTTCTGGCACTTCTTCTTCGATTTCGCCAGGTAAAGTCTCAATAAAGCTCATTAATGCTTGGCATAACTCTTCAGTACCCTGCTTATTAAAGGCCGATATTTCAAACACTTTATCTTGCCAATCTAAGCCATTAACAATACGCTCAGTGACTTCTTTTGCTTCTTCTTCAAGCATCAGATCTAGCTTATTCAATACTAACCAGCGCGGCTTGCCAGCCAATTTATCAGAATGCTTTTCAAGCTCTTGAATAATTGTGTTAGCATTTTCAAGTGGATCAGATCCATCAACGGGCATTACATCAACAACGTGCAGTAAAACACGACAACGTTCTAAATGTTTTAAAAATTGAGTACCTAAACCTGCTCCATCGGCCGCACCTTCGATTAAGCCAGGAATATCTGCAATAACGAAACTACGTTGGGCATTTAACCGCACCACACCTAAATTAGGGACAAGTGTTGTAAACGGATAGTCTGCTACTTTAGGTTTTGCGGCTGAAACACTACGAATTAACGTAGATTTACCAGCATTCGGTAACCCTAATAAACCAACGTCCGCTAACAGTAATAACTCTAGCTTTAAGTTACGTATTTCACCTGCGGTACCATCCGTTTTCTGGCGAGGCGCGCGGTTAGTGCTGCTTTTGAAGCGTGAATTACCTAACCCATGCCAACCACCTTTGGCAACCATAAGCTTTTGTTTATGTTTTGTTAAATCACCTAGTTGTTCCTCGGTATCAACATCAACAGCACGCGTGCCAACGGGTACTTTCAATACTAAGTCTTCCCCCCGCTTTCCGGTCATATCGCGGCTTTTACCATTTTCTCCACGTTGCGCACGGTGAAAACGTTCAAATTGGTAATCAATGAGTGTGTTCAAATTTTCATCTGCGATCAAATAAACATCGCCGCCATCGCCGCCATCGCCGCCATTCGGGCCACCAAATTCTACATACTTTTCTCTGCGGAAGCTGACACAACCATTACCACCATCACCTGCTTCTACACGGATTTCTGATTCGTCGACAAATTTCATGAGGGTTTTCGTTACTCCAATGCTAATTGCATGTACTCAGTATAATACCAAATAATGATTTTACTCGTTGCATAAAAAAAGCCCCGCTAATTCAGCAGGGCTTTTTCAAATAAGTAAACCTGATTATTCAGCGATAATGCTTACAAATTTGCGGTTTTTAGGACCTTTTACTTCAAACTGTACTTTACCGTCTGATAAAGCAAATAAAGTGTGATCTTTACCGATACCCATGTTGTCACCAGCGTGGAATCGAGTACCACGTTGACGAACAATAATGTTACCTGCTAAAACAGTTTCGCCACCAAAACGTTTAACACCTAAGCGTTTACTTTCTGAATCGCGACCATTTTTGGTACTACCTGCTGCCTTCTTATGTGCCATGTTAGAATGCTCCTAAATTAGCCGTTAATACCAGTAATTTTCACTTCAGTGAACCATTGGCGATGGCCCTGCTGCTTACGTGAATGCTTACGACGTTTAAACTTAACAATTTTAACTTTATCTCCACGACCTTGTGAAACAACTTCTGCTGTTACCTTGCCGCCTGAAATGTAAGGTGCACCTACATTCACATTCTCGCCATCAGCGATCATTAAAACGTTATCGAAATCTACTGAAGCACCTACTTCTAGTTCAAGCTTTTCTAAGCGAACTGTTTGTCCTTCAGAAACACGGTGCTGCTTACCACCGCTTTGGAATACCGCGTACATTTGCTACTCCGAACTGCGCCTATCAAGGGTATGACGCATAAATTTAAAAATATAGGGCGCGAATTCTACGCCAAGACAAAAATTATCGCAAGTATATTTATACGCTATTTTACACTTTTTTGACTAATTAGTGATGATACTAATATCCCCCTTCTTTATTGCCTATTTTAGTGTAAACTTGGCGTCATTAAATAACGTAACGCTTTTATAAGACATACTAGTCATTTTTTCTTATGGATCTTCAACAAATTCAAGCACTCGCACAACAAGACATGGACGCGGTAAATGATTTAATTTATCAGCAGTTACAATCAGATGTCGTGTTAATTAATCAACTTGGTGTGTATATCGTTAATGCCGGCGGCAAACGCATGCGCCCAATGTTAACCGTGTTAGCCGCAAGAGCATTAGCTAACCAATCGAGCCAACATATCGATATTGCCGCCATTATTGAATTTATCCACACTGCCACATTATTACATGACGATGTAGTAGATGAATCAGCATTACGCCGCGGTAGAGAAACAGCCAATGCCTTGTTTGGTAATAGTGCCAGCGTTCTAGTTGGCGACTTTTTATATACTCGCTCTTTTCAAATGATGACCAAACTCAATAACATGCATATTATGGACGTATTGTCAGATGCAACGAATATTGTTGCCGAAGGGGAAGTATTACAATTAATGAATTGCAATGACCCTGATACTTCCGAAGAAAGTTATATGCAGGTCATTTATTGTAAAACAGCAAAACTTTTTGAGGCAGCAACACGTTTAGCTGCGGTTGTTTCTGAGCAACCAAAACATATAGAAAAAGCGATGCAAGAGTACGGTAAATATTTAGGTACTGCATTTCAGCTCGTTGATGACATTATGGACTACACAGCTGATGCTAAAGAAATGGGTAAAAATGTTGGTGACGATCTCGCCGAAGGAAAGCCCACCTTACCCCTTATTTATGCCATGAATAACGGCACAGCAGAACAAAGACAACTCATTAGAGATGCCATTGAACATTGTAACGGAATGGATAACCTTGATGCCATATTACAGGCAATGGAAGACACTGGTTCGCTTAGATATACACAGAAAATCGCTGAACTAGAAGCTGATAAAGCCATTAATGCATTATCTGTATTGCCTGAATCTCAATATAAACAAGCATTAATAGCATTAACACATATTGCAGCCAATAGACGCCACTAAATTATACCAATCAGTGTGGTGTAATACCCACACTGTAAAATTTCCTTCATTTTTCTGTCGCTTAACTGAAACCTTCGCTTTTTATGCTGTAATGACACTTATAAAAGGTGATCACTATGACTTCTCAATTGCCAGAAAAAATTGTCACTCGTACGGTTTGGATTTCAGACATTCATTTAGGCTACAAAGACTGTAAAGCAGAATATTTATTGCAATTTTTAGATCGACTTGAGTGTGAAACACTCTTTTTAGTCGGAGATATCATTGACGTATGGTCACTTTCTCGTCGACTCTATTGGCCAGAACAGCATAATAAGGTCATCAGTAAGCTAATGACGATGGCAAAGCACCAATGCCGCGTTATTTATGTTCCCGGCAATCATGACATTAACTTTAGAGAATTCTCTGGACATATTTTTGGCAATATAGAAGTTCATCGTTCGTATATTCATGAAACTGTCGATAAACGAAAATTATTGATCATTCATGGCGATGAGCTCGATAGTGTTGTTCGCTTTAGCCGCATCAATAAATACATTGGTGATAGTGCTTATGATTTTTTATTGTTTTTAAATCGTTGGACCAACATTATTCGAAAAAAATTCGGTTATGGCTACTGGTCTTTTGCTAAGTATCTAAAAGTTCGTATTAAAAAAGCTAAAAAGGCGATAGAAACCTTTGAAGATGCCGCCATTGATCTCGCGAAAAAGCAGCAGCTCGATGGGGTAATTTGCGGCCATATTCATCATGCCAATATCAAAGAAAAAGACGGAATTTTATATTGCAATGATGGTGACTGGATTGAAAGCTGCACTTTTATTGCCGAGGATTATCATGGTACCTTAGCCGTCACTCATTGGTCGGAAACAGTACAAACCGCGCAAATGATTGATCTTGCGAAAATAAAACGTGTGGCATAAAAGCCTGAGCATTACTCAGGCTTTTATGATCAAAAACGCAATATTAGCCGTTGATGAAGTCGATACCTTCTTGAATATCTTTGTTCAATGTTGCTAGCATATCTTCTTTAGCTTGTTGTTCAAAGGCACTTAGCTCGCCGTAAGGTAAAATTTCTTCAACGCCATTTTTACCTAAGCGAACAGGGTGCGCAAAGTAAGCTGCATCGCCATTTTCAACAGATACATACGCATAATCTACAACACTTTCGCCTTTTAAACCTTTCACAAGCGATAACGTAAAACGTGCAGCTGCTGCGCCCATAGATAACGTTGCAGAACCACCACCCGCTTTAGCATTTACCACTTCTGTACCTGCATTTTGAATGCGAGGTGTTAATGATGCTACTTCATCATCAGAAAAAGTTACGCCTTCAACTTGCGAAAGAAGCGGTAAAATTGTCGTACCAGAGTGCCCACCGATAACAGGCACTTTCACATCGATAACATTTAAGCCTTTTAATTCAGCAATAAAAGCTTCTGAACGAATTACATCTAGCGTTGTTACACCAAATACGCGGTTAGCTTCATAAGTACCTGCTTTTTTAAAGACTTCAGCCACAATAGGTACAGTGCCATTAACAGGGTTAGTAATTACACCTACTAGCGCTTTAGGGCAATTTGCAACAATACCTTCAGCTAATGTTTTAATAATGCCAGCATTTACGTTAAATAAATCAGCGCGATCCATACCTGGCTTACGAGGCATACCTGCTGGAATAATAACAATATCAGCGCCTGTTAATGCTGCTGATAAATCATCTGCACCATAACCTTTAACCGTTACAGCTGTTGGGATGTGACTTAAATCAACAGCCACACCAGGAACAACAGGTGCAACATCGTATAATGCTAAGTCAGAGCCGGCTGGTAATTGAGTTTTTAATAATAAAGATAACGCTTGGCCGATACCGCCAGCTGCGCCTAGAACAGCTACTTTCATTGGAATTCTCCGAAATTTGAGTATTTACGTAAAATTTGGTTGCCAAAAGATAAAGCATTAGCTCCCAAAAAACAATGTTTAATAATTAGCCCTGGTGCTATCAGACTGTTTATACTTTATACAAAGTAAATGTCGTCGATAATATTCAATAAAACACCATTAACAATTTGTCAGCCATCAACACATGTAAACTTACTTGCTCATCTGTAATGACCTACAAGGATAGCGTATAATCCGGATAACGGTATAATACGTAGTATTAACTCAACTTACTTTAGTGGTAATTAAGAAGAATATTTTTATGACAACGGTACAACAAAAACAAGAAGTATTGGTCACCGCCTTTAAAGACTTACTCAAACAAGAACAGTTTGGTTCGCAAAGCGACATTGTTGAAGCCTTAAAAGCACAAGGTTTTGATAACATTAGTCAATCAAAAGTCTCTAGAATGTTGAGTAAGTTTGGTGCTGTTCGCACCCGTAACGCTCGCCAAGACATGGTATATTGTTTGCCTGCTGAGTTAGGTGTCCCTACTGCAAAAAGCCCACTTCGTCAGTTAGTCATTGATATTGAACATAATGAAATGATGATCATCATTCGTACTAGCCCAGGTGCCGCGCAATTAATCGCGCGTTTATTAGATAGTTTAAGTAAAGCTGACGGTGTTTTAGGTACTATCGCTGGTGATGATACTATTTTTATTGCCCCGACAAGCGTAAAAGAAATCAAACAAACGTTAGTACGATTAGAAGAACTATTTTCGAAAAACTCCACATTAAATAGCTAATGATCACTATGAATTAATAAGAACATTGACATCATAGTTAAGTAAGGCTGTCAGTTTTTTTTACAGCGGTGTTACCCTAAATAAAAAATTTTTACTTAGGCAAATGAAATATAAACACTTTTACATTATGGACACATAATTGCTTATATCATAGAACTTAACTACAGAGGTTATAACTTCCATGATAAAATTAATAAAAACGCTTTTGCTTTCTGCGTTGCTTTTCACTGTGTCAGCTAATGCTACTCTTATCTACAGTGAAAATAACGATGGTGATTTAGACGCCATCGGAAGTACAAACGTAGCACTTGTTGCAGGTGTAAACACAATTACCGGTTCAATTACACAAACACCAACGGGTGATACAGATCGTGTTAAGTTCACACAGTTAGATGGCATGACCGTTGATAGTATAGTTTTATCATTCGCTGGTATCTGGGATGATGCTAATATTGGTCAGTCAATGACTGCAGCATTATTTAATGACGATGCAAATTTATTTGATGATAATTTCAATCAAATAAATTCTGGCGCAGACATTACTGCATCATTTTTCGATAGCTTGGGACCAGAAACGGGACCAATTAGTCAAACAACGAGTGGGGCAATGTGGGACTTTCAACTAAGCTCAGGTATTGTATGGCCTTCGCAAGCTTGGACCCTAACTATCAACACTAGCATGGATCAAACTCAACCACCTGTTGATATTCCTGAGCCAAGTTCTATAGCAGTATTACTGTTAGCTTTAGTTGGTTATAGGTTAACTAAACGTAGCTAATATATCACACAATGACAGTCAACTATTGGCTGTCATTGTGATTTCGTTATACCTCTTTAGCAAGCCCTGCAAGAAAGTTTAAACTTGGTGCAAAAAACGATGCTCCTGTTTCAGCCTGCGTATATTTAAGCATATGATCAAAATTTCCTTGTTCATCGCCTTCTATCATACTTTTTAGCATTAATTCAAAATGCTCCGGTGTATGACAATAAGATACGAACATTAACCCTTTTAATTTCATATCTCCATAAGGCATGCTTTGTCGTAGTATTTCTAAGCTTTTACCTTCACTGTCTTTTAAATTAGTGCGCTTTATATGAGAAGTCGGTAGTTTATTTTCAGTAGTGTACTCTTCATTATCAATTTTAGTGCGGGCAATAACATCTTCTTGTTCTTTCACTTTGAGCGTATTCCATAAATTTAAATTATGGCGATAACGTTGAATATGTAAATAACTACCCGCTGCAAACTCGCTGTCTTGTTCATTTTTAATCAAAGCAACGTCACGTCTAAACCTTCCTTGGGGATTTTCAGTACCATCAACAAAGCCAGTAAGATCTCGTCCATCCAGAAAACGAAAACCTCTTACTTGTTCTGCTAATTCAACACCACCAGCAAGTAATGAACATACCTTTTCAGCAACAATATGATTTACATCTGCACGATCACTGCGTAATTCTACATATAGGTCATAATTTATCGCTGGTGCAATACGGTCATCACACTTCAACTCTTCAAATGAACGTAGCATAGTCGGCCTTGCCTGTGGCCATAATTCGTCCCAATAATTCGCACCAATAGCAATAACTCCTGTTAAATTCGCTTCTGAGAATCTATCTGCGTAATTATCAAAGAGTGCCGGTAATCTAGCAAGCGCTTGCTTAATGTGCTCATTTTTATCATCCAGTACATTAAACAATAAATAATAGCCATGAAGGCTAGGCTCTGCACATATACCGAATTGTTCTCTTGCCATTGGTTATTTCTCAAAAAAGCTAATGTCTTAATAGTACACAATTTTAACTGCTTTTCAGTAAGAGTTATACATAAAAAAGCCAACGTCGCTGCGTTGGCTTCTCACTCATGTAAACAGTCGCTTAACCGCGGGTAAACTCAGGGTATGCTTCTAAACCACAATCTGATTTATCAACGCCTTCATACTCTTCTTCTTCAGTGACACGAATACCGATAGTCGCTTTTAATGCAAACCATACGATAAAACTGGTTGCAAATACCCAAGTAAAGATAGTTGCAGCACCGATTAATTGACCAGAAAAACTCGCGCCATCATTTGTTATCGGCACTAATAATAAACCTAATAAACCAACAACACCATGTACTGAAATTGCCCCCACTGGATCATCTATTTTTAATTTATCTAAACTAACAATCGATAAGACAACAACAAGACCGCCCAATACGCCAAACAATGTTGCTTGTAGCGCTGTAGGGGTAGAAGGCTCAGCAGTAATAGCAACCAAACCAGCTAGTGCACCATTTAACGCCATGGTTAAATCAGCTTTCTTAAATAAGATTCTTGCTAACACTAGCGCAGCTATAGCACCACCAGCAGCCGCCGCATTGGTATTTAGAAATACCATCGCCACTGAATGAGAATTACCAATATCACCAAGTTTTAACACCGAACCACCGTTAAAACCAAACCACCCCATCCATAAAATAAAGGTACCTAACGTTGCCAATGGCAAGTTAGCGCCCGGTATTGCATTTACTCGACCATTAGTACCATATTTTCCTTTACGCGCACCAAGTAATAAGACACCAGCTAACGCAGCAGCAGCACCCGCCATATGAACAATGCCAGAACCAGCAAAATCAGAAAAACCTAAATCGCCTAAATTATATAGGCCAAAAACAGCGTTGCCACCCCATGTCCAGCTACCTTCCATCGGATAAATTATCGCGGTTAACACAACAGTAAACAACAAGAAAGACCATAGTTTCATACGCTCAGCAACAGCGCCTGATACAATAGACATTGCTGTAGCAACAAACACGACTTGGAAGAAAAAGTCAGACGCAGTAGAGTAAATTGCACCACCAGTAAAACCATCTTCTCGGCCTGCAAAGTCTTTTAATACAGCATCAGCATCTACGGTTTCAATACCCGATAATAAAAAGCCACCACCATACATAATTTCATAGCCACAGACTAAGTACATAATGCAAGAAATAGAGTACAAAGCGACATTTTTTGTGAGAATTTCAGTCGTATTCTTAGCGCGTACCAGGCCAGCTTCCAGCATAGTAAAACCAGCAGCCATCCACATAACCAAAGCTCCACAAACGAGAAAATAGAATGTGTCCATGGCATATTGAAGGTGAAAAATATTTTGTTCCATCATTAACCCCTAAAGTGCTTCTACATCAGTTTCACCCGTACGAATTCGCACGGCTTGCTCAAGGTTGTAAACAAATATCTTGCCGTCACCTATTTTACCTGTGTAAGCTGATTTGCTAATCGCCTCCACTAAGCGTTCTACTTGATCGTCATTTACCGCAACTTCAAGTTTTACTTTTGGCAGAAAATCGACCTGATACTCTGCTCCACGATAGAGTTCTGTATGACCTTTTTGACGACCAAAACCCTTTACTTCACTTACGGTTAAACCTTCAACGCCGATTTCAGAAATCGCCTCACGAACATCATCGAGCTTGAAGGGTTTAACTATTGCGCTTATTAATTTCATTGACTACCCCTAGTTATTGTTTGTAAGTGAATATTCAATCGTTATGCCAATAAAAATAACAACTAAATTACAACAACTTATAATAAAATAAACGGTAGAACCACCATTTGATGCACTACATTAGTGCGCTAAACAAAGCGTACGTTTTCTTTTGGTGCATCAAATAAATGAAAGAAATAACGATAAGTAAAGTGTTTTAAGAATTTAGACTGAATTGATAATAGTTAGAGTTTGGGGTAATTATCGCGTTGTACTTATAATTAAACGATAACAGTCAACGTACTGATTACCCATCTAAAACCAACCCTATGAAGGCTTTAGAAAGGCATCTTTGAAAGTTGTTCTGTACTCGAGAAATGATTTAATAAATCATGGCTGCGCTAGGTTTTAAAATAGCGAGAATGGCTAATCTCTCCATATCGCAAAAGTTATTCGCCGCGTTTACGTTATCAGCTTTTAACATCATCTCTTGCATTTTTTCTTCCGTGAGTATCATGGTTTGTTCATGTTGTTGGCACTGATGGTTCATCAACATGATTCGTTTAGCGATAAACAGCAGTTTAGTTTCCATGGTACAATGTTCGAAGTTTTCCTCGTCTTGAAAGCGTATTGGCTCAATTAAGCTATACGGAAGCTGCCATAATTTTAATAATTCGCCTGTACAGTCTGCAAAGGTAAAACCAAATATATCACGCTGTTTTTGCCACGGTAGTTCATTTGAGGCTACCTGCCTTGCTTTTTTTACCTGTTCGGGTGCAAATTGCTGCATCACTAATTCACCTAAATTATGCATTAGCCCTAAAATGAATAGCCGCTCAGCATTAGGCACTTTTAATTGGAAGCCTAAGTATTTAATAATTAACGCGCAATCAACGCTATTTTCCCAAAACGCCTCTAGAAATTCAGGTTCAGCTTTAACCTCTTTAAATGCCTTAGTGGTAAAATACGCAATGACAAGATTATACACTTCGGTAATACCAAGCACTAAAACCGCTTTGGAAATTGTATCAATTTTACCGGGGTAATTAAAAAAAGAACTATTGGCTAACTTTAAAATTGTGCCTGCTAAAGCAGGATCCAATAAAATGACATCCGCTATATCATCTATAGTAGAGGCTTCATCATCAATAAGTTGTTTTATCCTGATAAATGAATCAGATAAAACGAATACTTCATTGGCTTTTTCAGCGTAATCTAATGCTTCCATATTGCTACCTTACGTGGTTAGACCAAATATACGTTGAACACTTTATACTCACAACACATACTCCAGTTGATGTTATATATGGTTACTTTCTTTGATTATAGACGGATTTTTCGTTACTGCAGATTATTATCCTACTTTAGCTTCAACATGGTACGAGGTAAATTTACGAATATTAATCACCCCAGTATCAAAGATAAGGTACTGTCCTTTTATCCCTTGTAAAATACCACTAACTTCTTGATGTTTATCAAAATTGAAAGAAGACACTTTAGTTGGATATTGTGTGACAGGAAATGATAAATCTACCACTGAATGTTCCAACTCTTCAATGGCTTCTTCCCCATAATTCAATTGTAATTCGGCTAATTTATCCCGAATTAACGGTTTTAGCTCTTGCGCGACCTGTTGTAAATCAACATTCTTTGTTTCGCCCTTGAGCATTGCTCGCCAATTTGTTTTATCAGCGATATGCTGAGCTAGCGCTATCTCAACTAAACCTGACTGAAGACGAGAACTGACCTTAAAAATAGGCAGTGCCTGCGTCGCACCTTGATCAATCCAACGTGTCGGAATTTGTGTTTCACGGGTAATACCCACCTTAACACCAGAAGTATTTGCTAAGTAAACATAATGAGGCATAAAACAATTTCTTTCTCCCCATTCAGGCTCTCTGCAAGTACCTAAATGAAAATGACAAGTTTCTGGCTTCATAATACACATATCGCATTGTGCTAATTTCTGCATACAAGGAAAACAAAAACCTTGAGAGTAGCTTTTTTTCGTTTTTCGGCCACAGTGTTGGCAACTAATATGCTGCTGAAAAGTAAGAGTAAGATGATGACCAATCACATCATTTAACGGTAAGGCATTATCACCAATGGGTAACTGATAGTTAACATTGCCTTGTTCAGAGAGCTGTGCCGTCATTTTTTTTAACGGGCCTGCGGGTATTTGCATATCAAACTTCAAAATATGTTATTTTGCAGACATGTTAAGTAAAACAACCACGCAATAGCAAGCGAAGATTCATTGATTATGCCCTCAGCAACATGGTTCGTTTATTTTTTACGCTGCGCAGATAATAGCTTGTATGCCGGAGTCACAACTGATCTAGCACGGCGAGTACACGAACATAACCAAACAGCGAAAGGCGCAAAATATACACGTGTACGCCGCCCAGTAAGTTTAGCTTATGCAGAGCCTGCAGCACATCGAAAGGAAGCTTGTCAGCGGGAGTACTACCTTCGTAAACTATCAAAAAAACAAAAAGAGCAGTTAGTGGCACAATTTACACTTGAAAAAGAGGTACAAGTGTAAGCTGAAAGCCTTGTTTTTACTGGTCTGCTTAGTTAGTAGATGCTATTAATCTTTCGATTTTTTAGCAAACTACTGGTAGAATGCGTCGGTTTTTACTTGAAGTACCAGAAGAATAACTTATGTATTTAGAAAATTATTGCCATATTGATAACGGCAAAATCAGTTTTAGCCGAGAGCAGGCAAGCAACTTTGCCAAAAATATTGCCGATGATTTTAATCCTTTGCATGACATAGAAGCCAAAAGATTCTGTGTGCCTGGCGATCTATTATTTGCCTTAAACTTAGAAACTTCTGGTTTATCTCAAGAAATGAAATTTACCTTTTCAGGGATGGTTTCAGACGGTATATCTCTAACCTTTCCTAGTGACATCAATGAAAAAGCAGCAATCGTTGATGATAATGGCAAAGAGTATTTAACCATTGAAGCCAGCGGTGAATGCACTAAAGATGCTAAAACAATTGCAGCCTTAACCTCAGCTTATGTTGAATTTTCAGGGCATACTTTTCCGCACATTCTGGTTGAGTTAATGAAGCAAAACCAAGTGATGATCAATCCTACTCGTCCAATGGTCATGTATGAAAGTATGACAATACACCTAAACTCATTGTCGTTTAAAAACGTAAAATTGTCTTTAGCAGACTCAAAGCTTTCATTAGAAGGTAAGCGTGGTGTTGCTGATTTAATTTTTAATTTATACGATGGCGACACTATCATTGGTCATGGCAAAAAACACATGCTTCTTAGCGGTTTACGCCCTTATGAACAAGACGTGATTGATAACATTGTGCAGTTATATATTGACAAAAAGCAACAGCATATCAAATCTTAATACACCAAATTAACGCAGAAAATCGCTGCGTTAATTTAACCGCGATACTTACGTTTTAGTAACCAACGATCTATTTCAACGGCTCGTTTACGAAGCCAACGCTGACTTCGTTTCAACCATTGCTGTGCCCACACATATTTTGTACTTAACATTGCTAAACCAAGTGGAATAAAAATGACAGCTGGGCCCGGCAATAAAATAAACACAAGACCAATAAGAAGAAATATAAATCCACCAATGATCATCAAAGATGATTGTAATCTTTTCACGCAAACCTCATCGATAAAAAATTATAGAGACCTGTTTTGATAGCAAAATTCAAACCAAAACCTAAGGCATTGTATTAAAAGCAAAAAATAGAATAACCTCTGTTTTTTATCACGAGGTTCACGACTATTGTACTCATTTGACCAATCATTAACGATTCAATCATTGCTGCTCAAAAAGCAACTGCTGACGTTGCTCATCCTTTAAACACTTTGCAAAGGTAGACAATTTCTTTGGTGATTTACATATCGCTAACGGTTGATAAAAATCAAGCCAGGCTTGTTGTTTAGCTCCTTGATATTTTGCTTTTATTCTAACGTTATTAGTCAGTGGTTTGACGGCAGTTAACGTGATAAGGCTTTTTTGTTTGAACTGACGTTTCAGCCCTTTTTTATCGCCTTTTGCTTTCTTAGTTGCTTTCTTTAACTTGCCTCGTTTGCAATCCCACCATCTGCTATATGCAGCCCGTTCCTGCTTAGCAAGCTTGACGCCCTGCGAAGCACTGTAACCTTGACGCTGTTTTGACTGAATATTATTTAATTTAGTTTCATATGAGGAGCAATTTTTCTTCGCCTGTAAACCATAGCTAACCATCAAAAGCGTTAATGCCAGCGCAATACGTATATTGTTCATATGCAATTCCCTTTGCGTATTTATTTAGCAACGAGTCTAGTACATAAAAACGGCTTTGCTCGCATTTTTATCGTTAGCTTCTATACTTGCCAATAATTTTATTCATCCTCCCATTACTGAACAAGGACGTTCCACATGGCCAATTATCTTATGACTTCCTGCTTAGCATTGTTATTATTGTCAGGATTAATAACATTAAAAGCCGCTGAAATCGATGGGTTACAACACAGCGTTACTTACCAAAAACCAGATGATATTAGCCAATATTGGGTCAGTGAAAAACTAGACGGTGTTCGTGGTAGATGGACAGGTAAGTCATTAAAAACACGCAATGGAAACCACATTAATGTACCTTCATGGTTTATTAAACGATGGCCAAACACACCATTAGATGGCGAGATTTGGTTAAGCCATGGAGAGTTTCAAGCGACAATGTATTGTATCGCGAAACAAGGTACTCAGCATTATTCGTGTTGGCGTCAATTAACTTTTATGATCTTCGATTTACCTGAACACTCAGGCACGTTTACCGCACGAATTTCAGCCTTAGAAGCACTTATTCAACAGGCTAATTCACCTTACCTTCAAATGATCCCTCAAGTAAAAGTCGCCACTTTTTCAGCATTAGAAAACAAACTTTCTACTGTGATTAACAACCAAGGTGAAGGATTAATGCTGCATCATAAAGATACCTATTACCAAGTAGGCAGAACACAGGCATTGATGAAATTAAAGCGAAAACAGGATGCCGAAGCACAAGTAGTCGCGCATATAGCTGGCAAAGGTAAGTATACTGGTATGCTAGGTTCATTACAGGTAAAAATGCCCAACGGCTTAACCTTTCGGATTGGCTCTGGTTTTAGTGATAAAGAACGACAACAACCACCAGCAATTGGCAGTACAATAACCTATCAATATATTGGTAAAACCAAGCGAGGTGTGCCAAAATTTGCGAGCTTTTTACGCATTCGCCCAGCAGAGTAGGATTTTTCAATGGAATTACATTTGTGGCTATCATTAGTTGCTATTTGCATTATGGGAGCATTATCGCCTGGTCCTAGCTTGGCTGTGGTGGTAAAAAACACCTTGCACGGTAATGCAATACAAGGATATGCCACCGCAATAAGTCACGGTGTAGGCGTTGCGTTATATGCCGCACTTACCACTTTAGGTATTGCAGTACTTATTGTTCAATCACCCATTCTCTTTCAGATAATACAATACGCTGGTGCTGCTTTCTTATGTTACTTAGGTATTAAAGCCTTGATGAGTAAGCCTATAAAAGCCAGCGATAATAACGACACAAGTCAAAGCGCTGACAAAAAAGTAAATGGTTGGCGAGACGGCTTTTTAATTGCATTTTTAAACCCTAAACTTGCGATCTTTTTTCTCGCATTGTTTAGTCAGTTTGTAAGCCCAGAGGCAACGTTCAATGAAAAAGCTATCATGGTAGCAACAGTAGGCTGTATCGATGCCCTATGGTATATCCTTGTCGCTTTTTTATTTTCCAGAGGCCCTGTTATCGAAAAACTTAAAAATAACAGCCATATCATTGATAGGATCACCGGCAGTTTTTTAATTTTACTTGCCGCGCGCGTTGTTATTAATTAAAGCGGTAAATACTTAAACTTGAGTGCTTTTAACCCCTTACCAGCAGTCGCTTCTTTGAACACTGTTGGGTTCAATATTTTTTCGATAAATTGACAATCGGGGCACTCTCTTTTCATTTCTTCAAGTAAAAACTGTTCATCAAGATCTGGCGAATTTAAACATAGCAATAATTCTGCATCAGGGCTGAGTAGCTGCGGAATACGTGACAGAATTTTTTTATAATCACGCGCGATATTTACACTGCCTTTTTGAAAGGAGGGTGGATCGCAAATCATGAGTTGATAAGGTCCATATTTTTTTAATCGATTGTATGATTTAAAAATATCAACACCTTCAAAAATCACCTTTGATAAATCATGCTGATTAAGCCGATGATTATCACGCCCTTTAGCCAATGCTCCTTTCGCCATATCAATGTTTACCACTTTGCTCGCGCCACCTGCTACTGCTGCAACGGAAAAAGCACAAGTATATGCAAACAAATTAAGTACTTTTTTGCCCTCAGCGTGAGCTTGTACCCATTGACGACCATTAGCCATATCTAGAAACAAGCCAATATTTTGCGATTTACCTAATTGAATGTGATAGTGCAAACCATGTTCGGTAACCTCAGTTTCAGAAATTGTTTCACCTAACAAAACTTCAGTGGGTGCTTTAGCAAGGTAGCGCCTTTGTACTTGCACGGAACGGCATAAAGGCACACGGTTTAATAACATATCTGCCGTTTCGTGTAACCACACATCATCAACAGTTTGATACAAAGTGATCAACACAACAGGCGCTAACCAATCAACGTTCACATGCTCAAAATTTTCAAAAGCATGTCCTCGACCATGAAATAAACGTTGGCACTGGCTAAAATCAGCAGCAGTGATATTTTGCTCAACTTCGGTTAAAAACAAAGTAACTTCCTTAAAAAACAAAGGCCGTATCAAATTGATACAGCCTTTTCTATTAGACGTTCAAATACGATCACACACCAAACAGGTTAATTCCCCAAAACTTTGTGATCACCGTATTGATAAAGATGAAAAACACAATAACTGGCACAAAAGTACCTAACGAAAAGTTAACGTATTTTTCTACCCACGAGCCTGCATAGTTGTCATTACCCACTGAGAGTTCTTTTGTTAGTTGTTGTTTCTTCCAACGGTAACTAACAAACACACACAATAAGAAACCATTCAGCGGCAATATCGTATCGTAGAAAATGTCGTACACCACATCAAAGAACGATCTGTTACCGCCCGCGTACGAAGTAAATTCAGTGAAGAATGCAACCATACCAAATGATAACGTAGCAAACACAGCGAGTACGCCAGCAGTCATTAATAAAACGGTTAAGGCTTTTTTACGGCTATGACATTTTTCTGTCACCAAATATGATACAGGTACTTCTAGTATCGAAACTAAAGAAGTAATCGCGGCAAAAAATACCAGTGTAAAAAAGAACGTAGCAACAACACTCGCACCAAGGTAACCAATAGAGGTTTGTAACGCTAAAAATATTTTAGGTAAGAAAGTAAAAATTAGCGATACAGAGCTATCGCTTAACTCTTGAGGGTTAACCTCTGGATTAAATGAAAACACCGCTGGTAGTATCATTAAGCCAGCCGTAAAGGCTACCCCAGTATCCGTTATCGCCACTAATTTAGCTGAGTTTGTGATATCGGTTTTTCGGTTAATGTATGAACCGTAGGTAATTAAAATACCCATACCTAACGATAATGAGAAAAACGATTGCGAAAGCGCGCCGTTAATGACTGAAGGGGTAATTTTTGAAAAGTCAGGAATAATAAAAAACTTGACCCCTGCAAACGCATTATCTAGTGATAACACAAACACCACCATGATGATTAACATCACCAGTAATGCAGGCATCAGTACTTTTGCAGCTCGCTCTATACCGTCTTTAACTCCAGCAACCAATATGTAATTAATAATGCCAGCAACAACTGCCATAGCAACAAATAAATAAGGACTATTGATGAATATACCAAACCCTTCGCTACTGGCTAGAAAATCAAGTTGCCCTGAAACCGTTAACGCAATATAGCCAAATAGCCAAACCGTTAGCACCATATAGAACACGGCTATCATAAATGGCGTTAACACGCCTAGAAAGCCGGCAGCTCCCCAAAACTTGCTACCACCGCTTAAGTCTTTATAAGCACCTACCGGTTCTTTTTGCGTTTTTCTTCCTACCGCCATTTCTGCGATCATCACAGGCAAGCAAATAAAAAAGACGAATAAGGCATACATTAATAAAAAAGCGCCACCACCATTTTTGGCGGCATTTACCGGAAAACCAACTAAGTTACCAATACCCACTGCTGAACCAGCAGCGGCTAAGATAAAACCGAGTCGTGAGCTAAAGTGTTCTCTAGATGCGGTCATAAATGTCCTTCATTATAATATTTTTTTAGGCACGTAATCACAGGATTAAAGTTGCTAAATTTGGCTGTAGCGCCGTGCTAGACTCGCGCTGACAAATTTTAGTTGCCAGATGCTATCAAGCTTTTAAGAGAATGTCTTGTCTTACTCGTCGATCATTTACCTGCAAATGTATAATAAACAGTGCACTTAATCATACAAATCAAAATAAAACATTATTTAACAGTAAGTTATCGAGTAAAGTGTTTAGCATCCATAATCGATAATATATGTTCCGCTTCTTGGCTGGCAAAGTCAGCAGCTAAGTTTAAATCGTCGGTTGAAATGCCCAAGCTTTGGCATAGTGATTCATCAATCGTGTCATCATAACTAAAGCGGTCAGGATGAGCATCAACAAGTGCCAAGCGTGTTGCTAAATAAAGCACTTTAACATCTTTATTAATTTGAATATCTTGTGCTTCATTGTAGTGTCGAATAGGTAGAATAATCTTTTCCGGTATTTGCCAAATCTTTAATAACTCTGCAGATATTTCAGTATAGGTAAACCCCAAAGTTTGTTGTTGAACCATCCACGGTAAGTGTTCAGCATCATAACTTTCACACGTTTTAGCAAGTTCCGGTGATACTTTCGCAACAATTAATTCACCAAAGTTTTGCAATAAGCCTGCGACAAATAAACGTTCTATATCGCGAATTCCCGCTTTAATCGATAAATTTTTTGTCGCTAATCCACAAAAAACACTCATGCGCCAAAAGCGTTTTAAATCTATCGCTTGGTTTGAAAAGTGCTTAAATGCAGAGGCGGCAACATCAACGAGCATCATGTTATAAATAGCTTGTGTGCCTATTATCGTAATAGCTCTTGAAATAGTGCTAACTTCACCTGGAAAGCTGTAAATTGCGCTGTTCGCTATTTGCAATAACCTTGAAGTCATCGACGGATCAACACTGATCACATTGGCAAAGTCTTCAATACATGAAGATTCATCTTCCATTAATGCTTTAACCTTGAAACATGCGTCAGGTAAAGCGAACGAACCGTTCGCTTGTATTGCATAATCATGAGCGTTCATACACAGCCTTTATTTATTATTGTCACATATGAGTGTAACGCGTTTATTTAAGGGTTGAAAATAAAAAACGTGGCAATAGCCACGTTTTTAGCACCTTATAATTTGTACTAATTATTGTGCAAATGTTTTACCGAAGAAATTACCTTGGTTCCATGCTGGACGTTTATCACCATTGGCAATTTCTAAACCAATCATCATGTTTACTTCGGCAAAATCAGCCGCAGCATCCCAACGAATCGGTAAATCAATTTGATCACTGTGTTGGTGATAATGGTTTTTTAAGAAATCTTTAAACATTTTGCCACCATCAATATTTGGATCTTTTGATTTAAAGCCTGTCATCAAGAACACCGATGGAATGCCTGCTTTTACAAAACTGTAATGGTCGCTGCGTGTAAATAACGCTTGTTCTGGCATTGGATCCGGGCTTAAGCTAACATCAACTTTACCAGCCGCTGACTCAACAATTGGCCCTAAACTAGAGTGGGTTGAACCAAAGGCAATCACATCAGCAAAAGGGTATAAAATTAATGGCATATCTAAGTTTACATTCGCCACCATTTGCGTACCTGGAACGGTAGGGTTATTGGCAAAATAAGAAGAACCTAATAAGCCTTTTTCTTCACCAGTTACTACCACAAACAATACTGAACGTTTGGGCGCTGGTTGTGACGCTAACAAACGCGCCGTCTCTAATAAAATAGAGACACCTGACGCATTATCTAATGCACCATTATTGATGCTATCAACCTCTTCGCCTTCTTCATGATCACCGTGATGTTTACTCACACCGATATGATCTAAATGCGCAGAAAAAACCACATACTCATTCTTTAATTTTGGATCGCTACCTTCCAAAGTCGCAACAACATTCGGACTAGTAATTTCTTCATGACGAGATTTTTTCGCCATCGTTACCTTGCTGTTTAACGCAAAGCCTTTTACAGCTTCATTATTGGTATCTTTTTCAAACACCGACTCTAGTGATTCTGCAGCACCTTCAAACAATACAGCTGCTGCTTCATGATTAATGTAAGCGCCGCCTTTAATCGATTCATATACGCCATTTGGTTTACCATCTTTACCAACCCAGCTTAATCGAGGTGCACTCGCATATTTTGCTGAAACAGAAAAGTCGCGGACTTTATTACGTTTTGGTGTGTGTACTGTAATAAACCCTACTGCGCCACGTTCAGCTGCGTGACGAATTTTTTCACGTCCTGAACCAATATGAGCACCTTCTTCTGACGGTAAATCATTCGGGCGACCGGTTAAGGCAACAACCACTTTCCCTTCAACATCAATGTTTTCATAATCATTGTAGCCAAAGTCAGATGCGATAATACCGTAGCCGACAAACACAGTGTCAGCTTGCACAAATGATTCTTTTTCAATTGAAGAACCAGAAGCTAGGAACTCATCCTTAAACACTAACTCTTTCGTACCTGATGCAGTTTCAACGGCTAAGGTTGCAGAGCCTTCTTCTAGAAACGTTTTACGAAACGTTACTTGTTGTTCAAACGTATCGTGATCACCTTGTGGTTGTAACCCTATTTGCTTGAAATTTGAGATAACGTAATTTGCCGCAATTTGATAACCAGTGCTACCAGTATCACGCCCTAGCAGCGTATCATCAGCTAAAAATTCAACGTGGGCTTTAATACGTTCTGCATCGACTTGTTCAGGTTGTACCGAAACAGTTGTTTCTTGTTTTGCCTCTTGTTGACCGCATGCTGTCAACATCGCAAGTGATAATAGACTTGCTGAGGTAAGGTGTGTAAGTTTCATAAAATACTCTTTGGGCTTTTTAATTATATAATTTATTCACGACCGCAGGTTGCGATTAGCTAATCACTATAAAGGGCATTGCAAAAAAAAACCAGACCAAGCCGACGTATGTTTTTGTTGATTGGTCGATTGCTATACAGTCTTAATACCAATCCAATCAATTAAGTGGTCATGATGTAATTACGCTAAATGTATTTCATCAAATGATTGTTGGGTCGAGCATCACTATTGATGAAACGGTTATTTAACGCACAATCGCGGTCGACTTTACTTGTAACCACACATGATTACCTGGAGATAATGCTAAGTTTGCAATAGATTTTCGTGTCAGTTGCGCAATGAACATACTATCGCCAACACATAATTGCACTAAGGCCATTGCTTGTTCTGCTTGTTCGTTGATAGCGACAACCTTCGCAGCTAAACGATTTAAAACACTCGAGTCATCAAGACATGTATTAGTAACACTAATATCGGAAGCCTTCACCTGAACACGAACTGTTTGGTTAAGGTTAAAATCGTTATCAGGAAGCCACAAATCGCCACCAGAAAACTCAAACTTTGCCAACCGCCACTGAGGCTCAAACGCAACAATTTTCCCTGATAAAACGACCCCTTTATCTTGCCCTAACGTTACGTCTAAACGTGAAAACACTTCAAAAACGCTACCCTGTGCACTAATTTTCCCTGCATCTAATACTAAGACATGGTCAGCAAGACGCATGATTTCATCTACCGAATGGCTGACATAAATAATGGGAATTTTCACGACTTTCGTTAATGTTTCTAAATAGCTCAGAATTTCTGCTTTTCGTTTTCCATCCAATGAGGCAAGAGGCTCATCCATCAGTAATACCGTTGGCTGAATGAAAATTGCGCGAGCAATAGCAACGCGTTGTTTCTCACCTCCTGAAAGCTGTGTCGGGTATCTTGTTAATAATGGTTCGAGTGCAAGTAGTTCAATCACCTCATTATAATGTGCATTTGAAACGGGTGAATCAGCACGTTTAAGTGCGTATTGTAAATTCTTGATGATAGTTAAATGATCAAACAAGCTCGGTTCTTGAAACACATACCCTATGGTGCGTTGATGGGCAGGCAAAAAAACATCCCCTTGCTGCCAAACATGTTGATCAACCACTATCTGTCCTTGTTGGCACTTTTCCAACCCTGCAATTAAACGCAGCAACGTTGTTTTACCGGAGCCTGAATGACCAAATATAGCCGTTACGCCGCGAAAAGGGATTGAAAAATCAACGTCTAATACAAAGCTGTCATGCTGTGTTTTCTGCGTTCTGAACAATGAAAATTTTGCTGATATCTGTGGACAGTTAGTCATTAGACGATTGTCCTTTCGCTAAAAACACATTCGAGTTCGAACGACGTTGCACTGAATGTAACAGCAACAACACCGCAAAAGAGAAGAGTACCATGGTTAATGATAACGTGTGCGCTTGGGTGTATTGCAAAGCTTCAACGTGATCATAAATTTGCACTGAGATCACTTTTGTTTCATCTGGAATGTTACCACCAATCATCAAAACAACACCAAATTCACCAACGGTATGTGCAAAACCTAATACCGCAGCACTGATAAAGCCTGGTTTTGCTAAAGGTAAAACGACCGTAAAAAATTGTTCCATTGGCCCAGCCCTCAATGTTGCTGCAACCTCTACAGGTCGTTTACCAACCGCCTGCATTGCATTGTGAATTGGCTGCACCACAAATGGTAACGAATACACCATAGACGCGATCACCAATCCCCAAAAGGTAAAAGGTAATATACCAAGGCCAATCATTTGAGTGAATTGGCCAATAACGCCATCAGGCCCCATTGTGATCAGTAAGTAAAAACCAATAACTGTGGGCGGCAACACTAAGGGCAAGGTAACTAATGCATTTACAACGGCTTTAAGCCGACTGCTTGTATGCGTTAACCACCACGCAATAGGAGTGCCGACAAGTAATAATAATACAGTAACTGTAGTTGCCAGTTTTATCGTTAGCCAAATAGCACCAAAATCTTCAGCTGAAAGCATTGTGTTTGTTAACCTCAAAAAGTCTCGTAGCCATAAGCCTGAATTATCTTTTTGGCTTCATCTGTGTGCAAAAATGTCCAAAAAGCCATTGCTGCTATATTCGTTTTGCTTTTCATTAATAATACTGCATCTTGATTAATAGGTTCGTAAAGCGAAGGAGGAATTTGCCATACTTGTCCACTCACGTTACTCGTTATCAATTGAGATTGTGCCACAAACCCTATATCAACACTGCCATACGCAACAAAACTATATACTTGACTAATGTTTTCTCCCATCACCCATTTTTTTCTCGTTGCATTTGCCAATGACAACTCCACTAGCACTGATTTTGCTGCTGCTCCATAGGGTGCCAATTTAGGGTTTGCAAGTGCAATTTTATTATATTGACCCCCCATTAATACTTCAGATACTGTTTTAACTGAAGAACGTTTATTCGACCATAACAGCAACTTACCTTGAGCATAGGTAAAGCGGTGCTCTGCTGTTGCTAATCCTGAAGAAATAAGAGCGTCTGGTTTTGCTTGATCAGCAGAAAAAAAGATATCAAAAGGTGCGCCATGAGATATTTGCGCGAAGAGCTTTCCCGAAGAACCATAAGACGCTTTTATGAAATAAGGAGAGTTAGCTTCAAACGCTTCAATAAGCGACTTCATCGGTAAAATAAAATTAGATGCAACGGCAACTCTTGCTTGTTCAGCCAATGCCGAGGCAGTGAAAAACAAGGTAAGGAGTAAGGTAAAAAATAATTTCATCAGGGCATTTAACTTGAAAAGAAAGATGGTGGCAGAATATCAACATAAATTCAATTGGCATCAGCTTATCAAATTGGTAAAACAATATTGCTAACTCAAGCCGACAATATATACTTGAAGAAGCATGAGTGCGCAATAATGCACGTATGTTTTACCTATTTATTATTTACAACGTGCAAAGAATTTTCCGTACACACTTAACATTTACCTAAAATTGAAAATATTTGAGGGTTTAATTCTGTCATTATTTAAATTAAGTTTTACTAAACAGCAATATCTATTTAGTTGTTTTATTATTATTTTTGGACTTATATTTTCCACTTACCAACAATTTAGTCATGAAGAGAAGATTGAAAGCCAAATTCAACAAGCATTAAAAACACGATTAAACTTTATTACTAATGGCATTATAGAAAGGCTCGATCATTATGCCTTAGGTGTAGCTAGTTTACATTCAACAATTCTTTCGCACGACCCTAGCTACATTACTCATAAAACAATTCATACCTTTAGTAACGCCCAAAACTATCCAGAGAGATATAAAGGCGCCCGTGGTTTTGGCCTTATCAAACCTGTAACGATACAACAAGAATCACAGTTTACTGAGCAAGCTAACCAAGACAGGCCTGATAATAAGTTTTCTATCAAGTCGTTAACTCCACATCATAAGACGCGTTATATTATTCAATATATTTTTCCTGAATCTGTTAATAATAAAGCGATTGGATTAGACGTTGGTTCGGAAAAAAATCGCAGAGTTACTTTAGAAAATGCAGCGCTAAATAATCAAACGACTTTAACGGCTCCTATCACACTAGTGCAAGCCACTGGAAAAGTAGAACATGGTTTTTTATTAGTCAAACCAGTGTATCACAACAATAGCATACCCAAGTCAGTCAAGGAAATTGAAGATACGGTTTATGGTTGGACCTACGCCCCTCTGCTGATCGGTGAAATTTTAGCCACAGTGACACAAGTTGGTGATGATCTCCTAGCCATTAGCGACACTACAGATAAAGTGCCTTTTTACCAAGCCCAGGCTGAAAATTTAACTAGTATGCAATACATGGCTAAAACAGTGCCCATTTATGGTCGCACATGGGAAATTAAGTTATTTTCGACCGAAAAGTTTTTGCAGAACTTAAATTTACCCCATCAGTATTTAGGGTTAATGACCGGTACCATATTCACTTTGGTAACACTATTATCGTACTTTTTATTACACTTAGCTTTGCAACGAAAAGCACAACTTGCCCAATATCAAATTGATCTTGCCAAAGCAAGAGAAGAAAAATTAACACTGACCAACTCACAATTATCTACAGCTGTAGCAAATAAAACCGATGAACTGATACAAGCTAACTTGCTTAACGATAGTATTTTAAAAAATGCAGCGTACGCGGTCATTGCAACGGACAAAACAGGGATAATTCAAGTATTTAATCCTGCTGCAGAAAAGTTGTTAGGGTACCGTGCTGATGAGCTAATCAATACACATTCACCTGCTATTTTTCACCTTGAACGTGAAGTTATTGCCAAATCTATTGAGCTCTCAAAAGAACTAAATGAAGATATTACACCAGGGTTCGAAGTATTTGTCGTGAAAACTAAATACGTCGAAATAGATACCAACCAATGGACGTATGTCAGTAAGTCAGGCCAGCATATTCAAGTACGACTCAGTGTAACCTCTTTAGCGAATTCAACCTCAGAATCGTTAGGTTACTTAGGAATAGCGTACGATTTAACGGAAACGTTACAACATGAGCACGAGCTAAAAGAAGCAAAAATAAAAGCTGAACAAGCATCCATCGCAAAATCAGAATTTCTTGCTAACATGAGTCATGAATTACGCACCCCTTTAAACGGTGTTTACGGTACGATTCAATTATTAAAAGAACAAGACTTTGACGCTAATAATAAAAAGCTCATCTCAACCGCTTATCATTCAACTAAATCTCTCATTACGATTATCAATGATATTCTCGACTTTTCGAAAATTGAAGCGGGTAAGCTTGAATTAGAAAATGAAGTATTTAAGCTACCCGTTTTGATGGAACAATTAAATTCTGAATTGTCACTGTTACTTCAAGGTAAAAATATTAACTTAAGCTTTGATAACCAAGTTCAAGACGAATGTTGGTTGGGCGACATCGTTCGTATTCGGCAAATATTGATTAACCTAATTTCTAATGCGATTAAATTCACCGAGAAAGGTTCAGTTAGCATAACTGCAAGTGCCGAAAAACATAATGGTGTTTTGTTTACCATTAAAGATACCGGTATTGGTATTGATCAACAAACGTTAAAGCGTTTATTTAACCGTTTTGAACAAGCAGATAGCTCTACAACACGCCGCTTTGGTGGCACAGGTCTTGGTTTCCCCATATCAGATAAATTAGTGAAGCTAATGAAAGGCTCTATCGATGTAGAAAGCGAGATCAATAAAGGTACAACTATCGCTGTAGCCTTGCCTTTAACAGCTGTTACTGGTGACAAATCCACCACAGTGACACTTGATACTCTCTACCCTGATATGCATGATAAAACCATACTCATTGCTGAAGATAACAAAATAAATCAATTGGTTATTTCTAAAATGATGAAGCCTACCAATGCTAATATTGTTATGGCAAATGACGGTGTTGATGCGATTAATAAATTTCATATTTGCGCCCCAGACTTTATTTTTATGGATATACAAATGCCAGAAATGGACGGCTTAACCGCTTGTAAAAAAATAAAGGCAGAGGCACCTGAACAACCCATCATTGCTTTAACCGCTAACGCGTTGAAAAGTGAACAAGACTTATATCGCCAATATTTTGATGGCTACTTATCAAAACCCTTAGAAAAAGATAAATTAATAAAAGAACTTAACAGGCTATTGCGTGAATAATTATTCTGCGATGAAAAACAGGAATAGCATATACGCCTATGCCACTATTTATCAGGTTGAAATAAACGTAGCGAAGATACGGTTAATGCTTGTGTTCTCAACGCTTTTAATTGTGGGGCTTCTGATTGCCAATAATGCCAATATAAGGGTACATCAATAGAGTATTCATCTCCGAGGATAATAAGTTTATTTTCGGCAAGTGCATCAACACACTGCAACTCAGGTAACATGCCATAGCCAACCCCTGCGATTAACGCTTGTTTAAAACCCTCTGGACATGGCAATAAATGTACAAAATCAGTATCGCTTTTTACAACATCCGCCAAAAATTGATGTTGTAAGTTGTCATTTTCATCAAAAATAAGACACGGGCATTTGACTAAGTCTTGAGCGACATTCACTTTGTATTTGGATAAAAACGCCGGAGATGCGACAGCTCGATAACGCAACATACCTAAGTAACTCACTTTTCCGCCATTAATCGCGTTAGGCTCTGAAGAAATACATGCCATCACTTCGCCAGACTTCATCTTATTAAGCACAACAGATTGGTCATCAACCAGTAATTCGAATTTCATCTGTTGTTGATCTAAACCATTTAAAATACTTAACGCTTCTGGCAACCAAGTAGCTAATGAGTCTCGATTGGTTGCTAGGCGTATAGTGATTGGCATCGCACTAGCTGCAGTATCGGCAAGTGAGTCTATATTTAACTCCATTTCTAATTGTAAAACCTGTTGAAAATGGTTTAACAAACGTATTCCTTTACCCGTCGGTTTTGGCGGTTTTGATCGTATTAATACTGGCTCACCTAAAAGCAATTCGAGCGACTGTATTCTTCTACTTATCGCAGATTGGGTAATAAAAAGTTTGTTTGCCGCCCTTTCAAAACCACCTTCATTGACTATCGCGTGAAGTGCTTCTAGCAATTGATAATCCATCATGATTATTACTCATGTATCAACAGTATTATTCATTATGATAATAATTAAATTTACGTATGATGCAAATATAAACTTACTAATTGAGTGAATAAAAACTCATGGAATTAATATGTTGTCTTTTTTCTCAGGGATAATGCTTGGCTTAAGCCTTATAATAGCCATTGGCGCACAAAATATTTGGGTACTTAGTCAAAGCATGGCGGGTGCAAATCGTCTAGCATTAGCCGCCGCATGTATTTTTTCCGACGTATTACTCATTATATTAGGGGTATATGCCGCAAATGAAATTAAAGAACTTTTACCCGCTATAACCCCCTGGCTTACCTATGGCGGTGTACTCATGTTGATCTATCTAGCAGGAGGTGCAGCCTATAGAGCTTATCAAGGAAGTTCAGGGTTAAATGCAGCAAAAGCGAATGCCCATCACTGGAAAGTTACCGTCACACAAACATTAATGATCAGTTTCTTAAACCCTCATGTATATTTAGATACTGTTGTACTACTTGGTAGTATCGGCGCATTACAATCTTCACCTCAAATGTTTGCTTTTGGTGCATGTATAGGCTCAATTATTTGGTTTATCACACTGACTGCGTTTTCTCCAACATTAAAACACTGGCTTAGCTCGACAACCAAGTGGCGAATATTCGATAGTCTCATCGCTATTATCTTATTATTTATGGCGTATCAATTACTTAATTTCATCCATTAATTTGCAAAAAACGTGAATGAATCATTAACGTTTATCACTTCATTATTTATCTGTCATTATTATCATGTTTTAGCTCGCGAACAGGCCTTACTTCAACAGTGCCGTAACGAGCAGGAGGGATTTTTTGTGCCAATCTAAGTGCATCATTCATATCTCTGGCTTCAAGCATATAAAAGCCGGCTAACTGTTCTTTGGTTTCAGCAAAGGGTCCATCGGTGATCAAAGGCTTTTCATTGCGAATACGCAAACTCAATGCCCTATCCGTTGTCATCAAAGGCGCACCATCAATAAAGTGGCCGCTAGCCGATAAGCCTTCTACGCAAGCGATGCACTCTTGATTTAAATCATCCCACTCTGTCTGTGATAACTTCTCCATCTTAGTTTCATCATAATAAACTAAACATAAATATTTCATGAATTGCCTCCTATTGTGTCTCAATAATACTCAAGTAATAACATTTAGGGCTAAGTAACATAGGGAGGAAGCCTATCGACTCCCCCTATACAACAGCCGTAAATGTTAAGATTGATTCATGGTGATCATTGGCACAAATCCACCATAAATAAGCCGCATGCCATCAAAAGGCATAGGGTTTTCTTCCATGTTCATCTTTGGATCGGATTTCATTGCTGCTTCCATTTTTTCCATGCCAGCATTACGTGTTTCTTTGTCAGGCCACTCAATCCAAGAAAACACGATCTGTTCATCAGCTTTAGCTTTAACCGCTTGACGAAAGTCTGTTTGTTTTCCATCAGGGACATCATCTTCCCAACATTCCACAACACGTATCGCTCCCCACTCAATAAAAGCGGCATCAAATGCTTCAGCGTGTGCTTTAAACTTTTCTTTATTCATTTTAGGTACTGCTGCTACCATGCCATCAATATAGGTCATTCTTATTCTCCTTTTCTTAGGGTTTGTAAATGTTTATAAATCAGCGCTAACGTTTACCTTATTATTCAGCCGCTGCTGCTGGATCCATCCACATAGCTTCCCAAACATGTCCATCAAGATCGGTAAAAGCACGGCCATACATAAAGCCAAAATCTTGCACTGGATTGACATCTGCGATACCTCCGCATTCATGAGCAGTTTTAAGCATTACATCAACACGCTTCTTATCAATTAATGACAAAGCTAGCATCACTTCACTAGAAGAAGTTTCGGGGATAGGACGTTGCGTAAAGTGTCGCCATTTTTCATGTGTCAATAGCATGACATGAATATTTTCACTCCACACCATACATGCTGCAGTGTCGTCGGTAAATTTCGGGTTATTATCAAAGCCAACTGCTTGATAAAATTTTATCGCTGCTGATAGGTTGGCTACAGGTAGATTGACGAAAATCATCGATGTCATTTTTTACTCCTTATGTGTTTATTTTAAGTGTTTTAAAGAGTAGTCGTATAAGGCCTTAAAATTTCGACACACCACATAAAAAATAATTAAAGCGTTGCCATTCTTTTTTCGATAAACCGTTTTTCGGGGGCTTGTTGGGTTAAATCTAAAGCGCGTTTATATGCAGACAATGCTGCATCTTTACGCGCAAGTTGTCGATATAAATCCGCCTTTGCAGCATAAAGTAAATAATAATGTTGTAATGCTTTATGATCTTCTATTGCTTCTATTGCCTTTAAACCGGCAGTGGGGCCGTCTCGCATCGATAGCGCTACCGCATGATTTAACGCATAAACCGGTGAGAAATTTATTGATAAAAGTACTTGGTATAATCCAGTAATTTCAGCCCAATCAGTCTCTTTAAAGCTAGGCGCTTCACAATGTACGGCAGCGATAGCTGCTTGCAATGTATAGGGATCAGCTTGCCCCATTGATAATGCTTTTTTTACGAATTGACACCCTTCTGCTATTTGCGGCTGATCCCATAAAGTACGGTTTTGCTCTTCCAAAGAAACAAGTTCGCCGTGCTCATCCATACGCGCTTTTTTACGGGCATCGTGAAGTAGCATTAATGCTAATAAGCCAATAATTTCTTTTTGTGGCATTAATCCCGACAGTAGCCTCGTTAACCGAATAGCTTCTAAGGGTAGTTCTGTGCATGTAACGTCATGACCAACAGTTGCCGAATAGCCTTCATTAAATAATAAATACAAAGCAGCTAGCACCGAATGTAATCGTTCTGGCAGCAAATCAGTATCAGGTACTTCATATGGTATCTGCAATTCGCGAATTTTATTTTTAGCTCGAACAATACGTTGGGCAAGAGTAGAAACTGGAATTAAAAATGCCGCGGCTATCGCTTCCGTTGTTAAACCACATACTTCTCTGAGTGTTAGTGCAATTCTGGCCTCTATTGCTAACGCGGGATGACAGCAAGTAAAAATCAATCGCAGTAAATCATCTTCAATAACCTCTGGCTCTTCAAAGAGGGCGGTTTGCACCACGTCATCAGGTATCGTTGAAGTGAGGTATCTAGAGAAACTGTTATTTTTACGAAGCTTATCTATCGCTTTAAATCGCCCTGTTGAAATTAACCATGCGCGCGGGTTATTAGGCACACCATCTTTTGGCCATTGCAATAAAGCTGCCGTGAATGCATCTTGTAACGCTTCTTCCGCTAAATCAAAATGACCATTCAATAAACGCATAAGCGTTGCCAATACAGCACCTGACTCACGCTGATAACATGAGGTGATTTCTTGCTCAACTGTTAGCCCTGTTTGTTTAACATTGATCATAATTTAAATACTATTTTTTGCACTTTAAATAGGCATGTGCTCTTTGGTGCATGCTTAAATACGAACAAAAACTATACCACAAAGTTCAAGAGGTTCTCGCGTTTGTAGGCAACAAAGTATTAAAAAGCGGCCGCTAATACCCCACGTTCAGGGTACATATAGTGTTTGTTGCTAGGCACAAAAAAACCATCGAACAATTAAGTACGATGGTTATTTATTAACGAAATATAAAACTATTGAGCGAGATAGGCTATTTGATAAGGCGCTACCGTAACAGTTGTATGCTGCTCATTCGTTGAAATATCAGCGGCTAAAAAGCCATGACCTTCCGTTAGGTGACAAGCTGAAGAAGGTAAATCACACGTAATTGTCTTGGCAGAAAAGTTAGCAATAACATGTATCGTTTTCCCCTCATATCCACGTGTAAACACTAACTTATCGTCACTACTTTCTATAAAGTTGATATCACCATATAGCAGAGGTGATTGACTTTTACGCCAGCGTAAAAAGGTTTGATAAGCATTCAATACCGACGAGGGTTGGTTTTGCTGCACTGACACAGCATTTTCTTGATGCGCGTCGCTTACAGGTAACCACAAGTGATCACTTTGTGAAAAGCCCGCATTGGTTGCATCAACTGACCAAGGTATTGGTGTTCGACAACCATCCCTACCTTTAAAGGTAGGCCAAAAAGTAATGCCGTAAGGATCTTGTAAATCTTCATAAGCAATGTCGGCTTCCGTTAAACCAAGTTCTTCACCTTGGTAACTACAAACACTGCCTCGTAGCGAGGCAAGTAACGCATTAAACATTTTACTTTGTGCTTCGCGGTTTTCATCAGTCCCCCATCGGGAAGCAACCCGCATCACATCGTGATTACCAATGGCCCAACAAGGCCAACCGTCAACTAACTTATCTTCTAGTGCTTCAACGGTTTGTCGAATATAGCGAGGGCTACCATCAGGTGTTAATAATTCAAAACTATACGCCATGTGTAATCGTTTATTTCCTTGGGTATAGTCAGCCATAGTTTGCAATGAATCTTCGGAAGATATTTCACCTAACGTCACTACATTTGGGTATTTATCCATTAAGTGACGTATATCTTCCATAAACGCAATATTTTCTGGTTGGGTATTATTGTAGTAATGATATTGAAAGGCATACGGATTATCTTCACTAAACCCTCGACCTTTTCTATCTTCAGGCGCTTTTGCCGGATTATCGCGTAATTGCTGATCATGAAAGCAAAAATTTATTGCGTCTAAACGGAATCCATCAACACCACGTTTTAGCCAAAATTCAACATTTTCAAGTACAGCTTTTTGCACATCAGGGTGATGAAAATTTAAATCAGGTTGCGAGGTAAGAAAATTATGTAAGTAGTACTGTTGACGTCTAGGCTCCCATTGCCAAGCACATCCACCAAAGATAGATAACCAGTTATTGGGTGGCGTACCATCTTCTTTAGCATCAGCCCACACATACCAATCTGCCTTTGCATTCGATTTATTTTGACGGCTTTCAATAAACCAAGCGTGTTGATCAGAAGTATGACTCAATACTTGGTCTATCACGACTTTAATGTCGTACTCTTTCGCTTTGTTCATTAAGCGATCAAAATCATCCATATTACCGAACATCGGATCAATTTCTCGATAGCTACTAATATCGTAACCGAAATCTTTCATCGGTGATTTGAAAAACGGCGAAATCCAAACCGCATCTACGCCCAAGCTTTTAATATAGGGGAATTTTTCAACAACCCCAGCAAGATCACCGATACCATCATTGTTGGCATCCATAAAACTGCGAGGATAAATTTGATATATTACGGCGCCACGCCACCAAGGTTGAATTTCCATACAAGTCCAATCTACGTTATTTTATAATATTCATGTGGCTTACAGTATTAAGTGCAGTGGCCAGTCACGATTAATCGAGACCCTGTAAGCATAAGTAGCCCCTTGATTTAGTGCAATGCTACTGCATACGTATGCATGGTTAATCCATGCCTGAATTGTTATGCATACGTATGTAACCTTTATACTTGTCGCTGAGATCTTTGTACTATCAATACAAAGTACTTTTGCTAACGTAACAATAATAAACAAGGCACCTATGGCATTACACTTAAAAACATTATTGACCCTATTTACACTGAGCTGGTGTGCAGCTTTTTTGTTCGGGTGCAAACAAGAAAAAACCAGTGTCCAACAATTGCAATCTTCCATAACACCAGTCATTGCGAGTGATTTGATGCCTTATCAACAAAGACCGATTGAAGATGAAGTCTTTTACTTCGTGTTACCTGATCGTTTCAGTAACGGTGATACCATGAATGACAATGGCGCGAATGAAATACCGATTTCTTTTGGCGGTTTTGACCCTAGCAATGAAAAGTATTTTCACGGTGGGGATTTAGCGGGTTTAACGAATAAACTTCCTTATTTAGAACAGCTTGGCATTACTAGTATCTGGTTAACGCCTATTTTACGTAATCAAGCAGTGCAAGGAGATATCGCTGGCTATCATGGTTATTGGGTATTAGATTTTACCGAAATTGATCCCCACCTAGGCAGTAATGATGACCTTAAAGCGTTGATTAATGCTGCACATAAACGCAATATTAAGATATTTTTTGACATTATCACCAATCACACTGCCGATGTGATCAAATACAAGGAATGCCATGGACAAGACGGTTCAGGATGGTCTGAAAGCGGTGAAGCATGTCCTTACATCTCTCTTGCTGAGATAGCTCAAGGCAAGGGGTATCGAACAGTCATTCAAAAAGGTAATGAGCAACTAAAAACGCCAGCATGGCTAAATCATCCTAAACATTATCATAACCAAGGCGACTCTACTTTTAGTGGTGAAAACTCATTAAATGGTGACTTTTTCGGCCTTGATGATTTAAATACGGAATCGCAAGCGGTCGTTGAGGGTATGATCGATATTTACAAACACATCATCAGCGAGTTTAAACCTGATGGCTTTCGCATAGATACCGTCAAACACGTCAATATTGAGTTTTGGCAACAATTTATTCCTGCACTTGCTGATCATGCCGAAACTCAAGGCATAGAAAACTTCTTTATGTTTGGTGAAGTATATAGTGGCAACCCCATTGAGCTAAGTAAATTTACAACAGAGGGTACTTTACCGTCTGTACTCGACTTTGGCCTACAGTCAGTGTTGTATCAAACGTTAATAGAACAAAAGCCTACTGCATTGTTTAGTACGCTTTTTGCACAAGACGGTTTATATAAAAATGCCAATCAATTATTAAACTTTACCGGAAATCACGACATGGGTCGCTTTGCTTATTTGCTTGCGAAACAAGAAAAGTTTAGTCACCAAGAAATTAGCCGGCGACTCAAGCTAGCCAGCGCAATGACTTTTTTCTTAAGGGGAGTGCCTGTTATTTATTACGGTGACGAACAGGGCTTTATTGGTACAGGTGATAACCACAACGCGCGACAAGACATGATGCCATCTAAAGTAGCTACCCATAATGCCCAGAAACTGCTGCAAACAACGGCAAGTACCGCACAGGATAACTTTGATATCAGTCACCCGTTATTTACTTACTTTTCAACCTTAACGTCCCTTTACCACCAACATAAAACATTACGTGTCGGCGAGCAAGAGGTTATATTGACTCAAGATAAGGCAGGCTTATTAGTACTGCGTAAACAAGATAAACGAGATGATTACCTCATCGCTTTTAACACAGCAATTGCTGAGCAATCAGCACTATTAACCCTCGATAAACAATATCAACTCATTCATCCATCTGAACAAGCATTAATAGAAACAGTGGGTGAACAGTCACGTATTTCTCTGCCAGGTTTGTCATTTGCGCTTTATCGCGCAATTAAATAACGTAAACTGAACGTAAAAAACCAGTGCAATGCACTGGTTTTTTTTATTATTAATCCCTTATATCAGCGAATACATGCATCAATAAATTGATGATGCGGTGGTATCTTTTCAGCCGTTTTAGTCATTATTTGTTTAATGCTGTAAAGCATTTCATTTAATTCATCAGTGTTTAGTTGATCTGCACTACGATGATAGTCATCAGGAATTAACCCTTGACCTAAAAATACCTGCTGCCAGGCAATTTTTGTAAAAAGCTCGTCATTTTCTCGAAACACTAACCCTGAAGACTTAAATAACGCCATTTTATGTTTTAAAGACTGGGGCACTTCTGCTCGCTGGCAGTCACGCCAAAACTGGCTATCGTCACGTTGATTAAGCTTGTAATGTAAAATAATAAAATCACGAATACGCTCGTATTCAAGTGTAGATTGACGGTTGAATTCTTCTATCATCACCTCATCAATACCTTGATGAGGAAATAACTTCACTAAACGCACAATAGCACTTTGGATCATATGTATACTAGTTGACTCTAACGGCTCTAAAAAACCACTCGACAAACCAATAGCAACCACATTTTTATGCCATTGTTTTAAACGACGTCCGGTTTTAAATTTAATCACTTTCGGTTCTGCTAGCGCTTTACCGTCTAAATTTGTAAGCAAGCATTGTTGGGCCTGTTCATCTGTTAAATATTTTGAGCTATATACAAAGCCATTACCTGTTCTATGCTGCAATGGAATACGCCACTGCCAGCCAGCTTCATGGGCAATGGATTGTGTAAATGGTTTAATCGGAGAAACACTTTCACTCGGTACTGCTATAGCGCTATCAGCAGGTAACCAATGAGACCAGTCTTCAAAGCCTGTATTCAAACGTTGTTCGATCAACAGCCCTTTCATACCCGAACAATCAATAAACAAATCACCAGCCACTTGAGTGCTATTTTCTAGGGTTAATGACAGAATATTGCCTGTTTTTTCACATTGTTCAACCTGTGAAACTTTTCCTTCGATTCGCTTCACGCCTTTGGCTTGGCAATATTGAGCTAGAAATTTTGCATAAAGCCCAGCATCAAAATGATAAGCATGGGCGAGTCCGTTAAGATTCAAGCCTGGTATTTTATCGAGTAACGCAAATGCATTACGTTTAGCGACTTGGTAATTTAATGAAAAGTCCCAAAAATCATAGTTAAGCCCTGCGTGGTGTGCTTTTGTAAAAAAGTGATTAAAATCGCAAAGCGGAAAGCTTTTACCAATATCACCAAAAGCATGCATATAACGATTACCAACTGTTCCCCAGTTTTCAAATTCAATGCCGAGCTTTATTGTCGCTTTAGTTGCTTTGATAAACGCTTTAGGGTTTATACCTAACTCTTCATTAAAGTGCATAATCGGCGGTATCGTCGCCTCACCAACGCCAATAGTGCCTATTTGGTCTGACTCTATTAACGTAATATCCAGTTTATTGCCGAAGGTTTTCACTAACAGCGCTGCCGACATCCACCCTGCCGTGCCGCCACCTAAAATAACAACCTTATTCACTTTATTTTTCATGATAATTCTCTCGACCTAAGCACCGAAGGGTAAATTTCAATAGGAGAAAAAGTAGAATGCCCCAATAACATGACATTACCAGGGCACTTATTCAACTAACCTTAAAACGTATTACTATTAAAATTTATAGGTAAACCCTGCTTGATAGCTACGACCATAATCAAAGTATTGATCAGTAGCGTAATCAGCATCGTCAAATTTAGTTTGGAACGCCTCATTCGTTAGGTTCTGACCTTGCACATAAAGGTAAAGGTTATCAGTAACGTCATAGCCAATTTGCGCATCAACTAACGTTTCGCCTAGACCGAAACGTTGTTCAGTCGTTAAGCCAATAGTTGAATAGATTGACGCGGTAAAATCAGAACGTTTACGCATCGAGGTACGCACTTGAATGCCGTCTTTTTCATAATACGCGGTAATGGTTGAAACACGCTCAGACAAGCCAGGTAAGGTATAATCATCACCGTTAAAGTCTTTCATATCTTGCTTCACCATTGTATGGCTAGCAAAAATACCAAAGCCTTCTAAGCTCTCATCAATCATTTTAAAAGGAAATGACACTGAAAGTTCAACACCGCGTAAGTCGCCTTCACCACCATTTTCTTTTGCGTTAACCGTCGCTGTTTTATCACTAAAACCATCAATATTACCCGCAACAGGGTGTGTTGATAACGATGCGTCATCTAACGGAAGTTCAGTTTCATAAACGCTATCAAAATTCCAGTTTTTAATTTTCTTATAAAATAACGCTACCGAGAAGTAACCTTCATCTGAGAAATAATTCTCATAGCTTACATCAAAACCATTTGCTTCACGGGCTTCTAATTGATAGTTCCCCCCTGAAGCTTTCCAATAATTGCCATTAATATCGGTGTCGTCAGGATTACCACTCCAACTTGTTGGTTCAACTAAAATACCACCTTTCATGTCATCCATCGTAGGACGAGCAATCGTTTTCGCAAAACCAAAACGCAGAATTTCATCATCTGATACATCAACAATAATATTAACGCTTGGTAAGAAATTTGAATAAGAGTGCGAGAAATCAAGTTTAGTATCTATACCACTCCAGCCAAACGTGTCACCAATTGAGCTTTGCTCTGTTTTGATGTAGCGTAAGCCAACATTACCACGTATCGACTTACCGGCTATTTCAGTTGATATATTACCTTGCACAAATGCTGCTGATACTTCTTCACTCACTTGGAAAGCATCATTAATTTTACCCCAAGAGTAAGTCACATCTGTTTCGCTATAAACCGCGCCACTTGAAAGCAAGGCTTCTTGGTCAAAGATAAGCGTATGACCCAAATTGGCGTGCGTTAAATCAACCGTACCCAGTAAGTATTCAGGTGAAATAGCAGCTACATTAGTACCAGGGATCATCGCAGACGGTAAAACATCAGTTTTTGAATAGCTAATCGTTTTTTGTTTATCGCGTTCACGATAGGCTAAACCAAATTCAATCGAGTCAAACACGTCGCTTTCTAGCATGTGTTTAGCTGCAAGTTTAAATGATTTAATTTCATCTTCTACTTTCGGGTTAGAACGTTCACCAGCAAGATCCCACCCCATAATATCGCCTAAGCCAACCGTATTGGGGTCACCATAGTCAAGTGAACTATCAAAAGTACCGCCCGAACCGTCTTTATTTAATTGATACGTTACTTCATTACCCGCAAAAGATGATGCACCACCAAACGTAGCATGCTGATATAAATCACGCTCTACTTCAGAAGAGCTGGCATCAAACGTTACCGTTAAGTCATCATTAACACGGTATTCGATGTTTACACCTAAGTTTAATAAATCAGCTGTGCGGTGTTCTTGATTGTTCTTTACATAAAAAGGAAAATTACGGTAAGTAGCCCCCGTAACAAAGCCGTCTTCAACACTATTAATGGTATATTCACAATCAGGGAACTTACCTTCATCATCACAGTTATTAAAACCGAATTCTATCGCGCCTACGTAGCGTTTATCACTAAAATCAACGTATAAAGAATCAACGGTGATGGTTAAGTCTTCTGTTGGGGCGTACTCTACAACAGCCATAACAGAGTCACGCTCTAATACTGAAGAACGACCTTTGATATTCGCGCCTTTAATGCCTGTGTAGCTATTGCCTTCTTCATCCGTCAGGTCATACAAGAATGGGTCACCATGACGACCAAATTGCTTTTCTTGGCCAGGAGATTCCATCGTGTTAAAAGCTAAGGCGACACCCAGTGTGTCATTAGCAAATTGATCAATATATGAGAAGTTTAAGCGGTGACCATTATTATCATAACCATCTACCACTGCGTCATGGCCATTTTTCTCATATTGGCCATTGATCACAATCACTTGTTCTGCTTTTGATAGCGGACTGATCGTTTGCATATCAATGACACCTGCGATGCCCTCACCAGTCATTGACGCATTCGGCGTTTTGTAAACACTAACGCCGCTCATGATTTCAGATGGATAAAGGTCAAATTCAACACCACGTCCATCACCAATAGACACTTGTTCACGTCCATTAAGTGTTGTAGTCGACTCATTTTCACCAAAGCCGCGAATGCTAATAACACTCGCACGGCCTTCCAAACGTTGTGCCGCTAACCCTGAAATACGTGATAGGGAGTCAGCAATTGATGAATCAGGTAGTTTACCGATATCTTCGGCACTAATGGCATCAACAACGTTTGAAGAAAAACGTTTTGTGTTAATTGATTTAATTAAGCTACCACGAAGTCCTTTTACTTCGATGACTTCAACTTCTTGATCTGCTTTTTTTGCTTGTTCTTTTTCTTCGTCGGTTTGCTGTGCGTAAGCAAACGATGAAGCGCTAACTGCCATCAAACCCGTCGACAACAACGCCAATGTTAACTTGCTCGGTGTAAACTTAACCATCTGTATTCTCTCCCCTACCTTCCCTGTACTTTATTTTAATTTTCAGCGTATCCAATAGCTGTTGTAATAACTAAATGTATATTTCATGTGTAAGTCGATACCCACTGTCACGTGGATGACCTAAATATAGAGAGGTCGGCTTCTGAAAAATACATTATGCATACGTATTCAATTTATGCATTTATCTGCATACGTATTCAAAATGAAGACAATAAAGACTTTTTTAGTGTTGAAACATTTGGTTACAGCCCTGATAAAATATAGCATTCTTCACCACAGATAGCGGATGGTTTTTAAACAAAAATTTACAAAATGCTAACACAACCAAATGATTGAATACGTATGCAATAATACCTAGCTACTTCTTATTCATAGCCTCGCAACGTAAATTAAGCAAAATTCACCGACTATACTGCTTATAAATTAACAGGATTTAAGATGCGCTTTTTTTTAACCATCATGCTATGGCTATGCATAACAGAACAAGTAAATGCACAACTTCAACATTTTTCACACAGCAGCACGACGGCAGTTGTTCCAAAAAAAACATCGAATAATATAAAGTTGGCGGGAGCCCACTGGTTAACACCTGACACCATAGTAGTTGCGACACAATTTTCATCCGATGAAATGACCCTTGCTACGTTCAATGCTGAAAAAATAGAACAAACATTTCCATTAGCTAAGTGCCAAATAAGTCAGTCATTAGCGCATAAGTACCCACACTTACAAGCATTTCAGTGTTTCACAGTCAAAGCACAAACCAAACAAATAAAACAGTTATTAAAACAACCTCTTATTGTGTATAAACAACAGCATGGCGACCTCGTAGGTACATATGTTCAAACCGCAAACGTGATCGATGCGCTTTATACTTCAGGGCAAAAAGATGCGAATGAAGATAATGAATTAGGTGCACGACTCACGAATAACGGCGTGCAATTTAAGTTATGGGCACCTACAGCGTTGGCAATAAATGTTCAACTTTTTGATAAGGCTAAACGACCTACATCACCTTACAAACTCAAGATGCATGAAGATAAAAGTACAGGCATTTGGTCAGCGACCACATCTCATTCGTTACATGAACAGTTCTATCGCTACCAAATCACCTTATATCATCCAAGCACGAAAAAAATAGAAGAAGTAATCACAACTGACCCTTATTCTCTGAGTTTATCAACGAATAGTGAGCACTCACAAATATTTGATTTAAATCACCCTTCCACCCAGCCAAGAGGCTGGCTTACGCAGCGAGATAACCCTGTTAAAAACCCTGAAGATAATATTTTTTATGAAACCCATATTCGTGATTTTAGTTCACACGATACAACACTAAAAAATAAGAATAATCGAGGTAAATACCTCGCTTTTACCGAAAAAAATAGCGCCGGAATGTTACATTTAAAAGCACTTAGAACCGCAGGAATAAACAGTATTCATTTACTGCCCGCATTCGATATAGGCACGGTAGATGAAAATAGCGAAACCGTAATAGATATCAACAACTCACTAAATGATATTTGCCGAAAAAGCCAACTTGAAGAAATTTGTGCATTAAATACCGATAAATCGCAGAAATTAAATGAATATCTGGCAACGTTGCCTAGTACGAGCAAACAACAACAAGCCGTTATTTCAGCACTACAACGCCATGATAATTATAACTGGGGGTATGACCCATTTCATTACACAGTGCCGGAAGGCAGTTACGCAATAAACTCTGATGGAGTAAGCCGCATTGTTGAGTTTCGAACGATGGTACAAACATTACACAATTTAGGGTTTCGCGTGATCATGGATGTTGTTTATAACCATACCCACCAAGCTGCCTTAGCGCCAACTGCTGTTCTCGATAAAATTGTTCCTAATTATTATCAACGATTAGATCCTATTACGGGAAAAATTGCCCAGTCTACTTGTTGTGATAACACTGCAACAGAACATACGATGATGGAAAAATTAATGATTGACTCATTAGTAGTTTGGGCAAGAGATTACAAAATTGACGGTTTTCGTTTTGACCTAATGGGCCACCAACCCAAATCATCAATGCTTAACGCCCGTGGAGCAGTAAAAGCCGTTGATGCTGACACCTACTTTTATGGTGAAGGATGGAACTTTGGTGAAGTTGCCAATCACCAGCGATTTGAGCAAGCCAGTCAACTAGCACTTGGTGGAACTGAAATTGGTACCTTTACCGACAGGTTAAGAGACGCTGTAAGAGGCGGTGCATTTAATGCGCAAGGACAAGAAATTCGCAAAAGCCAAGGTATTGCTAATGGTTTGGCAACATTTCCTAATGAACTGCAATCAGGCGACGATCGCCAACGTTATCTCGCGTTAGCCGATCAACTCCGAATTGGTTTAACGGGCAACTTAGCTAACTACCCATTATTTACTGCAGAAGATACCATTCGAAAAGGAAGTGAAATTCCATATGGCGATCAACCAACAGGCTATGCACTTGATCCTGCCGACACCATTAACTACGTATCAAAGCACGACAATCAAACGTTATGGGACAACAACCAATACCGTATTGCTTATGATTTGACCACTGAGCAGCGTGTGCGAATGCAGCTTTTATCGCTTGCGTATCCGTTATTTTCCCAGGGCATTCCTTTCATTCATATGGGCAGTGAAATGTTACGATCAAAAGGTTTCTTGCGAGATTCCTATGATTATGGCGACTGGTTTAACTATGTAGATTTTACCAAACGCTCAAATAACTACGAGATCGGCTTACCGCCAGCAGAAAAGGACCAACAAAACTGGCCAACCATTTTAACATTACGCCATAAGAATGCTGGCAAAGATGTAGCCTCTGCAAAGGATATTGCATTTAGCACCAAGGTTTTCCTTGATTTGGTCAACATAAGAATGTCTAACCCACTTTTTCGTTTAACCACCGCCAAACAAATTATTGCCAATGTTCGGTTCCATAATACTGGCAGCAAACAACAGCTTGGTATGCTTGCAATGAGTATCAATGGTAACAAAAACTATCCGAGCACCCTTGTTATATTTAATAACTCAGGTAATCGCAAAACGCTCAACTTTGCTAACGCAAACGACTACCAACTTCATCCAGTACAACAACAAGGAGCTGATAACGTGGTCAAAGAAAGTCAAATAGGTACCAACAGTTTTTCTGTACCGGCGCTAACCACCGCCGTTTTTATCAAGCAATAATACCAATTCGCATAAAGATTAAGTCAGTTCAGAGCGATGAAATTATGCTGAATACGTATGCAACTAGCTGTAATTTGCCACCAGTAATTTTATGCTGTTAACCATTAATAAACCCTCAGGAAAAATAATGAAGAAAAATCTGCTGGTTCTAACAACCCTTTTTGCAAGCGCCTACTTATACGCACCAAATTTATTAGCAAAAACAGTTAAGGTAAGCTCGCCAAACAACAAAATAACAGTCTCAATAAGTGACGAAAATACACCAAGTTACCGGGTAAGTTTTAACGGCAACCAAGTGATTGATACATCGCTGCTTGGTTTAAGGTTTCAGCAGTCAGCTGACCTAGCTGAGGGCTTTACAATTGCTTCAAGTAAACAAAAAACGGCTGACAGCACATGGCAATTACCCTGGGGCGAACGCAAAAATGTACGTGATAATCATCATGAATTAATCGTGAACTTCACTACCAACAGAAAAACGTCTAACCAATTTAGCGTGCGCTTTCGCGTATTTAATGACGGTATAGGCTTTCGCTATGAAGTTCCGAAACAGCCAGGGCTAGATGGTGATATTGCTATCACTGATGAATTAACAGAATTTAATATACCGCATGCTGAGAAAGCCACTGCTTGGTGGATCCCTGCACGTGGTTGGAATCGCTATGAATATATATACGAAACTACTCCATTATCCGAAATAGATCATGTACATACTCCGCTGACAATGAAATTAGCAGACGGCGAACATGTAAGTATTCATGAAGCCGCACTGGTCGACTATGCCGGCATGACGATTCAAAAAGGTCGTCATAATAAACTAAAAGCGGATTTAACACCTTGGTACGACGGAATTTTAGTGAGAAAAAAAGCAAATTTCACCAGCCCTTGGCGTACGATTCAAATGAGCAAAAATGCAGCGGGATTACTCAACTCTGATCTGATTTTAAACCTTAATGAGCCCAGTAAATTAACGGACACGTCTTGGATAGAACCTGGAAAGTATGTGGGCATCTGGTGGGGGATGCATGTTGGTGAAACCACTTGGGGTAGTGGTGAGCAACACGGGGCTACCACAGAAGAAACCAAACGTTACATGGACTTTGCCGCAAAACATGGCTTCGATGGCGTGCTAGTGGAAGGTTGGAACATTGGCTGGGATGGTGATTGGTACGACAACGGTGATGTATTTAATTTTACTCAATCATATGACGACTTTGATATCAAAGCAGTAACAGAGCATGGCTTGGCAAAAGGTGTACGTTTAGTGGGTCATCATGAAACATCTGGCAATGTAACCAATTATCGTCATCAAATGGCTGACGCTTTTGAGCTGTACCAACAACACGGTGTTCGCCAAGTTAAAACAGGTTATGTCGCTGATGGTGGAAAAATCAAACGTATTGATGAACACGGTATTGCGCGTTTTGAATGGCATGATGGCCAATTTATGGTCAATGAATATTTAGACAACATTAAATTAGCCGCCAAATATCAAATCAGCATTAATACACACGAGCCGATTAAAGATACTGGCTTACGCAGAACCTATCCGAACTGGATCAGCAGAGAAGGTGCTCGCGGTCAAGAGTATAACGCGTGGGGATCACCACCAAACCCACCATCACATGCTGCTATCTTACCTTTTACTCGCATGTTAGCTGGACCAATGGACTTTACACCTGGCACCTTTAATATGTCATATAAAGGGTTAGGCGCGAACACTGATCGCCCACAAACCACATTGGCAAAACAATTAGCACTGTACGTCGTTATTTTTAGTCCGATTCAAATGGCGTCTGATTTACCGCGTCATTATGAAGCAAATTTACCGGCATTTCAGTTCATTAAAGATGTACCAACTGATTGGCAAGAAAGTAAAGCGATAGACGGCGAAATAGGTGAATATGTGGTAATAGCACGTCAAGAACGTCATGGTAAAGATTGGTATGTAGGGGCATTAACCAATGAACACGCCCGCACCATTAATTTACCCTTACATTTTCTTGAGCAAGGCAAGCGCTACCAAGCGCAAATTTATCGAGATGGCGATAATGCAAATTGGGTTGATAACCCATATGAAATAATCATTGAAAACAAGTCGGTTTCAGCGAATGATAGTTTAACGCTAGCACTCGCTACAAGCGGTGGTACCGCCATTCGCTTTAAAGCACTAGATTAAGCAGTCGCAGCAACTAGGTAATAATAATGACAATTTCAACTTCATCCATAACGCAGCAAAAGCCAACACTAAATTTTTGGCAAATTTGGAACATGTGCTTTGGCTTTATGGGTATTCAATTTGGTTTTGCTTTACAAAATGCCAATGTTAGTCGCATTTTTCAAACCTTAGGCGCAGATTACGGTAACATGGCGATTTTATGGGTCGCCGCCCCCATTACTGGGTTAATTGTACAGCCGATTATTGGCTATATGAGTGATAATACCTGGGGTAAATTCGGTCGCCGTCGCCCATACTTTTTGATAGGAGCTATTGCCGCGAGTTTGTCACTGTTTATCATGCCAAACTCTCCTACCTTATGGATGGCGGCTGGTATGCTATGGCTCATGGATGCTTCTATTAATATTTCCATGGAACCTTTTCGCGCTTTTGTCGGTGATATGTTACCGAGAAAACAGCGAGCAACAGGCTATGCAATGCAAAGCTTTTTTATTGGTGTTGCTTCTGTGGTTGCATCATCATTACCGTGGATCATGACTAACTGGCTTGATATCAGTAATACAGCAGCGCCAGGACAGTTACCTGACTCAGTGAAATTTGCTTTTTACGCTGGTGGAGCAGTTTTTTTACTTGCAGTATTATGGACAATTTTTACCACTAAAGAATATTCACCTGAACAATTAGCCGCGTTTGAACAAGCAGAAGATACAGAAACTGTTCATCCAATGCCACGAGTAACACCACCTTATGGTATTTATGGCATGATCACGCTAATAATCGGCATCGTCAGTAGTGTGTTAGTTTATAGCAACATATCGCGCTTAGATAAAAGTCTCTATATTTTAACCGGAGGCTTTGTTGTATTTGGTTTATGTTTACTCGTTGCTAACTATATGCATAAACAACATAAAGTTGACAATGGTTTTGCCCAAATTATGGCAGATTTATTCGCAATGCCTGATACCATGAAACAATTAGCGGTAGTGCAATTTTTCTCTTGGTTTCCTTTTTTTGCCATGTGGACCTACACCACAGCAGCAATAACAGCGTTTCACTATAATACGTCTGATGTTACATCTGTGGCCTATAATGAAGGAGCAGACTGGGTAGGCGTGTTATTTTCAACGTATAACTTAACTGCTGTTTTTGCAGCCATTTGTATTCCATTAATTGTTAAGCTGTTTAATCTGCGTATAGCACATATGATTAATTTATTACTTGGTGGAGTAGGTTTTGTTTCATTTATTGTTATCGATAATCCAACATACCTCATAATATCCATGATTGGTGTTGGCTTTGCTTGGGCATCTATTTTATCCATTCCTTACGCCCTACTTGCTAATGCCTTACCCGCAAAAAAAATGGGGTTGTACATGGGGATTTTCAATTTCTTTATTGTGTTACCACAAATTTTAGCCGCGAGTATTTTAGGTGTGTTAATCACCAAGGTTTTTGATAACCAGCCTATTTACTCATTAGTTATTGGCGGTTCAAGTATGATTTTGGCTGGTTTATTAACTTTGCGTGTAAAAGAAAGTCACCAGCATAGTTAACTTGTCATTGATATTAACTACCACACGATTTACGGACGATAAGTGTGGTAGGCATTAAAACATCATCTGGCGACTCGCCATTTATTAACGCAATTAAATTATCAACTAATAATTCACCTGCAAGTTTAGTGTCTTGTTTAGCGGTGGTTAAAGATGGAATGGTAAAACTTGCGATGGCGATATCATCAAACCCCACTACAGCAACTTGATCAGGTATTGTATAACCATGCTCTTGTAATGCACGCATGGCGCCAATAGCGATCAAATCACTAGCACCAAAAATAGCGTCAAAGTCAATGCCACTGTTAATCAACTGACATGCAGCTTCATATCCTGAATCTTCAACAGAAATGGCATCAATTTGACGCTTACTTTCAACGGTTAATTTGTTATCTGTTAACGCTTGACAATAACCATGATAACGATTCAAAAACTCAGGGGAATGAGTAGAAGCATCACCTAAAAAAGCAAATGCTTTTTTACCTTGTTTAATCACATGCTCTGTCACCTGATAACCACCGTGAAAATTATCACAGCCAACAGACAATACTCGTTCATTATCTACTTTTGCACCCCATCGTACGAAGTGGGTATTTTGCTCGCTTAATTGTATTAACTTTTCTTCGTAATCCATGAAGTCACCATAACCTAATAAAATTAGGCCATCCGCTTTTTTACTGTCTTCATAGTCAGCATGCCAATCATCACTTAGCTGCTGAAATGACACTAATAAATCGTATCCCTTTTGTGCGCACGCACGTGTAATACTGCCTAGCATGGATAAAAAGAACGGATTTATTAATGAATCATCATTAGTGGGATCTTCAAATAATAATAACGCAATAGTATTACTTTGTTGCGTTCGTAAACTGCTGGCATGCTTATCAACTTTGTAATTTAACTCTCGCGCAATGGCTTGTACTTTTTGCCGCGTTTCTTCGTTGACTAAAGGGCTATTGCGTAGCGCGCGAGAAACTGTAGATTGTGATACACCCGCACGATAGGCAATATCAAAAGACGTTGCTTTAGACATTAATGGCCCCATAAATTTGTTATCGTTAAATAGTACCGCCACTAACGAGCTAAGTACATAATATTATATGAAATTAATCAAGCTTACCCACAAGTTTAGCGTTTGACTGCTTTATTGTTTGTTGAGGATAACTACTATTCGTTAATTCAATCGTAGTACGCTGTTCTAGTTTAGCCTGAGACAACGCTTCTTGGTGATTTTTAAAATGCATTAATAATTCTGAAAAACGACCATTTTCAATTAAAGCTTCTAAACCCTGTTGTATTTGTTGTGCTAACTTAGTGTTAGCTTTTTTTACGAAAAAATACATTGATGACGGGTATTTAAATAATAGATGTTGGTCAATATATATATTTTTCTGATTAAATTTCTCAAACTCTGAATAGACTTCTAACACACCACGAAGCGTAAAGTCGAATAATCCTAATGCAGTGTCTTTATATAACGTTTCATACCAAGCAGTTTCCACAACATTAAACCCATTACGTTGCAAAATAGTTGCATCAGGCCAACCCCGCCCTTGCGCTAATCTCAATTGTTTTAATTGCGCTAAATCATATTTTTTTTGAAAAATAGGGGCATGTTTATTATTAACAACAGCAATTCTATAGCCAATGAGGCCATTCATCAGTGGAATGCGAATAGGTAAAAAGTTCTCTTCGCGATCTTGATTGGTTACCGTCCAAACAACATCAATAAGCTCTTTATCTAAACTTTTTAATTGCCGTTGCAGTACCATAGGTAAAGAAACTGGCACTAACGTACAGTCAGTACCTTTTTGTTGATACGTTTGACAAATTTCCTTAAGCAATAAAACAAAGTAATCTTTTTGGGGATCATTTTCCTCAACGGGAGCGTTGTATCGAATAATAATTGTTTCATTGGCTGAACTTAGTGAAGGATGCATAAATGCAAAGATCATGAGATAACGACACCATGATAATAATAGCGCTTTTTCAACTTTTGATATTTTAAATAAAGCAGCCGTTAACCGTAACATACTTAAGATAGCTACGTTAACACAAACGTTTTTCATTAAAGGCCCGCCTCCTTACCGACACCAAAGTTAACTCACTATAGCACAAAAAATAGGCTTTATAGTTAGATTTACTGTTAACAAAAACAACCTTCAAAAGAGCCAATTAACACATATTCACCCTATAGAAACAAATACAAATAAGAATTAATATCATTTGTATTGTCTTTTTTGTAAGGGACTGTATAATCTCGCCTCATAAAAATACACAGATATGAATACACAACTTTTACAGGGATATTATGAACACTCAAGTAAGACTTTCCGCAGTCGCCTTTGCTTTACAAGCGACAGTCATCAGTATTGCTTCAGCAGAAGCAAATGTTTCTCCTGATCTTGAAAATATTGAAAAGCTTGTTGTCACTGCAACGGGTTTTGAACAAAAGCTAACACAAGCGCCTGCAAGTATTTCTATTGTTACCGCTGAAGACATTAAATCACGATCATTTACGTCTTTATTGGATGTTGTGAAGTATCAAGAAGGTATTGATATTGGCACAACACGTGACAAAACAGGTCAAGGCAGTGTTAGTATGCGTGGTCTTACGGGTGAGTACACCTTGCTGCTAATAGATGGCAAACGCCAAAACAACCATGGCGATATCTACCCGAATAACTTTGGTGGTAACGCTTTTAACCATATACCACCTTTAGAAACTATTGAACGCGTAGAAATTATTCGTGGTCCTGCGTCAACCCTTTATGGTGCAGATGCACTGGGTGGTGTGATCAATGTGATCACCAAAAAACATACAGAAAACTGGAACGGGGCCATTACTTTTGGTCGTAGCTTTCAGAGCAACAATGACTTTGGTGATGATATTACCAGTGATGTTTCGGTTGCTGGGCCGATCATTAAAAATGTACTCAGTGTAGGGTTTCGTGCAAGTGCTTATGATCAGCAAGCATCATCACCTCAGTTTGCTCCCGCAGTTGATCCAAACGGTGACGTGCATGTCAGATCATTAGGTTTTGGTAGCGGTGGTCGTACTGTTGACAACAACAGTGAACATTACGGTTTTAGTATCAATTATACTCCTGCCGAGGGCCATGAGTTATCGTTTGATTATGATAATTCACACCAAGAATATGACAATACCCCTGACTATAACATTGATACTGGCAGTATAATCTATCCTTTAGGCACAAAAGATAGCATAGAAGCTTTATGGCAAGACAGAGGTGGTAAAGTAAACCCACGAGCAGGTTACGCCGCTGAACAGCAGTTTGATCGTCAATGGTGGTCATTAGCCTATACTGGTGAATTTAGCTTCGGGGCAGTATCTGCTTCACTTGGCTATGTTGACACGCAAAACAATGGCCGCACGCTGCCGTTAAGTGTCGCTGAGCGTCAATTGTTGCAAAAAATGTATGATGGTGCAGGCGATTATGAAAATATGTCAGAAGACCAACGTCGTGACCTTGCAGAAGATACCTTCTTACCACGCCCAGAGCGACCGTTAGATAGTAGTCAATACACCTTTGATTTACGCTTTGACATACCCATTGATAACGCAGCCGGCGATCATAATTTTGTCTTAGGTTTGCAAGCAATTGACGGCGAACTGCAAGATGGCGTATTTGGCTTAGAGTCAGGCAATGCTGGCGCTATTCAAGAGCAGAAAATGTATTCATTGTTTGCTGAAGACAACTGGATGATCACAGATAGCTTTACCTTAACCGCAGGTGTTCGTGTTGATGATCACGATGTCTTTGGTAATCAAACATCACCACGCGCCTATGCCGTTTATAACATCAATGATGATTGGACTATTAAAGGTGGTGTGAGCACAGGCTATAAAACGCCAAAAACAACTGACTTATACGATGGCATTACGGGTTTTGGTGGCCAAGGTACAAGTCCTTTCGCCGGTAATCCAGAGCTAGAGCCTGAAACCAGTGTAAACAGTGAAATTGCGTTATATTGGAGTAAAGATGAACATAATTTCAATATCACCTATTTCGATACTGAATTTGAAGATAAAATTGCTCGCGGTGACACCATTCAAAGCTGTGAAAAAACAGGTGGGGTTCGCCCATGTGTGAATTTAGGCCAGTACGATCAGTTAGGTTATACCACCTACAGCCAAAAAATTAATATCGATAAAGTTACATTACAAGGTATTGAAGTGGCGGGTCGTTACCAGCTAACAAACGACTGGTCAGTGTATGCAAACTACACCTGGACAGACAGTGAACAGCAAAGTGGCCCGGAAGAAGGATTACCTTTAACCAATACAGCCGAGCATATGGGTAATATCAACATTGGCTGGGATGCCACAGAAGATTTAAATGTTTATTTGCAAAGTGAATATCGTTCTGATCGTTACCGTGGTTTCGACTCAGTTCATGAACGCGAACTATATTACAAAAACTACTCACTGCTAAACTTAGGCGCCCGTTGGACGCTAAATGATAATGTGATGGTGAATTTACGTGTAAACAACCTACTAGATAGAGACTTTACTTCTTATTCAACAAGTTATGATGACTTAAACGGTGATGGAACGTTTGAATATTTATCAGGCCGGGGGGTTGTCAGTGAAGTGGTATTCGAAGATGATTACAACGTAAAATACAAAGCTCGCAACTTTTGGGCAAGTGTTACTGTAAGCTTTTAGATATCAACAGGCGGCATATTAACGATGTCGCCTTATTTTTGGGGTAATAATGCAAGTGAATTTGGGATCAATTAGACAATGGCACTGGGTTAGTTCTGCATTATGTCTAGTAGGCATGTTAGGTTTTGCCATCACAGGTATTACCCTGAACCATGCGGCTGATATTACCGTTACCCCGCAAATAACTACATTAGAAGCAACACTACCTAAAAATTTACTTGAAGCTTTAAAAACGACAGCCAATGAAAACCCGACAGAAACGCCACCTAAAGCATTATCGTTTTGGTTAGCACAAACCCATTCCTTGCAACTTTCAAAAAACGCTGTTGCAGAGTGGTCAGACGATGAACTGTATATCGTTCATGCAGGTCCGGGTGAAGATACTTGGCTAGCGGTTGATTTTTATAGTAATGAGCTAAGTTATGAAAGTACAGAACGAGGCCTAATCGCCTACTTTAATGACTTACATAAAGGTCGTGACACAGGCACCGCCTGGGGTTGGTTTATAGATGTCTTTTCTGTTGCATGCGTCGTTTTTTGCTTAACCGGTTTGCTGCTACTTTACCGACAAAAAAACCACCGTTGGATGACTTGGCCTGTCACTGTTTTAGGGGCAATTATTCCCGCTATTTTGTTATTACTTTTTGTTCATTAACCATGATTACCCAAGGAGAAAACCGTGTTTAAAATCATATGTAAATTACTGGCAATTGCCAGTTTAGTCATCACTGCCAGTGCATATGCTCAGTCACCGTTACAACTAGAGATCACTATCCCTCGATTACAAGTGGCTGAATATCACAAACCTTATGTCGCTGTTTGGTTAGAAGATCAAAAACGTAATACTACACAAATCGCCGTTTGGTACGATGTTGAAATGGAAAATGGCAAAGGTGAAGAATGGCTGGCCGATTTACGTCAATGGTGGCGCAGAGGCGGGCGTAAACTTGAAATGCCTATCGATGGTATTACTGGTGCAACTAAAGGGCCAGGCAGTCATATAATCACCCTTGAACTGGCCTCTTTACTCAAAAATCAACGCTCTGGCGAATACAAAATAAGAGTGGAAGCCTCAAGAGAGGTGGGTGGTCGAGAACTACTTCAGATCCCTATTACACTGCCTATAAAATCAAAAGACTTACCTATTTCTGTCGCTGGTAAGCGCGAATTAGACCACATCACATTAACCATTAAAGAATAAACCAATGTTGCCAGGAGAAAAGCACATGTTATCAACCAAATTAATAACGTTAGTCGTAGTCACGCTAACCATGATTACCATTTCTATACCCGCTCATGCCCATAGAGCGTGGATAAAACCTAGCAAAACCGTGTTATCCGGTGAGCAAAACTACGTCACTTTTGATGCTGCGGTATCGAATACGCTATTTATCCCTGAACATGTTGCCTTTCGCATGAGCTACCTTTCGGCAACCGGCCCTGATGGTAAAGAATTAGCATTTGAAAATGTTGGCAAGGGAAAGTACCGCAATACATTTGATTTAAACCTAACTCAAAGCGGTACTTATCGCGTTGGCTCAGCATCTTCTGGTTTACGCGCTTCTTGGAAAGATGCCGAAGGTAAGCGTAAGAGATGGCCAGGTAGAGGCGGCCCAGCTAAAGGTGAAACATTCGAAACCGCAGTGCCTAAACAAGCAAAAGATCTAAAAGTAACTTACAGCTCATACAGATCAGAAACTTTTGTCACCTTAGGTCAACCAAGCGATGATATTTTAGCACCAAGCAATAAAGGGTTAGAACTTGTACCTGTAACTCATCCAAATGATTTATTTGCAACAGAAGAAGCAACGTTCAAGTTTTATATTGACGGTGAACCGGCTGCAAAAACTAAAATTGAAATAACTCGTGGTTCCATGCGTTACAGAAATGCGCCTGAAACCATCAACGTAGAAACAAACGCACAAGGTGAATTTAGCGTCACTTGGCCACACGCAGGCATGTACTTTTTAGAAGCATCTTATGAAGATGATAAAGCAGAAGCGCCAGCAACAAAACGTACTGGTAGTTATTCAGCAACCTTTGAAGTATTACCGCTTTAACGCATGAGTGAAGAACTACGCATAGTCGTCTCATTGGCACTGAGTATTGCTTGGTGCCTATGGGTTGGTATCAGTTGGTTACGTCATAAGCCTCGTTCGACGATGGCTAGTCACCAACCTATTTTTGTCTATGCCAGTCAAACAGGACAAGCAAAAGCAACGGCTCAATCTCAACTTATTTCATTTTCCGATGCATTACTTTTACCCTTAAACAAGCTAACCCCAAAGCATTTTAGCCTGGCATCAGAAATGCATTTTTTTGTTAGTACCTATGGTGAGGGTGAAGCACCCGACAATGGCCATGGCTTTATTCAGTCACTGAATTCAATTAATCAAGATATTATCCAATCGTTAAAATTCTCTGTTACTGCGTTAGGTGATAGCCGTTACCCAGCTTTTTGCGCATTCGGTAAACAAGTCTATCAGCAGCTCACCCATATTGGTGCTCAACCTTTATCAGACATCAAATACATTGATGCCAATGCAAAGCAAACAGAAGATAAACTTTTCGATTTTACAACAGCAAAGCTAAAAGAACGAACACATTTAAACCCTAACAGTGTTAGCCCTGGCTTATATCACTTGCATTTAGATGCAAAGAATTTAACCTGGAAACCAGGCGATATATTAGAAGTATTACCACCAGAAAAAGGTAAATATGGTGCCCCACGAAGTTATTCAATAGCCAGTGCAGCGAGTGATCTTTACAATGATCAATTAATATTATTGGTACGTCTGCATATTGCCCCTGACGGCAGCCAAGGTTTAGCATCACGTTTTCTTACCCAAACCTGTCGCGAAGGATCATTACTAACAGTTAAGGTAAGAGCTAACCCAAGTTGCCAATTGACCGCAACTAACACCCCACTATTACTTATTGGCGCTGGTAGTGGTTTAGCTGGATTGCTCGGCCACATTAAGCAACGATCACTAACAAAAAATGCAGGGCCAATTTGGTTAATTTATGGCGAGCGAGAGCCCATACATGATCATCATTTATCATCTGACATCGCCCATTGGCAAGAGCAAAATGTGCTAAGTCGTGTAGATCGCGTATTTTCACGTCAAAGTAGCAATGAAAAGTATGTGCAAGATATTTTAATAAAGCACTCACAAGCAGTAAAAGCATTTATTGAAACACAAGGAGACATCTACGTGTGTGGCAGTTTAACAGGCATGGGAAATGCAGTTCATCAGGCGCTAGTAACTATTCTGGGTCAGTCAGAACTTGAGACGCTTATAGCCTCAGAGCGATACCACCGAGATTTATATTAGATGCGATTAAGGGTTTACTTTAATAGCAACATTAAACATACCTGCATAAAAAATGGGTTATCAATAACGTTATATTGTTATTGATAACCCATTTGATCTTTGTTTTTCTTCAGTAATAAGCTGCCATCAGTGATGAGTCAGCTTTTCAGCGAAAAATTAACAGTCTTTATCTTCAGTATCTAATTTATCTTTCGCTTCTTCACAAAGATCTTCTGCTTTATTTTCAGCATCGGTCATTGCTTCATCTACCGTTTCACCTGCATCTTCTGCTGGACCATCTGAACAACCTGCTAGCGCCATCACTAATGTTAATAATGTAATTTTAATATAAGTAGAGATGTTTTCCATTTAATAGCTCCTTTGCCATAACAATTAAAAGTCAATTTACGCCACCGCTTTACGGTGGCGATTAGTTAAACCTTTGGTTTACGAATTATTTGTACAATAAACGACAACACAACAAGTGCGAGAAAGATAAAAAATAATATCTTAGCGATTCCTGCTGCCGCACCTGCAATACCACCAAAACCTAACAACGCGGCGATAATTGCCAAAACAAGAAATGTGAGTGACCAACCTAACATGGTAATCTCCTTGTAAGTTTACACGGTATTACGCTGATGCTTGTTGCAAGGCTTTCATTTCATCGTGACACGCTTGCATACGTATTTGAATTTGACTTAATGCGATATTACACGGCTCTGGTAATGATGCTTCCATTGCATCTGATAACTTATCAAGCACTCTATCTTCCACTTCTTCTAACTGATCAAGATAGGTATGCTCTTTATCGGCACGAACAACAGTAAGAAGTTTAGTATACTTTTCGCGCATGGTAACAACTAAATCTGAATCATCTTCAATTTCACCTTCATCGATCAGTACATACGTTTGTAACTCTGAAATAGCTCTTGTTTTTTCGGTGATCATTTTATTAAAAATAGTCGCTAACGTGTTATCTGATAACTCTTCTTTAGCTTCTTTATAAAATTCAACACCACCATTAAGTACCTTAATTAATTCCTTAACAGGTCCCATATCGTAATTTGATAATGACATAAATACTCCTTAACTTTGGTTGTTTAAAAGTAATTTCACTTAATTCAACATTAAAAATGCACAAGGTATGCCAACAACAAAAACATAATAAAAACAAACGATTAAATAATTTAATTTGTATAATGCCAGCAATATTTACATGGCTATTGTAACTTTTACTGTTTATCAAAAAACAATGTTTTATCGAATTTAATATCGAATAGGCACGACTACCGATAACGGTTTTTTTGAAAGATGTACAGGAGATCTAGATAAGGGGCCTGCTTGAGCGATTAAGATTAAAGTGGCACGATCAAGTAAGTGAACAGTATTAACTTGAATTAACGCGATACCGACTCAGCGAAAAGCTTTAGGCCTTTGCAAAGAAGTACAACTGAAAAGGTTATTACTTTACTAACTAATTAAGAATAAGTATCATTTACAATTAATAATGTAACGACCGCAAGCTCTCTTTAAAAGGAATCATCACTCCATGAATGTAATAAGCAAAAAATGCGTACATCTACTTAAATCTTTAGTGGTATGTAGCGCTTTATTCACGATATCTGCACAAGCCAATGGGCCGGTAGGCGACCATGTTAATCATTTATCAAAACATTTACCCGCTTATGAAAAAGAAGTGCATTGGTTAATTGAAAAAGTAGACGGGATCGTAAGCCGTTATCATAAAGATGGTGCAAAAGCGGCACACGCTGATGCAGTTGTTGAACATTGGGAAGCGGTGAAGTTTCATGCCGCTATCGAAACAAATTATGTTTTAGTTTATGCCTCTATTTGGCAAGGGCTTTTTGCCGTTAAAGAGAGCATAGATAAAGGTTTACCAATAAACGATGTAAGAAAAGAACAAACAAAATTAACCCAGGCTTTATGGCAAGGTTTAGGGGCAGTAAAAATGGCAGCTACGCTTCAAGATAAAGGCCTTTTAGCTCAGATTCAAACACGAGAAGGAGCGCCAACAAACTCAATTGAAGCCCTAGATACAATAAATACACGCTTAAATAGAGTCGTAGCAAAGTACGCTGAAAAACTAATCGATACTTCTGTTAAAATGGTCGCAGAAACCTATTTGAATTTATTTGAAGGTGTTGAAGGAGAACTTATTGCGTTAGACGCCAATTTAGTGGAAGATCTAGAAAAAGATTTCAATGTTACCCTACCCAAGGCAATAAAATCTCATGCAAGCGTTGAAGATGTTCGTCAGATTGTTGCAACCATGACCAACAAAGTTAACCGCGCAAGTACCTTAATTAAAAACAATGCCAACAATAAAAAGGACGTATTTTAATAATGCACCGTAGAACACTGCTTCAAACATTATCACTGGCTAGTTTGGCAGGCGCCCTACCCGGCTTATCTATTAGTGCTCTCGCAAATAGTATCAAAAGCTATTCTGTTGAAGAGTTGCCTAAACTTGAAGGTGAGCTCACACTTTATCTTGGGCGTGGTGAGGGTGGTTTGTATGAAGATGTTCTTAATGCTATTAAAAAGCGTAACCCTAATTTTGATTTGAAAATTCGTCGAGGGCCAACAGCAGCCCTCGCTAACATGCTACTCGCAGAAGCAAAAGCTGGTGTTTCGCGCGCTGACCTTTTTTGGGCGGTTGATTCAGGCGCTATCGGCCAAGTCGCTCAAGCAGGGCTAGCAAAATCATTACCGACTGATATTACTGCTCAATTAAAACCAGAATTTCGCTTTCATAATTGGGCACCTATCACTGGCCGTATTCGTACTTTGCCCTACAATCCTACGAAAGTTGGCAGTAAGCAACTACCGACCAGTATTATGGATTTACCTAATACTGACTTATCCATAGCTTGGGCACCATCATATGCTTCTTTTCAGTCCTTTGTGACAGCTATGCGATTATTAGAAGGTGAAGCCGCAACCATTCAGTGGCTTAAAGCAATGAAACAAAAAGCGAAAAAGTATGCTGGTGAATTAGGTGTTGTCATGGCTGTTGAGCGCGGAGAAGCGGATATTGGTTTAGCAAACCATTATTACACCTTACGATTAAAATCAGGAAAGCCTGACGCGAATTTAACATTAGCCTTCACAAATAACGATGCAGGTTGCTTGATCAATGCCTCTGGCATTATTAGTCTCACTGAAAATAAAACGGCGATAGACTTTATTCGCTACTTATTAACAACTGAAGTACAAAGCTACTTATCATCCGAAGCGTATGAAATACCTCTCGCAGGTAATAATGCACCACCGCAAGGCATTCCAACGCTTGATACGATTTCCCCGCCTAATGTAGATTTAACCAAATTGGCTGATGTCAGGCCAACATTAACATTAATGCGTAAAGCCGGCGTGCTATGAAACCTTGGTCAACATCGTATATCGTCGCTTTTATGGTGGCGGCTTTAGCGCTATTTCCTGTTAGTGTTTTATTCTCTTTAGCGTCAGACAGTACCCAAATATTTGATGCTTACAACCTTGAAGTACTGGCAAATACGTTATTATTAATGGCGTTTACCGCCTTAGGGGCCATACTAATTGGCGTACCTTTGGCTGTTATTTTGACTTATGTGCAATTGCCTTGGAAAAAGTTCTGGTTAGTGTTACTCGCAGCCCCGTTAGCCATGCCAAGTTATCTAGGCGCATTCACCTTTTATGCAACGTTTGGTTATAGTGGTGAATTAAATGCACTTACAGGGATAGAAACTCCCCCTTTTGATGGGTTATTTGGGGCTAGTGTGATCATGATCTTTTACACCTACCCATTTGTGTTACTCAGTACACGTGCGGCATTAAGCAGTTTAGATGCAAGCCAAGTTTACGCAGCAAGAACTCTAGGCATGTCTTTATTAACGAGTTTATGGCGTATCGCATTACCACGCATTTTTAACGGCATAGCCGCTGGAGCATTGCTTGCCTCGTTATATGCGTTATCAGATTTTGGTACACCTGCATTTATGGGGTTAGATACTTTTACCCGCGTTATTTACGTTGAATACAATGCTTTTGGTTTAAGCCAAGCAGCGATGTTGTCGTTACAGTTATTGGTGATTGTGGCATTAGTTTTATACCTTGAAGCTCAAGTGAAAGGTAGCCAAGAACCCCCGGGTAGACACTTAGTGTTTTGGCCTAATAAAAAGCAACTATTGCTCATCATAAGTGGTATGTTTCCCATCGTGTTATTTGCCATAGTACTGCCTTTAGCGGTATTTTCTATCTGGTTATGGCGAGATGGCTTTGGTAACTTTGAGCTTTCCTATGCTTGGAACTCGGCTCAAGCTTCTTTATTAGCAGCAATGGCTGCAATGATCATTGCACTTCCACTTGCCCATGCTTCTTTAAAAGGAAGAGCAGGCAAGTTCATGGAGCGAATTATTTTTGTTGGCTTTGGTATACCAGGCATCGTAATGGGTACCGCACTCGTTTATATTGGTTTACAGCTCCCCTTTTTGTACCAAACACTCGGTCTGCTTGTGTTGGCTTATTTATTGCGCTTTCTTCCTTTAGCTATTGGCAGCATTAGAACCGCGACCGAAAATTTAGATACTTCTATGGTCAACGCAGCTAGGCTACTGGGTGCAAGTCGACAAGAAGCTTTTCGCCGAGTAACCTTACCATTAACCATGCGCGGTGTAATTGCAGGTGGCGCACTGGTATTTTTAGAAGCCATGCGTGAATTACCTGCAACTTTATTATTAGGCCCTACGGGTTACGAAACCTTAGCCACCTATTTATGGCGAGTATATGAAGCTGGTTATTTTGGCTTAGCTGCTATTCCAGGCTTATTATTAATTTTTATTTCCGCCCTTGGTTTATTATTAATGCTCACTGGTGAGCGATTTAATGATATTGAATTTAATAAGGAAACACAGATTAAATGATTGAAGTAACCAATTTAAGTATTAACTATGGTGATAATACTGTCGTTGATAATCTGAGTTTTTCCTTAGCACAAAAAGAAATACTGATGCTTGTTGGACCCACAGGCTGCGGTAAATCAACTATTTTAAAAGCCATTGCTGGGTTATTACCGATTGAATCGGGCGAAATCAAACACCAGTCTTGGACTGCAACAGCCAAAAAACACGTAGCACCTGAAAAACGAAAGCTTGGTATGGTGTTTCAAGATTTTGCCTTATTTCCGCATTTAACCGTCATAGAAAATGTAAGTTTTCGGCTAAAAAGCCATGAAAAAGCAGAACATTGGTTGGCGGTATTAGGGCTCAGCAATTTTAAACACGTTAAACCCAATCAACTTTCTGGCGGTCAAAAGCAACGTGTTGCATTAGCACGAACTTTAGCACATGAACCGGCATTAGTGTTATTAGATGAGCCACTTTCCAGCCTTGATGCCGCATTAAAAGATGAACTGCGATGGCAGATCCGCAGCGCCTTAAAAGAAGCCGGTGTACCGGCTATTTGGGTCACGCATGATCAAGAAGAAGCACTGTCAATTGGCGACAAAGTAGGCGTTTTGTTAAACGGCAAACTTGAACAAATTGCACCACCACACGAATGCTACACAACACCCGTTAATAAATTTGTTGCTCGCTTTTTAGGTGATGCTAACTTTATTCAAGGTGAATACTCTTCAACAGAAGGGGTTGTTACCAGTATTATGGGTAAAAGCGTTATTCATATTCACGAGAACCTCGAAGATAACGTTGAATTATTAGTGCGACCAGAAGACCTTAATTTACAAGCTAATGACAAGGGTATAGGTAAAATTATTTGGTCGCGCTATGAAGGTAAAAGTCGATTATTTCTCGTAGAGCTCGCGACAGGCGAACAACTTAGGGTGCGAGAAAGCAATACACTGCAACTTCAAACAGGGCAAAGTGTCAGTATTGCCATCAATACAGCAAGTAAGTTAAACGCTTATAATATAAGGTAATTTTTGCAAGTACAAGCATATCACCATCAGCACCTTGTGCTTTAAATTGATTGATAAAACGGCATACACACATCGAAAAAGGTGTCTTTATGGCGAAGTTTGAAACGGTTTTCAACCACATGAGCGCGTTGAATTCTATCTATGCGAAAAACACGAGATGATTTGCGTAAATGATCCCAAGCGATGATATACCAAATAGGCCAGAATAATAAAATATACTGTGCTTCAATCACACGTGTTGTTCGTTCACCTGACTCTGCTACATAATCAATTTCTAAACACTTACATTGTAAGAATGCTTCTGCAACAGATTCTGATACCTTTGATGTTGGCTTTAAATAACGTGCAACGGCAGTTGTTCCTGCATTATCACCTACCATAATACGCTTACGAATAGTACTCACTGCGTTGCGTTGTTTTTCAGGAAAGGCTTGAAAGAGCTTCTGTTTAATTGCTTTAAGGTTATTGGTAAACAACGGCGATTGTAGTGACTCCATAATGGCTAACGACAGTATCAATTCAACCACTTCTTGATGATTTAACTGTAAGCGCTCAATGCCCCAGCGACCATTTAAACGAATGCCTCCGCCTCGTCCTCGATCTGAATCAATAGGATAACCAGCAAGCCTTAACTGAGCTATTTCTCGCATCAAGGTTCGCTGGCTAATCCCCAACTGCTCGCGTAAGTCAGCAGACTTCCAATGTTCTTCAGAGCGCAGTAATCCAAGTAGGCGGCTGCGCCGTTCACTGCGATGTTCAAAGCTAGTATTTGTCATTTCTTTAATATGCCAAATAACGGCATAAATTACCATATAGTATTTGTCGCAAACCACTTAACCGTTAACCTCGCCACATGGCGACAAGGAGTCTATAAATGAAACACTATTTCAATCAAATGAGCAGAGGGATCACCACCGACTGGATGCTGAAAGAGCTCGACGCTCCCCATGAGCAAGTGATTATTGATTTTGAAAATGGAGAAAACCTATCACCAGAATTCAAAAATATAAACCCTATGGGTAAATTGCCTGTATTGGTAGATGATGATGTAGTCGTGACAGAGGTTGCAGCTATTTGCGCCTATTTAGCTGATAAATTCCCTGAAAAGCAACTGGCGCCTCAAGTTGGTAGTGCCGAACGTGCCACCTATTATCGTTACCTATTTATCGCCGGAAACACAATTGAACCAGCCTTTACTCTCGCAGCTTTTAATATTGAATCTCTAGACCCTAAGTCAGTTGGTTGGGGTGATATGACCAGAGTGTTAGCAACAATTGAAGCAATGACCCCTCGAAATGATTGGGTTTTAGGTGAACAGTTCACCGCAGCTGATGTTGTGTTTGGTGGCTTGTTAGACTTTGCCATCATTTTTAAATGGTATGAACCATCTCCCAAAGTTATGGCATATGTTGAACGTATAAGACAGCGCCCAGCTTACCGCGACACTCATGGCGGCTTTTTGGAAATGGCAGAACAATAACGTCACTGTTTCGCGATATTACTTCATAAAAAAAGCCACTTGCAAACAAGTGGCCTTTATCCATTCGACAAAATTTAGTTAAATGTTATTTTTTCTTTTCTTCAGCTTTCTTTTCAGGAAAATCTAAACCTGTCCATGCTTTAAAAAATGCCTTCTGCGCTTTGCTTGCATCTTTCATCGCTTGTACTTTTAATTCACTTTTTGGCATAGCCGCTAAGGTAATGGTTTTGGTCATTAACTGGTCACGTCTAAAAAAGGTAAATTCAACATCAGTGTCTGGTTTGAAATTGGTTAAACGCTTTTTCAAGCCTTTGTCTGCCATACGCAAGCCATCGACAGCCACGATGATGTCATCCGTAGTAAAACCTGCTTGCCACGCTGGGCTGCCTTTTTCTACCGCTCTTACCAATAAGCCATTGGAATGGGAAGAGGTACTTAACCCTGTCCATGCTTTCTTTTTATCTTCTTTACCATAGCTAATTTCTAAACCAGCTTTAGCCAGCAGTTTATCAAAGTCAGGTTTTGCATGACCATCAACATTTTTTTGCCACCAAGATTGGTAGCTATCACCCGTCACTTTTTTCAACACCGCTAATACGTCTTGATCGTTAAAGGTTTTTGGAATGCTGTACTCTTTATAAAGTACATCATGCACATTACGATAACTTTTCTTTAATTTAGTTTTTTCCAAAATATCAAAATCTAACATCCAAGAAACTAAAAAGCCTTCAGAATAAATATTAACGCTATGGTTTTTATCGTAATCACCACCTTCGCTGATCCACTTATCAAAGCTGGCTTCTGCAACAGACTGTGCATCGCGTCCTGGTTTACGTTTAAAACCATTAATGCTCTTAGATAAACTTTTTAACCATTCTTTCGTGGTCATTAATTCACCACGCATCAATAATTGATTTTGCAAATAACTGGTTGAGCCTTCAGCTAACCAAAGTAGATTCGAATAGTTTTCATGTTGATAGTCATAAGGCACTAAGCCTTCTGGACGATATTGCTTAACATTCCACGTATGCACAAATTCATGTGCTGCAGTTCCTAAGAACTGTAAATAATCTTTTCTTTCAGAAAAGCTATAGCGCGAACGTTGAATAATGGTTGAATTTAAATGTTCAGTCGCACCTCTGGCGCCACTGGTTGCATGTACCATAAATACATAGCGTTCGAACGGATAATCAGACCAAATAGTATTGCCTTGTGCGACAAGTACTTTTAGATCTTTCACCATTTTTTCACTGTCATAATTACCTTTACCCCAAATGACCAACTCATATTCTCGGCCATCAACGGTAAACTCATGAAATTCGTTTATACCTGTTTCTATAGGTGAATCAATTAGTAAATCATAATCAGATGCAATAAATTGATGGGCGTTATCCCCTGAAACTAAACCTGAAACACTGCGCCATTCTTTAGGGGTGTTTAATTGAATAATATGTTTATCATCACGTGTTTCTTCGGTATACATCACAACACCAGAGGCGTCTAAAAACGCATGGCTGTCATCAACATGGCGTGTGCGATAACCAAGTTGATTTGAATAAACTTGATAGCTTACTTCAACACCACTTTTAAAATCACCCGTTAAACGCCATGTGTCTTTATCAACTTTTTGCCAAGAAATATTATCGCCTTCAACAGAAAATTCGCGAATACCATTAGCCAAATTTAGAATTTCATAACGACCTGTACGCCAAGTAGGAAGTTTTAAATCAATACTGCTTTTTACCGATTCTGGTAATGACATGGTGACATTGGCGTAATGGTGTTCCGCCTTGCTTAAATCAATATCTACGTTTACATCAGCGAAAGCATCGACAGATAAAAATGTCATAGATGCAAACGTTAATAATGAAATATGGTGTGAAAGTTTTTGCATAAAAATTATATATTCACTAAATTTTAAGGTGCGGATAGTTTACCTATTTGGTATACAAATTCCATGTTAACGATAAAATTAATCGCTAACATGGTGTAAACATAACCTTATATTGTTCTTCAAAGCTATCTTCAGCAGTAACTCATGATGCTTTCTCGGTATTTTCAGCCTTTTTTGAACTCATCATTGCACTTAATTTTTCACCCCCTTTTATACCAAAATCTAAAGTTCTGATTGGGAATGGTATCGAAATGTCAGCTTCTGCTAAGGCACGTTTAATATTTGCAACGCCTTCGTGACGAGCTTGCATAAAGCCTTTTTGCCCAGGGTAGTTAATCCAAAACCATACCAGTAATTTTACACTGCTATCATCAAATCCTTCTGCGTATACAGCCGTTTCTTGTTTGTTAATAACAAAATCACATTGGTTAATGTTCTCTACAATCACCTCTGATGCTTTTTCAATGTCATCGGCATAAGAAATACCAACTGGTATTTCAATACACCTTACGCCATTATAAGAATAATTGGTTAAGATATTTCTAAACAGAATTTTATTAGGAACAAGCTCTAACTGACCAAAAAAGGTTTCCACTAAAGTATTACGCAGATTTATTGCTTTTACGGTGCCAAAGACATCGTCTGCTTCTATCACATCACCCACTTGAAAAGGTTTACGAATACCCATTGCAACGCCAGCAATAAGGTTTTCCGTCATATCCTGAAACGCAAAACCAATAGCCAAACCGATAATACCCGCACCAGCAAGTAATGAAGCAACCGCCTTAGACAACCCCATAATATCTAAGGCAAAGAAAAAACCAATGGCAATAAATATTATTCGACTAATCCCAGCAATTAGTCCTGTTATTTGGTGTGACTGGAACACTCTATTTAATAAATTTTTTATCCAACGAGAAAATACCTTAGATAATAAGAAAAACAGTAAAAAAACCACAAAGGCAATAACAACATTCGGTAAATTTTTAACCGTCAACTCTACCCAAGCGGTTAATTTTTCATTGATTAACGACCTGAACTTTTCAAGTGTAAGTGACATAACTACTCCAAATATACTTTTAGCCAATAGGAGCAGAATGCATGCCAGTGGTAAATATAACGCAAGAACAGGCTATACAAGAAAGTAAGCAGTTAACGTGGCAAATTTATCGGTAATAACAACAGAACACCGTGAAAAAAGTACATAGAGGTTCAAAAATCATACAATTGTAGGAATACCTCAGGGAGTAAAGAAACACTCATAAACACCTCTAGTTAAAGTTCAATGTAACTCGTTTAGTGTCTAGCAAAGTATGGGAAGTCCAATTAGCTTTTGAGACACTAACGGCAACCAGAACCTAAAGCGGTCGTTAATCTTTTGTAATAACTAGGGTACTAATTGCTAAATTTTATGATCGTTCAATCTCTATATTGTCGCTGGCACTTAATTTCTAGACGGCAATTTGGAGAGGAATAGTGATCAAAGAAAATATTTTGCATGTAAATTGTTTGTCGATCTAAGAGTCTCCTATAACTGCAAGAAGATTTTTATCAGTTACCCGAAGCGGAATCTAGCTAAGTTGCAGCAGTTCCGCATTATATTCGTTTTTTTAATCTTTCTGTTTTAAATTAAACTCTACTAATTTTTTTGACAAATTTGAATATTTATCATCTTCATGTGATACAAGGGTTAACGCTTTTTCGAGTAATAATATTGCATTTTCTAACTCACCTTCTTCTTGATAAAAATCCGCCAAGTTTTCTAGTGCATTTACGGAATTAGGATAAAGTTCAGCTTCTAATTTAAAGAAATTTAAAGCGTTTTTCCTATTATTAAACATGCTAATATTTGCAACCGCTGCCCAGTACATTTCTCCTTCCTTGGGAATAAGCTCAAATCCGTACTGTTTAGTAAGTTGCGAGTAATGCGCGTTATATTCTTCTATACCTAATGCAAATCTACTGTGTGTATAAAAAAAATCTTTGAATAAGTCTCTGAGTGCTCTTCGCAAGCCTGTAAACTGAGTCAAGTGATGAGGATCTTCTTCAAAAGATTCAAATTTATAGCGAAATGGTAACCTGTAATCACTGTCTAATACGTTATTTATTGCGTTGAAATCTCCTACCATTGTTTTACCTGTAGTCGTAATAATGTCTGTCCCTTCGCTCCCCATATTGGCGTACAAATACTTTTGCTTGATTGCGCCATTTTTAATGTATTTTTGAACCAATTGCGTGACTAATGAATTTGCCTGATCGAGAGATGGACTAAAAGCAAAGTGTGCTTGAAATAACTCAGGTTTAGCTTGAAAAGTATACAAACTGAATAGTCCTCCCAATGAGTGCCCTTGCAATATTCTAAAGCCTACCGTTCTATAGTTCGTATCAATATACGGAATTAATTCATGCTCAAGAAAGTGAATAAAGTTGTCAGCACCACCGCCTCTATTTTCTTTGTCTGGGACAGGTGTATAATCTCTAAATCTATTTTTACCGTCTCTTTCGATGCCAACAACAATAAAATTTGGAATAATACCACTACCTGACAATGCTGAAATTTCCGCATTAATATGTTCGTCAGAACGCCCCCCATCAAGAAAATATAAAACAGGAAATTTTAAATGTGACGCTTGACTTTCATAGTAGTTTTTGGGGAGCCTAATCGAAATGTTTTTTATGCTTTGAAGCTTTTTAGATTCAACTCTTGCTTGAATATCTAAATTACTCTGAGCTAACACCGATTTGCTAATAATCAAGCTCAGTAAAATAAATATCCACAATTGAATTTTTTTCATAACTTCCCTTTATTACAATAACTTATTTATGTATACGAAGTTTCGTACATTAAACGAAACTGGTCATAAAAACAACAAAACAATGCAGGTGAATATAAAACTTTCAGCAATAAGAATCATTTTTTATAAAATTTAGACCGTTGCTTATAGTACAGACAAGTCATATCAAAACTATTTAGTAAACTTCCTCTTTATCGGTTCACTTATCGCTAAGTAAGCCAAGATTAACGTCCGTTTTCGTATCCTTGCCGACCTTTGAATCATTACGATTTTCTCCCAATAAAAAAGCCCCATCCGATTAAGGACAGGGCTTTCAATAATGGTACCGGTGGTCGGACTCGAACCGACACTTCTTTCGAAAAGGGATTTTGAATCCGTCGTGTACACCAATTTCACCACACCGGCAAAGGCTTTTAGCTAACTTTTCAGTTTGCAAAGCAATCAATTGAGGCGAGAACTATCCTGACACAGGGGGGATATGGTATTTTTGGATTGATTCCTCTAATAGTTTTTTCTTGTAGCTTTTGAACTTTGGGTACGTTATGAGTTTGAATGGGAGGTGAATAATCAGCAAGAATGCGATAAGTAAATTGACAAATTCACCAAATTGTTAAACACTGTTTAACATGGTTAAACAAAGTGTAAAGGTCAAACTATGTTAGGCGTTAGATTAGATGATGACTTAGAAAGTAGGTTGTCTGCATTGGCAGAACGTACCCATCGTTCAAAAAGTCATCATGCCAAAGAAGCATTAGCCCGTTATATCGAGCAAGAAGAAGCGAAAGAGTTAGCTGATAAAGAATCATTAGAAAGATGGGAAGCTTATAAAGAAAATGGTGAGTCTGTTAGTAATCAATCAGTAATGAATTGGTTAGAGGGTTGGGGTACTGAGCAGGAAAAATCATGTCCCGAGAAGTAGTTTGGTTACCTGATGCCGTAACAGATTTAATGCGGTTGAGAAAGTTCATTCAAGAGAAAAACCCAAACGCAGCTAAAAGAGCAGCAAGCAAGATAAAAGAAGGTGCATTAACTTTAATGAGTAACCCTGAATCAGGACGCCCTGTTGAAGGCTTAAGCTCATTTCGAGAAATACTCATTCCTTTTGGCACAGGAAATTATGTTTTACGTTATAGGGAGGAGAACATTACTATCGCTGTTGTAAGGGTGTGGCACAGCAAAGAAGAACGTACTTAAGGTTACATTGATGTAGGTGAGTAGCGATGCGTTTGGCAATGCATTCGGTACAAGGTAATCGTATCGATAAATGTCCGCTTTAGAGCGGTTTCTCAATCGTAAACCTGAATATCCCCACGGTCTGCAAATCGCTCATAGCGGACTTAGAGTCTTCAAATCCTATAAAAAAAGCCCCATCCGATTAAGGACAAGGCTTCTATATAATGGTACCGGTGGGCGGACTCGAACCGCCACGCATTGCTGCAACGGATTTTGAATCCGTCGTGTATACCAATTTCACCACACCGGCAAAGGCTTGTAGCTAACTTTTCAGTTTGCAAAGAAATCAATTCTTGTATCTAAAATCGAACTCTTTATAAACTAAACCAACCTTAAAACTAGGTCAGTAATTTTTGTAATCTCGTAAAAACTTTGCAAATCTTTGCAAGACACAAAACTAAGTTTATCACTTAACTAACAATGGGTTAGCTGTAGACGTTTTCAATTTTGAATCCGTCGTGTCTACCTATTTCAACTCCGGCGACACAGTGACTTAACAATTTCTTGTTGAAGTGGCTGGCATTATACGAGATTACTTGATGTTGGCAACCGCTTTTTCATTTGATAGGTATTATTTGTTGTTAATTTGTACAACACTTTAATTATCGTACAGATTAAACTTTATAAGCGCGTAAAAATACTGGTACTGCTTGACGAACGTGCGCTGATATTTCAGCTTTCGTTGGCGGGTTATTTGGTAATAATAACGCTTGAACATGTAAGCGAGATTTGATCATTTCAATTAATAAATGCGCAGCAAACTCGCTATCGTCTATTAATAATACACCTTGCTTATTCAAGTAAGCTAAATAATCACTAATCGGTCGGCAACCTGTAAGTGGTCCATAATGAAAAATGAGTTCGCCCAGTTGTGGTAGGGTTGGCACAATATTAATCACTAAACGGAAAAGTTTAATCACGGTTTCAGACAAAAAGCCATCCATAAATCGACAACATACCTTGGTCAACGCCTCTTCTGGCGGTAAGTCATAATCAATATCAACTAATAATGATACTTGTGCGGCGATATGCTCTTTGATCACCGCAATCAATAGCCCTTCTTTATTACCAAATTCACTATAAATATTACGCCTTGAACCGCCAGCCTCACTAATGATCATTTCAAGTGATGTATTGTCATAACCATGTTCCAGAAACAATTGCTGTGCTGCATCTAAAATTTTTTTTCCGCGTTCAGATAACGTTTTTTGCGATAATATTAACTCTGCTTGCATACCCACTAAATATTTCTTATTGACTTTGGTACTAGATAGTACCACACTATCTGGTACTTAGTAGTACCATTTCATATCTATATGTATTCTTTTATGAATGTAGGCTACGCTTTATTGATTAATTGTTTATATGGACGTCTGCAATGCGTAATATTTTTTATGTTTTTTTTCTTTTCTCTCTGATCGCTTGTTCAGATAATTCACCTAAAAAAGATCCAATGATTAGGCCCATCGCTTGGCAGAAAGTCACGCTATCTCCTATGGAACAAGTGCGTACCCTATCAGGTATTATCGCCCCTGTTGAAACGGCGACATTGAGCTTTGAAGTAGCAGGTAAGGTAGAAGATGTACCGGTCAATTTAGGGGACACGGTACAAAAAGGTCAACGACTTGCGCAATTAAATCAACGCAGTTTTAATCTCAGTGTGCAATCAGCACATGCTAACCTTCAGCAAGTAAAAGCAAGCTTTTCAGAAGCAGAAAGCACCTACAATCGATTTAAAAAATTGATCAAACAACAATTAGTCTCACAATCAGATTTTGATAATGCCAAGGCAGCTTTCAATTCTACTAAAAGTGCAGTAGCGGTTGCTCAAGCACAAGTGGATATTGCCAATAAAAACCAACAGGACAGCATATTGCTAGCCCCCTACGACGGTGTTATTACCAAGCGATTAATTGAGCCTTCCCAGCAAATATCTCAAGGACAACCTATTTTTGAAATTGAAGGTGAACATGGTTTAGAAGTACATGTGATGGTACCTGAAACATTGATAAGAGAATTATCAAAAAACACAGCATTGAATGTCACTTTTCCCGTGCTAAATCAAGTCGTGATGAAAGGACACATCACTGAAATTGGTACCAGAGCACAGTCAGCTAATGCTTTTCCGTTAACGGTTGTGTTAAATGACAACCATGATGCATTAAGAGCTGGCATGACAGCAGAAGTCTCTTTCACTTATAAGAATAGTGAGCAATCAGGGTATTCAGGGCCTGCAATTCGAATACCTGCTACAGCAATTGGCGCAGATTTAGAACAAAAATCCTATGTATTTGTTTACAACACAACCTCAAAAACACTGAATAAGCGTTATGTACATGCAGAGAATGTGATTAATAACGAGATCATTTTATCAGAAGGCTTAAAAGACGGTGAAATTATCGCTACGGCCGGCATTGCCTTTTTACGAGATGGTCAACAAGTGACGCTTTTAGATCAACAAACCCAACGTTTTAATTAAGGGTTTTATCAATGAATATTACTGCAACGGCTTTTAAATATCGTAAGACTGTTTTTTTAATTGCAGCGCTAATGCTGATAAATGGCATATTTGCTTATTTTACTTTGCCAGCACAAGAAGACCCCAGCATTACCATTCGTGAAGCAATTGTAACCACTAAGTTTCCAGGTATGGCGCCTGACCGTGTAGAAAAATTGATCACGAAAAAACTTGAGGAAGAAATTCGTAAAATTCCTGAAGTTAAAGAAATAAAATCGTCTTCATCCACGGGTTTATCTACAATCCATGTAAAGATTTACGACCGCTTTTTTAATTTAGATGATATTTGGCAAGATTTACGCAATAAAGTCACCGCTGCACAAAGTAAGTTACCTGAAGGTACAATAACACCCTATGTGAATGACCAATTTGGTGATGTATCGGTAGTTACCCTAGCACTCACTGCTGACGGTTTCACCATGGCTGAAATGTACGATATATCTCAACATATACGTGACACCTTATATAGTGTTGAAGGTACTAAAAAAATTGATATTTTGGGGTATCAAGCAGAGCGCATATACCTCGAAACTTCTAACGCGAAATTATCACAATTGGGTATTTCTCCTCAAGCCCTGATGAATGAATTGAGAAATCAAAATATTGTGCGCTCTGGTGGCGAAGTGGATACAGGTGCAAAAAGCTATATTATTGAACCAACGGGTAATTTTAACACCCTTGATGATATTGCGAATACCTTTATTTCTATACCTAACACGGAAGACTTTATTGCGCTAAAAGATATAGTAAGCATAAAACGAGGGTATATTGATCCGCCGGATAAACAGGCATATTTTAACGGTAAACCGGCCATATTTTTTGCCACTGCGATGTTATCGGGTTATAACATTTTAGAGTACTCACCACGCTTAATTGCACAAATTGAAGAAATTCAAGCCACTTTACCTATTGGTTATCAATTAAATATAGCCACACACCAGGCAGAACAAGTTGATAAAACAGTAAAAGGGGTGTCGTTTAGCGTATTACAAACATTGGCTATTGTTTTAGTCGTTGTTGTCCTGTTTTTAGGCGTAAGAACAGGGCTCATTGTCGGTACTATTGTGCCGTGCGTGATGCTAGTTACCTTAACCTTTATGCAGTTTAGCGGTATTAAACTTGAACGCATGAGTTTAGCTACATTGATTATTTCACTTGGGCTATTAGTGGATAACGGCATTGTATTAGCAGAAGACTTTAAGCGACGTTTGGAAGATAATACTTCACGTTATAATGCCATGGTTCAAGGCTGCAAAGAGCTTGCCTTGCCTTTATTAAGTTCATCTGCCACTACTATCTTGTTCTTTTTGCCGTTAATGTTAGCCGAACATGTAGCGGGAGAATATACCCGATCAATCTCCTTGGTAATTTTAATTTCGTTATTAGCCAGCTGGGTTTTAGCGCTCACAATTACCCCTATTTTAAGCTATTACTTTATCAAGGTGTCAGACAAAGAAGGCAGCCCTGCAAAAACTAACGATAGCCAGTTAGGAAAATATTACCAGTCTTACCAACGTCTATTGTTATGGATTTTATCTCATAAAGCCTTGTTTTTATCTGGTATGGTGGTGTTATTTTTTGCAGCGGTATTTTCAATGCAATTTGCCGCAAAACAGTTTTTCCCGGATTCCGATCGCACACAAATATTGATTAATATCGACTTACCCAATGGTACTTCATCACGGGAAACTGATCGTCAAATGCAACAACTGTTTACTTGGTTTAACGAAAACAAAAAGCAATTTGACTACATTGAAAGCTATTCTGGCTATGTTGGCTTTAGTGGTCCTAGGTTTGTTTTATCACTCAACCCTGAAGACCCTGCAGAGAATAAAGGTTTTATCGTATTAAACGTAAAACCAGATACAAATATAACAGCAGTGACAGAAGATTTAGATCCACTCATTGAATCAACATTTCCTAATGTCTCGGCACGGGTGAAAAAAATGTTTTTGGGTCCGTCAGATTCCGCCATTTTAAAAATCCAAGTAAAAGGCCCTGATAAGAATGTGCTTTACAAAAAAGCACAAGATATTATGACCTTATTACACGATACCCCCAATACTATTAATGTTCGACATAACTGGGAAAACTTGATCACCAAAATTGCAGTAAACGTTGATCAACACCGTGCTAAAAGAGCAGGATTAACGTCAAGTGATATTGCGCAAGCATTAGAGAGCTATTTTTCTGGTGCTCATATCACCAACTTCCGCGAAGGTGACGATATTATCCCTATTATTTTTCGCGCTCAAGAAGGTGAACGAAAAAACATTGATAAGTTACGTACGCTTAATGTTTACTCACATACTACCGGCAACACGATACCGTTATTTCAAGTAGCTGACTTTGAACCAGTAAATCAATTTTCCATGATCCATCATGAAGATATGTTTCGCACTATCAGCATCGAAGCGCGCAATACAAAGATGGCCGCGGAAGACCTGAAATTACGCATCGATGACAAGCTTGAAGCGCTCAAAAAAGATTTACCTGTCAATCATCGTATTGAATATGACGGCGTGATCAAAGAATCAGCTGCCGCGCAAAAATCATTAAGTGCCAATATGCCGATTGTATTAGGCGTGATCATCATTTTATTAGTCGCACAATTTAACTCCTACCGTAAGCCGTTAATCATTTGTTTAACTATTCCGTTATCTTTTGTCGGCGCAGTAATGGGACTGTTTATCATGCAAGCACCGTTTGGATTTATGGTGACATTAGGCTTGTATAGTTTGGCCGGTATTATTATTAATAATGCCATTGTACTCATTGACCGAATAAATATTGAACAAGCACAAGGTAAAAGTGAGTTTCAAGCAATTGTCGATGCTTGTTTGATGCGCCTACGTCCAATCGCCATGACAACTATTACCACCATAATGGGGTTAATGCCGCTAATTATTAGTAAAGACCCGCTATTTTATGGTTTAGCGAATGTTATCGCCTTTGGCTTAGGCATCGGTACTATTTTAACCTTAGGAGTTGTGCCTGCACTCTATGCCGCTTTATATAAAATTAAGCCGAGTGAAGAAAAAGGCACATGTTAGCGCCGATAATCTATTAAGTCGTAAGAAAGAGTCTGCTACACTGACGCGTCATTTAAAAACAGAGTAACATGATGTCTTCAGTAGATTTTACCGCTTTTCCACGTGCTGGTTTTATGCGCCGTTTGGGCGCATGGATTTATGACGCACTATTAGCGATTGCCGTTTATATGGTGGCCGGCGCAATAGGCTTTGGCTTATTTCAACTTGGCGCAACACTCGGGTTGGTCAACATGAACGATCATCAACACTTAATTGATGTGCAGCAGTCATCATACTTTTATAGCGCACTCATATATGGCTGGAACATTTTCTGGGTTATTTATTTCTTTTTGTTTTTCTGGGCAAGAAGCGGTCAAACCCTAGGAATGAAAGCCTGGCGTTTAAGGCTACAACATTTAGACGGGCAATTAATCAATAAGAAACTAGGATTAATAAGAATTATCTACAGCCTATTTGGGTTAGGCAATATTTGGCTTTTTATCGAATGGAAACACAAGTTAAGTTTACAAGATAAATTAACGAATACAGAAATTGTCGTGTTATCGCTGGCAGCGAATAAGGCGAAAATTTAATTTTATATTAAAGCGGGAGTATGGTTATTAACCCGCTTTCTTTCGAATAAAATATAAAGCAATGGCAGTAAAAATCACACTAGGCATTGCTGCACCAAATAGCGCTGGTAGTTGATACACCAAGCTCACCGAACCTAATACTTCATTCGTAATAAAAAACAAAATACCCGTAGCAATACCCATCATAATTCTTGCCCCCATTGACACTGAACGCAATGGACCAAAAATAAAAGATAGTGCGACCAATAACATCACCGCAACCGTTACAGGCTGTATCAACTTTCGCCAAAAGGCAAGCTGATAACGGCTTGAGTCTTGGTCATTTTCCGCAAGGTAATCTAAATAATCTAATAACCCTCTGACCGATAATGATTCTGGCTTAACCGTTACCACACCGAGTTTATCTGGCGTTAACGTAGATTGCCAAGCCATGGTAGGTAACGATTTTGTGGTAATTTCTTTATCTTGAATATAGGTATCTACCACATCACTTAATAGCCACGCATCTTTTTGGTATACAGCAGAACTCGCCGCCAGCCAGCTTGATAACTTTAAATCACGATCAAAACGGTAAATTTGTATTCCCTTTAATGAGCCTGTGTCTTGCACTTCCATGATATGAACAAAATAATCTCCGTCTTTTGCCCAAGTGCCACCTTTAGCAGAGATCAAGCTACCTCCAGAAATGGCTTGCGCTTTTACTTGTCTTGCGGCTGCTTCGCCAGCAGGCGCTAACCACTCACCCACTGCCATGCTCAATATAATAAGAATTGAAGCAGACTTCATCACTGATTTAATAATATCTAAGCGCGATAAACCCGACGCTTGCATTACCACCAGTTCAGAATTACTGGCGAGCATACCGATACCAATTAACCCGCCGATTAATGCAGCCATTGGAAAAAACAATTCGACATCACGTGGCACAGCGTATAATACATAAAGCGCCGCATGTGATAAGTCATAACTGCCCTTGCCTACCGATCTCATTTGTTCTACAAATTTAATAATGCCGCTAAGGCTAACAAACACCGCAAGTGTGAGTAAGGTAGTGGAAGCAATAATTCTAGCAATATATAAATCTAAAATTTTCATGTTTTAGCCTCTTTTTTCTTGGCATAAAACGGTAAAACAGAGCGTAACCTCAACCCCGTACTTCGGCTTTTTGCTAATAGACTAAAGCCAACAAATAACGCAGATAAATGTACGGGCCATAAACCAAACTGCAACGGAATTGAGCCTTTTTCTAAACCACTTCGCATTGCCGTTAACAGCAATAGATAGCTCAAGAACAGCAAGATAGCTGGGAACATTTTGGCAAACTTCCCTTGTCGCGGGTTTACCACACTTAACGGTACGGCAACAAAGGTTAAAATAATACATGCTAAAGGGAACGCTATTCGCCAATGAATTTCAGCGCGATATTCGCTCGATGTTTCATTGAACAATTGTTGTGTGGGAATAGCACTTAATTTTCTACGTTTATGTTCAATTTTTTGATCTTCAATTTGAATGTAATATTTACCAAACGCAACTTGTCTGAATTCTTGGTTCTTTGGATCATTTTGATAACGCGTGCCATCAGATAGGATCAAACGTTGCGAGCCTGACGATTCTTCTATTACCTCACCTTGTTTTGCATACACTAAACTTGAGTTGATAATTTCACTCTGTCCTGATTTCTCATTTGGTAACTGTGCCACAAACACTTTTTCTAAGGTATTACTCACTCTATCTTTCCCGTGAATAAACACCACAGCTTTTTTATTACCTGTGGTTTGAAAACGTCCAGCCACTAATGCACTTAGTCCAGAATCAGCAGCAAGCTTTTCTTTGACTTGATACTCATATTCAGAAGCAAGCGGTGATAAATATAAAGTGAACAAGCCTGTAAATATCGCAGTGATCACAGCCAGAATAAGCGTAACCCTGACTACATACCACTCGCTTATGCCCGTCGCATGTAAAATGGTCATTTCGTTATCGGCATAAATGCGCCCATAAGCAAGCAAAATCCCTAAAAAGAAACTTAAAGGTAATATCGTGCCTGCCAAGTCGGGCGCTTTTAAACCAATAAACACCATCACTAACTGGCCAGGAATACCACCTTCAGAGGCGTCATCAAGTACTCTGACAAATTTATGGCTGATAAAAATGGTCATTAACACCACAAATACTGCGAGTTGGGTTTTAACCACTTCTTTTAATAAATAACGAAAAACGATCACAAAGAGATCCTACAAAAACTTAGTTTTTTTCTGACATAATGACAATTTTTAAGTAAACTTGTCATTTTCATAACTAAAATAATTCAAAAGCCTTTAGGTAATGCTTCTGGATAAGGCTATAATTATAGCCTTTAGCGAAAAATAAATCACAGTAAGCTTATCTATTAATGGTAGATTTAAGCAAGTTAAACTGAATTTTTTTTAAAAAACGTTCAGATTTACCTCAAACTAGGAGAGCCCATGGAATTTAGCGTAAAAAGCGGCAGCCCAGAAAAACAACGCAGTGCTTGTATCGTAGTCGGCGTTTTTGAACCAAGACGTTTATCTGCTGTTGCCGAACAACTGGACGAAATCAGCGAAGGCTACATTAGTAATTTGTTACGTCGAGGTGACTTAGAAGGTAAATCAGGTCAAATGTTGTTATTACATCATGTACCTAATATTTTAAGTGAACGAGTATTACTGGTTGGTTGCGGAAAAGAACGCGAGCTTGACGAAAGGCAATATCGTCAAATTATCAGTAAAACCATAAACAACTTGAACGAAACAGGCTCAATGGAAGCAGTATGCTTCTTAACAGAGCTTCATGTGAAAGGCCGTGATAATTATTGGAAAGTAAGACAAGCCGTAGAAGCAACACAAGATTGCTTGTACAGTTTTGATAGCTTGAAAACACGTAAAGAAGAACCACGTAGACCACTTCGAAAAATCGTTTTTAATGTTCCAACAAGACGCGAGTTACCTTTAGGTGAGCGTGCAGTAGCGCATGGTTTAGCGGTCGCAGAAGGCATTAATACCTGTAAGAATGTGGCGAATATGCCGCCAAATATTTGTAATCCTGCGTACCTTGCTGAGCAAGCTAAAATTTTAGCGAATGAATACGACAACGTCTCAACTGACGTGGTTGATGAAGCACAAATGGAAGCACTTGGTATGGGCTCATACCTTGCTGTAGGGCGCGGCTCTGCCAATGAATCCATGATGAGTATTATTCATTATCAAGGTGGTGACAAAGACAGCAAGCCCATTGTACTTGTTGGCAAAGGGCTAACCTTCGATAGTGGTGGTATTTCAATAAAGCCAGGCGAAGCCATGGATGAAATGAAGTACGACATGGGTGGAGCAGCAGGCGTATTGGGTGCGATGCATACCTTAGCCGAACTTAACTTACCTATCAATGTTATTGGGGTACTTGCTGGCTGTGAAAATATGCCAAGCAGTAATGCTTACCGCCCTGGCGACATATTAACCACCATGTCTGGTCAAACCGTTGAAGTGTTAAATACTGATGCTGAAGGCCGTTTAGTATTATGTGATGCACTTACCTATGTTGAACGCTTTGACCCTGATTGCGTGATTGATGTTGCTACATTAACCGGTGCTTGTGTTGTCGCTTTAGGTAAACATGCCAGTGGGTTGTTAAGTACACATAATCCTCTAGCACATGAATTACTCAATGCGTCAGATCAAAGTGGTGACCGTGCTTGGCGTTTACCCTTATGGGAAGAATATCAAGAACAACTAGAAAGCCCATTTGCTGACTTCACCAACTTAGGTGGGCGTGCAGCAGGTACCATTACCGCAGCATGTTTCTTGTCGCGATTTACTAAGAAATATCACTGGGCACATTTAGATATTGCCGGCACAGCTTGGCGTAGTGGTGGTAAAGATAAAGGCTCAACGGGCCGTCCTGTTAGCATGTTATCGCAATTTTTATTAAATAAATCTGGTGTAGAACAAGGTGAATAAGCGCACATGATGAATACACATGTCATGTTTTACCTGTTAGAAGAGCAGGATAAACACAACATACCGTTAGATAATTTACATGCATGCTTTCAAGCAGCAAATTTTTATCGACAAAATCAGCGTGTATTCATTTATACAGACTCGCAAGAACAAGCTCATCACATTGATGAGCTTTTGTGGTCTTTTGATCCAAATAGCTTTGTTCCTCATAACTTACTTGGTGAAGGACAAAAAAATGGTTCAGCCGTAGAAATTAGTTGGCAAGCACCGACAAACAGACGACAAGTATTAATTAATTTAACGAGTACAGTGCCAAACTTTGCTCAACAATATTCAAACATTATCGATTTTGTACCCAACGACGAAAAATTGAAAGAGCTTGCTAGAGCGCGCTTTAAACAATACCGTCAACTTGGGTTTCAGGTAGACAACCAAGCGGCTGCACCTGTGAAAACAAAGTAACATTAAATTAACGCGTAAGTATTAATCCAATGGAAAAAACATTTAACCCTGCTGAAATCGAAAGCAAACTTTATCAATCTTGGGAAGAACAAGGCTATTTCGCCCCCACCGACAACGGTGAAGGGTACTGTATTGCTATTCCACCACCCAACGTAACGGGTAGCCTTCATATGGGGCACGCCTTTCAACAAACCATTATGGACACCTTAATACGCTATCAACGTATGCAAGGTAAAAGTACCTTATGGCAGACAGGTACTGACCACGCAGGTATTGCTACACAAATGGTAGTAGAGCGAAAAATAGGGGCAGAAGAAGGTAAGAATCGACATGATTATGGTCGAGACGCTTTTATCGATAAAATTTGGCAATGGAAAGCACAATCTGGTGGCACCATTGGCAAACAAATGAAACGCCTTGGTAATTCAATTGATTGGTCGCGAGAACGCTTCACCATGGATGATGGTTTAAGTGACGCAGTACAAGAAGTATTCGTGCGCCTTTATCAAGACAATTTAATTTATCGCGGAAAACGGTTAGTTAACTGGGATCCAAAATTACACACAGCCATATCTGATCTTGAAGTTGAAAACAAAGACAAAAAAGGCCATATGTGGCAACTACGTTACCCACTGGCTAATGGCGCCAAAACCGCTGATGGCAAAGACTATTTAGTGGTAGCAACAACGCGCCCTGAAACCATGCTAGGTGATACAGGCGTTGCAGTAAACCCAGAAGATCCACGTTATAAAGCATTAATTGGTCAACATATTAAATTACCGCTTGTTGATCGTTTAATACCTATCGTTGGTGACGAACATGCTGACATGGAAAAAGGCACAGGTTGTGTAAAAATTACGCCTGCGCACGACTTTAATGATAATGAAGTGGGTAAACGTTGTAATTTAGCCATGATTAACATCTTTAATAAAGATGCGGCTATTTTGGCTAATGCAGAAGTATACAATACCAATGGCGAACCGAGCGAAGATTTTGACGCATCATTGCCTAGCGATTTAGTTGGATTAGATAGATTTGACGCACGTAAGGCTATTATCGCTAAATTTGAACAGTTAGGCTTACTTGATAGCGTTAAAGATCATGATTTAGTTGCTCCATACGGTGATCGTTCTGGCGTTATTATCGAGCCATTACTGACTGACCAATGGTATGTAAGAACAGAAGCTCTTGCAAAACCTGCGATTGAAGCCGTAGAAAATGGTGACATTCAATTTGTACCAAAGCAATATGAAAATATGTATTTTGCTTGGATGCGCGACATTCAAGACTGGTGTATCTCACGCCAACTCTGGTGGGGGCATCGTATTCCTGCTTGGTATGACAATTCAGGCAATGTATATGTAGGTCGTTGTGAACAAGAAGTCAGAGATAAACATCAACTTGCTGAAGACGTTATATTAAAGCAAGACGACGACGTACTAGATACATGGTTTTCTTCCGCACTTTGGACTTTCTCAACATTAGGTTGGCCTAATGAAGAAGAAATGATGAAGAAGTTTCATTCGACTGATGTATTAGTCACAGGTTTTGACATTATTTTCTTCTGGGTTGCTAGAATGATCATGATGACCATGCATTTCATCAAAGATGAAAATGGCAAGCCTCAAGTCCCTTTTAAACAAGTTTACGTAACAGGGCTTATTCGCGATGAAAATGGCGATAAAATGTCAAAATCAAAAGGCAACGTTATTGATCCACTCGACATGATTGATGGCATTTCTTTAGATGCGTTACTGACCAAGCGTACCGGCAACATGATGCAGCCTCAGCTTGCAGATAAAATAGGAAAAGCAACCAAAAAAGCCTTTCCTGATGGTATAGAAGCCCATGGTACCGATGCGCTTCGCTTTACCTTATCAGCACTTGCTTCTACTGGACGTGACATTAACTGGGATATGAAACGCTTAGACGGTTATCGTAACTTCTGTAATAAACTTTGGAATGCTAGCCGCTATGTATTAATGAACACCGAAGAACACGATTGTGGCAAGTCAGGCGGTGACATTACCCTTTCATTAGCAGACCGTTGGGTACAAGCTGAACTTCAAAAGACGGTAAAAACCGTACATGAAGCCTTTAAAACCTTCCGTTTTGATTTAGCTTCACAAGCATTATATGAATTTACCTGGAATCAATTCTGTGATTGGTATTTAGAGCTTACAAAACCAATATTATTTAAAGGTGATGAAGCTCAACAACGCGGCACACGCAAAACATTAGTTGAAACCCTTGAAACGCTATTACGTGTCATGCATCCATTAATGCCATTTATTACAGAAACTATATGGCAGCGTGTGGTGCCACTAACCAACTTTAATGCTCAAGGTGATAGCATTATGGTGCAAGCATATCCTCAGTATGATGATTCGCTTGTCGACCAAGCAACCGTTGATGATTTAGAGTGGGTAAAACAATTTATTGTTGCGATACGCAATATTAGAGGTGAAATGGATATTGCACCAAGCAAACCATTACCTGTGTACTTGAAAAATACTTCCGCAGACGATCAGCGCCGCGTAGATGAAAACAACAACTTCATTAGCGCGCTAGCCAAACTAGAAAGCATTGAAATTTTATCTGCTGATGACGATGGTCCAATTTCGGCCACATCAGTCATTGGTGAAATGTCTGTGTTAATTCCAATGGCAGGATTAATTGATAAAGAAGCAGAGTTAGCGCGACTTAGTAAAGCGATTGAAAAGTTAGCGAAAGACGCACAAAAAATCAGCGGAAAGCTTAACAATGAAAATTTTGTTGCTAAAGCACCTGCGGCCGTTATCGATAAAGAAAAAACTAAATTAGCAGAAACTGAATCTGCATTAGCGAAACTTAACGACCAAAAAGCGCAAATTGCTGCAATGTAGCGCTATTTAGCCGACGTTTACTGTAAATAACAAAAGCCTGTTTTATGCAGGCTTCTGTTTGTAAAAAAAAGTTCAATTATTCTTCACTATAATTCAAGCTATTAATAATTTTGTGTGCTACAATTCTTTTGCGTTGAGTTTTTGCGTTTGAAGAGAGGGACTAAATAGCCTCATTTATGAGTTCTATTTAAACCTAAACGCACCTGTGTTATGGAAACCTTTCTCTGTCTGTACTTTTGGGTAGAGAGCATTTACTCCGTACATGGCTACATCTGCATGTATGTCTGAATAGCCTAAATTGTTAAACCTTATATTATAGAGAGAAATGTTGGTATGTCTGACTCAGTAACTGGCAAAGTAAAATTTTTTAATGAATCAAAAGGCTTCGGCTTTATCGAGCAAGAAGGCGGCCCTGATGTGTTCGTTCACTTCAGTGCAATCACAGGTGACGGTTTCCGTACACTAACTGACGGTCAATCAGTATCATTTACTGTTGAGCAAGGTAAAAAAGGTCCTGAAGCGAAAAACGTTACAGCACTTTAATTAAAAAAGATTACTGTAAAACGGAGCGATAGTGCTCCGTTTTTTATTGCCTAAATTTCTGTGTCGCTTATTAACTCTTTTACCTTTTTGATAAGTAAATAATCAATCTCTGCACCTGTACATTTCCTACTGGCTTTTAGCACTTCGTTAAATGGTCAAGTAAGTTACATATCAACTGATTCTCATCACCAAACGAGTTAGTGATATTTTCAAAAAGCAAACTCATTTCACAAAATCTGGGAAGTCCAGTCACCTGAAACAACACTACTTACTAAATAAATTCACTTGTATTTTTACAGTAAAAGCGCACTCATGCCCCCCATTTTAAATGTTACCCTAAAAAAGGTTAATTATATGTTGTAAATACCTTGTATCACCTTTTTAAGGTTGCTGACGTTGGCTATTTTTCTACACTAACCTGCGGAGTCAACACAACTTAAGTAAAAGGAATTACACATATGAAACCATTAAGCTATTGTATAGCGCTTATTTTTACGCTGTTTTGCAGTAAATGTGCTGCAAGTTTATTGCAGATTAATGAAATACACTATGACAACGCTGGAAGTGATAAAAATGAATTTGTAGAACTTATTGGCAATGCAGGGACAGATTTATCGCAATGGTCATTGCTGTTCTATAACGGCGGCAACGGTAAGGTATATAAAAACCAGCCCCTTACCGGCACCTTAGCAAATAACAGTAATGGCTATGGTTTTGCCACTTTTTATTTTTCAGGGATTCAAAATGGATCGCCAGATGGTATCGCTTTAGTCAATAATCAGCATGACTTTGTATCAGACTTTATAAGTTATGAAGGGCGTTTTGTTGCAACAAATGGCGCTGCAAAAGGCCTTGTTTCTACCGATATATTGGTTACTCAACCCCCTTCTACAGCAAAAGGCATGACGCTGCAGCGCACAGGTAGTTTACAACAGGTTCAATGGCAATTAGCCACTAGTTCCCCAAATGCTATCAACCAACAGCAGCTATTAACGACCATGCCGGTGACAGTATCGTTACCTACTACCCCGATACTATTTTCGTTAAGTTTATTATTGCTATTCGCGATCAGCTATAAAAAATCTGTTGATCAACATTATCATTTTTGCGCTTAATGAGTACTAATGAGCATAAATAATTAGTGATATATTTTTGTGTATTGATGTAAATGAATTAGCATTGCAATAGTCATGTTACTGCTTAGGGAGAGGGAGTAACCGCTGCTATTGCAATGCGTTTTTTTACTACAGATATTGCTCAATAATATCCGAAATAAGGGTGACATGATCTTCGTTGTCATTTAAAGCAGGAATATAATGATACTGCTCACCTCCTGCTTCAATAAAAATCTCTCGATTTTCTTCTTCTAATTCTTCTAGTGTTTCTAAACAATCAACACTAAAGGCAGGACTAATGATAGCAACATGCTTGCAGCCTTGTTTAGCGAGTTCTTCAAGCGTTTGATCAGTATAAGGCTTTAACCATTCAGCTTTTCCGAATCGCGATTGAAAGGTCGTGATAAAATCATCCTCAAGCAATCCTAGTTGTGCCGCTACTAACTGCGTCGTTTGATGGCAGAAACAATAATAGGGGTCGCCACTATCAAGAAAATGTTTAGGCATGCCGTGATAAGACAGTAACAGTTTATCTGGCTTACCGTGAGTATCAATATGTGCCTGAATACTATTTGCTAACGCGTTAATATACAAAGGATGATTATGGTAGCCATTAATAAAATGTATACTTGGTATCCAACGCCATTTACTGATAGTTTGAGTGACCGCATCATACGTTGATGCCGTTGTAGGACCGCCATATTGTGGGTATAACGGTAAAATTATAAACTTATCGATACCCAGTTTTTGAAAGCGAGTAAGCGCTTCTGAAATAGCCGGAGACCCATAACGCATTGCGATATCTAGCACAACTTCACTCTGTTGCTCTAACATTAACTTTTTCGCGACCTTATCGCGGATCCTTCGCATAAATACCAATAGCGGTGAACCTTCATCTGTCCAAATAGACTGATATAACTTAGCTGATTTTTTCGGCCTTATACGCAAAATAATGCCGTGAAGAATAATCCACCATACTAACTTGGGTATTTCTACAACGCGCGGATCTGATAGAAATTCACGTAAATAACGTTTTAAGGCTACTAGCTCTGGTGCATCAGGTGTACCTAAGTTAGTTAACAGCACCCCAACTTTGGCCGTACGTTTATGGACTGATTTATCTTGCCCTATATACCTTGATTTTAACATCTATCGTTCACAACCTTTTCGTTAACCAGCATCTACTCTACTACGGTATTAATATTTAATGAGATCATTTTGTTTGTAGCAAGTTCGACATTTAAGGCTTCGGCTTTAAAGTCACCCGGTTTTATACCCGCACTGCCTGACTCTGAAATAATAGCAAACACATTAACTGCTTTAGCATCACTTAGTTTCGCTTGCGGAGTCATGGCGTTGGCATCTGATAAGGTCACTGCTGTTGGTAAATCACTTGCACGTAACTTAATAGCAGCTAATGGCATTCTTGAGCCCTCAGCAGGAATGGCATAAATAAATACCACCTTGTCTTGACCTTGTTCTAGTTGCTTTCTAATCTCATCGGATAACGATACCTTAACACTTAAAGATACTTGCGAATTAACATCAACAGATGCTTGTTCTCCTGTTAGCGCCAAGCGGCTTTTCGCTTCAGTAAGTGCTTGTTGTAAAGCTTGGACATTAACACTTGGGCGATTATCAGACACGACCAATTGCCAATGTTGTACCGCTGTTTGATAATCTTGATTAACAAAGGCATGCATACCTAACAAAATATTTGTTGATGGATCTCTGGCATCAAGCGCCAATGCTTTGTCGATGTAAGATTGAACCTCAGGTGTGATTTTCTGCTCATTCTGATAAAAGCTTGCTTGCGCTTTCGCTCCATATAAATCAGCATGCTCTCCGTCTATTTCAATAACACGGTCGAAAGCTGCTAATGCCGCTGAAAAGTCACCCGCCCCCACAAGTGCCTGCCCTAAACTATACCAAGCATCACTATTATTTGGCTCTTGTTCAGTTTGTTGTTTTAATTTTTGCAGCTGTACCAACGCTTGCTGTTCAGCATCAAGTGATTGATGACTTTGCTGCTGTCGAGGCATTGTCGTTAACTCTTCAAAAGCCCCTGTTTGTTGGTAAAGAAGTGCGCTAAACGCTAGCATAAACACAGTCATCGTAACCGGCCAAAACATCGTGATCGGTTTAGCTTCCGTCACTTGTTTCTGCTCATTGGCATTTTCTTCTATATCTTGTAATAAACTTTGATCAAGCTCGGATATCAGATAATCATAACTGCTTTGATCTAAACGTCCTTGGGAAAAATCACGCTCTATCTCAGATTTGTGTTCTTTATACAAACGAATATTAGTTTCATCGCGAAAGCTATTATCCACCTTATTACGATAGTTACGTTGACGAAGAAAATGCCCCCAAACAATTATTAACAACAATAAAATAAAGGCAATCAGTGTAAAAAGTAGTGCTACCATAGGATTATTTATCTTTTAAAATTTGATCTAATTGTGATTTTTGCTGTGATGACAGTTTTGCAGAACGGTCAATCGTTGGTTTTTTACGGACAATCAGCACCAGTACCACGATACCTATCAGTAACAGCACTAAAGGTCCAAACCAAAGCACATATGTCAGCGGTGACACTTTCGGGCGGTATAATACGAATTCGCCATATCGCGCCACCATAAAATCAACAATTTCTTTATCGGCCTTGCCTTCTTGCAACAATTGAAACACTTCACGGCGCAGATCTTTTGCAATAGGTGCATTTGAATCGGCAAGGTTCTGATTTTGACATTTAGGACAACGAAGTTCCTTGATTAACGCTTTATAGCGTATTTCAGTCACTGGGTTATCAAACACGTAAGTATCGGTTGCTAATGCTTTATCAGGAAATGCGCTTAAGATCATACCCAACAATAAAATAACAATGATCGTGAACATCTTCATGGAGTTACTCCTTGCTCTTGTTCTAGTTTTTCAATCATTGGAATGAATTTTTGTTGCCATATTTTACCGTCTATCGGCCCAACATGCTTCATTCGTACGATCCCATTAGCATCAATAACAAACGTTTCAGGTGCCGCGGTAACACCCAGTTCAATGCCAAACTTTCCCATGGGGTCAAAAATTGACAAAACATAAGGGTCTTCATAATCTTTGAGCCATTTAGTCGCATCTTCACGTACATCTTTATAGTTAAGACCATATAAAGAAACACGTTTACTTTTCGCGATATCTACCAAGTACGGGTGTTCATATTTACAATACACACACCATGTTCCCCATACATTCAGTAAAACGATATCTCCTTTGAGATCTTTTTCCGTTAGTGTGACTTCTGGTTTCAACAATTGTGTTAATGAAAACGTTGGTATGGGCTTACCTATCAATGCCGAGGGTAACTCCTGAGGATTCAACGATAAACCACGATACAAAACAACACCTAAAGCAATAAACAGTACTAGAGGAATAAAACGGATTATTTTATTCATTATTTCCTCCCTCGATAACGGTTTGGTTTGTGTTTACATTCGCAGACTTTTTACGGCGGTAACGTTTATCTAACATCGCCAGAAAACCACCTATCCCCATAAAAATAGCCCCTAACCAAATCCAACGAACAAATGGTTTATAATGAATCCGCACTGCCCAAGCATTGTCAGGTAAAGGATCCCCTAGTGCTACATATACATCCCTAAAAAGTCCTGGATCTATGCCAGCTTCGGTCATACCCATTGTTTGAACAAGATAGGTTCTGCGTTCAGGTTTCAATAAGGCAACGAATTCGCCATTTTTAGTGACTTCTAATTGCCCTTGCTCAGCAGTATAATTTGGCCCTTTCACGGGAATAACACCATTTAAGGTAACATCGTACCCAGAAACATGTACCGATTCGCCATAGTGCATTTTTACACTCACTTCTTTTTCATAAATGGACACCAAGGTAACACCCACAATGGTAACCGCGATGCCCATATGCGCAGCCGTCATTCCCCATTGACTCAATGAAATACGTGAAAATTGATAACCTGACTTACCTTGTTTAGCTTGGTTTCTTAAATCTTTTATCACCACGAGTGAAACCCAGAAAGCGAGGGTCATTCCAAAGCTTGCTAATAAGTTAATCTCGCCGGCATATACCAATGGAAATAATATGCCTAATACGATACTTGCAATCGAAGGTTTAGTAATTTGCTTTCGCAACTCCCCTTTTTTCGCTTTTTTCCAGCGAATCAGCGGCCCTATACCCATCGCAAGAAATAACACACTCATAATTGGTACAAACACCGCATTAAAATAAGGGGGACCAACAGATATTTTTCCAAGACCTGCTGCATCAATCATTAATGGATACAACGTACCAAGTAATACCGTTATCGAGGCAACCACTAGGATAATATTACACAATAATAATGCCGTTTCGCGTGAGTAAAATGAGAAACGACTAAAGCTAGAAACATTGGATGCTCTAAAGGCGAACAAGATCAACGAACCACCAACAGCAATCGCTAATAGTAGTAAAATAAACATGCCACGCGTTGGATCAGAGGCAAAAGAATGTACTGATGTGATTACACCAGAACGGACTAAAAATGTACCTAATAAGCTTAAACTAAAAGCAAATATAGCAAGTAGCACGGTCCAGTTCCTAAACGCGCCGCGCTTTTCAGTTACCGCTAATGAATGCAATAATGCCGTACCCACAAGCCACGGCATAAACGAGGCGTTTTCAACGGGATCCCAGAACCACCAACCACCCCAGCCTAATTCGTAGTATGCCCACCAACTGCCTAATGCAATACCCAGAGTAAGGAATATCCATGCTGCGGTTACCCAAGGACGGGCCCATCTAGCCCAGGCAGCGTCTAGCTTTCCACACATTAATGCCGCTATTGCAAAAGCAAAGGCAACTGCAAAACCTACATACCCTAAATACAACATGGGCGGATGAATAATTAAGCCTACATCTTGCAGTAATGGGTTTAGATCACGCCCCTCTAACGGAACAATCGGCCATAAGCGTTCAAAGGGGTTCGATGTTAAAATGGTAAACAACATAAACCCTACTGACACCATACCTAATATAGCAAGTACTCGCGCGATAAATCCTTCATCAATACCTTTGCTAAATTTAGCGACCGCCATTGTCCATGCCGTTAACGAAAAAACCCACAGTAATAAGGAGCCTTCATGACCTCCCCACACTGCACTGATTTTAAAATAATAAGGTAATAACGAATTAGAATGACCAGCAATATATTTAACAGAGAAGTCATCAATAACGAATAAATACGCTAGTATGATGAGACTAAGCCCGGTAAACACAAACATCCCTAAGGTAAGGGGCTTTGCATAACCAACAAGGATAGGTTGTCGTGTAAAAACACCAATAAGTGGAACGATACTTAAACAGATGGCAAACGCCAATCCTAATATTAAGGCAAAGTGCCCCAATTCAGGGATCATAAAACTTCTCCGATAGCGCTTATAAGGCAGACTAACACACTGTCACCATCAAAAATTGGCTGATGAAGTAAAATGCGTAGGCCAAAAATTGCTGCAATTCTACCACCGTTTCGCTAAAAAAAGCAGTAATCTTGCGTTAAGTTGCATATATTTTGCGAACGAAAGCAATGGTATAATAAATTACTTACTTGGTGTAGGATCTAGATCAAACTAACGTGTGTGATTTAGATTACACTAGCAACAATTTCAATAACGTAACAAACGAACCATTTCATGAGTCACTGTGACGATACCCTTTTAGAAACGCGAAACTTAACCTGTATAAGAGAAGATAGAGTGCTTTTTGAAGCGCTTAACTTTACAGTAAAGCGCGGTGATATTATACAAGTAGAAGGGCCAAATGGCGCAGGAAAAACAAGCTTATTGCGTATTTTAGCAGGCTTATCCTCTCCTTATGAGGGGCAAGTCTATTTTGCAGGGAAACCTATTCGAACTTGTGAAGAATATTTTCACCAAAATATGCTTTACCTTGGCCACCAGGTTGGCGTTAAAGATGAATTAACCGCCGAAGAAAATTTAGCTTTCTCCTTAGCATTGCATGGATTACCTATTCAAAAAGCCGAAGAGACGCTCTCAGAAGTTAATTTATTAGGCTTTGAAGATGCTCTTGCTTCCCATTTAAGTGCTGGTCAACACCGAAGAATAGCGTTAGCACAATTATGGCAAACCCCAGCGAAACTATGGATTTTAGATGAACCATTTACCGCAATTGACAAAAAAGGGGTATTAAAGCTAGAACAGCTTATAAAAGAACACGCTAACAATGGTGGGGCTGTTATTTTGACCACGCATCAAGACTTACAAATGCCCATTAGTTGCTATCAAAAGCTTACGCTTGAATATAGGTTTTTCTAGGTTAATCTATGAGTAAAGAAATCAATACTTCAATTTCATATCGGCGGGTTTTTTACACCGTATTTAAGCGCGATCTCACTATTGCTTTCCGTCATAAAGATGATATTGCTAACCCATTATTATTTTTTATTTTGGTTGTCACGCTTTTTCCTCTTGGCATTGGTCCTGAGCCTAATATGCTTGCTAGAATAGCGCCCGGCATTATTTGGGTTGCTGCTTTACTAGCCACACTCTTATCGTTAGACCGCCTCTTTAAAAGTGATCATGCCGATGGCGCTCTTGAGCAAATGCTGTTAAGCCCAAGCCCAACATTTATTATTGTACTCGCTAAAATATGCGCACATTGGATCATCAGCGGTTTACCCCTGATTTTAATTTCACCATTACTCGCGGTATTATTGTATCTTCCTGAAAATGCATATGGGGCATTATTATTAACCTTGCTTATTGGAACCCCTGTATTAAGTTTTATCGGCGCAATTGGTGTTGCGTTAACCGTTGGCGTTAAAAAAGGTGGAGTGTTACTGAGTTTGTTAATTTTACCTTTATATATCCCATTATTAATTTTTGCGACAAGTGCAATAGATACTGCAGCAATGAACTTACCCTACACGGGACAACTTGCTATAATCGGCGCACTTTTTATCGGTTCTGTTACGCTTTCACCATTTGCTGTGAGCGCAGCATTAAAAGTGAGTACTAACTAAATGTGGAAATGGTTACACCCATACGCTAACCCTGAAAAAACTTTTCAATTAACAGAAAAGCTAACACCTTGGTTTGGCTATTTAGCAATGATTTTATTAACCGTTGGAATGACGTGGGCGCTTTTATTTGTGCCACCTGATTACCAACAAGGTAATAGTTTTCGAATTTTTTACATCCATGTTCCATCTGCCATTCTTTCACTCAGTGCGTATGTGGCAATGGCAATTATTGCTTTTAGTGCCCTCGTATGGCAATTAAAGTTAGCTGACGCTTCAGTTGCAGCCATTGCACCTGTTGGTGCAGCATTAACCGCAGTTGCGCTATTCACCGGTGCCGCTTGGGGTAAACCCACATGGGGTACATGGTGGGTATGGGATGCCAGATTAACCTCGCAATTAATTCAGTTATTTCTTTATTTAGGCGTTATCGCTTTACACAATGCTTTTGAAGATAAAGCTCAGGGAAGTAAAGCTGCAGGCATTTTAGCAATAGTTGGGGTTGTAAATGTACCGATCATTAAATATTCCGTTGAATGGTGGAATACATTGCATCAAGGCCAAACAGTAACCCAAATAGGAAAGCCTGCGATGACCATGGACATGTATCTACCCTTTGTGGTTTGTTTGTTTGGCTTTGTTTTCCTTATAAGTTGGCTGATTTGTTTACGGTTTAAAACTGAACTACTTGAAAGAAATGCCACCCGCCCTTGGGTAAAACATTTAGTGAATCAAACAGAGAAATAAACATGCAATTTTCAAACTTCGCAGAATTTATCGCAATGGACGGGCATGGTTTTTACGTATGGCTTTCATACGGTTTTACATTTGTAATTTTTGTATTACTGGCTTTATTTTCCAATGCGAAACATCATGCCACCCTGACACAGATTAAACGCCGTTATAATCGAGAGAAGAAATTAAGACAAGCAGCGCTTGAACAAAATCAAGACAAGAGGTAGCTCATGAATCCAAGACGAAAAAAACGATTAACAATCGTTGTGTCAATACTAATAGGCATTAGTTTGATCACAACATTAGTTTTATACGCTTTAAATCAAAATATTGATTTATTTTATACACCACATGAGATTATTCACGGTAAAGATGATACGGGTAACAAACCAGTAATTGGGCAGCGAATTCGCGTAGGCGGTCTAGTAGTAGTTGGGTCTGTTTCACGAAACCCTGATAGCTTAAAAGTACAATTTGGCTTAACTAATAAGGGTGAAACCATTACCGTAAAATATGACGGCATATTACCTGACCTTTTTAGGGAAGGCCAAGGTATCATTGCTAACGGAGTATTAATAGAAAACAGGGTTTTAGAGGCAACTGAAGTGTTAGCGAAACATGACGAAAATTATATGCCTAAAGAAGTTGCTGATGCTTTAGGCGAAGGCCATACACCACCTGAATATTCCAATAAATATTAATTTCATTGAATAGCCACTGACGTTAACGTTAGTGGCTATATTTCATATTGATAGCTTTATATTTCGTGTTATGCAACGTCTTCATTTGGTAAAATTCGATCACCTATTTTATTCATAATATCTACCTCACCGCGGCACACAGCAACTATCGATTTACCCTTTTTAAAGCTATCAGGTAAAATAATTCTGCCTGTTTTACTAGTTTCAAAATGTCCAATATGATGGAACAATTCGATTGATTTATCACAATAGTAAATAATTGTGACTAGTTCAGTTTTATGACTCATTACACCCTACTTATTCGTGCGACAACTAACGAGTTTTGAAAATATATAAGTAAAACTATAAATAGCCTACTTACAAATAAAATGACTACTTTTGCTTACTAAAGTAGTAGCATGATACGGAACTTTCCCTTTGAGATCACCTTAAACATCAAATTTTATTACAAGTTTTCACGCAGTTTAAACGAAAAAAAACCCTGAGCCGAAACCCAGGGCGATCACATAAGATCTTTTTAACGCACCCTCAACTAGTGAGATGGTATGCCATTTCTGGCAAATTTCCAGAGAGACAAAATACTACGCTTTCTTACGCATTTTGTGCCCTTTTACTGCATAAAATAAGATATATAAATAACAAGGTAACATCACGATATAGCCGCCTTGCTGGCCAAATGAAGTTCCTGTTGCAATACCCCAAAATAAGGGACCAAAGGCACCACCAGCAATCCCCATCACTAACAGCGCCGAACCAGTACTTGTTAATTGACCAAGACCTGACAAAGCAAGAGGAAATATTGCCGGCCAACAAATCGCATTCGCCAACCCTAAAAAGGCAATTAGTAATAAAGGATCTGGTAGTAAGGCTCCACCAAATGGCACTAATAATGAATTCGCAATGATGAAAGACTGATCATCAGAAAACAATACGCCTAATGATAAGACGACACCTAAGACTGCAGAAGCGGCTAACGCTTTTGCTTGTGATATATAACGAGGAATAAGTACAATACCTAAGATATAACCCGCTACCATACAAATCATGGTATAAGAAGTCATAACACTATAATTTTCTACACCTAACGACAATGCGTAAGTGCCAATAGTATCCCCTGCAATAACCTCTACAGCGACATAAACAAAAATTGCAATCACGCCAAAACGAAGGTTTGGATGAGATAAAGCTTCTTTAACCTGACCTTTATCGCTTTCTTCCTCTTCACTTTTTAACTCAGGTAAAGGAGATTTTTTAACAGCCAAAGCGAGTAAACCAATAAATAATGCCATGCCTAAATACGGCAACACTAGCCCATCAGCCATTAAATCAATATCTTCTTGTGTTAACTCTTTACCAACTAAATCGGTGAAGTTGCTTAATATAAGTGCGGTAAATACCATTGGTGCAACGACACCAGCACCTTTATTTAGTATCCCCATTACACTAATACGTGCTGCGGCCGATTCTTCTGGGCCTAATCGCACAACATAAGGGTTCACGGCCGTTTGTAATAACGTTTGACCTACCCCCATAATAAGTTGAGCAAATAAGAATAAAGCAAATATTTGCGTTTTAGCTGCTGGAATAAAAAGTAAACCTGCAACCATCATCGTCGCCATGCCTAACGCCATACCATTTTTATATCCAACTTTTCTAATGACGGCTGCTGAAGGAATTGCAGTAAAAGTAACAGCAATGTAAAAAGAGAAAAGAATTAACGACGCTTGTACGGGTGTTAAATCTAAAATCTGCTTCAAATACGGCATTAAAGAGCCATTAAGCCAAGTCGCAAACCCTAATATAAAGAAGAGCGTAGCAACGATTGCCATAGGCACGACGCTACTTTGTTTTTTATCTGTTGATACGGACATTTCCATAGTTTCCTCAAATTTTAATCTTATTATTGTTATTGCTATAAATTGTTATGCGTTATATACAGGCTTCCCTGCAACCCAAGTAGATATAACTTGGTGATCTTGATTTAACACCAAGAAATCAGCAGCTTGACCTACTTGTAATTCACCTCGAATACCCGATTGATTTATATAATTTGCTGGGTACTTGCTAGCCATTCTAACAGCTTCTTCAAACGATATGTCTAGCCCATGATGACTATTATTTACAGCGGTAATCATATCTAAGGCTGCCCCCGCTAATTCACCGGTAGTTGATGTTAAGCGGCCATCTCGCAAATACACTGTTCGATCAAAAAATGAAAACTCAGTTTGATTTGTACCAATGGTAGACATTGCATCAGTAACCAAAAACACTTTTCCTTTTGGTTTCGTTTTTAATGCTAATTTAGCGGTAGTATAATCAACATGATGTCCATCGATGATAATGCCACAACTTGCGTTATCATTAAGTAGAGCACAACCAGTAACCCCTGGTTCTCTTCCTTGAATCGGTGACATAGCGTTATATAAATGAGTAAAGCCATCAGCGCCAGCATCAATCGCAGCTTGCGCTGTTGGATAATCAGCGTTTGTATGTCCTAAACATACTTTGATGCCTAACGATACCATTCGACTTATATCTTCTACCGAAACAGTTTCTGGAGCTAAGGTTACTAAAACCTGCCCGATATCTTTGCGTGATAATACCTGCCACTCTCGATCGCTAATCGGGCGAATATATTCTTCCGCATGTGTGCCTTTTTTAGCAACCGATAAATGCGGGCCTTCAAAGTGTATGCCTAATATTCCAGGTACTTTATTGCTAATAGCAGCAGCCATTGCATCTGCTGCTTGCTCCATCACTTCAATTTTGTCTGTGATCAACGTTGGCAGCATGCCTGTTGTTCCAAACTGATGATGAACGGCGATGATGGTGGTTAACTTCTCTAATGAGGGAGAATCATTAAATAATACACCACCACCACCGTTAACCTGTAGATCAATAAAACCAGGTACAACGAATGCCGAGATCACGTCATCAGCATTTGAGGTATCATTATCGATCGCCGTTATGGTGCCGTCAGTAACGGTCAATACTTGATGGTCAAGCACTTGCTGACCGTCGAATAATTGATGAACATGTAGACGTAAACTAGTCATTATAATGTCTTAGTGACTTTTTTAAGGCCTTTCGGCTCATCTGGATTAAAACCTCTCGAGACAGCGACTTCAGCCACATCAAGGTAAAAACGTTGCAATACCACTAATGGTGCTAATCGCGGATGCACTGAGTTATCTGTTTGACGAATATGCACTAAGTCAGCACCACGCTGTGTTACTTCATCAATTTGTTCTTGATGTGAAGGCGCACTTTCATCATTCACCGCTGCATTTAAAATAGCTAACCCTTGTTCAACAAGCGTTACTGGCCCATGTAAGAACTCTGCTGAGCTAAATGCTTCAGCATGAATTGAGCTCACTTCTTTTAATTTTAACGCCATTTCTTTAGTGATTGCATAACCTAGGCCACGCCCTAGTACGACCATATTTTTAACGCCTTCAATTGACTTAGAAGTTAATTGTGGCTCTGAATCAATGATAGTTTGTAAGGCATCTGGAAGCGTATCTAATGCATTAATAAGTGATTCATTTTCGGTCCAAAAAGCAGTTAACTGCAACAATGCTGATAAAGTAGCTAAATAACTTTTGGTTGCTGCAACAGACACTTCTGCGCCAGCTTTTAGCGGTAATACTTCATCAACGATATCTTTTAATGGTGATGTTTCATCATTTACTAACGCGATGACATATGCGCCACCTTTTTTTGCCATTTCAGCTTGAGCGATAATGTCAGGACTACGGCCTGATTGAGAAATAACGATGGCAACGGCTTGCTCAAGTTTAAGTTGCTTGCCATAAACACTCGATACTGATGGTGCTGCGGCAAAGGTAGGCACACCGGCTTCAACCTCGATTAAATACTTACCAAATACACCTGCGTGATCTGATGAGCCTCGGCCAATAATCATCACCATTTTTGGATTAATTTGACGTAACTTTTCACCGATAGACTTCGCCAATGCTTGGTTTGCCGAAAGTTGGCCTTTAATCACTGAAGGAGCTTGTTTAGCTTCTTGCTCCATAATTGTTTGTGTCATGTGTAAACCTTATATCTTTTAAATTTCTAACTAATTAAAGCAACGCGAGTTGTTGCTGAGCAAAAATTACCGAGCCCATTTCAGGCGCACATATTGGCTCAGCAAGTTTATGTTTTATATCTTCATCCAACCAAGGCTTTATTCGAGGAGTTAATCCTCCAATCAACGAAATTCTCGGAGGGCTTTGTTTTTCAAGCTGTCGAGCAACACCACTAATATAACAAGCGCCTTCTTCAACAATCGCTTTAGCTGCAAAATCACCTTCTTCCGCCGCATCGAAGACAAGATTTGCCAGTTTAGCGTAGAAAGCAGCAGGTTTTCCGGCGATAGCTTCCACCATTTGTAAGCCATCTTGCACATCTAACAAGGTGAGTAATTTTTCATTAATCATTGACGGTGCTTTTAAACCGTCTAATGACATTAATACATAATTTGCGGCTTGAAAGCCAAACCAAGCGCCACTGCCTTTATCACCATGTGGAAAACCATGTCCACCAATGGTATAAGGATGCCCATCTACATAAGAGAAACCACATGAGCCGGTACCCGTTATCATAACAGCACCATCATCACCATTATGTGCAGCTAAGCAAGCAATCAATAGGTCAGTAGCTAAAAACATTTTGCCAAACGGGTGTTGCCAGTTAGACATTTGTTCAAATAGTGCAGGCAAGTTAACCCCTGCTAAACCAACACCTGCTGTTAAATCACTTAACTGCAAATTCAAACCTGATGCCTTGAGTGCAATGTGAGCAGACTCAGTTATTGAATTAACTGCTTGCTCAAAGCCATGTAAGGGGTTCGCTGGGCCTGAAATGCCTTCTCCAAGTACTTTATTATCCGCATCAACGATAATGGCTTTACATTTACTACCACCGCCATCGATGCCTAAAAAGTATGTGTTATTAATGTCACTGCTGCTAGGCATTTTGACCTCATGCTTACTACATTTGTAATACTAAAAGTTGATTACAAATTAAAACTTATATATTTAGATAAATTTATCTTAACCAGAAATGACAGCGTTGTCATTTACTTTTTAAGAAAATTACCCTGTTTTTATAAACAATTAATGAATAAGTGTACAAAATATTGATTACTCTACACTTTTATAGGCGAGTGATAATATATCCATTCACTAATTTCAACGCATTGCTAACGTCAGCAATAAAATAATGCCATAAAAGGCCAAGTGCCTTGTTAAATTTACTTGTTATTGCCGACGTATTCACTACGGTTGAAACCTTACTTTTGTTATTCTACTTTTCCTATCACCCTCTTGCGTGCTAGTTCGTATTGCTACATCGTTACTAACAGCTATAGGTTTCTGATAGGTTATCCAATTTTTATTTTTTTCTTTATATTCGATGGTTAGTCCCGGAAATGCACTATTTGCATACAGCTTTCCTTGTTTAATTTGTGCACCGGCCGTTGGTAAGCGGTAGGTCACTCTAGCAAGATCGAGCTTAGGCAGCTCTTTTTGCCCCAACGCATTGGCAAATACACGCCATTTTTCATTTCTTAATGCTTCTTTTTCTGCGGTGAATGCATTGGTTGATTGTGAGTATTTAGCGCCTTGGTAATTATAAGTGACTACCCATTCAGGCTCGTACCATGCTCTTTCTGCTAACGCGATTAACCTTGGAAAAATTTTATACTCAGCCACGTTGTCTGTCCGTACATTTTCGCTCCACAGTTGCCCTTGAATGCCAAGCACGTTTCGCCCTTGCTTCATCGGACGATTGATAACATTGCCTTGTTCATCTTTTTGTAAGGTATCGTCAATCGAGAACGGATTGTCTTGTCTATCTAACCAAAATTCAGCATGCACAGGTAAGTTTTGTGGCATAAATTGGAAAACTTTTTCCGTATTTGTATGACGAGATGCCCAATAGTAACCATGCTCTTTAGGGTCGGCTTCATACGGAAAGTCAAAGTAAGTAACATCAGGTGTCGACATCACCACCTGCCAATTTTGATTCACAAACTTATTAACCACATGGTGTGCCCCCCAAGGAATATGCCCCCATGAATTCGCTTGCACTACCGCTGGCATATTCTCTTTATTTACGTGCTCTAGGCCATCGCTCCATGCTGCTGGTTCTATGCCCATGTCAGAGATCATATTGGCAACGCGTTCTACAAAATATGCACCTAACTGCTTCATGTCAGTCACGCCTTTATCATTGTTTTCAATAAAGGCTTTACACACAGGCGATTCAAGCCAAGCACCGGCTGTTTCATCTGCGCCAATATGATAGCGTGTTAAGGGTTGCCCCGCTGCTTGATGAATATTTTTCACTTCCGTCATCACCTTTTCAACGAAAGCATAAGAAGACTCTTGGCAAGCGTTAATCGTATTGTCGTTATAAAACTGCACCGATGAATACTTAGTTATATCATTGGGATCATGTAATAAATACTGCTCTGCCTTTGCTTTATCTTCTAATTGCATGTACTTGTTGTAGCGTGCAGTCATCGCTTTTATTGCAGCGCGAGAATGTCCAGGCATATCAAGTGATGGTAATACCTGAATATGACGTGCCGTGGCTGCTTTCAAAATTTCGGTATAATCGTCAACACTATAAAAACCATTATTTTTGTTATTTTCATCTACTCCAGCACCTAGCTGAGGCATTAAACATTTTTGTTCCGTAACATCAAAACAACGTTTACCGCTTACCTCTGTTAATTCCGGTAACCCTGGTATTTCCAAACGCCACCCTTCATCTTCACCCATATGTAAATGCAACTTATTGAGTTTATAAGCCGCCATTTGATCCATTAACTTGATAATAAAATTTTTATCACGAAAATTACGTGCTACATCAACTAATAATCCTCGAAATTCAAAAAGCGGCTCATCTTGGATACTCACATACGGTATTCGCGGCTCGTTAACAGTCAATAAACTTGCGAGAGATTGTAGTCCGTTAAAGACACCAGCTTCATCAACACCGGTGATACGGATCCCTGTATTTAAAGCTGTTAAGGTGTAACTACCAATCATTTTTTCCGGATCTGGCACTATGCTTAATTTAACCTTTACACCGTTTGTGGCTTGTTCAACGCCAAGCAAGGTAAGGCGATGCAACGCTGCGGCAACACTTTCTGATGGTACATTACCGTAATCAACTGTAAGGCCAGAAGTAAGCTCTAACACTCCTGATGGTTCAGGGAAAACAATGTTTTTTGGCGTAGGAATAATCACCTTGCTCACATCAAGTAACTTTTCTCCAAGCACTTTGTTTCTTTGATAAAAATCTTCGGCGGTTAACCACTGCGTTTTATCGCTGGGCGTTCGTTGAAAATGATGCTGATAATCTGAATAGCTTTTCACATGTTTAAGCACTTCCATTTTTGTTTCTGAATCAATGCCAGTTTTAGTGCTTTCGATAACTTTTGGTGCTAAATCAGGTGCCGATATAATCATATTTGGCATGATGTCAGATTCCGCCAAGGTCCAAAAACTCGCACGGAAAGTAATGGTTTCACTTTCGCCTTTGTTGATACCGGTAAATTTATCCGTTGGCGTTAACCGATGAAGATCGCCATTTAGATGTTCTAAGGTAAATAATTCTCCATCGAAGTTGTGTAACGGTGCAATTTGGCTGTAATAAATACTCCAACCTGCCGCGGGCAAATCCTCAGTTGCCGTTAACTGAAACTGTGCCTCAAAGCATAAGCCATCAGTTTTATTTTTATCGCACTTATCGCCAGCTTGGTTAGTTACCAGCACAAAAGTTACCTGTAATGAAGTAGCAATGTTATCTAACTGTTGTTGTGTTAACGAGTGCGTTTGTTGCATTTTTGTCTCTGAAGGTTGCTCATCTTGAGTCGACGGCGCTTGAGGGTTACCACACCCTAACAACATAACAACCGCAGTCGCTAAAGCGGCAAAGTCATTCTTTTTCATCATTTCGCTACTCATTTTATTTTTTTGATTGATCGTATAAACATGACTCATTTTGACAGCGCTGTCAAAAAAATCTTTACACAAGCCTCAAGCAACGCTAGGTTATAGACATATTAATCACTTTATTTTATTTGCACCAATCTTCTATTTAACGCTAATTACCCGTGATATAGTCCCATAAATCTTGAAATCGTTGAGAGTGTACTTTATGTCAGAGCCCATTAAAAAAGTTGTCATTGTTGGTGGTGGTACCGCAGGCTGGATGAGTGCAGCAAGTTTAGGCCGTTTCTTAGAAGGCAAAAACGTTGATGTTACGATTATCGAGTCAAGCGCTTTAGGGACTGTTGGTGTTGGTGAAGCAACAATACCAAATATTGTTAGCTATAATAAAAACTTGGGTATTAACGAACTCGATTTAATTAAAGCAACTCAGGCAACTTTCAAGCTTGGTATTCAATTTGAAAACTGGCACCAACAAGGAGAAAATTTTTTTCATCCTTTCTCTGACTATGGGATGCCGATTAACAATATTGAATTTCATCAATATATCAACCAAGCAAACCATCAAGGTGCGGCATTAAATATTGAAGATTATTGCTTTCCCGCAGTACTTGCAAAAAAAGGAAAATTTGCTCAGCCTCACCCTAACCCGCCAAGCCCTCTTGCTGACTACCAATATGCCTTTCATTTTGACGCTGGCCTATACGCTAACTTTTTAAAAGATTTTGCAATGAATTTAGGTGTAAAGCACATAGATGCTCTCATTAACAGTGTTGAATTAAATCAAAATAATGGATTCATTTCTGCTGTAACACTCGATAATGGTGAAATTGTTGAAGGGGATTTATTTATTGATTGTTCTGGCTTTAAAGGCCTGCTGATTGAAGAAGCATTACAAACAGGCTATGAAGATTGGAGTCAATGGTTGATCTGCGATCGCGCTATGGCCGTGCAAACTGAACTGGTTGGCGAACCTACACCATATACACGCTCAATTGCTAAATCATCTGGCTGGCAATGGCGCATCCCTTTACAACACCGTATGGGCAATGGCTATATCTATGCAAGTCAATTTCAAACTGATGATGACGCCGAACGTACCTTACTTGATAGTGTACAAGGCGCAACCATTAACCAAGTGAGAAAATTTCGTTTTACACCAGGACGTAGAAAGCAAGTTTGGAATAAAAATTGTGTCGCAATAGGGCTATCTTCTGGCTTTTTAGAACCTTTAGAATCTACGAGTATTTCGTTAATACAGTCAGTCATTGATAAGTTATTAACGTTTTTTCCTGATCAATCTTTTAATCAACATGATATTGATGAAGTAAATCGCTTGCATAATGATGAAGTTGAGCACATTCGCGACTTTCTCATTTTACACTATAAAGCAACAAAACGTGATGATTCAGCTTTCTGGCGTCATTGCCAAAAGATGGATATTCCCGAAACGTTAGCGCATAAAATAGCAGTTTTTGAAAGCCGCGGGCATATCATCATGCGAGAAAGTGAGTCCTTCGAAGCAGCTAGTTGGCTTACGATGTACAATGCTTTTGATATCAAGCAAAAGCGTTTTGATGAGCGTATTGCTAACATGCCTTTTGATGTGATGAGCAAAAATTTAGCACAAATGAAACAATCTATTGAAAATGCTGCACAGCAAGCGATGCAACACCAAGATTTCATTAACACTCATTGTCGAGCAAATCCCGAGTAAAACTCGGGACACCACCATTTAAACACAAATAACACATTATTACTTAACCTGCTCTCTGGATAAGAAGTTAGCTAATCCACTGAAACGGTGAGCTTTTTATTTATCACACTGTTCACGCAATTGTTATGCCGAACTCAGGTTATACCAATTCGCATAAAGATTAAGTCAGTTCAGAGCGATGTCAGAGGTGGGAGAATAAGTGAAACGTGTGCAGGTATAGTTGTTCTACATCAAACACGTTTTGCGCAATTATCGCGCCTCTAACACGCTCCCGAAGGGCTGACGGATCCCCATTTTTATATAACTGAACATATTTGATAATAAGCTAAAAAGTTTTCTCGACTTTTCTGTAGATAGTGATTTTTAATTTTGTGGAGTCTATGCCGAATTACTTGCTTCGCCAATGTAAGAAACGATAGAACTCTGCGGTGTTTTATCGTATTAGCCTGAAACATTATTTGCCAATTGCGCTGCTCCCCTTCAAAGCCAACAAACCAAAGTAATAGACTAGCTAAACATGCAATTAAGCACAAGGCACTCATTCGCCTTACGCCTTGTGTTTTACTAAACCGCCACGAAAAGCCATATTGTTGGCTTTTGTCATCGCGAAAGTTTTGCTCAATTTGCATCCTTTTACTGTACAACTTAATTACTTGATCACTAGTGAGTGTATTATCTGATGTTGCGAGTAACCATGGCTCATGAGCATGCCGTCGATACATGCGAGTATCTTTAGTAAAACGGCTATTCCCTTTTCGTCCTTTGTATTTTCCTTTGTACAAATGGAGAAATGCATCACATGCTGTTGGACTGTGTTGAGTAACCCTCGCTTTGCCAAGTCGAGTTGGTTGACAGCTCGCTCCCTGATGAAAGGCAGGGAGTTTTTCCCAAGTATTTTTACCTTCTAACTTACATGTCATCGTGCCTCTGAGACGGCCAATAAAGTGCCATCCTAATGAACGGACTTTAGTATACCAAGGAGTAAGAAAACCACCATCTGACAAAATATAAACGGACCGGTGTTCACCAATAACTTGAAGGAGGTTGTCTAAAAATCTGGCATTGGTTTCTGGCGTATCAAAATCTTTTAATTCAACAACCATGTTGTAAAGCACTAAAGAACGACCATCAACGAGTAAACTCGCTCTAAGCAGGTGGTAATCTGAACGGCAACAACCACTCCAGTCCACTGCAATGGCTAAACAAGGCAAGTTGCTAATGATTGGCTTGGCCAACGAAGCGTATATTTCAACTTGTTGGTTAAACAAATGCTCGTTATTAAGAAAACGATCAACCCTTTTTATTTTATGCTTAATGTTCGCACGCCCAGCTAAGTAACGCCCCAAACTTGTTAAGGTTAATCTATCAGACGCTATAAGTGCTTCAGAGCATGCTTTAAGTGTCTTCATTCTCGCTTGATTGAAATTCGATAAGGACTTATCAAAGAAGTTATGGCAAAGTAAGGATTCAGGCATAGCATTTTACTCTTATTTTTGTTTTGGCGAACTAATAAGATCATAAAATGTTGTGCTTGTCATTTTTTGGGGATTCGTCAGCCCAAAGGGCGAGTTTAAACGCTTCATAGCCTGTGTTGTTGATTTTGAAAAGGACGCTACAAGGATGTAGCTTATTAGAGAACGCAGGAGCACGTTCTCCTGAATAACCATTCTCTGCAATCAACGCCGTGCCTCTAAAGCGTTTAATTCTCGCTGAATGACCGAATATTTATGCGAATTAATGGAATGGACTCTCTCCACTCCCCATCGGCGTCATAATGCGCCATAGTAGTTAGGGGTAAGTTTTCGCATAAACAAAGTAGAGAGAGTCACATGAATAAAGTAACAATAGGTTTAGATATCGCCAAGAACATTTTTCATTTAGTTTGGTTATCAAACATGGGAAAGGTGCTCAAAAAGAAAAAGCTGAAACGTGCGAATATTAAAGCGTACTTTGCTAATTTAGAGTCTTCGATTGTTGTTATGGAAGCCTGTGGCTCCACTAATTACTGGGCGCAAACTATAAAAAGTTACGGTCATGAAGTTAAAGTCATTGCACCGCAATATGTTGTTCCTTATCGAAAAGGTAATAAAAATGACTTTAATGATGCGGAGGCGATAGCTGAAGCATCACAACGCGTGAATATGCGCTTTGTTCCGATAAAAAATGTAGAGCAGCAAGATATTCAACTTTTACATCGAATCAGAGAACGACGAATAAAATTTAGAACCGCATTAATCAATCAAACTCGAGGGTTATTAGCTGAGTACGGTATAAGTATCGCTCAAGGGGCAAATCAAGTGAGAAAAGCTGTACCTGATATTTTAGAAGATGCAGAGAATAAACTCACCGTGTTATCACGCAGACATATATCCAATTTGTATGACGAATTAACTGGACTCGATGAGCAAATCAAGGCATTAGACAAAGAGCTAAGTACACTTAGTAAGACAAAGAAAGTATGCGAAAGATTAAAAACAATGACAGGGATAGGCGCTATCATCGCAACGGCTTTTTATAGCGCAGTTGGTGATGGAAAAGCGTTTAAAAATGGCCGTCATGTTGCTGCATGGCTTGGTTTAGTGGCCAAACAGCATACAACGGGAGACAACCCAAACTTAAAAGGCATTAGTAAACGAGGGAATACTTATTTACGAACCCAACTCATTAACGGTGCCAGGGCTGCATTAGTAAAAGCAGGGAATAAAACCGATAAAGTGAGTCAGTGGGCGAGTAGTCTACGTGAACGACTGCCGTTTAATAAAGCGGTAGTGGCCTTAGCCAATAAGATGGCAAGAATGGCATGGGCTATGGTTGTTAAGGAAGAAGATTATAAGTTTGCTTAAAGCAAACAATCACAGATAAAACGGAATAACATTCAAAAGCAAAAATTGCAAAGATAGATATTGACGGAAAACGGTTCAGAGCCGCTCTATTAAAACCTGATAATACCAAGGGCTGTTAGAAGCCGTCGAGATTGATAAGGTAATAGGGGCGGATATCCATCAGGGCTAGAGCGGATAAATCCGCTCATAAAAAAGCCGAATATATGGCAGCAATGAACTTTGAAACCCTATCAATTACTATCTTGCAATCGGAGAGAGTCCATATATGGTATTACTTATTACCTGGTAAAGGTGCTTGACAATACTGCTCAAGAAATTGATCGTGACTCGGTTGTTTTTCGGCAATCTCAATTAAACCATTCGCGCCTTTAGCCAATATCGTTTTGAGTTTTTCTGGTGCTAAAGTATCTAACGCAGGATTATAGCGTGTCGGCATCACCTTCATACCATTAAATATGGCATACCAACTTGACGGTTGAAATAGCGACTCAACACCCGGTATTAATCCTCCAGACGCTTTAAAAAAATCAATTTTTTGTTGTAGTGATTCAGGAATAGGCATTTGTTTACACCAACGCCAAAATTCAGTATCTTCTCGTGAAGTGGTGCAATAATGTAAGACTAAAAAGTCTCTTATTTCCTCATAATCAACTCTCACTCGACGGTTAAACTCATCTTGTAATTCTTGTTGGCAAGATGTATCTGGAAACATTCTAATAAAATAAGCTAACGTTCTTGTCACTAAGTGAATAGCCGTTGACTCTAGTGGCTCAATAAAGCCTTGCGCTAACCCCAGAGCTAAACAATTTTTCTGCCAAGCTTTTTTACGGATCCCCGTTGTAAAGGGAATCACTCGAGGCTCCGATAATGGCTCTCCTTCTACCGCAGATAATAAGGTTTTTATCGCTTCATCATCACTAATATATTTATCACAAAAAACGTAGCCATTTCCTGTGCGATGTTGCAATGGGATACGCCATGTCCAACCGGCGTCTCGTGCCTTAGAAACAGTATAAGGTTTAGTACTGCCTATATTTTTTGTTTGTACCGTAACCGCTCGATTACAGGGTAAATATTCAGACCAATCTTCATAGCCTGAATGTAATGTTTGTTCGATTAATAGGCCTCTAAAGCCCGAACAATCAATAAAAAAATCACCCTTAACTTCATTTCCACTTTCTAAGGTTACCGATTGAATATTGCCATTTTGGTACTGGGTAACGCTTTCAATTAGACCTTCTGTACGTTTTACGCCCAACTTTTCAGCAAAATTACGAAAGTATTTTCCCGCCAGAGTAGAGTCTAAGTGTAACGCATAAAAAGCCCTTTCTAAGGGCGTATTTTGCACATTAAAAGGTAGAAAAAATTTATCTCTTTCTGCTAAAACTGCTTCTGGAGAGTGTGCCATTAATGGTGTTAAATCCCCCTCGGCTTTACACTTTAACCAACATTGAAAAAAATCAAAACCGGCAATCGTTTTACCTAAGCCTCCAAACGGATGAAAATAATTTTCCCCTTGGGAATGCCAATCCTCAAACTGAATGCCTAACTTAAAGCTTCCCTGCGTTTCTTTCACAAATTCATCTAAGCTAATGCCTAAACTATTTAACACCACCATTAAAGAAGGAATAGTTGCTTCACCCACACCAATAGTGCCGATTTGTTCCGATTCAACCAATTCTATGTTGATGTTTGCGTTTCTAAAGCCGTGAGCAAGTGTCGCTGCAGCAATCCACCCGGAGGTTCCACCACCAACAATGACTATTTTATTAAGCGGATTTTCTGTTTTTTTCATGTTAATTCCAGTGAAAACGATTAAGACGATATCTTTGCTTCAAAGTGGCAATATTTCTTTAAAAAAACACCATGTGATAAAGCATTATCTGCCGACTGCCTTACCCGTTGTTGCATATAAGCTAAATTCTTATTTAGGTACTCAATCGGCATGTTATCTGCCTTTTTATTATAGCTTTGCGGATAAATTTCAAAACCATCAAAAATAGCCAGCCAACTATCCTTACCAAAAATCTCAAATGGATAAGGCTTTATCTCGCCAGTCTGTTTATAAATATCAACCTTTTCTTGTAACGTTTCTGGCAACTTCATTTGTTGACAATCACGCCAAAATGGCGAATCAGTTCGTTGTGTTGATTGGTAATGTAAAATTAGGAAATCTCGCACTCGTTCATATTCCAACACTGTTTTTTGATTAAACTGTTCAACGGTATCTGAGTCATAGTTCAGTGCATCTAATGATGGAATGAGCTTTTCTATCGCTGTTTCAACCAAGGCAATACTAGTAGATTCAAGAGGTTCTAAGAAGCCGGAAGAAAGCCCAATAGCCACACAGTTTTTATGCCACGCTTTTTCGCGTCGCCCGGGGGTAAAAGTAAAAGAACGAGGGTCGTGCAATAGTTTACCGTCGATATTTGCTAATAGCGTATCAAGGGCAGATTGGTCGTCAATATAGTTACTCGCATAAACATGTCCATTTCCTTGTCGATGCTGTAAAGGAATCTTCCATTGCCAACCTGCCTGATGTGCCTTAGAGACTGTGCGTGCACTAGGCGCTGATGTTGACTCGCTCTGCACAGCAACAGCGCGATCACAAAACAACCATTCACTCCAATCTTGATAACCAACTTTTAATGCTTTGTCGATGAGTAACCCTTTAAACCCCGAACAATCAATGAAAAGATCGCCTTCAACCGTCGTATTATTTTCTAATACAACTTGTTTTATAACACCACTTTCCTCACTTGTAATAACATCAACAATTTTTCCATCAACTAAGGTTGTTCCATTGTTTTCGGAATATTCCCTCATTAGTTTTGCAAATAAAGCAGCATCAAAGTGTAAAGCCCAGTCAAATATTTCAAGTTGGCTTTCAGGCTTAGTGTTTGGTAAAGTAAATTTATTCTCTTTGGCGAGCTGAACACCTAAGGAAAAGTCTGCCAAAGGTGATGCATTATCGGTTTGCTTTTGACGCATCCAATAATGATGAAAATCAACCTCTTTCGTCCCTTGTCCATAAAGGCCGAACGGATGAATAAACGAACCAGCTAGTTTATGCCAATCTTGAAACTCAATACCTAATTTGCATGTTGCTGCCGTAGCTTTTAACACATCAAGATCTGACAAGCCTAACTTACGATAAAAACGCCTCAGTGTCGGAATTGTTGCTTCACCAACGCCAATGGTTCCTATTTGTGAGGATTCTACTAAAGTTATACTGACATTTTTATTGGTAAAATGATGACTCAAGGCTGCTGCCGTCATCCAGCCTGCAGTTCCACCACCAACAATAACAATTGAATTAACGTGTTTTTTTTGTTCTTTCATCCAATTACCTACTTACACAGCACAGACTGCCCTACAAATTTCTATATGACTGAGTACTACCCTAGCACGCAGTAATATAGAAATTAACATCATTTAGCGCTTATTTGATTAAGCTCAATATTTTTATATCGTGTTTTACATGATATAGATAAAAAAACCGCCGCATAAGCGACGGTTTTTGATTCAGTCCAGAGTTGTTCGATTAGAACTTAACGCGTGTACCTACAGTCCAACGTGCTTCATAAACGTTTTGGAAAGCTTTTTGCTTTTCAAACTCAATATAAGCTTGCTGATACTCTTCAGTAATGTTTGAACCATTCAGATAAAAGCTAATGTCTTCACTGAAGTTATACGTGGCATTAAAGTCTACCTGTGAGTAATCGTCTTGGTATAACGATTGTCCACCTGTTCCTGCACTACCCGCTGTCATTAAACGTGGGCTACGTGAGTTCCACGCTAAACGCGCTGAGAATGTATCGTTTTCATACCATACAACCGCGTTGTAGGTATCTTTTGACATCCCTTGGAACGGTAAGTCATCACCAAGTGCGTCTTTCGCTTCTTGTTTTGAATCGGTATACGTGTAGTTAACGTCAAAACCAACATTTTTAAGAATGCTGTCTTCACCTAAGAAGTCACTTAACGCGACTTTCGCGCCTAATTCAAAACCAGCGACTTCACCACCTTCAGATTGTGCCGTAAAGGTTGTTGGGTGTGGACCACGGATCACACCATCACTATCCGGCTCTTCGCTACGTTGCTCTGTTTTTCTTTCAGTAAATTCAGCAATATCGATACCAAATGCTGAGGCGAAGAACATTGACGCTTCACCAGCATACCACTCAGCTGATAATGACCAGTTCTCTGAGCGCCATGGGTTTAACGCCGGGTTACCGTTTAACGTCACTGTTTGTACTCGCATACAGCCACAACTATTGTTGAACACCATACCAACGTTCTTACCTGCACCCCATTGGTCCAGATTCAACGCTTGCATGTTCTCAGAAAATGCAGCACGTAATACCACGTCATCTGTTGCTTGGTATGCTAAGTTAATTGACGGTAGCTCGTCTTTATACTTACGCTCTGTAACTTCATCACCAATATCTGGCCCTAAACCTGAATGCGGTAAGTTACCACCAATAAGGTTTTGCTTCACAAATAATGTGGTCTCAATGACTTTCAAACCAACGTTACCTGATAGGTTACCGTACTCAAAGTTCGCTTGTAAGAAGTAAGATAACTCATCTAAACCTACATCATACGTAGCACCGCCATTTTCAGTACGTTGTACATTACCAAACGTGTCTTTATGCCATTGACGTGGGTCACGGAAGTTACTTGGGTCAATCACCCAAACGCCTGGAATACCTTTTACGTTACCAAAGTCTGTTTGCCATGAAACCGTTGTATGGTCGTCTAGACGTGTTGGTGGTAAAAGTGTGTATGGTGTCCATGTAAAGTCACCATAGATTGGGTCACCATTTCCATCAACTTTCGGTACATACATTCTCTCACCCGTATTTTCATCATACTGATAGTGAGAAGTTTCTTCGTATTCACCTGTTTCTGCGTTATAAGCAAAGTTACCTTGCTCTGCTGCCGTATATTCACCGGTACCAGCCATACCATAACAGGCATTATCAGGCGCATTACTCGTACTTCTGTCTAAGTTTTGGTCAACGGCTTTCCATTGCGCAATATCACAACCATTACCAAAGTCTGAAGTATAGGTAAATTGGTCATGGTCTACATCACGTTGTGAATAACGAATACCAAAATCAACACTGGTGATCACATCGTTATCTTCTAACGCGTAATTCCACTTTGTGCTAAAGGTACGTAAATCCGCTTCATCATCGGTGTTACCTTCTGATGAAAACGCACCCACATGATATGAATCTAAACTTGCCATGTAATCCGCAACCGACATATCACCTTGACCACCAGCAACCACTTGGTCAAAACCACCAAACGTTGGAAACTCGCCACTGGCATCATGGGTTAAGAAGAAGTCGCCCGTTTCAATACCTTGTGAGTACTGGCCGTAACAACCGCCTTCTGAGCCAACGATTTCTTCACCGTTAGTACAGTGTTCAGCCGAGGTAAAGCCACCTGGGCCTAATACCAACGCACCTTCATCGATACTCATGATATCGCCTTCGCCGTAGGCATGACGCATTTTTGCTGTCGCAGTAGCATCAGTGAAACGTACTTGACCGGTTAACGCACCGCCATTGTCATAATCTAACTGTAAGTTAAAGTTACGTGATTTTTCTTCATTAACATTCACTTGTGTGAATGATTGCATACGGTATGGACGCATCTTAAACGCATCAACACCACGCCATTCATTACCGTCACCATCGGTGTATGAATCACCGGTATAGTTGGTTGCAAACGCATACTGTGCGAAGGTTTGCCAACGGTTATTGGTGTTAAAGCCAGAGCGTGCATTAAAACGGTCTTGGTTCGTATAGAAATAATCCGCGGTTAAGGTAAAACCTTCACCTAAATCAACTTGCAATGACGCTTGAACAGCATCACGCTCACGCTCTTCTGTTTTGTTAAACGCAGTAAAACCGTGTGGCACAATGTTGCGATATTCAGCGCCTTCTGCTGGAGTACTCCACGCATAGTTGTTTGATGTCCAGCCTAAACCACCGTTTTCAGAGGTATCGTTATGACCGTTATAATCGGTTGCAAGGGTTACATCTTGAGTGACTGCTGAAATTAAGAAACCAATTTTACCGTCATTATATGCCGCTAAGCCATGTAACGTTGGGTCAGTTTCTTTGGTAATTGAACCACGTGCCGCTTCAGCACCACCAACAAAAGTCCACCCTTCATCCATATCAAACGGACGACGAGTTTTTAAATCAATTGCACCCGCAATACCTTGGGCTGTGTTATCAGCTGTTGCTGACTTGTACACATCAACACCGCCAAAAAGTTGCGCAGGTAAATCACCTAAATCAGCGCCTGAGGTATCAATAGTGGTTGCAGATAAAAAGGTTTCACCGTTCATGGTGGTATCAATTTGAGGTAGACCACGAATTTGCACCGCACCACCTTCGCCCGCAACGCGTTCAATTTGCACACCAGTGATACGTTGTAGTGAATCAGTAATGGTTACATCAGGTAACTTACCAATATCTTCAGCGGCAATACCGTCTACTTGCGAATCAGCAAAACGCTTGCCGTTAATACTTGCTTTTGTTGAGCCACGGATACCCGTCACTTCAATTACTTCAACTTCTTTATCAGCGCCTTGCTCAGCCATTGCTAATGGTGCAGCACCACCAGCAAGCACCATAGCGATTGAGCTCGCTAACACGCCTTTTTTAAATGTTTTAGATGACATCGACTTTCCCTTACACACGTTTTTTATAAATATGTTTAGTTATGTTTATCTAACCTTGTTAAAGACAGCGCTGTCTTTTATTTTGATGACAGCGTTGTCATAGGTTACGTAAAACCATACACAAAATTTTCAACTATGGCTATACTTGATCGTGAAATTATCAAATAATTACAACTAACTTGTTGTTTAGTATAAGCTTTAAGTTTAAATTATTTTTAAGTATTAATTAAAAAACAAACGATTTTAGTTAAATTTTTACACTTTATCGCTTAGTTATAAGATATTAATGAATAAAAATACATTTTTATGCATAGTAAAGAGCTTTTTCAACAAACCAATGTTAATGGAACGTTAATATTGGTTAATGTTAATGAATGGCACAAAAGCGTTTTGGTCACCCATTAAAATTTATCTCGGGTTATGGTAATAAGCAAAGCAACAGGCCCTAATAATTTGTATGTCATCAGCACTAAATGTCACTAAATTAATCGGTTTACTCATTGCGACTTGTATAAATTTTGACCTTGACTTTACGCTGCGCCTTCACTTATTTTAAAGATTGATGTTGATTTGTGACAACGCTGTCAGGCTCGAACGTATTAATGACTTATTGCTGTTGATAAAACTTATGAATAAAAACTTGCTGCATACAGTATAAATACATATTCTTACGCATCTGCACTTTACGCGATTAATTATAACTATTACAAACAAGGCTGTATTTTAGATGAAAACAACAATCACTGACGTTGCTAAAGCGGCAGGTGTATCAATAAAAACAGTATCTCGAGTGATAAATAACGAGCCTTCTGTACGCCAACCTACACGCGAAAAGGTAATGACGGCAGTAAAATCGCTAAATTATCAACCTAATTTAGCCGCCCGCAACCTTGCAGGAACGAAATCATATAGCATCGCTTTTATTTATGATAACCCGAACGCATATTATGTTATTGATATGCAGAACGGTATTTTAGAAGCCTGCAAGAAACAAGGGTTTGAATTATTAATTCATCCTTGCAGAGCAAAATCTGAAAACCTTCTTGAAGAAATTACCAATATGATCAAGCACTCGCGCATCGCGGGTTTAGTACTAACACCTCCTTTTTCAGAAATGCCAGAATTTGTTGAACATATTCTGACGCTCGATATTGAGGTTGTTCGCATCATGTCTGGAGATATTGCCCCTGACGATATAGCACCATGCATTATGGTAAATGATCATGAAGCAGCGTTAAGTATTACGCAACATTTAGTAGACCTTGGTCATAAAAACATTGCTTTTATTGCCGGTGAAGCTGAGCATATGTCTACTGTAGAACGTTTAAGAGGTTATAAAAAAGCATTAAAAGATAACGGCATCGAATTAGATACGCAATTTATTGTCAATGGTGAATATTCTTTTGAGTCGGGTGTTCAAGGCGCCAAACAATTAATGGCAAAAGAAAATAAACCTAGCGCTATTTTTTGCTGTAATGATGAAATTGCGGCAGGTGCACTATTTGCAGCTCGCTTACTTGGTATAAATATTCCTGAACAATTATCTATAGCCGGCTTTGAAAACAGTCCGTTTTCCCGACAAACCTGGCCTAGACTAACAACGGCTCATCAGCCTAACCCTAAAATTGCGGAAGATGCAGCAAAGCTATTAATTGCCAAATCAAGAAAGCAACAAGCTAAATCTATTGTCACCCACTACACACCGCAACTTATTGTAAGAGACTCGACGTCAAACATAACCTAAACAACGACTAACCCTACCAGTATCTCCCTGTAGTTAGCTATCGGGGTCAATACCTTGTTTAATTTTTTCAATTCGTTCTTGATGACGATGATGTGCCTTTAATGCCGCCACACTAAATGCACCTACAATGGCAAAAATAGGGATTAATAACGCTAATACATCTGCTCGGAGTATTTTATCTAGCCAGTCCATGAGTGAAAACCTTTTAATTTATTATTCTTCGAAGTATGTTCCCCAACCATCATAATCAACTTCATTCTGTTTCGCCAACTCAAACATGAACTTTGTTTCATCTTTTAAGATATCTATTTCAAGAGGTTGTTCTGTTACAATATCAAAAGCAAAGACTTTTTCGCCACTTTCCAACTCAGCTTCTTCAGGTTCTTCTACCTCTAGCCCTAACTTAAATGCAGCTATCGCAGCTTTTTCAAGTTGCTCAAAGCTAGCACTTGAAAAGTGATGTTCAATCGTGTGGTGAACGTCTTCATTAGAACCATCAGTGAGTAGCGCTTCCACAAGAGACTCTGTGTGTTCGTATAATTCAATTAGTGCTTGATCATTCATGCGTTAGCCTCTTGGGAAAGTTGTTCAAATTTAATCGTCATTTGTTCTCGTGTTTGATTTGCTAGCTTTCTAATATCTTCAATGGTTAACCCTACTGTCGGAATAGGGTCCATGTACTCGATAATCAGCTTGCCGTTATTCCAACGATTAAGCCGGATATCACTAGAATTACTACACACACAAGGTACTATTGCTGAACCTGCTTGTAAGGCAGTTCTAAATGCTCCTGTTTTAAAAGGAAGAATTCCTCTACCGTAGCTTCTTGTGCCTTCTGGAAAAAGCCACACAGAAATACCTTTACGCTTAATTTTTTCTACTGTTGCTGTAATCGTATTTGACGCTTTATTCTTGTTGTTTCTATCGATGAGAATATTACCTGTTAACCAATACATTTGACCAAAAAAGGGGATCCAAACTAAGCTTTTCTTACCGACACTAACCGTATTAGGTAATACTGCTTTACTAATAGTGAAAAGATCATAGCTATTTTGATGGTTACCTATATATACATAAGAGCAATTGGGTGATATTGATGCAGGCACCCTCACCTCAATTTTCACACCCACGATATAAGCAACTTTAGCCATCCATTGGGCGGTGCGATAAACATTATTACGATGAAAAGGTCTGAACAAACACATTAATATCGATAAAGAGGCAATAACTACAATCGCAATGGCGAGTAAAATAATACGAATAAATGCTAACAACTGTCATTCTCATAACGAAACTTGCGGCAATTATACATCAACCAGATTCGAAATTGTTAACGAAAAAAATACGAGGTTTTTTACTTATAAAAACAGAACGTTAATTAAATCTTGATAAATTTTATTTTCAAAAAACTCACTTTTTTATTCACTCACGCTATAGTTAAGAATGTAGCGTAGTAAAAATTAGTTCTGTATTTCGAATCAAAATTTTACGCCACCGAAACACAAGGGTCGTCAATGAAACTGATACTTTTAATCACTATGTTACTAAGCGTTACTGCATTTGCTAACAATAACGTGAGTCAAGACACGATTAAAAAAAAGCAAACTGCTCCACAGTTGTCACAACAGTGGGGACGAGATGCGCTTGATATCCCACACGGCTTAGCAACGCATAGTGCTGAATCGCTTGGGCTACTTCCACCGCTTGAAAACCAGCAAATACATCAACAAATTCGTCCGAGAACTCTCGCTTGGAACGCTCAAAAAAGACAGGCCGGTAATTATTGGTTTGATCACATTAACAATTCGTACATAAACGCAGGCGATATTGAACATGACTTTCAACTTCATGAAACCAAACATGGTGTAAATGCTGCCTATACACATGGCCGCTTTAGCGCAGAAACAACGATTATCAATCAACAAACAATATCTGCTGATTCAACGGCAATCTTTTTACAGGGGGCTTATAACATTGCCTCCTATGAAAACTTAAATGTCGCATTGACCGCTCAAATAGAGTCTTTGGGCGAAAACCAAATTAGGCATTATTTTGGTGCGCCAGAATACCTATTTTTAAACACCGCTAATGATACATCCAGAGCGAAGAATTACACCTTAGGTATTGTTACAACCTATTCAATTTCCAAAGATTGGCAGCTACTTGGCATGCTAAGCACCACTAATTTAGACGAAACGCTTTCAAGCAGCCCGCTGATAAAACACAATAATACGCAAATGGCACTTATTAGTACTCGATATTCATTTTAGTTTGTTCCCTGTAGAGCGATGTTATAACAGGTTTCAAACTCTTGGATCTGTTTTTGCTAATATAGCTCGTGTGCTATTTTGTTCGAAAAATTGCACGAGCTGGTCGTAACTCCGCCATTCTGCTAATTCTCTGAAGTCAACCCAATCAAGCAAACACCATAGGCAGATTGCTGGATAATGCCAGTTGTTAAATTGACCATCAGCAACTGCTTTATCTAAGGTAGTCAAAACAGATTCCGTTCGTTCTCGTTGTAAGTTAAAAAACAGTGCGTCTTGCTGAGTATCAACTTTAGAGCGCTTTAACAGCAACATAGACACCAGCGCATCATTAACTGAATCAATTAAAGTTAATAAATTTTCCTGCTGCCAAGACAATGCATCTTGAGAAAATTTATTAGCTAAATAGCGATAGATCACGCGAGAATCATAGATACATAACTCACCATCAATCAATGCAGGTATTTTTTTCGTTGGATTGTTTATCGTTAGTAACGCTCTATCTTGTTCCGCGAAAATGTCTAAGTTTACAAATTCGTATTCTTTCTCAGTTAAATAAACACGTAACCTTCTTACAAAGGGTGATGTAGTAGACCCTAATAATTTCATTCGCTGTCCTTTTATTGATTTTCTGCTGATAAAATACATACTAATCATTATTCCCGTATACTCCAAATAATAAACCCGCATAAAAGCGGGTTTAGATAAAATCGATGATCTGCATTTACTATTTAAAACAATTCATCGGGCATATCAAACATTGGTGATGAACCTGCTTTAATCGTTTCAATGAGCGACAATCGTCTCGGTAATAAACGAGTGAAATAATATCGGGCTGTATGTATTTTACTTTGATGAAAGTTTGGGTCTTCCGCTTCGTTATTTATACTAACGTCAGCCATCTTACACCATACAAATGCCATGGCAGTATAGCCAACAAGGTGTAAGTAATCATTGGCTGCTGTTCCCAATATTTCAGCATCATGACTTGCTTGAGATAAAACAAATTCAGTTGTTTTTTCTAAATCATCAACAGCGTCAGCTAATGGTTTGACAAATTCGTCCATTTGGCTGTTCGAAGTATTCGCCATAAACTGTTTAATTTCGGTTAATAAACCTGTTAACAGTTCACCTTTACTCGCTGCCACTTTTCGCGCCAGCAAATCCATCGCTTGAATGCCGTTGGTTCCTTCATAAATTTGCGCAATGCGTGTATCCCGCACAAGTTGCTCTTGCCCCCATTCACGTATATAGCCATGACCACCGAATATCTGTTGACCTGCAACCGTATTATCAAATCCAATGTCAGTAAAAAAGGCTTTAGCAACTGGTGTCATCAATGCAGCGATGGCTTCTGCTGACTTTTGCGCTTCACCTTCACCGTAAGTTGCAATATCAAGTTGATTAGCGATATAAAGTGATAAAGCCCGCGAACCTTCATTAAGCGCTTTCATGTTAAGTAACATACGACGTACATCGCCATGAACCATGATAGAGTCAGCAGGTTTATCTGGCGTTTTCGCTCCAGAAAGTGAACGACTCTGTAAACGGTCTTGGGCATATTCCAATGCGTTTTGATAAGATCGAACACTTGCTCCTAAGCCTTGTATACCAACACCAATACGCTCAAAATTCATCATGGTGAACATGCAGGCAAGTCCTTTATTAACTTCACCCACTAAAAAGCCAGTGGCACCATCAAAATTAATAACACAAGTAGCTGAGGCATGTATTCCCATTTTATGCTCTATTGAGCCACAACTTACGTGGTTAAAATCACCTAAACTTTCATCATCGTTTACTTGATACTTAGGCACTACAAATAAAGATATGCCTTTAGGGCCAGCGGGTGCATCAGGTAATTTTGCCAACACTAAGTGAAGGATATTATCGGTAAGATCATGCTCCCCTGCCGTGATGAAAATTTTATTACCGGTAATTTTATAACTGCCGTCTTTTTGAGGCTCAGCTTTCGTTCTGATCATGCCTAAATCAGTACCCGCATGTGCTTCGGTTAAACACATTGATGCGGTCCAATCGCCAGCATATAGCCTAGTTAAATAACGCTCTTTTAACTCATCACTGCCGTGTTTAGCCAAAGAAAGTGCAGCACCGGCAGTCAAACCGGGATATAGTGAAAAGGAAATATCTGCTGAACATAACATTTCTTCATGTAATGAAGTGATTGCCTTAGGCATGCCCATACCGCCGTATTCAACGTCACCGCCTAGCGCACTCCAGCCTCCTTCTACATAAGTTTGAAACGCTTCTTTATATCCTGGGGCGGTTGTCACTTTGCCACCGTCAAAACTAACGCCTACTTCATCTCCTTCTCGAGAAATTGGTGCAATTACTTGCTCAGCAATTTTCCCACATTCAGATAAAATAGCTTGAGATGTTTCTTTATCAACATGCTCAGCTAGCTTGGGTAATGTTGACCAAACCTTATCAACAGCAAAAACATCCCATAATAAGTAATTCATATCTTTTAGCGGTGCGTGATATTCAGCCATACGGCAACCTCATTTCAAACAATTAATTCAAACACTCGTTTGAATATAACGAAACTATTGAGAATGTAAAGCATAGCAACGCAAATAACTTGTCGAATTGCTTTAGCTTGCTTAAAGTGAGTATAAGACATGAAATTGCAATTAAGTGAACAAATGCAACAATCCAAAGCCGTTAATGGTTTTTTACTTTATTTTTCACTACTGTTCGGCGCATACAGTCATGCTGAACAACTCAATTTCAGTAAAAAACAACAGCAAGATCAGGTAAATTTTCATGTTGAATGGCTTGATCATAACAATATTTCGCAGACGCTAAACTTTCAGTTTAAAAAAAAGCAAGTTTTTGATAAGTATAGAAGTTTTAACACTTATAAACCTGAACGTGCTCAAGAGTTTGTCAACAACAGTTTACGAAAACACCTTAGAAAACAGCCAATTTCAGATGTTTATATTCGCTTTAATCGGCAAGGTAGTAACGTAACTGCAGAAATAAAAGGTCAAAGCGCGTCAGCAATAAAAGCAGCAGAACAGAAAATTGCTACCTTACAAAAAAGCTTTTTTGCTGAATATCTACAGAAAACCTATTACCAAGAGTTTTATACGCCAGACAATATACTTGCGATAAAACCCGATCACAGCAGAATTGCGCAGGAATCAGTAGTAGATTTCAAGCCTTTAAAGCCAACAATTATGGCTAAGTCATCAATCAAAAATATAAGACGGGTGACTAATTTTGTCATTAGTTTTGTACAAAGCATTCCTTATGCCACGCTAGAATCGCGTATCACCTCTTCAGGTGCTGGTTTTAATCCACCGCTAAAACTGCTTTATGAAAATCAAGGAGACTGTGACAGTAAAGTAACGCTCGTAGCAGCTATGCTCCGTATGTTAATGCCTAGAGTGAAAATGGTACTCATTTTTATTGATAATCATGCCTTAATAGGTATTGATGACACTCCACAAGGCAATGATAAAACCCTCACAGAACAAGGGACAACTTATATATTAGCCGAACCAACTGGGCCTGCTATGTTGCCCTTAGGTGAGATAGCACCCGAATCAGAAAGAGCGATAGTGCATGGGCGGTATACGCTAGAAACGTTACCAACAGATACCAGTGAAGAAATAGAAAACGATGACGCCGCTTCTTAACCCCCAAACTTAATACAGAAAAAAGGCCAGTATTTCACTGACCTTAATACTAGAAAGCTTTATTGACGGGTTATTACACCATGTCACTAAATGGGTTAGCTTTTGGCAATGAAATTGTCTGAGCCATACCCGACATTGCAATTTCATCTTGTGAAATACTAATATCATCGTCTGATAGTACACCGTCACCGAATTTATAAATCAATTCAAACTGACCTTTATCTGCTTTCGCTTGGTATTGCTCACGCGCCTGCTCAACACGAACAAGTTTATCATAATAAGTTGTTAGCGCTTCACTACCATAGCGCTTTTCCATCATAGACAGAGTCACTTTAGGAGAGAGTAGTGTTGCCGTTGCATTGTTACCGCCAAACCCCTTAGAGTTAATAAACGCTACATCCATGTCATCACACTGCCAATGCTCAGTCGATATGTTTAATCTTTCATCATGCACATCATCCGCCACCGAATCGATAGTCGTAATGCCTGGCATAATATTATATTCAAACACACCTAACGCCCAAGCTACTTGGTCGCCACTTGCTGGGCCAATAGTATGGCCTAAATACGCTTTGGGTGCTGCTACCGGCCACTGGTTAATATTAAATGACTCAGCAATACGATGATAAATAAGTGATTCAGTCACCCTATTTTGCGGAGTGCTTGATCCATGCGCTAAAATAAAGCTTCGTTGTTGAACCGCTTCTTCACCTACGATGCTTGTTGCCAACGCGACAGATTTCGCCATAGTAATATAATTACCAGGGCCTGGTGCTGTGATCGACTTTTTAATACCATCAGCGTTTGTATAAACGTCTGCAACTGAGCCTAAAACTTTAGTGCCAAGTTCTAACGCTAATTTATCATCCATAAGAACAAGAAATTGCGCAGCTTCACCAATGGTAAAGCCACAGTTCTCACCAAAAGGTCTGCTGGTTCTACGATGGTTTGCTTCACCTTCAATAATACCATCAAGCTTTTTCAAGCCTTCTTCGTTGGCAAGTGCACTCATGTTACCGAAACCTTCAATAACTTCAGGCGTCAGCGCACAGTCATTACTACCCACAATAGCTAACCGAATACGACCCGATTGAATGTCATTGACCGCTGCTTTCAAGTTATACAAAAATGTGGCACAAGCACCAGTAGAAGTAAACGTCGTACCCACGCTTCCTGTAACATACGCATTGATAAAGTCGGTAGACATCGTATTTAAACCAAGTGCAAGGTTTTTAGTTGACACCCTTTCGCCTTTCAATCGGTTTTGTGTCATACCGCCTAAACCTTCGGCCTGCATTTGGCCAAAAACAGAAGCAGAATATGTTCCGATTTCATCTGGGCTTACGTGTTTTGCTAACTCAGGCCAACTATAACCCGTTGAATGAATAGCATCAGCTGCACCAAATATCGTCGCTTGTAGCCCTCTGGGTTGATAGCGGCTATTATATAATACGGCAGGATTAAAACCGGTAGGAAATTGACCTGCAGCCTTTATTGGGTTATCGCGCGTTGAGTCGTGCTTTACTTCAAGCGTGCCCTCAATGAATACTTTTACGTTTTTTTCGTCAAGTTCACTCACTTGCCATGTACTTGGTAATGGTCTAGGCAAATCACGTTTTTTAGCGGTAAAAACCAAACCATTACTTTCGGCCTGTAAAGCAATTTTTTGCTGCCATGGTGTTGCATCAGGATCAAAATGATTTGATTCGATTTTACGGATCAAAGTACCTGCTAAAATTTTCTCACCATAACGGGCCTCAATACTATTACTAGCTATGGCCTCACCTAAATGATCAACATAAAGGCCATCTTTAAATGACACTAAGTTCATTAATGTTGCCAAGCCAACAAACGTTTCTTGCCGTGCTTCTTCCGATAATTTATCTAAAATAATACGTCGAAAGCCTTGATGAAACGAAGTACGGCCAGCGGCGTTTATGCCGCCCATACCAACAATTACCGGTAATGCTGTCATGTCATGCCTCTTCTAAATACAGATAATACGATTAATGTATTAAGTGTATTTAGAATCGAATTGTTTTAATTGTTATATTCGGCCAAAATTTATGTCAATATAGCCAAATGAAACAAAACTCGTCATTAAAACGTAAAAAAGTACAAGTTGCCTTGATCTTGTACGATCATATGTTGGCAACAAGTGTAAGCTTACCCGTTGAAATGCTGCGTGCTGGTGAAGCCGCGGGGTTACAACAAAATAAAAATGCGCCGAAATTAATCATTGAAATGGTCGCCGAACATTTAAAACCTGTCACCACTCGAGCACTCATTAGATTATTGCCTGACGTTGAAGTAGCCAAAGCGACTCAACCTGACTTTGCTTTCATTCCAAGTTTATGGCGAAATCCAAGACCGCTACTTAAACGCCTACCTAAACTGATTAATTGGTTAGATAAAATTTGGCATCAAGGAAGTACCGTTATTGGTGGTGGAACAGGCGTATGTTTTATGGCAGAGGCAGGTATTTTACATTCAAGGCCAGCCACCACACATTGGCACTACGTAGACCAATTTAAACGAGATTATCCACAAGTTGACCTTAAACCTGATTTTTTTATTACTCAATCTGATCGTATCTACTGTGCAGCCAGCTTAAATGCCCTCGCAGATATTATTGTACATATCATTGCGCAAATTTATGGCAAAGTTGCAGCGCAAACAGTGGAACGCAACTTTTCTCACGAAATTAGAAAGCCATATGAAGAGCAACGTTATTTAGAGGGGGCAGCCGATCGCCATAGTGATGAACTTATCAGTCAAATACAATTTTGGATGCAAACAAACTTAAGTGCTGAAACTTCTCTTGAATCGATCGCAGAACAGTTTGATATAAGTGTAAGATCGCTTACACGAAGGTTTAAACAAGCAAACGGAATAAGTGCTTATAAATATTGGCAACAGTTAAAATTAGAAGCAGCAAAAGAGTTATTAACTTCGACTAACTTATCGATACAAGAGGTCGCTTTTCATGTTGGCTATCAAGACCAAAGCCATTTTACCCGCTTATTTAAAAAGAACATGGCTACTACTCCGAAAGACTACCGTGTTATCGCCAAGAAAAAACTGTTTAGCGCCCAGTAAGCATTCTTTACTTGTGCCAACGAAACCTCTACGGCAAACTATACGTAATGACGTCTGATTAATTGGAAAAAACATGACAAAACACAGTATTGCTCACTCTCAAATTCAACAAATGCTAACATTACAAGACGCAATGAACACCCGAGTCAGTGAAACATGGCGTGCTAATGGCTACGAATGGTATAGAGCAATCTGGGTAGAATGTGCTGAAATGTTGGATCATCATGGTTGGAAATGGTGGAAACATCAAGAAATAGACGTTGCACAAGTACAGCTTGAACTCGTTGATATTTTTCATTTTGGTTTAAGTTTACGTTTAATGACAGGTTCACCTGTTGAACAAATAACCGATGAGTTAGTAAAGCAACTTGCACAGCCTACCGACGAGCAAGATTTTAAAATTGCTTTAGAAAACCTAGCGTCGGCAGCGGTTACTCATAAAGCATTTGATGCCACAGCCTTTGCTGATTGTATGCGTTTAATGTCAATGGATCTAAACGAATTATTTCGTCAATACGTTGGAAAAAACACCTTAAACTTTTTCCGTCAAGATCATGGCTATAAAGATGGAACTTATATAAAAATATGGCACGGCGAAGAAGACAACGAAGTGTTAGCACGTGTTGTAAGTGCACTAGATGCTGGAGCCGAAAATTTTCAGCAACAACTTTATTCAACATTAAAAAGTCACTACCCAAGATAAAGAAAGATCACGGGGTATCTATTATTCAATAAGCTTCGGCTGATGCTACTGTGCTTGATTTTTTGGCGTTGTACACTAAATTTACGTCATGCATATGAATAAAAATAGGCTATAAATGAAGAACATGTCTATACTAAGTGATACTTGGTTATAACAAAAATTTAACAATCAATGTAAAGCGAGTAATACCAATTCGCATAAATATTCGGTCATTCAGCGAGAATTAAACGCTTTAGAGGCACGGCGTTGATTACAGAGAATGGTTATTCCCTTTTCAAAATCAACAACACAGGCTATGAAGCGTTTAAACTCGCCCTTTGGGAGCGTGTTAGAGGCGCGATTATTGCGCAAAACGTGTTTGATGTAGAACACTATAACCTGCACACGTTTCGCTTATTCTACCACCTCTGACATCGCTCTGAGCTGACTTAATCTTTATGCGAATTAGTATAAATTTGCTTGAGGGGACGATGGTTCAAAGTTCATGAACAAAAAGTGGAAATTTTATCTCGGTGCGAGTTTACTACTGTGTTTAATCATTGTTGCTAGTGGCTTTATCTATAACAATACAGCCAACATTGAAGCGCGTAGTATAAATGAAATAAATCAAGTTCATGAAAACATCATGGAAGAACTTAATTCAGAGTTCTCATCTTTAAGCAATGAGGTGTCATTTTTACATTTTACCCCCCCTTTACGAGGCTTAGCTAGAGCTAATAAGAATAATGACATTGATGCTTTAGATGGCTCTACGACAGAATTATGGCGTAAACGATTAGAGCAGATATTTATTGGATTTTTAAAAAATTATGATGAGTATTTTCAACTACGCATTATTTTAAATAACGGCGATGAATTTTTAAAAGTTATCCGCCAGAAAGGTAATATAAGTAGCGTTCCTGCTAACGTTCTTCAAAACAAAGCCCATCATGATTACTTTACAGAGGCTGTGAATTCACCGACTAAAAACATGTTATTTTCACGCATTTCTTTAAATAAAGAGAATAACACCATTGAAATTCCACATGTTCCAACGCTTAGATTGTCAATTCCAATATACCAAGATGAAGGAACCTTATATGGCGTGCTCGTTGCCAATGTTGATGTGACTAAAATTTTTAATAGTGTACGTGGTTTGATCACTGATCATCAGCAATTAATGGTGATGGATGATGAAGGATACTACCTTTGTCACGAAGATGGTACATTAAAATATTCGCGTGATTTATCCCCTGAACATCGATTAAACCAAGATTATATCTTCGAAAACGAGGAAGCTGACGCATTATCTATAAGTTCTTCAGCAAGCAAAGAGCAATTTAGAGGCATACTAAAACAACTTCAACTACCCGTTGATGGCAAAGGAAATACGTTACAAGTTGCTTTAATGCTGCCTCAGAAATATATCAATGCACAAAAAACGCAAGCGCTTACCTCAAGTATAATTGTTTTATTCATTGTCGTGATCATTGCGTTATCAATATTAGTATATTTTTATAATCTATCGAATAAAGCCAGTCGACTGGCAAAGCAATTTGAGTCAGGGCAAAGAATTATTGACTCAACCAATGAAGCGGTTTTTGTGCTCAACAAGCAACATAGCATCATTAGTTGCAACACAGCAGCATCAAACCTAATGAGGGCGTCGGTTAATGAACTGGTAGGTAAAGCAATTTCTAGTGTACTAAAAGAACATTTAACGTTAGATATTACATCAATATTTACTCACTTTTCCGCTAGCACCCCAATAAATCACCAAACACTTAAAGCAACTCAAGGTAATACCACCTTGTATTTAAATTGCAAAGCAATTCCATTATTTCGCGATACAGTAAAAAAGAAAACCCCAAAACTAGCATTACTAATATCTGATGTGACCGCGGAAAATGAGGCATATAATTTAATAGAACAACAAAAATTCAACCTTGAAAAAGAAGTTGAACTACGAACAAGCGAGCTAGAAATTGCCCGTGATAAAGCAGTAGAGTTGAGTGACATTAAAAGCCGATTCATTTCAACAATTAGCCATGAAATGCGCACTCCATTAAACGGAATTACTGGTGCAATCCAATTATTAAAACGTGACATTCATTCTCAAGATGAAAATGATTATATTTCAATGGCTGAAAATGGCATTGAAACATTAAGTTCATTAGTCAATGATATATTAGATATCTCTAAAATCGAAGCAGGTAAACTTGAATTAAATTATCAACATCATCAAATTCACGACGTAATTGAGTCGTTAGTTTCTACCCTGAGTATCGTCATTAAAGAGAAAGGGTTAACTTTTTATATAGATACTAGCCACTTAACCATCGCATCAGCGAAGTTTGATGCATTTCGTTTAAAACAAATCATTTCAAACCTTGTCAGTAACGCAGCAAAATTCACCAAAGAAGGTTATATAAAAATAACCGCGGAATCCATAACCACAGAATCTACCGTGATATTAAATCTCACGGTTGAAGATACAGGCATTGGTATTTCCGAAGATGAATTAACACACTTATTCCAAGAATTTTCTCAAGCCAATAGAACTATTACCGAAGAATATGGTGGTACAGGTTTAGGGCTGTCAATCTGTAAACAAATAGCCAATTTAATGGGCGGCGATATCCACGTTAGCTCTCAGTTAGGAAAAGGCAGTACCTTTACGGTCACAATCATGCTTGAAGAGTGTGTGTCATTCGATGCACAAGTGAAAACACGTTTACAAGGTAAGTACTTTTGTGTTTGCATTGAAGATCCAATTGAATGCTCAATTATTGAACGATTAATAAACTTCAGTGGCGGCTCTTTAATACCTATCACGAGTAATATAACTCAACTTTTATTAGAAAATACTATCGATTACTTAGTGACCGATACCTCATTTTTAAAAGCTGACAACAACATAGCCGATATTAAGAATACATTAAAAGAAAACACACTGACGCAATGGTTAATCATTGATAACGGACGTTATGATCTCTCAAAAATAAGCTCTCAAGCAACGATTATTGAATCGCCCGTATTACGCGCTGACTTTTTAGAATCAGTATTACATGAGCGCAACCGAGAAGAGCAAAAAATTAATGACACTCGCCGAAAATATGACAAAGAGCAATTATTAAATCAGCAACAATTAATATCTTCACCTGTGCATGTACTTGTTGTTGATGATAATAGAATTAATCGAAAAGTCGCACAACATATGTTAGAGGGTATGGGCTTAACCGTAAGTACGGCTATACATGGAGAAGATGCCATTGAACAATTACAGAACTCCAACGATGAATCTCAGTTTTCCATCATCTATATGGACTGTAATATGCCAATTCTTAATGGTTACGACACCACGACTCTGATACGACAAGGTAACGCAGGGAAACGATACCAAACAATACCTATTATGGCGATGACCGCTAATGCGATGAAAGGTGAGCAAGAAAAATGTCAAGCTGCAGGTATGAATGATTATATTACTAAACCTGTAAATGTGAATATTTTAGAACAGAAAACCTATCAATTATTAGACAAAGCCCATAAGAAGACAGATTAACAAGAAGATAACCCTAGTAACTTTTTCACCTCAGGAGCAAGCTTTGTAAGCCCTGATTGTAACCCTAAAAAATACGCATCTTCTGCACTACAATGTTGTAACCAAAATGCCATAAGAGCAATAAGTGCCCCTACTCTATTACCACTTGCACAATGCACTAACGTAGGTTCATTCACAACTAGTAATTGATATAATTGCTTAGCATTATCTCGTGTTAATGTGGTGATGTCTGTCACCGGTATAACATGATAAAACAGTTGTAACTGCTGACAAATCGCTTGCTCATCATACCCTAGCGGCTCAGTTTTTGGACGTAAATTGATAACTTGTCTGATCCCCATTTTTTGTAGGAATAACAAATCTGCTGAGGTAGGTTGGCCACCTACCAATAAATTTTCTTGTGGCAACATTACGTTAATCATCGCAAGCTTAGAAACAATGCTTTTAAGTTCCATGTTAAATACCTACTACCCTTTAGCACTGAATAGTTGAGCGCTTTTTAGTCCAACCAGCATTGCTATCACAAAATAAATGGTTTCTTGTTGGCCATACGCCAGTCCTGCTATTGCTGGTCCAGGGCAATATCCTGCCATTCCCCAGCCGATACCAAATAGACTTGCACCTATAATCAAAGGTTTATCTATCGCAGAGTTAGTAGGTAAATAAAATTGACTCGCACAAAGAGGTGACTGTTTTTTTAAAGAAAGTGTAAAACCGACAGTCGTCACCAATAACGCGCCGAACATGACAAACATAAGTGCCGGGTTCCAATCTCCTGCAACATCTAGAAATGCGATAACCACTGTAGGGTTAATCATTTCAGACATCGCTAAACCTAAGCCAAACAAAATCCCAGAAATAATGGCGATTACATTCTTCATACGCTTCTCCTACGCAAACACATGCTTAATAACAAAGACGGTTATGCCAGCAGTCAGCATAAAAATAATCGTGGCACTCATAGATCGAATTGAAAAACGTCCGATTCCACACACGCCATGACCACTCGTACACCCGCTTCCTATGTATGTGCCAATACCAACCAATAACCCGGCAATAATCATAAACCAAGCAGATGGTGGTTGACGAAACGGCAATGTAAAAGGATCAAAGAAATGATAAATCGCAGCGCCTATTATCAACCCTAAAATGAATAATACGCGCCACAGCTTGTCATTAGCCTGATTATCAGATTCTGATTGTTGTAAAATCTTTCCAACAATACCGCTTATCCCTGCGATTCTGCCTAAGCCTATAAACAACAGTAAGGCTGATAAGCCTATTAACATACCGCCTAAAAATGCGGGTAAATAACTGATTAATGATTCCATTATTTATCTCCTATTTGCGGAAAGGTCACCGGCGATTTTAAATAAATTTGTTGGTTGCCTTCAGGTTTTGGAAAGTGTCCAGCAGCAATATTCACTTGAATGGCGGGAAGTAATAGTCTAGGTGCCGCTAATGAGTTGTCACGAGCAGTTCTAAACGCAATAAAATCTTGTTTGCTGTTACCTTCTTTTACATGAATATTTTCAGTCTTTTGCTCAACAAGCGTTACTTGGCATGTTGGCGATCTATCCCCTTCTGGGTAATCGTGACATAAAAAAATACGTGTATTCGGCGGCAATGCGAAAAGTCGCTGAATTGAATTAAATAACATCGCCGCATCACCTCCAGGAAAATCACACCTTGCAGTGCCGAGGCTAGGGTGAAACATGGTGTCACCAATGAAAGCCGCATCACCAATTAAGTACGTTACACTGTCATTGGTATGCCCAGGCGTTGCGATAACATCAACAGTCAATGAACCAATAGAGAAACTATCGCCATCGGAAAAGCACCGATCAAATTGTTCACCTTCAACAGGGAACGCTTCGCTTAGGTTATAAATCTCTTTGAACGTTTTTTGCACAGTAGCAATACCTTTGCCTATCGCAACCTGGGCATTGGTCTTATGTTTAAGATATTGCGCTGCCGTTAAATGATCAGCATGTGCATGTGTTTCAAGGATCCACTCTATCGTTAATTGTTGCTCGTTAACATATTCGAGCACCTGGTTTGCACTTTCATAACTGACCTTACCTGAAGCTTGATCAAAATCGAGTACTGGATCAATAACAACCCCACTTCGTTGTTCAGCATCGAACACAACATAGGTGAACGTACAAGTTTCATCGTGGAAAAAAGACATAACCACTGGCTTCATCAGCACACTCCTTAATAACTACTAGCGCTAGTTTATTCACCTTAATTATATTAGTCAATGCTAATTTAGCATTGTCTAAATTACTATTTATTGCTATAAATAGTAACGTTACTCATCATGGAGAAATTCATTGCAAGACCCTAGCGCGCTAATAAATGCAGCCAAACAAACAGCAGATTTATTAAAAGTAATGGCCAATGAAAATAGATTGATGATCCTATGTACGTTAATGAATAATGAAATGTCGGTAAGTGAATTGAACCAACATATTCCATTAAGCCAATCAGCACTATCTCAACATTTAGCCGTATTACGAAAAGAACAAATAGTTGAAACTCGACGAGATGCACAAACTATTTATTACTTAGTAAAAAGCCCAGAAGTTATCCAGCTTTTATCTGTGCTTTATGAGCTATTTTGTCCGGAAGCAGACCATTAGAGCACCTCACAATCCACGAAAATTATGCCGTTTAAGATAAATATATTGTTCGCATGTTTATGGCACAAAAAATGCTTTATCTGTTACAAGAAAACTGTTTTAACAAAACCGTCAATATTTTGTAAATTTGGAGCGCATTATGGAACTCATTTTATTTGCGATGATCAGTTTGATCATTATTGTTGCTTTATTAGCAAATCGTTTAAATGATACTAGTTTCCCATTTCCTTTCGATAGAAAAGCCACTGTATTTACTTCAGCGGAAAAGAATTTTCATCGTTTATTAGAACAAGCTGTTGGTGGTGAATATCGTGTTATCAACCGAGTAAAGCTTTCTGATATTGTTACGGTAAGAGGCGGGGTTTCACAACGAGCAAGTCAAACTGCACGTAATAAGGCCGATAACAAATATTTAGACTTTGCCATTTGTGATCGTCAAAGCATGAAGCTACTTGGCACCATCGATCTCGTCGATACGCAAGGTAAAGGTTATAAAGTAAAAAAAGATTGGTTTGTAAGTGGCGCGCTTGAAGCAGCATCAATTCCACATTTACGTATTAAAGTGAAAGCAACCTATTCTGTTGAAGAATTAAAACATTGTTTACAAACGCGTTTGTTTGCCAATAAAGTCATGGAGCCTAAAATGAAAGGCAGAGTGATCCCTGCTCCAATGGTTAAAGCTCGAACCAAACCTGCATCATCTTCAACAGGTGTGATCACACCGACAGCAGCACTTGCAGCTAATCAATTAAACAACGGAAAATTACCAGCACCTAGTATGGGTGCATTGCCCCATTAACATATTCTGATCTAGCCTAAACGTACAAACGTAGTAACCTTAATAACAAAAAGCGGAATAATTTCCGCTTTTTCATCGCTGTAAAAACCATAGTTGTTAACGTATACTTTCGCCATCAATATTTTCACTAAGGCAATAAAATGACCGTAGGTATTATCGGCGCAATGGAACCAGAAGTTGCGATTTTAAAAGCAAAATTAATTGACGCAAAAACAACAAACATCGCAGGCTACTCATTTTACCATGGTAGGTTAAATAACACCGACGTTGTAATAGTACAATCGGGTATTGGTAAGGTCGCGGCAGCACTTGCAACAGCATTTCTCATCAAAGAATTCTCTCCTAAGTATGTTGTCAATACAGGTTCTGCTGGTGGTTTCGAACAGTCTTTAAAAGTGGGTGATATTGTTATTAGCAGTGAAGTACGTTATCACGATGTTGATGTAACAGCATTTGGCTATGAAATTGGCCAGTTACCAGCGAATCCCGCCGCTTACCTTCCTCACCCGCGTTTAGTCGAAGCAGCAAAAGCTAGTATTTCATCATTACCGGGCATTCAAACACTTGTCGGCTTGATCACAACAGGTGATACCTTTATGACCAAAGATGACGATATAGCAAAAGCGCGGGCAAATTTTCCCACGATGGCAGCAGTAGAAATGGAAGGCGCCGCAATTGCACAAACCTGCTATCAGCTATCAACCCCTTTTGTAGTCATTCGCTCAATGTCAGATATTGCTGGTAAAGAATCCCCTACTTCATTTGAAGCATACCTTGAAACTGCATCAGTTAATTCTTCTCAGCTGGTGATGAACATGATTGAAAATTTACAAGGCATTACCTTGAACTAAGCAAACCACATGACAGACTTTATCAACCAACTTACCCCTTTCATTTTGCAACTCATCATCGTATTAGTTGTCCTTTTATTGAGGTCTGTTATTGCTATTGTACAAACGAAAGACACCACGCATTTCTTTCGTTTTTACTGTCAACGCCTGTCAGACAAAGTAAACAATCAACATAATGGTACACAACAGCAAAAAATTGCTGGTGCAGCCGCTACACTGATCACGCTAATACCTATAATCATAATTATATGGTTATTTGAAGATTTTGTTGAAGTGCCGATACTTTGGCACAGCTTATTACTTTTTTTTGCTTTATCAGGAGCTGGCGCACAACGAATGGCTAGCCAACTGATCACGTCAATAAACAAACAAGAAAACAGTTCAGCAAAAGCGCATTTACAGCCATGGGTACTAAGAGATACCTCAACATTATCTAGTATGGGGTTATGTAAAGCCTGTATTGAAATGCTTTGGCTCAATTACCTACAACGTCAGTTTTTAGTCATTTTGCTTTATTTGCTTATTGGTCCCATTGCCGCCATTTGTTATCGCATTCTGTTAGAAATACATTACAGCTGGAATACAAAAATTGAAAAATATCAATATTTTGGTAAATTTGTTGGAAAAATTATATCGCTATTACAATGGCTACCGGCGTTAATACTTTCTATAGAATTAAGCTTCTTAATGTTTAGTAAAACGAACCGTACTAGCGCACAGTCTATCAGCTCACATATATCAAGGTTAACGAGCGATTACTTACTAGCTACCGCCGCTAAAATTAATAATGTCCAATTAGGGGGCGTTGCACTTTATCAAGGACACAAGTTAAGACGCGTTAGCTTTAATCAGTCAGGTTCTCAACCTTCCACTACAGAGCTTTCAAACACGATTAAACAGCTGCAGTTAGTAAAAGCCTTAAACATCGGGATTATTTTCAGTATGCTAGTATTATCTATGTTCATTTCTTTTGCTACATAAGGCGCTCTGATGAAAACATTTAACCAATTATCTGTATTTTTGTTCGTATTGTTACTAACAAGTTTTGTACAAGCTAATGAAACCAAAACCATCTCAGCTCAACAGTTAATATCAATTACAAAAGCCCCGAAAGCTGCTCCTGTGATTATTTTAGATGTGAGATCTGCACAAGAATTTAACACCGGGCATATCGCCAATGCGATTAACATTCCTCATAATGAAATCGAACAACGGTTGAATGAATTAAGCATACATCAAGATTCAATGGTAGTGGTGCATTGCCGCTCAGGAAGACGAGCACAAATTACTGAGGAAATATTAACAAAACACGGCTTTTCTCAATTACGACATTTATCTGGTGATTTCAACGGCTGGCAAGCTGATGAGCTACCTGTGGTGACAGAAAATACGCAGAGGTAAGATTTTTGCTTTATTGGTTAGATTTATTTGGCATTGTGGTTTTTGCACTGTCAGGCGCCCTTATGGCAGGGCGGTATCAACTTGATCCATTTGGGGTTGTAGTGCTAGCCGCCGTTACCGCCATTGGCGGCGGGACGATCAGAGATGTTATTTTAGACACGCCTGTTTTTTGGGTGGCAAGTCCAATTTACCTTTATGTTATTTTACTCACCGCTATTTTAACCATTCTTTTTATACGCCGCCCAACACGTATCCCAAAAAGATTTTTACTAATATCTGATGCCTTTGGATTAGCACTTTTTGCCGTTTTAGGTACCGAAAAAGCACTGAGTTTAGGTAGTTCAATAACGGTTGCAATAGTCATGGGCATGATCACTGGCGTTGCTGGCGGTATGATAAGAGACGTACTTTGCAACGTTATACCACTTATTCTTCGCCAAGAAATATACGCCTTAGCGGCAATGCTTGGTGGTATATTATTTATTGGCTTGCAGACTATTGGCTTTACCGAAAATGTTTCCCTTATTGTTGCCATAGTTGGTGCATTGGCCTTAAGGTTAGCTGCTATTTATTGGCAGGTATCGCTACCTGCCTTTAATATTGCCGACCAACAACAGGCTGGCAGTAAAAATGACTAGAATGCGTAACTAATACCAAGGTTTAAGCCTTTCATTTCTAAATCACCAACATTATGAAATTGATAACTTGCGCTTAATCCTATGCCATTATTCCAACGATATTGCCAACCTAATTCAGCAAATAAGCCTGTTCCATCCTCTTTAATGGTTTTTTCTCGCATTAGACCAAATTCATAATCGTAAAATTCAGCACCAATTTTGCCATACAAACTATTGTGTTTAGATAGCGGTAGTTCACCACGAATCGCGACCACTACCGAGCCAAAGTCAAAATCATCAGCGACTATTTCAAAATCATCGCTGTCATCTGAATAGCAAACAAATTCATCATCAGCATTTTTCTTACATTCCCAATCATCAATATCTTCTGCGCCGACCAAGCCTACTTCAGCAGAAAAATAATGAGAAAATTTATAATTGTAGTAAAGGTAAGATTTAGCAACGCCTTGGCTATCAGTATCTTTGCCTTTATAATCAAGGCCTCCACCGCCAATTTGTAAGCCAACAGAGTGTTTAGTGTTATTTTCTGCCAAAGCAGGTGTGCTAATACCCGCTAAAATAAGTAAAGAAAGAAGTGTGTGTTTCATCATGTTTTCCCATTAATAATTATTGGAAAATATGATGCCAATAGAACCCAAAAAACACTGTTGTTCAAGTGTCTACAAGTTGTCAATTTTTGTAAAAAAAAGTGCCTTATTTGTAATCAGAGACGGAATGTTACAACTTGCTTTTAAGCGAATACCAGCGTAAACCATCATTAAGTTTTAGCGTTATACTTCAATTCCCCAACCGTCATTATAACCATCAAATTTAGCAGCTATCTGTTCAAACTGTGCTTCTTGAGCAGTGATGACATCATAATCTGGTAACATGTTAACAGTACAATCAACATCCCATACGTTAGGGGTTTGATCTGGATGTACTTTTACCTGCATATCTGGCACTTTCTGCTTTAGGTAACTCTCCATTGCTCTAGCTTGTTCTTCTTTTTCAAAAAGTTGAAAAAAAACTACTGAATGAATTATGCTTAAGTCGATGCCTGCATTTTGCATTTCAGTTAGCACTTGGCCGGTTTCGTCGTTTGGAAATGTCATAAGGATTCGTTACATGCTTATTATAAATAAATGTGCGCTGCGATTGATAGAATACCAAGAGGTAAAAGTTCCAATCACGCTATCCCCACTAGTATACCTTGCTTATGTGACGGCGCTAGTGCTAGTTGCGCATTTTTTTAAGCTGACACACATTATCTAAACATACGGCCTCGGTGTTAACACTGATGCTTGGACACGAACCTACTTGTTCTGTTGGTGCGGCTTTTAAAAGTCGAGCTGCGCCAATACTGTTGATTGCCAGTAAACAAGACTGGTCAGCAAACGAGACCTTCACCGCTTTACATTGTTGGTTATTAATACACGTTAAATGCTGTTTTATTATTTGATAACTATTCGTTTGCTCAAAAGGAATGGTATTATTCGGGGCAATATGCACCTTTTGGTCTTGCCGCTCAACTGAATTTGTGGGTTTGAAATGTTCTTGTTCTAGGTAGGCGCGGTTCTTTTCTTCATTGTTTTTAAGCTGGTATCCAATAACAGATATCACCAACAAAAAACCAATAATAGTTCCTATTGTGATCACTAACCATTTCAACATAGATTTACCTATTTCGGAACGGTATCAAGTAAGCCAATAATTGCTTGTTCAATTTTATCTTGGGCTTCAAGACTATGATCTCGTTCATTGATTTTCAAACGGCTAACACCTCGCCATATCGTACGATTATGGTTCACATCAACCATATCCAGTATCAATGTGCCAGGTTGCATTACTTGATGCCTATTTTGTTTTTCAGGCACCTGTACCGGAAGACAAGGCAAACAATATTTAACGCCTCTATTATATTTCTTCAATTCAGCTAAGCGATCAACAAGGTGATACGCTACGATAACTTGGGCATTGTCTGGAGATTTATATTGCCACCCCTGAGCATCAAAGGCTTTTTCAATGGCAATTTCAATGCTATTTCGAGTCGTATCAGACATGTTTTGATAGTCACTAAAAACAGAGTTTCTATCATAAAGACTGTACAAAGATAATGCGAAAAAATCGACATTATTGGCATGTTTTGCTTGGTATGTAGGCTTTATGCTACACCCTATTAGCGTGCATAATATGAACAGCAGCGACAGCTTTTTCTTCATTATCAAATACAGTTAAATGCTTTACTACAGAGTAAAGTGATACAGCAAAATTTCAAGTATTCTCTTTCTATCTCAACTGTATATCTGGTGAAGTGTTTATTTCTCCATCACTACTTATTGTTGTAATCTTTTCATCAAGTAACATTATCGCTAAGCTAGTATGCGCAGCGTGACGAATAAACATCAATTTATAACCGTATTTAATTAAGCTACTTGCTGAAAATTTCTGTGCGATACTCAAGCGTTCCCATAATCCTTCTTGCTGACATTGTTGATGTCTTCTTTCAATCAATGGATCCCTAAACTGGCGGTCTTCCATGGCTGCTCTCAATGTTAATTTATGAAAAGTACTGTCATAAATTAAGCAAGCACTTTACATTCCAACTATAATTAACACATAAAAATCAAAAGGTTAAAAAATTAAAGTTTACTCAAGTTCACTATTTGTAAAAATACCTGACAAAAAGGTAAAAAAAAGCCGGCTAAGCCGACTTTCTCATTAACTTAATGTTATTTTCGCAAACTTGCGTTTGCCTACTTGATAAACAGCTGTACTACCCGCTTGAATTTTCAACTTATTATCTACAACTTTTTCACCATCTATTTTCGCAGCTCCTTGCTTGATCATTCGCATCGCTTCAGATGTACTTGTTACAAGCCCTGCATCTTTAAGTAAATTTGCAATTGGTAACTCCCCTTGATCACTTGCAATGGTTTGCTCGGGCATATCATCTGGCATTGCACCTTTTTGAAAACGCTCGATAAAAGTTTTATGGGCTTTTTCAGCAGCCTCTTGATCATGAAATCGCGCAATAATTTCTTTTGCTAGTTCAATTTTTATATCTCTTGGATTAGCACCCTCTGCAACTTGTTGCTGATAGCTTTCAATCACATCAATAGATTTGAAACTTAACAATTGATAATAACGCCACATTAAATCATCAGATGTAGACATGATCTTGCCAAACATATCTGTTGGAGAATCTGTAATACCGATATAATTGTTCAGCGATTTAGACATCTTTTGTACGCCATCTAACCCCTCTAACAATGGCATCATCAATACTGTTTGTGGTCGCTTACCTTCAGATTTTTGTAATTCACGCCCCATCAATAAATTGAATTTTTGATCGGTACCGCCTAATTCAACATCGGCTTCAAGTGCTACTGAATCCCAGCCTTGTACTAATGGGTACATAAATTCGTGAATCGCAATCGCTTGTCCGTTAGTATAGCGTTTTTTAAAGTCGTCACGCTCCATCATACGCGCTACTGTTTGCCGTGACGCTAATTTCAACATACCGTCAGCACCAAGTTTATCCATCCACGTTGAATTAAATTCGACGCGCGTTTTTTCAGGGTCGAGTATTTTAAAGACTTGCTCTTTATACGTTTCGGCGTTTGCTAGTACATCTTCTTTAGTTAATGGTTTACGAGTCACATTTTTACCCGTTGGGTCACCAATCATACCGGTAAAGTCACCAATCAAAAATATAACCTCGTGCCCTTGCTGTTGGAACTGACGCAATTTATTGATCAGAACAGTGTGCCCTAAATGCAGATCTGGAGCTGTTGGATCGAACCCTGCCTTAATTTTTAACGGCTTGCCTGTTTTAAGTTTTTCAAGCAACTCATCTTCAAGCAAGATCTCCTCGGCACCGCGCTTTAATTCTGCAAACGCTTGGCTGACATCTAACATGGTTGGCTCCAATTTGGTGGTTTCAAAAAATAAATAAGGGCAGAATTCTACTGTAAATACGCAACAAGTTAAAACCCTATGATTGTTTATCCGTATAATATTTTGCTATAGTAACCGATGGATGTTGTAATTAAATTTGTAGTGAAGGCTGTATCCATTTGAAAAATATAAAAGATTTATATCTCTCCTTACCTAAACAGCACAAAGTTTTGCTTTCTGCTGCGAGCATTTTGCTACTTTTTATCTTGCTTTTACCGTCTGAAAAGGCAACAGCGAGCCGTCAATCAGAGCATTCTTCATTAAAAATTGGTGAACGTTACCAGCTACCACTTCCTGCTGACACACAAAACGTAGATCTTTCTACAGAAATAGAGACGGAACAAACAACGCAAGAAAATGCGATTGAACAGCACAGCATCCCTCATTTAAGCTGGCACACCGCGAAAGTAAAATCTGGCGATTCGTTAGCAAAAATATTAAAAAGATTTGGCCATAACGCACAGGTAACTCATAAGGTGAGTCATGCAAAAGGTGAATTTGGCAAATTATTACGTAAAATTAATGTTGGTGACACGTTACAAATTGGCGAAAATGAAAATGGCGATTTAGTCGCATTAGAATATTCAATATCAAAAACTGAAACGTTATTTATCACTGACTCTGTACAAGGCTTTGTCGCTCGAAAAGAAAAGAAGTCAGTTGATACCATTGAGTTCACGGCGCACGGTACAATTAAATCTAACTTTTGGACCGCTGGCGTTAACGCTGGTTTAGATGACGCACAAATTATTAATCTAGCAAATATCTTCGGTTGGGATATAGACTTTGCCTTAGACATTCGTAAAAACGATAGTTTTCATGTGGTATATGAAAAGCGTTATGTTGAAGGTGAGTTTATTGGCACCGGAAAAATTTTAGCCGCAGAGTTCAACAACCAAGGTGATACCTTTCAAGCAATCCGTTATAAAGATGGCCGCTACTATACCCCTGATGGCAGAAGTATGCGTAAAGCTTTTTTAAGAGCGCCTGTGTCATTCAAATATATCAGCTCTAATTTCAAACCGAGACGCTTTCATCCGATCCAAAAGCGTTGGAAGGCCCACAGAGGTACTGACTACCGCGCAAGCACAGGCACCCCTGTTGTTGCTTCTGGCGACGGAAAAGTAACTCACTCAACTTACAACAAATATAATGGTAACTATGTGTTTATTCAGCACGGTAATGGCATTGTTACTAAATACTTACATTTTTCTAAACGTGCGGTTAAAAAAGGGCAACGCGTTAAACAAGGACAAGTTATTGGCTATGTTGGCTCAACTGGTATGTCTCAAGCACCACATCTACATTACGAATTTTTATTGAATGGCATCCATCGTAACCCACGAACTGTTCAGTTACCCGATGCTCAACCTATCGATAAAAAGCATGCAAATGAGTTTGCCCTTGTAGCGAAACAACGTTTAGCTGAATTAAATACTTCTAAACTCGCGTTAAATAATCTCGAATCGTCAGGTAACCAAGCGCCTTAACCATGCAACGCTATTATATCGGCATCATGTCAGGCACAAGTGCAGATGGTGCTGACTTAGCTTTAGTGGCTTTTGATGAAACAAAAAAAGGTCGTGAAAAAACCCAATTAATTGGCCATGTATTTCACCCTTATACCGATACATTACACTCTCGTGTTACCCGTTTATATCAGCCTAAAGGCGACAATATAGACCTTATGGCAAGCTTATCGGTTGAGCTCGCTCACTTTTATCATCAAGCAATCAATACGTTACTCGAAAAATATCGTATTACTCGTGAGCAAATTATTGCTGTTGGAAATCACGGACAAACCATTCGTCATCGACCAGAAAAAACCACCATTAATTCTGTGCCTTTTACGCTGCAAATCGGCTGTAATCAAACATTATCTTGCTTATCTGAACTGCGTGTTATCGGTGACTTTAGAACGAAAGACGTTGTATTGGGCGGTCAAGGCGCGCCTCTTGTTCCCGCATTCCATCAATTTTTATTTGAAGAACGTGATAATGATACGTTTATTGTGAACTTAGGAGGTATCGCCAATCTCACTTACTTACCGAGTTCTAAAGAAAAAAAAGTGCTTGGATTTGACACTGGGCCAGCAAACGCACTACTTGATGCTTGGTGTTACAAGCATTTGCATAAAAGGCATGATGAAGATGGGCACTGGGCAGCTTCAGGTAAAGTGATCCCTGAGTTATTGGCGTGTTTACTTGCTGATCCTTACTTCACTAAGCCTGCTCCTAAAAGCACCGGTCGGGAATATTTCACATTAGATTGGTTAGCGTTACAACTAAACCCTAAATGGATACCTAACGATATTCAGGCAACGTTAGCGCAATTAACAGCCACAACAATTGCCAATGAAGTAGATAAATTATCCCCGAAGAGTTTCGTATATTTATGCGGTGGTGGAATCAACAACTTACACTGTTATAAGTTATTAAAACAAGAACTTAAACGACATACTGTCAATGATATTCATTCATTAGGCCTGAATAATCAAGCGTTCGAAGCGAGTGCATTTGCTTGGCTCGCCTACGCTTATGACAAAAAAATCTATAACCAGATACCCGATGTAACGGGGGCCTCAAGACAAACAATCTTAGGAATTGAATTTACCCCTTAACTTTGTATAGACCTACTTTTTTTTCACCATATAATAAATATCCCGCTGTAGAAAAAACATGCGCAACTTGTTCTTAAATTGAACTATTGCATTTATAAAGCGTCAAACAGTTGTGCTGCATTTATCAGCATTTGAGGAGGAAATATGGAGTTTAATGACATTCACATCGGCATGAAGTGTGGTAGTAAAAAAGGTAGTGGTACTGTCACTTGGATTGATGGTTCTACGCGTACCATTTATATTGCCAATACCGAAGACAATAATAGCTTTGAAGTGAATTTTGATGAGTTAATTGAAGATCCTCAAGCGCACAATAGAGAAGATACTTACTATTAATAATTTGCGCATATACCCAAATTATTAAAACCTCCTGAAAAGGAGGTTTTTCTTTTTCACGGCTAATATTTACAAGAACGTGCGCAGGTTAACCACTAGGCACGCATCACTTGACCTTATTATTGTTTGGCTTTTTCAACCATTGCACGAACTTCTGATAACAATGCCTTAGCATCATAAACAATGCCATCCTTGATCGTAAAATTCACACCGCCTTTTCTTGTCGGCTTATTATCGTCGCCTAACTGAAAGTGACCCGTTCCATACAATACCTTAAAGTTACGTAAAGGATTTTCAGCTACAATCACCATGTCTGCTTTCTTACCAACACGCAAAGAGCCAATCTCTTTTTCTAGTCCAAGCGCTTGAGCACCATTTATTGTTGCCGATTGAATAACTTCTAGTGCATTAAAGCCTGCTTCGCGTAATAACTCTAATTCACGCACATAACCAAACCCATATATTTTAAAAATATAGCCAGCATCAGAACCCGTTGTTACCCTGCCACCATGATTTTTATAATCATTGATAAATGTCATCCATTGTTGGTAGTTCTTCTTCCAAGCGATTTCGTCATCTGTCGTCCAATCAAACCAATAAGAACCATGGGCATATTTATTGGGTTGAAAAAATTCCCATAACGTTGGCAAGGTATACTCTTTGTGCCAGTCTGCGTTCATTTCGCGCATTAAATCACGACTCGCTTCATAAATCGTCATTGTTGGGTTAATGGTAAAATCTAACTCAATTAACTCGTCACGTACCTGCTGCCATTTTTTAGAGCCTGGTTTTGCTGCTTGTTGCCATAGACGGCCTGCCTCACCAAATCGGTTTTGTTCATCATTGTAGTTATAGTCTGGTGAATAGTCTTGAATACGCTGGTGCTCAAACAATGCCTCTGGTAAACCATACCAATGCTCCATGGTTGTTAAACCTAAACGCGCTGAATCGATCACATTCATGTTTGTCACTTCCAACTGCGCATGATGCATCATAGAACCCAACGATTGATGTTTTGCTTCGGTTAACGCGGCTTCCATTATCGCTGGTGGAGCACCAAAAAACTTAATCCCTTTAGCGCCACGCTTAGCAATATATTTAACCCACTTTTTAGCCTGTTCAGGCGTAGTAATTGCTTGCTTATTCTCCATACCAAAACCTACATATGGAATAATTCTAGGGGCAGCAATTTCATTTTTTTCACTACGTTTAACATGATCCATCACCCAATCAACGCCATTAAAGCTACCTGGTTCCCTTACCGTAGTAATGCCATGTGCCAGCCAAAGTTTAAAGACATATTCCGCAGGAATATTGTCAGCACTTCCACCAATATGACCGTGCATATCGATAAAACCAGGCAGAATATATTGCCCAGAAACATCTAACTCAATATCGCCTTTTCGCGCTTTAGGCCGACCACCCTCTTTAATCGGTACACCTGGGTTACCAACACTAACCATGCGAACAATACGATCATTTTCGATCACAATGTCCATTGGCCCTCTTGCAGGTGCACCTTCACCGTTGACCACAATACCACCACGCAGAATTAACCTTTCATAAGGCCCTTGGCCTACTTTTCTATCTGGAGCTTTGTCACCTGCACCGGCAAACGCAAAAGTGCAGTAGAACGTAAAAAATAAAATAGTCAGTTTTTTCATTATTATTCTCTTTTGATTAAAACCTATGAATTGCTATAGACAGGGCTTTTCCCTACGTTAAAACAGCAAAGTCATATGCGCTAAAGAACTTTCAAAAGACTAACACAAAATTGATATCATGCTATCTTAATAGGATGATTACGCTGCTTACTGCGATGAACACTCCCCCCAGTTAAGCACAATAGTAAGTTGTAACATACACAAGAGAATATTAAAGTAGCCACGCTGTACGCCTCAGAACATCATAGATCAAAAGAATAAGGACACTAATGACTAATAAATTTTTTCACGAATCATTCAAACCAAGGTTTTGCGACACAGATGCACTTGGCCACATTAACAATACGATGATCCCCATATGGTTTGAAGGTGCAAGAAACGAAGTATTTAAATGGTTCACGCCCGATTTGAATTTACAAAAATGGCGCCTAATATTAGCCAAAATAGATGCAACCTTTCATGGTCAAATGTATTATGAATATGAAATGGAAGTTAGAACTTATATTGGCCGAATTGGGAGTTCTTCCTTTGATGTTTATCAAGAGTTATGGCAACAAAATGAATTAAAAGCATCAGGTACAGCCGTCATGGTGCATTTTGACTATCAAACACAAAAAACAGCGAAAATTCCTACAGATATCGCTGGAAAAATGACGGAATATTTAAAGAACTAAAATTGGATCTATCGCATTGTAAAGAGCAGTGTTAGAATGGATCTCTTTTCTGTTAACCCAAATAAAACAACCGCTAACGAGAAAGTTACAATTGTTTTATTATCAACAACTTATTAAGTTGTACGAATTATAAAAGTGAGAGAGTTACATGGCCAGTCGTGGGATAAATAAAGTCATTATTGTTGGCAACTTAGGGCAAGATCCTGAAGTACGTTTTATGCCAAATGGTAATGCCGTTGCAAACTTTACCGTAGCAACATCTGAAACCTGGAAAGACAAACAAACTGGCGAACAGAAAGAAAAAACTGAATGGCACCGCATTGTTATTTATCAACGTTTAGCGGAAATTGCCGGTGAATATTTGAAGAAAGGCTCAAAAGTATATTTAGAAGGTCGTTTACAAACACGTAAATGGCAAAACCAACAAGGCCAAGATCAGTACACCACTGAAATTGTTGCTAATGAAATGCAAATGTTGGATTCAAGAGGCCAAGGTCAAGGAGGCTATCAACAGTCTTCTTCGCAACAAGGCGGTGGATACCAACAACAGCCAGCAGCAGCGCCTCAGCAAGCCGCTTATCAGCAACCAGCGCAACAACAGCAAGGTTATCAACAAAAGCCAGCTCCACAACAGCAGCAAAGTTATCAACAGCCAGCGCAAAGTTCACCACAAGGTGGTTCGCAATCAGGTTATCAGCAGCAGCCGACACAACAACCTGCGCAGCAAGGCGGCTTTCAGCAACAAAATCAGTCAAACGCTAAGGTAAACCCTCAAGAGCCAACTATCGATTTTGATGATGACATCCCGTTCTGAGTGCGCCGTTTTGCTTTGTAAATCAAGCACTTACGGCAAGTCTGTGTCGCAAGTATAGGCTGTTGGAAAGCCTATTGCAAGCCTAACTTATCCTTGTCTAGTAATAGACTTGAACCTCGAAAGAGGGAGGGGAGTGCAGCATGTTAGGAAAAGGCTGGTGGCGGGGAAACTATCTACTTTGCGCCAGTCATTGCAAGTCCTATATGGTTAAACCTGATTGGTTGAATCATAGTCCATAGTGGGTTTCGGGATATCTTTGGCTCACGATAGTTAAGGAGTCATACCAATGTTTATGATGATTATGTTTAGAAGGTCATCATATCCGACAACATTGGCACCTGCTCGGTGAGAGTGGTAATTGGACGTAAGTGAAACCTAAGTAGGACGCCTCTTGACTACAGAGAAATGCGGGATCACCTAAGTTGGTTTGAATTTAACAACCAATATGGTGACGGAGGCTCCGTAGTACCCAACGTAGCCCTGTAATGGGGTAGCAGTCGGTTTTAATCCGACCTGAAATTTGGATATAAGCACTGGAGTAACCCATGTGAAAATTCAAATGTAAGGGGGAAGGGAGTCAGTTAGACGCGATACTAATAGAAGCGAGGTTCGATAGTCAGTGCTATCAGATAGAACACTCAAAGCTCTAAGTGGTATTAGTAAAGCAAGTAAACAAGGTTGCAAGATCAAGAAGCTACACAAAATCATGTGTAGTCATCAGGATCTTTGGATGCAGGCTTATGCCAACATCTATCCCAATCGTGGAGCCATGACGAAAGGGATAGACGATAACACATTGGATGGAATGGGCATTGAAAGGATTAATCATCTGATCAACCTCACAAAATCTGGTAGTTATTATCCTAAACCTTGCAGACGCACACACATACCCAAAGATGCTCGGAAGCCGAATGGTAAGAAAAGACCTCTTGGAATACCAAGTGGTGATGACAAGCTGATACAAGAGGTCATGAGAATGATCTTGGAAGAAATCTACGAGCCAGCCTTTAGTGATTGGAGTTATGGATTTCGACCTAGGCGATCTTGTCACACTGCTCTGACTGAAATTAGAGACAGTTGGAAGGGAACCAAGTGGGTATGTGACGTAGATATCAAGGGTTATTTCGACAACATTAACCATGACCTCCTACTGCGATTTCTCAGTAAGAGAATTGATGATCGACCTTTTCTGGCGCTTCTCAGGAAGTTCTTAAAGGCTGGTTATATGGAAGAATGGCGTTACTTTGGCACCCACACGGGAACCCCGCAAGGCGGGATAATTTCCCCGATACTAGCCAATGTTTTTCTCCATGAACTTGATGAGTTTATGAAAACTAAAATCAAAGAGTTCAGTAAAGGAGGACGAAGGAAACCCAACCCAGAGTACAAAAAGGCTCTACAAAATCGTACCAACCGCATCAAGTGGATAAAACAAGGTTTCGGAGCCTCTGGTTTCCCTGCTGATGAGCAGAAAATTGAAAGATGGAAGCAAGAGGTGAAGGCATTCGAAGAGCAAATGGCGAGTACGTCAAGCGTTCTTATGGATGACCCTGACTTTAAACGCATGAGATACGTTCGGTATGCTGATGACTTCCTAATTGGGATCATTGGTTCAAAACAGGAAGCAATGCAGGTAATGGCTGACATTACTGAATTTGTTGAGTCAGAATTAAAACTTGAAGTTTCGAAAGAAAAATCGAGTGTTGTAGATCCTAAGCAAGGCTTTGTTTTTCTTGGCTATGAAGTGATTTGTAGACGGGAAGATAAAAGGGTCAAATGTGTTGTGGGACATAGATCGGATGGCGGTAAGACATACGGGACTAAACGTACTATTACTGAACATGTCCACCTTGGTGTACCAAGAGCCAGAATACATAAATTCTGTTCTCTTCGTGGCTATGGGAATTACGACATGGGGGATGGTGGTAGTCTCAGTAAACCAGTCATGATGTATCTGTCTGACTATGAAATCATTAGTCAGTACAATGCGGAAATGCGCGGTTTTGCAAACTACTACAACCTTGCACCAGTGCTATATCTCAATAAATTACATTGGATATGGCAAAACAGTTTGTTTAAGACACTGGCAGGCAAGCATCGAACATCAAGGACTAAAATTGCTCGGCAATTAAGGCAACCAGATGGTAGATACATTCACTATGAATTTCGTAATGGAAAACGCTATGAAATTGAGGTTTTCCAACTTAAAAATCGAAGTGTGTCTACAGCCGGAATTAGTGTGCCTGATTTTATTAATCAGTTACCGAATGTTTATAAATATTCCTCACGTACCGAGCTGTTAGATAGGATGTCAGCAACATGCTGTGAATATTGTGGCACCAAAACTGGCTATCTTGAAGTTCACCATGTGCGCAAACTGAAAGATATCAAAGATGGTATAGAACCTTGGAAACGCCTAATGATTGCCCGTAACAGGAAAACATTGGTGTTATGCAAGGACTGTCATGTAGATCTTCACAGAGGGACGCTACCCGATTATCGAAATTTTGCTAAAGTCTAATGGAGAGCCGTATGCATAGAAATGTGCACGTACGGTTCGGTGGGGGGACAACGGCTAACCCTTTTTAGGGCGCACGTGTCCTACCCAACTCTGAAACAAAAATAAAAATGTAGATTTAAATAGAAAAAGTCCTTTATAAGGGCTTTTTGTTTTATTTTTTAATAATATTTAGGTAATTGACAGTATCGCGCTTATTGTAACCTAAAAAGAGCAAAGCCCCATTTTTATGGGGCTTTTCTATAGGTATTAGTCAGTCACATCCAACTCACGGTTCGAGGCTAATAATTTCTACCCGCGATATCGTTATTAAATGTTTCAATCGCACCTCTTTTTTGCATAGTAATAAACACTTGCTTACCTTCTTTACCACCAAAGGCGATGTTAGTAGGGTGCTTACCCGATAAAGTAACTGTTTTTATTAATTGACCACTTGGCGATAATACCGCAACCACGCCAGCACCATATCTAGCAATATACAGATTACCTGCCTTGTCGGTTCTCATGCCATCCATTCCATGGTCTTCAAAATGATGAAAAAGCGTTTTATTACTAATGTTTCCTTTAGCGTCTAGATCATATCGCCAAACATTTCGTTGCACACTTTCATTCACATACAAGGTTTTATTATCTGGGCTTACTTCAACACCATTTGTAGTGCCCATCTCTTTTTCCAATAATGAAGTTGAACCATCAGTATTAATACGCCAAAGATTACCTGAGTTTTCCGCCCAATTTGGGTCACTCGCAAACAAAATACCATTATCCATAATGGCGATATCATTAGGTTGATTCATCTGATCATTATGAGCATAAACCTTAACATCTTCGCTGTTTTTCTCTAACGCTAGAATATTATGGTTAACATAATCAGCAATATACATGGTTCCAGCTTTGTCGAAACGAATACCATTACCAATAGAGCCATCAGTTAATGTGATATGAATCACGGCATTGTTTCTTGCGGTAACTTTACCAATAGTGCCTTGTTTTTCGAAATTAACGGCATATAAGTGGCCAGATTGATCAACGGCAGGCCCTTCAACACCTTGAGTGAAGCTTTGCTCGGGCATCCAATCTGTGGTGTCTGTTCCTGCTGTACACGCTAAAGAACTTAAGAGAATAAATTTACCGATAACTAGCTGTTTATAATTCATATATATTAATTAAGTGACTGATTTTAATTAACGTTACCACAGTTCACGGTAGGCGGAAGTAACATTCAGTTATAAGGTAAGAGATTTTACTTATCAAAGGAAGCGTTTTAATAATCGATCAATTCTAGAAAAAGTCAGTCTCTTCATCATTTTTCTAGGTTTTTCAGGGTATTGTAGCTCTTCATCAAGCATACTCGCATCGGTGATTTTTCGGGTATTTTTTACGATATTATCAAGCTCTTGTGTAATAGTTTGCATCATCACTTTTTGGTGATCTTGCAATAAAATCGCATTTTCTAAATCAAGATTCCACGCTCTCGGGTTCAGGTTACTTCCGGTAAGTAAATGATATTTATCATCAACAATCATACCTTTAGCATGAAAAGTATGATCGCCATCCTGCCATACATGTATGTTTAACTTCCCTTGGCTGATATCTGCTTGATATTTTTTAACAAAACGACGTAACAATTTTTCATATAAATACGGGATAATACCAATCGTTGAAAAAGCATTTTCATCGGCAATAAAAAAATCATTCGCGACTTTATCACCTACGATAATTTTAACTGACACACCACGTTTCATTGCGAGTGTAATCGCTTTAATCATCTTTTTAGGTAAATTAAAATATGGCGTAATTAACACTACAGAACGGCTACTCTCATTTAATAGCGATAGTGATAAATCGTTTAAGGCATTATGCTTTTTGCCACAACCAAGTACAGGTGTTACCGAAAGTTCAGCTTGTTTGGGCTGCTTTGGAAGTTGATATTGTGCATGACGTAGCATTGAAAAAGTACGCTGGCTTAACTGTTTTAATTGTGATTTATCAACGACTGTTGATTCTAATAACGAGCTTGCTAAGCCTTTAGCGACTATTTTTGTGAGTAATAAATCACACATACTATCAGCTAAAGCTTTGCTCTGTATTTGATAATAACGATCTAAGCGATACTGTGAATGGTGATGTAAGTAAACATTATTAATGCTTGCCCCACTATAAAGCACCGTATCATCAAAAAACATGCCTTTAAGGTGCATCACTCCCATGATCTCTCGCGTTTTAACCCGTATACCGTAAAAGGCAATATCAACATCATATTTGCGACATAAAGCTTGGTAACTAACCAAATTACCGGCAGCTGTTTTATCGCCAATGCGTCCTCTGCGAGCTCTGTGGTCATCCACAATAATAGAAATAGATAAGGTAGGATTTTTTTGTTTGGCCGTAACAAGCTGCATCATTACAGCTTGGCCTGCTTGATCATTTTCAAGATATAACGCTGAAATAACAATGCGATTTTTCGCTTGAGCAATTAAGCCATTTAAAACAGCGGCAAACGCTTTTGCAGACGAGATAACATTAATATGTTTTTGTTGAAGTTCAATCGCATTTATTTGCATAAAATCTGTTGGCCACTAGAAATATTCAATGTGTGGAGTGTATTAACCTAACATGGCCAACGCAAGTTCTAGTGGCTGTAACCTCAATTCGTATGTAAACAATAAATGAGTTTATGATGTCAGCAGCATAAATAACAGTGACCCATGCTAGGTACGTCAATCCTAATAAGCGTTGTACTAAAACTATATTATACAGATATAGCAAGTGTTAGTGCTTGACGAATTGCCCGCTTGGCATCAAGTTCGGCTGCGACATCAGCACCACCAATAAGGTGGGTAGTTATATTGGCGCTTTTCAATCCATCATATAACTGCCTTTGTGGCTCTTGTCCTGCACAAACAATCACATTATCTACATCGAGAATTTTTGCTTTTCCCTCATGCGTAATATGTAACCCTTGATCAGAAATCTTTTCATACGACACACCGTTATACATTTTAACGCCATTATTTTTCAATGTTGCTCGATGGATCCAGCCCGTAGTCTTACCAAGACCGGCACCAACCTTTGTAGTTTTACGCTGTAAAAGATAAATTTCTTTTTCAGTACGTGGATGAGCAGCATTTGCTAGCAAAGCACCTGCCTGATGATATTGCTTATCAACACCCCAGTTTTTCATCCACGCATCTGCGTCACTTGATAAGCTATGTTGTTCCGCTAAGTAACAGCCAACATCAAAGCCAATACCACCCGCTCCAATAATGGCAACTTTATTTCCAACAGGCATTTTTTCTTTTATCACCTGTAAATAATTCAGCACTTTAGGGTGATCTGCCCCCTCAATTGACAAGTTTCTAGGCGTAATACCCGTGGCTAAAATCACTTCATCAAAGCCTAGTTTAGCGATGCTTTCAACCGATTGCTGCTCCCCTAACACTAACGTAACATTATGTTTTTTTAATTGTATTTTAAAATAACGCAGCGTTTCATAAAACTCTTCTTTGCCGGGGATTTGTTTGGCGACATTAAATTGGCCACCTATTTCATCAGCCTGATCAAATAAAGTAACCTGGTGACCTTTTTGCGATGCATAAACACTAAAGGCTAAACCGGCTGGGCCTGCACCAATAACGGCAAGTTTCTTTACAGCGTGCGCTTTTTCAAGCACAAGTTCTGTTTCATAACAAGCTTGGGGGTTTACTAAACAAGACGCACGCTGTTGCTTAAATACATGATCTAAACACGCTTGATTACAAGCAATGCAGGTATTTATATGATCACTATGGTTAGCCGCCGCCTTGTTGACAAAATCAGCATCCGCCAAAAAGGGTCGCGCCATAGAAACCATATCAGCCTGCCCTTCTGCAAGCACTTTTTCTGCGACTTCCGGCGTATTTATGCGGTTAGTTGTCACCAACGGTAGCGAAACCTCTTGTTTCATTTTTTCGGTGATCCAAGTAAAGGCGGCTCTTGGTACTGAAGTTGAAATAGTTGGAATACGCGCTTCGTGCCAACCAATACCCGTATTAATGATGGTTGCACCCGCTTTTTCTATTGCTTTGGCCATGGTAACAACATCTTGCCATTCGTTCCCCCCTTCTACGAAGTCCAGCATAGATAAACGAAAAATAATGATAAATTTTTCACCCACTTTTGCTCTAACCGCTTTAACAATTTCACATGCTAATCTCATACGATTTTCAATTGAGCCACCCCATTCATCGGAGCGATTATTGGTCCGTACACAACTAAACTGATTAATTAAATAACCTTCTGAACCCATAATTTCAACGCCATCGTAACCGGCCTTGGCGGCTAACTTTGCAGAATGCGCGAAATCTTTAATGGTTGACTTAATTTGTCTCACTGACATTTTGCTTGGCGTGAACGGATTTATTGGCGCTTTGAGTTTACTCGCTGAAACACTAAATGGGTGATAAGCATAACGCCCTGCATGCAAAAGTTGTAAACATATTTTAGTCGGATATTTATGTACAGCCTCCGTTACTTTTTTATGCTTGTTTACTTGCCAGAAATAACTTAATTGACAGCCAAAAGGGGCAAGCCGCCCTCGAATATTTGGGCTTATACCGCCAGTAACAATTAAGCCCACACCACCTTTTGCACGCTCTTGATAAAAAGCAGCTAGCTTATCAAAGCCGTTTTTTTCTTCCTCTAAGCCGGTATGCATCGATCCCATCAGTACGCGATTCGACAATGTAGTAAAACCAAGATCTAAGGGTTGAAAAATATGTGGAAAAGGTGATTTTTTTGGCATGATGCATCTCTTAAAGGTCTAACCAGTTGTTATAAGGTAGTAGCTGTTCGATTAAATTTCAAGCTTTATTTTGACACCTGTCAGATAGTTTTTTTGTAATCATAAAAAAGGGCTAACAACACGTTAGCCCTTTTTAACATACTGCCTCGTTTAATAGAGGTAATCTCTCAATGCTTTAAAACTTAAAGGTATAACTCACACCTAGCACATCAGTATCATCAAACTGTTGGTAGCTCGCTTCAATCGCTGACTGTTGATTAAACTGATAACCAATACCACCACCATAACCAAACTCCCAATCATCATCAGAAGCTGACTCACCAACAACTGATGCCGAAAGTTTTGCATTACCGTAACTAGGCAGTAAATACGCATACACTTGCTCATTCAGGGCAAACTGCACTTTTACATCGATTGCAACGAAGCGATCTAACTCAATATCAATCGTTGTATTGGCATAGCTAGCACTATCATCTTGAATGCCTATGCCGTATCGTAAGCCTGTGATCAAAGAAAACTTTTCTTCTTTATGTACGTTATAAGCGACTTCACCTACTAACGCCCCAAGGCTGATGTCTTCATTTGATAAATTTGCATAGCCAACGCCGCCAGACCATTCAGCGGAAGCAGTAAAAGCACATAATGAGAATAATGAGGCTAATGTTATTTTTTTCATGGAATATCCTTTATAATTGATTTCTTCCCTTTGTAAACAATATGTTCTACTCAAAAGGACGCGCATTATAATGCCCAAAGCATGGAAAACAATTAAAAAGTTAACATTATTTTTACAAATCACGTTATCGGCTAATAAGTGAGCGACACAGCTTTCCTATGGATATCTCACAGAAAAAAAACAGTTAAGCAAGCATTATTAGTTCAGCTAGCAAATGCTTTAGAAGCAGCAAAGCAGGCGGCTAAAAACGCCCATCTGGCAGCCATTGATGATCAATCAGTGGCTGAAACTCAATATGATACCTTAGCAATAGAAGCTAGTTACCTAGCTGAGGGGCACTCTCGCCGCGTAAACGAACTGTCGTTAGCCATGAGCCAAGTATCAAATTTGATTATTGAACCACATCACACGATAGCAATGGCGTCTTTAATACAACTTGCAAGCCAAGAGCATCACTACTTCATTAGTCCAGCAGGAGGTGGCTTAACGATTAAGGCAGACAATCAAACAACGATTATTATTACGCCTAGCTCCCCGATTGGTGCAGCTCTAATGGGCAAAGAAGAAGGAGATGAAGTGATTGTAAGTATTGGCGAAAACAACATGCATGATGAAATCATCAGCATAGTGTAATGACCATTATTCAATCACTCATCCAAGAAATACTATGATTATTCGCCAGTCGCAGCAAAAGTTAAGCTGCCATTTCCAACAATAACGGTAAACTCATTTTGTAAAAAATTTTCTTCTGTTGGACAATTATTCACTTGTGCTTTTAGTTGTAGTTTTCCAACGATTAAATGCTGATAAATGCCTGAACCGTTAACAAAATTAATATGCTCGATACCTGCTAAAGGAACACCGTTGCTACAGTATGCATCACCTTGTTCAGGTATTAAATAATCTCCATGCGAATATAGCGTGCCTGATTTATCTTGGTTAACCAGCGTATGGTTTAATGTGTGAGTTGACATATCCATCACGCCAGTAAATTCGCCTTTGATCACTAATCGTTTTCTAATGCGTTTTTTATCTTCTTTTGACAGGTCTTTCCAACCTTCACGTTTAAGTACCAACTTATATTTGCCGACTTGTCTAGGAGATTCTCCCATCGTTAAGCGGCTTACTTCCCTTGATGTACTATGGCCTGATACGGCAAGATACGTACCTTCTAATACACCCGTAAGTCTATCGGCTAATGCTGAAAACGAACTGAAAGTAATACAAAAAAGGCAGGTAATAAATAAAGATTTATAGGACATGACAACTCCTTGTTTTATTAATGTTATTCTGCTTCCTATTTGCAGTTACCTAACGGTACTGGATAACGAAAAATAAAACAAGAGTGAATATTACAATAGAACTAAACGCTTTCTTTCTTAATGGGTGATTTCAACAATAATTTTATCTGCGCTAAATCTGCGATTTTATCGTCAATTTTCAAGTAAGCTACAGATTCAGAGTGCACTAAGGTAGCTTCAATAACCCCTGGGGAAACGACTAACTGGTTAACAACATCATTCGCTTCTTGTTCATTTGTTATCGTGGTAGAAAAGCTATAACTTTTTGATTTTTTAAGTGGTTTCATACCAATCGCAGCAATGAACCATAAAAGGCTAAAGCTAGCCATTATAAGAAAAATCATCGATTCACCAAAAGTTACAGCGATAGCTCCACCTAACAGCCCACCGGTAAAAGCCCCAAAAAATTGGCTACTCGAATATACGCCCATCACGCTACCCTTTTGGCCTGCAGGTGCGATACGAGATAATAACGATGGCATGGTCGCCTCTAAATAATTAAAGGCGGTGAAAAACAGCACTACTAGCACTGTTAGAGTTACTAATGTTAAAGGTAAATACCAAAAAAACAGTAAAGATGCGCTTAACAATAAAACTGCACTCGCGAACATCTGTTTTTCTTTTTGCTTTCTAATAGCGAAGATCATAAACGGGACCATTAACAAGAACGAACCAAGTAGCGCCGGTAAATACAATTGCCAATGATCTTCTAACATTAACCCTGCTTGCACAAATTGTTTTGGTAATGTGACAAAACACGCTGTAAGTGCCATGTGCAAAATAAACACGCCAAGGTTTAATCGAAATAACTGAGGTTCACGTATGATTTTGCCTAGTTGCGCGGGTAAAGCAACATTATCTCCACGAGGCGCTTTGTTGACGGAAAACGGAACAATAAATTGGATCATCAACATGGCCGCAATTGTTAATAAAGCAATAAACCAAAATAGCCCAGACAAACCAAAAGATTCAGCCACAATAGGCCCTACAATCATCGCAGCGGTAAAAGATAAACCAATAAACATGCCGATGGTGGCCATTACTTTAGGACGCTGCTCTTCTCGAGTTAAATCAGCCGCTAATGCCAATACTGCGCTAGCAATCGCCCCCATGCCTTGCAATGCTCGCCCTAATACAACGCCATAGATGGTCTCTGACATTGCAGCAACAATACTACCCAGTAAAAACACCAACAAACCACCAAGTATCACCGGCTTTCGGCCAAATTTATCTGATAGCATGCCCATCGGTATTTGTAATAACGCTTGTGTTAAGCCATAAGCGCCTATCGCTAGGCCAATCCAAATTGGACTAAAACCGACTAACTGTTCACCATAAATTGCAAAAACAGGTAGGATCATAAAAAGGCCTAACATGCGCAAGCCAAACACAGCAGCTAATGAAAAAGCGGCTTTTTTCTCAATCTGATTTAATCCTGAGTGACCCATATTTACAACAAACTACCTGACTAGCTAACGAAAACCGCGCTAGTTTACCACGGCTATTCACGTAACAAAAATGGATATTATTAATGCAGTTCACCTGCAAGTTATGCCATAATGTTTGGCTGCGATTTACTGTTGGAACATTATGAGAAAAATAGAAGTTCGTGGTGCACGTACCCATAATTTGAAGAATATCAGTTTAGATCTACCAAGAGATAAACTTATCGTCATTACAGGCCTTTCAGGCTCTGGTAAGTCATCATTAGCCTTTGACACTTTATATGCTGAAGGTCAGCGACGCTATGTTGAGTCATTATCAGCCTATGCGCGTCAGTTTCTCTCGTTGATGGAAAAGCCCGATGTTGATCATATTGAAGGTTTGTCACCCGCTATATCAATAGAACAAAAATCAACCTCGCACAATCCACGCTCAACAGTCGGTACCATCACTGAAATATATGATTATCTACGGTTGCTCTTCGCTCGTGTAGGTGATCCTCGTTGCCCTACTCATCATCAACCTTTGTCAGCACAAACTGTTTCGCAAATGGTAGATAAGGTACTTGCTTTAGAAGAAGGCACAAAAGTGATGGTTCTTGCTCCTGTGTTACAAAACAGGAAAGGTGAACATGTAAAGCTATTAGATAATCTCGCAGCACAAGGCTATATTCGAGCGCGAATAGACGGTGAAGTTTGCGACTTATCTGATCCACCCACGCTAGAATTGCATAAGAAGCACACCATTGAAGTGGTAGTTGACCGATTAAAAGTGCGCGAAGATATTCAGTTACGCTTATCCGAGTCTTTTGAAACCGCATTAGGGTTAACCGCTGGCACGGCAAAAGTCGCCTTTATGGATGAACCTGACAAAGAAGAACTGTTATTTTCTGCCAACTTTGCCTGTCCACATTGTGGCTATAGCATGCAAGAATTAGAGCCGAGACTTTTTTCGTTCAATAACCCTGCGGGTGCATGTCAAACCTGTGATGGCCTAGGCACACAACAATTTTTTGATGCTAACCGAGTTATTACTAACCCTGAATTAAGCTTATCTGGCGGTGCAATTAGAGGTTGGGACAAACGAAACTTCTATTATTTTCAAATGCTACAAGCACTTGCTGAACACTATAAGTTTGCAGTAGACGCACCTTTTCAATCTCTCAGTAAAAAGCACCAAGATATCGTGCTTCGAGGTAGCGGCAACGAACAAATTGAATTTAAGTACATGAACGATCGCGGCGATATTGTTATTCGAAAACATCCTTTCGAAGGTATTCTCAATAATATGGATCGTCGATACCGTGAAACGGAATCAAACGCAGTTCGTGAAGAGTTAACAAAATACTTAAACAGTCAACATTGCCCTGATTGTGATGGTTCACGTTTGCGCTTAGAAGCAAGAAATGTATTTATCGACAATACGCCACTGCATCACATTACTGAAAAATCAACTGCAGACGCATTGGCTTTTTTCCAAGGACTACACTTAACCGGTCAAAAAGGTCAAATTGCTGAAAAGATCCTCAAAGAAATTAATGATCGCTTAGGCTTTCTTGTTAATGTTGGTTTAAATTATTTAAACCTTTCACGGGGTGCTGATACACTATCAGGCGGCGAGGCACAACGCATTCGCTTAGCGAGTCAAATAGGCGCAGGTTTAGTCGGCGTCATGTATGTGCTTGATGAACCCTCCATCGGCTTACATCAACGCGATAATGAGCGTTTATTAGGTACACTGATACACTTACGAGACCTAGGCAACACGGTTATTGTTGTAGAACATGATGAAGACGCCATACGAGCAGCAGATCATGTCATTGATATTGGCCCTGGGGCTGGTGTACACGGTGGTAATATAATCGCTTCTGGTACAGTTGATGATATTTTAGCCAGCGAAGAGTCATTAACAGGTAAATATTTATCTGGTAAAGAAAAAATAGATATTCCAAAAAAGCGCACTCCTTTTGATAAAACACAAGTTGTATCATTGCTAGGCGCTAGCGGTAATAACTTACAAAATGTTGATCTTACCATTCCTATTGGCTTGATGACTTGTGTGACAGGTGTTTCCGGTTCAGGTAAATCTACCTTAATCAACGACACCTTATATAAATTAGCTCATACAGAACTAAACGGAGCAACAACATCTGAACCTTCACCTTATCAATCAATTAGCGGTTTAGAGTTATTGGATAAAGTGATTGATATTGACCAAAGTCCTATTGGTCGTACACCGCGTTCAAACCCTGCAACCTATACCGGTATTTTCACCAATGTTCGCGATATTTTTGCTGGCACGCAAGAAGCACGCTCACGCGGTTATAAACCAGGTCGATTTAGCTTTAATGTCAAAGGCGGTCGTTGTGAAGCCTGTCAGGGTGATGGCGTAATAAAAGTAGAAATGCACTTTTTACCTGACGTATATGTACCTTGTGACGTTTGTAAAGGTGAGCGTTACAACCGCGAAACGTTAGAAGTCAAATATAAAGGCAAGAATATTCACGAAGTATTAGATATGACCATTGAAGATGCGTTTGAATTTTTTTCTGCCATCCCTGCCGTTAAACGTAAATTACACACATTAATGGACGTAGGATTAAGTTACATAAAATTAGGCCAATCAGCCACTACACTTTCAGGTGGTGAAGCACAACGGGTGAAACTTTCAAAAGAGCTGTCTAAACGTGATACGGGTAGTACACTGTATATTTTAGATGAACCAACCACGGGGCTGCATTTCCACGATATCAAAAAACTGCTCGAAGTCATACACCGTTTAAGAGATCACGGTAATACTATTGTGGTCATCGAGCACAACCTTGATGTGGTTAAAACTGCAGATTGGATAGTAGACCTTGGTCCAGAAGGCGGCTCTGGCGGCGGTGAGATACTGACAACAGGAACACCAGAAGAGGTTGCTAAACATAAAACCTCACATACTGCCCGTTTTCTTAAACAGCTTGTTTAGCGATTAATGTAATCGCTAAAACCCTAAAAAGCGAGCCTTGCTCGCTTTTTATCAATAAACAAACACTCTATTCTTGAAACACTTTTTTGATTTGGCTGGTAATACTTACAACGAACATCAAACTATCGTGAATAACCACATGTTTATCGCATCTAACCCATCTACTAATTCAAGCTTAGATAGAATATTATCATTAAAACTCACAGATAAATAACCATTAATAACAAGGACATTTTATGCCAACTAAACTGACTAAATTAGCTTTTAGCCTATCATTATTAGGTGCTTCTGCCATTACAAGTGCAGAGTCTTTTACTTTTGAAACAACCGTTAAACAGTCAACCGATACATTAGTTGTATTTCATGCTAAAGATTCTGCAACCAGTTCTTTTCAGGCATTCAATTCACAAACTAACGGTCAACTAGAAAAAGCAATTGCCGCAGCTGATTTTTCAGGTGATTATGGCTCCATGGTGGAAATTTTAGCGCCTACTAACCTTGATTTCCAACGTGTTATTGTCGTTGGCACTGGCGATAAAGCCTTATCTAAAGACAAAGCAACCAAACTTGGTGGTAATTTATCAGGTAAGTTAGAACAAAAACACATCAAAACCATCACTGTTGCCGCAGATAATGTAGGTGAGAACAATGCAGAAACTGCCGCCCTTATTGCTCATGGCATTAGTCTTAGAGCTTATCGCTTTGACGAATACCGTAAAGAAAAACGCCAAGAAAAATCTTTCTATTTTGACGTAAATAACGGTAGTGACACAACAAAAGCATATAAGCCATTAAGCAACATAGAATCGGGTGTATTTTTGGCTCGTGACTTAACCAGTGAAACCGCAACAGAGTTAACGCCAGTAGACTTTGTAAAAGAAGCGAAGAAGCTTAAAAAGCTAGGTGTAAAAGTTACTGTACTTGACCCTAAAGAGATTAAAAAACTTGGTATGGGTGCCTTAGAAGCTGTAGGCCGTGGAAGTATAGACGGTTCTCGTTTAGTTATCGCACATTATAAGAACAGCAACGATGCACCAATTGCTATAGCAGGTAAAGGTATCACCTTTGATTCCGGTGGTTATAATATAAAAACTCACAGTTCTATTGCACACATGAAAGTTGATATGGCTGGTGCTGCTGCAGCTCTAGGTACAGTAAAAGCATTAGCATTAAACGAAGAAAAAGTTAACGTTGTAGCCATTATGGCAATGGCTGCCAATATGGTTTCTGAAAACTCAGTAGCACCTGGCGATGTTTTACGTACTGCTGAAGGTCTAACAGTAGAGATCACAAATACTGATGCCGAAGGCCGTTTAGTACTTTCTGATGCGCTTTGGTATGCACGAGAGAAATATAATCCAAGTATTTTGGTTGATTTAGCTACATTAACAGGTTCAAAGGTTCGTGCTGTGGGTAATGATTATGCCGCGGTATTTTCTGAAGACGATGAACTAGTTAAACAACTTACCTTTGCTGGTAAGCAAGTCAATGAAAACTTATGGCGCTTGCCGCTAGGCTATGGCGATATGTTAAAAAGTAATATTGCTGATTTAAGAAATACAGGCACAGGTGGTCCAGGTGCAACAACTGCTGCTACGTTCTTACAACACTTCACCGGTGATGTAAAATGGGCTCACATTGATATTGCGGGTAACGCGTTAGCATCATCTAATAAAGGTGAAGTACCAAAAGGTGGCACAGGCTACGGCGTGCGTTTATTATCTGAATGGATTTTAAACAACCAATAAAGTTTTTGTTTGTTCCGCTAACAAGAGCACTTCGGTGCTCTTTTTTTGTTTTGTTGAAAACTACGAAATGGTTAGTTGACTTATTCATTAATGGTTTGTAGGTTAAAAAGTGCGCACTAAATGTTTTAAAAATAAAAATCAATTATACCAACAGGTATAAGTTACTTTAATTGCATGTTGGCAATCAACCAAGAAACCTGTAAGGCCATCTATAAAAACGTAAAAGGATTTAATTATGAAACAATTATCTACACTACTATTGATATTATTTTTTAGCTTCAACTCAGTACAGGCCAATAACATTAAAGTGCCAATGCAAGAACTTAATAATATTTATGCATTACAAGAGGATCGACAAAAGCCCAGTTTTCCTGCGTTATTTATTTACGACACGCAAAATGAACGTTATTTAACACAACAAGAAGTATTAAATTACCTAAGAATTGCTACAGAAATAGAATTTACCGATGATACTTTGGCATTCATTAGGCTTTATGCAAAGCCCGTCATCAAGCGAAATGTTTCAATTGAGCAAATATCTAACGTCACCAATGCAATTGAATTTAACACACCTTATGTGGCTTTTTATCACAATATCACGAATGCTATGTGGAAACGCGCCGATGAAGGAGATAAGTATATTCGAGGACAATCGAGATTAATTGAAATACTGGAATCGGCCGACAATATACAAGTTTATACATTCATGTAAGATTAAAGGGGTCAGGTACATTATTGTTAATTGTACCTGACCCCTTTAATCTAAAAGTCAAAAAATACAAACCGACTGAATACAACGCGCACAGCAATAAACGAAATAGACTAATAACAATAAGTAGTCGCTCGTTGTAAATTATTTTTAATTCAAGTGTCGGAAATTTGTTTATTCGAACGTCTTATAAGGGAAGCTAGATAATAATCTAGTCACTATCTAATAATAAGGAGTGTAAAATGCAATATTTATGTTTAATCTTTGAGGCCGAGTCACTTGCTTCTCAGCGCGATGATCAAGCCAACCAAGCACTGTTTGCAGACTATCATAAATTTACAGAAGAGATTGAAGCAACTGGCAACCACATCGGTGGTGAAGCGTTAATGCCAACCGAAACAGCAACAACTGTTCGGGTAAGAAATGGAGAAACCCTTCTTACCGACGGACCATTTGCTGAAACAAAAGAGCAATTAGGCGGTTATTACCTTATAGAAGCGGCTTCTTTAGATGAAGCTGTAGAGATTGCTTCCCGGATCCCATCCGCGAAAGATGGCTGTGTTGAAGTTAGGCCAATTATGGTTATTGAATAATTTGATAATACAAGAATGTATCACCACTGCCTACGGAACCGCATTAGCTGTTCTCGTTAGGCAGTTAGGTGATCTTGATCAAGCACAAGACTCTCTTCAGCATGCATGTGAGAAAGCACTTACCCACTGGAAGGATTCAATACCTAACAACCCTAAGGCTTGGTTAATAAGTGCAGCCAAAAATTTTGCTATTGACTCTTGGCGAAAACAAAATAGATTTGAACCGCATCGTTCAAGCGTAACATTCACCATTGAACAAGCGTATAATTTCGAAGATGCGACCTTAAGCCTTATTTTTACATGTTGTCATCCTACTATTGCGATTGACAATCAAGTGGCTTTAACGCTCAAGTTTGTTTTTGGATTTGATGACAAAACAATTGCTTCAGCTTTACTCATTCCACATAAGACACTTGAACAACGAGTTACTAGATCAAAAAGGAAAATCAAGAATAATAATTTTGATTTTAGCTTACCCTCAGCTAAACATTTAGAAGCAAGAATTTCTGGTGTTTTAAAAGTGATTTATCTGGTATTTAACGAAGGTTATTATTCAAATTCTGGCTCCAAATCTTTTGTTAGTTTACTATGCAAACAAGCAATCGATTTATTATCGTCATTATGTAGAACATTTCGTGGCAAGCCCAATGCACTTGCTTTACTAGCTTTAATGACTTTTTCTTATGCTAGAATACCAGCAAGAAATGAACACCATTTTATCTCATTAGAAATTCAAGATCGCTCCTTGTGGAATAAAAAGCTCATTAACAATGCTGATATTTTATTACAGAAATCACTGATGTTCGGTACGGTATCAAGTTACCATATTGAAGCAGCCATTTCAGGCCTTCACTGTCAATCATCGAACTTTCAAAACACAGACTGGCAACAAATCTCGTTACTATACTTAAAGCTCAGAGAATATAATCAATCACCGGCAGTTGTCGTTAATCATGCTGCCGCATTATTAATGAATAAGGAAGTCAATAAGGCTAAAATCCAATTAGCTTCGATAGAGCAACTAATGAAAAATTATTTGCCATATTATATGGTTTTAGGAAAATCCTTTGAGCTTGAACATAATGCAACACAAGCGATAAACGCTTATCACAACGCTTTAAAACTTAGTAAAAACCGGATCGAACGTCAACTCATTATAGATAAGATAACTAGGCTAAATGCCTAAAAACATCCCAATTAATACTCTATTCTTTACCTACTTCCATATCACAGCTATTTATTGATCAAAATAATAGCGAATGGATTTTTTAGAAATTAAAGGGGTCAGGTACATTATAAGTGACTGAAGCATCAATGGAAAAGTTATATTAATTGTACCTGACCCTGTGTGATCCCCACTAATTCTATAAAGTATCAAAGGAATGTGCTCCTCCAGTTAAATGCAATTGCTTAATTGCCGTGAGAAGCTCGAGATATGAGAGCTTCTCATATCGATTTGCCATGACTCTTAAGCCAATAAAGTGAAGTGATAGTACATTCTTATTCTTTAAGCTATTTGCCTGATATTGATGGTGTTTATACGCTTTTTTAGCCGCTAATCCGATGGCCATCAGTAACCAATGAGCTAATGTTGTCAGTAAGATAAGAATAGCCAGCCTATTGGTGTTGTATGTTCTATTATATTCAAACCCTTGCCCAAACTGATGACTTTTCATATCCCTAAAACCTTCTTCTATTTCCATGCGCAGACCATATATTCTCGTCGTACGTCGAGCAAGTTGCTTTGTTTGAGGCAGTGATGTAGCGAGCAACCATGGGTCATTAGCTGATTTTCTATAAACCTTATTGGTTTTAGAAAGCCTTTTCTTACCTGAATGATTCAGCGATTGTCGACCTTTGCTCTTTTGCTTATAAAGCAGTAATCTGCAGGCTAATTGATTACTTCTCGCAATTGCTCCGTTAAACGACTTAGGACAGCCTGTGGCTTTAGCGTATAAGTGAGTAATACATTGCCATACTTTGTCATCGATACTATAAAAGTTGGGCAAACGTACTCGCCCAACAAAGTCCCATCCATGCGCTAAAACGGCCCGAAACCAAGGTGTTTTAAAGCCAGCATCAGTGACGATAATTGGTTTACTTGTATCGGCTAATATTTTAGCTAAGTTTGTTAAAAACTGTTGATGAGTCCTAGGTTTCTCTTTCGTTTTAACACTATGCACTTCTTCGTACAAACAAATTCCACGACCATGTGATGCAAGCGTTGCTCGAAGTAAAAAGTGTCCTTTATGTTCATCTAAGTCAGACCAATCTACTAAAATAATAGGACGCATCGCTTTACCTATCGTGAATTTAGCTAAAGATTGATATATCGAAAATGCTTCTCGTTGCAAATGCGTATTGGATAACAGCCTATCTGCTCGTTTTATTCTGTGCTTTTCTTTTGCTTTCGAGTTAATGCCTCGGCCAAGATTAGTCACTGTTGCATTTGCGCCCATTAATAGGCTTTCAAGTGATAAAACTAAAGAAGTTCGTCGTCTAGCGTGCATTTTAAGGGTGACAAGAGTGAGGGTTTTCTTCAATATAGGGAGCGCATTCATGGTGTTTCCGGTTGGTTATTTTTGTTTGGCGATAGATCTGATCACCAAACACCATGAATGTTCCCTTCGGTTCAAATTATTTCATTGATATGTAAGAATTATTTGTGGGGATAGCTCAGTACCTGACCCCTTTAATCTCGGAACTCCGTGAAGCTGCCAGAACTTAAATGCAAAAAAGGCCGCTGACGCGACCTTTTTTAGGTGTTCGATGTGAACTAGATATCGATATTAGTCGATGATCTTAGAAACAACACCAGCACCTACTGTACGACCACCTTCACGGATTGCGAAGCGTAAACCTTCGTCCATCGCGATTGGGTTGATTAGCTCTACTACAAACTTTAAGTTGTCGCCTGGCATTACCATTTCTACACCTTCAGGTAACTCTACTGCACCTGTGATGTCTGTCGTACGGAAGTAAAACTGTGGACGGTAGCCTTTGAAGAATGGCGTGTGACGACCACCTTCATCTTTCGTCAATACATATACTTCTGATTCGAACTTAGTATGTGGGTTGATTGAACCCGGCTTCGCTAGTACTTGACCACGTTGTACTTCATCACGCTTAGTTCCACGTAATAATACACCACAGTTCTCACCTGCACGACCTTCGTCAAGCAACTTACGGAACATTTCTACACCTGTACAAGTCGTTGTTGTTGTATCTTTGATACCAACAATCTCTACGTCATCACCTACTTTGATGATACCACGCTCTACACGACCTGTTACTACCGTACCACGACCTTGAATTGAGAATACATCTTCAATTGGAAGAATGAAGTCACCGTCAATTGCACGCTCTGGCTCTGGAATGTAAGTATCTAATTGCTCTGCAAGCTCTAAGATTTTCTCTTCCCATTGCGCTTCGCCGTTCAATGCACCTAATGCTGAACCTTGGATGATTGGTAAATCATCGCCTGGGAAGTCATATTCTGAAAGAAGTTCACGAACTTCCATCTCTACTAATTCTAATAACTCTTCGTCGTCTACCATGTCACATTTGTTCATGAATACGATGATGTAAGGTACACCAACCTGACGAGAAAGAAGGATGTGCTCACGTGTTTGTGGCATTGGACCATCTGTTGCTGCTACTACTAAGATAGCACCATCCATTTGAGCCGCACCTGTGATCATGTTCTTTACATAATCCGCGTGACCTGGGCAATCTACGTGCGCATAGTGACGTGATGCTGTGTCATACTCAATGTGAGACGTATTGATCGTGATACCACGCTCACGCTCTTCTGGTGCGTTATCGATTTGTGCGAAATCGCGTAAATCACCACCGTGAGTTTTTGTTAATACTGCTGAGATAGCAGCAGTTAGAGTTGTTTTACCGTGGTCAACGTGACCGATAGTACCAACGTTAACGTGCGGTTTCGAACGTTCAAATTTTTCTTTAGCCATTTTAAAATTACCTTAAAAGAAAGTACTTACATTTAAATTTAATATTTTGTTCTCTCAGCGAGAGTAAAAGACACAAAGTTAAGGTGCTAGATTGTAGGCAAGACGGACGGTCTTGTCAAAAAATGAGCAAACTTTATGTCCTATCACAAACTCACTGGGAGCTTGTCGTATTATGAATAGCCGAAATTCGACTACTCAAATTTCTTATCCAATGACTAAACAACGCCTCCGCGCCCTTCAATAATTGAATTTGCCACCGCTTTAGGCGCTTCTGCATATTGCTTAAACTCCATAGAGTAAGAAGCTCGCCCTTGGGTTGCACTGCGTAAATCGGTTGCATAACCAAACATTTCGGCAAGTGGCACTGAAGCATTAACAACTTTGAGTCCAGCTGGGCCTTCATCCATACCATCAATAATGCCACGGCGACGATTTAAATCACCTACCACATCACCCATGTTTTCTTCTGGAGTAATAACTTCAACTTTCATCATTGGTTCAAGCATCACAGGGTTTGCTTCTAAAGCCCCTGTTCTGAAACCAATAGAACCAGCTACTTTAAACGCCATCTCATTTGAGTCAACGTCATGGAATGAACCATCATATAGCGTAACTTTTACGTCTAACATTGGAAAACCAGCTAGTACACCAGCATCCATTTGTTCTTTACAGCCTTTTTCAACTGCAGGAATATATTCTTTAGGTACAGCGCCGCCAACTATTTCGTTAACAAACTCAAAACCTGCACCTTCTTCTTGAGGTTCCATTCTAAGCCAAACATGGCCGTATTGACCTTTACCACCTGATTGGCGAACAAACTTACCTTCCACTTCAACTTGCTTGCGAATTGTTTCTCGATAAGAAACTTGCGGTTTACCCACATTACAATCGACACTAAATTCACGCTTCATGCGATCAACAATGATGTCTAAATGTAGTTCACCCATACCAGAAATAATGGTTTGACCGGTTTCATCGTCAGTTTCAACTCTAAATGAAGGATCTTCTGCCGCTAGCTTAGAAAGCGCTACACCCATCTTTTCTTGATCGGCTTTTGTTTTCGGCTCTACTGCTATCGAGATTACCGGCTCAGGAAACTCCATACGCTCTAACGTGATCACATTAGCAGTATCACAAAGCGTATCACCTGTCGTTACATCTTTTAATCCAATCGCGGCCGCTATATCACCTGCACGAACTTCTTTAATTTCTTTTCGATCGTTCGAGTGCATTTGCACAATACGACCAAAGCGTTCTTTTTTACCTTTTACCGGATTAAAAACACTATCTCCGGTTTTTACCACACCAGAATACACACGGAAGAATGTTAACGTACCAACAAACGGATCAGTTGCAATTTTAAACGCTAGTGCAGCAAACGGTGCATTATCATCTGCTTCACGTGTACCTTCTGATTCTTGCTTGTCGTTATTGATACCAGTAATTGCTTGTACTTCTGTAGGTGATGGTAAAAATTCAACAACATAATCGAGTACTGCCTGAACACCTTTATTTTTAAAAGCACTTCCGCAGGCGGTTAATACAACTTCATTAGCAAGCGTACGCTGACGAAGAGCTTGTTTAATTTCTTGTTCAGATAAATCACCTTCTTCAAGGTATTTTTCCATCAAATCATCATTTGCTTCAGCGGCTTCTGAGACTAAATTTTCACGCCACTCTTCTGCAAGCGCTTGCATGTCAGCAGGAATTTCTTCATATGTGAAGGTCATGCCGTGGTCAGCTTCATTCCAATTTATTGCCTTCATTTTTATCAGATCAACAACACCGGCAAAATCTTCTTCAGAGCCAATCGCTAGCTGAATTGGCACCGCGTTTGCGCCTAGGCGATCTTTCATTTGCTGTACAACAGATAAGAAATCAGCGCCCATTCGGTCCATTTTATTAACGAAAACCATACGCGGAACTGCGTATCGTTCCATTTGTCGCCAAACGGTCTCTGTTTGAGGTTGTACACCAGATGAGCCACACAGCACTAATACAGCACCATCTAACACACGCAATGAACGCTCTACTTCAATAGTGAAATCAACGTGGCCAGGGGTATCTATAATATTGATTCGATGCTCATCAAACTGTGCATCCATCCCTTTCCAAAAACATGTAGTAGCCGCAGAAGTAATCGTGATGCCACGTTCCTGCTCTTGCTCCATCCAGTCCATTGTTGCAGCACCGTCATGTACTTCACCAATTTTATGTGAGAGCCCCGTGTAAAAAAGTACACGTTCTGTTGTTGTCGTTTTACCTGCATCTACGTGAGCACAGATACCAATATTTCGGTAACGCTCTATAGGTGTTGTACGAGCCACTAATGTATTCCTCTAATCTTTAAAAGATATATTCAAATAATTTCAAATGTCTAGTTATCTACGACTGACACTAAAAGTATTTAACTATAGCCTAGTGTAGAAAAGCGTAGTTACTACTTTATGAAAGTAAGTAACTACGCTGTTCATTTTTTTACTATCGTGATTACCAGCGATAGTGAGCGAACGCTTTGTTCGCTTCGGCCATACGGTGAACGTCTTCACGTTTCTTAACCGCTGAACCTTTGCTATCAGATGCATCTAACATCTCGTTAGCAAGGCGTTGAGCCATTGATTTTTCACCACGTTTACGAGCTGCTTCAACTAACCAACGCATGGCTAGCGCATTACGACGAACTGGACGAACTTCAACAGGCACTTGGTAAGTTGAACCACCAACACGACGAGATTTCACCTCTACTTGAGGACGAATGTTATCTAGCGCTTCTTCGAAAAGCTCTAAATGTTCTTTCTCGTTGTTTTTTTCTGCTAAAAGATCTAGTGCATCATATACGATTTTTTCTGCAACAGCTTTTTTACCATCAACCATAAGAATGTTGATGAATTTTGCTAATAGTTCATTTGCGAACTTCGGGTCTGGCAATATTTTACGTTGCCCAACGACGCGTCTTCTTGGCATTTTAAATTCTCCGATATAGCTTCAGGATATTCCCAAAACAATTAAAAATTAAAAGTTAGTTTGGCCTTACTTGACGGAGAACCGTTAAGATTTAGGGCGCTTAGCACCGTACTTAGAACGGCCTTGTCTACGATCGTTAACACCTGAACAATCAAGTGCGCCACGAACGGTATGATAACGTACACCAGGTAAGTCTTTAACACGACCACCACGGATTAAGATAACGCTATGCTCTTGTAAGTTGTGACCTTCACCACCGATGTAAGAAGTAACTTCGTAGCCGTTAGTTAAACGAACACGAGCAACTTTACGTAGTGCTGAGTTAGGTTTTTTAGGCGTAGTAGTATATACGCGAGTACATACACCACGACGTTGTGGACAAGCTTGTAACGCTGGAACGTTACTTTTTTGTACTTGTCTGACACGTGGTTTACGTACCAATTGGTTAATAGTTGCCATTATAGCTCCTGATTAATTAAAACATTGTGATACCAATGATTTTCATCACTGTATTCACTCTCTTAAACGTGTAAAATCAACCCTTAAACTCATAAGCTATTTCTAGCGCAGAATAAAAGGTCGCAGAATTCTAAAGGCGTTGTAGCGCACTGTCAAGGAAAACCCGAAAAGGATCATTAATCAGTTGTTGGATCTTATGTCGCTCATGCCTTTCCCTGTGGTCATTTCTTTATGCGAATAATTTTATTTATTCAGAATAGTAGGAAAAGTTTTATTATTCGCTGATTCAATACAAAAAAACCGCCCATGTTGCCATGGACGGTTTTTACTTAAACGTTGTTAACGATTAATCGTCAGCGTTTCCTGCTTCTAAATCAGCATTCAATGCATCTGTTAATGCTTGTGCTGCTTCATCAGCAGATACTGTTACTTCTTCTTCCACTTCAACAGCACGGCTACGTGCACGTTCTTGGTGATAAGCATAACCAGTACCCGCAGGAATCAAGCGACCAACAATAACGTTCTCTTTCAAGCCACGTAGCGTATCTTTCTTACCGCTTACAGCAGCTTCGGTTAATACACGTGTTGTTTCTTGGAACGATGCCGCAGAAATAAACGATTCCGTTGCAAGTGATGCTTTCGTGATACCCATCATTTGAATATCAAATTCAGCAGGGCGTTTACCTTCTGCTTCTAACTCACGGTTAGCGATGCGCACACGAGCAACTTCAAGTTGTTCACCTTTAAGGAACTCTGAATCACCAGCATCTAAGATCTCACACTTGCGAATCATTTGACGCACGATAACTTCAATGTGCTTATCGTTGATTTTTACACCTTGTAAACGGTATACATCTTGTACTTCGTTAACAATGTAGTTTGCAACAGGTGCAACACCACGTAAACGTAGAATATCATGCGGAGACTCTGGACCATCGGCAATAACTTCACCTTTCTGAACAGACTCACCTTCGAATACGTTAAGTTGACGCCATTTAGGGATCATCTCTTCGTATACAACACCGTCTGGCTGCGTAATTAATAAACGACGTTTACCTTTCGTTTCTTTACCAAAGCCGATAATACCTGTTTTCTCTGCAAGAATAGCAGGTTCTTTAGGTTTACGTGCTTCAAATAAGTCAGCAACTCGTGGAAGACCACCGGTAATATCACGCGTTTTCGACGACTCTTGAGGAATACGTGCTAACGCATCACCGATATTAACTTCACTGTTATCTTCCAGGTTTACAATTGCGTTGCCAGGTAAGAAATATTGCGCTGGAATATCAGTACCTGCAATCATTACATCGTTACCTTTAGCATCAACTAATTTAACCATTGGGCGCATTTCTTTACCCGCTGAGCTACGTTGACTAGGATCTGTCACTACGATGCTAGATAACCCAGTTAACTCATCTGTTTGACGAGTCATTGTTAAACCTTCAACGAGGTCAACAAATTTGATATTACCTTTTACTTCCGTAATGATTGGATGCGTATGCGGGTCCCAGTTTGCAACGGTTTCGCCAGATTCGATCGCTTCGCCGTCAGCTTTACTAAGCACAGTACCGTAAGGCACCTTATAACGTTCACGTTCACGACCTAACTCATCAATAACCGTCAGCTCTGTTGAGCGTGATGTAATAACAATTTTCTTTTCTGAGTTGGTAACGAATTTAGCATTTTGTAATTTCAAAATACCAGTATTCTTCACTTGAACGCTGTTTTCAGCTGACGCTCTTGATGCCGCACCACCAATGTGGAACGTACGCATGGTAAGCTGTGTACCTGGTTCACCAATTGATTGTGCTGCTACAACACCAATCGCTTCACCTTGGTTAATCAAGTGGCCTCGTGCAAGGTCGCGACCATAACACTGAGCACATATACCAAAATCAGTTGAACACGTAATGATAGAACGCACTTTTACTTGATCGACAGAGTGTTCTTCTAACGTATCACATAATTTTTCATCAATTAATGTGTTACGTGGAAGTAATACTGTCTCTGTGCCTGGAATTAATACATCTTCAGCAACAGAACGACCTAGTACACGTTCACGTAATGGTTCAACTACATCACCACCTTCGATAAGTGGTGTCATTAAGATACCATCTTCAGTACCACAATCTGGTTCTGTTACCACTAAATCTTGTGCAACATCAACTAGACGACGTGTTAAGTAACCAGAGTTAGCCGTTTTAAGAGCCGTATCGGCAAGACCTTTACGCGCACCGTGAGTTGAGATGAAGTACTGAAGTACATTCAAACCTTCGCGGAAGTTAGCGGTAATAGGTGTTTCAATGATTGAACCATCTGGTTTCGCCATTAGACCACGCATACCAGCCAACTGACGTATCTGAGCGGCACTACCACGAGCACCTGAGTCAGCCATCATGTAGATAGAGTTGAAAGAATCTTGTTCTTCCATTTCACCATCACGGTTTTTAACTTGTTCTTTTGACAAGTTGTCCATCATTGCTTTCGATACTTTTTCGTTTGCAGATGACCAAATATCGATAACTTTGTTGTATTTCTCACCAGCAGTCACAAGACCTTGATCAAACTGTGTTTGAATCTCAGTAACTTCTTCTTCTGCGCTATCAATGATGGTGTATTTCTCATCTGGAATGACCATATCATCGATACCAACTGATGCACCAGCAACCATCGCATAATGGAAACCTGTATACATAATATGGTCAGCAAAGATTACTGTGTCTTTTAAGCCAAGATTACGATATGCATGGTTGATCAAACGCGAAATTGGTTTTTTACCAAGTGGTTGATCAATTAATTCATACGGTAGTCCTCTTGGACATACTTGCCATAAAATAGCTCGACCAACGGTAGTATCACGTAACGTTGTTTTAGCAACTAGTTCGCCTTCGTCATTACGAATATGCTCTGTAATACGAATTTTTACCCGTGCGTGTAAATCAGCAGCGTCAGTACGATAGGCTTTTTCTGCTTCTTTCGTATCAGCAAACACCATACCTTCGCCAAGCGCGTTAACACGTGAGCGTGTTAGGTAATAAAGACCTAATACAACATCTTGTGAAGGAACAATTATTGGGTCACCGTTAGCTGGTGATAACACGTTGTTCGTTGACATCATCAACGAGCGTGCTTCTAATTGTGCTTCAATCGTTAACGGAACGTGAACAGCCATTTGGTCACCATCGAAGTCAGCGTTATACGCCGCACAAACTAATGGATGTAAATGAATTGCTTTACCTTCGATAAGTACCGGTTCGAATGCTTGGATACCTAATCTATGTAGTGTTGGTGCACGGTTTAGTAATACTGGGTGTTCACGAATAACTTCGTCTAATACATCCCAAACTTCTGCACCTTCGCGTTCTACTAATTTTTTCGCTGCTTTAATCGTTGTTGCTAAACCGCGTGCTTCTAATTTTCCGTAGATGAATGGCTTAAATAACTCAAGTGCCATTTTCTTAGGAAGACCACATTGGTGTAGACGTAACGTTGGACCAACGGTAATTACAGAACGACCAGAATAATCAACACGCTTACCTAAAAGGTTTTGACGGAAACGACCTTGCTTACCTTTAATCATGTCAGCAAGTGATTTCAATGGACGTTTGTTAGAACCTGTAATTGCACGACCACGACGACCATTATCTAATAAGGCATCAACTGATTCTTGCAACATACGTTTTTCGTTACGTACGATAATATCTGGTGCAACTAAATCTAATAGACGCTTCAAACGATTATTACGGTTAATTACACGACGGTATAAGTCGTTCAAGTCAGACGTAGCAAAACGCCCGCCATCAAGCGGTACTAATGGACGTAAATCAGGCGGTAGAATTGGAAGCACAGACATGATCATCCATTCTGGCTTGTTACCTGATTGCGCAAACGCTTCCATTAATTTTAAACGTTTCGTTATTTTCTTGCGTTTAGTTTCACTACCAATCTCTGGTAACTCTTCACGCATTTGTGCAACTTCACCTTCAAGGTCAATTTGCTTTAATAACGCTAAAACAGCTTCAGCACCCATAAGTGCATCAAATTCATCACCGTGTTCTTCAAGTGCATCTAAGTACTCTTCTTCGGTAAGGATTTGGCTTTTTTCTAACGTTGTCATACCTGGTTCAGTGACCACGTATGATTCAAAATATAGTACACGTTCAATGTCACGTAATGTCATGTCTAATAAAAGACCAATACGTGAAGGTAATGATTTCAAAAACCAAATATGTGCAACAGGGCTTGCTAGTTCGATATGGCCCATACGGTCACGACGAACTTTAGTTAATGTAACTTCAACGCCACATTTTTCACAAATAACACCACGATGCTTTAAACGCTTATATTTACCACAAAGACATTCATAATCTTTTACTGGGCCAAAGATACGCGCACAAAACAAACCATCACGTTCTGGTTTGAACGTACGATAGTTAATTGTTTCTGGCTTTTTCACTTCACCATATGACCAAGAGCGGATCATATCTGACGAAGCTAACCCGATGCGAATACCATCGAATTCTTCAGTTTGATTTTGTTGCTTAAGAAACTTAAGTAAATCTTTCACACTCTATCTCCTGTCGGAGTTAATCTTGAGAAGAAGGTAGGTTAACTACCTTCTTCGCTTACTGATTTGCTCAGCTAAATACTCGACCGTTTATTCTTCGTCTAACTCAATGTTAATACCTAACGAGCGGATCTCTTTAAGTAGTACATTGAACGACTCAGGAATACCTGGTTCCATACGATGGTCGCCATCAACAAGGTTTTTGTACATTTTAGTACGACCATTTACGTCATCAGACTTCACCGTCAACATTTCTTGTAGGGTATAAGCAGCACCATATGCTTCTAATGCCCATACTTCCATCTCACCGAAACGCTGACCACCGAATTGTGCTTTACCACCCAACGGTTGCTGAGTAACTAAGCTGTATGAACCCGTTGAACGCGCATGCATTTTGTCGTCTACTAAGTGATTTAGTTTTAACATGTACATGTAACCGACCGTTACTGGACGCTCAAAGCGGCGACCTGTACGACCATCAGTTAAGTTAAACTGGCCACTTTCTGGCATATCAGCAAGGCGGAACAATTCTTTAATTTCGCCTTCTTGCGCACCATCAAATACCGGAGTAGCAATTGGTAAACCTGCACGTAGATTATCGGCTAATCGCATAATTTCATCATCAGAGAAGTTATCAATATCGACTTCTTGACGAGAATCACCAAGCTCATACACTTCTTTTAAGAAGCTTCTTAACTTCGCAATTTCGCGTTGCTCTTCAAGCATGCGGTTAATCTTTTCACCGATACCGCGTGCCGCCATACCTAAGTGAGTTTCCAAGATTTGACCGATGTTCATACGTGAAGGAACACCTAATGGGTTCAATACGATATCAACCGGCACACCGTTTTCGTCATATGGCATATCTTCTACAGGTACAACGTTTGAAATTACACCTTTGTTACCATGACGGCCGGCCATTTTATCACCTGGCTGAATACGACGTTTAACCGCAAGATATACTTTAACAATCTTAAGTACACCTGGTGCTAAGTCATCACCTTGTGTGATCTTACGACGCTTAATTTCATATTTCTTATCGAAATCAGCTTTAATATTGTCGTATTGCTCAGCGATTTGCTCTAGTTCAGATTGTTGATCTTCGCTAGCAAGGTTTTGAACTAACCACTTGTCGCGAGACATGCTGTTAAGATCAGATTCGTTAAGACCTGCTGAAAGTAGAAGTTTCTTAGCACGAGCGTAAATACCATCTTCTAAGATAGAAAATTCGTCGCCTAAATCTTTCTTCACTTCTTTAAGCTGCATTTCTTCAATTTCTACAGCTCGTTTGTCTTTTTCAACACCGTCACGAGTAAAGATTTGTACATCAATAATGGTACCTGATACAGAGTTAGGTACACGTAATGAACTGTCTTTAACGTCAGCTGCTTTTTCACCAAAAATTGCGCGAAGTAGTTTTTCTTCTGGTGTTAGTTGTGTTTCACCTTTTGGCGTAACTTTACCAACTAAGATATCGCCGCCTTTAACTTCAGCACCAATATACACAACACCTGATTCATCAAGTTTACTTAATGCTGATTCACCAACATTAGGAATATCAGACGTAATTTCTTCTGCACCTAATTTAGTATCACGAGCAATACAGCTTAATTCTTGAATATGAATGGTTGTAAAACGATCTTCTTGAACGACACGCTCAGATAACAACATTGAATCCTCAAAGTTGTAACCATTCCAAGGCATGAACGCTAAGCGCATGTTTTGACCAAGTGCTAATTCACCTAAATCAGTAGATGGACCATCAGCTAATACGTCACCACGAATAACAGGCTCATCTTTACGCACTGTTGGACGTTGGTTAATACACGTATTTTGGTTAGAACGTGTGTATTTGTTTAAGTTATAAATATCAATACCTGCTTCACCAGGCACCATTTCATCTTCATTTACTTTAACAACAATACGAGAAGCATCTACGTAGTCGATAACACCACCACGTTTGGCAACAGCTGTTACACCTGAATCAACCGCTACGATTTTTTCCATACCTGTACCAACAAGCGGTTTGTCCACTTTTAACGTTGGAACGGCTTGACGTTGCATGTTCGAGCCCATCAAGGCACGGTTAGCATCATCATGCTCTAGGAATGGAATAAGCGATGCAGCTACTGATACGATTTGTTGTGGAGATACATCCATGTACTGAATGTGCTCAGCAGCCATTAACGTAAATTCGTTTTTATGGCGACAGTTAACAAGTTCGTCAGTTAATCTGTTGGAGTCATCACGCGCAGCATTTGATTGTGCAATCACGAAGTTACCTTCTTCGATTGCAGATAAATAATCAACATCGTCTGTGATTAAACCATCAACAACACGACGATAAGGCGTTTCTAAAAAGCCATAATCGTTTGTACGTGCATAACATGATAGCGAGTTAATCAAACCGATGTTTGGACCTTCAGGGGTCTCAATCGGACAAACACGGCCATAATGTGTTGGATGTACGTCACGTACTTCGAAGCCTGCACGTTCACGTGTTAAACCACCCGGGCCTAATGCAGAAATACGACGCTTATGCGTTACTTCTGATAGCGGGTTGTTTTGGTCCATAAATTGTGACAATTGTGACGAACCAAAGAATTCTTTAACCGCTGCCGAGATAGGCTTAGCGTTAATTAAATCTTGTGGCATCACTGCGTCTAAATCACCAAGTGATAAACGCTCACGTACTGCACGCTCAACACGTACAAGACCAACGCGGAATTGGTTTTCTGCCATTTCACCTACAGAGCGAATACGACGGTTACCTAGATGATCGATGTCATCTACTTCACCTTTACCATCGCGAATACCGATTAAGGTTTTCATCACCTTAATAATATCTTCTTTCGATAGCGTACCTTCACCCACTTCATCATCAAGACCAACACGACGGTTGAACTTCATACGACCTACCGTTGATAAGTCATAACGCTCTAATGAAAAGAATAAGTTAGCAAACAAAGCTTCTGCCGCATCTTTTGTTGGTGGCTCGCCTGGTCGCATCATACGATATATTTCAACAAGCGCTTCTAAGCGATTAGATGTTGTATCGATACGTACGGTATCAGACATATATGAACCAACATCAAATTCGTTCATATATAGAGTAGAAATTTGCTTATGACCTGCTTGGCTTAATTCCGCTAATAGCTCTAACGTTAATTCAGCATTCGCTTCTGCGATCACTTCACCCGTTGATTCATCAACGTAAGCTTTAGAAAGTACTTTGCCAACGATATAGTCAGCCGGAACTTCAAGCTCAGATACATTTTCTTTTGATAGTGCACGAATATGACGAGCAGTGATACGACGACCTTGTTCAACAAGCACGTCACCATTTGGCATTTTAATGTCAAATATAGCGGTTTCACCACGTAATCTTTCAGGCACAAGTTCCATAATTAACTTGTCGCCTTTAATTTCGTAACCTGTTGTATCGTAGAAAATATCTAAAATTTCTTCAGTACTAAACTCAAGTGCACGTAATATGATTGATGCCGGTAATTTACGACGACGGTCAATTCGTACAAAAAGATTATCTTTAGGATCAAATTCGAAATCTAACCAAGAACCACGATAAGGAATAACACGTGCATTATAAAGCACCTTACCTGAAGAGTGTGTCTTACCTTTATCATGATCGAAAAATACACCAGGTGAACGGTGTAATTGCGAAACAATAACACGCTCAGTACCATTGATGACAAATGTACCGTTATCTGTCATTAATGGGATTTCACCCATATATACTTCTTGTTCTTTGATATCTTTGACAGTACCCGCTGGCGCCTCTTTGTCATAAATGACTAAACGTAATTTTACGCGTAATGGCGCAGAATATGTTACACCACGTATTTGACATTCTTTTACATCAAATAAGGGTTCACCTAATCGGTAACTGACATATTGTAATTCAGAACTACCTGAGTAGGCTTTGATTGGAAAAATAGAACGAAACGCTGCTTCTAAACCGGTTTCGCCTGCCGGATCAACATCAATAAACTTACGAAAAGATCCGAGCTGGATAGATAACAAGAACGGATAATCCATTACTTGCGCGCTTTTACCAAAATCCTTTCGAATTCGTTTCTTCTCAGAATAAGAGTAAACCATGGGGTTCCTCAGCTTGCTGGTTATGGCCGAATCTGCCTAAAAATACCAATTGGACTAAATAATTGATCAACTTTTCTTTTTATGACCACTTACCTAATCCAATTGGTATCAGACAGGGTATTGCTGTAATGCTTTCACATTAAATAATGCACTGTTTTCGTTTAAAAAAAAACCTAATTTATTGGCTAATTTAAAAAACGATATTCTTTAGCGCAAAAAGGCCGGTGACGTTTAAATCACCAGCCAGTGCCTTTTCAGGCAAATAATCTGTGATTAAACAGATTACTTAAGTTCAATAGAAGCGCCTGCAGCTTCAAGTTCTTCTTTAAGAGCTTCTGCTTCTGCTTTATCAATGCCTTCTTTGATTGCTTTAGGTGCGCCTTCAACAAGCTCTTTAGCTTCTTTAAGACCTAGACCTGTAGCACCACGTACTGCTTTAATTACGCCAACTTTCTTGTCGCCGAAACTTGTTAAGATTACGTCGAATTCTGTTTGCTCTTCAGCAGCAGCACCACCAGCATCGCCAGCAACAGCTACAGCAGCAGCAGCAGAAACACCGAATTTCTCTTCCATTGCTTCTACTAATTCAACTACGTCCATTACTGACATTTCAGCAATAGCATTTAGGATATCGTCTTTAGAAATAGACATTTTTAATTTCCTGTTTTAATGACAGCCACTTAAAAGGCTGTGTAATAACTATAAATTCAAAAAGCGTATGTTGTATCACAACGATTATGCCGCTTCTTGCTCTTTCTGATCGCGAACTGCAGCAATCGTACGGACAAGCTTGCCAGCCGATGCTTCTTTCATTGCGCTCATTAAGCGTGCAATTGCTTCGTCGTATGTAGGTAACTTAGCAAGTAACTGTACATCTACAACTTCGCCTTCATATGCAGCTGCTTTTAATTCAAACGCATCATTTTCTTTTGCGAAATCACTAAAAATACGTGCAGCAGCACCTGGATGCTCGCTAGAAAATGCAATTAATGAAGGACCGATAAAATTGTCTGCAAGACAATCAAACGAAGTACCTTCAACTGCACGGCGGGCTAAAGTGTTACGAACAACTTTCATCCACACACCGTTTTCACGTGCAGTAGCACGTAAAGCAGTAATTGCGTCAACTGTTACACCGCGTGAATCTGCGATAACAGCTGAAAGAGCGCCTTCGGCAGCTTCTTGAACTTCAGCAACAATTGCTTTTTTGTCATCAAGATTGATAGCCATGGGCTTTAACTCCTGGTTCAACCGGATATCCGGTATTAACTTCTCCCCAAGTAAACTTGGGATTTTTTTACGGCGAAGCCAGAAAATTTAAGGAAATATCTGGGTAATCACCATCTACGTAGGAAATATTAAGTAACTATCGCTACCCCTACGGTCTTTGACGGGGCTGTTTCCACAGCACCTACCAAAATTTAAGGGGCGAAATTATAGTTGATAACTCGCCCCAAGTAAAGCATGAACCATGCCTTACTGAAAATTAAAGTGCTAAGCTACCTTGGTCAACTGTTACACCAGCGCCCATTGTAGTTGATACTGAAATTTTCTTAATAAATTGACCTTTAGCATTTGCTGGTTTTGCTTTCTTAAGCGCTTCCAATAATGCTTCTAAGTTTTCTTGTAACTTAGCGTCATCGAAATCAACCTTACCAATCGTAGTATGGATGATGCCGTTTTTGTCGTTACGGTAACGAATTTGACCAGCTTTAGCATTGTTAACTGCTGTAACAACGTCAGGTGTTACTGTACCAACTTTCGGGTTAGGCATAAGGCCACGTGGACCTAAGATTTGACCTAACTGACCAACAACACGCATTGCATCTGGCGTAGCAATAACTACGTCAAAATCCATTTGGCCTGCTTTTACTTGCTCAGCAAGGTCGTCCATACCTACGATGTCTGCACCAGCTTCTTTAGCTTTGTCAGCATTTGCGCCTTGTGTAAATACAGCAACACGAACTTCACGGCCTGTACCATGTGGTAATACAGTTGCGCCACGAACGTTTTGGTCTGATTTACGAGCGTCAATGCCCAAGTTAACAGCTACATCAACGCTTTCTTTGAATTTAGCGGTTGCTAATTCTTTCAAAAGAGCTAATGCTTCGTTGATTTCATAATCTTTTAATACGTCTACTTTTTCACGAATAAGACGAGCGCGCTTTGATAATTTAGTCATGATTAGTCCTCTACCACTAAACCCATTGCACGAGCAGAACCCGCGATAGTACGTACTGCAGCGTCCATAGAACCTGCTGTTAAATCTGGTTCTTTAGTCTTAACAATTTCTTCAAGTTGTGCACGTGTTACTGTACCAACTTTTTCCGTGTTAGGGCGACCTGAACCTGACTTGATGCCAGCCGCTTTCTTAAGTAAATAAGAAGCAGGTGGAGTTTTTGTTTCGAACGTAAAAGAACGATCGTTGTATACAGTAATTACTACTGGTACAGGAGCGCCTTTTTCTAAAGAGTCTGTTTTTGCGTTAAACGCCTTACAGAATTCCATGATGTTCACACCGTGTTGACCAAGTGCTGGACCAACAGGAGGTGACGGGTTAGCTGCACCAGCAGCTACTTGTAGCTTGATTAAAGCTTCGACTTTTTTAGCCATCTTTAATTACCTTAATTTATGGGTATTATCGCTAGTTCTTCCGAACACTACACCTAACCTAATATATGGCAAGTGTTAGCTCCCCGTGGGTTAATAATTTTGCGCTTTTAGTACTAACTCTCGTTTGTACAAATAAAAACGGCAGCGGATTATAAAGTAATCACTGGTCAGGTTTCAAGCATTAAATAGTAATTGCATCATAAAAAGCAAAAATGCCCGCAAAAGCGAGCATTTTCAATTTACTATTCATTTGGCTATATAATGGTTTTTAAACAAAGCCGTCGAAATATTTTGCAATAAGCGTATAGCTAATACGCGATTAAAAAATATTGAAGACAATACAGTTTAAACGCTATTTATAACGTCAAATTTAGCCTTTTTCTACTTGAGAGAACTCTAGGTCAACCGGCGTAGAACGACCAAAGATTAACACCGACACTTTAATACGGTTCTTCTCGTAATCAAGCTCTTCAACCACACCATTAAAGTCAGCAAAAGGTCCATCAATAACTCGTACCACTTCACCTGGTTCAAACAATGTTTTAGGCTTAGGCGCATCGGTTTCTTCAATACGTTGAAGAATACGATCTGCTTCTTTTTGAGTTATTGGCATAGGACGGTCTGACGTACCACCAATAAAGCCTAGTACGCGCGGTACACTTTTAACTAAGTGCCATGCTTCTTCGTCCATTGCCATTTCAACAAGTACGTAACCAGGAAAAAATTTTCGAGCAGACTTACGCTTTTGACCTGCACGCATTTCCACTACTTCTTCTGTTGGTACTAATATTTGGCCAAACTTTTCTTCTAAGCCATGAATTTCAATGTGCTCAAGCAATGTTTTTTGCACTCTTGCTTCATAACCAGAAAATGCTTGAACCACATACCAACGTAACTTTGGGTTACTATTAGTGCTCGGTGTTTCTGTTACATTATTTTCTTCAGACATAATTACACCTGTAATCCAGTAATAAAGCCGACAACTTCAAATAGTACGGTATCTAAACCCCATAGCACTAAAGACATAAATAAAGTAGCAACTAGAACGATACCTGTTGTTTGTACAGCTTCTTGACGTGTAGGCCATACAACTTTTCTCGTTTCAGTGCGCGCTTCTTTCGCGAAAATAATCGCATTTCGACCTTTCACTGTTTGCGCAGCAATAAAACCAGCAACTACAACAGCTGTAACAACGGCAACTGCACGTATTAATACAGACTGGTCACCGTATATGTAGTTTCCTACAACTGCGCCAGCTAAAATGAGTATAACGACTATCCACTTTAATGAATCTAGAGAACCACTTTCTTGGTTTTCTGTACTTGCATTCATAACTTTACCTGTAATATTGTCTGATCCATGATCTTATGTCATATAACATAAGTATGATCTGGGCCTTTTCAAGGGCCACATAAGTAATTTGGCAGGGGTAGAGAGATTCGAACTCCCAACCGTCGGTTTTGGAGACCGCTGTTCTACCAATTGGAACTATACCCCTTCAAAAATATACACTTATCTTGGGTAGGTCTTATTTTGCTTTGGGAAATTAAGAGATACTCAAGAAAAGAGAGGGGTATTATACTGAGTCAATCTATTTACTCAAGTAAATTATTGCTTGTCTATGAAAGTCATTCCTCGTAGTTGTTCACTTTATTTACCAAATTACCTCAATTGATATGAGAAAGTGAGTGAAGAAATAAAATAAAGCATTAATGTTAAAACATTAAATCATGTTAATACCAAAGTTAGCACGGCATCTACCATCGTATACGTCACTCATTGTTCAGCGTCAATTAAGCTTAACATAATCACAATGTACACAAAGTTAATATCAACAATAGACTTGTTAGTTGCAGACTCTATCACTATGTTTACCTACTAACGTTAAACTTATTTTTGTTGAGTATTTTACTGTTCTATTACTAAGTTCAAACTTTTATATCTAACGCATTTAATTATTTTCAATTCATCTATGAGGTACAAATATGCTAACCAAAAAACTTCTTTTTCCGCTTGTTTCTCTATCAATAATCATGTCTGGTTGTGCATCCACTAATACAGAGAAAGGAGCTGCTATTGGTGCTGTTGCTGGGGCAGTGTTAGGTAAATCAACCAGTAACCATAAAGATAAACGGTTAGTTTGGGGGGCGGCTATTGGTGCTATTGCAGGTGCCGCTATTGGCAACTATATGGATAAACAAGAAGAAGAGTTTAGAGAAGAATTGTCAGGCTCTGGTATTGATGTTGTAAGGGAAGGTGACAATATTCGCTTAGTAATGCCTTCAAACATTACTTTCGCTACCGATCAATCTTATATCTCCAGCGGCTTTCATAACACATTAAATGATATCGCGAAGGTTCTTAATAAGTATGAAAAAACTTTGTTAAGTATTGAAGGGCATACGGATAGTACCGGCGCTAGTCAATATAATCAGGAACTCTCTTTAAAAAGAGCCAGTAGCGTTAAAAACTATCTAGTACAAAAAAATATTATAGCATCACGCTTAAAAGTAACCGGATACGGGGAAACAATGCCGATTGCCAATAATAATAGTGCCAGCAATCGCGCTTTAAATCGTCGCGTTGAAATTCAAATCATCCCAAATAAAGCTTAAAATTAAAGGGTTAGGTACAATTTAATCGCAAGGTTAATTGTACCTGACCCCTTTAATCTCGGAACTCCGTGAAGCTGCCAGAACTTAAATGCAAAAAAGGCCGCTGACGCGACCTTTTTTTAGATGTTCGATGTGAACTAGATATCGATATTAGTCGATGATCTTAGAAACAACACCAGCACCTACTGTACGACTCTCAGCTTCGTCGCAGAGCTCCTCGCCCTCGCTTACTAAAATTGGTCAACTGTGACCAATTTCTACACGTGCTCGGTCTTCACGCCGTTCGGTGGTCTAAAACAAAAAAGGCCGCTGACGCGACCTTTTTTAGATGTTCGATGTGAACTAGATATCGATATTAGTCGATGATCTTAGAAACAACACCAGCACCTACTGTACGACCACCTTCACGGATTGCGAAGCGTAAACCTTCGTCCATCGCGATTGGGTTGATTAGCTCTACTACAAACTTTAAGTTGTCGCCTGGCATTACCATTTCTACACCTTCAGGTAACTCTACTGCACCTGTGATGTCTGTCGTACGGAAGTAAAACTGTGGACGGTAGCCTTTGAAGAATGGCGTGTGACGACCACCTTCATCTTTCGTCAATACATATACTTCTGATTCGAACTTAGTATGTGGGTTGATTGAACCCGGCTTCGCTAGTACTTGACCACGTTGTACTTCATCACGCTTAGTTCCACGTAATAATACACCACAGTTCTCACCTGCACGACCTTCGTCAAGCAACTTACGGAACATTTCTACACCTGTACAAGTCGTTGTTGTTGTATCTTTGATACCAACAATCTCTACGTCATCACCTACTTTGATGATACCACGCTCTACACGACCTGTTACTACCGTACCACGACCTTGAATTGAGAATACATCTTCAATTGGAAGAATGAAGTCACCGTCAATTGCACGCTCTGGCTCTGGAATGTAAGTATCTAATTGCTCTGCAAGCTCTAAGATTTTCTCTTCCCATTGCGCTTCGCCGTTCAATGCACCTAATGCTGAACCTTGGATGATTGGTAAATCATCGCCTGGGAAGTCATATTCTGAAAGAAGTTCACGAACTTCCATCTCTACTAATTCTAATAACTCTTCGTCGTCTACCATGTCACATTTGTTCATGAATACGATGATGTAAGGTACACCAACCTGACGAGAAAGAAGGATGTGCTCACGTGTTTGTGGCATTGGACCATCTGTTGCTGCTACTACTAAGATAGCACCATCCATTTGAGCCGCACCTGTGATCATGTTCTTTACATAATCCGCGTGACCTGGGCAATCTACGTGCGCATAGTGACGTGATGCTGTGTCATACTCAATGTGAGACGTATTGATCGTGATACCACGCTCACGCTCTTCTGGTGCGTTATCGATTTGTGCGAAATCGCGTAAATCACCACCGTGAGTTTTTGTTAATACTGCTGAGATAGCAGCAGTTAGAGTTGTTTTACCGTGGTCAACGTGACCGATAGTACCAACGTTAACGTGCGGTTTCGAACGTTCAAATTTTTCTTTAGCCACTTTCAATTACCTCTAAGCAGTTTTATAAAAGCTATATTGTTAATAAGTGGGATAAATGAAGAATTCAATGTAGTGGTGCTGATAGGCAGATTTGAACTGCCGACCTCACCCTTACCAAGGGTGCGCTCTACCAACTGAGCTATATCAGCACACGAAATTACAAAGATTGGAGCGGGTGGCGGGAATCGAACCCGCATCATCAGCTTGGAAGGCTGAGGTAATAGCCATTATACGACACCCGCAGTATTCAATCAGAATATCCCTGCAAAATTGGTGAAAGAGCGCGTTAACTATAAGTTGCTCTTCGCCGCATAGCCTAAGCTATGCAAAAATGGTGGAGGGAGGTGGATTATAAAAGGCTCCTGCCTTTTTACCCTAAAGGGCCGCTTGCGCGTTCAAAATTGTTCCTGACAATTTTGTCGAACTTACGTTCTTATCCAACTCTTACTCCACATAGTAGCAAGCTACTATGTAAAATGGTGGAGGGAGGTGGATTCGAACCACCGAAGGCGGAGCCGTCAGATTTACAGTCTGATCCCTTTGGCCACTCGGGAACCCCTCCAAATTCTAAATCTCAAAAAGAGAATTAATGGTGCCGACTGCCGGAGTCGAACTGGCGACCTACTGATTACAAGTCAGTTGCTCTACCAACTGAGCTAAGTCGGCACTACATTAAGTGGTGCGAATTCTAGAGTAATGTTTTGTCCCTTGCAATAGGTAAAAACAAAAAAATGTCGTATTTTTATTGTTTGACGATTTTTTACCCAAAACTGCGCTTAATTAGCTAACTTTATCAGCAATATTGGCTCATTCCATGAAAGATAAGTGCTGGATCAACATGATGTTCAAGCGCTAAATGCTGACTCACATAATCAGCATTGCCACCTGTTAATATAACATGTGGTTTTAATCCTTGTTCAGCACACAGTTTTACTCCCTGCTCTATCAATCCAAGAGTGACAATTAAAGCGCCTTGGCTAACTGCCATCGATGTATTGTTGCCCAAAGCAATATTATTTATAGCTACAGGCTCGCCATGAATCTTTTCAGCTTTATCAAATAAAGTAGACATTTGTAATGCTATACCAGGGATGATCCAACCACCAAGATGCTTACCCTGCTGCGATATACAATCAAGGGTGGTTGCAGTACCTGCATCAACAACCATTAAGGATGTACTTGGAAATAGCTTCATTGCTCCAAGCATGGCAAGCCAACGATCAACCCCTAAGGTACGCGGTTCAGGATAACTATTGATTAACCCCTTGTGGTGTTCAGTGCTGTGTAATTGTTGAATCGGAATGTTATGTTTTTCACACCAATCAATCACAGCTAATATGGCATCACTTTGTTTCACACTCGCAATTAAACAGCCCGTGATTTTAGCGATTACATCTGCTGATAGTTCCGGTGTTAAGTTACCCGTAGAGACTGTATGAATAGTTGAAAACTTCCCAGTTTGAAAAATCGTGTACTTTATTCGCGTATTTCCTGCATCCACTAATAATTTCATGCAAGGCCTCGTAAGCTCACTTCACCACCGTAGATAGGCTGTATTTTATTGTCTACCTCTAAAAGTAACGCACCCTGGCTATTAATACCTCGGCAGATACCATGGGTTTCATTAACACCTGTGATTAACTTAACAGGTTGATTAATAAACTGATCCCTTGCTTGCCAATCTTCAATCATATCGACTAAGCCTGATCTTTCATGTTGGAATATTCGATTACGTAACTTACTAATAATACACGCCGCTAACTGGTTTCTATCAATGATTTTATTTACATGTGATTGAAGGTCAGTCCATTGTTGATCTATTTTATCCGTGACATTATTAGGCATATCAACATTTACCCCTAACCCAATAACACAATGACACGGATCTAATGCTTGCCCTTCTAATTCAATCAATATACCAGCTAATTTAACTCCCTTTAAATAGATATCATTAGGCCACTTAAGCCCAACATCAATATCATATAAGCTCTTAATCGCATCACTAATCGCGAGTGCTGTTACCATACTTAACCCCATGGCAGCAGACATTCCTTGCTCTAAATACCAGTACATTGACATATAAACATGAGAACCAAACGGAGATACCCACTCTCTGCCTCTTCTTCCCCGACCTGCACTTTGACACTCTGCAATACACACTTGACCACGTGTTAATTGGGAAGGAATTCGGCGCATTAATTCACTATTTGTTGAATCGATAAGCACGTTAGTGTCGATAATCGTGTCTGAATAAGCTTGATCAATATGCGTTAAAATCTGTCGCTTATCTAACATGTTTATTGGTTGCGCCAGTCGATACCCTTTACCGCTAACTCTAAAAACATCAATGCCTAACTCACCAATGCCTTTAATATGTTTTGATACTGCAGCTCGACTGATACCGAAACGCTCGCCCAATGATTCACCAGACACAAACTGTCCATCGGCTAACGCTATCAGTATTTTTTCTTTTATTAGATTAGCCATTAGACCATTATCTCTGAAATGGATGTAAGGCCTCGGCGATCAACAATTCGTACTTCAGGAGCCAATAAAATACCAAACTTTTCTTGTACTTTTTCCATAATAAGTGTCGCTAATTCAACGATACGCATACCTTTTACATGCTCAAAATTAACCAGTACTAATGCTTGATTCTGATGCACACCAACACCTCTTTCACGATACCCTTTCAATCCAGCATGCTCTATTAGCCAACCGGCAGCAAGCTTATAGGTTTGCTCAGTCACTTTATACGCGGGCATGTCGGGATATGTTGCAATTAATGTGTGATATATTTCGCTACTTATAATCGGATTTTTAAAAAAGCTGCCTGCATTTGGGAGTTTTTTAGGATCTGGAAGTTTACTTTCACGAATGCTTATCACCCTTTCCATCACATGTTTTGCTGTTAGTTTTTTTTGTTCAAAGCTTAGTCCTTTATAAGAAAGTTTCGGCTGAAACTCTCTGGCGAGTTTCAAAGTCACACTGACAATGACTCCCTTTCCTTGTAGTGACTGTTTAAAAATACTGTCTCGATAACCAAACTCACAAGCTCTGTTATCGAGCTCTATCACCTGTTGCTGTGAAAAATCGAACCAAGAAACAGACTGAATAACATCTGACAATTCAACACCATACGCACCGATGTTTTGCACAGGTGCCGCGCCAACACTACCAGGAATTAATGCCAGGTTTTCAATACCGTAGTAGTTATTTGCCACACAGTATTGCACCAATTCATGCCAATTTTCGCCACAGTTTACCGTTAAAAACACAGCATTTTTTTCCATGTTAATTGATTTACCCATGAGTTTAGGGCGAATAATTAACGGGGCTTGATTATCAATAAACAACGTATTACTACCTTCACCAAGTAAGTAGAAATTGCCTTTGCAGCTTTGATACGCCTCTTTTAATTCTTCAAGCGTGCTGGGTTCAAAATATTGCGGACAAATAGCCGGCACCTTAAAGGTGTTATGATGAGATAAATTAAATGATTGCTGAATTTGCATACACGCTGAAAATAGATGGTTTGTACTAGTGTAATAAAAAACAATCGGCGAAGGAATGTTTATGCCAATTGAAAAGACAATTCAAATATTAGCCTTGCTTTCTCATGGGTAATTTAATGATATTGGCCATATCGTTGTAATATTTATTGTGGTATTTATCAGTATCGATATTTTCGCTTTGATTGATCACCACCCCTTGCACCGGTGCATTAGCTTGTTTTAATAGCCTTAACCCTGCTGAAATTTGATCACGCTTAGTTTTACTGCCGTGAACGACATAAAGTACGCTATCTACATTACGAGAAATGATCACCGCATCACTGACGGCATTCACAGGTGGTGTTTCAATAATAATGCGATCATAAAAATTACCAAAGACTTTAATCAGCATATTAAAACGCTTCATTGATAAGAAAGCCAAAGGATTAGCCGGTGTAATACCTGAGGTTAAAATATCTAATTTCACCTGACTGTCTCTAACGATACATTCATTAATTTGATGTGTTTTCGCTAATAAGTTAGAAAGCCCTGGTCTATGAGGCGCTAAATCTAAATTTTTATACACGGTTGGATGACGCATATCAGCTTCTATGAGCAAGACTTTTTCCATTTCACTAAATGAACGCGCAAGTTGAAGTGCAACTGTTGTTTTACCTTCATTTGGCACAGAAGAGGTGATTGCGATAACTTTTGGCGGTTTCTTTTCGGCATTAAATAATATGGCTGTTCTTAGGGTTCGAACTGCCTCGGTAAAACGATTATCGTTGAAATAATCCAACTCAGTACTTTGTTTATTTTTACGCCTAAATTTAGGTAGCACTGCCAGAATAGGTGCATCATTAAAGTTTTCAAGTTTGCGACGAGAGTTCAAAGTATCCATTAACAATTCACGCATAATAACAATGATTGAAATAACCGCAAACGCTAAAATAAAACTCATGATCACCATCAATGAACGATTAGGTGCTGATTTATTTTTTGGTGTAATCGCTTTATCAATAAAACGAACATAAAAATTAGCTTTGTAATTCCCCATGGCGTCAGCTTCTTTCAGCCTGACTAAATAATTACTGTACAATTCTTTATTGGTGTCTACTTCTCGTTCTAATTGTGAAAACTTATTTTGTAACCGTGTTAAGCGTAAATAATGTTGTTTCGCTTTATCTAACCGCTGATTAGTTCCTTTTACCTTTTCCAATGCATTGAGATAATCTTTTTCCAAGCTCATCACAATTTCATCAACGGTTTCAGCCATATTAATACGAATAGCATTAAGATCAGCTTGAGCGGTTATTCGTTTAGGATGTTTTGGACCATAGCGTTGAGAAAGCTCATTTAATTTTCGTTCAGCCCGCTCTTCACTGATCCTTAATTGACTAAATGCAGGTTTATTCGTGATTTTTTGCAATTCAACTAATTGCTCAACGCTCGATTTATGCTTTTGAATATAGTCGTAAGTTACCTTTAAGTCGTCAGCATCTTTAGACATTTTCAATGCCGCAGAGGTTAATTCAGTCAGCTCTGCCGATACTAAGCCTGCAATACCTCGAATATCAACGATGCCTTGTTCTTCGCGATATGTCTGTAAAGCACGTTCAGAGGCCTCAAGTTTTTTCCCTAACTCTTCTAGTTGATCAACTAACCACTGTGATGTTGCTTCTTTTGACGCTCCATGAATTTCATCTTGATAGTGTAAATATGTTTGCCCAACTTGATTAGCAACCTGTTTGGACAGCTCAGGAAAATAGGATCTAAACGTAATGTTAACTAATTCAGTACCTGCTATCGGTTTAATGGTCAATCGTTGATGAAATTCACGTACAGTTTGGTCAATTGTTGGAGTAGTGTCTTTTCGATAAAGTTCTGCTAAAAAGGGAAGTTTGTCATTATATTTTCCGCTGTTAAACTCTTCGTGCTTAGTCAAATTTAGTCGTGAAATTACACGTTCAGCAAATTTTCGCGAACGCAGTAACTCATACTGTGTTTGAATTTGTTCTTGACTTGCGCTCGACTCATTAAAGGCGTCATTGATAGAAAGAGTATTACTCGGCTTATTACTCCCAATTTGCAAAATGGCGCTGGCTTGAAACGACGGTTTTAATAATGATGAATAAAATGCGACGATACAGGTAATAAGTAATGTAAAGAATACTATTTTCCAACGACGCGTCCATAGAGGGCTTAGCACCTCTTTAAGAGCTACTTCATCTTGCGTTGGGTTAATAGGCGTTACATCGTGATTCATCAAAAGAAACTTTGCTCAATTTCTATAATATCGTCAGGCAAGATGACCGTTGCAACATTAGCTGACATAACAACCGTTTCACCGTTTATAACACGCGAAACCTTCCAATTCGTTTTTGAAGCTCTAGCAGCTAACCCTCCGGCTATCGCGATAGCTTTATCAAGCGTTAAATCATCTTGAAATGGATAGCCACCTGGCTGTTTTACTTGGCCATGAATAAAGAATGGTCGGTATTCAATGATAGATACCGTTACTTGTGGATTAATTAAATAATCGCCCAGTAATCCTTCTTGGATAACTGCTGCGAGTTTTTTAGTTGTTAAACCATGTACGTCTATTTCTTTTAAAAATGGAAATGATATTTTCCCTGTTTTGTTGATTTTTACCTTTGTGGTTAAATCAGGTTCATCGTATACCGTGATTGCAATACTGTCACCAGAGCCTAATTGATACTCCATCGCAGCAGCAAAATTAGTAAACAACAGTAAAAATACAATAAAAAAGCGCATGGCTTATCCACTCGTTAGATTGTTATTTTAATTCCCAAAGAAACACTATTTCTTTGATATTCAAACAGCATATCATCGGCATTAAGATCGCTTAACTGATAGTTCAATATTAGCGATACTCTATCTGACATTAAATAATCGACACTTATTCCAGCACGTAAATAGTTTTCACTTTTTCGTTTATCGGGATAAACAACTTCTTCTTGGTTTACCCCTACGTTGGCAGATAACAAGAAATAGTCGCTCAACTGCTGTGTGAACTTCATCACATGTTTATCAACCAAACGATAACTATCATTTAGTCTATTAGCTGCTGCAAAATCACGCTCAGAAGCTAATGTGACATTGGTAGATTCAGCAGGAGACCATCGCCAAGAAATACGCCACTTAAAAGCGCTGTCATCATCAAACAGTGGCTGTTCAAAACGAATTTTTTGATAACCCAACAGTAATGAAAACTGGCTTACCACTGATTTAGGCCATTTCATACCGATTAAGGCAGTTAACTTTGTATTGTCGTAAATCGGTTGATGCTCGAACGCTATTTGCTGTATCTCTAATGCACTCGATAAAAAGGTGCCACCCGCTAATTGATAATCAAAAGTGGCATTTGCAAAAAGTTTATCTTGATCAAGTTGATTGGTAACGTGTCGTCTGGTCTGATATTTACTTTGCACTGCACCTAGTTCTACTGCTAATTGCGCTGTTGAGTAACTACTGCCATAGCTATATCCAAGCGAGAACGAAGACTGTTGTTTTTCGTCACCTTTATTTAAACTTTGTGCGTCACCTAAAGATAAACCGGTGCCCCTGTATTCATAGGTTTGTTGGTGGCTAGCTTTGATAGATAACGTTTTATTATCTGTCAAACGGTACAAATAACGTGGAGCAAGCCATATATTTGAATGGTCGTCTTGTTCAAAATCACTAAATTTGTTTAATTGTGTTTTTGCATCAAAAGAGAAGAGTTGCTTGTCAGTAACAAATTGAAGATAGAGTTCAGGACTTAACGACCAATAATTAGTGCGTTGTTCATCACTGTTATCAAACAAAAAGTTGTCAACTGTGCCGAATTCACTGCTTAGTGAAAGATTAAATTGATTTCCTTGCGGTAAATCAGACGTCTGCTGCGCCATTGAGCAAAAAGCACTTAGCAAAAAGCTGCCAAGAAAAAATGCTTGTTGTTTAGTTATCATACCCGACAATTCTTATTATTATGTTAACTGTATTTCAGTTACCGTTAGCGTTGTTATTCATCAACATCCTTGCGGCTAATTGCCCTTTACGTAGAGCTAGTTACTTATAGAAGTAACATTTTTGTTACATTACCTTGTTCAACACCATAAAGCAAAATTTCAACAACAATTGACCATTTTTTATCAAAATTGCTAAAAACTAGGGTTTAGGGACTATTAAATTGTTCCAAATTTATATTTTATTTTGATATTTCCTAATTAAATAAAGCTGCGGTAGCGTGATGTAATACCAATCTAAGTGGCGTTTGTTGCTAAAGTGAGATAAAAAAATACCGCCATAATAGCGGTATTTTTCAATGAATGATGTTCGATTAAGCTGTCAATATAAAGTCTTTCTGATGATTAAGCAGGCATTATTGAATAAACATCAACAATCGCTAAATTGCTTTCATCAAGACTTGAGATTTTCGTTGAAAGTTATACATTTGTTTTTTACCTTCAGGTAATTTATCTAATGGTTGTTCAATAAAACCCTGTTCCATAAACCAATGACCGCTTACCGTGGTTAACACGAAAAGTGATGTTAGCCCTTTGGATTTTGCGCGTAACTCTAATTCGCCCATCAAACGTTCACCACGGTTGCCGCTGCGATATTCGGGATGAATTGCCACACAGGCAATCTCTCCTGCCAACGCTTCTTCGTAAGGATATAATGCAGCACAAGCTATGATAACATCTTCTTTTTTAAGTACCGTAAAACGATGTATTTCTACTTCTAATAACTCTCGAGAACGCTTAACTAAAATACCTTCTTGTTCAAGCGGCGCGATTAACTCCAATATACCACCCACATCATCAATGGTTGCGGTACATATTTGCTCTTTATGATCTTTGGCGATTAACGTTCCTGCACCGTCCCGAGTAAACAGTTCTTGCAATAACGCAGTATCACTTTGATAACTAACACAATGACAACGTTCTACACCATTCTCTCCGCAAGAGATGATTGCTCTGAGTAATAATTGACGGACATGACAATCATTTTCATCTAGTAATGTTTTAACAGTGCGAACACTACAGCTACGGATTAAATTATTATCACTGTCTGTGAGACCTTCACCTTCGGTAAACGTGATCAGCTTATCTGCTTGCAACGCTATCGCTGTTTGAGTAGCAACATCTTCCAGTGCCAGGTTGAATACCTCGCCTGTAGGTGAATAGCCAATCGGCGATAATAGTACAATAGAGCCAAACTCAAGTTGCTGCTGAATGCCTTCAGCATCGATGCGTCTCACTTTTCCAGTATATTTATAATCAATGCCATCACGCACCCCCATCGGCTTTGCGATAACAAAGTTGCCTGTGCTTACACGAATTTGCGAACCATGCATGGGCGAATTCGCTAACCCCATGGTTAATAGCGCTTCAATGTGTAGTCGCATAGAACCAGTAGCATCTTTAACGGCCACTAAAGTTTCTGCATCTGTAACACGAATATTATTCTCAATAATACGTTCAATATTTCGTCTTGCCATGCGGTCTTCAATTTGTGGTCGAGCGCCATGCACAACCACTAATCTCATTCCTAGGCTACGCATCAAGGCAATATCATGAATAATATTAGCAAAATTAGGATGTGTTACAGCCTCACCGCCAAACATAAGCACCACGGTTTTACCACGGTGTGCATTAATGTAGGGTGCTGCATTCCTAAACCATTTAACGTAACTTAAATCGTTATTATTCATTCACTTATCACTTATTAAGCCAAGAACATGTTCTTGATTACTTACTTGGATCAACATTATATTCCATCGCCACTTCATCGGCTGGATCTTTATCGGGCCCTGGCTGACTATCTTCAATAATATTATCCGCTAATGATGCTTTATCGATCAATGCAAAGCCTAACTGATTAAAATATGTCGGTATGTAAGTGAGTACTATCACTTTTTCTAATTCAATTTGATGTGCAAACTCTAATAAGTATTGAACAAGTGCCTGACCTTGACCAAGGTTATGATGTTCTTTATCAACAACAACAGAGCGAATTTCCGCTAAGCCCGTTTGATAAATATACAATGACGCACATCCCACTACTTCGCCTTCAAGTTCTGCCACCACAAAATTTTGAATATCATGGATAATATTATCTCGAGAACGCGGTAATATCTCCCCCTTTTCTGCCCAGTCATTAACCAGTTTAAAAATAGCATCAACATCTGGCATACGTGCTCTACGTACCGACATAGCTGCCGCTCGTTGTGCATTCAAACGTTGTTGAACTTGCTTTAATGCTACTTTTATCTGTTGTTTACCTGGCGCGCCCACAACTTGTTCATTCAGAATTTCTTCATTGCCTGATTGTGTGGTCGCTAACGCTTTTTCTACTTGTGTACGCGATGTACCGCCTAGGGCTTCACGCTTGTCTAACGTTGATTCAATCGATAAATGCTGATAAACATCATGTTCAATTTTTTCACTAAATGTTTGCAGTTGTGTCAAGGTTAAGTCTTCTAACGGAACACCTTTATCAATCGCAGCAAGCACGACTTCGCCAACGATATGATGCGCTTCACGGAATGGAATATCTTTACCTACAAGGTAATCTGCAAGCTCAGTTGCATTGGCATAACCTTGCTGTGCCGCCGCCAATGTTCTACTTCGATTAACTTTTAAGCCATCTGCAACTAACACTGCCATTTCCATACATTCTAGCCATGTATCCATGGCATCAAAAAGACCTTCTTTGTCTTCTTGCATATCCTTATTATAAGCAAGTGCCAAAGCTTTCATGGTGGTTAGCATTCCTGTGAGCGAGCCAAAAACGCGACCTGCTTTACCGCGAATCAACTCACACGCATCAGGGTTTTTCTTTTGCGGCATTAACGAAGAACCTGAACTCACCAAGTCACTCATTTCGACAAAGCCTGCTTCCCCTGAATTATAAAAGATGAGATCTTCAGCAAAACGCGATAAATGCATCATCGAAATACTCGCAGAAGACAGTAGTTCAATGACATGATCGCGGTCTGAAACGGCATCTAAGCTGTTCATCGTTGCTTTTCTAAAGCCTAAACGGTGTGCCAACGCGTTACGATCAATTGGATACGCGGTACCTGCCAAAGCACCTGAGCCAAGTGGCGAGACGTCTAAACGATATATCGCATCTTTTAACCGACCAATATCGCGGTTAAACATTTCGACATAGGCTAAACACCAATGGCCAAACGTTACGGGTTGTGCCCGCTGTAAATGAGTATAACCCGGTAATACCGTGCCCTTTTCACGCTCTGCAAGGTTCATCATGGCTTGCTGTAAATTAACCAAAGCAATTAGCAGTTCACCGCCAGTTTCTTTACACCAAAGCTTTAGGTCCGTTGCAACTTGATCATTACGACTTCGCCCTGTGTGAAGCTTTTTACCTAAATCACCTGTTTTTTCAATTAGTTGAATTTCTACCCAGCTGTGAATATCTTCGGCATCAGAGGCTAAGATTTGTTTTGGGTTTTCTTCAACAGATTGCTTTAATTCAGCAAGCGCCGCCGTTAAGCGTGTTAACTCATCGTCGTTTAATACGCCCACTTCATGAATCGCTTCTGCCCACGCCATTGAACCAACGATATCTTGCACCGCCATACGGTAGTCTACCGGTAAGGAATCATTGAATTTTTTAAATTGCACACTGGCTTTCTCTTTAAACCGACCGCCCCATAATGCCATGATATTATTTCCTTTTGATTACTTAGCGTCTTTTTGTGAAAGTGCGGTTATTCTGCTTGATAAGCTAAATAAACGAATAAAGCCTTCTGCATGTTTTTGGTCATAAACATCATCTGCACCAAAAGTCGCAAATGCTTCAGAATATAAGCTATTTGGTGAACGACGCTGGGTAACTGTTGCATTACCTTTATACATTTTAACCACTACATCACCGGTTATTTGTTCTGCAAATGATGCGGCTGCAGCTAACTGAGCTTTTGCTAATGGCGTAAACCAACGACCGTCGTAGATAACATGTGAAAACTCTAAACCAACTGATTCACGAAATTTTAATGATTCTTTATCTAAAATTAATGTTTCTAGCCCTTTATATGCCGCCATCAATACTGTGCCCCCAGGCGTTTCATAACAGCCGCGAGATTTCATACCAACTAAACGATTTTCCACAATATCAATTCTACCAACACCATGTGCCGCGGCTTTATCGTTAAGATACATTAGTGCTTCATAGGCTGATAATTTTTTATCATCAACGGCAATAAGCTCGCCTTTTTCAAAACTAAGTGTAACGCTTTCTGCCGTATCTGGAGCATCCATCGGATCAACCGTCATGGTCCATACTTCTTTTGACGGTTCACACCATGGGTCTTCTAATTCACCACCTTCATGTGAAATATGCCAGGCGTTAGCATCACGGCTATAAATTTTTGTCAGTGATGCTGCACACGGAATATCACGTTCTGCAAGGTAATCAAGTAGGTCTTCACGCGACACCATATCCCATTCACGCCATGGTGCAATAACGGTTAATTCTGGTGCTAATGCTGCAAAACAAGATTCAAAGCGTACTTGATCATTTCCTTTACCCGTACAGCCATGACATACCGCATCAGCTCCAACTTTTAACGCAACTTCTACATGCGCTTTAGCGATAACAGGACGTGCCATAGATGTACCTAGCAAGTACTGACCTTCATAAACTGAACCTGTTTTTAAAATTGGATAGATATAGTCTTTTACAAACTCTTCTTTTAAGTCAACAACATGACATTCAGAAGCGCCCGATGCGATAGCTTTCTCTTGAATGCCTTCCAATTCCTCTTCACCTTGTCCGACATCTGCACAAAAGGCGACAACCTCACAGCCGTCATAGTTTTCTTTTAACCATGGAATAATTGCAGAAGTATCTAAACCACCTGAATATGCTAATACTACTTTCTTAATTTGTTTTTTCGTTGCTAAAGCCATTTTTCTACCTATTAAATCTGTTTTACAAAATTATTTACTGTTCACTGATAAGTGACGTTAGTACGGCGCATTGCGCCCACATTCTATTTTCTGCTTGTTGGAAGACCACGGACTTGTCTTGGTCATCAAACAGTGCGGTGGTTATTTCTTCTTCTAAATGTGCCGGTTGACAATGCATCACAACACTCGCCTGTGTGTCATTCATTAATGCATGGTTGACTTGATAGGGTTTAAATTTCTCAAGTAGGGCAGCTTTATCTTCATCACCTTCATTGCCCATTGATATCCAAGTATCGGTATAAATCGCATCTTGCTTACCTAACGCATTAATGTTGGTTGTGAAAGTAAATGTAGCGCCGCTTTGCTCAGCAAGCTTAGCCGTATTGTTCAGCATATCTTGCGTTGGGCCATAACCTTCAGGGCACACCAATGTAAAATCGACGCCTAACACCGCAGCCATTAACATCAACGAGTTAGACACATTGTTTCCGTCACCAATATAAGCAAGTTTAACTTCTGATAAGTTTTCAAAGCGTTCAGCTAAGGTGACAAAATCAGCTAACGATTGGCATGGATGATAAACATCACATAATGCATTAATAACAGGTACTGAAGCATGTTCTGCAAGCCCTTGAATTGATTGGTGTTCAAAAACACGAGCTACGATAACATCTGCATAACAAGATAAATTTTTTGCGTAATCGCTAACACGTTCACGCTCACCTAATTTCCCATTTTGCTGCCCCAAATAAAGAGCATGACCGCCGAGTTTATTTATACCCATGTCAAAACTTACATGAGTTCGCAATGAGGGTTTTTCGAAAATCATCGCCACTGATTTGCCTTTCATCACCTGATTAAACAATAAAGGTGTTTTTTTTATGTCTATCGCCAATGCAATTAACGCTTGAATTTGCGATTTGGTTAATTGATCGTCAGCTAAATAATGGTTCAAAGCCATGGTAAAATCCTAAAGTATCAAAAAAGAAAAAACGTTAGTTTGCTTCTATGCGGGTGCCTATTTGTTCGCCATTTAATAGCTTTGCTATTTGTTCTGGCTTTTTCCAGCTGGCAACCGCGATACTTCGTCGTAATTGTTTCGCTGCATACAAAGCGGCATTAACTTTAGCTGTCATGCCACCAGCAATAACCCCTTGCTCAACCAATTGTTTAGCAAGGGTATTATTCAATGAATTTAAATACTGACCTGATGCGTCTTTCACGCCATCAACGTCTGTCAATAAGAGCAGTTCAGCATTCAATAGTTGGCAAATAACAACCGCCGCATCATCTGCATTGACGTTGACTAAATCGCCGTTTGATAACGCACCAATAGAAGAAATAATCGGTAAAAAATGGTGCTTTAATAAATTATCCAACAATGTGCTACTAAGCGCTTTCGGCACACCCACTTGACCTAAGCCTAGCTCGTGTAAATCACAGCTCACCATATTGCCATCTTGCAATGATAAACCTACAGCGGTTAATCCCAAGCTGTTTGCTTGACTGACAATGGTTTTATTCACGGTTCCAGCTAATGCACCTGCAATTAATGGCATTTGTGCTGTTGGTGTTACACGTAACCCATGTTTTTTCTCTGTAGTAAAACCAGCTTGAGTTAACATTTCATCAACAACGCAACCTCCGCCATGAACGAGTACGACAGGTTGATTATTCAAAGTGGCGATAACATTAAGCAATGCATGTAAAGCAGAGCCATTTTCAAGAATGGCTCCGCCTATTTTGATCACTAAAGGTTTTTTTGTTATCACCATTAGAGGTTTTCTCCCATGATCAAGCCGTACTGACTTGGTAAACCTAAAATAATATTAGCGCACTGCACTGCTTGTGAAGCAGCTCCTTTTAATAAATTGTCAATTGCACAACTGACCACTAGCACTTGCTTTTCTTCGTCGACACGCCAGTGAAGATCTGCGAAAGGAGAATGAGCAACGTTATCAATCTTTGGCCATTGAGGTGTTAGCCTTACAAGAGGTGAACGTTGATAAGCGCCTTCGTAAGCTTGACTGATCTGTTCCGTGGTCACACCCACTTTAAGTGATAAGGTAATAGTGACCATCAACCCTCGTTTATAAGGCGCTAAATGCGGGTTAAAAATGACTTGTACGCCTGCTTCTTGGCTAATTTCAGGTTGGTGACGATGTTGTAATATATTATAAGGTGTTAAACTCACTTCATTAAAACTCGTAGCAAGGCTTGCTTTTCTACCAGCACCACTAACACCACTAATGCCATTTACTACGATCAAACCGTTTGACTGTTGAAGGTTATTTTCAATAATCGGTTTTAGCGCTAATAAACTTGCGGTTGGATAACATCCTGGTACGGCAATTAAATCACTCGAAGCAATATCAGCTTCATGCCACTCTGCTAAGCCATATACGGCTTTTGAAAGCGATGTTAAATCTTGATGCTCGAAATGATAATACTGGGGATAATCTTGACTGTTCTTTAAACGAAAGCCACCTGATAGGTCGAGAACTTTAACACCTTTAGCTAAAAATGCTTGGGCCCAATCAGCACTAAACTCATGAGGCGTCGCAAAAAACACCGCATCTAAACCATCTGCATTAGCTTCAATCCATTGCGCAGAAAATGCAACTAAAGGAGTATCACACACACCTTTAAAGCGCGGATGCAAGGTGGAAAAAGCAACGTTAGCAGATTCGCTATTTTCAGAAACGAGTAAATGCTCAATCGACATTTTTTGATGTTGTGTTAGTAACGCCACTAATTCAGCGCCAACATATCCACTTGCACCAACTATTGCTACTTTCATATTACCTCAACATAATTGCAATTTTATTCATTATTTATAAACACAGTATCGAAGATATACATCAAGATAATACGGTTTACTTTTGTTCGGGATCTCTCAACTCATACTATTAGAAGCTAAGAGAAAATCATACTGCTAAGCGCAATCTTCAAATAAGTTTCATTTAGTAATAGCCAGAATTGTTCCGGTTCATTACACTAGAAATGTATTCTAAGTTAAAATGGGTAGTTATGCAACAAATTAGCATATATACCCAACAATTATTATTGGTAATATAAACATGCGTCAAATTCCTAATTTTATTGAAGCTTTACAGTCACTTATAGCTAGTCCCTCTATCAGTTCAACGCAAGAAAGCTGGGATCAAGGTAATAGAGACATCATTAATCTACTCGCCACTTGGTTTGAAACTTTACAATTTACCGTAGATATTCAACCAGTTCCTGGCACACGAAATAAATTTAATTTATTGGCCAAGCTTGGCTCAGGTGAAGGAGGTTTATTACTTGCCGGTCACAGTGATACCGTACCTTTCGATGAAAATCGTTGGCAATCGGACCCTTTGAAAGTATTAAGTAAAGACGACAAATTTTATGGTTTAGGCACATGCGATATGAAAGGCTTTTTCGCCTTTATTTTACAAGCCTGCGAACACATTAAGCAGCACGATTTAAAAAAACCTTTATATGTGTTAGCAACTGCTGATGAAGAAACCACTATGGCCGGAGCCCGGTATTTTTCTGAAAATCAATTCATTAAACCGGATGCAGCTGTTATCGGTGAACCAACTAATTTAGTACCTGTAGTGATGCACAAAGGTCATATGTCACATCGGATTACCATTAAAGGTAAATCAGGTCATTCAAGTACACCTGCATTTGGCGTAAACGCTATTGAAATAATGTACGAAGTGATTGCAGCATTATTACAACTCAAAGAAAAGCTGGCATTAAATTTTCAAAACACTGCATTTGATGTGCAATCACCGACATTAAACTTAGGGGCAATAAAAGGAGGCGATAACGCCAATAGAATTTGTGGATACTGTGAACTCGATCTAGATATGCGCTCGTTACCAGGAATGACAGATGGTGAACTTATCCAGTTATTAGCAGAATGCTTAACCCCATTAGCAGAAAAATACCCTGATCGTGTTGCTTTTGATGAGCTTCACCCGAGCTCACCAAGCTTTGAACAAGCAAAAGAAAGCGAACTTGTAACTGTTGCAGAGCAAACATCTGGTCATCAATGTTGTGCAGTAAACTACGCCACTGAAGCACCCTTTATTCAACAACTGGGTTGTCAAACCATTGTGATGGGCCCAGGCTCAATCGCGCAAGCTCATCAACCTAATGAATTCTTAGCATTTTCGGAAATTACAAAAACACATCAGGTACTAAGCCAATTAATTCAACATTACTGTTATTAAGTTAAAACGGCCGAATAGGTTTTTACGTTATTTCGGCCAGCTGATTTAGCGGCATACATTGCTTTATCAGCGTGATTTATAGAGGTTTCAATATCTTTAAATTCACCTACTTGGCAAACACCGAAGCTAGCAGTGATATTAATGCAACCTTTTTCAGAGGCTAAAGCGATATTTTCAGTTTCGCTACGCATTCTTTCCGCAACATGTTGCGCCTTACTTAAGCTAGTTTGTGGCAATAAAATAACAAACTCTTCGCCACCATAGCGCGCCAAAACATCTTCTACACGCAAAGACGCCTGTAATACGTTTGAAAAAGCTTTAATTGCGCTGTCACCAGCTTTATGACCAAATGAGTCATTAATGTCTTTAAAGTGATCAATATCACACATCATTAAGCATAAAGGTTCGCCATGACGTTCACTGGTGGATAATGCAAGCTTTGCTTGTTCAAAGAAGAAACGTCGATTATATAGGCCAGTTAATGGATCGGTTGTTGCTTGAATTTCTAGTGCTTTACGTGCGTCTAACATATAGCTGGCAAAAAGAAAGATTGTCAAACCTGCCATATATGCTGGTGCAAAGACAAACACCACCGTCATAAACTTGCTGTATAACCCTGCTTCTACGACTCCGGTTACGCTGATAAGATTGATAATTAATAACACTGCATGTACAAATAAAATTGCAGCCATGCCTTTATCACCAGTGTTGACACCATCTTGACGATTTAACAATGCATAGGCACAAATCAGTGAACAAATAACATTATAGCTATATGCAAACTGCACACTATACGCATTGATAAAAACGTCCAGACATAAATAGAGTGTCGTTAAGCCATATACTAACTCTTCAGGTAAACGGCTTTTACAACGCCATAAAATGCCTAACGTTAAACTAGCATTTGAGATGGCGAAAAAGATGTCAGTCAGTAAATCATTAAACGGTGCTGGTTCACTAACAAAATTAGAAATAGAAATAAAAAAAAGAATCGCGGAGAAGTAAAAAGTTCGAAAAGCAATTCGCGCTGGTTTGTCTCCTGCTTTATCATGAAAAAGCAAAGACGCAAAAAACATTACTAATGAAATTAAAATGACCGCAAGTGCGATCTCAACATGTGTGCTCATACTACATTCCTTGTTCGTCACCACGTTATATTAGCATAAATATTCCTAAACACATGACTAATTAGCCGTTTTATTCCAAAGCTTTTGGTGATTAGGTAAACCAAAAAACTCACCTGCATGCCAACATCTTGGTAGCAGATCCAATTGTTTTCTTTCTTGGTAGTTGGAAGCTAACTTTTCTAAAATTTCATTTAAACGATCTTTACTTAATGCGGCGAATTTTTTTGCTGTATCTGTATTATACAAACTAATGTCATCTACTATTTCAATATCTTGTCCGTGACTTATAAAGGTTAGCCCTCGCGTTGCAGCACGACATAATGGGTGTTTCGGATCTTTAGGGTAGAGTTGATTTACTATGGCGTATTCATAATGATCTCCACTTTTTCCATCGGAATCTTTAGGAATAAAAGTAACGCCAAATCCTTGTGGAAAATCTCCTGTAATTTTTCGTAATGTATCAACTACCAGAGGGCTACAGGTGCCTCGCTCAGCATTTTGATTTAACGCCTGATATACCTTAGGCAGTAATTTATAATTATAACTGTCTTTCGTTGACAAAATTATCGACGTATAAATTTGTGGTACTTTAATCAAGTTACCGACACCCAATTTAGGTGCAATTGCACTTTTTAATAAATGCTTAATGAATATTAATTTTTTATGTTCAGCGACATTAAATTTATCTCTATCTGCCTTAGAATTACCTACATAAATAGGGGCGCCAATACCATCAATTAGAAATTTCACTGTTTCTCGATAATTAATTTGCAGCAGCGCTTTTCGTTCTTCTACGGGTAAAGTGCGATGGGGATCTAAGGTACCATCAGCGCCTTTTACAATTCGCTGCGCTTCTGGATGAAAATGCCCAATATCTTGCAATAGGGAAGCCATAACCACAGGAATTTTAACGTTTTCAATAAATGCTTCATGAGTATCCTTGTCAAGTTCCTGCATCGTTTTAAACGCATCTCCTGATAGAGCACCGAGCACTGATTTAACATGTCCATCATTTGCAACCATCGCTTTATCAATACAAAGCTGATCTAGCAAGCGTAAGGTCAGAACTGATTTATATAAGGGTTTACTACGTTCATTTACTTCGGCAACACGTTTTCCTACCGTAGGACATAGTAATTGAATGGTGCCGAGCATTTGCGCTGATTTTCGAATAGTTTCTGCAAAAGTAGCACCTTCTGTTAAGGATAGGATTTCCTTACATATATTATAAAGGTATTTGTATCTGTCATTGCTTTCAAACTTAAACTCTTGCTTGATATCACGGTATTCACGTTCGAGCTTATCAAGCTGCCGCTTCGCGCTGGCATCCCCATTTTGAGTATTCAATTCGTTGATTTGCTGAGTTAAGTTATCCAGCTTGTGTTGATAAAACGGCTGTTTTTCATAAAACTCTATTGCTTGTTCAAGCAATGAATCTTTCAATACACTGCGACCATACAGTTTATTTAATAACGCTTTGACTTGTAATGTAAATTTAGTGTCTATTTTGTTAGCCATATATAATACTTTGTGTCTGTAGAATCACTATATCCCATAAAACTTTACTTTTACCCATTGGTCCAACAGCTTCAATCATACGAATATTTCGCTTCTATTTGCTAACTATAAGGTACGATGAAACACCGTTGAGATAATAAACATGCTAAAAAACACTATGAACAGGCACAAATGAATCGTCTTATTGTTACTTAATACATATCTTAGTTTCGTATAATAAGCCAAAAATTATTATACGTCGTTATTTTCTTCAATGCCTTTAAGTTTAACAACTGATCTGCGATTCACAAGTTGTTGACACATCGCCACAAGATCAGAGTGCAAGCCACCGGCAGTTACATCTCTACCGGCACCAGGGCCTCTGATAATAAGCGGATTGTCTTGATACCAACCACTCTTAATTTGAAAAATATTGTCGCACGGCGTTAAGTTTGCAAACGCATGTGTATTCGGTAAGACCGCTAATTTTACTTCCGCATGCAGTTTTCCGTGTTGATCTGCCGAAAAATTCGCAATGTATCGAATACACGCATTTTTATTATTCGCATCATCTAACGCTTGCGCAAAAAACGTATCTAACTGCTCCGCTGACGCTAAAAACTCTTGAGTCGATAACGATTGTAACGTATCCGGTACTAAGTCTTGTCGAGAAATATCCGATAACGATAAATTAAAACCAGCGGCTCTTGCTAAAATAAGTAATTTTCTCTGTACATCTCTACCGGATAAATCTTCTCGGGGGTCAGGCTCAGTGATCCCCTGTGCGAGTGCATCGAGTAGTAAAGTCGAAAATGGTACGCTGCCATCATAGGTTTGAAATAACCATGATAACGTGCCTGAAAATATGCCCGACAATTCCGTGATGTTGTCACCGCTTCGATTAAGATCTTCAATCGCATAATTTACCGGTAAGCCTGCACCAACCGTGGTATTACCTAGCCAAATGCTTTTGTTATCTCGAGATGTATCAACTAAACATTGGTATTCTTCAGTAGGTGAAGAAGCAGCCCACTTGTTTGCACCAATAATATGAATTCCTCGTTGGAAAAAAGGCAAATATAACTGGCTAAACGATTCACTTGGTGTGATGTCAACAACAATTAATTCGTCATACGGATGGTTACTTAGCCATGAAAATAACAACTCATTATCATAACTCTGCGCTTGTTCAGCAAACAACTCTAATGCTTGATTTACTTCAATACCGTCAGTATTCACTAGTGCCTTACGAGATGAAATTAACCCAACTAAATGCACATTTTCTAATACCGCGATTGATGTCAATTGTGCTGGTAACATTTCAAGAAAGCGTTGACCAATATTCCCTAAGCCTGCAACCACCATACCGATATGACGGGCATCCTTTGTCATTTCATGGTGTACATTGTTTAATAATTCAGTGGTACACGGATTGATTAAAATGGCAATCAGGCTATGTGCACTTTGCGAATTGACAACAGAAAAGCAAGATTGGTGACGCAGCGCACGTTTAAATCTGGCCTTTACTTGTCCTTGTTCAACAACGTTATGACCAACAACGGCAAGAATAGCGCACGGAGTGAAAGATACTTCCGTATCATGGGCAGCTAACCATTGGCTTACCCCCTTCTGTTGTTCTTGTTTAATGACAATAAAACCTGCTCTAGTATCAGCGCCAAGTGCATTAAAAACACGCTCAGCTTGAATACCAGAATCCCCAACAAAGCTCTCAGATTGCGCCAAAATTAAATCATTGGTATAGGTAACAGATAGCTCTTGTTTAGCAATTTGCCCAAACTTACCAATTTCAGTACCAGGTACGTCAGGGTCAAAGCTACTTGCTACATGTAAATGTGTATCAGTTGCTGTAATGGGTTGTAATGTTTTAGCGTGTAACACAGGGTTGCCCAATCGGCCTAACTCCTTTGCCACACCATTAGGTAAGCGGTGCAGTTTACGAGCTTGCGGCACAACACGAGGATCTGCACTATAAATACCATCAACATCTGTCCATAAAGTCACATTAGTTGCCGCAGTAAATGAGGCTAAAATTGTTGCGGAATAATCACTACCATTACGCCCTAACGTGCAGCTTTTACCTTCAATATCTTTACAAATATACCCGGTGACAATCGCTAGCTGATTAGCTTTAAGACATTCTTTAAATTGCTGTAAACTTTCATCTCGTTCAACAAAGCAATCTACTTGATTATTTATCACTAGAAAATCGCGCGCATCAAGGTAATAACTCGGGCAAACCGTTTCGCTGAGCACTGATGATAATAATCTAGCAGACCATACTTCTCCGTATGCAAGTAAGTCAGCTTCATATTGCACTGGTTTTGACACCATCCATTGCGTAATTTGCTCAATATCTTCAGCAAGTTGCATTGTTAATCGTGCTGCACTGGCAGCATTTAACAACTGATTGATCAAACTCGCTTGTTGATCTTGCAAAGCTAATATTTGCGTCGATAATGAATCGGTTTGAGCTAACGCTTGGTGGTAAATATCAAACAAAGCGTCAGTCGTATCACCATTGGCCGACACAACAATAACATCATTTATTTGGCAATGTTGTCGTATTATTTCAACGACACGTTCAACACACTGTACTGATGCCAACGAGCTACCACCAAATTTATGGACATTCGTTGCATGTTTCGCTAATTGGTTTTTATCAGCACTAAATTGTTCAACTACGTTAGTTTGATTCATTTCTTCTTCAACTTAATTCGGTAACTAGACTTTTTGGCTTACGCTTAAGCCATGGTTTAAATCAGAAAGAATATCTTCAATATCTTCAATTCCAACAGAAATACGCACTAATGACTGGCTAATACCTGCTGCAATTTGAGCCGATAATTCCATCCCTGCATGAGTCATTGTTGAAGGATGGCTAATTAAGCTTTCAACACCGCCTAATGATTGCGCCAACGTAAATAATGAAAGATTATCGAAAAGTACTTTTACAGCCTCTACGCCGCCTTTAATTTCAAAGCTCATCATCGAACCATGGGCCGTTTGTTGTTGCATAGCGATACGATGACCTGGATGATCTTCAAAACCAGGATAATAAACCCGTTCAACTGCACCATGTTCACGTAAAAAATTTGCGACTGCATCGGCATTTTCTTGATGTTGCTTCATGCGAATGGGTAAAGTTTTTAGCCCTCTTAACGCTAAATAACTATCAAATGCAGAGCCTGTAATTCCAATACAGTTCGCCCACCATGCTAGTTCTTCTCCAAGTGCTTGATCTTTTGTGACCAGCACCCCGCCAACGACATCACTGTGTCCATTGATAAATTTGGTAGTAGAGTGAAAAACAATATCAGCTCCTAGGGCGAGAGGTTGTTGTAATATTGGAGATAAAAAGGTGTTGTCTACAGCGACAAGCGCATTAACGTCATGACTTTGCTTAACCACTTGCGCAATATCGACAATACGCATTAACGGGTTACTTGGCGTTTCAACGAGCACGAGTTTAGGCTGTTGTGATAGGGCTTCTTTGAATGCTGCTTGATCATTTTGATCTACTACCAGTAATTTGAATTGGCCTCGCTTAGCCAAATGGGTAAATAATCGATAACTACCACCATAACAGTCATGTGGAATAATCACTAAATCGTCAGTTGATAACAGCTGACAAATTAAATGTACCGCTGACATTCCTGTGGAAGTAACAATACCAACAGAACCGCCTTCTAAGTCAGCGATCGCTTGAGCAAATGTAGCGCGCGTTGGGTTCCCCGTACGAGAATAGTCAAATTGGCGTTTATCATTAAAGCCTTTCAATGCATAAGTGCTTGAAAGGTGTATGGCAGGGATCACAGCACCATGATGTTGATCTGTATTTATACCAGCTCTTACCGCAGTGGTTGCTAATTTGCTATTTTTCATATTACTCACCTTTTTGCTACAGTTACCAACCAAATAGATGTTTGGACGTCCAAAAGTCTATACGTTATAAAGCATCGGATCAAGCACTTTAGACATCTAAACTTCTACACATTCATATTGACTAAGATGCTACAAACAGTAAAATCAACGTAATTATGTATTATAGGTAACTAGAGGTCTTTCATGGCTGAATGGAATGGCGAATATATCAACCCGTATGCTGAACACGGTAAAAAAAGTGAGCAAGTAAAAAAAATCACCGTGTCGATTCCAATTCGTGTGTTAAAAGTGTTAACCGACGAACGAACACGTCGCCAAATTAATAATTTACGTCATGCAACAAATAGTGAATTGTTATGTGAAGCGTTTTTACACGCTTTCACTGGCCAACCATTACCCAGCGACGAAGACCTTGCCAAAGACAATGAGCATAGGTTACCTAAAAGTATTCGCGATGCTTTAGCTGAGCAAGGCATTACTGATTTTAGCGTCTTTGAAGACGATGAAGATTGATAGTAAATCATTATTCAACGTTCGCATTATCATACTCAGTCAAAATATTTGCATCGTTACTTAACACATAAAATAACGATGCATTAGCCACTAGTCTTCATATTTTTCGGGTAATGATAATGCAGCAACACCAGATTCAACCGCAGCTTGTGCTACCGCTTTAGCTACCCGATGACATAATCTTGGGTCCATAGGCTTAGGAATGATGTAATCTTTGCCAAATGATAATTGCTTATCACCACTTGCTGATAATACTTCATCTGGTACCGGTTCTTTTGCTATTTCACGAATAGCGTGTACACAAGCCACCTTCATTTCATCGTTGATGGTACGCGCACGTACATCAAGTGCTCCTCGAAAAATAAAGGGGAAACATAAAACATTATTCACTTGGTTAGGGTAATCAGAACGGCCCGTGGCGATAATAACATCATCTCTTGCTGCCAATGCAATTTCAGGCTTTATTTCAGGATCAGGGTTTGAACAGGCAAATATAACAGGGTTTTTTGCCATGAGTTTTACCTGCTCCGCTGACAATACATTTGGACCTGATACGCCAACAAATACATCTGCACCATCAATGACATCATCAAGGGTTCTTTTATCCGTATTGTTCGCAAAAAGCTTTTTATATTCATTTAGATCATTACGACGAGGATGAATAACTCCTTTAGTATCTAACATATAAATTCTTTCACGCTGAGCACCACAATTAATCAATAACTCCATGCAAGCAATAGCAGCTGCGCCTGCTCCCATACATACAATATTTGCATGGCGTAGCTCTTTTCCTTGAATTTCAAGTGCATTGATCATACCCGCAGCAGTCACAATAGCAGTACCATGTTGATCATCATGAAACACCGGCACTTTACAGCGTTCTATTAACGCTTTTTCAATTTCAAAACATTCAGGGGCTTTTATATCTTCAAGGTTGATGCCACCAAAGCTGTCTGCGATATTTGCAACTGTAGTTACAAATTCTTCAACCGTTTTATGTTTTACTTCTAGATCAATCGAATCAATATTTGCAAAGCGTTTAAAGAGTAAAGATTTACCTTCCATCACAGGTTTTGCAGCCATACCGCCCAAATTACCCAAGCCTAAAATTGCCGTACCATTCGTTATTACAGCAACGGTATTTCCTTTAGCAGTATATTGATAAACAGCCTCTGGATTTTCGGCAATCTCTCTCACTGGTTCTGCAACACCTGGGCTATATGCCAATGCTAAATCATGGCTAGTTTCTGCTGGTGTAGTTAATTCAATGCCTATTTTCCCTGGTTTTGGAAACTGATGATAATCGAGAGCTTTTTGGCGAAAGTCCGTCATGGGTTGTCCTTGTGCGTTATATTAAAATTAAAAGTAAAATTGTTGTTTTTATTCTTTCAAGCTATAGTAAAAGATCATCTTGGCTCTTAGCAAGGCCGACCAGTAAGTCAATAAAGCTCATTGAGTAAGATCATAGTGACTTTTCATGCCTAATACACATAACGATAACTAATGCTCAGTATCTTAACGCTGAATTATGTTGTTATTTTTCGTTTAAAAGTCAATTAAACGAGCATAAACGGGGGAAAATTGTCATTTCCTGCCCGTTAACCAATTTAAACTCGTAATTTTTCAACATTTTCGATCGACAGTGACAAAGTAGTTCTTAAGCAGGTATGCTTTATTCTCGCTATATTAAAAAGAAAAAGAATATAAGGAAGTTAAATCGCTAGGCTATTTATTCTGCTCATTTTTTTTGTATGCGCTAATATCATCAATATTGTACTTTTTTTTAAGCTTTCCTAACAAAGCCTGGTTATTCAAGAGGAATTGATCGAATTCTTTTAATACCTCAGGATAATGAATTGTGGAAAGGTGATAACTATATACTTCGTGAGGCAAACTCTTATCAATCACTAGTGCTCCTTCTTTATTTAATAAGCGTAAATGATGTTTCACTACGGCAGGTTCAATGTTCAACGCATCGACATAACCATGCGTAGCTTGTTTAACAATATTTAACGTGGATGGGCTTTCAACTACTTCAGTATTACCTTTTTCGATTAAATCTAACCACAAGGTTGGATGAAAGCCAAATATAGTGCCTAACTGTTTAATTTCCTCTCGTTTACGCCCTACTTTTTTAACTGGTACCATGGCTGCTGCCAACAGCTCTACTGTGGGTAAACTAAACGTTAATAATGGATAATAACTACGGCCGTTCGTCCAACGTCTATTATCTGGATATTTAAAATCTATCGCATTTTCTTTGTACCAATAATTAGTTCGTTTAACGGGTAGCACTATATACGTAAACGTATAGCCTTTAGATTTTGCAAACGCATCAAGAAGTTCTTTCGTATGGCTTGGGTTAGGAAAATCATACAAGGGATAAAAAGAAGTGTTTTGAACACCAACCGTAAACTCCTTCGCTGTTGAAGGTAATATTTGCATCAAAAAGAATATTAATATCGCTTTCATTCACTGCCCTCACACCTTTAGTTTAGTATAGAACAAAAAACCAATTAATTATTCGGCATATAAAAAAACCACCATGAACGGTGGTTTTTTTTAAACAACTATCGCATTCGCTTACTGAAATGGATTTACTTTAATTATTGTTTCAACGCGATCTGGACCGGTAGAAATAATATCTACTGGAACACCTGTAATTTCTTCAATGCGCTTAATGTATGCTTTTGCATTGGCTGGTAACGCATCATAGCTGGTTACCCCAACCGTAGAGTCATCCCAACCAGGCATTTCTTCGTATATTGGCGTTACTTTTTCGTAACCTTCCGCTGCAGTTGGCGATACAGTGATCACTTCGCCGTTATCAAGCTGATAACCAGTACAGATTTTCAGTGTTTTTAAACCATCTAATACATCAAGTTTGGTTAAACAAAAGCCACTGATTGAATTAATTTGAACGGCACGGTGCATGGCAACAGCATCAAACCAACCACAACGACGCTCACGCCCTGTAGTTGCTCCAAACTCATGACCAACCGTACCTAAATGATGACCTATTTCGTCAGCAAGTTCTGTTGGGAATGGACCTGAGCCTACACGTGTTGTATAAGCTTTGGTAATACCAAGAACATAATCAAGATAACGAGGACCAAAACCACAACCTGTAGCAACACCACCAACGGTAGTATTTGAAGAAGTTACGTATGGGTAAGTACCATGGTCAATATCAAGTAAAGTGCCTTGGGCACCTTCAAACATGATTGAATCACCATTTTTACGTGCTTGATCAAGTAATTCAGGGATATCAGCTATCATAGCTTTGATCACCTCACCAACTTCAAGTGCGTCTGCTAGCACTTGTTCAAAGTCGACCGGCTCTACTTTATAATAATGCACTAAAGAGAAATTATGGTATTCAACAATTTCTTTAAGCTTAGCGGCGAAAGTTTCAGCGTTTAATAAGTCGCCTACACGTAAACCACGGCGCGCAACTTTATCTTCATAAGCTGGGCCAATACCACGACCAGTAGTACCAATAGCTTTGTTACCACGTGCTTTTTCTCGCGCAGCATCTAATGCATTGTGGTAAGGAAGAATAAGTGGACAAGCATCACTAATTAAAAGACGTTCGCGTACAGGTACGCCGCGCTCTTCTAACATGTTCATTTCTGTCATTAAGGCTTTAGGACAAAGCACAACACCATTACCAATCAGACACTTTACATTTTCACGTAGAACACCAGAAGGAATAAGATGAAGTACGGTTTTTTCACCGTTAATCACCAAAGTGTGACCTGCATTGTGCCCACCTTGATAGCGCACCACATATTTAGCTTTATCAGTAAGTAAGTCTACAACCTTACCTTTACCTTCGTCACCCCATTGAGTGCCGAGAACAACGACGTTTTTACCCATATTCACATATTGGAAAGAAAATTAGGCGGGGATTCTACCAAAAACCCTAATTGAGGCCAAGGAATTATTTGATGGTTTTTAATACGATTTTAAAATTTAAAAGAATCAGAATAACTTAACAGCAGTATTCTTTTATATTAATTGATATTAATAAAGCAGCCATAAGATTAAACAGCCGATAAAAACCACAACTATTCCCATAGTACGGATGTTCGAGGGACTTTCTTGTGCTATTTTCAACACATAATTTCGCCACTTATTTGGGAACAATGCGGGTATCAGCCCTTCAATTATTAAGGCTAAACCACATGCCATTAATAATAATTCAATCGTCATGATAGTCCTCAGAATAAAAAAGCCATGGTCATTTTACTGAGCATGGCCTTTTAACAATTAAGTTTACAGATTATTTTGATTTATCTGTATTCTTTAAATAACGGAAGAAATCACTATCAGGTTTGACAACCATTATATCATTCTTACTATTAAAACTGTTTTCATATGCTTCTAAGCTTCTAACAAAGCTATAAAATTCAGCATCTTCGTTAAAAGCATCCGCATAAACTTTGGCCGCTAATGCATCACCTTCACCACGAATTTCAAAGGCTTCTTTTTGCGCGTTAGCTAACATCACCGTTACTTTTGCATCAATCGTGGCTCGAATAATCTCTGCCTGCTCTTGGCCTTTTGAACGATGCTCTTTTGCTACGGCAGTACGTTCAGCACGCATTCGATCGTAAATTGAGTTGCTGACTTCTGTAGGCAAGTTAATTGCTTTAACACGTACATCAATAACATCAATACCTAAGTCTTCACGGCTACTTTCAGCGCTTTCTAAAGCTTTGCTCATGATATCATCACGATCACCAGAAACAATCTCTTTAATAGTGCGAGAACCAAATTCAGTACGTAAGCCATTATTTATTTTCTGTTTCAGTAAAGCTCTAGCATTTTCTATAGAGCCTGAAGTACGTAAGTAATACGTTGAAAAATCAACAATGCGCCATTTCGCGTATGAATCAACCATTAAATCTTTTTTCTCTGATGTAACAAAGCGATCTGGTTCTTCATCTAACGTTTGGATACGCGCATCAATCTTACGAACAGATTCAATAAACGGTATTTTAAAATGTAACCCTGGCTCATAAACCATCATTTGGCCGGCATCGTCACGTTTAATTTTTGAAAATTGAAACACAATGCCACGCTGACCTTCGAATACAACAAAGACAGCAGAAACCGCTAACACCAACAGGGCGGCAATAAGGGCAATAAGAAAGTTTTTCATTGCTTAATTTCTCCCATTGTTGAAGCGATCAGCACGACCTGAAGTAGACGGCGCTGAGTTCTTAGAGGAATGTGTTGTTGTCACAGGTTGACTGGACTGATTATTCACTCTTTGTGAATTTGTTGATTGCTGTTGAATAATTTTATCGAGCGGCAAGTACATCATGTTATTACCACCATCAACGTCGACCATAACTTTACTGGTATTGCTGTAAACCTTTTCCATTGTAGTTAAGTATAAGCGTTGACGCGTAACTTCTGGCGCGGCTTTATATTCAGGCAACAATTTTGAAAAGCGAGCAACCGAACCTTCAGCATCTAATACCGTTTGTTCTTTATAGGCTAACGCTTCTTGTTCCATTCTCTTAACACGACCACGAGCACGTGGCTCTATACCACGAGCATATGCTTCAGCTTCTCGTAAGAACCTCACCTCATCTTCTTGAGCTGCAATAGCATCATCAAAGGCATCTTTTACTTCTTCTGGAGGACGAGCATCTTTAAAGTTAACATCAACAATCAAAATACCTAAATTGTAAGGTTCAATCACTTTTTCTAGTTCAGTCCATACCGCTTGACGCACAATTTCACGCCCACTTGTTAATACATCATCCATGATTGAATGACCAACAACATAGCGTAATGCACTATCAAGTGATTGACTAAGGCTATCATCAGCATTGGTTACACTAAATACATAGTTACGTGGGTCAACAACACGATATTGTATTTGCATTTCAACCCGTACTACGTTTTCATCTTGTGTAAGCATGAAACCAGACGCAGGAAGATCACGCGTTGTTTGAATATCAACAGGGATCACTCGTTCAACGAATGTCCACTTCCAACGTAAGCCTGGCTCTACTGTACCAGCATACTGACCAAACCTCAGTACGATACCTTTTTCAGCTTCTTTGATGGTATAAAAACCACTGAACGCGTACACAAGTACTGAAACAATGATGGCCAGCGCTAAGCCGATTGATGAGAAGCTTTTACCGCCGCCACCAGAAGACTTTCCGCCAAATACACCACCAAACTTATTACCTAAATCTTTGATTAAATCATCTAGATCCGGTGGTCCTTGGTTTTTACCACCTTTATTTTTCCAGGGGTCTTTATCATCTTTCCCTGGTTCGTTCCAAGCCATAACGCTCTCCGCTATTAATACTCTATGTCTATAAATGACATATTAAGTCAAGAATTGCTCTAATATATCAGTCTGTTAACTTTCGATAAAGCGTTCTATGTGCACTTCATCTTGTTTTCTTAATTTATTCCACTCTTGTTCCAGTAATTTTACATCCATTAAACAATTACCCTGTTCGTCGTATGATTCTCGTTCTATGCAGTTTAAATCATATAATTCACCGCGCAACTTACCGTAATTTGGAGGTATCTTTAAACTAAACTTAACGATTTTACGAGCCATACGCTCGCTTAATGCGATAAATAATAAATCAATACCAATACCCGCTTGCGCTGATAACCAAACACGAATTGGCAACCCTGTTTCATCACGATCTATTCTAGGTTCACCATCTTCGAGCATATCAATTTTGTTGCAAATTAATAGCTGAGGTACATCACCAGCGTCTATTTCATCTAGCACAGCTTGTACTTGTTCAATATTTTCTGAACGTCGTTCATCTGCAATATCAATAACATGAAGCAATATTTCTGCCTCACGCGTTTCAGTTAATGTCGCTTTAAATGCAGCCACTAAGTCGTGAGGTAAATGGCGAATAAAGCCAACCGTGTCTGCTAATATAACCCGGCCAACATCTTCCACCTCGATTTTTCGTAACGTTGGATCTAAAGTCGCGAACAATTGATCGGCAGCATAAACTCCCGCCTGGGTAATTCGATTAAACAATGTTGACTTACCTGCATTGGTATATCCAACTAACGAAACCGTTGGAATTTCTGCTCTATTACGCGCCCTTCTACCTTGCTGGCGTTGTTTTTCAACTTTTTCTAAACGCTTACGAATGTTTGTCATTCTTTCTCGAAGCAAGCGTCTATCTGTTTCTAATTGAGTCTCACCTGGTCCTCGAAGACCAATCCCCCCTTTTTGACGCTCTAAATGCGTCCACCCTCTGATTAATCGCGTACTAATATGTTTAAGCTGAGCAAGCTCAACCTGTAACTTACCTTCATGCGTACGGGCACGTTGTGCAAAAATATCAAGTATTAAGGTTGTACGATCAACAACACGACACTTACATAACGCTTCAACATTCTTTTCTTGAGACGGGGATAAACTATGATTAAAGAGTACGACATTGGCTTGATAACATGTCACTGCTTCAACGATTTCTTCCGCTTTGCCACTCCCTACAAAGAATTTCGGGTGCGGTGTATCGCGCTTACCTGTTACAACAGCAAGCGACTCTATACCAGCGGAGCTTACAAGCATTTCAAACTCTTGTAAGTCTTCGCGGGCATTTTCGTCTGGAAAATCTACATGAACAAGTATCGCTTGTTCGCCTGCTTGATAACGATCAAACAAATGAACAACTCCGAACAATACGAGTTACTAGCATTAATCTTCGTTTTCCACTGATTGATTAAAACCAGTTTGGCTAGCTTGAGGTGCGGTATTAACTGCACGAGCTGGTACAACCGTAGAAATGGCATGTTTATAAACCATTTGACTCACGGTGTTTTTTAATAAAATAACAAATTGATCAAATGATTCTACTTGTCCTTGTAGTTTGATGCCATTCACTAAGTATATTGCTACTGGAATGCGATCACGACGTAACGCATTTAAAAATGGGTCTTGTAAAGATTGCCCCTTTGCCATTATTTGGCCCCTTTTGTTATTGTTGTCAAAATCAACGAGTAATACTCACTCAAAATTTAATGTTTAAGCAGATAGTCAAAAGAGTAATTTAATCAATACTATCTGCAAAACTAATTATACATCAATGTTTACACTTTGCTTACTGCATTTAAAATTTCTTGGAGATTGTTTTTATTCTCCATCGCTAACCAAGTAAGTGTTGGCCAGTTACGTAACCATGTTAACTGACGTTTTGCTAATTGCCTAGTGGCACATATACCTTTAAAAACCATTTCCTCATGGCTACATTCACCCTGTAAATATTGCCACATTTGGCGATAACCTACACACCGAATAGCAGGAAGGTTTTCATGTAAATCGCCACGTTCTTTTAATTTAACGACTTCTTGCTCAAAACCTTGAGCAATCATTTGCTCAAACCTCAGTTCAATTCGAGCATGTAAATCTTTGCGTTCTTTCGGTGCAATCGCAAATTGTAAAACATTACCGGTTAGTCTCTCACCTTTTATTGCGGTTAATTGTGTCAAAGTGTTACCGGTAATGCGGAATACTTCTAACGCTCTTGTCAAACGCTGCGGGTCATTCGGATGAATACGTTGCGCAGATTGCGGATCAACCTTTGCTAATTCATCGTGTACCCCTTGCCAACCAAGAACACTTGCTTGTTTTTCAATCTCAGCCCTAATTGTGGCATTTGCTTCAGGTAATGGCGAAATACCATCAATTAAGCTTTTAAAGTACATCATAGTACCGCCAACTAAAATTGGCATACGACCTTTGGCGCGTATAGCAGCAATTTCTGTTAAGGCATCTTGGCAAAACTCAGCGGCAGAATAGCTTTCACTCGCATCTTTAATATCGATTAATCGATGCGGATACCTCGCTTGCTCAGCTAATGTTGGCTTTGCCGTTCCAATGTCCATATCCTTGTATACTAGCGCAGAATCTACACTGATGATGTCACAAGGTAATGCATCATAAAGTTCACATGCTAATGCTGTTTTTCCAGAAGCCGTCGGCCCCATTAAACAAATAACTGGCGGCAGCTCATTAAACGTAGATGACATACAAGAACTAATTGGCCTGCTGTAATTGCTGTATAGCTGATGTAAGGTCTACCGGCAGTGTTTTCAAGACTTGTTGTTGTTTATTTTTTTCAGGAAAATAGTGTTCGAACTCTTTCATCAAATTGTTCATGTCTACTGCTTGAAAGCTTGATGGTGTTGCAACTTCTGCAAATGCCTGTTGCCAAAGTTTTTCATCAGTTAATTCACATTCAGCCACACTAAGAGCTTCTATTAATTTCAAGTAACAATAGCTAACATCAACATGTCGTAACATTGCCGGAAACTGCCTTATTTGGACAGCCTTATCGCTGATAAGTTCTACCACTATGCCTAACTGCTCAAATTTTGTTTGGTGGTTATTCACCATACTCCTATGCACCTTATCAGCATTCAGTTTTACAGGTAACAATAAAGGCTGACTCGTTATACCTCTTGGCCATTGTGACGACACTTTTTCTTGCAGAATTTTCTTAGCTAGCTGTTTTAGACAGCATAATTGAACTTGTTGCTGATCATCAACAAACAACCCATAGTGCGGAGCTACAAATAACCAAGTATTTGCAGTTGTCTCTAATGATTGCTGAGGTGACTCAGTCACTGGCGTCATTAGCTGCTGATAATTTTCAGCTGCGTTTAACGGCACTTGCGACGAAGACGAAAACGGCGCCTGGCTGTTTGCTCTGTAGCCAGATACCGAACCTGAGGATCTTAAGGGAGCGATATAATCCTGACTCTGTTCTGCTGCTCCTCTGATAGCAGTACGCTGTTCAAGGTTTTGATATGATGAAGTCGCTTCGGAGGTTTGTTCTATCAGTTCTGTCTGTTCAGTAAGTGCTTGATGGCAAGTTGCGTAAATAAAATCATGAATATAGCGACCTTGGTGAAACCTCACTTCATGCTTTGCCGGATGCACATTTACATCCACTTCCCGTACATTTAAGGTAAGAAATAACACAAAGGCGGGATATGTTTCCGCGGGTAACAGTTCTTGATAAGCTTGCCTTATTGCATGATTAATTAATTTATCGCGCATCATACGGCCATTAACATAGCTATAACATAAGTCATTTTGATTGCGATGAAAGCTAGGTTTGGTTAACCACCCCGTTAACGACACTCCATTATGTTGACAATTAATTTCAAGCGCATGATCAATAAATGCTTGTCCACACACTTGTGCAACACGTTTACTTCGCTTTGTGTCGGTGTCAGCAAGGCGATATTGTTTTACCACTTTATGGTTGTGCGTCAGCGTTATTGCGACATCAAAACGTGCAAGCGCAATTCTTTTGATCACTTCTTCAATGTGGCCAAATTCTGTTTTTTCTGTCCGAAGAAACTTTCGACGTGCAGGGGTATTAAAAAATAAATCTACTACGTCAATAGTTGTACCGTTGCCATGCGCTGCTGGCTGCACTATTACTTCCATGTCTCGACCTTCAGCATGCGCTTGCCATGCTTCTGGTTGTTCAGCGGGCTTTGATGTTAATGATAACCGCGCAACAGAACTGATACTGGCTAATGCTTCACCTCTAAAACCCAATGAAGCGATACCTTCAAGATCGATTAATGCTTTTATTTTACTCGTTGCATGACGACTTAATGCTAAGGTAAGTTCTTGTTTAGCAATACCACAGCCGTTATCAGAAATACGGATGCGTTTGGCTCCACCTTTTTCAATGTCTATTTTTATTGCTGTTGCACCGGCATCTAAACTGTTTTCAACCAACTCTTTAACCACTGATGCAGGGCGTTCAACCACTTCACCCGCTGCTATTTGGTTAGCAAGTTGAGCGGGTAATATTTCAATTGTCATAGATTAATCTGCGCGAGGAATTTTTAAGGTTTGTCCAATACGAACAACATTTGATGTAAGTTTGTTCACTGACTTTAATTTTTTTACCGACACATTATATTTGTGAGCCACTACTGATAACGATTCTCCCCTTGCGATTTTATGTTTACGATGGCCGATTGAGGCATAATAAGTACCGTCAGGTGCGTTAGCCGCAAAATAATTATCTATTGAAGTATAAATTGCTCTGGCAAGTTTTTGTTGATGCTGAGTAGAGCGCAATCGTTTTTCTTCCGCATGGTTTGAAATAAAACCGGTTTCAATTAATACGCTTGGAATATCAGAAGACTTTAATACTGCTAAGCTCAACCCTTCTGGTCTCTTTTTATGTAATTTGGTAATTTTACCTAACTCTCGCAATACATATTCAGCAAAAGCATAACTGCTTGCCATAGTGTATTCTTTTTTCATATCAGCTAGCGTTAATGCAAGGTTGTGATCTTTCGTTTTCTTAATCGTATCGCCCGCCCCTCCAAGTAATTCAGACTCTTTCTGACGATTAGCAATCCAGCGGGTAAATTCAGAGTTAGCTCTTCTGCTCGATTGCACCAATACCGATGCCCCATGCGGCTGTGGCGATGTGAATGCGTCAGCATGAATAGACACTAATAAATCGGCTTTATTTTCTCGTGCGATTACCGTTTTACGGTTATGATTCACATAATAATCACCTGTTCTTACCATCACAGCAGACAAGCCTTTTTGTCGATTAAGTAATGCGGCGAGCTTTTTTGAAATATTCAGCGTTACATGCTTTTCGTATGTGCCTTTCGCACCGATTGAACCAGGGTCTTCGCCACCGTGTCCTGCAACGATCGCGATCACAATATCACGGTTGCCTTGAGAAATAGGGTTTGTTTGCTTCACCACTCGATTTTGATCAAACAAGTCAACCACAAGGCGATCTCCATATTGCCCCGCTGGCGGCAATGCAAAGATATCAAGCTTAAATGCTTCGCTTAATTCTAATACTAAGCGAGTTGAGCGTTTATTTTTTGGTGTTGATGTGCGAATCTTCCGAATTCGCTTATCGTTATTTAATACATTAACCAAGTTAGCAATGTTTCGCGTATCATTAAAATCAATCACTAAACGTTGAGGATTTTTTAAAGAAAAATAGCTATAATCTGGCGTGGATGATAAATCGAATACCACACGCGTGTTTTCTGGTGCAGGCCACACCCGCACACTATCAATGTTATTTTTTGCAACTGATTCACTTGCATAAAACAGGGTGAAAATACTTGCTATAAACCACACTATAGCAACACTTCGTTGCAACATTATTATTACCTCTTTCTTAGCGCTCACCTAATACTGCCAAAAGTGTTCGTCCTTTGGAAGTATGAGCGGTTAATTCTACTTCTCTTTGTTCACCACAATATTGTAAGGAAATACTAATATCAGCGTTAGGTAACACGCCCTTACCACGATCTGGCCACTCAACAAAACAGCAAGCTTTTTCATCAAAATAATCACGAATTCCCATAAACTCTAACTCTTCGGGGTCTGAAAGGCGATAGAGATCAAAATGGTACGCATGCCATTTTCCTATTTCATAGGGCTCAACTAAAGTATATGTTGGGCTCTTAACCTTACCTGAATGACCTAATCCTTGTACAAAACCTCGGGTAAGCGTTGTTTTGCCTGCACCAAGATCACCGTAGAGATAAGCAACAAAACCGCATTTTAATTGGTTCACGACTGCTTTTGCGAATGTATTGCCTAAGGCAACCGTTGCCTGTTCATCAATCAAACGTAAATGTAACCTGTTAACTGTCATAAATGATTCACTTGTTTAGTAACTGCTGAATAGGTAGAAAAAGATCGCTAGCTAACATACCTATTTTACCCTGTTTTTTTGCAATATCATCTGCTGCCTTACCGTGTAGATACACGGCTAATCGCGTTGCTTCCATTGGATCTGATAGCTGCATTAATAACGCAGCTATTATACCGGATAAAACATCGCCCATGCCACCAGAGGCCATCCCTGAATTACCCGATGTATTTATCCAAATTATCTCTCCATCTGAGATCAAAGAACCTGCACCTTTTAACACACAAATACCACCAAACTTTTTAGCGATAGCTTTCACTGCATCAAAGCGATTTTCTTCTACCTGACTGATAGTACAATTCAATAACTTAGCGGCTTCACCTGGATGCGGTGTTAGCACCCAATGCTTACGTTTACAGGGCGACTTAGCTAATAGTTGCAATGCATCTGCGTCAACAACTAAAGGGCGCTCTTCTTCAAGTATCAACTGAAATAATGCTGACGACCATTCATTTTGCCCTAAGCCAGGTCCAATTAACATCGCTTTTGCTCTTTCAAAATAATGGCTTTTCATTAATGACTCAGCATCACTTGGCGCAAGCATAAGCTCTGGACGTCCGTTTACTACAAAGTGATGGTTATTGAAATCGCAACACACCGCAACCAATGACGCACCTGTGCGTAATGCGGCTTCACCTGCTAACCGGATTGCACCTGGCATACCCACATGACTACCAATACAAAGCAATAACCCCACATGGCCTTTATGACTAGCGTCATTACGCACAGGACAATCCGGAATAGCATTTTTCCCTTGAAGGTGTATTTGCGTATCAACACGTTGTTGAAAGCACTCATTGAGCGAAAGGGTTGCAAGATAAAGTTGACCAACAAAAACTGCAGCTTGGCCGGTCATCAACCCTTGTTTAGCAGCAATAAAAGTAACGGTTTCACTTGCACGTATTGCAGTGGTTGCTACGTATCCAGTGGTGGCATTTAACCCGGAAGGTACATCAATACTAACGATTGTAATATTTGTTCCATTGACAAGGTTGATGATTTTCGCAAGCTCTGACTTTAATGCTCCTTGATAACCAATACCAAATAGCGCATCAATAATCAGCTCATATTGATTCTCTTGAAAAAAGTTGGGCGTGAGCGCTAGCTCACTTTGATATAGAACCGTAATAGTTGTTTTTTGTAAAGAATTAAAAGCTGTTAGTGCGCAGCCTTTAAGCTGTTCAGCTTCTGCGCATAAATAAACAGTCACTTTGTAACCGGCTTCTGCTGCTAGTCTTGCAAGCACAAAACCATCACCACCATTGTTACCCTTACCAGCTAAAATAAATAACTGTGTTGTTTTTGAGTATTGTTCTTGGATGCGCGAAAAAACAGCTTGTCCAGCTTTTTCCATCAAGGCATATAATTCAAGCCCTTGCTCCTTGGCAAGACAATGTTCATTCGCCAACACTTGTGTCGCGCAATAGGCGCTTTGTGGTAAACTTCTCAACAATTTTAATACGGGCATCGTTTAACACTCAATAAATGGATAACTCAACTATCAACTATCTAGAATTAGCCGAAAAAATCAAGTCTTGGGGCAAAGAGCTTGGCTTTGCCGATGTCGGTTTTAGTGATATTGATCTGTCCGAGTATCATCATCATTTTGAACAGTGGTTAGACAATCAATACCATGGTGAAATGGGTTACATGGCCAATCATGGTGATATGCGAGCGCACCCTGATAAACTTCATCCAGGTACAATTCGTGTGATCAGTGTTCGAATGGATTACCTTCCCGAAAACGCAAATTTTGCTCAAACATTAAAAAATAAAGATCATGCTTATGTGAGTCGATATGCGCTTGGAAGAGACTACCATAAATTAATGCGTAAACGTTTAAAAGCTTTAGGTGAAAAAATAAAGCACTATTGCCACGAGCTTGATTATCGCCCTTTCGTTGATTCTGCTCCAATTTTAGAACGCCCTTTAGCTGAAAAAGCAGGCTTAGGTTGGGTTGGAAAACATAGCCTGCTGATTAATAAACATGCCGGTTCATGGTTTTTTCTCGGTGAGTTATTAGTCAATATTCCGCTGCCAATAAGTGAAAAACAAGAAAATTCATGTGGTTCATGTGTTGCTTGCATTAAAATTTGCCCGACTCAAGCTATTGTAGCGCCTTACGAGGTTGATGCCAGAAGGTGTATTTCATATTTGACCATTGAATTACGAGAAGCCATTCCGATAGAATTTAGACCCCTAATAGGTAATCGAATTTATGGCTGTGATGATTGCCAATTAATTTGCCCTTGGAATAAGTTTGCACAACTGTCTCAAGAAACAGACTTTCAAGCTAGACAAGGATTAGATGCCGTGACTTTACTTGAGCTATTTGCATGGGATGAAGAAACATTTTTATCAACACTACAAGGATCTCCCATAAGGCGCATAGGTTTTGAATGTTGGCAACGAAATATTGCGGTAGCCTTAGGAAATAGCGATTACTCACCTAACATTATTTCAACACTAAGCGCTAAAAGAACGCAGGCAACGGCTATGGTTGCAGAGCATATTGATTGGGCCATTGCACAACAGAAAAATAAACAATCAGAAATAACGATTTCAGTTAAGCAAAACAAGCAGCACCGCTTACATGCCAGGTTAGTCCGTTCAATAGAAAAAGGTCTACCAAGAGACGCTTAGCGGTTTATTAACCAGCTTCTTCAATGTTAACATCTTCTTGAGCATGGGGGTTTCTAAAGAAACGTTGCCAGTTCTCTTTCACTTCAGCCACCACTTCAGCATGTTTCCCTTCAAGTTTCGTGTTATCAAAAAGTTTAATCGCTTTATCTGCAAACGGGTAATCTTCTTCCTTTAGTTCTCCGGTTTCTTTCATAGCCACCATAATTTTTAATAAACTCGTGGAAAACTTCACACTGTTAGGTGCTAATTGTATCGCTTGCAACACAGATTCTAGTGCAGGTGAAAACCTTTTTTTCTGGTAATGTTCAACCGCCATATCATGTAATTGTTTAGGTGTGAAATGGATGTCAGCACGTTCTTTGGTTTCTTGTTCGATATACCGGTTAACCACTTGACTCGTTAGTGACTCTCCAGATATTTGATTTTTAATCGCTTCTAACAAAAGCATAGCCTCTTCACGCATACCTAATTCGTGAAACACTTTCACCTTATCTAGGTTATCTTCAATTTCTGGCGTTGGTCTAAGCGATATTTTATGTTCAACAATGCGTTCTGCACGTTTTTCTTCGTTTTGAGCTTTAAATAAGCGAGCTTGCGCGACCGCTATTTGTTCTTTAAAGTCACTTGCTTCTTTATAGTCTTCTTGAACTTGTTGAATATATCTTTCAATCTGATTTAACAGTTTATCTGCGCTACCGTCTGTTATCGTTATTGCTAAATCAATACCTGCTCTGATCACGTTTAATAAGAGTTCAGGCGAATCATGAATAGAATTTTTCGCATTGGCAACAATACTTTTTGTCGCTTGAAATTGTCCGATATGATCATGATTAAGCCGTGCAAGGTCCCATGACTTTTTATTTCGCTCTATGTTTCGTGGCGATAATAATGTTGCTTTTTTGATTTCCTCGTAAGCCGTAGCATACATTTCCTGTTCAATATGGTATTGAGCTAATAAGTCATGCATTGCAAAACGTGTTTCTGGTTTGTCGGTTAAAGAACTTATCAGCTCATGTATTTCATCTATACGACCTTGCTTTAATAAAGACTTTACGTACCCTAAATATACCCAGCCAAATTTATATTTTTTCAATAACCCTTGAAAAAATAATTCTGCTTCATGAAATTCCAATAAACTTAACAAGGCTTCACCACGCATGCGCAATATATTGGGATGGAGGTGGCGTAAGGATTTATTCTTCAAATGCTGATCAGCAAAATAAATTACTTTAGAAAACTCACGTCTATCAATCGCTTGATATAAGTTAAATAATTTACTCTTTATTTTTAATGTATTCGATAAGCGTTCTTTAACAACCTTTGGAATTAAAGGCTTAACCCAAAAGTCATCAGGTTGTAATTCAATAATCGAGTTAACTAAACTTTCACTGGTCTCTGTGCTTAAAAAAATGAGCACCGTACGCTTAGTGACATGTCCTTTAAACTTCAACTCTTCTAATAAATGAAACCCGTCTTTATCACTATTTACATTGAAGGCACAAACCACAATTTGAAATTGCATTTCATTACAAAGTCGCATGCCATAATAAGCATTTTGCGCACACCTAACTTCGCGAATACCAAGTCCATATAAGGTTTTTTTTAATGTGTCGTGAATTAAGGTGTTATCATCGATAATTAATACCTTAAGTTCTTCATAACCTACAAAAAAGTCTTTACCGGCAGTTTCCATTAATTGTGTCACTTATTGGTGTCTTTACTCTTATTACTATGCACCCTTTCAACACATCTGTCCAAAATTTGGTATTTTTGTGCATCAGAAAAGTTTCGCCAGCCAACAATTTCATCAACATGTCGACCACACCCTATACAAACGTCCTTGTTGTCTAAACAGCAATTTCGAATGCAAGGGCTTAATGTTTTACTATCAATTTTCATGGTATTTAGATCGCTTGGCAAAAGTCGTGCAGTGCTTGATGGTGTGTTATCACCGTTTGCAAAGCCTCATGAATGTCGGTGCTATGTCCAACAGCAACTGCTTGAGCTAATGCATTAGCACTAAGGTATAACTGTTCTGCGGCTACTATTTTACTGCTATTGATCAAGATTGATAACGGTTCATCTAGTTCAATATTATTATTTTTCAGTGCTGAACTTATCGTCGATATCGCTTGCGAGATGTCTTGCAAATAATCCTCTAGCATAAATACTGCTAACTCTGGCGAACCTTGATTTTCAGCATACTGACTCAAATCAAACGGGGTTTGGTGTGCCAAATGCTGAGTTGGCTCAATGTCAGTTGTTCGAATAGGTTTTTCTGGTTTACTAATCTCTTTCTTTTTACTTAACGCTAACTTTTCTACCGGCTTATTTTTAGATTCAATCAACTCAAGTGACGGTAATGGCGATAGCCACGGCGCTAACTGCGCTAGTAATTCCTCTAGTTTATCAATAGGTGCTAGCGTCCCTATTTGCCAATGTAAAAAGTCTTCAGGAGTGTCAATATTTGATGCAGTTGAGTCGAGGTGAAAAACTCCCCTGTTTAGTTTTCGTCCTGCTGATAATTCGACATAAGGTGATTGAGTAAAGTCTGTCAATAACAAAGTAAATCGTCCCGTCTGCCAATAATTGATAGCTTGATGAGCTTCACTAACAGTAGTTACTTTTACCCCAGCCCATTGTAATAATGTTATCAACGGTGCTAGGCGCGCTATGCGATCACTTGCTAACAACACCTGAACTTTAGATGCTCGATAATGATAGTGGTTAAAAACTTTCCTAGAAAGAAGTTGATTATGCCTACCCGAATTATGCAATAATCCAGACAAACTGGTCAGCAATTGTACATTTGATATAGCGTTATCACTTAACGAGCAAAGCCCAGTTCGCGTTAAATACTGCCCTGAAAATCCTTGTATAAATTGTAATTTTGGCGCAATTTTTTCAGGTAATCCATTAAAGTGATTAGTCATAAGTTCAAGATCTTTCTGACTAAACTCCGATGTTATTATTAACACAGAATCAGCATGTTTTTTCAGATGTTTTACATGAAGCGCATCACGTACTTGTGCTGCTTTTGAAAACACCTCAACTTTCCCATGATTGTCGATGACCGTATCATTAATAAATGACGTTAAGTATGGATCAGTGGATAACAAATATATTTGTTGCTGTTTAAGGTAAACGTCTTTAGCAGGTTTTTCACGATGACTCGCTACTGCAAGAGGTAAATCAAAATTTAAATTGAATCCATGTTCAAGTTGTGAAATTCGAAGGTCTTTAATATGTAATTTACGGCAAAGCGCCTGCAGATAAGGTATAACAATTGGCGTATTAGGCATCACCTTATCGTCGTTAAGTAAAGCAACAATCGCCGGAATTGAAAGGTGATTGGTGTGATGTTTAACTTGATAATCAATGGTTAACACTTGCTGACCAGGGTTTATATCTTTTACGTCAACCGACAACAACAACACAGCAGAAATTTGCTCTTGCAGTACAAGTTTTCCAATCGTGAGTAAAAAATCATAAGCATAAGGCTGACTTATCGTCGCTTGTTCTGCTATTTGATGACTTAGGGATAAAAACACACGATTGGTTTTAGATTTTTGCTCAAGCGCAATGTTATTCATAACAGAGTGCGTAAAGTTGCTAACATTAACCTCAGCAGTATATTCAGGTATTCGTTTAGTGCTGGCGCCTAAAAATAACGCCTGATGACACCAAGTAATCGTTTCTTGGAAGCGTCGATATAGCTGCTGGTAATGATCTTCATAACTTTTAGCTGTATTTTGCGTACTTAATAAGGCACGTGTAATTGTTAATTGCAGCTCTGATAGTTGTGTTTGATGTTGATATTGTAACGAGTTTATTTCAGCTTTAGCGTCATTAAGTTGTTGTTCTAAAGCATGTTGTAGGTTGATGTAGACCTGTCTATCTTGTATCAAAACCCGCCACTGACCTTTAAGGTAGAGCATAGTAAAGCTAAAACTTGCTCCCCATTTATTGTCAACAATACATCTTGATACCGTTTGTTGCTTTTTACTTTGTTTTGCTGTTTTTAATAATGCTTTTATCTGTTGATTCGAAAATAATGCACGCCATGTATTATGTTGTGTATTACTTCCTTTTGATAATATTTCACTGAGTGTGCTAGGTATTTCAGTGGGCTCTTTAGTATAAAAAGATCCTAAATGCTCTAGATAAAATGCTTGCTGCTCTTGAAACGATGCTTGTAATTGTTGGTAGTCAGATTCATTGTGTAAAGGTTTTTTCAGTTGGGTAATTTCTTCACATACTGTTGCAAGTGACTTTGTGGTTATCTGCTCTTTAATAACCTCACTACCAGAGCTACTTCGTTCTACAACAGATAATAAGTTACTTTCATACTGTTTAAGTTGCCGTTTACTATGACGTATTTGCACAATTAAGAGCAAATAAAGAACACTAACAACAATAAGTATCGCCAATAAAAAGTTGCGATAGTTATATTTGGCATAAGGTGCTAACAATACTGCCAAGTACCCAGGAAACTCAGGTTGAGTGATTGTAGGCAGTCTTACTCGTTGTAATATTTCCAGTGTATTTTGACGCTCTAACGTAACCTGTTCTATGTATTGTTGAGCAATACGAATATGACCTCGCCATTTAGCAACAACATTTTGCTCGCCAAACATCAATAACTGCAACTCTTGAAGCACAAGTAGTAATTTATTGCTGCTATCATCAGACTTCGAATACTCTGTTAACGCAGGCTGCCAATAAGTTAATATTTCAGAAAATCGGTTAGTTAGATAATTAAAGTCAACTTGAACACTGCGGATAGATAGTCGCTGAAACATCACCTGTAATTCAACGACACTATTGAGTGTTTTCGTTAATAATGTCATCTCACTCGTCAGGTTTAGGTGTGCTTTCGCCCGAGATACCGTAACAGAATCAGATACTTTATCTTCAGTGATTTGCTGTGAAAGTTTATCCATAGCACGTTGTTTACTGGTAATTTCTTGATTTAGTTGATCATGAACAAGTTGTAGTTGAATCAATACATTTTTATGAAGTAACTCGTTTATTTCAGCATGATTAGTGATTGTTCTTGCATGGACATTGAGCTTTTCAAAGCGATCGACAATAAGTGAAAGCTGTCTTTTCCCCACTGGGGTTAATTGTCTTATTTGTGCAAGAAGTGATAGTAATTGCTGGTGTTTATCTGTTAATTGTGTTGCTTCAGTACTTTCAGTGAGCTGTTGAAACAACACCATACTTTGCCAGGTTAAATGATGGAGTGCGGCTTGTTTTTGCAAAGCCGGCACTGCAGAACTATTTACCGCATCTAATTCTGTTTCCCGCGCATAAATAAGATAGAGTAGAATAAATACCGAAAGCAAAAACACCAACGATATCTTGGTGAAATGCGATGCTAACTGCTTATGAAGTGACGTTTTTGAATCCATGCGTTTATCAACTACCTGCAAAAATAGATCAGTACGCTATCGTAGCGTTACTGCTTCAGCTTGAAGAATCTTAGTGATTACAGTTTATTATTTAGTGTAATCAGCGGTACATATTCAACATGCAATCTTTACAGTTTATGGAATTATGACTAATAATCAACGGCTTTCTTTAACAGCTTCAGTTTTTCGTTTCGGTACCCATGCCCATTCCATGGTACATACAATAGGTTGTTGGTCAGTTTCATCAAATATCTCCACAGGGACGACTAACTCACCTTTTTCAATATGATTAATACTGTCGCGTTGATCTTGGTTTAACAATGCAATCGCTTTTAAGTTCCCTTGCATTCGTCGTTGATAATCAATACGCATCGACTTTAGTAATGGAATGCAAGTGTCTGGTACATTCATACCAAAAACCATACCCGTTGTAGATTCTGCTAATACCGCAGCGGCCACAGCATGTATGGAGCCGATGTGATTCTGTACCTTTTTTCGATTGGTTAATCTCACAACCGCTTTTGATTCGGTTAATTGCTCAATACGAATGCCGGTGGTGCCTGCATACTTTACTTTTGAGCAAAAAATCTTGGTTATTAAAAAACCTTTTATGCCAGCAGGCAATACATTTAATTTATTAATGGTCTTCGCGAGTTTATTACGCATCATTCACCCCTTTAACTGGTCAGACCATAAAACCTTAGCAAAGAAAAAAGCACTTGTCGTGCTTTTCTAACAGTATTGCTATTAACAATTAAATAAATGTTCGCGATACACTTTAAGCTCTTCTATCGACTCTCGAATATCATCCAACGCTAAATGCACGCCTTTTTTTTCTACTTTAGCTAAAACTTCTGGTTTCCAGCGCCGAGCAAGCTCTTTAATCGTACTAACATCTAAATTTCGATAATGAAAATATTGTTCAAAGTGAGGCATATATTTATTAATAAAACGTCTATCTTGCCCAATACTGTTACCACACATTGGTGACGCGCCCGCTGGTACATACTTTTCTAAAAAAGCTATGGTTGCTGCTTCTGCATCTAACAAGGAAGCATTACTTTCTCGACAACGTTGCGTTAACCCAGATGCACCATGCGTATCGATGCACCACTGATTCATATTGTCTAACACATCGTCAGGTTGATGGATAGCAAAGACTGGCCCTTCAGCAAGCAGGTTCAACTGGCTATCGGTTACAATGCTAGCAATTTCTAAAATCACATCATGTTCAGGCTCAAGACCTGTCATTTCCAAATCTAACCAAATTAAGTTGGTTTCGCTTAAAGACATATGTTTCCCTTGATGACTTGCACTTGAACATTACTAAACGTTGACAAGTAATAGCTGTAAGATAAATTTATCCGTATAATACGTGACAACACATATTGATTAAAACATTTTGTTTTAACCAAACTATATATTAACGACGATTAAAATGAAAAATTTCTGTGGCAAAAGCTAAAAAATTAACCAAAGGTCAACTCAGACGAATTAACGCCAACCAAGCGAAAAAGTTAGCGCGAAAATCTGCTGCTGTCGAATGGCAAGATGACGAATTAGGAGAATCACAACAAGGGGTAGTGATCAGTCGATTTGGACAACATGCTGACGTTGAAAGCACATCAGGTGACATTGTTCGCTGTAACTTGCGTCGTTCTGTTGGCTCTTTAGTTTGTGGTGATAAGGTACTTTGGCGACAAGGAAAAGAAACACAGCACAGTATTTCTGGTGTTATAGAAGCGGTTCATGAACGTGATTCTGTATTATCTCGTCCTGACGTTTATGATGGCGTTAAGCCCATTGCCGCCAATATTAGTCAGATAATAATCGTGACTTCGGTATTACCTGCTTTTAATGCTGATATTATTGATCGTTATCTTGTTGCTGCAGAGCAAACCGATATACCACCAATTATTCTGCTCAATAAAATAGATTTACTTGATGATGACCTCGCTGAAATTATCGATGAGCAATTACAAATATACCAAGATATTGGTTATAAAATATTGGCAGTTTCCAATACAACTCAAGAAGGTATCGCTACGCTTAAAGCACAATTAGCAGATAACACCAGTATATTTGTCGGGCAATCAGGTGTTGGCAAGTCCACACTAACAAACTCGTTGATGCCTGAACTTGGCTTATTAACCAAAGAAGTTTCTGGAAACTCAGGATTAGGACAACATACAACAACAGTGGCGAGGCTTTACCATTTTCTTGATGGTGGTGATTTAATTGATTCTCCAGGCATTCGTGAATTTGGCTTATGGCATTTAACGCCTGAGCAAGTTTACCAAGGCTTTATTGAATTTGCAGACTACCTTGGCACCTGTAAATTTAGAGACTGTAAACACCAAACTGATCCGGGGTGTGCACTGGTAGCCGCTTGCGAAGCTGGTGCGATTCATCCCGAACGATTAGCAAGTTTTCAGCGTATTTTATCAAGTTTAGGTACAAATACGCTAACCTCCAGATTTAATGATTAACATAAGATAATTAAAGGAACCATACGTGTCCGTAGATAACATAAAAATCGCTTTACAATACTTAATGCCAAAACACGGTATTTCACGACTTGTAGGTAAATTTGCCGCAGCAGAAGCTGGCTGGTTAACAACCAAAGCTATTCGATGGTTTATTAAAGCTTACAATATCAATATGAATGAAGCGAAATTTAAAAATGCCGAAGATTTTTCTACCTTTAACGAGTTTTTTACCCGTGAGTTGGCAGAGGGCGTTCGACCAATAAATCCAGATAAAAACGAAGTTTGCTACCCTGTAGACGGCGCTATAAGCCAGCAAGGAGACATAGTAGATGGACAACTCATTCAAGCAAAAGGGTTTAATTATAGTCTACAAAGTCTACTCGGTGGCGATAACAAAACCGCAGAACCCTTTGAAAATGGCAAGTTTTCCTGTATTTATCTAGCACCGAAAGATTACCACCGCATACATATGCCAATGAGCGGCACACTTAGAGAGATGATCTATGTGCCTGGTGACCTGTTTTCAGTAAATCCGCTCACTGCGCAAAATGTTCCAGATTTATTTGCTCGAAATGAACGTGTTGTCACTATTTTTGATACAGAGCATGGTAGTTTAGCAATGGTGTTAGTGGGCGCTACCATCGTTGCCAGCATAGAAACTACGTGGGCTGGTACCATTACACCACCAGCAGGAAAAGATGTGTTTCGTTGGCAATATCCAAAATCTGGCACAGGCGCGATTCACTTGCAAAAAGGTGAAGAAATGGGCCGCTTTAAATTAGGCTCAACAGTGGTCGCTACATTTTCACCAAATATGGTTGATTTTGTACCTGAAGCAGGTCCTGAAACTATCACCCGTTTAGGAGAGCCTTTCGCGACAATTTTATCCAAAGAATCGCCGTCAGAGTAATGAAAATTATTGCTCATCGAGGTGCAAGCGGCGAATATCCCGAAAATTCACTTCTTGCCTTTGAACAAGCAATTATACAGGGGGCTGATGGAATAGAACTTGATGTTCATTACCACGCTCCCAGCAACTGTTTTGTTGTTATTCATGATTATTTTGTGGATAAAACTACCCAAAACTACGGGCATATTAACCGCTATAGTTTACCCGAATTAACAGCTTTAGCTCTTGGCTACGCACAACATATCCCAACACTTACGCAGACACTTCGCCACATTGATGGTCGTGTAATGGTCAATATTGAAATCAAAACAGTGCCTCAAGACAAAACAGAACTTAGCGCTCTGTTAAACTCATTACAAGTTCATTTAACGGAAGCTGTAACACAATGTAATTTTTCGTCGACACAAATATTATTGTCTAGTTTTGACCACCAGCTAATCAGCGCTTGCCAGCAGTTTATGCCTCAATACGCCGTTGCTGCATTGATTGCACATAACCCTCACGATCTAGGTGCATCTTTGATTTCACTAAATGTAGACGCTGTTAACCCTGCAATTGACTGCTTATCCGCTGATTTAGTCCATCATTTAACTGAAGCAGATATAAAGATATGGGTGTATACTGTTGATCGTGAAGAAGATATTTTACGTTGTTTAGCATTAAACGTTGAGGGTATTTTTACTAATTTTCCTAAGCAATCTCAAAAAATTGTTTCAGATTTTCATGCGAGACAATTATAAAGTAAAAATTTAACATAAATAACAACAGGTTAATTCAATATTAATTTAATGTAAATTTTAGTTGCTCATTTATTCAACACGAGATACGATTATGTTCGTAATATAATCGTAACAACGTGGAAACAGTGTTAACCACACAAAGCATTAAGGAACTTCAATGGCTCATGATAATAATGGTGTTAAGCCTACAGAAGCCGAGCTGACTTTATTAAATATTTTATGGCAAATTGGTCCTGCAACAGTACGTCAGGTGCATGAAACGGTAAGCCAAACACAAAGAACAGGTTATACAACCGTACTTAAAATATTACAAATAATGCATGAAAAGTCATTGGTGATTCGCGATGAAAGTAATCGCGCACATGTTTATGCCGCGGCTAATAGCGAAATGCAAACACAATCATCGTTAATTCGTGATCTGATCACTCGAGCATTCGGCGGCTCAACGTCAAAGTTAGTGATGCGAGCACTCAATGAAAGCACAAGTAAAGAAGACATAGCAGATATTCGTAAGTTATTAAATGATTTAGAAAAGCAGGAATAACGCACACATTTGTGAAAAAACAGAATGGATAGCATAGAAAATAGCGCAATATTATATTATCTCGCACTTACCTTGATTCACTTTTTGTGGCAGGGTGGTTTAATCGCGCTTACGTTAAAATTTTCTTTGGTATTAACTTCTTTTAAACACACAAATATTCGATACCTATTATCAACCACAGCAATGGCGTTGTGCTTGATTGTGCCAATGATAACCTTCTCCCTCATCTATCAGCCGGATATTAGCCCTTCTTTAATTTTACAACATGCTTTACCTACCTCTAATGCTGACGAATTATTCTTGGTCACAGACCCTCAAACTTGGCAACAAGATGTGCTTGGTTCACTACCTATTCTATCTATCCTTTGGTTAGCAACGGTTTGCATGCTTGCATTAAAATTATTCATCGAACTTTACCACGTCGTTCAATTACCAAAACATGGCGTTAGGTTGCCGTCTAAATCGTTAGATAACACATTTGAAGCCCTAGTAAAAAAGATTAAATTAACACGAAAGCCTAAATTACTCATTGCGTTACATTGTGATGTACCTATGGCGATTGGCTGGTTGAAACCCGTTGTACTAATACCTGCAGCAATGATAACTGGATTAACACCAGCCCAACTATCAATGCTAATGTTACATGAATTAGCGCATATCAAGCGTTATGATTATTTGGTCAATTTACTGCAAACGTTGATTGAAACACTGTTATTTTTCCATCCTGCTGTACGTTGGATTTCTAAACAAATGCGCAACGAGCGTGAATACTGTAGTGATGATATCGCCGTTGCACTGTCAGGCGACGCCTTAGCTTATGCGCACACACTTACCGATACAGCAAGCTTGTGCCATCACCATCGACATCACGCAATTCCAACAATGGCAATGGCAGCATCAGGCGGTGATTTAAAAAAGCGCGTGCTTCGTTTAGTTGATCAGCACCATTGTGCTAAAACAGATGAATCAGGAAAGTTTTTAGCTTCAGTGTTGATTATCGTTTCTATTCTTGCTGTAGCACTAAAACCATATATAAAAATGCCAATAGTCGATTTATCTTCCGGTTATATATCATTTGCTAGCTCAGCAAATGATATTCCCCGTTCTCTGTCTGAACATGAAGTGGAGTTATCAGAAGCTTCTATTGCGAATTTATTAATTAACCAAGATAAAGCTCCGTTGAGCCCTGAGCAAACTGCTGCTCCAGATATCGTAAGCTCACCTATTACAGATCACATCACTTCCGATATGGTTATTGATCAAGAAGTCACTCAAGCGATTGCAAAACAAGAACAAAAGCTTAAAAAAGACATTAGTGCACCAGTGCCGACCAAAACACCATTGTCTAATGAGACAGTTTCGAACAACGTATTAACGAGTGACCAACCACCAAAAAATACGATTGAAACGATTTTACCTGTGACGAAAAAATCAGCATCAGATATAGCTTTTGAACGAACGAGTTCATCAAATAAAACGTCACGTCTTGATAACCCCTATTCGCAACAAATTGCGGCTTTAAATCATGAGCCAGAAGTTGATAAAAGTCAGCCCCCAATAAAACGAACAGCTCCGCTCCCAATCCCACATTCGCGATTAGCAAGGTTTACTCAGCCAAAAGAAACAACACCTGTTAAGATAGCACCTCCGCCAGTTCGCTCTAAAGCGTTATTGCTAACCTCTCCTGATCCGAGATACCCCTCATCAGCAAAGCGTAAAGGCTTAGAAATCGACGTAGCTGTAAACTTTACCATCGATACCTTAGGCCGAGTGAAAAACATTGAGTTCGAAAAGAAAAGTAGAGTGAGTTATTTTAAAAGTGCGATCAAAAACGCAATGGCCAAATGGCGCTTTCAACCTGCAAAAATAAATAACAAACCTATCGAAAGTAAAATGACAAAAATATTTTCGTTTAGCTTGATGAAATAAGCGGTATCCAATAAATAATTATCGGTCGGTATCAAACAAAAAACCAAAGTAGTATTATTCAAACATACTACTTTGATTCTACTTACGATCATCTTAATGTTAAATTGCAGCGATTATCGTATTTACCTTCAGTAAAAAATAATGTCTGTCGTGCCTATACCACGTTATGAATCGTGATGCTTACGCTTACCTTTACGTTTACCTTTTTGTTTATTTTTTCTTTTTTCTTGAAATTTGGCAAATTTTTCACGCTGTTCATCGTTCAAGACCAAATAGATAGCATTTTTAGTTTTTGCGCGTTGCAACGCTGATTCTGTTAATTGATCTTGGTTTTGCTGGTGTAGCGTTAAGAAAGCTTGCTCAGTAAAGTTTTCACTTTGCACTAACGCTTTCATTTCGTCACGAAATGCTTTTCTGCTTGCTTTATTTTGCTCTTTTACAATTTTTGCATCTTGATAAATCGTTTTAATCTGTGCTATCTGAGCATCATCTAGTTGTAAAAATCGCGCCATTCTTTTTAACTGATGCTTCGCCATTGATTTACCTTTATGGTGACGCATTTCTTTTTGGGCTGTATCTGTTGATTGATCTAACATCATTGCTTGAGCAGGTAGCGCTAATGGTAAAGCTAAACTGATTGCAACAATACAAGACTTCAATGATAATTTGTTCATAGTACTCTCCTCTAAAAGATTCACCATTATCATAACGAACTCAATGCAAAGAAACGCAAAGGAATGTAAAAGTTGTGTAAAGACTTCATGTCACCCCCTTCGCTCAGTTAATATAACAATGCAAGTACCAACAACAGGGATATAAACGATGACAGATACACGTACAATATTAATGATTGATGACGATAAAACGTTAACTGATCTGTTACGTGAATATTTGTCATACGAAGGTTATCAACTTGAAGCGCGGCATGATGGTATTTCAGGCTTAGCAGCAGCACAAGACAGTAAATATTGTTTAATATTACTTGATGTTATGATGCCTGGGCTTAACGGCTTTGAACTGTTAAAAGCATTAGGCGGCAAGCATACAACGCCCATTTTAATGCTTACCGCAAAAGGCGATGAAACCGATAAAGTATTAGGGTTAGAGCTTGGCGCTGATGATTATCTTGCTAAGCCTTTTCAGCACCGTGAGTTATTAGCCCGTATCAACGCCATTTTACGCAGAATTGATATTGTCCAACAACAGCAAAACAACAATTCAAGTTACCATATTAATCATGTTCGGCTAAACCCCGCGACTCATGAAGTACATTGTCATGATCAACTCATTGAGTTAACTGGCACAGAATACCAATTACTCACGTTATTAATGGAAAACACGGGAACAATTGTGAGTAAAGAGCTCATATCACAACAGGTGATGCAGCGTAAACTGAGCCCATTCGATCGTAGTATTGACATGCATGTGAGTAATATCCGTAGAAAATTTTCAACTTACGCACAAGATGAAAAAATTAAAACTATACGTGGTGCTGGCTATATTTTCTTATCCGGAAGCGAGCAATAACGTATGTTGAAACTTAAGCAATTCCTTAGCTCAATTGGCGTGAAACTTTTTTTCGTTTTTTGGATCACCACTATTGTCTCGATTTCAATGACACATTTTCTCACCAGCCAATTAGATCAAGAAAATGTTATTCTGCCGTTAAATGCTAAAGATATGGATAAATTAGCCCTCATTACAAAACGGATCCAAGAAAAGAATTTTAAACACCCATCACAAGTGATCAAACGCAGTGATCGATTCATTCAACAAACATTATTTATAAAAGATCCAAGAACAAACAACATTTTTTACCATAATAAACGCTTTGCTAGACCTCTGGCGAAATACCTAAGGAAAAACGAAATCACCCATAACACCAGCGTTTTATTCCATTATACACGTATCAGCGGCCCAACTAATCTGGAGATTCAAGGAAATAGTTATCAACTATTTATCGCTTCTCGTGTAAAAAGTAGCGACGTTAATGAAACAATCTTACTGCTACCTCATTGGGTACGTATTTTCGTGCCTATTTTATTAAGTATGTGTTTTTGTTGGGTGTTCGCAAAATATTTAACTCGGCCTGTACGCGCCATGGAAAAAACGGCTTTGACTATCGGCAATGGTGACTTCAAAGCTCGCGTGAAAAATAATGAAAACCGACGAGATGAATTAGGCCAGCTTGCCAAAAGTTTTAACTTAATGGCTGACAAGCTAGAAAATAATATTTCTGCTCATCAGCGTTTATTAGCTGATGTATCACATGAGCTAAGATCTCCACTCACCCGTTTGCAAATCACACTAGGTTTATTAGAAAAAACTTTACCCGAAGCTGAGAATAAACAAGATTTACTTTCTCGCTGTGAAAAAGAAGTAATGCAACTCGATGAAATGATTAGCAATGTATTAACACTATCTCGCCATGAAAACACCCTAGAATCAGTTCATATGGCACAATGTGATCTTTCTCAATTAATGGCAATAATTGTTGAAGATGCTCAGCTTATCGCTAATGAGAAATCAATTAATGTAAAGCTCAACGCAGAAACAAACATCTCTTTGGCTATTAACGAGTCACTTTTTATTAGCGCGGTTAATAACGTAATTTCAAACGCCATTAAATATAGTTTTGATCAACAAAGTATTGAGGTCTCACTGCGTAAACATCAAGAAAACATAGAAATTACCGTTGCTGATAACGGTAAAGGTGTTGAAACGCAACATTTAGCCAAGCTGTTTGACCCGTTTTATCGAGTATCTGATGCAAGAGACAGAGACAGTGGCGGCACAGGTTTAGGCCTTGCCATCGCCAAACAAGCGATAGACAAACACCAAGGGAATATCGTCGCAACGCATAATCCAATGGGTGGACTTATTGTGACCATCACTTTGCCATTCGGTCTATAATTCTATATTAGTTGTGCGCAGATAAAATGTAATATAGTACTGAAACTCATGAGTAATTTGAATAAAAAGAAGTTAGACGCAATTGCAAGCTTTTGGCGACAAGCGAAAACAGCCAGTTTTATCGGTATAGGCAATATACGTATTGCTTACGTTAATATTGTCAAAGATCCGCAATTACCAACCATTGTGATCTCTAGCGGACGTAGCGAGAGTTATCTAAAGTATCAAGAACTTGCTTATGATTTATCCGCTATGGGTTATAACATTTTTATTCACGATCATCGTGGCCAAGGCTTATCTCAACGAATGCTATCTAACACGCATAAAGGCTATGTTGAACATTTTGATCATTATGCCGATGACTTAGCAACATTTATTACTAACGAAGTACAGCCTAATATCACGAATAAAAGTATATCAATACTTGCCCACTCTATGGGTAGCGCAATCACATTACGCATGTTACAGCGGCATTCAATATCTATAACATCAGCTATCTTAGCGTCAGCTATGATAGCCATAAATTTCGGAAAAACGCCTTACTGGTTAGCCAAAACGATTATTCATGTAGGGCATTGCATGAACCGCATGGCAACAGTAGAACCCTGGTACTTTCCTGGTCATAAAAATTACCAACCAGCACTGTTTACTAATAACCCATTAATGGGATGTAGTACTCGATTTGAACGATTTATCAATTTGTACCAACAAGAATCTACATTACAGTTGGGTGGTGTCACTTTTCATTGGTTAGCACAAGCATTGCAAGCAAATCAGCATATTTTTCGAGAATTATCGAATATCAAAACACCGATTTTTATATTACAAGCGGCTAATGATGTCATTGTAGATAACCAAGCACAAAACATATTCTGTCAACAGCTTCATCAGCTGTATCCACAGTTGTGCGCACACAAACCCAGAGTGTTTAACGACGCTAGGCATGAATTACTATTTGAACAAGAATACATACGTGAAGACGTACTTGCTTATATTCATCAATGTCTTACCACAACGGATACAGGATCATGATGAATGAACACCTCACAAGGCGCCAGTTGCGCTTCTACCGCTAACCTAATTTCTTCGCCTATTTCGTGTGCTTGATATAAAGGTAAGTCATCATCAAGTTCTAAATGACATTGTATAAAGCGTTTTTCACCTGCTTGCCGGCTTCGAATATCATGCACACCAATAGCTAGTTTGTGTTTTTTTACCACATCTTGAACGACTTTTAGCTCTGCGTCCGTTAATTCATGATCCATCAATTGGTCAACACTTTGCTTTAATATTCTAAACGCACCAACAATGAGAAAAGCACCAACAATGATAGTAAAAATACCGTCGGCTCGTGGCCATAAATAATCGCTCAGTATTAATGAGCACAACACCCCAGCATTTAAGAGTAAATCAGATTGGTAATGTAAGCTGTCAGCTTCAATGGCCAAAGAATTCGTTTGTTTAAGTACCCACTTTTGAATAACAACTAACAATAAGGTAAGTGCAAAAGCAACAATTGTTACCCATATACCTACGTGTGATTGCTGAATAATAACGGGGTTTGAAGTATGTTCAATACCATGAATAATAAGTAATATTGCCGATGCTAAAATAAAGGCTGATTGAAACAGCCCTGTTAAGCTTTCTGCTTTCCCATGACCAAATTTATGGTTGTTATCGGCTGGTCTTAAGGCAATGGTTAACATGATAAGATTAATAAACGAAGCAGCAAGATCTAATAGTGAATCTGTTGAAGAGGCAAGCATGGCACTTGCGCCAGTAATAAACCACGCATATAACTTTATTGAAATTTGCACAACAGCAAACAGTACAGCACAAAACGCCGCGATTTTTACTAACCGTTGATAACTGGCCTGTTTTTTTGTCATTGCTTTACGACACTATTGATACATAAGAACCATTATAGTGTACCTAACATACACTAAACTTTCTAACCAAAGCTGTTCTCTTCGAGATGCTTAGCGGTATAATACCGTTTTATTTCGATCGCGAGAATTCATTATGTTAGACGTGGTATTGTTTCAGCCGCAAATTCCGCCCAATACCGGTAACATCATTAGGTTGTGCGCCAATACAGGATTTAATTTACACCTCATAGAGCCACTAGGCTTTGATTTAGATGATAAGAAATTAAAACGTGCAGGGCTTGATTATCATGAGTTTGCCGCAATAAAGCGTCATAAAAATTTTGCAGACTTCGTGAATACCGAACAACCTCAACGTATTTTAGCCATCACCACTAAAGCCACAAATTATTACGGCGATGTTTCATTTTCTAAGGGTGATTATTTACTGTTCGGCTCGGAAACAGCAGGTTTAACAGAAGAAGTAAGACAGCAAATACCTGACGAAGATAAAATACGTATCCCAATGATTGCAGGCAGTAGAAGTATGAATTTATCTAACGCCACATCTGTGATCATTTACGAGGCGTGGCGTCAGTTAGGGTTTGAAAACTCGATATAAATATTATTCGAATTTACGTTCACGTGACAATAAATCAGACGCTGCTAATTTAGCGTCTTTACCACAATACAACACTTGGTATACCTGCTCAACAATCGGCATTTCAACATTGAGTCGTTGCGCCAGCATATGTACTTCTTTAGTGTTTCGGTAACCTTCAACCACTTGACCAATATCTCGCATTGCTTGTTCAACATTTGTGCCTCGACCTAACGCTAAACCAAAACGACGATTACGTGATTGATTATCCGTGCAAGTAAGTACCAAGTCACCTAAGCCCGCCATACCCATAAAGGTGGTGGGCTCGGCATGTAAGGCAGCACCTAAGCGTGACATTTCCACCAAACCACGAGTAATTAATGCTGTTCTAGCGTTAGCACCAAAACCAATGCCATCAGCCATTCCTGCGCCAATCGCAATAACATTTTTTACTGCCCCACCTAGTTGCACACCAATAAAGTCGTTATTGGAGTATACCCGAAAGGTTTTTTCACAATGTAATAAACGAGAAAGCTCATCTACAAATGACTGTTCTGTCGACGACACTGAAATTGCGGTAGGTAAACCTGCGGCCATTTCTTTCGCAAAAGTAGGGCCAGATAATACAGCCAATGCAATTTCATTACCTAAAATTTGACGAGCAACATCTTGCAATAAGCAACCAGTATCCGGATCTAACCCTTTAGTTGCCCATGCTATACGTGCATTAGCAGTTAAATCAGATTTAATGTTTTTAAGTAAATCGGCAAAAGCATGACTTGGCACCACGACTAATACATTATCACTTGCCGATACCGCCGATGATAAGTCATTGGTTACCGTTAATGTTTCTGGAAATTTAGCATCGGGTAAATAACGTTCATTTGACCGTGCCTTTTCCATGGCTGAAACATGTTTAACATCACGCCCCCATAACAAAGTGTTATGGCCATTACGAGCAAAACAAATAGCAAGGGCGGTGCCGTAAGACCCCGCCCCTAATATGGTAATATCCATTGCTGACTGGTGTGTCATTAGTGAGTTTCTGTACTCGCAGGCGCTTCCGCACCTTGCTCAGCTGAACGCTGTTGAACGTAAGAAGCAAATAATGCATCAAAATTAACCGGCGCTAAGTTAATTTGAGGGAAAGAGCCTCGGTTAACTAAACTAAATACCGCTTCACGCGCGTACGGGAAAAGTGTTGCAGGGCAAAATGCGCCAATAGTATGTGCAAGTTGTGCTTCAGGTAAGTTACCAATAGTAAAAATACCCGCTTGTTGAACTTCTGCTAAAAATGCCGTTTGTCCTTCAACCGTTGCAGTTACCGTAAGCGCTAAACACACTTCAAAAGTGTCATCCGCTAACTTCTTAGAGCGTGTGTCTAAATCTAATTTTAACTCTGGCTTCCACTCTTTTTGAAAAATCGCAGGAGAGTTAGGCGTTTCAAAAGAAATATCTTTAGTGTAAACGCGTTGAATGGCAAATTGTGGCGCCTGTTCTGCGCCTTCTGTGCTGCTTTGATTTTCGTCAGCCATAATATATATTCCTTAGTGAGTTGCTGTACATTAAACAGCGGTTCTATTTATTAAATAACGAGAGATCGGTGATCTGTGTTTATATTTTCTGCAATAAGTCATCAAGCTGGTTACGGGCATGTAAAGCAAATAACTCATCACAACCGCCAACATGGTGATCATGAATAAAAATTTGCGGTACAGTATATGCGCCATTAGCTCGCTTGATCATGTCTTCACGTCGTTTAGCATCACCGTCAATTTTAATTTCACGATAATCAACGTTCTTTTGATCCAACAGCATTTTTGCTCGCATACAAAAGCCACAAGTAACTTTGGTATAAATTTCAACAGCCATGACAAATTCTCAATTAATCAAATTATTTTGCTACTGGTAACCCTGCACCAGACCAAGCATTCATGCCACCTTTCAAAACACTAACACGGCTAAAACCTGCTTTAAGCATTTTATTGGCAACATTTGAAGCTGATACGCCAGCAGCGCATACAAGAATAATGGGTTTATCTTTCAATTTTTCAAGCGCAGTAAAGTCATCTTTATTCGCTTTTTCGCTGGGTAAGTGTTTCGCGTCTAAAATTCTAGCCGTTTTAAACTCTTTTTCTGAGCGTATATCTACCACAACCCCCTCTTCTCTGTTTACGAGAAAAGTCAGTTCTTGAGGAGATAACTGTTTGATCGGAGAAAGCTTTATGCGAACACTTATGACTACAATCGCCAAAAATATACCAACCCAAGCAGCGGTTAACATAGGGTGATTCCCTAAAAACGCAATAAATTGTTCCATTTGTTTAATCGTATTTAAGTTCGAAAATTTTGCCGACAGTATACAGATTACTACGTTTTTTTACAGATTTTTCAATCATTCATTCCGTCTTTTATGCAATGATGAGGTTTATCCACAAAAAACTCACTTTTACCTTATTTTCCCCCGTTTAAAAATTTACCGCATTGCGATCAATATTATGGTTTTTGTTAGAACGATTTTGTCTAGTTCAAAAGCAGCAATTTATCATCGTAATTGATATACTTGGCAACAGTTTACGTTCGCTGAAAAATATATGTTAGGAACTGGCATGGCTAATAAAAAACCAACCGTATTAATTATTTTAGATGGCTGGGGCTATCGAGAAAACCAAGAATCAAATGCAATTCAACATGCAAAAACTCCGGTATTAGATAACTTATGGGCCACCAAGCCTAAAATGCTTATTCAAACGTCTGGAATGGCAGTAGGATTACCCGATGGTCAAATGGGCAATTCTGAAGTTGGACACGTAAATCTAGGTGCTGGACGCATTGTTTATCAAGACTTTACTCGTATCACGAAAGCCATTGCAGATGATGAATTTGATCAAGTGCCAGCACTTGTTTCTGCTGTAGATAAAGCAGTTGCTAACAATAAAGCGGTACACTTATGTGGCTTATTATCACCAGGTGGTGTACACAGTCATGAAGATCATATTCTTGCCATGATTGAGCTAGCACACGCTCGGGGCGCAAAAGAGATCTATTTGCATGCTTTCCTCGATGGTCGTGATACGCCGCCACGTAGTGCTGAGAACTCACTGATAAAAGCACAAGAAAAATTCGCGCAATTAGGTTGCGGTCAAGTCGCTTCTATAATCGGACGCTATTACGCGATGGATAGAGATCAACGTTGGGAACGTGTTGAAGCAGCCTATAATTTGATGGTACTCGGTGAAGCAGAATACCAAGCAGCAGATGCTGTTTCAGGCTTACAAGCCGCCTATCAACGTGATGAAAATGACGAATTCGTCAAAGCAACGGCAATTCCTGATGCAAACGGTCAAGCAATTACCGTTGATGACGGTGATGCCATTATATTTATGAACTTTCGAGCTGACAGAGCAAGACAGTTTACCCGTGCTTTTGTGGAACAAAACTTTGATGGTTTTACTAAGAAGAAAGCACCTGCGTTAGCCGATTTTGTGATGTTAACAGAATATGCCGCCGATATTGATGCGCCTAGTGCCTTTCCTCCAGAAGAGCTCAATAACGTATTGGGTGAATGGTTAGAAAAGCATGATAAAACACAGCTGCGTATTTCTGAAACAGAAAAATACGCGCATGTTACCTTCTTTTTTAGCGGAGGTAGAGAAGATACCTTTATTGGCGAGGAGCGTGTATTAATTCCTTCCCCACAAGTGGCTACCTATGATCTTCAACCAGAAATGAACGCCCCTTTATTAACCGATAAATTGGTTGCAGCCATTGAATCTCAATCGTATGATTTTATTGTGTGTAATTATCCCAATGGGGATATGGTGGGTCATACAGGAAACTTTGATGCCGCGGTTAAAGCTTGTGAAGCTGTAGATAACTGTATCGGACGCGTAGTTACTGCGCTAGAAAACGTTGGCGGTGAATGTTTAATAACAGCAGACCATGGTAATGCAGAACAAATGGCAGATAACCAAACAGGTCAAGCACATACCGCACATACTTGTGAACCGGTTCCGCTAATTTTTGTTGGCCGTGACGCAACGCCTGCATCGACAGGTGCACTTAGCGATATTGCACCTACTATTTTAAATTTGATGGCACTACCACAACCAAAAGAAATGACAGGTTCAAATCTGATGGAGCTTACTTCATAATATCGCATGATATTTTTTCAGCGAGCTTACAATTTAGTATGACAATACGTAGCCTTTTGCAAGTATGGCGAGATAAAAAGCGAGTACTTACTCGCTTTTTATCTGTTGTGATTCTGTTGTTCTCACCAGTGCTATGCGCTCAAGAAACCGCGACCGATGAACAGCTCGATCAAGTAAAGCAAGCGATCAAAAAAGAAAAGTCCACGATTAAAGAAGTTGATAAGGAACGCGAACGTTTACTTAAACAGCTTCAATCCGATGAGCTAGCCATATCTCAGCAAACTAAATCGCTACGTAATACAGATAAAAAGCTTGATCTCACGCAACAAACCCTACGCCGTCTTACCGCCGAAAAACAACAATTAACCAGTAAAAAACAGCAACAAGAAACTCTGCTAGCAAAACAACTTAGAGCGGCATACAGTACTGGGCATCATGATTATCTAAAGTTAATTTTAAACCAAGAAAACCCAGGTAAAGTCCAACGTACTGTTAGTTACTATCAATATTTAAATACCGCTCGCATAAAAGAAATAGAAGCCTTTCAATCAACAATTACTCAATTAAATGAAGTTGAACAGCAGCAACGATCGCAACAACAACAACTTGCTCAATTAAAAAAGAAACAACAAGTAGACAAGCAAGCGCTTGAAACAGGCAAACAACGTAGAGAAAAAACAGTTAACGCTTTAAATAACCAACTAATGTCAGCAAAACAGCAGTTAGAAAAATTAGAAACTGAAGAAGAAAGTTTAGTTGCAGCGTTAGCTCGAATCGCCCGTTTAAGTAAACAAGATTTTTCACTCAGCGGATTATCATCATTACGCGGCAAACTTAATTGGCCGGTAAAAGGCAGAATAAATCGCAGTTTTGGTTCGAGAAAGCAAGGCTATTTAAAATGGAAAGGCGTTTTATTAGCTGCGTCCTCAGGCAAAACAATATCAACCATTCACCATGGAGTCGTGCTATTTTCAGATTGGCTAAAAGGCTATGGATTGGTGACCGTTATTGATCACGGAGACGGTTATATGAGTTTGTATGGCCATAACCAAGCGTTATTAAAATCCGTTGGCGATAGAGTAGAAACGGGTGAACCCATCGCTCTTGTTGGGCAAAGTGGTGGGCAAAATCAATCAGCACTGTATTTTGAAATACGTCATAATGGCAAGGCGGTAAACCCTAAACTATGGTGTCGGTAATTAATTGTTCGTTAGTCTCGAAACTCAGCAGGTTACTTGATAGACTCATGAGAATAATAAAATAATACCTATCGCATGACTAAATATTCGCTCTTAGCATTCTTCGTTTTTTTTGCTTGCCAATGCATTGCCCAAAATGCACAGGTTGCCATTATTATTGATGATATTGGTTACCGAAAAACAGATAGCGAAACCTTAGCATTACCCGGTAATATCACCTTTGCGGTATTGCCTCATACGCCGTTTGGTAAAGTAATCGCAGAACAAGCCCATCAATCAAACAAAGATGTGATCATTCATGTACCGATGGAATCAACCTCAGGTAAGGCATTAGGGCCTGGCGCCTTAACTGCGGAAATGGATGAAACAGAAATTCGCCATACCCTGACACTCGCATTAGAAGAAATACCCTTTGCTGTTGGCATTAATAATCATATGGGCAGTAAGCTCACTACATTATACTCACCTATGGCATGGACCATGCGTTTTTTAAAAGAAAAAGAACTTATCTTTATTGATAGTGTTACCACTCGAGAGTCAAAAGCTAGAAGCTTAGCCAGACAATTTGATGTACCAAATTTAAGTCGTCGAGTTTTTCTCGATAATCAATTAGACCAGCACTATATTCGTCAACAATTTAATGAACTTATCTATTATGCTAAAAAAAATAAACGCGTAGTAGCCATTGCACACCCTCACCCTGAAACCATGCAAGCACTGCAAACACTAATTCCTGAATTAGCCAAACACAATATCGACTTAGTCAATATTTCAGCCCTACTTTCAACAAAGTCCCCTGTACTTTCAAAAATTACTGCAGAAGACTAGGGCCTGTTACTTGAACAAGATTTTGTTTTTTTCTAACAATTCAATAACATATTTAATAGGAATAGCATAAGTTATCCCACTAGGATTTGTGATCACCCCTTCTTTGGTTTTTTGCACAAACACTTTATTAATCACACCAACCACCTTACCTGTGGAAATTTCATATAAGGCACTACCACTGTTACCAGGGTAAGCGGTTGCATCTAATTGATACACTAAGTAAGGATCACGTAAACGTTTTAACATCGCGATATTAATTTTTTTAGCATCTGCAACAGGTGTTATCGTTGGCGTGATACTCGCAACAATACCTCTGTGTGTTACCGGATAAAGCCCTAATACTGCACCAATAGGAAAACCAGTAAACGCAACATAACTACCTTCTCGGATAAAATCACTATTTGATAGCGTCATAGCGGGTAAAGGGTCACCCTCAATGGCAAGTACAGCTAAATCATACTTCGCTGATGAATCAATCAAACGTGCTTTGCGCACAACTGCTTGCCGCCCAGAGCCAACGAATACCGCTAGTTGTTGTTTTAATGCAACGTTTAACGATTCAGGAACTACATGATGATTTGTGACAACAAATTTGCCGTTGCCGATGACAAAACCTGTGCCATGTAATTGATTTTTAGGCCGACCCGTTGGCGTATAAACACCAATTCCAACAACAGATGGTTTGATTTTTTCGAGGGTATCGGCTAACTCGCTCGCGTGTACTGCTCCACAAAGAACAAAACAACACCACATTATCCATTTTATCATCGCCTTACTTCGCACCTTATACGTTGTTATTCTGAGATTAAATGTATCAAAAAGCCTCAGTAGCAAAAAACACTTTTGCATGAACTTTTATAAATTATTAGGCAATATTATGATTTTTGACCATAATTATATTGATAACAATAAGTTAGTTTTAAAGTGAAAGCTATGAATACTCAAAAAATTGTCCCTATTCTTGCTGGCGGCGGAACACGCCTTCCCGCCCACGTAGGCATTTTACAAGCGCTTCATGAATATGATCTCGACTTTGATCATATTGTTGGGGTTTCCGGTGGTAGTATTATTAGCAGTTTATATGCTTCAGGGTTATCCATTGCTGAAATTAAACATATCGCTTTAAACACAGATTATACAAAGTTTCGTGGTTATTCTTTAATTAAATTATTGCGTAATGGTGGCCTTAGCTCAGGTGATGTCTTTGAACGTTGGATCGATCGCCTGCTTCACGGCAAAACATTCAAAGAAATGCCGTTTAACTTACACATTGTTGCAACTGACGTAGCTCGCGGTAAACCCGTGATCTTTAACAAAGAAAATACACCTGATTTAAAAGTGTCGCTTGCGGTACGCTTCTCGATGTCAATTCCCTTGGTTTTTAGCTTTAAAACCTTTGATAAACATTTAATGGTTGATGGCAGCATTTTATCAGAAGATGCCTTACATCGTGATTGGGCAAATGATGGCACTCCTGTGGTTTGCTTTCGCTTGAAAGGCGATTACGAATATGACGATATCAAAATAAAAGGCATGTTCCCAATCGTGCAATATGTCAGCTTATTAATACGTACTTTTATGACCACCATATCCCGAGAATATATTAATGAGGCATTCTGGCATAATACGGTAGTCGTCAATACTGGTATTTCTTCAGCAGTTGACTTTGGAATGACATTAGCACAAAAAGAAGCGCTATTTTACAAGGGCTATCATACTGCCACGAAAATATTACCGATCAAAGTAAAAGCCTTATCCATTGATGCAAAAAAAACCGTAAAGCTTTAATTGTTCTTTCAAAGTAATTTAACTTGAAAAGCAAAGGCATAGCATCAATACACAATTTGTATTAACATAACATCAACATTTTATATTTACGCTTCTCGTAGGCATTAGCCATGACCAGCTTTGTTCATGAACTCATCTCAAGTTCAGCCAGCAAATATGCCGATAAAACTGCTTTAACCTGTAAGTCTACCAGCCTTACATATCAACAGTTGCAACACGAAATCACCACTAATGCTAATGGTTATAGCGCATTATCGATCACACGTTTCGATCGTATCGCTGTTTTACTACCGAAAAATATTACAGCAATCACCATTTTATTTGCATGTAGCCGAATAGGCGCAGTTTTTGTTCCGATTAATCCATTATTAAAAACAGCACAAGTTGAACATATTTTAGAAGATTGCCAAACAACGTTATTAGTCACCAATAAAGCAAGGTTTCATACCCTCAAAAATCAACTAAATAACCTCACGGCTTTACGCTATATATTACTGGTTGATGAACAAGAAATTGCTCACGAAACCATCGAGCACATTAGTGTCATATCTTGGCGTTATTTTCGTGAAAATAAACGAACCGCACCAATTTCTAGGCCGATAAAATCAACCGATATGGCGGCTATTTTTTACACTTCGGGCAGCACAGGAAAGCCCAAAGGCGTGGTACTATCCCATCAGAATATTGTTATCGGCGCACACTCTGTTAGTAGCTATCTACATAACAACGAGCAAGATGTGATTCTTGCTGCATTACCCATTAGCTTTGATTACGGGTTTAGCCAACTTACTACAAGTTTTCTCGCAGGTGCGAATGCAATTTTGATTGATTACTTATTACCACAAGATTTGCTCAAAGCAGTAGAGCAACATAACGTCACTGGTCTTGCAGGTGTACCGCCGTTATGGGGGCAATTAGCAAAGCTTAATTGGCAAAAGTACAACACCACAAGTTTGCGGTATTTTACCAATTCTGGTGGTGCACTACCTGAAAACATTTTATCTACATTACGAGCAGCAGTACCTGATGCGCTACCTTATATGATGTATGGGCTTACAGAAGCTTTTCGTTCTACCTACTTGCCACCAGAAAAAATTGATTGTAAACCCAACTCAATAGGCAAGGCCATTCCAAATGTAGAAATATTTGTGATTAATGACCAAGGAAAAGAATGCACGGAGAATGAACCTGGCGAGCTTGTGCATACCGGACCATTAGTCTCTTTAGGGTATTGGAATGCACAACAAGCAACACAAATGCGTTTTAAACCATCCCCTTGTTCACCACAAGGTATAAAATTACCTGAAATAGCTGTGTATTCAGGTGATACCGTGACAAAAGATAAAGAGGGTTATTTATATTTCATTGCTAGAAACGATGAAATGATCAAAACATCAGGTTATCGAGTAAGTCCCACTGAGATTGAAGAAGTGTTATACCAACATGCAAATGTTTTAGAATGTGTGGTTATCGGTATAGAACATTTAATACTAGGACAAGGTATTATAGCACTTGTCTCGAGTACGCAAGAGGCACAAACATTACAAGACGAACTATTGTTGCATTGTAAAAAAGCACTGCCAACTTACATGATACCAGAAGCTTTCATTGTTTTATCAGAACTACCACATAACGCAAATGGTAAGCTTGATCGTAGTTTACTAACATCAACGTACCAATCTTTCTTTTCGGATAAAGCATCATGAGTAAATTACATGCCCCTATGTCACAGTTTAACATTGATCAACAACAGCTATTGATTGGTGACAAAACCTTAGCACAAATTGAAATGCTCGTTGGGCAAACTCCCTTTTATGCTTATGATGCAAACATCGTTAAAGATACTATTACGGCACTCAAAGCCGCCTTACCACCTCAAGTAAGCTTGCATTATGCTGTTAAAGCGAACCCTTACCCGCCACTGGTCAATTTTATTAAACCGTTAGTAAAAGGCTTTGATGTTGCTTCAAAAAAAGAGTTATTACTGGCACTACAAACAGGCATGCCACCAGCCAATATCAGTTTTGCAGGCCCAGGAAAAACCCAAGAAGATATCACGGCAGCTATCGTTGCCGGTATTACCTTACATGTTGAGTCAATTAACGAACTGGCGAGCATCATTGAGCGTGGTAAACACCTTGATACCACACCAAATGTAGCAATACGGGTAAACCCAGCATTTGAACTGAAAGCCTCTGGTATGCGAATGTCAGGGGGAGCTAAACCCTTCGGTATCGATGAAGAGTTATTACCTGAAGTGCTATCAACACTTGATTATGATGCGGTAAATTTTAGAGGCTTTCATATTTACTCAGGCTCCCAAAACTTGCAAGCAGATGCCATCATAGAGATGCACAATAATACCTTTGCACTTGCAGAAAGGCTGATGCTCATCACAAAGAGTAAGATCGACTATATTAATATAGGTGGTGGCTTTGGCATTCCATATTTTCCGGGGGATAAACGGTTAAACACCGCGCCTATAATGGAAAACTTAACGCGTTTATTTGCGCAATATGTAACGCTTTCACACGTAGAAATGATCATTGAATTAGGCCGATACCTCGTGGGTGAATGTGGTGTTTACGCAAGTAAAATAGTTGATATTAAAACATCTCGAGAGCAAAAGTTTCTCGTGTGTAATGGTGGTTTACATCACCACCTTGCCAACTCGGGTAATTTCGGACAAGTGATCAGAAAAAATTATCCTGTGTCGCTCGGCAATAAATTATTGTCTGGAAATAGCGATACAGAATGCGTGACTCTTGTTGGGCCGCTGTGTACACCGCTTGATGTTCTAGCAAGTAAAGTTGAACTACCCAAAGCAAATATTGGTGACTTTGCTATTATTTATCAATCGGGTGCATATGGTCCTACTGCTAGCCCGCAAGACTTTTTAAGTCAGGGAAGAGTAGCTGAAATTTTACTATGAAGAAAAAAATTAGCATAAAATTAGTAAGGTATTTTTACCAGATACTGTTATATTTAAACTTAAGTGATAAAAGGCGTTTTCTGATTATATGAGCGGATATTCTATAGCAAAGAACTTTGATCAATTTTTTAAGATCAGGTTTGCTAACACCAAGGAACTTCAACAAGAAGCCTACAAAATCCGGTACGGAGTCTATAGCGAAGAGCTAGGCTGGGAGCCTAGTAACGAAGAGCGAATGGAAAGTGACGACTGCGATGACTTCTCTTACCATTGCTTATTAGAACACCGACGAACAGGAATTTACGCAGGTTGTATTCGGTTGATTATTCCACCTGCCGAAAACCCGTCTTATCAGTTACCTTTCGAAGCACACTGTTTAGAGAGTGCAAAAAAAGAGGTATTAGATACACAAAGCCTACCACGAGGAGGCTTTGGTGAAATATCTCGACTTGCCGTTTTAGCATCGTTCAGACGCCGTGAACAAGAAAAAAATAAACCTTATGTTTTAAGTAATGTTGATCCAGATACCATGTATTCAGCAGAAGAGCGTCGCAACTTTCCAAACATTGCTATTGGGCTTTATTTAGGTGGTTTAGCGTTAGCCAGTATGTGTCACCATGTTGGCATCATGGTAATGATGGAGCCAAGGTTAAACCGACGATTACAACGCTTTGGCCTTCCCTTTAAGCAGGTTGGCGAAGAAATGGATTATCATGGGCGTCGTGCAATGTTTTTCTTAGAAGAAGAGAACTTCTACGTTGATCTAAACGAACAAATGCAAGAATTGTATGAGATCGTTTATCAAGAGTTATCCACTCAAATTCAATTAAAACCATATGGAAGTGACGGACAATTTGGGATCCCCGAAATTTATAGAGCCCCCACTACATAGGCAAAAAAATGTCACAACAATTTGATTACGATTTAGCTTTTTCTCGTAATATTGGCTGGTTTACAGAAGAAGAACAACAGACACTACGCAACAAATGTGTAGCGATTGCAGGCTTAGGTGGTGTTGGCGGCGATCATTTTTTAACCCTGGTAAGATTAGGCATTGGAAAGTTTCATGTCTCTGACTTCGATGAGTTTGGCTGTGAGAATACCAATCGACAAGTAGGAGCCAACATTAATAGTTATGGTGCTAAAAAATTAGACACCATGGTTAAAATGGCTTTAGAAATTAATCCGGAACTTGAAATAAAAACCTTTGATGAAGGTATCAACGCTAACAATATCCATGAGTTTTTAGCCGGTGTAGATTGCTACGTAGATTCTCTTGATTTTTTCGTAATGGATGCTCGACGTTTAGTCTTTGATCAATGTTCGAAAAAGCAAATACCTGCAACGACTGCTGCACCTATTGGTATGGGAACAGCTTGTCTGAACTTTCTTCCAGGTGAGATGACATTCGAGCAATATTTTCGCTTAGCAGGCCATACTGAAAATGAGCAATACTTAAAATTTTTTCTTGGCTTAACCCCTGCCGCGCTACAAAGTGCCTATTTAGTGGATCCAACAAGACTTGATTTAGCCAATAAAAAAGGTCCTTCTACTTTTATTGGTTGCCAACTAGCCGCTGGCGTTGCTGCATCACAAGTGATGAAAATTTTTCTAAATCGCGGCAAAGTGCTCAATGTCCCTTGGGGTCTACATTTTGACGCCTATACAAATCAGTATAAAAAAACATGGCGACCAGGTGGTAACAATAACCCTATTCAAAGATTAGCTTATATCATCGCCAAAAAGAAAATGGCGATTTAAACCAACTGTTTCATTCACTGCTAGAAAGGTACGCTTTGTGCTCAACCATTCCGATTTAGAAACCATCATTAAAGCCGCAATATTTGCGCCTTCAGCTGATAATAGTTCACCATTTACATACGAGTACCATAAAAACGGGGTTCTCAGTTTTTACATTGATGAAACACGTTCTGGAAAAGCAACTGATGAAGATTATATTTTATCGGATATATCACTTGGTGCGGTGGTAGAAAATACAGTGATTCAAGCAGAACAACTCGGCTACACCGCTCAAGTAAATATTTTACCATCACCAGAAAATGCTCCTCGTCATGTTGCCGACATTAGCTTTAAGCAAAGCCATTCGGCAACTCATAACCTTGCAGATGTAATCGCTAAACGCTGTACCGATAGACGATTTCCTTTCAAAGGACCCGTGAAAGATGAAGTATTAACTCGATTAGCACAAGCAGCAGAATACCATGATGCTAAGGTTACCTTTTTTACTGATAAATCAGCAAAAAAATCAGCTTTACCGGTAATGCGACACGCTGAGAGTTTACGCTTTGAAAGTAAAATACTTCATCAAGAACTATATTCTTCGGTTATTTTTGATGATCCGAAGCCACAAGAAGGTATGCCTGTATCAACGCTGGAAATTGAACCACCAGCAAGACCCTTTTTTCAAATGATGTCGAATTGGAAAACAATTAGCTTTTTCAATAAGCTTGGGGTATCAAAAATACTCGGCTTTCGTTCCGTTCAGGTACCTATTAGTTTTTCTCCGGTACTCGCCTTGATTTCTATCGCGGATAATACTCGCGCATCAGTGATAAAAGGGGGCCAAGCATTACAACGCTTTTGGTTACAAGCTGCTATGGAAGAATTATCCGTTCAACCTTATGCAGCAGCGCCTATATACTCATTAAGAGGGTTAAACATTGAACCAGAATTCATGCCTAACATTGAGCAGATCAAACAAGATATGAAAGGTATATCTCCTGATGGACACCACGGCTTAATGTTTTTACGACTAGGTTATACAGCAAAACCTGTCAAGCATCGTACTTTAAGACGTACAATAACGTCTTATCAACGCCAAACATAGCACTACAGGTGCATTCTACAGATAACTAAACAATGCTTAATGGTGACAAGCTACGCTAGCTTGTCACCATGGTTTGAAAAAGTTCAATTACGGCTTAGCAATAAAACCCACCGCGTTATAAACGGCTTTCAATACATGCTCTGCGCGCTCAGAAGCTTTCTCTGCGCCTTTTTGCATCACGCTATTCATAAAAGCTTCATCATTGCGATATTCATGAAAGCGCGTTTGAATTGGCTCTAACATTGCCACGACAGCATCTGCTACATCACCTTTTAAATGCCCATACATTTTATCTTCGTATTGTGGCACTAATTCCGTTATTGATTGCCCTGTAGAACATGACAATAACGTTAATAAGTTTGATACCCCTGGCTTTTCTGCCACATCAAAATAAATACGCGCTTGCTCATCTGAGTCAGTGATTGCACGTTTTATTTTTTTGCTGATTTTTTTAGGATCTTCTAACAAGCCAATAAAGTTGCCTGGGTTTGTATCTGATTTAGACATTTTCTTAGTGGGATCTTGCAAACTCATAATACGCGCACCAAATTCGGGTATCTGAGGTTCAGGTACGTTAAAAATATCACCATATAAATTATTAAAACGTGTCGCAATATCACGGGCTAATTCTAAATGTTGCTTTTGGTCGTCCCCAACTGGCACTTCATTGGCACCGTATAACAAAATATCTGCCGCCATTAGCACCGGGTAAGTGAACAAACCTGCGTTCATGTTTGCTTCTGACTTTTGAGACTTATCTTTATATTGGGTCATGCGATTAAGCTCGCCCATTTGCGTATAGCAATTTAACACCCAGCTTAATTGGGCATGCTCTGGTACATGTGACTGAATAAAAATAGTGCTTTGCTCAGGATCAATGCCACAGGCTAAATATAGTGCAAGGCCATCTAGCGTTGCTTTTCTAAGAGCATCTGCTTCAGGACGAACCGTTATCGCATGTTGATTCACCAACATATAATAACAGTCGTGACTTTGTTGCATATTTACCCATTGCTTTAATGCGCCTAAATAATTACCAATGGTTAATTCGCCCGACGGCTGACAGCCACTTAATACTACTGGTTTTGTCATTTTCTTTTACCTAAAATTTATCAAACAGTTGCAAGCGCTCGACGCATCCCATCAATCGCTTCTTTATAGTCTGGTTGAGAAAAAATTGCAGAACCAGCGACAAACATATCAGCCCCCGCTTTAGCGATATCAGCGATATTATCGGCTTTTACGCCTCCATCTACCTCTAAACGAATATCTCGGCCACTTTGGCGAATTTTTTCTCTTACTAATTTAATTTTTTCTAGTGTTGTTGGAATAAACGATTGTCCGCCAAAACCGGGATTCACAGACATCAATAACACCACGTCTACTTTGTCCATCACAAAATCTAAAATATGCAAAGGCGTGGCAGGGTTTAACACGACGCCAGCCTGACAACCTTGCTCTTTAATCAACTGCAAAGTGCGATCAACATGCTCACTCGCCTCTGGATGAAAAGTAATGATATTAGCGCCTGCTTTTGCAAATGCGGGAATTAATGAGTCAACCGGTTTAACCATTAGGTGAACATCAATTGGAGCAGTAATGCCATAATCACGCAATGACTGACACACCATCGGTCCAAAAGATAAGTTTGGTACGTAATGATTATCCATCACATCAAAATGAATCACATCAGCACCTGCGCTGATCACATTTTCAACTTCTTCACCAAGACGAGCGAAATCAGCAGATAAAATTGATGGCGCAATAATATAAGAAGACATAAATCCAACACCCCTTTGAAAAATCTGCGCTACTTTATACTAAATTTCAATAATAATCGACCAATGTCAATTGCACTTTTTTTGCTCATTTCGCCTTCCTCCTGCACCAGTATTGATCACCCAAGACAATATAAAATTGAACACACAAATAAACTAATTTCATAACCAATTGTATTTAAATGATTTTATTAGTTTTTTGTTTTTTATTTACCGTAGGCACTGCTTTTGCAAAACCCATAGTAAATAATAGACACAACAATAACTTTATGAGAAAAATATGAAAAATAACTTAATGAAAGTCGCACTCGTTTCAACAATCTTAGCTTCATCAACATTAACAACCCCTGCTATTGCAAGTGAATGGTCTGCTAATGCCGCAGTGACAAGCAATTATTTATGGCGTGGTTTAGAACAAACTGGTGGTAAAGCTGCTGTTTCAGGCGGTATTGATTACGCAGGTGATACAGGCTTTTACGCTGGTACTTGGGTATCAAATGCCGATTGGGCTGACGGCATGACTTATGAACTTGATTTTTATGCCGGTTTTGGTGGTGATATCAATGAAACAGTTTCATATGATGTCGGGTTTATTTATTACGCCTATCCTGATGAAACAACTGGTGATGCTGATTTTTCAGAGGTTTATGCGAATATCAGTTTCAGTGGTTTAACTTTAGGTGTTGCTGTATTAACTGACGGAGAAGGAGCTGATGCTGGTGATACCATTTATGCCTCAGCAGATTATAGTTTCGCATTAACTAATGAAGCAGAAGTTGGTCTTCACTTAGGTTCTTATTCTGGTGATTGGTTAGCCGAAGATTCAATTGATTATGGCGTTAGTATCAGTAAAAGTGGCTTTACTTTAGGTGCTTCTCAAACAGACTTAGACGGTGGTGCTGGTGATCTTAAAGTATATTTAGCCTATGCGATAGATTTCGATCTATAAGTAACCATTCTCAAAAAAGCCTGATACTGAACGGTTTCAAACGATGGAAACATTCAATCATCAGGCCTTTTTCTTTAACGGTCTAATTGATTCAATAACCTCAGCTTTGTATAAGAAATTGTGCTATCTCAATTAACAAGAGTCGCTTAATTTTATTTCATAGTTAACCTGAGCTTAAATAATGACCCGATTTGGTTTTAATGCTAAAGTGGTTTTCATCGTTTTATTTATTCTTAAAGAAACGCACTATGAAAAACGCACAGCCATTAAAAGAAACAGTAAAAAGCGTTGCAGCCGCCTTTTTAGGTGTACAAAGTAATAAAAATAGGGAACGAGACTTCTCTCAAGGTAAATTTAGCCACTTCGTGATAGTTGGTTTAATTGCTGTCATTTTGTTTGTACTTGGTTTATTTACTGTAGTTTCTTTAGTCGTAAAATAAACATAACACACTGCGTTATTTATAAAGTACCATCAATTCTGCAACTTTCTTACGCGTAGTACCTTTCTGACTAATCGTTCGTGACACTTTGATCGACTTTCGTGTTTTCGCGCCTTGATATATTTTACGTGTCCAAATGGTATCGTGATTACTGATCAACACACTGACCTTCTTCTCGCTCGTTACCTCTTCAGCAGCGTTTGCTAAATCTGCTTGTTCGTCTAAGCCAAAACCATTACCAGCATAACTGGTAAAGCTTGCTGTTTTGCTCAATGGTACGTAAGGTGGATCACAATAAATAACGTCACCATCATTAGCACGAGCAAAGGTTTGTCGATAGCCCTCGCAAATAAAAATGGCTTTCTTTGCTTTTTCCGCAAAAAACTCTAACTCAGCTTCTGGGAAATAAGGCTTTTTGTATTTACCAAACGGGACATTGTAACCGCCTGACTTATTATATCGACATAAACCATTGTAACCGTGGCGGTTCATATACAAAAACAATAACGAACGATAGTGCTTATCGACCGTAGCATTAAATTCGCTGCGCAAATGGTAATAGGCTTCAGGCAGATTATTCTCACTAACGAAAAAGCGTTTAGCATCGTCAATAAAGTTAACGGGATCTTGTTGAATAGTTTGGTAGAGATTAATTAAGTCTTTATTAATATCGTTTAGTACATAACGCTCAAAATCACTATTAAGAAAGACTGATCCCGCACCCACAAAAGGTTCAATTAATCGTTCGCCATTTGGCAATAACGTGTTTATTTTTTCTGTAAGGCTGTATTTTCCACCAGCCCATTTTAGAAATGCTCGTTGCTTTTTTACCATTTAGCTTTAAAAACCCTAATATGGCAACCAAGCCACTTCATTACTCAACGGGTGAATTGTAACTTGATTTGATTAAGATTGGGAGCGTTGATAATCATCAATTTCAGCATTTATACTCTTTACTGATCGAATAAATGGTTGTCTACTCTTGATAATTTCTGGTGCAGTCGCCAACCAATCAGCCGCTGATACTCTCGATTCAAAGATTTTAGATGTTAATACCGTAACCGTTCCTTGCGTAACATTTCGTTGGTATTGGTACACTTCAATCGCTGCTACGCTATCAATGAATGCTTGTTTCGACTTCTCTTGTTCAATTACTGCAAACTGTAATACAAACCCACTTTTGTTTGCATAATAACTTAACGGTGCAGGCTCAAGTGTTGTGGATGATTGTACTTTTAGCGCATCATTATTTTCGATAGCTTCTACTGCCTTGGTTTTCTCATCTAAAGGTGCTTGTTTTACGGGTTGTTCAACAATTGGTTGTTTTGCGGTAAGTGCAGTTGCAATATCTAACACAGATGCCTTTTCAACCACCTTTTTTTCTGTACTTTGAGATAACGTCTCTTTACCTAATAATCTGTTAGATATTTCTTCTGCGTTGGCTATAGCAATATTAACCGCAGCGCTAGCAACACTTTCACTGCCAGTACTTTCTGCCTCTAGAGGAATGTTGCCTGCTTTCTCTTCAAGGTTAGCTTGTTCACTCGTTTGCTTTACCACAGGCATTTCTACAGATTCAGATACTGGCTTAAGCTTACTAAAATTAAACGTGTCTACCTGATAGAGTTGATAAACAATCAATGCGCCAATAGCAGTCAACCCTAAAAAGCCGACAAGATACTTCTTAAACTGTGATAATGTTTGCCATTGATTGCCAGCGTTAAAACGTTTGTCATTAAGTGGGATCAGCTGGCCGCTGTATGCATCTACAATAGAGAGTTTTTTATCAAACAGCATTGCATGTTCGGTTAATTTTTGCCCAACTGATGTCATGGCTAACATCACCACTTGTATCGCTAAATTGGCTTTTTTCGCTATTTCAGCCAGTTGAGTTAATTCATGCAATAATTGAAAAGAAAGATGATGTGCATGCTCGACTACAATACTTACGGGTTGTTTGTGTTGCTTTATCAGGTTGATTAAACTGACGGCTACTGATTGCTCAGGATCAAATAATACATTGCCAAATAGCTGCTCAATAATACGACAGCGAACCTGTAAATCATCAAGCCTTGGCGACATTGTTAAATAAGCAGCATTAAAATCATTAGATAAATTTGCAAGATACTGGCTACCCAATGAAGAATAACGCATGGTGTCTTCGTCAATAACGACAACAGCATGTTTTGAAAAACGTAGAATATAATCAACTCTAGCGACAGAGCTAATTGAGGTAACCTCGTTTATATAAGACTGTTGATTTTCGTTGTTATGCGCCAGTGCTGACATGTTTCACCTTTCTGTACTTTCTACAGAATTTGCTGAAGCATATCCTCACTAATATCATCACGCATAACCGCTTGGCCAATAGTGTTGGGTATAATAAGGCGAAGTTTCCCGCCGATGTTCTTTTTGTCTCTGCGCATGTGTTTGATAAATGAATGAAAATCCATTGTTTCAGGAGCTTCCAATGGTAAATCAAACGCAGCAAGTAAAGACTCAATTCGACGAAGTTCTGACGCTTCTAGCAAATTCAATGCTACTGAAAGCTTAGCAGCAAGGACCATGCCAGTAGCTACTGCTTCGCCGTGTAGCCAGTTACCATAGCCTTGTTCTGCTTCTATTGCATGACCGAACGTATGACCGAGATTCAACAGCGCTCTACATCCAGCTTCTGTTTCATCTTGGGAAACAATATCAGCTTTGCACTGACAACAGCGTTCTATCATTTCAATTAATACATTAGATTCTGATGATTTTATCGCATCTATGTGTTGCTCAAGCCAATAGAAGAATTCACGATCACCTAAAATACCATACTTAATGACTTCAGCCATACCAGCAGAAAACTCTCGTGCTGGTAACGTAGCTAAACTGTTAATATCGATTAGTACCGCTTTAGGTTGGTAAAAAGCACCAATCATATTTTTCCCTAGAGGATGATTAACCGCTGTTTTACCGCCTACTGATGAATCAACCTGAGAAAGTAACGTGGTAGGAATTTGAATAAAATCGATGCCACGTTGATAGCAAGCAGCAGCAAAGCCAGTTATATCACCAATAACACCACCGCCTAAAGCGATCAATGTTGTGTCTCTGCCATGGGTATTGGCAAGTAAATGCGACATGATTTTTTCGAAATTATGTAAGCTTTTTTCTGCTTCTCCATCAGGTAAGATAATTTCATCTACCTGAAAGCCACTCAACAATTCTTTTACTGATGACAAATACAATTGAGATACTACATCGTTAGTCACCACACAAACTCGCTTTGCACGAATATGCTTTGTAAGCAGATCTCCTGCTTTTAAAAGGTGACTATCAATATAAATTGGATAACTGCGCTCAGCTAAATCAAGCTGTAAAGTGGCCATATTAAAAATCTAGGCGATCAACAATTTTATTCGCGACAATTTTTGCACTTTGATCGTCAGTTTGTACAATCACATCGGCAACTTCTTCATATAAAGGGTTGCGCTCTACTGCTAGTTTTTCAAGCACAGAACGTGGCTCTTCAGACGTTTGCAATAAAGGACGACGGCGATCACGCTGTGTACGCGCTACTTGTTTATCAATGGTTGTTTCTAAATAGACAACAATACCACGTGCAGATAAACGATTTCTCACATGATCACTGATCACTGAGCCACCACCGGTCGCTAACACGATACCCTGTAATTGGCTTAAATCATCAATAACCTGCTCTTCTCTGATACGGAAACCTTCTTCACCTTCCAAATCGAAAACCCAAGAGATATCCGCACCTGTGCGACGCTCGATTTCCTGATCTGAATCATAAAACTCTAAATGTAGTTTATCAGCTAACTCTCTACCTATGGTGCTTTTGCCTGCGCCCATTGGGCCCACCAAGAAAATGTTACGTTTTTCTGCCATGAGACTAACTTAATACTCGTTAATTAATTTGCGTTTATGGGTAAGAGGGAACCTCCCTCGAAAATTTTAAGGGCGTAATTATCGCAATTGTTAACCCTAGATTGCAAGTAAGCAATGGACAAAAACACAGTTTACTTGCAAAAAGTCTTTAAAATCTTTCAGTTACAATACGCGGCGTGACGAAAATAAGCAGTTCTTTTTTCTCATTGAAGTTATTTGTGTTGCGGAACATCCAACCGAAGTAAGGAATATCACCTAAAACAGGTACTTTTGAGATGCTATTGATCACTGATTGCTGATAAATACCACCTAAAACGATAGTCTCACCATTATTAACCAACACTTGTGTGCCTATTCTTTGAGTATCTATCGCCGGTGCGCTGCCATTAGTCACTTCAGAAACGGTATCTTGCGTCACGATTAAATCTAGAATTATACGATTATCCGGAGTGATCTGCGGTGTTACTTTCAGGCTCAATACCGCTTTTTTAAACTGTGTTGACGTTGCACCACTTGAAGCTGCTTCTTGATATGGAATTTCAACACCTTGCTCTATATAAGCTTCTTTTTGATTTGCGGTAGTAATACGAGGACTAGCAATAATCTCACCTTTATTTTCATTTTCAAGCGCGCTTAATTCTAAGTCTAAAATCGTTCCGTCAGCTAAGCGAGCAACCTGAAAGGCGATACTACCAGCAGCAGAAGAGGCCGGTAAATTAACATTAAGCCTATCCGATAAAGAAGGTACTGAACCGTTATTAGCAGAATTAGTGCCTCCTATAGAACCCGAAGTAGCATACTCGCCGTCGGTATCAGTAACTCCCCAACGTATACCGAGTTCTTCATTAATATTATCTTTAACCGTTACCATACGAGACTCGATCACTACCTGCCGTACAGGAATGTCTAACACGCTCACCATTCGTTTAACATCTTCAATACTTTGTGCGGTATCGCGGATCAATAAGGTGTTCGTTCTTTCATCAACACTCACACTACCTCTAGGTGATAAAATACTGTTTTCTTCATTTTTAACAAGAGCAGCAAATTCAATCGCTTTTGCATAATTAACTTGGATATATTCAGAATACAGGGGAGCCAGTTCAGCGACTTGTTGTTGAGCTTGTAATTCTTGAGCTTCTCTAGCGGCTAGTTCATCGCCTGGGGCAACCATTAAAATGTTACCTTCCATGCGTTTATCTAATCCTTTAACCTTTAAAATAATATCTAATGCCTGATCCCAAGGAACACCATCAAGCCTAAGTGTTATATTGCCTGCAACAGTATCACTGGTCACTAAATTAAAACCGTTTAAATCTGCAATAATTTGCAACACTGTTCTTACTGGAATATCTTGAAAATTAAGAGAAATTGCACGCCCGCTAAAGTCTTCTGAATCTGCTAAATAACCAGGCGCTTTCACGTCTTCGGTTACCGTTAACGAGAACACATTTTGTTGCTGTTTATGTTCAAAAGTAAAACTGCCATCAATATCCACGACTAAGCGTGCATTCTTTCCTTCTTTGAAGGTTTCAATGGTCGTCACTTTAGTGCCAAAGTCAGTCACATCTAATTGATATAAGAGATCTTCGGTAATTTCTGTATTATGAAATTCAATAAATAACTTGCCTAGACGATCACTAACATCAACAGCAACCATACTATCATCAAGGCTGACAATAATTTGTGCCTGATCATCTTTATTACGACGAAAATCAATATTCGATATTTTGTTAATAAACTGACCACCCACAGGCGATAAATTGTTAATCGCTTTCGGAGCAACATCTTTATTTAGAAGCAATGAAAATTCATGTCCTTGAGCACTCACATCAAAAATGGCTAATTTATCTAACGAAACCCGAGCAACAATATTGCCAGCAATTTTTTGCATGGTGACCGTTTCAACGCCTGCATGTTTAATGCTGGTCTCTAGCAATGCTTGATTAAAGCTGTCAGCCTCAAATGTTATATCAATATGCGCTGGCGTCATTGACGTTTCAACTTTTGGTAACTCAACTATTGGTTGAGATAATGAAAAAACCAGTTCGATTTCATCATTTTGCAGTGTGTTATAACGTAAGGAAGTTACCTCAGTGGCCATTGAAAATATCGAAGATACCGACAAAATAACCAATACAACAAACTTATGTTGCCACTTAACACCTTTCATTTTCATTTTATTTATTTGCAACATCATTAGTTCCTTTGCCCTTGACTCTCTGCTTCAACCATAGCAACAGTCGTTTCACGCTCAACCCAACAGCCAGCACCATCTGGGATTAACTCTACAACCTTGACTTTATCTTGGCTGACTTCAGTAATTCGACCATTATAAAGCCCTAGGTAGCTTCCTACCGCAACACGATGAAGTGTTGAATCAGATGCTTGAACCAATGCCCATGTAATACCCAACTCACCTAACGTACCCCGCATTGATAGATCACTTATTGCGAACTTTTCTAACGGTTGCTTGCGTCTACGAGGATCAGGACTTAAACAACCTGACATTTGTTGGATTTTTTCTTGAATCGCTTCAGGTTTTGGTGCATCGAATGGACTTCTTAACGTTGACGCACCATATTCTACATGATTAAACACTGGCACTTCTGGCATTGGCTCTATCGTACTTGGTGTTGTTGATTTCACCTGCTCAATATGTGCATGTAAATCAGCTTTATCATTAAAGCAGCCACCTAAAAATATTAATAAAAGAGGTAAGCATCGTTGTTTTATCATTGTGCTGTCTCCCTATACCGATAGGTTTTAGCCTGTAATTTTAAATTTAACTGTCCGTTTGTATCGGCTACCATATTAATGTCAAAATCATGCAAGGTAACAATACGCGGTAACCCTGCGATTTTACTCACAAAGTTTCCAAATTCATGATAAGAACCAACAACTTCTATATCGATAGGTAGTTCAATATATATCTCTTGTGTTATCTCTGGCTGCCAATTTAATTTAACAAAATCTAAGCCGCTAGTAGTGCCTACAAAAGTAATATCGTCTAATAAACCTGGCGTTTCATGGCTTTCAGGTAAACTTTTTAATTGTTCAGCAAAAAGTGTTTCGGCTTCAACCATCTGTTGTTGAAAGCGTTCTAAATTGGCTGCAACATAATATTTACTTTGATACTGCTGTTTTAACGTTGTCTCTTCAGCAACAACCCTATCGAGTTGTTTGATTTTATCTGAGACAATAAGAAAATAGCCCAACGCTATCACAACAATGGCGAGGAACGTTGCAAACACTCCTTTTGCCAACGGTGGCCAGTTGCCAATATTGTCGAGTTCTAAGTTGTCAAATTGCGAGAAATCTATCTTCATTTACTCGCCCCTTGGGTTGCTGTTTGTTCGTTTGCGTTTAATAAACCTTTAATACGAACACGCATTTTAAAATCACTTAATAATTTACTTGTTGCGTCGTTAGAGGTAATAGATTCAAGCACGGCATCCGTTAATAAATCTGAGCCTTCAATGTTACGGATCATATTAGCTAAATGATTGTTTGACTCACTTTTACCTAACAATTGAATAGTATTGCCTTGTTTTTCCATCTTGGTTAAATAAACGCCTGAAGGCACAATCTTAGCGATTTCATCCAGTACTTGCGTACCGACATTACGACTACGCTGTAATTGTTCAACAACTGAGATACGTTTTTCTAACTCTTGTTTTTTCTCATTTAAGGTTTTTATTTCACTAATACGTTTATCTAAAATCGCTATTTCAGTTTGTAAAAAGCGATTTCTTTCTAGTTGACCATCAATGCGTAATTGATAAAACTGTCCAATCAAAAAAACGACAGCAAACGCAACTAAAGCAACCGCTGTTAATAACGTAAAATATTGTCGCTGTTTGGCTTTTTCAGCTTCTTCACGCCATGGTAGTAAGTTTATATATGCCATGTAGAGAAACTCCTTAGCGCTAATCCAGCGGCAACCATGTATTGACTTGCTGATTGCGAGAGTTCAGTTTTATCGATATCAGCTGAAATTTCCATCCCAGTGAATGGATCCGCAATAATGGTATGTATACCAAGCTCTTCATTCAATAGTTTTTCTAAACCTTCAACTTGCGCGCAACCACCTGACACAACAAGGTAATCAATTTTTTCTTTACCACTAGAAGTTAAAAACATTTGTATCGCGCGACGTACTTGCTGTACAAAAATAGTATGAAAAGGCGCTAACACTTCAAACGTATAATTTGGTGGAAGATTATGTGTAACCTTTGCCTGCTCAGCTTCTTCAAATGATTGGTTATAATAAGAAACGATTGAACGGGTATATTGTTCACCGCCAAACATTTGGTCGCGACTATAAAGATGTTCTCCATTTTGTGTCACTGAAAAAAGTGTCATCATGGCACCTACATCTACCATCGCAACAACTTTGTCATTCGCATCATCAGGTAATTGCGATAAAATTAAATCATATGAACGACTTATCGCGTATGACTCTACGTCGATTACTTTTGTAGTAAAGCCTCCGGTATCTAAAGCAGAAACCCTTGCTTCAACCGACTCTGTACGGGCAGCGCTGAGTAATACATTAATTTTAGTCGGGTCAGATTCATTTACTTCAAGAGGTTCAAAGTCCAGGCTCACTTCGTCAAGTGGATATGGGATCAAACTGTCGGCTTCAATTTCAATTTGGCTGGCAAGTTCTTGCTCATTCAATGAAACATCCATATAAATAACTTTCGTAATGACGGTTTGCCCTGAAACGGCAGCAGCAGCATAGGTAGCAGAAGAGGCGATTTGTGTGCGAAGTTTTGCAATCACTTTGCCAACGGCTTCGATATCTTGAATCTCTCTATCGATCAAAGCACCTCTTGGCATTGACTCTGTAGCAATCGATTCTAATTTATAGGAATCGCCAGTTTGACTAAGCAAAACAGCTTTTGCAGAGTGCGAACCAATGTCAATTCCGACAATGAGAGAAGCTTTCTTTCTCAATAGATTACTAAGCATAACTTCCTACTAAATCATTTTATTATAATAATATAGATATATTTTCCATATAAATACATTTATTACATGGTTTTAAAGGATATACTAGTAGTTATAGTCAATTTTTGTAAATTTTTGTCGAGCAGTTTAATTTGAAATCTTTCAGAAAAACGATCAAAGTCCTATTTTACATCGGCTGTGCGGGTGTTCTAGCACTGAGCGCTTTATACTTATATATGCGTGATGATCTGCCAAGCGTAACCTCTTTAAAAAGTGTTAAGTGGCAAACCCCAATGACCATATATAGCGCTGATGGTAACTTAATGAACCAATTTGGTGAGAAAAAGCGCATTCCTTTATCCATTGATGAAATGCCACAGCAGCTTATCAATGCGGTACTTGCAACTGAAGATGATCGTTTTTATCTGCATTTCGGTGTGGATCCAATCGGCATGACCCGGGCAATTATCGGTCAAGTTATGGGGCAAAATAAAGGTGGCGCAAGTACCATCACCATGCAAGTCGCTCGTAACTTTTTTCTCACTCGCGAGCAAACCTACATTCGAAAAATTCGGGAGATATTCACCGCGTTCCATATTGAAATGTTGCTAACGAAAGATGAAATTTTGGCTTTGTATATGAACAAAATTCCACTTGGACATCGTTCATTTGGTTTCGGTGCCGCTGCACAAGTTTATTATAACAAAGATGTACAAGATCTTACCCTTGCACAAATGGCGGTGTTAGCGGGTTTACCAAAAGCCCCCTCTACGATAAACCCAATTAGTAATCCTGAGCGTGCAAAGGCACGTAGAGCTGTTGTATTACATAGAATGTTAGTCACGAACTATATTACCGAGCAAGCGTATCAACAAGCACTCAATGCACCGATAACCGCGCAAAAGCATGGCGCTGAAATTGTACTTAACGCACCTTATGCTGCCGAAATGGCTCACCAAGAAATGATTGAGCGCTTTGGCAAAGAACAAGCTTATACCGGTGGTTATAAAGTGTTCACCACAGTATCGACTTCCTTACAAAATGCTGCAAAAAAAGCGGTGATTAACAACTTAATGGCTTATGATCAGCGGCATGGCTATCGTGGCCCGATTATGCACTTGCGAGAACCTAAAGATGAGGACGAACAAGGAAATATCGAAGCTGAACAGCCTGTTACTCCCCTTTCAGATAAAGAGATACAAGAAGCTTTATCGCAAATACCGCCCTATGAGCCTTTAATACCTGCCATTGTTTCACAAGTAAACGAACGTTCGGTACAAATCATGTTTTCTGATCTCTCTACAGAGAACATTAATTGGCAAGGTTTATCTTGGGCTCGAGAATTTTTCAACGATAACAAACAAGGGCCTGCTCCAAAACAAGCGGCTGAAATTCTACATTATGGTGACGTTATTTACGTGACCAAAGAAAAAGGACAGCTTAGATTAAGTCAATTACCTTCAGCAAGTTCTGCCTTAGTCTCGCTTTCTCCTGATGATGGCTCAATCAAAGCAGTTATTGGTGGGTTTAATTATGCACAATCACAGTTCAACCGTGTTACTCAAGCTAAGCGTCAAGTCGGTTCAAACATTAAACCATTCGTTTATTCTGCAGCATTAGAAAACAACTTTACCTTAGCCTCATTGGTTAATGATGTACCTATTAATCAATGGGATCAACGAACAGGTGTTGTTTGGCGACCAAAAAATTCGCCGGAACAATACAGTGGTGAAATTCGCGTAAAAAGAGCCTTGGCACAATCTAAAAACGTGGTTGCAGTTAGGCTCTTTCGCGCTGTTGGTTTAGATAAAATGATCCCACATTTGGCCTCTTTTGGTTTTGCTCCTGACGAGTTGCCTCGTGATGAATCTTTAGCACTCGGTTCTGCCTCATTAACCCCTTTAGAGGTGGCAACAGGTTTTGCAACCTTTGCCAATGGCGGTTATTTAATTGAACCTTATATTATCGACAGGATAGAAAATGCCGACGGTAATATTATCTTTCAAGCAAGTCCCAAGCTCGCTTGTGATGATTGCAGTGAGTTGGTTAATCAACAAGGCGATGCAGAAAATGAGAACATAGCAATTTCTGCAGATCCACTTACAACAGAAATAATAGACTCATCAATAGATGAAAACACTCCTCAATACGAACGCGCAACACGGGTAATCAGCAAGCAAAATGCATTTTTAATTACACAAGCATTAAATGAAGCTATTTGGGGGGCTGACTGGTCAGTTTCACCCGGTTGGCAAGGCACTGGCTTTCGTGCAAGAAGCCTTAAAAGAAGGGATATAGCAGGAAAAACTGGAACAACCAACGAAGCAAAAGATGCTTGGTTTTCTGGTTTTAGTCGACGCATTGTCACAACAGCTTGGATAGGCTTCGATGATCCATCACGTAATTTAGGTAGTACTTCGTACAATAACAACTTAGATAAAAATCAGATCACTGGAAGAGAGTTTGGCGCGAAGTCTGCACAACCTGCTTGGATAGACTTTATGGAAAAAGCTTTGCAAACACTTCCTGTTGAACCATTTGTTCAACCTGAAAATATCATTTCTGTGCGTATCGATAAAGCCACTGGAAAATTAACCGATAAAACTGATCGAAGTAGTACCTTTGAATATTTTATTTTTGGCTCTGCACCAAGCGAATATGTAACCAGTGATAATAGCCATGAAATTTTTGACTCCAACAAAAATGCTGAAAGTGAGATTTTTTAACCAATATATTTGGTGGAATATTCTTTCGTTTCGATAGCTTTTAGTATTAAAAAAGTGAAATTCAGCCATTGGGTTTCACTTTTTTTGTTTCAATTCCTACATTTTTACGTATAACCTTACTTACGCTCTACCCCTTTTGAGCATTGAACATTCATAAAAGTACCAGTCAGTTAACTATATCTCTATTGGTTTTCAATTAACATCACTGAAAGTTACACTGAAAACTTTCACTTCGAAACAAAAAAACCTTTCGTTTTATTTTATGATCGCCTAAAATTGCGCCTCAATACAGATTGAAACATTCTTAACCCGAACGTCATACCTTTAGGAGCTGACACGCTATGACTGCTTTGTTACAAAACTTAGACTTATCTCAATACGGCATTACTGATATATCAGAAGTGGTTTATAACCCGTCGTATGAAGTGTTATTTGCAGAAGAAACCAAAGCAGAACTCAGTGGTTTTGATAAAGGTACAGTGACTGAATCAGGAGCTGTAGCGGTTGATACGGGTATTTTTACGGGACGCTCTCCGAAAGATAAATACATCGTTCGTGATGACGTAACAAAAGACACGGTATGGTGGTCAGATCAAGGCAAGAATGATAACAAACCCATGACGCAAGAGACCTGGGATCATTTAAAGGGCTTGGTTACCAGCCGGCTCTCTGGAAAGCGACTATTCATTGTGGATACCTATTGTGGTGCCAATAAAGATACTCGTTTAAAAGTACGCTTTATCACGGAAGTTGCTTGGCAAGCACACTTCGTTAAAAACATGTTCATCAGACCTTCTGAAGAAGAGTTAAAAAATTATCAACCTGATTTCGTCGTAATGAATGGTGCTAAAACCACCAATAATAAATGGCAAGAACAGGGGCTTAATTCAGAAAATTTTGTTGCGTTTAACTTAACCGAAAAAATGCAGCTTATCGGTGGTACTTGGTACGGCGGAGAAATGAAAAAAGGCATGTTTTCAATGATGAACTACTTGCTACCGCTTAAAGGGATTGCTTCAATGCACTGTAGTGCTAACGTTGGTAAAGAAGGTGATGTAGCCATATTCTTTGGCCTTTCTGGTACGGGTAAAACAACACTGTCAACGGATCCGAAGCGTGAACTGATCGGTGACGACGAACATGGCTGGGATGATAATGGCGTCTTCAATTTCGAAGGTGGTTGTTATGCCAAAACTATCAATTTAAGCGAAGAAAATGAACCTGACATTTTCAATGCGATTCGTCGTGATGCGTTATTAGAAAATGTTTCGGTCGATGAAAATGGAAAAATTGACTACGACGATAACTCTAAAACAGAAAACACTCGTGTGTCATACCCTATTCACCATATAGAAAACATCGTAAAACCTGTATCACGTGCGGGACATGCAAAAAAAGTTATCTTTTTAACGGCGGATGCCTTTGGTGTATTGCCACCAGTAGCAAAATTAACACCAGAGCAAACGGAATATTATTTTCTTTCTGGATTTACAGCCAAATTAGCTGGTACTGAACGCGGTATAACAGAACCAACGCCAACGTTCTCAAGTTGTTTTGGTGCAGCATTCTTAAGTTTACACCCAACGAAGTACGCTGAAGTATTACGCAATAGAATGCAAAACGTTGGTGCTGAAGCATATTTAGTGAATACTGGCTGGAATGGCACTGGTAAGCGTATTTCAATTAAAGCAACCCGCGCTATTATAGATTCAATTTTAGATGGCTCTATTGATAATGCAGAAACAGAAGTATTACCATTATTTAACTTAGCTGTACCTAAGGGTATTACAGGCGTTGATGATAATATTCTTGATCCAAGAGCGACGTATCAAGATACCAACGAATGGCATGAAAAAGCCGTAAGTTTAGCCAATAGATTTATTGAAAACTTTACTAAATTTACCGATACAGATAACGGTAAATCTTTAGTAAAAGCAGGACCACGAGTGTAACGATACTCAACTCAGAAGAGAGCCGGTTATTCCGGCTTTTTTTATGGCTGATGAAGTGGTAGGGAAACTTTCGCAGACAACCCACCTTCTTCGCGATTCGATAATATTATTTTACCGTTATGGGTATCTACAATCCGTTTAATAATCGCCAACCCTAAACCACTACCTTCAGTGCCTCGAGCTTTATCACCTTGAGTAAATGGTTGGAATAGACGGTCTATATCCGTTTCAGGAATACCTGGCCCTGAATCACAAACAGCAAAGTAAACGCTTTGACTTGCCTTATCAATACCCGATTTAAGCCTAATATCCTCATCACTATAACGTAAGGCATTTTGGATTAAATTCGACACTACCCTTTTGATCGCCACATACCTTACTGGTACTTTGGGGGTATCGCCGGCCTCAAATGTTATAGTTCTATCAATATTTGACTCAGCCTGAACCACTTCACCAATCAAGACATTAAGATCCGTAAGCTCCATTGTGTCTTTACTGTCATGGCGAATATAATCAATAAATTGATCTATGATGGTGTTCATGTCATCAATATCGCCTTCGATGCCTTCCTTGAGAAACTCATCTTCTTTTGACATCATTTCAGTTGCCAGTCTGATCCGTGTTAATGGCGTGCGTAAATCATGAGAAATACCTGCCATTAATAAATTTCTATCTTCCTCTAACTGTTTGATGCCTTTAGACATATGATTAAAAGCTTGCGTTACCGCCACAATTTCCGTAGTGCCATGTTCATTAAGCGGTTCTGGAAATGCGCCACGCCCCACCTGATGGGCTGCCGATTGTAGTGCTTTTAAAGGCCTATTTAATTGCCTAACAACAAGCCAACCACCAATGACACTTAATCCTCCTAAAATCATGAGTACAATAACAAGGGGGGTGTAGTTTGCTTCTTCTAAACTATTTAATGGTATTTTCACCCAGTACTCAGGAGCTTGAGGTGGACGAACCCAGTAAAGAAAATCATCTTCTTGGGTGAACCTTACTTCGGCTGGTCCCCCTAATAAGTTAGACATATTACGGGAGGCTATTTCTTTGTAGATAGCGCCACGTAAACCTTGTTCCATGGCGTCTTGTTCAGTGTATACATTGATACCGGTTTCTTGTTGAAATGCCTTCACCATACTCGCACTGAGTACAGGTTCATCAACTTCAATAAAAATAACACGAATTTGTTTAGCTAATAATTGTTCTATTTGATCAGAATTGGGTTGTAAAATATACACCATTATTGAACCAAGCGTGATTGCCTGATTGATCAATAATAAAATACCAATTAATAATATGGTTTGCCCAAAAGCACTACGTGGCAAAATTCTCATAAATGGTTAAGCAACAGCCTTACCTTCAGGCACAAAGACATACCCTAAGCCCCACACAGTTTGAATATACCTTGGTTTAGCAGGGTCTTCTTCAAGCATGCGACGTAATCGTGAAACTTGCACATCAATACTGCGCTCTAATGCAGAGTAATCTCTTCCACGAGCTAGATTCATTAATTTATCACGCGATAAAGGTTCACGCGGGTGGGTGATCAGCGCTTTTAGCACTGCAAATTCACCACTGGTAAGTGGCATATTAATATCGCCTTTACACATTTCACGTGTGGCAAGGTTGAGCGAATACTCACCAAACTCGACCACGTTTTCTTCTTGTGATGGCGCGCCTGGTGCTTCAGTAACTCTTCTTCTCAATACTGCTTTTATTCGCGCCAACAACTCTCGAGGATTAAAAGGTTTAGGCATATAATCATCAGCACCTAATTCTAGGCCAATAATGCGATCAACTTCGTCACCCTTAGCAGTAAGCATAACAATAGGAATATCATTATTCATTTGTCTTAAGCGACGACAAATTGATAAACCATCTTCACCTGGTAACATTAAATCAAGCACCAATAAATGAAAATTTTCACGCTCTAACAAACGATCCATTTGTTCTGCGTTAGCAGCACTACGCACCACAAAGCTTTGTTCCACTAAGTAACGCTCTAATAATGCGCGTAAACGCATGTCGTCGTCGACGACTAAAACCTTCGGTGTTTCTTGTCCCATACCCTCACCATTCTTATAATTTTTTAATTACAGCTACTATAAGCTATTCGTTGTAAATATGATAAAGGAAGTATGTGTCAATTTTCCTCGATTTGTTACAAATTATTAAACTTTTTTTATTAAGTAAGCCAAAGAGTTATTACAAAATGTTATTAGTTGATTAAATATCAAAATGATAAAAATATCATTCAAAAAATAAAACAAGTGACAACATTATTTCAACATACTGAAAAGATTATAGAATGTAGCTGTTTTCTTCCTTTGTTTGTCGTTTATGCCAACAATACGTTTATACTCAATGAAATAAATATTGACAACTTTTTGCGAAAACCAAAAGGTGTAACGGCAAGCATTGTTAGTACAGAATTGATTTGTCTGCAATACATACGCTTTGAAAGGCAATAACACGCTAATGTAATTTTAAATAAGTCAAATAGTTATATCATTAGTATGACTTGTATTGCTTTTGTAGATGTTTAATCTACGAGAAACAAGGTAGAATATAAACCATGAAAGTTTGGCGTCATGTTTTTAAAGCCCCACGTCGTGTTGTTTCCATCAAGCGACGGAAAAACACCTCACTATTGAAACGACAATTGGTGATGATTAAACTCGCCCTCGAACAAGAGAAGAAAGAAACCAAAGAAATGCTGTTTACGTATAAACGTTACACATTGCGTCAAGCATCTTCCGAGGAAATGAAAATTGCCAATAAACAATTTATTGATGTTTTAAAAGGCTTAGGTATAGGTGTTGTTGCCGTTTTACCGTTTGCGCCAATTACCATTCCTATTGTGATAAAATTAGGAAAGTGGTTTGGCGTTGATATTCTTCCCAGTTCGTTTAACGAACAGCATAATATTATTTCAGATAAGAAATCGCTTGATCAGTAACACAATGGGTAAACGATTTTTGTCGGTCTGATTTTGATAACTTCTCAATTGCCTGCTTAACTAATTTTTGTTTAACCTTCTTATCTTTTTCTGGCATACCTTTTAATTGCTCATCAAAACAACCAATTAAACCAAAATTAAGAGCAGTATCTGAATTAGGCAATTCACCAGCTAAACAATCCGATAACTTCAATGCAAGTTCGTCTCGACCCATTTTCGTAATCAACTGTTTAACACTGGGCTGGCTAGCATCTACATTACGCGCTTTATTGCAGCCAAAAAACATATCGGCCACAGCCACAACGGGTAACAGTTCTTCATGCTGTTGCTGAAATTTATCTTTTAACCATTTATCGTAATCTACTGCTGCTTCTTGCGCTACACTCATAAAAGAAACAACGCAATACAGTGAGAAAAAACTTAATGTTTTTACTTTCAAGTCAAGATCTCTCGTTAACCGCCCATTTCTAATAAGTGTACCCTAATTTCCGTGGTAATCTTAGTGCTTTATCCACATTTTCCGTAAAGAAATGTTATTTCATTGTTGGCCATGAAAAAATATCAATATACCCTTTACTTTCTATGGCTATTTTTTCACTTCACCCTGTAAATCTTTCACAGCACCCTCAAACAAAAATAAAATTTCAATATTAAAACAATAAGTTAGGAGTTGGCACAGTGTTCGCTTATTAGCATTTGAACATGTTAAATGAAATCAAGGAGAAATGATGAAATATTTATCAAGTGCTATATTAATTGCAACAACGTTAACAATGACATCTGCTGCAGCGAATGAAAATGATTGGAGTAAAGAAGCAAAAGATGCATGGATTGACGGTAAAACTGAAGCTGTACTCTTATTTAATGGCAATTTAGATTCATTCGATATCAACACCACCGTTAAAAAGGGTGAAGTTACCCTAACAGGTGAAGTTGAATCAGACGTTGAGCGTAAGCTTGCTGAAGAGCTTGTACACGGTGTTGATGGTGTAAAGGCTGTTAACAACGAACTTACAGTAATGAAGCCTGATAGAGACAACAGAAATGACTCGAAACAAAATGATAACGAAGTCGGTGCAATGGTTGATACCAAAATCGCAGTGGTATTGAAATCTCGTTATTTACTAGACTCTGATATCGATGGTACTGACATCAATGTAGACGTTGAAAACGGTCGTGTATCATTATCAGGTGAAGTTGACTCAACGTCTGAAAAACAATTAGTCATTCAAATGGCTAAGAATATTGATGATGTAGTTGAAGTATCAGAAGACTTAACGATTATTACCGCTTCATAATACTTATTAATACTTAGTTTTTAGACAAATGTGTAGCAAAGAAGTAGTTGTTTTGATTTTATATTCTTGAGAAATAATTATATGCCGTCATCTACTTCTTTCGCTAGTTTCCCGACGTTTAAAACCTTTTATTACTCGCTGTAAATGTATTGGCCTGGCAACTTCTGTCAGGTCTTTTTTTGAGGAAGTTTCATGCGACAATTAAATTATCTTTGGTTACCCGTGTTAGTCATTATCGGTTTATGGTTAGATAAGCCTATCATATCAGTGCTATTAATCTGGTGTGCTATGTCTATTGGCTTAGCGACACTTAACGACTCCGCAAGATACACAGCTTTCTGGCTCAAAAAAGAAACCAATAAGGTCCCATGGTGGTTTCGTTCGCTATTCTTTCCTTATTACGCATGGCAAAAAGGCGAGACATATATATGTACACGTAAAAACATCCGAAAAGAACCAATAAAAATTACATCTAACCTTTTTATATCACCAACGATTCATATGACGAAAGAAGCAATGGAAAAACACAACATTGATGCCATGCTAGATCTTTCTAACCCTTTAAACGTCACATCTTGGTTTAATAAAGATGAAAACATTGATTATTTATCAATCTCATTTACCCACCTTAAGCAAAATGATTTGCTCAGATCATTGCGATGGCTGCACAAGCAAATTACTCAACAGAAAAACTGTCTTATCTATTGTGATGACAACAGCGCAGCAGTAGTGCTTTCTGCATACTTTTTAGCAACAAATAAAGTTAAATTTTCTGCGCTAGCGATGAAAGAGTTCAAAAAACAATACCCATCCTTAAAATTAACAGAACAACAAACACAATGGCTTGATCAACTATCAAGAAATAAAAGCTTAGCCTTAAAACAAAAAGCTTGGCTTATTGCCAACCCCGTAGCAGGACGAGGTAGTTGGCCAGAAGTTAAGCCAGATATCGTAGAACAGTTGTCGCCATTTTTCGACTTACACATACATGAAACAACAAAAGAAAAAAGCGCCGAATCAATAGCCAAACAAGCGATAACAGAGTCTGTAGATTTGCTGATTGCTGGCGGTGGTGATGGTACTATTAAAGAGGTTGCTACAATTGCGATAGAGCATAATACCAGTATAGCGTTAATGCCTTTAGGCACTGCAAATTCATTAGTCCATGCTCTTCAAGGCAGCGTTGCTAAATTATCGCCAATTTCTAACGCCTGTAAACATATAATTGAAGGTGTTGATACGTCGATTGACACAGGTAAATGTAACAACGAAACCTTTTTATTATTATGTGGTTTAGGGATTGAACATCAAATGGTGTCGGCAGCAGATAGAAATAAAAAGAATGACAGCGGTGCACTAGCTTATTTACAAGGATTTACTGAGTCCGTTATCGATCACCAAGCAAAAGGTTTAACCGTAACAATCGATGAACAACCGGCAAAAACAGTATCAATAGCGAGCCTTGTTGTAGCAAATGCGGCACCATTTACGACTATGTTAGCTCAGGGTAATGGCGCACCAAACTTTGCCGACGGAAAGCTTGATTTAACGTGGATAAACGCCCTGCCAGATAACGCAATACCACTGGCGAGTTTAGCGGATTTAGCACAGTCGACTTTTACTGCTACTCACATTGGAGATAACGTGCAACACAGCCAAGGTAAACAAGTAATCATTACCGCTGATGAGCCTATCGACTATATTATTGATGGTGAAACACGACAAGCATCAGCGCTTGATATTTATATTAAACCGCAAGCCCTATCCATAGTAATGTGTGCTGATGAATAGTATGAGTGCTTGCTATTCATCATATTTTTCAAGCTTGTTGTACAAGGTTTTAACACTAATATCTAATAGCTTCGCGGTATCACTTTTATTACCATGTTGCTCTTCTAATGTATTTAAAATAGCTTGTTTTTCCACTTCAGCAAGTGGAATACCTGTGGGTACAGATTGATCATTCACTTCATCATTTAGTGGGTCTTCAAGGATAATGTGTTCACCATCAATCACATCGATTGACATGATATAAGCACGTTCAACAGCGTGCTTTAATTCTCGAACATTGCCTGGCCAATGATAATCGCTTATTTTTGCTATTGCGGTATCAGAAATTTTTTTACCAAATCCTGCACTGGCATTTTTATAGGCCAAAAAATGCTTTGCTAAACCCTCAACATCACCGCCTCTACTTCTTAAAGGTGGTACATGTAATAAAAATTGCGCTAAACGAAAATAGAGATCTTCTCTGAACACTCCAAGATTAACTGATTGCGCTAAATCTCGGTTAGTCGCGGCAATAATGCGTACATTAGAGTTTAACACTTTGTTACTACCAACAGGGCTATAATCTCCTGTTTCTAATACGCGTAACAACTGAACTTGTAACTCTTCTGGCATTTCAGTCACTTCGTCAAGAAATAACGTGCCACCTTTTGCTTCCGTAAAAAAACCGGTGCGATCGCCAACTGCGCCCGTAAATGCACCTTTTACATGACCGAATAAATCACTGGTAGCTAAATCTTTAGATAACGCACCACAATTTACGGTTACAAAGGGGGATTCAGCACGTTCACTGGCATTATGAATAGTATTAGCGACAAGCTCTTTACCAACACCACTTTCACCAACAATCAAAATACTGGTGTCATACATAGCGACCTTACGTAAACTTCTATACAGCTTTTTCATCGCACGGGAAGAACCAAATAATAAACCAAACTGATCTAACTCACTTGATTCGATACTTTTTGTTTTACGTGGACGCTGTTGATATTCAGCAGTCAGCTCTTCTATAACTTCTGCAAGATTGTGTCTTTTAATCGGAGTTCTATAATGGTAGGCAGCACACCTAACCACAGCTTTATCTAACAATGGATTTGGTATTCCTTCACTTAAAAAAATAATATCTGTTTCAGGACAAAAATTAAGTGCTTGTAGCGTATCGTAATGTGATTGCTCAAAGGTATTTACTTCAATAATAGCAACATCAGGCGAATCACTTAACCCACTGAGCCAGTCGCAATGATCTGGTTCAATAACAGTAAAATTTTTCGTTAACGATAAAGAAGAAATAAGCTGCATAAATTGCGCTTGATTAACACAAACTAACGCCGAAGGATAAGACATGCGTATATTCCATGTATGTTTAAGTTGTCAAAGTTACAAATTAACCCTGTAAAAACTACCGGATTATAAATAAACGTATTCCTTAAGTATGGTGGTATAAGGCTTTATATCAAGACTAACTAGATTGGCACATATATTGGTTGTTGTCATGTTAACTACATTGAAAAGGTGAAGTAACGTGACCAATAACGTAGAGACAGCACATAGGTTTGGTGATTTAGCGCTTATTCAACAAGCGTTACAAGCTTGCTATGAAGAAACTGAAAACTTTCTCTCTATTCAATGCCAATTAGCCAATAAGCAAATGACAATTGATTTAACCAAGCCAATTGATACTAGATTAGAGGCAGTTTCAAGCTTAAATCACTTAATGATCAAACAAACCCCGCTCATTCAACAAGAATTTGGGCTAACAAAGTCGCCCTCAACAAATGTATCTGTAGAAACTAGCACAGTAGAACAATTACTTGCGCTTAAACAACTATTAAAACATACGCAACAAACAATCGATTTGCTAAACAATATTCAACGTTATACTAAAGATACACTCATTAAGAAGAATTTCGATTTAATCGGCGAGCAACTATCTCTTTCTTATCAACGTACAAAAGCAATGCACGATACATTATTAAGCCAGAGTGAACGGACGATCAAATCTTGAGCTACCAAACAGAATACCATTAGATTAAGTAGCTTATACATTATATTTTTCGCAGCTTTTACAGAGCATTACCTGTTTTATTTTTTTAGGTTTTTTTAAATGAAAATAGATATTGAAGAACAAGAACGCGAACGTATGCCATTAGAGCGTAATTTCGATCGCATTATTTCTCCACTGCAAAGCTTCCTACAAAGCCAATCATCAGCTGGCATGTTGTTATTGATCGCCACGTTTATTGCTTTATTTATGGCAAACTCTCAGTGGCAAGAAACGTATACGTGGTTAACAGAGTATCACGTTGGCTTTATTTGGGGAGAGGGCTATATCATTCACTCAGCAGTAGAGTGGGTAAATGAAGGCTTAATCGTACTATTTTTCTTTTTACTAGGCTTAGAAATTAAATATCAAGTGCTTGCAGGTGAGTTACAAGACACGAAAAGTTCAATGTTGGCAATTTTTATGGCTGTAGGTGGGATGGTTATTCCAGCACTTACCTACTTAGCCATTATGACGTTAATGGCAGGCGATAGTTGGCAAGGATGGGGGATCCCGATGGCAACCGATACTGCTTTTGCCATCGGTTTATTAGTGCTACTCGGTCGCAGAGTCCCTACCTCGGTATTAGTGCTTATCACTGCACTGGCAATCGTTGACGACATGGGTGCTGTGTTAATTATCAGCTTTTTTTACACCGATAGCGTTTCTTTATTGCAGTTAGGTTATGGTGCGATCACATTATCGTTGATGGTATTAGCCAACTTTTTAGGAATACGATGGGCATGGTTTTACCTGTTTGCCGGGTTAGTGTTATGGTGGTTTGTCTCTCACTCTGGCGTACACGCAACAACAGCCGGTATTTTAGCAGCCTTAACTGTACCAGCGAAGCCTTACGCTGATACTCACTGGTTTGCACGGAATATGGAACGTTTAGTAAGTCGCTTCAAGCGCATGGATAGTAACGACACAACCATACTAGAACAACAGCAACAACATGATTTAGCCGAAGCGGCCGAAGATATTGCAATCACTGCAACAACCCCTGTGCAGCGCTGGCAAAGTAAATTAAGCAAACCGATAAGCTTATTGGTATTGCCACTTTTTGCTTTATTGAATGCTGGTGTGATAATGCCAGATAACAGCGCATCAATGGGTTCTGCAACCGTTTTTTGGGCGACCATGCTCGGCTTACTGGTCGGTAAACCATTAGGCATATTTTTCTTTGCATACTTCGCGATAAAGCTTGGTTTCGCTCAAAAACCAAAAGATATGATTTGGCGTGATGTTATAGCACTAGGTTGTTTTGCCGGCATAGGTTTTACCATGTCATTATTTATCGCTAACTTAGCATTTTCTGGGGCCGCTGATTCATTAGCGCATGCAAAACTTGGGATATTAGCCGGTTCACTTTTATCCGCGGTACTTGGTTTCTGCTTATTCCTAAGCAAAAGTAAAACTGAATTGAAGTAATCGCAATCCGTATAAATACATGAGCCTCGTATTTATACGGATTAACACCTGCTCTTCGTTTATATCGCTGATTCGGTAATTTTTACCATACCCGTGAAAATATTTACCCTTCTCTTTAGCAGATCACTAGTAAAACACTTCATCAAAGAACAGTAACGCATTGTTTTTAATATATTTTCAATTCTTGGCATAGCTTCTGCTTTTATCAGTGTGAATTAAATAATTTCACAAGGAGTAATCTTTATGTCAATTGATGTTGGTATTGCACATCAAGCTCGTCAACAAGTTGCCAATCAATTAAACTCACTGTTAGCTGATACGTATACCTTGTATTTACAAAGTCATAATTTCCATTGGAATGTAACAGGGCCCTTGTTTCGTGAGTTACATTTAATGTTTGAGGAACATTACGTCGAATTGGCTGAAGCCGTTGACGAAATTGCAGAGCGTATACGCACCTTAGGTTTTCCTGCTCCTGGTACATATCAAGCCTTTGCTTCATTAAGCTCAGTCAAAGAACCGAAAGAAACGCCAGATGCACAAGGCATGTTAGCAACGCTGTTGGAAAACCATGAAACACTCGTTAAAACATGTCGTTCTGCACTAAAAGAAGCACAGCAAGCTGATGATGAATCATCAATGGCGCTTATTTCAGATCGCATGAGAGTTCACGAAAAAACCGCCTGGATGTTACGCGCAATGACACAAAAGTAGCGCAAATATCCTTGTCAATAAAACTAAAAACCAGTCAACGTTGTTGACTGGTTTTTGCCTATTACCTCTTTAACATTACACTGACATTGGCTTGAAAGGGATGTCCCGATAACGCTTCCCAGAAGCTGCGAATACAGCATTGCTTAATGCCGGTGCAAAAGGAGCAACACCTGGTTCCCCTAGCCCTGTAGAGGGATGCTCAGAATCAACAATATGTACATTAACTTGCGGCATTTCATTGATTCGCATAACAGGGTAATTATGAAAATTAGTATTAACCACAGCACCCTCTCTAAACGTTACCTCTGTACGAAGTGCTAACCCCATCCCCATGACTACGGCCCCTTCCATTTGCGCCGTTGCCCCATTTACGTTTAGCACTTGACCACAATCAATTGCTGAATCAACCTGTAAGACTTTTATATCTTCACCATTGACTTCCACACGAACAGCCATAGCAACATAACTTTGGAAGCTATAATGAATTGCAAGGCCAATCGCTTGATTTTTAGTTAGTTTATCTCGCTCAAACCAACCGGATTTTTCAGCAGCGAGATTAACAACATGTTTTGAGCGAGCCGCTTGTTCTTGCTGGTCTGGGTTAGTGTTATTATCATATAATTGGTTTAAATAGGTAAGCGGATCTTTACCAGCTAAGTAAGCTAATTCATCAGTAAAGCTGCTAAACGAGAAACCGTAGAAAATCGCATAAACAGCACGATACCAACCTATACGGGTATGGGCTTTTGCTTCACCACTCTCACTGCGAAAGTTTTCAATGCCATAGGGGTAATTGTCAACCGCATTAAAATCGCTATTACTAGGTCGCGTTTGAGCAGGATTAAATAAGGTACCTATAGAAGGAAATGCGACTCTATGTAACCAACCTTTAATATTACCTTGTTCATCTATCCCTGCCTCGATATGCTGCGCATTAATTGAGTGATAATACCCAGTTTTCGTGTCTTCTTCGCGTGTCCACGTTAATTGTACCGGCGCGTTAATTTTTTGTGAGATTGCCGCTGCTTCATGCACGTAATCACATTTAAATTTACGACCAAAAGCACCGCCAGACATAGTCACATGTACTGCTATATCTTTTGCTTCGCGACCTAAAAACTGCGCTAACACTTTCTGAATATCCGCAGGGCTTTGCGTTGCAGCCCATACTTCGCAACTATCATCTTTCACCCAAACCACGCTGGCATTTGGTTCCATTGGAGCATGTACTAAATGGCCACCTGTGTATGTCGCTTTTAGTGTTTGAGCCGCACCTGATAATCCTTCAGTCACATTACCGCGTTCAGTCACTAATTGTGCTGGCGTTTCTACGTTTTTAACCAACTGCGCTTTATATTTCACAGTGTCATAATGCGCATTTTCACCAAGATCCCACTCTATTTTTAACTTCTTAACTGCTTGTTGAGCTGTCCAGCTATTATCTGCAACAACAGCGACACCACCTATAGAACCATAAGGAATAGCGAGTCGATCAATAACCACAACATCAATAACACCTTTAATGGCACGCGCATCTTTGTCATCTAATGTCTTCAGTTTACCGCCTAATACAGGACAATGAACGATAGCCGCATACTTCAGTCCAGGTAATTTTGTATCAACACCGTAAGTAAGTTGCCCTTTAATAATTTGTTCAATATTTTGGTTGGCAATAAATTTACCAATGTAGTTAAAGTCTTTTTTGGCTTTGAGCGTCACCACCTCTGGCACCGTTTGTTTTGCCGCTAAGCTTGCTAATTGTCCATAAGAAAGCTGTTTACCGCTTGCTTGATGATGAACAACATGGTTTTCCGCATAACAGCTACTAGGGTCAACATTCCACACTTTAGCTGCAGCAGCGATAAGCATTATTTTTGCACTGGCGCCGGCTTCACGCATGGGTGTTAACATTACACGTATACTAGCCGAACCTCCGGTTGCTTGTGGCCCGTATTTTTCTTCATTACCATCGGCCTGCTTTACAGTAACTCTTTGCCAATCAGCGTCCATCTCATCAGCAACAGCCGCGGGTAAGGCGGTATTGATACCCTGCCCCATTTCACATCGACCACAATAAATCAACACGTCGCCATTATCTTGTATATGAATAAAGGCATTGGGTGAAAACGTTGATTCTTGTGCGTCTTCACTAAAGGCTACCGCATGTGCAGGTAAGTTGATACTGATCGCTAAACCACCTGTTGCCAAGGTTGATGCTTTCAGAAATTGTCTTCGACTTTCGTTGGTAATCGACATTATGACACCTCCTTAGCCAGCTCATCAGCCGCATCAGCAACTGCTTTCTTGATTCGCTGATAAGTACCGCATCGGCATATGTTGCCTTGCATCGCGGTGTCAATTTCTTCAGCAGAAGGTGTTGGGTTTTGTTGTAAAAAGCTAGCGGCATTCATAATTTGCCCTGCTTGACAATAGCCACATTGTGGCACATTATTTTCCACCCAGGCTTTTTGTAATGGATGCTCGCCGGTTTCTGACAATCCCTCAATTGTCGTGATTTTTTTATCAGCTAACACACCTACAGGTGTAATACATGCTCGTGTTGCAACGCCATCTACATGGACAGTACAAGCGCCACATAAGCCAGCTCCACAGCCAAATTTAGTACCTGTTATTTCTAACCTATCTCGTAGAAACCATAGCAATGGCATATTGCTATCAACATCAATCTGATACTTTTCACCATTTATAATTATCATTTTTTCCATAATAGCCAACTCTCTTTTGGTTGTAATATGAGCATAAAGAATAATATTTGAAAACAGAGTCCCCTTACGACCAGCTGTTCACTTTTTACGTTTAACAACCCGATACACACAATTTGTTACAGGCGATTAAATAAGTACTTTATGCTTTAAAGTGTAATCATTTCCTCATGTCATTTGCCGAAAATAAACGATAAGCAATCAAGATCGACATTGTTAGTTATAGTGCTATCAACTTTTAATTGCAATGCAAACAATGTTAGGCGAGGAAGAAACAAGTATCGCCTGTTGTTAACCTTTTTAAGAAAGCTTGTTATCATCAATGCAACTACGCGATTGATACTACGATAATGAAAAAAATATTCTTTGTTCTACTGCTATTAAGTAATATCCATTTAAGCCAAGCTAACAACACCCTAGATGAGTTTGAACAACAAGTTCATCAATTAAAAGGACAAGTCGTTCTAATCGATTTTTGGGCGTCTTGGTGTATTCCTTGTAAAGATTCATTTCCTTGGCTTAATGAAATTCACACAAGCTACAAGGATGATGGGTTTACTGTGTTGAGTGTTAACCTTGATGCCATTAAGCAAAACGCCACAGATTTCTTAAAACAGTATCCCGCAAGCTTCCCTGTATTTTACGATCCTAGAGGTAAAGTGGCCAAAGCATTTAAACTCAAAGGTATGCCAAGTAGTATTTTAATCAACCGAAGTGGTAACGTTGTTAGCCGGCATGTTGGCTTTAATGAAGAAAAGAAACACCAATATCAACAAGAGATCACCCAACTATTATTAAATAACCCAATCGATGATTAAAGCGTTAATACTCACTTAATTGGAGCCAATATTTCGCTTCTTTTATCGGAGTTTCAGCAGGGAGAAAACGATTATGCAGGCGAATAATATTTTTATTTGACCACTTTTCAATCGGAAATATTGCTTCTGTAAGCGGGTGACGTTGCATGAACGCTATAAAACTTCCGTCATCAATCGCTTTATTTAATGCGTAACGTAATCGTTCTGCCAGCATTATGTTTTGTGGTTCAACAAAGAAGTACAAAGGAAATTGATAATGCAGAATTTTGTCATCAAACATCATTAAATTAGGGTACTTTTTAATGATAGCGTTCAGTTCATTGTACCCTTCATAAACAGCTCGTGGAAAGTAGTCACAACGTCCATGAGCTAACATTTTAAACATTAAATCAAAACGGCTTATACGCATTACATTATAGCCATTATCTTCCAAAATATCAGAATCTCCCCAAACTTGTCCTTGGCAAGCAATCATCGATTTGAACTGTTCAACAGAAGCTTTCGAAAACTTATCATGATCATCTTTTCTGATAATCGACACACGGTACCCTAGCAAGCCACCCAATAATGGTATTCGAATAGGTAACAGCTTTCTTTCTAAATTCTTAGTCGTTCCTGCCCAAGACAAATCTAACAAACCGGTACTAATAAGGTTTAAAGTCTTTTCATGCGTATTATTTTCTGCATAATATAATTCGATCGTTGCTTCACCATATTTTTCGCGTGACACATCGAGAAGAAAGTGAACTAAATCAACAAAATATTGATGACTTGCATTCTCTTCATAAGGCGTATCAATAATAGCAATACGTTTGTCATTCGCATTTACCTGTGTAGCAAACGCTAAAAAAGTCACTAGCCAGTAAAATAAATAATGAATAAAAACTCGCACTCGTATTTTCTTTTAACTCCAGTTTGGTGTGATTACCCTTACCGTTTTATCCTAGATCGCTGAATATGTCACGCGTCAAGATCTTGTTTAATACATAAAGACAAAAATAAACGTTGTTTACACTTCTTTAAATTTATACGCAAAAATTGACGTTGGCAGAATACATGACATAAAAAACGCTTCAAAAATGAAGCGTTTTAGCAATGAACATTATATGTCTGTTTAGAGTAGTTTTAACGCTTTAATACAACGACCAACATTTTGATGTCTCGCTTTAACCGTTTTCAACACTTGAGGCTTCATTGACTTGTATTCTTCAATCAATGTCGCAAGTTCCGCTTCACTTTCAGCAGTACATTCGCTGGGTATCATACTACTGGCAAATGCCCCTAATAAGCCTAAGTCACTTCCATCATTTAATTTAGGAATGTGCGCCAGGATTCTTTCTTTATATGGTGCCTCTAATGCTGATTGTTCTGTTGGGAAAAGCCCCCACATAATGTAACGTAGTGTAGATAACTTGAGATTTTCAGGATTATTGATCACCACATCAAACCATTTCTTTTTCACATCTGCTTCTGGGCGAACCACTTCAGCATAAATGGCATTTTTAACTCCGGTATCAGAATTATCTTGCTCTTTTTCACTATCTAATAGTGCAACATAATTACCATATTGATAACGATTTAGTTGTGCGAGTATGCCCCAGCGTTTATCTTGATCAATGGTTAACCCTTCATAACTACGCTCACCTTGTAATATCGCAAGTAAGTTTTTCAGATGTTTATCTGATTTACTAAAAGATACATAACGACCATACCACATTTTTTGCAGATCAGAGCCAGCAGGTGCTTTCTCTAACAAACGTAAGTAGAGATTTTCAACATCTTGATATAAGGCGGAATAATCCTGTTTTTCCAGACGAGTTGCTGTGTTTAAGTAACCCATAGCAGTGGTTAAACTAGCTGATATTTTTCGGATCACATTATAATCTTGTTCACCTTCAATATTAGCTATAGCAAAATTCACAAATTTATCGGCAGCTAGATTTGCATCTCTGACACTATCTGAAAGACTTTGCCATAGCATTAGTTGCATCGTAGCACTTTCAACAGCATTAATATGTTGTTCAACGGCCGCCAGTGACTTTTCATCAAGATCAACTTTAACAAACCCCCAGTCCCCTTCGTTAGGGTACACTATATCAGGGCAGGCTTGGCCAATAGCATCGCTTACCTTAGTGCTTTCACCTTTATACATAACAGGTATTGCATTAGCTAATGCCATATTCTCGCCATCTAATTGATACAAACCAACTTGTACTCGTTGCTCACGTAATGTTGGATAGTCATCAGGTGCACTTTGAACAATGTTCATCTCTGTAATTTTATCTGCGTCACATTGATAATTAACTTTAATCGTATTAAGACCTGCATTGTATAACCAGTCTTGAGTCCATTGTTCCATATCCATATCAGCTGCTTTACCAAGCTCGCCGATAAAGTCTTCTAATTCAGTGTTTTTGTAAGAAAACTTTTTCAAGTAATTACTAACCCCAACGCGGAAGTTTTCTTCGCCAAGGTAATAAGGTAGCTGTTTTAACACTGAAGCCCCCTTACCGTATGTAATACCATCAAAATTTGTTAATGCATCTCCTGTTGATGGAACTGGCAATTCAATAGCATGAGTATTCACTGAATCATCACTGCGATATGCCCACTGCTTAGTGCCTGAATAAAAGACATCCCAATTATTTTTAAAGTCACTGGCCTCTGCTACTTCTAAATTCGCCATGTAAGTTGCAAAACTTTCATTCAGCCATAGGCCATTCCACCAACGCATGGTCACCAAATTACCGAACCACATATGCGCCATTTCATGAGCAATCACATTCGCTAAGCTCATTTTGGCTCTAGTTGATTTTTCACCTCGTGATATATAGCCTTCATTGAAGGTTACTGCAGCAACATTTTCCATCGCGCCGGCATTAAAATCTGGCGCCACTATTTGGTCGTATTTAACGAAAGGATAACGTACACCAAAGTAATCATTAAAAAATTTAAAGCTTTGCTTAGTCGGTGTGAACCACTCATCGGTATTCACATATTCCGCTAAGCTCTGACGAGCAAATAAGCGTAATGGAATATCTTCAAATTTATCTTCCCAAACGGCGTAATTACCAGCATGTAATGAAAAAATATAGGATGAAAATTTTGCGGATTCAGGAAAATGCCATACGTTGTTATCACCACTTTCTTCAATCTTATTTTCTCTTACTGAAGTGATCACTTTCCAATGATCAGGTGCCGTCACTTTCATGGAATACGTTGCTTTTAAATCTGGCTGATCGAAATGAGGAAATAAGCGATTAGCATCGTAAGGTTCAAAATCTGTGTAGAGATACACTTCACCATTTTCAGGATCTACAAAACGATGTAAGCCTGAACCATCGGTAGAATATGGACGCTCATAAGCAACTGTGACAGTATTTTTTCCAGCAGATAACTCACTTTTTGGAATGGTAATAAACCATTTCTCGTAGTTAAATGTTACTTCTTTACCATTCACTTTGACAGATGAGACTGTGCCCTCATCAAAATCGATGGTTAAATCATTTTGATTATCATTGGTTAAGTCAAACACAATGTCTGTGACACCTGAAAAACTTTCAGAAGTATTATCGAGGGTAACTTGAAGGTGATAATTAACGTTGCTAACTTGTTGAGCACGCATTTTAGCGTATTCTTCAAATAATGACTCACTTTGTTGGCGAGCCGCTGTGGCTTGTGTTTTTTGAGTTGTTACATGCTCAGGGGCAGAGGCATTTTTTTCACACCCTGTTAATGCAACAACACCCACTGCCAAGGCAACAGTAACTGCTTTGTTTATTTTTGTTAATTTCATGAGGAGCTCAATATTTTTGTTATGTATTAAATTTAGCGGAAGCACAAAATATGAAAATATTTTGTATATATTTGGTTATATCATATGCTTTTTCATAACGGCATTAAAAGATGTGATTTGTGTAATATATTAATATTTTGTTACATTTAGTCTGTTAACAACTATATTTTATGCTTATAACGTTAACTTTATTGAAACAATTATCGAATAAATAGGGACTAATTAAATGTCCGTAAATCCGCTATAGTGACTACTATCAATTTTCGCTTTACAAGGACTTCTGGTTAAACAAGTAGCTAATCATATGACAGAAACCGTTTATCGAAATTTTTCATTACAGGCGTTAGCTAGGGAATATTCACCTAGCAGTTGTGTTGCCAATTTAGATATTTATCTACAGCAATACGCAGAACAAAGCCAGCAAGTAAAACAACTTGCCTCTCATCATGGCTCGTTAAAAGAAAATTTACGTTATGGTCAAAGCCCTGATGAAACCCTCGACTTATTTCTTCCCCATCACCACAATTCGCAACGTTCGACTATTTCAATAAAAAGAAAGCTACAAGTCTTTATTCATGGTGGTTATTGGCAGGAGCTAAGCAAGGAAGAAAGTTGCTTTGCTGCGAACAATTTTCAACAACATGGTTACCATGTTGCAGTAATAAATTACACGCTAGCGCCAAAAGCCTCATTAACAACAATTGTAAACCAAGTTAGAAATGCCATTGCTTGGCTCTATCGTCATGCAGACCAGTACGGTTATGATAAAGACCAAATTTATTTGTCTGGAAGTTCAGCAGGCGCACAATTAGCTGTTATGGCTGCAATGACTGACTGGCAAACAACGTTTGATCTCCCTGCTAATCCCGTAAAAGGTGTTTGTGCGGTTAGCGGTATTTATGATTTAACGCCACTTCAATTTACCTATATCAATGAAGCATTAGCGTTAACACAAGATGAAATTACTCACTTGAGTCCATTATTAGCGGCAAATAAATTAACACATTGTAATGAAACACGCTTTATCGTTGCTTATGGTGATCATGAAACAGACGAATTTAAACGCCAATCGAATGATTTTTATCAATTAAATTGTTTAGGCTGCAACAAAGTATTATTAGCGAATATTGAAAATAAAAACCACTTTGATGTGATCACCACGTTATCAGATAAAAAAAGCACACTATTCAATAGTGTGCTTAAGCAAATGGAAGCGTAAAGTTAAGCCTTACAAGCTGCTAATAGCCGCTCAGTAAATAAATTGCTGGCAACAATGATCTCTTTACCTTCTTTATGTAAACGGTGTAACGTGTTTTTAATACGCTTCGCTTCATCATGGCGAATCTTTACACCGTTGTAACAACTTTGTGCAATGGTTAACGCCAAGGTATTAATATCTCTTGCTTGATCGATAACATCTGGTAAATCATCAAGCTTTGGTGCAATTTTCACTAGTGATATCACCTTGTCAAAATTGAAGTGCCAAACCCGTAACCGATCAATAATACCTTGCAATGCGTTTTTATCTCCTTGTTGAAAGGCTTTCAATTGTTGATGCATTTCAATTAACGCCATACTTTCAACAGGTAAAAAATCAGCAAAACGATTCAACTGTGCATTTTGGTGATATTTATCTTGCTGAAACTTAATATGATGACGCGTGTAATAATTTGCTGGTTCTAATTGCTCAGCCAATACCGTTAAAGGTGTGATGTTGGTTTTAGCAAAAACAAGTGATTGTAAACCTGCACGATATTGCTGTTTATGATGCAAACCTATCTGCTGCGAAAACTTATCTAACACCATCAAACGCGAAAACATGTTATCAATATTTTTCAGTGATTTAGATGACCAAAAACGCTCGGCTATAACAAACAATCGCGGCCAAGCACGTACGTCAAGGTTTTGCTCTGTCACTAATTCACTCCATAACGTCGCTTCGCCACCTAAAATATTTCGCGCGGCAATCGGTGAAATATTGGGTAGTAACGTGACTTGGCTATAATCAAAATTATCTATCGGTGCAATTGATACTGGATAATAGGTATTGCCAATTAATATGCGCCCTGTTGATTGTTCATCCGTTAGTAAAAACTCACCACGCGTTGGTCCCATCCAACTATCAATAGCAACATTGACTTCCCCTTTACTGAGCACTAGATGCCTATCAACATTCGCCTTTTTGAAGTGATTATTGTTAAGCTTCACATAAGCGTGTAACACGTAATCATTATGCATCACCATGGCTAACGTACCGTTAACTGCGCTGCCTTTCAAACGAGGCATCTCAAATTGATAAGCGACGACTTGTTGCCCCTCTTTTGGCTGAACCGCCGTTCTAGGGCGTTGTTGAAGCAGCTCATTTCGATAATGATAAGCACTACTTTGAGGCTGATCGATATAAAAACCTGTAGATAGCAGGCCTTGATAACCACTGACAGCGATCTTTGATAAGCTTTCCATACCTCGCCACGATTGCACCATAATATTTTGTGGCAAATCTGGATGGAATATTTCATCCCACCCCATCATTTTACGTTGATGTTTAGCCAGTATTCCAGCCACTTTTTGATTAAAAAATGCTTGTAATGCATGCGCATCTTGCAAGCTATTTTCTTTCATGAATGCCTGAATTTCAGTACTATTATTCCATTGCGTTGGATCAACTTCATCACCGCCAATGTGTAAATATTGATCAGGAAATAGCGTGGTTAACTCTGCAATCACACCATCAATAAACTGATAGACTTCAGGGTTACTTGGATCTAATAACGGTTCAAATACTCCCCAACCATCTTCCATTTGATAGTGTTTTTGCTCACTCATTAAATGGGGATATGCAACAGCAATAGCAGACGCATGACCTGGTACATCAAACTCGGGTACTACGCGAATGCCTAGCAAGCTTGCATACTCAACCACTTCACGAATTTGTGCTTTGGTATAATATTGTCCGTCAGAGGCTTTTTTATGTAATTCAGGGTAACTATCTAGGGCAATACGCCACCCTTGATCATCGGTAAGATGCCAATGAAATACATTTAACTTTGCCGCAGCCATACCACGTAATTGACGCTTTATCGCATCAATAGAAATAAAGTGGCGAACACTGTCTAGCATAAAGCCACGCCATGGAAACCTAGGAAGATCTTTAATGGTAAGCTGGGCCAACACCTGGTTACTTTTTGCTTGATAAAGCAATTGTGTCAATGTTGCCACGCCATGCAATGCACCGAAGTCAGATTTTGCTTCGAGCAATACTTGCTGGTTATCTAGCGTGAGTTGATAACTTTCATCTTGATGTAACGCCGGAAATTGATAATCCAACCCCCCCCCTTGGTTAATACGAATAACAATCGGTATTGCCTTATCATTCGTTGTAGAAACTTGCCAGCCAAAGGTACTGATTTGTGACTCTAAGGTATTTTTCAATTGAGCGGAACGTTGTTTACTCCCACCTTCTACCGAAATCGAAAAGCCATCGCTAATGGTAAATTCCTGCTCATTAATAATGACTGTTTTAGGGTAGGGCATTACGTTGAGTGACAAATCGTTAGCCCACGAGACCATGTTGATGTTTAGGCACAACATAACAAGAGCAATAGAAAATAATCGATTAAACATTAAATTTTACCTTTTACGTCAAAAAAGATCGGCCATAACCTTGCGGTCAACAATGGCACCTGAGTACTGAATAACTCTACCTGCAACTCGATGGGCAAATTGCGCACAATGTTCAACACTTGCATGCTGAAGCCGTTGTGAAAGATAACCTGCCGCAAATGCATCACCCGCAGCACAGGTATCAACAAGATTAGTGACAGGTTCAGCACTTACCGCTTGTTGCTCACCTTGGCTATTGATAATAATACAAGGTTCACTGCCCCGTTTAATAATGGTTTCCGTTGTATTGTATTGTTTTGCGCGAGAAATAATACCATCCAATGAATTATCTTGATAAATTTCAAATTCATCTTCATCGGTTAAAAAAGCAATATCCGCTAACGCCATTGCGCTCTGATAAGTAGGTAGAACCTCTTTTTTATTCCACAGTACCGGTCGATAATTATTGTCAAAAATAACCTTGCCACCATTCGCTTTAAAACGTGCTAATGCATCAAATAGCCACACTCTATCTTCAGGAGAAATAATCGCTAGGCTAATCCCGCTAACATATAAATAATCACCTGTACGACCAGCAATAAATCGGGTTAAAGCGCCTGGTGATGAGGTTAAATAATATCGAGCAGCACTATTACTTCGTTGGTATTTAAAGCTTCGCTCACCTTGTTTATCCGTTTTAATACGATAACGACCAGGGAATTTATCGACAAGCTGAGTAACAAACCTGGTATCAATGCCTTCTTTTTTCCACGCGGCGAGTAATAAGTTACTGTCTAAATCAATACCAATTGACGTCGCAAACGCAACATTTATCGGTACATTTTCAGTAAGCCTAGCTAAATACAACGCAGTATTGAGCGTATCACCACCGAAACGGAACAAACCGTCTGAGTGGTCCTCAATCATACATTCCCCTAAAAATACAATATTATTCAAGGCTTACTCCATTTGCTTCCGTTCTTTCGCTAAGACATCCAATGCATGTTGTTCGTCTAATTCTGACGCTGGTGTCACTAAACTGCCAATAATACCCGATATTGTACCGGCAATTAGCGCAGGAATAACAGGATTACCCCAGTAACTTTCCCATTGTGGTATTAAACTTACCGCTAACGCACAAACAGTTGAACACAATAAGGTGAGTAACGCACCTTGCCAGTTATATCTTGGCCAGAAACGACCGAGTAAGCCAGCAACACACATACCAGACATTAATATAGCGATCATCTTGGTAATATAGGAAATAATATCATCCGACAATAGTGCAAAACCAAGCGCGATGCTGATGGTAAAAAACAGGCTAAAACGTGACAACCAAATCACGCGATCAGGCTTTGGCATTTTGCCAGTAACTAAGCGATATAAATCGCGCATAGCTACACTCACTGCTGCGATCGCATCTGAACTTGCACTTGATAATGTCGCAGATATACCCGCAATAATAATTAACACCCCTAACGCAAGTGGCATCACATTCAATGCAAGATGAGGAAAGGCAAATGAAGCATTGTCTAAATCTTGATTAATCGCATACGCTGACATGCCAATGATTGCAGGTACAATTGAAAATCCCAGATACAGCACACCTGAATAAATAAAAGAGCGACGAATTGAGCTAACACTTTTACCCGAATATATCCGTTGTCTAAATGACGGCGTTGCCAAAATACCTACTAATATCGCTAAACTTAATGATAAAGCATGCAAGGCACCAACTTTATCTATTGCAAACCAAGAAGTGTTCGCTGTTGGTTGTGCATCTAGCATTGCTTGCCAGCCACCTACATAGTCCACTGAAAAATATGCCATTAAAATAAAGCCAACAAATAAGATCAGCGCCTGAATTGAATCTGTCCAAACCACAGCAGTATAACCGCCAATAATGACATAAATAGCGAAACTAATCGCAATAATCATTTTAGCGGTGTTGATATCTAAGCCAGTCAGCCAAGAAAGATACATGCCACCACCAATGATATGTGCGCCTAGCCAACCAATACTGGCGATGTATATTACAATCGCCAATAAGTTTTTGATTAAAGGATGAGCACCAACATAAAACGCTATTTCTTCACTCATGGTCATAAATTGATATCTGCGCATAGGGGCAAATATCCACGCTAATAGCAAGATACCAATGGCGCCGCCTATGCCGTACAGCATGCCAGCCCAGCCGTTGTGATAAGCAAAACCCACCGCTCCCATCGAAGAGCCAGTACCAACCATAGTCGCGACGGTAGTACCTAAGGTAAGCAGTAACGGTAAACTGCGACCACCCAGTAAAAAGTCTTCACCCGACGTTTGTCGGCGCGATACCCACCAACTCAGTCCGATCATACCTAACACATATAGCGCGAATGCAACGAAGAAAACACCTTCCATTAGCTCACTCCCTCTTTATTTACGGTGCTTTATAACACGTAACGTCAACTTCAACTTTTACATCAACCACTAAGTCAGCAACGGCACAAATACGCGCTGGTGGATGTTCACCGAAGTATTCTTTAAAGACTTTATTAAACGATTGAAAATAACGTGCATCGGTTAAGATCACTTTCACATGCACCACATCTTCTAAACCGTACCCCGCATCTGTCATAATTTTAATGCAGTTATCAATTGCTAAGCGTGACTGTTCAACAACACCACCTTCGACAACTTCACCATCGGTCATCGGTGTTTGACCAGAAACATAAAGCCAACCGCCAGCTTCTACTGCACTTGAAAACGGTAAATGTTGACCACCTGTACCTACGCCGCCATCAGCGCCAAAACGAGTAATTGTCATGATTTATTCCTCTTGATATATGTATGTTTTAAAAATTGTCCGGTGCGAGGAGAATGCTCTGTAGGGCATACCCCTTCACCTTGTTGGTAAGTTAACCGACCATTGACCCACAGCTTTTTAATGCCAGAAGAAACAGCAAAAGGTGCAGTAAAGTCAGCATTGTCAATAATGCTTTTTGGATCAAATAACACTAAATCAGCGTAATAGCCTGATTTAATCAGTCCTCGATTGTGTAAATTGAAATTTTCCGCCGACTTTCCTGTCATTTTATGAATTGCAGTTGCTAACGGAAATAATGACTTATCTCGGCTGTATCGTCCAAGTACGCGAGGAAACGCTCCCCACAACCTAGGGTGTGGATGTGGATCACACGGCAAGCCATCTGAACCAATCATGCTTCTGTCATATTTTAAAAATGCTTCAACATCTTGTTCGTTCATACCGTGGTAAACAGCACCTGCTGGCATTAAACGTTTTGCTGCATCCTGTAAGCTCACATTCCACGTCTTCGCAATAGCCGCCAAGCTCTGACCAGCCATTGTTGGCTCTGCATCTGACCAGGTTATAAAAATTTCAAAATCATCAGTCACTTGGTTTAAATCTAAGGTGCTAGAACTTGCGTGATACGGATAACAATCACAGGCAATCGGCTGTTGTTGTGCGGCCTGCTCAACATGCGCTATGATCTCTTTTGATCTGCCCCAATTTTGCTTCCCTGCACATTTTAAATGAGAGATAACCACCGGTGATTGCACTTTCTTCCCTAAGGTAAACGCCTCATCTAACGCGTCAATAATCCCGTCAAACTCTGTGCGTAAATGCGTGGTATATAATGCATCAAAATCATGCAGTACACTGGCAAGAGCTTGTGTTTCGTGCTCAGTTGACGCTTTAGCATTTTTATAAGCCAGCCCTGTACTTAACCCCTTTGCACCTTGTTCAAGTGCACGGCGGAGTAATTGCTGCATTTTAGCAATTTCATCATCGGTAGCACCTCGAGATAAATCATCCATTACCTGCGCGCGTAATGCCGTATGACCCACCAATGCGACGACATTCACGTTAGGCGGTGCTGATGATAAATAATCAATATATTCAGACAAACAAGCAAAGTTAAACTCACCCTGCTTGCCCAACAAATTGATAGGGTCTGGTGGTTCAATGCCAAGTTGATAGGGGCTAGCACTGATGCCGCAATTTCCAACGACAACGGTAGAAACCCCCTGACTCACTTTGGCGAGCATGTCAGGGTTACGCACAACTTCCAGATCGTCATGGGTATGAACATCTATAAACCCTGGCGAAAGCACTAAACCTTTCGCATCAATAACATGTTTACTAAATGCCTGTGACTCACCTACCGTAGCAATTTTGTCTCCACAAATGGCAACATCAACTTGCTGAGCAGGGGCTCCGCTGCCATCTATTACTTGTGCATTTTTAATGATCAAATCGTACAAATCATGCTTCCTTTTAATCGCCTAATGGTGTTCTACTCGCACAACCACGATGCTCATCAAGTTGTAATTTAATTCGGCGCAATTTTTCACGCGACTTTCGCTGATTCTTAAACGCTACTTCACTTGCTAGCATGTCAATCGCAGCTAATAACACGTACCGTGATGCGCTTGGCATATAAATAAAATCCATTTCTTGAGTGGTGATAGGCAAGTGCACATCAGCCAACGCTGATAACTCGCCTTCTGGACAAATAGCAACGACTTTGCCACCGTACTCCTTAGCGATGTTGGCAGCTTCTAACACATCAGGGCTTTTACCGCTTAACGATAAACAAATCAGTAAATCATTGGCATCAATGCTTGCTGCTGTCATCCGCATTAACATGGGATCAGAATACGCATTACTTTTGACATCTAAGCGGAATAATCGATGTTGGCACTCTTGCGCAAAGATGGTACTACCACCGCCTACACCAAAAATTAAACAATGATTTGCCGCTAAAATTAATTCAGCTGCCGTGATACATTTATCTTTGGTGATTAAACCCCGATTAACCTGCAAAATATCTTGAATAGATTGATATACCTCTGGCATATCTTGTTGTTCGATATGCTGTTCATTATGAAAACGCTCTCCAACGGCAGCAACTTGTGCTAGCTGCAGTTTTAAATCACGTACATCATCACAAGCTAACGTTTTTGCTAAACGGGTAATACTGGCATGACTCACGCCTGCTTTTTTCGCCAACTGTTGAATGGCACAACGACTGGCAAACTTTAAATCTTTTCGGATCAAATCTGCTACTTTTTGTTCCGCCGGGCGCATGTGATCATAACGCTGACTTATTCGGGTTAAAATATCCATTTAGAAGTAAGTCGCCACTTGTTTTGTGATCACATGTTGGTCATTACTAATGCCAATAAAACGCCATTTATCAAACGTTAGACACGGGTGTGACGTTGAAAAACACATCATATCGCCAGGTTGTAAATCGGCACTTTCGTCAACCTTGAGCATCAAGTGTTGATCCATTATTTTTACCGACTCCCAGCTATTAGGTACTTGCTGTGGTTTGTCGTTACCAGGGCGATAATACAAGGTAGGGGTTGGCAACCCTGCGTCAAACGCAGCATCTCGCTTACCTAAACCGACAATGACTAATCCTGGTTCAGGCGTAGCATAAACATACGCCCACACGTAAAGGCTAGAAATCAGGTCGCCGCCAATATCACACGCTAGTTGGCTGCGTTGCATGATCGTTTGCTGCGCATCTTGATAGATGCCGGTATCATGTATCAAATAGCAACCAGGTCTAATAATGGCGGTAAAGTTTAATGATTGTTCTTGAGTTAATGCGTTAGCGACGACATCATACCAAGCGGAGCCAGCACCAGTAATGATCACATTTTCACCGTTGAATCGGCCTTGTTGCTGTAGCGTATTAAACAATTGCTTAATACGCTCAATAAAATGCACTATCTTTGCTTGTGCATCTTCACCGTGAATCACGCCTTCATAAAAGCTAACACCCGATAACTGCAACGCAGGTTGTGCTGAAATTGCATCAACAAGTGGCTCAATGTTGTCAACATCGCGCCAACCACAACGACCACCTGGCACGCCTATTTCTATCAACACGTTTAACGTTGCTTTTTGCTGTTGGAAAAATTCACCTAAAAACACAACATTAGCCACTGATTCAACAAAGCAATAAAATTCAACATCAGGATCTTGTAAAATTTCCACTAGTTGCTGACAGTGAAATTTACCGATTAATTGATTGGCAAGTATAAAGCGTTTAACGCCTTGTTTGTAAGCACTTACCACCTGAGGAATAGTTGCCAAGCTTATGCCCCAACATCCTTGTGACAACTGTTGCTTAAAAAGCTCTGGGGACATGGTAGTTTTACCATGCGGAGCTAATTTAACACCGGCTTGCTCACTAAAAGATTGCATCCACTGCGCATTACTCTGTAAAGATGCCTCATCAAGTACCGCTACGGGTAAGCCAACCTCTTCATTAAGAATATTCCAACCAGAGCCCTCTAACGCGGTTACATCGCCAAAGCCTTTATTTACATGCAGTTGCTGTTTGCTTGTTGTCATATTATCGCCTTTCAACAGACATCAATGTTAAAATATAACAACAATATATCAAACTAATGGTTACTTAGTAACACAAAAAGGCATAAATTTACTCATAACACTATAATGTTTAGTTATAATGTTGAGATAAAAGAGAAAATAATTTTTCTGCCGGCGCAATAATAGGATCATGTTTGCGATAAACAACATGCCAAAATACCGGTAACCCGGCTTCACCTAATTGACATGTTGTTAAGGAAGCGTCAGGTAGATAACGGGTTAATTGACGTTGAGAAAATATAGACACACCTACATTTGCTTTAACTAACGCGAGAATGGCATCATTAAAACCTACTTGTAACACTTTTGGCGGGATAACCCCTGCTGGTTTAAAAAACAACTCATATTCACGTTCAGTTTCTGCTTCAGTTGAATTTGTCACATAGGTTTGATCGGCGAAATCTTCCGGCATCAAAAACGCCTGATTTGATTTGTGATGTTGCTTAGATAAACAAGCGACTAACTCATCTTGCGTGATCACTTTAGCAACATATTGCTCTGCATCTATTTCTAACTCGGCCTTAGCACTAGAAATAATAGCCACATCTACATCATGATTATGCAAAGCTTGAAGCGGTTTAACCGGTGATTGCGAAGTAATTTCAAGCTCTATTTGAGGGTAGCTTAACGAAAAACCTTCAAGTACATCAGGTAGCCATGAAAAGTTTGCATAGTGCGGCATACTAATGCGTAGCACCTGCTCAACACCATGAGTTAAGCGAGAAATATCATGTTCGACGCGCGCTAATTCTTGTAAAATTTTCTTGGCTGATACCAGCAAACGTTTACCCGCATTCGACATATAAATTCGACGACCACGGCGGTAGAATAATTGGCTATTTAAACGTTTTTCAGCCTCGCGAATACGGTTGGTTAATGCCGGCTGAGAAATAAATAATGCTTGAGCCGCCTCTTTTACCGTTTCACTTTCAGCTAACTGACAAATCATTTTTAAATGACTGATCGTTAATTGGCTTTTGCTAATGTCCACTGAGTTTCAACATATCAATATTACTGATATATCATGCTATAACGATAAAAATAATTTCACAATTATAAATGAGTACGTAAAGCAAACAGTTCAGGAAAAAAACTAATATCTAATGCTTTCTTTAAAAAACTGACACCAGACGAACCACCTGTTCCTGCTTTATGACCAATAATACGTTGCACCGTATACATATGTTTAAACCGCCACTGCTGAAAGGCATCTTCAATATCAATCAATTTTTCAGCAAGCTCATACATCTGGAAATGTTCATCAGCATGTTGATAAACGTTTAACCATGCTTGCAGCACAGATTCATCTTGCTGATAGGGTTGGGTAAAATCTCTTTCAAGTACGTGCTTATCAATAGCCAAGCCATTTTTTGCTAATGCTCGAAGTACTTCATCGTATAAGCTTGGCGCATGAAGCACAGCATTTAAAGATTGATAACTTTCCGGTTGATTTTTATGCACCGCTAATAAACTCGCGTTTTTGTTCCCTAATAAAAATTCAAGTTTACGATAACCATATGATTGAAATCCAGATGAGTGGCCTAACGCATCACGAAATTTCAAGTAATCAACAGGCGTCAATGTTGATAAAATGTTCCAAGACTGGGTTAATTGATTGAGTATATGTTTAACGCGAGAAATCACTTTAAAAGCGTGACCAAAGTCTGCTTGTTGAATATTTGTAATGGCAGCAGTTAATTCATGCCCAGCGAGCTTTAACCATAATTCACTGGTTTGATGAATTGTAATAAATAACATTTCATCATGTTGTGCAGATAGTGGCTTTTGTGCGGTTAAAATTTGCTCAAGGCATAAATAATCACCGTACGACATATCATCTTCAAAGTTAGTATGAATGCTCTCTTCCATTTCGCGATAATTTGATGTTGTCTTTTTCGATTGAGAGGGATGATATGGGCAGTTCATGTTATCTCTCCTGCTGAATTAGCGGAATAGAATCGCGGCTCAATTCATATAGGGTTGTCATTACAGATTCGTCTTGCCAGCATTTTTCAATATTATCTATCTGCATAATTTCATCCATAATTTTGGCTTGAATGTCACCTATTTCAAGTGCAGTTTTGTATGAAATATTGGGTGAAAATGTCACCATTGAATAGAGCGGGATCCATAATTCAGGATAACGTTGATGAAAGCGAGCTTCAATTTTCTTACGTAACAGAAAGCGTTCATCGCCGGCTAAGTCACTCATTTCAATAAAGTTACGCTTTGCTAATTCAATAATCGCATCGCCATTTTCTTTTCGCTCCTGCTGGTAGGCCATTAATGTTTGCTGCCAGTCTCCCTGAAAATTATCCAGTAGCTCACACAACACACGACAATCTTCAAAGCCACAGTTCATGCCTTGACCATAAAATGGCACCATTGCATGTGCAGCATCACCAATAAGTGCTACTTGATGATTAACCAACCAAGGGTAAACATGTACCAAACATAACGGTGAAGGTGCCTTCGCAAGAAATTCTTCTATCGGATTAACGAGTAACGGTAGCGCATCGGCAAAATACTGTTCAAAGAACGCTGCGACTGTTTCATATTCAGTGAACGCAGAGAATGAAACCTCACCTTGATGATCCATAAACAAGGTGCAAGTAAACGAGCCATCAGCATTCGGTAATGCGATCAGCATAAAATCTTTACGTGGCCAGATATGAAGCGCATTTTTTTCCATCAGATGTTCGCCGTTTTCCCCAGCCGGAATGGTTAATTCAATGTAGCTTTGCGGCATGTACTCTAAACTATAGCTTATTCGCTGCAGCGGCAGTTCTTGCATTAATCGTCTTACTTTAGAAAACGTGCCATCAGCGCCAAAAAGTAAATCGGTTTGATGTTGTTTGATTTGTTTATTTGCATCAATATAAGTCGCGGTGTTTGTGTCAAAATCATGCTGGGTGAGTCGATGAGAGAAATGTAGTGACACATTGTTTTGCTGTTCGGCTAATGTCATTAATTGCTCATTAATACCTGAGCGAGAAACAGACCAAATGGCTTGACTATCTTTGCCATAATTTTGTTTGGTGATATTCCCTTCAATATCGTGCATGACACGGCAATACATGGGAATCGCTTGTTGACGAATTTCTTCATCAACGCCCACTGCATTTAACGCTTTCCAACCACGATCGGAAAGCGCTAAATTAATCGATTTACCTTGATAGATATTGCTTTTTCGTGAATCTGGTCGAGATTCGAATAGATCAATAGGGTAACCGCGCTTAGCTAACATCAGCGCTAATAATGCGCCAACAGGCCCAGCACCGTTAATCGCAATAGATGGCTTAGCTATCATTGGCCATTTCCTTAAGCAAGGCGTTTAATTGTTGACCGAATTGATAGATATCTTCAAAGGAATTATACAGCGGCACGGGGGCAAGCCTAACCACATCTGGCTCTCTAAAATCAGTGATCACACCAGCGTTAGTTAATTGATTAAAAAATCGTTTATCGGTACCAATAAGCTTTACTGATAATTGGCATCCTCGTTGCTCTGGTGCTACGGGAGTAATAATTTGCAGTTTAATATGAGTAAACTTGTTAACAACATCATTAAACACATATTGCAAAAAGGCGGTGAGTGTAAGGCTCTTTTTTCGTAGCGCATCCATGCCAGCCTTTTCAAAAATATCAAGTGATGATTTCAACACCGCCATCCCCATTATCGGCACATTGCTTAATTGCCAACCTTCAGCGCCTGCCATGGGCTCAAAGGTGTTTTCCATTAAAAACCGACGTTCTTTATTATGCCCCCACCAACCACCAAAACGGGGAATTTCGGTATCTTGACCATGCTTATCATGCACAAAAATTCCCCCGACATTACCAGCACTTCCGTTGAGATATTTGTAAGTACACCAAGCGGCAAAATCTACTTGCCAATCATGAAGTTTCAATGGCACATTACCAACAGCATGTGCCAAATCAAAACCCGCTAATGCGCCAACATTATGTGCAGCTGCGGTTAGTTTTTTCATATCAAATAGCTGGCCAGTAAAATAATTAACCCCACCGAAAAACACTAAGGCAAGTTCATCACGGTGCTCTTCAATCGCGGCTAAAATATCGCTTTCTCTGATGGTAAATTCACCCTCTCGCGGTGAAATTTCGATAATGGCTTCATCAGGTTCAAAGCCATGATGTTTTACTTGAGTTTCCAGTAAGTAGCGGTCAGATGGAAACATTTTAGCTTCACTGATAATTTTAAAACGCTGCTTAGACGGACGATAAAAGCTGACAAATAATAAATGTAAGTTGGTGGTCAACGAGTTCATACACACCACTTCTGATGCTTTTGCACCAACAAGTTCTGCACTTGCTGGTGTTAACAGTTCATGATAACTCACCCAAGGATTTCGACCGTGAAAATGCCCTTCTACTCCCCATGCAGCCCAATCATCAAGTTCTACTTGTAGATATTCTTTTGCTGCTTTCGGCTGTAAACCTAAAGAGTTTCCGGTGAAATACAAAACCTGCTTTCCCTCTATGACCGGGTGATAGAATTTATCTCGATAACTCGCTAATGGATCTTCATTATCAAGTTTTTGTGCATAAGCTAGGGTATTTTCAAAGGTCATAACATTCTCAATTAACAAGTCGGCAAAGAAAAGAATAATTGTGCATTCGTGGCGAGCATTTGTTGCTTTTCGGCATCCGATAAATTTGGCGCGGTTTTAATTAATGCGCCCATTTTTTGCTCACCTAACGGGAAAGGGTAATCAGTACCAAACAACAAACGATCGGTGGTCATTTTCTTAACCAATAATTCGAGCGCATCATGATCAAACACCGCGGTATCTAAATAAAATCTATCTAAGTAATGACTAGGCGGATATTCAGACTTACCACGGGCAATATCTCGATGAAGCCAAGCATTTTCCAATCGGCCAAGTAAAAAAGCGAATGCACCACCACCATGGGCAAAGCAAATCTTTAAGTCGCGGCTAATACGGTCAAAGCCACCACCCAAAATCATCGACACGATCGAAAGCTGCGTTTCAGCAGGCATTCCTACCGTCCAACCCATCATGTAATCTTTCGTGCGGCTTGCTGCCATCATGTCCCAAGGGTGCACAAAAACCGGTATGTTCTCTGCAGCACAATGTTGAAGAAAGGTTAATACGCCTTCGTCATCCATGTTTTTCTCGCCCACGTGATTCCCAATTTGAATACCAACATGACCGGTGTTCATTGCTCGACTTGCTTCTTCACACGCAGCATCTGCATCTTGTAAAGGCACTTGTGCCATAGAAAACAAACGCCCTTTACCTTGTTGGCAAATCTCTAGCGCGGCATCATTGAATATCTGCGCACAGTACACCGCTTGTTCAAGGGGCTTTTCATAAGCGAATAAAATCGGCGTGGCAGAAATAATTTGCTGCGAAACGCCTTGGGCGTCCATTTCTGCCAATCTTATTTCAGGATCCCAGCAAGCGGCATAGATAGGACGAAATGGTTTATCGCCTTTCATTAACATCGCTTTGGCAAAGCCACTTTCATTTTTTTCATTCGGTAAATGTTGTAACCAAGGCCAATCGTTACCACCAAATTTCTCTTGAAGACTCGGCCATTCTTTTGGGAAAAAATGTGAATGTATATCAACCACCTGCATTAGCTGTGCTCCTCAAGTGATACCCAACCTTTCGGTGGCTCTTTACCAGGGTGTATCGTTTGACAGTGGGGGCAAGTTCTTGCTTGTTTATCTTGATAAAAAGCCTGATACAAAGGAGGGAGATCATCGACGATTGATGTCAACAGCACTTCAGTGCGATGCACTAATTCACCACATTCAAAACAATACCATTCAAAGGCATCTTTCACGCCTTTAGGTCGTTTAGGTTCGATCACTAAACCAATACTGCCTACCGTAGGACGTTGTGGCGAGTGTCTAACGTGTTTAGGCAAGAAGAAAACATCTCCTTCGCGGATAAATACGTCTTTACACTGACCGTCCTCAATCACTTTTAATACCATATCGCCTTTAAGTTGATAGAAGAATTCTTCAACGGGATCATCATGAAAATCAGTTCGCTGGTTTGGACCACCGACAACGGTAACCATCATGTCGGTATTTTGCCAAACTTGTACGTTTCCGACAGGTGGCTGCAATAGCTCTTTATGCTCTTCGATCCACTGCATAAAATTAAACGCAGCTAAGTTTGCTTTCATAGCTATTTCTCGCTCTTTGCTAAGGGCTTATAGGCGATTGCTTTACACTCTATTAATAGATGAGGATGTGGAAGTTGATGCACAGCAACGGTTGTTCTTGTTGGGCCATCAAAATCAAAAAATTCACTGTAGGTTTCGTTATAGCCTTTAAAGTCATTCATGCTGACCAAAAACGTACTTATCTCGACCAAATCTGAGAGCTCTGCATCAACGGAATGTAAAATATCACGAATGTTTTCGATTACTGCGGTAGTTTGAGCACGAATATCTAAGGTCGTTGCACCGAACTCATCCACTTCCACGCCAGCAAAGCTGTTATCTGGCCGTCTTGAGCTCGTACCTGAAATATAGATAAAATCACCTGCACGTTTTACATGTGGAAATGTTCCTCGCGGTACGGCTTTTTTTGCTAATACTTTACTTTCCATCGTCATTTTTCGCTCTTATCAATGTTGATACAAATATTGGTAGGTTCGCTATAAAATGCCATAGAATGCGCGCCCCCTTCTCGACCGATGCCCGATAATTTAACGCCACCAAAAGGTGTTCGAAGATCACGTAAAAACCAAGTATTTACCCACACAAGACCAACCTCCATTTTCGGTGCTACTCGATGCGCTCTTGATAAGTTTTCCGTCCAAATAGCGGCGGCAAGGCCATAAACTGTGTTATTAGCTCGACTGATCACCTCTTGTTCACTATCAAACATTGCGACGTGACATATCGGGCCAAAAATTTCCTCTTGATTGACCGGATCTTCATCCGACAACCCCGTAATAATGGTTGGCTCAATGAAACAACCGTTATCACGTTCATCACCAAAATTAGGCACACCTCCCCCGGTAAGAACCTTTGCCCCTGATTTTTTTGCTTGTTGGTAATAGGACAATACTTTTTGTTGATGTTGTTTGGAAATTAATGGCCCAATAAGCACATTTGGCTCTTTCGGGTAACCTATTTTTATTGCTTTGGCTGCTTTTACTAAGCGCTCGACAAATTCTTGGTATATTTCACGGTGTACATAGACGCGCTCAGTACATAGGCATACCTGACCACAATTAGTAAAGGAAGAGCGAGCTACGCCGGCAACGGCTTTATCAATATCTGCATCTTGAAAAACGATAGCAGCATTTTTACCGCCAAGTTCAAAAGAAATCGATTTAACTCCTGAGGCTACCCTTTTCATGATATGTTGCCCTGTAGATGACGACCCAGTAAATGTGATCGCATCCACTTTACCGTGCTCGGTGAGTAAATCACCTACCCTATTTCCACGACCTAATATCAGATTAAACACACCTTCAGGCATACCTACTTCATCCATAACTTGCGCTAATAAAAAGGCTGTCGATGATGTTTCTTCAGAAGGTTTCAAAATCACGCAGTTTCCGCAAGCCAGTGCTGGCGCTATTTTCCAGGTTGCCAACAGTAAAGGGAGATTCCATGGTGAAATAATCGCGACAACCCCTAACGGTTTATTAACCGAATAATTGAGCGCCTGCTCACCACTAGCTGTTTCCGTCATAAACGTTTCACCAGAATGAAATTTTGCAAGATCTGCAAAGGTACGAAAGTTTGCTGCGGCACGAGGAATATCGATGGTTTCAACTTGATGAAGTGATTTGCCAGTATCCGCTATTTCTGCGTCAATAAACTCGGTTAACCTTGCTTCAATACGATCAGCGACTTTATGCAATAACACGCTTCGCTGCTGAACACTCATTTGGCCCCAGTCACCATTAAGTGCCTGTTTTGCAGCCTGAACTGCGGCATCAATTTGCTGTGGACTCGCTTCAGCAATATCCGCAATTTTTTCACCGTTTATCGGGCTAACATTATCAAAGTAAGTTTCACTTGGTTGAAACTGCCCATCAATGTAGCAGTGTAATGCATTTAGCATATTCATCAGATTGTTGCGTGCGTCATCAACTGACTGTATCGCCAACCATTAGATAAATATAATTAGTTATTTTTAGATAAAAGATAAATTTTATTGATATAAATAAGGGTAAAACGTTGTTTCAATGCCACTACATTTTCAAAAAATTTGCTAACTGCTTATTTTATATTGATGACAAATACTTGTGGTCGGACGAGTTAGCACGTATAATTCTAGCTCGCTTTTCTAGGTCATTTACTGTCAACATGGACGTTCGTTACAAGGTTTTTTAATGAACGCTGCACCCAAGGTTAGTTACCAAAACCTTATTGTTTTATTAGAAGTAAATAAAACGTTTACCTTTGCTCACCATCAAACTGTTTGCGCCTTGAAAAGAATATGTCGTCAACAGACTACTCACATTGATATTGATTTTAAAAACACACTTTATATTGATTCAGCGGGCTTAGGTATGTTGTTGATATTGAAAAATTTCTGTCGTAAAAATCAAATACTATTACGTATTTTTAACGCAACACGCGGTAATACCGCTGACATGTTAACGATGATTGATTTATTACCATCTGTTGAAAATATGATGTCTAGCCAGGTAGAACCTGCATTAACAACTGCCTATATATAAGGCTGCTGCGCCAAGAAGAGCAGCGTTATCTAGTTCACTTTTTACGATAATTAGATTAGTTCGTACTTTTTTATAAGGAAAACTATCTAATGACTGCCTAAGTGAATCAATATACAAATCAAACGATTTAGCGACAGAGCCACCAACAACAATCACTTTTGGATCAACCGTAAACATTAAATAGCTGATGCCTTTTGCTAAGTGCTGAGCAAATTCATCGAAAATAGCTTGTGCCGCAACATCACCCGAGCGTGCTCTTTCAGCCAATTCGGCACCATTTACTTGGTGTATTTTAGTAAAAAAAGAACCTGAGCAATAATCATCAAGTGTTCCCTTTAAATACGGAATGCCGCCGAGCTCACCCGCACAACAGTTATGGCCAGCATACAATTGATCGTTTAAATAAAACCCTGTACCAAAGCCAGTACCTAGGCAAATTCCAACTACATTTTTCTCAAAACGGGCAACATCACCAAAAGTGGCTTCTCCTGCAACAAAACAATTTACATCATTATTGATGTATACGGGTAAATCGAAATAGTCACTCAATTCATCTTTTAGTGGATATTTTTGCCATGCAGGAATGTTGACCGCATCGAATACGATGCCATTTTCAACATCAACAATACAAGGTACGCCGATACAGATAGCTGTAGTATCTGAAGCAATCATTGCAGCAATGCCATCAATTAAAAACTGACGTATCTGTGCTGAACTACCATGCGCACAAAAGGGTATTTCTTGATTATGTTCAATAATGCCGTCGCGGAATAGACCAAAATTTACTTTAGTACCGCCAATGTCTAAAGTAACAAACGAAGTGGGTTGCATTGGAAAACCTAATAACGTTAGAAGATATGCCGAGCATTAATGGATACTCGGCGTCATATTTGAGTATATTACTGAACGTTGAAACTTCTACCTGCACGATCTTTGGCAGCATTACGTGCTCTTACATCTACACTACCAGATACCGCAACCGGTGCATCATAAGCTTGCCATTCACCGCCATTGACTCGATATTCAAGAGGTAAACCAGGCAATGAGCTATTGATATGCAATTTGCCGTCTATTAGTTTTGCGCCAACAGTCGGTACACGATAAAACACGCCAAGTTTATCAAGCTTAATCAGCTCTTTTTGTGCGATGGCATTGCCAAATGCTTGCCATTTTGCATCACGCTGCGCTTTTAGCTCTTCTGTTAGCAAACCTGTATCTTTAGAGTATTTAGCACCGTTATAGTTATAAGGTACTGACCATTCTGCCTCATGCCAAGCGCGCTCGGCTAATGACAATAAACGCGGATAAAGCATGTATTCGGCTTGCTCTTCACTGCGTATGGTTTCACTCCAGATTTGTCCTTGAACGCCAGCTACGGTAAAACCTTCTGGTAAAGGTTTATGTACCACATTGCCATCTTCATCTTTTTGCACGGTATCATCAATTTCAAAAGGTTTACCTAACGTTGTTAAACGAAACTCCGCATTTATCGGTAAATTATCCGGGATAAAATTAAACACATTACGGCTGTCAATACGACGTGAAGCCCAATTATAGCCACGTTCTTTAGGATCTACTTCATATGGAAAATCAAAATAAAAAACATCAGGCACTGATAACACAACATTCCAACCACGATGTGCTTGCTCGCTCACCATCTTATGCGCGCCCCATGGTAAAGCTCCCCAAATGTACGAATACACATCTTTAGGCATGTTCTCAACGTGCGTTTCACCTAAGCCGTCATTCCAACCACCAACAGAAATGTCTTTACTGACGATCATGTTAGAAACACGTTCAATAAAGTGCGCGCCTAAATGTTTGATATCAGAAACATCGTTACTTGTATCAGCGACTAATGCCTTACATGCAGGCGATTCAACCCAAGCGCCTGCTGTTTCATCAGCGCCAATGTGATACATATTAAGTGGATGTTTTGCTTGTTTATGCAAAGAAATTAAATCTTCTAATACTTGATCAACAAACGCATATGACGACTCTAAACACACATTAATGGTATTGTCGTTATAATGTTGAATGGAACGATATTCTGTTTTATCTTCTAAATCTGATAATAAGTATTTAGTCGCTTCAACTTCATTTTCTTCTGCCATATAGCGATGGTATCTCGATTCCATCGCTTTCACTGCAACTCGTGAATGGCCTGGCATGTCTAATGAAGGAATAACTTGGACATGATGACGACTCGCATAATTCAAAATATCAAGATAATCTTGCACACTGTAGTAACCATCACGTTCGCTTGCATCTGCACCACCTAATTGCGGCTGCATACAATGTTTGTCTGACAAATCTAAACAACGTTTTGAACCAATATCTGTCAGCTCAGGAAAGCTCGGTAATTCAATACGCCATCCTTCATCTTCCGCTAAATGCATATGCAATTTGTTTAACTTATATGCACCCATTTGTTCAATAAGACGAAAGATCATCTCTTTACTATGAAAATTACGTGCAACATCCATATGTTGTCCACGGTATGAATATTTCGGCGCATCGTTAATATTGACATAAGGCAATGTAAGTTCATCAACCAGTAATAAACTTGCTAACGTTTGTACTCCGTAAAAAGCACCCGCTAAATCAGCTGCTGCAATAGTAACGCCTTGATCAGAAGTGGTTAATTGATAGCTCTCAGCAGTTCGTAGCCCTTTAGTGATACGAATACTAACTGCAATGCCGTTATCTGATTGTTCAACACCGAGTGTTGCTAAACGATCGAATGCTGCGCTGACATCAGATGCTTCTAAACCCTGATAACTCACTGCTAAACCTTGTGAAACATCAAGCTGTTTTTCAGCATCAGTGACGGTTAATTCACGAGGGGTCGGTATAACGGTAGTCGCCAACTGACGGCTATCTACTTCAACATCAGCATTGTGCTCATATAACCACTCAGCATTTGCATATTGGTTAATATCTTCTGGTGTTGATTTTATTTGCTTTGGAATATCCGTGTAAGGCTCTATCCAAGGTGTTAGTTCTAATTTTGTTTCAGGATCAATGGTTGTTCGTGTGCTATCAATGACTGCTGGCTTCAGGCTATTACCCGCTATCCAATAATTTGGCATTAATTGTGAGTGAGTGACATGAGTAGCCGCCATATACACTTGTATTGATTGGGTTTCACCGGCCTTAAAGCCAGAAAACTTATCTGTTGGTGAAATTTGATGTATATCACCATTGTAAAATTCAATGTCTAGAGTATCTGATTTTCCTGCATAAATAGGATAAACCTGTGAATAGTAAATGTGCCAATCATTGACATTAATATCTTCTGGCGAAGTAAATTTAATATGAGCACTAAAACAATGTTTAACTGCTTTACCATCACGATCAGGGCAATCAGTTTCAATATTACTTAACACTTGGTATTTTACATCAAGTGTTGTCGCTAACGTATCAAGCGAGGCTTGATCTATGCTTGCTAGCTTGGACGGCTTATCTGTATCTACTTTACTGACAGTACCTTCTTGGCTACAACCTGCAATAGCAAAAGCCATTGCACTGCATGCCAAAAATATTCGTGATAATTTCATGTGTTTATTACCTTATCGTTTAGCTGCCCCAAATGAGCAGCCATTTTAAAAGCTTCTCTTATCTCTATTCATATTACGTAACTGTTGAATCAGCATGGTGTTTGTTAAACAACTTAATTGTTTTGTTCACCACTAAAGGTTTTGCCCAAAAACCAATAGTAAAAATATAACCTAAGGTGATATACACCACGATCATACCCACACGTAAATCGCCAGTTATGTCGGCTATTGCACCTATCAAAGGTGATGCTAAACCACCACCGACAATACCGGTACATAAGATGCCAGCGAAAGAACCGTGATGCTCTGCGACTGAATTCAACGCCAGTGAAAATATTACTGACCACATTACCGATAGGAAAAAACCCACTAGCGGAAATGCATTCACCGAGACTTCTGCACTACCAAATAACGCAAATGACAGCGCTATCATTGCAGCCCCAGAAAAAATTTTCAAGACTAAACGGCTATCTAATAACTTAACCAACACCAAACCTAACAAACAACCTAGTGTCAGCATTAACCAAAAATCACTAACGACTTCAGCGCCTACGATAACGGGATCTAAACCATGGTAGCGTTCTAAGAAAATTGAAATGGCGTTAGCAACACCTTGCTCTGTACCGACATATGCAGCAATACCGATAAAAAATAATATCACTGATTTGTTTTTCAATAATTGCTTATAAATACCAATCGCACCAACAGCTTCGTCTTCTTTTAACTCAACTTTTGGCAATTTAATTAACGTAATTAAGATAAGCATTGCGACAGATACAGCGGCAAAAATCCAATACATTGAAAGCCAGCTCATATTCGCTGGAACATTATTATTGAAAAAACCTATGATGCCAGACGTTTCACCACTTGCCATCGCCTGAACAACATTGCTATACACAATAGGGCTTAGAGTTGCAGCACCACCGAAAAGCAATTGAGCTAGCACTGAGTAAAAAGCAAAGTGCTCTTGGCCACCTGATACGCGCAATAATGGATTAATTGCTACCTGCAACATTGCCATACCAGTACCCACTAAAAATAACGACCCCATCGCCATAAAAAAACTAGGGTTCAACACAAAAAGGAAAGACCCGGTAGCAGCCATGACAAAAGCGGCTAACATGACGAATTTTTCACCGTATTTATCCACTAAAATACCCGAAGGGATTGACATCACACCGTAAGCAGCAAAAAAAGAAAACGGTAAAAAACCCGCGACAGCTAGGCTAATATCAAAATCTTTAACCAGCGATGGAAATAGCGGTCCCAGAATATTGGTGATAAAAGAAATAGCAAAGAACGTAACGAGTACAAGTGCGACTCCTGTGTAATTTGTCTTCATGTAAGTGTCCTTATTGTTGTATTAATATTCCATCAGCGTGTTAATTATTTGAAACACACTTTAGTTTTACTGTATTACTCACTTGTTCACCAGTAGAAAAGTTTTCACTTATAGCAACATTTTTAGTTCACGCTCACAGAATTCTTCAACGCGAGTTTGCTAAATTTTAATAAAAATCTTGCGTTCATATAACCATTTTGAACACCACCAGAAAAACACAACATGCAAAAAGGCAAACAAAAACGAGGCGAGTTTTTCAGGAAAAACAATAGCTAAGCTATTAAACATAAAGTGATGAATAGTCCCGTCACCAACAGGGAAAAAGTTATAACTTGCTACCCAAACCCAAGACAACACATAAATAAACAATGGATTTGTGCCGTATACTAATAAAGGTTTAACTGGCTTTTCATATTTTTTAATATCAATCAGATAAACAAAAACCGCTAAGGTTAAGCAAGCATAACCTGCCGTATAAATGACGTAGGAGCTTGTCCATAATGCTTTATTAATAGGTATAACGAAGTCTAGGGCCAAGCCAGCAATAAGCGCTAGAAAACCTAGTTGAATGAGCTTAATCATAGAATCACGTTTATCGTTTATTTGACTAATAAAGCGAGTAACTTCAAAGCCAAATAAAGCACTGACAATCGCAGGTATCGTACTCACGAGCCCTTCGGGATCAAACGGTACGCCGAAGCCACCATAAATATGATTAGCTCCTAACACAGCAATATCAACTTGGCGTACTAAATTACTCTCTAATGTGTAAGCCCCTTCACCGACCGTCATTAACAAAAAGTGATAGCCAACAAGGATAAGAGCAGAAGTAATTAACACCCCACGCTGTCTAAATAGCAGCACAATAAAAGCAGCGAAAATATAGGCAATACCAATACGTTGTAACACACCCATAATGCGCCACGTATCAGGATCGCCAGTGAAAGGATAGATGTTGAGTAAAAAACCGATTAAGAAAATTAAAAACCCGCGCTTGATCACTTTAAAGGCTAATGGGGCATCTAATTGAAAGTCGACTTTTTTAAAAGCAAAAAACATTGCCGAACCGACAATAAACATAAAGAATGGAAAAACCAGATCTGTTGGGGTCAATCCATGCCATTTTGCATGTAGTAACGGCGCATAAACATGTGACCATGTACCAGGCGTATTAACCAGAATCATCAATGCGATGGTGAGCCCACGGAAGGCATCAAGAGCGATATAACGTTGCACTATTTTCTCCAAACTTAATAGTTAAGTACATTTAATTTATGAGGTGAGTGTTATACATATTCTGGAAGTCACCTTACAGTCCTTGCCTCATCCAGTGTTAACCATTAAATCCGTTTTGAACATATTATCTCTCAACCACAATATAAACGTGCTGAACAATATCTTCACTGCAACAATACCTTTAACGATGCTTAAAATATTCAGTGTTTGAATGTAAACGATCAATAAAAACGTGCTGAATACTAGTGTGCTGGGTATCAATCATCTATTGATATACTTTTCCATCATTTACTGATACTTTTCTATTAGCACTCGTAACACCACTAACACCATGAAATTATTATTTGAAAAAATTATTCCTTCCGAAAATTCCTCATGGCGTTATTGGTTATATGAGCAAGAACATATTGGTTTTCATTGGCATTACCATCCTGAGTACGAAATAGCATTAACGCTGAATAGCAAAGGTCAACGTTATGTTGGTGATAATATTGATAATTACGATGAATTTGATATGGCTTTTCTCGGGCCTCATTTACCCCATACTTGGTGTTCTTCCCCTGCCGTCAAAGGGAAAAAGCAGCAAGTTTATGTGGCTCAACTCCCTATCAGCTGGCTAGAAAGTCTTGTATTTGGTATGCCTGATTTAGAAAAATTCAAACCACTGCTATCGTTGTCAAAAAGAGGGATAACCTTTGGTAAACAAGCCGTTGTTAATGCCGCTAAGGTATTTTCAACCATGCAAAATGCTGACGCTAGCACACGATTCATCGGCTTACTTAACATATTAGATATTATGGCCAATGATCCAGATAAGCAGCCGTTATCAAGCAGTGGCTACAGCGTTGTGCTCACCTCTGATCCTTCAACCGATAAATTGGATAAAGTTATTCGTTACATCCATGAACATTACACCGAAACTATTCGTGCGGAACACCTTGCAGAATTAGTACATATGAGCACCAACCATTTTCATCGTTTTTTTAAGCACCGCACTGAGCAAACATTCACTGAGTTTGTTAATCAATTACGTATTAGCAAGGCATGTTCGTTGTTGATAAATAGTCAAAAGCCAATTTACACCATTAGTGATACTTGTGGTTTTAATAATATTTCCAATTTCAATCGCCGTTTTTTACAATTTAAAGCAATGAAACCGAGCGAATTTCGCAAAATCTATGCAGGGAAAAACGTTGTGCTTGCGTAGAGGTGATAAACACGCTATTTGCCAACTATACTCGCCATATAGTCATTGAAAGTAAACTCCCCTCAATAAAAGCATCTTATATAAGCTAAACAAGTGACAAGGCATTCCTTTTTACTGTAACTTCTGTAAATATAAGCACGCTATTTACAAAATAATAATAACTCATGAACATTGTTTTAAAGTTACTCATATTGCTACTTAAAGATTTTTCTATATTTTCAGCCCCAGGCTTACGCCGCATTCGTTGGTGGTTATATCGGAAATATTTTAACGCTCATGAATTACATGTAGACACAAGAGTTACTATCGTCAAAGCGCATAAAAATAATAATAGTAAATTAATACTTTCAAGTAGCATTCATATCGGCAAAGATGTGTATATCGATTTTTCGGGTGGTGTGCATATCGAAGAGCAAGTTTCAATTTCTGAAGGTGCAAAAATATATACGCACAATCACAATATACATGATGGCGAAACAAATTGGCGTTTAAACGGCGTTACTTTTTCAGCGATTCATATCGAAAAGTACAGTTGGATCGGTGCAAATGCCATTATTCTCCCATCTGTCGACTTCATTGGACAAGGCGCTATTATTGCAGCAGGGGCAGTACTAACAAAAAACGCTGAATCGTTTGGAATCTATGCTGGTAATCCAGCTGTCAAAGTAGGTGAAAGGCGGATAGGTGAACGTTAATAAGCAACTAGTGTTGAGCTTTGGCTTGTATGGCCTTGGTTTATTGTCATTTTTTCTTGCTGATTTATATATAGTCGCAAATTACCCTAGCGATATAGTGACACAATGGGCCTTCTATAAATCAACCCTTTTTATCGCTGCCAGTGTCTGCATTCTGGGGTTAGATCAGGTAATCATACGAACACCCAATCAAAGCAAAAAGATATTCATTGCTTTTCTAGTCCAAAGCACTCTGATTTGTTGCATTCTTTACATTGCTTCTACTGTATTTTTAACATTAGCCATCAGCACTTTACAGCTAATAATGAGTGTTTATTTTCTTAGTATTTTAACCATGATTTCAGCCATATTTCGCGCGAATCATTTATTAACACTTGCACAATTAGCAACTAATGGCTGGAAGATTGCAATATTAACTTGTATGGTTTTATCACTTTTAAATGTTGAGTCTTGGTTCACCGCTAGCTTAAGTATTTTGCTATTGTTTTCTCTTTATTACTTGAACAAAACGAAAATAATTAACAAAACAATAACACACAATACGATTCAAGAATCTAATCATCGTAACGTTGGACTTGCATTTTTTTTTCACAATATAACACTGGTTGTTGCAATTTATGGTGAACAAATGCTTATTAACGCATTGGGTCACCAAAAGACAGCCTATATTCTTTATACACACTTCGTTATGTTCAGTTCTATTGCCATTAGTTTTTTTGGTTTTTTCGGTTTCTACCTTGCACCCAAAATAAAAACAATGGATGTATTTACTTTACACACTTTTAAAGCTTACTCCGTGAAACTTTTTATAGTTTCCATTGCTTTATCTACTTTATCAATTGCCTTCGGTTTTCTTATCTACAAGCTATATTACCAAGATAAAGGAATTCAATTAGAACCAAGCATAATTATCTCTATCTTTATAATGTGTATTGCAAGAGGAAGCTATACTGTATCTTCAATTTGCCTAGGTCTTTTTGCCCGTCATGAGACACTAGCCTTTACCGCTAAGCTTAACTGGCTGTTCATGTTGATTTATCTAACTATTATTTACCTTTTGTTAACTAAAAGCTTGCCAATATACATTCTATTTACCTCAATAAGTGCAACAACAGCAATACATTGGAGCATGCGCGCCTTTGTTTCCCAAAGATATGCACGTTTAGCCCTAATTGAAAAAGAAAAGCTATGTGTATAAAAACGACTTTCACGATTATCGCTCCGGTATCCTCATTATCCAATAGAACTAGGCTCTTTAAACTAGCAAACTTTTTATTCAATGATAAAAAAGTTAACTCGCTTAAGCATATTGCTTGGATAAGAGACGCAAGTGAAGCAATAGAAAAAGAATTACCAACGCATAAAATCGAAACTAAAGCTCTTATTACTGGCGGGGGCTATGGCGGTAAATTGACTAAACTTCTTTATATATGGTGGATGCTTCGTGTATTTGGTTACTGCCTATTAAGAAAAGATAACTCTCCTATTTGGGCCTTAGGATTTGAAACAGCTTTTCCGGCACTGTTAGCAGCTAAAATCAGAAAGTTTGACATTATCTTCGATGATGCTGATAGGTTTTCACTCGTTTTTCCCTTTCCCAGTTTTATTAAACGATGTATTCAAGCATTAGAAGAATATACTTCAACACGCGTCTTAATGCATGTGATCCCTGGCGAAGATAGGTATAAACAGTTGTCAAAAAATATGTTCACGTTAAAAAATACCCCCTCAAGAGAAGAGTTATCTAAAGCAAAGAAACTGTACCGTGAAAATAATTGGCCAACGTCGAAGATCATTATTAATATAAATGGCTGGCTTGGCAAAGATAGGGGAATGAATGCTGCCTTATATATAGCCAATAAATTTCAATCAGATGAGATTAAATTTATTGTCGCAGGTAAAGTCGATTGTAAAGCTGCTCAGGAATTGATATCACTCGATAATGTTAGCTACCTTGGTAAAGTGTCAAATGCAATGGCTTTAGCGTCTTACTTTTCTTCTGATTACGTCTTAACCTACTATGATCCAGCTATCGAAATTAATAAATTTGCTCAATCGAACAAATGGGGGGATGCACTTAGCACCAATACAAACATCATTGTAAACTCAGAAGTAAAAACCGCTAAATCACTTCGAAAGTATCCAGGAACAATTATGGTGCCGTATCATGATACTGATCTATTGATAAAAATACTTAGGCAAAAATTAACAACATTTAAAGAACAGCAAACAAACTGCTCGGGCACGCAACCAGTATGTTTTGAACAACAATTACACGACTTATTTAATAAGGCAATATGTTGATTATTAGCAAGTCATATAAAGGAATCATACTTTTATGGTAATTTCATTGTTCTTAACATTAAGTATATTCTTTCTCTTTATTGCCCTTTTTAGAGTCTATAACTTAGGTGTAGCACGTTTATTTAATAGTCCTATTGTTTTATCAACAATCTTTTTCTTTCTGATCCATCTAATGATGCCACTACTGCAATGGGACGTAAGTTACTTTAGATACAACGTTGAGTACGATCTCCAACCATACATTTTTTCATTACTTTTTGTTGCTTTGCTTCATGCTGTTTTTATCTTTGGGCTGTCTTGTTTTCCAGTCGATGAAAAGCCAGAGCTATTACACTTTAATTTAAGCCACACTTTTCTAAAAAGAGCGTTGCAAGTGACAACAGTTATTTTTTTAGTCGGTGCTTATTATGCAGGAAAAAACATCATACACATACTCACATTAGGCTACGAAAATTACATCACTGATCGAATATCAATGGGAGTTGGTAACGGGCTTAGTTTGTTACTTGCCCATTGGACATACGTGTCATGTCTGCTATTTTTCTTTGTTTTTTATCATGGAAAAAAAAGCTTTTGGATAAATAAAATTAGCTTAGTCGGGTTCATTGTTTCATTGGTTTTAGCAGCAACTTATTATGGTATCAACAGTAATAGAAATTCACTTTTTCTTTTAATTATTAGTTTATTATCTTTTTCGCTATCGTTTAATCGCAAGTATGCAGGGCACCTCACTTTTAGCCAGTTACGCAAAACCGTTTCATTACTTTTTGTGATATTAAGTATTGTTTTTGCACTACATACCATTGGCAAAATGCGTAGCAAAGCAAGTACATTAAATACTCAAACAACAGAGTATGGTCTTATCAATTCCCTTAATGGTGCATTTGGTAACCACGAAAACATTGTTTGGTTAATGGAAAACGAACAAGATTTGGAGCTTGGCATCACCTATCTAGCAGGTTTTGCTAACTTTATTCCACGATCTATTTGGCCAAAAAAGCCAGTAGGAGCTGGGCCACGTCTAAAAAATGCAATTTACCCAGGCTCTTACGTTGTAGGTAGAAAAGGTAATTCCTCACTTACTACAGGGCTTTATACCGAATTAATGATGAACTTTGGTCGCATTGGTGCGTTGGTTGGAAGTTTAATTTTTGCTGCTACGTTAAGCTTAATGCTTTTTAAATTAAAAAGGCAGCAGTCGCCTATAATTCGACTAATTTTTTTATTTTCTGTCGTTATGTTTTCAGCACAATTTATGTATGCTGAATTCCTCGGTTTTTTTGCACGATATATTTTCTCTATTGTGCCATTTTTAATCCTTTATATAGCAACAAGGCATATCAAGAGCTAATCAATCATGAAACAAATACTACAACATATGGGAAATGGTGAAACGTCAATTATTGAGGCGCCTGAACCACAAAATAAAGCTGGCCATTTAGTGATTGAATCTAGCGTAAGTTTAATTAGCGTAGGTACTGAACGTATGCTGGTTGATTTTGGCAAAGCATCACTCATTGATAAAGCTCGCCAACAACCCGATAAAGTAAAAATGGTATTAGATAAAATTCAAACCGACGGTGTATTTACCACCCTCGATGCGGTTAAATCGAAACTTGCACAGCCATTACCGCTTGGTTATTGCCACGTTGGAAATGTAAAAAGTGTCGGCGATAATATAAGTAACTTTGCCATTGGCGATAGAGTCGTCTCTAATGGGCCTCATGCAGATGTTGTGAGAGTTGCAAAACATTTATCCGCTAAAATACCTGACAACGTTGACGATGAAAGTGCAGCCTTTACCGTATTAGCATCAATTGGTTTGCAAGGAATTCGCCTAGTTAAGCCTACTTTAGGTGAACATATTGTTGTGATTGGTGCAGGATTAATCGGGCTATTAACGATTCAATTGTTAATGGCAAACGGATGCCGGGTTTTAGCCGTTGATTTTGATAACGAGAAACTTGCACTTGCCCAACAATTTGGTGCTGAAATATGTAACCCAAGTGCTGGTGAAGACCCTGTTTCATCTGGGCTAGCATTTAGCCGGCAACAAGGTGTTGATGCCGTGATTATTACCGCTAGCACATCATCAAGTGACCCTGTATCTCAAGCAGCCAATATGTCGCGAAAACGAGGGAGAATTGTGCTTGTTGGCGTGACGGGTTTAACACTAAATCGCAGTGAGTTTTACGAAAAAGAACTTAGCTTTCAAGTATCATGTTCCTACGGCCCAGGTCGTTACGATGATAATTACGAATCCCAGGGACAAGACTACCCTATAGGCTTTGTTCGCTGGACAGAACAACGCAACTTTACCGCAATATTAGATATGATGTCGCTAGGTAAGCTTAATGTTAAGCCGTTAATTAGCCATCGTTATCTTTTTGACAAGGCCCTTGATGCCTATCAAGAACTCTCTGAAAACAAATCGGCGTTAGGGATTTTATTAACGTACCCAACAGTAGAAAATAGTCCCCCAATTACACACTTAACACTTAACTCACCATCTGCAACAAAAAGTAGCGTAACAATGGGATTTATTGGTGCAGGGAATTATGCTTCTCGCGTATTAATACCGGCATTTAAAGCAGCAGATGCGTGTTTACATTCATTAGCCACATCAACCGGTATTAATAGTGTTATCCATGGCAAAAATAATGGGTTTCTACAAGCAACAACCGATACAGACGCGATGTTAAATGATGAAACAATCAATACAGTTGCTATTGTTACTCAACACAACAGCCATGCCGGATTTATCAATAAAGCTTTAGATAACAAAAAACATGTTTTTGTCGAAAAGCCTCTGGCAATTAATCAATCGCAACACGATAGCGTGATCTCACAATATAAAAAATCTGAAAAGCAATTATTGATGGTAGGCTTTAATCGCCGTTTTGCTCCGCAAATTATTAAAATGAAGCAATTATTATCAGGTATATCGGCACCTAAATCTTTTATCATCACCGTTAATGCTGGTGTTATTCCTGTAAATCACTGGACGCAAAACCCAGAAGTTGGTGGCGGTCGAATTTTAGGGGAAGCATGTCACTTCATTGATCTGATGCGCCACTTAGCTAGCAGCAAGATAGTGTCAATTCAAGCGCATAAAATGGGTAATGACACTGCGGTTGCTGTTTGTGATGATAAAGTAGCGATTATTCTCGGTTTTGAAGACGGTAGTTTCGGTACTATTCATTATTTAGCGAATGGTTCGGCATCTTTTCCAAAAGAACGTATTGAGGTATTTGTTGAAGGTAAAGTGTTGCAGCTAGATAATTTTCGTAAACTGACAGGTTACGGTTTTAAAGGCTTTAAAAAAATGCATTTATGGCAACAAGATAAAGGGCAAAAAGCGTGCGCTAAAGCCTTTGTTGATGCTATTGAAAACGGCAAACCAAGCCCTATTCCAGCAGATGAGTTATTTGAAGTATCACAAGCCACGTTAGATGTGGTTCATCTGCTTGAGAACAAGAATAAATAACAGCTCATGACCAGTCTTTTTGTGACCTACTTACGCCTTGGCATTGCTAACCTTTTTGCGGTAGCGCTTTACCGTTTCAAGGTAAAACGCGGTTATTTTGATAAAATAATGCCGGTAAAAAATCACCCGCAAACAGGTCAATATTTTACACCCATATCAGGAGAGCCAGTCTGTCCATCATTGCAGAAAGTTGACAACAAAGTATTTGGTTGGCTACCTATAGATTTAACAAATGACATCAACTGGTTATCATCAATCACCAACCATAAAACAATTACTAACAATCAAGTACACTGGAGTAAACTTAACGATTTTGATTTAAATGTGGGTGATATTAAAGCGGTTTGGGAAATGTCCCGCTTTAACTGGTTATTTGCTTTATCCATCGACTATCTCAACACACATGAACAACAATATCTAGCCCGAATCAACCACCATCTTATTAATTGGCAAGAACAAAACCCAACGAATCAAGGCGTTCATTGGAAATGTGGGCAAGAGGCTTCAATTAGACTTATGCATTTAGCAGCAAGTGCCCATCTTTTACAACAAGACTTAACCCTTGCTCCATCCCTGAAAGAAATGCTATTTGCCCATTTACAACGAATCGCGCCTACGATGAGTTATGCAATAGCACAAGATAACAATCATGGAACCAGTGAAGGTGCTGCACTTTTTATTGGCAGCGCGATGTTATTACAGCAAGCAAATATTCGTCAGAAAAAACAGCTCAAAAAGTGGTTGGCATTAGCAGTAAAAACTATTGAAAATCGTTGCGATAAATTAATAGCTGATGATGGCTGCTTTAGTCAATACTCAACAAATTACCATCGCTTAATGTTAGATAGCCTGTCACTTGTAGAGTTTTTCAGACAAAAATATCAGCTTCCTACTTTTAGTAAAAACTGTTATAAGAAATTGCAATTAGCCACATTATGGTTACAAGCAACAACTTGCCAAAAAACAGGCAAAACCCCCATATTAGGGCTTAACGACGGTGCTCAACTTCTCACTGTTACTTCATGCGATTATTTGGATTTTCGTCCATCCGTACAATGGGCATTTCAGCTTTTTTTTACACAAACATGTTACAGCATTGACGGTACCTTTAATCAGTTAGCAAGGCTTTTCCCCGCTCAACACAGTGACAAGCCTGCAGCGAGAGTCGCTCCGGCAATATTATGCAGTGATTACCACTTATTGCATAACGATGAATGGTGTATTTTTATTAGAACACCAACTGCGAAATTTAGACCCTCTCAATGTGATGCATTACACATTGATCTATGGCATAAACAATACAATATTTTCATTGGTTCTGGCAGTTACAGTTACAACTGCGAGCCTAAATGGCAAGATTATTTTCCTAGCGTCAAAGCACAAAACACTGTTAGTTTTGATAATGATGAGCAAATGCCAAAACTTTCACGCTTTCTATATACGCAATGGATTAAGGCAAACACGAGAATATATAAAAGCAATGAGCTTAACGCCAGCTATCAAAATAAAAAAGGGCATTTTCATCATAGAAAATTAGTCATAAGCAACACATGCATTACGATTGAAGATCGCCTTAAAGGCTTTAAAAAGCAAGCGACTTTACGCTGGCATATACCAAATGACAATTGGCAGCTCACAGGTAATACCTTACAAAATAAACATTTCATCGTGCGTTTTAGCAGTAATGTTAACATTGAGCAACTTGCGCTTGTTGATGGCTGGCAGTCACGCTACTATCTGAAAAAAGACCCAATTAACATCTTGGAATTAACCATTGTTGAGCCTGGGATAATAACAACGACAGTAAGCAAAGTTGAATGAAAATTCTGTATTTACACCAACATTTTTCCACGCCTAAAGGGGCAACAGGCATTCGTTCCTTTGAAATGGCAAAAGCACTTATCGCTAATGGCCACCAAGTTACCATGATTTGTGGTTCGTATAGCGGTGGCAATACAGGTTTACATAGCTCTTTTGTTAGCGGGCAACGCAGCGGTTCAGTTAACAACATCCATGTCATTGAATTTGAATTGAATTACGCTAACGCACAATCTTTCATGCAACGAAGCATTACTTTTCTAAAATTTGCCTATCAATCTATAAAAATGGTAATGAAGCAGGACTATGATCTCGTTATAGCGACTTCAACTCCACTTACCGCCGCAATTCCAGGATTGGTCGCTCGGTGGTTAAAGCGCAAAACATTTATATTTGAAGTAAGGGACTTATGGCCAGAACTACCTAAAGCTATGGGTGTTATTAAAAACCCCCTTATTTTATCTGCAATGTCATGCCTAGAATGGCTGGCTTATCGCTCAGCGCACGGCCATATAGGTTTATCTCCTGGTATTGTCAACGGTATTAAACGTCACTTACCAAATAAGAGCCACACTGTTGCACTTATACCTAATGGCTGTGACCTGAATATATTTTCACCTACAGAATCTTGGCAACCCGAAGGTATTGCTGATGATGATTTTGTCGCGGTATTTTCTGGTACTCATGGTCAAGCAAATGGGTTATCCGCGGTGATAAATGTTGCTGAAGAGTTACAAGAAAAGACAAAAAAAGTTAAATTTATACTTATAGGTCAAGGAAAGCTCAAATCAGATCTGATCGCTCAGGCGCACTATAAGAAACTAACTAATGTGATATTTATTGACCCTGTAGAAAAAGAAACACTCGCAAAGTTATTTGTACGCGCTAACGTAGGGCTACAAGTTCTTGCTAATATTCCAGCATTCTACGATGGTACATCGCCAAATAAGTTTTTTGATTATATCGCCGCTGGGTTACCTGTGATCAATAACTATCCAGGGTGGTTAGCTAAAGAAATTACCACAAAGCAATGTGGAATTGCAGTGCCTCCTGAAAACAGCAAGGCTTTTTCACAAGCCATTTTACAATTAGTCAATAATCCAGAACAGTGCAAAGCAATGTCAATAAACGCGAAACAGTTGGCAATGGAGAAATACGCGCGTGATATATTATCAACGCAATTTGTAGACTATATTGAAAAGATATTTAAAACACATGATTAAACGCCTATTAGACATTCTACTCTCAGGGTTCGCACTCATACTTTTATCGCCGCTAATCGGTTACATTGCGTGGAAAGTATCGAAAAACTTGGGTAAACCCGTGTTATTCAAACAACCAAGACCTGGACTAAATGGCAAAGTGTTTAATATGCTTAAATTTAGATCTATGCGCGATATAACTGATACAGATGGCAATGTATTATCTGACGATGCACGTTTAACAACCTTTGGTAAAAAGCTGCGCGCAAGTAGCTTAGATGAACTACCAGGTTTGTGGAATGTGTTTGTTGGTCACATGAGCTTAGTAGGACCAAGGCCGCTTTTAGTTGAATATTTACCGCTTTATTCTCCTGAACAGGCACGGAGACACCTTGTAAAACCGGGCATCACAGGTTGGGCACAAGTTAATGGTCGAAATGCTATTAGTTGGGAAGAGAAATTTTCACTTGATGTTTGGTACGTTGATCATCAATCATTATGGTTAGATATAAAAATCTTATTATTAACAGTAAAGAAGGTTTTTTCTAAAGCTGATATAAATGCCGAAGGACAAGCCACCATGAGTAAATTCAAGGGGAGTCAACATGAGTAAATTATTAATTATTGGTGCCGGTGGCCACGGTAAAGTTATTGCTGATTGCGCTGAAGCAAGTAGTCAATACTCTGACATTGCTTTTTTAGATGACACCTTTCCAGAAAGAGGCTCAAACCTTAATTGGCCTATCATTGATAAGTCATCACAATGGAAGTGCTATCAAGATGAATATGATTTTGCTTTAGCCATTGGTAATAATAAAGCACGTCTTGCAATGTATCGTGCGTTATCAAGTTCGAGCGCCAGATTACCCAATATCATTCATCCAAGCGCCGTGATAAGTAAGCATGTTAGTTTAGGTGCCGGTAATGTTATCTTTGCGAATGCGGTAATCAACCCAGGTAGCCAAATAGGTAATGCTTGTATAATCAATACTGCGGCAACCATTGATCATGACTGCCTTCTAGCAGATGCAGTGCATATATCCCCTGGCGTTCACTTAGCAGGCATAGTAAGTGTGGCTGAAGCCAGTTGGTTTGGCGTCGGCAGCTGTTCAGTACAAAACATTGAGATAGCCGAAAATACACAAGTTGGCGCAGGCGCTGCCGTCACTCAATCCACCACAGCAAATGGCCTTTATGTTGGTGTACCGGCTAAACGCATTAAAGATATTGATTAAGGAAGTCATGTGTTAAATACCACTATGTCACCGTGGCCAAGTTTCAGCCAAGAAGAAGCCGATGCCGTCTCAAAAGTCTTATTATCTAATAAGGTGAACTACTGGACAGGTAACGAAGGTCGGCTGTTTGAAAAAAAATTTGCACAATTTTCTGACAGTAAATACGCAGTGGCTGTAGCAAATGGAACGCTCGCGATTGACTTAGCTCTTCGTAGTTTAGACATTGGTCAAGGTGATGAGGTGATCGTTACCTCAAGAACCTTTATTGCATCTGTAAGTTGTATTATTAACGCTGGCGCAACACCTGTATTTGCCGATATAGATCTAGATTCGCAAAACATTACAGCTAGCACTATTCAAGCTGTGTTATCTCAGCGAACAAAAGCGATCATCTGCGTGCATTTAGCTGGGTGGCCATGTGATATGGATTCCATTATGTCATTGGCTAAAAAGCATCAGCTTTATGTAATAGAAGATTGCGCACAAGCACACGGCACTAAATATAAAGGTAAAAGTGTTGGCAGTATTGGTGATGTTGGCGCTTGGTCTTTTTGCCAAGACAAAATCATGACCACAGGTGGCGAAGGCGGTATGCTAACCACCAATAATGAAAAACTATGGCGAACTGCTTGGGCATTTAAAGATCATGGTAAATCTTATGCTGCGGTGTACGAAAAATCACACCCTCCTGGGTATCGTTGGTTACATGAGTCTTTTGGCACAAACTGGCGTTTAACTGAAATGCAATCCGCTATTGGCAGGCTACAATTAACGAAAATGCCAGAGTGGCATCGCTTAAGAACACAATATGCCCAGAAAATTCTTTCTACTTGTCGGCAATTTTCATTTTTACATGTACCCGAAATCCCCCAAGATATTGAGCACGCTTTTTATAAATGTTATGTGTTTGTAAAGCCTGATTTATTACCGAAACCATGGTCACGTGATCAGATAATTGACGCGATAAATGAGCAAGGTATACCGTGTTTTTCAGGCAGTTGCTCTGAGGTATATTTAGAGAAAGCATTTGATAATAAATCATACAAACCCAAGCAACCGTTAAAAAATGCCCAGCAACTTGGTGCCACTAGCTTAATGTTTTTAGTGCATCCAACATTAACCGCTGAAGAGATAAATAAAACTTGTCAGGTTATTGAACAAATTTGCAACAAAATTGCAGACAGTTGAAAATATCCTGTTAATATAACAAAAAGTTAACATGTTTATTGATGGAACACAGTAAGATGGCATCAAAGTGTTAATTTAAGTTTGTATACACACAGGGTTTAACCCGATGATAAGAAAAATAGATTTAATTCCAAGTTCAGCAAAGCTTTTACTTGCGCTTACTTATGATATAACCGCTTTAGGCGTAGCGTTTTTTCTTGCCTATTTATTACGATTAGGCGCGTCTAATATTTCCTTCGATTGGCCAGAATGGGCGGTATTCATTCAAGTGGGCATTGGCACCATGTTAGCCTTTTATTTCATGGGTGTTTATCGTTCTGTGGTGCGTTATTTTAACGCTCGTTCAACGCTAAAAGTGATTGGTATTCTTGGCATTTCAACCCTACTTTTTTATTTATCAGGGTTGTTTTATGACGCCTTTGTACCGCGCTCTGTGCCCATTGTATTCTTTGTACTTGCAGCCATGTTTATCGCCGGTGCTAGAGCCATTATTGGCGTGATCACCAATCACAAATTGTTTGATGAACGTGAAGCCGTAGTTATATACGGCGCAGGCAGTACTGGCCGGCAACTAGCAAATACACTATTAGCTGGTCATCAGTATCAACCGGTTGCTTTTATCGACGAAAAAAGCCGCTACCATGGTAGAGAAGTGGTTGGGTTAAACATTTTCTCATTAAACCATATTGAAAAACTAATAAAACAATACGGACAATTTAAAGTATTAATTGCTGTGTCTAATGTTGGACAAGCGCGCATGCAAGAAATTGTTGGTGCGATTGAGCCTCACGCCTTAGAACTGCTAGCGATTCCAGCAATGGCTGATATTGTTTCTGGTAAACGAAAAATAGATCAGCTTCGTGAAGTATCCATTACTGAATTATTGGGCAGAGAGCCAGTAGAGCCTATCCCTGAATTACTTAGCGCCAATATTTGCAATAAAGTGGTAATGGTCTCTGGTGCTGGTGGCTCAATCGGTAAAGAACTCTGTAGACAAATAATCCACCAACAACCCAAAAAATTAATTCTACTTGATGTCAGCGAAGCCTTTTTATACGAGATAAACCAAGAACTCACTGTCTATTTACAAGAGATAAGCAGTGATATCCCATTAATTCCTCTTATTGGAAATGTACAAAATGGCATGTTAATGAGCAGCATTTTTCACAGTGAAAAAGTACAAACTATTTATCATGCCGCCGCATATAAGCATGTGCCATTAGTTGAGCATAATGTTATGGCTGGTATTTCAAATAATGTATTAGGCACTTATGAAATCGCGCAAGCGGCAATTTACTGCGACGTTGAAACCTTCGTTTTAATATCAACAGATAAAGCTGTTAGACCAACCAATGTCATGGGAGCGACAAAGCGATTAGCAGAGTTAATTTTACAATCTCTCGCGCCACGAGATCATAATACTCGGTTTGTCATGGTACGTTTTGGCAATGTATTAGGCTCATCTGGCTCAGTAGTGCCTTTATTTAAAAAACAAATACGTGCGGGCGGTCCAATTACTATTACCCACCCTGACATTATTCGTTATTTTATGACCATACCAGAAGCTGCTCAGTTAGTGATCCAAGCAGGTGCTATGGGTGCCGGTGGTGATGTTTTTGTATTAGATATGGGTGAGCCAGTAAAAATTGTTGATTTAGCGTATAACATCACTCATTTAATGGGCTTAACTATTCAAGATGAGCAAAATCCTCACGGCGATATCCCCATCCAATATAGTGGCTTAAGACCCGGCGAAAAACTTTATGAAGAATTGCTCATTGATGATCATGCTAAACCCACACAGCATCAACGTATTTTAACGGCAAATGAGCGTTCAATTTGTTGGCCAGATGTTAATCGAATATTAAATGATATTAATGATGCAATGCGCGCTGAAGACACCGCTAAACTTCGTGAAATTTTACTTGCTGCACCGTTAGATTACACCCCTGAACTAAAAGCAGAGCAACTCGAAGGAAACTCAAATAGCCCCATGTTTAACCACCAAAATAATACCGCATCTGAGCCATTAGCTACAAAGACTAAGCAGCATTCAGTGGCAATATAATCATCAACAGAATTTGCCCTAATTGTGGTTAAGTCAATCTTGATATGGCAAAAGCAGTAAATCATCACTCTTGTTTTTTAAGTAAAATCCAGGCGTGAGCATAATCAGCATAAACTTTATTTTCTTGGTAATAGTCTTGCCAACCATAATAACTACCTTTTAACCAATCCAGTTGGAATAAGTTATCATCAAAGGCACCACCCTGATCGGCTAAAACACCGAGTTGCAACTGTTGTGTGTCATCATTAGCCACTTGAATTAAAAAAAGTTTCCCTAAACCTAACTGCTTAACGTTACCAGCAAAAGCAACATTTTTATCAATAACAATTTTATTCTCAATCGTGGTGCCATAGCCTAATACACTAGGTACTTCGGCAAAGTACCAATACCGGGATTGCTCTCGTTTACCTAAGGTATAATCATAGCTAATGCCATTGTTTCGGTGCACATTAAAGTAACGACGTTGACCGTCAACATCTACTACGCCAGTGCCTTGTAACAACACATCATGTAATGCTTCCTCTGTTAGCCATACGAGTGGCTTCGCTAGCTTTTTCTCACGTAAAACGCCAGCAATAATGTCTTGTCGTGTATAAGCAAAACGCGTTAATTCACCGCGCTTTTCTTGTGCTTGTTCTTCCGTTAGGCCTTGCTCGTCATAAGGTAAAGCATATAACGCTTGGTCATAAACCTCTGTAGCGCTTTCGCTGGCATCAAGCAGTTTCGTATAATACTTAGTCAACAAAATTTGATCTTTAGGAATATTCGTTAACAACCGTTTTTTAACCGCATTTGTACTTTTATTCGCTAAAAGATCTGCGGTTTTTTTATCTGGGATCCATTGGTAAAAGTCAAAATGATGCTTTAAAAACTGAGCATTGAGAGGCTTATTTTTTAGCTGGCAAACGAACGCTAACGTCTCTTTAACTCGTGATAAATTCGCTTGCGGTAAAACATGATTACCCGCGTGAACAGCGAATGCATCATTTGGCTGCTGCTTCATATACGTTAAAGTATTAGTAGCAACTTGGCACAGTGCATTAGCAGATACAGAGAACTCTCCGGAAAGCTTTGGTTGCTTGTCTAATATAAATTGTGCATGCGCTGTTAGAGACATACATAGCAAGATGAAAAGATACTTCAATGTTACTTTCACTTATTAAAACGGAATGACATGATGATAGCCGACAATGTTCTATAATCACGAACATTGTCAGTGGTTAATCCTTGTAACATTACTCTGCAGATAACGTTGCTTCAAGCGCAGTAATAAACTCTTTACTATCGGGCGCTACTTTCGGGCTAAACGCTTTCACTGTTTTTCCGTTAGCATCTACAAGATACTTATAAAAATTCCACTTTGGCGATGTTGATTTTTCAGTTAAATATTGGAATACATCATTAGCATCACTACCTCTTACCGGACTTGTCGATAACATAGTAAAGGTAACACCATAATTAATATAACAAACTTTAGCAGTGTCTTTTTCGTCATCTTCTTCTTGGAAAAAATCGTCAGAAGGAAAACCAATCACAACCAACCCTTGTTTTTGATACTTTTGATGAATTGCTTCAAGCTTCTTAAAGTGGGGGGTGTAACCACAATTACTCGCCGTATTCACGATAAGCACAGGCTTGCCTTGGGTTAACTCACAAAGATTAACTGATTTCGAGGAATGTAATTTTTGTTTAGTCGTTTTAAGGTAATCAGGACAACTAGCCGCTTCTACCTTGGCTTCTGTCGCATTAGCATTTACCCCAATACATAGTAAAAACACCAGAACTAAATTTTTCATCACACAACTCCATTCCAACAAACATTAACTTGCCAAACCATTTTTTATCATTGCACAGTAGCACACCGCTAACAAAGGTAAAAATAAGTATTAGCCACACAATAAGATTTATCTAAATTACGATGCTTTTTTACTAAAAGATCAAGTACAATCATATTATCTTCAATCATTTATGGAAAATTATTGTGGGATCTAAACACTTGTTAGCCGCTGCACTAATAACGGTATCGCTATCGGCCATTGCAAATAACGAAAATAAAAGTGAAGTCTATCAATATCTTGAACTAATATCTGGCACTAAAGGCATAGGGGCAAGAGAAGCAGGCACTGCCGAAGAGAAAAAAACCGCTGACTTTATTGTTAATACTTTCCGCTCCATGGGGTATCACCCCATAAAACAAACCTTCACCTTTGGCTTATTGCAAGATTCAGCCAATATCATTGTTGATAGCGCACCTGACGCTAAAAAAACTATTATATTAGCTGCGCATTACGACTCTACTGCGGCAAATAAAGGCTCATTAGGTGCGATTGATAACGGCGCGGGTGTAGCTGCTATGTTAGCGATTGCTAAAAATATTGCACAACTGAATACTCAACCAAGCATTAATATTCGTTTTATTGCCTTTGGTGCAGAAGAAAATGGCTTAAAAGGTTCAAAGCATTATGTGAAACAATTAACACAGCAACCTGAAGAACTGTCACAAGTGATCGGAATGATCAATTTTGACACCATTGCAGGAGGTGATATTACTTATGTGCACAGTGCGCATACCTCACCTTATAAATGCGCTACCGATGATATAACCTTTAATAGTGAAACCATCATTCGAGATGCATTGTTAACAGCTTCAGAAAAGAAACTAGGAAAGCAGCATAAGTATACAATTCATCCTGCTTACCCTGGCTACCCTGAAGGCGTAACAGGCGAATGGTCAGATCATGCCCCTTTTGCTTGTGCTGGTATTCCAATCGCCTACGTTGAATCAACAAATTTTACGATAAACGGTGAAGACGGCTTTGATGGTTATTCGCAAACCACACATAGCGAAACCTGGGATTGTTTTGAACAATCAACTAAAACCGCCTGTCAGCGAGAAGATGAAAAACAATGGGGTAAAATGTGGCACACAAAATTTGACCAGCTTGATACTATCAACCGCTTGTTTCCAGGTAGACTCGCGCGACAATTATCACAAAATGTTACGGTTTTAACTGAAGTTCTCAGTAAACCTGAGCTATACTTAACGCGATAAATTGCGTGCTAAACCATGAGTTTTTAACATGCCAAATACGTTTAATAACCAACATATTTGGCATCGCACGGTAAGATGAAATTATTAGCAAAACGAACATTTGAACGAATTTCATCGATAGGGACATAATTTTAACGATGTTAGCCACCATCATCGTGCTAACAATAACGAATGAGTTGTCATTAACAATGAATTTTTTTCACTTTTCTAAAGTACTCACTGGTGGGCTTTTACTACCATTAATTTTTCTTTCTTCTTCATCTCAAGCTTTTCAGGGACGCGCTGCCAATGTCAACGTAACAGAAGTAAAAAGCACAACATTATCCCCTGTGGCTTGGGTGTCAGGCTCTGTGGTAAGTAGGAATAATTCTAATATTGCTGCCAATGTATCAGGCAGATTATTACAGCTTGCCGATTTAGGTGCTGAAGTAAAACAAGGTGATGTCATTGCACAACTTGACGACAAGCCCTTAAAGCTACAGCGACAAGAAGCTAAAGCAAACGTAGAAGATGCAAAAGCAACGCTTGAGTTTCAACAGTCAGAAAGCACGCGAAAAGAGTCTCTTGTAAAACAAAAATTAATTGCACAACAATCTTTAGAAGAAACCACCGCGAGTTTCAGCCAAGCTAAAGCCCGTTTAGCGGCAGCAAAAGCCCGGTTATCGCAAATCGAACAAGACCTTGCCTATACAAAATTACGTGCCCCCTTCGATGGCATTGTTGCCAAACGCTTAAGCAACCAAGGTGAGTTTGTTAATAATGGTAATGCCATTATACAACTCGTTGAAACCGCTAATGTTGAAGCCTCGTTATTTGCTCCCTTAACCGCGTATCGTTTTTTAAAACAAAGCAGTGCTCTGGCAGTAAAATCTCCGTTAGGTGAAGGCCAAGCACCTATCAAATCACTCATTCCTGTTGCCGACTCTCGCTCACACTTGATGGAAGTTCGTTTAGATATGACCCATTTAGATTGGCCAATAGGACTAGATATAAAGGCCGCTGTTGCAACAGGCGACAGCAAAGAAACTCTTGCCGTACCACGAGATGCATTAATATTAAGACGCAATCAAACCTCTATTTTTATTGTTGATGATAATAACACCGCACGACAAGTACCTGTCACTATTGGTATCAGTCAAAACGAATTATTAGAGGTCATTGGCGATGTTAAAGCAGGTGATTTAGTGATCATTCGTGGCGCTGAACGTTTACAGCCAGGCCAAGCCGTTAACATTAAAGATAATAATCATGCACTTGTTTCAGGCACAGCCGTTGCGGAGAAATAGTCATGACATTAACCTCTGCTTCACTTAGAAACCCAACAGCTGTTGTTGTAGCTGTGTTACTGATAGCTTTATTTGGCGCCATCAGTTTATTTAAATTACCAATACAATTAACACCAGAAATTAGTCAGCCACAGATTGTTATTTCTACCAGCTGGCGAGCAGCTGCGCCAGAAGAAATAGAAGCTGAGATCATTGAGCGCCAAGAAGACGTATTAAAAGGCTTACAAGGGCTAGAGTTGCTTGAATCAAGCTCCAATCAAAGCCAAGGTAGTATTACCCTACGTTACAAAACGGGTATCAACTTAGAGCGTGCGTTAATTGATGTCATGAATGCGCTTAATCAAGTGCCCTTTTATCCGCCAGATGCTAATGAGCCTACGATTGCTGTAGGTGGCGCAAGTACTTTCGAAGCGATTGCTTGGTTTGCGGTAAAACCTACCGATGGTAATACCCGTGATATTGTCTCGTACCAAGATTATGTTGAAGAAATCATACAAACACGTTTAGAACGCGTAGAAGGTATTTCTCAAACGAATGCCTTTGGCGGCTTGCCAACAGAGTTACGCATCACTTTTGATCCCTATAAAGCGGCGAATTTAGGACTTAACATTCCAGAGATTGCCTCAACACTAACAAACAACAGTGATACATCAGGCGGTTTTAATGATATTGGCCGCCGTAAATACACATTACGCTTTTCAGGTAAGTACGGTGTAGAACAACTACAAAGTATGGTATTAGATTGGCGCGATGGCCAGCCTATCTTATTAAAAGATGTTGCTGATGTGGCATTAACGCTATCAGATCGCACCGGTATTCTCACACTTGACGGTGAACCTGCTATTGCCATGAATGCGCAAGTTGAGCAAGGCGTAAATGTTATTCAGGTCATGGATGGCTTGCAAGCTGCCATGAAAGAACTTAACGAAGGGCCATTAAAGCGAGCAAATTTAGAATTAATCCAAATGTATGATGAAACCATCTACATTGGCCGCTCAATGAGTTTGGTAAAGAACAATTTATTACTCGGTATTTTCTTAGCTGTTATCGTGTTGTGGTGGTTCTTACGTAAGTTCAGAGCAACATTAATTGTTGCTATTGCTATTCCTATCTCGTTAATTGTTACTCTTGTGGTCATGTATAGTGCAGGTCGCACATTAAACATTATTTCAATGGCAGGTTTGGCGTTTGCTGTTGGTATGGTACTTGACGCCGCAATAGTCGTACTGGAAAATATCGTACGACTGCGTGAAAAAGGGGAAGATGCGCACCAAGCGTCTTTTAAAGGCACCACCCAAGTGTGGGGAGCGTTAATGTCGTCAACGGCAACGACTGTGGCGATTTTCTTACCTATCGTTTTTTTAGAAGAAGTGTCCGGCCAACTGTTCGCAGATCTCGCTATTACTATTGCTGTGGCCATAGTAGCGTCACTCTTAATTGCCGTAACGGTATTACCCACCGCCGCACGCCGACTTCTAAAAGAAGTAAATTCTGACGACCCCCATGAGCGATGGTGGCAAAACATTACCCAAACGATCATGAACATTACTTCAACCCCCAAAAAGCGCTATGCGTGGGTGTTTGGTTTAATGTTATTTTCATTTGCTGGCAGCTACTTACTTTTCCCGAAAGTGGATTACTTACCTAAAGGTAATCAAAACTCTTTCAATGCCTTTTTACTACCACCACCTGGGCAAAGTTATGCTGCGGCTCGTGAAGAAATGAGCGATGAAATCAACCGCCGCTTAATGCCTTATTTGACCGGTGAAAAAACACCTAAAATTGAACATTCATGGCTTGGATTTTTTGGTAACTTTGGCTTTATGGGTGGGCGTGCTGCTGAATCTGATAGCATTAAAGACATCATTAACATCATCAATGGCGAAGTACTTGCTGGTTTTCCAGATACTATTGCTTTTGCTTCTCAAGAAGAGTTATTTGGCAACCTAGGCGGGGGTCGCCGTATTGATATTGATATTCAAGGCAATGAAGTAGACGAACTACTCAACGCTGCTCGTGTTGGTTTTGGTGCCGTGAGTCAAGCACTTCCCGGCGCTCAGATACAACCAACACCAGGCTTGTCATTAGCAGAGCCCGAACTTCGTATGCTACCCAATGAACGAAGAGTAGCTGAAGCGGGTTGGACACGTCAGCAAGTTGCTTCTATTTCACGAGCATTAGGCACTGGTATGTATGTGGGTGATTACTTTAATGGTCAAAAGCGTCTTGATGTTTTTCTGCGTTCTACTGACTGGGATTCTCCTGAAGAACTCGCGGGCATTCCACTATACACGCCAGAAGCAGGTATTCAGCCTGTAGGCGAATTAGTCGAAATAGTAAGAACCGCAGGGCCAAGTTCTATTCGCCGTGTTGATCGCAGACGTACCATTACTTTACAAGTAACGCCGCCAGATAACATTAGCTTGGAAGAAGCTATCGCGATGATAAAAACGAATGCTGAACCTGCAATTATGGCGCAACTGTCGCAAGATGGCGCCGTTAGCTATCGAGGTTCAGCAGAAGCTCTTACCGAAGCGCTGTCAAGCATGAGTCAAAGCTTTTTGTTGGCACTGGCAATTCTATACTTATTGATGTCAGCGCTGTTCAGATCGTTTAAAGACAGCTTATTAGTAGTACTGACCATCCCTCTTGCCACGGTTGGTGGCATTGCATTATTACAAATAACCAATCTATTTATCTTTCAGCCATTAGATTTATTAACCATGATTGGCTTTGTTATCTTACTTGGCCTCGTAGTAAACAACGCGATTTTATTAGTCTATCAAACACGTATAGGTGAAGGAGAAGGATTGTCTCGACATGATGCTGTTCAACAAGCCGTTAGATTACGTTTACGACCAATATTAATGAGCACACTCACGAGTATATGTGGCATGTTACCATTGCTGATGATCCCCGGCGCTGGTGCAGAACTTTATCGAGGTATAGCTGCGGTTATTGTTGGTGGAATGTGTGTAAGCACCGTCTTCACGCTTATATTCTTGCCAAGCTTATTACAAATGGGTAAAGCAAGTGAAACTCAATTAGCACCAGAGCTAGGTGCTGTGAGTAAATAACCGCTTTAATAAACACGGTGTTGTATAAGCTTCAATCTGGGTTAATTGCTGTTCAGCATGTTTCAAAAAAGTCGCCTTTTGTGGCGACTTTTTTGCTTTTGCAATAAACCAAAGCGCGTTGATTAATGCACAATAAGGGATGTATGTATTAACAAGCTGTGAAGACAATCTTTTACCCGAGCATTGCTGATATGTTTGTAGCATTGTAGAAACCGCGTTGTCATTTAATTGGTTGATCGCAATGCACATAGCAATATCAAACTCAGCATCGGTAAAAATACTACACTCGAAATCAATCAACCAATGTCTGTCAGTATCATCGACTAATACATTGCTAAAGTTAGCATCTCCATGGCAAATCACCGGCGTAATGCTACGTTCAATAGCAGGTAGTTGCGCTATAACATGATTAACATCATTTAAATGTGCAGAGTTAAAATGACAATCAGCTTTTAATGAGGATAATAGTGCCAAGATATCAAAAGGCTCTACCATGTTACTAGCAGGCAATTGATGCAACTGAGCTACCAAGGAAACCGTTTGCTCTACTGCTGATGATAACTGTGATGGTTGCTTTAATAATATGCTTTGCAGGGTTTCCCCTTGAACAAAGTCAGTGACAAGGTACTCTTCAGATGAATAGATCACCATAGGTGCAAGGCCATATTGCATTGCAAGTCTGGCAATTGCAACTTCACCTCTAGCTGCTTGCTCTGCACCGCTAAACCATTTTACAAAGTATTGAGCAGTTACTTGTTGCTGAGGATCAAAGGTAGTTACTTTTACGTTATTACTGCTTAAACCTTGGTCGAGAAAGTCAATATCGCATGAAAGCGAGGCAAAACAGCTTAACTGTTTAATATCAGCGAGCACTTCCTTTTTATCGATATCAACATTCTTCATCGTTAACGTGAAGAAGGTATAGAGTCACGCTCAAGAGCGTTATCATTCATATTCATACGCTTAGACCATTGAATGTAACCATAAATAGCCATGAAGACATACAATACAAAAAGTACCGCTGTTGGCGTTAATTGTTTTTCGATATATAAATAAATGGATACCGCATCAATCGCAATCCAATAAATCCAATTTTCTAATACTTTTTTTGCCACCAAGTAGGTCGCAAATACCGCAAACACCGTGGTAGCCGCATCAATATACGGAAAATGCGTGGGTGTATAGTTTGCCATCACCCAGCCAACCAATAAAGATAACGCACTTAACAGCACAATCGCTTTTGCATGCCAACTCATTGGCCATTGTTGAATGGCCAGCGCTTTCTTACCCACCACGTTGTTCCAACAATACCAACCGTAAATGGCCATCGCAAAGTAATACACTTGTAATAGGCCGTCCATCCATAAGTACACATCATAAAATATTACGGTGTAAATTACGGTACTTATTAATGCAGCTGGCCAGCACCAAATATTTTCTTTAGCCGCAAGTACCACGTACAATAACGCGGTAAATACGGCAATTAATTCCCAAAAAGGTAAGGTGGTGTAATACTCAACAATGGCTTGCATTAGCTTTCTGCTTCCACTTGTGAACGATCGCCGCCAATAAATTTACAAACAAATACTGCAGCGTCTACCGTTTCATGCACATGTTTAATTTCAGTCATTACCGTTTGTACGGCTAAATCGTACTCACCAAAGACCTGAGTGCTCATACCATTGGTTACAACCTTTAAACCATCAACAACTCTTAATTTATGAATAAAAGCCCATATTTCAGGTTTAAACTTTTCTTGTGCTAATGGATAAAGACTAATTTCAATTGAAATATCCATAAAGTCTCCTTCTATAGGTTATCGTGTTTAAAATTGGTAATCTAAGGTTACACCAAATACAGCGGGTTCACCGAGTTGATAATATGCTTTTGGCGTATAACCGTCACGTGGATCATTCCCAAAATAAAAGCCACGTGTTTCGTAGGTTTTATCGAATACATTACGCACGCATAGTTTTGCTTGCCAATTTGGCTGTACATAACGAATTGCACCGTGCAATAACGCAACATTCTGTGATTTTTGATCATGGCTATCAGAAAAATAGAAACTGTCTTTGCCATCAACGCTCACATTGACATGCCATTGTTCACTAGGATAATAATTAACGCCGAAGCTAAACTGATAATTTGGCGCATGCGCTTGTTCTCGACCTGTTTCAATGCTGCCATCTTCATATGAAAAGCCTTGATATTCAGTTTCTAGTAAACCCGCACTACCATAAATATTCACGGTATCTAATACATCCCACGAGAACTCTACTTCTACACCGTAGTTTTTGCCGCTGGCTGCATTCGTCCAATAACTGATAAACTCTGAGCTACCGTCATTTCGTTCATCTAAGTGATAGCTGCTGATCTGAATATCATCGCGATCCATGTAAAAGACTGCAGTACGCACAAAAGCTTTGTCATTTAAAAATGACGTTTTATAGCCAAGTTCGTAATTCCATAAAAATTCTGGTTCAAAACTACGCAAATGTTCTGACAAGCTACCATCGCTATTCACACTACCTGCTTTAAAACCACGATTAATGGATGCATAAGTCATAGACCTTGAATCAATTTGATAAGCAAGTACTAACTTACCACCTAACACTGAATCACTTGGAGAAAAAGCAACATTGTCGCTATTATGATATTGGGTTTTACGCTGTTCAAAGCGTAAACCAGAGGTAAGTGACCACTTATCGTTTAATTGACTGTCTAATTGTCCATATACGGCATAGTTATCAGCGTCGAAACTTGAGGTAAAATCACTAGTTAAGTAGGTGTATTCTCGGGTTAATGCTTCTTGATCATTTTTTACGTATAAACCAAACACCCAATCTGAATGGCCGAATAGCTTTGCACTGTCTTTTGATACAAAACGTATTTCGGCGGTGGTGTTTTCTCGTTCACGGAAGTAATAATCCTTAGATACATATGACCCAGGATGAATATCAGCATAGCTCCAATCTTCGTCAAATCCATATGCTAAATCAGAATTTGCATGAGTGACAATCGTTAACATATCCATGTTATCAAAACCACTGTATGTAAACTTACTGCTCACTGCGCGTGTTTTTTGTTGATCAAAACCTGGTTCATCAGACAACGTGGTACGATTATTATCCAATGAAAACGCATCATAGCCATTGTCAAAATCTGCATACAGTACAGTTAAGTCAACTTGTAAGTTATCTGTTGCAGTAATCGCTAACTTACCTCGTAAGGTCAATTCATCACGGTTATTTGTGTCATCAACACCTAAATATTGATTCTCCATGTATCCATCACTGATATTCTTTTCAGCCACAAATCGATAATTAACCGAATCTGAAGCCGGGCCTGATAACATTAAAGATGTACCGTATGTACCATAGTTACCGATACTTGCGCGTACCGCACCTTCAAAATCGTCGCTCGGCGCGTTAGATGTCATATAAATTAGACCTGCAAGCGCGTTTGCACCAAATCTTGTCCCTTGTGGGCCACGGAAAAACTCTACTTGTTCCATATCAAAGGTAGATGAAATACTGGCAATACCTGCTAAATCAATATCATCAACCAACACACCTACTGACTGGTTTATCGGCTCTTTAAATTGACTTCGTTCACCAATACCACGAATTTGATAATAACGTGCTCGTTGAGAGCCACTCGCAAAATTAACGTTCGCTACGGCACCAATAATATCTTCTAGGTTTTGTGCATGACGATTACTGATGTCTTGTGTTGATAAAATAGATAACGAAGCGGGCGTTTTCTGTAAATTTCTCGCTCGGTAGTCCCCATGAACTGTCAACACTTCAACATCTGAAACTTGGTTTTCTGACAATTGATTTTCAATTTTTTGCTCACTAGCAATAGCGCTATGGGCAAAAACTAAGGAGGTAATAGCAAGTGATATTTGTGATAACTTCATTCAACTCTCGACTTAGCCGGATAAGGAAGAAGCAATTGAGATGAAATATACAGCAGAGTGCATAAAGGTCATTCAATTAACCATCCCTACATCGGCATTATCCGCATCAGGTAATAAGGGTAAATTCTCTCAGCAAATGCTCGTAAAAGCATTGCACCCCTTGGCTTGGCGGCGATACTAACAAGTTATAACAAAAAGTACAGTATTAAATAGTCACTTCGACATAGGTAAAGTTATATAACGCTGTAATCAACTGATTTTACTCTACTAAAAAAGGTGGTGTTTTTTTATTATCAGTAGGGAAGTAGAATCGGGCTGGCGGTGGTAACAAAACGCTAAGGTGCACACGATATAATCCTGTGCACCTTATGTGTAACTACATTTGACTACGTAACTTAGAAATATCACGTTGAACATCTGCATTTTTCACGGCGATATTATCTAAAACTAATTTAGCTTTATCGTGATCACCCTTGCGAATTAACACTTCAGCATAAGCTAATTGAGTTTTAACATCAGTGCTGCCAGCATTTACCGCTTGCTTCAAAATGTCTTCGCTTTTCTCATCTTGTAACGCATGTAATATAACGCCATACGTTTCCAAAACGGGTAAGTAATCAGACTTAACGTCATACGCTTTTGAAATATATTGCTTCGCTTTAGCTAGATTATTTTGCGTATAATGGGCCCACGCCAGATTATTTAAGATAATTAAATTATCTGGTGATTCTTGCAAAGCCAATTCATATTGATCGATTTTCTTATCAGCGCTGTTTTCAGTATATAAACTCGCTAATAACATGCGCATTTTCACATTTGGCTCTGTTGCTAAATGTTTTTCAAGCACGGTTTCTGCTTCTTTCTGTTTACCGGTAAATCGTAACGCCCTCGCTAAATAGATTGCATTTTGCGCACTATTTTCTAACGAATAGGCTTCAGAAAAGTGTTCCACCGCCGCTTCATAATCTTTCTCAAGTACTGCTACTTGCCCGGCAATGGCATTAATAAACGGGTGTTCAACACCTTTATCGGCTAGTTTAGTTAAATATTTTTTACTGCCTCGTTCATTTTTGTTACGTGCCTCATAATAAGCAATCAACATTTCTATTCTTGTATTGCCAGGAAACACTTGATAAGCATCTTCTGCCGCTTGTAAGGCAAGATCAAACGATTGCTCTATTTCTAAGACGCCTATATAGCGTAAATGCAAGATAAAGTTCTTTGGAAACTGTTCAATTGCTTTAGAAAACGTAGCTTTCGCAGCAGATAAGTTCTTATTTTGAAGATAACTATCACCTAATATGATCCAATAAGCATCGGGTAAATCATCTCTGTTTTCAATATTCGTTAACGTTTCAATGGCTTTTGGTAAATCATTATTAAGGCGATAATTTTGCGCTAATCCTAACATTAAATTAATGTTGTCTTTTTCTTCTGTTATTAGCCTTTCTAAAAAAGTGATCGATTCAGCAGAGTTGTTTTGCCCTTGTTGCAATAAACTATATCGGTTCAGCCCTCCTAAGTGACTAGGAGACAATACGATTAACTTTTCGTATAACGTTTTTGCTTTAGCAACATCGTCTTTTTCATTTAACCTTGCAAGGTTGTATAACGCGGAAATATTCTCTGGTTCTAACGTTAATACTGTTTCGAAGTCTTCTTTAGCGTCATTAGTAGCGCCTTTTTTAGTATTAATAATACCTTGCAGTAAATGACCTGTTGATTTTTTATCGGTACTTGCGATCCATTCCGTTGCAATTGATTGTGCTTTTTCAACTTGATCAAAACGTAAATATTGTAAAGCTAATGAAAATTCAACATCGGCTAATGATGGATCTATGCTCAAAGCTTGCTCTAAAGAGCTTAACCCTGAAACATCTTGCTGAGATAACAACATTGCCCCTTTCTGTGCTGCCACATTCGCATTTTCAGGATCTAGTTGTTGGGCTTTTTCTAATAAATCTTTAGCGGTATTAAAATCATTAGAATCAACCAGAGCGGCACTTGTTTCTTGTAAAAAAGCGACATCAGCCTCCGTTAAACCTTCCATTAAATTAAAGGTTTCGGCCGCTTCATCGGTATATCCTAACTTCACACGTACAATTGCTAATAATTTTTGTACGGGATGTGTTAACGGCAATGCGTCTTCTACCATTTTTAAGTTGGCATATGACTGTTCAATTTCATTTAATTGATAAGCGCTCACCCCAGCAATCATACGCGCCACTGCAAATTCTAAACTACCTTTGTTCGCCTCTTCAGCATGAAATAAAGCATCACGATAGTTTTGCTTATGATATTCGATTTGAGATTTATATTGATGTGCCAACGATAAACTTTTGAAACGTGACATCACTTTATCTAATAGCGGCTCAGCTTCGGTAAATTTTTCAGCGTGTAATAATGAATTAATTTGAAAAAGTAAAACGGGATAATCTTCTGGAACCATTTTTACGTGCTTAGCAAAAGTATCATTAGCGTCTGAGAAGTTCTTTTGGGCAAAGTAAGTATGACCTAATATAACCAGTGCTTCCGCATCTTTTGGCGACTTTTCTAATAATGCTTTGGTGATTTGTTCACTTTCAGCATATGATTTTTCTACATAAGATAAGTACGCCTTTGATAGCTGACCAAAACGACTTTCTGGTGCGATAGAGATTGCTTGGCCTAGTAAGTCTTGGCCAGTCGCTAAATCGTTTTCATCTAAAGCCGCAGTGCCCGCATAATAAAGCACCCCTTGATAGGTTTCATCACTCATGTTGCTGTTATTGTCGATAAGTAATTGCAACCCGGTATGATCTTCTAGCTTACCTCTGGCAAGTGCTAAGTTCACCACCACACTGTCATCACTTGCCCCAAGTTCGAGTGCTCTTTCTAATTCCTTTTCAGCATTAGCGTATGCACCTTGTTTAACGTAGGCTAGGCCTAAGTGCGTTCTGGCCGCAACACTTTTAGGCTCGACCCTTACCGCGTTTTTAAATTGTACAATAGCCTCAGCAGTATTTGCGTTCTCAATCGATTTTTCACCCATCTGGATGTATTCTTGCGAAGATTTATCACCGCATGCTGATAAACCTAGTGCAACTGCTACCGCAATAGAAAGTGTTAATTTTTTATTATTATTCATGATCGTTCCTTCAATACTAGATTTTATTTAACAACTCAGTGGTTTTCGTTTTTTGTGCTTCTGTTACTGGTTTTACTTTTAATAGTACAGATTTCGCTTCATTCTTACGGCTATTTTCAAGTAAGTGTTCAACGTAATTTAACGAAATGTCTACGTCTTGTCCTTTAGATAAATCATAAGCTTCTTTCGATTTATTTAGCGCTTCACGCTTATCACCAGATGCCCACAATACTTTTGCATAAGTGTCGGCAATATTAGGCACATTGGGTGCGAGTTCATATGCTTTCTTCGCATAAGTTTCCGCTTTATCTAGTTGGTTATTTTCTAATGACAACCACGCCAGATTATTTAACGCGACGACGTTTAAAGGTTGCTTACTCACTAACTGCTCATATTGAGCAATAGCTTTTGAACTGCTTTGTTTCACATAATAATTGGCAAGCAGATTACGTGCGGGTAAATCATTTTCATGAGTTTCTAAGTGTTTTTCTAGCCCAGCTATCGCATCTTTCTGATCACCAGAGCGACTTCGAGCAATTGCAAGCAATACCGCATTTTGACTACTTGGATAACCTTTATAGTACTTTGTTAACCCTTTTACCGCCTCAGGTAATTTACTGTCAAGCAGTGCAATACGTCCGTGAATGCCGGCAAGCAAGTTTTCATTTAATGCGTCAGTATCCATCTCATTCAACAACCTTTTAGCCCGTGCTGCATCACGATTATCGAGTAACAATTGCATTTTAACTAATTGAACATTCGTATTATTTTCGTGAGGGCCGGCTAATGCATTATTGATAACCGTTAATGCGCGACCAGCATCTTTTGCTTTCACATAATAATCAGCTAATAAAAACACCGGTTCAACATGATAAGGGTTTGCCGTTATCCACTTATCTAGGGTTGCTTTTATTTTCGCGCCTTTTTTCAACTTGTGATATGCAAAAATTTGTAACTGCCACACTTTTTTCGGTGTTTTAAAATCAAGCGTTAGCTTGTCTGCAACGTTTAAAAGGGCTTGTACGTCGTCGGCATCAAGCAACGCTTGCATGTATAACGGGGCATAAGTATTTTTATTTTCTGCGGCTTCAAATGCCATTTTTATTGCGGCTAACGCTTCTGCATTTCGTTTTAATGCATAATTGTTATGTAAAGCTTTCAGGTTATTTGGGTGTTCTTGAATAGCTTGTTGCGCGATTTTTTCTGCGTCGGCTTTTTTATCAAGCTTCATTAACACTGACGTTATTTCAGTTAATGCGAATGCATTATTTGGCACAACGTCTAAGCTTTTTTTCAACATATCATGTGCTTGTTCAAATTCATTTTGGCGTATATGAACAGCTGCTAACATGTTATAGCCATCAGCTTTTTCAGGATTTTTTTCTTGCCATTGCCTTGCAATATCGGCGGCTTCTTCATAGTTTTCACGATCTAAAGCAACGTAAGCCAGTGCTAATTCAGCGCCAATTAAATCCGGGTTTTTCTCAAGGGCGGTTTTTAAATCATCAACACCTGAGAAATCGTCCATCAATAGTTTTAACAACCCTTTACGGCCAGACGACTTAGCAGAAGAAAGTTCAGAATCAGCTACTCGTTGAGCAATAATTTTAGCTTCTTCTTTTGCCCCCATACTAAATAAGCTAAAACTAAGCGAGGATAAGAATTCCTGATCTTTTTCAGAAACAGGTGTATAGCCCTGTAAAGAATCAGTAATATTTTCAATAGCACCTAAATGAAACTGGCTAACCGCGTACATTTTACGGGCCGAATGCTCAGGAATTAACTGATGAACAATAGCCCCTAAATGTAAGTTGGCCTGTTCATATTTTGCTAAATAAAAAGCACTTGCGCCAGCAACTAAGCGTAAATGAGGCTTCATATATTGGCTATTGAGGCCAACCTCAGCATATTTTAAAGCTTCTTCATAATCTTTTTCAGCAAAGCGAACTAGCGATTTAACATAGTTGGCTACAGGCTGTTGAGACATTGCCGATAAAATTAAATCTGCATACTTTTCTGCTTCTAGGTATCTATCGGTTTTCACTAACGTGTCGGCGAGTAATAAGTAAACTAATTTTGATTGTGGTTGCAATGCTAAATATTGTTCAAAATGTTGAGCAGCGGTTTCATAATCAGCTTTTGCTATCGCAATTTGCCCTTGCAACATCACCGCTTCTGGAATGTCAGCTGTTAAATTTAAACTTTTATTCACTAATGCAGAGGCTCTATCGAGCTCTTCATCTAACATGGCTATATACGCATTAGATAAAATAGCATAAGGGTTAGCAGGTAAACGTTTATCAGCTTCTTTTGCTGCTTGTTTCGCTAAATCAGGCTGTTGTGTTTTAATTAGCGCTAAAGTTTTATATGACAAATATTCAACTTGCTGTTCATCTGGAAGTGCTGTTGATGCTTCGGATAAGCCAATCACACCCTCGTTATCATCAGCAATAAGGTATGCTCTGGCTAACGATGGCACTAAATCTCGCCCGGTAAATTTCAAAGATTGAGCTTTTTCTAATTCTTTTATTGCGCCAGCACTTTCACCTTGCGACAAGTAAAGCTTACCTAAACTAAACCTTGCTTGTGGGTTTTTCATGTCTAATTGAATGGCATTTTTTAGCGCTATTTCAGTTTCTTTTAATTTTTTTTCCGACTGATATTGTTTTGCTTGTGCAAGATGATCTTCAACAGTAAGGGTTTCACCACAGCCAGCCAGTGCGACCATAACGGCTAATGATATTGCTGCTTTTTTATTTAACATGAGAATTCCCTCTTTCGTTCTATTTATTTTTATATTGTGTACTTGGCGTCTAACAGCGAAGGTAGCCTGTTGATAATTTACTCTATTTGTATAGCAATTACCGTAAAACTGCTAGTCTAAACCTTTTTTAATTTTGCTTTAATGTCATTACTTAACTTATAGAAAAGCTCACATTACGTGAGCTTTATTATGGTTAACCGCGAGTATTAAGCAGCGGAATATTGACCTCTAATTTACTGTAACAGGTATGGTCTGTTACGAGAATGAGCACATCAGCCCACGCTTCAATATCAGCAATGCTATCTTTTCTAGGGCAGTCCCACTTAGGAACAAACGGGTCATGGTAACAAACGTCAACACCGGCTTTATTAAAGCAGTCTAAAATAGCGTCAGCGGGTGTTTCTCTACAATCATCAACATTCGCCTTATACGCGACACCTAAAATACCAATACGTTTTCCCTTAACGGCAGAAAGCATTTCTAACGCTTTTTCACCAATCACATAAGGTCTTTCATCATTGATCTTTCTTGCTAATCGAACAAAATCACCTGATTTAGTGTTTTCAACTAAGAACCATGGATCGATCGGTATACAATGACCACCCACTCCAGGCCCTGGTGTTAAAACATTCACACGCGGATGGCGATTTGCCAGTTTTATCACTTCGTACACATTTACATCTAATTCTTCAGCAATTTGTGCAAGTTCGTTCGCAAAGGCAATACCCACATCTCTTGAGGTATTTTCAACTAATTTAACACATTCGGCTGTTGTCAGGTCAGTTAAGAATACTTCACCATTCACAAAACTTTGGTAAATGCGTTTTACTTTTTGTTGCGCTTCACTGCTTGATGCACCAATGATTCGATCATTGTTAACTAACTCATGCAATGTTTGGCCAGGTATTGCGCGTTCAGGGCAGTGCACTACATCAATTTGCAATCCAGCATCAGCAAAGCGTTGCTCAACCGCTAAACTGGTTTGCGGCGAAATAGTAGATTCAACAATAACCGTTTGACCATCTTTGGCTACCTTTGCAATGGCGTCTGCAGCACTGAACACATAGCTACGATCACAAGCATTGTCTTTGTGGGGGGTGGGTACTGCCACCAAGTATGTATCAGAAGAAGGAATAGACGTTGATGCTTTCAAAAAACCTTGTTCTACGACTTTCTTAATCAGTTCAGGCATGCCTACTTCATCAAACGGACATTCACCACGATTAATTGAATCTACTTTGTCTTGGCTTAAATCAATACCGGTTACCGAGTATCCAGCTTGTGCGATTAAACTCGCAATAGGTAAGCCCATATAGCCCATACCAACAACAGCAAGTGTTTCATTCTTAGCAACAATCTTCTCTTGCAAGTCGACTTGTTCAGTACCAGTAATAATATCTAAAATGGTTTCAGCAACATGACCATCACCAAAGGGGTTCTCCCAAGAAAAATCACCTTTTGCTAACCATTTTTCTGCTGCTGCTAATGCTTTATCGCCATCTAAACCGACTAATACATTAGCGCCAACTTCAATTGACTCTGGTCGTTCTGTATTTTCACGTAAAGTAATACAAGGTACGCCCAATAAACACGCTTCTTCTTGAATACCACCTGAGTCGGTCAGAATTAATAGCGCATGTTTCTGTAATTGAATAAAGTCTAAATAACCAATAGGTGGTAATAGTTTTAAGTAACTTGGAACTTCAATGCTAAATTCTTTTAACTTTGCCTGTGTTCTCGGGTGAATCGGCCACACGATTGGTTGGCTATATTTAGCGTGTAGTTTATCAAATAAAGCGAGTAGCGCTTGTAAACTTGCAGGTGTGTCAACATTAGATGCACGATGAGCGGTAACTAAAAAATAGTTTTTATCGGTAACACCTAGGTCAGCTAAAATCTTACTTTTTTCCGCTGAAATTTCTAAATGTTGAAATAGTGAATCTGAAACCGTGTTACCCACAGTGAAAATATTGTCAGCATTAATCCCCTCTTTAGACAATATTTTATGTTGATTAGGCCCAACTGCGAATAAATAATCACTGATGTGATCCGTCATGATACGGTTGGTTTCTTCAGGCATGGTACGATCATAACTACGTAAGCCTGCTTCAATATGTCCGACTTTAATACCTAATTTTGATGCCGCTAAGGCACCAGCAAGTACCGTATTGGTGTCACCTTGTACAAGAACAACATCTGGCTTTTCATCCAGTAAAATCGGTTCCATTTTAATTAAAATATTACCGGTTTGATTACTATGTAAACCAGAACCTACACCTAAATTGTAATTGGGCTGTGGTAAGTTCAACTCTTTAAAAAAGATGCTATCCATCTCTTCTGAATAATGCTGGTTTGAATGAATAATAAAGTAAGCCACACCACGCTTTTGACACTCACGAACTACTGGTGCCATTTTGATAATTTCTGGGCGTGTCCCAACAACAATCCCTACTTTCATGCTTCAATCCTTACTAATAAGCTTATCTTTGACTTAAAAATGTTATTTAACATTGTTTAGATACCAAGGCATCGCTTCTAAGATGCCCTGTTGAATTTTATACCCTGGCGTATAGCCTAATTTCGTTGCTGCTTTTGATATATCAGCTTGCGAATGTCTTACATCACCAGCACGAAAGTCTCGATATTCTGGCGCTTGCTCTACCTTCACCCCGTTATCGATTAACGCGGTTTTAATTGATGCAAATAAATCATTTAATGTAGTGCGGTCACCTACAGCAACATTATACACTTCATTTTTCGCATCTTTCGCTGCCGTTGCTGCTAAGATGTTCATTTGCACCGTATTTTCAATGTAACAAAAATCACGACTGGTTAAACCATCGCCGTTAATAAATACTTGCTCGTTTTTAATCATCGCAGCCGTCCACTTGGGGATCACCGCCGCATAGGCACCGTCTGGGTCTTGACGCTTTCCAAAGACATTAAAATAACGCAAACCTATGCAGTTAAAATCATAGGTTCTTGCATACACACTTGCGTATAACTCGTTAACATACTTAGTCACAGCATAAGGAGACAATGGGTTTCCGATATTTTCTTCAACCTTCGGTAATGCTGGGTGGTCGCCATAGGTAGAACTACTGGCTGCATAAACAAAACTAGTGACCGAATGCTGTTTCGCGGCTTCGAGCATATTGAGAAAGCCGGTAATATTAGCTGCGTTAGTAGTAATAGGGTCAGCAATGGACCGAGGCACTGAACCTAATGCCGCTTGATGTAAAACATAATCAACGCTATTGGCAGCATTTTGGCATGTTTCAAAATCTCGAATATCACCCTTAATAAAGTGAAAGTTTTGCCATTGCTCACTGCTAACGCTTTGTTGGACTTCGTCTAAGTTTTTCTGATAACCGGTGGCAAAATTATCTAACCCGATCACTTTCTGGTTCAGTTTTAATAACGCTTCTAATAAATTAGAGCCAATAAACCCTGCAACACCGGTAACTAGCCAGACTTTAGGACTGGCTAATAATTGCGTTTTTACTGTTTCAAATGATGACACTGTTTAATCCTTTGTACGTTTACAGACGCATATCTACGTGTGATTTATCCAACACACATTTTAAGTCATACAACACATGGTTTTCTCGGCCAAGTGCTTTAATTTCATTAATATCCATGTCTTTAAATTCGCTGTGTGCGACCGCAAGAATAACACCGTCGTATTTACCTTTTTCAGGCGTTTTAGTGAGCGAAATACCGTATTCTTTTTGTGCTTCTTCACTTTCACATAGCGGATCTACAACATCAACGTTAATATTGTATTCTTTTAGCTCATGAATAATATCGATTATCTTTGTATTACGTAAATCAGGACAGTTTTCTTTAAAAGTTAACCCCATAACGAGCACATTTGATTGATCAACCTGAATACGCTTTTGCAACATACCTTTAACTAATTGCGAAACCACATATTGCCCCATGCCATCGTTAAGGCGTCGGCCAGCAAGTATCATTTCAGGGTGATACCCTACCGCTTGCGCCTTATGGGTAAGGTAGTATGGATCAACGCCAATACAGTGGCCACCAACCAAACCAGGACGAAATGGCAAAAAGTTCCATTTTGTACCCGCCGCTTCAAGCACTTCTAACGTATCAATACCTAAGCGATTAAAAATAATCGATAGCTCATTAATAAGTGCGATATTGACATCACGCTGGGTGTTTTCAATGACTTTCGCTGCCTCAGCAACACGAATAGATGATGCTTTGTAAGTACCGGCAGTAATAATACTGCGATATAAGGCATCGACTTTTTCAGCAACTTCAGGCGTAGAGCCTGAAGTAACTTTTAAAATTGAGGGTAAACGGTGTGTTTTATCACCCGGATTTATACGCTCTGGAGAGTAACCTACGAAAAAGTCTTGATTGTACGTTAAGCCAGATACTTGCGCTAAAATAGGCACGCAATCTTCTTCTGTGGCCCCTGGATAAACCGTTGATTCATATATCACTGTCGCATTTTTTGCGATAACACCACCAAGCATTTCTGACGCTTTAATCAGCGGCGTTAAATCAGGTTGCTTGTGTTGATCAATCGGCGTTGGGACGGTAACGATATAATAATCGCAACCAATAATATCTTGAGTGTTAGATGAGCAAGTAAGTTGCGTTGCTTCATTTAGCTCTTCTCGATTTACTTCGAGTGTACGGTCAATACCTTGATTGAGTTCTTGAACACGAGGACCATTGATATCAAAACCAATAGTTTGAAACTTTTTACCAAATTCGACCGCTAAGGGTAAACCGACATATCCTAAGCCAATAATTGCAATTTTAGGCTGAAAAACTGATTCCATATTCTTTACCAAGCAAAATGTGATTCTTTTTTGTTTTATCTATCCGAAACAAAACCGCTGTTTACTTACGTTAATAAGTTGCTACAAAATATTAACACCTTCACCATTGTAGCGATAATGATTAAAATTAACTAGATATAATCGCATTAAAGGTTTGTTCTGCCACTTGTTGTTTCCAACGGGGCGACGCAAAGGTGTGATTAGCACCCGCAATAGTGATTTCACTACTGAAAGTTAGCGTTTTCCACTGAGCGTTATGCTGCCTTAGCTGGCAAAACTCTTGTGCCGTTAAGTCTTGCTCTGCCAAAATGAGATGAGATTGACCAGTATACTGTTGTAACCCCGCTAACATGCCATCAACAAATGAGTCTTCCTGCTGTTGATTGGCCAATGCTTTTTGCTGTGCGATACCTTGTGCACTTCGAAAAATATTTAACTTACCCGTCATAAGCTTTTTCCAAAAACTGATATCACGCAGTCGATGCCAATAATAATGTGTTAAATACGCTTGGGCTTCAGTCGCTGGCTGTTTTACCCATGGGTTTAGTAACACCACATGATTAATCGAAGTTACTTGCTCTGTTTTTAAAAATAAAGCGATAGCAGATGCTGCATCACACAAACCCCACAGGGCGATGTTTGTTTTGGGGTATTGGGTCTTAAAAAAGGTTACTGCCGCTGAAATATCAGCAACAGTATGTTCAAAAGATTGTATTTCACCTTCGCTATCACCAGCACCACGATAATCAAATCGTAAGACCCTTAAACCTTGGCGAGTCAAATGTCGCGCAATTTGAACAAACATTCGATGGCTGCCAACCCGCGTTTGTGGGCCCCCAACAACCATGATCACGCCCTGTTTAGCATGTTCTACCTGATGTAAAATACCCTGTAGTTGGGCTTCACCACATTTAAAATTAACAGGAGTTTCTTGACTATTTTTCATCGTCAAGCCATTGCATTGTTTGTTTGAGTAAATCAAGAGGTAGAGTCAATTCAGAGGCCTGCCAAAACTTTGCTTGTTGAAACACTTCAAGCGAAAAATTGCGATTTTGCTCTACTGATTGATATAAGCGGCTACGTGCTGCTGATACGGGCACTTGCATGGAAAACTCGCCCCAGAAAATATTTGTATTTATTGGTAAACTTATATTGATCGCAGCTAATTCGTTCAATAACAACGCTGATAATTCATACCCGGCAATAAGTGATAGCGATGCTTCACCAATGTATTGGTCATCATAAGGTTGCAATTTAGCCATACGCTTTAATTGGTTAAGGTATTTTTTACCATTAAGCTCTGGGTGCCACAGTATAATTTCGTGAGCACATTCAAACAGTGTTTCATTTAGCACCAGCGCAGCAGAACAACAGGCGAGTAAGGTAACATTCACGTTAGGATACTGTTGTTTAATACTGGAAATTTGTTGAGTAAGTTCAGAACGCCACGTAGCAATGGAAGCCTCTGCCAACTCTCCTTGACTATCTCCTGTGCCGGAATAATCAAAAATAACTGACGCGATTCGCTCAGTTGCTAATTGCTGGGCAAATTTACTATAGACGTGACGAGTGTTATTCGCGTCTTCAAACAATGGCGGACAAAACATCACTAAACGGTCAAATAACGCAGGTAAACGAACAAAGCGATATAATTCAGTTGAGTGTGTTGAATAAAAATGTGCGCCAGATTGAAGCATTAACGTTCGCTACTGACAAGCGCAACAATAGTATCGACAGATTCAAAATTTTCAGCCGTTACATCGTCGTCATCTAAGGTTAAATCAAATTGATCTTCTAATTCACCAATAAGGTTTACGATAGTCATGGAGTCAAACTCAGGCACCACGCCAATAAGTTCAGGATTGCTTTGCCAATACTGTTGGTTATAACTCGGCATTAAGCCAGATAAAATTTCTATGAGTTGTTGTTTAATGTCACGTTGAGTCATCCGAGTTTTTTCCTAACCATCCTGTTAATGTTCTTTTTATGTTAACCAATACGCTATATCTTAACCACGCCAGTATGCCAATAATCGACTTGGTATTAAACACCAAATAACGATAACGGTACTGCTTTTCACTCATCCAATCTTGTTTATAGCGCTCATCACCCATACCAAATTCTATGTGACGCATACCACAATGCCTTAACACATGTTTTGTCATATATTCAGATAATAAACTCCCTACTGACAATGATGAAAATTGCGGGTCGTAGGCTAATTTAAAAATAGAAACCTGATCTTGTTGCGTAAACCATATTTGAGACGCTGCTGGAGTGTCATCAATGTATAAGGTTGCAAAGCATAGCTTTTGTTGTGCCTGTGCGCTTAGGCAGGTAGCAAGAATAAAATCATCACTAAATTCTTGCCCTTTCCAGCTTTGTTGATAAATTGCTTGATAGTCAGTAAACATTTGCTTAACGCTTGTTGGATCTTGTGCAATTTGAAAACGATAATTATGTTTAGTTAGTTGCTTATTTTTACGTTTAAGCGTGTTTTTTAATCGACTTGGCCTTGCTGAAAAATAGGCTTCTTCAGAATCAACATCGCGAATAAACCAATTCGTTTGCTGTGCAACCACCGTATTGAAATAATGAAGTTTAAGACGATTGTTAACGATGGGGCCAAGTTCAAAAAAATGCCAACGATTAGCTTCAATAATGTGGTCATATAGTAATTGCCCACTTTCTGGAAAGTCACTGTGAGTTAATAAGCTGATTTCTGTTGAATAAAAGCTCATTAAATTTTTAAACACCTTTGCGCCTAAAAAGCCTTGCTCTTGATAAAGTGGTAGTGCCGCAACCAGTTGTTCATCACACCATAAGGTATGTAACTTACAGCGCTTTTTCGTTACATATTGCTCGGTAGCTTGCAACCAAACAAGCGAATGTTCAAACAGTTGCGGTGATAAGCGCTGTTGCCAATATTCTTCGCTTAAGTCACTCAGCGATAGAATACGATATTCCATGTTCATTACTATTGTCGTAATAATTGAAGTACTTCATCAGTTTTTATTTGCATCAACGCAAGATCTCCCTTGGTTTCTACATTTAATCTGACGACTGGCTCAGTATTGCTTGAACGTAGATTAAAGCGCCAGTTATCAAATGACACACTTATACCGTCTACGTACTCAATCTCAACTGCTTGTGCTTGGTAATACTCAAGCACGCGAGCAATGGCCTTTTTCGGTTCAGCAATGGTGCTATTAATTTCGCCTGGGGAAGGATATTTAGCAATGCGATCTTGCACTAAAGCAGAGAGTGGTTGTTTTTTAATACACAGTAACTCCGCCACTAAAAGCCAAGGGATCATACCGCTGTCACAATAGGCGAAATCTCGAAAGTAATGATGTGCACTCATTTCACCACCGTATATTGCATCTTCCTCGCGCATACGCTCTTTGATAAAAGCATGGCCGGTTTTACTCTGTATTGCTTGACCACCACTTTGTTCAACAATATCGATGGTATTCCACGTTAAACGCGGATCATGAATAATTTTCCCGCCTGGCTGCTTAGCTAAAAAGTTTTCGGCGAGTAACCCAACAATATAATAACCTTCAATAAAGCTACCGTTTTCATCGAACAGAAAACAGCGATCAAAGTCACCATCCCATGCAATGCCCATATCTGCTTGATGAGTTTTTACAGCATTTGACGTAACTGGTTGGTTTTCATGCAGTAAAGGATTAGGTATTCCATTGGGAAAGGTACCGTCAGGCTGATGATGAACCTTGATAAACTCAATTGGAATATTGCGTGTGTTAAATGCTTGTTCTATGCAGTCTAACGCGGGGCCAGCTGTCCCATTACCAGCATTCACGACAATTTTTAACGGTTTGATATTCTCAAGTTCAATATAACTTAACAAGTGTTCAGTATAAGCGTCAGAGATATAATGAGGCGTTATCGTTCCTTTTAAAACAGGAGTAACAAACTCACCACTTTCTGCTAGCGCTTTAATATCAAATAACCCAGTATCACCAGAAATTGGCTTAGAATGCTCTCTGACTAATTTCATACCGTTGTAATCAATAGGGTTATGACTCGCTGTCACTACAATACCGCCATCACATTTTAAATGGCTGGTGGCGAAATAAATGTGTTCAGTACCGCTAAGACCTAGATCAATAACGTCAGTGCCACCATCCATCAAGCCATTCGCCAGCGCTAACTTTAATTCTTCACTGGTTAATCGAACATCACCACCAACCACAACAGTTTTCGCTTTGGTGTGTTGAGCAAACGCTCGGCCAATACGATAAGCAATATCAGCATTAAGCTCTTCGCCTAACTTGCCACGAATATCATAAGCTTTAAAACAGGTTAAATTTTCTTTTGTCATCATGATTTATCTACTATTAACTACGTCCGTATCTATCTTCAAAGCGTACAATATCATCTTCACCAAGGTAACTACCTGATTGTACTTCAATCATTTCTAAGGGGAGCTTTCCAGGGTTTTCTAGTGCGTGAACTTCACCAATCGGAATATAAGTAGACATATTTTCACTCAAAAGCGATGTGGTTTCACCAATCGTCACTTTCGCAGTACCTGAGACAACAATCCAATGTTCAGCGCGGTGATGATGCATTTGTACTGAAAGTTTTGCCCCTGGTTTCACGGTAATGCGTTTTACTTGGAAGCGCTCGCCCATGTCGATAGAGTCATATTTACCCCAAGGACGGTACACTTCTCGCTGAAATGACACTTCGCTTCTGCTTTGTTGCTTTAATTGTTCAACAATGGCTTTAACATCTTGTGCTTTATCTTTATTAGCCACTAATACCGCATCTGGCGTATCTACAATAACCAGATTTTCGACTCCAACAGTAGCAACCAATTTATGTTGGCTGTTGATATAACACTCCGAGGTTTCATGCGTTAATACATCACCAACAAATACATTCGATTTCTCGTCACTTTTATCAAGTACATCAGCTAACGCCCCGTATGAACCCACATCGCTCCAGCCAGCATTTAGAGGCACAACCGCGGCATTTGACGTTTTTTCCATAACCGCATAATCAATTGATTCACTCACACAAGATAAAAAGGCAGACTTTTCTGGTCGAATAAAATCTAAATCTTGTTCAGCACCACTGAAAGCTTGCTGACATGCAACTAATATTTCTGGACAGTATTTCTCTAATTCATCAATGAAGCATGACGCTTTGAACAAAAACATACCGCTATTCCACAAGTAATCACCAGAAGCGACGTATTGTTTAGCGACATCAAGCGCTGGCTTTTCAACAAACTGTTTTACTGAATGAAATTGTTCGCCATCGTTGCCATGTTGAATGTAGCCATACCCTGTTTCAGGTTTATCCGGCACAATACCAAAGGTGGTTAATTTATCTTGCAACGCTGCTGCTGTTGCATGTTCAATCGCTTGATGAAATGCGCCATGATCAGAGATTACATGATCTGCTGCTAGCACTAATAACATCGCATGCGGATTATCTTTGATTGCCTGCAAAGCAGCTAAAGCGACTGCAGGTGCAGTGTTTCGACCTTCGGGCTCAAGCAAAATTGTGCTGTTATTGGCATCAATTTTCCTTAATTGCTCAGCAAGCATAAAGCGATGTTCTTCATTACAAATAAAAATACCTTGGTTAATCGTTTTAGGTAATCGAAGAACTGTTTCTTGCAACATTGAGTAAGAAGAGGTTAACGGTAAAAATTGTTTCGGGGTATAGGTACGTGATAATGGCCAAAGTCGAGTACCACTTCCACCACACAACACCACAGGAGTTATGACAGGTTGATCCATTTGTCTTCCATAAACGATGAATTTAATTATAATGTCATCATAAGTGATTTATTAATGCTTCGAAAGTACATTTACTAAATGTATTATCAATCATAGGCAGATAGTTAAATTGCAATCACGAAACATAATACGAAACGCAAGGAAGTTAGGTGTTATTTAATTCGGTTGAATTTCTTTTCTTTTTTTTACCATTAACCATTTTGTTGTTTTTACAAATAGCAAAGCGTTACGGCAATGAGCCTGCAATTGCGGTGCTGGTGGCGTGCTCTTTATTTTTTTACGGTTGGTGGAATCCGATTTATCTTTTATTGTTACTTGCCTCAATGGGGTTTAATTACCTATTAGGCGGGATGTTGGGTGGTCGCTCAAAACATAAAGGGTTACTCATTTTCGGTATCGCGGTAAATTTGTCCGCTATCGCGTATTTTAAGTACGCTGGATTTATACTCAATAATGTTAATAGTGTATTTGATGTTGATTACTCCATTGGCAATATTATTCTGCCACTAGCAATTTCATTTTTCACCTTCCAACAAATTGCCTATTTAGTTGATTCATACAAAGGTATCACCAAAGAATACAGCTTTTTACACTATGCGTTATTTGTGTCATTTTTTCCGCAACTTATTGCTGGCCCCATCGTTCACCACAAAGATATGTTGCCGCAATTTGAACGAAATAAAGCCTTTCAGTTAAACGCGAACGATGTCGCCATTGGCTTGTCTATTTTTGCCATTGGCTTATTCAAAAAAACGGTGATTGCTGATGGCATTGCCATTTATGCTACCCCAATATTCTCAATGGCGGATGCTGGTGAAAGTATCGATTTTTTTACTGCTTGGGGAGGTGCACTAGCCTATACTTTTCAATTATATTTTGATTTTTCTGGTTATTCAGATATGGCTGTTGGCTTGGCACGAATTTTTGGAATTGTGTTGCCGTTGAACTTTTATTCCCCCTATAAAGCGGCTAATATTTCAGAGTTTTGGCGGCGATGGCATATGACCTTATCTAAATTTTTACGCGATTATGTGTATATTGCCTTAGGCGGTAACCGAAAAGGCCAAGTTTCTCGCTATACCAATTTATTAATTACCATGTTACTCGGTGGCTTATGGCATGGCGCAGGTTGGAATTTTGTCATTTGGGGCGGTTTACACGGTTCATACTTAATTATTAACCACAGCTGGCAACACATGATAAAGTCTAGTGGGGTTTCTTTTGTAAACAGTATGTTATACCGCTACTTGGCTTGGTTTATCACGATTATTGCCGTGATCATCGGTTGGGTATTTTTTAGAGCCGTTACATTAGATGGTGCACTAAACATGTTATCTGGTATGGCTGGGTTAAACGGCATATCCATGCCAAACGCGATTTATGTTAAATTATCTCCGCTTCATCAAGTATTAGATTCTTTAGCTATTACTCCTACGCTCGGCGGCGGTGCAGTTTTTGTTAAAACTTGGCTTTGGATAATCACATTAACGCTTGTGGTATTAGTACTGCCTAATATACAAGATATGTTTGCCAAACATAAAGCGACTTTAAGCACGCTACAGTTTGATACTACTAATGCTATTTGGCCCGCCAAAAAAATAGCACAGCAGCTTCAATTTTCGTATTCAACAAAATTTGCTTTTCTTTCTGCGTTAGCGTTTGTTTTAGGGTTATTGACGCTCAACCAGGTAAGTGAATTTCTATACTTTCAATTTTAACTATGACTTATTTAAAGAAATTCAGCTTCATTACCATTCTTTTGCTCATTGGGGTTGGCGGTATTAATTGGTTTATTGATCCCTTTGGTATGTATTGGTCACCAACGATTTCAAATATCAATAAAGTGAAACCAGAAGCAAGCAACCGAGTGCGCATCAGTAAACCTTATCGCGTTGAACACGTTAAGCCTGATGTATTATTGATGGGTAATTCCCGAGTTGAAATGGGACTGTCGCCCTACCACCCTGCTTTTGAAGGTAAAAAAGTCTATAACCTAGGGTTAGCTGGCGCTACGCTGCATTCACAAATTGATCACATCTATCACGCAATTAATACGAGTCCCAACCTTGAAACCATTGTATTTGGTTTAGATTTTTTTGATTTTCTGGTTACCCCCACGGGCAATGAAACCAATGCCACCAAAACGAGTTACGGACACCGTATATTTTCAGCCGAAGGTTTTAAACACGCCAAAAAACGTTATACAGAACGTTTAGCATTAGTCTATTCAGTCGATGCGCTCATCTCATCGCTTTTTACCATGAGCCAGCAAAATTCTGTTGTGGACAGTATTGGACCTTTCGGTCTCAACAGTGCCCAATCGTATATTAATATTGTTAAATCTGAAGGGAAAAAGCCTCTTTTTAAACAAAAGCTGGGGTTTGTAAAAGAAAAGTTAAGCCAAAAGCCATGGCAGTTAACCAGTAACGAGGGCACGCCTATAAGCCCTAAATTTGAAAAGTTACTTGAATTAATAAACGTGGTGCAGAGTAAAAAAATCACCCTACACCTATTCATTAACCCTTACCATTACAGCTACTTACATGCTATTGATCAACAAGGTTACTTTGAACTCTATTTACAATGGAAAGCAACTCTTGCAAATGTGGTACGAGATCATCAATCTCAATACATAACGTTGTGGGATTTTAGTGGTTTTAATCAATATACGTTAGAACCCGAAAAACTAATGCAGCCACATCAAGCAATGCAATGGTATTGGGAACCTGCTCATTATAATGTGGAGCTCGGTAATATACTGATAAGTAGTATCTTTTCAGGTAGCTCATCTGATTTTGGTCAGCGCCTTGATAATCAAGCACTAGCGCCTAATTTGAATACAGAAATACAGGCTTTAAAAAACTCGGTTCATCATTGGCATCAACTGCGTGAGCAACTACAATTAATAGTTATACAGTGACGTACATTTTTCAGCAATTTTAGGATATATTTTTTATGTTTTTTATTCGGCAACAATTGTCTCGAATACTCTCGATTTTCATCACCTGTACACTCGCTGCTTGTGGAGGAGGGGGTGACAGCGATTCAAAAGCCATTATTACGCCAATTGACGACTACTCGATTAATATTCAGTTTGTTGGCGATGGCGAAGGCAAAGTTGACATCGTTGAATTAAACCAAAGCTGCTCCCAAGATTGTACGATTAACGCTAAAGCACACTCAACCGTTACGTTGATTGCCACACCTAATACAGATGACTTCCAATTTAATGGTTGGCAAGGTTGTCAGCAGCAAGAATGTAAACTTACCCTAAACAGTAATAAAAACGTTAAAGCAGAATTTGCACCAAAGGAAGCGACTCAACTTCTCGTATTAGCATTGGGTAACGGCAGCGTATCGATTCCTCAGCTTGCTGAAACATGTGATATTGAGTGCGAATATGATCTTGCGCCTGACACTGTCGTCACTGTGATTGCACAACCCGATGAAGGGGCAGAATTTTCCGGCTGGAGTGAGGGCTGTACTACCACTGAACTAACCTGCAATGTCACTGTAAATGGTTACACCATTGTTCGTGCTGACTTTGAAACATTAAGTCAGAATGAAGTTGATGTAAGGCTTAATGTGAGTGGTAATGGTAGTGTGTATATTGAACAGTTAGATGAAACCTGTACCAATTACTGCCAATACTCTGTCGAAAAAAACACACAATTAACCTTTGAAAGTACAGGCAACAGTGGCTTTGACTTTTTAGCTTGGGAAAATTGTCCTGCTTCAGCAGCAACATGTACAATAAATATTTCTGACGTACTGACCATTTCAGCATTTTTTGAAGAGGAACCTCTTCCACCTGCAACCAATACATTCACAATCAAAGAACCTCTTGGTGAAGAAAGGACAAATATACCGATACAAATTGCACGTCCTTTTATTAAAGGTGAAATTGCCAATTACCCTGTAATACAAATCACTGGTCAAAATATCGTGTCACAAGCAACAATTAAACAACGTCATGACGATGGTTCTGTTAAACATGCCATTATTAACTTTGTTCTCGATCAACTACCAGCAAATGGTGAATTTGTCGCTTCTATTGAAAATGGCACACCACCAACGGGTAATGCATTAACTAAAACTGAAATGTTAAGTAATGATTTTCAGTTTGATGCCGTTCAAGAATACACATTTTCAGGTGAACAAGTAACGGCTATATCTGCAAGAGAAATGTTACAGAACGATCACTACACTAAATGGATAGATGGCCCTGTTGCTACGACATTGATCTTGGCAGATCATTCTAGCGAACGTGTTTATGACTTAGGTGCTGATAGCCATCGTTCAATCCGCCCTATTTTTCACGTTACTTTTTGGAAGGAGTTAAATCAATATACCGTTAGATACGTGAGTGAAAATACCAATACCATCAGCTTACAAGATCAAATCTACGACTTGCAATTACTCATCGGGAAAGACAAACAAAAAGTGTATGAAAAATCTGATGTACCTCATCAAGCTCGCTCAATGTGGACAAAGCAATTTTCAACTTTCGATACAGCAACTTTTAATCTCAACCACAATATTCGTTATTTAGTGCAAACAAATTCCGTACCATATTTTGATGTCTCTCGTGAAATTTCTGATGCTACCATTCAGGCCTATTGGAATATATGGCAAACTAAAAATAAAGATTTATACGACAGCGGACTATGGCAACCAGTTATGGCCGTTGGTGGTGGTAGGCCTGATATCGGTTTATATCCTTCTTGGGCTGTAAAATGGCTGTTTTCAGGTGACTGGCGATTAACCGAGATAGCTTTGACCCAAGCTGATCTAGCCAGTGCATGGCCTATGCATTTAAGGGAAGGCAAAGATGGCCTTAAGTTTGATTTAAATCAGAGTATAGATGCACTAGGTAAAATTGTTTCAATTGCCCCAGGGGCACGGCCAACACATTGGACAGAAAGGCCTGATTGGCATGAAATAAATGATGCTGACAAAATAGTCCCTGTTGCAGAACTTACCCGAAGCAATTGGCGACCGGATAATGCACATCACCCCGATATCTCTTCGTTGCAATTTTTACTAACCGGTGACAGATTTTATCTTGATCAAATGTTGTTCTCTGCTGCCTATGTCACAGGGAATAATAATGCTAAAGGATTTAATTCACGTCTTGGTAGAGGCCAAACTGGCTCAGAAGGTCTACTGTATTCCGGCGAAGTCAGAGGCCAAGCATGGGCAATAAGAACACGTGTTCATACCTATGACATATTGCCTGACGATTGGCCTGAAAAAAGTTACTTTAATACCTTAAATGAAAATGCATTTACCGCTTTTCAAGGGTTATTTGACCTACCAAACGCGTATCCGAGTAAATCTGCCATTTATAACCATGCGAGAAACTTTATTGCTGATAGTATATTTGTAAATTCAGAGCAACCTTCGCCTCTTGGCTTTTGGAATGAAGGGGTTTCTAGTCAAGCCTATGTACGCGATGATTATGTTGATACTCAAGTTGTTAACCAAGCGATAGCACCATGGATGCAAAACTTTGTAACCATTAGCTTAGGTCGTGCCCAAGAATTAGGTTATAACACTGATAACTTAGTGCAATACTCTAGCCGCTATCTAAGTCAAATATTACAAAACCCTGCTTTGCCAAACTATATGTTTTCCGCTTACATTACGCCAACATTAAACCAAGATAATCAATGGTTTAATAGTGTCCTTGCTATAGCAAATACTTATCAAGATGGTTACCTTGAGTTAATTAATAATCGCTTGATTATGGGCCGTGACACTGAGCATGGTTACTACAGTATAGGAATGGCTGCTGCTGCGTATGCTTATGACCGAGAAATACCGGCTCCTTGGCAATATATGATGCTAAATGTGTTGCATAAAACGATTTATGATAACAACCCGAAGTGGGCAATTTTACCCAGAATAGAAGACTGATATTAAGGTTCTGAATATCTTGTCAGTATGACTAATTGAGATACTGACAAAATGTGAACTAAAGATAGCTTAGGACAATTATTGCTGCATCAACGCTTGTGCTCTAATGCCTTTAATCACATCTAAAAGAAACTCAACCTGTTCATCGTTAAGATTTTTCTTCCAACTTGCTTTGGCTTTTTGAGGGGCTTTGTCTACGCTATAAAATGACCTTTGATTTATAGAGATAAAAATACTTAGGGTTTAGATTATGCTGGTTGCGAAATTGCGGCACGGACAAGCCGCTGGCTACATGAGTTTCAACAAAGAGGTTCCAATCATCAAAGGTTTTACTAGCCAAGAATTACTCCAATCAAATAAATCGAAGTCATTTTATAATTAGTGAAATGCGCTATTGGCCGGACGCTTACCAATGATAATTTTTACTGCGTTATTTACAGCATCTACTGCCAAAAGGGTTTATGTGTATTCGTCACTATGTTTTTTTACCTAATGCCTGTCGCAAACGAAAATTAGCGCTGATAAAGTCACAGGTTCGCAAAGGTTACAAGCCAAAGGCAGAGAATACACCACAGTCGCCACACTGGCTCTGTCAGCACTGTAAAGTAGGTATCTTGCGGTTTATTGGGGTGTTCAACTTGAAGCCAGTGGCAGCTAATAACAGAGCGAACGAGTTAGCAGCTTCAAGGGCTGAATAAAATCAAAGAGTTATCTTGCTTAACTACCCAGACTGATAGCCACTGTACGAGTGAAAAAGATGATTGCTTATTTGGCTAAATTTAGGTGTAATAAATACATAATAAGCGCTGAGTGGTGCTGGGAAAGCTTAAATAATCAAAACTAAGCTCGTTTAAATTAGCTATGAGAGTTATAACTTCTAAAAAGCAAAAGTCCATAGCATAAAACCTCTGACACACCGAGCGGGTAGCGCCTCAGACCAACAAGCGATAAAGTAACACAAACTACGTGTCGCATAAAAACTAAATTGTTAGCTACCTAAATAGATTTGTTGCAATACCAAGGAGAATAAATTGTTTCTAGGGTACATTCATTATTTTAGAGCTTTAGCTATACTTTTCATAATTACCGGCCACACTATAGATGTATTTGTATGGAATGATATTGATACCGAAAGATTACTAAGGATATTTCTTTCCAATGGTAGTGTTCTTTTTGTATTTATTGCTGGTTACCTTTTCCAGCATTTATCAAGTAAATTTGACTCAAAGAAGTACTTCAAATCTAAACTAAAAAATGTAATCGCTCCTTATTTTATTATTTCTATTCCAGCTATAGTGATCTTTGTAACGATATTGAAGCGTGGTTCCGTTTGGTATGGATTTTATGACAATTCAATATTAGAACAAATAGGTTTATTCTATCTAACAGGAGCACACCTTGCCCCACTATGGTTTATACCTATGATCGCTATTTTTTATGTAATAGCTCCTCTCTTAATAAAAGCAGATAAAAATAAGTTAATCTATTTGGGTTTACCTATATTCATCGTTTTGTCTTGCTTTATTGGCAGAGGCTTTCCTCCTCAAAGCTTTATTCACTTTTTCTCTGCATACTTGCTCGGAATGTATTGCAGTCAGTTTAAAGATGTTATAAATCCAATAATTAGTCGCAATATACTTATAGTATTTTCGTTTTCACTTATTATATTTTTTTCTATATGTGAATTTTTGTTTTTGGAAGGCACTATGACTTATATCAATTATCTACAAAAATTGAGTATGTCTATCTTCTTCTTGGGATTATTTATAAAATTTAATTCGTATTTAAACTCAAAATTTGTGAGTGTAATTGCTGATACAAGTTTTGGTGTCTTTTTTATTCACTCATATTTATTAACTTCAGGAAAATTATTATACCTAAAAGTAAATGGTGAACCAGCAACAGGAAATTTAGTTTTATATTTTATAGTAGCAATAACAACACTACTAACTTGTTCATACATAATAACATTGGTTAAAAAGGTTTCCGGTAAGTACAGCAAGTTATTGGTCGGTAGCTAGACTTAGGCAAGCATACATAAACATTTTGATTAGTAAGTAAAATCTAATTTACAACTGGGCATCAGTGTACTTGTCATACCAAAAAGCGATACGCGTTTACTGCGCTGTATACCACAAATATCTAACCCTAGGTCATATTCTAAGCCCTTAGGGACAGGTAGTAAATTATCATCAAGCGCAATAAAATTTCCACTTGCAGGATTTATATAGCGATGTTCTACTTCAGATTTTAAAAGCATCGCTGAAACAACGCTGCCAGCATTATTATGCTCTACAATATTTGCTCCATGTTTTACAAAAACTCTACCGTCGTATACATTAAAAAGTAAGGTGGTGGAAGACTGTTCAAACGCAATATCCATACCTCGAGTCTTATATAGTACATTATTGTTTATAATAGAGTTTTTACCCTTGTTTACATATATACCTACATCGTTTGGGCAATGAGCAATTAAATTGTTTCTAATAATAGAATCACTTTGCTCAACCGCACAACTACCATCTCGGCAAAATTTATGGCCTGTGCCGCCACCGCCAATGGATACCCCAACACGCTGACCTCCAGAGAATAACCATTCGCAAAAGACCACATTGCGCTCTGCAACATTACCCTGGCCATTGCCTTTAAAAAACATGGCATAACTTACGTGGTCACCTTTTGCTTTAGTGAAGTCTGAGATGAAGTTTTGGCTAACAAGCCAATCGTTGGCTGCAACAATATCAATTGCGGTAACCGGAGATGCTGTTTTTCGGGCCCTAGAATAAATAAATGTATTGTGTTTAATAAGGCCTTTGTCGGGATATTCACCGTTAAACTGGTTTACTTTGATCGGGGAATTAAAGTCTAAAAACACGTTGTTTTCTATATGGGTATTGTGACCTTGGCCAACAACATGCAGAGCGTGTTCACATTTATAGTCTTGTTCACACACACCTTTAAACTGGATATTGCCGATTCGCCAGAAAGGATGAGCAATTAACAGCCCTTCTTTTAGATCAAATTCAAAAGTAACATCGCCAATATGACTCGCCATGAAAACTATTGGCTGACTAAGAGTTCCCGAATTTTTAGTATTTAAACTGTGCCCAGTAAATCGGTAGGTACCAGGTAATACATGGATAGTTTCACCTGCTTTTGCCTTTTTGAGCGCAGCAATTATTTCCTTTTCGCTATTTACGTATAAGCTATTGTTGTGGGTCGGATTCCATTGTATTGGCGCTTTAGGACCCACAGGTTTATCAAACCAGAATTGAGCTGAAGGTACATTTGGATTTAGCAGCTTTGTTTCAAGTAATTCAGATTGCCACATTTTATAGGGCTTGATATTGATCGCTTCGCTAAATGGCTTTTGGAAATAATACTGAAAAAATAAAGCACCAGAACATGCCAGCACAACTAAACATATTATGAAATAAATGAATAACTTTGCTTTCATGCGACTCCCTTTATCACGATTTCAGTTTTTTGATCGTTTGAATTACTTCTCTATCCAATACCAATAACGTAACGGTATAAGTCACTGCACCAGCGATAATGGCAGAAATTAATGTTACTAGACTACTATCTCCCATAAAAGAGATAACTTGTAATGTGCAGAGCACCATCAAAATACCAGAAATAATAGGTTTAAAGATAGCCGCTAAAAAGTCTTGCACTTTAACGTTTAGGTAACCAAAGCTTCGTCCCATCATCCATACAAAAAACAGTAAGTAAGCAATACTCCAAGCTATTGCAGCCCCTGCTATTCCCCAGTTGACACCAACAGCAATGCTTGGTGGTATCAGCAAACATAATACAAATAGGTTCTTTGTATTGAATTTCGGATTGCCAAGACCGGCTATTGCCGAATGTGTCGAAAGTTGGAAAATGCGAAATGGCATAGCTAACGCAAGCAACTGAAAGACAACTACTGCTCCAAGCCACTTTTCACCCAATAAAATACCAATGATAAGCTCGGCTACTGCTGCCATTCCCCAAAAAACAGGGAAAACTAATATCGATAAAATTCGGTTACTTTGCACAAAATAATAAGCAACCGAGTTAGGTTCATTTTTTATTTGGGCGTAACCTGAATAGCTAATTTGGTTTAACGTCGCTGCGGTCTTCTCCAGCGGTAAATTAGCAAGCTGGCTACCAACGGAATAGGTTCCAAGTGGAGCAATACCCAGTGCCTTACCAATAATAAAAGTGTCTGCTTTTAAAAAGATAAAATTCAACGTTCGATTAATAATGGTAAACATACCGAAGTTGAAATAAGCCCTAAAACCTGAAAAATCAAAGGTGATGGCTACTTTCTGTCTGACTTGCGAGTTAATTAAAACTGCAAAAATTATCATGCTGAAAAAAGCCCCTAATGGTATCGACCAATACTGAAAGCCATTAAGTGCAAACGTTAAACTAATCGCGGCATTAGATAGCGCCATCACTAATTGGATCAAAGATAATGGTTTGAATTTCATGTCCCGTTTCAGGATGCCAGAAGGAACCACTGTAAATGCAATGGTTAATACATTGACACTCAGTAGTTGTACAACTTGTTCAAGATTTGGTGCATCAAACCACCGAGCAACCGCGCCTGCGCTGCTAAAAATGATAATAAACAACAACAGGTTTACCAATAAGGAAATAGTAAACACTTGGTTGCAGAGCTTAGTGTCATGTACTTTCTTTTGCACAATAACATCAGAAAAACCACTGATACCGAGCGCCATGGCTAAACTGATAATAGCCGTTGCTAACTCGATGATCCCAAAGTCATTTGGCGTTAAAATCCTGATAACAAAAAATGTCGAAATCCACGAAAATAACTGCGATGCACCTTTAGCAAAAAGTGACCACTTAACACCAGAAATAACTTGGCTTTTTATAGTAGACATTAAATGTTCTCAGAATTATCCAATACAGAAAAAACAGCATTAATATTGAAGCATTCAATATTAACTGACCAATCAATCGAGCTATTTTTAAAGTTATATTTTACGATTCTTGTCGGTTCAGCATTTGCTGTGCCAGCCCCTGTTTTTTCTTTTACCCAGCTTAGATAATCTGAGAATTTACTGGTTCTCATGCGACTAAAACCAACAATAGCTTCATCTTTATTTAACATTAATAAGCTGCGACACCAGCCTAAGTTCTTTTTTTGTGGGTTTTCAATTTGGTTTAAGTCGCACTCTAGTACTTTTTCACCACTGGTAATATTAAAACCAACGACAAAACCGTTAACCGTGGTAAAGTAAACTTCATCCTCCAAGACATAGCCGTCATGTGGACCACCAACGGCGATATCAAATGCCTTATCAGTGGCTAAGCTAATAGCATCTTTTTGCTTGAAACGCGTGACAAAATACTCACCTTGGTACTCAAAGCAAAAATTAGGGTGCGATTCGTGAGGTTTTGTCGTAAGTACCTGGCGATAATCTTGCTCTTTCGAGAACTTGTGCCAAATATCTTGACCTAAAACGGGATACTCTTTAAGCACATTGCCTTCAAGATCCAATTCAAAAACAGCATCTAAACCGGTCGCACAAACAAGCAATGAACCACTCTCGGTTAGCCTAGCATGATGTACATCATTAAAACATGGCAAAGAAATCCGACTTTTTAACTGATATGTTTTTATATCGTATAGCAACACTTCTGTTTGTGTCGTTGCTACCAACATACCTTGTTGAATTTCTGCCGACTTAAACAATACAGAACAATCAGGCATCGGTGGTCTAAATTCTTCTGGTGTAAAATAATTGATGGCTTCTTTACAGTCACCCGTTTTAACATCACACACTAAAGCTAGTGCACTTTGAAAACCAGTCCATTCATTTTTCGAAGAGCTCTTTTCAGCTCCTCCAGTAAGTAAAAGAGACGTTATACTCATGTCAGTTCCTATTAGGAAATTTTTAAATCAAACACAGCTATCGAGTAGCTGTGCCAGCTCTTGTGTTCTTTCTCTGCGCTCTAATTTTTCGGTATCACGCACATAACGAATTTTTTCAGTGAAAGCTCTTACTAAAAATACTGCTATTTCTGTTGGGTCTTCAGAACTTAAAACGCCTGGAAACTCTTTCACTAAAACATCCGTTGCGCTGTTATTTGGCGTAACAACCACTATGGGTAAATCGGTATTAAGATACTCATATATTTTCCCGGGTATCTGATTATCAAAAACCTGCCCTTGTATCACCACCAAAACATCTGCATTAAGCATTGCCTGCAAACATTGTTGATACGGCTGTTGAGATTTAAACTCTACAGCCTGTGAAATTTCAAGTTGCTCTGCACGCACTTTATTAAACTGCTGATTGTGCGCACCGAGTAAATTCAATTTAACCTTATCAAAATCCTTACCTAATTTAACTTTAAGCAATTTCAATGCATCAAATAGCACCTGAGGTTGCCTTCCTGTCTCGTACAGAGATCCTCCATGAAAAAGCACAAATTTGTCATTTTCTAAGGTTCTTGAAAGCGCTCCTAGGTTTTTGCTATCAAAGCCATTTTCGATAACCGTACTCTTTTCCAATACCCTTGCCCCATAGATATTGGCATAAAGTGACAATGCATTGTTGGTAACAAAAACAAGCTTAGTTGTATTCTCAACCACTAATTTGTCAAAAAATCGTGCTGCTTTAGAGTTGTTGTAAACCAGTTCATCGTAATAGCATTGAAGTGGATCGCGATAATCAGCTATCCAAGGCAATTTCGTTAATTTATTTAATACATAACCTATGATGTGTGAAGTCATCACTGGATAAGTAGACCATAAACACTTAATGTCATATTGCTTGATTAAAGACATGGCTTTAGGCACAGCTGTAAAAGCCCAGCCCCAATAACGATCGGGTTTTTTTGAAAACTCAAAATGTCGTCCACGAAACGCCAAATGTCTACTTGCATCTAAACAAAATGTTCTCTCTACAATAATGTCATTTTCAAGTTGATTGCTATGATCAACAAAATCTCCGTGGGTCGATTCATTCACGGTGAGTACCACGGGCTTCCAGCCAAAACTTGACAGAAAGCGAGCAAATTTCAACGTACGCTCAACACCTGATCCCCCCCTAGGAGGGAAATCAAACGCAATCATCAATATATGTTGAGGTACATTAGCCATATTTTTTACACGAATGTCTAACAAGTCTAAATGCAAACCTGTAAATGTTTTTGTCCCAAGGGGTAAAACGTGGAATAGCAAATCTGTTGCTATCTGGGCTAAAATGCCCCCAGGTTGTACTAAACCCACTTTCGAACCCTAGTTCCTTCAACATTGACTCATGTTTACCATTAAAATCTCGACCAACCATACCGTTAGGATAAGCAAAATGCTTGATGCTAGTACCGGTAATGTTTTCTAAAATATCTTTAGATTCTTTGATTTCAGTGATGCAAACCTGCTCATCTTCAACCGCTAAAATGGGATGTGAATGAGTATGAGCGCCAATAATCATACCGGCATTGGCCATTGCTCTGATTTTATCTTCGGTTAAAAAATCGTAATCAGTAAATTCCGTTTTACATTGTTCATTGAGCAAAGCGATAAACTGAGATCTTTCGTGCAATTTTTTGTATTTACATTTAACAAGAATTTTTCCAAATGCAGCGCATCTACTAACATCATCGTCTATAAAGATTTCTTCATCATCAATATGAATGGACTGTTGCTCAGTTAATAACAAAGCATTGGCAATTTTATCGTTCCACAAACCACCTTGTTCAATACCTTCGGTCGTGATGAAAAATGCGCCGGGCAGTTTTAATTCATCCAATATAGGTGTGATAACTGAATAACAATCTTCATAGCCGTCATCAATAGTGATCGCTACGGTGTAAGGTTTAAGATCACCGTTAAAATTAGCGTTTAATAGCTCCTCGATCGAAACCACATTGAAGTGCTTTTTCAATAGACGCATTTTATCGCGAAACTCTAAAATGCCGACTTCTTCTTGCTCAAACAAAGAATTGTTATCTGAAACTCGATGGAATGTAAGAATAGTTGCTCTTCCCAAAGACTTGTAGGAAACAGCTTTACTAAACACTCCAAACAGCCAACGCTCCAAATTTTGAGTCATATATTTATAATCCCTTATTTGGCGAATCGAGGCCGCATCACGACCTTACTCGAGCTATCTACTACGCGATAAAGCAGCACATATGAGATACCAAACAATACAAACAACAAATCGAAGTAAATTAAACTTACTGATGCGCCGGTAATACCATAAGCGACAATAGAAACTGACATCAGGGTTGCTAATTTTTCAGCCCATTCTATTCCTTGTTCACGTGCTAGTTTTGCGATTTTTCTCAAGCGGAAGAAGAAACGGCTTAATATTAACAGTACAACAATTAAACCCAGATAGCCTAAATCACCCAATGTTTGGAAGTAAATACTATGCGCAGCTTTAGGTTTGATCCTATCTTCAACTGGCGGCGTTTTTATAGGACCAAAGTTATCAATTTGGTGCTTATAGGTCTCCCAAGCCAAAGGATCTTGGCTGGCATAAAAACCATTACCAAAAAAGTTATCATTAGCAATTTTAGTGGAAATCTTCCAAGCCCATAAACGTCCAATAAACGATCTATCTTCTAATGATGCACTTTCAATCGTATTCATTCTCGACGTCCATTCACTTGGCGCAAACTGCACAGCAATGGGAACAGCAATAACAAAGAGCATCGTCCAAATAAACTTACGATTTGATTTGAGGAAAAAGTACAAGGTTAAAATGGTTAAACCGATAAAACCACCTCGTGAGTAGCTACCTATAATTGCCACTAAATTTAAAATAAATAAGCCAATCAAACCTTGTTTAAGCAATTTATTTTTGGTTTGTCCTATCAGGTAAATAACGAGTGGTAAGCCCATATTTATTGCTACAACCAAGTCATTTCTATCACCTAGTACATGGCCTGCATGACCTGCAACTCGGTGACCACCACCTGACAAAATAAATTTAACGGCTTCCATCCCTGCATATGCAGAAATTGACAGCACAATAACCCAAATTAAGGTATCAATGTGCAGCTTTTTCTCGATGATGAGAATAACCGCAATATACAGAAGTAGAATCTTAGAAACATCAAAGAACTTTGACCAAATAAAGTCTTGTAAAAGTGACTCGGTCGTTATTGTGCTGATTAAAGCAATTACCCAAAATAAGGCGATTAGTATTGAAATGACATCGAGCCGCAGCTTGGCTTTATTCTTATAAAAGATATAACCAACAAAAGTGAGAATTGCGACAGTAAAGTTAATGCGTAAAGACGATGAAAAACCCCAGGCCCAACCTGCAGGGAACGCCATTGCTACCCATATCCATGCGCAAACTCCAATAAAAGGCCTTCTTAGAGCAAAGAATACTAAAAAGATGAAAAGAATCAGAACAGCAATATCACGCATTATTATCTAAACCTATTTTTTTTACGTTTTGAATGTTTAGGATTATCTGAAGAGTCAGTTTCAGCGTCTTTTTTTATTGCCCAATGAAACAAGTAAATCAAACATACGATATCAGCAATGTAAAATAGCGAATCAATCACTTTATGACACCTTACTGATTACGTATCTAAATTTGCCTGACTTTTCAGCCTCAATTTTCTCAACGACTTCCAGTTCAACTTCCACGTTATCACCTAAACGTTTTTTGAAACCAACAATAATTTCTTCTTTTAATGCGTCTGGTAAATCCTTTTCGATCGGCACAACTTGAATACGAGTCAACAATTTAGATTCTTGAATTATTTTAAATTCACCAATACCCTGGAGCTCTCGCAATACGTAAATAAGTGCAAGGCCATGCATGACCGTGCCGTCTTGCGCGATAACAAAATCTGTTGTTCGACCTTCAATATCCATTAAACACGGTAAACCACGACCACACGAACATGGCTCTGGGTCAATAGCCGCCACATCGCCTGTACGATAACGAATAAAAGGGAAGTCAGATGTCGCCATATGGGTTACCACTATTTCCCCCTTTTCACCATCAGGTACTGGGTTACCCTCACGATCGATGATTTCAACCACAATATCTTCAGCACTTAAATGCATTTTACCGTCAGGGCATTGATGCGCAATAAACCCCGCATCTCTACCACCATAACCGTTGGCTACAGGCGCACCAAACGTTGTTTCAATGGTTTCCCTTTGATAGGGATATAAACGTTCAGACGTCACAAACACCACTTCTATGCCAAGGTTGTCTACCCGTATATTATGTTTTTGCGCTGTTTTTGCGATCAAACTAAACACCGACGGGTAACCAAATAGCATTTTGGGTTTTTCAGCTTTTATCGTGTCAATAAAATTCAACAGCTTAGTGTCATTCATATCAAAAGCTGGTACTAAGGTGGAACGGAATAATTTGTCGCGAAACAATCTAACTTTATCTTGAGCGCCCAATTCAATTGGCGAGCCCCATGCAACAATTTCTTTATCACCTATATCGACTCCCCACCAACGAGTTGCACGCCACTTTTCAGCGACATCATGACTTACGCGTTCATTACTCAGCAAAAACGTTAACGGTGTACCGCTAGAACCACCCGTAGTGAAGGGGCTGACAGGGCCGGCATTATCAGCCTTTAATTGTTCGAAATGCTCACGTATAACAGGCTTATCTAAAAAAGGTAGCTTTGTTAAATCAGCTTTACTCTTGATATCCTGCGCACTAAGGCCCAAACGTTTAAACAACTGACGATAGTAAGGCACTTGCTCAACAGCTGTCTTTAGGAAGCTATGTAAGCGCTTTTCCTGTTGCGCTAAAATTTCTGTTTTGCTCTGCCATTGCGATTTCTCTAAGGCGTTTTTTATCGTCACCGTATCATGCTTTTTTAATTTTTCATGCAATGGAAACAACAATGACGAAACAATTTTAGTATACATAACGAGGCGCTTATCCTTTTTCTGCAATAGCCTTTAAATAATGCTGTTGTAAGTTACGCCAGACATTTTCCCAGTAAAATTTACTGATCGTGTTTTGACCATTTTTAATCAGTGTCACGCGAAATGCGTCATCTTGCAAGAGCTTAATCACACCATCAGCAATGGCTTGTTCATTTTCTATACCTACCAGAATTGCATCGTGCTGATCTGTTACTAAGGTTGGTATACCGCCTACATTTGTTGATACAACGGGTGTGCCACACGCTAACGATTCAATAATCGAGTTTGGCGAATTATCAACAATACTGGTATTGACCATCACATCTGCTGCGCGATATAAATCTGCAATCTCATTTGGAGATAGTCTTCCGACAAAAGTTACCTGACTTTCAATACCTAGCTGTGACACTAACGCTTGTAAATTGTTAAGTTCTGGCCCGGTCCCCGCAACAGATAATCTTGCTTGCGGAAAGTGCTCTTGAACAAGCGCAAAGCCCTTAATAGCCGTAGCCACATCGTAAATGTCTTCTAGGTTCCGGGTCACAATAATATGCGGCTGTTCATTAACAACCTTTTGTTCCATTGGATAAAACTTCGTTTGATCCAATACGTTCGGTACAATGTCAGCGTGTAATTCAAACTGTTCAAAGACTTGCTGTAAAAAAGCAGAAGGAACTAATATTTGTTGGCATTTACGAAGACTTGGTTTGACCCAAAACCATGATTTTTCGAAAAACGTTTGCGCATATCCACCACGGTAATTTAACACTACTGGTTTGTTTAAGCGATGAGCAACCCAAATTGCTGGTGCGGCAAATAAATGCCAAGACCAACCAGAATTCGCCATTATATGTACGACATCTACGTGTTTAAGTTGTCGTTTCAGTGAAACAAGATACTGAATTAACCGAAAACCAGCGCGAATAACAGGTACTTTGCCAATGAACGCTGGAAAATAAGCAGGGTTGACTTGAATAATATCAACCTCAAGCCCTTCTTCGGTTAAAAACTCACCAAGCTTTCTTGTTTGGTTCGCCATCCCGCCAGCAGGTGGCGGTAAAGGCCCAACAATCGCTACGCGCTTTAATGTACTCACTTAACTAACTGCCCTGTTAATTTTTGATAAATGTCAATATAGTTTTCAACACTATTCTGCCAGTTCCTGACTTGCTCTACATAGCGCCTTCCTTCGGCAATCACTTCTGGCCATTGTGCTTTTTCTGTTAATACTTGTTGTATTTTTTCAACCAAGTTATCGACATTATCCGCTTTGAACAAATAACCATTGCTATGATCTGTGATCAATTCATGGTGACCACCGACATCAGACGCTAACAACAGCTTTCCTTGAGCCATTGCCTCTAATGGCTTTAACGGAGTTACAAGTTCAGTTAAACGCATCGATTTACGCGGGTATACCAACAGGTCAACTAAGCTGTAATAACGCCCAACTTCACTGTGTGGCACTCGGCCAGTAAAAGTCACATAATCAGTTAGCCCTAATTCTGCTACTTGCGCCTTTAAGTTGTCTTCTTGTGGACCACCACCAACCAACAGTAAATGTATATCTTGTCGTTGTTTTACCACTTCCGCTAATGCATTGATGGCTAAATCTAACCCTTCATAAGCGTAAAAAGAACCTAGAAAGCCTAGCACCGTTTTATTCGTTAATGATAACGCTTGTTCTAATGCTTGATTTTTCTCGGTAATCACATCAAATTGCTCAACATTTACCGCATTAGCAATAACGGTAAACTTATCTTCGTTAAACCCTCTACCGATTAAGTCTTTTCTTAACCCTTGGCAAATTGTTGTTACCGCATCTGCATGCTTTACCACGTGTGTTTCCATTGCACGGGTTAACTTGTAACGTAAATCATCTTCTTTGCACGTACCATGATCAACGGCAGCATCTTCCCAAAAGGCACGAATTTCATAAACCACAGGCAAGCCCGATTTTTTACCGGCTTTTAGCGCTGCTAAACCGTTTAAGGCTGGTGAATGAGCGTGAATTACATCGGGCTTCTCTATCGCTATTACTTCTAATATGCGCTCAACCATGGGTTCGATAAATGCTAACTGATTCAATACAGGCAATTTTGACAACACGCCACTTGGTGGCGCACTACGATAAAACACTAGATCATCGACCGTTTCTATTTCTTTTACGCTATTACCATGTTTGGGGCTAGTGACATGACAAGTTTCAATCCCTAACTGGTGTTGTTTTTTTAAGATCGAACGTGTACGAAAGGTATACCCGCTATGTAAGGGTATTGAGTGGTCTAATACGTGTAATGCTTTCATGCCATTAACTCGTTGCTTGACGATAAAAAGAGGCAAACATTAGTAAGGTCCAAAGTGGAGCACTATATTCTTTTCTGCCTGACTGGTGATCATCTATCCATTGACGAATAGTATTCATATTAAATAATCCTGATTCGTGCATTTCTTCACTTAATAATGCGTCTCTTAGTTTTTGCTTCAACGGGCCTCTAAACCAATCGGTAAGAGGCACTCTAAACCCCATTTTACTGCGATACAGTACATCGTGCGGCAAGTGATCTTCCATGGCTTTTTTCAACACGTATTTCCCTTGCCCTGCTTTTAATCGCATCCGTGGTGGAACCTTCGCCGACCACTCGACAAATTCGTGATCTAAAAAGGGTACCCGTACCTCTAGACTATGCGCCATACTCGCGCGGTCTACTTTGGTTAAAATATCCCCTACTAAATAGGTTTTAATATCTAGGTATTGGATTAAAGAGAGTGGGTCATCACCATCAAAATTAGCTTCATGTTCTCTAAATACTTCAAGTGCATGATAGCCCGCTAATTGTTCGTGAACTTGTGGAGAAAACAACGCCTTACGTTGTTCATCATTCATAATCGAAACACCATGGAAATAACCTTCTACAATATCCATGGCAAGCGATTGAAAAGTGGTTTTCGCCCGAAGAAAGCGCGGAGCCCAATCAAGCTTAGGGTATAACTTCCCTAATGGTTTAAAAATGGCCTTACGCACTGCCGCTGGTATTTTATCGCGAACTTTTTGTTCATTCATCATTAATGCGTAGCGACGATAGCCCGCTAAAAGTTCATCAGCACCATCACCTGACATACAAACGGTGACTTTTTTACGAGCGAGTTCACATACGCGATATGTTGGCATTGCTGAGCTGTCTGCGTAGGGTTCATCATAAAGCTCGGCCAACATATCTAACAGATCAAAGTCATCACTTTTTACGATGTTTTCTTGATGATCTGTGTTGTAGCGTTTAGCAACCATACGCGCAAAGTCAGTTTCATTATAATCTTTTACATCAAAACCGATTGAACAAGTTTTTACTTTTTGTTCACTGACTTGCGACATCATTGCTACCACAGCGCTTGAGTCAACCCCACCTGATAAAAACGAACCTAAAGGTACTTCTGCCATCATATGACTATCAACAGATTTCTTTAACTGCGTCACCGCTTGTTCAATATATTCTTGTTCAGATAGATCAGTTTGTTTGGCATAGCTCACATCCCAATATTGATTAATCTTCATTGGGCTTTGCGGCGTTTCAAAATAGATAGTATGACCAGGCTGTAGTTTTTGAACAGATTGATAAATGGTACTTGGTTCAGCAACGTAGCCAAATGCAAAGTATTGCTCTAGCGCTTTTACATCAACTGTTTTATCAAGATTAGGGATGAGTTTTAAACTTTTCAGCTCTGATGCAAAATAAAAAACTTGATCAATCACCGTATAGAAAAGCGGTTTAATACCAAGGCGATCACGGGTGATAAAAAAAGCATTTGTCGATTTTTGCCAGATCACATAAGAAAACATACCGTTAAGTCGTTCAACGCTTTGTGGCCCCCACTCTATGTAGGCATTTAAAATAACTTCTGTGTCGGAATGCGTATTAAAGGTATAACCAAGCGAGATGAGTTGTGCTCTTATTTCAAGGAAATTATACACTTCACCATTAAACACAATAACATAATCACCACAATTACTCTTCATCGGTTGTTGGCCAGATGATAAATCAATAATCGATAAACGTCGGTGTGCTAGGCCAACATACTCGTCAACATATTGATCTCCTTCATCAGGTCCACGATGAAACTGCGCTTGGTTCATTTTAGCGAGTAATGCATCATCAACTTGTGCTTGCTTATCTAATTTTAAATAACCCGTAATACCACACATTCTTCGTTTACCTTTTCTATAGCAGCTGCTCGTAGCATGCTAAATAATCTTTCACCATGCGTTGTTCGTTATATGAATTCAACACTTTATCGCGTGCTTGTTTCCCATGCTCTTTTGCTTTTTCTACATTTTTTAGATAAAACGCCATCGCTTGCGCAAGCGCGATTGCATCTTGTTTTTCCACGAGAACCCCTTCTTTGTGCTGCTCAATGACTTGAGGTATACCGCCAACTTCCGTTGCAATAATGGCGGTTGACGCTGACATAGCTTCTAAAATAGTCATGGGGATCCCTTCGGCAATTGATGATAAGACAAACACATCAACTTCCGTTAAAAGCTCGGCAATATCATCACGTGCACCAAGAAAATTTACCCGTTCGTTAAGCTGATATTCTTGCGTTAATAAGGCGAGCTCTTCACGAAGCGGTCCATCACCAATGATTGTCAGCGTCCATGGTAGTTCGTCATGCTCTTTTTGAAGCAACTGGCAGGCTTGAAGCAAGTTTTTATGGTCTTTAATCGGTGACAAACGGGCTATATTAGCAAAACGTATATTTTCGCTAGGCTGTTTAGGTAGATTGAAAAACTCGGTATTGATCCCGTTTGTGATCAACTGCGTTTTAGTCTTTGAAATGCCCACGGTTGTATTCAACCATTGAAACAATTCATCACTGACTGCAACATATCGATGAATAAAAAAGGACATCAGCTTTCGCAAAAAATTATGCTTTTTATTTAAACCTTTTGGATCATTTATATCTCGTCCGTGCTCTGCATGTATTCTGCCTTTCACGCCTGCTAACATCGCAATTGGGTGATATTCAATAGTCGACAAGTTGTAGGTATGTAAGATATCAGGCTTAATTTCTCTTAATAGCTGAAACAAGCGAAAATGTAACTTCCAGTCGTTGCCAGCTTTTTTATTTAAACAATGAACAGCCACCTTTTCGCGCAGGTCATCTTGAGAAAAGTCATTCGCCGTAGTCAATGAGATAATGACATGCTTAACATCGCTTTGTTGCTGCATCTGACGAATGCAATTTAGCATGACACGTTCTAGCCCGCCTATATCAAGCTGTAAAATTAAATGCGCGATGATCTTTGGTTTACTCACAAAGGCAATCCCAAACGATTTTTCTCGACACTCAGTTTTTCGATCAGTTTTTGCTTATCTTGCTCTGTTTCATTGCTTGGTGCTAACGATACTGCAATAACATAACTGACATGAGCGCTACCGGTTAACGACGACATTACCTGATACAACTTCGCCCACATTGAAGACACACTTGAATACTGACCAATAACATATTGGTAAACATAACTACGCGTTTTGCCCGAGGTGTTACGTAACAACACAAATTGCAATTGCCCTAGTTCATTCTTAATTTCTTGCTGTTCAATAACAGTCCAACGTTCTGCATCGTGCAATTTATTAGTGAATGAAATCAACTCACCTTCGGTTTGTTTATTGGCATATTTTGCGGCAAATACTTCAAACGTGCCGTCAGTAATAAACGAATGGGCAATGGGTTTTGAAAAGGTGATACCCCAATTAGATTGCTTAACAACAGTACCATTTAGCATAGGTTGTGGGGTGTTTGGTGTTTCAACCACTGGAATTTGTCTTAATAATAATACTGCAATGATCATCAAAACACTTGCACTGATGATACTTGTCATTTGGTAACTACCGGTTTGTGTTGGCAAGTCAGTCTTATTTTTTTGTTCTTCATCAACAAATTTACCGCCAACCCAAAACATCATCATGATGACAAAACCAAAGAACAACCAACCATACACAAGATGATCGGCGCCTGTTGCGTATTTCATATCGGAATAATGGGCGATCGCCACAATCAAATAGGCACGAATGCCATTCGCTAATATCGGTAAGATCAACGCGAACAAGAAGAAAATAATTTGTTTTTTAAGTTTGGTGTAATTTAAGTAGGCAAATAAAGCGCCAACAGCTGCTGAGGCGATTAAATAACGAATACCTGAGCAAGCTACAGCAACTTCAAAAAGACCAGACGGCGTTTGAATATAAAGACCATCTCGAAATACAGGTACGCCAGTTAACTGCAGAAAAAATACGGTAAACCATGCCGTTACGTCTTGCAGCCATGGGATCAAGTTCTCTCCCATCGGCACGAGAAATAAAAGGTAAATCAGTGGAAACTTATAAACACGAGCTAACTTATTACCAATCACTAACCAGAAAATAGCAATTAAGGCAACAACCGCTGCAAGTTGGCTGACCACATTAACGTCGGCTACGGCAGCTATTAACCCTAAACCTACAGACCCTAACAATACAACGAGTGCTTGCCAACTCGTACTTAACGGAACAATTAATAAAGGCGCTCTATTGCGCCATACTAACCACATGGCAATCGGTAAAATAAAATAGCCATGTGCAAATGTGTCAGAACGTCGCCATATTGCTTCCATGCCCATTAACGCGTCAGCAAAAAGCCAACCCCAACATAACATCAGTAGACTAAAACTCAGCAAAACCTTCGCATTTCTACTTTGCATTTCTCTCGTCCTAATTACTTACCGCTAAAATAGTCTGGCAAATTTGCCAGTGTTGCTTGCCATGTAAAGTTATCAATCACCCACTGTCTATTCGCCGGCTGGGCTTTATCCGCCAAGAAATTAACACATGCATTAGTAAACTCTACGGGATCATCTGAAATAACTAAATGTTCATTACTTGGCGCGTTAATGCCTTCCATGCCCATCGTTGTAGTAACAATAGGTTTATTTAAAGACATCGCCTCTAATACTTTATTTTGTATGCCCCTAGCGATTTGCATCGGTGCAACGACACACGCCGCGTGAGCAATATAGGGTCGAATATCATGTACTCGTCCGGTCACAATAATACCTGATTGCTCTGCAAGCTTTTCTACTTCTGCGGAAGGGTTACCACCAACGATGTAGAATAAACAATTAGGTGCTTGTTCTTGTATTTTTGGCCACACGTGTTCAGCAAACCACAGCACTGAGTCAACATTCGCCCAATAATCCATTGCGCCTGTAAAAGAAATGAAAGGACCTTCAGGTAAAGATTCATTAGACATTTCAGCTTCTGGATCAAAAAACTCGACATCAACGCCATTGAGTACACCATGTATTTTGTTTTGTACATGTTCGGCTTGCAGGGATTTAAAGAGTGCCGCTTCGTCAGGTGATACAAATAAACTATGAGTAAACGTTTCTGTTACTTCAGCTTCATATTGTGCGAGCTTTTCATGTTCCCGTTGAAAAACCCACTTAGCAATTCCTGATTTTTTCTCAGCATATTGACGCCACTTGTCAGAATCTACGTCAACAAAGTCAATCACCCGTGTTGCTAACGAAAACGCATCATCTTGGCAATATTGCGCCATAGATGACGAATAGACAAAAATATTCTTAATGTTTTGTTGGTGGAAAGTGCGATTAACCCAATGCTTCATGGCCATATCAGCATAATAAGGTAATGTAATGGCTTGCCCGGTAAAAAAAGCTTTTAGCCCTTTAATTTTAGATAGGGTTTTATTTTGATCAATGGCACACACATCTACACAATACTTATTGAGTGCCGATACATATTGCTTATCGAAGGGGTCATCAATAAAACAGCCTAAGTACACATCATAACTTTCACTCAATTTTTTCAAAATATTAAACGAGCGGATCTTATCGCCTTTATTTGGCGGATAAGGAATACGATGGCAAAGATAAAGTAACGGTTCCTTGTTCATAATTGCTTATCCTAAGTATTTTGAAAGAAATGGGCCTAAATATTGGCTGACCTTTAACGGCAGCTTCTGCCAAAGATTAATAAACACTTTATATTTAGGATTATTAGGACTTAAGTTAGGTAATTCTTTAGCATTAACTAAGTGATAATAATAATGGAGAGGCTCTGGTGCCATACCCCAATTTTTCTTATATTTATAAGGGCCACTATCGTGCTTACTGCGGCCAAAGTCATACCATTTGCTCGCTTTATTTTCGTTGGCATGACACATCACTTGATAATACATATAGTCAGCACTTTTAATGGCACGAGCAGCACTATTACCCCCGCCGTAATAAGGTAAAACTTGATCGTTAAAGTAAAAGTTCATTACTGCATTTGATGGATTACCTTCACTATCACTTACGACAAGTATGTCGGCGTGTTGGGAAAATTCATTTATTAAGTGTTCAAAGTACTGTTTACTGAAAATCGGCGTACCAAGATTTCGATAACTTTCTGAAAGCAGCTGATAAAACTGATCAATATCTTGCGTCACCTGATGCTGCAATTCATTTTTTAATGAGTGTCGAATAACAGCACGTTGCTTTTTCTTCACGTTAGCAAGTATTTTTTCGCTATCTTCCGCTAATTCACAACCAAACGTACTGTGTTGTTGTTTCAGTAATAAGCCATTGTTTTGAGCATGACGGTAGCGTAATTCAAGGTAATCAACCTGTAGCGATTCACTTAACTGTTTCGCATGTGACTCTAGTTCACGAAGCACATCATCGTTATCAGCAATTGCTCCGCCATAAACACAGAAAGGTGTTGAAATAAGCGCATGACCAAATAATGCGCTTTTAACTTCTACTAAAGGTAATATCCCTAATACCTGCTTGTCATCTTCCGCCATTAAGTAATAGCAAGGATGACCAAAGCTTTTCGAAATAACTGACATCCAACCAGATAAATGAAAAAATGAGCCTTGTTTATGCGCTCTTACATAGTTATCCCATCGGGTAAAATCTTGCTCTGTTATTGTTATTACGCGTGCAACCAATTTTCAATCCTCGTTATTGAGTGCGATTTCCTTTTAGATATACATTTTCCATGGTATCCCACTGGTAATCTTGTAAAAGACGCTCAATTTTACCTGCCATACGTGACAAATTAATGTAGTGCCTTACTTTCGATTTGAAAGATGCGCCCGCCACTTTGGGCTGTTGCGCATCTATTTCCCAAGGGTGGAAATAAAAACTATAAGGTTGTTGTTCTACCGATAAATATTTTTCAATACGTTTTTTCGACATCCAATACGGATAAAGCCTGAAATAACCGCCGCCGCCAATGCCTGTATTGGCGCCATTTTGTCGAATTGTCGGAATAGGAATTTCCGTAATACCTTCAGGCCGCTGATAAATAAACCTGGGCCAATCAGGTACGCCATACAAATCATGTTCAATGGGGTAGGTGCTTGAACTGTATTGAAAACCAAGCTCAACTAATACATCGTATACCCAGGTATTTTGGTCTTTGACTGAGAAACTTGGCGCGCGATAGCCTTTAATTGCCGTCCCCGAAATATCTTCTAATGCTTTTTTAGAACGGTCTACGTCTTGAAAAAATTCCTCTTTCGTCATTTCTAATGCACGTTTGTGTGCATATCCATGACTTGCCAGTTCATGCCCTTGTGCGACTATTTCTTTAATCAGGTTCGGGCATTGCTCAGCAACCCATCCCAAAGTAAAAAATGTAGATTTAGCATCATACTTGGCAAATAATTCTAATAATTTAAAGGTATTTTGTTCAACCCGCATTTCATATTGCGACCAGTTATCTTTAGTAATGATGTTTTCAAAAGCAGAGACATGAAAATAGTCTTCTACGTCAACCGTCATCGCGTTTACATTGTTAAGTTGTGTCAAAATTAACGGCCTTTTCCAAACAATACGATTTCCACAGTGCGGATTAAAATTAATAAATCTAACATGAAACTGCGATGTTTAATGTAATAAAGATCGTATTTCAATTTTTCTAATGAATCTTCTTCCGTAGACCCATATGGATATTTTAATTGTGCCCAACCGGTTAAGCCCGGCTTTACATTATGACGTTCATTATAATAGGGAATCGTTTTAATTAATTGCTGCACAAATTCAGGGCGTTCAGGGCGAGGACCTACAAAGCCCATATCACCACGCATCACATTATATACTTGCGGTAATTCATCGATACGATATTTACGAATAAATTTACCAATACGTGTCGTTCTATCGTCATTTTCTGATGCCATTTGCGCACCATTTTTTTCAGCATCTACACGCATACTTCTAAATTTGTATATTTTAAATGCTTGGCCATCTAAACCGACTCTTTCTTGAAAGTAAAAAACAGGTGCTTTAAAGCCTTCGTCAAGTTTTATCAATAAGGTTGTAATCAACATAACCGGCCAAGTAATTAAGAAGAGTACAAACGCAATACTCGCATTAAACACCCAATCTAACGTATTACGTAAATGGTTGCTGCTGGCAAAACCGTTTGAATATATAACCCAGCTTGGATAAATTAAGTTAACGGCTATTTGTCCCGTTTCACGTTCAATAAAATCTAAAATTTCAGTAACTTCAATACCGCGAATTTTACAGGCAAAAAGTTCGTCAACGGGCAAGTTATCGCGTCGCTCATCACTAGCAACTACTATTTCATCAATTTCATGCTCTATAGCATAGGTGACTAACGCACCATCGAGCTCGATACGATTTTCATTCACGATACCGTTTATATCAGCATCACCATTCATGACCAAAAAGCCATGCATAGAAAAACCTTGCCTGTCTACATCACGGCGCATACGCTTTTCAATAATAGAGGCTCTTTCACCTGCACCAAGTACTAACACTTTGCGCTTATTTAGACCAAAAAAGTCTATCTTCAAGGTGTAATAACGGAAAATACAGCTAAAAATAAAACTAATAATAGACGCGATTGCTAATAATTCAGTGGCAATGCCGCCATTAGGATAAAAAGGGTTAAGCAAAGTAACCACAAAAAAACCAATGGCGACTGACATTAGTATGCGTCTAACTAAACCACGAAAACTTTCTCGTAATTTGGTGTTATAAAGCCCTAATGCGAGAAAGGAAAGTTGGATGACTAGTGCATACACAATGGCATAAATAAACATGACATTACTTTCTAACGGATAGTGACTCACGATAGAAAAATACTGGTTTAGCGTATAAGCACTGAGAAAAGCACCAGCAAAAAGTATTAGTTCAATAATAACTAATGATTTACTTCCCGTTGATAAATTACGAAAATTACTATTAGACATAAAGTAAAAACAATCCCTGAAAAAAGCGCTTTAAATAGCTAAAAATATCTGTGTTTTTTGTTATTAACCATGTAATTTCTTTTGCATTAAAATCAACAAATACAATAGAAGACGAGAATATACCAAAATTCATTATTTTATGACAGATGTTAAAATTAAATTTACAGTCTGTAAAAAGTGTTAAAAATCTGTTAGCTTAGCAATTAACTTAAGTATCGACTAACCCTAACTCAAGGTTGAAGCCATGGAAAACAAAGCCTTCGTGAAAATAAAAGCAATATTAGTATTAAGTGCGATGTATATTTTAAATGGATGTAGCTCTACTTCGCTCCCTCCTGCAACATTACATCAATCTGAAACAAGTGACGTAGCCTCTTATAAATACCTTATTGGTTCAGGTGATGTGCTAAACATTTTTGTTTGGCGTAACCCTGAAGTTTCGGGTTCATTTGTTGTGAGACCAGACGGTATGATCACTACCTCATTAGTGGAAGATATTCCGGTTTCAGGTAAAACGCCAACTGAACTGGCCCGCTCTATCGAAGAAATTTTGTCAACCTATTTGAGAGATCCCGTTGTTACGGTAACTGTCAATGATTTTGTTGGCCCATTTAGCGAGCAAATTCGTGTGATAGGTGAAGCAACACAACCACAATCAATAAACTATAAAAAGAATATGACCTTACTTGATGTGATGATTCAAGTGGGTGGTTTAACGGAATTTGCTGATGGTAATGACGCAAAACTAGTACGTGTAGAAAGCGGCCAACAAAAGCAGTATAACATCAAAATTGAAGACTTAATTAAAAACGGCGAAATCTCAGCTAACGTTGATGTATTACCCGGTGATATTATTGTCATCCCTGAAACCTGGTTTTAACTGAACCGTTTTTGATAATTAGTTACCTGTTGTACAGAGGTCAGGAATGCAAGAAATTATAGAACAAGCCTTAGATTACTTAAAAGGAATTTGGCTAAAACGTCGTTACATTATTGTAGCGACTTGGATAATATGCCCATTCGCATGGGTTGTTATCTCTCAAATGGATGATGTATATGAGTCTGAGGCAAAAGTCTATGCAGATACACAATCAATTTTGAGACCACTACTACGTGGATTAACTGTGGAAACCAATCCTAATGAGCAAATATCATATATGGTAAGAACGTTGCTCTCTCGAGAAAACTTAGAGCGCATTACTCGCATGACTGATCTAGATGTGCAAGTGCAAACATCTGATGAATACGAAAACTTAATTATTTCGTTGAAAGACGATATAGAGATTCAAAAAGCAGGCCGTGAAAACTATTTCACCATTTCATATAGTAATAAAGATCCCGAAATGGCTAAAAATGTTGTGCAATCGGCGCTAACGGTTTTTATTGAAAATACTCTGGGTGAAAACCGTAGTGAATCTGATACAGCACAAAAGTTTTTAGACACTCAAATTAAAGAATACGAAAATCGTTTATTAGCTGATGAAGCGAAATTAACGGAATTTAAGCAAAAATACAGTAACGTACTCCCCAACCAATTTGGGGGATATTATGAGAAATTAAATAATTCGAAGGAAAATTTAAAGTCAATAGAACTTATTCTTTCAGAAACGCAGTCTCAGCTCAAAAATGCGTTAACGCAATTAGGGCAAAATAAGTCTGAGACACAAGAACAATCAAATTCGATTGTTGATTCGAATACAGTCACAACCAGCTTCGATGAACGTATAGAAGAACTCGAATCAATGCTTGATTCATTATTACTAAAATATACTGAAAAACACCCAGATGTAATAGAAGTACAAAATCGTTTAGCTCATTTAACTGGTCAACGAGACAAAGAAATCAAAGAATACCTTGCTGCTCGGGATAGTTCGTCAACGATTTCACTTTCTCAAAACCCAGTCATTCAAAGTTTACAAATTCAAATTAATCAGTTAGAAAATCAAATTGCTTCCATTAAAGTGCGTCGTGATAACTATGCAAAAGAAGTTGAAGATTTAGAAAATAAAATTCACATTTTACCTGAAATTGAAGCTGAACTTACCGGTTTGAATCGTGGCTATGAAATCACTAAAACTAAATACGAAGAGTTATTACAACGTAAAGAAACGGCTCAATTAGCCAAACAAGCTGATGAAACCACGAGTAAAATAAATTTCCGTGTAATCGATCAACCTAGAGCACCCAAAGATCCTAGCGGACCACCTCGTATACTGTTTTTAATTGGTAGTACCATCTTTGCTTTTGGCTTAGGTATTGCGTTATCTCTTCTCTTTAGCCAAATTAATCCCGTAGTAACTTCAAGAGGACAGGTAACTCGTGAAACAGGTATTCCTGTTTTTGGTGTCGTGTCTGCTACAGAAAACTTAGGTTTACAAAGATGGCATAAAAAGAAAACACTGATTTTCATCGCCTCAAATACTGTATTAATCGGGTTATTATTCTTATTCATTTTATATGCCATGTTCCCAGAACAAATACAGGCACCGATAAGAGGATTGCTGTAGTCATGAGTACCATAGAAAAAGCTTTAGCTAAGAAAAAAGGCGATGCTGCTACAACAGAAAAAACCACCGATAAAAAAGTAGCAACGCAAACAGAAGTAACGCAACCTGCGATACCTAAAACAGCAATAACTAATGCAAAAATAGACAACAACGTACTTGAAATTGATAAAGTCAACTTAGCTGACAAAGGTTACTTAATCGATACAGGCTCGCGAAAAAGTATTAAAGATGAATTTCGTCAAATTAAACGGAAGTTACTCAATAATGCTTTTGGACCACCGTCTAAGCTATTGAACCACCCTAACTTGATCATGATAAGCAGTGCAAAGCCAAATGAAGGTAAAACGTTTGTTTCAATAAACTTGGCACTAAGTATCGCTTTAGAGCAAGACAAAACCGTTTTACTCGTTGATGCTGACGTATTACGCCCAAGTATCAATAGAGAGCTAGGTGTAGAACAAACAGAAGGACTCATAGAGTTTTTATTAGACCCAGATAAAGACGTTAGCGATGTTATTTTTAATACTAATATCGATAAATTGAAAATGATTCCTGCGGGTAACCCTCATCACTTGTCAAACGAACTCCTTGCTAGTGAAAAAATGGCAGCATTGGCAAATGAATTAGCGAATCGTTACCCTGATCGCGTCGTTATATTCGATTGCCCGCCACTTGTCGGCGTAACCGAAACGTTAGTATTAGCAAACTTAATGGGGCAAGCACTAGTGGTAGTAGAAGAGTCTAAAACTAGTATCACTAGCATTAAAGAAGCAACTGAGTCTTTAAATGAAGATTTAGCTGTCGGCCTTGTTCTGAATAAAGCAATAAGATCTCATAAGGATTTGTATGGCTATTATGGCTACGGATACGGTGAAAAAGAATAAACTCGCCGTTGCGATAAGTATTTGCCTAGCAACGCTACCAAGCGTTGCAGGGGAGTGGGAATTTACGCCAAAAATATCACTCGATGAAACTTATTCTGATAATGTAGAGTTAGCTAATGATAGTGAAATTGACAGCTTAGTTAGCCAAGCTGCACTTTTGCTCGACACTTCCTACCAAGCTCAATTATTAACCTTTGATCTCAAAGCAAAAAGTACATACGCTTGGTATAGTCATGATCATGACCTAGATGACGATTTCCATTCACTAGCTTCGAATGTCCGGTTGAAACTAGGTGAACGTGGTTTGTATCTTTTTGGTAGCGCAACAATTGACAATCAAGCAAGAAATAGCGCACGAAACTCACTTGCAGACATTGTTTCAGGTGATTTAGTTCAAGTCGAAAACTATGTTGGAGGATTGGGCTACAGTGTTACAAACTCTGACTTCAAGATTGATAGTTCAATTTCATACAGTACCACTGAAACAGAAGATCGTATCGGTGAGCGTGATGGCTATTCTGCTAATATCACGACATCTAATGGCTCAGGCGCTCGCACAGTTTTTTGGGACGCTCAAGGAAGTTATCAGGATCAAGAAAATAATAATCGCACCAGCAAAATGTACCAAAGCGAAATAAAGATTGGCGTTATAACTGCTTGGAAGTTCAATCCTTTTATCCGTTATTACGACGAAGATAATGAAGGCAACTTAAATCAAGGACAAATTACTGAATCAAATTCAATTGGTGCTGGCTTTCGATGGGAAGTTACACCACGATTAAATATGGATTTTTCTTATAATGAGCCAATAGGCGATAATCTTGATATTGATGGCAATGAACAAGAAGAATATGTAGCAGTCTCAGTTAAATGGCAACCTACAATCAGAACAAATCTTTCCGCTAGTTATTCACAACGCTTCTTTGGTGATAGTTATGATTTTAGTTTTACACATAAGAATCGCCGTTTAACAAATACCATTAACTACTCAGAGCAATTACAAACATTCACCCGTGATAATTATAACTTTATCAATCTTGGTTTCTTTTGGTGTCCTAATGGTGATACGGGTAGCATAGAGAACTGTTACTTACCCTCTGCAGGCGATATTTCTTTTGATGATTATCAACTTGTGAATATCTCAGATTATGAATTAATCGAAGACAATGTATTCTCGTTAAACAAAGGTGGTAGCTGGACTTCTGAACTTGCACTACCCAGAACTACTTTTACTTTTGATTTAAGAGCTAATGAACGAGAAGATTTAGATACTCGCCTAATAGATGAATATCTATCCACATCTTTCGAAATCTCACGAAAAGTAGGCGCACGCTCTACTTTTGCGTTTAAATCATCATATTCTGAACGAAAATATCAGGTAGGTAGTAGTAATGAGCGTGAAGATAGATATCGTACGCATACTATCACGTATACAAAAACACTGAATAAATCACTAACATTCTCTGTAGATTTACGTCATTTGAATCGTAGCTCTACATCCCAGTTTAATTATGAAGAAGGTCGAGTGACCTTAAAAATCACCAAGGATTTTTAACCACCATGTACGAAAGTCATTATGGGTTTACGGAAAAGCCCTTTCAGTTAAGCCCTGATCCGCGTTTTTTCTTTGCTTCTAATCATCATCAACGCGCCTTGTCATACTTACAGTACGGCTTGGATCAAGGCGAAGGCTTTATTGTGATCACAGGTCCTATTGGCACTGGGAAAACCACGATTGCACGAAACTTATTAAATCAACTCGGTGATGAAAGCATTGTTGCTGCGCAGTTAGTGACTACTAAATTAGATCCTCACGAATTACTTGCCCTTGTGGTATCTGAATTTCAAATTAAAGCAAAAGGCGAAAGTAAAGCAGACTTAATTCAATCGATTGAAGAGTTTCTTATTTCATTGAATAAGCAAGGAAAACGCGCACTGCTAATTGTTGATGAAGCACAAAACCTGCCTTCAGAAACCGTTGAAGAACTACGCATGCTATCTAATTTTCAATTAGATAATAAACCCCTTATTCAAAGTTTTTTATTGGGTCAAGAGGAATTAAAGCCGATTATTCAAGCACCTAATATGGAGCAGTTTAGACAACGTATCATCGCTTCTGCACATTTAAGACCATTATCAGTTGAAGAAGTAAAAGAATATATTAACCACCGTATTCACCAAGCAGGCTGTGAACGAGATGATGTGTTCTCTGATGATGCCTTTGAGCTAATCCATGAAAAAACGCTAGGTGTGCCCCGTAAAATTAACATTTTTGTCGACCGTCTTTTGTTATTTGGCTTTTTAGAAGAGCTTGAGGTTATTAACTCAGCTGCCATTTTAGCAGTAGCCGAAGAAATGGACGTTGAGTTAACAGGTTCGTTAAACAATAAAACACTTGCTAGCCAAGAGCCCAACAAACAAGTTGTCGTCAATTCAACAGAAAATGTTGAAAACATGAAAGAAGTACTTAGAGATGTTGAAGAAATTTTAGAGTCATCGATTAAGCAAAAAGTAAAAATGGCCCGTTATGTTGATAAGCTGTTAAAGCAAAAAAGTAAACAATATGCCGCTGAAAACGTTTCTGAAAATAAATAGTTAAACTTTACGCCACAGAATTAAATATGCTCAATAGAGTTATGTGGCTTTATCTAACTTCATGATTGTTGATAACATCATTAATCGCGTTGAACCCCATCACCCAGTATCTTCCATGTTAAGACCGTCGCCTAAAGCGTAGTAGCGGCCTACCAAACTCTCAAATACTTTTTTAGCCATTACTCTCCGTATTAATACAACGCCGTCACGATTGTTTCAATTTACTGAAATATTACTGTCACAAACTCCTAATAGAATGTGTATCAAATAATTGGTCTAGACCAGAAAAGGTTTAGTGAATACATATCATAAAAATTTTAGGGATTAACATGACAAAACTTACACCAATTGCAGCCAGCTTACTTGCCTGCTTTAGTTTAAGTGCTTTTGCCGATGGTTCTATTTCTGGAACTGTCATGGATAAAACAGGTGCTTTATCCGGAGCTAAAATTACATTAATTGGCAGCGACGGCAAAACAGCCACCAACAATCAGGGGCAATTCACCTTAAACCGTTTACCTGCTGGTGAGCATACAATTCGTGTGGACTACTTAGGCTACCCTTCGGCTGAATTCAGTATCAGTGTGATTGACGATAAGTTAACTCAATTAGGTAACTTAACTTTAAATGTCGATAAAACCACGCTCGAAGAAGTAGTTGCCGTTGGCTACATGCGTCGTGGCCAAATGAAGGCAATGAACATGCAAAAAGAGTCAGACAACATTAAAAATGTAATGTCTGCTGATGGAATTGGCAAATTACCTGACCGAAATGCAGCTGAAGCGGTACAGCGTATGCCCGGCGTATCGATTGAACGTGACCAAGGTGAAGGGCGATTTGTTGCTGTTCGTGGCCTTCCTGCTCAATGGAACTCAACATCAATTAACGGCGATCGGTTACCGACAGCAGAAGAGGAAACAACAAGTCGTGCAGTTGCATTTGATTTTTTCCCCACTGATATGATTGAACTGGTAGAAGTATCAAAAGCCATAACACCGGATATGGAAGGCGATGCTATAGGCGGTAATATTAATTTTACTACGCGTCGTGCTCCTGATGAACAGCTACTTTCAGTAAACATTGGGGTTGGTGATTCAGAAAAAGCCGAAGGTGGTAGCCACTCGTTCAATGTACTTTATGGTGATCGTTCAGATGACGGAAAGTTTGGCTTTTTAGTCAACGCTACCGCCTGGGAACGAGATTGGGCGACAGACAATTACGAACCTAGACGTGAAATAGATGAAGATGGTGTGGCTGGTATTCACCGATTAGAGCTTAGAGATTATACCGGTACTCGTGCAACGTACGGTCTGAATTTAGCTGGCGAATACCTATTAGATAGCGGTCTTGTGTATGCTAAAGCAATGTACGGCACCTTATCAGACGAAGAAACCCATTATAAACACCGTGTCCGTTACAACAAAAATCGTGTTGAACTTCAACATATCTACGATGAACTGATTACCGAAATGCAAGGATTTGAAGTAGGTGGTGAGCATGATTTTAATATCGACACACGCCTCGAATGGAAATTAAGCACCTACGAAAATACATTTGAATACGGTGATATACCAAATGCCGAAGATAACGCTTACTACGTTGTTAAATTTAAGCAAGGTGTAGATTTTGACGGTGATGTAGGTGTCAGGAATGGTGTCGATACGGGCAGCGGATTAATTTATAACGAGATAGATGGCGGCACTGATCCTGCCTTAGACATTGGTATGCATTTACCTAATAACTGGGTAATGGATCCAACACAAGCAGTGTTAGCAGATGTAGAGCTTTACGGCATTGATATCAAAGAGCGAGATAAAATTGTTGCTCAATTTGATATTTATCATCAGGCCAGTGAACAACTCGAAATTAAAGCTGGGGCAAAATACCGAAGTAAAGAACGTAACGCGAGCTTTTATGACAAGTTTTATGGTTGGAATGAAGCAGAATATGGCGCAACACCAACACTAGCAGATGTCGCCAATGAACTAGGGGTAAGCCTTACTGACCAGCCTGGTCGCTCTGATTATTTAAATAATTTTAACATTGATTATCAACAGCACTTTTCGCAGGTGATTCCTGTAAAAGAACTTAAACGTTGGTGGGTTGATAACAAGCACAAACTTACCTTTTTATCAGGCGATTCTGAAGTTGTTGAAAATGGTGGTGGTTTAAGCCGAAATTTTGATCTGGAAGAAACCCACACTTCTTTCTATGGTATGGCTACGTATAAGCCTTCAAACCAATGGACAGTCTTAGGTGGGATCAGAGCAACGCAAACTAAAACCGATGTTAACGGTTATGTTGCGGTTCAAAATGATGACGGCACATCAGTCGAGCAAGAAAAAGGCGGCAAAGATTATTGGTCGGTATTGCCATCTCTACACATTACTTATCATCAAAGTGACTTAAGCAATATTCGATTAGCATTAACACGTAGTTTTGCACGTCCTGATTTTGGCCAACTTTCGCCAGGAGCAACCTATCTAGAAATGGAAAATCAACTCAAGTCTGGTAACCCTGACTTAGATCCAACCTATGCGAACAACTTAGACTTGATGTATGAATACTATTTTGATGATGCTGGTGTGATTACCTTAGGTTATTTCTACAAACAAATTATTGATCCCGTGTTTTCACAAAGTTATCAAGGTACTTATCGTGGCCAATCAGTGACCGTTAAAAGTCCACTTAATGGTGATGATGCATGGTTACATGGTATTGAATTTGCTACAAATTCAAGCTTAGGTTTCATTGATGATTCACTTGATAATTTTGGCCTTTCATTCAACTTTACCCTGATGGATTCTGAAATGGAGATCCCGGGTCGTGAAGATAACGTTAAAATATCACGACAAGCGGACATGCTGTATAACCTTGCAGTTTATTACGATAATGGAGATTTTGCCGCGCGTGTAGCTGTGAACCATAAAGGCGAATACATTGAAGACCATGGCAGTAATACCAGTTTAGACACTTACTACGGTGATTACACCAGTGTTGATGCCACAGCCTCATATAACATTTCAGACAATGCCATGATTTATCTCGAACTCAATAACTTAACCGATGAACCATTACAATATTTTACCGGTTCAGAGCAGCGACCAAATCAAATTGAATACTACGGTATCCGTGGTCAAATCGGCATTAAGTACGATTTCTTTTAATGTGATTGTCACCTGTGGAGAGTAGTCTTCACGTTAATGTGCCACCTGAACACCTCAGGTGGCTCTATTCAATATTACAGGTAAGTGATCAATGTCTGCTGTACATAATTATCTTCAACGCTGCCATACTCTGTTATTCGTAATTTATGCTTCTTCAGCAGCATTCATGACTTACTTTTGCATGTATGCCTTTCGTAAGCCCTTTTCAGTTGCTACCTACCAAGAAAGCGGCGATATTTTTGGCGCATTAGATTTCAAAGTCGCGATCGTTCTAGCGCAAGTACTAGGGTATATGTTATCTAAATTCATTGGCATAAAAGTAGTATCTGAACTGCCAGCCGCGCGACGCGCCTTTATGTTGCTGAGCTTAGTCATGCTAGCACAATGTGCGCTCATGCTATTTGCAGTGGTACCAGAACCTTGGAAGCCCTTAATGATGTTTGCAAATGGTATACCTCTAGGCATGATTTGGGGGATTGTTTTTAGCTTTTTAGAAGGTCGAAAAACATCTGAAATACTCGGGGCCTTTCTCAGCGTTACTTTCATTGTTGCATCGGGTTTAGTTCGAACGGTTGGACAATGGTTATTAACAGATTTACAAGTAACTGAATACTGGATGCCAGCAGCTACGGGTGCGTTATTTATAATTCCTTTATTTATCTCAGTGTATTTTCTTGCACAAACACCGGCACCTTCGGCAAGTGATAAATTCGCTCGTCAAGCCAGGAAACCAATGACAGGAAAACAGCGTTGGCAGTTTTTTACGCAATACGCCCCTGGTATTTTACTCCTTATTTTCAGCTTTTTATTATTCACTGGACTTCGAGATTTTCGCGATAATTTTTCTGCTGAAATTTGGCATGCACTTGGGTATGGAGAAGAACCTGCCATATTTACTTACGCAGGTATACGAATTGCTGGAGTAGTCTTAGTGGTGTTAGCTGCCATGGTATTAGTAAAAGACAATCGCAAAGCTTTTCTCACTAACCATGGCTTTATTTGCTTTGGTTGCTTGTTACTTGGCGCGACTACTTTTGCGTTTCAACAACAGTGGATCGACGGTAAAAGTTGGATGGTATGGTTAGGTGCAGGCTTATATATTGCCTATATTCCCTATAATTGCTTTTTATTCGACCGCATGATTTCTGCAGTGGGTTCTACCGCCAATGCAGGGTTTCTGATTTATTTAGCTGATTCTGCCGGATACGTTGGCAGTGTTGGCATGCTGCTTTACCGCACCTTTGCGACGCCAGAAATAAGCTGGTTACAATTTTTTATTTTTTTGTGTTACTTCGTTGCCTGTGCAGGTGCATTGTTAGTTATCACTTCATTAATTTATTTTTCATTTCGTTTACGCCAACACAACGCCAAAAAAACAGTGGATGTTGTCATGCAGAGCAATGCAAGCCATTACTCAGTCAACTCAAATGCGTAAATAAACATTTAAACAGAGGAACAAAAAAATGTCTAAGATAGAAGCCGTAGTATTAGATTGGGCTGGCACCGTAGTTGATTATGGTTCAGTTGCACCAACAACCATCTTTGTTGAAGCCTTTAAACAAGCGTTTAATTTTGAGGTGTCGCTTGACGAAGCTCGTGTGCCGATGGGTATGGGGAAATGGGATCATATTAAAACCTTAGGCCAACTATCCAGTGTAGATGCGCGATGGAAAAAGCAATTTGGTCAATCGATGACAGATACCGTTGTTGATGAAATTTATCAAACATTTATGCCCCTACAAAAAGCAAAAGTAGCTGATCATGCACAACCCATCGCGGGTGCTTTACGCACAATTGAATGGTTAAAAACACACGATATCAAAGTGGGTTCTTGCTCTGGTTACCCGCGTGAAGTAATGGAAATATTAGTACCTGTGGCAGCCGATTATGGCTATCAACCCGATGCATGGGTAGCAAGTGACGATCTACCCGCGGGCTCTCGACCTGGCCCATGGATGGCTTTACAGAATGTTATTGAGCTTGGCGTAACAGATGTAGCAAACTGTATTAAGTTTGATGATTCTGCACCAGGTATTACAGAAGGCTTAACCGCAGGTATGTGGACCGTAGGGCTTGCATTAACAGGCAATGCAGTAGGTCTTACAGAGTCAGAATGGCAAGCATTAACAACGCCAGAACAAGCCGCATTAAAACAAAAAGCTTATGATACCTTGTATCAAGCTGGCGCACATTATGTGGTCGACTCTTTAGCTGATGCCATTCCAGTTATTCAAAAAATTACTGCAGCAAGAGTTAGGCATTTACGCCCTTAACATAGTTAAACTAATAGGCGGCAAGCGTGAGCAATCAACACCAAGCATTTTGGTTTAACGATGCATTAACATCATGTGAAATACCCAACATACCTATTTTACAAGGAAAAATTACAGCCGATGTCTGTATTATAGGTGGTGGATATACGGGATTGTGGACAGCAATAAAAATCAAGCAGCAAGACCCTACCTTACAGGTTGTTATTGTTGAAAAAGGGGTATGCGGACAAGGTGCATCTGGCCGTAATGGTGGTTGTATGCTGACTTTTTCAACTAAATTTGCTTCATTAATACAATTATTTGGTATTAATGAAGCAAAGCGCTTGGTACAAGCGTCAGAACAAGCAGTGTTTGATATTGCTAACTTTTGTAAACAGCACCATATTAATGCGGATATACGAACTGATGGTGCCATTTATACAGCAACAAATTCAGCACAACAATCAATAGTGACACAACCACTTCCTCTACTAAAAGCCCACAATATAAACCGATGGCAACAGAAAACAAAAGACTACTTATCCCAAGTAACAGGATCAAAACATGCCATTAGTGGCATTGAATCACCTGCTGCTGGTAGTCTTCACCCAGGGAAACTTGTATTAGGGCTGGTTAAACATGCCTTATCGATGGGTATTTTCATTTATCAACAAAGCCCTTATCTATCGCATAAAGCTACAGAACAGAACATTCAGGTAAAAACCCCTCAAGGGGAAATAATATCTGAAAAATTAGTGTTTGCTGTTAATGCTTGGATGGGACAATTATTTAACGACTTTAACCGTTATTACACCTTAGTATCTTCTGATATGGTGATCACCAAACCCATGCCTAAATTATTAGCAAATGTGGGACTAGACCATGGTAAAGCGATCGCAGATTCACGTATTTTTGTGCATTATTATCGAAGCACGCCCGATGGCCGTTTAATGTTAGGTAAAGGCGGGAACCTCTTTGCATTTAACAACCGAATGTTGCCGGCGTTTGATCAACCAAGCCGTTACCAACAACAATTAACCAATGCATTTAAACAGTTTTTCCCTCGTTTGCCTTGTGATTTCACCACAAGTTGGACTGGTGCATCTGATCGTTCCACCACGGGCTTACCTTTTTTTGGCACTCTGGCAGGTCAAAAAAATGTGTATTATGGGTTAGGTTATTCGGGTAATGGCGTTGTGCAAAGTTATCTTGGCGGCGATATTTTATCTTCTATGATATTAGGTATCGATAATGAATGGACCCGTTCACCGATGGCGAAAGGCCCTATTTCTAAATTTCCACCAGAACCCATCCGTTATCTAGGAGCACAATTAGTCAAGCGCTCGATTATGCGTAAAGAACAAGCAGAAGCGCTAGAACAGCAGCCAACGTGGTTTGATATTCAGTTAGCAAAATTCGCTGCAGCTGCAGGCAAAGCTGATAAATAAGAGCAGATGATGAACGAGCGTAAAATAATGTCGACTATTCACGACATTGAACAATTATTCACAGAGTATGGGCATTTACACTATGGTGAACAATGCAGTCAACTCATCCATGCGGTAAGCTGCGCATGGCATGCACAGCAAGATAATGCCAGTGCCACTTTAATCACCGCAGCACTACTGCATGACATTGGTCATTTTATCGCAGACAAGCAGAAATTTACGGGTGTTGATGACTTCGGTCATAAAGAGCATGCCAGCATAGGGGCAAACTGGCTTAAAGATCGCGGTTTTCCTGCTAGCGTTTATCAGCCAATTCGTTATCATGTTCAAGCGAAACGATATTTAGTGACGTTAATTAACCAAAACGAAAAAACGGCTCACTTGTCTTTAGCAAGTCAACACACATTGCAGCAACAAGGTGGAAAAATGTCGAACGACGAACTGAAAGACTTTGAACGTCTCGCTTGTTTTTCTACAGCATTGACGTTAAGACAATATGACGATTTAGGTAAGCCAAACTTGCATGTTTCACTAAAAAGCTTCACCACGCTTAAGCCTTGGCTACCTTTGATCATCCAAGTTCTTAAAGAAGAAGTAGGCACAAGTTCAACATTGGAGTACAACAGGTAAATGTTACTTTACCAAGAAATTCGCGATTATTTGTTTACATTAATTGCACAAGACAACACCTTGAAGAAATTACCTTCAGAGCGTGAATTACAGGGGCATTTTAATTCAACGCGAATTACCGTTAGAGAAGCACTCATGCGGTTAGAAGTGGAAGGCATAATTTATCGACAAAACAGAAAAGGCTGGTTTATTTGCCCTCCCAGATTAGAATGGAACCCAGTTAATAAAGTAAATTTTTATCAATTAGCCAAAGAACAAAGCTTTGATGCAGATACTCGTTTAGTATCCATTGATTGCTCTGCGCTTGTCGGTGAAAAATCTCAAGCCATAACGTCGGCATTTTCCTTAAATAGTCATGCTGAATTTTATCAAATTTGTCGTGTTCGCTCTTTAGATGATCGACCTGTGATGGTGGAAGAAATTTATTGCCAAGCTGAGCATTTCCATGGTTTAGCAGAAAAAGAGTTAACAGGTTCAATTACTGCTATATTCAAGGATGATTACAATGTTAATGTGACTGCTGAACGTAGCAGTATCCATGTAACCGCCTTACCTGAAAGCGTCGCCAAATTATTACATTTAAACAGTGGCGCATCATGTTTAAAAATAATTCGCCAACGCTTTTCACAGCACAAAGCGTTAGTAGACTATAACATTGAATATTGGGTACATGGCGCCATAGAAATTAAAGTTGATAGTTATTAAAAATCAGCGATAAGGTGAAATTTTCGCCTTATCGTGAATAATAATTACCAATACATAGCTTTTTCTATTGCATTAAGTAGTTTGGAAATATCCTCAGGATACACCTCTCCAATATTACCGATTCTAAAGCAATCAGCATTTGAAACTTTACCAGGATAAATAACAAACCCTTCTGCCTTTAATCGTTGATAAAACGATTTAAAATTGTAACGTTCAGACGTTGGCGAGATGAACGAAGTGATAATCGGTGATTGCATTTCATCAGGTAGTAAGGTACTAAAGCCCAACTTGCGCATACCATCAACTAATACTCTCTGATTTTTTTCATACCTTTCAGCACGTTGATTGATTCCACCTTCTTGTTGAAGTTCAAGCAAAGCTTGATAAAAGGCTCTGACAACATGGGTAGGAGAAGTAAAACGCCATTTACCATTTGAGGTTTGCATGGTGTGCCATTGATCATACAGATCTAAACTGAGTGAATGTGCCTTTCCTTTGCACTGTTCCATCAGTGTTTGTTTTGCAATAATAAACCCAAAGCCTGGCACACCTTGAATACATTTATTTGCAGAACTGATCATAAAGCCAATATCTAATTCACCAATGTCAAATGTTAAGCCTCCAAAGCTAGACATGGCATCCAAAATAAACACCAGATTCTGTTCTTGGCACAATTGCGCAACTTGCTTTATAGGATTCAACATACCTGTAGTTGTTTCACAATGCACCATTGCTAAATGCGTAACATTACCATCTTCGATGATACGTTTTTTAATGTCGGCTACATCAGGCATTTCTGTTTCTGAAAAGGAAACCACGGTATGATTTATACCCGCTAACGTGCAAATTTCCGCCATACGAAGGCCGTAAGCGCCATTGTCAATAATAAGCACTTTGTCATGCTCACTAATTGCGCTTCCAAGCACCGATTCAACTGATGCGGTACCACTTCCTTGCATTAAAGTACAAGTATAACCTGCTTTCTTAGTTGCTAGTTCAACTAAGCTTTTTCTGATACTTTCAACAATTTCAATATTGTAATCATCGTCCCAAGTACACCAGTCTCTCAGCATAGCCTGCTTAACTGACGTAGATGTAGTCAAGGGGCCTGGTGTCAGAAGTAAATAATGTTCCATCTTTAGATCTCAAGGTTGTTTATTTTGGTCTAGACCAGATAATAATGGAGCGTTATAGAGGAAACAAGCTGTGTAGGATAAATTTCATTAAATTGTCATATACAGACCGACTTACACCTACGTGTAACAATCTCAGTAATGGAAAAATTAATGCTTTGAGCATGAGAAATCGGTTCAACAGACCTTAGTTAATAGAGGCTTCAGTACGTAATAGTAATGTGTATATTTTTTTAAGCTCTGTTGGTGTGTACCCTGTCCACTTTTTGATCGCGCGACGAAAGTTCGTTGGATCTGAAATATCCATAACCGATGCGCTTTGCTCATTATTTAAGTCTCGTACTAATAAACATTCAATCGCTAAATGTTTACGCATTTCATGATGTAATTGCCTATAGCTCACAGTCAATTCGTTAAGTTTACGTTTAACCGTAGCAGGACTTGTATTTAATGTACGTGCGATATCTGGCAAGGTGATATCCGGTGTTGATTTAAATTGAAGGCGAATAAGTTCTAGTAGTGTCGGTTGAAATACATATTCAGCTTTTGCTTGGTGAACGGCATGCCACTTCCGTAGATCATTACGTTGTTTATTTTGCAGTTTCAACCACGATAGGTCGAACGCAATAAATGCGGTAGGTTGTGAAAATTGAATGTCAAAACCGAGGTTTTCTTCATATTCTTGTATATAGCTAGGTTGCGGCCACTCAAAACCAAAATGGAAAGGAAGTTTACGCCCAATTAACTGCTGGCTAAGGCTGACAAGGGCTGTTATGAATATTTCAGTAATAAAAGGTGTGAGTTTATTAAGGCCAAATTTTTGTCTTAGTAAAAAATACCCCCTACTTTTTTCTTTGATAAAGCTGGCACCGATAAAAGGGGTGAAAATATGCTCAAATATCCCTATTAAACGGAAAACTTCTTCAATATTTCGGCTATATTGAATCGCCTGCAAAACACTATTTTGCTGGTTCGCGATTAACTGATGGCCAATTTGAAATGCACAATCATAACCTGGCGTCATCTTTTGGGCGTGAGCGAATAGAAGCAATAATTGTTTTGCGCTGGCTTGTCGCCCTTCGACAATATCAGCAATAAAAATTCCTGTCCCCCTTAGCAATTTTTGTGGATCCACGCCTCTGGCACCACAAACTTCAATAATAGGCGTCGCAAAATGCTGTAATGGAAAACACTTATCTTGATAACTTAAATAAGTCGTTTTACTCATGCTGCATCAACCACCTGATGCATAGAGCCACTCTTCTGATCTAGTTGAGTATTTATTTTTTTCAGTTGTACCTGTAAATCATCCGTGGGAGTTAAAATTAACGAAGCAGTTCTAATGCTTTGAAAAATTGCCATATTATGTTCATTACAACGAAACGCAACATGCTCAATACTGCGTTCAACTTGCTTAGCTATATCTTCAGCGAAAGCATTATCTGCATCAGGTAAAAGTGCAATAAAACGGTCGCCAGCATAACGACATACTAAATCAGAAGGTCGTAAATTCATTAAAATCAGATGTGCGATTTCATGTAAAAAACGATCACCTTCTCGATTTCCTAACTGTGCATTCAATTGCGTGAAATTATTAATATCAAGCGCAATAATCGCAGCCGTTTGTTTTTGTTGTTGAAGGCCTAAAACACGTTCACGCCAATAATCCGCTCGATATAATTGTGTAATAATGTCTATTTTTTCTACCGCACGGTATTGCAGCTCTCGACGTTGTAATTGTTTATTTAAAGCCACCTGTTCTAAGTGCCAATAATAAAGAGCGGCCGTCATTATAATCATACCGACAGCAGCAGGAAATGACTCTACCACTGAAAGCCAATTCGCACTTGGATGGTATGCAAAAAATTCATCGAGTACGTCCAATAAACTAGAAAACATAAAACAAGCAAGACCAAGCACAAGTAAACGAGTGACCTTACCAGGTGGTCTACTCACTAAAGCAGCAACAAGCCAAAAGGTCGTCAGCAATGTTACGCTACCTTCACCAATAATATCGGTCCATTTATAATCAGATTCTACTTTAGGCTCACCTAAATATAGGCTCAACCATATTGGAATCATTAAACATATGAAAAAAAAGGCCAGTAAGCCTCGATGACGAAAAATCAAAGAAACATTCATTTCGTTCACTTTATTCTTGGTTGATAAAAGTTCGAGTGTAAACGCTGTTAACATGAACCACTCAATTTTTGCAGGTCAGTTTAGCTCACACAAATAAAGAAAACGGTTAAAGTTTAATGACAACAACATAGTTAGTTGTTAATACATCATAAAAATCAATAGATTAACCAAAGGTACAATTGGCTCTAAAAAGTATTAAACAGGCCTAAATTATGCGGTATTGAGTTAAATTCAGCGGCCTTCCGAAAGGTCCGTAACCAAACTGTCATTTTCACTTCCTATATTGTCGGCAACTTAAAAACAACACAATAACTGGGAACATACAATGAAAGCCAAACTTTCTGTTTTAGCGCTTGCCTGTGCAGCAGCGCTTTCAGCGAATGCTTTTGCTGAGCAATTATCATCAACCATTGTTGGTAAGGTGACAGACTCAGCCAATAGCCGAGTTTTTGCTGGCGCAAGCATCGAAATTGAAGAACTTAACGTAAAAACTCAAACCAACTTAAGTGGTAGTTTTAATTTTAAACAATTACCCGTTGGCCAGTACACACTAAAAGTGACTTATGTCGGCGCAAAACCGTTAATTAAAGTGATTAATGTAACAGCCGGCGACAATGCACCACTAACACTAACCTTATCAAATACAGGTATAGAAGAAGTGTACGTGCGAGCACAACGTTCAGGTCAAGCAAGTGCTATTAACCAAAAGCGTGTGGCTGACAGCATTCGTTCGATCGTGTCAGCAGACGCTATCGGTCAATTTCCCGATCAAAATGCCGCTGAATCTTTGCAACGTTTACCAGGCTTGTCGATTGAAAGAGATCAAGGTGAAGGACGCTTTGTCGGTATTCGCGGTATAGACCCTAACCTGAATAATGTCACAATTAATGGTTTGAATGTTCCTTCACCTGAGGGTGGCGTTCGTTCAGTAGCACTTGATGTTATTCCATCAGAGCTAATCCAAACACTGGCTGTTTCGAAATCTGTTACTGCCGATATGGACGGCGACGCTATAGGTGGTACCGTGGAAGTGCGTAGTGTTAGTGCCTTTGATCGTAATGGCGATAGCGCTACCATCAGCGGCCAACTCAGCCAAAATAACTTACGTGATGACAATAGCCCCAAATTATCTGGCAGTTTCACTCGTCTTTTCAATGATACGCTAGGTGTTGCAGCTGCAGTGTCTTGGCAAAATCGCGAGTTTGGATCTGACAATATCGAGTCGAATGGTGAAGATGAAGTAGAACAACGTTTTTATGATATCACACGTGAACGCCTTGGCAGTGCCGTCAATATTGATTATCGCCCAGACTTTAATCATTCTTACTTTCTTCGCACTATGTACAGCAAATTCTCAGACGATGAATTTCGCTTAGCGAATACTTTTACCTTCGATGAAGAAGACTCTGAAATTGTCGCAGATACTAAAGATAGAAAAGAAACTCAAACCATATTAAGTGTCGCCGCTGGCGGTGAACATATTATTGATTTATGGAACGTAGATTATCAATTTGGCTATGCAAAGTCTGATGAAAATGAACCAAGTGCACTTTATTATGACTTTGTAACTGAAAACAGCAGCATAAGTGCCGACTTAGAGACTCAAATTCCCATCGTGAATCAAGATAGCTCAGCGACAGATTTGTCACTTTATGAATTAGATGAAGTCGCATTTGAAGATAATCAAGCAGAAGATACAGAAGTAAGCGTTAAGTTTGACCTTAGCCGCCAAGTCTCTTTTGGCCAATATATTGGTGAGGTCAAAACGGGTGCTAAATACCGTCGTCGTGAAAAAACAGCAGATGCAAACATTGCTATTTTTGATGGCGACTTTGATGACCTGTTAGGTAGTGACTTTCAAGGAAAATCACCCGATTGGGGTTTAGGTCAATTTGGCCCGGCTCTTAGTCGTGAAGCGTTGCGCCTTTATTTTAACGATAATCGTAGCTCATTATCACGAGCTGAACTCGACTCTGAATTAGAATCTAACGGCGCCTCTTATGTCTCAAATGAAGATATTTTTGCCGCCTATTTAATGACAAAAGTCGATATAGATAAATTGCGCATTGTTGCGGGTTTACGTTACGAAAATACCGATTTCAGTACTCAAGGGATGCGTGTAGAACTCATTGAAGATGAAATATCAGATATTGAACAAGTGGTTAATACCGATTGGCACGTCGACAAAGATTATTCACATTTACTGCCTAGCATAAACTTACGTTATGAGTTTTCAGATAAGCTCATCGCACGGGCGGCCTTTAGCGAAACAATTTCTCGTCCTAATTTTGAAGATGCAGCAGCCTTTCAAATTATTGAAAGTAAAACAGAAGAAGACGATGGTGACATCGTAACTGAGCGCGAAGCAGAGGTGGGTAACCCTGACTTAAAGCCATACGAATCAACCAACCTTGATTTCACTGTCGAATACTACCCAGGCCATATTGGCATTATGTCGGCAGGAATATTCTATAAAGAAATTGATAACTTCGTTGTATTCGCAGATGTATCTGACACACCTGCATGGCAAGGTTTTGACGAAGTAATACAGCCAATAAATGGTGAAAGCGCCAACTTAAAAGGTATTGAGTTATCTTGGGTAAAAGCCTTTGACAATGGCTTATTACTGGCTGCAAACGGTACATTTTCTGATTCCGATGCGGTTACTTTTTTAAATGGCGAACGTTACGAAACACGTTTACCTAATCAATCAGACACTATCATGAATTTCACTTTGGGTTATGAAACTGACACAGTAAATCTACGCTTAACCATGGCACATAAAAGTGAAAATTTTGAAGAAATTGATGGTGAAATGTTGCGTATGGAAGACGAACATCAACAACTTGATTTCACTTCAAAATATTATCTAAACGAACAAATCACACTGTATTTTAATATTGTTAATTTAACCAATGAACCATTCTATAACTATTTTGATAAACGAAATAGAAATGCGCAATATGAAGAATATGGCCGAACTTTAGAGCTTGGCTTTCGTTGGCAAATGTAATTGTTAACTGTTTATAAAATTCTAGGATCTGTTGATTTTTCGTGTTTATTTTTGCAGCAGTTTATGGGTATTTAGACAAGGTATTGCGATTAAAAGTGTGGTTATTCCACATGAGAGAGCAATAACGACGTATAAATAACATAAAACGCTGCCCTCGGGGTTCAACTAAATTTAATCTCGAAAGATCAACAGACCCTAAAGGGCTTAGCCCCTTTTTACTTTTTGAGAGAAGAAATGAAAAACGTTATTTTTAGTGTATTGTTCCTATTAAGCCTTAGTGCCTATGCCGATGTGTATAACAGTGAACATTACCAGCGCAACCATATAGCGCAACTTGCTGCATTTGAAAAAGGTCAACACTTTTTTGTGTTAGGCGACTGGGGACGAAACGGCCACTTCTATCAACGTGATGTTGCAAAATGGATGGACATCGCCGCTTATCAAATTGATCCTGATTTTATCACAACGACAGGCGATAATTTTTATGATAATGGTATAGCTTCAATACAGGATCCTTACTGGGTAACCGCCTTTGAGAATATTTATCATGGCCCACATTTATTCGTTGATTGGTATCCAACGCTAGGAAACCATGACTATCGTGGCAACTGGCAAGCACAAATTGATTACTCTGACGTTAGCCGTCGCTGGCAAATGCCTGAGCAATACTACGCGAAAACCACCGTATTGAAGGACGGTACAGAAATCCTTTACTTATTCATTGATACTAGCCCATTGAACCCCGCTTATAAAAACGAAGCTAAGTATGCTGAAACACAGAAGCAGGATGCGGCAAAACAGCTACACTGGATAGCCCAACAGCTTGCTACGACGACCGCCGATTGGAAAGTAGTCATCGGCCATCATCCACTCTACTCAAGCGGTAAACGTTTTGGAAAAACCAGTGAAATTCAGCAAGTACTGGAACCAATATTAGAAAAGTATCAGGTAGATGCATATTTCGCAGGTCACGAACATGACATGCAACACAATAAACCACAACATACTACCGTTGATCATTTCATTTCTGGTGGCGGCTCAGAGGTGCGACCCGTTGCGCAACGAAAATTCACTAAATTTGCAAAAGCCACAGGTGGATTTGCTGCTGTAGCCATAAATAAAAAAGCACTTTTAGTCCAGTTTATCGATCATCAAGGCAAAATTATCTACCGTTATCAACGTAATAAGGCACTATAATCATGGCAAGTTACATAAAGTTTTTTTATACGCTATGCATATTATCTTTTGTGCTGTTAATCACGCCTCATTGTTTATCAGCTGAGCAAAATAATTGGGCTAAAAGCTCTCAGTTCTTCACAAAAATTGCTAAATCAAATAGTAACACTCACTACTTTTTAGCCATTAATGAGTCTCAAGGTATTGCTTTATTAGATGAAAACTATCAAGCATTGAGTATTATTTCACGAAACGCTGAACATTTAGATTTTCGATGGTTACCGTCTCAAAATAGCGAGGGTATCATAGCAACACTCGATGTTGATAGCGGTGAGATACTGCTAATAAGTGTTAATCTCAATACCCCGTTGTTAACCATTAAACAACAATTTAAGCCTTTAATGACTTCATTCGAAGCAATGTGTTTACAAAGAAATCGTTCACAAATCGATTTATTTACTGTCGATTCCCAAGGAATAGCAACACATTACAACGTATATAATAAAAGTCGCTTGTTAGCCCCCATTGAGATAAATCAATTCGCTGTTGGGCCTAATATTAACGCTTGTGCAGTTGATGATCAGCAACAAACACTACTAATAGCAGAAGAAAACATTGGGGTGTGGCAATACTCCACAGATCCTGAGCATGAAGTTGTACGTGAACTGATAGCCTTACCACAAGGGTTAGAAGTCGAGTATATTGACACTACCTCAGAAGGTGATATTGCTATAGTTTCCCCTGATGTAAATACATTTTGGTATTATCATAGTAGAAACCAAATACTTATCGAAAAGCCTTTACCCAAGGACATTTCACCAAAAACGATACAGCTGTATCGTAACGGCGATAAGTTACAGGCATTTATGTTTGATGACAAAAGTAGCTCAATTGTTGCATCGCAGTGGCACACTATCATGCCACCTGTTTTACACGAAACAGACGTTATTGAATCATTGACACCTTTCGCACAAACACAACCCGTAAACGCTTATGGTGATGCGGCAGACGACCCCGCAATTTGGGTAAATAGTGAAAATTCAGCGCAAAGTATCATCTTTACAACCGATAAAAAGTTTGGCTTAAATACTTATGATCTAACAGGAAAACGTAAACAAAGCATCCCTATTGGTCGTATTAATAATATTGATATTCGATACGATATACAATTTGCAGGTAAACGTGTTGATATCGCGGCTGCAAGTAATCGCACCACTAATAGCATCAGCCTTTTTGCCATAGATAAAACAACGGGACACGCTACCTTTATTAACGACATTAAAACTGATTTAACAGATCCTTATGGCTTATGTATGAGCAACATAAATGAACAGGTCTCTGTTTGGATTAATGATACTGATGGCCGCTTTCAGCAATATCAACTAAGCTTCGATTCACCTATGATAAAAGGCAAAAAGGTGACGGAATGGCGTGTACCTTCTCAACCTGAGGGGTGTGTAGTTGATGATAAAACAGCGCGGTTATTTTATGGTGAAGAAGCAACGGGTGTTTGGCTAAAACACATCGGCTCAACGCAAAAGAGCGAGTTCATTATTGGTTTAAATAGCGGTGTAAAGGCTGATATTGAAGGTATGGGGCTATATACAGTTGCCGGTAACCATTACTTGATTGTATCTAGCCAAGGAAATAACCGTTACGCTGTTTATGCTATTAATCAAAACAACAGCTTTTTGGGCGTATTTCGTATTTCAGCAGATCTAAACAATCAGATAGATGGTGCATCGGAAACCGATGGATTAGCTGTTACTAGCGTCGCTTTGGGTAGTCAACATCCAGATGGGTTACTTGTCGTGCAAGATGGTCATAATGTTATGCCAAAAAGGCCGCAAAACTTCAAATTTGTAGATGGGTCATTACTTAAAAAGTGGATAAACTCAAAAGTAGCTGCTCAGTAAAACAGGGCTAATACCAACTCAATTAAGTATTTAGTCACTTAGCGAGAGTTAAAAGGGTAGTATCAATATTTGATACTACCCTTTTATAACACGTTTACTTGTTATTCTGCGCCAATAGTTAATGAATATTTTTCAATTAACGAGTACAGCGTTGGTCTTGTAACCCCCAACAGTTCAGCGCATTTAGACATATTTCCTTCAGTCAACGCATGTGCTTTTTGAATCGCAATAGATTCTGCTTGTTCACGTACTTTGCGTAAGTTTAAATCTAACTGTAATGCTTGTCCGTCATGATCAAAAAAGCCTAAATCAATTGCGGTGACTTGTGTGCCTGTTGCCATGATCACAGAGCTTTTTACTTTATTTTGTAACTCACGAATATTGCCTGGCCATCTATGATGTCTGATTGCATCTAACGCATCATCAGCAAAGCTTTTTACGTTAGATTTATACTCTTGCGCATAGCGTTGCAGAAAAAACTGAGCCAATATTAAGGTGTCTTCCTCGCGCTCTCTCAATGGCGGAATATTTAAGGTAATTTCACTCACCCGATAAAACAGATCTTCACGAAACTGTTTTTCAGCAACCATTTCTTCAAGGTTTTGATTCGTCGCACATACCACACGTACATCAACGTCTATCTCTTGTCGACCACCTAATCGTTCTATTTTCTTTTCTTGTAGGAACCGCAAGAGTTTCGCTTGCAAGTTAAAGGGCATGTCACCAATTTCGTCTAAAAAGAGGGTGCCGCCTTCTGCACATTCAATTTTACCTTTTGTGGTGCGTACTGCTCCAGTAAAAGCTCCTTTTTCAAAACCAAACAACTCGCTTTCTAGGAGTGTTTCAGGAATTGACGCACAGTTAATCGCAATAAAAGGCTTTTTGCTACGTTCGCTAGCAATATGTATCGCGTTGGCGGTGACTTCTTTACCGGTACCACTTTCACCTAATAATAAGGCCGTAATTTGCGTTGGAGCGATACGTTTAACCATGGTACGTAATCGTTCAATACTGCTGCTATTGCCAACAATACCAATGTCATTACCACCAACAGCCCGCATTAGACGGTTTTCTTCTTCTATCGACGCCACACTAAATGCGCGAGCAACAATCACGTTAATAACTTCTGGCTCTATCGGCTTTTGATAAAAATCATATGCTCCCATTGAAATCGCTTTAAGGGCATTTTCTCGATCATCATTGCCAGTAATAACAATTACTTTAGTATGCGGCGCTATACGCAATATTTCATCTAATGCCGCTAACCCTTCTGATGCATTTGCAGCATCAGGCGGTAGGCCTAAATCTAATGTCACAACTTTAGGTTCATGGCGACGTACAGCTGCTATCGCGCTTTCACGATCCGCTGCTAAAATTGATTCGTAATCAGACAAGCTCCATTTTAATTGTTTTTGTATTCCTTTATCATCATCGACGATTAGTAGCTTTTCCATGAAATAAATCCTTGCTCTTCCTGTTTATTCATTATCTGTTGCATTAATAGGTAATTGAATAGTAAATGTTGTGCCTGAATGTTCGGTACTTTTGACCGCTATCGTGCCAGACACACTCTCAATAAACTGTTTCGCTTCATACACACCAATTCCCATACCAGCATTGCCCTTTGTGGTATCAAACGGCTTAAATAATCGGTACTTTATAAAGTCTTCACTCATACCAGAACCTTGATCAGTGATAGTGATGGTGACAATATTTTTATTATTATTTAGTGATAATTCTACGGTTGTGTCTTCGCTACTTGCTTCTTGCGCATTTTGAACCAAGTGATTTAATACCGAATGTAATTTTTCTTCATTAGTTGCCAGCTTTGTTGGCACCGCCTGTTTAATTATCACTAACGGTTTTTCTACATTACGTTGTTCCACAACTTTTTCAAGTAACTCAACCAGATCAATCTCTGAATCTCTAGATTTTTCTACGCGCTTATTACGCAATTGAGAAAGTACTTTACCCAGCCTATCTGTTGCAGATTCAACTGTTTCAAACACATCGTCAACGAACTCAGGGTTATCTCGGTGTTTTTCTGCATTTGTGGTGATTAATGCTAATTGCGCTTGCACATTTTTTAAATCATGCACTAAAAAGGCTGACATTCGGTTAAATGCGTCAAACTGTTTTGATTCTGCCAGCTCGTCATTTGCTTCATTCAAAGAAATAAAATTGCCTAATTGTTTAGATACGGCAAAAAGCAAGTCTCTGTCTTCCCAATTAAGTTGCTTCATTTCGTTAATATCGCCAATTAAAAACAAACCATAAAAGGCTTTACCAATAAAAATTGGGATAATAAAGCGTACATCAAAGCTTTGGCATAAATCTAAATCAAGGTTCAATTCTGGGTACATTGTCGGGGTAATTTCATACTCTTCAACATCAATAATCCAACCTTTTTTCTGACAAAATTGGCTAATAAACGTCAGTTGTAAATCAAATGCTTCGGTCAGTTTTAAACCGTGAGAGTATTTATTATCGAAATGTAAATCGCTTTTACGTTTAACAATGGCACCGCTATGGGCATTGAGTTTTGACATCATAATAGATGTTGCCATTTGATAATAACTTTCTGCGTTGGTTGTTTCTATTTTTTCGATGAGATTTAGCCATTCATCACGGTACTCATAACGATTAGCAAAAAAGTTTTTCGCAATAAAAACTTTAAGCTTTCGTCTAAGTGATTCTGTGATCAATAGCGCGACTAATACAATACCACTGAGCATTAAAAAGCCAATACTAACGACACTACCCCATTCGCCACCAACATAATTAATCACATAGCCGGCAAGCGCCATGATCAATAAATATACCCCGGCCATCATTAAAATGGAGCTATAAAAAACAACTTGTCTTGACACAAAAATACGTACAGAGCCATTTTTGATTCTTCTGGTGCTAACCAATAATAACGGCAACACAGCTACCGCAATATAACCACGGCTAAACCAAAAATCGAAATCAATACTCCCCACCATTGTTGCTTGGGCATACATAACAAAATCAAATATCGCGATACTCGCTAGCGCGATAATTAACGGCCATATTGCCCAGCGAATTTGATCATCAGCACTGCGATATAACTGCTCCATCAGCACTAAGCTCCAAAGGTTTAGTACAATGAACAGTAGATAAATGTATTCATAAGAATAGTTTAATAAGAAAGACGCTAACCAACAGACCAACATTAATGCTGACCAAACGCTAACATATTGCCTAATATGGTAATTTGATAATAACTGGCGAATTGAAGTTAGCTCAGTATTACATATCAGCACCAAAATCGCCCAAGAGGCCACTTTTAAGCCGTCAGCTAACAATACCCACTGTAAACCAAAGCCAAGTTTAATTTGCAAAGCCGCCAAGGCAGAAGCAACCGTGGTCGTTAATACGGAGACAATTGTCCAACGAGCAAGCAGCTGTGTGTTACGTGCCGCAACTAATAGGAAAGTAAAAATAACATAAGCAATAAAGCTTAAGACAAAACCAACAAATCCAATAAATTCCATCTTTATTCTATTCGCAATTGTGGTGAAGAACGTGTAAATATTTCAGTCAATATCGGCACTAATAAGAAGCTCGCAATGGCTGAAACACATAACCCAGAAATTAATACAACACCTAATGGTTGCCATAGACCGCCACCAAATAGCGTTAAAGGAAGTAAGCCACCCACCGTAGTAATCGTGGTGAGTAAAATAGGGGTAAAGCGTACCACAGCAGCTTCTATTATTGCCGTTTGTTTATCGGCATTTTGTGTTAAATTCTTATTCGCAGTATCAATGAGAATTATCGCATTATTTACCACAATACCAAATAAACTGATCAACCCTATAAACGCCATCATCGAAAAAGACAGGTCAAACAAATACAACCCAATAACAGATCCCGCCATAGCGAAAGGAATAGATGTAAAGATGATTAACGGCTGTAAAAAGGATTTAAACTGCAAGACTAACACCGCAAAAATGCCAATGGCGGTAATGATCATAATCTGAAACAAGCCCGCGAAATTTTCTTGTCTCGACTCTTCTTCACCCCCTAACGAATAGTACATGCCTGCTGGCAAGTTATACTGTTCAATATAATCAACAACTTGCTGGGTTAATACCGCCGTTGATTTACCTGTAGCTACATCTGCAGATACTTTCGCCATACGCTGTTTTTGATAATGATAAAATTCTGTATGACCTTTTTGCAATGACACGTTAACAATTTGATTTAGAGGTACTAACGCGCCTTCTCGTGTTGAAATAAAGGCTTGTTCAAACAACGAAATGTCTTGTTTATCCCCTCTGATCACTAATGGATAACTTTCCCCGTTAGCATCACTAAAAACGCCAGCTGTATTACCTGTTACTAACGTTTGTATGGTTAAATCTAACCCTTGAATATCGATATTAAGCATACCTGCTTTTTCATAATCTACTGACAAGGCAAGTTCTGTATTTGCCACTCCAATGGGATTTTCAATATTAATTAAGCCATCAAGTGTTGCCATATACATGGCTAGATCATCTGCTACTTGCGACAAATCATCAAACGATTCACTCATTAAGCGAATGGTCACAGGCTGATCGGTTACCGGGCCTTGGGTAAACTCTTTGACGGTTATTTGTGCTTGAGACCACGAAGAAAACTCTTTGCGAAGTTTATCAATCAGCGCTTGAGCATCGTTTGCATTGTATTCATCAAGTAACACTAACGCTTGGCCAAACGATGCAACCCCACGTTTTGGGATCTCATTGTAGTAAATACGAGGGTTTGAATTACCAATATTTTGCGCAACGTGTGAAACACCTGGTTGCTGCTTTAATAAAACAGTTACCTTATCCATTACTTTTTTTGTATAGGCTAGTGATGAATTAGGCGGCGCTTGAACATCGACTAAAATCATTGGTTTTTCAGCTTTTGGAAATAAGCTTAACCCAACGTTATTAAACAATGAAAACATCGCAATTAATGCGATAACAAAGACTGAAATTAGCAGTGTTTTTTTCGTGATAAACCATGTTAACACCTTCGCATAGACCGTTGATGAAAAACGATTTATCACCACTTGTAAAGTAATAATTTTACTCGGTTTTTGACTAAATAATAGACTCGCCAACAGCGGCGTGAAGGTAAGCGCTAATAGTAGCGAGGCTAGTAATACAAGTACAACGGTAATCGGCATTGAACGAAGAAAATCCCCCGTACTGCTTGCTAGCATCAGCATAGGTAAAAAAGCAAACAAGGTAGTAATTGTACCACTGCTAATCGCCCAGCCTACCGTACTTGCCCCTTGAGCAGCTGCGATTTGCATTGGTTTACTCGGGTCTTTATGTCGGTGAATACTTTCCGTCACAACAATGGCGTTATCAACGAGCAAACCCAGCGCAATAATCAACCCGACAATCGACATTTGTTGCAAACCAAAACCGGCAAAGTCTAACCACCCAATAGCAATCAAAAATGATAATGGGATCACTGCAATAACAACTAACGCTTCACGCAGTCCTAAAAATAATAACGCCATGACACCCACTAAAACTAAACCATACCAAAGGTTATCAAAAAAGCCATTTACACGGGTTTCAACACTTTCTGCCTGTTTAAAAAATACATCAAGCTTTATGTTTTCTGGCAGCAACCCTTTAAAATCAACTACCTGCTGTTCTATTGCTTTGGTTAATTCAAAAATATTGGTATCTGCGCGCTGTTCAGCAGTAATGAAAATAACAGGGTGTTCATTGAAATAAGCTAAATAACTTGGTTTAACCCCAGAAAAGCTCACGCGAGCAATGTCAGAAAGTTTGATTGCAGTGTGTTCATTAGCCAATATAACGGTGTCATTTAACTGTGCTAAATCTTTATAATTACCACTCGATTTCACATTAAACCTACGGGTATTAGCATCAATAAAACCAGGGGTAATATTCATCGCACGCTTATTGAGCGTATTTAATACATCGTTAACACCTAAACCAAAATGCTGTAACTTGGCCACATTTACATCCACCGCGACAATCTGCTGTGGATAACCCCAAATATCAGCTTTTTTAATCGCTGAAATTGCTTCTAAACGTTTCTCAAGTTGTTTCGCATAGAACTCCATTGCTTTATAGTCGGTTGGCTCACTCCATAAAGCCATTTGTACTACCGCGACACTGGTTGGTGTTGCTTTGATCACTAAAACGTCTTGCACACCAGCCGGTAAATTAGGCTTAACAGAAGCTACAGCGAGCTTTAATTCACTGAAAGCTAAATCAATATTGGTACCATATAAAAACGTAACTTTAACACGCGCACCATCACTTTTAATTTGTGACTCAATAGTCTTGATCCCTTCAATATTATTAAAAGCTTCTTCAAGCGGGTTTACTACTAAGGTTTCAATATCATGTGGTGAGGCACCAGGATAAATCACTTCAATGAGCGTAATCGGTATATCAAATTGCGGATCCTCTGAACGAGGAATAGTAAAATAAGAAATTGTACCTACCAATACCAATAGCAGTACAATCGTTAACGTAAACTGTTTATTGTTAATCGCAACTTTAGGTAAACGCATACCCTATAACTCGCTCAACTCAAATTGTTGCCAGCCTTGGGTTACCACAGAAAGATTTGATGATAAATCGTCAGCATGTAAATAAATAAAATCTCTATCTAGGCCAATAACCATAAACGCTTGACGTTTTAAAGTATCGAGGTGCTTAACAAGTACAACTGCATGACCATTATTATCCATTTCGATTAATGCACTATTAGGCACTGCAAAAACAGCTTCTTGGGTCGATAAGGGCACGTGTACAGTAGCAAGTTGATCAGCAATAGGCTTTAACGTGGACGGTAGATTTGTTAATGCTACCTCTACCAAATACATATTAGCGGCACTATTTGCTTTCACTGGCACTTTGCTAACCATTCCTGCAATACCTTGAACCCCCATGACTTCCACCTCAACTGGCTGCCCACGCGTTAAAAACCTAATTTCATCGGTGGTCACTGCCACTTCAACGACGAAATTATTTTCAGTCGATGCCACTTCAAGTACTGGTGTTCCGGGAGATTGCAATTCATTTACCCGTGTAAAGCGTGACAAAACCACCCCGTTGAACGGTGCAACTATTTCAGATTTATCAAGATTATAATAGGAAATTCGATAGCGCTCTCGTGCGCTATCTTCAGCGAACTTTGCCATTTCTAAGGCTTGCTGAGAACTTAAGCCGTTTTTGATTAACTTATTAACTCGGTTAACATCACGTTTTGCCTGCAATAACTCAGTATAGTTAGCATTTTTCAACGCTTTTAGTTCGGTTGTTTCAAGACTCGCTAATACTGATTTAGCAGAAAAACGATCGCCTTCATCAACGGTAAGAGAGGTTAAATAACCCTGACTTTTAAACGATAAAACATGTGTTTTCTTAAAGCGCGTTTTACCAGCTCGCACGATGTTTTTTTCAAACGTAGTCGCGTCAATTTCTTGCGTAGCATATTGCTGCGCATTGGTATTTATCGCACCAAGCAATAGAAAGCTGATGAAAAAGAGGAAAAGTAGCTTCATAAAATTACAAATGTACTGTCTTGTTGTTGCAACCCGCATTAATTATAGTGATACTTTAAGCTGCTAGTCACTGAAAGTACATTAATTTCATCATTTTTACGCGTTTATTCCATCGCTTATTTACCTCTCTATTCCACGTTTTTCGTTTTTAGCGGTAGACAACAAAAACGATAGGTATTAGTATTGCGCCGCCTTAATACTGATACTGCATAGCAGCAAGAAATAGAAAACATTTCGGGTATCGTGTAGTTTGAACAAAACAATAACATTAAGGCTAAAAAGTTAATCCACCCGTAGCTCAGCTGGATAGAGCGCGCCCCTCCGGAGGGCGAGGCCGCAGGTTCGACTCCTGCCGGGTGGGCCACCATTATTACTTCACGTTTTTTTGCACTACCTTCTATATTTGCAACTATCATCGCATTTACCACGTGACCAAACCGCTTTCTCTACTGCTTACTATTCAAGAATTTAAATCATTTATTCGAGCCCTCATGGATACTTATACCAACTCTATTAAATCAGATTGTTCAGATTAATTTATCGTTAGCGTATTCAAAAATAACAGTAAATTCATCAGCTATTGCCAACTGTTTTAAAATGATCGCCCCCTTACTGAAACTTAATGATAACAATTGTTATTTGCATTACTATTATTAAGTATTTATACTGCGCTTGTTTTTAACATCAACTATTACGAGAATAATATGAAATCCCCTTACACCTTCGTATTATCGCCAATTATTTTGGCTCTAAGCTCTACTGTTCATTCCGCTGAATTAAGTAACAAAGAAGCACAACGTATTACTGAAAAAGAAATAGAAGTTATTCGCATACTCGGGAACCGTGTACAACGTATTAGCTCTGGGGCAACTGGCCTAGGGCTTGACAGTTTTGATACGCCACAATCATTGTCTATTATCGAAAATGAAACCATTTCAAAATATAATCTCAGTGACATTAATAGCTTGTTTAAACAAGTGACCGGTATAAATATAGATCAAACCGAAACTGACCGAACCTACTTTAATGCTCGTGGCTTCGACATAACCAGTATGCATGTTGATGGCGCAGGTATTCCATTTGGCAATATTTTTGTCGGCGATCTTGATACTGCTATCTATGAAAAAATTGAATTTATCCGAGGCTCTAACGGGCTAATTACTGGCTTAGGTAATCCATCGGGAACTGTCAATTATGTCAGGAAACGTCCAACTAATGATCTACAAGTTAGTACCGCATTTACCTTAGGTCGATGGTCAAATATGCGTGCCGTTGTTGATGTATCTACACCTTTAACAGACTCTGGAAGCTGGGCTGCACGCGCAGTTTTAGTACATCAAGATAAAGAAAGTTGGCTAAACCATTATGGCAACAACCGTACCGTGCTATATGGCGTTGTTGATGGACAACTCAATGATGATGTTACCGTTACTTTTGGTTATACCTATCAAGAAAACAATAGTGATGGGGTAACATGGGGAGCTTCTCCGTTAATTTATTCTGATGGCACCCAGACAGATTTTGACGCGTCTGCATCTACCGCGATGAACTGGACTTACTGGGACACACTAAATGAAAATTATTTTGCTGAATTAGGTTGGTATATTACTGATGAAGTTATTTTTACCAGTAAATTAAATTATACAACGTACGAAGATCGCTCAGAACTTTTCTACACTTATTCAAATACTGGATTAGCATCAAATACGGGGTTAGGACTTTTAGGGTATCCAGGAAAGTTTGATGCAGATGACAAAACGTTGATATGGGATAATACACTGCAAGGTACATTCGAAGCTTGGGGGTTTGAGCATTCTTTCAACCTAGGTTTGAGTTTAGCGGACTCTGAAACGCTTGATCTTGATTATACTGCGTTAAGTGGTTTCGACGTAATGCCCTCCTTCCCTGATTGGTCAGGAACAGAAGTAACAAGGCCGACTTGGGATACTCCGTTTCAAGCAGGCGTTACTGATATAACCTTGAACCGGTTTTATGGTTCAATACAATTGGCTGCTACTGAAAACTTTGATTTCGTTTTAGGTGCAAGTTTTGTCGATTATGAAAATGAAGGTGTCTCGTGGGGAGCATCAACCTCAACCTCTGAAGATGGTTCTAGCCCGTATATAGGTTTTACATGGGAAGCGTTAGACGACTTGAATGTATACGGTAGTTACAGTGACATTTATCAACCCCAATACTATTTAAATGAAGCACTTGAACCACTTGGCTCAGCTGAAGGACGTGGTTATGAAATAGGTATCAAGAAACGCTTTGAAGACAACTTGCTCATTAGTGTTGCAGCATTTAAAACTGAACAAGAAAATCTATATGACTTCATTGAGTTTGGCGATGGCGACGGTATTGATGACGATGATTATTCGGATGACTTTAATTATTCATTATATCGAGGCGTCACCGTTGACTCTAATGGCTTTGAACTAGAAGTCACCGGTAATATTTCACAGGAGTGGTCAGTACAAGGTGGTTATACATTCTTGACAATGGATGATGAAAACGGTGATGAAGCGCGTACCTTTATTCCACGTAAAACCTTAAAGCTACTTGCAGATTATTCACCTAAATGGCAAGAAAAACTCAATGTTGGTATATCGCTTCGTTGGCAAAGTGAGATTTATTATGACACAAGTTATGGAAGAGTTAATCAAGACAGTTATGCATTGTTCGGAGGCTATGTTCAATACGATTTCAACGATCAAATATCTTTAAGTCTCAATCTCGATAATATAACGAATGAGAAATACCTGAGCTCTGTTCGAACGGATCAAGCCTTTTACGGTTCGCCAACTGACTTTAGCTTAACATTGCACTGGAAGTTATAACCTTAACTCATGTGAGTGAGTTAGCTTGCTGATTTAAAGCAACTCACTTAACGACTTAACTCGGATCTATGTATGAATACATCATATCTACACTTTTTCAAAAACAGACGTTTCTGGCTTAGTGGTCCAGCAACACTGTTAGTGTCTCTGTTTATCATGTTTGCCATGGCAGTGTGGTTCCCACCTGGGGTAGGTAATGTAAATAATATTATGATGCCGCTTATCATGTTCCCATTAATATGGGCCCTGTTGTTTTTCTATACCTATTTAACAACTGACCTGCGTAAAGCGCAATGGTTACTAGTAATACTGTTTATTATTAATAGCCTTATTTTAACATTTCAATTTTTGGGTTAACTTTTATGGCTGAAAATGCATCTAATATTCGCTCTAAAGCTAAAGCCTTACTTAGCTTACATTCTTGGTCTGGCATTGTCTTAGGTATGTTGCTATATGCAGTTATATTCACCGGAACGGTTGCTGTAATTGCAGATGAGATAGGTGAGTGGTCTAACAGTAATTATCCGAAAAATTTATTAATGACAACTGATGTAAATGAAACAGTGAACCACCTAGCAGAAATCACTCCTGATGAATATCTTGATGAGATTTCTGTCTATGAAAATGACCGTCAGCAATTAGTATATTTTTTTCATACTCATAAGCTAAACCCCAACGGAGATATGGATGAGTTTGGTTTTCAATATAAAGTAAGCCCTGAGGGAGAAATAATAACTCAGCAACAAGGTTTTGGTAGCGATTTATTTGCTCAAGATGATACCTACGCATTAAGTCGTTTTTTAGTGTCTATCCATACAGAATTACATATCCCGTCACCATGGGGGCTTATTCTCACCGGAATTTTAGGACTAGCAATGTTAATTGCTTCTGTATCAGGTTTCATGATGCACCGTCATTTGTTTACTGATATGTTCTCAATTCGAAAACAACGTGACGGTAAATCTCTCAAGCGAGACTCACATACAGTTGCAGGCACTTGGAGCATACCATTTGCCATTTTGCTTGCCTTTACAGGAAGTTTTTTTAGTTTTTCTGATTCATTTGGTTTACCTGCAATGGGAATTGTTGCTTTTGGTGGAGATCAAGAAGCATTAATGCATACGCTTGTTGGTGAACAACAACATAAAAGTGAAGTGCCAAAAGATTCAGCTAACTTAACCCTGATGATAGCAGATGCAGCGAAGCGACAATCAGCGGTACCAGCTTTTATTTCGATCTCTCATTTTGCTACTGAATCAGCCAGCCTACTTACTTTTTTCATGCCTAACGAAGGAGAAGTTGGATTTGAGCAATTAGTGTACGATGCAACAAATGGCGACTTTATAGAGTATAAGCCGTTAGTCGGCACAGTGCCTTCTGCAGGGAGTGCTATTTTATCATTGATCTATCCTATTCATTATGGAACGTTTGCAGGCTTGTTCTCAAAAATAATCTGGGTAGGTTTAGGTATTGCAACATGCTATGTCACCATAACAGGGTTACAACTTTATGCTCACAGAAATGAAAAAGGTGAACAACATTGGCGTTGGTTTAGCCGACTATGTACATGGGGGTTTTTAGGTTTGCCACTGTGCTCTTTAAGTAGTGCATCAGGTTTTTTTATTAGTGAAAATTTAGCATTAAATCAAAGTGTTTGGACACCTTTGTCATTTTTAATTGCAGCCGCTGTCGTCACTATACTGACATTAGCGATAAAAAATATTGCTCTGCTTTCAAACGTATTATTAGCCAGCAATGGGTTATTCTGCTTGCTGTTACCTTTTATTCGATTCTTTAGCTCGGGCGTAAGCTGGATAGATGCAATACAATATCATATGGTATCGATGATGTTTATTGAATGCATGTTATTAGCTTGTTCTGCTTTGTGTTTTTATCGCCTGTACAAATCAGTACAAATGACAAAGAAGGATACTATTATCGATAACCCAACGCTTTCAACACAGGAGGCCGCCCAATGAATCACTTAATGGTGACATTACCTTCCATTATTTTTAGTTTACTCATTATTTTATTACTTGCTTATACAGACCCTAGGCGCAGGAAAATATTTAATAAAGCAGAAATAAAAGGCAATGCCGCATTTGTATTGCGACCTTTAACAAGAAAACTTCTATCATGGTGCTTACTACTGCCATTTATTCCACTCGTGATGATGGCTAATTATGCTGGTATTTTAATGTATTGTGGGGCTCTCACAGTGATAGGCTGGTTGGTATCAGAATTACCTTCAACTATTATTTAAAAAATGATTTAAATTAAACATGCTACTCACTAAAAACGAGTGGCATGTTCTCGCTTTATCGCTTTTGTCATTATACGCCTCTACTCCAAGTAAACCCCGTTCATCCCCTAATTTGGAAATACTCTTTAAAAAATAGACTAATACCAATTCTATTAAATATTTGGTCAACTTAGAATTTCATTAGCGCGTTGAGAACAAGTTAAATAATTTAAGCATAGTCAGTCTATGGTTCGATTATTTAGGGAAGTTATCAGGGCGCTAATGAGTTCCCAAGGGCGAGTTTAAAAGGCTTATAGACTGTGTTATTGATTTTAACAAGGGAGCGACCATTCTTTGCAATCAATGCCTTGTCTCTAATCCTTTTAATTCTCGCTAAGTGACTAAATATTTAATTGATTTGGTATAAATCTACTACCTAATAACAGAATAAACTTGTGATAAGGTGAGGCATCTTATAAATTAATTGAGTTAACTCAATTGTAACGGACTTCAATGAAACACCCGCATACTCATAATCACCTTTGCTCAATAACCCTGTTAGGTAACTTAGTTGCTAAACCAAATATCAGGTATTTAGCAAACCCTGTGGTTGCTATTGCTGAATTCACTATTGCCACTCATCACAAATGGTTCGATAAAAAAACACAGCAGCAAAAAGAATGGACGCATTTTCATATTGTAAAAATGATTGGTGATGTGGTTGAAAAAACGCTTAATTTTGCTGATAAAGGCGATGTGGTATTTATTCAAGGGCATCTTGTGGATAGTCAACAATCTAGCCGTCAAATCATACACGCAACTTATGCTCATACGTACGCTAAAGGCTATGTACCCTCAATGAATCAAGTGAAGCTATCAGGGGCTATCAACAGTGAAATTAAAATTGTTGAAACTGAAAACAACACACAATTAGCAGAGTGTACAATACTTAGTCATGTCAATGTATATTCTGCTCACCAACAAGCATATCGACAATTTTCAATAGAGCGAACGTTACATGCTTGGGGAAAACAGGCTGAATATTTGGAAAGCCGTGCAAAAAATGGTGATGAAATAATTATTGACGGAAATTTAAGCTATACCAATAATAAAGATAAATCTCAATTAATCGATGTGCACCAACTGGTGTTACCTAAAATATAATTAACGAATCCGTAATAAACGGAATAATTTCAATATGATAGACATTAAAATAATAATAAAATACTTGATCATATCTGTTGGCTTATTGTTGGCTTCATTTGCGAAAGCCAACACGCTTGAATTTACCCAGAAGCCTTTACTTTCTTCAGACTTTAGAGGGGAGATTTCAACAGTAGTGCTGTTACCACACCATCCCCATCAATTTATCAGTTTTTCAACGTTTGGCGATGTTGGGTTAATCAAACAATCAGCATCTACATACCAACCACTATTAAATGCTAAGCATTTTTCAGATGATTTTCAACGACTCACAGCATTAGCTTTACACCCTAACTTTGCTCAAGAAGAGAAAATTGGTTACGCCACCTTTTATAGCGCACATATTGAGTCCGCTTCGTTAACTAACCGATCAATGAAGCTTACCGTTGATGAAGACAAACATATGCCTTTTGAGGCGGTTATTTTTGAATGGCAACTCAGTTTATCATCAGATTCAACTGCAATTTTAACCGATAGCCGGCGGGAAGTGCTCCGCGTCCCCTTACCTGACAGTAGCGTTAGTATACCTTTGCTAAGTTTTAATCCTTATATAAAATCTTGGCAAAAAGGCTATGGACAACTTTTTGCTGTTATTTCAGCAGAAAAACACTACCCAAATCACCCTTTATTTTCTGGTGCACTATTACGCATCAACCCACAAAAATTTGGCCTTCGACAATACACAGTCCCGCCTGATAATATACTGTTTAGTAGTAACGACTCTCCTAGCGAGGTTGTCAGCACAGGGCTCGGCAATGTACTCGATCTAACGTGGTTAAAAGAAGATGAAAATCAATTTGTTTTTGTCGAACAACTTAAAAAAACTACACAATTACGGAAAGCGACATTAGGCGATAACTTTCTTTTACAACCTGCCACTGACGAACACTTGCTTCAACAAGATATCATTTTTAGTAACAGTATTTATTTAAAAAACCCGCAATTAAGTAACGAACATTTCCCATTAATTTTTCTCGAAAAAACATCTGATAATTGGCTTTTAAAAGCCTCCGCAATCACGGCAAATATCAGCAGTAATCCAATAGCAACTATCGATTTTTCATTACTTAACGCCAATGCAAAACCTCAACTACTCATTAATTCGGCAAAACAAATTATTATTGTCGATCTTGCAAACAAAAGTCTACTAGCAACAAATAACACTAGTGATGTTAGCGAGAGTCCAGTGCAAACGACTCCCCTTGAAGAACAAAAAGAACCGTCAAATAGCCTTTACTTTATTGTAATTTTATTAGTGATCGCCGGTGCTATTGTAGCGGTACTCTTTCGACAAGATGATAAATATAAGAACGCTAAAAAGCTATTACGTAGCCATTACGCTACGTTTACAATAGATAAAGAAAAAGCAGAATTGTTGTTATTTAAACGCCATGAAAAAACAGCAAGTGCCCGTATTGCCATTAACAACATTATGAAGAACGAGCTTTATTTAAATGGTGAATTAATCAGTACAATTGATAAAAACTCCCCCTTTAGTAACAAAGCAGAGGCACGCATAGATCAAACGTTTAAAGAAGAAAAACGTCATAAAATGGTGGATAACAAAGTACGAAAAGTTGTCATGATTATCCACTTACAAAACCAAGAGACAAAACAATTATGTTTATATTTAAGGGAAGGAAATCAACGCTTAACTAAAGCACGCTTTGAACAAGTACAACAACAAGTTATTGACTGGTGCTGGTTGATTTCACATCAATTATGTAAAGGCACTACAGAAAAGCGCGTGATTAAACCAAAGCCCGTAGAGCCCACTCAAAAACAGCGAGTAACACATACATCCATTCGGTCAGCATCAGCTCAAGCTAACAAGCAAAAGACGACACCAACGCATGATAGTTCTCAGCATACAGAGAAAGCGATGACTAACCATAAAGCACCAAAACACCAGGATGCAAAACCCGCACAGAAGGTAACCGCGAAAAACGAAGACAATGATGAAGTGTTAATCAACTCGCTGAATAAGTTATTAGAGCTTAAATCGCAGGGTTTTCTAAGTGAAGAAGAGTTTAACCGCAGTAAAGCAAGAATAATCGACAAACTTTCTTCATAGTTGTGCTGCTAACATGCTAGCAAAGTGAACGGCACACATCGAGGTGTGCCGTTAAAATACGCCCTAGTCTAGCGTTAATAAATATTTCACTAATTTATTATAATCTTCGATAAAATTTTCTGGATCTAAGTCATGAGTATCAATCATGTATTTTCCATTTACGACAACACTTGGCACAACTCGTAATTCATTCGCTGACGCTAACATGTTTTGATAAGACTGCATTTTAGATGCTTTTTCATGAACTTCATCACTTGCCATTAAACGGTCAAATTCTTTGCCGTCTGCGCCATTAAGCACAAAGACATTACGCATATCACGCTCTGAAGTCGGAACAGCGTTATGTTCATGAATATAATTAAACATAGAAGCCACTTGCTTATCTTCCATGTTTAATAGTTGAGCCGTTATCATTGCTCTAGTCATCATACGTTGCATTTTTTGTGAAGCACCAGGTAAAAAGTCAACGTGGCTTTTCACCAAAGGAACACCTTCAGGTAACTCTGCCTTAATCGATTTAATCATATGTTCGAAGTTATAACAGTGTTTACAATAAAACGAAAAAAACTCTCTCACTTCAGGTGATTCTACAGGAAGTGGTGTTATTTTTTTATAGTGTTTTCCTTCTTCGTAGTCAGCTGCATGAGCACTAAAAATCGAAACCATTAACACCAACATACTGGCTATTCTTCGCATTATTTACCCCTTTTCTTTTATGGAAGCAATGAAAGTGGCGCTTGCTGCAGCGCCGAGTATTGCTCTTTTAACATTAAAATTTGCTCTTCCCAATATTTTTCGGTATTAAACCATGGAAAATTCATCGGAAATGCTGGATCTTGCCAGCGCCTGCACAACCAAGCAATATAATTTATCACTCGCATAGTACGTAAAGGTTCAATAAGCGCAAGTTCTTTGCTATCAAACTCAAAAAACTCTTCATAGCCAGAAAGTAATGTATCAAGCTGCAAACATTGCTGCTGACGATCACCTGATAACATCATCCATAAATCTTGAATAGCTGGCCCCATGCGACAATCATCTAAATCAACAAAATGTGGCCCTTCATCTCGCCAAAGAATATTTCCCGCATGGCAATCACCATGTAAACGAATAACATGCTCAGCTTGATATTGATCAATACACAGACTTGCGACTTGCTCTAATATGGTAAAAAACGCGATATGTAGTGTTTTAGGTACGTAATCTGACGCTTTGATCGTAGTAATAGCATCAACAATAAAAGCTTCTGTAGAAATGCTTGGTCGATGTTCAAAGGCTTTTTTAGCTGATATTGCATGGATCCTGCCAACAAATCGCCCCATCCATTCAAGTTGATCTAAATTATCTACCTCAAAGATACGCCCTCCTCGACAAGGATATAACGCAAAATGGAACCCTTGATATTCAAACAACGATTGTCCATCAATTTGAATAGGCGCAACGATGGGTAATTCATGCGCTTGTAATTCTAGTGCAAAGTCGAGCTCTTCTTGAATTTGCACGGGCTGCCAACGTTGCGGCCGATAAAATTTAGTGACAAATTTTTCTTTCGCTTCGTTGTGAAATTGATACACCCTATTCTCATAGCTGTTTAGTGGTAACAGGCCACTGTCTACCATCAAGCCTGTTGATTCAATTCCATCTAAAATAAGATCTGGAGACAGTGAACTAAAATTAAATACTGACATTAACGTTTATTAAAAAAGCGAGATTCATGTTCCAATGATACTTCATCTTCATCAGAAATTAACTCAATAACAAAGATAATATCGGTCATGTACTCTTCCAGCTCATAAGGGTCTACTGAAAGGCTCATCGGTAGCATTTGCACGCTAGCCGCTTTAACAGTCACTTCTTTAGGCCCATGCCATTGAATATTCTCAATGCCTTTTACACTCAGGCGGTACGTGTTATCAATTTGCGACTTATTCAATACCTTTAGCGTATAAACATTTTCAATGTCACCGTTAAAGTTTTCTTTAGCAAGCTCAGTTCGATCGCGAATAATATCTAACGATACAGGTACTCGGTGGGTAATTTCCCATATTAACAAACTTGTCATTACCAATAAAACCACCGCATAACCCACTAGCTTAGAGCGAATCAAGTGTACTTTTTTACCCTCTAATTCATGCTCTGTGGTGTAACGAATAAGACCTTTGTCATATTTCATTTTTTCCATCACACCATCACAGGCGTCTACACAGGCACCACAATTTATGCACTCATATTGCAGACCATTTCGAATGTCGATACCCGTAGGGCATACCTGAACACACAGGTTACAATCAATACAATCACCTAGCCCTAGCTCTTTTGGGTCTTGCTTACGAGATCTGGGTCCTCTTGTTTCACCACGGTTATAATCATATGAAACTGTTAGCGTGTCCTTATCAAACATTGCTGATTGAAAACGTGCGTATGGGCACATATGTAGGCACATAATTTCACGCATCCAGCCCGCATTACCATAAGTACACAACGCAAAAAACAGCACAACAGACACAATAACAAACGAACTATTAAAGGTAAAAAAGTTGATAAAAACTTGTTCTACTGGGGCAAAATAGCCAACAAACGTTAACGATGTAAGGAGTGAAAAAAATAACCAACAGCTGTGCTTAAGTGTTTTACGCCATAGCTTATTGGCATTAAGTTTTTGGCTATCGAGTTTTTTACGCTGATTTGCCGTACCTTCTATTTTTTCTTCAAACCAAATAAAAATAAACGTCCACACTGTTTGCGGGCACAAATAACCACACCACACACGACCTAAGAACGTTGTGACGAAAAACAACAAGAAGGCGCTGACGATAAATAACCAAGCCAACAACGTTAAATCTTGCGGCCATAATGTTAATCCCCAAAAGGTAAAGCGTTGGTTAGCAATGTCTAATAAAATGGCTTGTTCACCGTTATAAGTTAACCACGGTAATACCGCAAAAAGCCCCAAGAAAAAGAAATTCATCTTTTGTCTTAATTGTTGGAAAAATCCCGTGACCTTTCGCACATAAATTTGATCTCGAGGTTTGTATTCTTGAACCGGATCTGGGCGCTCTACTTTGATATTTTTAACTGGGATATCTAAACGATTGTTAGCGTTGTCTTGCTCTTTGTTCACAATAAGTCCTAATCTAAACGTCGAAAAAGGACAATACCGTAATTTTTATTATGCTTTTATTGGAAAAATACGTGTATTGTTGATGCTTAATTTACTATTCTATCTTTAGGGCTATATTATACGACAAGCTATGAAGAATTTATTGATCTTAATCGTGGCAATTGCAATATTTTTGCACTTTTATCCACAACCAGAACTTGAAAAATGGTATTTAACACAAAAAGAAAATCTGTTAGCGGAATTTAATGATGCAACAGATACTAAAGTGCGATTAAACCCCAGTAAAGTATATCGTGATTTAGAAAGCAAGTTAGATCGTTTTAATGAAAGTGAGCAAGACTACTTAAAGCAAATTACCGCTACCCGCGCTTCAGTTAAAGATTTTTTTGTAGAGTATTGTGAAGGAAAAAAACGCTCGCCGAAACTGCATCAAGAAAATCAAAAAACGGTATGTTCGACTATTTCCAAATATCAATCGCTTTTTTAGCCATAATACTTGTTAAAAAGTGACGGGTTTTACGATAAAAATTATGCCGTTAACTCAAATTGAGAGCGAGATGGCTGCTCATAAGCACTGTGAACATTACTATAGAGACTTTCAATCACAACAGCTGCCTTTTCTACTTTAGCAGGTCTATTAGGTGCAATGTCTTCTTGAGCATTAAGTGTTTGTTGAAGCCGCTGATCAAAATCATTATCTGACACCTCCTCTGCATTGTTATATGCAAAACGCTCACTGGTATCAACAACAACACGCTCACTGCTTGTAGCATTTATCGCTGATTGAGTTATTTCGTACAGTTCAGATTGTGCTTGTGCGATAAGCTGTGCGGCTTTATTTGCTACCCGACTGTCTTGTATAGAAGGGTTTGCCGGCGCTAATGCGGCATTATATACTTTTTGTAGCTTAGCTATCGTAGCTTGTGGATCACCTTTTATTGGCGATAAATCCACGGATACCTCTCCTTCTACCGCATATTTTTTTCCATCAGGACCCACTTCAAAACTATAACTTGGCGCTCCGGTATAAGCACCACCAGCCGTAGCATGTGCCTGTTCGTGCGAACGCACTTCTTTATCACGATTTTGTAATTCTCGAATTAGTTGCTGATCAGCAACATCTGTTTCGGAGACATCAACAGCATTGTCGCCAACTGCTTGTTGTTTATCATCAGGGTTATTTTTTGATGCTTGATTATCTTGCTGTGAAGAATCTTGCTGTGAAGAGTCTTTGTTATCTGAATCACTCGTGCCATCTTCAGTGATAGTAGAGCTTTCTTTCTCAGCTTGTTTGCGCAGTTGTTCAAAATCAATTTGTTCATTATTTTGGGCTGGTGTTCTTGCGCGTTCTCTCTCCGATGCAGCGCCTTTCTCTCTTGCCGATTGTTGAGCTGCAGCAGGTTGCGTGATAATTTCACGTTGCACATTATCACGACGCAATGCTTCCGTTGGCGGATTTGTAACCGTCGGGACAGGAATATTCGCAGTATGCGTCGTAATGTTCATTCGTTATACGCTAACATCTAGTAACGTGCCAAGGTTTTCATCAGCCGTCTGAATGACATTAGCAGAAGCTTTTGCTTGATGTTCTGCCACTCGCATTTCCACAATAGATTTATTCAAATCAGCTAACTCACCTGAACCAGTATTTTGGTTCATCATGTTGTCATTTTCTTGCTGACCTAAGGTAGGCTCTTCTGGGTTGTATCCCACAGCTCTTGCTATGTCTGATGCAGCCTGATTAGCCGTTTCAGTTGCTTTTTGAAACCCTTGTAAGCCTGAATTAAACGCAGAATCAATGTTCATTTACTTCTCCTTAATATCACATTTACCAAATATTCATGGTAATAAGACCGCTGATACTAGCTCAAATACAATCTGTTTAATTATTAATCAAACAAGCCAAAATGTAAAGCGTTGCGTGGAATATGCGGCATTTAGTCAGTACGTTGTATTACCGTTAATTTGTTACTTTTTCTAACCATGTTTGTAGCTGGTCAGTAAACGACGATAACTCACTGATAAAGGGGGCATGCGATGATTGTTCAAAAATAACTTGCTCACTGGTTGGTGCTAATCTGGCAATATTAGCTATCACCTCTTTGGGGACTAACCCGTCAAGTTTGCCATACATTCGTAAATACGGACATTTAATGTTAATTAACTTATTGCGCTGATCTGTTGTTTCTAACAAAGTTAAAGAATGCATTAGCGTGTTTTTATTCGCCATCGGGTATTGCATAATTAATGTTCGAATTCGTTTGATATCTTGTCGAATATGCGGACTACCCATGGCTTGAATTTTTAAAAAGCTGTCAATGGTTTTCTGCGTATCCTGTGCTAATTGGCGATGAAAGTTTGTTAGCACCGTGGGTTGAATTCCTCGCCAATTATCTTGTTGTAAAAAACATGGCGTACTCGCTACATTCACTAAACCGGTTACAAGACTGGGGTATTCAAGCGCAATTTGATTGGCAACTAAACCACCAAGCGACCAACCTACATACACCGCGGGTTCATTAATAGTTTGGCAAATTTTTTCTGCTATGTTTGTTAATGAATAGGGCGAACACAACTGTTGATGATTTTCTCCATAACCAGGTAAATCAACAGTGATAATACGAAATTTATCCGCTAACGTTTCTGCCAATGGTTGCCAAACCCCTGCATTTAACCCCCAGCCATGAATAAATACAATGGGTACACCTTGTTTTTGACTCGCAAAATCTGATTTATTTGCCATGCTTTTAGCGTAAGCCCTTAACAGTTAAAGGGCATAGTTTACTTAAAGATATCGTTAAATGGAATTTTTACAATATTACAATAACAGCATTATCAATCGTTGCATGCAGCATTATCAGCAGCTTTTGCTCTCTCTTGGTAGTTGTGATTTATGTCATCAACAGCCTGTTGCTATCCCCTTACTTTGCCATCATTGTGTCAATGATTTACCGCTATTTAATTACTCATTATCTGGAACAAATTTATTATATTGGCCCGCTATCGATCGTTTATTTCCGAGACGCGATTTTGATCAACTTGTGTGTGTAGCCCCGTATGTTTTTCCATTCAATCAGTGGCTACCGCAACTTAAATTTCATAATAGATTTGAATTAAGCAAACTATTAGCAAAATTGCTTATTACTACTAATAATACTTGCCAAGTCGTTTCACAAGAAACCACCTTGTTAGTCGTACCCAGCCATATTAAAAAATGGCAGCAACGCGGCTATAATCAAAGTCATTTAATTGCTCGGCGATTTGCCAAACACATTGGCTGTCAATATTTACCCCATGCTTTATATAGAGTAGAACAACAAAAGAGTCAGGTAGGATATTCAGGTAAAGAGCGACGACGACTAATGGCGCAAGATTTTATGTTTAATGAAGAAGTTTCATTGCCTAAACATATCGTATTATTTGATGATGTGGTAACAACTGGCTCTACCGTAAACACAATAAGCCAGTTGTTAAAGCAACATGGAGTTCAGTCAATTACCATCTTGGCAATCAGCCTATCTTTACCTGAGCATTAATTTGCTGAAGCGCTAAATGCTTTTGAAAAGAACAAGCTATTCGAAATCAATCGAGCACTACCCATCCAATACCCCCTAAAAGCCAATACATTTGGCGTTGCAATAACACGCCCACGCCCTACATTGTGAGCAACTAATGCTGGAGTACGTGCAATTTTATTAACTAAGTTTTTATCGGTATAACCGCTTAATAACGGTGTAGGTGTGTAACTTGCCACTGTATTAAATGCAGCGTCTGCTTGCTCCATAATTAGCGTACTGTTTTTAAATAACGGTAAACCCTCATTATTAAAACCGTAAGTTAATGGGTGACTTAAATCTAATGTTGATTGAAAGATTGCACCTGCTATACGTTTACGTGCCGATAAACTTTCTTTATCTTGATAAGTTAAGCTATCGGTAGTGAATAAATCATTTATCACGCTTTTCTTAACCATTTTCACTTTCAATATTTCTTCTTCGGCTAACCATTGAGCAGCACGTTTTTGAGCAAAAACGGTACCGCCATTTGTTAACCAGCGCTTGAAATTTTCAACAAATTTCTTACTTAAACCTTTATAGTTTCCATCAACTAACAAGATGTGCGTGTAATCTGAAAGATCAATTCTTGATAAACGTGTTTGCTCTACAACCGTTAAAGGAATGTTTAGCATGTCATCAATATAAAAGCGTAATTCAGCAGCTTCGTATTGTGAACTTCCCTTGCCACCAACTAATAAAGGCTTAACCGGTGATAACGCACGCATTGAACGAGAACCTAAATCAATCCCTTGAATAGTCAGACCTGTATCAATATTGAACATGTCAATACCAGTATCTTTACTAAGCTGAGCAACAAGATCACGCCATTGTTTAGCCTGTTGAATTCCTGCTGGAATAACGATAGTACCAGATGAAAACTGCTTTACCTTACCATTAATCGTTGAAGCGAACGGTTTCGTTGCTACTCGTGCTTTAATATTGTTCGTTAATACATTATTAAGCAGCTTAGCTGAATACATATGGTGCCATTCAAATGCATAGGCATAAGCATTTGGATCTACTGGTTTAACAGTATTTTGTGTTTGTTGCCACGTGTTTTCTGCTAATGCTAGGCCTCTGCTTCGTTTAACCGGCGCAAAGTCAATATCCATGGCTAATGGCATAGTCCAACCAGAGACATCATAGAAGGTATTGTCTTGGAAGTTAGTGCCTTGACTGAACAACGCTTGGATAACGCGATACTGTTTTTGTGCTAGCGGCACATAAAAACTTGTATTTTTCGCATAGGTTGTATCATCAAGACGATAATCTTTTGTTAACGGATACACGTCTATTTGGTGTAAAGCTAATTTATCGAGAAAATGTTCTAAACGCTGCGTATCGTGCGCTTCAGAAATAATATAGCCATTAATTTTCTCATCTTTAGCGGCTTGCATTGCCTCGTCATAAAATTTTGCTCGATATTTTCTGAAAGTCTCTTTGCTTTCCCATGCACCTTGAATCGTAGACAAAGAGGTCAATACTTGATTTTTAACACCATACTCGAAGGTCAGTAAGCCATTTATACTCTGTTGTTGGTAACCTCGGCTACTTGCTTGTTCAAATAATATACCTACACCGCCATTAATGTCAGGATACGTTGAACCCTTGCCATAATAGAAATCATCAAAGTTTTCTTGGCTGTAATAAAGTCTATTTTCAGCATCTAAGGCGGCACTGTGGAAGGTCGCCATCAATTGCGTCAGCTCTGTATTACGTTTGGGTGTTAGTGGGTGTGTTCTTGTTGGAATACCTGGCTGAAAGAAAAAACTACTGTTTGCCCCCATCTCGTGGAAGTCACCTAGCACATGAGGTTGATATTGGTGAAAATATGGAATGCGATTGCGGCTTTCTTTTTGCGACAGTAACAACCAGTCGCGGTTTAAATCAAAACCAAAGTGGTTAGTTCTACCAGAACGCCAGTCTTGATGATGTTCAATATGATTAGGATCAGCATTTGGTGTTGTACCACGGTGCATATTTACCCAATTTGTAAATCTGTCCATACCATCAGGGTTCATGCTTGGTTCTAAAACAATCACCGTGTCAGCAAGCATATCTTTAACCGCTTTATTTTGACTAGCCGCTAAATAATACGCCACAGCTAACGATGCATTAGCACCACTAATTTCGTCGCCGTGTACTGAATAACCTAACCAGACAACTACCGGGTCATTTTCACTATCACCTTTAGTTTTTTGTTGTAGCAATGAAGGCAAGTTTTTTAAATTTTCTTCCGATGAAATAGTCACTAACACCTGACGACGCATTTCTTGGGTAAAACCAATATCAGTAAGCAGCACTCGGCTAGATTGTTCCGCTACTTTTGCCATGTATTGCACCAGTTGATCATGACGAATATGGCGCTCGCCCAATTCAAATCCTAAGTGTTTTTCTGGCGTGTCAATCTCTTCCAAAAAAACATGATTCGGTAAATAGCCGGTAACTTTTTTTGCTTGAACGGCAACGCTAAAACATGTAACCAGCACGGCAAGTAATAAAATTTGAATGCGCATTGTAGATAAATTCCCATAATTTTTGACTTCAACAACATAACAAACTCTTCTACGCCCATCCAGTTCATAGCGCCAAAAAGCTTTGATCGTTATCTCTTTTTTAACTCTATTCTTAATTTCATCGATGAAAATATTACCGACAAATAAAACACCACTGGAAGATCGCGTCTATCAAGAGTAAAATGGTGTCATACTTGACTAAATTACTCAGGTATACCGCTATTTCATTTTCCAATTAGTAAGAGTGTACAAAGATTATGATCACCATTTCAGAAAATGCTCAAGCACATTTCGTTAAACTGCTAGAACAACAAGCTGAAGGCACGAGTATTCGGGTATTTGTTGTTAACCCAGGAACTGCCAGCGCAGAATGTGGTGTCTCATATTGTCCTGCTGATGCAGTAGAGCCTGAAGATATTAAGATGTCGTTTGAAGGTTTTTCAGCCTACATTGACGCAGACAGTAAACCTTTTTTAGAAGACGCCGAAATCGACTTCGTATCTGACCAAATGGGCTCGCAACTTACTTTAAAAGCACCTAACGCTAAATTACGAAAGGTCGCTGACGATGCTCCACTTTTCGACCGAATTGATTACTTCATTAAAGCCGAAGTAAATCCTCAATTAGCCGGCCATGGCGGAGAATGTACGTTAATGGAAATTACTGACGACGGTTATGCCGTATTACAATTTGGCGGCGGCTGTAATGGTTGTAGTCAAATCGACGTTACGGTAAAAGACGGCATTGAAAAACAGCTAATCGACATGATGGGTGACGAAATTAAAGGGGTTAAAGATATGACAGAGCACGAAAGAGGTGAGCACTCATACTACTAACTAACCTGAGCTCAGGTTAAGTATTTATCTACGCCTGTTATTAGCCGAGTACAAGACACTCGGCTTTTTTATGGCTGAAGGTAACGTGCACCTTTGCGATGGTAATCAATAGCTAATGCAATTCCTCTTGCTGCCATAAAGAGCGTAAAAGCTAACCATAAGCCATGATTTCCTAAGTGTTGAAAGATGAACCAGCTCGGAAAAAACACACCAAATGTAGAAAACACCATGCTATTTCGCATTGTTTTTGCTTGTGTTAGCCCAATATAAATTCCGTCATATAAATAGCTCCAACAAGCCACAATGGGTAAGATAATAATCCAGCCAATAAATTGCTCAGCAAAGTTAACCACCGGCTCTATATTTGAAATGAGACGGATCATCCAATGACCCGCGATAAAAAATACTAAACAATAAGCCACAGCAAAGATTAATGTCCATAGTAAGCTCATTTTCACTACATCATTTAGCATTTTTGGTTTATGTGCGCCTTTTTCCTTACCGACTAATACTTCTGCTGCATTCGCTATACCGTCTAAACCAAACGAGATAAACAGTAAAAAGTTCATCAAAATTGCATTAGCTGCAACAACATTATCGCCTAATCGTGCTCCTTGAAAGGTAATAAAAACAAAACAAGCTTGTAAAGATAAAGTACGTATTAAAATATCTCGATTTAGCGCTAAATATTGCTTCAAGGTTACCAAAGATAAATATTGGGAAATTATCTGCCAAGTAAGCTGACGCCAATAAGCTTTTTGATAATAGAATACGATTACCGTAGCAATTAGTAAGGATGAATATTCAGCGATTAGTGTCGCGTAAGCAACGCCTTTGACTTGCCAATCAAAAACCACCACGAATAACAAATCGAGCAGTAAATTAATCATATTGGTAATGATTAATAGCCACATCACCGCTTTAGCTTGATGATTCCCCAGCAGCCACCCTATCAATACAAGATTTATTAACGCTGCTGGCAAACCCCAAATCCTAATCTCTGCGTATTCGCGTGCATAAAAAGCCACTTGTTCACTTGCACCTGCAAGTTCAATCGCGAGGGATATATAGGCTTGTTGAAAAATTAATACAACCAACGCTATCGCAACGGCTAACACCACTCCTTTGACTAATACTTTACAGCTTTGCGCAACGTCTTGTTTACCATATGCTTGAGCAGAAAGGCCCGTAGTAGACATGCGAAGGAAGCCACACAGCCAAGTGATCACAGTCACTATCATCGCCCCAACGGAGCTACCGCCAAGATAATAAGCATGAGACAAGTGCCCAATAACAGCTGTATCTACTAAGCCTAACAAGGGCACAGTAATATTAGATAGTATCATAGGGATCGCTAACGCAAAAAGTTGGCGGTGAGTAACTGTTGTCATATCAATTAATCGAAAGGTAAAAAGTAAAAGTTATAAACAATGAGTATTCAGTTCGAGACACAGGAAAGATGATGCTAAACTATATCAGTAATTCACCAATAGGTAAGCTAATTATATGAAATCATTTACCTCAATGTTGTTAGGGCTGCTCGCAACTTGTTTATTTACGTACTCTACTAATGCAAGTGTTATTTTACAATATCACCACGTTAGTGACGATACACCAAAAAGCACCAGCATTTCGCCGCAACAGTTTGCTAAACATATGCAATATTTAGCTGACAATGACTTTACCGTACTTCCGCTAAACGAAGTTGTTGATGCGATAAAACAACAACAACCTTTGCCAAATAAAAGCGTTGTTATCACCTTTGATGATGCATATTTAAACATTTTAGAAAATGCCAAGCCCATTCTCGATCAACATCAATTTCCGTTTACTATTTTTATTAACCCGGGCATTGTTGATAAAGGCTCGGCGCATTATTTATCGTGGTCACAGTTAAAAGCAATGGCAGATGATGGCGTCATGATCGCCAATCATGGCTTTGAGCATGAATCATGGACGCGCGTTCCAAAAGACACTAACTTCAATACCTGGCTCGCTCAGAAAATCGCTTTACTCAAAAAAGCAGAAGCGAAAATAAAAACTGAAACAGGGCAATCTTGGCAATACTTTGCGTATCCTTACGGTGAATTTTCTCCTCGCATTCAACAACTGCTAGAGCAAAATCAATTTATCGCATTCTCGCAGCAAAGTGGCGCTGTTGGCCAAGATACTGATTTAACCAGCATACCGAGGTTTCCAGCTTCGCAACCATACGACAAGTTATCTAGCTTAAAAGATAAGTTACACTCGCTACCACTCTCGGTGACACTATCTGATCAAGATGCACAAACCATTTACACGAAAGGTGCATTAAAAAATGTCACCATGACAATTAATAGCGATGATATTCGAACTGAGCAACTTAATTGTTATGTCACAAGTGTTGGCAAGCAACCCGTTAAATGGTTAGAGGATAAACAACTGTCAATTACCTTTACCGAAACGTTGCCCAGTGGCAGAGTGCGTAGTAACTGTACTGCGCCAAGTATTAGCCAGCCTGGACGTTACTACTGGTATTCTAAACCGTGGTTTATTTTAAACGAAGACGGCAGTTGGTATCCGCATTAAAAACTGTTTCTTTTTAAATCTACAACAAGTTTAAGGTGGCTTACGGTTTACCTTGAGCATAAGTCACCAATTCAGAACGGATACGCTCTATGGCACTAGCCTTCAAGTTCTACGATTTTAGCGAAGTCGCTCACTAATTCATCTCCAGAGATAATCGGCACCTGTCCTAGCTCATGCTTAGGTTTGAAGATTGCCGCAATTTTACCTTGAGGATTAATTAACACAATTGACGCGCTATGATCGACTAAATAACTTGAACTTTGTGCCTCATCTGAAATGGCATACATTAAGCCTAAATTTCGGGCAAATGGAAATAACGATGCATGATCCGCCGTTAACGCAATAAACTCTTGATTAAAATAAGCAATATATTTTGCTAAACGTGCTGCTGAGTCACGCTGCGGATCAACCGACACTAATATTACCTGAGTATTATCAGCGACAGCTTTTAAATCATCATAACGAAAATTTAGTTCTTGTAGTGTTGTTGGACACACATCAGGGCAGGAAGTATAACCAAAAAACACCCACGACCATTTATTTTTTAATTGTGTATTACTGAATTGTTCACCAGTATGTTTAGTCATTGTAAACGGTTGAATAACTCGAGGGGTTTGATAATACAATGAAAATTCAGGCTGAACCTTATTAAACGCTGATTTATAGATAAATATACCGCTAACCAGCGCGATAACAGCCACAATAACAACCAATAACTTATTCACAACGATGCCCTTTCGCTAAACCGGTAACAGGTAGTGATCTACCAATAAAATAATAAATAATAACATTAAGTGGATGATAGAAAACTTAAAAGTGTCCATTGCCGTATTATCATCAGCATTAAACTTTAACTTCCATGCATACACAAAAAATATCAAGTTAAGCACTATAGCTCCTACCAGATACAGCCAATTACTCATGCCAACAAGATAAGGCAGTAATCCAACAACAAACAATAAAATGGTGTACAACAATATCTGAGTTTTTGTAAAGCTGATGCCATGCGTTACCGGTAACATGGGAATGTTTACTTTGGCATAATCATCTTTACGATGAATAGCTAGTGCCCAAAAATGCGGTGGTGTCCAGGTAAAAATAAGCAACACTAATAATAATGCATGCGGATGAATTTCATTGGTCACCGCTGTCCAGCCAAGTAAAGGAGGAATAGCACCAGCAAGCCCACCAATGGTTATGTTTTGTGGCGTTGCACGTTTTAAATACATCGTATAAACAAAGCTATAACCCACAAGCCCTGAAAGCGTTAACCAAGCCGTTAATGGATTCACTAAGAAATACAGCATTACAAATCCAGCTAACGCTAATAGCGCGGCAAAAATAGTGGCTTGTGTCGTTGTTAACCGGCCAGTAGCAACAGGCCGATTATGTGTCCGTGCCATTACACTGTCTATTCTTTCATCAACAATATGATTAATTGCCGCTGCTGCAGAAGATAAAAAGCCAATGCCAATTATCGAAGGAATTAGCACTTGCCATGGAATTGCACCCGGTACAGACAAACACATACCAACAAGCGCAGTAAGTACTAACAACGCAACAACACGAGGCTTAGTAATTTCATAGTAATCTCGCCACGACGCCGATGTAGTACGCTCAATGGCATTTTGTGCTGATGTCATATTACTTTCCCCTACGTTTTCCGTTTTAAGCTGTATGTCAGCAAAATCAACATTAACATTAGGCAAGCAGCCACAACATTATGACTCACTGCAATAAACAATGGTAATGACAAGACAACATTACTGACACCTAACCCTATTTGCAGCAATAATGTTGCCAATAAACCAAGCGCACAACGTTTAAAAAATTGGCTTTGCGCTTTGGTGAAAATAGTAAAGACTAGCCATAATAAATACACACTAACAAGAATAGCACCAAAGCGATGCATGACATGTATCGTCACTCTTTCATCATGCTGTAAATGACCAAACTCATAGCTTTCTCGTTCAGGTGGTATTAAATCAAATGAGTTTTCAAAGGTTAACTCCTCACTCCAATTTCCCTGACATATAGGTAATTCTGTGCACACGAGTGCCGCATAATTAGACGATGTCCAACCTCCTAACGCTATTTGTCCTGTCAGTAATACCAAGCCAATAATGCCATAACGGGCATATTTTCTAATGGCAGGGTCACCACCAGGTACACGATAGGGTTTTAATCGTAAATAAAGTAAGAACAACAAACATAGCGTGGTAAAACCACCGATTAAATGCCCCATCACCACAATCGGCATTAATTTCATGGTGACAGTCCACATTCCGAGTGCTGCTTGAAAAATGACTACGCATAAAATAAGTGTGGGTAAAAAGACAGGCGCGCCTGCATTTCTCGCTCTAACGCTTAACAATGCTATTGCTAAAATTAATAACCCTAACGTGCCAGCAAAATAGCGATGGATCATTTCATTCCATGCTTTATGCGGTTCAACAGGACGATCAGGAAAGGCGAGTTCAGCTTTCGCGATTTGTGCTTCAGTATTCGGCACATCTAAATGTCCATAGCAACCAGGCCAATCAGGACAGCCAAGTCCAGCATGAGTTAATCGGGTATAAGCACCTAAGCTCACAACCAAAATTGCCAACAAAATGCTGATAAAAACAAGCTTCCGAATAGTAACAATATTCTTATCTTGCATAGCGTTACCCCACTCTCGAATATTTTAAAAGCTTTTTCATGTCAGCAAGTAGTTTTTTACCCATCGACACTATCTCACTATCTTCGGTAGGGGTTAAATGCTTCACCACCAAATTTCCTAGCGGATCAACAATAACCACATCGCCTTCACTCAGCTCTAATGCCGCTTCTTTTGTTAACGACCAGTTTTGCCATTTATGGTGAGTGAGTTTATCGCGGTGATTGTCAAAAAATACGGTATCGGTAAGTATAATAGGCGTTACTCGTGGAATTTCTTTCCCCAACAACACATAAGTACTATTAATCGTGGTTAACGCATGTTGGCAAACTTGTTGACAGTTTTTATTCGGATAATACAGTAACAACCATTGTTCTTTGATGGCTTCTTGGTCTAGCGCTAAATCAGTTAACGACTTTTCCGATGCAAATAATTGCCCATAATTGGTGACACCTGAATCAAACCATTGAAAGTGTAATGCTAATTTTGCGAGTATTACAGGCAAAGCAAAGACTACGATGACTATGATAAAAGCTTGTCGAGCCCTTTTATTTTTTACTGCTGACATTGGGATCCTTTTTATTATTATTGTCGATTTTATTGTTATAAAACCAAATACTGGCACTTAGCATTAACACAAGCCAAGCAAGTGCTAACGAAAACCACTGAAAAGCATAACCCCGATGTTTTTCAGGTGGCATCACGATAGGTTGCCAGTTTTTTTCAAATCCTATGCTCTCTGTTTTATCTAAGTAAATGACAAAGGGCAACAGTTTTTGACCAATTAATTGTGAAAATTTATTCAAATTGACTTGTTGAGCAATTAACGGCCAACTAACGTTTGAAAAAACTTGTTCCGATAAAATAAATCCGGATTCAAGCATTCTGATATGCCCATTGATCTTGTGGGTTCCCTCAACAGGATTAATTATTGGTAACGTTTGCCTACTTCTATCACCTTTTATCCAGCCCAAATTCACTAACACACTACCATATTCGCTGGTTAATACTTGTAAAACGCGGTAACCAACCTGCCCTTGATGGGTTTGATTGTCATGCAAAAAAACGTGCTTACTATCAAAGCGGCCAACAACTGCGACGGGTAAATCATTAATATTTTCATCATCTATCAACGACAATATACTGACCAACGAATGCTGTTCTTTTTGTTGTATGTCAGCGATACGTTCGATACGTTGTTCTTTTTCAACCGCTCTTGATACCTGCCACAAACCAAGCTTGATTAATCCACTAAAGACTAGCAAAGTTAAAATGACCAATAGCCAATTTAACTGATATAAATAATCTTTTAATTTTGCTACCTTCATACAACACCGATAGATAATTAAATAGAGGGAACAATGATCATCAAGGTAATTATTATAGGCTTACTCATATATATGATTTATAACCTATTTCAAGCACTACGCTTGATGAGTAAAAACGACCCCAATAAGCCCAGTATGTCGAAGTTTATTGGACGTCGCGTGATGACTTCTGTTGTGATTGTGTTGTTATTACTTGTTGGGGTTTTAACAGGTGTGATCACACCAAACCCTCGCCCATATTAAAAATGGCACGCTCAGCGTGCCATTAATTTTAGATAATATAGACAAACACAAACAATATTACCCACACTACATCAACGAAGTGCCAGTACCAACTGGTTGCTTGAAAAGCAAAGTGATTTTTTGGCGTAAAATGCCCCTTCATGATGCGTATAAACATCACGATCAACATCACCGTTCCCAAAGTAACGTGCATACCATGGAATCCTGTCAGTAAATAAAAGGTATTGCCATATATACCGCTGGTTAAGTAGAGCTTCATTTCTTCTGCATAACCATGGGCGTACTCAAGGCCTTGGCAATAAAGGAAAACGACCCCTAATAAAATAGTAAAACCTAACCAAAATTTTAGTTGTCCACGATTATCTTTTTCTAAGGCAACATGTGCAAAATGCGCAGTAACAGACGATGTTAATAGTAAAACCGTATTGATCAGTGGTAAACCATACCAACCCATTGCTGTCGTCGTTGTGCCATCTGGTGTTGCTATGAGTGGCCACTGAGCAGTAAATTCAGGCCACAATACTTCGAAGGTCATGGCATTATTGCCATCACCGCCTAACCAAGGCACGGAATACATACGCGCATAAAAAAGTGCACCAAAAAAGGCGGCGAAGAACATCACTTCTGAAAAAATAAACCAGCTCATACCTTGACGAAATGAGGTGTCCATTTGATGGCTATATTTACCTGCCATCGATTCGGTGATCACATTACTAAACCAGCCATAAACCATATAAATAACAAGTGCGATACCCGCTATTAAAATATAGCCGCCGAAACCAGATTGCTCATTTTTAAGGTCAGTGACGTAATTTGCTGCACCAACGGCAATTAAAAATAAAGCTACAGCACCAACAATAGGCCAATGGCTTTTGGCGGGCACATAATAAGATTCATATTCTTTTGTTGTCATCTTTTTTCCCCTGTGATCTCGCGTTAACCGTTATGACTCAATTCGACCAGTAATATCAAATAAAGTATAAGACAAGGTGATGGTACTGACTTCTTTTGGCAGCTCAGTATCAACATAAAACTGTAATGCCATTTCCACATCTTCTTGCGCTTTTAAAGGTTGTTGGTTAAAACAAAAACACTCTATTTTTTGAAAATAAATAGCCGCTCTTCCCGGAGAAACAGAAGGTACTGCTTGTCCGATGATGTCATGAGTGGCTTCATTTTTCGCATAAAATTTAACGAGTTTCATTTCCCCTGGATGCACCTTGATTTCCTTAACCATTGGTTCAAATTTCCATAGGATCCCTTTAGACAAATGACTAATAAACTGCACAGTGATCAAGCGGCTTTTATCAATACCCTCTTGATTCTCTTGTGCAGCAACATTAGACGTTTTGCCATTTAAACCAGTAATATCACAAAACACATCATATAAAGGCACCATAGCAAAGCCAAAACCAAACATTGCAAAAACGATCAGCATAAGCTTTTTCACCGTTTTTTGAATATTTTGATCTGTACCTTTAGACATATTTTCTCCTTACTGTTGCTAAACTATTACTCGTTATCCACTATTGATTAATCAATTTTTGGTGGTGTTTCAAAAGTGTGATAAGGCGCAGGACTTGCAACGGTCCACTCTAAGCCTTCGGTAGCTTCCCAAGGGTTTGCTTCCGCTTTTTTACCACCGCGAATACACTTAATCACGACTACTAAGAAAATTAGCTGTGATAAGCCAAACGCAAAACCACCAATACTCACCCATTTATTAAAGTCAGCAAATTGCAGCGCGTAATCAGGAATACGTCGAGGCATGCCCGCTAAGCCTAAAAAGTGCATTGGGAAAAACAAAATATTGACTGAAATTAACGAACACCAAAAATGTGCTTTACTCCACCTATCGTTGTACATATGGCCGGTCCATTTAGGTAACCAATAATATGCGCCAGCATAAATTGAAAATAATGAACCTGTTACCAAGACATAATGGAAATGCGCTACTACAAAATACGTATCATGGTATTGGAAATCTACAGGCGTTAATGCCAGCATTAATCCAGAAAAACCACCAATGGTAAATAAAATAACAAACGCCAATGAAAACAACATCGGTATTTCAAACGTCATTGCGCCTCGCCACATCGTGGCTACCCAGTTAAACACTTTAACCCCTGTTGGTACGGCAATCAGCATGGTGCAATACATGAAAAACAGCTCACCAAATAATGGCATACCCGTGGTAAACATGTGATGCGCCCATACGATAAACGATAAAAAGGCAATAGATGCAGTTGCGTATACCATTGAGCTGTAACCAAAGAGCTTTTTACGCGCAAAAGTAGGAATAATCGTAGATACAATACCGAAAGCCGGTAATATCATGATGTATACTTCTGGATGCCCAAAGAACCAAAAGATATGTTGGAACATAACTGGGTCACCACCACCAGCAGCATCAAAAAAGCTAGTACCAAAATAGGTATCGGTTAACACCATGGTTACCACGCCGGCTAGTACTGGCATTACGGCTATCAATAGATAGGCGGTGATAAAGAATGTCCACACAAATAGCGGCATCTTCATATATGTCATACCAGGCGCTCTCATATTCATAATAGTGACGATCACATTGATTGCCCCCATAATGGATGACACACCCATGATATGAACCGCAAATACAAAGAATGCTGTACTGCCATTCGAAAATGTCGTCGAAAGCGGAGCGTAGAATGTCCAACCAAAGTTTGGTGCGCCAGATTCCATAAAAAATGATGACAGCAAAATAGCAAAAGCAAAAGGTAGAATCCAAAAGCTCCAGTTATTCATACGAGGTAATGCCATATCTGGCGCCCCTACCATCATTGGGATCATCCAGTTAGCAAACCCTGTAAAGGCTGGCATAATGGCACCAAATACCATGATTAAACCATGTACGGTGGTTAATTGGTTAAAAAAGTCTGGTTCAACAAACTGTAAACCTGGTTGGAACAACTCTAAGCGAATTAACATCGCTAAAGCGCCACCGACTAATAACATAATAAAAGAGAACCATAGATACAATGTACCTATGTCTTTATGGTTTGTTGTATAAAGCCAGCGTTTAATACCCGTCATTTTATGATCATGATGATCGTGCCCATGCGAGTCGTGAATAGTATCAGTAGTCATTATTCGTCCTCCTTACTTAGCACTTGCCGCATCAACATCGGCGGGTTGCACAAGATCACCAGAATCATTACCCCAAGCATTTCGCTCATAAGTAATAACAGCGGCTATTTCTGTTTTCGTTAACTGACTGCTAAAAGCTGCCATCGCTGGGTTTTTCTTGCTGCCATTAACAACAATATCAATATGGGCAGACACATCACCTGTGATAATAGGGCTACCAATTAAGGAAGGAAATGCTGGTGGTAAGCCTTCACCTGTCGCTTTGTGGCACGCCGCACATCGCGTTGCATATACTTCTTCACCTTTTGTCATTAGCTCTTCTAGTGAATAAGTTTTACTCAGATCTTCTTCCGGCGGTGCAACTTGCTCAACTGTTTCAGTTTCAGTGACATCAGATTCAACAGGTGTAGCTTCGGTCGTGGTTTCTGAACCACTTGACGCTGCTTGTACATCACTGGCTTGTACTGTATCGCCAGTATTATTATCCCAAGCATTACGCTCATAAGTTACTACCGCAGCTATTTCTTTCAAACTCAGCTGCTTACCATAACCTTGCATACCAGTTCCTGCTTTACCATTAAACACAATATCAATGTGCGCATTTACATCGCCTTTCGCGATAGCACTATCTTTTAATGCTGGGAATGCTGGTGGTAATCCTAAACCATTTGGTTGATGACATGCTGCACAATAAGCGGTGTATGTAGTTTCACCCAAGGTCATTAATTCATCCATCGACAATGATGCATTTAATGACGCCGCTTCAGCAGCTTTTGCTTCTTCTTTCAGGCGATTTTGTTCTTCAACCCAAGCAAGGTAATCTTGCTCTGTTTTTACTTCAACAACCACAGGCATATAACCATGATCTTTACCGCATAACTCGGCACATTGCCCGCGATAAATACCGGGTTCAGGTACGTTTGCCCATGCTTCGTTGATAAAACCCGGATTGGCATCCTGTTTAACAGCAAATGCCGGTACCCACCAAGAGTGAATTACATCATCAGACGTGATCAGAAAACGTACTTTTTTATTGGCTGGAATTACCAAGTGTTTATCAACTTCTAAAAGATAATTTTCGCCTTTTACGTCACCTAAGCCCGCTCTGTTATCGAACTGTTCACGCGGAGTGGATAATACAGAGTAGAATTCAATGTCTTGATCAAAATACTTATAATGCCATTTCCACTGAGACCCAGTCACTTGAATGGTTAAATCAGAATTATCATTATTTTCCATCGCGATTAACGTATTGGTTGCTGGCCATGCCATTGCGATCAAAATGATAATAGGAATTACTGTCCATAACACTTCAACCTTAGTGCTTTCATGGAACGTTGCAGGTTTAAAGCCTTTCGACTTTCGATGGAAAATCATTGACCAGATCATGGCGCCAAATACAACAACACCTATCCCCGTACAAATATACAAAGCATACATGTGTAGTCCGTATACTTCGTTACTTATCTCTGTGACCCCAGGGGTCATGTTTAACGTTGAATCAGCCCAAGCCATACCGGGAAATAAAATTCCAGATAACAGCCAACCTAGGTTACGTCTTTTCACTCGACATCTCCTTATACCCTTTCTAAGTCAAAAACAAAGTACTTTAGTATTACTTAGCTCTTATTTACTTATGTTTTTGATGCGATTTTATTGTTATTTTTTATGGCGATTTTTTAAACAGGTGAAAGTTCGCCTTATTATTAGTGTTGTTTACTTTCTGTTCTAGAATTACTTAATATTTGATCTGGGTCAATTTTTAATTTGATCGACATAAGCAATAAAAAGATAATAAATACAATTGAGTATAAACTCTAAACGACTGGAGGGTGCATTACACAGGGCATAGCGCAAATGTATACTTTTTAAGCATTTACTCTAAAAAAGTTTTTTCTTCGCTTTATTATAGATGGCGATTATTTAAACAGAAAAGCACTTATACACAGGGTTATTTGGTAGTGAGCACTGGTTAATATGAAGATTTAGCAATTAAAGGTTGATTTTTAATCAAGAGAATGAAAAACAGGTGTTATTCCCCAGAAAAAGCGATAATACCTGTTTACCAGCAATACAATTATTTACATCCAATCGGCAGATCGAATTACACCTACCGCCAAACCTTCAATATTGAAATGTTGGCTGGTTAAATCGACTTTTATCGGTGAGAAGTCTTCGTTCTCAGCATGAAGGTATACAACATTACCATCTCGCTTCAAACGCTTCACCGTTACATCATCTTCAACTCTGGCCACAACAACCTGACCATTTTGTACATCAGTCGTTTGATGAACGGCAAGCAAATCACCGTCGAAGATACCAATGTCTTTCATGCTTTCGCCGTTCACTCGTAATAAGTAATCTGCTGCAGGGTGAAACAAACTACCATCAATTTGGTACCTTTCTTCAACATGCTCTTGTGCAAGAATAGGTTCGCCTGCGGCTACTCTACCTATTAAAGGTAAACCTTGTTCCTCAACAAAATCGTCAGCTAACCTAATACCACGAGAGGTACCTGGTAACATTTCAATGTAACCTTTTTTAGCAAGCGCCTTTAAGTGCTCTTCTGCAGCGTTAGCAGATTTAAAACCAAAAAAGGTCGCTATTTCTGCACGGGTAGGCGGCATACCAGTTTCTGATATTTTCTCTTTAATCAGATCAAAAATTTGTTCTTGTCTGTTAGTTAATGGCTTAAACTCGCTCACGGTTATTCCCTGTATATATGGACAGCTTCACTGTTAGTATATACAGCCTGTAAATAATCGCAACTGTGTGATTAAAACTTTTAATTTTTTAAACTTTCAACAAAGTTATCGTATGCTTTTAACGCTTTCGGTACTGAAATAAATGGGTTGTCCGCATGGCCAGCATCAGCACTATAGCTAGATTGCCAATACAAATTTTTAGGAGCCTTTGTTTTTAACGCTTCAAGTAGCCCTTCAAATGAACCAGTTATAATATCATTCTCTTTGGCGCCTAAGCTTAAATATAAAAACAGCGGCTTCCCTGACGTGTTAGCTAAATGTTTACTAAATTGTTTTACCACCACGGAGTCGTCATACCAAGCTGCGGGGCTGAAGGCAAAATAGCCAGTAAATAGCTCTGGTTTGTTTACCAGGGTGTATAACACGAAACTTCCGCCCGCTGAGAAGCCGCTTAATATTCGGTTTTGATTAACATTAAATTGTTTTTCAATATGCGGTATGAGTTCTTTTTCAATAAAGGCTAAAAACAAATCTGCTTTGCCAAAGATTTCTGGGTTATTTTCTGTAGCTGGACGAGCTTCTATATTCACATCCTTTCTTGCATAAGGGGGGACTAAATCACGGTTGCGGGTATCTTGCCAAAATAGATTAGGTATTGAGACTAGAATTGTATCTTCAGCTAATTGCTGTTCACTTAATGAATGCAACGACTCATCCCAACGTTTTAAATTAAAATTCCCGTCTGATCTTATAATGAGCGGATACTGTTTGTTCTGATCATACGTTTTAGGTAAACGAATAAAAACTTTTCTATGTTCATCAAGTGTTTCAGAATAAATGGTTTGATCAATATAACTAGAGGTGTATTCCTGCCTATATTGTTGACTGATGTTATATCCCATAACTATTAACAAGATGCTAATCACACCCGCTGTTACTTTACTCTTTATTTTTCGCACAGTGATTCCTTGAGTCTGTTGATCTTCCGAAATTAAATTTTGTTCGAACGAAACACGAAGAGCAACAGACCTTTACATGATTAACGATTATAATCCCACAACAAATTCTTAATTTGCCATTTACCCTTCAATTTAACTAAATGCAGGTACTCAATCCAGTTATCTGAAACCATTTTCACCGTGGCTATATTGTTGTGTTGATCTAATACAGTGACTTGATTCGTCATAATAGGCGGAAAGCGTATACCGCTTCGGTTCCAGTAAGTTGCATGTTCAATCATCCGTTGATAAGTCGTTTCACGCAAAGAAACTTCACCATTTGGGGCAGGAAACGGTGGTACCGTATGTTTTGACAAGTCAGGGTGCATGACTGATTTCATTAACTTAGGGTCTAATTGTTTTAAGGCGTTAAGATAATCAATTGATACTTGTTTAATGGCTTCAATCTCTTTTTTATCATTCAGCACCGCCTTAGGAAGTAAATTAGGTATCTTTTCGCTTTGCAAGTCATATTTTGTTCGGCCAGTATATTGTCCTTGGCTATCATAGTGTTTTATTGCGTAAGCAAAGCCCCATGCATTGAGCGTCAATTGGTAGTTCTGATCATAATAAGCATATTTAATATGCAAACCCAGCTCATTGTATGTATCTTCGTAATAAGCAATACCGTCTTTGTTATTAACAATATTAAGCGCCTTATCTAGGTTAAAATGACGGTAAGGATTGCCAGCATCATCATATTCAATCGCAGTGTCATTAAAGGGGAAATAAGGTGATAACGGCTGTTTTACGCCTGCAGTATTAAATCGTTGCTCAATCACCAAGTTGTTATGTTTGCGCCAGCGATACTCAGCAATGTTCCAACGCGATTCCATCGCTTTATCATCTGCATCATAAAAATTGAGCTGTTCAACAAACCCAGTATCATCAATACGATACACTTCTTTAAATACGCCGCGAATATTTGGCATTCTTTTATTGTTGATATCGTAAAAGGTAAGTGTTTTTTTGCCTGTAGAATAGTCAATTTTTACGCGCTTTACTGCAAAATGCGTTAACGGATGAAGTTTTGCATTTTGATAAGTATTGTTAATTATCTCTACCAGCTTTTCCGCCTCATTGTACTTAAAAACATAGTGCGGTTGCTTTGCAGCCTGTTGTGGTGAAATAGGTAAAATACCTTTAGTTTCTGCATGTAAAGAGACATGATTATAACGAAGCGAAGCATAGTATTTTTCTTCATTTGCATTAGCTTGATGGGGTGAAAAAACGATCATCCCTAATAGCAACCATATCAACCAAGAACCTTTTAAAATCATCGTCATAACTAACCCTCATCGTGTTTATACATTGAATGACATAACAACAAACAACATCACACAATTTGTGTGTAATGTTGTGAAAACTTAGGGAAAAAAGCTGAATTAAAAGTGAATTTTTAGTTTATTGCGCATTTTATAACGATTTTGAAGGTGATTAATTTCAACTCTGTGTGAAACTCTGACAGAATAAAGTACCTCAACCATTAGTGTTCAAAGCAGTAATTAATCAATGATCAAATTAGGTCAATTTTGTGTCGATATCACGCACGGCAAACTTATTCATCAAGGAACAGAAATAGCCATTGAGCCTAAACTCTTTCAATTATTACTGCTTTTTATTGAACGTCCTAATCAAGTGTTAACACGAGAAGCCATCATTGAGCGTTTATGGTTGGGTCGTTATGTCACTGATAATGCTATGAACAAGCAAATCGCAAATCTGAGAAAAATACTCAATGACGACCCTAAAAATGCGACTTATATACAAACAGTACCCAAAATAGGTTATCGGTTAATTTGTCCTATAGAAGCGTTCGAAAAAGAAACAGCTTCCGCCGAACACACCAATAACTCAAAAAATAGTCAAACATTGCTATTCAGCACCATATTTTCCTTGATATTGCTAAGCATCTTGTTATTCACACTATTAAAGCATGATAATGGCCAGCTTGATAAACCTAGTCACACCTTGGAGATCACTAGGCAAGCTGGTCAAGAGCATTCACCCAGAATCATTCCTTCAACTAACCAGTTACTGTATTTAAGAGAGCAACTAAATCAAAAGAACACAGAACTGTGGCTTAAAGATTTAACCTCAGGACAAGCAAGCAAAATTGCGCTTAATAACGTGTCAATGTTTAAACTGATTGCAGGGATACAGGATGATAGCACTAAGCAAGTGTCAGTGTATTTTGCTCATCAGGCGCAGAAACAATGTTATGTCGTCAAAGCACAGGTGATACACCAGAAACTGGAAAATTTAACCCCGTTATTTGATTGCTCTGAAATGGTCTTGGGTAATATTTATTTTGATAATAATAAAAACCACCTTTTTTATAGTGCTCGTTTACCCGAGCAAACGAGCTTTCAATTGTATGAATACGATTTAAACACCAACCAAATATCGTTACTGTTTCAACCTTCACCTTTGGGCATGGGAAACCATGCTTTTGATGTATCACCAGATGGTGAAAGAATGTTAATCATGAACACGAATTCCAAACGGAATACGCAATTTTATGTTTTGCACTTAACAACAAATCAATTAGTTAAACATCAACAGTTGGATTATTTTGTGTCGGAAGCAATATGGCATCATGATGGTAAACATGTTTATTATTTTGCTCCGCCGCCATCCCATCAAATATTATTAGCAGATCTTGAGGGTAAAACTGCCCACTCTGTCGTCAGTGTTTCTGACTTTTTATCACGTGATATGATTAGACACAATGATAATAAGTCGATCCTATTTTCTACTCGCTCACCAAATTTTAGTAATCAGTGGTTAACCAATAGCAATGATAAGCTAATAATCAATAATTCAACGGTATACGATATTATCCCTGCGTTATTTCATCATGAAAATCGTTATATCTTTTCGTCTAAACGCTCTGGAAAAAGCCAACTCTATTTGGGAAATCTAGCTAATGGTAACGCGGTTGTTTTATCTAACTTCGAACAATATTATGTCTTCCAATTTATACAGCTAAGCCCTGATGATAAAACGCTATTAATAGCGACGCAAAATAACGTATGGAAAATTTCTCGTGCAGCACTAAATCGCGAAAATCCTACACTCTCTTTAACTGAAGAAGAGAAAATTTTCACTAGTCAGTCTCCAATCACAAATATCGATTGGATAGATAATCATACCGTGGCAGTCACTTCACTGAATCAGAAATCACCTGCTATTATCACCACATATTCGAACAATAACCAAACGTTAGACTTACGCTGGAAACAACTCTTACTTGATCATAAAAGCCCTGAACATGTGTATTTAATTGAGCAAACAACAAATCGGCTTTTCAAAGCGAAACTCGAAGAATTCAAACAACAATTGACTGCAGAAAATTTACCCGTCATAGATACAGGTTTTGTTATGCCTCGCGGATATATCCACCTTAAAATATTCAATAAAAACTTATACTATGCAACCCGACAGCAAGGCGATTATTTCATAGTTAAAACACCATTGAATAGCAATGGGCAATCCAGTAAACACTTGCTACAAGGTTACTATGGCTATGATGTAGCGGAACACGGCGTCATGGTTAGTCATTTAGAAAGCCTAGGGGGTGATATTCACAGAACCGTTGGCACTGATGATTAGCATTAAAAGCAACACCCGCGTAAGCAAAGACAACACATCTTCATAATGCTACAATTCTTGTTCACACAATAATGAGTAAATAAGATGTCAGCGTTGAGAAGTTTTTTTTATCTTCTATTAAAATTTCCAATATTTCTTTGGGTAAAATGTCGAATCGTCGCCGACGAGCTATCAGAAAAACTCACCGATAGTGAGAGCAAGCCAATCTTTTATATTGTCAGGCATCGTTCTGCTAGCGACTTGCTGGCGTTGCAAAAAGCCTGCAAAAAACTCGCACTGCCTGATCCATTATCTACTGTCATGATCAAAGGGCAAGCTTTTCCCCGTACCATATGTATAGATACACCCAGTTCATTGTTATTTAGCAGAAAAGCATCGAGTGCAATGCAGCAAAGCTTATCAATTCTTAACGCGCACGAACAAGATGAAAACCTTGCCGCACAACTGATACCGGCAAGCTTAGTGTGGGGGCGAAAACCTACCATAGAAAAACATAATACCGGTGTACGAGAAGTACTTGCAGAACAAGAATCACCAAGTTGGCTAAAAAAATTCTTTATTGTCTTATTTCTAGGGCGAAATACGTTAGTAAGGCTCAGCGAGCCGTTATCTATCCGCTATATGACCGATAAATTTGGTAGTGACGAAAGTAACGCACATAAGCTGTTACGTGTTGCTCGTTTCCATTTTCATCGCCAAAAAGTAGCAGCAACCGGCCCGCGCTTAATGCACCGGCAGCAGATGTTTAAAACCTTATTAAAAAACCCTTCAATCGTGCGATTAATGGAAGATGAAAGACAGGCTAAAGGTATATCGAAAGAGGCAATTGAAAAACAAGCCCTGATCATTATGGATGAAATCGCCGGTGATTATCGCGAAGGTATGATCCGCATTGGCGAACGGGTATTACATTGGCTGTGGAATAGGTTATATAGCGGTATCAATGTTAATAATGCTAATACCTTGCGGGAGCTTGCTGATGACGGTCAGGAAATTATTTATGTGCCGTGTCATCGTAGCCACATGGACTACTTATTACTCACCTATATTATTTACCAACAAGGTTTGGTTACACCCAGAATTGCCGCCGGTATTAACTTAAACTTTTGGCCAGCAGGCCCTATTTTTAGAAAAGCGGGCGCATTCTTTATTCGTCGTAGTTTTAAAGGTAATAGGATGTATTCCGCTATTTTCCGCGAATACTTAGGGTTATTATTTGAACGCGGGTATTCAGTAAAGTATTACTCGGAAGGTGGTCGCAGCAGAACCGGTAAATTACTTGAGCCGAAAACAGGCATGCTTGCTATGACCATTCAAAGCTTGTTACGCGGCATTAATAGACCACTTACATTAGTACCGGTGTACCTTGGATACGAACATGTTATGGAAGTAGGCACTTACTATAAGGAATTGAGCGGTAGTAAGAAACAAAATGAATCTATTTTTGGCGTGTTAAAAGCGATCAAAAATTTACGCAATTACGGTAAAGGTTTTGTCAATTTTGGTACCCCAATCAACATCAACCAATTTTTAAATCAACATGTTGAAAATTGGAAAGACGATATTGACCCTGTCGACCCTCAAAAGCCCAGTTGGTTAACACCAAGCGTGAATTTACTTGCGAACCAAGTGATGGTGGCTATTAATAAATGTGCTGCACTAAATGGTGTCTCGCTTGTAGCTATGGTTTTGCATGCTACGGAAAATAAGGCGCTACCACGCAGTGAACTTGAATATTTACTTAACTTTTTTCTATCTTTACAAAAAGCAGTACCTTATAGCGATGAGTTAACCATTCCAGAGGTATCTGGCAGCGCCTTATTAGCTGATGTTATCGCACTGAAAAAAGTGATCGTTGATAAAGACAGTTGTGGTGACATTATTTCATTAGGTGATTTTGCTGCCTTAGAAATGCGTTATTACCGCAATAACGTATTACATGCTTACATTCTACCCGCGTTAATCTGTCGTTTACTTGATAGAACAGCCAAAATTAGTCATGAAGGTATACATACACAAATTCAACAATTTATTGTGTTGTTAAAAAATGATTTATTTTTATGGCAATGCTCAACAGAAGTAACTAAGCAAATCGACAATATTTTACACTTTCTTAGCCAAGAAAATATTGCTAAACAAACCAAAGCAGGTTTTTGGAGTTTAGTTGAAAATACCGAAACGCAAAATTATGTACAAGTGTTGGGCGAAGTTGCTGATGAAACCTTACAACGTTTCGCCATTATCACTTCTCTTGCTACGCGGTTAGCGCCGATTAGCAAGAATGAATTAAGTGAAAAAGCGGTATCGATCGCAAAACGTTTATCGGTGGTAAATAATATTAATGCGCCAGAGTTTATTGATAAGAAAGCTCAGTCAACCCTGATTAACAGCATGAAAGAACAAGAAATATTCGCACAAGATGACAGTGGTAAATTAACGCCGAATAGTACGCTAATTACCTTAAAAGAAAACGTGAACAACTTAGTCGATATTTCAGTTTTACAAAGTATTGCACGATAAAGACATAGCCTAGTGACGAATAAGTCACTAGGGAGCACAATCGGTTCTATAAATGTTCGATGATGATGCCAATGAAAATCACTAGCCCTACCCAGTGATTATGTAGGAATGCTTGAAAGCAGGCATCTCGTTGGCGATTAACAATAAGCATTTGTTGATAACTAAACAACGCAGCCGCAATCACCAGTGATAAATAAAACGGCCAACCAAATGCCAATATTTCTGCGACTGCCATCAACATTAATAGCGTTGTTATCTGCAACGCCCCGATGATTTTTTTATCATATTTACCAAACAGCACAGCTGTAGATTTTATACCCACTTTTAGATCATCATCGCGATCAACCATGGCATACATAGTATCGTATGAAACCGTCCACAATAAATTGGCACCAAACAGTAGCCAAGCAACAGTAGGTATTTCACCGGTTGCTTCAGCAAAAGCCATGATCATCCCCCAACTAAATGCAGCACCGAGAACGACTTGTGGGAAATGGGTATAACGCTTCATAAACGGATAACTCGCCGCTAACAGCAATGCCACCAATGAAAGTGAAATTGTGTACCAAGAAAGTGTAAGCACTAGAGCAAACGCTGCACCAATAAAAAAACCAAATAAACACAGTGCTTGTTCTTCGGTAAGAGCTCCCGTAACTAAAGGTCGATTAACAGTTCGCTTAACATGACCATCAACTTTTCTGTCGGCATAGTCATTAATGATACATCCTGCACAGCGCATTACATACACACCTAGGGTAAACACCGCCAGTAAATGTAAGGAAGGCCAACCGTCCACAGCCACCCATAACGCCCACAATGTTGGCCACAATAATAAATACGTGCCAATCGGCTTATCCATACGGGTAATGTCTTTAACGGCTTGCCATTTTTCTTTTAGGGTTATCGTTTGGCTCATGAATCAATCACCGCCTGTTGGTATGCAAACGCTTGTGGTAAAAAAACTTCAGCAACCATTAACGGCTTTTGCTCAACGAGAAATATTGAACGTCGCCCCCAGATGGGTAATTCACTGAATAAATGATATGAACGTGCTAACTGAGCCACTTTAGTAGATGAGTCAAAGCACGCGACCTCTATTTCTTTCCGTTGCAATTTAGGATTGGTAAATAAAACATGCCCTAGCGACTGTGTACCTAGGTGCGCTAATTTTTGTTCATCACCAGTGAGAGACGTTAATGGCAATAGGCTTCTGGCAAATACTTGAGGCACGTTATCGCAACATAATAGCACTTCACGCACTAAAACTTGTTCGCCTTCAATAATATCAGCATTTGCTTCAAGGGCAGAGCATGGCTCAACCTGTTGCCCAAGTACATGCACCTTAAACTGCTGACAATGCTGCTTTAAACGTTGTGTTAAGGAGCCTGGGTCAAGCAACCAATCACGCAATAGTGGTGTTAGCGTTGCTGTGTGTGCGGCGCACCATGTTGCCGGTAAAGTAATTGGAAATGTCACCATTTCTTGCTGCTGTTCGATCATTACCTCAAAAACTCTGATAAAAACTGCCGAACGTATGATATCAGGATTATTCTGACAAGATCGATAATTAATGGTGAAAAACTACAATAACAAGGCTACAATAATGAACAATATTGATTAAGATATTACTGAATTACAGGTTGTTTTTTATGAAATTTTTGCTTTTTACCCTGTTACTGCTAAGTACTTTTGCGCCAAAAACACTTGCCGCTGACTACGCATACTATGGCTTCGAACCCCAGATTGTGACTAACTACGTCGCCGTTAAAAAGAAAATGGGCTACGTGCGTTTATCAGTAGAATTAATGATCGAAGATTCCGCTAATTATGAGGCGGTAGAGCACAATGCTCCCCTTTTAAGAGACGCGATTATTAGTATTATTGGTCAACAACCTGAAGCCAAAATAAAATCGATTAATGGCCGTCATGAAATTCAAAAGCTGTGTGAAGAAAAAGTAAAAAGCCTGCTTACTCAGGAAACAGGTCAACCATTAATTAAAAAGTTACTGTTTACTCAATGGCTTGATAACTAAAATCTATTATTAATTGAAGTCAGCGCACCAGTGTTAACGCTGGCTCCATTTTCCAAAACGCATCCACGCCAAAAAACACCCTGATAACAAGCCTACTGTATGTGCAGTATTCGCGACATTAATTGGCAATAAGTCTGCAAAACCTAACAATAAGAAAAACAACATAAAACCGATGATAGGCTTGGCAAGGTGTAAGCCTTTTTCTGGCGCTAGCCAACCCGCTATCCAAACATAACCAAAAACAGCATACACCACACCTGATAAGCCGCCAAAGTTAGGACCTGAAACGATATATTGGCCGAAATTGGATAAAATAGCGGAGACAAAAAAGACATTGAGTAATTCAGTTTTACCCATCATTTTTTCAATGGCGCCGCCAAGTTGCCACCACCACATAGTATTAAACACAATATGCAGTAATGAAAAATGAAAAAAAGCCGCCCCTACTAATCGCCAAGGTTCACTGACCAAGTTCGCTAAGGATAATTGTGTAAAAAAGCGAAGCTCAAAGAACAATGATTGTTTCCAGCCCAATGCTGATGCAATAAAAACTAGCCAGCATAAAACAAAAATAACTAAGGTAACTAAGCCTGCATGCGATAAAAATTGCTGTTTAAAGCTAGCTGTTAACGCTGATTTTTCAACGTGTACCGCTTCACCACTTTGCCAAGCCGCCTGCTGATATTTTTCCGCATAAGGGTTTTGTACAAACTCTTGAAAATAGTCTTTTGCTTGCTCAACATGTTGTTGATCACAAAGTACAACAAATTCACCTTCATGCGGGCGAACATCGCTCGAAATCTGCTGAGCGCGTAAATAATTTGCAAATAACAACGCTATTGAATGCTCTTTAACCGCAGCTAACGGCGAAAGCTGAATATCAGACATAAAACGAACCTAGCTAATAGAAAAGATTTACGCGGTTTCAACCGTCTCAGGGTAAGACTGTTGCCACGCCACAAAGCCGCCATCAAGCGAGTACACATCTGTAAAGTCTTGGCTCGCTAAGAATTGTGCGGCTTGTTGGCTTGAATGACCATGGTAACAACATACGACTAGAGGAGCGTCTAGGTCTGCTTCACGTACAAAGTCGCTGATATTGTCATTGGTTAAATGCAATGCGCCTGGAATTCGCCCCGATTGGAATGAAGCAGGATCGCGAATATCAACAACTACGTGGCTTTTATCTGCAAGTACCTGATGCAGATCGCTAATATTCATATGTTTAAACCCTACTTCGCTCACAATACTGTTACTCCCAGTTTAAAATCACTTTGCCTGATTGGCCTGAACGCATGATATCAAATCCTTGCTGAAAGTCATCAATATCGAAGTGATGAGTAATGATCGGCGTTAAATCTAAGCCAGACTGAATAAGGCTTGCCATTTTATACCAAGTCTCAAACATTTCGCGACCATAAATCCCTTTTATGATTAGGCCTTTAAATATGACCTTTGACCAATCAATCGCCATATCACTACCAGGAATACCTAACATGGCAATTTTACCGCCATTGTTCATGTTATCGAGCATGTCAGTAAATGCCATGGGCACTCCCGACATTTCCATACCAACATCAAAGCCTTCTGACATACCAAGCTCATTCATAACATCTGCAAGCTTTTCAGTAGCAACATTTACGGCACGAGTTGCGCCCATTTTTCTCGCTAAATCTAAGCGGTATTCATTAACATCCGTGATCACAACGTGACGAGCACCCACATGTTTTGCGACTGCAGCAGCCATAATGCCGATAGGCCCGGCACCTGTTATAAGTACATCTTCGCCAACAAGATCAAAAGATAACGCAGTATGTACAGCGTTACCAAACGGGTCAAATATAGCAGCGAGATCATCCGAAATTTCATCCGGTAATTTAAAGGCATTAAAAGCTGGGATCACTAAGTATTCGGCAAAACTCCCCTCACGATCAACACCAACACCAACAGTATTACGACACAAATGCGTACGACCACCTCGACAGTTTCGGCAATGGCCACACGTTATATGCCCTTCGCCCGATACTCTATCGCCTATCGCAAAACCTTTTACCTCTTCACCAATACCAACAACTTCTCCGGCATATTCATGGCCAACAACCATTGGAACAGGAATCGTTTTCTGTGACCATTCGTCCCAGTTATATATATGAATATCTGTACCACATATCGCTGTTTTTTTTATCTTGATCAGTAAATCATTATGCCCAAGCGTTGGCTCAGGCGAATCTGTCATCCAAATGCCTTCTTTTGCATGTAGCTTAGCTAATGATTTCATTATGAAATGACTCCCATTTCTTTGCCTATACGAATAAATGCTTCGATGGCTTTATCTAATTGCTCTTGCGTATGTGCCGCTGAAATTTGGGTACGAATACGTGCTTGTCCTTTTGGCACAACAGGGAATGAAAAGCCAATCACATAAATGCCTTCCGCTAATAGTCTATCAGCCATAGCGCTAGCCACTTTCGCATCTCCAAGCATAACTGGTACAATTGCATGGTCTGCACCGGCACATGTAAAGCCTGCCGCTTCCATGCTATTTCTGAAATAGCTGGCATTTTCTCTTAACTTTTTACGTAAATCGTCACCATCTGCCAATAATTCAAGTACTTTAATCGACGCATTCACAATGGCAGGAGCTAGTGAGTTTGAAAATAAATAGGGACGTGAACGTTGACGTAACCAGTCAATAACTTCTTTCTTACCTGACGTATAGCCGCCAGAAGCACCACCCATGGCTTTACCTAATGTACCAGTGATAATATCTACACGGCCCATTACGTCACAATATTCATGGCTACCTCGACCTTGTTCACCCACAAAACCTACTGCGTGTGAATCATCTACCATCACCAATGCACCATATTTATCGGCTAAATCACATACCGCTTTTAAATTGGCGATCACGCCATCCATTGAAAATACACCGTCGGTTGCAATTAACTTAAATCGAGCACCGGCAGCATCTGCTTCTTGTAAGCGCGACTCTAATTCATTCATGTCGTTGTTCGCGTAACGAAAACGTTTTGCTTTACACAACCTAACGCCATCAATGATAGACGCATGATTTAATGCATCAGAAATAATCGCGTCTTCAGGGCCTAATAAAGTTTCAAATAATCCCGCATTTGCGTCAAAACAAGAAGAATATAAAATGGTGTCTTCCATGCCAAGAAATGTTGAAAGCTCAGTTTCTAAGGTTTTATGAATATCTTGTGTGCCACAGATAAAACGAACAGACGCCATACCAAAACCGTGCTCTGATAAACCTGTTTTTGCCGCTTCAATCAAGGTTGGGTGATTCGCTAAGCCAAGATAATTGTTAGCACAGAAATTAATCACTTCTTCACCGGTATTAACGGCAATCTTTGCCTGTTGTGCGGTAGTAATCACACGCTCGCTTTTATATAAGCCATCTTGTTTTACTTGTTCAATTTGCTCTGCTAAATGATGATAAAACGTCGTTGTTGATGCTGAATTTGTCACAGTAATTCCTTGGTTATTAAGTGATCTGTTATGTGCAATATTATCAGCCTAGACGAATTTACAAAGAAAGTGACATAAATTATCAAATTGCATTTATTTTTAGTCATATTGACAGGCAAAGTAGTCAATATGTAACATGGTGGGTATATATGAGTTAAATTGAAGGCTGAAATGGTGTTATCAGAAAAAGATGAAGAGCTTTTATCAATTTTACGCTGTAATGCACGGGCGAGTGTTTCTGATATTGCCAGGGCAACAGGCGTTTCACGCACAGCGGTTCAAAATCGCATCAATAAACTAGAAAACAACGGTATTATTAAAGCCTATAGCATTGTGTTAGGCAGTGAATACAACAATAAAATGATTTCGGCCAATGTGTCGCTGAAAGTACACCCCAATTTACGTAAGAACATCAGTATTACCTTGCGAAAAATGCATCAAATCAGCCACATTTATTCCATCAGTGGTGAATTTGATTTATTGGTAACGGTACAAGCAGCAACACTTGAAAAGCTCAGTGATACGTTAAATATTGTTTGTGCATTGGATGGCGTTGAAAGAACAAATTCTTCAATTATTTTAGATACTATCTTTGAACGTTAACCCGACAAAGAGTTTTCATCGGTTAATGATCAAGTGTATCTTCTAACCATGATGCTACATTTTTGATGATAAAACGACGACCATTTAATAATGAGTCACCATGCTTTGCGCCTTTAAATACTTGCGACAGGGAACGAGAATCACCATTCCAATCAAAAAGCTCTTTAGCGGTTAAAAAAGTATTCGCGTGATACACTGAGCTGAGAAAATATATAGGCATGTCGATCAAATTTTTAAAGCTTTCTTTCTGCATGTACGTTAATTCTGGCGTAATCATAACAAAAGCATTTATTCGCATTTTTTCCGCTAACTCAATCGCTTGTACCGCAGAACAGCCGGAAGATACCACTGCCATTTCGGCATTATTATTTAATCTTTCCCGTAAAAATTGATGCGCTGCTAATACATCACTTGGCCAAAATGCAGTTAATCGCGCCACTTCTAATTGGTAGGTAGCAAAATCTTTAGTGCTACTTCTTATGGTTGCGTGAGAAAATTTTTCAGACGTGCTTTTCCCATAACCGCGAAAATCAACGGCAAGTGCATGTAAACCTAATGAAGATAAGGTCGTTAGTAATGTTTGATAACTTTTACTCTCGTGGTGACAATCATGTAATAACAATACGCCTGAAGCATCAGATTTTCCGGGATAATATTGCGCGACCAGTTCAAAACCATCATTCGCGGTGATCGTCACTTGATGCATTGGGATTTCATTTTCAGAAGTTTCAGTGGCTAACAATTCTTCACTTTGCCAAGCATTCACGGAAAATACACTTAAGACTAAAGAGAATATAACGCAATACCGGCGCATTGCTTTTAAATACTGCATAGACACCTTGATTAAACGCACTGTCATCCCCTTTTCTTTATGCTTATTTAACAGATTATCTTATTTTTTCTCACTAAACTACCAAACACAGATTATTTAACGACAACATTTCCAGTATACTGAGTACTTTATTGCAAAATATTTAAAGAATTGTGCGTACTTTTTTGAGCTTATTACTTTACCGTATTATTTTTTTATTATTGTCACCCTTGCTTTTACTAGCGCTGTTGATACGTTCACGTGATAACGTTGCCTACCGCCAACGATTATTTGAGCGCTTAGGCTGGGTACCAAAAAACTTTAAACAAAATACGATTGTGATCCATGCCGCGAGTGTGGGTGAAGTAATCGCCTTAAAACCGTTAGTACAACAATTAATTGCACAAGCTAACTGCCCTCAAATCACCTTAACAACATTTACTCCCACAGGCTCTGCCCAGGTTAGTAAAATATTTGGTGAGAGCGTACAACATTGTTACTTTCCATTAGATCTTTGGCCTTGTAGTACGTTATTTTTAAACAAGCTCAAGCCAGCTGCACTCATTTTGATGGAAACCGAACTATGGCCGAACGTCATCGCTCAGTGTGCTAATCAATCTATCCCACTATTATTAATTAATGGTCGATTATCTGACAATTCAATGAACGGTTATCGTAAGCTCTCTTGGTTAATAAAACCTAGCTTACAGCACTTCGAACAAATATTAACTCAAAGCAATGATAATAAAGAAAACTTTATTTCATTAGGCAGCAAAGCTGAAAATACCAAAGTAACCGGAAACTTAAAATATGACATCAGCGTAACGGAAGAAACTACCGCTAAAACGAATGAGCTTAATCAGTATATTGAAAATGAACGGCCGGTATGGCTAGTAGCCAGTACACATCCTGGTGATGAAGAAATTATACTTGCTGCCTTCACAAGAATTAAAAAAGCGTTACCCAACTTGTTAATGATTTTAGTTCCGAGACACCCTGAACGATTCTCGATGGTGAAACAAAGCTGTCTCGATCATCGCTGGCAGTTAGTTTCTCGCAGCGAAAAAATGTCGGTAACACAACATCATGATATCTGGTTGATTGATACGCTTGGTGAACTATTATCCTGCTGTACTTTAGCCAATATCGTTACAATGGGGGGAAGCTTTAGTAATATTGGTGGTCATAACCCATTAGAGCCTGCATTATTTGAAAAGCCAATTATTGTCGGTCATGACATGGCTAATTTTAAAGAGGTTACCCAACAATTACTCAGCGCTAGTGGTTTATGTCAACTTGAATATAATGCTGGCTCATCTGTAGAAATCATCAGTCAACAATTAGCAGAGAAGACTATCTCGCTGCTAAATAACGCCGAGCAATGCCAACACATGGGTAAGGCGGCATTAAGCGTGGTTAAACAGAATCAAGGGGCGAGTTGTAAAACTCAACAAGCGATACTTACCCTACTTAATAACAGTAAATCTAGAGTCTGTTGATCGCTATTCACTTCCTACCATTTCTGGGTAATGATCAGCGATTAATTGTCTAATTTTATCTTTTACTTGTGCCACCGAAATACCATTCATTAATAACTTACCTTTTGCTCGAATACCCCAAGGTAGTTTTGCTAAAGGTTTGCCATATTGTTGCTGTACATTATGCTGATAACAGCTAACAACATAATGCTGATAATAATAAGGCCCTGTTCGATGTGGGTTAGAGTGTGCGTAAAGCCCTATCACAGGTGTGCCAACAGTAACCGCCATATGAGCTGGACCAGTATCTGGCGCGATCACTAAATGTGCTAATTTTAAAACGGATAACAATTGTGTTAATGTGGTTTGCCCTACCAAATTACATAGCGTGTGTTGGCTTTGACTTTCTATTTGTTGTGCCAATAACGTTTCAACCGTAGTAGGCCCACCACATAACACCACTTGAAAACCTAATGCTGATAAATGATCTGCCGTTTTACTATAACCTTCAACATGCCAATTTCGTTCTACTTTACTGGCTGCAGGTGAAATCACCGCAATGGGTTTATCCGTCGCTATTTTTTCACTTACCCATAATAAATCTTCGTCGCTAAGCGGCATGTTCCACGTCGGTTTTTCAACATTTACCCCTATTGCTTGAGCAAAACCTAAAAAACCATCTAACACATGTGGTTGTTCAAGCGGCTCAACACGTTTATTTGTAAATAACCACTGCCCTTCTTTCGCGCGCTGGCGGTCAAAACCTATTTTAGTTGTTGCCGGAATACATAAACTAGCAAGACTGGCTCTTAATGCTACTTGCATATGTAAAAGCACATCAAATTTTCGTCCTTTAAATGCCTGTGAAAGCTGACGATAGCCACTCAATCCTGCTGATTTATCAAAAACAACAAACTCTACGCCTGGTAATTTATCAAGTAACATTGCCTCAACTTTGCCAATGACCCATGTGATCTTAATATCTGGATACTGCTTTTGGATTTGTTGAACCACCGCAACAGCATGGCAAACATCACCGATCGCTGAAAGACGTAAAATACATAAAGTTTTTGGTGCTGCTAATTGACCCGGCATAAAGGAATCACCACAATAGTAGATAGAATGTTTATATTAGGCGCTATTATCTTGAACCCTTCCACAATTGTAAAACCCTGTGATGAAAAACCTTTCCAGCAAGGTAATATTTTTTGCCTGTACGATGCAAATAAAATTGAGACTTTCTCCCCTACAATGCTTACTCCAAGCTATTGGCAAGAGCAAAACGCTGTAGTTGGCACGGCACAAGGTAGAGGTACAACATATTTTGTGCAACATCATAAAGATCAGTGGGTATTAAAACACTATTATCGTGGTGGTTTAATTGGCAAGCTAATTCATGACAGCTATTTCTTTACTGGTCATCAAAATACCCGTGCGGCACGTGAATTTGCATTACTGAAAAAACTGCAAGCATTATCATTGCCTGCACCTAGACCAGTCGCCATCCAGGTCAAAAAGCATGGGTTGCTTTACCAAGCAGACATCTTGACAGAACGCATAGCACAAGCAAAAGACTTAGTTGCAATATTGAAGTGTGAAGTAATAAGCCATCAGCAATGGCAAAAGATTGGCAGCTGCCTCAGACAGTTTCATCATCATGGTATTTATCATCATGACTTAAACGCACACAACATCTTAATCGATAACAACGATAAAATTTGGTTAATCGATTTTGACCGCGGTGAACAAAGAACGCCAGAGCGCCAATGGCAGCAAGCAAATATGAATCGTTTACTCAGATCATTCAATAAAGAAAAACAATTAAACAGCAGTTTTAATTGGCAGAATGAATTCTGGAAGGCGCTATTAACCGGCTATTTAGCGTAATAAATCTAAATATAGCGGTAACTTCACGTGTTAAGCTACCGCTAACGCATCTCTATGTCGTTTCTGATACATAGCTTTAGCCGTTAAAAAGTCATTCATCGCTGATTCTGTAATATACGGCCTGATCATGACTAATATTTTTAAAACACCATCTAAAAATACAGAATCATTTATTTCAGTGTTTTCATTTTGCGTTTGATAAAAACTTAACCAAAAGGTATTTATCAAACGTAAAATACTAACAATATCAGCCAATTCATCATCGGCAAAAGTCATCATATCAGCATCACGTAACGCGATAAGCATCTCGCTTAACCGTTGCGAAATGGTATGTTGAACTTCAACATATTTTTCATGAAGCTGTGGACTTTTTGCCAAAAGTACCGGTAGGTTTGCATAAAAGAAGCGAAACTTCATTAACGCCTGAAATACGGCATCCATATATAAAATAATAGTATCAAGCGGCTTAGTATTCGGGTTGACTTGTGGAAAGGTTTCAAGAAGCAAGTTACGAGCATATTCTTCATAAATCGACAAAATAATGTCTTCTTTATTGCGAAAATGATAATAAAGATTACCTGGACTAATACCTAAATGAGCAGCAATATGGTTGGTGGTTACGTTTCGCTCTCCTTGCTCATTAAATAACTCGATACTGGCTTGAATTATTTTATCACGGGTTTTCATGCTCATTAGATTGCTTTGTTAATTGCTCAATTTTAACATCATACTATCAAAAATTACTCGAGGTAAAGATATTCGAGTAAATACTTTAAGTTGTACTTGTCATAGTCAAGACAGATAATGCATAAGCCTGTGTTGTCTTCCATGTAATTGCTGACTAAAATAAACATTACCTTTGAAAAATCAGAATTTTTATGAACGTTAAAGCAATTTACCCAGGTACATTTGACCCTGTCACTAATGGTCACGTTGATCTTATTGAACGCGCGAGCAAATTATTTGCGTCAGTTACCGTAGGCGTAGCTGCAAGCCCTAGCAAACAACCGATGTTTGATTTATCGCAACGCGTTGAGTTAATACAAGAGGTTACGCAACACCTTAGCAATGTTACCGTTGTCGGCTTTACGGGTTTATTGGTTAACTTTGCAAAAGAACACCAAGCTACCGTATTAATCCGGGGTTTGCGTGCAGTGTCTGATTTTGAATACGAATTTCAATTAGCCAATATGAATCGACGACTTTCACCTGAACTTGAAAGTATTTTTCTTACACCCGCGGAAGAAAATTCATTTATATCTTCATCACTGGTTAAAGAAGTCGCCATTCATCAAGGTGATGTAAGCGAATTTGTTCACCCTGCTGTAAAAAAAGCCCTAGAAACTAAATTATTGAACAATTAACGATTCCCTAAAGGAGAATTTATATGTTTAAGCACAGTGTCATTCTTTTGTTATTAACAGTAATCACTGCTTGTGCCAATCGTTCAACCAATCTAACACAGATGAATACCGATATACGCCACTATATTACGGCTAATGACATAACCGCTGTCGATCGCGTTTCATCATTTCGTTTTCATGGTTGGAATAGTATTTCTGATGAGTTTCTTGTATTAACTTCATCGCCAAAACGTAAATACTTAATAGAGTTATTAGGTTATTGTTCAGATATTCGTTGGGCACATACCATCAAATTAGAGCGCTCAATGGACTCTTCACTGCACGCAAAATTTGATTCTATAGGAATACCGGGGCAACCAGCATTAAATTGTCGCATTGAAAAAATTTACCCGATCACATCAGAACAAGAAGATGCAATATTTGCGATAAAAAACCCACCGGAAGAAGAAACCTCTAACCAGTAAACTGATTATACGCTCACTACTGGCTGGCATTGAGAACAAAACACCGAGCTACGATTAGATTGCCTGACTTCCTGTAAAGGCGTTTGGCAATTTATGCAAGGCTTACCGCTTCGGCCATAAACCAACAATTTTTGCGCGAAATAGCCCGGTCTTCCGTCAGCTTGGGTAAAGTCTTTGAGCGTGGTACCACCTTGCTCAATGGCTGCTGCGAGTACCTGCTTGATGATATCAGTTAATCGGTCATAATGTTGCTCGCTAATATCACCTGCGATTGTCAGCGGCGATATACCTGCTAAAAACAACGCTTCATTGGCATAAATGTTCCCCACACCCACAACAACATGGTTATTCATTAAAAATGATTTTATTGCCACTCGTTTGTTTTTTGCTTTTTCGAATAAATACCCCGATGCAAACGCATCACTTAAGGGCTCTGGCCCTAAACGAGTAAAAAGCCCTTGTTCATCCTGATGATCAGCCAACCATAATACCGCGCCAAACCGCCTTGGATCATTTAATCGTAATACCTTGCCATGTGTAAAAGCTAGGTCGAAGTGATCATGTTTTGCCACAGGAGTATGTTCATCAATAACACGTATGGTTCCTGACATTCCCAGGTGTAATACTAAGGTTCCTGTAGTAAATTCTATTAATAAATATTTAGACCGTCGATTAACCGCCAATACAGTTAACCCGTTGAGCAATAATACTTCTTCGGGGATCGGCCAGCGCAGCTGTTTATGACGAACAGTCACCTTTTTCACGGTTTGACCATCAATATGTGGGCTGATCCCTAAACGACATACTTCTACTTCGGGTAATTCAGGCATAGTAATTTCTTATAAGGTTAACTGGTGCATACGTTCAACAAACGCATCAGCGAAACGTTTTGCGGCCTGTTGATCCATATTAAAATATAAAGAGGGTTCGATAAGTTCTGCTTCCATTAATGCAAACCCGTGCTGATGACGAACAAAATCGACACGAGCATATAAGGGCATAACATGCAGCTTATCTATAGCAGCCATGCACGTTTGTGCCGCTTTAAGCAACGCTGGCTCAGGGGTTATTTGTGTTAACCGACTGCCAAATTCTTCCTGAACACGAAAATCATGCTCTTTTGGTGTTTTTAAAATGGCGTGACTATATTGCCCGTTAAAATAAAATAATGAATATTCACCTTCATTTAAAATATGCTCCATAAAAGGCTGCACCATAAAGTCACGATTACTGAAGGTTTTATTTAGTTGAATTAACCGCGCTTTTGCGGAATCTCTATCGAGCCAAAAGGTATTATCCGCATTAGCACTAATTCTCGGTTTAATAATCAATTGCGCGCAGGAAAAATGTGCAAAAAAATTATCAACCATTTGTTCTGTTAAAGATTGTTCTGCTAATCGTGAATGCCACAACGTAGGCACTAAGGTTGCACCGAGCAGTTCTAACGATTGCAAATAAATTTTATCAATATTCCAACGCACAATCTCTAACGGGTTCTCTAAATGTGCGCTCGATTGCTCTATTTCAGCTAGCACGTTTAAAAAAGCTTGTTCGTCTTGCTGGTAATCCCACGGCGTTCTAATGATCACTGCTTCATAGTCTGACCAATTCACCTGTTTTTTTCGCCATGAAATGGTATCCAATTGCCAGCCTAAAGCATTCAAATGGGGTTCAACGAGGTGATCGTAAGACTCAAAGTCATCTAACGAATCCATGGATAAAAAAGCACATTTACGCATTATCATTTAATAACTTTGACCCGAAAATTTCTTGTGGAACAAGCTGATCATACATCGCTAAGGGTAATACATACCAACGTTCTTTTTGTTGATGATAAATGAGCAACTGATCAGTTTGTGCGTTTAATCGTAAGTTTATTGCTTCATCTTGACCTGATATCTCGATACTCACTAATAACGATAATTGCGGATCAACATTATTATTGGGGGTAGTGGGCTCGACTGACAATTGCTGCCATGAGCGCATCATTTGCGCCAACGCTTGTCCCTCAATGACCGCAGGAGTAGCACGCCATGTTTTTCCTATACGCTCGATGGTGACTTGTTGATTTAACGACATGGTTAAGATAACCGCAGAGTTTGGGAAAAAGCTGTCATCTTTTTGTAGCGCTTGCTCGTCTGTAAAGACATTTTCATGGGTGGCATTAATTAATAAAATAAAAGCCAAAACCCCAAAAATAATGACGTTGTTCCAACCTGCACGAGATAATTTAAGCATAATGCCCCTTTATGTAAACTTGCAAATTTCAAGTTGTTATCGCCAATTAATGCTGCTTATTATACCTTGGTACTATATGCTTTATAATCCATCGTGATACCTATTAATCAGGATAATAAGATGAATAATAAAAATAAACTTGTTGTTGCAAGTGTAATCGCCTTTGGCATAAGTGTCACGGCAACAGCACAAACTGCCTCTCAATCCTTTACGCAACTACTCAACGACCATTGGAAAACAGCAAACCAAGAACAAATTTTCTTCAGAAAAGATCCTGACGCATTCCGCATGAATGGCAAATTGCCTGAAATGTCGAAAGCGGACAGAGATCGCCGTGAAAAATATAACGCACAATTGCTGAAACGTTTAGCTAAAATTGACCAAGACGCCTTAACTTCTGACGAGCAAGTGACCTATCGACTCTTTGAGTATGAACGCCAAACAGAAGCCAAAAGTTATCAACAACTTGATCATTTTTATCCGTTAAATTATTACTCAGGGTTCCACAGTTATTTCGCAGGTGCGCCAGCAAACATGTCCTTCTTAACCAAGGAAGATTATCAACAGTATTTAATTAGCCTTGCTGATTTTCCACTTTACAATCAAGAACATATTAACACTCTCACCCAAGCAATTAAGCAAGGTCACGTGCATTATTGCCAATCTTTTGAAGGTTATGACCAATCGATCAGTAAACATGTTGTTGAGCAAGCGAAAGACAGTGTTTTTTATGGGCCAATAACGAACATGCCTGCTTCATTTTCAGCACAAGACAAGGCTTATTTTACCAAAAAAACGAGCCAACTCATTACTGAAAAAGTCATCCCTGAATATAAGAAATTCCATCAGTTTTTTATTAATCAATACATGGCAAACTGTCGTAAAACCGTCGGTATTAGTGATTTACCTGGTGGTAAAGATTACTATCAATATTTAATTGAATTTTATACCACAACTAACATGAAAGCGGATGATATTCATCAACTTGGTTTAGATGAAGTTAAACGTATTCGTGCTGAAATGGAGACAATTATTTCACAAGTGAGTTTTGATGGCAGTTTTAAAGACTTTATTGCCTATTTGAGAACAGACGAAAAATTTTATACTGATACAGAACGAGATTTAATCGAAAAAGCCAGTTATATCACCCGTAAAATGGCAGCTCAACTGCCAAAATGGTTTTCGGTGCTACCACGTCAAACGTTTGATATTAAGCCAGCACCAAACGGCGGAGCTTATTATGTTGCCTCAGATGGTAGTGGCACAACGTCAGGCACTTACTTTATTGACACTAAAAACTTAAAAAGCCAGCCACTTTACACGCTTGAAGCGTTGACCTTTCATGAAGCTGAACCTGGACATCATTTACAAAGTGCGATTGCACAAGAAGTCGATATGCCTGAATTTCGTAAAACCCTCTATCATGCAGCTTATGGTGAAGGCTGGGGGTTGTATTCAGAGCGCCTCGGCAAAGAAATAGGCTTTTACCAAGACCCATACAGTGATTTTGGCCGTTTAACCTATGAAGCGTGGCGTGCCTGTCGATTAGTAGTAGATACAGGAATGCATGCTAAAGGCTGGAGCAGACAACAAGCCATCGATTATTTAGCTGAGAATACGGCGTTAAGTATGGCAGATGTAATCGCCCAAATTGATCGTTATATCAGCTGGCCAGCTCAAGCTCTCGCTTACAAAATTGGTGAAATTAAAATCCGTGAATTACGTGCATTAGCAGAGCAAACACTTGGCGATAAATTCGATATTCGCGCTTTTCATGATCAACTGTTAAAGAATGGTAGCTTGCCGATGGCACTACTTGAAGAATTAACAATAGACTGGATTAACCAACAAAAACAAAGTGCTTAAATATGTTGATGAGCATATTTCGTTACGGCGAATATGCTCGCATAAGAATTGCTTAACTTAAAGAAGCTTACGATGCTTCATCTTTGTCAACGGTAAAATGAATCGCTTCTCCTGATGCAGTTAACGTATTTACCTGAACAATATGTTCATCATGTGTTAATCGTATTTCACCTATGCCACTCGCATTGACTAAAGTGAGCCCTTTTTTACTGTTACTTGGTTTACGCACTCTCACTTTCATATTCCGTCGCTTAGTAAACCAGTTAAGCGGCGAATATGGTCCATATAAAGCACGGTTTAATCTATCTAAGGCATTTAATAACTTATCAGGAAACTTATTCTTAATACCGCTACTGGTTATTTGTACAATTTTAGATTGGCTACGCTGAAAACGATGGCTAACATCATAAACAAACGAATAATGTACATCGCCAGATAAAATAATAAACTCCGGCGGTGTTTTAACATGCCTAAAAATATTTAGCATGACATTAGCAGTGCCTTTATGTGCCATCCAGTTTTCTGCGTCAACCATTAACGGTTGACCAAAAAACGTAAAAATACGTTGAATAGTTTCAATCATCTTGACGCCGTATATTGGTGCTGCTGACACGAGTATAACTTGAGGCTCATTAATGAGCTCTTGTTGCATTTCTGACAAAGCCTCCCAATCCATTAAACCAGAAGGTTTAGAAGAGCGGCTTTCTGAACGCCAACGTTGCGTACGAGTATCTAACACCACTATTTTGGGTGTAGTTTGTAAACTATAGTGCCAGTCTTGCCAATCAAGCACGCGTTCAACCAGTTCGTCGAGTTGTAAGTATCCCTGAGCAAAATATTTATTTGCCTCTTTATTTAACGCGGTAAATTTTTTCGGTGCATTCCCCCAACCTTGGCACAACCAATAGGCGATTAATGAGTTTCCAATAATTCGCTTAGAAAAAGGATGACCGTATGCCGCTTCTTCCCAGCCACGGGTTAAATTCCAATCATCAGTAATATCATGATCATCAAAAATCATATACGTTGGAATATGAGCTAGTGCCCTAGCCACTTGTGGTAATGTTTGTTGAAAACCAGTGAGTACTTGCTGTTCTTGGGTAAACTTTGCTAAATCGTCAGCTGATAAGTCAGGCGTATTAAATTCCACTAAGCGCCACATTGCCGACGACCAAACCAATAAATACATCGCAAAACATTCAGCTAAGGTGACTAAGTGATTCTTAGCATTCACCGAGGTAAAAATGGGCTTTTTACTTGCAGCAAAAAACTTATCATAAAGTGCTTCATTGGCTCGCGTATGAGGCAGTAAACGTTCACGATGATAATAACAGAACTCACTGTCATACAGTTGCTGACTGTGGTTAATCACTGCCCCTTGCCATGTTTCATCATATAAGCCAAGCAAAGCTATGACCTGATGTATTGCCGATAGCATTGGACCTGCCACATCATCAGCATACACCTGATCGCCTGACATCATGAGTAATGCAGGTCGTTCTGTTGGTGTTGAAATTGTTTGCTCAATCACCGCGTCTACTTGCGCTAATCCATCATCTGAAGGAAAGTGCGGTTTACGGCATGAGCCATGTAGCATACGCTCTACTTTATCAGGTACAGTAAAGCTACAATATTGCTGCGATTGATATAATAACGCGGGTGCTATTTCACTGAGTTTTTCGTTCTGCGTTTGATAATGAAAAGTAAAGTCATAATAATAGTTTTGTTCAGTTTTAAGCGCTACATCTGTTAACGTCACTAGGTGTATATAGGCATGCTTACCAATATCAATCGTTTGGTGTTGCTCTTGCGTTAATTGTTGTTCAAATACTTGTTCAGTCTCGGTAAATAACGATAATGACAAACAACTCGGTGTAGATGTTACCAACCAAAGCGTGACTTCTGTAGAAGATACATGCCTTAAAATTGGGCCAGCAATTAACGTAGGCAATGATTTATTATTAGAATGTTGCATGTATATATCACTTAGAACAGATGGTGGTTAATCAGCGCTTTGCACGTTACTTTACCTTACTCAGAAAACCCTGTCAGCTTATCAGCCAAACACAATGGCGCAGCTGATAATTAGACTACTGGCAATAACTGCATAAACTAAAATATGATTGCTTTTTCGTTGTTGTTGTTTAATGTGCTTTAACAATTCAACCTGTTGTAGTTGCGCGTGTTTACCCTCTTTTAAATACTGATAAACCAAATCAGGCATTTCAGGTAGTTTTTCATTCCAAAAAGGTAAATTTTCTTTCACTTTGGCAAAAACCGCTTTAACGCCCATTTGTTCCTTTACCCAGTTTTCCAGGAAGGGTTTTGCGGTTTGCCATAAGTCTAATTGCGGGTATAACTGACGCCCTAACCCTTCAACATATAACAAGGTTTTTTGTAATAACACCAACTGAGGCTGCACTTCCATATTAAAGCGCCGCGCGGTATTAAACAGGTTTACCAACACTTGGCCAAATGATATTTCAGCCAATGGTTTATTAAAAATAGGCTCACATACTGTACGTATAGCGAATTCAAATTCATCAACACTTGTTTGTGGCGGCACCCACCCTGAATCGACATGTAGCTGCGCTACTTTACGATAATCTCGATTAAAAAATGCAACAAAATTCTCTGCTAAATAGCGTTTATCTTCACGGTTTAACGTACCAACGATGCCACAATCTATTGCGATCCAAGTAGGGTTTGCAGGATCGGTTGCATCAACAAAAACATTACCCGGATGCATATCAGCGTGAAAGAAACTATCACGATATACTTGCGTAAAAAATACGTCTAAGCCACGTTCAGCTAACAGTTTCATATCTACGCCAAGGCCAGTAAGCGTTTCCACCTCACCGACACTTACGCCGTAGATACGCTCCATTACCAGTACATTTTTATGACAAAATTGGCTATAAACCTCAGGTACATACAGAATATGGTCGTTTTCTCTGCCTAAACTAAAATTGCGTTTTAATTGAATCGCATTTGCCGACTCTCGTTGTAAATCAAGCTCATCTAAAATTGTTTTCTTATATTCAGCTACGACTTCTGTTGGTCTTAATCGTTTACCATCAGGCAGCCACCTTGACACAACCTTAGCCAGCTTCGCCATCATGCTCACATCAGCTTTGATAATTTTATCTATGCCCGGGCGCAATACTTTGATCACCACATTCTGTTGTTGACCATCTTGTAACAATGTTGCGGTATGTACTTGGGCGATGGAGGCTGAGGCTAAAGGCAGGGTTTCAAAGTGGGAAAATGACTGCTCAAATACCTCTTTGCCTACCGCATTGATAATCACTTTTCTAGCATATTCGCCATCAAAAGCCGGTACTTGATCTTGTAATAAGGCTAACTCATTTGCAAAGTCATCGGGTAGTAAATCACGTCTGGTAGAAAGCATTTGACCAAACTTAATAAACACGGGGCCTAACGATTCGATCGCTAATCGAAACCGAACAGCTCTTGGTTTTTCTTTATGCTTATTGCGAAGCCAAAACAGTGACCAACGCATTATTTTGACATACCAAGGGATCAACTTCGGTGGGATCAATTCATCTAAACCGTAGTGGAAAAACGTTGCGGTAATTCGATATAACCGTCGTGTACTCTTCAAGACAATGACTCCTGATGTGATGCGTTAATCGCATCATCCAGTTGTGAAATACGTTGTTCTATTTGTTGAACCGCTTGCTGAGCCTGTTGAATTTGACCATAGAATTGCTGAAGTTCACCGTTTGACACTAATACACGCTTTTCATGTAATAACCATTCGCTCGCATCAGCTGAAACTTGCTGTTTAGCAAATATCACTTTAGCCAAAAGCCATTGATGAAACCGTCCTAACTTGTATGTAGGCACATCACCTATATAGTTTGCTATTTCTGACTGCCAATCTATGTCTAACTGTTGAAAAACATCAGAAAATTGCTGTGCGACTTTAACATCACCAACAATATTCAATTTATCTTGTTTAATTAACTCGGTAAGTTGCTGCTCTTCTTTTAGTGTTTTCAGTGTTGCAAGGCTCGTATCAATTTGACAATCACTGCGCTCAGTAATGCAAGTGACAAGGAGTTGTTTATCACTAACCGTTAACGATAATGGAAAATTAAGCTCAGCTAACGAGACCACAAGGTTTTTTTGTTCTAGCGCTACAAGCGATGCGTTACTAGATAAGTTCATGCTAAGGAGTGCGTTAACCACTTTTTCAATAAAGCCGCACAACATTTGATGATGCATAATAGTAGACATGCGAATTAAAACTTAAAACCTTTGTGTAGTGCGACAATACCGTCGGTTAAATTTTTATAACTGGTTTGCTCAAAACCGGCAGCGTCCATCATTTGCTTTAAAGTTTCTTGATCGGGATGCATACGAATCGATTCCGCTAAATATTGATAACTATCACCATCTTTCGCAATTAACTCACCCATTTTAGGCAATATATTAAACGAATAAAAATCGTATGCTTTATTCATGATCTCATGTTCAGGTTTTGAAAACTCTAATACCAGTAAACGGCCACCCGGTTTTAACACACGGTACATAGAGCGTAATGCTCGATCTTTATGAGTAACGTTACGCAAACCAAAAGCGATAGTAATGATGTCAAAGGTATTGTCTTCAAATGGCAAGTATTCGGCGTTAGCTTGTACATATTCAATATTTTGCACTAAGCCTTTATCACGCAATTTATCACGGCCAACATTGAGCATGGAGCTGTTAATATCAGCCAATATAACACGACCTTCTCGGCCGACAAGTTTTGAAAATTTCGCGGTTAAGTCACCTGTTCCACCAGCTAAATCAAGTACGTTGTTACCTGGCCTTACACCACTAGCGTCAATAGTGAATCGTTTCCATAATCGATGAATGCCAAATGACATTAAATCGTTCATCACATCGTATTGTTGTGCAACAGAGTGAAAGACGCCGGCAACTTTAGACTCTTTTACTTCGGTATCTACGGTTTGATACCCAAAATGTGTTGATGAAGCATTTTGCTCATCAACGGGTTGTTTTTCTTCACTCATGGTAACGTTCAATGGTTGAATAATAAAAGTGCTGCTAGTTTAGCGCAGTTTGTGGTAATAATTAATACCCATTTATTACCCTGTCTGACAATCTACCGCTTTATCTGTATTCGTTAACCATTTACGTTTCAAGATCACAGACAAGCGCTTTCCTATTTCTACTTCTACTAATTGATGTACTAACCACGCAAGTATTGCCATGACTAAAACGGTCAAAACAACTAACCAGGTTATATTGTTCTCAGTACCAAAATAATTAAACGCCATGTAACCTATATGTTGATGTACTAAATAGATAGGATAAGTAAAAATCCCTAAATAGTAACACCAGGCTTTGCGCAGAGGGTTCTCTTTCACTAAGGCTGTCACCATCAACAAAGCAAAGAATGCACTATTAATCCAAACGATTACCATCAAGTCAAAAGTAATACTGAACCATTGCCCCATAAGTCCCCCAAACAATGTTGATTGCTTAATGATATAAAAATAGGCAAGTGCCAACAGTAAAGTGCGATAGAAGTTAATGCCATCACGACGAATGAGATAAAAAATACAGCCTGCAGCGAAATAACCACTCCAATGGGGAAACATTGCCGTAAACATATTGATATTAACAGCCCAAGGAAAAAATAACGCAACTGTCGAGCCGACTAATACGAGTGCAATAATAGATTGAAAGTACTTCATTACACCTGTTGCTAGAATAAACAGCATAAATAGATAGAACTTTAATTCGATATACAATGTCCAGTATGCGCCGTCTATTGGCTTATAGTCCATTGTTTCATTAATCATGGTTGCATTGGCCCAGAACTGTGGCCAATTGATAGAAAATACCTCACCACCAAAATATACTGTCGCGATACTGGTCATAATAAGTGCAGCCCAATAGGCTGGATATAATCGTACAAAACGTGAAATGAGAAACTTTCTCACACTGCCGTCAGCAACACTCATAAAGATGACGAAACCAGAGATCACAAAAAAGAAATTAATGCCCATGTAAAAGTAGCGCGTTACTTCTCTTAATTCAGGAAAATTAGCGATAGGCGCATAACCTTCCATAAAGGCAGTGTAGGTATAATGAAAAATAACCACACCAGTAGCGGCTAAAAAACGATAAAGGTCAATCTCATAAAAACGGGGATTTACATCCATTTGATTTTTCCGTCTGCAAGGCTATTAAAATTATTTGTAGTGAAATTTATTTTCATACAAATCAAAGTTTATCTCATGTATTTCGTGTTTATTAACAACAAAGGCAAATCATCGTTATCACGCATTAGAATAATGTTCGCGACTGCCGAGCCAACGGTCGATTAACGCCATCGCTTTATCAGGTGATTGTTGCCACAATAAATATGCATGTTGCTGCACTTGAGGAATAAGGTCTGCGTCTCGCATTAAATCAGCAATTTTTAAATCCGCTAACCCTGTTTGCTTTGTTCCTAGTAATTCACCAGGACCACGTATTTCTAAGTCTTTTTGCGCAATCACGAAACCATCATTACTTTCTCGTAACACGGCTAATCGTTTAGTAGCCGTTTTTGATAGTGGGCTTTTATACATTAACACGCAGTGAGAGGCCACAGAACCTCGGCCTACACGTCCTCTTAATTGATGCAGTTGCGCTAAACCTAAACGTTCTGGGTTTTCAATCACCATCAAGCTTGCATTGGGTACATCAACGCCAACTTCAATAACGGTTGTTGCCACTAATAAGTTAACGTCTCCAGCTTTGAAAGCTTCCATCACCGTTTGTTTTTCTTGCGCTTTCATCCGGCCATGTACTAAACCAACGCGTAATTCAGGTAAATGTTCTTGTATATAAATAGCCGTATCTTCAGCCGCCTGGCATTGCAGTACTTCTGATTCTTCAATCAAGGTACACACCCAATAAGCTTGTCTGTTTTCACCAATACATGCCTGATGAATACGCTCTATTACATCATCTCGGCGACTATCAGGTAACGCTACCGTGGTAATTGGCGTTCTGCCTGGTGGTAATTCATCGATGACTGACGTATCTAAGTCAGCATAGGCTGTCATCGCAAGCGTTCTTGGAATAGGTGTTGCTGTCATAATTAATTGATGCGGATAATGACCATCAAAGGCACCTTTTTCACGAAGCGATAGTCGCTGGTGTACGCCAAAACGATGTTGTTCATCAATAATAATCAGCGCGAGCTGATTAAAGACCACGTCATCTTGAAACAAAGCATGCGTGCCAACCACCATTTGCGCGCTACCATCAGCAATATGCGCTAATGCTTCTCGACGTGCTTTTGCTTTTGTTTTTCCTGCTAACCAACTAACGGCAATGTCTAAGGGCTGAAACCATTTCTGAAAATTGATCGCATGTTGCTCAGCGAGTATTTCAGTTGGCGCCATTAACGCCACTTGAAAGCCTTTTCCTATCGCCGTTAAAGCGGCTAAAGCTGCCACTAATGTTTTGCCTGAACCAACATCACCTTGCACTAATCGCATCATAGGCTGAGATTTTGTTAAGTCGTCTCGTGTTTCTTTAACCACGCGTGCTTGGGCGTTAGTGGGTGAAAATGGCAGCGTAGCTAAAAACTTCCTTTCCAATGATTTATCAATCGTTAACGGCACTGCTTGAAACTTTTCTACCGACTGTCGAAGCTTTAACATACTCAAATTATGTGCTAATAACTCTTCTTTGATCAGCCGTAATTGTGCAGGGTGTTTACCTTCCTCAAGCTGAATAACCGAAGTATCTGGTGTTGGCCGATGAATAAAACTTAAGGCTTGCTTTAACGAATAAGGTTCATAAATAAATTCATCAGGGACAATATCTTCAATATCACCACGCTGTAAGCGAACAATAGCCTGGTCAGTTAAATTACGTAAGGTAATTTGTCTAAGCCCATCGGTAGTAGGGTACACCGGCGTAAGCGTTTCTTCTACCGGTGTTGGTGCGCTATCTTGCTCTAAAAATTTATATTCTGGGTGAATAATTTCAAGGCCACGCCCGCCACGGGTCATTTCACCGTAGCAGCGTATTTCACGGCCAATAGATAAGTTATTTTTTTGTGCCGCCGTAAAGTTGAAAAACCGTAAATTCACACCGCCTGTACCATCATTTACCGATACTACCAGCATACGTCGACGGCCCTGCACCACTTGGCTATGGGTAATTTCACCAATAATATTAGTAAAGACCCCAGGGAAACAATCGCGTATTGTCGTAATACGCGTTCTATCTTCATAGCGATTAGGTAGATGGAACAATAAGTCTTGCACTGACTCAATGCCTATTTTGGCGAGTTTTTCTGCCATGCTAGGGCCAACGCCCTTTAGCGATGAAACCGCAATACGAGCGAGGTTACCAAGTCCTATTGCGGATGACGCCATTGAAAATCCTTTTTACTGAATTAGTTGTCGAGTTGTTGCCACGCTTCTTGGGTCATCTGCATTTGTTGCCACCATTCATCTGACGCAACAATTTGCCCCTCTTCATCTATGTTTGGATAAGGCAAACCTTTTCGTTGACATGCTTGAGCAAAAATAGGATGCCCCCCCTCAAACAAAAAGCGTTGACGACGGGCTTCTTCAATTCGTGGAGTATCATACAAGCCCGCAGCTTTTCGTTGCCTTTGCGCTTCATACAACACGACTGAATTTGCTACTGAAACATTTAACGATTGCACCATGCCTACCATGGGAATAACAATATCTTGATCGGCCATTGCTAATGCTTGCTCAGATGCGCCAAACTTTTCTTGTCCTAAAATAATCGCCGTTGGCTTTGTGTAATCAATGTCACGAAAATCAACCGAAGTATCTGACAAATGAGTTACTAACACTTGCATGTTTTGCTTTTTTAACTCAACAATTGCCTCTTTAGTGCTTGAATAATTGTGCACATCAACCCAATGTTGGCTACCCGCAGCACTACCACCTGATACACGCATACGTTCATTTTTCCAAACTGCGTGTACATCACTAATACCTATAGCATCTGCGGTTCTCACCACCGCTGCAAGATTATGGGTTTTATGCACCCCTTCCATACATACAGTAAGATCTGGCTGGCGCATATCCAGCATTGCGTTAATTCGGCGTAAGCGTTCCGGTGTCATTTTCTTTATACGTCTTGTTATAAACTGTTATTAATCAACGTTTGGCAATTCTAAAACGCCATCAATTTCAATGGCTACGTCTTTTGGCAAACGGGCAACTTGCACGGCAGCACGTGCTGGATATGGTTGCGAAAAGTACTCTGACATAATGTCATTAACGGTTGAAAACTGTGATAAATCCATTAAAAAGATATTCACTTTCACCATATCATTTAATGTGCCGCCGGCAGCTTCACATACTGCTGATAAGTTCTTAAACACTTGATGAGCCTGTGTGGCGAAATCATCAGCGACGACTTCCATGGTTTCAGGCACTAATGGTATTTGGCCTGACAAGTAAACAGTATTTTTAATTTTTACGGCTTGGCTATAAGTACCAATGGCACTAGGTGCATTTTCCGTACGAATAATTGATTTCATAATTGTCCTTGTTGTTTATCTCAAGATAAACCTTAATAAATGATTATTTATTACGCACTACTTTTTGTACGTCTATCATCACTTTGATTTTTCTAATAATATCCGCTAAATGGATACGATCTCGACAGGTTAATTCTAAGTCGATAACGTATAAACCGGTGTCTTTTTCACCAGAGTTCAAGGTATGCACATTAGAGTCACATTTGGCCACCACATTGGTTAATTTTGCTAACGCACCTTGATGGTTGATAATTTCAATACGTAACTTTGCAATAAAGTCTCGATCTATTTCTGAATCCCATCTTACGGGGAATAAATGCTGCTCTTGCGTGCCTTTAATATTTCGACAACCCGCTTGGTGTACCATTAAGCCTTTTCCAGGGCTTAAATAAGCCATAATGCTATCACCTGGTATAGGACGACAACACTTACCGTAATTAACGAGCATGCCTTCAGTGCCTTTAATCGGCATTTTTGTTTTACTGGTTGGCGGATTTAACTCACTATCTTCAGTAAATTCATCGGTTAACCGACGTGCGATACCGATACTTAGCGCGTTGCCCAAGCCAATATTGATCAATAAGTCGTCAAAGCTTTTATTACTAGTTTCTTGCAAAACTTGTTGGATTTTTTCTGGTGGTATATCGTCTAGCTTTACTTTACCTAATGCATGACTGAGTAAACGTTTACCGAGCATGTGTGAATGATTTTTTTCTTGTGAACGTAAATAGGTGCGTATTTGTAAACGCGCCTTAGCTGTTACCACAAAGTTTAACCATGTTGCATTAGGGTGTGCCGCAGGCGAGGTGACGATTTCAATAGTTTGGCCTGAGTCAATCGCTTGGCTTAACGGATAAGGCTTACGATCGACTTTAGCCCCAACACAAGAATTACCAACATCAGTATGTACTGCATAGGCAAAATCAACGGGCGTTGCTCCCATCGGGAGCTCAATAATGCGACCATCCGGGGTAAACACGTAAATTTCTTCTGGGAATAAATCAGTTTTTACATTTTCAATAAATTCGAAAGAACTGCCAGCACTTTGTTGCAGTTCTAATAGGCTCTGCATCCAACGACGGGCTTTCATTTGAGCAGTTGTACCGCCATCATCACCGTCTTGTTTATATAGCCAATGAGCAGCAACTCCTTTGTCTGCCATTTGATCCATATCTTTTGTACGAATTTGTATTTCTACCGGTATACCGTGCGGGCCCACTAGTGAAGTATGCAATGATTGATAACCGTTCGTTTTAGGGATAGCAATATAATCTTTAAAGCGGCTTTCTATTGGTTTAAAGAGGTTATGCACGGCACCTAACGCACGGTAACACTCATCAAGTTTGTTATCAACGATGACGCGAAATGCATAGATGTCCATCACTTCATTAAACATTAGTTCTTTGTTTTTCATTTTTCGATAAATAGAAAACAAATGCTTTTCACGCCCTGACACTTCTGCATTGATGCCGTGTTCTGCCAGACGTTGCCCGACTTCTTCACGAATATTATTAATAATTTCTTTGCGATTACCGCGTGCTTTTTTAACCTCGGATTTCAGGGCTCGAGCACGCATTGGGTATAACGCTTCAAAACCCAACACTTCTAATTCGTTTTTAATATCATGAATACCGAGCCGATTAGCAATAGGCGCGTAAATTTCAAGCGTTTCACGCGCTATTCTGCGGCGTTTGTCTGGGCGCAGAGCATCTAGTGTTCGCATGTTATGGGTGCGATCAGCCAATTTGATCAAAATAACGCGAATATCTTGCGTCATGGCCAAGACCATCTTGCGAAAATTTTCCGCCTGCATTTCTTCTTTGTTATCAAATTTAAGTTTATCTAACTTGCTCACCCCTTCAACAAGTTCAGCAACGGTATGACCAAATAATTCTGCTAATTCGTCTTTGGTTACTGGCGTATCTTCAATCACATCATGCAGTAGTGCTGCCATTAAGGTTTCGTGATCTAGGTGCATTTTTGCTAAATTATGCGCAACCGCTACGGGGTGGGTAATATAGGGTTCACCACTTGAACGCATTTGTCCTTCATGCGCATCGCGTGCCACGATGTATGCCTGTTTTAACAGATCAATTTGTACTTTCGATAAGTAGCTCGATACATACTCTTTAAGTGGTTCAAAAAGATACACTCAATACTTCCTTCAATGCAGATTAGAAGACACGTTGTTTTTGTGATTGATCATCGTTTGTATTGTAGGCTAGCGAAACGTTTAATCATCTCAACATTAGAATACGTTGATTTAACCCGCTTGCCAATGCAATTACCACGAACAGAAACGAAAAACGCGCAATCATGGGAAGCACAATTGCGCGTTTTAAACGTTTTTCAAACAGTTTTATTGTTGGTTTTGGCCACCAACAATTGCTGCTACTGCTGCTAACTCAACAGATTCCTGTTGCACAGCTTCATGACGATCATGTTGATCCATCACATCTGTTGTGATCAAGCCTTGTTCAATTTCACGTAATGCTAAAACGGTTGGCTTGTCATTTTCTAATTCAACCAAAGGTTCTTTACCCCCAGTAGCAATTTGACGAGCACGACGTGTCGCAATAAGTACTAGGTCAAAACGGTTACCAACTTGTTCTACGGCATCTTCTACGGTTACGCGAGCCATTTGGTCACTCCAGAATTCAATAAATTTACAAAATAGCAGACTATTTTACTAAATGCTTAATCGTTAGCCAATAGCTGTGTGAATAAAAGTTTATAATTTTCGATTTGTTGGCTACGTTTTAAGCGTTGATTGGTGACAATCGTGGTTAAATCTTGTAATGCCTGCGTAAAGTCATCGTTGACAATAATATAGTCAAACTCTTGATAATGCGAACATTCTGATTGTGCTTGTGCCATGCGATCAGCAATTACGGCTTCGCTATCTTGCCCTCTACCACGTAATCGATTTTCTAACTCTTTTTTTGACGGTGGGCTTATAAAAATAGTGGTAACATCGGGTTTTTTCATCCGTACTTGCTGTGCGCCCTGCCAATCAATATCTAAAAACACATCGATTCCTTTCGCTAATTGATCGTCAATAGCGAGCGCCGATGTGCCATAATAGTTACCAAATACTTCTGCCCATTCATAAAAATGCTTTTGTGCAATTTGATGTTTAAATGCTTCAACAGAAACAAAGTGATAATGCTGACCGTCAACTTCACCCGGGCGAGGAGCTCTTGTGGTATGAGACACAGATACTTGCATTGGACGTGTACTTTCTTGCTTTAGCAATGCGGAAATCAAGCTAGATTTTCCAGCACCACTTGGCGCAGATAGGATGAATAAATTTCCTTTGGCAGCCATTTAATTCTCTTCTCAATAACGATAATGCCGAACTATACCTGAAAGCACTGACTGTCGGCAATAATTCCTATGGTATTTGCGAAAAGTGTACCGCATTTCGCGTGGTATTTTTAACTCGATAAAGTTTTTCATCGGCAATTGCAAGCATGCTATCAACTGAATGCTCATCATTAGGCTGTACTTCCACGGCACCTAAACTGGCGGTTAATATTGATGATGCTAAAGAGGATTGATGTTGAATTTCTAAGCCGCTAACAGCTTCTAAGCATTGGGCCAATATTTCTTCAATATTAATGCGCTTTTCAGAAGGAAAATAAAAATAAAATTCTTCGCCGCCACAACGATAAATCGCACCGTCATGTTCAAACAGCACTCGCCGAATAGCATTGGCAACTTTTCTCAACACAATATCACCTTGTTGGTGCCCGTAGGAGTCATTATATTTTTTGAAAAAATCTATATCAATTATCCCTAATACCAATCGTTTGTTGTTCGCCTTAGCAAATTCCCACTGATTAGCACTATCCTCTTGCCATTTCCGTCGATTGGGCAGTTCAGTTAAACTATCAATATGCGCGAAGGACTCTAATAACTTGCGCTGGCGAATAATTTCCATATGCGTGTTAACACGCACCCGAACAATCCCGTAATTAAAAGGCTTTTGAATGTAATCACACGCGCCAAGCACTAAGCCTTTTTCTTCATCTTCTGCACTTTGTAAGCCCGTAATAAAAATAATAGGGATATGTTTAACTTCAGGCTGTTCCTTGAATTGCTCGTATAATTCAAAGCCATTAATATCTGGCATGACCACATCAAGTAATATTAAATCGGGTAGCACATCTAACGCGATGGCTAATGCCTGAGTTGGTTGTTTGCACACCACGACTTTATAAGTATCTTTGAAAATAGACGCTAATATTTTTAAGTTAGCACTTTCATCGTCAATACAAAGTAGGGTAAATTGCTTATCCGTTGCACGCCGATTTGTATCAAGATACTGGTCAGTCATGTTCAATACCTGTCTGAGGGGTCAGCGAAACTTCAAAGTCGTCTATTAATGATAAAGCTTGCTCAAACTCAAAATCAGCAATTAACTGATGAAACGTTTTTACGTCTTGATACACCGTTGTATGGCTTGCCAGCATCAGCAACTCTTTCGAAACATCTTCAGCCATTATATCAGCAGCACTTACTAAACGCTTTAAAGAAGAGATGAGTATTTGAGCTTGAGCAATATCGAGTTGCTCTTCACCTGATGTTTCTTCTTTATGTTGGTATATTCTATTTAATTGAGCAATAAGAAAGTCTAATTGAGTGGTGACTTCGTTTAAGGTTAATTCAATATAGCTGCCTTGCTGTTTCACTTCGCTTTCGAGTGATAATGCAGACTTTGATAAATCAAAAGCACCAATATATTGCGCAGTTGATTTGAGCGAATGCGCAGCACGATAGAGTTCTTCACTAGCATTATCATGATAGAGTGACATTAAGCTATCAGATAATGTTTGGTACTTATGCCAAAAATCATGCACTAATTGTAAGTACAACGTTTGTTTTCCTTGTACCTTATCTAAAGCATGCTCAACCTTTAACAAAGTATGATTTTTTAACGTGTTTAATTGTATTGCTTCTTGCGTCATTTGTTGCTCACCCTCACTATCATTAATCGCAACAGTTTCAGTAATCAACCTATTAGTTAGCAAGTACTTACATAGAGTATCGTAGAGTATTTGTGGTTCAATGGGCTTAGTCAGATGATGGTTCATCCCAGCAATGACGCTTTTTTCTACATCGCCTTCCATTGCATGTGCTGTCATCGCTATTATGGGTAAATCATGAATTTTCAGCGTATTTCTTATTTCAGATGTTGCTGTTAAGCCATCCATTTCTGGCATCTGAATATCCATTAGCACAATATCAAATGCTTGTTTTGCAAGTAAATCAAGCGCGATAACGCCGTTCTCTGCACAGGTGATTTTTATTTTCGTATCCGATAAAAACTCTAAAGCGACCTGTTGATTTATCATATTATCTTCAACTAATAACACATGAAAACGGCTTAAATCAGGAATATCAATAGTCACTTCTTCTTCATTGACCGTTGTCATGCGATCGCTTTCTTTACTTAAGGTTTCTAGCACAGCATCAATGAGTAACGAGGCGGTCACAGGCTTTTCAAGAAACTTATCGAAAACGTGTTGCTCCGCGAGCTTTTTCGCCTCGTCTTTATCATACGCTGACATCATTAAAATATGAGGTAATGACCCACGGGTATGTTGATGAATTTGTGTTGCTGCGGCAATACCATCCATTTCAGGCATTTTCCAATCCATGAAAACTAAATCAAATGGTTCACCATCACGGTCGGCTGCGAGTACTGCATCTAATGCTGCTTTTCCATCAGATACACCTGTTGCTTTAATATCAGCTTGTAGTAAAGCGTCTAGTACGACATTGCGCGCTATGTCAATATCGTCAGCCACAAGCACCTTTAACGATGACAAATATTGTTTATCAATCGCTACGGTTTCTATCATATCTGGTTCAGCACGCTCAAAGGTTGAGGTGAAATAAAAGGTAGAACCTTCGCCTTCAGTGCTTTCAAGCCAAATTTCTCCTCCCATAAGCTCGGTTAATTGTTTACTAATCGCTAACCCTAACCCTGTTCCACCATATTTTCGGGTTACAGAGCTATCAGCTTGTGAAAACGATTGAAACAGCGTTTCTTGCTGCTGTGCTGACATGCCAATACCTGTATCATGCACAGCAAAAGCTAACTGGCTAGTTATCTCATCACTGTGTAGGTGCTTAACATTAATATGGATTATTCCTTGTTCAGTAAACTTAACCGCATTATTAGCCAAATTTACAATGATTTGCTGTAACCGTAATGGATCACCGACCAACGTTTTAGGCACATCATGGGCAATATCAACAACTAGCTCTAACCCTTTTTCATGTACTTTAAATGTACATACGTTGACGACTCTTTGCAGAATGTCGTGTAATGAAAAAGACACCTGCTCTAAGGTAAGTTTCTGCGCTTCTATTTTAGAAAAATCTAAAATATCGTTAATTAAGCCGAGTAGTGAACGAGAAGAATCTTGAATTTTAGTTAAGTAGTCATGTTGCACGGAGCTCAGGTCGGTACGTAGTGCTAACTGACTTAACCCGATAACCGCATTCATCGGTGTTCTTATTTCATGACTCATGTTTGCCAAGAAGTCTGATTTTGCTTGGTTCGCTTGTTCCGCCTTTATTTTTTCCGCTGCAAGTTCTTTTGTTCGTTCATGAATTTGTTGTTCTAAGTTCCGATTGTATGACACAACCTGTTGATACAACGTTGCATTATCAAAAGAAATTGCCGTTTGATTAGCTAACATTTGCAGCACGTTTATGCGATCTATACTAAATACATTTTCAACCGCTAGATGCTCTAAATACAAGACACCTTTAAGCTCGCCTTTAACGATGATGGGAGCACATAAAATCGATTTTGCATGATGGTGTTTAAAATAAATATCATGAGAAAATTGAGGATGATCAGCAGAAATAATTTGCGGCTTTAAGGTACGAGATACATAGTTAATTAAGCTTAGCGGCAACTGAACATTTTCTTGTGTACTACCATCCATAGACACCGAAATTTCGGTATTAAGCATGCCTTCAGTGATCAACAGTAAACTGCCTTTTTGAGCGCCGGCATTTTCCATAATAATCACCATCATGCGATGTAAAAAAGCATGTAAATCTATTTCACCACTTAACGTTTCTGAAGCTTTTAATACCGAAGCGAAATCTAATTCATTGTTTGACGCAAGGCTGTTTGGCTGCTGCGGTAAAGTACCTTGACGGATATGATTATCATTGGTGGTTAAATAGTTATCCGCTAACGTCTTCGCTTTAGTATTGGCTCCCCAGTCTACATAGCTTTGATAAGCTTGTTGAAAATAGTCTTTCGCCATAGATGCTTTTTCTTGGCGGCGCCAATAATGGCCAGCAAGCTCTTGCGACAATGCTTGATGCTCAATAAAACCGCTATTAGAAGACAAATCAATCGCTTGTTGATATAAATGCCATGCATTGTTTTGCTCGCCGAGTGCTGCGAGTTCTGCTGCGACAAGTTTCACTTTATGGTGGTGATTTTCAGCGGCGTTTTCTGACCACAAACTCAGTTGTTCATGGAAGTGATTAACCTTATCAAACAACACCGAATCGTCTGCATTTGCACACCTTAATCGTTCGATTAACACTAATGCTGCGTAAAACGAAAACTCAGTATAATTATATAAAGATAATGCCGTATTCATTAACGGCTCGGCTTGTTCAAAGTGTGAAAAAGCGTGCGCTTGATCACCAAATAAAAACGCTAACTTCATTTTCACCAAATGGTAACTAAATTGAATGGTTACGTTGTTGGTTTCAAGCAATATGGGCAACTCTTTATGCTCGTCGAAAGCGGAACCATGAAGCGCTATTGGATTTATCGTTGGTTCACTGATATTCAGGATAAATTGGTGCCATAATTGAATAAAGGTTAAATGATACGTTTGTTTTTTTTCTATTACGGTTGGTAAAATCACCTTATATTTCGATTTAACCACGGGTAGTGGCGTTCCCGAGAACAGTAAATGCTTACAATAAAATAATGCAGAGTGGAAAGCATATTCAATGTTTCCCACTTCAATACCTCGGTAAAAGTTATCTTCAAGTGGCTTTAAAGAGGACGCTAGCGGAGCATTCCAATGCTCTATCGACACATGCTTAGCAAATTCAACTTCAATATACAGATGCGCAGATGGGTATTTTTCAATGCATCGAGATGCTAAATCAGCATATGCTTTTCCTCGTGTGAATTGTGAAAACGCACCACAGAGTAACAAACCGTGCGTGACAAATACTTTATTGCTGCCAGGGCTTAAACCTTCGTGTAAACATAATGACAAGCTGGCATACGCGACTCGCATATAATCGATAGGATTAAGTAAATATGCCGGCGTTTGAATGGCGTTTAATATTTCTATTGCCATTAAGTATCGAGGTTCGGTCATTACCGGTAAGTCAATTAACGCGGCGATTTCATCAGGCCTTTTTTTGTTATCAAGTGCGATATAGTTTTCTGCTATGTTTTCTGCACTGATAAGGTTTACCTTTAATTTTTCAAGTGTTTTTACACCAAGCTCATACGCTTGAAGCATCTCGTTTTGTGCTATTAATGCTAATACTTGAGTTCGCGCTAAATAGCCAAATTCGATATCACCTTTGATACAAGATACTGCTTTATCGAAACGCTGGTTGCCTTGTTCAAAGTCTAAATTTAGATAACAGGCTTTTGCCATTGCAAGAGTAATATCTACACTTTGTTGATAATAACTTTGCCAATGATCTTTAGGTAGATACTGCTCTGCTTGCTCAAGATAATACATTGCATCTGCACTGGCATTGCTTTCTAAGCCTTTTTTAGCTGCAGATAAGTTACCGTCTGCCAACAACAAAAAATCACCGCGCTCAATAAATATGCTCGACGCTGCATTCAAATGTTCAATATATTTAAAAATAGTCGTCGGTTGGTGCAGCAAGTAGTACTGTGCGATGCGAAAATGAATATTGGTTTTACTGAGTGGCCGATTAAGCTGATAGGCCGCCTGCTGCACTTTATCGTGAATAAAGCGCAGTGTATCTATTTGTGAGTTTTCTACACTACTTTCAAAGGCATACAAAAACCCTTCTTCAACCAAGACGGTAATGGCATCAGTTAAATCGTCTTGACTGCAATTAAGCACATAACTCAATACAGGCAAGTGAGTATTCACACCTATATAAGCGGCGATATGTAACACGTCTTGTTGTTGGTCATTTAAACGGCGAATACGGTTAGCCATTAAGTCGACAACGTTATCTGTTACACTAATACGTTCGATGTCTTCTACACTACATTGCCATTCACCATGTTCATGTTGATATAAAAAACCTTTATCTACCAGCGACTTAATGAATTCTTTAATAAAAAATGGGTTACCTTGTGTTTTATCTATCAAGGTATCTGCTAAACCACTCAACATTTTGTTATTACCACCAAGTGATGCTTTTAAAAAATCTTTTACCGCCTCTACAGTCAACGGCTGCAATTGTTGATGACTATGAAATGATGGTGCAATATCAATGGAATTAAGTAGCGCGTTTAATGGATGCTCTTTAACAATTTCATTGTCCCTATATGAAATAATAAAATATAAGTGGCCAAGATCAGGGTGCTCTACAATATGTTCTAATAGTTTTATGGTTGCGTGATCTGCCCACTGCACATCATCAAGAAAAATTACGACCGTTTTACTGGTCGCGCCTAAGGCTTTTAAGAAAGCAATAAACACATTATTAAAGCGTGTTTTTTCTTCACTGGGTGCCATTGATGGCACCACCGGCTGAGGACCAATAATCAAGGCTAATTCAGGGATCAAATCTACCAATAATTGCCCGTTACCCGCTAACGCACTTTCTAACGTAATACGCCATTTGGCAAGTGACTCATTACTTTCGCATAATAATTGATCTACCCAATCTTTTAAGGCCATTACAAGGGCAAAATATGCTGTGCTATTTTGATATTGTTCAAACTTTCCTAAAGCGAAGTAATTTTCATCAGTCACGATGCTTTGTTGTATTTCTTTAATTAATCGAGATTTACCTACGCCAGCATAACCGCTAATCACACTTAATTGACACTGGCCTTGTTCTTTAGCGGTTTGATAGCCGTTTAATAGAATGTTTAATTCTTGCTCTCGACCAAACAACGTACGAGAAAAGTGCAACTGATTGTTACTATCTTTTTGGGCCAGTTTGAAAGTAGAAATGCTCTGATGTTCTTGCCATAGTAATAAACAACGTTGCAAGTCATGTAGCAGTCCTTCTGCTGAGCGGTACCGCGATTCAGGGTTTTTACGTAGCAATTTATCGATAATCGACGATACCGTTTTTGGCACCGTTTTATCTATTCGGCAAGCTTTAGGGGGCGATTTGGCAATATGTGCATGGATCATTTCCATGTCGTCTTCAATATTAAAAGGAAATCGACCACTAAAAAGTTTAAACAAACACGCGCCTAAAGAATATAAATCGGCAAAGCGCTGAACCGGCCAATTAATTCTTCCTGTAGACTCTGGTGCTAGTGTTTTTAAACGCTGTTTATCAAACATGATGCGTTTAGATTTTTTATGTAAAACCGCAACTGAACTAGCGAAACTTAAATCAATAAGAAAGCATTCAAAAGTAGTGTTATCAATGAGAATACTATAGGGAGATAAACCGTTGAGAAATATTTTTTTATCATGAATGCGTTGAACTAACCGGGTAAGATTTGTCGATATAGTTAGTTTATGTTCAGTACTGAGCTCTGTCTCATCACATAATTGTTGTAATGTTAGCCAATTTTTTTGATATGGGTATACGCAATAACAGGCTTGTTGATCTTGTTGTTGCTGTTGAGGGGGTATTACTTGCGATATATTGAGCTTATTTGCCAGTTTCGCGCGCTCGAAAAACTGTGATGTAGAACGGCTTCTGTCATCTTTGATAAACTGCTTTATTAGCACTAATTGTTGTTTATTATCTTTGGCTAAATACACTTTTATGGCGTTTGAAATGCTAAAAAAGTGGCGTTGTATTTCATAGCCTTGAAGCGCAATCATGAGAGCTGTACATCCTTATTCATTCCCCTATAGTTATAAGCGTTTAGCCATAAAAATTCAATGATAGTACAAGATAATCGCAATTACATTGATAGATTCTTCAACATAGGTGATGTAACAAGCTTTATTCATTCATCAAAAAAAAATACATATAACTAAACGAATATAGACCCCTTCATATTCCGCGTTAAACGAAGCCGTGCTATGCTTCACTGTAAAATAGCAGCAATAAATAAAGCTGTTTATTCAGCGTGAAAATTGCACAAAAATCAAACTTATGAGCAATTTCTGTAAACACAAGCTATAACTTAATAAGCTAGGGGTTGTTGACCATTCACACTTGGTTTTTACAACTGTTTTTTGGTATTTATAATTAGGCGGAGCCTGTTTCGTGAGAAGGTTGTACATGATCAATACGCATCAATTTGGTCGATATATACGCTGTTGTTTTATCTCTTTGTTTATCATTTCCTCGACGACGGTCATGAGTAAAGAAAGCCTACAACAAGTTGAAGTAATAGAAGTATATGCGCAAAAACGTGCGCAAAAACTACAAGATGTTTCGGTTGCGGTTACGGTAGTAAGTGAAGACGCTCTTCAACGACAACAGATCAAAGATACTTCGCAGCTTGCTAAATTCACTCCAAACATGAAAATCACCAACAATGCTGGCGAAGGTACACCGCCGGCATTTAACATTCGCGGCATCGGTATGATTGATTACAATACATCAACCATATCACCCATTGCGGTATATAGTGATGGTATTGTCAGCGGTAGTGCCAATAATTTAGCAACAAATATTTTTGATCTTGAGCAAGTCGAAGTTTTAAGGGGCCCTCAAGGCACGTTATTTGGCCGAAATACTACTGGCGGTGCTATTTTATTGCGTTCAAAGATGCCAGAGCAGCAATTTGGTGGGTATATAAATGCCGGCGTAGCTGAATATCAAACTACGTCTATTGATGGCGCGATTAATCTCCCTTTTAGCGATACAACGGCCGCTCGAATAGCCTTTGATCACGACGACTATCAATTTTCTACCAATAATTTAATGCCTGAACAGCCTGATGGCGGTTTAAAGCAAACTAATGTTAGGCTCATTGTTCGCTCTCAATTTGATGATTTAACTGCAACTATAAAACTGCATAAAGAAAGATCAACGGGTAAACCAAAGCCTATTGCAAGTAATGGTATTTATCGAAAAGATAACAGCGGTCAATGTAAACCAAGCATCGTTGGTAGTAATGACTGCGTTGATGCTTATGACCAGCTAGTGGGGGGTGATGATTTCTGGGATGTTCGCGCAGATACTGCCGATAGAAAACATAATACCGATAGCTGGGGTAGCGCCTTAATCCTTGATTGGCAACTAACGGAGCACAGCCAGTTAACGTCAATCACAGGAGTGAGAAAACTAACACGTTTTCATTCTTTTGATTCTGATGGAGCAAGAAACTTAATTGAGGGTACATTTGATACCAATAACAACTTGTATTCACAAGAAGTGAACTTGAGTATCACACAGCAAAATTATTTTTGGCAAACAGGTATTTTTTATTTAAAAGAAACCATTGAACAAAACAATAGCTTTGACTTATTTCGAGATTTTAGAAGCATACCTTCACTGGCTGATGTACCAGCAACCTTCTTCTATGACAACTCATTAGAAAATGCCTCGACTGCACTCTATAGTCAACTTGACTATACGTTAACAAAAGACACTACACTAATCACCGGTATTCGCTTTACGAAGGAAGAAACTGATTACAAGGCAAAGGCTGACCTTAATACTGTGCATGGTAATGTACCTAAATTATGGGATTTAGCAGGTAACATATCCGACAACGAGTTTTCAGGTAAACTGGCGATTAACCACGCACTCGCGAATGATATAAATCTATTCGCCAGCTATACCCGTGGTTATAAAAGCGGTGGCTACAATGCTGGTTACTCCACCTCTCCAGAGCAAGCGATGAATTCTGAATATGCACCTGAAACACTAAACGCTTATGAAGCTGGTGCAAAAGTGCAATGGTTAGATCATAATGCTCGTTGGCATTTAGCCGCATTCTATTATGACTATCAAGATCAGCAAGTATTCATTAATATTCAAGATAGCGCTGTCCCTTATCACGTGTTAAAAAACGCAGGGGCTTCAGAAATTTACGGTTTAGATAGCGAATTCTATTATGCACCCACTAACCAACTGGAATTTGTGTTAAATATTGGTTATTTACCTGAAGCATCGATAGGTAAATTTCAACAAGAAAATCTATTTGTTAACGATAACCGTCTACCATTCTCTTCGAAGTGGAATGTATCAGGTTATCTATTAACTGAGTTTCAATTTTTTACCAATCCACTAACCATGCAATTAGGTTTTGATTATCAATCTGAATTTTATTTTGATCAAAACGAGAACCCCTACACAAAACAGAACGGTTATACAGTATTTAATGGCAGTATACATTATGCCTTTCATCCTGATTTTTCATTGACGTTATGGGGAAAAAACCTGACCAAAACGGAATTTGCCGAGTTACGCTTTGACTCTATAGCGGCATTGGGTGCGGTGACTGAACTTAAAGGTGAAGCCAGACAGTTTGGGGCAACCTTGCAATATCGCTTTTAACCCTTTAACTTCCGTTTGCACTTTATAGACAGAAAATCATAAAGTCGCTAAAGTGAGCAAAGCATGCTGTTTAATGCGTAAAAAATAACAATGATAATAACAATACAGGACGTTTACTTATGCAAAAAGTTACACCATGGCAGCTATTATGGCCAATATTACTCACTTTATTAGTCCCTCTGGTGGTCGCTTGGTTTGTATACCCTAACCACCTTCCACCAGGCTTTGGTGAATTTCCCCCCACTTTCGCCGGAAAAGTACCAGGGTTTAGTTTAACCTACTTTTTAATCATGGCAGCCAGTGCGCTTTTTATTACTGGCCTGATTTTATTTCCAAAGCTATTCGGTTTTAAGGGCGCAACCGTAAAACCTCGTCAACCTTCAACGGTATCTCTACCGTGGTGGTTTTGGTGTGGTGGCGTTGTAATGGGCTTTTTCTGGTGGTTAATGTGGACCCGCGTTACCCCCTTTGGCGATCTGGTTTTTTGGGCGTTTACACCACTTTGGTGGGGGTTTATCTTCCTTCTAGACGGCATTGTATATCAGCGGAATAACGGGGCATCCTTATTTTCAGAAAAACCAAAAACATTGTTCATCAGTGCGTTGGTTTCAATCGTTGGCTGGGCGTACTTTGAATACTACGATTATTTCGTATTAGGTAACTGGTTTTACCCTAACGCGAATCAAGTAGGTTGGTCTAGAGCAACTATCGTTATTGAATTTCTCATTACCTACTCAACTGTCACCCCGGTAATTCTTACTTGGTATAATTTGTTAAACACTTTTCCTAAACTAGTCGCACGATACCAAAACGGCCCCAAAATGCCATTAAACGGTAATTATATGATCTTTATCGGCGCATTACTTATTGCCGCTATGGTTTACTGGCCGTATGCGTTGTTTTGGGTTGTATGGATCGGCCCTTACGCAGTAATGACTGGTATACTTATGCGCTTAAACATTTGGAACCCCTTCACCGATATCGCCAAAGGAAACTGGAGTGCAGGCGTACTGATTGGTGTATCCTCATTATTGAACGGTTTATTTTGGGAAATGTGGAACTTTGGTTCCAGTAATCCTAACCCAGAGCCGATCACAAACCCAAATTACTGGGTTTATAATATTCCGTATGTCGATGTCATCCATATATTCTCGGAAATGCCGTTATTAGGCTACTTTGGATATATTCCTTTTGGCGTTTTAGTGTGGCAAGTATTTATTTGGAGCGGAAAGTTATTTAACTTCGATACGAACATTCTAATCCCTCCTAAAATTAATTAATCACATCATGGGTAATATCATCGATCCCTTGCCGTCGTGGCACGATAGCAAGGTTAAACAAGGCATCATTTCATTTGTCGAACAGGTTTGCGACCAACACTCTCCTCATTTTGTACCAATAGAAAATCGCATTGCAACGTTCGATAACGACGGTACTTTAATCGTTGAAAAACCAGTGATGGCGCAAGTAGCCTACTTTAAACGAAAGTTTTTTAATCAACACGTATTGAACACGACTAGTCATTCAAAACGTATATGTCACTGGTGCAAAACCGCTATTGTTGATTTTTTTAATATCATGAAAGTTGGCTGTTACTTTTTGCGTAAAGGCATGACCACAGAAGAGTATCGCGCATCTGTTGCTAGGTGGATCAGCCAAGCTGAACACCCAAGGTTTAACACTCAGTATACCAACCTAACCTATCAGCCTATGTTAGAAGTGCTTGCTTACTTTCAACAAAATAATTTTAGCAATTATATCGTCACAGGAAGTACAGCAAACTTCGTTAGACCTTGGTCACAAGAAGCTTATCAAGTATCGGTAAATCGCGTTATTGGTAGCAGCTTAAAAACGAAGCTATCAAAGAGAAACAACAATCTCACCGTTAAATTAGAGCCGATTCCCTTTTCCATTGAGAGCCGTGCGCGAAAAGTATTAAGTATTGAAAGACGAATTTCAATTAGACCCATTGCTGCTTTTGGCAATAGTTATGGTGATGTCGACATGTTACGTTGGACATCCAACAAACATTCTCTTTGTGTGCTAATACATCATACTGATAGCGTTAGAGAGTACAAATACAGCCCTAATTGTCGCTTTAGGTTTTGGGGCAAAAATACCCTATGTTATGCCAAGGCGTTAAACTGGCACGTGGTAGACATGAAAAATGATTGGAAAACTATTTTTCGCTCTCCTACCTAAGTCATAAACAAGGCTATGTTCACCATAATTGTCGATTGCTTTTCACACATTTTTTGATTATTTTTTAATTAAGAGCTATTACTCTAATTTCTTTTTATGATATGATAGCGCTGTCATTTTGCATTATAGTTATAAATAAAGGACTTACAACGTGAACGGGTTTAAAGCTTTTACTACCGCTATTTTTTACGTGTTTCTTATGAACAATGCACAAGCCGATCTGATCGACTTAGGCGTAGATCTTGGTGTTGCTGATAAATACACTATTGGTGTGGGGCAATGGGACTTCCACGGTTCGCCTGTAGATGGCTCATTAGTGCTAGGCAGTGAGGCCTACATTTATGGTAATGTTGCTGCCAGTAAAGATATCGGTTTTGCATCAGGGTCGATCGTTTACGGCAATGCTTGTTCAAACACATTTATCATGGGGTCAGCAAGTAAAGTTACTGGTACGCAAAGTATTTGTGCCGATGTACAGAAAAATGACAGTAGTCAATTTGATCAGTTATCAAGAGATATTGCCTCCGCAAGCGAAGCAGCTAAGAACTTAGCGGGTGTTGCTCAAGGGGCTATTAGCCAGTCAACCACCTTAGATGCTAGTCAACTTAATGTTGTAAATGTAGATTCAATCACACTGAGTTCATCAGATATTTTACAAATAAATGGTAGCAGTAATGATAACTTAATTATCAACATTTTAGGCAACGCACAAATTGCCTCGGGTGCGCAAATATTATTATCGGATGGTTTAACGTCTGCAAATGTTTTGTTTAATTTTATTGATGATAACTTTTCATCATTAAATTTTGGTGGTGCAAATATTAGTGGCACATTTTTAGCGACTAAAGGTGCTTTTAATGCAGGCGACGGTGCAACACTAGATGATGTTAGATTTTATACCAATCACGCACTTGTTGGTAATTTTCAAACCGTTCGTACTGCTTCACCATCTGTTTCGGTACCTGAGCCTTCCACTATATTGATTATATTTGCAGGTTTATTCATTTTATTAATGCGCTCTAATCATAAGCATCAGTAGATAACGATGATATTCAATGGCTTTTCTAGATAGAAAAGCATCCAACCAATCCTTGTCGTTCTTAACCACCAAACATAAAAAAGCCGAGTAATACCAATTCGCATAAATATACTCGGCTCTTAAAGTGACTCAACAAAATAAAGGTTTCAATTACAGTACTTTTGCAATTGATTGTGCCAAGTAATCTACATTACTCTTTGCAATGCCAGCGATGCTCATACGGCTAGAGCCAACCATATAGATACTGAATTCGTCTTGTAAACGTTGTACTTGTTCAGGGGTAATACCTAAGAACGAAAACATACCATTTTGACGTGTAATAAAACTAAAATCTCTTTCAACGCCGTTTTCTATTAGTTTATCAACAATGATCTGGCGATTACCGTTAATTCTATTACGCATTTCAGCCAATTCTTGATGCCATTGAGAACGTAATTCATCAGAAGATAAAATTGTTTCAACCAATGCTGCACCATGTGCAGGTGGCATTGAATAAATAACTCGTACTACCGAAAGTAATACTGAATACGCAATATCAACGGCAGTATTTGATTTACCTATGATGGTGGTGGCACCAATACGCTCACGATACAAGCCAAAGTTTTTAGAACATGAACTACATACAATCATTTCTTCAACATTGTCAGCTAAAAGACGTAAACCAGCAGCATCTTCATCTAAACCTGTACCAAAGCCTTGGTATGCCATATCAACAACCGGTAGAAAGCCAACACCTTTAGCAACTTCTGTTACTTGCTGCCATTGTTCTTGATTTAAATCCATACCGCTCGGGTTATGACAACATGCGTGTAGTAAAACCGCATCAGCAGCACTGACTTCTTTCAGTGCTGCTAACATACCATCAAAGTCTAAACACTTATTCTCGTGATCATAATAAGGATAGGTTTTTACTGTAAGACCTGCGGCTTCAAATAAGCCAGTATGATTTGCCCATGTAGGATTTGAAACCCAAATGGTTGCGCCTGCTTTACATGATTTAATAAATTCAGCTGCTACACGTAATGCACCCGTACCACCTGGGGTAGAAACGGTCCGGGCACGGTTTTCACTCAGTACTTTATGATCACCGAAAATAAGCTTCGACATTTCATCATTAAATAAAGGAGAGCCCGTTGGGCCAATATACACCTTGGTATCTTCGGTATCGTTACGATGCTTTTCAGCGGTTTTCACACACTTTAAAATAGCCGTATGACCAGCTTCATCTTTGTAAACACCCACGCCTAAATCAATTTTTTGTGGATTTGAATCTTCACGATATTTAGCCAATAAACCTAAAATAGGATCGGCAGGCAATGCCTTTAAGCTACCAAACATGTCTCCATTTACCTTATAGATAGAGTGAGATTTTGCATTGCGGTGCGCCATCGCACGTAATGCCAATAAAATCCCGATTTGAAAGGGCTAGCATAGCGACTATCTAGTGATAATTAAAGCAATTTGACAGAAAAATCAGTTACCTTTTAGTACAAAAGGCACTAACGAAAATAATCACCTATTAATTAAGGAGGTTAACGTAACAGACAAATGAATTGGTAAGCCCACTTTACCTATACTAATGATTAAAAATTACCCGTAAGTGCGGCAATTAAACCAATAGTACCGCCGAAAATGCCACCCCAAACAACTAACCAACCTAAATGCTGGCGAATCATTTCTTGCACAATCTCTTTTACTAATTTAGGGGTTAATTCGTTCAATCGTTTTTCAATAATGTTACTCACTTTTTCGCGCATTTCAGCAATAACATTGGGTTGCTCTAACTGCGCCCGCAATGCTTCGTTAAATTGTTCACTTTGCGAAATATCCCCTACCGTTTCTTTCATTTTCAAGATGAAAGGTTCACGCATCGGTTCAAGTGCTTCTTTACCGCCTACCATGGCTAACATCCCCCCGAAAGAAGAGCTCTCAATCACCTTTACTAAATTATCAAAAGCAGGCGATAAATCTATTTTGTCAATCACAGGTACTAAATCAAAGGTACTCGCTTTACCGGCATTGTCAGATAAAAACCGATCAATGTTATCTTCGGTAAAAAATTGCTCCATCATCAAATAACGAATAGCAGCTTTAAACTCTTCAAAACGCGCAGGTATAACGCCAGAACCATACAAAAAAGGCACCTTTTCAAAGAGCATATGCACAGCAAGCCAATTAGTAATCGCACCCGATAAGGCAAAAATCCCCATGGCATAAACAACATTCATAGAAAAATAATAACCGCTAATGGTTACTAACAGCGCTAATACATTGGTTATTAAACTTTTATTCAATGTTGTCTCCAATTAGATACGTTGGCAAATTTTATGTTATTTTATCAAGCTATCTTGATCACGCCAAGCCAGTTGAGTTACCGTGAAACACTAACATTACATAGGAATTTATGATGATTAAAGCCATATTAACGTGTTTATTAATAATTTGCTTTACGACTAGTGCAAAGGAAAAACGAGATAATAATTGGCGTATTCTCTCACCGGAAAATACCGTGATTATGACGTTGCCGCAAGGTGATGTGGTTTTAGAGTTATCGCCTGAATTCGCCCCAAATCATGTAAAACGTTTCAAAAAATTAGTAAGAGATGGATTCTATCAAGGTGAAAGCTTCTATCGCGTGATTGACGGCTTTGTTGCCCAAGCGGGGCCACAGGATGGTTCAGATAAAGACAAAGGCATTACACCGTTAACCATTGAAGAAGAAATAACCACTGACGAACACTGGTCGTTTACCCAAGTTCAACAACACGATATGTTTGCACCACAAACGGGCTTTAGAAAAGGTTTTGCCGTTGGTTATTCACAGAAAGAACAAAAGGCGTGGTTGTTACATTGTCCAGGCGTCATTGCCATGGCAAGAGAATCAGCACCTAATACTGGCACCAGTCACTTTTATATTACCAATGGCCAAGCGCCACGTTATTTAGACCGCATTATGACCATTTTTGGCAGAGTTGTACTCGGTATGCAGCATGTTCAGTCAATCCAACGTACAGCTGTTATAGAAGGTATGCCAGAAATATTACCTAAGCAGTTTACTCCCATAAAAAGTATGACCGTAATGGCAGATTTACCCAAAGCACAACAACTCAAAATCGCCATCGAAAATACCGATAACTCACTTTATGAAAATAAAATTAATAAAAAACGATTACGCGATAATCCTTTCTTTTATAAAAAACCAATACCTGTGCTAGATATTTGCCAATCAAAAGTAGACGTTAAAGTAATACCACAGTAATTGTTACAAAAGAGACCAGCTAAGTTATTTGTGTCAATAGTCAGATGACTGTCATCTGAAGGGTGTACTCACCGTATATACACCCTATTTTTTATACCAAATTTTTACCACATCTAAAATACGCTCACCCTCTGGTGTTTTCACTACCACTTCGTCATCAACTTGTTTACCGATTAATGCACGTGCCACAGGAGAATCTATACTGATTTCACCTTTGGATACATCCCATTCATCTGAACCCACAATACGATAGGTAAATGTTTTATCATGCTCATCAATCACTTCTACCCATGCACCGAAGAATACTTTGCCTTCTTGCTGTTTTTCAGGGTAAACAATGGTTAATTCATCTAAACGTTTTGACAAAAATCGTACACGGCGATCAATTTCTCTTAAACGTTTTTTCCCGTAAATATATTCTGCATTTTCACTTCGATCGCCTAACGCTGCAGCCTCAGACACCGACTTTGTAACGCGAGGACGTTCATCTTTCCATAAATACTTTAATTCACGATCGAGCATATCCCAGCCTTGTCGTGTGATGTAATGACTACGTTTCATGATAATTAACCATTGTTTTAACGTTGATAAGATACATTATTCAGTCTTGCTACATTAATCGCGGTGCGAGGTGTTTAACTTACCCGCAAGGTAATAACGATAATAGCCAATTGCACCGCTACCCACAAAAATAACCTCGACAAGAATTCCAACTGGCGACCACAATATAGCGTTATGCGTTAACCATAGAGAACCACCTAAGATCATCATCAAGCGTAGAAATTTATCATTTTTGCTAAAGGAACCAGTAGTAATAAAAACGGTTGCAATAAAGCCCAATATACTTAATAAACCCGTGTACGTGTAGATTGTGATGAACAAGCTAACACACAATGAAGCCGCAGCCATCCATTGAAACTTCCATTTAATAGACAACAAGAAACGGATACTTGAAAACAGAAAAATATAGCCGGCCGTTGGCTGATCTAATAACAAATAATGCAGACCATTAAACAAACAACTTAATGATAACAACGCCAAGATACGATCTTTATCTTTAAGCTGCATAGCAAAGCATTCAATAACTAAGGTAAACGTCACTAATATTTGGGAGAGTAGAAAATCTGGCATATTGCCCCTGAAAATAAGAAATATGAAGAAAAGGCTGAATAGCCTAAAGTGGCGATTATACCTGTTGTGAGATGTGATGTACCAGCGTAATTTTTATCATCATGCCGACATATTAGGTTACAGCGAAGGCTTTACTTCAGCCAATTTATTTCCTTCATTTAAGTAGGCATAAAAAAAACCTCTCTCATTGGTTCACCCAACGAAAGAGGTTATTTACAATATAATTTTCTACACGTATTTAACGCTTATTTTGCATTACGACGCTTTGAAGCACCTAGGGCAAACATTCCTAAAGCTAACAATGCAAGTGGTGCCGGCTCTGGTATTTCAGCAGCTAATGGTTCACCTAGCGTACCAAAAATACTTAATGAAGCACTATTTAAAGTAAAACTATCACTGCCCATTGACTCTTCCGCAAACATTAATGAAAAGTTTTGGTTAGTGATCATATTTTGAAAAATTTGCGCATCAACGGTATTGGCATCAATGTTGATTGTAGTGGCAATATCTTGATCATGGCTATAGTCATAACCAGAATTTAAAGATGCCGAAGCACCTGGTCTTACATTCCAGTTCTCATTATTCCAGACAGGGATAAAACCAAAAAGCCAATCTAAGTTCCTATCAGATACATTCGAAAAGTCTAACGACAATTCAAAACTATCAATGGTGTTAAAATTCACAGTAGAGAAGTCAAAGTAGTCATAAAAACGACCACAACCATTTGAGTTATCGGTAATCGTGACTGAATCTGCATTTAACGTATCACAACTATTATTAGACGCTAAACTGTTAGGCGTATATTGTTGTTGACCGTAGTCATGCGTGATTGTTGTGATCAAATCTGCATTTGAAAATGTAGACACTACACTCAATGTTACGACAGCGGTTAGTTTGCTAATAAATTTTTTCATTTGAACATCCATCTTAAAGTTACAACGTCAATATCATTCCAATATTGTACTAATATACAACAAAGCAATCATCAGACCAGATCGCAAGGCTTCATCAACACCCCGCGTAATACGCTGTAATATATAAAATTAAAATTTAATACACTTTTAATCGTCAAGAAGAAATTGAGATGCCTGTAAAAAAAACTGACATGTATTTTCAAAAAATTTAAATGTGATGTGAATTTTTTGTGAGTAAAACATTAATTTTTTTCACACCACGATGATAAAATTTAACAAGCTTTACACGATTAATGAGTTGAAAATGAGAATGTTGCCCACGTTGATCTATTTGTATCTATCGCATTTTTAGGATAGGTAAAACTAGCTCCATATTTACCGTTTTGATAAATACCACTAATTTCAACCATCATCTGCCACGCATCACCGGAAAATTTTTTCTTTAACACTTGAATTTCTCTCGCTGACCCAGTGAGAAATTTTGTTCGTTTCCCATCTTCAGAAGATTCTTCACCGGCATAAGGCACCCAAAATCCAGCCCATTCTTTATGATTCCAAAAATCAGATTGGCTCCACTGTTGTTCAATTAATTTTCGCTCTAGAAGCTGAGCTGAGGCGTGTAAATTATATAGTGTTTTCGTGTCAAAATGCTCTATATATAAATCGAGAACAGTGTAATCTTCAGCTTTTCCTTGTGCGCATATAAATACCGAATGCTCATTCTGCATTAAATGAATATTAATATTTGCAGGTAGTTGCAACAACGTTGCTCCTCGCCATTCAGTACTATCACAGTGGCCATCTAAAAGTGGAATATTGGCTGTTTTATTTATGGTAACAGGACTTACATCATTAGCTGTAGCCGTTAATGATAGCGTACAAGCGATCAGGAAAGATAGAATAGGTAACGTATGCATTTTATATTCATCAATTTGTAGATTTATTTCATCAGAAAATAGCTTTTGACAGGATAAACGGCAACTATTATGTGATTACAGGCATTGTTAATGTGATGATTCTCAATCTAATTTGAAAATGGATGCACGTTTGGGATTATGCTCAACTTAACAGCGTTGCAGAAACAAACAAATAAAGTACATTATACCAATTCGCATAAATATTCGGTCATTCAGCGAGAATTAAACGCTTTGGTATTACAATCTAACAATGAATGCTTAAAGTCTTTACGTTACCTCATTCGTTGAAAAACTAGATAACGTAAAGTTTTCTATAATCTGATAGATTTGCTTACCGTTTAATACCGTGCTTTTCTAAAAAAGGTTGCACACGTTCCATAAGCTTAACTTGTTTAGATTGTGCCTCTTGCATACCTATTTGAGCGCCAAGTTGCATTAATTTCGGTGATGTTTCTAAAAATTTTTGACCGATAGGCGTCTTATAAAAACTGATAATTTCGCTAAGTTCATCGGCGGTAAATGCTTGTGAATACAGTTTCTTCATTTCATTTATCATCTTTGTACGATCAATATCTTCGTTATACCAAGTACGAAATATTTCTTTAAGCTCTGCCTTGCCTTTACTATCTAATTTAAATTTAGCAGTCATTTGATCAATCACAGGTAGCATTGCTTCAAACCCACCCGCCATTTGCTTTTCCATTGCCATAACACTGAAAAGTTCATCGATGGGTTTTTCTTGTGCCATGGTATGTAATGACAATGTAGATAATATTAATGGTAGTATTAAACGTTTTTTCACTTGATATCCTTATAAAACACCGCGGCAGCGGGTCAGTATGTGCTTACATTGTATGCATAAAAAGCGAAGCCGAGTAAGCGTTTATCAGCTCCGCCAACAAATAGATCGGTCAATTAAGAATAGAAATTAACACGTTACGATAGTATTGCAAGTAGAGCAATATCTTGAATAGAATGGTTTGAATATTGATAGCAAATAATAACTCCCTTAAGAATCGACAAGGATGCGCTTAACGCTTTGGCTTCTTTAAGCAGATTCAAACCTCAATATCTATCGCGCCATTCACTCTATATCATCCATTCCTGCTAGTTTTTATGAACAGCCCTTTTCTTAATAAAATCAAATAGCTTTAATTGATAAGCCTATTTGTATTGATACTTCACCCATGTACATCAATTTTGGCTGCTGAGGTTGCATGGTATAATTGCTTCTAAGTGCGATTAACAAACGCTAAATGTATATCTTCTAGGCGACGTCCGCGGGTATCTATCCCATTTTTAGTAAGAACGATAGCGCACAATACTAATGGAACTGCAATCGTGAAAGCAGATAGCCCTAATTGTTCAAATAATCCCAGAACACCGAGTAATGCGCCAACTATTCCACCAAATTTAGAGCTTGCAGCAATAAGACCTGCCCCTATACCACGGTGCTGTACGGGATAAATTTCCGCTGCGTAAGGAATTAACATGGCGATAACGCCGCTACTGCTGATTAACAGCAACACTGTAGAAGTAATGATCACGGTACTATTAAGTTGATCAAGTATATCGCCAATGATAAACAAACTTAAACTGAGTGCCGTTAACGCAACAAAAAGTACTAACGTTTTGATACTGCTCCATCGGTGATAAAGCCATACAACCATCAGAATACCTGGAAGCGCAAATAAACCTGATTGTGCTAACAACTGATTCGTCGCTTGAGCACTCATACCCATTTCACGCAAATTCGTCGGTAACCATAACAAAAAGCCAAAATTGGCAACCCCCCACGCTACGCCAGTGCCAATAAGTGCTAGTGTAATTAAAGCATATGGTCCTCTCATCATTTGAGATAAGGTACTTGATTCAATTTCTTCACTTTTTACCGACAACGTTTTCTTAGGTTTGGGCTCATCAAGTTCGCCATTGTATTTAGTTAATACCGCTTTTGCTTGATTGATCAAACCCATATTTGCTAAAAAACGTGGGGATTCTGGGATGTATTTATTGAAAATAATAACAATAAGGCCTGTTGGTAAACCTAAAAGCCAAAGTGCTCGCCAACTAAATAATGGTTCAAGTAATGCAGCAGCACCTGACGCGAGCAAATAACCTGCAGAAGTACCAATACCGCCCAGTGCAACAAGTAACCAACCTCGATGATGAGCAGGTACCATTTCAGCCATTAAGGTGAATGTTATAGGTAATAAGCCACCTGCAGATAAACCCATTAAAAAACACATAATAAGGTTCCACTGAAAACTCGGCATCGCACCACAAATGGCTGTACCTATAAACATTAATGCTGAGAGTAGAATAGCAGCACGACGACCCAATAGATCTGCCATTCTGCCCCACAAAACTGAACCAATAGCTGTTCCTGTCAAGGCAACAAGTGCTAAGGTTCCCACGGTCTCACTGTTTATTTGGTATTCATCAGTCATGCCTGGCATAACAAACCCTAATGTAGCTGGCTTCATTACATCAACAATTACTGCGACTAATAGCGCTATCACTAATTTAATATGTTCTGCATTGAGTGGGCTGTTATCAGCAACATGAAACTGAATTTCCTCAGTGCTGTTATTTACCCTTAATGTTGCTAAGCGAGGCATTAAGCCATAACAAGCCAATGCCAAACCAAATGGAATCAATGCCATGCCAATCAGCATGGTGCTATCCATCATCATGCCAGCCATCTGGTAATTCATGTGGGCTGCATGAATAAACATTGGAATATGAGAGAGTACGCCTAAAGTGATCAACAAACATCCTAGCCAAAAAGCAACCGGATGGTGAAATAAGTACTCTTTAGCGCGCATTTTTATTACCTTCATGCCACTTGTGTAAGATAACACTGTGTGATTATTAATCGCTTGATTATACCCATATTTGGGGTGTTTTCTAGTGAATAGTGTAATTGCTCAAATTATACATATATCGTCTTTATATGAATTATTTAATAAAGGAACGCGATGCAATAGCGCAAAATATAAAACACAAAAATGTTCATTAACGTTTAAATACGTTTGAAACCTGTCCCGCCGAAAGCGCATGAAGATGCTAAGATAATTTAAGTCATAGTATGCTTTTGCTGATTTTTACAATAAATTTGCAGCGTAATTATTGAAATAGGCCATAGAACTGAGAAGTGTTCTAGTGCTATAGATCACTTCTCTTACCCTCCCTTAAAAACTCACTCTAGTTTCAATATTCGACAAAGCTCTCGCCTCATTATTCGCTAATACTCGATTAAAAATTAACAAATCAGCCATTGATATATCTATGATGGAATTGAGGTTATAATCGCCATCACCACCCTCAGCTATGTTCAACGGAAACTCTGAGGCTAACGATGCAACATTAGATGAAGAAGATTTACTTTCTTGAAACCCTAAATTTGGATCTTGAATATATAACGCTATTTCATTGTTTATCAGATCAAAGCTTGCAACAACAAATATCCATGTATCTTTGGTATAAGGTAATGAAATATCAGATCGGTTTACACCGTCACCTATATTCAATTTTAAACTGGAATTTGTAATGGCAATTGTAAATCCTGGATTACTACCACTATCCCAGTTTTTATTTGAAATCACGTTAGGATCACTTGTAATTTCACCGTTTACTTTCAACCAAAATCCCAAGGTTCTCTGTGTAACATCCTGGAATGAAATTGGAGTTGTCAAATAGCCATCATCTCTATTGATACGGAGCGCTTTGCCTGAATCAAAAGGGCCTTTTTCATAAATCACAGAATCTGCATTGTTTGAAATAAAACTAAATGGAGAAATACTCTCTTGAAAGCTAACATGTTCCGCAACATCTTCAAGCACAGTATCAACAGATGCTGCCTCACCTATTGCAAACTTTGTCCAAGCCGTAATGCTATTCCCAGTATTTGGCTTTAATGTATAAGCAAGATGATGATCTCCTTCAGGTAAAATATCCAAGGTGATTATATCTTCAAATGATTCGTCACTAGCAGAAACTTCTGCTATTTTCTCATCTCCCCTAAAAATACTAACCGTATTAACATCGGATGTTGCACGCCAACTTATTTTATTCGTAACACTTGTTGAAAGTGGTTGTTCTGTTTGTATGTAACTATTTTTTAAACCAACGTTTCCAATCAACGAAGGACTAGAAAATTGATGTTCAGCGTTGAGTTCATAGCCTAAATAATGCAACACAGTCGGAACTATCGCAGTTATTCCAGGGTATCCCATCAGTACATTTTGCTCTTCACTAGCTAGTGAAAATACGCTCGAGTTATTGGCAAACAGTTCATTCATTAAATCTGGTTTATTTGTTCCGATAACCGAAGTACGTTCTTCAATAGAATCCCCACCATGACCACCAGTTTTAACATGACCATGATCAGAAACAACTAAAACTAACCATTGTTCATTTAGGTTTGATTCTCTGTATTCAACAGCGTCTAAAACTTGACCTAATAAGTTATCAATTTTAGACAGTACTTCCTCATATGACGTACACCATCCACACGTATGCCCAGCACCATCAATTTCATCTAGGTGAGTGAAGATAAAATCTAAATTTGAATCTTCATCCTTTAGTTCGTTTACTAATTTTGTGGCGATAAACTCATCAACTGACATATTACTTGGTCTTGCGCTACCATCAGCGCGTTGCTTAAGTAACGGCATTCCATTAGCAGCATGGCCTGTATTTATTGGAGACCATGCTGCAAAACTTGCCATATCAATAGTGCTATCGGCGTTGTGAAGATATTCAAAAACAGTCTTCGTTTTGGCTGGCTGGTTATTATTCGAACTTATTGAGTGTCCATCAACCCATGTCCCAGTTAAAATTGTTGACCAAGATGGTCCCGACGAGCTAGCTTGGTGGCTCTGAGTACCTAGGTAACCTCCAGCAAGTGCTTTTGAAATGCTTAATCGTGGAAAGTGCTGTAGCACCGGTTCATTCATATCAACATTATCTATATCATCAATATAGTCATACATCAGACCATCAATACCAATAACTAGCACCCTTTTCTCTGGATCTTTATCCGCTGTAATAATTGAAGTTTGCTGAGTCTCACTATCATTACAACCTACCAACACAAGAGCTGATAAGCCCCAAATGCAAGCAATTGCTTTCTTAAGTTCTTTCTTTGTAAAGTTCATAATTTCCTCTATATAAAAACACAACTGGTCTAGACCAGATATATTTTTATATTTTTTGATGACACTAGAAAGATAAAAACGTGACAATTTCATGACAATTAAATGAAGACACAAAGTATTACCTATCAACAACGCGATATCTGCCTTTTTTTCTTTCATCTTCTTCAGTGGTCATCTCGACCCTAGAAATGTCATTAACATAGAAACACCACTAAAATAACTCATGGATACGCTATTAATTCTTGTGTATTTTTCATACACTTCATATTAATTATTTTATAAGGATATTTACCATGAAACTCTTACTCCCATTACTACTTTGTACAATCACATTAAACACAATGGCGAATGATGAAGATCCAGCAAAGCTTTGCAAAAATGCCGCTAGCTTATTTGAAAGCGGAGATATTGAAGGCGCATTAGAAGAGGCTCGTTGGTGTGTTACACAACTTGAGCAATTAAAAAACAATCAAATTAGCAGTTTTTTCAAAGATAAAATCAACGATTTTTCGGGTAATGAGCTTTCCCATCAATCTGCCATGGGAATGAATATTATTGAACGTGAATATCATCATAATGATCAATACATACAAGTCACCTTAACAACAGGAAACACTGGCGCTGCCGCATCTGCCTTTGCTGCTCTGGCACAATTTGGTATGACCTCTAGTAACAATAAAGTTCGTATTCAAAGGCGCAATGCAAGCTTAGAGCACACTGATGGCTCTACAAAGCTAACCGTTTCATTAAAAAGCGGTGGCATGTTAGCGTTTGAATCAAATTCAGCAAATAAAGATGCTGTGCTAGCCTTTGCAAAAAGCTTCCCCGTGAAAGCACTTGATAATAATATGATGGAATAATTGCTAGATTTATAGCCTAATAGTTATCGATTAGAAGCGCTATTAGGCTTTATCACATCGCATGTACGACATTTAAAAATTCACTGATATTTACTCAATAGCCTAGAAATTGTTATTTGCACCCATATATATAGAAAAAAGCGCTAATTACCCTATAGGACAACTCATAATGTCTGCAATTGCTGCAAAAATTGCCCAAGAACTCAATGTAAAAACAGACCAAGTAACGGCCGCAATATCGTTACTTGATGATGGCTCAACCGTCCCCTTCATTGCTCGATATAGAAAAGAAGCAACCAAAGGGCTTGATGATGGACACCTTAGAACCTTATCACAACGCCTTGAATATTTACGAGAGCTCGAAGAACGCAGACACGTTATATTAACCAATATTGAACAACAAGATAAGTTAACACCACCACTGCGACAGGCGATTCTTGATGCAGACAACAAAACACGTCTTGAAGATTTGTACCTCCCTTATCGACCAAAACGAAGAACTAAAGGACAAATCGCCATAGAAGCCGGCCTCGAACCTTTAGCTAGTGCATTGTTTCAGCAATGGCAACTCGTCCCTGAAATAGAGGCTGAGCAGTACATTAATATTCCAGCAGGTTTTGAAAATACTGATAAGGTGTTAGAGGGAGCTATATACATTCTAATCGAGCGCTTCGCCGAAGACGCAGCACTACTGGCAAAACTACGTAGATTAATTGCCAAACAAGCGCACTTAAAAAGTAAGGTGCTAAAGAAAAAAGAAAAAGAAGGTGCTAAATACCGTGATTATTTCGAATATTCTGAAAAAATTGTAAAAATTCCCTCACATCGAGCATTAGCATTATTACGAGGTAGAAACGAAGGCTTTTTAAGCTTATCGCTTGACGTAGACCCACAGCAAGATAATAGCCACTATTCTTCAGCAGAACACATTATTACCGAGCATTATCAGCTCAACTTATCTTCGCAGCCAGCAACTAAATTTCTTACCAAAGTGGTACATATGGCATGGAAAGTAAAATTTAGTCAATCACTAGAAACTGAGTTTTTAGGCACTTTACGTGAAAAAGCAGAACAAGAAGCCATTCTTGTTTTTGCTAAAAACCTGAAAGACTTATTAATGGCTGCACCTGCTGGGCCAAAAGTAACAATGGGGATCGACCCAGGCTTTAGAACTGGCTGTAAAATAGCAGTGGTAGACGCAACCGGCAAGTTACTAAAAACGGCTACTATTTTCCCGCATGAACCACAAAATAACTGGGATAAATCTGTTCGTACTCTGGTTAATTTAGCTCGCCAATACAAGATTAACCTGATTGCTATCGGCAATGGCACTGCCTCAAGAGAAAGCGATAAGTTAGCAGGTGAAGTTGTAAAAGCATGCGAAGGAAAAATCAAAAAGATTATCGTAAGCGAAGCAGGTGCTTCTGTGTATTCAGCTTCTGAACTTGCAGCGACAGAATTTCCTGATGTTGATGTGTCTATTCGTGGCGCGGTATCAATTGCTCGTCGTTTACAGGATCCTTTGGCTGAATTAGTTAAAATTGATCCTAAAGCCATTGGTGTAGGGCAATATCAACATGATGTAAGTCAAAGTAAATTAAGTAAAGCCCTCGATAATGTCATTGAAGATTGTGTAAATGCAGTTGGTGTTGATATTAACAGCGCTTCTGCGGCATTACTTACCAGAGTGGCTGGATTAAATAAAACCATTGCCAATAATGTTATTCGTTATCGAGATGCACACGGTCGTTTTAACAGTAGAAAAGATATCAAATCGGTTGAACGTCTAGGTCCTAAGGCCTTCGAACAAGCCGCTGGTTTTTTACGTATTTCTGATGGCACTAATCCACTAGACGCTTCTGGCGTTCACCCTGAAACCTACCCTATTGTAGATAAAATTGTCGCTCAACTAAGCAGCTCAATTGACCAAATACTGAACGAAGACAAGTTAGCGAGTAAAATTGATTTTCAGTCGCTCGTTGATGATAAATTCGGTGATATTACCGTAAAAGATGTTGTGCAAGAACTGGCAAAGCCGGCTCGAGATCCGCGTCCTGAATTTAAAACTGCCACATTTACCGAGGGTGTAGAATCAATCAAAGATTTAAACGTTGGTATGGTGCTTGAAGGCGTAGTATCTAATGTGGCTAACTTTGGTGCATTTGTTGATTTGGGTGTTCACCAAGACGGCTTAGTGCATATCTCTGCGATCACCAATAAGTTTATTTCTGACCCACGCGATGTGGTAAAAGCAGGCGATATTGTCAAAGTGAAGGTAACGGAAGTAGATGTTGAACGAAAACGTATTAGCCTTACTATGCGACTTACAGATGAAGCATCTGCGCCTACAAAACAAAAATATCAGCCAACTCATACACCGAAGAGTAACACGAAAAGTAAACACCAAGCGAAACAACAGCATCACAACAAAAAACCGAAACCGGTAGAAAATGCCGCCATGGGAAATGCCTTTGCTGATGCCTTTGCCAAGCTAAAAAAATAAGGCCTTCTAGGCTGTATTATTCTAATCTAAGGAGAGAAAATGAATCTTGCACAGCTCAATATTGCAAAAGCAAAATACGCACTAGACGCACCAGAAATAGCAGAATTCATCAACAATTTAGAACCGATCAATGCTATTGCAGAAATCAGCGATGGCTTTGTTTGGCGCTTAAAAGATGACAGTGGTGACGCAACAGATATCAAGGTAATGGATGATCCAGATATCATCGTAAACATGTCTGTGTGGCAAGATATTGAATCATTAAAGAATTTTATGTTCAGAACTCATCACATTGATTTTCTCAAAAGAAAACAAGAGTGGTTTCATCGCATACCCGAAGACTCGTACGTATTATGGTGGATACCCGTTAATCATATACCTACAGTAGAAGAGGCGATTGAACGATTGATGCATTTAAGAAAACAAGGGGATTCACCCTACGCATTTACCTTTAAAAGTAACTTCACTGAAGCAGATTTAAATCAGATTAATTGAAACCATAACGGTGTATTTTTGGTATAATAAAGCATCTTATTTCATGATCAATAAGATGCTTTACACTTTTACATTATCGGAACGTTGAGCTTAGCGACTCTAACGTTTCGGCACTTTTATTCACCTCAATACCGTAACGGTTAACTTGTTCAGCAATTTCAGTGTTTTCTTTTGAAATACCATCGATACTATGCACGCTTTGGGTCATTTCTGCAGCGACAGCACTTTGTTGTTCAGTAGCTGTTGCTATTTGCCCCGCAATATCTGTTACTTCATCCATCATACCTTTGATGCGATCCATACCAGCTTTTGCTTCTGTTGCATCTTCTACGCATGATTCAGCTTCACCTTGACTTGAGACCATGGTTGCGCTCCATTGTTGAAGCGTTTGCTGGAGCTCGACCACTGAACCTTGTATTTGCTCGGTAGCAGATTGCGTTCTACCAGCAAGGGTTCGCACTTCATCTGCGACAACAGCAAAACCTCGTCCTTGTTCACCAGCACGAGCAGCCTCTATAGCTGCATTTAAAGCTAATAAGTTCGTTTGATCAGCAATGCCTTGAATTTCAGTCATGATATCTGAAATACGGGTGATATCAGTAACAAGGTTAGTTGCAGTATTTGCCGCAGATTCTACCTCACCGGATAATACGGTGATTTTCTTCTGACTATGATCAATAACACTAATTGCTTGATTACATTCAGACTGCATTACCACGACCTTATCGTAAGCATCTGTAGTACTTTGGCTGACATCTTGAACGGTGGCAGACATTTCTGTCATTGCCGTTGCCAATTGATCTAACTGCGAGTTCTCATTAAATAGACCTTCCAAAGAACGAGCAGAGGTATCTTTTAATTTCACACCAAGATTAACAAGCCCTTCACCTGAATCACGGCTTCTTCCTAAAATTGTTCTTATTTTTGCCTGCTGCATTAAATACGGGTATCGCATTAACGCGGCAATGCCTTTACCACTAAACACCAACCTAGATGGACTATCGAACTCTTGTTTATATTGTGAAATTTGATCAGGTATAGCAATAAACTCATCTTTAAAAATTATAACCAGTAACGCGACAGTCAGTAATAATGCCCCTGCCGCGTACATAGAGATAAACCACGCTAGTAATAGTGTGATTGATAAAACAAGTGCAGCTGCCAGGCTACGCTTTAAAGACACATTCGTAGAAAATTCATTTATCGATTTCCCTTGATTGATCTGTTGATACAGCGCCTGTGCCTTTTGTTTTTGTTCAGCCGTAGGACAACAACGAACAGATTGGTAGCCAACAATATTATTTCCCTCGTATAAAGGGGTAACGTAGGCATCTACCCAATAAAAGTCACCGTTTTTACAACGGTTTTTTACCATGCCTCGCCAAGAATCACCTCGTTTAAGTTTTTGCCATAAGTCAGCAAAAGCCGCTTTTGGCATATCAGGGTGACGAACAATATTATGATGCTGCCCTTCTAGTTCAGATTGTGAATATCCCGCTATTCGACAAAAATTTTCATTGGCATATAAAATCACACCTTGAGTGTCAGTAATCGAAACAAGCTGCTCAGAAGGTGAAAAAGTAACTTCATTCGTTGTGATATTCATTAAGGTTTTAAATTCCGTATTGAAGTTTTGTAAATGGTTTATCTAAGTAAAGATTATATCGGCAAAAAATCCAAATTGTTAAAAAAATATAAAATTTTTAAAGGTTTACTTAACCTGAGCCTGGGATAAGAAGTTAACTTATCAACTGAAACGGTAAGCTTTTATTTGTCACACTGTTCTAGCACGGAGTTTTTTCTTAGTGCAAGGCAGATTTGTGCGTCAATAACGTGTCTATTGCAAATAAATTTAACGCAGTAATAAGGAAAAACAACTGCTAGAAAGTAAGTTGTTATCCCGAGATCAGGTTATTTAATAGCCACAATAAATTTACGGAATAATAACAAGCTCAAAGTTAACACAAAAAAAGGGAAGCAATGCTTCCCTATAAAGATAACCTCAGTGAGGCTAACTAACGCAAAGACGTGTTAACACAGTAACGTTATAGAACATATTTCACAGAAAGTTGTGCGTAATTAGAATCTGCAGCGAGATCTTCTGCATCAAAATTACCAAACTCAACACCGTACGAAAGTTTTGGCGTAATGTTTTTAAACAGGTTTACGCCCCAGTGTGTACGCTCGCGATCAGATTCTTCTGTTTCAGTTCTACCGTAAAATACATTCGTTCTTAAGGTTTCAGTCCAGAAATGGCGATAAGCAACAGAAATAGATGTTGTTTCCTCGACTTCTTCACCGACAAGGTCAGTCGCGGCAGCAGCTCCTACATAACGACCGGTATTGCCACCATGAAGTTGAAACCTAAAATCATCTTTACCCACCGTTTTGATTCTACCGGCAATACCATAGCCAAACCCTGATTCTGATTCGCCACTGACTGTTTCTAATTGTTTGGCGACACCCGCAACTGAAACATTACCCCAATCACCTGAGAAGGTATATTTAGCAATAACATCAGGCACTGAATCTTGTGAACCATAACCACCTGCTCCTGTATAGCCACCGTATGATTCTGGATTTTCAATCGCAATCTGAAAGTTACCGTTGGTATAACGGATCAAGTCTTGACGAATAAATGCCGCAGCAACTAAAGGTCCGCCGAAGTCGGCAGCTTCAGCTAAAGCGCTAGTATTGACGAACGTTGACCAAGTTTGACCTACAGTCCAATTTTTGTATTTAATAAACGCATGACGTAAGCGCGGGTGGCGAGAATTCGTTAAGCGCTCGTTACCGTCACCGCCATAAAAATCCATCTCAATGAAACCGGTGATATCACCATGTTGATATTTTGTATTGAAGCGTGTTGAACTGGCAGAAAAGCGGGTGTTTGAAATATCATCATTAACCACATGACCAATCCAAAAATCATCATTGGTTAACGTTGAAGATGCATTACCATCAATGTAACGAATATCACCTTGTATAAACCCTCCGAAGGTAATTTTATCTTCTTCCGTTAATTGAATTTCATATCCTGCATGTGCTGAACTTGCAATCGTTAATAAGCCTGTCGCCAGTATACCGGCTTTATCAATTTTCATCTCTACTTTCCCCATATTTCGTGTATAGCCTGAGAAAGAAAACTTAACAATCTGTCAGCTATTTATCGTTTTTTTAAACTGTTATTTTTTTTCTGGGTATAACCGTAGAGGCTAAACAGCCATTTAGAAATTAGACCTAAGTCTATAAGAGTGACATTTATCATTAGACTTTAGTCGTATTCCAAAGATATTTACTCGCTAACAAAAGATTGTTAATCGATAAAAGCATGGGACTTTTTATCGTATATTCATGACCTTTGGTCGAGTGTGCCAGCTTTTTTCTTACGAATGTATGCTAAGCTCTTTGTCAGCGACAATTACGCTTAACTAGCGTGATTTATAACAACTAAAATGCAGGTTTCTTCACCATGAACAAATATTTGTCTTTGGCTGCAACGATGATATCGGTTTCAGGCGTTGCACACGCTGACGTAACAAAAGCCGATTATCAACGCGCAGAACAACAATTATCAACCACCACCACAAAACTGGTGACTGGTACCGTCGACTATCCAAAATGGTCTAACAACAATACCTTAATTTATCGAAGCCAAACCCCTGAAGGGTTACGATTTTTTAAAGTAGATGCTAACAAGCAAACTAAAGCACCTGCCTTTGATCATCAAAAACTTGCTGAGTCACTTGCACGTATTTCTGAAAGTGAAGTAAACCAAAATAAATTACCCTTTTATCAAGTCACTATAAGTGACGATAACGTACTCAACGTCAACTACAAAGGTACTAATTACCAGTGTCCATTAAGTAATTATCTTTGTAAAAAAGATGAAACATCAATAAAGCGTAGTGAATTTGTTTCGCCTGATGGTAATAAGTCAGTATTTATTCGTGAGCATAACTTATGGTTACGAAACCTTGCTGATAATACAGAAACGCAACTGACCACTGATGGCATTGAAGATTTCGGCTATGCAACAAACAATGCTGGCTGGGTGCGTAGTAGCAAACCTGTTGTGACCTGGTCACCTGATTCAAGCAAGCTAACCACCTTTAAACATGACGGCCGAAAAGTTGGCGACATGGGTATTGTATCCACGGCTGTTGGCCACCCAAAAATTGATGTTTGGAAATATCCATTACCCGGCGATGAGCATGTTTTTAAAATTCATCGTGTTGTTATCGACGTAGATAAAGCGAAGGTTATTCCATTAGATATGGCGCCTGATGAGCATCGCTCTACTATCACTGACCATGTTGCCGCACGCGATGGCAGTTTACTTGATATTGATTGGTCAACAGATAGTTCGCACTTTGCTTTTGTCTCTTCTTCTCGTGACCATAAAAAAGCAACGTTACGTTTTGCTGATGCCAAATCAGGTAAAGTAACAACAGTTTTCACAGAAACCGAAGAAACCTTTTTTGAGTCCGGTGTTCAAGGGGTTAGTTGGCAGTATCTTGATAAAACCGATGAAATATTATGGTTTTCTCAACGTTCAAATTGGGGACACTTTTACTTAATAGACGCAAAAACGGGTAAGGTAAAAAAACAAATTACCCAAGGTGACTGGACGGTCATTTCATTACTTCATGTTGACCAAGAAAGCGGCACTATTTTATTTACCGGTGCAGGGCGTGAAGGCGGTGATCCATATTTTCATTACCTTTATCGCGTAAATCTTGATGGCTCAAATTTAACGCTGTTAACGCCAGAAAAACAACACCACCGCATTACCTTAAGTGAAGATGGTAAATATTTTGTCGATCGCGTTTCAACGTATATTACACCAGAAAAAAGTTACGTGCGAAGCACCAACACTGGTAAAGGTTTTGCCATTGAAACCATGAATATCGAACAGTTAAAAGCGAAAAACTGGGTCGCACCAGAGCCGTTTATTGTCAAAGATAGAAACGGTGAACATGATATTTACGGTTTAATGTATAAACCAAGCAATTTTGACCCTAAGCAATCATACCCTGTCGTAAACTATTTATATCCTGGCCCGCAAGTAGGTTCAATTCGTGGCCGTAACTTTCGTGCATCACGAGGTGACAACCAAGCCATTGCTGAACTAGGTTTTATTGTCATTGAGATTGATGCGTTAGGTACACCGGGTCGTTCAAAAGCGTTTCATGAATTTTATTATGGCAACATGGGCGATAGTGGCATTCCCGACCAAGTAGCAGCGATTAAACAACTTGCAAGTAAACACAGTTGGATAGATGACAGTAAAGTAGGTATTTGGGGACATTCAGGTGGTGGTTTTGCCTCTACTCGCGCGTTATTAATGTACCCAGATTTCTATAGTGTTGCAGTGTCTCAAGCAGGTAATCATGACAACCGTAACTATGCGGATGAATGGGGTGAAAAATGGCATGGTATGTTAGTGAACAATGAAGACGGTACAACCAACTACGACAGCCAAGCGAATCAACTTATTGCCGATCGTTTAAAAGGTAAGTTATTAATTGCACACGGCACGACAGATACTAACGTACCACCATACAACACGTTAGTTGTAGTAGAAGCGTTAATTGACGCCAATAAAGATTTCGACATGATCATGCTACCGAATCGCGGTCACGGTTTTGCACGTGAACCGTTTATGTTGCGTAAACGTTGGGACTATTTCGTTGAACATTTAAAAGGGGTAACACCACCTAAAGAGTTTACCTTTGAAACACTAAAAAAATAATATGCTAGTAAATAGCAAGTTTTAACAGTAAAAAAGCCGTTTCGTGTTACGCATAAAACGGCTTTTTACTGTATTGAATTCAACTTCACGAAGATAGTTAAAAACAGCTATTTTTGTCGCTCAGGTTCAAACGCTTCATACCGAGGAAGCTTTGCATCCATCTCTTCCCAATTGGCTTTAGAGGTCACAAAATTATGCGACATTGGCCTTTCAATTATCGGTGTATCTAATAGCCCTAAGCGTAATCTAATTCGTTGAATATCTTCTAAGTTTTCACTATAAACAGGAGAGCCACAATGTTTGCAAAAGTGGCGCACTCGATTAGCTTTATATGAAAATTGACTGAGTTCATGCTCACCAGAAACAAAGGTAAAGTCTTCTCGCTCAACAAAGCCATTTGTGGCATAAGCTGTGCCACTATTTTTGCGACACAAAGAACAATGACAATGAATAATATCGCTTATAGCACCATCAATCGCTATTTGTACTTTGCCACAGAGGCAACTGCCTTTATACATCTTTTCCTCTACTATGTTTGATATATTTCAATGGGTAACTCGTCGGGATCACTAAAAAAGGTAAATGGCTTCCCAGTAAATTCATCAACGCGAATCGGCTCTACTTCAATACCTTTTTTGGTCAATAATAATGCCGTTTGTTCAACAGAGTCTACTCGAAAAGCTAAATGTCTTAATCCTTGCGCCTCTGGGTAACTAGGGCGTTTCGGCGCATTAGCAAATGAGAATATTTCGAGTTGGCTACCGTCAGGTAGCGCTAGATCTAATTTATATGATTGGCGCTCTGCTCGATAATTTTCCGCAATAATTTCAAGCCCAAGTATATCTACATAAAAGGCTTTAGTACGTTGATAATCAGCGCAAATAATCGCTACGTGATGAATACCTTTTAAAACAATTTTATTATTCATACTTTGATAAGTTTTTACCTTTTTTTAATATTACAGCGTCGAAAATCATTATAGAAAGTGACAAGATCTCATTACTCTTTAATCAACGTGTAATAATCGCCCTCTGGTGGCTTGCCAAAAAGCGGCATAGCAGCTTGCATCTTATCCGCAGGATATTGACTTAACGATGCCTGATGGGCTTCTTTCGTTTGCCATTGCTCTAAGATCACAAAATGTGAGTCATCTTGCTCATCTTGTAAAAGTTGGCAACCCATACATCCTTCACTATTGTTAATGTAATCAACAAGCTCTTGAAAAAACTCTTTTAATGATTGTGCTTGGTTATCTGCGGCATAAAACTGATTAACGCGATGTATCATGGTATTTCCCTGCTAATTAAGTTGGTGCACATTATAATATCTTTACCTGAGTTACCAACACAACAAGAACAACGCACCTTTAAGATTTTTTATCTGATTATTTAATCGTTTAGCTAAGTCGCCGTGCGTTCATTGCTAGTTTCTACTAGACTAACAGCAGCAAGACTTTTTGAGTAATGAGTGTATGACTAAGTCGCTTTGTAAATGGAAGAAAAAAGACATAGAAAAAAACATACACATTATTACTCAAATTGTGGTGCAGCCACGCTTTGCATGTAAAGACTGTGCGCGTGCTGCACACTCAAAAGGTTTTTTATGTAAACCAACAAAGCTCTCTTTTACTCAAGTCGATAAGGAAAATTATGATTAACGTAAATCAAAAAATGCCGAGCGGACAACTTCATCAACGTACAGATAGCGATACTATCACCCATCAATTACCTGATTTATTCGCGGGCAAAAAAGTCGTGCTATTTGCTGTGCCAGGTGCGTTTACTCCAACGTGTTCTGACAACCACTTACCCAGTTATATCGCCTTAGCCGATCAAATTAAAGCTAAAGGAGTTGATGACATTATCTGTATTGCTGTTAATGATGTGTTTGTAATGAAGGCTTGGCAAGACGCTAAAAACGCTGAACATATTACCATGCTCTCAGATGCTGACGGTAGCTATACTCGTTCATTAGGGTTAGGTCTCGACATGGAGCCATTGGGTGGTTACCGCTCCAGACGTTATGCGATGATTATCGACAACGGTACAGTTATTCATTTAGCTGCTGAAGAAGCAGGTGAACTGTCTGTTAGTGACGGAGAATCAATATTACAAAACTTATAACAAACACAAACGTAAACAATTATCATTGTTATGACATTGATTTTATTAGGTTTTACTTGCAATAGCACTACTTGATACGTAATAATGCGCAAACTTTTTTATCGAGGTGTAATATGTTGAAATCAGACATGATCATGAAGCTTAATGAGCAAATCAACTTAGAGTTTTACTCTTCTAACTTATATTTACAAATGAGTGCTTGGTGTGAGGAGCAAGGCTTTGAAGGCGCAGCTGAGTTTATGCGTAAACACGCTGCTGAAGAAATGGATCATATGACGCGATTATTTACCTATGTGAGTGAAACCGGTGCTTTGCCAATTTTAGGGGCCATTGATGCGCCACCACATGAGTTTGAGTCTCTTGCCGATGTATTTGAAAAAACCTATCAGCATGAATGTGAAATTACTGAACGCATTAACTCACTCGCACATCAAGCCTTTACTAACCAAGATTATTCTACCTTTAATTTCTTACAATGGTATGTGGCTGAACAGCATGAAGAAGAAACTTTATTTAAAAGTGTTTTAGATAAAATTAACTTAGTTGGCCATGATGGCCACGCACTATTTTTTGTTGATAAAGATTTAGCAGAGCTAGCAAAAACAGGCTCTTCTAGCATAATGACAAATTCGCCCACCGCATAATCATTATATTCGTATATGTTAAAGGGGCTACAAAGCCCCTTTTTTATAAAAAAGTTAATCGGTATTTAAGCTATAACTGTTCTTCTGTTGTAACCCGATAACCGCTAGCGGCGGTGTCATCTTGTTCAATGATTAAAAACAACTCATCACTGTTTTCATCTAAAGTTAACTCAAAGTTAGCCAGCACTATTTCACTACTGTTATGTTTTGCCACCGCAAAAACTTGGTAGGTATTATTTCTCAAAATGATTGATTCGGCATTTGCGTAAGAAACAGCACTTGAATAATAAGCCGTTGCGATTGTTTCATCACTACGTACAAAATAAAACTCAACTACCCCAAAGTCATCACTATCAACTAAATTAACGAGTTGTAATTGATGATCATAAATACTTTCTCTGACACTATTATCAACGACCAACGAGTTAATAGAAATTTCAATTTCATCAACAATGCCGTCACCATTCTCGTCAACATCACCATCGCCATCATGATCAACATTATCTTCTGTTAAATATAAAAAGAGTGTTTTATTGGCATTTTCAGGTAGTGATAATAAATGATTATTGAGTAAAATGGTTTCGCTATCACTGACCGTCACCTTAACGCTAAAGTCGCCATTTTCTTTTACGATTTCATCACTAAACGTTCCGCGTTCAAGTGATGATAAAGAAGATGTTGTATTGCCACCCGTTATTTCAACATCAATAGCATCATTGTAGTCTGCAATCAGCTCATGCTGGTCAATGGCATTAAATACGCGAAAATGAGCTTCTGCGTTGTAATCAAGAAAGGTTTCAGTGTACGAAGACGACACCTTATCGATAATATAAGGTGAATCACTATTTCCTATGTTTTCACGAATAACCATGACATATTGTGACGGGTATAAAAAACTTACATTGTTCGATTGAAACAACACCTCATCTTCACCTGCGTGGGTAATATAAAACACATATTGATCTTGATCGAACTTTTGGTTTTCCGAAAGCTCTTGAAACGAATAGCTACCAATCATTGTTGCTTCATTAAACGTTTCATCGGTTTGAGAAAGATATATATCTAACGCTTGATTAGAGCCGTGCATATTCAAAACCCGAAGATTAAATAACGATAGCGTTGAGTCATCTTCATCATCTACTAATGAGATATCATACACATTTACTTGAGGTTGACTGATATCACCACTAGCCACTACGAACTTGATAGTGTCTTGTTCAATCGAGATTTGATCTTGAAATATCATTTCTAAATCAGCACGTGCAGCACTATCTTCATCTTGCCACGCTAACTCATAGAAATAATCACCTGTTGGCAATTCTCTGCGCGTATCAGCAGTACCATATGCTGTACCGCTAAAAGTAATTTCAACTTCATCGTCTTCATCTTCATCTAGATTTTCATCAACAGTCAAAAACAATGACGGTGCATTCGTAGAAGCATTATAAAATTTTAAATAACCAACTTTATTATCACTGCTATCACTAGAGCCACAGCCGGCCATAATTAACACCACACTTGATAATAAAAAAATCATTAAGGTGCTATAGGAAAATTTTTCATTACGTTGTTTCGTACAATTCAGCATTTTTCATCTCATTTTTATACATCGTTAATCGATACCAAGCTGATATCAAAAGTCTGCATATAGAGAAGCCATTTTTATGTTCGTTCAACGATTTACTCAATCTTTGCACTTCTTTACTTAAGCTTTGCGTTTATTTACTGAATCTTTGTATTTCCTTACAAAATGCTGACACTTTTTCGTTACTCAAAGAAGTCTGTGACTCAGTCCGCAGTAAATACACTGGTGATAAAAGCAAAATATTTTTATAATGCCTGCCTGATTTAATCTAAGGCTTATAACTTGATACATACTGACGTTTTAATCATTGGCGCCGGCGCAGCAGGTTTAATGTGCGCAGCAACAGCTGGCTATCGGGGCAAAAAGGTAACGGTAGTTGATATGGGGAAAAAGCCAGGACGTAAAATTCTGATCTCAGGCGGTGGCCGTTGTAATTTTACTAATGAAAATGCCACCCCAGATAATTATCTCTGTGAAAACCCTCATTTTCTAAAATCAGCGTTAAGTCGTTATCAAGCACAAGACTTTATTGAATTAGTGGAACGACACGGCCTTGAATTTCACCATAAAACACTTGGTCAGTTATTTTGTGATAACAGCGCACAAGATCTCGTTGATATTTTGATGACCGAATGTGATTGGGCCGGCGTAAATATCAATCTTCGTAATGAAGTAGTAAGTGTAGAAAAACAAGCTGAGCATTTTATGGTGAATACTTCTACTAACCAATATCAATGCCAGTCATTGGTGGTAGCATCTGGTGGACTCACTATGCCTAAATTGGGCGCTACACCTATTGGCTATAACATCGCTAAACAGTTTGGTTTGCAAGTATTGCCTACCATGGCCGCACTGGTACCTTTTACTCTACAACCGCAAGATAAAGAACGTTTTGAAGGTTTATCAGGCATTAGTGTTCCCACAATGGTCAGCAGCGAAGGTGGCACAAATTTCAAAGAGAATATTTTGTTCACCCACCGTGGCTTATCTGGCCCAGCCATATTACAAATTTCATCATTCTGGCGCGCAGGACAGTCGATCTCAATCAATTTGCTGCCCGACACCCCCTTCGAAGACTTGATAACACAATGGCGTGAACTTCACCCAAAGAAATCATTAAAGAACTTACTCTGCACGGTATTGCCAAAAAGCTTTATTGAAGCAATGATCAGCCAGCAAGAAATTACCGACAAAGTGATTAACCAACTTTCTAACGCAGAAATCAGTCAATTGAGTACTTACCTACACCATTGGCAAATCAAACCTAATGGCACTGAAGGCTACCGCACCGCCGAGGTTACGCTAGGTGGCGTTGCTACCGATGAATTATCGTCAAAAACCTATGAAAGCAACAAAGTGAAAAATCTGTACTTTATTGGTGAAGTGATCGATGTTACCGGTTGGCTCGGAGGCTATAATTTTCAAGCCTGCTGGAGCCAAGGCGTGGCTTGTGGGCAAGCGGTTTAATTAATGTTGGAAAATTAATAGACCATATACTTAGAATTAAAAGCATACCAACGCATAATGTTAACCTTACAGATCAATATTGTTTATAAGCGTTGATTCATTTAAGTTCTAACTTGATAAACTTAATTTGACCTATGCTGAATGCATTTCACAATTGACATGTATCCCATAAACGTTATATCAATATAATAAGAGACTGATATAAGGCTTAAAAATGTTTGGCATTGACTTAGATGTTAATTTAATTATGTTTAACTTTATGCAAATGAGTATCGCATTTGTATTATCTCTACCGATAGCCCTAAATCGTGAATTAAATGATCGTGGCGCAGGGTTACGCACTTTCCCTTTAGTGACGATTGCATCATGTGCATTTATGCTTGTAGGTATGAGTGTTTACGAAGGTTCTAATGCAGAGGCTCGCGTGATGTACGCTATCATTACCGGCATGGGTTTTATTGGTGGTGGTGCTATTTTCAAAAATAATGATGGAGTAAAAGGTACAGCAACGGCCGCAGGCTTATGGAATACTGGAGCCATTGGTGTTTCAGTGGCTTATAGTCGTTATGAAATCGCTATTGTATTATCAACTATTGGCTTTTTAATTTTTCAGTTCTCAGCAGCAATGAAGCCCAAGAAAACATAAGTTAGCACTTACGCTTTCGACTCATCCATTGTGTTTTCAGCTAGCACTTGCTTTTCTCGTTCCGCTTTAGAAATATATTTTGGTTTATTGCTCTTTTGTTTCTTTGCGTTTGCTTTTTTCTGCTTAGCAAGCAATGTTGATTTTACTTTTTTCTTTCTGTTCATATAATACCGCCTCTTGTTAACCTCGCTATTATAGCAATTGCTTACAAGTAAACGTAGTTATGACACTAGCGCGTGTTACTTCCAAATGTTAATCACTCATAATTAACGACAAACTCTTTCATAAAATACCGGTTGATATGAAAAAAATTACCCTTTACACCATGAAAAATTGTCCACATTGTAAAACAGCACAACAATACTTAGACAAACGCAATTTGCCCTATCGTTTATGCAATGTTAAAACACCATCGGGTCAGAAAGAGCTTGCAAGGTTAGGCTATAGAGCAGTTCCTGTCTTAAAAATAGGCGATGCTATCTTAAATGGTTTTTCGATTAAACAATTTGAACGCATGTTAAAAAGTGAGTAACCATTAAACCGATGCTCATCTTCGCTCCAACTTTATATAACTTAACCTTATTTAAATTGATGCCAGTAAGACATGTTTATCCGACTTATTAGCGTGATATATTTACCGAATAAACTCGATTTAATGGTAATTTCATTTCTTCTTTTTTCTTTTAACATTCTGACTATCCTCCTAATAAAACTGAGGTAAGTGTGAATAACCTTGGTTTACTTAGCCAACGATAAGAACTAATATCTTACATAAGTTAAACTTATATATGATTTATAATGGATGCTCGTTTAAAACACCTTAACGCGCTCAATACTTTTGTCACTTCTGCTAGGCTTGCTAGCTATAGCATGGCTGCAGAAGAATTATTTGTGTCTCAAGCAGCTGTTAGCCAACAAATTCGTCTGCTAGAACAAAGTTTAGGCGTTAAGTTGTTTATTAGAAGTGGCCGAAACATGCTATTAACACAACAAGGTCAAGAGCTTTACCACGCTTGTAGTCAAGGCTTCAAGTATATAATTGATGGATTAAATAAAGTAAAACAAGACGGCATAGCGGGTGAACTCACTATTACGTCAACACAGGCCTTTTGTTCTTTATGGCTCATGCCTCGTTTATATAAGTTCTCGTTATTACATCCTGATATTAACATTCGCATTCTTGCTTCAAATACCTTAGAAGACATGGCGAAAAAGCATATTGATGTTGCGATACGGTTTGGCCTAGATAAAAGCAGACTACAAGCAGAGCATTTGACTATTGAGCAATGTGGTACCATTAAAGCTTTTCCCGTTTGTTCACCAAAGTTAATCTCATCAAATAACATCACAACACCTAAAGACTTACTCAATTGCCAACTCATTTATTTAGCGAATCAAGGAAAGGTGACTTGGCAACGTTGGTTTGAAGAGGCTGGTGTAACGGGCTATGAGCAACATAAAATGAAAACCGAAGTATCATCTACTGATATGGCGCTAAGTGCTGTATTAGGAGGGTATGGGGTTACTCTTGCAGCAACTGAGTTATTTTCAACTTATTTTGCGAGTAAACAAGTTGTAATACCGTTTAATATTCAACACCCTGTACAATGGTATCGTTTTCTTTTATATGATCAGCATTCATCTAAGTTGGCGCGTATTAATATTTTCATCGATTGGCTAAAGAATGAAATAATGAACAACCCAGATAAAACCAATTAACATAATGACTCACAATTGCCGCAACCTGGCTCGACAATTGCTGTAGTTAAATCGATGACATTGAACAGATACATATTTAGGTGACTCATGGTAGAAATTTTAGTTGTAGATGATAGAGCTGATATCCGATTAAGTCTTGTTGTACTTCTAGAGCAACATGGCTATTCAGTAAGAGAGGCCGACAGCCCACAACAGGCACAAGTACTGTTAAAAGAGTACGATATCGCCTTAATTTTGCTCGACATGAATTTCAATTTAGACACAACCTCTGGCGATGAAGGTTTACAGTTCTTAAATTGGATGCAACAAAGCAACATTGCATTACCGGTAATAGCCATGACAGCCTGGAGCAATGTTGATCTAGTCGTACAAGCAATGCGATTAGGTGCAACAGATTTCATCGACAAACCTTGGAAAAACCGGCAACTACTCAATGCCATCAAACAACAACTATCATTGCAAATATTAAGTAAAGAAAACGCTGGCTTTAAACAGCAACGTGACGACAAGCAACAACACCAATATCAGTGGCAGTCTTCATGTATGTTACAACTTTTTGATGAACTCGAAACGGTAGCTGCTACCAATGCTAATATTTTACTGACCGGTGAAAATGGCACAGGTAAAAGCGATCTCGCTCTTTGGATTCACAATCATTCAGAGCAGCGTGATGCGCCCATGGTATCAGTTAATATGGGCGCTATTTCAACCAATTTATTTGAAAGTGAAATGTTTGGTCACATTAAAGGTGCGTTTACTGATGCTAAAGCTAACCGTTTAGGTCGATTTGAATTAGCTGAAAACAGCACGCTTTTCCTTGATGAAATAGCTAACACTCCAATAGAACAACAAGCCAAAATATTGCGAGTATTAGAATCAGGGGAATATGAAGTGTTAGGCAGTAGCAAAACTAAGTTTGCTAAATGCCGAATCATTAGTGCTACCAATGCTGAATTTTCAGTTCTTATTCAACAAGAAAAATTCCGTGAAGATTTATATTACCGTTTAAACACTATTGAATTGCGTGTTCCATCACTTAAGGAAAGAAATATCGATATTGTGCCACTTAGCCGATATTATATTGCCAACTTCTGTCAAAAATATAAAAAGCCACATTGTGAACTTTCAACTTCCGCCGAGAATGCATTGGTTGGTTATCATTGGCCTGGTAATTTGCGTGAATTAAGTCACTTAATAGAACGCGCGGTTTTATTAAATAAAACCGGCGTGATAGATGATACCGAATTACGTTTAACCGCAAGCGCCCCTTCAATAGATCTTCCGTTAATGACCTTAAAAGAAGCTGAAATTTCCCTCATAAATAAAGCGCTTTCGCAAACTGACGGTAATATACCAAAAGCCGCTGTATTAATAGGGTTAACTAAATCATCAATGTATCGCCGCATTGAAAAATACGGGTTAAATTAATATGCGTTCACTAGAAAACTTTCTGACCTTACGTATTGTTTTGCTTGCATTACCAGGGGCAATTTTTATTTGGCTTTACCTTAATAAACTTGAAGTGCTATGGCATTGGCATGCCATAGCACTTTTCTGTTATATACTTTTTATCGCCTTATTAATGGTCACGATTAAGTTTCAAGTGTTTCGATCATATAACCGAGCTGGTTTACACCTTGACGCCATCAAACAAGAAGACTTTAATCAATTTGCAAAATCTCCCTTTCCTGAAGGTAAAGTAAAAGATTTTCATCAACAACTCAGCCAATTGAGCACCACACTTCAAGCAAATAAATCACGCTATGATCAACATATTTTTTTAGTTTATAAGTTAATCTCTGAATTAACCTCACCTATTTTAGTGTTTAATCAAAAGCAACAATTAACCTTTGCCAATGAAGCTTTTCATCAACTATACGACCAACCTTGGCAAATGCAACGACTCGCCACTCCTGAACTACTTGATTTAAGCTTCAAAGGAAATCATTGGGTATTCAATAAAGCAGTATCTAAGTGGCAAATTAAACACAGTGAATTTATCGACAACGAAGAACAATATTTATTACTTGTTTTTATCGACATCGAAACAGCACTGCGTGAAAACCAACTTAAAGCGTGGCAACAAATCATACGTGTGTTAAGTCACGAAATCAGAAATTCACTAACGCCGGTTTCATCAATGGCAGAAACCCTCGCCGAAAAAGCATTGGTTGATAGGGATAAACAAATATTATCTGTTATTACCGATCGCTGTGCACATTTACAAAGTTTTGTTGACCGTTACTCTACAATTTCTAAACAAATAGAGCTTAAAAGAAATGATGTAAGTATTGATTACCTTACTAACCTTTTACATAAATTTTTCGAGGGCAAGAATGTTTCTTTACAGAGCTCATTAACAACGATTTGGGTCGACATTAGCTTTTTTGAACAAGTGCTTATTAATTTAACTAAGAACGCATTTGAAGCAAATGCTTCAACAGTCAATATTAACATTGAAGAAGTTGATCTACATATCATCATAGAAGTAACAGATGATGGTCATGGCTTTAACAATTTAGATAATTTATTCGTGCCGCTTTACACAACTAAACCTGATGGCCAGGGGATCGGTTTAAGTTTTTGTAGAAATATTATTGAACAGCATGATGGCATCATAGAATTGTACAATAATACAAATAAAGGTGTTACTGTAATGATTATTCTGCCTGTTAAAAAGTAACGTAAGCTATAAGAAAACAAGTTCGATTATGGGATAAAAAAGTTCGATTTCGAACCGTTTAAAAACAACTAGATGAATTATAACACTATTTTTCATTACCCCACCAATTCAACACTGTTGCTTTTTCCAACAAACAGAGATTCAATTAGCGTAAAACACTATTCAGTTAAAGTTTCACAAGTAAAACTTTCATTATGATTTTATATAAAATCAACATTTATAACGACTTATAAAAATTTACTTTTCGCCAAATAGCAGATCCGTTAAGATGAAAAGACTAGGCATATCGTCGTAAATCGTTAAGATAGAGGGGTAAATAAATACATTCATGCGTAAGGGCATATCATGAAACTAATGACAAAAATAGCAGTAACAAGTGCATTAACTTTATCTGTTTTATCGGTAAATGCACAGGTAGCTAAATCTGAAAAACAAGCAAGTCGCGCGGCCGAAACACGACAAGCCGTATTTAAGTTATTGGGCGCCAATATGTCTCCACTAGGGGCAATGGCTAAAGGAAAAATTGCATTTGACGCAGCTGCCGTAGAAAAACATGCCACTAGGATTAATCAATTATCATTAATGATTAACGATCATACTAGCCTAGATACATCTGGTTTTGATGTAACAACGGAAGCTTTAGATAAGGTATGGCAAGACCGAGCAGGTTTTGAAAAAGCGATTGAAAAATTAACCAAAAATTCAGCGCAGCTAATAACAGTTTCAGCGTCAGGTAATGAAGCTGCTATCAAGAAAGCCATTAGCGGTGTAGGAAAAAGCTGTGGTGGTTGTCACGATAACTTCAAAATGGATTAATCACACCATCAATTACCATCTAACCTAATGCATACATAGGTTAGATGGTCTGATAACACTCGAGAATGTTCTTTTCAAGAATATCTTAGCGCGTGTTAATGTTTTTAGTATACTTTTTCAGCATTTAATTTGGTGATTGTACAAGTTGAACGTATGTAATAAAGGGGACTCCGATAAATCATGAAACACCACAGAAAAATCAACAAGCCCTAATAATAAAACTCTTCTATTACCGGCGCATTTAACACCACAAGCCAATAAATAAAAAAACCAACGGCTGTAGCGGCAACGATAAAAGTAATAATTTTAGAGTGTGCGATTCCGTCTTTTTCGTTGACATCATTATCTGGCTTCTTACCTGTTAACATCGGCTTGATTAAATCACGCTTTTTTACCACTCGATAATAGGCTATAGCTGCAATATGTATTGCTGAAGCAATCAAAATAAAATCAAAGCCGTTATGGTGAATAGTATTCATGATTTTTTCTAGTTCACTACTTAATACACCGTAATAAGGACCCGAGGAAAAAATGTCATCATCTATAAACAAACCCGAAGTAGCCTGTAATCCAATCAGCACTAACATTAGGATGATCATTAAAGCACCTAGTGGATTATGGCCAGGTGGCTCTCGCTTATCTATCAGGAATTTCTTTAATCGAGATGGTGTTGGAAAAAACGCAGTAAATTTAGCATGTCGTGTTCCGACAACCCCCCAAACAATTCTAAACACAATCAGACTAAGCGCAAAGTAACCGCACTTGATGTGATTTTCGATTAAACCATTCTCAGATGTATACCATAGGGCTAATAAAGTGCCCACTAGCAACCAATGAAAAAGTCGAATGGGTAAATCCCAAATTAAATATTGCTTCATATCTATCCTCATTAACATTCACTAATACCAATTCGCATAAATATTCGGTCATTCAGCGAGAATTAAACACTTTAGAGGCACGGCGTTGATTGCAGAGCAGGAGAACGTGCTCCTGCGTTCTCTAATAAGCTACATCCTTGTAGCGTCCTTTTCAAAATCAACAACACAGGCTATGAAGCGTTTAAACTCGCCCTTTGGGAGCGTGTTAGAGGCGCGATAATTGCGCAAAACGTGTTTGATGTAGAACAACTATACCTGCACACGTTTCGCTTATTCTCCCACCTCTGACATCGCTCTGAACTGACTTAATCTTTATGCGAATTGGTATAAATCATAGTGCAGTTAAAAATGCGAAAGAGCAATATTATAAATCAGTCTGATTTTGAAATTAAGTCGTCCGATTTCGAACTTTTTGTCTTAACAATTCGAACAACATGGCTTATAGCCCCTGATTTTATGAATATTTTGACTGGCACGGTTTTCGCAATATAACGTCGTGATTCAATTTTTTTATAGTTATATTATGGATGTTGTAAAACAAAAGTCTTTTAACAACAAATCAGTAAAACGAATAGCCATGGCTATAATCGTTTTACTTGGCTTGTTATCAATGTATTTAATTAAACAAAATGTAAATCAAGTTACTTTAAACAAAAAAGATTTAGTGATCGGCCAAGTTACTCAAGGTGAATTAAGAGTGACAGTGGATGGTTATGGCAAACTCATTTCTCATAAACAAGAGTTAATCACTTCGTTAACTCGAGCAACGGTGAAACAAATCGTATTAAAACCTGGTGCCGTCGTAGAGAAAGGTAGCTTGATTGTGAAACTTGAAAACCCTGAACTTGGCTATCAACTTTCTAGCGCGCAACAACAACTTGTTAGTTTACAAGCTAACTCTCGACAATTAGCGCTTAACCAACAAAGAGAGGTAATTGCTGAACAGTCAAAAATTTCCGAATACTCTGCAAAACTCGAATCTGCTAGTTTAAAAAGGAAAGCTGAAGAAAAACTTTTTAAACAAGGTATCGTTTCTGGCCTTAAATTTCGAGAATCTCAGCTGAATGAAAAACAATTAAAAACAACAATTACCCTAGCTAATCAAAGCTTAAAACATTTGCAAGATGTACATCAGGAAGCTTTGCTGATTCAACAAGAGCGCATCAACCAGCAATTAAATACGGTCAAGAATGCTCAAGATCGCTTAGATGCATTACATGTTGTCGCAAAATTTGATGGAATTTTGCAGAGGCTACCGGTAAGCCTTGGTCAAAGTATTAATCCAGGGCAAGAAATAGCGTTAATTGGCAGCACTAGTGATTTAATTGCAGAAATTCAAATCCCACAATCACAAGCTAACGCAATACGCATAGGCCAACAAGTAGAAATAGATACACGTCAATCTATCTTATTAGGCAAAGTATCGCGCATTGACCCGATAGTCCAAGATAACTCAGTTTTGATTGATGTCACATTTACTCAACCTCTTGATAACAACATGCGCCCAGAACAAAACGTTGATGCTGAAATCATTACTGATACTTTATCAAATGTCGCTTATATCGAACGACCAGCCAATATTCAGGCTAAAAGCCAACAAGCCATGTATCGATTAGAAAAAGGTAACAACAAGGCAACACGCGTTGAAATTACCTTTGGTCAAAAAACGTCACGCTACGTTGCCATTATAAAAGGTGCAGTACCTGGCGACAGCTTTATATTAACTGATTTAACCAACTACCAAGCCTCAGAAATTGCATTAAATTAAGGACCCCACATGAACGAAATATTAAAATTAGAGCAAATAACGAAAATATTTGAAACTGAAGAATTAGAAACGCACGCTTTATCAGGCATTAGCTTAACGATACATCAAGGAGAATACGTATCAATTTCTGGACCTTCGGGGTGTGGTAAGTCAACCTTGTTATCCATTATGGGGCTTTTAGATTTTGCAACGAAAGGTCAGTACTTTATTGAGGGTCAAGATGCGACCTCGTTAACACTTAATCAAGCTGCAACGATGAGAAACGAAAAAATTGGTTTCATATTTCAATCATTTAATTTGATCGATGAATTAAGTGTTTTTGACAACGTCGCTTTGCCATTACGCTATCACAGCCAGAAATTTAGCAGTAAAGAGATAGAAAAACGTGTAGTCGCACGCTTAGAACAAGTTGGCCTATCACATCGAATTAGCCATAAACCGAACCAATTGTCAGGTGGTCAGCAACAACGTGTTGCCATCGCCCGTGCTTTAATCGCCAATCCAAGCATTTTATTAGTCGATGAGCCAACCGGAAACCTTGATTCAAAAGCCGGAGATCAAGTCATGGACTTACTTGAAGAACTGAACAATCAAGGTACCACTATTTGTATGGTGACGCATGATCCAAGATATGCAGATATGGCAAAAATTAAAGTACAACTGCTTGACGGTAAGGTCTTACACGCCCCTGTAACAAAAGCCTCTATTTAATTGAAACTAACAAAACAAGGGTTCTGTGATGAAATTATTTCTATTTCACCTGACTTTAGCACTTAAAAATCTTAAACATAATAAAAGCTATGGCTTTGCTGTTATTTCCACATTGGCGTTAACCTTAGGTGCATTAATTTGTGCACTCACGTTAGCTTTTGTCATGTTATACAAACCGTTACCATACCCAGATCAGCAGCAATTAGCCTATGTTGAACATCAGCTTATCAATAATGAACAAAAAATAGATGGCCGGGCATTTACTTATCCAAACTTAATGCATTTATATGAAAATCATGGCATTTTTTCTGAAGTTGCCATGCAATACCTCGACGCTAAAATAGTAACGTCAGAACCATCTAAGCCATTTGTAGAAATATCCTATGTAACACCCGAATGGTTCGACATTTTTGCTGCGCCAATGCAGTTAGGTCGCCGTTTTGAACAAAGTGAAAAACTAAACAGCTATAATCCCGTCGCTATTTTAAGCCACCAAACATGGCAAGATATGTTTGGTTCGCGTGAAGATATCATTGGCTACAGTGTTAGTTTTGGTGGTAAATCGTTTGAAGTAATTGGTGTGTTAGCACCTGATTTCAATGAACTCAATTTAGCCGCTCCAGGGGTTAAATCTGCAATGTTTGTTCCCTGGGATTTCAACTCTGTGCCAGATTCAGAAAGGGTTCGTTGGGGTAACGACGACGGTTCATTAACCTTTGTTGGAAAGTTACCGAAAAACATGAACCATATACAAGCATCACAGCGTTTGTCACAGTTAATTAATGATAATTGGCGATTAAATGTATCAAAGCATAATTTTTTTGATGGTTGGTCAATTAATATCGAAACATCTCCATTAAGCGAACTGCTCATTCAAGATAACGAGCAACTGCTATTTTTATTAATATTAGGTACATTAGGACTCGCGATTATCGCCATTGCAAACATCGCAAACCTTTATTTAGCACGTACTGTACAACAACAGCACACCCTTGCTATAAACGCTGCTGTAGGAGCACCAACATCTGGCATTATTACAATGGTTGTTGCTGAAGCAATTATTCTACTGACCATCGCGTTAATACTGAGCCTAATGGTGTCTGAATTGGGTTTTAGTTTTATTAGCACTTATCTTGATAGTTATTTACCCCGTGCTGCCGAATTAAGCTTAAACTTTTTTTCTGTTGGTGCCGCGCTAGCTATTTTAATTATTCTCATCGTATTCTTCATCGCGCTCAGTTTACGTATTACCAATTATCGTCAGCTGATCACCAACCTAAGGAGTAGCGGTAAAGGTACCAAAGTACAAGTTTCAAAAAAAATGCGTAGCGTATTGATCACAAGCCAAATAACTATCGCGATATTCCTTATTTTTGCTAATAGTATTTTATTAACCGATGCTTACAAGGTTATGAAGAAGCCTTTAGGGTATCAAACTGATAATATTCATTCATTGGTCATGGCTTTACCAAGTGCTAATCAAGGAATGAGCGAAAACACAATGCAAAGCCTAATTCGTAAAATTAAGGCACACCCTAGCGTTGCAGCTGTTAGCCAATCTCATCGACCATCAGCCTTTTTCACTTTAGCGTTTACCGAGCAACAATCCGGACGAAAATATTCCGAGCGTGCTAAAGATATTGATGAAAATTATTTTGCTTTAGTTGGCCAGCCCTTAATTACTGGAGAAAACGTACAGAACAAACATCGCAATAATGATCTGCGCGGCATCGTAGTAAATGATCTATTAGCGCATAAAATGGCGCCTGACGGTGACGTGATTGGGCTTAAAATCAACAATTCATCTTTTGTTTCAGGTATTGTAAAAAGTATCATTGTACCAGGGCAAAAAGCACCTGAGCCCAGGTTCTACTTTTTATCTCAAGCGTCGCGTAATATCTTATTAATAAAGACTAAACCAAATCAAATATTGTCTCGTGATGCCATTCTAGCAATAGTGTCTGACATAAGCCCACAGCTGAATATCTTTAGTTATCAGCCAATTCAGCATTATAAAGATGCTCGTTTATTTGCCAGTAAAACGACAACCATCACGACCTTAACACTTATCGTTATCACGTTACTATTATGTTCAATTGGCCTTTATGGCATTTTAAAATATAACAGCGAGATGCGACGTTTTGAAATAGGTACACGTATTGCGATAGGCGCTAAAGCACGTGATATCATAAAATTGGTATGTGGTGAAAACATCAAGCCACTCATTTTAGGTGTAATTATCAACTTGGTCATCATAAGCGCGGGATTTTATATTTATAGTAATCTACTCAATGAATATATTAATCAACACCTTATATGGACTTTCCTCATAAGCCTGATTATTGTTAGCGCTATTGTGCTAATCGCTAGTTACTTACCGGTGAAAAAGTATATAAATCACCCCGCAGTACTTAGTCTTAGGGTGGGATGATAGTGATAGCTGCATCAATGACATATCACATGAAACAAGCATGGCAATCGATAACAAGACACCCGATGTTTGGTGCCAATGTGGTTGCAACAATTGCGATCACATTAGGCGCATTATTATGTGCGACCACCCTAATTTATCTCATGTTGATAAAACCTTTACCTTACCCAGAAATGGAAAAACTATATCTTGCTAAGCAAGCAATGGTAAATCAAGAGGGTGATTTTATCGGTGAAGGATTTTCTTATCCGGCGGCAAAACAACTATATAACAGCCAAGGTGAGAATGAAAACGTAGCACTTAGCTACTTGATAACCGATGTTATCACCTCATTGGCAGAGCCCGTTACCATTGAAAGTGGTTATGTCACCAATGAATGGTTTGATTTATTAGGCGCAACATTCATTGTTGGCGGTAATTTTTCCCATCAACAAAAAATAGAGAGCTTTACCCCTGGCGCTATTCTCAGTTATCAACTTTGGCAAGAGCAATTTGGTAGCGATCCAAATATACAATCAAAAAGCATTGATATCCGAGGTATTTCTCATCCCATTATTGGAGTGTTGTCGCCAAGTTTTGTTGAGCCAGAAATCAAAGGTATTGGCCGAAAAACACAGCTTTGGTTAGCTTGGGATTTTAACTGGGCAGAACAAATGGGCTGGGGTGAGCTATCTTCAATAGACGGCGCTGTTCACACGTTATTTAAACTACATGAAAATCAGAATGTTAATAACTTAAAACACCAATTGAATAATCAGCAGCGTGATTTATGGCAACAAACTTTTGCTAATCAGCCAAGTTTTCAAGATTGGCAGATATCCATCGAACTCATTGAACTGAGTAATGCCATCTATCAAGGACAATCAGAGCTTATTTATTACGTGTTTTTTGCTTGTTTAGGCATTTTTTTCATCGCAATGACAAACATCACTAATTTGTTTATGTCGAGAACAATTGAACAACAGCGTAATTTAGCGATTCATGCCGCCATAGGTGCTAAAAAGTTTAACCTGTTTACATTGTTGTTCATAGAATATGGTATGTTGTTATTGATTGCGCTCCCTTTTGTATTGGCTTTTGCCTATTTGGGTTTCTATCTTCTACAACAACATCTAACCTCAGTGTTACCTAGAGCTGAAGAGCTGTCTTTATCTTGGTTTTCATTAGCATTTAGCACCTGCGTACTAGTGTTGCTCAATACGATTTTTACCCTAGTATGTCGACAACTGGTACCATATCATCGGCTTAACAATGCTTTGAACCAAAGTGGTAAAGGTAGTGGAATACAAATTAAAGCATCCGTTAGATCAAGTTTAATTGCTATTCAAATCACCATTGCCGCCACATTAATTTTTATTAATCTTGCTATGTTTAATCAGGCATATAAGACAATTAATCAACCAATGGGGATATCAGTAGATAACCTATGGCAATTAAGGTTAATGGAGAAAAACCCTACAGAGACGCCAACGGAAACACTTCGCAATGATTTAATCCAAATCAATCGTGCGTTAAATCAACACCCAGAAATTGCTCAATCGACAATTTCGTTATCACCATTAATATGGTTTGGTAACTACCCAATATTCGATCCAGAGCAAAATACGCAATTTACGCCAGAAGTAAAATTAATTGATGACGGGTATTTTCCCATGCTTAGTCAAACGTTTATCACGGGTGAAAACTTTACCGAACAACAAGTTTTAGATGGTGAATTTGTGATGGTGATCAATGAAAAAATGGCCCATTTACTTGCGTCAACAGAGACGGTGATAAACAAAAAAGTTCGCTTTTGGGGGCGTGATTATAACGTTATTGGTGTTGTACAAGATTTGCAGCTGCCAAACGATCTTGATGTCCCTCCTAGGGCATACGTTCCCGATAGCAGAAAGCGCGCCAATATCATGTTGAAGTCAATAGTATCTACCCCGCTTAAAAAGGCGGATTTGCTTAGCGTGGTAGAGTCTGTATCCATTCACTACACCATTCGAGAAATTAAACCGTTTGATGATGATAAGCACCGTTTGTTATTTATGCAGTATACAACCATCGCGGTCACAGGCTGTTTAACAATACTGACGCTTTTTTTAGCAATAATAGGTCTATATGGCATTTTAAGTTACTCAAGCCAACTTCGACGTCATGAAATTGGTACACGTTTGGCGATAGGCGCCAAAGGTTCTGATATATTATCAATGATGTTTAAAGAAAACCTGAAGGCTTTATTCTGTGGCCTAATTGGCAGTGTATTTACAAGTTCCTGCTTGTTTTTCATGTTTGATGAACAACTCAATGATCTCATTAATGCTAGTGCAATTATTTGGTTGTCTGTCACACTGGTTATAGTGGTTAGTGTTACGCTTATAGGGTGTTACTTACCCATCAGGCAATATGTTGCAAATCCTGTGATTAAATGCCTTAGAGCGACAGAAGAATAGCAGTGTACCTTCTCAAGATGACAGAGAAGGTACAAAAAAACTCTCAATGTGGTGACGAATATATCTTTATACGTTTTTCCATAAGCTTATCTTCTGCGCCACATTGATATGTCATCAACTCAACCAAGAGAATAGTCGATCGAATAGTCCGCTTTGCTTTTCATTTATTTCGTCAACTGAGATATTGTATTCTAAGACTTTTAGCCTTAGAGAATAGGTGCCTCCATGACCCCATGGCCACCAAAATGCAACTATCGCAGGTGAATTCTCATTCTTTGGAGTTAACAATAGTTTTTGTTTTTTTCCAATGCGAGCCAAATCTTTTAATTCATTCTTTAACACATTAGGTAGTTTTTTCGCCGCTTTATGATCCCATTGAAACGGGAATATGGGCTCAAGCCTCTCAAACACATCATCAGATTTGTTTTGCGCAAATTCGCTCAACATTACCCTATAACGATCTTCATATTTCCATATAATATTGTCACCCAACCTTGAGCGTAGCTCAGCGGTTAAATGTTCGATTTGCTTTTGTGTATACACCTTGTTTACCTTTTTACTAAAAAAGGCTCTACCTGAGCCTTTTTAATTATCATCCTGAACAGTAAAAAACTAAATACCAGCCTCTGCTACTTGTTCATCCTTTTTGTCTTCACCTAGCCAAGCGGCTTTAAATTCTGCTTGTTGATCGGTGATATCATCATCTTGTACAGACACTTTAACCGCTGGATCAGCAATAAACGTGATCGATTTTTTCACTGTTTCACCACGTTGAATATATTCAATGGTGGTAGTATCTCCAGGTTTAAATTGCGCGAGTGCTTTATGCCAAAGTTTTTGTGAACGAATCGTTCTACGGCCTAATTTTACGATTTGATCGCCATATTCTACGCCCGCTTGATATAACGGAGAGTTAACTAACATGGTATTACTTACCATGGCATCTTTACCTACGAAATTAAAGTTAACTTTACCTAGAAATGCACTCTCATCATCTTTTTGCTCGATGGTTAAGCCAGCCGCTGATAATAATGCAGAAAAATCGACTTTAGTGCGACCATATATATGCTCCGCAAAAAACGTATCAGCAAATTGCTGATCACCCGTTACTTTACCTAAGGTTAAGCGGGCATCATCACGGGTATATGGCGTTTCTGTTTTACCAAAGTCATTCCATAATTGTTTCATATAATCATCTAGTGACTTGCCAGGAAACGACGTACGAATCATAAGATCTAACGCTAACCCCATAGCTCTACCGTATGTATAATAACTAAAGTAATTATTACTGTAATTGGTACGATCTACGGATACGCCAGCATCTACAAATGTTGCCATTTGACTTGCACCTTCAGGTGACAAATATAAACGTCCACGCTGATAATATGCTTGATTCACTATACTACTTAAGTGCGTCAAAAATTTCTCTTCATCCCACTCATTAGCGCGCTTTATCAATAATTTGTCGTAGTATGTCGTAAAGCCTTCAGCAAGCCATAGGTTTGATGTCATGTTTGCACCAATGAAGTTAAAAGGCTCAAGTTCTGCGGGACGAATACGTTCAACATTCCATGCATGAAAAAACTCATGAGACAAGGTGCCTAACTGGCTAAACTCAGCTTCATCTAACGAAGTAGCATTAGTGAGTATGGTAGAATTTCTATGTTCCATACCGTCACCTTTTGCGTGTGGTAGGTAACAAGCAATAAAGGTGTATTCGCCGTAATCAAATGTTGGTAACTCACCAAATACTTTTATTTGTTCAGCGACAACCGCTTTTGCCATATTGGCAAATTTATCAAGATCTTCATCTGTACCATTGTGATGAACCGCTAAGTGAATTGTTTGACTCTCGCCGTTTGACTCTACTTGCCAAGAACGTACCTGATGATCGCTCAACTCTACTGGGCTATCAAGAAAATAAGCTAAATTGGGTGCAGTAAACGCATAACTACCCTTACCTTTTGGCAATTGTGTTGCTACTTTCCATCGAGGATTAAACGGCGTAAATTCTAAATTGATTGCACGGTCTTCATGGCCTGTAGCCCACACAAAAGTAGCTGGCATATTCAGGTGAGCATGCGTTCTATCGATTTGAGAATATGTGCCGTCTGCTCTATCACCAAATAATGTATAAGTTAACGTTACCTCGCCATCATGGCCTTCTATATTCCATTGATACGGATTAACACGTTTAATATTTAATGGTTGTCCAACACTATTCACTGCAGAGACGTTATACACATTTTTAATAAATTCATGCATTGCGTATCGTCCAGGTGACGCACGACTCATTTGCACTTCTAAGACTTGATTTTCAACCTCGGTAAATGTCGCGCTAATTTGCGCTTCATGGTGTACGGCATTGTCAAATGACACTTGATAGAAGGTTTCACCATTAGCAAAGCATGTGTGAGTAAACATTGCCAAACTAAGCATTAAAAACTTTTTCATGATTTGTTCCATTAGTTATTTTTCTCTGTTATCACAAATATATAATCTTAAGCATTTGTAATGACGGGTCGTTAGGATTGTATACACTTTAATAAAACTTGTCTGGACTTTTAGTAACTTTTTCATTTCATCTCTTCTCTTGACCATCTTGCTTTATTCGTAAAAATAAACAACACTAATTGTCATATTAAGATCATTATTAACTTAGTGTAGATATTATGACAATGCATATTCAGCAAAATAACGCTGTTTACAATGTTAAACACTTGAATATCCCCGCTCAAGCTGGAGTTGAGTTTTATCAGCATCCGCAAAGCCAATTTTTATATATAAAATCTGGCGTACTTGCTGTCATTACTAGGTCTGGTCGTTATTTTATACCCGCGTGTCATGGTATTATGATCCCAGCGAATATTAGGCATGAGTTACTCGCAAAAACTGATGTCGCATTAACTGCGGTTTATATAACGGATGACATCTTTGAAACTACCATTGATCAACCTTTTGTCGCACATGCTTCAACATTTTTTAAAGCATTAATGAATGAGCTTCTCACCCTACCTTCCTCTAACAAACAAACCTTAATACATCACCGGCTTATTGCTGTTTTCCAAGATTATTTACCACAATTAACCAAACGTGATATGTTTTTACCTTATCCACAAGATGAACGTTTACTCGCAATCATAGAAAAGTTACAAAAATACCCTTCCATGAAAAGTGATCTATTATCATGGGGTAAATTTGTTCAAACTTCTGCAAGAACATTAACTAGAAATTTTAAAAAGGAAACCGGATTAACCTATAGTCAATGGCGACAACGGTTAAATATACAAATAGCAATCAAGCATTTAGCGCAAAAAGATGAAATCGCCAGTATAGCGGCATTGTTAGGTTACCAATCTAGTTCATCCTTTATTTATATGTTTAGGCAACAGATAGGTATTTCACCTAAGCAGTTCTTAAAAACTTTAATTTAACACATCAACAGTAACGGAACCATTATGAAAGCAATAATCCTATGTACACTACTTTTTAGTTTTCAAGCAATTAGCGGTACACAGTACCACGGGGACACATCACAAAAAGATGCGGTAGAAAAAGCGGTCAATTATTACTTAGAAGGAAGTAAACTTGGTGACCCTGATATTGTCGCAAAAGCGTTTCACCCTGATGCCAAAATTCAAGGAGTAACCGACGGCAAGCACAATGTTTACGAATTACAGACCTTTTTAGGCTTTTTTAGTAAAGATAAACCCGGCAAACATACCACGAGTATTATCGCTATGGATATTGAAAATTCCGCCGCTTCAGTGCGGGCTGAGTGGGATATGGGCAGCTGGAAGTATGTCGACTACTTGTCATTATTGAAACATAACGGCGAATGGAAAATCGTCAATAAAATATATACTGTGGTAAAAAAGTAAACAGCTGACAAAGTCAGTAGATAAAACTTATCGTATTATTTCACTTGCTGTGCTAAATCTAGATGATATTTTTCAATACATTTAGCACAGATACATACCTTATTTTTTTTCTTCTTTGGCACGTTCGCTAACAATGCCTTAGGTATGTTAGTGCTCACACACCAACATGGTTGGTTACCATCAACATTGCAGCGATTATGTTGCTGACACAACGGACAAATACTCGCACTACCTTCCAACATAATTGCTCCACTTGATCTTTTTATAGGTCATTTTAATAAATATATCGATCATTTCCTAATCTTGATATATGCCTACGTTTGAGAAGTCGATATGAAAGCACTACGGAAAACTTCCATACGCTACCGGTTAGCGATCATTTTAGCTATTACGTTATCAGGTTTGTTATTGCTTGGTGCAAAACTACTTTCACCTCAATACAGCATTTTATATCAACAACAAAAAGTTGTGCAATCTGCTGTCAGTATCGCTGAGCACTACTATGCCTTATATCAACAGGGTGAACTTACTGAACAATAATTAGACGCCGCTGATAAAGTGAACCTTCGAATAAATAAATTAGCGAACATGGCGGATGAATCGGTGCAGATGACAGAGCAACTGAACCAATCAAGCAATGCCTTGAAATTAAATAGTGATCAATTAGCTAGAGTCTGTTGATTTAAATTACGTTAAATCAGCGATTGAATCTCTATTGATTAACGTTGGTGAATAAAAGTGTTGTATCACGTCTTGCTGTTGCTTATAGACATCACGCAAAATTATTTTAGCCGCCATTTGCCCCATCTGATCAACGGGATTTTCAATGGTAGTTAACTTAGGATATAAATGAGAAGCAAATACAACGTTATCAAAGCCTATAACTGATAAATCATCAGGCAGGTGTAAACCATGCTCCCGAGCATAGGTCATGACACCAGAAGCAATTTCATCATTAGCACAAACAATTGCGGTGAAATTATCGTTAGACTTAATAAATTTTTCTAACCCTAGCACACCACCTATTTCTTTAAACTCACCTTCATATATTAACGACTCTTTAATGGGTAAGTTATGCTCTGCCATTGCACGTTTATGACCTGCAAGCCTAGCAACTGCGTCTGCTTTTGATTGTGGCCCGGCAATACAGGCGATTTCTTTATGCCCATGTTTGATCATGGTCGACGTTGCCAAGTAACCACCATATTCATTATTTAAGCTGATACACTTATCGGCAAGACTTGCTACATAACGACTAATAAAAATCATCGGTGTTTTTTCTTTTGCAATGCTTTCAATATACTCATCACTCACCGCCTCTACATGAGCGATGATAGCATCACAATTTCGGCTGATTAAAAACTCAATGCCATCTTTTTCTTTTTCCTCATCACTATGGCCTGCAGTGATGATGACATGCTTGCCCGCTGCACGTAGTTCAGTTTCCACCGCACTCATCATTTGCCCAAAGAAAGGCCCATGAATTTCAGAAACAAGCAAGCCAACACAGTTGCTGCGATTAGAAGCTAACGATTGAGCGGTTAAGTTTGGACGATAGCCGAGTTCTTTCATTGCCGCTAACACTTTCTCGCGTGTTTTATCACTTACACGAGGATTACCGTTCATCACACGAGATACGGTTGCAAGCGAGACTTTGGCAAGTTCTGATACCTGATAAATGGTGGTCATAAGTTTCTGTAAACCAACTGGTTACCTGTAATATAATGGTGCCAAGGCTAACACATTACAGGTAATAATGGTACGAAGTGCCACTAAGATCCCCTATTGCGTCACGCTTAATCGTCGTGCCGTTAAATCGGCAGTAACCGTTTTAACAAGTTGAGTATTTAACGGATAAAAAATCATTAAACCAGCTCCTGCAAAGGCGAACGCAGCTGGTACCCAGCTCATTAGAATTTGCATGCCCGGTAAAGCTGCTGACACGGTTGTAAGATCCATGCCGTTGTAACCATAATTGGCCAGAATAACTAACACTAACGCGCCGGCAAAGCCTCCCCCTGTTTTTTGTACAAATGTGCCCGCCGAATATATCAACCCCGTCGCTCTTCGATGGTTTTTCCATTCAGAATAATCAGCACTATCACCTAACATAGTGAAAAACAATGTGGGTAGCATTGCAGCGAAAAATTCAGACATACAACCAATGATAAATATCCCTGCCACACTTCCTTGTGGCACCCAATACAAAGCCACGGTAAATAAACCACTGATGGTCAACGCTATTATGAATAAACGTTGTTTTCCTAACCTTTTTGCTAAAGGGCTGGTTGCCAAAGCACCTAATATTGACACGACTAATAGCGCGACAAAATATTTTCCTGTCAGTAGCTCATCACCCATATAGTATTTGAAATAATAAGCAATTACGCCATACTTAATGCCGTTATACATCATGGTAATAAAGCCCATGCCGAGCATAATCAACCATGGTTTATTGGTTAACAAATCAACCATATCGCGCTGTGTACCAGTTAATCGCTCTGCAGGGATCGCCAGTAACTTTTTAACCACAAGCCACATGCCAATCAACACACAGAAGAAAAAGATACCGCTATAAATTCCACGATAATAGAAAAATAGTGTTGCGGCCAAAAGCGGTAAGATAATAAAAGGTAAGTTTTTTAGTAAGTCGGTTAGTTCTCGGCCTAAGGATAGTTTCCTTTCTGTAGCTAAACTTACTCGCTCTTTCGTAGTAGCAAACGTAATCACCATTAAAGCGATCAGTAATGCTGCAAAAACATACATGGTTAATTGATATCCTTGCGCATCATCACCTTGACCAAAGTAAGCAACAAGATCGGGCAAGAAGCCCATTACCAACAAACCACCAGCAAATGCGCCAGCTAATCGATAACTAGAAAGACTCGTTCTTTCTGTATCACATGGTGTGATAACCCCCATTAATGCAGAATACGGCACGTTATTGATGGTATACGCTAATGTTAAGCCAATATAGGTTATATAGGCGTATATCAGTTTACCAGTATCCGAAAAATTTGGCGTGGTAAAACAAAGTACCATCAATAATCCAAGTGCAGGAGCAGACCATAAAATCCATGGTCTAAATTTCCCCCACCGAGTTTCTGTACGATCGGCAATCATGCCCATAATGATGTCAGTGACACCATCGGATAAGCGAACCACGAGAAATAACATGGCCGCAGCGGCAGCGCTAATACCATAAGTATCAGTATAAAACACCGCTAAATATGCTAAAGCTCCTCTCCATACAAGGTTTGCTGCAGCATCTCCTACGGCATAACCGAGCTTCTCTCCGATCGCTAATTTATGCATAATATTCCTAGATTAATTTTTACGGCTAGTCATTAACTCACGATAGGCTAAGCCACTGTGTTTAATCGTGCGTTGTTGAGTTTGATAATCAACATAAACAATACCAAAACGTTTTAAATACCCTTCTGCCCACTCAAAATTATCCATCAAACTCCAAGCAAAGTAACCTTTAACAGGAACCCCTGATTCTATGGCAACATGTACTGCATTTAAGTGACGTTGATAATAACTAATACGGCGCTGATCATTTACTACACCTTCTTCAATTTCATCATCAATACTGGCACCGTTTTCTGTGATATAAATTGCCGGTGGCTGGTAACGGGTATTGAGATCAATTAACAAATCAGTAAATGCTTGAGGATAAACTTCCCACCCAATATCAGTACGTTCAACATCGGGCAACGCTACTTCTTTAAAGCCTTCTTCTTCATCAGCTTCATATACGGCTCGGGTATAGAAATTTACCCCGATAAAATCAATTTCATGGGAAATAATCGCCATATCGCCATCAAAAATATCAGGTAAATGTGCTTTGGGTAATGAGTCAATTAACGCAGGGTATTCACCATCAAAAATAGGTTTAGCATACCAATAATTATGGTATTCATTCGCCATTTCAGTCGCTCTAATATCTGCCATACTTTTGCTTGCGGGATATCCCGGGGTAAAATTAAGAACAATACCATTTAGCGTGTTTGGGCTTTCTTTGGCGAGTACCTGCATTGCCAATCCATGTGCTAATAATAAATGATGGGCTGCTTTTCTTCCGTATTCTTTCCCTATGATACCTGGCGCATGCACACCTATTTCATAACCTAAATAAGCACTACAAAAAGGCTCATTCAATGTGGCGTAAGCATAAACACGTTTACCAAACGCTTTGACCACTTCAGCAGTATATTGTTGAAATTTATATGCCGTTTCACGATTAAGCCAACCACCGTTATCTTCTAAATATTGCGGCAGGTCCCAATGATATAATGTGACAAACACCTTTATATTCTTTTCGTTTAAGCGATCAAGTAATTGTATGTAAAACGCCATACCTTCTTGATTTACACTGCCGTCTTCATTCATGACCCTTGGCCATGAAATTGAAAGTCGGTATGCGTCAACACCTAACGACTCAATTAACTCAACATCATCTTGCCATCGATGAAAATGATCACAGGCAACTGAACCATCTGAACCATCTATAATTTTACCTTCAGTAGCACAAAAAGTATCCCATATACATGGAGCGCGATTTTCAATTCCTCCTTCTATTTGAAATGAAGCCGTTGCTACGCCATAGGTAAATGTTGATGATAACATTGAAGAGTTTTTAGGAAGCGTGAATGTCATGTATTGTTAACCTTACTATTTACTAAATAACTTTAAAAGCGCTGATAATTGGCAAATATGCAATCTTTAATAGCCGTGAAGCTCATAACGATGTAAGCGCTTACATCGTAATATAGAGATATTATGTAAAGTAGGATGTAAAAGCAACAATATTTTAATGTAATAGCAATAATCCCACTAAAGTTTTAGCTTTATAATCCACCAGAATAATATAACGTTATGCGTTTAATTTGGTATTGCTGCATTTACAGCCTTTTGATAATTAAAATTATCAATAAACGTAGATAGTTGTTCAAATGGTAATGGTTTAGAAAAATAAAAGCCTTGTATGTAGTCACAACCTAACTCTTCTAACCAATGCACTTGCTCTATACTTTCAACCCCTTCAGCAACCACTTGTTTACCAAGTGCTTTACTCATGGCGATAATAGTAGAAACAAGTATTTTATCGTCAGGGTTTTCACTCATATCACTGATGAATGATTTATCAATTTTAATAAAATCTAATGGGATACGACGAATATAGTTTAACGAGGAGTAACCTGTACCAAAATCATCAAGTGCTATTTGACAGCCCGCCTCACGTAATTGATTAAATAACATTTCATTATTGCGTTTTTCTGGAGCTAAAGCACTTTCTGTCAGCTCAAAACAGATATCTCTAGGTTGTAAACCATACATGTTAATCATCATTAACCAATAGGCATTTTCATTTTGATTAAGCGGTATTTCATACACGGATCTATTCACATTGAATACGATATCTTGATAGCCTAAACTCTTCAATTTTTTCAACTGTAAGCAAGCTTCAGACAGTACAAACTCTCCAAGCGGTTTAATTAAATTGTTTTTTTCTGCTAAGGGAATGAATTCAACGGGCGAAACCCATCTACCGTTATTATTCCAACGCAGTAATGCTTCAAATTTTGTGACTTGTTTTAACTGTGTAGACACAATGGGTTGAAACACTAAAGTCAGTTTACGTTCTTTTAAAGCCTTCTCTAAGTCTGCTTTCATTTGAATTTGATAGCGAGCGATGTTCTCCATTTCTTGTGTGAAATAACTCGATGAATTTCGACCATTCTCTTTCGCATGAGACATTGCTCTTTCAGCTTTTTTCATCAAGCTACTTGCTTGAAGTGTGTTGTCTGAAAAAGTAATAATTCCTACACTTAAGGTGCAATTGATAACATGTTCATCAACATAAAAAGGTTTACTAAATTCAATCAGTATTCGAGCGACAAAATCATCAATTTCACTTCGTTCATTCACATTATTAAGTAATATCGCAAAGCCGTCACCGGTGATACGTGCTAAGCAATTCTCAGGTTTAATAAACCGCGTGAGGCGCTCAGCCACTTTAACTAATAATGCATCACCGCAATCATGTCCGTAAACGTCATTGACTTCTTGAAAAAGATCTAAGTCCATAACCAATAATGCCGACTCAAAGCTTGCAATAGCTTTAGCATCAATAACTTTTGTTAACTGTTCTAAAAATTTATAACGATTGGCTATTCCTGTTAGTAAATCGTAATTTGCTTGCTGATAAATTTTATCTTCTGCTGCCTTACGCTCAGAAATATCAAAGAAAAAAGCGACATAATTTTCTATTTCATTATATTCATTTCTAATGGTATTTATTGACAACCATTCAGGGAATTCTTCACCACTTTTTTTACGGTTACTTAGCTCACCAGACCAACTGCCTTTTGTTTGTATATCAGCCCACATTTTTTGATAAAAACTATCTGGTTGTCTGTATGCACTTAAAATTTTTGGATCTTTCCCTACTACTTCGCGAAAACTATAACCAGTCATTCGAGTAAACGCTTTATTAACACTAATGATGGTATTATTTTTATCACAGATCATGATCGCTTCTTTGCTTTCTTCTATCACCTCATTTCGCGTACGTAATTCAGTCATGACTTTCTGTTTTTCTAACTCTTTATTAATCAAACCACTAAATAATAAGAATAAAGAGGTAATCTCATTTTGGTTATTAAATTCATCACAAAATAGCGCAACTAAAATGCTATGAGCTTTAGTGCCATCGTCTATTAATGGCACCCCCACATAGCCTTCAATGCCCATGTCTTCAAGTAATTGATCATTTGGGTATGCCGATTGAACACCAGAAGGAAAGGCACAAACATCTCCTTCTCCCACGATTTCACAAGGTGTAGATTTTAGTTGATAACTAAAGTTTTCAATAACTTCTTGCTGTGTAGCTAATGAAAGAGTGGTCGCTGTAGTGCTACCCGCATTTAACTGTGCAACAAACACATAATCAGCATTTATCGCTTTTGCTAATGACACACAAATCACATCGATATAATTGGTTGAGGCAGAAGTTGATAGATTATCAATAATTGATTTAATTTTTTCTTCTACCACTGCTACAGCTCCAATAAAAATAAGATAATAATAACATCTAACCTTGTACGCTTTTTAACTGCATTTTTCAATATTATTACGCCAACAATAGATTCAGATCATGTTTTTCACGTTTATTGGCCGCTTATGGATTATTAATTCAGGGGCTTTAATCATGGTACTATTAGAGTCTGTTCGCCAAACGAAAAACCGCCGCATAAGCGACGGTTTTTGATTCAGTCCAGAGTTGTTCGATTAGAACTTAACGCGTGTACCTACAGTCCAACGTGCTTCATAAACGTTTTGGAAAGCTTTTTGCTTTTCAAACTCAATATAAGCTTGCTGATACTCTTCAGTAATGTTTGAACCATTCAGATAAAAGCTAATGTCTTCACTGAAGTTATACGTGGCATTAAAGTCTACCTGTGAGTAATCGTCTTGGTATAACGATTGTCCACCTGTTCCTGCACTACCCGCTGTCATTAAACGTGGGCTACGTGAGTTCCACGCTAAACGCGCTGAGAATGTATCGTTTTCATACCATACAACCGCGTTGTAGGTATCTTTTGACATCCCTTGGAACGGTAAGTCATCACCAAGTGCGTCTTTCGCTTCTTGTTTTGAATCGGTATACGTGTAGTTAACGTCAAAACCAACATTTTTAAGAATGCTGTCTTCACCTAAGAAGTCACTTAACGCGACTTTCGCGCCTAATTCAAAACCAGCGACTTCACCACCTTCAGATTGTGCCGTAAAGGTTGTTGGGTGTGGACCACGGATCACACCATCACTATCCGGCTCTTCGCTACGTTGCTCTGTTTTTCTTTCAGTAAATTCAGCAATATCGATACCAAATGCTGAGGCGAAGAACATTGACGCTTCACCAGCATACCACTCAGCTGATAATGACCAGTTCTCTGAGCGCCATGGGTTTAACGCCGGGTTACCGTTTAACGTCACTGTTTGTACTCGCATACAGCCACAACTATTGTTGAACACCATACCAACGTTCTTACCTGCACCCCATTGGTCCAGATTCAACGCTTGCATGTTCTCAGAAAATGCAGCACGTAATACCACGTCATCTGTTGCTTGGTATGCTAAGTTAATTGACGGTAGCTCGTCTTTATACTTACGCTCTGTAACTTCATCACCAATATCTGGCCCTAAACCTGAATGCGGTAAGTTACCACCAATAAGGTTTTGCTTCACAAATAATGTGGTCTCAATGACTTTCAAACCAACGTTACCTGATAGGTTACCGTACTCAAAGTTCGCTTGTAAGAAGTAAGATAACTCATCTAAACCTACATCATACGTAGCACCGCCATTTTCAGTACGTTGTACATTACCAAACGTGTCTTTATGCCATTGACGTGGGTCACGGAAGTTACTTGGGTCAATCACCCAAACGCCTGGAATACCTTTTACGTTACCAAAGTCTGTTTGCCATGAAACCGTTGTATGGTCGTCTAGACGTGTTGGTGGTAAAAGTGTGTATGGTGTCCATGTAAAGTCACCATAGATTGGGTCACCATTTCCATCAACTTTCGGTACATACATTCTCTCACCCGTATTTTCATCATACTGATAGTGAGAAGTTTCTTCGTATTCACCTGTTTCTGCGTTATAAGCAAAGTTACCTTGCTCTGCTGCCGTATATTCACCGGTACCAGCCATACCATAACAGGCATTATCAGGCGCATTACTCGTACTTCTGTCTAAGTTTTGGTCAACGGCTTTCCATTGCGCAATATCACAACCATTACCAAAGTCTGAAGTATAGGTAAATTGGTCATGGTCTACATCACGTTGTGAATAACGAATACCAAAATCAACACTGGTGATCACATCGTTATCTTCTAACGCGTAATTCCACTTTGTGCTAAAGGTACGTAAATCCGCTTCATCATCGGTGTTACCTTCTGATGAAAACGCACCCACATGATATGAATCTAAACTTGCCATGTAATCCGCAACCGACATATCACCTTGACCACCAGCAACCACTTGGTCAAAACCACCAAACGTTGGAAACTCGCCACTGGCATCATGGGTTAAGAAGAAGTCGCCCGTTTCAATACCTTGTGAGTACTGGCCGTAACAACCGCCTTCTGAGCCAACGATTTCTTCACCGTTAGTACAGTGTTCAGCCGAGGTAAAGCCACCTGGGCCTAATACCAACGCACCTTCATCGATACTCATGATATCGCCTTCGCCGTAGGCATGACGCATTTTTGCTGTCGCAGTAGCATCAGTGAAACGTACTTGACCGGTTAACGCACCGCCATTGTCATAATCTAACTGTAAGTTAAAGTTACGTGATTTTTCTTCATTAACATTCACTTGTGTGAATGATTGCATACGGTATGGACGCATCTTAAACGCATCAACACCACGCCATTCATTACCGTCACCATCGGTGTATGAATCACCGGTATAGTTGGTTGCAAACGCATACTGTGCGAAGGTTTGCCAACGGTTATTGGTGTTAAAGCCAGAGCGTGCATTAAAACGGTCTTGGTTCGTATAGAAATAATCCGCGGTTAAGGTAAAACCTTCACCTAAATCAACTTGCAATGACGCTTGAACAGCATCACGCTCACGCTCTTCTGTTTTGTTAAACGCAGTAAAACCGTGTGGCACAATGTTGCGATATTCAGCGCCTTCTGCTGGAGTACTCCACGCATAGTTGTTTGATGTCCAGCCTAAACCACCGTTTTCAGAGGTATCGTTATGACCGTTATAATCGGTTGCAAGGGTTACATCTTGAGTGACTGCTGAAATTAAGAAACCAATTTTACCGTCATTATATGCCGCTAAGCCATGTAACGTTGGGTCAGTTTCTTTGGTAATTGAACCACGTGCCGCTTCAGCACCACCAACAAAAGTCCACCCTTCATCCATATCAAACGGACGACGAGTTTTTAAATCAATTGCACCCGCAATACCTTGGGCTGTGTTATCAGCTGTTGCTGACTTGTACACATCAACACCGCCAAAAAGTTGCGCAGGTAAATCACCTAAATCAGCGCCTGAGGTATCAATAGTGGTTGCAGATAAAAAGGTTTCACCGTTCATGGTGGTATCAATTTGAGGTAGACCACGAATTTGCACCGCACCACCTTCGCCCGCAACGCGTTCAATTTGCACACCAGTGATACGTTGTAGTGAATCAGTAATGGTTACATCAGGTAACTTACCAATATCTTCAGCGGCAATACCGTCTACTTGCGAATCAGCAAAACGCTTGCCGTTAATACTTGCTTTTGTTGAGCCACGGATACCCGTCACTTCAATTACTTCAACTTCTTTATCAGCGCCTTGCTCAGCCATTGCTAATGGTGCAGCACCACCAGCAAGCACCATAGCGATTGAGCTCGCTAACACGCCTTTTTTAAATTTCATGTCTTTCATGTTATCTCCCCATTTATTTTTATATTTTTGTGCGCTTACAATCCGATAACAAAAACCAACGTGTGTAAGGGATTCATGCAACCTAAAATTGTAAGCGCTTACATTAAGTTAGGCTATGAGCAATAATTGGTCAATACATATTTAATATAGTTTACCAAAAAACCAATAACCCACTGATAGTAAAGATTATATAGTATCAGACATATTACTTAAAAATTAACTTTCTCATCAATACAAAAGGTTATTGTAAGCGCTTACAAAATATCATATGGTAATAAAGTGCTAGATTTTTAATCAAAACTGACTTTCGTACTTACGGTTTATAGATCAAGGAGCAGTCATGGCATTACTAACATTAAAAGAGAAAATAGGTTATGCCTGTGGAGACGTAGCTTCTAATTTTTATTGGCGCGTTTTTGACGTGTTCTTGTTTATTTTTTATACCGACGTATTCGGCTTACATCCAGCAGCAGTCGGAACTATGATGCTAGTAACAAGAGTTATTGATGCTTTTTCTGACCCTCTCATGGGGGCATTAGCAGATAGAACCAAAACAAAATACGGAAAGTTTCGGCCTTACCTTCTGTGGGGTATTTTACCGATCGTAGCAGCTGGCATATTAACGTTTACGGTGCCTGATTTACAAGGGAGCGATAAATTGATTTGGGCGTACGCTACCTATATTTTTATGATGCTCGCCTACACCTTTATTAATGTGCCTTATGGGGCATTATTAGGTGTAATAACAGCCAATAGCCAAGAAAGAACTACATTAACAAGTTTTCGCTTTATAGGTGCGTTTACTGGGGGCAGCATTGTTGCCTATTTTACCCCTACTCTAGTCGCGTATTTCGGTGCCGAAAATGAAGTACTCGGTTGGCAAATCACTATGGCCATATACGGTATTTTGGCTGCCGCCTTATTTTGTATCACTTTTTTCACCACACGTGAAAGAATTTCACCGCCAGCATCTCAAAAATCCACTGTATTACAAGATATTCAAGATTTAACCCACAACAAACCTTGGCTTATATTATTTACATTATCATTAATTATTATGATGACCATTACGCTAAGAGGCAGCACTGGCACCTTCTATCTCAAGTATTACGTTAATCGAGAAGATCTCATTGGCAGCTTTTCACTTTGTTACATGCTTTCATTAGCTGTCGGTGCAGCTGCTACTCCTTTTATGACCAAATTTTTGGATAAAAAAACACTGTTAATGCTACTGATGAGCATAATTACCGTGCTATCTATCGCATTCTATTTTGTTCCCAGTGATCAAGTCACATTAATTTTCTTACTACAAATTGCTATTGGTTTCTGCTTAGGACCAAAGTCTCCATTAGTGTTTTCAATGTATGCAGACTCAGCTGACTTTGGTGAATGGAAACACGGTCGACGAGCAACGGCAATGGTATTTTCAGCTGCTGCATTTTCTCAAAAGCTGGGAAGTGCGGTTGCTGGAGCGATGATTGGTTGGCTTTTAGCTTCAATGGGTTATGTAGCCAATCAAATACAAACCTTAGATTCACAAACAGGAATCGTATTACTAATGACATTAATACCTGCAATATTCGCTGCTGTCAGTGTAGGAATTATCACGCGATACCCTCTTTCAGAACAATGTGTTGAAGATATCCAGCAAGCACTACTAACACAAAAAACATAAGTTCAGGAGTAACATTGGCATGTTTGAATTTAACTATCAGAATCACCAACTGTCGGTTAGCGACCCTGTATTGATGCCGAAAGCCAGTAGTTTTTTATGGAATAAAAACATGATGCTACATATGAACTGTAGAGGCTTTGCTAGTGCACAGTTCATGCAGCCCGAACCTTCAAAATACGCTCATGCTCCTAATATGGAAGCGAAAACGTTCATGCAACCAGAGCAAGAATATTTTAGTCACCATGCAGGGCGATTTTTTTACCTAAAATGTATAGAAACCAATGAAATAATTTCATTGCCTTACGAGCCGGTCAAAGCACCGCTAGATAGATTTACCTTTAACGCAGGCCAACAAAATATATCGTGGTACATAGAACATTGGCAATTGAAAATTGAAATACAGGTATCTTTACCCACAGAAGACAGCATTGAGTTGTGGAAGATCAGCATAAAAAATCAAAGCGATATAAAAAAAACAATTGCACTTTACCCTTACTTTACCATTGGCTACATGTCTTGGATGAACCAATCTGCTGATTTTAACTCAAGTCTAAACGGTATAATTGCCCGCTCAATTACTCCTTATCAACAAGTGGCTGATTATTACAATAATCAACACTTAAAAGATTGGACATTTTTCATTAGTAAACACCCTTGTCAAAGCTGGAATGCAAATCAAAAAAGTATCGAAGGGGAAGGAGGACTATATGCTCCAGATGATCTAAAAAAACAACACCTCAGTAAAACCCAAGCGCTTTACGAAACACCCGTTGCTTGTATGCAATTTTGCCATCAACTTGCTCCGCAACAAAGTATTGCTCATGAATTTATTTTCGGACCAGCCAACAATGAGCAAGAAGTTATCGCATTAAAAAATAAATACTTACTCGAAGATGATGATTTTGAGCAAGCAGCATCTGCATACCAGCAATACTTTTCCAAGATGAATAACAGGCTACTATTAAATAGCCCTGAGCCCGATTTCGATGAGTTTGTGAATCATTGGTTACCTAGACAGGTATTTTATCATGGTGATGTCAATAGACTAACAACCGATCCGCAAACGCGAAACTACTTACAAGATGCCATGGGCGTTACCTATTTAGTTCCCGACCTTTGCCGACAAGCGATAATCACTGCCGTTTCACAACAGTTAAGCTCTGGAGCTATGCCTGACGGCATATTGCTTTCAGATAACGCGACGCTTAAATATATAAATTTAGTGCCGCATAGCGACCACTGTATATGGCTTACCATTTGCCTTGAAAGCTATCTAAATACAACTAACGACAAGACAATTCTTCATCAGTCTTTACGCTTTAAAGATTCAGAGAGAACAGCCCCCTTAATTGAACATATTAACTTAGCGTTTGATTTTTTACTCGCAGCACGGAATGAACAAGGACTAAGCTTGATTGAACAAGGCGATTGGTGTGATCCAATGAATATGGTTGGTCATAAAGGAAAAGGGGTATCTGCATGGCTTACTATGGCGACAAGTTACTCATTAGCGATATGGAACAAAATATGCCGTTTATACCATGTAAATTCAGACTATATCGCTTCATATGAACAAGAAATAACAGTGCTTAATCGCGCGATAAATCAATATTTTTGGCATGAGAACTGGTACGCACGTGGGATCACAGATAATAAGCGAACATTTGGAATTTCATCTGATCCTGAAGGGGAGATTTTCTTAAATCCGCAGGCATGGGCACTACTTTGTAATGCAGCAGATGAAAATCAAAAACAACGTATGTTACGAAGCATCAAAGAAAAGTTGTTAACACCTTATGGTGTCATGATGCTATCACCTGCATATACACACATGCATGAAGATATTGGTCGAGTCACTCAAAAATTTCCAGGTACTGCTGAAAATGGTTCGATATATAATCATGCTTCCGCTTTTTTCGCTTACAGTTTGTATCAAGAAAACGAAGGGTCATTAGCGTTTGATGTGATTAAAGCAATGCTTCCTTCGAAGGAAGATGCTGGTAAACGCGAACAGATGCCTAATTTTATTCCCAATTATTATCGTGGTGCTTATTTTCAAATGCCTCAAATGACTGGAAAATCTAGTCAGTTATTTAATACGGGTACTGTCGCTTGGATCTACAGATGCATCATAGAAGAACTCTGTGGCATTGTGACAAAAGCAGGCAATGTATATTTAACACCAAAGTTACCCAACACTTGGCCAAATCTAAGCATTCAGTACACAGCCCTAGGCGCCAAATTTAACATTCATTATCAACAAGATAATAAATACAACGAAATAACTTGCTACCTTAATGAGCAATTAATAAATGACAATATAATTCGTAATGTCATCTCAGGAAGTACCTACAACATACGCATTTTATTACCAGTAAGTGAGGCTAAAGTATGATTGCCAAACTGATATTAATTATGGGAGTCAGTGGCACTGGAAAATCAACATTGGCAAGTGCGTTAGCTAAACACCTTAATTTTTGTTACTTCGATGTAGACGACTTTCATTCAGATCAAGCAATTTCATTTATGAAGAGGGGGGTACCAATAAACCCCACAATGCGGCAAGCGTGGATTGAACGCATGGAACATCATTTTTCGTCAACAGAATTTGATAATAAAAATATCGTATTAGCATATTCTGGTTTAAAACAAACCCACAGGAAAACACTAAGCGCACTGGCAAATGAATTCACTTATGTGCTTATACAACCAGACAAGGCAATATTGCAGGAACGTTTGCAGAAAAGAAAAACACATTTTTTTTCACCAAACTTACTCACTGATCAACTGAATCAATTCGAGCCGCTCTCTAATAGTGAAGCAGAAAAGACAATATTACTAACGATGAAACAAACAAGCCAACAACAAATTTCCAGTATTGTTCAACAGCAGAAACCTTAATATGAAACACCATATACTACTTTACTTAGCATTATGCATCACCACTTTGCTTATTAATAACAATGCATATGCACAGACAATAAAAGTACATAAAACAATGTTAACACCCAAAATAGATGGAGAAATAGATACAGAAATATGGTCGACCGCATCATGGCAAGGCATGAATCATTTGCTGTTAGGAGAAATGCCGAATAAGACTGACTTTCAAGGACGTTTTAAATTACTATGGAATAACAGCACTTTGTTTATTCTTGCTGAAATTACTGATGATGTATTATTTGACCAACATGCTGATCCACTTTATTTTTATTGGGATGACGATTGCCTAGAAGTATTCATAGATGAAGATGCATCAGGCGGTAACCATCAATACTCCTTTAATGCCTTCGCTTACCATATTGCATTAGACAATCAAGTTGTCGACATCGCGAGTAAATTACCCAATGGCCAACCATCTTTTGTTACTTTAAACGATCATATAAAAAGCCGCTGGAAACGTAGTAAAAAAAAGCCTCATAACGTAATCTGGGAGTTGGCTATATCAATCTATGACGATAAATTCACCATGGAAGAACAGCACAACTATCCAAGCGTTGAATTAACTGAAGGTAAGGTAATCGGCTTTATGCTTGCATACTGTGATAATGACGGTAGTGAACAACGAGAACACTTTATCGGCTCTACAGATATTACCCCCGTGAACGGAAGTAAAAATTTAGGTTACATAACCGCAGATGTTTTCGACAAGCTGTTACTCATAGAGTAAAGCTTGTCGCCTACTTCCACGTTTACTACTCGCCTTGGCTTGAACCGCCAAAGTTAGGTGCATGTGAAATAATACGATCAGCAAGCCGTGAAAAAGGTAAACTTTGAATCCATACTTTTCCGTGACCAGACAAAGTGGCAAGAAATAACCCTTCACCACCAAAAAACATACTTTTTAAGCCTGATGTCATCTCAATACTGTAATCAATACCATCACTAAATGCCACCAAACATCCGGTATCTAAGCGTAACGTTTCTCCATTAAGTTGTTTTTCTATCACGGTACCACCGGCATGAACAAATGCTTTACCATCACCCGACAAGTGCTGCAAGATGAACCCTTCTCCGCCAAAAAACCCACTCCCTAAACGACGATTAAAGGCTATATCAACTTTAGTCCCGCGTGCTGCGCATAAAAAAGCATCTTTTTGACAAGTAACGCTGCCACCTAATTGCGCAAGATCTAGAGGAATAATTTCCCCCGGATAAGGCGCTGCAAATGCGACACTGCGTTTGCCATAAACCTGGCTAGTAAAATGTGTCATAAAAACAGACTCACCTGTGAAAGCTCTTTTGCCTGCTGAAAATAACTTACTCATAAAACTTTGCGCAACATCTGAGCCGTCACCCATCTTAGTTTCAAAAATAATACCGTCTTCCATATAATTCATCGCTCCAGCTTCAGCGATGACCGTTTCTCCTTGATCTAATTCTATTTCGACCATTTGCATAGAATGGCCAATAATTTTGTAATCTATTTCATGACTTCGCATTGAATATTTCTTCCTTGTTAATCTGTGTTACACACAAAATATTTATTTACATATTATCTTGAAGTTAAGGTAAGCAAGCACGGTCTATTCAGCATAGATTAATCTACGCAATGCAATATTACCAATTACTCAGAATAATGATAATATCGCACACATACGCTACTTTTATGAAGAGAATTAAACCTATGAAGAAATTTTTTGCCGCTTTATTAGCAACTGTATTTATTCCTCTTGCCGCAAATGCAGCAAAATACGAAGAGGGAGAGCATTATAAAGTCATACCTGGTCAAGCGACTAAAAAGCCAGAAGTGAGAGAATATTTTTCTTACCATTGCCCTGCGTGTAGAGGCTTTGAGGCATATTTACCTGAAATTAAAAAGAGCTTACCCGATGGTACAAAACTGACCAAAACACACGTAGACTTTATGGGACAGTCTGCACCTGAAAAACAATTTATGTTAAGCAAAGGCATGATCATTGCCGAAAAAACGGGTATCGCTAAGCAATATAATGCTGAAGCTTTTAGTTATTTACAAACACAAAAAAGATCAATTGATTCTATCGATGATGTGAAGAAAATTTATGTCGCGGCGGGTGGTAAAGCAAGCGACTTTGAAAAAGGGCTAAAGAGTTTTGCCTTAATGTCACGGGTAAAACGCGATAAAAAAGTTCAAGACAAATTATCCGCAGGTCGTTATGTCGGTAGCGTACCTACTTTTGTGGTTAATGGTAAATACGCAATTAATGCAAGAGCAATAGATAGCGAGAACTTTATTGAAGATTACAAAAACCTTATTGCTTACCTGCTTACCCTAGACTAAATAAACAGCTAACATAGGAAGTGCTAAGTTCATCAGCACTTCCTTAAACAAAACAATTACAAAACTAAGTGATCCATCTCAGCACTTATTTCCTTTCGCATTTCCATGAGTCTCTTCGCAGATTCTAATTGCTTTTTATCTTCTTCTGTTTCAGGAATCCACTGTGGAATTGACACTTTATGGCCGGTTTCATCAACAGCAACCATCACGACAATACAATGTGTAGTTTTTCGCTTATTTAACGATTTTGGATCGCAGGCATGTACTTGTAATGCAATGTGCATGGATGAATTACCGGTATAGATCACCTCAGCACTCACTTCGACTAAACTCCCAACATGGATTGGCGATACAAATCGTATTCCCCCAGCATAAGCGGTTACACAATAGCGACCACTCCAACCAGCAGCACAGGCATAAGCCGCTAAATCTATCCATTTCATCACCGCTCCTCCGTGCACTTTACCACCAAAGTTTACATCTTGTGGTTCTGCTAAAAATCGTAACGTTAGTGAGCGTTGAGGATCATTCATAATTTTCTCTATTATTCTACTTGGCTGTTGGCGATGTTAACTTTACTATAGCGGCAAGACACTAATATTGTACATATTTTTAATACGAGATGATTATGGCCATTTGGGTAGATGCTGACGCTTGTCCAGTTCCAATTAAAGACATTATTTTTAGGGCTGCTGAAAGAACAAAGATGCCAACGACATTAATTGCTAATCATGCAATGAAAATCCCACCTTCGGCTTACATTACCTTTGTGCGTGTTAGTAGTGGTTTTGATGTTGCTGACAACGAAATTGTCAAACGTTGTTCGCCTAACGATTTAGTTATCACCAGTGATATACCTTTAGCGGCTGAAGTAATAGAAGAAGGTTGTATCGCTTTAAATCCTCGGGGGGAACTTTACACGACAAGCAATATTAAACAGCGGCTTAATATGCGTGATTTTATGGATACTTTACGATCAAGTGGTATTGAAACTGGCGGCAGTGCGCCGCTCAGTCAGGCAGACAGACAAGCCTTTGCTAATCAACTAGACAAATGGCTTAATCTCGCTAGCGGTTAGCCGCATACGGATCCACTTTTTTAGTCCCGTGATGACTTTGTCCTTGCTGCTTCTTAGTTGTATGCTTTTTATTGGTATTGTTCGAATGTGGTTTACCTCTAGTTGATTTTTTTACCGTTGAACCACCACGATTATTTTCTTGTGTGTTTAATTTCTGACTTTTAATTTTCTTGGGTTTCTTCGTTTTTAACGGTCGAATAGCCCGAGAAGCAGGTAGCGCATTGACAGGCTCAAAGCCTGGTTCAATACTACGTTCAATATGTTGTTGTATCACATATTCAATATCTTCCAGTAATTTGTGCTCATCTGCACAGACTAAAGACACTGCGAAGCCATCAGCACCTGCTCGACCTGTTCTACCAATTCTATGTACATAATCTTCTGATACATGTGGCAATTCAAAATTCACCACTTGAGGCAGTTGGTCGATATCTAATCCTCGTGCTGCTATATCCGTTGCCACCAAAACACTTATTTCATTATTCTTAAATTTAGCTAACGCCTTTGTTCTTGCGCCCTGGCTTTTATTACCGTGTATCGCCAATGCAGATATACCTTGGCTATCTAATTCTTTGGTTAGTCGATTCGCACCATGTTTTGTTTTTGTAAAAACTAACACTTGTTGCCACTGGTTTTCTTTAATCAAAAAGCTTAGTAATTTAGACTTCTTTTTCTTATCACAAGGCACTACTACCTGCTCAACAGTTTTCGCCGTACTATTGCTAGGACTGACAGAAATTTCAACAGGGTTATGTACAAAAGATTGAGCTAACGCTTTAATATCCGGTGAGAAGGTCGCAGAAAATAATAAATTCTGTCTTTGCGCAGGTAAAAATGACAATATTTTTTTAATGTCTCTAATAAACCCCATATCTAACATGCGATCCGCTTCATCTAATACCAGTACTTCTAATTGCGAGAACTTGACTGCATTTTGTTGATAAAGGTCTAATAATCTACCAGGCGTTGCCACTAACACATCGCTACCGCTTCTTAGCTTCATCATTTGCGGATTAATTTTAACACCGCCAAATACTACGTTTGCACGCAATTTGGTGTGCTGCCCGTATGTAGCAACATTATTAGCAACTTGAGCTGCAAGTTCTCTTGTAGGGGTTAAGATTAATGCTCTCACTTCATTAGCGCGAGCAGGTTTTCCCTTCAATAATCTTTCAATAATTGGCAAAGTAAAACCAGCCGTTTTGCCTGTTCCTGTTTGTGCAGCAGCCATAACATCTTTGCCTGATAATACAGCAGGTATCGCTTGTTGTTGCACTGGCGATGGCGTGTGATAACCTTGTTCATCAACCGCCTTTAAAACCGGTTGAGATAAATTTAATAACGAAAAAGACATGAAGTATACCCGATTAAAAAAGAGAAGCTCGAAAAGCGCAATCACATACACAGTAAAGCTTTAGCTAAGCCCTTAGCTTTAAAAGTGTAAGACCGACATTATACCTGTTACTGACTGACATATATATCATAACCTTTTTACTCTTCTCTATTAACCTTAAGTATCATTGCTTCTTGTTAGCTATAGTAACTGTCTTTTCGTTCTGCAATACTAGACAACAAGTAATATTTCCGCTAAAAACAAGGTAGTAACTGATAATGAAGGGATTTCATGGTTAAAATTGATTATGGTAGCAAACGCTTCCTCATTGTCGACAATATAAAGCAATCAAGAGACACCCTAAAAATATTTGCCTATAGCCTAGGAGTCTTAAGTGTAGAAACTAGTTATCATGCACCAGACGTTATTGCACTTTGTGAAGCAACTGCATATGACGTAGTGTTACTTGGCTATGATCTTGGTGATAATAAAAAAAATGGCCAACAAATTCTTGAAGAATTAAGAGCTAAAAATTTACTTTCACGGCAATGTATCGTCATCATGATTACTGCTGAGGTGTCTCAAGCGATGGTATTAGCGGCGTTAGAACATAAGCCTGATGAATACCTCATCAAACCCTACACCCTTAAAGACCTTTCTATTCGACTGACTCGTACATTTGAAAAAAAAACAGCCATGGCAAAAATTTATCATGCGCTGGATACAAATGATCGCAAAAAAGTAATCAAGTTATGTAATCAAGAGGCTTATAAAAATAGTCCCTACAAACACGAATGTTTAGGGATAAGGTCAAGGCAACATTTTGAATTAGGTGAATATCAGCAAGCAAGAAAAATTTACTCAGCATACGTTGGCACACCTAACTGCCAGTGGGCTACAATAGGTTTAGGTAAAATAGCGTTAGTCGAACAAAATTACCACGAAGCTGAAAAGTGTTTTCAGGCCATTGTTGATGATAACCCTTTTTATCTTTCAGCGTATGATTGGTTAGCCAAATCACAAATATACAACAACGACCATGAAAAAGCCGAGCAAACCCTAGAACAAGCCTTATTAGTTTCACCAAGATCAGTTACCCGTTTAAAGCAATATGCTGAAATTTGCCTCAATAATAATAGTTTAGGAAAAGCGACGTCTGCGTTATCGAAAACAAATGATCTTGCTTACCACTCAATTCACAAAAAGCCAGACAACGCGATTCAATTTGCAGAGGCCTTAATTGGACACGCCGATAATTTATCTGAAAGTCAAATAAGAAAATTAAATGATAAAGCCTTCACTGTATTAGACAATATGACACGTGACTTTCAAGCGAATGAATTAAAAGTCATTGCACAATTTCTAATTGCGCGCTTACATTATAAAGCAAAAGATGTTGGTCCTGCTCAAAACGCACTTAAAGAGGCCGAAAGATTGTTAGAAACCTATAAAAAGGTCCTCACTACTGAAGGAACGTTTAAAATCGCAAGATCGCTCATTGCCTTGCAACGCAGAGGGAAGGCAGAAGTACTATTAGAGAACCTATCACAAGCTCATCCTGATAACATGGAAATTCTTTCAGAAGTGGTTGCTCTTTCAGATAGGCCTATCAGTGAAAAAGATAAAATTGCTGCTCAAACCGCGTTAGAGGTTGGTGTAAGTCTTTATAAAGCAAAACATTATACTTTAGCTATCGATAAACTTAATCAAGCGCTTTATCACTTCCCACACCATATCGGCGTTAAACTTAATCTATTACAGGTTTTATTAGTGTCTTATGAAACGAATAAAGAGCGTGTAGATGATTTTAAACAAGCAAAAGTATTGATTAAACACTTCAATGGATTATCTCCAGAAAGTGAGTCGTTTAAACGATTCTTAAAGCTTAGAAGTAAATTTGAAGCCTTAAATGCTTTTAATACACACTAATCTACTGAAACGTATATTAATCACCATCAGCATAAAATGTTGTATTAATGTTTTATCCGCTGGAAAGGGGGGTTATTTCGCACTCCTGTCCTACACATTTCATCTGTATATCATTTATCCTGACAATTTAATCGACGGTGGTTATCTTCTTGTTTTTCAGATATAAAAAAAGCCCGACAACTGTCGAGCTTTGTTTATATGGTGGAGGGAGGTGGATTCGAACCACCGAAGGCGGAGCCGTCAGATTTACAGTCTGATCCCTTTGGCCACTCGGGAACCCCTCCAAACGGATTAAACCCAGCATTGCTGGGTTTTCCATTAATAGAAGCTTGATGATGTCCTACTCTCACATGGGAACTCCCACACTACCATCGGCGCTATTGCATTTCACTACTGAGTTCGGCATGGAGTCAGGTGGTTCTACAATGCTATTGTCATCAAGCATAATCTTTTTTCGTCTACTTTCGTAAACACAATCTCGGAATTCTGATATCTATCGTTATTCTAATTCAAGGCACAGTACGTGATGTTATCAAACATACCTAAAACATTTAGGTGTTGTATGGTTAAGCCTCACGGGCAATTAGTATCAGTTAGCTCAAGGCCTCACAACCCTTACACACCTGACCTATCAACGTTGTAGTCTCCAACGACCCTTTAGGGAGATTAAATCTCCAGTGAGAATTCATCTCAAAGCCTGTTTCCCGCTTAGATGCTTTCAGCGGTTATCAGTTCCGAACGTAGCTACCGGGCAATGCCATTGGCATGACAACCCGAACACCAGTGGTTCGTCCACTCCGGTCCTCTCGTACTAGGAGCAGCCCTCTTCAATTCTCAAACGCCCACGGCAGATAGGGACCGAACTGTCTCACGACGTTCTAAACCCAGCTCGCGTACCACTTTAAATGGCGAACAGCCATACCCTTGGGACCGACTTCAGCCCCAGGATGTGATGAGCCGACATCGAGGTGCCAAACACCGCCGTCGATATGAACTCTTGGGCGGTATCAGCCTGTTATCCCCGGAGTACCTTTTATCCGTTGAGCGATGGCCCTTCCATACAGAACCACCGGATCACTATGACCTGCTTTCGCACCTGCTCGACGTGTCTGTCTCGCAGTTAAGCTGGCTTATGCCATTGCACTAACCGTACGATGTCCGACCGTACTTAGCCAACCTTCGTGCTCCTCCGTTACTCTTTGGGAGGAGACCGCCCCAGTCAAACTACCCACCAGACAGTGTCCCCAAGCCCGATCAGGGCCCTAGGTTAGAACATCACGCATACAAGGGTGGTATTTCAAGGTTGGCTCCACACACACTGGCGTGCATGCTTCAAAGCCTCCCACCTATCCTACACATGTAGGAGCAATGTTCACTGTCAAGCTATAGTAAAGGTTCACGGGGTCTTTCCGTCTAGCCGCGGGTATACGGCATCTTAACCGCAAATTCAATTTCACTGAGTCTCGGGTGGAGACAGTGTGGCCATGATTACGCCATTCGTGCAGGTCGGAACTTACCCGACAAGGAATTTCGCTACCTTAGGACCGTTATAGTTACGGCCGCCGTTTACCGGGGCTTCGATCATGAGCTTCGCAGAGCTAACCCAATCAATTAACCTTCCGGCACCGGGCAGGCGTCACACCGTATACGTCATCTTTCGATTTTGCACAGTGCTGTGTTTTTAATAAACAGTTCCAGCCACCTGGTTACTTCGACTGTCAACAGCTTAAAGAGCAAGTCTCATCACCGTCGACAGCGTACCTTCTCCCGAAGTTACGGTACTATTTTGCCTAGTTCCTTCACCCGAGTTCTCTCAAGCGCCTTAGTATTCTCTACCTAACCACCTGTGTCGGTTTGGGGTACGGTTCCTATATATCTGATGCTTAGAAGCTTTTCCTGGAAGTATGGCATCAACAGCTTCTACTCCGTAGAGTATCGTCTCGTGTCTCAGTCTTAAGAACCCGGATTTGCCTAAGTTCTCAACCTACTCACTTTCACATGGACTACCAACGCCATGCCTGTTTAGCCTGCTCCGTCCCTCCTTCGCAATATATAGAAGTACAGAAATATTAATCTGTTTCCCATCGACTACGCCTTTCGGCCTCGCCTTAGGGGCCGACTTACCCTGCCCTGATTAACATGGGACAGGAAACCTTGGTCTTTCGGCGTGGGAGTTTTTCACTCCCATTATCGTTACTCATGTCAGCATTCGCACTTCTGATACCTCCAGCATGCCTTACAACACACCTTCAACGGCTTACAGAACGCTCCCCTACCACTTAAATCAAAGATTTAAATCCGCAGCTTCGGTGACTAGTTTAGCCCCGTTACATCTTCCGCGCAGACCGACTCGACTAGTGAGCTATTACGCTTTCTTTAAAGGATGGCTGCTTCTAAGCCAACCTCCTAGCTGTCTATGCCTTTCCACATCGTTTCCCACTTAACTAGTACTTTGGGACCTTAGCTGGCGGTCTGGGTTGTTTCCCTCTTCACTATGGACGTTAGCACCCATAGTGTGTCTCCCGCATATCACTCATTGGTATTCGGAGTTTGCAAAGGGTTGGTAAGTCGGGATGACCCCCTAGCCTTAACAGTGCTCTACCCCCAATGGTGTTCGTGCGAGGCTCTACCTAAATAGATTTCGGGGAGAACCAGCTATCTCCCGGCTTGATTAGCCTTTCACTCCGACCCACAAGTCATCACCGCATTTTTCAACATACGTGTGTTCGGTCCTCCAGTTGATGTTACTCAACCTTCAACCTGCCCATGGGTAGATCGCCGGGTTTCGGGTCTATTCCTAGCAACTGTACGCGCAGTTAACACTCGCTTTCGCTACGGCTCCCCTAATCGGTTAACCTTGCTACTAAAAATAAGTCGCTGACCCATTATACAAAAGGTACGCAGTCACCCGAAGGCTTCCACTGCTTGTACGTATACGGTTTCAGGTTCTATTTCACTCCCCTCACAGGGGTTCTTTTCGCCTTTCCCTCACGGTACTGGTTCACTATCGGTCAGTTAGGAGTATTTAGCCTTGGAGGATGGTCCCCCCATATTCAGTCAACATTTCACGTGTGCCGACCTACTCGTTTTCACAATATGTTTGTCTTCGTGTACGGGGCTATCACCCTGTATCGCCAAGCTTTCCAGCTTGTTCCACTGACGCCCATACGCTTAAGGGCTAATTCGCGTTCGCTCGCCGCTACTAACGAAATCTCGGTTGATTTCTTTTCCTCGGGGTACTTAGATGTTTCAGTTCTCCCGGTTCGCCTCATTAACCTATGTATTCAGTTAATGATAATGTCTTATGACATTGGGTTTCCCCATTCGGAAATCTGTGTCTGTAACGTCTTTTATCGACTTAACACAGCTTATCGCAGATTAACACGTCCTTCATCGCCTCTAACTGCCAAGGCATCCACCATATACGCTTAGTCACTTAACCATACAACCCTAAATATTTTAGGTTACTCAGTGACAAAACTGAGTATCAATGTATGTCTGACATTTTCACGTACTATAAATAGCACTTGAATTAGAATGAAATAAGATAAGGAAGTCTTATTTCGGTTGTTAGCTTTATTCATTAAAGTAATGAGCGCGACACTCGTTACTTACCTAAAGCTAACGTGATATAACTAGTTGATAAAACTACTTATATCGGGATATAAATATCAGCTTTCCAGATTGTTAAAGAAATCGTAATTAACACGCATTCGGTTAAAAACTTGGTTAAAAAAACCAAATTGAAAATCACTAAAAAGTAACCTTTAATTTGGTCTCTCATTCTTTATGAAGAAGTTAATAATTCGAGTTAAGCTAGGCGCTTGATGGCGACGTTTAGTTCACTAAACGAGTCATTAAGCAACGACGCATAACGAAGAATTTGGTGGAGCTAAGCAGGATCGAACTGCTGACCTCCTGCGTGCAAGGCAGGCGCTCTCCCAGCTGAGCTATAGCCCCTTTTAGACTTAGTCAGGGTGACTTCTTCTACGTTCGTTATCATACAATTTGTGTGAACACTCAACAACAATCTGTTTCACTTCAAGATAAGGAGGTGATCCAACCCCAGGTTCCCCTAGGGTTACCTTGTTACGACTTCACCCCAGTCATGAATCACAAAGTGGTGACCGTCCCCCCGAAGGTTAAACTAGCCACTTCTTTTGCAACCCACTCCCATGGTGTGACGGGCGGTGTGTACAAGGCCCGGGAACGTATTCACCGTAGCATTCTGATCTACGATTACTAGCGATTCCGACTTCACGGAGTCGAGTTGCAGACTCCGATCCGGACTACGATACACTTTATGGGATTCGCTCCACCTCGCGGTCTTGCTGCCCTCTGTATGTACCATTGTAGCACGTGTGTAGCCCATCCCGTAAGGGCCATGATGACTTGACGTCGTCCCCACCTTCCTCCGGTTTATCACCGGCAGTCTCCTTAGAGTTCCCGACACTACTCGCTGGCAAATAAGGATAGGGGTTGCGCTCGTTGCGGGACTTAACCCAACATTTCACAACACGAGCTGACGACAGCCATGCAGCACCTGTCTCAGAGTTCCCGAAGGCACAATTCTATCTCTAGAAAATTCTCTGGATGTCAAGGGATGGTAAGGTTCTTCGCGTTGCATCGAATTAAACCACATGCTCCACCGCTTGTGCGGGCCCCCGTCAATTCATTTGAGTTTTAACCTTGCGGCCGTACTCCCCAGGCGGTCAACTTAGCGCGTTAGCTACGCTACTCACGTCTCAAGGACACAAACAGCTAGTTGACATCGTTTACGGCGTGGACTACCAGGGTATCTAATCCTGTTCGCTCCCCACGCTTTCGTGCCTCAGCGTCAGTATTTGTCCAGGTGGCCGCCTTCGCCACTGATGTTCCTTCCAATCTCTACGCATTTCACCGCTACACTGGAAATTCCACCACCCTCTACAATACTCTAGTTACCCAGTTTCAAATGCAGTTCCGGAGTTGAGCTCCGGGATTTCACATCTGACTTAACTAACCGCCTACGCACGCTTTACGCCCAGTAATTCCGATTAACGCTCGCACCCTCCGTATTACCGCGGCTGCTGGCACGGAGTTAGCCGGTGCTTCTTCTGTCGCTAACGTCACAGATAATGGATATTAGCCATTACCCTTTCCTCACGACTGAAAGTGCTTTACAACCCGAAGGCCTTCTTCACACACGCGGCATGGCTGCATCAGGGTTTCCCCCATTGTGCAATATTCCCCACTGCTGCCTCCCGTAGGAGTCTGGGCCGTGTCTCAGTCCCAGTGTGGCTGATCATCCTCTCAAACCAGCTAGAGATCGTCGCCTTGGTAGGCTCTTACCCTACCAACTAGCTAATCTCACTTGGGCTAATCTAAAGGCGAAAGGTTCCGAAGAAGCCCCCCCTTTGGTCCGTAGACATTATGCGGTATTAGCAGTCGTTTCCAACTGTTGTCCCCCACCTCTAGGCATATTCCCAAGCATTACTCACCCGTCCGCCGCTCGTCAGCAGATAGCAAGCTATCTCTGTTACCGCTCGACTTGCATGTGTTAAGCCTGCCGCCAGCGTTCAATCTGAGCCATGATCAAACTCTTCAATTAAAAAATCGTTTGTGCATCCGAAGATGCTGCTCAATGAATTCTGATACTTGGTCATTACTTTTAAAAAGTAATATAAACCAATAAAACTTAAATAAGTTTTTGTATGAACATTCACTAAGACATTTTTGTAACCTAAGTTACTGGTAAAACATCATCACTGTGAGTGCCCACACAAATTGCATGATAACTAATTGTTAAAGATGCTTGCCTAAGCAAGTAGGTCGAACGGTTCATCGATGAACGCTTTGTTCGACGCGAACTAATAATCTCATTCGTTACTAGACCGCTTTATTAGTTGCTTGTGACCGTTGCCTCAAGCGAGATGCGCATTCTACGCAACCCTGTTTTGATGTCAACCTTTTTCTTAAAAAACTTTCGTTTATTTTTGAATGTTTGGTTTGTTGTTTTATACCGCTTTCGTGATACTAAACTTATCAAAACACCTTCTTGGCTTGTCCCCGAGAAGTGGATGCGCATTTTAGGGATTTTTACCGCGCCGTCAACAACTATTTTCAATTAATTGTTTGTTTGCTTTGTTTTTGTACAAACCCCGTGTTTATTGGTATAAAGTAACCATAATCAGGTAAAACATTAATCAATTGTTAATTATTAGATAAGTTCTTAGAAAACAGCTTTTTATTATCTCTATTAGCATTTTAGCTAATTTCAACGTACCCTTTTATTAAGTACTGCAATTCTTTTACTATAAATTAGTGAAACACAAGTTGAGAGTTATCTATGTCTACTAATCCTCTTAGAAGTTATAAAGGTATTATGCCTATTGTTGGCAAAAATAGTTATATTGATGAAAGTGCCGTATTAATTGGTGATATAACCATGGGAAATGACGTCAGTGTTTGGCCGTTAGTAGCAGCCAGAGGTGATGTAAATAAAATATCCATCGGTGATAGAACTAATGTTCAAGATGGTACTGTATTACATGTAACGCGTTCATCTAAATCAAACCCAGACGGCTACCCTTTAATTATCGGTGATGATGTCACCATTGGCCATAAATGTATGTTACACGGCTGTACTATAGGAGATCGTGTGCTAGTTGGGATGGGCTCTATTATTTTAGATGGAGCAAAAATTGAAAATGACGTATTTATTGGCGCAGGAACTGTGGTGCCACCGAATAAAGTGTTACGGTCCGGTTACCTCTATGTTGGTAACCCGATGAAAGAGGCAAGACCGCTCAAAGACGCTGAAGTTAATTTTTTAAAGGAGTCAGCTTTAAATTATCTTGTCACTAAAGACGAGTACCTTGAATAAAGATACCTTTAAATATCATAAATATGAATTTCACCGTGCTCTGGCTCATTCTTTTCTAGCCAAAGCTCGGTGATCTCTTCAAGATCATATTTAGTACATTGATCAATGCTGGCTAGATGCTTCAAGTTAGGAGAATGAAAATAAATCGTGATCAATTCACCTGCTTGCAACCCAGTCATGCACCACACATTCTTTTCTTGGTTAAAAACTAAGTCATCGTTGAATAAAATGGCTTGATTCATTGTTTATATTAATTCCGCTCGTAAATTAGCTAACACGCTTTTAGTTTCTGGCATAACTTGACGCCAAATTTCAAAAGCAACCGCAGCCTGCCCCACTAACATTCCTAATCCATCAACCGCTTTTGCACTATTATTATCAAGCGCCCACTGACAAAAGATAGTTGGTTCATTGCGATACGCCATATCATATGCAAGGGTGTTATTGGTAAATATTTGTGTCGGCACAGATGGCAATTCATTAAATAAACTCGCAGATGTTGAATTAATGACAATATCAAACCCCGCTTCGAGAACTAATGATTCTTGCGAAAGCGCCTCTATATTACCATAGGATTTAAATCGTTCAGCTAATGCTTTTGCTTTAGCTTCTGTTCTATTAACAATCACCAATTTTTCTGGCATGCAGTCCAACAACGGTTTAATCACCCCGCGAGAGGCCCCCCCAGCTCCAATTAATAGAATGCGTCCTTGCAAGTTGGCGTTATTGGCTTTTAAGTCTTCCACTAACCCAGGGCCGTCGGTATTATCTCCAATAATAGTACCATTTTCATTGAACGTTAATGTATTGACTGCACCAGCAAGCTCAGCGCCTTTAGACAAAGTAGTTGCTAGCTTATAGGCTTGCTCTTTATAGGGAGCAGTAACATTACAGCCTTTTGCACCGCTAGCGATAAAATATTTAACTGCAGCACAAAAATCATCATGCTCTGGTTTTATTGCGTTATACTGCAACGCTTGGCCTGATTGTTCAGCAAATTGTTGATGTATAAATGGTGATTTAGATTGACTAATTGGGTTACCAAAAACAGCGTATTTGTCCATAAAATTATCAGAAGGTTATCACTTTGTTAGGCATTAAAAAGCTTTTATCACAAACAAACAAGTCCAAAATGTTATCTCCTAGTAATACTCCATATATGCTTATTGGACAAGAAGCTGGTACAAGGGCTTTAGCCAATGCCTTTTATGACGAAATGGAAAGTAATATTCACCTGCAAGAATTACTGGCTATTCATAAACAACCACTAGACGATATCAGAGAAAAGTTCTTTCAGTACCTATCTGGTTGGTTAGGCGGACCACCATTATATGAAGAAATTTACGGTCACCCTCGCCTACGCCAACGGCACATGCATGTTGCTGTCACTAAAAAACAAGCGGAGTTATGGTTGTTGTGTATGAACAACGCCGTAAATAAAACAATTGATAATGACTCGTTAAAAAAGCATTTACGTCAATCTTTTACGCAATTGGCATTGCACATGGTGAACCAATAAAAAAGCCACTTATAACATTAAGTGGCTTTTCAAACATTAATAAACACTGTTAATACAATAACCAAACCATAGAGTGGTAAAGCTTAGCGCGCTAAGTTGATCAAGCCTTTAATTCAATTGGTATAAAGCTTAAAACTTGTAACCAACTAATAATGAGAATACGACAGGATCAACGTCGACATCCGCAGAGCCTATAATGTCATCACCAATTTTAAAGGTAGCTTCTGTATCAATATCAATGTAGCGTACAGAAGCATTTAAGTGCCAATTGTCATCTAACTGGTAATCAGCTCCAACTTGTAGTGCGTAACCAAAAGAACCGTCTAACGATAAATCGTTAAAGCCAAGTGATTTCGGCGCTTGTTTAAAGTCTTCATCAAAGAAGATAGTGTAGTTTAAACCTGCACCAACGTATGGTTTAAAAGCAGTGTCACTATCAAAATAATAGATGGCACTGATTGTTGGTGGTAAATGTGTAGTTTCACCTAACGTCGCACCATCAACGTTAACATCAAAGATACCTGACGAAATACCTTGTGGATCGTGAATAGTAATGTCGTGAGTAAACGGCGTTGCTGCTAGTACTTCGATAGCCCAATTATTGTCATAAAAATAAACAAAATTTAAACCTAATTGCGAATTGTCATCTACTGACACCGACAAAGGTGTATTACCACCTAATGCACCAACATAAACACCCGCTTTGTCACTATTTGGGTTAACATTGGTTACACCACCACGTACCACTAGATCACCGGATTGATAGCCTTGCGCAAGAGCACCAACAGATAAACTAGATAAAACCGCTAATGTAATAAGACTTTTTTTCATGAGAGTAACTCCTAAATTATTTGACGGCATCATATGACTTACTCAGCAGCAAAAAATTGATTTAACGCAACATTTTTAGGGTTAATCGAGGGGGAACAGTTCAAACAAACTAATATACTGATCTAAATCAATATTATTGATTATTTCTCGTGAATTTTTGCACAAACATTCACGTTTAAAAATCAACCAGAAATACCTGTGTTATATTTAATGAAAAACATGGGGTTGCTTATGCTAAAAAATCGCCCAGTTCAAGAACAAGTGTTAATAGTACTGTCATTAGCTATAGCGGCTATTCTTGCGCCTTTTGGGGCCTATCGTCTAATACATGCTGATTGGATAATTGGCATCTTTGATATAAGCGTTACGCTTTTACTTATCTTGCTTAGCATCAATGTATATGAGAAACGCCATATTGATGTTGCAAAGAAAGCATTAAGTATTTTTGTTTTTAGTGCCGTATTAATTACCGTTTACTTAAAAGGTAAACCTCAAGCAGTTTGGCTTTACCCTGCTATTCCCCTTATTTTTTATCTAACAACGCCATTAATCGCAGCAAGAGTCACAATCCTATCTATTGCTGTGATGGCATTTTTGATGCACGAAAAAATGCCATTATTTGAACTTATGACCATGATTTTTACTTACTTAGGAACTGGCATATGCTCTTTCGCATTTGGTTATCAATGGCACAAACACCAGCAGGAGCTAATTGCTTTAACCGTTACCGACCCATTGACAAACATAAAAAACCGACGTGCTTTTAATGATGATTTAGCAACATTAACTACAACAATCAAGCATTCTGAAGAACATGTATTACTCATTTTTGACATTGACAACTTCAAACACATCAATGATATTTATGGTCACGATATTGGGGATAACGTGTTAATCAGCATCACAGAAATTGCTCAATCAATATTACCAGAAAACACAGAACTTTATCGCATTGGCGGCGAAGAATTTATCATTATATTTCATGGTATTACACAGAATTCGGCAGAGAAGTTCGCTCATTTATTGCGACACAAAATAGCGTCAGCTGAAATGTTAGAGAATCAGCAAGTGACCATTTCAATTGGCGTAGCTGGGTATCAAGAATCAGGCTATTGTCCCAGTAAGTGGTTCAAACGGGCAGATAAAGCATTGTATCGTGCAAAAGAAAACGGTCGAAATTGTGTATCGTTTGCTAGCTCACCTAAGCCTAAACTTCTTTAATGATTAAAAAGTACAAATAGTAATATAGAACATTAAAATAGTGTATAAACTTTATAACCCCACACCAATACAAAATAACAAATAGCGACAAAAACAGCAGCAGAGCCTAAGTCTTTCGCTAAACCGCTTAATTCATGATGTTCAAGGCTAATGCGATCTATTGCAGCTTCTACCGCAGAATTTAATAACTCAGCGATCATAATGCCCATAATCGCTGACATTAATAACGAAAATTCAATAAAGTTATCAGCAATATAAAGCGCAACAGGAAATAAAAGCAGGAATAAGTACACTTCTTGTCGAAACGCTATCTCATTATTATAAGCAGCTTTTAACCCAACAAAGCTATTTCTTATTGCTGGACCAAAACGTTGTAAGTGACCATATTTAAGTTTTTCTGTCATGCTTTTACTCTGTTAACCACTCTCTAGCTGTTAAATATTTAGAGAGCATTGCTTCATCGCTCCCCTCATCTGGTTGATAGTTATATTCCCACCTTGCAAGTGGCGGCATTGACATTAAAATAGATTCAGTACGTCCACCCGACTGCAAACCAAACAAGGTGCCGCGATCAAACACTAAATTGAATTCCACATAGCGACCACGTCTATATAATTGAAACTGACGATGTTCATCCTGAAAAGGCGTGTTTTTACGTTTTTCCATAATTGGAATATAAGCATCAGTAAAGCCACTTCCCACCGCTTTCACATAAGAAAAACATTGTTCAAATGACCACTGATTTAAATCATCAAAGAATAGCCCACCAACACCACGGGTTTCATTTCTATGTTTGAGATAAAAATAATCATCACACCACGCTTTGTGTTCTTGATAAACATGTTCACCAAAGGGGGAACACAAATCATGTGCGGTTTGGTGCCAATGTTTTATATCGTCCAAGAATGGATAAAACGGCGTTAAATCAAACCCACCACCAAACCACCATACTGGCTCTTCACCTGCTTTTTCAGCAATAAAAAACCTAACGTTTGCATGCGATGTGGGGATAAAAGGGTTTTTCGGGTGAATGACCAGTGAAACACCACATGCTTGCCAAGTTCGGCCAGCTAGTTCAGGACGATGCGCCGTTGCTGATGGAGGTAATTTGTTGCCAGAAACTAACGAAAAATTCACACCACCTTGCTCAATGACAGACCCACCTGTTAATACACGAGTACGACCGCCGCCGCCTTCTTCTCGTTGCCATGCATCTTCTACAAACTTACCCTGACCATCTGCTTGTTCTAGTTGGGTACATATATCATCCTGTAATTGCTTAAAAAACGAGATGACTGTTTCAATATTAACTTGTTTCATGAACGAAAAGTTTCCCCAGTTAATGCATCAATAATCGTTGACGGTTTATCAAATCCTAATGTATCACCCTTAATAATGTAATCTACGCTACTCGCTAAGGTGCGCTCAACTTCCTGCCAAGTTAATGCTGGTGGTCGCCCCGACAAGTTTGCGCTTGTTGAAACCACAGGTTTACCTGTTTGCCGACAAAGTGCAACAACATCAGGTTGGCTTGTCACTCTAACCGCAAGGCTCGTAAATTTACCTGTTAAATACTTAGGCGTAGAAGATTTAGCTGGCAACACTTGCGTGACACCATCCGGCCAACGCGAAAGAACAGTAAAGCGCTTATCTTGAGGAATGGCGTTATCTTCAATATATGGCAATAATTGAGAGTAATTTCCAGCCAACAAAATCAACCCTTTTTCAACGGGTCGATTTTTAATCTGCAATATTCGTTCTACCGCTGATTGATTGTCTGGATCACAACCTAATCCAAATACTGCTTCGGTTGGGTAAGCAATTACACCACCTTGTTGGAAGGTTTCTACTGCCGTTGTCATTATGTTGTTACACACTCAAAAAAGTTGATAGCGGCGATTATAGGTGTTTTAAAAAGATTTTTCATTGCTGTTTTATTGTTTAAAAAAGAAAGTAATTGAGTCATCAATGATACGTTAGGCAGCATCGCCTTTTTTACACCTAAACAACGAATTGCTCTTTTTAATGGCCAAATTGGTAAAATTTCCGTATTTTTGTAAACACAGGTATAATGCGCGGCTTATTTTTAGTCGCGGTAGATACCGTAATTTCAGCAACCATCAAATCAAGGTGATATATCATGAAAGTGGGTATTATCATGGGGTCAAAATCAGATTGGCCTACAATGCAACATGCAGCAGAGATGTTAGATTCATTAAATGTTCCTTATGAAACTAAAGTGGTATCTGCGCATAGAACCCCTCACTTACTCGCAGAATATGCTGAAAATGCAAAAGATCGTGGCATTAAGGTAATTATTGCAGGTGCTGGTGGCGCTGCACATTTACCCGGTATGACCGCAGCATATACTCCACTACCTGTTTTGGGTGTGCCTGTGCAATCAAAAGCATTAAGTGGTCAAGACTCGTTACTTTCTATCGTACAAATGCCGAAAGGTATCGCGGTAGGTACACTTGCTATCGGTACAGCAGGTGCAGCAAATGCCGGATTATTAGCCGCACAAATTATCGCAACACATGATAGTGATATCATGGCGAATATTGAAAAATTCAGAACAGAACAAACTGATACTATATTAAGTAATCCTAACCCTGCGGAATAGAAAGTAAGCTAATGAAAAAAGTTTTGGTATTAGGCGCTGGCCAACTTGCACGCATGATGGATCTTGCAGGTTCACCGTTAAACATGGATGTAAAAGCATTTGATGTTCGTACCAATAAGGTTGTGCACCCATTAGCAGCAGAACTTATTTACGGAGACTTAACTGATGGCATTAACAATGCTGATGTTATTACTGCTGAGTTTGAACACGTTGCTCATGACACGCTTGCGCAATGTGAAGCCTCTGGAAAATTATTTCCGAGTAGCCAAGCGATTAAAATAGGTGGCGATCGCCGCTTAGAAAAAGCCTTATTAGAAAACTGTCAGGTAGCAAACGCAAAACATGTGATCATTGATAATAAAGCTGATTTTGACAAGGCAATTGCCGTTTTAAGCTTGCCAATTATCTTTAAAAGCGCACTTGAAGGCTACGATGGCAAAGGTCAGTGGCGTTTAAAGTCTGCTGAACAAGCAGATCAAATTTGGCAAGAAATGTCTGACTTTATTGCACAAAGCCAAGCTTCCGTTCCACAAGGCATTGTTGCAGAGCAAATGGTACCTTTTGAACGTGAATTATCATTAGTGGGGGCCCGTAGCACTACCGGTGAAATTGCCGTTTATCCGCTAACAGAGAATCACCATACTAATGGTATTTTAAGCGTGTCGTTAGCTGCCCCAGTTTCTCAGTCGTTGCAAGCACAGGCACATCAAGTATTTACTAAGCTTACTGAAAAACTTGATTATGTGGGTATTTTAGCGATTGAGTTCTTTCAAGTTGGCGAGCAATTACTAGTGAATGAAATAGCCCCCCGTGTTCACAACTCAGGCCATTGGACCCAACAAGGTACTGATACATGTCAATTTGAAAATCATTTGCGCGCCATTTGCGGTTTACCATTAGGTAATACCGAATTGAATCGCCCTACTGCGATGATTAATATCATTGGTGAAGATAGTGTTCCAGTTGAAGTGTTAGCTATTCCTAGCGTTACTATGCATTGGTACGAAAAAGAAAAGCGTGCAGGCCGGAAAATGGGACACATAAATATCAGTGGCAATACACAAGCAGAACTTGCTTTGCGTCTTAATACTGTTGCTCAGCTATTAGATACAGAAGCATTTCCTGAGGTTGCACATTTTGCTGCACAATACCAAGAAAATCAAAGCTGATACGTTATACGATTATTTATGGAAGCGAGCACTCAGCTCGCTTTTTTTATGGCTGAAATTTACTGCACTTTTTCTGGGCGCATTGAAGCTTTTCACCGGCAGCCATTTGACGCTTCAATAATAACGGGAAGCTGCAGGTTATACACTTACCTTCCACAGGTTCATGATTAACGGCAAATTTACACTTAGGGTAGCCGTCACAGGCATAAAAGGTTTTTCCAAACCGACTTTGACGCTCAACAAGCTGACCTGACTTACAAGATGGGCATTTCACTGACATGCCTGAGGCTTGTTCTTCTTGCTCGATATGATGACACTCTGGAAAATTACTACACCCTATAAACATACCATAACGACCTTGTTTCACGGCAAGTTCATGGCCACACTTTGGGCATTCACTTCCCGGCAATGCCTGCGCTTCCATTTTCTCTTGTTCATGTACAGGTCTTGTATACTCACAGCTAGGATAAGAAGAACACCCAAAAAAGGCACCCGCTTTACTCTTTTTTATCACAAGTTCACTGCCGCATTCTGGACAGACTTCATACTCTTTTTCCAAGGCATGTTCGTGGTGGGTAAATAGCGAGTCGTCGTTTGGCATGATTCTCCAATAATCTAAAACTTGAATCGCTCAATTATCTCGCGATACGAGTGTAGAGTAAACGTTTTAAAACTTTGAATACAAGGATAGGTTACTTGTGATCAGAAATAAAACGTTCGCTCCGTAAATAATAATTCTGCTCAATTATTAATAATTTTCGCGTCGATTTTCTTTTTCAAAATCAGTTTGAGTTTCGTAGGTTGAAGGTTGACATACAGAGGTAACTGTAGGTGATTCGACTTCTTCATTATTCGAATGAATCACCATAGAGTGTGTGACTTCCATTTCACCATTGCATTGTTGTTGGGCACTGTAAGCATCTTCATAGCTTTTAGTCTCTTGCGGTGTAGCACAGCTACTCACTAATTGTGTAGCCGACAACATAATGACCATACTGATTAAACTTTTCATATTTACTCCATAACTAATAATACCAATTCGCATAAATATTCGGTCATTCAGCGAGTTTAAACGCTTTAGAGGCACGGCGTTGATTGCAGAGAATGGTTATTCAGGAGAACGTGCTCTGCGTTCTCTAATAAGCTACATCCTTGTAGCGTCCTTTTCAAAATCAACAACACAGGCTATGAAGCGTTTAAACTCGCCCTTTGGGAGCCTGTTAGAGCCGAGATAATTGCGCAAAACGTGTTTGATGTAGAACAACTATACCTGCACACGTTTCGCTTATTCTCCCACCTCTGACATCGCTCTGAACTGACTTAATCTTTATGCGAATTGGTATAAGCTTCCATGTTAACAACTTACTTTCGACTAGAACATCTATTTTATTTATTCATATTCTTATCCAAAGCAATTATAAATTTACTTTTCCGCGCAATGATTTGGTAACTCCTTTTTTAGTTTTACTGTCCATTCTTTTTCGCTGTGAGCTTTTCGTTGGTTTAGTGGGGCGACGCTTTTTTTGCACAACCATTGCAGAAAGTATCAATTCCTTGAGACGCTCAAGAGCTTCCTGCTTATTCATGTCTTGTGTTCTATGTGACTGAGACTTGATAATAACCACGCCATCAGCGGTTATACGACTATCAGAAAGCCCCAATAAACGCTCTTTATAAACACTAGGCAATGAAGATCTTTTTATATCGAACCTTAAATGAATGGCGGTAGCAACCTTATTTACTCGCTGCCCTCCACTGCCTTGAGAACGAATAGCATTAAGTTCGATTTCCCATTCCGCAAGGGTTACGTTGTTTGAAATGTCTAACATATATCACTCTATTACAAAAAGGCATTCAATCAATGACATTATTTCACGCCTTCACGAACTCAATAAGGAGTTTTGATGGTTCAGTTTGAATTGTCTAAAGAAAATAAGAAAAGTAAATTCAGCAAAATGCTACACATTAAGCACTTTGCTGAACAAGCTGGTAAATCTAACCTTTAAAGCGAAACGCCAAGCCTAATGCAACGGCCCTTCTTGTTCGTCAAAGATAAGATCTTCCATTTGTGAATAAGCACTTTCTTTACCAGGTACATTAAACAGCACCATTAAAATCACCCATTTAAGATCATCGAGGGCAAAATATTTCGTGTCTAACTCCATTACCCGATCAACCACCATTTCACGAGTCGTAAAGTCTAATACATTGACTTGTTCAAGGAACATTAAAAAACCTCGACACTCTTTATCAAGTAGCTGCTTTTCTTCTTCGGTATAGATACGGAATGACGGCTTAGCATCGCGTTTAAAATACGGATAAGCATCAGTATCTTGCAATGCCGCTAATTTTTCCAACCAAGTAAGTGCTTTATAAATCTCATCTTGGTGGAAGCCCGCGCGAGTTAATTCATCAGTGAGTATATCGTGATCTACCATCACTTCGGCATCACTGTGAATATAGTTTTCAAAAAGATACATCAAGATATCAAACATAACCAGCCCCTATTAAATTTTAAGGTAGCCACCTGGCACCGCAGTTACCAGACCTCCTAGCTCGAGCATCATCAATCGGGTTAGCACTACATCTGTGGGTAGTTTACTCCGAGAAACTACTATATCTACGGGTGTAATTTCATACCCCACACTAGCTAACAATGGATCGTTAGACAAGCCCTGTTGACAACTTTTTTTTGTTCGCATTTCTTTCGTGCTGCTTTTCAATAAGTTTAGTTCATTTTTTTCAATAAAAGGAAGTTCTTCTACTATATCGGCAGCACACTCTACTAACTTAGCACCTTGTTTTATTAACCAATGACAGCCAGCACTTTGTGGATTAATAACACTACCCGGTAACGCAAATACATCTCTGTTTTGCTCTAGGGCACACCTGGCTGTTACCAATGATCCACTTTGCTTGGTCGCTTCAATCACAACAACACCTAAAGCTAAGCCACTTATGATGCGATTTCGTTTGGGAAAGTGACCCGGCTTAGGGGTAACGCCTGGTAAAAATTCACTCACGATAGTCCCGCCAGCATCTAGTATTTTATTCGCAAGGGTTTTATGCCTAGACGGATAAGTAATATCTATACCTGTAGCTATCACTGCAACGGTTGGCCGAGATAATTTAACGGCTGCTAAATGTGCTTTTGCATCAACTCCTAGCGCTAAACCACTGGTAATTGTGAGCCCACTGCAAGATAACTGCTTTGCAAACAATTGAGCATGTTCTACACCATAGATACTCACATTTCTACTGCCAACAACCGCTATTTGATTGCTGGTTAATACTGACTTATTGCCTTTAACGAAGAGGACAAGTGGGGGATCAAATATTTGTTTTAGTAATTCAGGGTACTGCGGATGACCGTAATAAAGAATATCTGATTTAACAGCAATGGTAGTCTGTATAATTTGGTCGATTTTCTGCCAATCAGGACGAGTAATTGCACAATATTGTTTTTCAGAAAGATTCAGTACATTACGTGTAGGTGGATCAGAAAAAAGCTGCTTAATTGAAAAACGTTCAACTAAAGCCAGCTTTTTATCAATCGCTAATCTTGGCACAAGCTTCAATGCTAGCCAATAACGTGCTTCTTCACAGCCTGTACTTGAGGCCAATATGTTGTGCTCTTCCATGTTGCACAAATGCTTCCCTAATGATTAAGTAATATGCTTATGGTGCTATTACGCTATCTAGCAATCTCACCGGTTTTTCAGAACGTAATATTAATGCCATACTCAGCTGATCAAATACTTTAAACACCATTACTTTACCGATAGTTTCTTCCGGCATGTTATAATCTGAGCTAGCCGTCATCCGATGTAACTTTGAGGCATCATTAACATAAATAGGCCCATCATCAGTTTCGACTATTTCAGGGCCTTTGCGAGAAATCGATAAAATGTCACCCGGCATTACATTCTGCTGACGACCTTGATCAATATAAATAACATCAAATTTTCCAAACTCTCGCATTTCATTCGATGATTTAACAATCATGCCTTTTACTGAAGGTGCAACAGATTGCATGGTAAAAAATGCAGGCATAAGTTGCTCACGACTGATAACTTTCACTAAATCGCCCGAACGTATTTCTTTCAATGCACTATCTATATAGACGGTAGCGGGTTGATTTTTTGAAGTATCCCCAGCACGGACTACTTTACCTGACCCAACAACTTTAGCGTGATAACCAAGTATATCGCCAGTTTCTGGTGAAGTTACTGGCTGACTTTTGTTATAAATAACTATTGAACGTCCTACAGGTAATGTCTGGCTTACATATAATTTAAAACCATCACTAGAAAGTTTATACCCTTCCTCGCTGCCCAGTACATAAGGACCATTTTCAACATCGTCTACTGATAATATTGAGTTGTAATTAATGTAAGGTGCAATGGTTTTTAGTGAGATAGTTTCAATTGGATGTTGATCTTTTAATGATGTTCTTATTTTTGGCGACCATTTTAATCTTGGCTTTCCTTTCACCAACATCGGCATACCTTGAGCATCATAAACAAGGTTTAATTGATCGCCGGGATAAATTAAATGGGGGTTTTGAATTTCAGGGTTTACTCGCCAAAGTTTTGGCCATAACCACGGATCTTTGAGAAACTTTGCGGAAATATCCCAAAGGGTATCTCCCTTAATCACGACATATGATTTAGGTGCATCTGCCAGCAATCTAAGCTCATCAGCATGTAAACTTAAAGACAAGAAACAGAAAATTAGTGTTAATAATGACCTTTTTATCATACTAAAGCACCTATTCTTATTGTTATTAACTCAAAGCACTCGAATTAATGTAATTTAATGGTTAAAATTGAAACATAACACTCTATGACTAATTTCGCGAATTCTTTTATAAAATTATGGCTGTATTAAACGTACTAACTTTCCCAGACGAAAGACTCAGAACAAAAGCTGAACCCGTTGTTGAAGTAAACGACGAAATAAGACAAATTGTCGATGACATGTTTGAAACCATGTATGCAGAAAATGGCGTGGGCTTAGCCGCTACGCAAGTTGATATTCATAAACGCATTGTCGTTATTGATGTGTCAGAAGATAAAGAGCAATCGTATGTCTTAATTAACCCTGAAATCATTAAAAAAAATGATGAAACAATGGTTAATGAAGAAGGCTGTTTATCGGTTCCAACTTGTTATGCCAAAGTAGATCGACACACACAAGTAACGGTTCGTGCCCTCGATAGAGACGGAAATACCTTTGAACTTGACGGTGAAGAACTATTAGCTATTTGTATTCAGCATGAACTCGATCACTTAAACGGTGTGTTGTTTGTCGATTATTTATCACCTTTAAAGCGCAAGCGCATTCAAACGAAGTTAGAAAAAGAAGCTCGTTTAGCCGCTCGTCAATAACTTAGAAATATTTCATTTATATGCCATCACCATTAAACATTATTTTTGCCGGTACACCGGATTTTGCAGCCAAGCACCTGCAAGCACTGATAGATTCACCGCATAACGTAGTAGCCGTGTATTGTCCGCCAGATAAACCCGCAGGTAGAGGTAAAAAACTCACTGCATGTGCTACAAAAGTACTAGCACAAGAAAACAACTTAACCGTTGAACAACCGATTAACTTTAAGCAACAGGCAGACCAAGAAACACTTGCAAGCTATCAAGCAGATATTATGGTCGTAGTGGCATACGGTTTATTACTACCTACAGTGATTTTATCAACCCCGCGACTTGGTTGTGTGAATGTACATGGTTCAATTTTACCAAAGTGGAGAGGTGCAGCTCCTATTCAACGAGCTGTAGAAAGTGGTGATCCAAAAACAGGTATTACCATTATGCAAATGAATGAAGGGTTAGATACGGGTGACATTCTACACATTACTACCTGCGAAATTACGGCAAATGACACAAGTAGTAGCATCTACGAAAAATTAGCAGAATTAGGTCCGCAAACATTAATTAACACGCTTGACAATTTAGCCAATAATACGCAACAAGCGACACCTCAAGATGACAATATAGCGACTTACGCAGCAAAACTCGATAAAACAGAAGCCGAGCTCAACTGGCAATTAAGTGCCAAGGCATTAGACCGTAAAATTCGCGCCTATAACCCCTGGCCAGTAGCACAGTTTACCTTTAACGAAGCGGCTGATAAACAACACCGTATTCGCATATGGCAAGCCGATGTTGTAACGTGTAAAAAAGCCATACCTGGAACAATTATTGACGCTGATAAAAACGGTATTTTAGTTGCCACGGGTGAACATGGATTACTATTAAAAAATATTCAACTACCTGGAAAAAAAGCTATGCCAGTTTCTGACATATTAAACGCTCGCTCGGCGTGGTTTACTATTGGAAAATCGATCACTGGTACCGTGGAACAACATTCATGAATAAAAACGTTCGCGCATTAGCAGCTAAATGTTGTTTTTCTGTAGTCGATAAAGGTAGAAGCCTTGGCGATGAACTGCCAACGTTGCAAGAAAAAGTAGAAGGTAAAGACAAAGCGCTATTACAAGAAATCTGTTATGGCGTTTTACGTTACCTTCCTGAATTAGAACATTACACACGCCAATTAATTGCTAAGCCTTTAACAGGCAAACAACGCGTTGCACACTTTTTAATTCTGGTCGGCATTTATCAATTGAAATACATGCGCATTCCTGATCACGCAGCCGTAGCAGAAACAGTGAATGGTGCTAAACCGTTAAAACAGTTTCATTTGAAAAATTTAATTAACGGTGTGCTACGTAATTTTCAGCGTCAAGCTTCACCTGTATTAGAGAATGTTCCTGATGCGATAACTTTTAATCATCCAAGTTGGTTCATTAAAAAATTACAAGCTGGCTACCCTGAACAATGGCAACAAATTTTACAGGCAAACATGGAAAAGCCCCCCATGTGGCTTCGTATTAATCAACAAAAGCAGACCGTTAAAAAATATCTTGCACGATTATCCGACCTAGATATTGCAGTGCAACATGTTGATAAGTATTCAGAAGCAGTTTGTCTAAGCTCTCCTATTGATGTCAATAAGCTGCCAGGCTTTTTTGACGGCGATGTCTCAATACAGGATGGCGCAGCGCAACAAGCCGCCATATTATTATCAGCACAGGCGCAAGAACATATTCTTGATTGTTGTGCTGCACCAGGCGGTAAAACATGTCATATTTTAGAGATTTCTCCAACATCTATTGATGTAACAGCGATAGACATTGACCAAGAAAGATTAGATCGCGTAACAGAAAACCTGACCCGTTTATCCTTAAACGCAAAAACAATTACCGGTGATGCCAGCAACTCAGATTGGTGGGACGGAAAACTATTTGACCGCATTTTACTTGATGTACCCTGTTCAGGCACAGGCGTTATTCGACGCCACCCTGATATAAAATGGCTTCGTAAAGCGGCAGATATAGATAAGTTAACCATACTACAGCAACAAATATTAAAAAATGTATGGTCTTTGCTAAAACCCGGTGGTACTTTGCTTTATGCAACATGCAGTATTCTTCCAGAAGAAAATAGAGAACAAATACAAACCTTTATTGACTCTAATGAAGATGCGCAATTACAGCCAATTCAGCAAACAACACAAGATATTGGCTGGCAAATTTTACCAAATGAGCAAGCGATGGATGGATTTTACTACGCCAAGCTTAAGAAAAATAACAACACCTAACGGTTTTGGTTAATAGCATATGAAAATTGTCATCATTGGAGCAGGTCAAGTTGGCGGAACACTCGCCGAAAATTTAGTGGGCGAACGTAATGACATTACGTTAATTGATACCAACGCTGACATTTTACGTGATTTACAAGATCGCATGGATTTACGTGTGGTAACCGGCCACGGTTCACATCCTGATGTATTAAAACAAGCTGGCGCTGAAGACGCTGAGTTGGTCATTGCTGTTACCAGTGACGACGCGACCAATATGATCGCCTGCCAAATTTGCTATTCACTGTTTAACACTGCAACCAAAATTGCGCGAATACGTTCCGCGAAAATATTACGTTATCAAGATCAACTTTTTCAACAAGAAAATATTCCTGTTGATCATGTTATCGCTCCTGAGCAACTTGTTACCAGAGATATTGCTCGCCTTATCGACTACCCTGGCGCGCTGCAAGTATTAGAGTTTGCTCGTGGTAAAGTCAGCTTAGTTGCAGTAAAAGCCTATTATGGTGGCTTACTGGTTGGCCATGCCCTTTCTACGTTACGTGAGCACATTCCTAATATTGAAACTCGAGTAGCAGCCATATACCGAAACGGCCGCCCTATTCGTCCATTAGGCACTACAGTCATTGAAGCTGACGATGAAGTCTTTTTTATTGCTGCATCTAAACACATTAGAGCGGTCATGAATGAACTGCAAAAACTCGAGCCAGCATACAAACGTATTATGATCGCTGGCGGCGGTAATATTGGCGCTGGCTTAGCGCGTTTATTAGAAAAAAATCACCAGGTTAAGCTTATTGAGCATTCACCTAAACGTGCTGAATATCTAGCATCGGAATTAGACGGTACACTCGTGTTTTCAGGTGATTCATCGGATCAAGAATTACTTGTTGAAGAGCATATTGATCAGTTCGATGTCTTTATTGCCGTGACCAATGACGATGAAGCAAACATTATGTCGTCACTATTAGCGAAACGTTTAGGTGTGCGCAAGGCCATGGTGTTGATCCAACGCAGCGCCTATATTGATTTAGTGCATGGTAGCAATATTGATATTGCCGTTTCTCCACAACATGCAACCATCTCTGCTTTATTAACCCACGTTCGTAAAGGGAGTATCGATAACGTATACAGCTTACGCGGTGGTGCCGCTGAAGCCATTGAAATAGTGGCAAAAGGAAACGAAAGATCATCAAAAGTGGTTGGTCGTACGATTGCGCAATTAAAGTTACCACCAGGTACTACTATCGGTGCAGTGGTTAGGGAAGATGAAGTTATTATTGCCCACTCTGACACCCTGATTAATGCTGAAGATCATGTCATTTTATTTTTAGTGAATAAGAAATATATTTCAGATGTGGAAAAGCTTTTTTATGTAGACCCGTTACAATTTTTTTAAAACATCATTCGATGTTTTATGAGCGCCAGAAGCTTGGGGTAAATAAGACCAGCAAAGTAAATATTTCTAATCGACCAAAAAGCATGGCAATGATCAGTACCCATTTACTAAAGTCGCCGAGTGATGAGAAATTAGCTGCCACTTCACCTAAACCTGGGCCAAGATTATTTAAACACGCAGCAACGGCGGTAAAAGCAGTAATATCATCAACACCGGCCGCCAAAAGCATCAACATACAAATAACGAAAACAGCTGCGTAAGCGGCAAAAAAACCCCAAATAGCTTCCACGACCCTATTGGGCAACGCTTTATGACCCAGTTTTATGGTAAAAATAGCTTTCGGGTGTACTAGTTTATTTAACTCTCGGATACCTTGAAGGTAAAGAAGTAAAACCCTGACAACCTTCATACCACCGCCTGTACTACCAGCACACCCGCCTATAAAACTAGAAAATATCAATAAAATAGGCAGCAGTGTTGGCCAGTCAGCAAAAGACGTAGTGGCGAATCCAGCGGTGGTACTGATAGAAACAGCCTGAAACAAGGCTTGGTCAAAGGCTTCAAAGCCTGAGCTATAAACACCATAACTCAGTAACACGACCGCACAAATCAATGTTAAAACCAATTGGATAGCAATGAATACTTTGAACTCGGGGTCGTAAAAATAAGCGCGTAACGATTTACTATGAAGCACCGCAAAATGTAAGGCAAAGTTAACCCCCGCAATTAATAAAAACAGTACACATACAGCATTTATTAATGGACTATCAAAATACCCCATACTTAAATCATGGGTAGAAAAGCCACCAATTGCGATGGTTGAAAATGCATGACAAATGGCATCAAATACCGTCATACCAGCTGCCCAATAACTTAATGAGCAAGCCACGGTAAGCGATAAATAAATATACCATAAGTGTTTTGCGGTATCGGCGATTCTGGGGGTCATTTTAGAATCTTTGACAGGTCCAGGCGTTTCTGCACGATATAACTGCATTCCACCAATACCTAACATAGGTAACACAGCTACTGCTAATACGATGATACCCATACCACCTAACCACTGTAATTGTTGGCGATACCATAATACAGCATGTGGTAAGCCATCAATTTGCGATAAGATCGTAGCCCCAGTTGTAGTAAGCCCTGAGAATGCTTCAAAAAAAGCATCTGTAATGGTTAAATTAGGCATTTCTAACAGCATTAATGGCACTGCAGAGAAGCTGGCCAAAACAGTCCAGAATAGCACAACAATCAAAAAGCCTTCTCGTGCTCTTAATTCGCCTTTTTCTTTACGAAGAGGATACCAAGTAATAAGTCCGCTAAATAAACAGAATAAAAAAGAAAGGATGAAAGCGACACCACCACCATCGCGGTAGAGTAATGAAATTAGCGCAGGCGGAAGCATAGTAACGCTCAGCAATGTTACTAACAGCCCTAAAATTCTAAGTATATTCTTATACTGCACTGTGCATTCTTATTATTTTTTGTTAATTTTATTCAGCGTTAACTGTCCGGAAGACATCGTTTTTAACTGTTCCGCTAACAATTCTACACCTTGTTCAGGAATAGCCAAGGTCAAATCAACTCTTTCGGTAAAATCTTGAGCCAAAATGTCTGCACCTGCTTGCTTCACTAAGTGCAGTATGTCATCGACCTGTGCATATTGACAAGCTAAGCTTTTGTAGACCTTAGGGATTTTAGTTGCTACATCAAGCAACGACAACGCACTTCTTACACTTGCACTATAAGCTCGTTGTAAACCACCAGTACCTAGTTTCGTGCCACCAAAATAACGAACCACAATGGCCGCTACTTCTCCTACTTCACTGCCCTGTAAAACAGCCAACATTGGTTTTCCAGCCGTTCCTGAGGGTTCTCCATCATCAGAAAAACCATAACATTGACTGTCTTGTGGATGCCCAGCAACAAATGCATAACAATGATGATTGGCTTGAGGGTGGAGTTGCTGCACGTCATTTAGCAATTGTTTAAACGCAGTTGTTGAATCACAAGGTGATAAATAACAGATAAATCGACTGCGAGTAACCTCGATTTCATCAATAATGTTACTCGCTGCAATATTATAAGGTTCCACAAGCGTTAGTCTAAGCCATTTTCTCGTGTCATATTTTCATTGTGTGATTGATGAACAATAATATTATCTTCAATACGAATGCCACCAAATGGCCTCATTTCATCGACTTTTGACCAGTTAATCATACTACCATTAGCTGATTTTTTTAAATCAGCTAGCAATGAGTCAATAAAATACATACCTGGTTCAATAGTAAACACTTGGTTTGCTTCAACCATTCTCGAAGTGCGTAAGAACGGATGATTATCAGGGGTATTGACATGAGTACCACGCTCGTCTGCCATAAAACCACCCACATCATGTACTTGTAACCCTAAGTGGTGACCCAAACCATGAGGAAAGAAGGTAGAAACAATGCCTGCTTCTAATGCTGACTCAGGAGTTACATTAATAAATGAAAACTCACTCAATACTTGAGCAATTTGTAAGTGTGTTGCTATATGCAGATCAACGTAACTTGCCCCAGGCTTTAGCCCATCCACAGTTGTTAGCATTAAGCGATCCATACGCGCAATAAGTTCTGCAAATCGATTATTTTCAAAGGCATAGGTTCGAGTAATATCAGATGCGTAGCCGTGATAGTTAGCGCCCGCATCAATCAAAAAGGAACGATGGGCATCAGGTTTCGCTTTATCAAGCATGGTGTAATGTAAAATTGATGCATTTTCATTTACACAGACAATACTACCGTAAGGGGTTTCATTTTCACCATATTGCATAGCAAATAAATAGGCTTGCATTATTTCATACTCACTAGCCCCTGCTAAAAATGCTTGTTCAGCGGCTTTATGACCGATTACAGCTAAGGCATTTGAGCGCCTTAAACACTCTTGCTCATAGGCAGTTTTATAGGCTCTATGATAGTGAATATAATTAAGCACGTTTTCAGGATTAATCGTTTCGAAACCAAGAGCTTGCGCTACTTCAATATGCGCGCCAATGTATGCGTAACCTTTTTTATCATACGGCAATAATTTATCAACATCTGTTGCTTTACTTAGCATTTTAATATTGAAATGCTCATTCCAATAATCTTCTGGTAATGCGATTACTTTATGCCAAAAATCTACTGGCTGATAATAAATCAATGTTGGTTTATCTTCGCCATTAAGCAAAAGCCAACTGTTTGGCACATCAATGATTGGCAACCAATGTTTAAAATGAGGGTTTACTTTAAAAGGGTAACCCGTATCGTCTAAAAAGGCTTTTAACTCTTGGCCTGAATGAATCACAAGCCCTTGCAAGTTTTCTCTTGCTAAAACTTGCTTAGTGCGTTGTTGTAACTCATCAATATGTGCAGGATATAAGCTTGCTAGTGTCATCATTTTCATGTCCAAATGTATCATAGTTTGATCTTAACACATGGTAAGTCATCGCGTTATATTCATCCGGTGTAATTGCTCAAATAATGGTGTTGGCTGGCCTACTTTTTGTTGATAAATTTGCTGATAAGCCAATACGCTTTTGACATATTCACGCGTTTCTTTAAAAGGAATTGTTTCTATCCAAATATCAGCTGGCATGCTATCAATTGCGGCTAACCACTTTTTCACTCGGTAAGGCCCAGCATTATAGGAAGCTGTTGCTAATATTTGATTACCGTCATATCTATCTAGCAAATTCTTTAAATATTTAGTACCTAAGCGAATATTGTTTCCACTATCAAATAAATAACTGTTTGATATTTTTTTCTTGCGAGTTAATTGTTTTGCTGTGCCAGGCATTACCTGCATTAAACCCTTCGCGCCAACAGCTGAGTTTGCATCTGACATAAATGAACTTTCTCGACGAGCGATGGCAAATGCCCATGCCGATGGTATTTTATGTTGATCTGAATACGTTGTAATTTGTTCATTAAACGCTAGAGGAAATCGTAAATCTACATCGTCTAAATACCCAACTCGTGATAACGCAAAAATAGCGCGATCATACCAACCTATTTCATTTGCTAACTTCGCCGCCCCTAACCTTTGTCGTTTATCAAGTGTCGACACCCAATAGTTCCATTCTTTTCGTGCATGATAAAAGCGACCAAGTCGAAACAATTCAAACGCCCTTTTACCTGCGGAGTTTTCAAATAGTGATTGCTTTTCTAGTTCAGAAAACACTAATGGGTTATGCTGTAAGTTCATCGGCTGCTGCAAATAACTTGCAGCTAAAAAACCGTAATAATGTCGTTGATCTGCAAGGCTTTTCAGCTGTGCCTTACCCGCAGTTTCATCACCTGTTTCAATTAAACTTCTACCATACCAATACCGCCACTGATAAGTACTTTGCTGGTTTTTCGGTAGTGCTGACAACACTTGCTTTATCGCATGCCAATCTTGTTGGCGTAATACATCAGCGATTTTCCACTGTACGATGTTCGATGTTAAGTGCTGGTCTGCTACTTTTGCTAACCAGGTTTTTGCTGCACGATGTTTTTTACTAGCAAGCGCTAATGAAAACTTAAGTGCCACTTGTTGCAACTGGTCATCTGTGATTGGAAATACTTTTGCCGCTTTGTTGAATGTAGCAATTGCATTGTCTGGACTTCGCCATATTAACCGTTTAATACCGTAAATGAAGATCTCAGTTTCTTTCTTAGACTTAGTCGGAAAGCGACTCAGTTTCGTAATATAGGCAGGGTTTCTTCTTACTTTATGCCAAAGCTTGCCTAGATATTGCTGCTTTTTTGGCATTAATGAGGTCAAGTATGGAATTAAGGTATGTTTGCCACCATCAGCAGCCTTTACTAAACGCTGCCATACATGACTCTGTGTACGTAAGCCTGCTTTTTGCCACTTCGCAAATAATGGATCACAAGACTTAGGCTGTGATTTACCGACAACCCACAAGCGATCAATATTTTTCAATATTTGCTGTTCTTCCGCCCCACTATTGAGTTTATATTGATAGTAATGACAGGTTAAATTGACATCAGACGTTGGTTTAAAAAACGCCATAAACAACGTTTGCCTGTTCCTCTTTATTAAATACTCTAACCATTTTTTCCTCAATGGCCAGTCAAGTGGGCTCCCTTCATATTTTGTTAAGAATTGCTCAATTTCTTTTGCCGATGTTAAACGCATTTTAATCATCAGCCGGCGTTGATCTAGGTACGGTTGTAGTGGGTAATAATGTAATTGCTTATATAAGTTAAGATACGTTGACGAGTCAGTTTTCCATAATTGACGTTCAGCTTTTAAAAACGTATCACGCATCTGCGCATTATCGAAAGCAAATGCGACTTGAGTAAAAAGACTAAACCAACAGAAAAAGAAGACACAAAAACGCAACATAAATAACCCTGAGAAAAACATTCTGTTTAAGAGTATTCAGGCTAGCATTACAAAGCAAGTAGTTATGAGGAATTTACACTAATTCAAAGAGAAAATAGTGTTACTAATAAACCACTGGTAGTATATCTACATAATCTTTTATTCTATGTGCTAATGCGTACTTATTTGCTACTTTCTTTACTTTTAAGCCTATCTTGTTTTGCTCAAGAACATAGCCTTAGTTTCGGTGTTGACTATCATCACCAGCAATCTTCTTCTAACGGTGTTCATCTTAGTTATCAATGGCAATTTTCCGAAAACTTCGCTATAGAAAGTCGTTTTGTTGATCATAGAACAATCATGATACAAACAAACGCTCAACAACAAGCCATCAAGCTTAAACGTGCAATGGTTGGCGTAAACTTTATTCGTCAAATAAATAATCAACTCACTATTAAAGCAGGCACAGGTTTTGGGTATCTAATTCATTCTGATAAACCTTCGTTAATTAATAAGGACAGTGTCTCTTCTTATCTTAACTTGGCAACTCAATTTCGCTTTACCAACCAGCTCGCAGTTGAGTTTGGACAAACTAGTTATTTTGATCACTCAACATTAAATGCCAATCACAACCTTTATGCACAAGTAACCTGGCTTTTTTCTGACTCGAAATCTGCCACTATTAAGTCCCCATCGACAAAAAGAACGCTCAAGCAACCGTTAGAAACACCTCTAAAACGAATAGCGATTAATACCAGTTCGCAGTGGCAAGTTCAATTAGGTGCTTTTGCTCAAAAAAGCTATGCAGAAGTATTATTAGCTAAGATAAAAACAAAAATAGGTCAAAAACATTGGAGCATTATCTACCAAAAAAAGCTTCACCGTGTGGTAAGTCAGCATTTTTTAGAAAAAGCCAATGCAGAACAACTTCTCAACATGTTAAAATCTCAATATTCTTTATCTGGTTTTCTTCGTCAAGTTAAATAGACTGAATATATCTATGCAAAATCTTTTCAATAATACCGATCATACACTAGATGCGTTGGGGCTTCGCTGTCCTGAGCCTGTGATGATGATTAGGATGAATATAAGAAAAATAAGTGCCGGTGAAACCTTATTGGTTATTGCCGATGACCCTTCTACGGCCCGTGATATTCCAAGTTTTTGTCGCTTTATGGAACACGAACTTATTGCTTCACAAACCGATGTCCTCCCTTTTCAATATGTGATCAAAAAAGGGTAATTGTTAACAACTACCCTTTTTAATATAGCTTTGCTTAATTATCGCGTTTCTATTTTAACAATTAAATCAACATGGTTTAATTTTGTAATACCGAAATATCAGCAATATCTAAAAAGCGATTACGTATTTCATTTAACAGGGTTAAACGATTCACTTTCACTTGTTCATCATCAGCCATTACCATGACATTATCAAAAAAGTTATCAATGGGTTGCTTAATGTTGGCAAGTTCAGCTAATGCCTGCTGGTAGTCTTGAGCTGCAACTAATGGTTGAATCTTTTCTTTTACTTTTGCAAAAGTATTAGCCAATTCTGTTTCATTGTCATCAGTAGCATAGTCAGTATTAAAAGTAGAAAATAATTGACCATCAAACTTGGCTAAAATATTACCTACTCGTTTGTTTGCAGCTGCCAATGTTTGTGCTGCTTCCATTGTTTTAAAATGATTTACAGCTAATACTCGCTTTTCAAAGTCTAGTGGTGCCGTTGGTGAGTTAGCTAAAACAGCCTGAATGACATCAACACTAATTTTTTGCTCTTGATAGTGTGCTTTAAATCGACCAAGCACAAAATCAATCACTTGTTGGGTTGTACTGTCATTCGTTAACACTTCACCGTATAAGTTCACACTTCGTGACACTAGATCAGCAATGTCTAAATCAAGCTGTTTTTCAATAATTATGCGAATCATGCCAATGGCAGCTCTACGTAGCGCAAATGGATCTTTATCGCCTTTTGGAGGTTGGTTTATACCAAATATTCCAACCAAAGTGTCAATTTTGTCAGCAATAGCTACCGCACAACCAATAACACCTTTAGGAATACTATCGCCAGAATATCTTGGTCGATATTGATCTTCTAATGCTTGTGCTACCTCAACGTCTTCGCCATCATGCTGCGCATAGTATTTACCCATGGTGCCTTGCACTTGAGGAAATTCTAATACCATTTCTGTCATTAAGTCTGTTTTACTTAATAGGCCTGCACGGTATGCCAGTTTAGGTGATTGATTGATTTTTTCAGCAATATATTCACTTAGCGACGCAATTCGTTCTGACTTCGTTTTTAACGTTCCTAATTGTTTTTGGAACAAAACGGACTCTAAACTAGCAAGCCTTGATTCAAGTGTTTGCTTTTTATCTGTTTTAAAGAAAAACTCGGCGTCCGCTAATCGTGGACGTATTACTTTTTCATTACCGAAGATAACCTGGTTAGCATCTTTACTTTCAATGTTAGCAACAAAAATAAATTTGTTTAATAATTTTCCCTGCTTATCCTCAACTGGAAAATATTTTTGGTGATCTTTCATTGAATAGATTAATGGCTCTGGTGGTACATCTAAAAATTCTTTATCAAAGCTACCGATTAAAGTAACTGGCCACTCAACAATTGAGGTAACTTCTTCTAACAATTCTTCATCAATTAATGCCACAGCATTTAGCTCTTGCTCAGCTTTTTTAATCTGATCAACGATTAATTGCTTTCTTTCTTGATAATCTGCAACAACATACGCTTGTTTTAACGTTGCAACATAATCATTTGCATGCTCAAGTGAAACTAAACCTTGATGATGGAATCTATGACCTTGTAGCACGTTGTTTGACTCAATACCTAACGCTTCACCTTTTATAATGTGTTCACCAAACATTAGTGTTAACGTATGAATTGGACGAATAAATTGTGTTCTTGAGCTACCCCAACGCATTGGTTTTGGAATTGGTAGCTTTGCAATTGCTTTATTAACCATTTCAGGAATCAATTCCTGAATTGTTTTCCCTGGTTGTAATGCTTTGTGTAGTAACCATTCGCCTTTATCGGTTTTTAAACGTTGTGCTTGTTCAATAGTGATACCATTCGATTTTGCCCAACCTAAGGCGGCCTTACTCGGGTTACCTTCTTCATCAAACGCTACATTTATAGCAGGCCCACGTTTTTCAATTTCTTTATCAGCTTGCTTTTCGATTAATTGTGTAATTTGCACGGCTAAACGTCTTGGAGAAGCAAACCAAGAGGCTTGTTCAAAACCTAGTTCGGCTTGTTCCAATTGTGTCGTTATTTGATTGTAGAAAGTGGTCGCTAATTTTTGTAACGCTTTCGGTGGTAGTTCTTCGGTACCTAACTCTATTAATAATGTTTCTTTAATCATTTTTTATTCTCCCACCTTTTTATCACCACACAGTGGGAAGCCTAATTGTTCTCTCGTCGCATAGTAAACCTCTGCACACGCTTTGGATAATGCCCGTACACGTAAAATATAGCGCTGTCTTTCTGTCACTGAAATTGCATGGCGTGCATCTAATAAGTTAAAGGCATGTGAAGCTTTCATCACTTGTTCATAAGCTGGTAATGCTAAGCCTTTTTCAATTAACTTTTCACTGTCTTTTTCACACTGATCAAATTGGCCGAATAGCGCTTTTACATCTGCATGCTCAAAGTTATATGCCGATTGCTCTAATTCATTTTGATGGAACACATCTCCATAGAGGACTTTACCCATCGGGCCATCTGTCCACACTAAGTCATAAATACTATCTACATTTTGAATATACATTGCTAAACGTTCTAAACCGTAAGTGATTTCGCCTGTTACAGGAGCACACTCTAAACCACCGACTTGTTGAAAATAAGTAAATTGAGTGATTTCCATTCCGTTTAGCCAAATTTCCCAACCTAATCCCCAAGCTCCAAGTGTTGGCGACTCCCAGTTATCTTCAACAAAACGGATATCATGTACTAAAGGATCTATACCAAGCTCTTTCAGTGAGTTTAAATATAACTCTTGTATATTCTTCGGAGAAGGCTTTAACATCACTTGAAATTGATAATAATGCTGTAAGCGGTTTGGGTTTTCCCCGTAACGACCATCTGTTGGTCTTCGACAAGGTTGTACATATGCGCTACTGATAGGCTCAGGTCCTACCGCACGCAAAAATGTCATGGGATGAAAGGTACCAGCACCAACTTCTAAATCTAAAGGCTGTACAATGACACAACCCTGTCGAGACCAGTAATCTTGTAGTTGTAAAATCAATCCTTGGAATGTTTTGCTATTAAACGTACTCATGCGTGCCTGTATTTATAATATAAAATTTTAATTTGCTGGCGCTAGTATAACGTTTGTCTGTTTATTCGCCTAGTTTACAGCAGTGATAAATTGAGCAAAAACTCGAATATTTTAACTTTTTATTTATATCTTTGATAAAACCGTATATTTCATGACCGGTCATTATTTCAAATGGATACTTCTCCTTGCTGTATATAAAGCCAGTTATATAAAGCTACTTATACCAATTCTATTAAATATTTAATTGAGTTGGTATTAAAAGTTAAACCATTCCGTTAAGGTTGTTTTCATTCGCAGGCATAGTTTGTTTTTTGACATTCTAATGGTCCTTGATTTGGCCTGTTTTTGCTTTTTAGGCATTACAACCTTTTTTACCCTGTCTGTGCACACCAGAGTATCTTACCTTGAACATAACGCAGACCATAGTGAAACTGATCCACAACGCAGGTTCATTTGTCACTTTAGCTACCTCGCTTATCTCAACCTAACCGGACTTATAAGTAATCAATACCCCAAAATACTATTACCGTTTGTGGAGCGGTAAGCTCCTTTGAAAAACTTATCCGCTTTAGGCACCACAAATGTTTTCACATCATCTAGCCACATCAATTACATAAAAAAATAGCCCTATCATAAAGATAGGGCTATGGTCGTATAAGCGTTTTATTCCCACCGATCAATTGCTTAATTGATCGGTATTGACTTTTTTATCTAAAACTAAACATCTAAGTTTTCTACTTTCAACGCATTTTCTTCAATAAAATGTCTACGAGGTTCAACATGATCACCCATTAACGTATTAAATAGTTGATCTGCTGCAATGGCGTCTTCAATCGTTACTTTCAACATACGCCTTGTTTCTGGGTCCATCGTTGTTTCCCACAGTTGATCTGGGTTCATTTCACCCAAACCTTTATAACGTTGGATATACTGCCCTCGTTTTGATTCAGCCATTAACCATGTTAACGCTTCATCAAAGGTTGAAACTGGCTTTATTTTCTCATTGCGTTTTACATAGCCGCCTTCTTCAATAAGGCCATTTATTGCAACGTTAAGGTCAATTAACTCTTTAAACTCTTTAGAATGTATAAATTCATAACCACAGTTATATACCTTATCAATTCCATGTTTTCTAACATTGAATCGAGGATAATAAATGTTACGCTCTTTATCTTGCTCTACCGAAGCTGTATAAATTGAACCATTGCCATCTTGATCATGAAGTTGCTTTAACAGGTTATCTTTCCAAGCCGTAACTTTCCCTTCATCTGAAAAATCTTCGATATTTATTGTCGATGAATAGATCATCTTAATGAGAATATCTTCTGGTATTTGGCGAGAAACACGTTTAATCGTGTTATATGCTCTTCTAAATTGATTTACTAATTTTTCTAATGCCAAGCCTAAAATTGCAGGTGCCGATTCATTTACATGTAATGAGGCATTTTCTAACGCTAGTGTTGTGAGGTATTCAATTAATGCATCGTCATCTTTAATATAACGTTCTTGTTTACCTTTCTTAACTTTATATAGTGGTGGTTGGGCAATAAAAACATGACCGCGTTCCATAATTTCTGGCATTTGACGATAGAAGAATGTTAATAACAAAGTACGAATATGAGAACCATCAACATCAGCATCGGTCATAATTATGATTGAATGATAACGAAGCTTTTCAGGATCATATTCATCACGGCCAATACCTGTACCCAATGCCGTAATTAATGTACCTACTTCTACCGAAGCAATCATTTTATCAAAGCGTGCTTTTTCTACGTTTAATATTTTACCCTTAAGTGGCAAGATTGCTTGGTTTTTACGATTGCGACCTTGTTTAGCTGAACCACCCGCAGAGTCACCCTCCACTATGTATATTTCAGATAACGCTGGATCTTTTTCTTGGCAATCAGCAAGCTTTCCAGGTAAACCCGCGATATCAAGTACACCTTTTCTTCTTGTCATCTCACGCGCTTTACGAGCAGCTTCCCTTGCTCTAGCGGCATCAACAATTTTCATGATTACTGTTTTTGCAGTACCCGGATTCTCTAATAGATATTCCCCAAGCTTTTCACCCATCGCTTGTTCTACCGCAGTTTTTACTTCAGAAGAAACTAGCTTATCTTTAGTTTGCGATGAAAACTTTGGGTCTGGGACTTTAACAGAAATAACCGCTGTTAATCCTTCACGGGCATCATCACCAGATGGATTTGTTTCACCTTTTTTAGATTTATTTAACCCTTCTTTTACCATGTAGCTATTTATGGTACGAGTTAACGCCGCTCTGAAACCACTTAAATGCGTTCCACCATCACGTTGAGGTATATTATTGGTAAAACAATGTATATTTTCTTGGAAACCATCATTCCATTGCATTGCTACTTCAACAGCAATTCCATCTTCACGTTCTAAGTCAAAATAAAATATCTCTTCATTTACCGCTGTTTTATTTGTATTTAAATAATCAACAAACGCTTGAATACCGCCTTCATAAAAGAAATGTTCTTCTTTACCTTCTTCACGTTCATCAATGAGTTTTATTGAGACACCTGAATTTAGGAAAGATAGTTCACGGATACGTTTTACCAGAATGTCATAATGAAACTCTACATCAGTGAATGTTTCTTCGCTTGGCCAAAACCTTAACTCAGTACCTGTTTGATCTGTTTCACCAACGAGTGCTAACGGTGCTTGCGGCTCTCCTAATTTATATTCTTGTTCGTGAAGTTCACCGTTCCTACGAATAGTAAGTGTTAGTTTATGGCTTAATGCATTAACTACAGAAACACCTACACCATGTAAACCACCTGAAACTTTATAACCAGAGTCTTCACCGCCAAATTTACCACCCGCATGTAATACCGTCATGATAACTTCTGCTGCAGAAACACCTTCTTCTGGGTGAATATCCGTTGGTATACCACGGCCATCATCTTTTACAGATACAGAACCATCAAGGTGAATAGTTACAACTATATCACTACAGTGACCTGCAAGTGCTTCATCTATTGAATTATCTAACACCTCAAAAACCATGTGATGTAAACCTGTGCCATCATCTGTGTCACCAATATACATACCCGGTCTTTTTCTTACAGCGTCCAGCCCTTTTAAAACCTTGATACTGTCTGAGCCATATTCATTTTCTACACTCATAGCTTTAGCCTACTCACTCATTAAAGAAATATTGCCATGTTTCACGTGAAACATTTTATAATTTTTGTTTTTCGGAACCAATGGTTCCACTGCACTTTTATCAATTGCGGTTATTATTGATTGACAATTCAATAACTGATTTGCCACAGACATTGCTGTTCTAGAACTTATGTCTAATTCAGCACCAATATCATCAATTAATAAAATTGGCTTTACTCGTTTAACTTTTTCAATTAACTTTGTTTGTGCAAAAGTTAACGCGAGTAAAAACAACTTTTGTTGGCCTCTTGAGAGTCTTTGCTCTAACGATAGTGTATTAAATTGAAATCTAACATCAAATTTATGAGCACCAAAAAGTGAATGGCCACGTTCACGCTCTTTCTCTTTATTTTGACTTAGCACGTCAAATAACTCTTTTTTACTGTGCCATCCCTGTAAATATTGAAGTTTAATGGCATCGTTAATTTCTGGTAATAACACCGATAACCAATTGGTGACTTCTGTTGATAATTCTTTTATATACTCCGATCTTAATGCGGCAATTGTTTCTGAAAGTTGGCAGAATTGATCTGTCCAATAGTGTAATTGCTGATCACTCAATCGTTGTTTTAAACATGCATTTCGTTGTTTTAATGTTTTATTAAACTGTCGCCAAACTTCAGGAAAAGAATGTTTCACGTGAAACAATCCTAAATCGATAAACTTTCTACGTTCTCTTGGCCCACCAATAAACAACTTAAAACTCTCTGGTGTAACAACTTGTACCGCTAAATTTCTTGCAAGCTCAGAAAGTTTTGTTTGGCGTTCACCGTCTATTTTAATTCGTTTTTCACCCGTTAGAGAATATTCAATGCCTAACATTTGATCGGTAGATGTTTTAGCGCTTAACACAAAACGTTGTGACTCATTGCGAACTAAATTACTAACATTCGTTGTTCTAAACGACTTTCCATGACTAAGATAATAAATACTTTCTAAAAGACTACTTTTTCCACTACCATTATCACCCAGAATAAAATTAAATTCAGAATGAAGCGAAACTTTTCCGTCTACTAAATTTCTAAATTGATATGCATTTAAATCTTTAATACTCATTACAAACGCATAGGCATCACAACATATAACGCTTCGTTTGAATCCTGCCCTTCGATAACAACACTACTGTTAGCATCAGCTAAAGTAAATTTAACCCCTTGCTCTTTAATTGCATTTAGTACATCAAGTACATAGTTTACATTAAAACCAATCTCGACATCTTCATAAGGAAAGTTCACTTCTAAAATTTCCTCTGCTTGTTCTTGTTCAGGATTATTTGCAGTAATTTTTAATTCACTGTCAGCAAAATTCAGACGTACACCTTTGAATTTTTCATTCGACAAAATTGAAGCTCTAGATAAAACTTGTTTAAGTTGATCTTTGTCTGCATTTAGTATTTTGTCACCATTGCGCGGAAGAACTCGGCGATAATCAGGAAAACGACCATCAACTAATTTACTGGTAAAAGAAAATTCAGTATCAATAATACGAATATGATTAGAACCTAAAAAGACTTGAACTTCTTCATCGACTGGGTCAAGTAAACGGATGATTTCTAAAATACCTTTTCTAGGTACAATCACCTGCCGATTTGGCAGTTGTAATTCATCATTTGAAATTTTACAAATAGCTAAACGATGACCGTCAGTTGCAACAGAGCGAATTTCATTAGCTTCTGTTTCAATAGACATTCCATTTAAGTAATAACGAACATCTTGGTTAGCCATGGAAAAGTGGGTACTTTCAATGAGGCGTAATAACTGAGCTTTACTTAATTTAAATTCAACGTCGCCTTTCCACTCTTCAATATTAGGAAAATCTGTTGCAGGTAAAGTAGATAATGAATACTTACTTCGACCGGAAGAAATAGTGACAGTATCTTCTGTAGATTCGAAGCTAATCAAGGCTCCATCAGGTAAGCTTTTACAAATATCTAAAAGCTTACGTGCTGGTATTGTTAATTTACCGTTGGCTTCGGCATTATCGATATCTGCATAAGCAACCATTTCCAACTCTAAATCTGTGGCAGTCAAAGTAAGTGACTGCTCACTAACTTCGATTAACACATTACCAAGAATAGGTAAGGTACTTTTACGTTCAACCGCTCCGGATACCAATAGCAATGGTTTTAACAATAATTCTCTATTTAAGGAAAACTTCATTTTTTACCTACTCTTTATTACTCTTTTTGTTAGGAAGATAACGTTCTATTTAAATTTGAATAATCTTCTTTAATATCATGAGATTCTTCACGTAATGCTTTTACTTTCCGACAAGCATGTAATACCGTTGTATGGTCTTTTCCACCAAACGCTTCGCCTATTTCAGGTAAGCTATGATTGGTGAGATCTTTCGATAAAGCCATTGCTATCTGTCTTGGTCTTGCTACCGAACGATTACGTCTTTTTGATAATAAATCTGATACTTTGATTTTATAATATTCAGCAACAGTTTTCTGTATGTTATCGATAGTAACTAACTTATCCTGTAAGGCAAGTAAATCTCTTAGTGCTTCTTTAACAAAATCAATATTAATTGCTCTGCCAGTAAAATTAGCATTAGCGATTACACGATTAAGTGCACCTTCTAATTCCCTAACGTTTGACCTTAAACGCTTAGCAATGAAAAAAGCAACTTCATCAGCGAGATTGACGTGACTCTCTTGTGCCTTTCTTTTTAATATCGCAACACGCGTTTCAAGCTCCGGCGGTTCAATCGCAATGGTTAACCCCCAGCCGAAGCGAGATTTTAATCTATCTTCTACACCATCAATTTCTTTTGGATAGCGGTCACTGGTTAAAATAATTTGTTGATTACCTTCTAATAACGCATTAAAGGTATGAAAAAACTCTTCTTGTGTACGCTCTTTATTAGCAAAGAATTGAATGTCATCTATCAATAAGGCATCAACAGAACGGTAGTACTGCTTAAATTTTTCAATCGCATTATTTTGTAATGCACGAACCATATCTTGAACAAAACGCTCTGAATGCATATAAGCTATTTTTGCATCAGGTTTATTCAACAAAATACCGTTACCAACTGCATGTAACAAATGCGTTTTACCTAAACCAGTTCCACCATATATAAACAAGGGGTTATAAGCAGAGCCTGGGTTATCAGCTACTTGAGAGGCAGCCGCTCGTGCTAATTGATTAGACTTACCTTCTACAAAGTTATCAAAGGTATAATTAACTCTAACATTCGTTTTTTTCGGTAAGTTTGATTCTGGAACCTGGTTATTCGGAGCTTTCGGTTGACTAAGCGTCGCGGAAGGCATGGAAGCAGTATTATTACTACTAACCTTAACTTTAGGAATACTACCAACATCAAAACGCAATAAAGGCGGATTGCCACTTTCTTCCAAGCTGACTAATTCATTAATACGATTAACATATTTATCACGAACCCAGTCTAGTACAAAACGATTTGGCGCATACAACGTCATGACATTATTATCTACGACACATTGAAGCGGTCTAATCCACATACTAAACTGCTGAGCAGGCAACTCTTCTTGTAATACTGACAAGCAGCGTTGCCACAAAGAATGATCCAACGATAGGCTCCTAGCTGATCTACCACTTTAAAATTAGAATAAAGGGATAAACCTGTTTATCTTTTTTATAATATCCAAGCATTATCCCTCTACTTATCCACAACTTCAATATTGACTTTTGACTATTTTACAAAAAAGTAAAAATAATCGTTAAAGTCAGCTATTTAATGGCTTGATTTTTTATTTATCACTTGAAAAGAGCAGAAATTAACATCAGAAAAAACGCAAACAAGGGATAGAAAGATGGAATTACAATCGTAAATGTTAGAAAACTGTGGATATGTACAGGATCGATAAAAA